>NZ_CP183816.1:0-44823 GCF_048568265.1 Paraclostridium dentum | reverse complement strand
TCAATTATAATAACAAAACAGCTGTTTAAGAGTTTTATAAGCTCAGGAAGTATATTATTATGTTCACATGATTTAAATTTAATTGAAGAATTATCGGATGAGGTAATAATGCTTTACAAAGGTAATACTGTAGCAAAGGGTACAAGTCATCTTTTAAAAGAAGAATTTCAATGCGAAGACTTAGAAGAAGTTTTTATGAAAGTTGCTATAGGGGAGGACAGAAAAAATGAGATTGGAGAAATCATTTCTAATTTTAACAACAATGCTTAAGGGAATTAAAAATAGTTTATACAATAAAATTAAAAAATATTTTGTTTTTATATCTATTGTAGTACCATTTTTTATTCTTTTAGGAACCATAATCTCGTATAAGATATTTTCGCCTATGATTAATGCTATTATTAGTGGAAATAAAAGTATGCTTTTTTCATTTGTTTCCTCAAGTATGCTAAATGTAACTTTAATTACTTTTGTTATATACATAATACTAATCAACTCAGATAATGATAGCAGCAATTATAGCAGAATGATAAAATGGTTACCTCTTACAAAAAGAGAGAAGATATGTGCACAAACAATTCAAGAATTATTTTTTATAATTATTACCAATCTATGCTATGTAATATTTTTTCACCTACCATCATTTATAGGATCCAAGGTTGATATAAAAATTATTATTATATATTTAATATCTGTAATCCTGCAATCATTATTGACATATTTCTTATTAAATATTATTTATCTATTAATAATTAGATTACTATATTTTATATCACATAAAAAGTTTATCAGAGAATTAGCCTCAATTATTTTAGGAATAAATACGTTTATTTATTTAGTTAGCAAAATAAACTTAGAGAATCTTTTAGTTAAAAGTAATACATATAGAATATCAATAGTAAATATTTTATTACCTGTTATAGATATGTGTTTGGGATATGGATACTTTAACTATAAAGATGCAAAAGTCTGTTTGATTCTAAGTGGAATAATTTTGATTTTAGGAATATTAATAACGATTGTATTTGCTGGGATTGAACTTGATAATAGAAATTTAATGCTTTTTAAATATATACCAAAATACAAAGGTAAAATGTTATGGATTGTAATAAAAGAAATTAAACATATTGTACGAAGTGAGACTAATATTTCAAATTTCTTTGTATTAATATGCATAATTATATCTGTAGGTTTTTTGGATCCAAACACTATAGACAAAACAATTGCTAATTTAATTTTATCAAGTTTTTGTTCAATATTTGCACTAAGCTCATTTGGTGAAGATAGAAATTTTACTATTTACTCTAATATAGTTCCTATTTCTAGTAAGTTAATTTCTTATGGAAAACTAATAGGAAATCTTATTATTGGGATATTGCTATATACGATACTATTTTTTATCGTATTTACATATTTAGGTATAAACATAGAATTATTTAAAAGTGGATTAATGTACACTTCAATGGGTGTTATAGTGATTTACACATATGGTATTGTAATTCCGGTTAGAGAAAAAGAGCCATTTTCAAATATAATTGTATTTTTATCTTTTGCGGCAATATGTATTTTGATTTCTATAATATCACTAACATTTAGTGGTGCATATATATATCAACTTATTTTAATATCTGTAGTAGCTATAACGTTGATGATACCAAAGCTTTATAAGTTAAATTCTAAATTAGATTAAATTTATATTTAAATAATACATTTTAATTTATAAAGGAGAGATTACATGAATCTATTTACATTTTTAATTGAAAAGATAAAAGCATTATTAAAAATAAAAACAGTTTTTATTATTTCCAAGAGCGTAGATTTAAATGAAAATTTAATTTTTGATAAAGATTTAAATAAAAGCATTACACTAAATGGAGTTGCTTATGAAATTTTAAAGTTAGTTAATGGCAAAAACACTATAGACGATATAGTTGCAGAGTTACTTAAAAAGTATAATGTAGAAAAGACTGTATTAGAAAGAGATGTAATAAATATATTAAGCAATTTACAAGATAAAAACTTAGTTGAAAGTAAGGTAATAGGGAATAAAATAGTAGTTTTATTTTTAAACATAAGCATATTTCAATATGTGTATAAGAAAAGATACTCTGTTTCTGAATCTAAATTTGGATCTTTGATTATTTTACTTTATGTAGTAACGAAAAAATTGTTTGTAATGTGGGTCATTACCTTTATAACTATTTACTTATTTAAACATAATTTAGCATCTGAGTTTAATGAGAAGATAAATTATGCAATTGATTGTTATATTGTTTTTATACTTTCAATTATAAGTGGATTTGTTATGCATGAATGGATTCATATAGCTGTTAGTAAAATTCAAAATCAAGAATTTCGTGGATATATATTAGCAAGAAGATTTACGGTAAGCATAGTTAAGGTAAATGCCGAATCTAGTTTATTATCTATTTTGCTAGGCCCATTGATTCCAAGTATTTTAGGAATAATAATAATAGCAATTTCAATAAAAATACAAAGTATAATGATATTTACTCTAGGAATAGGATTTGCAATTAATGCAATAAATTTATTACCTTTTACACAAGATGGGAAAGGAATACTTAGGAAAGTTCTAATGAAAAAACTAATGAAGGGAGCTATAAAATGAAAAAAACATTAGGAATTATATCTGCTGCATATTTTATACTTATACCGTTTAGTATAGTTTTTTACTTATTATATTCCTTGATAAGTAATAAAAGCGTAAATTTATTTAATGGTGGCGTTGTACTAGATGTAGCACAAAGTAGTTTCAAATTAAACATAAGTTCAAACTTAGTTTTAATATACATAGTTTTATATATAGTACTTATTGGATTAGTATTGATAGTTTCAAGAACAAAGTTTTGTAAAAATTTCTATGAAAAAGGAAAGAGGGCAAATGGATAAGAAAAGAGTAGTTAAATTAGTTTTATTTATTGCTTTTATTGCAATCTGTATATCAGCATATTCAATATACTCTAAAGGTAAAGAAACTATAGATACAAAGTATGGACTAGCATATGGAGACCCTAATGCCAAAATAAAAATGGTAGAATATATGAGTTTTCAATGTATAGACTGCTACGAGTTACATGAAAATATAGGAGATACATTAAGAGATAAAATTAAAAATGGTGAAATATATTATGTAGTAAAGCATGTTGATTTTGAAAAGTTTAAGTATGATGATGTTATATTCAACAGAATTGATAACCTAGATAAAATAGAAACGGTAGATTATATAATGGATAATTATAAAACATGGAGTAAAATGAAAAACGTTAAAGATGTTGAAGAGTTTTTTAAACTAGGTGCTATTAAAAAAGATAGAGTTGAAATGCAGAAACATATTCTGTCTGAAAGAGATGACCTTGAAATAGATTTTATACCTACATTTTATTTAAATGGTGAAAAGCATGTTGGATCATTTACAGAAAAAGAGTTCAATAAAATGATAAATGATGTAAAATAAGCCTATATAGAATATACATACATGTAAATGAAAGGAAATTTTTATGAAGTATATAAGTAAAATACCAGATACAGATATTAATTTAAATAAGGATATGCTTAGTACTGGTTGGAAAATGTTAAAAGAACCTCGAAACTTAGTTACAGCAACTCTAATATCATTACCTATATCAATTATAAATATTTATTTGTGTATATTTTTTATTAAGCTTATAAATAAAGACTTATTGACAATTATAAACTCTATTTTTTATGATGGAAAATTTGTTTTTACAATTAAGCTTATATATATAGTATACATATATATGTATATATTTTTACATGAAGTTATTCATTTAGTATGTATTCCAAACTTTGCAAACTCTAAATCAACATTTATTTCAGTAAAACTATGGGGTGGTTTTGTTTATACAGAAGAAATAATTAGTAGAAATAGATACTTGATAGTAACTATAATGCCATTTATAATATTGTCATTTGTAATGCCAGTTATAATGACCTTATTAGGGGTAAACACTATGATTATTTTAATTTTGGCAATTGTTAATGCTGCAGGAGCATCAGTAGATGTATTATCTTTTATACTATTGTTTTTTCAAGCTCCAAGAAATAGCAAGATAAAAAATAATGGAATAAAAACTTTCTACAAGATTAGTAAAGTATCTAATTTAGATTAATAAATGCATAAAAGGGAGGACAATTGTCCTCCCTCTTATGTATTTATCAATCTATTTTTTAGTTTTTTTTGATTTCTTCTTATACTTCTCTTCATATGCAGTTAAGGCGTCTACATTAAGCTCAACAGAGTCAAACATCTTACAGACTATATCTTCTAAGACTTGAGAAACAGTCATATTATTTTCATAAGAAAAAGATTTAACTTTATCAGCGATTTCCTTTTTTAATTTAATTCCAATCATAACTTTTTCTTCTTTTAATTTGGGTTTATTTATTAAGTCAAATACATTAATATCAGTATTTTTATTTTCAATAAATTCTTGACCCGTTGATTTTACATCTACTTTTTGTTTTATGTTTAATAAACTGCTTTTCTTATTTAACATTGGATTTTCAATAGTCATAGCTTTCTCTCCTAATATTTAATAAATATTTAATATTGATTAAATGTACTTTTAATAGTTAAAAAATTTTCATTAAATAACTATTAAACCTTCTTGTATGTATTCATTTATTAAGTCGGAAATTTCATTTCCTATATCAGTTTTTATTTTTCTTTCTTTAACTTTTACATACTCACTAATTGACTCGTTATATAATATTGAGTTTTCATAGTGAACAGACTTTCTCATAGTTTGTTTAAATGTATTTCCTAAAATTCCTTTTTCTGTAGCACACTCTAACCACATTTTTATTTTGTTGTTTTCTTGTTTTTCAAATTTAGTGATAACTGGTTTTCTTATATCGTCTTTATCTATTCTAAGCGCTTTCTTTATATCTCCATAGGTTTTTAATAACAAATCATAACCTGTTAGTGTGCTATAACATCCGTAGTTTATTATAGGCACAATATCTGTACAACATATAAATACATTTGTATTTAAAACAGATATAGCAGGATTTAAATCAAATAATACTAAATCATATTCTGAAAAAACATCTATATTCTTATCGTCAGTTAAGTAATTCAATAAAGTATATTCCTTACCGGCTTTTGTATTAAGAACTAATTCAAGAGTAACCATATCTATATTACTTGCTATAATATCTAAGTTTTGAAATTTACTTAGAGGAGATTTCATAATTAACTTATCTATTTCAATATTGCTCTCTAACCCATCTTTCAAAGTATATATATTGGATTGAATTACTTGTTCTCCTAATAAAAATATTGATGCATTTGATTGAGGATCAGCATCTATAAACAATACTTTTTTATTGGGATAGTTTGTACAAAATTGATGTATAAAATTTAGATTTAAACATGTTTTGGAACTACCACCCTTAAAGCTCATATGTGTTAAAATTGTTTGATTTTTAGCCACTTTTATTACTCCTTCTTATATTAAATATATATTTAATAGTAGTTTAATATATATTTTATCATTAATTAAATCATTTTTAAATACTAATTTAATCTATTTATAAAAATTAAAAATAAAGAGCTAAAAATATAGCTCTTTAAACACAAAAGATTGATAGCATTATAAAATTCAGTTTGAAATCAATTAGATTTTGTATTTTGTTTTTTCGCGGATTTTTTCTGTTTGAACATAATACAGAAACCATGACCAAAATAGAAAATCACACTTAATATTATAAATATGGCAAATACAAATAAAGCATAGTCAATCCAGAGCCAATTTGAATAGCTTATGCCCATAAAGTCTAGTAAAAACATCATACTAACACCTCGTTTTTATTTTTTTTATTTATTGTTTTAGTGTTGATAATTTTATTTAAGTATAGAAAAAAGAGACTTATTTCGTGATAACAAGTCTCTTTCAAAATTAGAGATAATTATTAAATACACTATTAAATGTATATTTAATTACTTTTAAATATATGCTGATTATTTTATAAATGTGAATTTTTAAATAGATAAAAACAATAATGCTACAGATGGAAGAAAAGTAATTACTGTAATAATTAAAGTAGTATTTGTAGGTATAAATTCACTATTATATTTTGTAAAATAGACTAAATGAAAAATTATAAAAGTTAATATCATTAGTATAAAATTAAAAAATAAGCTAATGAAAAACACCTTAAAACTTTCATCTATTATAGTATAAGATTTAAAAGTATTAATGGTATAGATTATATAAATTATTACTCCAAAAATAAAATAAAAGTTACTTTGCTTTTTTAAATCTTTGTTTTTTAAAAAGTTGAATTTTAAAATAGACTTATTGTCATTGTACTCGATTCTCATAGGGGTCACCTCATTGTTATATTAAAGAAATAGTGATTCTAACTATAATTATCGTCATGTTAAAATAATTATAAAGGGATATGATAAGCGAAATATATAAATATAGACTTATAAATAAAATAAGGAGGACGTTTGTCCTCCTTATTTTATCAACTAATATATGTATGCAGTCACCATTTGATTATATTAGGTTTGAGTTAGTGTTATATTTAAAAGCTAGATATAAATAAAGTTAATTATATTTATCTATAAACTCTACAAATGCTTTACTTATAATGTCATGTTTATTTAAATGAGAATATTTATTTTTACATAAATCAGAAAAATCATTCCATATATCTTTATCTAATCTGATTGTAGTTTTTATAACTTCAGATTTATTGAAATTTATTTGAAGGCCAGTCTTTACCTCGATTACATCTATAGGACAATTGTCCTCCTGAGATTCAAAGTTATTTACAAGACTAATTATTTTATCGTAATTTTTAACGATATTTAATAATTTTTCTTGAATTTCATAGTTATTAAATAGTTGATTTGAATTTACTGTAAATGAGTCATAATTGCTTGAAATAAGTGAGTTTGAGTTATGTTTAGGATATATATTATCCACGGTTAAAATGAATTTACCATCAAATTTTTGATATCCATATTTTTTCATGAATCTATCTAAAGTATCAACTCTTGTATAACTCATTTTTTCAGCAATTTCTTTTCTTGATAGGCCTTTTTCCTGGAGACTAATTATATAATCTATTTTTTTATCATAGCTCCAATCTTTCTTATTTTCCAAGTTACCACCCCCAACAATATGGAGGACACTAGTCCTCCATATTATTATACTATTTAAAAATTGCGTATTTAGTTGAAATTTAGCTTTTAATTAAAAAATATCTAAAATGCATAAGTTAAGGTCTAGTATGCAACAAATCATTGAACAAAATTTTTTTAAGACGTATACTTTTTATATAGTTTGTAAATAAGTACATACATAAAAGTATGAACTAAGTATCTCAATTCAAATTCAAACTCATAGTGTCGATAAAAGTATATAAAAGTTAATTAAAATCTAAATAGAAAAGGGTATATTTAGATTTTTAATAGTTGTGTTTTAGGGTTATAAACATAAATTTAATTAACTTAACAAAAGAAGTATTCAAATTGAATACTTCTTTTTGTGTTAAGTTAATTAACTGTAATAGATAAAAAATAACTAAACTGAGACAATTATCTTTAAAAACTAGAAAAAGGTACCGATATAAGATATTATGTAATGACAAAAAATATGTTAGGGGGATTTTTAAATGGTTGTACTTGGCATATGCGATGATGAAAAGTATTATAGGTCAATTATTAGAAAATATTTAGAAGAAATATTAAAATCAAATGCACAGAGTTACGAAATCCATGAATTTATATCTGGAGAAGAGCTACTAGAGAATTACCCTAATAATTTAGATATCTTGATTTTAGATATACAAATGGATAACATCGATGGTATGAATACAGCTAGAAGGATTAGAACATTTGATAGTAACGTAGAAATTATATTTATGACTTCGTATTCTGAATTTATGCAAGAAGGATACGAAGTAAGAGCTTATAGATACTTATTAAAACCTATAGATTTCGATAGATTAAATAAACATATAATACCATGTGTAAAGGAATTAAAAAGACGAAATAGCAATTATTTAACAATTAACACAAAGAACTATATAGATAGAATAAAAATAGATTCTATACTGTATATTGAAACTCAAAGGCCTAATTTATTAATTTATACAAATAAAAAAGTTCATAGTGTAAGAATGAGCATGAGAAAAATCGAGGGAATATTAGAAGAATACAGTTTTTATAGATGTCACAATAGTTTCTTAGTTAATTTAAAAGAAATTGAATCTATGGATGGAGAATATATATTTATAAATGACATGAAAATACCTGTAAGTAGGTACAGAACGAAAGGATTAAAACTAGCGATAACCAATACTCTAGGGGATATAGTATGTTAAATAAAGTAGGTATAGACACTAGAGACATATTTAAAATCTCAATAGTATTTATGAATTTTATAATATTTTTTTGCACACTAGATGTAGTAAGTATTAGAAAGATTAGTAATATAAAGCTTTTGCAGTATATAGGTATTTTAATTTGTATTTTAGTAGTGATAAGTGTATCAAATATATTTAGAAATTTTAGGATTTTATTATATACAATATTTGGAATTATATACTATAACCTAGTATATGATGAATTTTTAGTGAAATGTGTAATAGTAACTATATTGTTTTGGATAAGTGTAATGGTTGTAGAGACTGCATCAATTGGTGGTATAGCTGCAATTAATAATATATCAGATATAAATTACCTAATAAATCAAAAAAAGTATGTAATTCAAGCAATTATACTATCTAAAGTATTACTGTTAATAGAGTTTGTATTATTAAGATATTTTAAATTGGCATTAGAGTTTAAGCCAAAAGATATGGCGCTTATAGGTCTTTCGATAAGTTACAATATATTAAGTTTATTATTAGTTTTTGGATATAATTTTTTAAATAGGATATTAATCAAATTAAATATTGTATTTTTAATATTAATTGCAATGCTTTTAATGCTATCAACTATTTCGTTACTAGTAGTTATAGCTAGGATTAGAAAATCTGATAGACTTAAGCTTGAAACAGAGCTTATAAATGAAAGGACTCAAATGAATTATAAAAATTATGAAAATATATATGAAGTCCATAGTAGTTTAAGGCATGTCTATCATGATTTAAAGAATCATATGATGTGTATAAAAAATTACAATAGTAAAGAAGATATTATTAAATACATAGATAACTTAAGTTTCGAGATAAGAATGTTTGATAGTATCTCTCATACAGGGAATGAGACTTTAGATATAATTTTAAGCCAAAAGATACATGAGTGTAATAAATATAATATTAAGTTTGAATCGAATATAAATTTCTCGAAATTAGGGTTTATAAGTAATATAGATGTATGTTCAATATTTGGAAATGCTTTAGATAACTCAATAGAGGCATGCAAATTAATAGATTGTGGGATTGATAAGAAAATAGAGGTAAAAGTAACCTATATTAAGCAGTTTTGCATAATAAAAATTATAAACACTAAACAAAATAAAATTAACCTTACCAAAAAGGGAATACAAACAAGTAAATATAATAAATATGAACATGGTATAGGATTAGCAAGTATAAAAAGAACTGTAGATAAATATGATGGAGAAGTTGCTGTAAATTTCTCTGAGACTGAATTTATTTTGAAGATAATGATACCTATAAGGTCATAATAAAAAAGCACACAAAATATAGACTCTATATTTTGTGTGCTTTTTTATTATGTTAAATTAGAAGGTGCTTATGTTTATATTACCCATTAAAAAAATAGCTTAAATCTTAATTTATTAATTTTTAAAATACAACATAGATACTATTTTATAAGTGTACTATTTATTAATATTTTAAAATTAATAGAAATATAAAATATATAATTTAATTTAATGATGTATATATTGAAAATACTACAATATGTACATTATTAAGGTTTAAAAGGTCAAAAAAATTGGAATTATTTTGACCTTTTAAACTTAAAATAAACAAAAATTTAGGCCAAAAATGAAAATAGAAGAAGTATTTAATCATTTATGAAATAATAATTCTGAATTTTAAAAATTTCTTGTAAATATTTTTTAATCTGATAGAATGTATTAAAAAGGAGTGCGCTATTATGAAAAAAATATTATTCGTAACAGATTTATATTATAAAGCGAACGGAAGAAATTACTATGAAGAAGACCTTTTTATAACATCTAAATTAGTAGATAAATTTAACCTAGTTATTTGTAATCCAAAAGATATGAATAAGTTTAATGATAATTTTGACTTAACTATATTTAGAAATGCAGGTCCTGTTGCAAATTTCCCGAAAGAGTATAATGATTTTAGAGAAAAAATAAAAAGAAATAATTTAAAGACATATAACTCATTTGATGGAAAGGGAGATATGAATGGAAAGGACTATCTAATTGAATTAACTAACTTAGGATATCCTGTAATCAGTACTGTAGATTCAATTAATAATATTAATAAACTGCCTAAAGTAGATAAGTATGTTATAAAGCCAAAAGATGGGGCAGATTCAATAGGAATGGAATTTGTAACAAAAGAAGAATTATATGAAAAAGTTCCAAAGGATGATTTTAATACATTAATTCAGCCAGCGATAAACTTTGAATATGAAGTGTCTTTTTACTATATAGATAAAGAGTTTCAATATGCTCTTTATGCACCAGACAAAAGCAAGAGATGGGAATTAAAAGAATATGAGGCAACTACATCTGACTTAGAGTTTGCGATGAAATTTGTTGAATGGAATAATATAGATCATGGTATCCAAAGGATTGATGCATGCAGAGATGAAGAAGGCAATCTTTTACTTGTTGAATTAGAAGATTTAAACCCGTATTTATCTGTATTAGAATTATCAAATCAACTTCAAAATAAATTTATTGAATCACTTAAAAAATCAATTGAAAATGTTTTAAACTGTAACTAACAAAAATAGATATATAAAAAGGAGCATCATTAATGATGCTCCTTTTTATATATCTATTTTTGTTAGTTTTAGATTGTTATAATAATAAATTTAATATATCAAAAATGTAAGAAATCTTTAAGGTTGATGCAAGGCTATTTTAAGGATGTAAATGTATAATAGAGTTAACAAATAAAACAAAGGAGGAATTATACATGACAATAATAGGGGTTTTAATGATAGTTCCATTTATATTAGCAGTAGGAGCAGGGCTAGTAAGTAGTGAATTAGAATTAGCTAACCAACAATAGACGTTTAAAATATTTAAGAAATGTTTAAGATTAAGATAAAGATAAGTTAAGAGTATAGATGTAATATAAGAATATAATCTAAAAAATAAAGGAGAAAAAATAAGATGGCAATAGTAATAGGGAGTTTAATGATAGTTCCATTTATATTAGCAGTAGGAGCAGGGCTAGTAAGCAATGAACTAGAAATAGCAAATCAATAAAACTTAAAATGAACTTAAGTGTATAGAATAAATATAAAAAATGAAGGAGAGATTATACATTATAGTAATAGGAAGTGTAGTGATGGCACCATTTATATTAGCAGTAGGGGCAGGACTAGTAAGTAATGAACTAGATGCAGCTAATCAACAATAGAATATTAAAGCATTTAGAATAAAGCTAGGAAATATAAGCGTATAGGATAAAAAATGAGGGAGGAATAATAAGATGACAACAATAATAGGGAGTTTAATGATAGTTCCATTTATACTAGCAGTAGGAGCAGGGCTAGTAAGCAATGAATTAGAAATAGCAAATCAATAATGTAAATTGAAAATTTAAGACATAATAAAAATGGAGGAATTACCATGACATTGTTATTAATAATAGGAATTGTAATATACATTGTTAAAAACAAAAGGAATAATGAAGATGCTTTTTTAGAAAATGATCAAATAATAGATGTTAATTATAAAGAAGTTGACTAGAACAAGTCTTACTATATAATTCAATATTAAAAAATAATATATAAGCAAATTAACCTTCATACGCCACCGTTTATATATGTTAGTGTGTAGAAGGCTAATTAGGATAAATCTTAATAATTTAATACAATGAGGGTAAAATATAATTCTACTTGTATTAAGTATAAAAAATTAAAACAAAACATAATTAGGTTTTATATAACTCAATCAATAAAAATATAGGGTTTTAATTGATTCTATTTAAATTATATAAAAGTATAATTGTTTACGTACATTAGATATACGTCTAGTAAACAGAAAAATTAATACTTTAAATTAGATTTTTTAATAAAATTTATATGACTATATATCCAAATCCAACACAAATTCATTGTATTTCAAATCTATTAATCTAGATTCAGATAAATCATAATTCAAATCGATTCAAATATAACTATTTCTTTTTATAATACCTATAAGTTTAATGAGTTAAAAAAATAAATATAATCTTTTTCATTATGGAAAAATTGTATAATGAAAAAGATTATATTTATACTTTTTAAATACCTATTTTAAGTTCATTTAACTCAGACTTTTTATCCATTTTCTTTTTAATTTTTTTCTGTTTCACTTCATCTAAATCGTCCAAAGTAATTTTACCAATATACAAATTAAATTCATCAACACCAAAGTGTTTTATCATAGATTGTTCTGTTATTAACCAAGTTTTACCGAATTTTTTCACCTCAACATTGTCGATTAGCTTTCCATTTGATACTTGTTTTCGTAACGTTGAATTATCTAAACCATAAATATCTGCTACTTGTTGAAACGTATATAGACCCTTAAAACTCCCATTTGCCATTTTAATTTCCTCCAAATTATTCTATGTATTAAAATTTGTATAACTTTAAATCAATTAGATATTTATTGAGGTTTGTATCTAATTGAATCCCCCCAGATATATTATAAGTCAATTCATATACTAGGTGTTAGAGGCTATTTGAAGTATTTTAATAAAAAAAATGGTATAAGTCTAATTATATAAAGACATATACCATATAAACTTATTTTCTATATTATTAATATATATTTTATTTAACTGTTTTAAGAATGATATGTAAAAACCTATTACCTATGAAGGTATTCTTAATAACATAAAAAATAATCAAATGTGATTATATCACAAACACCTGTATTTTTAACCCTCTTAATTTTTATAGTATAGCACGCTGATTTTTAAAATCAATATATGTTACAGGATTGAAACAAATGTATCGGAATTGATACTCATTTAACGATGGATGACACTTGTCCGACAAAGTAAAAACTATTGGAATGTATTAAAAGTATTTAAGACAAATGTAAAATAGTAGATATGAAAAAATTTAATAATAATTTAATATATATTTAATAATTATTAAATATATATTAAATTATTATTAAATTAGATAACAAAATCTAAAATAGATTTAATTTGCATGATAAATATTGGAGGATATTTGTCCTCCAATCCAAATAAGTTACACAGGCTGCAAGAATCTTATCAATTTGCCTGTAACAAGTATAAAAAAAGGATATCTAAAAAAGACATCCTTTTTTATTCAAAATGTGGTAAAAACTTCAACTAAACACTTGATACTTTCATTGATTTAACTTTCTTTTCATTAAAGCATTTAATAATTCTAAGTATTGTATAAACTATAAAAATTGTAGAATAAATAACAATTTTTAATATATCTACATTATCTTTGTTTAAAAGAATAAGAGCTACATGTAAATAAGTTAATCCATAAAATAAGTACGACCATCTTTGTATTTTTTTCCATTTAACATACTTAATTTTGATTCTAACAAATTTAAATGAAGTAATAAACAATGGAATCATAACTAAAAATGCAACTAAACCTATAGTCAGGTGAATCATAGATAATCCAGGAAGCGTAAGTGATTTAACAAAATCTCCAAAAATAAAATATGTATATATTAAGCCATGTGGAAGTATAAGTATAGATCCTATTATAGCTAATTGAGCTCTTATACTTAATAGTTTTTTAGTTATAGAATATTTTCTATCAAGAGCCCCTGTAAACATTACGATAATAAAGAAAGATACAGATAAAATACCTTTCATTGATGATTTATAAGATGCTAGTAGAAGCCCTTGTAGCTCTATATTGTATGTTTCTCCGTAAAGATTTATGTAACTAGTTAGCAAAGCTATGGTTAAAGCGATTATGTAGTATAAGTTTGAATGCTTTTTAATACTAGACGTAAAAAATAGTGATATCACCATTGTGAATATCAGTGAGTAAATCAATAACATTTTTGATTCTCCTTTTCATTTTATAATGATAATTAATTTCAATAAGATTGTATAATAAAATTTTAACTAGGTCAACAAATTTTTGTAAAAAATCTAATTATTTAATTTTAATAATAAAAAATATAGTTAAAGTAATAAAAAAAGAAGTGTATTAGAATTTCTAATTGAAAAAACAAGTTAGCTAAAGTAAAAATACTGAACTTTAGCTAACTTGTTGATATGTTATAAAGAGATTAACTTTTTGAGTCTATATGCAATAACTAATAATAGATTTGATTCAAGAATTATAAACATAATTGTATGTTTGGGCAAGTAAAAGTTATATATATAAATAGTTGTTAAAAAGATTAAAATTATAGATCTAAATATATTAGTTCTGTAATTATTACAGTTGTTAGAAAGGAGATTATTGCTACTTTTCTTAAAATATAAATATAAAGCAAATATAAACATTGAAACTAAAATGTTTATTGTAGTGATAAAAATATGTAAATGTATGTTCATATTATAACCTCGTGTAAGTAAGTATTTAGTTGTTGTATTATCTTTATTTCTAATACGGATATTATAAAATTAACTATAATTAAAAATAGTTTATTTTAAGTATATAAGTTTAAATGGATTAGCATATATTCACAACCATAAATAAAAAATGCTCTAGATAAAGTTTCTAGAGCATTTTTTATTTATAGTATAGGTGGGGGTTATAACTTAATTTTTAAAAAGTAAGTTATAACCCCTTAATACATAAAGTTTATAAATTAAATATAAAAGACTTTATAATATTTCTATTACTGAAATACCTGCATTTGCTAATGTAAATATATTGATAGCAGAAGCAGTTGTTGCAAGTTGTAATGTTGACGTTGTATTACCTACTGTTCTTATTATAGTTTGGCCAGCGACACTTGCAGATCCAATACCTGTAGTAGTAATACTTGCAGTACTTGATGGTATAGAAGCACCGTTTAGTAAAAGTACACCACTAAGAGTCCCTGGTGTAGCTGTAGAAGTTGCATTAATATTATATGAAACGTAGTAACTATGATTAGGTGCTAATATTATAGGATTTAATCCAGCTATATCAGTTCCATTAGTAGCAAGAGTAGAGCTAAAAGTTATTGGTGTTTGTACAGCAGGAATTGCTGCAGAACCTGCACCTAAAGATAAAAATTGATTTGTAGCAGTTGGTCCTACTGGTCCTGCAGGCCCGAAACAAGGTATATATTCTACACAAGGTCTACAATCGTTATGACCACAACAATTTGAATATGACATATATTTTTCACCTATACTTATGATAAATTTATAGTATAAATAATCACTTAGGTTTATAAAAAATTATTTAACTACAATATTAATATATTCAAAAATGTCTTTTATGTGTCTAATTCAAGTGAAGTTTATCGAAAAATAAAATTTTTGTATATATTGACGACAATATAAATTTTAATAAATAGAAAAGCATACTTAAATATTTAAGTATGCTTTTCTATTTATCAAGTTTTGCATGAACAACCATGCGAGCATTATCAAACTCATAACTGCATGTAGATAAGGTTAAAATTTTATCGGTTGAATCAACATTTACTGAAGATTTAAATAAAGAATCTTTAATAATTTTATTTAAAAAATTATTAAAATCTTCGTTAGAAGCAAATGAAGTTTTGTTGTAAACATTGCTAGAATCAGTTACATAAGCAGAAAATATTGTATAGTTTAAAACAGTACCATCAGTTTCAGAGATAGATATAGTTTTATATTTATTAAAAAAATCTTCATCTTTAAATTTTTTTAGTTGGCCAAACATAGTTCCATTCCTCATACTATGTCCATAAAGTACTGTATTGCAATCATTAAATTTATCATTTTGGTAATCTAGGAAGATAGATCCTGACTCTAGATAATTTTTATCCATATCTTTATTTAAATAGAACTCATTATTACTTGATTGAACTATTGGATAGTGAATATTTGTACCATTTACATCTAACCAGCCTCTATAGTCTTTATTAATATAAGATAAGTCTACTGAATTATCATTGTTATCTTGTTGTGATTCTTTAATTTTATAAATTTTATCATATACTTTATCAGCTTTATTATACTGTATAAATTTGTTTATTATTTTATAAGAGCTAAACAACAGTATAATTAAAAGTAGTAAGTTTATTATCCATCGCATTTTTTTCATTTTTAAATTATCCTTATACATTAAGTTTATATATTTTGAAACCTATACCTTTTTTATATTATATACAGCTTTATTTCCAACAATATCATATATAGTTAAGTATAAAGGTAAATTACTTATTTTTACAACAACAATACCTTTATCTTTGTCTATTGATTGGATGTTTAACATTTTTTCATTAGAATCTTTTAAATAAATTTTATTAAAATCTATTCCACTACTAGAATCCTTTAAGCTAATTATAATTTTATTACTATCATATGTGTAGTTTATAATATTTGGAGATTCTGTATCTATACAATTAATTTTAAATTCCTTAACTATAGGAGAGTGTTGTTTAAAGTTTACAAATACCTTATAATCCCCATTTTTAGTGATTTTAAATCTATAAGTAGATTGATTTACATAGCTACCCAAGAGTTTTTCAGAGTTACCAAGTTTAATATACAAATCATTTACTAGAGACTTATCTTTTACTTGAATATCTACTAAAACTGGATTATTTGTAATTTTAGATGTATCACTTATTGATATATTTATAGTATCTAATAAATTAGATTTAGAAGATAAATTACCTACATTTGAAAAATCGTATTTGGTGATTTCATAAATACCTAGAACAGAAGTAGACACCACTATTGAGGTAGTTAGTGAAACTGCCATAGTTTTGGACATACCTTGTTTATGGTTAATTTTGAATTTAAAACTTTTACCTATATTAAAATGAGACTTATATAATACATTTCCCAAAATATTTTTTGAGGAATTTAAATTCAGTAAGTTTTCATTAGATGCCTTTTTAAAGAATTCAAATAGCATAAATCCATAAATTTTTCTATTATCTTTTCTTTCTTCAGAATATAACTTATATAAATTTTTCTTTGCATTACTTAGCCTACTTTTTACAGTACCTTCAGAAATGTTTAAAACATATGCAATCTCTGAAACTTTTAGATCATCGAAGTATTTTAAAATCAGTATTGTTGAATGTATAGATGAAAGCTTATTAATTAAATTCATCAATTCGCAATTACTTTCTTTTAGAATATATGATTCAATAGGGTCAACATCTTTTGAATTATCGCTTAGCGTAGGCAAAACATAATTTGAATGAACCTCTCCAAATTTTTTTGCCTTGGAAAGCTCTTTAATGCAATAATTGTATGTAATTTTATTTATCCATGCTATAAATAATTTAGGAGATTCTAACTTATCAATTGACTTTAGAACAATCAAAAATACTTCTTGTACGGCATCTTCTGCCATAGACTTATCTTTTAAAATATTTAAAGATAGGAAATAAACCTTTTGATAAGTTAAAGAATACAAATCTGAAAAAGCTTGAGAGTCTCCATTTTTACATTTAGATACAAGTTTACTTATTTTTAAATACTTTAAGCTACTCAATTATCAAATGTCCTCCTAATATTAATTTAAAATCTAATTAATATTAAACATAATACCATAATTATAGAAATGAAAGTAAAATTTTAGATAAAATATTTAATGAGTAAAAATTCAGATATTAAAAGAGAGCAGATTTCGAGTTTATAAGATATATCAAGGTTTTAACAAAAAATAATAAAAGGCTATGAAAAGTTTAAAAAGTTCACAACCTAGTTAGTTTTAATATTTAAAAATTTTTTTAAAACAATGCTTTAGCAAAGCTGTATTTAAGTATACCGTAAATATTAAAAATAATAATAATACAAACTTAAAAAATTTCATTTTATAATAGTCTCCTTATGATGATATGATTTACTTTATGATTGCTATTTAAAATAGTTTTCAAAATAAATAAAAGAGTTAATCATTAACTCTTTTATTTAACTTCCATTACTTAAAGGTGTTTGACCTACATTTTGTTTTAACATTAATATTTTCTTTTCATGCTTTAGTTTTTGAGTTTCCTGGAATTTCAACTGATATTGTAGTTTAAGTAAATCTCTTTTTTCTATAACTTCTTTTAAATTTTTAATTTCTTCTTCAGCACAACTATGTAAATATTTTTCTTTCAATGAAGTTAGGTCATTTTCTTCAAAATCATTATATATTTTGTGCCTAATATTTGTTATATCAACAACTTGTTTTTTATTTTTCAAAACAGTTTTTACAGCTTTAATATTTAAAAATGGAGTACCACTTTTATTCTTTAAAACCTGATAAGTTCCTTCCACAAATAAAACTTGCTGATTTAACTTGCTGTTTGTTAAATGAGCAGTATGTCTTCTGCTAAAATTTATTACTGCAATAGATGGGTAAGAACCATCTATTGCAGGTATTTTTTCAATTAATCGACTTTCTCCATTTTCTAAAAATGTTAAGTTTTCTAAATCGCTACATTCTAAAGCTAGGGTTATGTATGCATCGATAATTTTCATATTTTTAAATCCTCCTATAAAACTAACTAAATAAAATTGAATAATAACTAAAAATTAAAAAGTTTTAATAGTTAAAATAAGCAAAAAGGAATAAATCCTAATCGCTTTTATATTTACCAACACGTATACAGGTTAATTGAGTTAAATAGTATTAAAGATAGTATTATCTTTAATCGTTTATAGCTACACCTGTAAAAGTAAAGATTTTTTTTAACATATTGATTAAAGAGAAATCTTTTTTGAAAGAATCTCGCTTAGTTACAGAGTTGTTGTCTTTACATTTATCATGTATTTTATCTATTGGTGTAGATATATATTTATACGGAAGAACCACTTTACCACTAAACTCACTTTTTTCAGAATTCATGATTTTTTTTATAGAAAAGTGATATTCTAAATTTTCATATATATCATTCCATATAATAGTATTTGAATCGATATTATATATTCCATTACTAGAAATATCCTTATCAAGTATATGTATAAATGATCCATCTATGCTTCTTATAACATTGTTAATTTCAATAGGTGATGAATCGAAATTAAATTCATAATTATTTAAAACAACTTCTTGGTTTTGTAGGTCTAAAAGACCAATGTTATTCAGACCATTTAAAGTATTTAAGTTTCTTATTCTATTATTATTTAAACTAAGACAAACTAAATTGGTCAATTTTGATAGAGGGATTAAATTTTCTATTTGGTTTGAACTCAAATCTAAGTAGTTTAAGCTAGTTAAGTTCTTTAAAGGCTCTAAGTTGGTTATATAATTTTCACTTAAAGTCAAATAAGTTAAGTTAGTTAAGTTTTGTAAATAAGTTATGTTATTGATTTTATTTTCATCTATATTTAGAGTAACTAGCTCTTTTAGGTTGCATATAGGGCTTAAATCACTAATCTCATTTTTTGATAAACCAAGATAACTCAAGTTTTTGCAATACTGAATGCCATCAAGACTGTTTATTCCCGCTCCAGTTAAATTCAATGCTAGCAGACTCTCTAATTGAACTCTAGTTATAGGGGCATCATCTGGGGAGTTAAATTTTCTGTTAAGAGCTTTCTTTAAGTTAAAATCGGGTATATTAATAACTTCATGTCTATTTATTAGTGTATTTTCTTTTTTCTTAAAATCAGTAGTTAAGTTTACAATTGCTTGTTCCATGTATATTCTCCTTTTGTCATTAAAAATCTTATATAGTAATAAATTTATTTTATAAATTAATGTTTTTTATTTTATAAAATACAATTCGATTTTATGCATTTACAATATAAGAGATAAATAAAAACAAAAAGGTTCAATTTTTTTTAAAAGTTTTTATATTTTTATATGAAATATTTTTAATTAGAAAAAATTAATACATATTTCATATAAAAAACATATTAAATTTATTTAAATAGAATATAGTGTACGTATAAGTAAAGGTATTAAACTTGAAAAATTAAAGTAAATACTTCTTAAATTTTAAAATATAAATTAACTTGAAATTAATTTCATATTTTACATATATAGGGAATTAAAAAAATAAAGATATTTATACTTATAAACTCTAAATTCAAGGGAGTTACTATGTTTAACTATTTTTAGAGCAGATTTTTCATAGATATAATTTGTTTTAAATTAAAATATTGAAGTTTTCTTACAATATTGACATGTAAGTTTAATTAAAAAACATGTTAAACTTACATTAAATAAGTGTATAGATGTATATTGTAGTATAAATTTATAAAATTGTAAGGAGATGATGATTAGATGCCTAAAAGTTTATCTCATTATTCATTCAATGATGATTTAACAATCAGAAATTATTTAGCATTAATGACATGCATTATAAATCCAAGAATGACTCAGTCAAAGGCTGTAAAGTTATTTGAAATTAATTGTAAGGGTGATAAAAGAAGAAAATAAATACAGATAGTGATAATGTTTAAGTTTTTAGAAGGTAAATAAAGTTTTAATTTAAAATTAATATGGGGTATTCTATTAAGTTTTAATCGTTATAGTTTTATAAATTTAAAACTATCTTAAAGATTAGCTTAGTTAAATATATAAATGAATTGAAAAAACTGAAGATAGTCTATCTAGTGATTAGGTAGACTATCTTTAGTTTTTATTAAAAAGTTAAAATTTAATTGATTTTATGTTCAATATGCGCTATATAATTTTATTAAGGATGTAAATATATTTAAAATTAAATTAGATTAGGATGGTGTAGGTATGAAGGTATTGTTAGTCAATGGAAGTCCAAATAAAAATGGATGTACATACACAGCATTAGAAGAAGTTTCAAAAGCACTAGAAGAAAGTGGAATAGATACAGAAATTTTTCACATAGGAAATAAGCCTATAGGAGGATGTATAGGATGTCGTTCATGTAAAAATACAGGGAAATGCTTCATGAATGATGGAGTTAATGATTTTGTAGAAAAGGCAAAGTATGCAGATGGATTTGTATTTGGATCACCTGTTTATTATGCATCTGCAGCAGGATCATTAGTATCTTTTTTAGATAGAGTATTTTATAGCGGAGGAAAACACATGGCATTTAAACCAGGTGCTTCAGTAGTTAGTGCGAGAAGAGCAGGAACTACTGCTACATTTGATCAATTAAATAAGTACTTTACTATCTCTAATATGCCAATTGTTAGTTCTCAATATTGGAATATGGTCCATGGAAACACTTCAGACGAAGTAAAAAAAGATGTAGAGGGATTACAAACAATGAGAGTTTTAGGCAAAAATATGGCATGGATAATAAAATGTATAGATATTGGTAAAAAGAATAATATAGAAAAACCAGATTTAGAAGATAGATTACATACGAATTTTATAAGATAAAAATTATAATAAAAAAGCACTTCGAAAATGCGAAGTGCTTTTTTATATATTAGAAAGTTTTTCATCTTTGTTTTTAAGTATTTTGGATATTATAAGCTTTTCTATTCCCCACATTGAAAAAGCTATAATTCCAATAATAATACCTTGATTTAGATTATATGCAGAAACAACAACTCCTACAACTATGCATGCAAAACCATTTATTACTCCATTTACTTGATCTTTAGAATTATAAAATAACGGAACTCTTTTATACTGTTCTATTGCTGATACTATCAGTCCATATACAATAAAAAATATTCCTATAATCATTTTTATAATCATAACTTCTCTCATAACTTTAACCCCCCATTAATTTAATCCCCTAGTTTACTAAAGCATACTATTTTAAAAATATAAAATCAACAATGTGTATATTTTTGTAACTTAATTGAAATTTTAGCTATTTTATAATATAATAAATTGGTAAATTAAATCGGCGATGGAGTTCGCCATTAAACGCATAAGATGCTAATGACTCCTACTCTTATAAATATTTAAGGGTAGGAGTCTGTTTTTTTGCAGAAAATAGACTAGGAGGATTAATTGTGAATGAATTAAAAAAACATATAAAAGAAAGTGAAATAGTATCCATTGTATTTTTAAGATGGTTTTTGCTAGCATCCATATCTGGGATTGTTGTTGGAATTGTTATATCATTTTTCTTAAAAAGCTTACAATGGGCAACAAGTACAAGAGAATCAAATCCATGGTTATTATACATGTTACCTCTAGGAGGAGCTTTTGTAAGTTATGTATATTCTAAATATGGTAAAGATTCATCAAAAGGAAATAATTTAATTATTGAACGAATTAATGAGGGTGAAGGAAGGATTCCTTTTAGAATGGCTCCACTTGTGTTTTTTGGAACATTTATAACACATTTATTTGGTGGATCTGCTGGTAGAGAGGGTACTGGAGTTCAAATAGGAGCTAGCGTATCTTCTAAAATAGGGGAACTTTTAAGATTAAAAGGAATGGATTATACAATACTTATAATCAGTGGTGTAAGTAGTGGTTTTGGAGTTGTATTTGGAACGCCTATTGCAGGAACTGTATTTGGACTTGAAGTTTCAACTCTTGGTAAAATGCGATATGAAGCAATAATACCTTGTTTTATATCAAGTTATATAGGAAACTTTATAGCAGAAATTTTTAAGGTTCAGCACAGTCATTATAATATGGGAGTATCTTTAACTGGTGTTGATGTATTTTTTAAAGTTATATTATGTGCTGTTTTATTTGGGCTCACTAGCAAACTTTTTGCAGAGCTTACGCATGCTTTGAAGAAGTTTTTTGCAGCCAAGATACCAAATACATCTTTAAAAAGCTTTATAGGCGGTATTATCATTATTATTATAGTTTTAATTCTTGGAACTAGAATTTATCTTGGATTAAGTTTAGATTTATTAAGTAATGCATTTAACCAGCCTGTTCCTAAAGGAGCATTTATAATAAAGATTGTTTTAACATCACTTACGCTTGCTGTAGGATTCCAAGGTGGAGAGGTTACTCCATTATTTGTAATAGGAGCAACTTTAGGAAACTTACTTGCAAGTATTATCGGACTTCCTATTGAATTTTTAGCAGGGCTTGGAATGATAGGAGTATTTGCAGGAGCTACAAAAACACCTATAGCATCTTTTATAATGGGAATTGAATTATTTGGATCCGCTAATATTGGATTTATATTCATTGCTTGTGTAATAAGTTATGTATTTGCAGGTAAAAGCGGTATATATACATCACAAGACAGTAGTCTTCTAGATAGATAATTTCTTACAAATAAAAAAAGACTGTTTCCGATACAGTCTTTAAAAGGGGGTATTTTAATATTAATACTATTATTGGGGGGATAGTATTATTAACTTGATTAATGAGGGGCATTTAAAGCCCCTCTAAATATGTCCGTTCCTACTGATTGTTAATATATGTCGTTTCTTGATGTCTATGTATACAATATACTATAATAAAATATACATGTCTATAATATAAATATATTTTTATATAAAAATATATTTATATTAAATTCTTAATCCTAGAAAAATATATAAATTAATTTATATATTTTTCTAGGATTATTACATTTAACGTCTAATATATTTTAAATGAGCATTCATAGAGTGTTTAAAATGGAGGTTATTATGTATAAAAGAAAAATATTAGAAATGGATGAACTTCAGGTTTACACATATATAAACTGGAAATATGAATATCCTTATGAGTTTTATAATATCCCAGAAGAAGGTGTAAAAGAAACTATTGATGAAATATTTGAAGATAATAATAGCTTTTACTTTTCTGTGTTCGATTCTAATGATAAATTATTTGGTATATATGAGTATACCTTTAGATCAAACTTTATGGAAATCGGACTTGGGATAAGACCTGAAGATACTGGTAAAGGACTGGGGTTAGACTTCATAAAAGAATGTATTCATTTCGGAAGGACTACCTTTTTATATAGAGGAGATATTTGTCTAAGAGTTGCTGATTTTAATAAGAGAGCTATCAAGTTATATAAAAAAATAGGTTTTATTGAATTTTCTAGAGAAGAAAATATTTCATTTGGAAAACCTGTTGTTTTTATATGTATGAGGCTACTAAATAATAGCACCTATCTAACTGATTCTCTTGAAATCGAATAAGAACACTTTAATTGATTTAATAGCTCATGTATATATTACTATTAAATACAATTTGAATTTCCACTAATTTTTTATTGAACTTTGCTTATGTTTGTAAAAATAAAAGGTATGTAAATTGAATATTATAATATTCAGTTTACATACCTTTTATTTTTATATTTTAGTTTTTAATATAGTCTATGTTTTTTTCCTTTATTTCATATGCAAACGAACTCCATGTCCATGTTGTATAAATTAAAAATAAAGTTGTGTAAAATGCAGAAAATAATATATCATCACTTTCTTTATGGACTAACTTTAGTATTAAAAAACATGAACTTTCAAAACATAAAATAGCTGAAACAGCCATATTAACATATAAAGGTTTTTTGAAAAAATTCACCCCATACTTAATAAGCTCTTTATTTTCACTTGAATCTTCAAAAAGCAATTATATCATCTCCCCCTAAAATTCTATAACCCCTCAATATATATGGTATCACAAAATTGTCACATAAGTTTTAAATTGTAGTAAAATTTGTATTTTTTGCACTAAAATTAAATAATTTACCATTATTTTATAAAGTATATTCTTTTAAGAGTTTTGATCTGACTATAACTCAATATATATCAAAGTTTTAAATATATATTTTATATGTTTAGCGTTTGAAGCCATTTATTAACCTTGTCTAATGAACTATCAGTTTCTTTTTTTAATGGATCTACTAATTCGATATCCCCTATAAATGTATTTTCTGAAAGTTCTTTTTTGAAGTTAGCGAAACACTTCCCACTTCCACCACCGCCATGGCAAGCAAATAAAGCTATATTCTTATTATTTATATTACTAATAGCTAAAAAAGTATTAAATGGAGCTGCATAAGTCCCAGCCCATACAGGAGTACCTAAAAATATATTATCATATTTACTTATATCAATTTCCTTATTCATAAGTTCTGGTTTTTGCTTAAATATTACACTCTTGCCTCCCCATACATACTTTCTTAATCCTGAAGATGGAAATTCTTTTTTAGGTTTTAATTCTATCATGTCTGCACCAATTTCTTTAGCTATAAACTCTGCTATTAATTTGGTATTACCCTCTAATGAATAGTAAACTACTAAATTTTTCATATTCTTACCCTCCCTATATATGGATAATTATATCAGATATATAAGTTATAATTATTATCTATATAAATTTAAGTTATTTTAAATTTTTTGTAACGAAAGTAACTTTTAGAAGTCTCATTTATGTAAGGAGGATTATACTTTGAATGATTTTGAAAATTTATACAACCAGCATTTCAAGTATGTTTATAGATATATCCTATCTATTTGTAAAAATACTGAAATAGCTGAAGATATAACACAAGAAACATTTTTTAAAGCATTAAAAAACCTAAAAAATTTCAAGGGTCAATGCAATGTAAGATCATGGTTATGTCAAATAGGAAAAAACACTTATTTTTCATATTTAAAAAAGCTTAAAAAACAATGTGAAATAGATATATGTGAATCAAATAGTATTAGTTGCTTAGAAGATAATTTAATTTTAGAAGAAAATGTATCCGAAGTTCATAAGGAAATAGATAAACTTGAAAATGTATATAAAGAAGTTTTTTGTCTAAGAACATTTGGAGAACTTTCTTTTTTAGAAATAGCCAAAATTCATTCAAAAAGTGAAAGTTGGGCAAGAGTTACATATCATAGAGCAAAATTAAAAATCAGAAAAAATATGGAGGTAAACATTTATGAAAAAAGTTGATTGTGAAATAATTCAAGACTTGCTTCCTTTGTATATAGATAATATATGTAGTGAGAAAAGCAAGGAATTAATAAATATACATATACGCTCTTGTGATGAATGTCTACACGATTTAAATATAATGAAAGAGTCTTTATTCTTAATTGAGCCTAATACTAATTCAGATACTAATTCAGAAATAGATATATTAAAAAAAATTAAGATTTCTTTATTAAAAAGAAATATAAAGCTAGTAGCTATTAGTTGTATTTTTATAACTATATTTTTTGCATTACTTGGACTTTATATATTTAAACATGAAGATGTTATTTTATATAAAGATGTATCTATTAAAGTAGATGAGTTTGGTCCTGAAAAAAATATAATCTACACTGGTCCTGCTAATAATTTAGTTAAATCTACAGAAAAGACTATAAAAGAAACCGATGATACAATATATCAATCGATTAACTTATGGCTAACAAAGACTCCCTACACAACATTTACTAAACCAAACCTTAAAAATTATTCTGTTTTTACTTTAAATGATTATGTAGATTGTGTTGATATAGAAAATCAAGATAAAAGGAAAATTTATAAGCCTGTTGAGATATATTATACGGACGGTATTTCAGGTGAAAAGCATTTATTATGGAAAGATAAAACGTTTTAATATTTAAAATTATAAAAGTGTAATTTTTTGATACATAAATATATTTAAATTTGTTGGAAAATTAGTATTATATACGAAATGTTGAGGGGAGATTATTATGGCTTTTTTAGAAAAATCAACTAGAAAATGTACTGAATGTGGGGAAATTCTTGGCAGATTTTGGGGTGATGATATATGCCCCAAATGTAAGGAGAGTAAAAATGAAGCAATTTTAGCAATTGAAAATCAAAGAAAAACTGAAGAACTAGATAAGTATGAAGAAGAATGTAAAAAAGCAAAATCAATTTGCAAAAACATTATACTGTCAACAACACCTTCATTAGAAGGCTATAAGATAAGTGAGTACTTAGGAATAGAAAGTTCTGAAGTAATAATCGGAACAGGGGTCGTTACTGACTTTATATCAAGTATTACTGACTTAGTAGGTGGTAGAGCTAGTGGTTATGAAAATAGCCTTGCTAAAGCAAAACAAGAAGCCTTTGATATATTAAGATTTAAAGGAGCCTTACTAGGTGGAAATGTAATTGTTGGCGTAAAGTCAAGTTATATGGATATTGGAGATAATATGTTTGGTGTTTTTATTGAAGGAATTATTGTAAAAGCTGATTTAATCAACTATGAAATATAATAACATAGACTTAAAATCAAGTATTATTATATTTCATTATAAAAATTATCTGTTAACTTAATTAACAAATTAAATCAATCAACTTCTTAAATTTTAACTCATAATGCCGATATTAAATGTTAGTTGGAGTGAGTGGATAAATAGATAAATTTGAATTTACGGGGGATGTAATTGAAAAAACAAATAATTTTTATAATATTAATAATCTTAAGTTTTACTATTACAGGATGTACTTATACTAAAATACCTGGCAATACTGATGAATCTATTAAGCAATACTTAATAGGCTCTAAATTAATAAATTCGCCAAATAAAGAAGATATATCCATTGTAGATAATACTTATATTCAAAACTCTAAGATTGTAGGATTTTCAAGTAAATATAATAATGGGGTTGTTATATGTGAAAAAAACAAAAAAGGGAACTATATATTAAGCGATGTTAAATGCTCTACGAAAAAAAAAGAAACACTTGGAGTTGAAAATTTTTTAGTTAATTATAATACATACAACGGTGCATATAAAAGTAATAACGCTTTCATCTTAATATCTGATGGTTCTAGAGTTTCTCATGTAGAAATTACAATAAATGATACATATAAGTGTAAGGAATCATTTAAACTGGATAGTCCATCTATGATTGTTGTCAGTAATGATTTATTAAGCAAAAAATCTTCTTACGTAAATTGTAAGTATTTTGACAAAAATAATAATGAAATAAGCCAAGATGTTTAATATAAAAAGCTAAATGGAGGACAAGTATCCTCCATTTAGCTTTTTTATTAAATGAAATACTTTAGTACTTATTATAATATTGCTTTTTAAGTTTCTAACCATTAAAAGTATATTAAATCTTTTTTTAATATATTTTTAATAGTTTTTAAATTTATATTTTCTTTAAATAATAAGCTCTATTTAGAAAATACATAGCTTTAATATATACACAATAATAACTATCTATCTCTAAATTTATTTAATAGTATTTTTATTATTTTTGAATTTATATAATATAAAATTTTTTCGTAAATATAAACAAAAAACGACAAAATAAAATATATTTTTATGTTAGGATTTATATAAAAAGTTGGAGGTATTATAATGGAAATAATAGATAGAGAATACACAATCAACAAAAATAATTTATTGGTATATGTTGTTTTAAGCATGCTAACATTATCTATTATTATTATTGCAAATGTATTTTTTAAAGAAAATATTGAATCAAGTTATCTAAAATCAACATTGCATTTTATAAAGTTCTTTAATTTCCTTATTTCCTTATTAGGAATAGGAAGTTGTTTAGTTTCTTACAACAGAACAAAAAATGAAAGTATTTTTTTAATTCTATTAATGTTTGTGGGGTTGTCAGTAGGAATTTTATTCAACCATATAGATTACCTTCCCTATTACTACAAGGAATTATCCTCTTCACTATATGTAGTTATATCTTCATCCCTAATTAGAGTTTTCCTACTTATACTTGCAATACTTCCAAATAGTAGGTTTAGGTCAATTCTAATTAGTAATAAACCTCTTTCAATATTTATTGTTATATCTCTAACTATAATTTTAGGTACTTTTGAGAGAAGATTATTTTTTTACAATAATGAATTTAATTCAAATACATTTTTAATTTATAATACATTTTTAGCTTTCACATATACTGTTTGTTCAAGTGCTCTGTTTTTTAAGTCAATAAAAGATCAAGAGTCCATATTTGTAGTTCTAAGTTCTAGCGTTTTAATACTTGCAATAAAAGCAATTTATGCTATACACATATCAACTCGATTAACATTTTATAATAAATTGGTATCTATATCATTAACGTATATTTGTTTTTTTATAGTAATTATAGGAGCGTTAATTGAATTGTTTATTTATATGTCTAGAACCAAAGTATTAAATAATAATTTAAACTTATTTTATAACTTATCAGAAAATGACAAACATAGTTTTATGTTAATTTTCGATGAAAACGCAAACTTATTATATGCTAATAAAAAAGTTAGAGATTATTATTCATGTGTTAATGACCTTGATAAATTAAATATACTTTTAAAAGATAAAATTTACAAAGCAAAAGAATATGATGAAATTATAAAATCCTTAAATTTAAATAATTGTTGGAGAGGTGTAATAAAAATTGAAGATAGAAATATTACTTTAGATTGCTGTGTTCAAACAATAAATTCAAAAACTAATAAAAAAGAGATTGCAGTTACATATATAGATATATCAAATGTCGTTAAGAAAGAACTCGAAGTAAAAAAACTTAAAACTTATGATAAAGAAAAAACTGAATTTATAGCTAACATTTCGCATGAATTAAAGACTCCAATTAATTTACTTTATTCGTCCATTCAATTGTTAGATAGTTTTAGTGTAAAAAATACAATAGACTTTAATGCTATATACAACAAATATAGCAAAATATTACGTACAAACTGTCAGAGGATGACAAGACTAGTAAATAATATCATGGATTTATCTGAAATAGACCTAGGTACACTTACTGTAAAGTTTAAAAATTATAATATAGTGTCTATTGTAGAAGACGTAACCTTATCTGTAATTGAATATGCTTTATCGAAAGGTATAACTATACAGTTTGATACTGAAGAAGAAGAGCATATTATAAAGTGCGATGCTTATATGATTGAACGCTCTATATTAAATTTGCTATCAAACTCAATTAAATTTTCTAATAAAGGGTCTTCTATTTTAGTAAATTTAAACATAGATGATCAATGGACTAAGATTGTAGTAAGAGATGAGGGAATTGGTATATCTAAAGAAAACCAAGAAGTTATTTTTGATAAGTTTGTCCAAATAGATAAGTCATTTACTAGATCAAATGAAGGAAGTGGAATAGGATTAAGTATTGTTAAATCCTTAGTAAATCTTCATGATGGAGTTATTAATGTTGAAAGTGATTTAAATAAAGGGAGTTCATTTACAATATTTTTACCAAATGTAATAATTGAAAACTGTTGTCCTTCTATATATGATATAAATTCATATAACGCTGAGTTAGAGCTTTCCGATATATATGAAGTTGTAACTTAACATATATTTAAGTAAAAATTTCGCTTCACTCATCTCTCTAATGACTTCACCCATTACTGATAATATTTTACTTTCACCAAAATTTTGGCATTACTATGATCCACAGATTATATACACGAATTAGTTAAATATAGTTTTCTTAAGCGTAAAAAAGGGAGGACAATTGTCTTCCCTTTTTTATGCTTAACTCCACTTAGTATTTATAAAACAAGTAAAATACTTTAATACATACGATTATTTTATATGAAATCAAAATTTTTCCAAAATTACTTTTACGGTCAAATTTGGATAGATTCTAATGAATTAGCAAATCAATCAATAGTAAAATAGTATCTACTATTTAAATTCTAATAAAATTCACAATTTATTTATATACATTCCATACTCATATGATTTAATGTAAATAAAAAAATTTTTGGCTTAAATTCAATGTTTCGAGCTATTTTGACAAATTTTTACAGTTACTTTTCCATGAATATCCAATAAAATAAACTTAAACAATTCACTTAAGGAGGAATGCAATGAAGAAAAATTCGAAGGATTTAACAGTAGGCGTTAACCGTAATATTGATGACCTAGGAAGAGTAGTTTTACCTAAAGAAATGAGAGATAAGTTAAATTTAAAAAAGAACAGTCCTGTTAGTATAAAACTATTTAAAGATTATATCAAAATTGAAAAAGCTATAACTACATGTTCTTTTTGCTCTAGTGAAGAAGATATAGAGTATTATAAAGAGTTACCTATATGCAAGTCATGTTTAAATGAAATAGTGGAGAAGTTTAATAAATAATTTAAGATTACTTCTCTATAAACTTTAATACAATGAAAAATATGATATTAATTTATACATTAACTTAAAATATTAATTCTATAAATTGTGCTATACATTAACTTATTTTGATTAAAATATCACTATTTAAATTAATGTATAGCACATGTATGCATTTTTAATAAATCATTTTATAAAAATCAACTCCATATATTGTCTTATTTTATTAATTTAACATGTCCATTTTCTAAAACCTAACAAATTTACAAATGTGAAAATATTCTGATAAAAAATACTAAATATAAAAATATTTTAATATATTTTATTGTAAAATTATGTAAAAAAATAATTAAATATTGTTATCTATGGTGATATTATATAATTAGAGACTAATTAATATGGGAAGGGGTTTTTAATTATGGATCAAAAGGTAAAACATCCAATGGGGCTTTGGTTAGCAAATATATCTATTGCTCTTCAAAGTTATGCAGGTTATGCAGTGTCATCTATACTAATATTATTTTTTACAGCAGATATTAGTCAAAATGGGCTAGGTTTAAGCGTAGCAAAAGCAACTGCAATTATAGGTTTATATCAAGGAATAAACTATATGGGTTCTTTAATAGGGGGATATATATCAGACAAGTGGCTTGGAATACAAAAGTCACTTATACTAGGATCTTTTATTACTGCATGTGGATATATACTTTTATTTTTTGCAAAGCCAAATATAGCAAGTGTATGGTCTGGATTAATAGTACTCGTAATAGCAGGAGCATTCTTTAAGGGGCAGATAAGTTCTCTTGTAGGTACTTTATATGATCAAGATGAGTTATCAAAAAAAGATGCTGCTTACAGTATTTTTTATATGTTTATAAATATAGGTTCTTTCTTTGGCCCTATTATAGCTGGTTTTATATCAGATAAATGGTTTGCCAAATTAACATCTGATGGAGAAATAGCAGCGTATGGATATAAATATATTTTTTTAATGGCTGCTATAGCAATGTTTATTGTTTGCTTTTTACTTATAGTTCTATCTCCAAAATGGTTAGGTGAAAAAGGTAAGTATCCAGTTTATGATAAAGAAAACAAGTCTAATAAAAAAAGTGCAGATAATGCTCTTACTCAAGTTGAAAAAAACAGATTAAAAGCAATGGGTGTTTTATTTATATTTGTTGTTTTATTTTGGACTGCATGGTATCAAACATCAACATCATTTACATTATTATCAAATGAGTTAGTAAATAGAAATTTAGGAAGTTTCGTAATTCCGGTTCCATGGTTAACATCTTTCAATGGAATATTATGTGTTGTATTATCTCCTGTACTAGGTAGTATATGGATTAAACTATCTAAATCAAAGCACGGAGACCTATCTATTCCTTCTAAAATGGGTCTAGGAATGCTACTTACAGCTGCAGCGTTTATTACAGTAATATTAGGTATCAAAACTTTAGGTGGAGTATTTGATGGAAGTAAGCAAATGAATATATTATTTATTCTTCTAGCTTATTTCTTATTAACTGTTGGTGAGCTATGTATATCTCCTATTGGAATGGCCATGTTTAATAAATTAGCTCCACAAAAATATAGCTCACTTGCAATGGGTGCATGGTATATGAGTTTCTTTTTCTCAAACTTAATTTCAGGAAAAGTTGCTGGTTTCACAGAAACTATGGGATATACTAAGATATTCGTGTTAATTACTATTGTAGTAAGTATTTTTGGAGTTTTATTAATCCTAATGAGAAAGAAATTAACAGAGTTAATGGCTTTAGAGAAATTTAATGCAAATGCATAGTTATTTATATTATAGAAATATTAAATATGTAATTATAAGAGTTTAACTTGTTTTTATATATTAAAAAGGAGCATTTAAATGCTCCTTTTTTTATATCTGTAATGAAAATAACTTATTCTGGAACTATAACTACAGTACACTTAGATTTTTTAACTACATATAAAGTTACAGACCCTATTGAGTCTATAAAGTTTTTCTTAGTTGATTTAGTCATAACAATTAAATCAAACTTACCATCTATAGACTTCTCTATAATCTCTTGCCCTGCATCACCTATTGTATAATAAGTTTTTACTTCATAACCTTGTAACTTTCTTTTTAAACGATCTAGCATACTCTTTATTTCTTTTTCAGATTCTTTTACTCTCATATCTATAATCATTGGATTTGTTAAATTAGTTAAAACAACATCATTTACACACATCAAGGTTATCTTAACCTTTTCATTTGAAAACTCATTTAATATAAAATCTAAGGACTTTTGACTTCTATCACTACCATCAATAGGAACTAAAATGCTTCGCATATAATCACATCCTTTTATTTTAATTTTACCATATATAAATGTTAAATTGAACAAATTAACTCATTAATTTTAATATAAAAAAATACATATTTACTAATTTAATTAGCTATCAAAAGTTCCAATTCTAACAGTTTAAACATATTTAATAAATATTAAATCATCATTTAATACTTATTAAATTTTAGAATAACTTATAGTTCTTAATTGTTTTAACGTTGTATACTAAGTTTAAAATCAATTTATCATATGTAATAAATAATAGTTTTAAAATTCTACTGTAGATACTTTAAATGTATGTTGAAATTTAAATTTGTAATCTAATAAATTTAAATTAATTTAACATACATTTAATAAATTAGTTGCTACTATTATTATTAGAACAGAACAAATTAATTTCTAGGGATATTAAACTTGGAGGTAAAATGAATATATTATTTTTCAAAAAACTACTTTTAGTTTTATTGTATTTCTACCATGTAGATAATTCTACTGTTATCATGGATATTTTAGTATCCTCAACTATAATTTTCAATTTATTTTTAATTAAAAAATTCAAAAGTTTAGAAAAAAACAAAAGAATGCCTAGATTTATCTAGGCATTCTTTTGTTTTTAAATTGTATAACAATATATTTCCATAACTATGTAATTGTGTTCTATTCTAAATGCTTTGTAACCTAGCTAAACATTAAAACCATATAACTATGATTTATAAAATAATAATTTATTAACTTTACTATATAATAATTGATATTATCGCCGTATTATAACTTTATCGGTCTCTATATAATGAAAAATAGTATATAAATATAAGACTAATTTTTATATCAAAGTGCATAATTATTAAGTTTGTCATGTTATCGTTAAATAATATAACCTGTTTAATAGTATTATTTCTACTCTACATGCATATTTAAAATTAAAAAGGGAGAATTTATGGTATTTTTATTAATGACAATCATAGGTATATTTTTTATACTAACAGGTCTATTAACTTTATTTTTTACTTTATTTAAAAAAGGAAAAGTGCTAAGAAAAAAGTCAATTTTTATAGTTCTAAGTTTAATCACTTTATCTGAGCTGTTTATAACAGTTACAGCTTTGCCTACTAATTTTATTGTAAAAAAAATTGTTATTGAAATTTTAATGATTTTATTATTTTGTAATTTATTTCTATATTTAATTAGATATAAAAAGGGGTTTAACTCTAGGAGATTAATTCTAGGATTTTTATCTACAATATCAACCATCGCATTATTTACTTTTTAATGCTCAAATACTAATATTTCGATTTACGATTGGCTGATTTAATTATTTATAATTTTACAACACTAAAGATACTAAAAAGGTGATCTGAGTTTTAGGTCACCTTTTTTATTATCTCCATTTTAATCTTAATTGCAAATTTTACATTCTCATTTTAATAATCAAATCAAAATAATTCATATATATTAACATCTTCTCATCTATGTTACGAAAAAGACACTTAAGGAAAGAAAACATTAAGATTTAATTCCTTTTTTCTATGATAGAATTTCCTCAAGGAGGTAACACTAAAAAAATAAATACTAATTTTTATGAAAAATAAGAAAATACTAATTTATAATTTAATTAAAATTAAATAGTCTTAAATTATAAATATAAATATGAGGAGAGAAATCGTGAAAAATTTTTTAAAATATTCATTAATAGTAATTGTTATATTCATTGTTATTATAGCCTTTAATTTTCAAAAAATAATGGTTAAATTCGCTTCGTTTATGATTGAAGATAGTGTTAACAAACAAGTTAAAATGCAATATGATGAAAAAAAAGTTACTAAATCAAAAAATGATATTAATATAAATCAATTTAAAGCTGAATTAGATCAAATGAGTGATTTAAAATTCAAGAACATTAGTGATTTGATATCAAATGCAAATATAAAAGATATTCAATCTCTATATGATTCTAAAAAACTTACTTGTGAGGAATTAGTTATTTATTATTTAAAAAAAATTGAAAAATATGATATAAATAAACTAAATTCAATAATAGAATTAAATCCAGATGTAATTAAAATTGCAAGAGAAAAAGATAAAGGAACAAGATCTGGAAAGTTATATGGTATTCCAATAACGTTAAAAGCAAATATAGGTACTTCAGATAAAATGCATACTACTGCAGGTTCTTACGCTTTAAAAGATTCTATTTTAGATGAAGATTCTTTTATTGTTAAAAAGTTAAGAGAAGAAGGCGCTATTATACTTGGTAAAACTAACCTTAGCGAATTTGCAAACTATATGTCAACAAAATCCTCTAGTGGATACTCAGCTTTAGGAGGCCAAACACAAAATCCTTATGGTAAGTTCGATGTTGGAGGATCTAGTTCTGGATCAGCATCATCTGTTGCTAGTGGATTTTCTGTTGCATCAATAGGAACTGAAACAGCTGGATCTATAATATATCCATCTAGTCAGAATTCTGTTGTAGGAATAAAGCCATCTATAGGGTTGGTTAGTAGAGATAGAATAGTCCCTATAGCTGAATCACAAGATACAGCTGGTGTAATCTCTAAAAATGTTGATGATGCGGCTTTAATACTTAGTTCTATATATGGATATGATACAAGTGATAAAGATACAATAGCCTCTAAAAACTTAGATGAAGATTATATTAGGTATTTAAATGAAAAATCAATAAAAGGCATGAAAATAGCTATACTGAAACCGCTCGCTGTTAGAAATAGTGACTTAGTTTTTTTTGATAGTATACAAAAAGATCTAAAAAATATGGGAGCTAAAACTCATATAGTTTCTTTCTCTGATGAAATTAACAATGTAAAAATGAGTGAATCATTAGAGGCTGGGTTTAAATTTGATATGGACAAGTATCTAAAAATTGCTAAGATTAATGGTGTAAGCAGTTTAAAAGATATAGTTAATATTAATAAAGATGATTTAGAGAACAGAGCTCCTTATGGACAAGATTTATTAGAAAAATCTCTAGCAAATAAAATGTCTCTTGATGAATATAAAAACTTAGTTGAGTCTAATAAAAAAATAGCTAGTAAAGAAATAGATAACATATTGAAAAATGCAGATATAATAGTATCTTTAAGTAATCAAGCAGCAATGGCATATGCACCTGCAGGCTATCCAGCTCTTACTGTTCCTGCTGGATATAAAAGTAATGGAGAACCAATAGGTATTACTTTTGTAGGATCTAAATTTGAAGAAGGTAAATTATTAAAAATAGCTAATGTATATGAGAACAATACTAAATATAGAAAAGATCCTAATTTAAAGTACTAGTTATATATTAAATAGTAAATCCATCAGACTTCATATTAATGTTTTCTGATGGATTTTTATATACTATAATTATAGTATATAAAAATTGACATCAATAAATTTTTATGTTTAAATAATTTTAATATAAAACTATTTAAACATAAAATATTTTTTGGAGGGCACTCATGGATTATACTGACGCTAAATTTAAAAAAGCAATAGAAGTATTGCAATCATTTTATTCAGTGATAAAAGAAACTAGTGATTTTACAAAAAAAAATGCTCATGAACTGGGTATGACTATACAACAATTATCTATTTTGAATGCATTAGCTACAAATTCAGACTTAACACTAAAAAATCTTACTGAGGTAATGTCAATGTCTCTTTCAAAAAGTTCTGTAAGCTTAATAGTAGATAAATTAGTTGAACAAAATATAGTTGAAAGAAAATCATCAACAATAGATAGAAGAAAGATTATACTAAATCTTACAGAAAAAGGTGATTACCTTTACCAACAATCACAAAATAATGCATATGCTTATAAAGCAATGTTACTAGCTCTTGATGGTCTAGATTCTAAGGATATCGATTCATTGCTTGAAATACATGATCATATAATTGAAAATATAAAATCACTAAAATAGTTAAATACTAAAATTAATTTAATATATACTTCATGTTATCTTTAGTATTTAAAAGTTTAAATATAATTGAGTATTAATATATTGTCCATATATATGAATTTTCTGCTACAAAAACATATATACGGGTATAACTTATTACTATACATATTAAAGTAGTTTATTAAATAAAAATAACTTTGTAGGTGATAATTATGCTAACAAATTTGATTTTTATCTTATTGTCTATATTGGCACTAAGTTTAAATCATACAGATGATAAAGATGCAAATAAGTATGTTTTTTATGGAACTTTTTTAATTATCAATATAATTTTATTATTTGGTATAAAAAATTTACTTTCGTATATACTACTTTTTTTACTTTCTATTTTATGTATATTTGCATTTATAAAAATATCATTTAAAAATAACAAATTATTTCAACAAAAAACAAGAAACCATAAAAAAGATTAAATGTATATTTAATCTTTTTTTATTGCATGATTAAATTGTATATATAGAAAATTATAAGTATTAATCTACTTTATACCTATCTATTATTTCATAATCATCATCAATTTTTAATTCTTCTAAATCTTTATTTAAATAATTTTTATTAATATAATTATCTTTAGATGTATTATCATTAATTTTTAAATCTTTAAACTCATTTGGAAATGTAATTAAATTTGAATAATCATGCAATATTTTTTGTAATAAATAAGTTCTTTCGTTGTGATATCTTAAAATATCTTTTATTAAATTTAATTTATAGTTATAGTCATCTATAGAATCAAATTCATTTAGTATAATTTTATTTATCAATACATCAAAGGATTTACTTATATTAGATTCAGTACACAAGATTTCCTTAAGAATATTAAAGTACTCTTCTTTGTATTTCTGCTCCATGTGTCAATCTACCCCTTCTGTTCAATCTTTTTTTATTAGTTTAATTAATATCTAAAAATTCATACTAATAATGTATTCAATTCAGCTTTTTAGTTTACACATAAATATTTAAATCTGTTCACATTTGTAAATATTTATTTCAACTAGGAATTTAACATTCTTACTTGTTATTTAGCTTGTTAACAAAAATAGATTTAGTTTTTCTAAAAAAATAGTTGATTTTTTTTGAGAATATACTACAGTTAATGTTAAGTAGCTTATTAACGGAGGTTTTTTTATGATTAGTTTATCTAATAAAAAGCAAGTTGAAAAACTTCAATTTGAAAAAACTAGACTTGAAATTAAAATTTCAAAATTAGAAGAAGAAGTTTTTAAGTTAAAAACAGAAATGGAAAAGCAAGAAAATCTTATCAATGAGTGGCGAAAATACTATAAAGAATCCGTAAATGAAATAGCCAAATTAAAAAATCAACTTAAAGAGTTTAATCCAAATTTAAAACCAAGAAGTAAAAAAATATCACAAAATGATATAGACAATATAAAAAATTTATTCAATATGAAAAAGTATACTTACAGAGAAATAAGCACTCTTTCTAATTGGAGTATATGTACTATCTCTAAAGTAATTAATGGCTATTATGATTAATTACTTTATACATGTATCAATTAATCAATATTATTTTTATACATTTTAAAAAGGATCTAAAAGATTTTTACTATCTAATCCTCTAGATCCTTTTTTACTTATGCTTATAAGATAGTTGACCTTAATTCCCATAAACATCTAATTAAAATCTATATAACATTTTATACAATTTCATAATTAAATTTGCATCTAAATACTTTTAAAGAATACTTTTTTATCGAAAAACAATAATTTTATATTGATTTATTATAATTACCTGTTATAATTTAATTAAAGCAAATTTAAAGGAGAGTCTACAATGAAAAAAAATATATTATATTCAATACCATTTTTAATAGCAATAGGATGCTTAGTAACTTTCAATTTTATAGGATCCGAGGTTGCTGCAGATGGAACTCTTATGGAACCATTTTTCTTAATCCCTATATTCTGGTTATTTTCTTTCATAGGAATTTTAGCTTTAATATTTAGATTTATGCTATTTTTATTTAAGAAAAAACATATTAGACAGTAAATATATTTGAAATTGTTAATGATTTAAATTTTAAAATAGGATATAAAATAATGGATAAAAATTTTAGTTCAAAAACTTTAAACAATATTGTCTCAATAGGTATATTTATAACGCTAATATTATTTTTACCTATACCTTTATTGTTCAATTATTTTTTTAAAAATAATTTGGGATTAGTAGGTGGAAATATATCTTTATTTGTTTCAACTGGAGTTTATGTATGCATAATTCCTTATTTGATAGCATTAATTACACTGAAAAAATTATGTGGTTTAATAGATAGTCCGAATCCATTTTCAAAGGAAACTAATTATTTATTAAAAACAATATCATTATGTGCTTTTAGTGAATTCTTTGTATTTAATACGGTACAATTATTTTTATGTAATTTATTTGATATTTATTTGTATTCAATTAACCTAATTCCAACTGTTTTAATTTCATTTATTTCTTTATTTATAGGACTTTTTAGTTTTGTTTTGTATAAAATCAATTACGAAATAATTAAAATAAAAAACATCAAATAAAAAAAAGATCGAGGTAATAATTATGGAGAAAAATATTAGTTCAAAAATACTAAATAACATTGTTTTGATAGGGATAGGATTAACAATATGCTTACTTTTATTCTTGCCACTAGGGTTTACAGCATTTTTAAAAAGTAACCTAGGCATAGTTGGCTCAAATATACCTATTATTTTATCTGTAGGAGTATATATATGTGCAGTTCCTTATTTAATAGCATTAATATCATTAAAAAAATTATGTAGTTTAATTGCTAAAAAAAATCCTTTTTCAAGACAAATTCCTTATCATTTAAAATCTATAGCACTGTGTGCTTTTAGTGAAATTTTGATATTTAATGTGGTACAATTATTTTTATGTTACTTATTTAATATTTACTTTTATGCCCTTAACATAATACCAGCTATTTTAGTTTCATTTATTTCTTTAGCTATAGGATTCTTAAGTTTGGTATTAGGTAGGTTATATACTATGGCAATTGAAATAAAGGAAGAAAATGATAAGACTATATAAGGAGATATTATGGCGATTATAGTTAACTTAGATGTAATGATGGCAAAGAGAAAAATGAGTTCAACGGAACTTTCTGAAAAGCTTGGAATCACTATGGCTAATCTTTCCATATTAAAAAATAATAAAGCTAAAGCTGTTAGGTTTACAACTTTAAATAGTATTTGTAAAATATTAGACTGTCAGCCAGGAGATATTTTAGAATATGTTGAAGATATTGAAGATGGTAAATAGCTATAGTTAATCAAAAAGATACTGTTTTTTAATTAAAAAACAGTATCTTTTTGAATTTAATTATCAATGTGTTGCCTTTATATAAATTATTTTTGAAATCATTATAATTTTATATAGTTAAACATTAGTATTTTCAATCACTTATCATTTCGCTTGAAGTTTTGATACATAATGATTTTTTAAAATTATCAACATGACACATTTTGATTAATTTGTCTACTATAATTAAAATGTTTAATATGTATATATATTTTATTGTTTAAACTTTTATGTAATTATCAAGTTGACATATTTTAAGACTACCAAAATAAATCCATTTCTTCTTTATGCTTTAAATCTTCTTCATACTCTTTCTTGTACTCCAAAATTTTATTATCTAAAGTTCCCTTAAAGAATTTATATGATACGGCTTTTATAGTTTCAACATCATCTTTATCTAGAGTTATCATAACTGCATCATCAAATGCTTTTTTCATATACTCATTTTTAAAATCTATATTTTCGAAATCCATTTTAAAACTTCTTAAGGTTCCTTTTGTAAAAACTGTTTCATCTGGAACAAAAAATTTTCTATTTAAAATAGATTTCTCTGCCTTTAAATTTATTTTATTTTCTTCAAATGGTTCAGGTACACTTGACTGTTCATAAATATTAGACTCCCCAATTTGATCAATTACATCATCTTTAGAGAAATACTTTCTCTTATCTAAGTCTTTTACTATAAAATCTATTGATTCAACTTTTCTTCCTGATTTATTTTCTTTTATATCTATTTCAAAAAAACCACTTTCATTTAGCTCTTTTATTGCTGGTAAAATTACACGTCTTTTAAAATTTGAATATTGAGGATAACTATCTTCTAGCATTAAATACATCTTTATATCCTCAATTTTATAATTTATAGTTTGTTTAGTTCCTGACCAAACTCTTATTAAATCATATAATCTTTGAGCATTATAATTTTTTAAACTAAATAGTATAGCTAAGTTTGCAGGAGTATATCCTGTCTTTAAGTATTGATCTAGTAAAGTATAAATTTTTTTGGGGCTTTCGATTCTAAAAATCTGAGTTTCTTCATCAAACTGGTATCCTGATATAAAATTGTATTGTCCCCAAATCAATTTATCATTTCTCTTTTTTTCAATGAAAAATATACTTTTGTTCATAAGACCTTCTAAATAGCTACTTATTTTTTTCACAGTTCTATCATTCGTTCTTTTTATTATTTCTTTAAATTCATCATAATGAATATCACAATGCATTGATCCATTATAGTTTTTTTGAAGTTTATAAAGTATTAACAAAAATATTCTATTTTCATTCAATGTTAAACTATATTTAGATTGTATTAGCACATTGTTTTTCATAAGTATTTTTGGATTTTCTATATCAGTTAAATTACTCATAATATCCCCCAATTCTATTAACTACTAAAACTAGTATATCATATGTATAATTTTAAAGTGTCACTTTTATAATTTTGACACTTTAATTTAACAGTATTAACTTTTTGCTATATTAATATGATATCAAAGTGACACTTTTAATACTATCAAAGTGACACTTTTAATTATCAACTTGACACTTTTAATTATCAACTTGACACTTTTAATTATCAACTTGACACTTTTAATTATCAACTTGACACTTTTAATTATCAACTTGACACTTTTAATTGCTTCAGTATAAGTAATTTCAAGGCTTTCACTGTTACTTAAATACTATAAATACTATTAAATACTGTTTTAAATAATAGTAAAGACTAGTAAAGGTACTTTTCTGTTCTAATCTAATCTATTTAAATCAAAATATATTATCAATATGACATATTTATTTTTCTATCTTAATACTTAATTTAATTATACGTATGAGCAATATATTTTTTGACTTTTCATAAAAATCTTTTAAAAAAATTATTAACTATCAAAGAATAAAGTTTATATATCGATAAAAACGTCTCAGAGGCTATGAGAAAGTTTTTGAACATCAAAATGGGTAAATATATTGTAATTTAGAAAATTTAGCTAAAAACGGAAGATAAAGATCGAAAAAACTGTAATTTTTATAAAATAGGATGAGATACTTAATATCAAATTCAAATAAAAAAGGGATATTAGTATATAATATCCCTTTTTTATTTGAATTTGATATATTAACCTATAAGAAAATCTAAAATATTCCATCCATCTGATGTATTGCTTTTGTAAAGTTCAGTGTATCCACACTTAGTGCAGCTTATAGTTATAAATTTTTTATTTTGGATATCAAATATTTTTGAAAAGTTTCCACCTGTAGCTTGAAATTGATCACTTTCATAAGATGTATTTGAACATTTAGGGCAAACATATTGTTTTTTCTCCATAATTTAAATCCTCCTAATATTGATTTGAGTAAAATTTTACTATAACAAATAAAAAAAAACTAATTAAAATTAGTTACAATATAAAACTTTATATTATTCCTTATCTTTTAATTTATTGATTTCAGTATCGATCTGATTATTAGATTTTAAAAACTTAAAAATTGATATAAATATAATTACAAATACATTAACTAGTAACAGAATGCTTAAGATTTGGAATAAAGATATTAAAACCATTATGAACTCCTTTACATATTTGTAGTTATTCAGATTGATAATTATTATACAGGTTAAGTAAAATAAATCAATTTAAATGGAGTGAAATCAAATAAAATTGGATTAAAATGAATATGTATTTAGATTAATATAAATACATACTCATTTTAAATATAAAATATTTTAAAAGTTTTAACATATAAGTTAGAATTAACTACTTACAATAATATTTATTTTAATACTTAGAATAAATATTATTAAATTTCATCCGAACTTTAAATTTTAGAAAAGAGAAAAAGTTAGCTAATAGAGAAGGAAATAACAAAAAAATACAAAATTAAGCAAATTTCAACAAAAATAGACTTATGTGATTTTTAATATACAAAATATAAAAATTTATTTTCAAAGTATCCTTACATAATGAAAGTAAGTATTATGCAATTTCAATATTATTACATAGTATATGTATTAGATTAACTAAACAAGTTTACTTATTTCAATTTATTAAATTATATAAAAATTTTGACATTATTCGAGATGAATATTGCAAACGATTTTTTGATATGCAACAATTTATACAAAGGCAAGGTTGTCAAATATCTAACAATGTCTTTTGACTTAGGTGTTCTATTTAAATTATAGGAGGAGATTGGGAAATGGAATTAATACAATACAATGCACCTGTAATAGAGTGTGATAATTTTGAAATAACTGAGGAACAAGCATGGTTTTTAGTTTTCGTAGCAGTACTTTTAGCATTAGGAGCTACTGTTGTTTTAGGAGCTGCAGTTTGGTGTTTAGTTCAAGGTAAAGGAAGTTTCACTGGTGGAGTTAAGTGGGAAAATGGGCTTAACGTTAATATAGAGTGTAAATAGATAGGACTTTAATTTATTAAAATTACACTAAAGAATTTAAAACTATAACAAAAGAGAAAGATTTAAATTTAGGACACCTAAGTCTGTAAATTGATTTAAGTACTGGGAGGAATGTGTAAACTATGCTTTATGTAGAGAACTTGACAAAAACTTATAACAATAAAATTGTTGCTATAAAAAATCTCAGTTTTTCTTTAAATAAAAATAAAGTTTTAGGACTTGTAGGTCCTAATGGATCTGGAAAGACTACAACAATTAATTTAATATTAGGGACTATCAAAAGTGATACAGGTAAAATATTATATGAAAATTATAAAAATGATAGTCTAAAATTTAAACAGAAAGTTGGATATATCCCAGATGAATTGATACTGCCAGAGTCATTGACGGGTAGAGAATATATAGATTTTATTTTATCAGTATACTCTATAAAGAAAAACGATAAATTAAAAAAATTAATTAAACTATATAATATGCAAGACTTTTTAGATATCTTGATAAAAGAATATTCACATGGGATGAAGAAAAAACTTCAGATAATAGTTGCTTTCTCATTAGAAAGCGAAGTAATAATTATAGATGAACCTTTCCGAGGGTTAGATATAGAA
>NZ_CP183815.1:0-133931 GCF_048568265.1 Paraclostridium dentum | reverse complement strand
GTTATGGTTTTTGTTGGGATTTTAATAACTGGAATAGTAATGTATAACTAGAATTTTTACATACAAATTAAAAAATCGAAGTATTAAAATATTTATATTTTGAGTAATAAAAAGAGCAATTTAAATATTGCTCTTTTTACTTATAAACTTATATAATTTAAAAACTATTTTTTTAACACAGGAACATAAATATCCATAACTGTATCTTTTCTAAAGTGGCATCTTTCATCATAAAACTCAAAATCTATCTTATCCTCATCAAATACATAATCACTTTTACTAAACCAATCTTCAAATATATATTTCCAAGTAGCTTTTATTGTTTTTGCAAAATTATTTTGGGATGAATCGTTGCTTGTATCTACTGGTGGAGTTGTAAAAACGGCATATGTCGCTTCTGGAATTTCTATGGTAATCATATCTTCTGAAACAGATTCAAAGTCATTAACTATTACACCCATAAGGTATATAGCATCTCCATTTTTATCATTAGATGGGATGAACACACCAACTTCACCATGTTTGTTTGGTTTTAGAATTTCATACATTTTGCTTTCTAAATTTTCTCCACTGTAGTTACTCCAAAATGAAGCAATATCTTTAGTAAAATTGCCATTTGAAATGTTTGTTTGGATACCATACCCTGCAACTTTAAATGCAGGTTTACTTACAATAACAGGATTCATAATATAACCTCCAATTTTATATACTGATTCTTTGTTGAAATAATAGTCCTCCATACGTTTTATATACTGTGAAGGAGTAAATCCATATTCTTTTTTGAATGCTTTTGAAAATCCATTATGTGTATCGAATCCATATTCCAAAGCTACATCTATAATTCTATTTCCATCAAATAACTTTGTAGCTGCCAATGATAATCTTCTTTTTTTAACATAGTCCATTAAAGTCATACCTTGGCAAATATTAAATATTCTACAAAAATGAAAAGTTGAATATCCACATTTATTTGCAACTAAATCTGGCGTTAGTTCGCTATTTATATTTTCTTCTATGAATTCAATACACTGTGACATAACATCACTATAGTTCATGCTAGCACCTACCTTCATCACGTGATAATTTAAGTATAGTAACTAAAATAAGGTTATGTTGTTCCTAAATTGCTATGTTCTAAACTTTTTAATTTTATTATACAGCGTAAAGTAAGTATATAACTGATGATTGATTGAATATATAAAATTATTCAAATTTATAATTGGTAATATAATGAAATATATAATATAATCAAAGTTGTTAATTACTAAATAATGATAATTAGCCTCACTTAAAATAATATATAAGTGAGAACTGTAGGAGGAAAAATTTATTATGGATTATGGGTTATTAAATAGTGGGAGTTTAATGCTTGGATTAGTTGCATGTATACTTCCAATGGGTAATATCATAATGCAAAATAAGGTTGGAAATAGATATTGGGGGATTATATCTATAGCCAGTTTTAGTGCGTGTGGGATATCGTTATGTTTACAAATTTTTTATATTAACCATTTAGCAAATATAGAGGATTGGACAGCGATGATGGATACTTTAAGTATGGTGTCACTTGGATCTTTATTACTTCTTATAAGCACAATAATACTAAATATTATTGTCTGCAATATATACTTCAATAAAAAATATTAATCTTAATAAAAGCATGAATAATACACGATTTAAATAGTATATTATGCTGTAGAAAACAAAATATCAGATAATATGAAGATACATTTTGATAGAAATATAAATAGAAAAGACTAAAAATTTTGAAATTAAAACCGATATGGAAAATAGAGAGTGAGTTGTTATTTAGCTACATAACAACTCACTTAACACAGTAGACTAAAAATAGAAATTAATATAAATTGACTAATAAGAAATGTGTAAATACACTTAAAATTAAATATAAATGAAATTCAGAAATAAAAACTTAATTTAAGATCTGTACTGTATTAAGTTAGTTGTATACAACAGGCGTTTAAGAAATGGGATGAAAAAATAAGTATGGATTGACTTTTAATAAGGAGGTTTTTATGAGTTTAGAAATAATTATTTGTGATGATGATTTTGTACATCGATCTATTTTAAGGGATTTTCTATGTAAGGTTTTAGAGGAAGAGTTTTTAGAGTACAATTTGCTAGAGTTTTCATCAGGAGAAGAATTATTAGAATCGTATCCTAAGAAAGCAGATATTTTGTTTTTAGATATCCAAATGAATGATTTATCAGGAATGGATACAGCTAGAAAAATTAGAGAGTTTGATAGCAATGTAGAAATAATTTTTACAACAGCTATAGCTCAGTATGTGTTTGAAGCATATGAGGTTAAGGCTTATAGATATTTACTTAAGCCACTTGAATATGAAGAAATTAAAAGACAATTAAAGCTTTGTATATCGGAGTATTTAAACAGACATAGTATAGTATCTATAGAGTCTAGAAAAGAAACTATAGTTCTTCCAGTAGACGAAATTTTATATGCTGAGGTTCAAAGAAAAGAAGTTACTATATACACAAAGGACAAGACTTATACAATTGAAGTTAGTATGAAAAAAGTTGAAAGAAAACTTTTAAATTATAACTTTTTCAGGTGCCATCACAGCTATTTAGTAAACTTAAAAAAGGTAAATGAGTTAAGAAATAATTCTATCGTAATCAATGATATTGAAATTCCTGTAAGTAGAGGTAAATATAAAGAGTTTAAAGTTAGACTTACTAGCTTATTAGGGAGCTCGTTATGTTAAAGAGCCGTTTGTTTTGGGAAAGTGTTATCACGATTTCATCGATAATAGAGCTATGGGGATGTAAAAAGATTTTTGATTATACAAGTGAAAAAAAAGTTAGCAAAATTAAAATCAACATAATTATGTTGTTTATTATAGTTTTTATGCTGTTCTTATTACATACAGAAGTATATCCGAATAGTAGAATAACAATATCTATAGTATTAACTTTTGTTTTTTACATTACAACTTACGATATAGATTTTTATACAGGTATAGTAAACATATTGATGTATTGGATGGTTTTATTAGGGATAGATGCATTAAGTATGAGTCTTATAATAAGGGCTAATTCTATTCATGATATGAGTAATTTGCTTTCAAATAATGTTTATAGGTTGGAATCTATTATATTAGGAAAAATTATATTAATTTTTTATATAGTTATATACAAGATAATTAAAAGTGAAATTGAAATAAATAAGAAAGATATTTTTTGTTTAGGTATTCCGATAATTGGTAACATTACATCATTTTTCATTGTGTTTAAATATTTATTTAAATTTTCTCAACAAGGTTTAATAAGCGAAATACATATATTAAACTTTTCTATATTGTTATTTTTATCAAACATTTCAATTATTTTAGTTATAAGAAAAATTAGAAGAGACAATAAGTTATTAGCAGAATACAAAGTAATGAAAAAAAGTGTAGATATGCAGTATAAGTACTATATGAAGGTTAAAGACAACCAATTGAAGACAAGACAGTTGTACCATGATATGAAAAACCATATTATATGCATAAAAAAACTAAATGAAAATGGATATAGTTCAAATAATTATATAAGTAACTTAGAAAATCAGTTGAAAAGTTATGATAACACATTTGATAGTGGAAACATGTTACTTGATATAATTTTAAGTGATAAGAAAGAACTTTGTGATAAAAACAATATAAATTTCAATTGCAATATAAATTTTGCTAAATGTAACTTTATGGAGTTAGAAGATATATGTAGTATTTTTTCAAATGTGTTAGATAATTCTATTGAAGCATGTGAAAAGATAAACGATTGTAATAAGTATATATCTTTGGAAGGTAAGATAATAGAAAGTTTCTTTGTATTAAAAGCAGAAAACTCTAAGTCTAATAAGATAAATATTAAAGATAGAAAGGTTATTACTGATAAGAAAGATAAGTTTTTACATGGATTAGGAATAAAAAGTATCAAGCAATCAGTAAAAAAATATAATGGAGAAGTTGTAATAGATTATACAGATGATAAGTTTATTTTGAATATTTTAATACCAATTGTACTGTATAATGACAAGTTATACTAAAATTAAGACTTTTAGATTTTTATGTGTTATAAAATAATTAAAGTATTTCAAGGGAGTCAATATGATAAAGCTTTTGTCAGATAAAATAGCATATTTTTTAGAGGATAGGAATTTTATAGAAAGTGAAGATACTGAGGTGTGTTCCTATGGACTTGAAGTATTAATTTCTTCACTAATAAATTCAATTTTAGTACTAACTCTAGGAATTATTCTAAACAAGTTTTTACAAACATTAGTCTTTGTAGGATGTTATTGCTACATTAGACAATATTCAGGTGGATATCATGCAAGCAGTCATACAAAGTGTATTTTGACATTTCTGTGTATGTACCTAGCGACTATTCTAATTGCCGATAGCATACACGACATACACTTAGAAGTGATGATAATAGCTATAAGCACAATTAATTGGACTAGTATATATTTATTATCACCTGCGGAGCATGCTAACAATCCTTTAAACAATGATGAATTAATTATCAATCAAAAAAAAGCAAGAATTAGAGTTACAGTATTCTTATTATTTACAATTATAGGTTCACAAGTCCAACAAGTATATGAGTATACGGTATATAGTGCATTAGCATTATGTTGGATAAACTTTATGCTTATTTTACAAGTAATTAAAAATAAGGGGGACACCAAATATGAAAAAACTGTTAGATAAAAGCATGAAATGTGTTGGAGATATGGCTATGTCTGTAGCGAATTTATCTGCTAATAAAACTTGCCTATGGTATAATCACCAACCAAAAGTACCAAAAAAATTAAAAAGCCCTAAATAAGTTTCTTTATTTACCCTAAATAAGTTTCTTAATTAAATAAAAGAACTAACTCGATTTTTATTAATAAAAGCCAAGTTAGTTCTTTTTTACGCCTGAAACAATTGAAATAAAGAAATAACTTTTAAATACATTTGATTGATTTGCGTTGAATTTCACTCAATGGATAATACGTTTTTTAGATAGCAGGTATTCACATTTTTATGAATTTTGAAGCAAGTTATACTATATACTTGCAAGTTGTGTATATTTATTGATGATTAAAATTTACAGTGATACTTTATAACTGTGAAAGGGAAAACAACTTATAAGACATTTACAATAAAGCAAAATTTATTAAATTGTTTTTTATAAATCTCTTTTATCAAACTTATAAAAACTTAAATTTTTATACTTAAGGCTTTATTTTTTAAGATTAAATTACCTGAGTTAAAGATTTAAACTTAAAAGTTAAATTAAAGGGAGGAAAGTTATGGTCAATAAATATTTATATTGGAGTAAGGATTTAGAAATAAGAAAATATGAAACTGGTAGATCCTTATTAGCTATAAAAAATAATTATAAAAATGAAAGATTAACTAGAGATGACATTCAGACTTACAAATTAAATAACAATACTGTAGAAATAATAGGTTTAATCGATGGAACAAAAACATATGAAGAAATTATACACTTGCTATCAACAAAGCATAATGAAAGCATCACAAAGACTAGAGAAAAATTATCTATGTTTTTAAATAAGATAACAAATTTGTATGGAATTAAAATTAATGAACAAGAATCTACACAAAAAATCAATATGAATATAATAGAAAAGTACATATATCCACATGTTGCATCAGTTGAAATAACAAATAAATGCAATGTAAAGTGTATGCATTGTTTTGGAAATTTTAGTTGTATAGAGATAAGTTGTATAACACTAGAACATATAAAAGGAGTGTTACATGATTTAAAAAATATAGGTGTAAAAAAAATAGAGTTTACAGGTGGAGAATCTACGATTTATACAAATATTAAAGAAGTATTATTACATGCAATTAAGTTAGATTTTGATAATATATCAATTTTGGTAAATGGAGTAGGGATATCAGATGAAGTTGTAGATATAATCATTAAGAACAGTTCCAAAATATATACAAAAGTTGATTTACACAGTTTAAATAATGATTATTTTACATGGTTTTCTAAAATTTCAAATATTTTAGATACAGTAAAAAATAATATAATAAAACTTGCTAAGAGTAACGTAAAAATGAAGGTAGAAACAATAGTTACAAGAAAAAATATCCACGAAATTGAAGATATTGCAGAGTGGATACATAATTTGGGTATTAGAGATTATGAAATCAGACCTGTAACATTTATGGGAAGAGCAGAAAATGCTGATAGTGAACTATATTTAAACATACAGGATTTTAAATGTATAAATGATATAGTGGGAAAAATAAATAAAAAATATAAAAGCAATGTAGCTTTTACAGAAGGAAGAAGATTTAGAAGTAAAGGTTTTGGATTTTTAACTCCTCATGTAGCAATTTCTTATAATGGGGATATAAATATTTGTACAATGGATAAAATAGAGTACTTTAATAGTAGGATAGGAAACATATTTGAAAAGAGTATAAAAGACATTTACCATGAAAAATCTGAATATATAAAGGACTTCTTAAATTTAGGAGACCCTATATTTAAATCATTAGAGACTAAAGATTGTGAGCAGAGAAGTTTTTATAGTAATTAAAAGAGTGAACATGGAATTAAAATTTTTAAAGGTGAATAAAATGAAAAATATTTTAGTAGTTGAAGGACTTAAAAAAGATTTTGGAGATTTTGTTTTAGAAAATATAAGTTTTGAACTAGAGGAAAATTGTTTTACGGGATTTATCGGAGTTAATAGAGCTGGAAAAACAACAACGATTAAGACTATTTTAGGACAAATACTTAAGGATTGTGGAACAATAAGTTTTTTTGAAAAAGATATAAACATGAATGAAAATGAAATTAAAAACATGATAGGCGTAGTATTAGATGAAGGATATTTTTACAATAATCTATCTTTAAAAGAGATGAAAAATATAATTTCTTCTGCATATGAAAATTGGGATGATGAAGTTTTTAATAATTATGTAAAAAGATTTAATTTAAAATTAAATCAAAGGATAGAGGCTCTTTCAAAAAGTATGAGGATGAAATATTCAATTGCAATAGCACTTTCTCATGAAGCAAAATTTTTAATAATTGATGAACCCACCAGTGGTATTGAGCCATCATTAAGAAATGAATTAATAAACATCCTAGTAGAGTTCATGAAAAAGGGCGGTAAAGGTGTATTTTACGCCACTCATGCAACGTTAGATTTAGAAAAAGTAGCTGATAAATTAATTTTAATAGATAAGGGACAAATTGTTTTTAATGAAAGGAAAGATACATTGATAAGTTCGCACAAAATTATTAAAGGAAAACAAAATATACTAAATGAAGAGGTAAAGAAATCATTTATAAGTTTAAATTATTATGGAGAGTACTTTGAAGGCATTATACATGATAGATCAATTTTTAATGATAAAAAGTATGATATAACAATGATACAGCCAACTATAGCGGAGATAATGGCAGCTTACATAGAAGGGAGAGACTATGAATGTTTAACCTTCTAAAAAAAGACTTTATAATAATTAAAAACTTTTGGCCATTTTTTATAATATTTTCAATTTTAGGGCCGATTTTTATTAACTATCAAACAAGAGGGTTTGATAGTAGTTTTATAAGTTTTATTATTACTATATTATTTTTAGAGTTTATATTATATGGATCGGTATCTAGATTAGAAGAAAAAAATAAAGGTTATATACTATTAACAACAATTCCTTATTCACGTTCACAAATAGTTAAGTCTAAATACTTATTTATAGCATCTATATTTATCATAACGTATGTACTATACATATTAGCAGCATTAATAACACCTATAGAGATGAATTTTTTAAGTATAAATTCTATACTAATATCGTTCTTAGTTATAGCAATTTTCTTTGGCGTTTATATTCCGATACAGTATAAATATGGAACAGAAAAAACAAAGTACATATCTTCTTGCTTTGTTTTGATTTCTCCACTTTCACTTCCAGCGATCGTAAAATGGATTCAAAGCAAAAACATACATTTGAACATAATAAATAGCATACCCGATACAATAAAATATATTGTTATAATACTAATCTCTGTAGTTATTTTAGCAATATCTATAAAAGTATCTATAAATATTTATGATAATAAAGATTTAGTGTAAGTGTGTATATTGCAAAAAGAATGTAATAGTTATAGTATAGTGTATAAACTTGTAGTGGAGGAAGTATAATGAAAAACAACTTTAAGTTAAAAAAAGGAGATGCGATAGGTATTTTTTCACCATCAACTCCAATAACAGTGTATACACCGAAAAGATTTGAAAGAGGAGTTAAATACCTAGAGGATAAAGGGTTTAAAATTATAAAAGGAAGTTTAACAGGTAAAAGTGATTTTTATAGATCAGGAAGCATTAAAGAAAGATGTGAAGAATTAAATGAGTTAATTAGAAATCCAGAAGTACAGTGTATTATGTCTACTATAGGAGGAATGAACTCGAATTCATTACTTCCATATATAGATTATGATGCATTTAAAGAAAATCCAAAGCCTATAATTGGATATTCAGATGTTACGGCTATATTATTAGGAATATACGCTAAGACAGGTGTTTCAACATATTATGGACCAGCACTAGTAGCATCATTTGGTGAATTTGAGCCATATGTGGATTTAACGTATAAATACTTTGAAGATATATTAATAGATGAAGTTAGTTATACGTATAAGATTAAAAATCCAGAATTTTGGACAGATGAATTTATTGATTGGGAGAAACAAGACAGAGAAAAAAATAGAGTGAAAAATAATTTAATAACGGTCTATGAAGGAAAAGTACAAGGTCGATTAATAGGTGGAAATTTAAATACTATGATGGGAATTTGGAATACTGAATATATGCCTGAGATAAAAGACGGAGATATACTTTTTATTGAAGACTCTTTAAAAGATTGCTCTGATATTGAAAGAAGTTTTTCATTGTTAAAACTAAGCGGAGTATTTGATAAAGTTTCAGGAATTATATTGGGTAAACATGAGTTATTTAAAGATTGTAATACAGGTAGAAAACCATATGAAATATTACTAGAGGTTTTAGGAGATAAAAAAATTCCGTTCTTAGCTGAATTTGACTGTTGTCACACACATCCAATGATAACTCTACCAATCGGATGTAAGGTTGAACTTGATGCAACAAATAAAAGAATTTCTATTATTGATTAATAAATAATTATATTATAATTAAAAAATATATTATCATAGAAATTTAAAATTTTATATGTAGAATTTGTATAAATCACTTGTAAAACAAATATTAATATATTTTTAAATATAAATTTGTATTATAGTTAGTGCTTTATAGGTAATTAAGCTATGATAAAATTTAATTGTAATCATTAAAAATTTCTTATCATAATATAAAAATTGAAGGGAGTTGGTCATTATGACATACAATGCATTAGAACTAAGTTATTTAAAAAATAGGGGGATAGAAAACTAGTAGTTCCCCCATAAATCAATGGAGGAAATTTATGAACAAAGAATTAAAATTGAAAATAATTGATGAAAGCAATTTTGTTGAGTGTTTTAATTTAAAGCTTGGAAAAGACCAAGATAAGTTTGTATCACATCCTATTCGTAGTTTGGCGCAAGCATATGTATATTATAATCAATGCACCCCTTTTGGAATTTATAAAGAGGATATTATGGTGGGATATGTCATGGTTATTTATGATTATGATGAAGAGATGTACAATATTTGGCATATGATGATTGATGAAAAATATCAAAATAATGGATATGGAACTAAAGCTTTGGAGTTATGTTTAGAATATATAAGATCAAAACCATTCGGAGGATCAAATGATGTTGTATTAACTTGTAGCATAGAAAATGATCATGGAATTCACATTTATAATAAATTAGGGTTTAAGGAAATAGGTAATTGTGAAGATGATGAGATAATGATGAAATTAGTAATTTAAGTTTAAATATAGTTAACTAAACAATTAAAAGGGAGGTACATTGTTATCTCCCTTTTTTAGTATAAAGAATATTATATGGTGGAATTTACTAAAATTAGATATATAGTATGCTAGGGGAGGTAGAATATGGTTATAGAGGCTAAAATAGAGAATATTAAAGAGATTGTAGATTTTTCATGGGAGCTTGCATGTTGTAAAGATAGGTGTAACTTTCCAAAGTTTAAAAGTTATGAAGATATGTACAATTCATTTTTAAAATCTATTCAAAATGGAAAAAGGCTACTAGTATGCTATGAAAATGGAAAGATTGTAGGTACTCTTAATTTATTGGCAATAAACGATCATAAATTTATTCAATCTGAAGGTGGAATTTTTACTAAAAAAGACTTTGATTTTATAGCTACACAATTTATAGATTATCTAAGAGATAATTACACAGGATATGAATTTTATTCAGGATACCCAAGGGAGCATAAGGATGCTATAAGTTTTTTCACTAAAATAAATGCTAATCTTATTGATGCAAGTTTTACTATGGAACTTAAAAAAGAGGATTTTATAAGAAATTTTAATGATGGAGAAGTTGATTTTTTAGAAGTCGATAAATACGATGAATATGCAGTTTTCCATGATAAGCATAATCCTAATATATATTGGAATAGTGAAAGAATTTTTGAGAATATAGATATATGGGAAATATATACTATTATTAAAAATCAAAAGATAATTGGAAGCATATTTATAAAAGCTAAAAATAGATTTTGTGAAGTTTTTGGAATATCTATAGATAAGGAATATGAAAAACAAGGACTTGAGCTAAAACTTCTATGAATCATATATTAGAAAGGGACTTAGAAGAAATTTTATACTTTATAGATGAAGATGAGAATGATAAATTGCAGGCAGCTTTAAGTATAGGATTTAAGCAAATAGATACATATCGCTCTTATAAGCTAAGTTTATAAAAGCTTACAGGAAGTAATAATATTGTAAGTACAATTCTTACAATATTATTACTTAGCCAGAGTACTATAAAAATAAGAGATATAAAAGGGAGAATGTAAAATGAAAGTAGTTTTTATAAGACATGGTGAATCTGACTATTTACCTTGTGAAGAAAGGGGATTTATTGGACATGGTAGAGATTTAGCTCCATTATCAAGTTTAGGGATTCAACAGGCAGAAGGAGTTTCTAAAAATACAGATTTGTGGGATTGTGAAGTTATATTATCCTCCCCGTATACAAGAGCATTGCAAACTGCAGCTATTATTTCTAGAAATACAGGTATAAAAATAGAAGTAGATGTTGATTTACACGAATGGTGCCCTGATAAAACATATCAATATAAGACATTAGAACAATTAGATGAGCTACATAAAGATTTTGTGAGTTGTAAAGGGGAATATACAAATGGAGATAAAAGGAATTGGGAAACAATTAATGAAATTATAGGTAGAGTTATACCCGTATTAGATAAGTACATTGAACGTGGATTTAATAAAATCATAATTGTTGCACATGGGGGAATTATTAGAAGGTTTATAGGAGAATCAAACATAAAATATTGCACCCCATATGAGGTAGATTATAATAAGGAGTATCAATGTATAGGGTGGATTAATTAATATTAAAACTAATAAATAACTAAGTTATAATATAGTTTTAATTAATAATAAAATATGTTTAGTTTTAGTTAAATATAAGTTTGAATTGAAAAAGTAGTGAAATCAAAGCTTACAGATAGTAATAATATTGTAAGTAAATTGATTACAATGAATAATATGAAGAAAAGTTTTAAATTTAGGGTTATTTTATTATAAATATATACTCTTAATGACAATTAAAAACAGGTAAGGTATAGTATATTTAAATAAACTTACAAGTTATATAGAATTAATAAACTGGGGGAGTAAGAAAAACTAATATGATAAAAATTAGAAAATACGGATATATTTTTATGATGTTTATGTTTATAATAATAGGTTTTTCTATAAACTTTTTATTTAAACAAATGGATTCAGCATTAAAACCTATAGAATTTAAAGATAATGAAATTAAAATAACTCATAAGACATATAAAGTAAACAATATAATGGATGTAGAATTATTAGACAAAGTAGTTTTATCTGGAGGATCAGGGAGTAATACTCCAAATACAAATAATGGAGTTTATAAGGTTAATGGAGATAAGTTTGAGTCGGAAGTATATATACATAAAAATGTAAGTCCATTTATAAGAATCAAAACCAAAGATTCAGTAATTGTGTTTAATGAAAATAAAGCAGATGAGACGGTAAATAGTTGTAATAGATTGATTTATTTAATAAAAAATAGGAATTAGATATACACTAGCAATTATAACTAATAATATAAAAGGTTTATAAAATTAAATAACAATATGCAACTTATATAGTTTATGAGGAAATAATTAAAAGAGGTATTACTTTTATCTTTAGATAAATAGTAATACCTCTTTTACATGTTAAAAAATATAAGCAAAGACTAAAAAATATAATAAAAAATATTAAAAATAATACAAATTTTATAATTTTTCTGCAATTTATACCATATAACAACAACATATACTTAAATATTGAATTCAATAAGATTTTGGAATAAAGTAACCTTATACAAGGAATTAGAGTGATTTAAGTTTTAACAGATACACAGATTAAAATTTCATATTTCCTTAAATTTGAGCAAAATAAAGACATATTTTAAGTGAAAATGAATTTTAATAAATTAATCAAATGAAAAAGGAGGGGAATATTAATGAAGTTTATAAAAAAACCAGCAAGAAAATTCGAAGAAGGATTCTGTTTTGGATGGGAATGTAGTCAAGAATGCTTTGGAAATTGTCCAAGTAACTGTATGGGTACTTACGGTACTTGTACAACTAACAATAATGGATGCATAGTTAACAATGGAAATTAAATTTAAAATGAATTTTAATAATTAATCAAATGAAAAAGGAGGGGGAATATTAATGAAATTTATAAAAAAACCAGCAAGAAAATTTGAAGAAGGATTCTGTTTTGGCATGGAATGTAAAGATCAATGCTTTGGAAATTGTCCAAGTAACTGTATGGGTACTTACGGTACTTGTACAACTAATAATAATGGATGCATAGTTAATAATGGAAACTAAATCTATATTTATGGCATCTTATTAAAGGGATAGATAAATGATTTACACTGAATAGTTAAATTTATAACAAATTATTGAAGTGGAAAAGAAAAAAATAATTAATTAAATTATATTGCATGAAGTTTATACTTTTATGTTAAATTTCTTTTCCACTTTTTCAAATATAAATGCTAAATAATTAGATAGTTATAGTCCAGACTCCTGTAAATACTTTTAAACAATTTTAAAAATTTGCGGTAGAATTTATAACTATATTTCAAAAGGGGATACAAATGAAATTTATAAAAAAACCAGTAAAAAAATTTGAAGAGGCATATTGCTATACTAGCTGTACATCATATTGTGGAACAAACTCTGGATGTGTTGATTACAGAGATGGAAACTATATGTTTTATTAAATGAAAATAGGAGGATTAGAAAATGAAATTTATAAAAAAACCAGCAAGAAGATTTGAAGAAGGATATTGTTTTTTAAGTTGTAGTCAAGACTGTGGCTCTTTATGTGGAATGAACTGTGGTACTTATTCAGGCTGTGGAACAAACTCTGGATGTATAAGTTATCACCCAGCATAAGGAGCAAATAAATTTTGCTAATAAAAATAGGTGGAGTAAAAATATGAAATTTATAAGAAAACCAGCAAAAAAGTTTGAAGAAGGATATTGTTTTTTAAGTTGTGATATTGACTGTAATAATTACTGTTCATTTAATTGTGGTGTATACAGTTGCAATATATTTATGTATTAATTTTAGTTTAATTAAAAAGAAGGGGAATACAAATGAAATTTATAAAAAAACCAGCAAGAAAATTCGAAGAAGGATATTGTTTTTTAAGTTGTAATCAAGATTGTGGTTCTTTATGTGGAATGAACTGTGGTACTTATTCAGGCTGTGGAACAAACTCTGGATGTATAAGTTACCATACATCATAGTGAATTATAAATTTTACTAAGTGAAATTAGGAGGAACAAAATATGAAATTTATAAAAAAACCATCAAAAAGATTTGAAATAGGGTACTGCTATTTCAGCTGTATGGGATACTGTGAGTCTAATAGTAGCTGCATGCCCTATAATTGTGAGTCTTTATCATGTACAGGTTTTTTTTAGAGAAAGGAGAAGGCTAAATGAAATATATTGTTAAACCAACAGGTTATAGACATGGGTTTTGTCTATGTACAGAAGATTGTGCCTTCACTATGTGCATATATTACTGTTCTTCTAACACTAGTCCAGAATGTCCATCGATGTGTCAGCTAGACATATGTTATTACTATTAAAAGTAAGTAGATATACTATAAGGCTTAAATATGAAATTAAAAAATCGAATAATGTTATTCATTACAGAGTAATATGAATTTTAGATAAAGGGAGAGTATGAAATGAGATATATTATTAAATCAATAAACTTTAGAGATGGATTTTGCTTTGACATTGGAAGCATATGCACAAAATATACATGTACTAATGTTTGCAGTAGCAATTGTGGGATGGTTTGTAACACTAATTGCGATAGCTTTAATAACTAATATAGTTAGGCGGAAATTTAATTAACATTTTATGATTAAAATTTAGGTTTAAAGCACTAAGGCATTTAATAAAAAAGTATAAATACAATATTGGGGAGATGAAAGGATCAACTATGAAAAAATCTAAATACAACAAAATAATAGAATTAGAAAATGGAAAAACAATAGCATTTAATAGCTTAACTTGCGCATTAGCAGAAGTAGATGAAGAGTTTCTAAATGTATTAGAAAACATAGAAAATATAGATACAGATAAAATCAGTGGAAATATGAAAGAGTTAGTTGGAAATATGTCAGATGGAAACTTTATAATTCAAAATGAAATAGATGAATTAAAACTAATAAAGTATAGAAATTATAGTGGGAAATTCTCAAAAGGTGGTCTAGGATTAGTAATTGCTCCAACATTAGCGTGTAACTTCGCTTGTCCTTATTGCTATGAAACTCCAAAACCAGGAATGATTAGTAAGGAAGTTCAAGATTCTTTAATAAAATTGGTAGAAGAAAATGCTAAACGTAAAAAAAATATTAGTATTACTTGGTATGGAGGAGAGCCTTTATTAGCTAAAGACATAATAGCGGATTTTTCTAAGCAAGTTATAGAGATAACTGAAAGAGAAGGAGTTCATTACTCATCATTTATTGTAACAAATGGATACTTAATCGATGATGAAACTGTTCAACTGTTTAAAGATTACAGAATTAATGGAGCTCAAATTACAATAGACGGTCCTCCTAGTATTCATAACCAAAGAAGAATACTAAAAAATTCAAAGGATGAGACATTTGATAAAATAGTAGACAATGTAAAAAAACTTATAGATGGCGGAATTACAAATGTAGCTATAAGAATAAATATTGATAAAACTAATATAGATCATATTGAGGAACTTTTACAAATTTTAGAGAAAAAAGGCTTAAAAGGTGCAAATATTAGTTTGGGTCATGTTAGTGCATATACAGATGCTTGTAGCTCTATAGCAAGTAATTGCTTAAGCATAAAAGAATATGCAGAAGAAGATAGTAAATATCAAAAGGTACTTTTTGAAAGAGGATACAAAGTAGCAGGGGTATATCCATATTATCCAAGTATAAAAGCAAATTACTGCTGTGCTGATAATACAGGCGCTTATGTAATTGATCCAGAAGGATATATGTATAAATGTTGGAATGATATAGGAAATATAGATAGAGCAGTTGGAAACGTTGCTAAACTTAATGAAAAAACAGAGGAAAAGATGCATGCAATGAATATGGATTATATTATGTGGTCTCCTTTTGAAAATGAAAAATGTATAGAATGTGAAATATTACCGATATGTATGGGTGGATGTCCATATAATGGATTAATAAATAATGATCCAAAGTGTGAAAAATGGAAATTTAGTCTTGAGCAAACAATAATTTCTACATATGAACAAAATGGAGAAATGGGATGTGAAAAAGGATGTTGTAGCTGTGGATAGACTTAATTTTTACGCTAGAGATTTAAGAGTATTAAAAGGGATTAGAGATTATTCAGATTTTTATAATAGAGTAAATAAAATAAGAAAAATATTCGATTTTGATAAAAAAATTGTAATAGATGTATTTGATGATTTACAAGAGTTAGAAAATTTGCTTGAAACAAAGGTACCTAAATGGGTAATAGGGACAAGTTTCAATAATGCTATTTTAATCTTAGACTATGACAAGTGGAAGACATCAAATAATGAGACTGTTGAAAACTTAATACTACATGAATTTATTCATGTAGTATTAAGTTTAAAATCAAAAACAAATTTACCTGCTTGGTTAAATGAAGGACTAGCTGTATACTTTTCAGATCAATATCATTCTTTTAAAAATCAAAATTTTAATAACAATATTAACATTAATTTTTATGAAGTTGATTATAGTCATGGAAATATATACTTTATATCTATGTGTGTACTTATTAAATTAATTGATAAGTATGGTATAGAAAAAGTTATTCATGAGGCTTTAAATACTAAGGACTTTGAAAAAAATGTAATTTTTAATAATGAAAACTTACTAAAAGTTATTAATAGTAAGTAAGTATAATTTTACAAATACTTTAGGGAGAAGATATGAAAAAATTTATAAAAGACTTATGGAAAATAGCAAAAATATATAAGTGGTATGAGCTTAAAGGGCTAGTATATACTATTTTATATACAATTGCAGTATTTGAGGTCCCATTGATTTTTAAAGATTTAGTGGATAACGTAATTCCGAGTGATTCTTTAAAGAATTTAATTGTAGGTATTCTGATGTTCTTTTGTGTTTGTATATCCCAACCGATATTTGGATATTTAAAAAATATAGTATTTATGAGTGTTAGTGAAAAAATGACTATATTATTTAGAGAGAAAATGTTCAATAAAATTATAAATGCTCCTATAGATTTTTTTGATAATAGCAATAATGGAGCTATTGTTTCTAGGATAAGTAATGATGGGAAAAGCATTAGTGAGTTTATTGCTAATTTTTTTATTGTTATTTTAAAGAATATAATTTTAATAGCTATGGTAATAATTCAAATGTTATTTTTATGTAAGGAAGTAACACTAATAGTTATTTTTTTATATTCGATTTATTTCTTCTTTAATTGGAAAATATCAAAGAAATTTACTCCTATGTCGAGAGAAATTCAAAAGAGTTATGATCAAATATGCATAAAAATCAATAGAAGTGTTGGCTCTATAAACACTATAAAAGCTTTTAATAGAGAAGACCAAGTAAAAAAGGAATTCAAAGAAAGAATAGAAGAAAACTATTTAAATAATATTAAGTTTAAAAAATTAAATATGCTAATGGGAAGTATTAGTAATGCAATAATGATAACCTCACTATCTATTATATATGGTATGGGAAGTTTTTTTGCTATGAAGGGAACAATTACTATAGGAACAGTAATTGCACTAGGTACATACTTCCAAATTTTAGTACAACCAGTTTATGAAATATTAAATAGCAATATAGACATACGAAGTATAATGCCTATATTTGATAGAATTAATGAATATATTGACTTAGAAACTGAAAAATCTAGTGATGGAAATAACGATATTGTATCTATTGAAGAAATAGAAATGAAAAATGTTAGCTTTAAATATAAAAATGGAAGTCATGCCTTAAACAATATTAATTTAAAGTTACCATCAAAAGGAATATTTGCAATTGTAGGAGATTCTGGAGCAGGAAAAAGTTCTTTAATAAAATTATTAAGTGCATTTTATAATTCATATGATGGAGAAATAAGGATAAATAAAAAAGAACTAAAATCGTATGGGGTAAGTGATATCAGAAGCGTTATAAGTTTAGTTTCTCAAGATATAGAATTACTTAACAAATCTATTAAAGATAATATAAAAATGGGAAGAGACATAGAGGAAATACAAATAAAAGAAGTTATTGAAAAACTTAATTTAGAAGAAACAATAAATAAATTAGAGTTAAGATATGAGACTATAATAAATGAAAGAATTAATTTATCAGGTGGAGAAAAGCAAAGGATATCTATTGCTAGAGCTTTAGTTGAGGATTCTTTAGTCTATATTTTTGATGAGCCTACAGCAGCGCTTGATACTATTAATGAAAAAAGAGTGAAAGATATCTTAGAAGAATTAGCAAAGAAACGACTTGTGATAATAGTAACTCATAATCTAAGTTTATTAAATAAAGCAGATTGCATCTATACCATGAAAAATGGAGAAATAGTAGAAAAAGGAAGTTATGAAACTTTAATAAAAGGAGATACATACTTTTCTAAACTTATGAATGAACTTTCTAAAAAATAATATTGTACAGTTAATATAAAGGGAGAAAATAATGAAAAAAACTTTTATAAAAGGCGGAATAGGATTTTCTAAAGAAAATTGTAATGAATATAGTAAAGAAGAAGTGTCAGAATACAGCTTTAAAGTTGAAGGATGTAAGCTAGTTATAAAGAATAATTGTAGTTTATTAAAAATAAAAAAACATAGTTCCTCAGAGGTTATAATAACTATGAATAAAAAACTTAGTGGGACAAATGAAAAAGAATTAAAGGACACATTAGATAGTATTTACTGTGAAATTCAAGATGGAGATATATATTTAAATCCATTATTCAAAAGTAAGGAAAGTATAACTGCTACAAATATTGAAAGTATAATTATGATTCCTGAAAATATTAATTTTCTTGATGTTAGAAGTAAAATTGGAGATATTATATTAGATGATGATTATGATAGATTAGATGTGGATATAAATATTGGGGATTTAGTTTATACTGGAGAGATAAAACAGTTCTATATAAACTCTAAAATAGGAGACATTAGATTAAATCTGAAAAATATTAAAGATGGCTATGAATATCATATTGATAAAGATATTGGGGACATAAAAGTTACTATTCCAAAAGGAAGTAAAATTAATATTGATGGAATTGATGAAAAAGATATAAATGGAAAATCTGAAATTCAAATTGATAATGACGGAGCTATATTTGAGATAAAGAAAAAATTATCAAATGTAACTATAGAGAGTTAAAAACAATAGAACAAAGCGAATATAATCCAATGTTTAAATTGTAAAAGATTGAATTTAAACTATGTTATAACTTAGTTATTTATTTATTAAAACTAAAATTATATAATGTTAAAATATAGATATTATTTTTATATTATATAGTTAAAATTACAATCCAGTTAAACCAAAGCTTACAAATAGTAATAATATTGTAAGTAAATTGATTACAATAAATAATGTCAAAGGAGTTTATAAAATTATGAACTCCTTTTTTATTGCAATTAAAGATTTTATATATAGAAACTAGTTTCTTAAGGCTTTGTTTTTTGTAAGAGGTATATAATATTAAAAAATTAAAAACTATATAAATATATAAATTATCAAACAAATGACTTTATAAAAGGTTGAACCTGTGTATGATGTTTAGTTATTAATATGAAGGGTAATAATTGAGGTGCAAGTAAAAATTAGGTCAAAATAAAAATAAAGAACTTTATCATGCGATAATTTTTATGGATAGGTATTTTTACAAAGAAATAAACTTTCATAATTAATTCATAAAAGTATGATATAATTTCAAAATACTTTTAAATGGAGGTGACCAACATGGCATTATTAGAGCTAAAGAATATTTATAAAAAGTATAAGTTAGCAGGAAATGAAGAGTTTACCGCTTTGAAAAATATCAATGTATCTTTTGATAAAGGTGAACTAGTTTCAATCATTGGGGAATCGGGAAGTGGAAAGTCTACATTGATGAATTTAATCGGAGGATTAGATTCAAATTTCGAAGGAGAACTCTTATATAAAGGAAGAAACATAGGTACCTTCAAAGAATCGGAGTTAGTAAATTATCACAAAGAAAATATAGGATTTGTTTTTCAGAGTTTCAATTTAATACCACATTTAAATTTATTAGATAATGTAGCAATGGCTATGACCTTATCTAATGTAGATTCAGAAACTAGAAAGAAAAGGGCGTTAGAAGTATTAACTGATATGGGTCTAAAAGATCATGTTTATAAAAAGCCTAACCAAATATCGGGAGGACAAAAACAGCGTGTTGCTATAGCGAGAGCATTAGTAAATGATCCAGATATTATTATTGCAGATGAACCTACTGGAGCCCTTGATGCAGAGACTACAAATCAAGTATTAGATATAATTACAGAAATAGCACAGCGTGGTAAGTTGGTAATTATGGTAACTCACTCTGAAAAAGTGGCTGCATACTCTAGCCGTGTTGTAAAAATTGACAATGGTGAGATTGTAGGAGATAAGGAAGGAAGAACACTTAATCATATAGAAGAAAGACACGTTTGCAAAAAGAATAAGAAAAATAAAAACTTAGGGCTTTTCTCTGCAATGAGATTATCTTTATTAAATATGAAAGAGAAATTTTCTCGTAACTTATTAGTTGCTCTAGGGTCAAGTATAGGGATTATGAGTGTAATTTTAATGATGTCTATTGGGAATGGAGTTACAGGATATGTTACAGATAAAATGAATAGCTTTGTGAATCCTGAAGTAATACAGGTAAATAAACCAGCTGAGAATAAAACTAAATCAACAGAAAGTATGTCTATAAAAGAACAACAAGAGGCTCAGTCAGAGCAAATGATGAATGGATTAAGATCTACACCTATTACAGGTAATGATATTAATAAATTAGAGAAAATTAATCATGTAGATTCTGTAGAGAAAGGTTATAATCTAACTGCAATGGGATCAAACTATATAACTTATGACGGTAAAAAGGCAATGATTATGGACTTTATGTCAACTTCATCAAACTTAGTTGAATCTAACCTATCAAAAGGAAAGATGCCTAAAGATGGAGAAATCTTAATTTCAGACATGGTTGCTAGCGAGTTAGGTGATGATATAGTTGGAAAAACAGTAGAGGTTAAACTATTAGTGGATGAAAAGATAATAACAGAAAGCTTTAAGGTAAGTGGTGTATATGAAGGTACAGGAAACATGGCATATATGCCTTATAATTCTATAAGTTCATGGTTTAGCAAAGAAGGGATTAATTTAGAGCCAAACACAGTTTATCTACATGCAGATGACAAATCTAATACAGACTCAATTAAGAATGCAGTGAAAGATTTAGGATACACAGGATCAATGCAAGAGTCTATGATTGAAATGTTTACAGATATGATAGATATGTTATCTTACGTATTAACAGGAGTAGCTGGAATATCACTAGTTGTTTCAGCAATTATGATTCTTGTTGTACTAAATATAAGTGTTGTTGAGAGAACTAAAGAGATCGGAGTATTAAAGGCTTTAGGAGCAAGATTAAAAGATATACGCCGTATATTTGTAACAGAAGCATTTTTACTTGGCATATTTGGTGGTTTAATAGGCATTGGAGCAAGCTATGGGATAGGGGCAATAGCAAACCACTTTACTAGAACTACATTTGATTTTAATGTTGTAAGAATTACTCCTACATATGCACTAGCGGGTATATTAATTAGTGTAGTGATAAGTATGCTAGCTAGTTTCTTACCAGCTAATAAAGCGGCAAGATTAGATCCAGTTGAATCTTTACGTAGAGATTAATGTATATTGAATGAATCAAAATTAATCAAATGAAATAAATTAATATAAATAGCTGAAGTCATTACTATAGGACTTCAGCTATTTTTTATTTTATAAATTAATAGGTCTAGATGTATTGCTTAAAACTTAGCGGCTCTTAAATTTTTAAATACAAACTAAGAATTAACTTAGTTTTAATATAGTTTTAAGTTTTATTTTTATATATTAAATTAAAGTTTTATAATAAAATTAATATTTATTTTATATAGTTATACATAGGATTGAGTAAAATCAAAGCTTACAGCTAGTAATTATTTAGTAATGAAATAGTAAGTATATTGCTTACAAAATAATAATGAATAATATAGAAAGGTTTTTATTTTCATATATTTTGTTAATTAATCCAATGATAACCTCAAAATGTCCAATGTTAGTGCATATCTATTGATTAAAAAACTTTTAAATGTATTAATGGTAATATATTCATTTTCAATAAGATGATAAAGTTTTAAATTAAAAGGAGATATATTTATGGAAAGAATTTCAAGGACCTTGGGCCTATTATTTGGATTATTAATAACTAACTTTATTAGTTCAGTTGTTATAATGGTATTTGCAAATATTTTATTTAAAGATTTTAATCAATACAATTTTACCCTAGTTTTTTTAATAGACCTACTTACATTAATTATTGTATATAAGTTTTATGGAACAAGAATAAATATTATTACATATCGATATAAAATTAAAAAAATCAATTTAAAAGATATGATGTATATTATTTTATTTGGGATTGCATTGAGTATTGTTATGTCAATACTAATAAATTTTTTAGTTGAGTTATTCCCGAGTTATGAAGAAGTAAGTAACAATATAACATCTCAAACCAATTCAATTTTAAATGTAATTTGCATGGTAGTTCTGATTCCTATATACGAAGAAATAATATTTAGAGGGGTTATATTTAATCACTTAAAAGAAAATTACAAAATAGGAACTGGTATAGTGGCACAGGCATTATTATTTGGAATAGCACATGGAAATATCGTTCAAGGTATATATGCTTTTATATTAGGTATAGTACTTGCTTTAATGTATATGTATTTTAACTCTATCTACGCAAATATAATGTTACATATAATCTTTAATTTATTTGGAGGATTAATAAACTCAAAGATATTTAGTCAAAATGAATTTATGTTTTATATATTAGCTATAATTTGCTTTGTATTTTTAATAATTTCATCTTATAAAATGGTTTTAGATTATAGAAGAAATCACAGAAAGTGGAGTTTATTTGGAGTAAAATAATAATTAGTATTAACTTAATAAAAACATAGTTATAATTAAGTTAATACTAATATAAAACTAATAAAAATAAGTTATTTATCTAATATAAGACTATTTTTTTATTTTTATATTTAATTAGTTAACTATAAAGATAAGTAAAATCAAAGCTTACAGTTAGTAATTAACTAGTAATAAATTTGTAAGCTTGGTGATTACAATTAATAAATTTAAAGGAACTCTTTTAGAGTTCTTTTTTGTTAGCAAGTTATTTATATACAAAGACTTATAAATTCAGCTATAATAAATTAAATACTATTAAAATTTGGGGAATGGGGTTTTGATATGAGAAAAATTTTTTTAACATTACTAATTATGATTATGCCAGTTACAATAATTGGATGTGAAGGTAAAAATCAAAATAGTATGGTTACTATATCTAAAATAGAAGACAATTTAGAAGATATGGGTGTTAAATATAGCTTAGATGGTTTAAAAAATGGTGAATATGATATTCAGATATATTCAGGAGAATATTACAATGGAAAACTAAATAAAAAAGATTTAATGATGGAAAGTACGGTATCTATAAATAATCAAAATAAAAGTATTCCAATTGATATACACAACAAAGATAAACAATTAAGTGTTATAGTAGGAGGATCACTTATAGAATTACCTTTAGACTTTTTTAATAACTTAGAAAATGGAATGGGGATGTCTATTTTAGATGAGAAAAGAGAAATACAGTTAAATAAAGAATTAAAAGTAGCTGCATATAGTATTGGTAATAAAGATCATTCAACTCATAGCATTAACTTAGATGAGAACTATCAAGCAAGTAGAAATGAGAAAGACTTAATTATATACATAAAAGTAAATTCTATATAAATATATACAATAGGGGTAGATAAAGAAAATGAGTATAAAGAGAAAAGTATTAGTAGTTATTATGGTGATATTAGGGATAATGGCTATAGTATTAGAAAATCAAGTAATAAGGAGTATATCATTAGTTGGATTTACATTTTTGATATTATCAATGAAATTAAGTGATGATATTTCAAGGAGAAAGCTTATAAAGAAAATAGACAAAGAAAACATAGAATGTATTAAAGTAAAAGAAAATAATAAATGGGTTATTCCACTTATGATAGTTTTACTATCTAATATGTATAATATAATTAAATCAAGGTATGTAGGTTTTAAACATGGAGATAATTACACTGTTACAAATCTATTAACATATACAAATAGTTTTGATTTGTATGAAAAAGTGATACTTGTGATTATTGTTGTTATTAGTATTTTTATTATTATTAATATAATACAAGCAATATTAAATCCATGTATAGTATCTAAAGACAAAGTAATTTTCTACGATGGAATAGTATTTGATATTAATAAAATAGAAGAAATAGAATATAACAATTCGGTTCTTATAAAGAATAAAAAAATAATTAAAGTTTCAAAAGGTTTTATAGATAGAAAGATAATAATTGATGTAGAAAATTTTGACAAAGTTAAAAAATTATTAGAGTCTGAAAGTTAATAATGTATTTTGATAAAAAGGAGTATAAGTGGATTATGAAAACTATACTAAAAAATGGATATAGTGTTAAACCTATAAATAATGATAATCATAATGAGATTAAACAGTTGTATGATTTATGCTCTGATTATCATATAATGGCTAGTGGGAGAATTGCTACAGATGAAAATGTAGATGATATTTTTAAATATAATGAAAAAAAGACTATAGAAGATTCTTTGACGCTAGGAATATACAATAACGATGAAATATTAGTTGGGATTGTAGATATATTTAAGAACTACCCAGAAATTGGAACTTGGATGATAGGTCTACTTTTACTTTCGCCAAGCGAGAGAAATAAAAAATTAGGTAGAGATGTTCATGAAGAAATAAAGAGATACGCATTAAGTGAAGGTGCTATAAAATTGAGAATAGGAGTACTAGAAGATAATATTAATGGACGAAGATTCTGGGATTCACTAGAATACCAATATGTAAAAACAACAATCATGCATATTGAAAATAAAAATCATAATGTAGATATATTAAGTCTATTAATTACGGAGCAATAATATTATTGCTCTTTTTTTTGTTAAAAACATATATTTTAGAAATGAATTAAGTATAAATAATCTGATACAATTAAACTAGATTTTAATTAGGAGGGGAATTTGGTTGATTAGATTTTTGAACTCTAAAGATTTAGATATAGATAAAGTAAAGGACTTTTATTGTAACTATGCAATCTGGAAAGTACCAAGTAAATATGAGGATTGGGAGAAAATAATAAAAAAATCTTCAAGTATTTTAACTTGCTGGGATAATAATAGTTTGATAGGAATGGCTAGATCTTTAAGTGACGAAGTAAGATGGGCTACTATAATCGATGTATTGGTTCATCCTGAACATAGAGGTAAAGGTATAGGGAGTAAGATAATTGAAAGTTTATTAGAACAACCAGAGATGCATGTAAGGACCATATATTTGGCAACACCTGATAAAGAAGATTTTTATAATAAGTTGGGGTTTAAAACAGTTAATGAACATTGTTGTTATATGATTAAAGTCCAAAAGGATACTGAAGATAATTTTGAACTACCTGTTAACTAGAAATACTTAAATGTAGAACTATTAGTTATTAAAAAATAGTTTAAATTATAATATAACTATGTTTTAACTAATATAATTTATAAAATAAATTTAGTTAAAATATAGTAAAAATAAAGCTTACAATTAGTAACTAATTAGAAATCAACCTGTAAAAATTGTGCTTACAAGAAATATACAAAACAGGATAAAAGAGGGGGCACAATAAAACTAATAAATAACAAAGTTATTTATTAGTTTTATTTGCGTTAAAAATATATTTAAATAAAGTTAAATTATAGAAATTATTAAGTTGATTAAAGGCAAAGTTTAGCAAAATCAAATATTACAGGAAGTAATATTTATGTAAGTTTATAAATACACGAACTAGTTTTGTAAAAAGTGTATAGATATTTGCAACAAGAAGATAGTTCTGTAGACAGCAAGGAATAGTATTCATACAATTAAATTATATTGAGGGAGGAGGTAAAAATGAAAATAAATCATATTAAAGATAATTTGATAAATGAAACTAATGTAAATGTAATAACAACTGACGATAATGAAAATGACTATATTTATATAAAAGGATTATTAATGTCATATAATTCAAGTATTATAGGTAAGGACTTAGACACAAATAAAGAAGTAAAGATAAATGATAAAGATATAATATATTTTGAAACTTATGGAAGAGATGTATGTTTTACAACTATTGAAAACAAATTATTAATTATAAAGATATCAATGAAAAGATTAGAGGAAATTCTATCAAGAAGAAATTATTTTATAAAAGTAAATAAAAATACAATAATAAATGTTAAGCATATAGAGGAGATTAGTTACCATTCTAATATGAGATTTCAAGTAATACTAAGTAATCAATATAAGCAAGTAGTAAATCGAAGTTATTTTAAAGATTTTAAAAAAAGTGTAGAGGAGGAATATAATTAATGAAAGCCTATAACTCCAAATTTTTTCTTATATTATCAGAGTGTTTAATTATATTTATGATATATGGAATAGTTACATCTGATAGGAATATGTCTAATTGGTTGATAACTATTATAGGAATATCTTTTCTATTTTCATATTCAGCAACAGTACTATACCCAAAGCTATTGAGTAAATATGGAGAAAATTATTATAAACTAATATTAATTGTTCAAAATTTATTCATGTCAACGATTTTATATGTATTAGGAAATACATTAGGATATTTAACAAACTATATTAGTTTTTTAATTCAGTATAGTTTAATTGCTATCGTAACGTATTATATAAATAGGAGAATTTATATAAAAGAAATAAGATACTTAAATAATCTTGTAAAAAATTCAAAGCATTAAATTATATAAATTACCTAAATGAATATAATTTTTTTATTATAAAAAATGTGTAAGCAAATTTCTTACATCAAATAAGATCAAAAGGACTCATGCAAATATTGAACTCTTTTGATCTTATTTAAATTTTATGGATGTCTTAATATTATTAAACAACTTGTATATTAATTTATTTTAGATTATGTAGAGATTAACATAGTTTAAAATAAATATTATAACCTTAGAAATATGATAAAATATTATTCACATAGTTTTTATATAGAGTACGAAAGGAAAATAAAAAATGATATACATAAGTGCTTTTGAATTTGTTAATGAAGATACTGAGTATAAATTTATATTAGACGAAAAAAGAACTTGCTATGACTCTTTTTATCCATTTAAAATATTATCTAAAAATCAATTTGAGAGAATTGACTTTGAACCAATTACTATATTATATGGGGGTAATGGATCTGGAAAGTCAACAGCATTAAATGTAATTGCAGAAAAAGTAAATCTAGATAGAGATTCTATTTACAATAAAACTAATTTTTTTACAGACTATGTAAATATGTGCTACATGGAAATTTCAAATGAAATACCTGAAAATAGCAAAATTATAACTAGTGATGATGTATTTGATTATATGTTAAACATCAGAAACATAAATGAACGCATTGATGAAAAGAGATCTGAGTTATTTGAAGAATACATAGATACTAAATTTTCAAGTTTTAGGATGACATCTTTAGATGATTATGATGAAATGAAAAGAATAAGTAGGGCTAAGAAAAAAACTCAATCTAAATTTATAAGAGATAACTTAAGAGATAACATTAGAGAATATTCAAACGGAGAAAGTGCATTTAAATATTTTCTAGAAAAGATAGGAGAAAATGGATTGTATATACTGGATGAGCCTGAAAATAGTCTTTCTCCGCAAAGACAAATAGAATTGTCTAAATTTATAGAAGATGCATCAAGATTTTTTGGATGCCAATTTATAATATCAACCCACTCTCCATTTATGCTATCTATGAAAGGTGCTAAAATATATGACCTTGATGAGGATCCAGTAAGAGTTAAAAAATGGACAGAATTAGAAAATGTACGTAACTATTATGATTTTTTTAAAGAACATGAAAAAGAATTTTAGTATGTAAGTTACAAAAATATTAGGACTATACTCTAACTTAGAAGAGATATATGTACTATAATAATTAATATGCATTATTAAGTTAATGTATAAATAGCATAAATAGGAGGCAAGTTGTAAATGACAGTAAATTCTATAGAAACAGAAATACTAGAAGTTAAAGATTTGAACTCGGATTACGAAAGTGTTAAAAAAGGAGCAGAATACTTAAAAAAAGGTGAAGTTGTTGCAATTCCTACAGAAACGGTTTATGGATTAGCGGCAGATGCCTTTAATGAAAATGCAATTAAAAAGGTATTTCAAGTAAAAGGTAGACCACAAGATAATCCATTATTAGTACATATATATAAATTAGAACAAGTTTATGATATATGTAAAGATATACCACAAGAAGCGAAAAAAGTATTTGATGCTTTTTGGCCAGGTTCAGTAACATTAATTTTCAATAAAAAAGAGTGTATTTCAGATATAGTTACGGCAGGTATGGATACGGTGGCAGTTAGGTTTCCTAAAAGCGAAATAGCTAGAGCTGTAATTAAAGAAAGCGGAACTTTATTAGTTGCTCCATCTGCAAATTTATCAGGCAAGCCCTCAACTACAAGTGCAAAACATTGCATTAATGATTTAAGTGGAAAAATTCCTTGTATTTTAGATGGAGGGTCATGTTCAATTGGTTTAGAATCAACAATCATAGACATGTCAACTCCAGATCCTATACTGTTAAGACCTGGAGCTATAAGTGTAGATGAGATATGTGATATAATTCCTAACCTTATATATAAAAAGGATCTATTAAGTGTTGAAGATAGTGAAGTACCAAAAGCTCCAGGAATGAAGTATAGACATTATGCACCAGATGTACCTGTAACATTGGTTGAAGGAGAGTATGTAAATACTTCTAAGTGGATTAAAGAAAATGCAAATAAGAATGAGGCTATACTTTGTTTTGAAGAGTTTTTAGACGAATTCAGCAACTATAATTACATATATAGTTTAGGAAGTTTTAATACATTAAATACTGCAGCACAAAAAATATTTGACTTACTTAGAGAATGTGATAAGTTGGATATTGACCATATTTACATACAAGCTCCTATTAATCATGGATTAGGAAATTCTATAATCAATAGATTAGAAAAAGCTAGTGCAGGAAACATTATTCATATATAAATAACAAGATATGTATTTATAATTGTAGGAAAAGTTTATATAAATTTAATTGATAAAAAAATAACTATTTGTTTAGATTAATATTTATTATAATATGAACTTTTTTAGTATTTAGAAGTGAATCTTGAAAAATTTCAAATGAATTGATTAAAAATTAAGTTAAAAACTAGTTTTAACTAAGTTAATTTATAAAATTAATAAATATAAAAATTAGTTTTTTCAATAAAAATATATAGTTAAATTCGAAAATGTAGTAAAATCAAGGTATATAGCTAAACCTGTCTACTAATAAATTTGTAAGCATTTTGCTTACAATAAATAATATAAAAAAGAACTCATATAAAAATGAGTTCTTTTTTTGTAAGTAATATATGACATTAAAATACATTTATATAAATAATATTTTATATAATGAAATCTAATATACTTTAACAAGAATCAAAACTATAATGAAATTAAAATACTTTATAAGTAGGGGGATGATGATGTATAAAAAATTACTAATAGGCTTTTTTATATTGTTACTGATGTTGATTTTAGCTTACACACAAATTAATAAAGAAAGTAGTGATAAAAAAGTTGAAGTTAGAGGTGTAACGTTAAAAATTTCTTTGGTTACAGTAGCTTATGACGTTTATAGATCAAACTTTAAAAATGTTGATGAATTTAATGAAGATCTATACAAAAATTGTGGAGAGTATGGGGTAGATTATTATAAATGGTTAAAAGAAACATATTCAACTATGGATACTGAGATGAAACGCAGATTAATTAGAATATATGATAATTATGGTGATTGGAAATACGTATCAGAAACAATATCTTTAGATGATAACGCTAGCGTTGAAGAAGTAGTAGAAAAAATTAATAATCAATCTAAGTTAGAATTAAGTCAAATGAGAAAGGAAGATATAGATATATTCTATAATTATTTTTATAAAGAGTACTTAAAGGAATTTATAGAAAGTAATAATTCCAAAATAGAATTAAATAGAAAAAAAGTTAACAGATACCTTGAAAAAGAAAATATAGATATATTTAAATTTATGGAAGGTGAAAGTGGAATAAAATTTAATAAGGATTATACTGCACTATTTTATTATGATTTACCACCAATAGGAGCAATGGGATTTGAAAATGGAAATTATAAGATATCGACTATTCAACCATCCACAAATAAAGATAATTTATTTGGAGCACCATTCCATGAATATTCACATGAGCTATTTAGAAATTTTACTGGAAGTAAGGAGTTTATAAAAATTTCGAATGAATTAAAGAAAGATAAAGGTTTATTAGATAGTTACAATAGCTTTGGAAAAGACTCTTATGATTGGGTAGGATGGTGTGAAGAAAACTTAGTTGAGGGATTTGCAAAATACCTAGAGCATAAGTGTTATAACCGTAAAAAAACGAATACGACTTATGTATATGATGTGAAATTTTATAATTATTTAATAGATAATAAATTTAATCCAAAAGATACTGATTTAAAAGATGTTAGTATAAATTTTTATGAAGATACTTTAAGTAATAATTCATATTAAAAATTTATATTAATTTTGTTATTAATCAAATATTATATAGTTTAAATTTAAATTTAAAAAGGTAAAATTATAGATAAAACTTAGTTATAAGTTAGTTTTAACGATGTTATAATTAAGAATTTATATAAATAAGCTTAGAATTAAGTGAAAATAAGGGTTACAGATAGTAATAAATATGTAAGCGACATGCTTACAATTAATAATAAAAAAGAGGACTCTTAAAAATGAGTTCTCTTTTTATTAAGGCTACAACATATCCGATAAATGACTCCAAAGGTTCAAACTCACCAATAACATATGCATCAATTTCTTCACCATCACCAGATAATGTATTAGGTAATTTCTCCATAAACATCTCCTTATTAATAAATATACTTAACTTCAAGTATCCTTTAAATCTAGTTTTAAGGGAGAATTAAAGTGATAATCTAATCATTGTCTAATCTTATTATATTCATTTTATATTTCAATTTTACTTTATATTTTATTTATATTAAAATATAAACATAAATAAAACACCCCCAATAGTTGAATTAAATTTTGTATACTTTAAAGATTCATATTTATTAGGGGATTTTATTTACCCCCCAAAACCAAAACTAAATATTTTGCGATAACAGAAAAAAAGACTTCTAAGTTAATACTTAAAGTCTTATTTTTCTGTGTATAGATTTATAATAACATTACAATTTAAAATTTTTATAAAAACCAATGTAAGACTCTAATATATAGTTTAAAAACTCTTGTTGATTTATACCTTTACTAGATAATTCACTAGCTATGGATTCAAATTCACTAAGGATAGTTTCGTCAATTCTTAAACTTTTAACTTTATAATTTCTTTTTTCTTGCTTAAACTTATAAATATCGTTTACTATATCTTCTAAACTAGATACTTCATTGTTATGAGATTTATTTTTATTGCTCTCTATAAATTCTTTTAGTATATCTATATTTTTAAGTAAGTAACAAAGGTTGTCTGAGTCAGATGAATTTAAAATAAGTCCATTATGATTAGCAGTGCTAGTTGAGATAGTTTGATTTAAACTATTAAGATCATTGTTTGAAAAGTTAGGTTTGTTAGTTTCTGATATCATTTTATTTTCGTATGTAAGCGGATTGCTTACTGTAAGCTTACTGTAAGATCGTCCGGTATCAATTTTATTATTTAAGACGTACTGGTTAATTTCTTTATTAAATATATAACCTTGTTTTAGAGCTCTTCCAGCAACTGTACTTCTTGCTATTCCAATGTTTTTGCATAATATAGTTAGTGAGATTCCTTCGGTCAGGTTTGTATTCAAATAATCTATTTGCTTGTCTATACCCAATTTGTTAAATTCGTCTTTAGTCAAACTAATTCCCCCCTAATAAAAATTCGCTTTGCTCATATCGCTCAAATTTCATATCGTCAACGTCCACTCGGTAAACTCGTGTCCCGTTACTCAAACGACTACGTACGTTGCTCAAAAAAATTTTTACGCTCAAAGCATAATGCGTTTATATAACTAATTTTATAGATAAATCATAGATTTTTAGTAAACATAAGTTCTGTAAGCGTAAAAAATACATAAATCTTACAATGAGCTTACAAGCATATTTTTAGAGATTACTTGTTGTAAGTACTTAAAAATATGCCTGTAAGATATATGTAATATAACTATAATATAATTGTAAGCGATATATAAGAATAAAGCTTACAAAAGTTTATAAAAATGTTCGACAATAAAAAACATATCTAACTGCTTTTTGAATTAACCTTATTCCACATATAACGACTGATTATAGGTGGAACTTGGAGGTTAATTCTATTTTTTTCTATTTTACCATCATACTTATATACTCCTGTGTAAATAGGATTTGAAAGAATATAAGCTATCCTTTGTTTTGTAAAATTATATTTACGACCAATTCTTTCGTATGAAACCCCTTTACTTCTAAGCTTGAATATATCTTTTACTTTTATTGCCTCATCCTCTTTAATCATTAACATATCATTTTCAACTAATTTGTATCCAAGAGGTATTCTACCGCCAGGGAATAGATTTTTCTTTCCTTTAGCAACTCTACCAGAATGAGTTCTTTCTGAAATTAGTTTTCGCTCAAATTCAGAGAAACTACCAATCATTTGTAGAAATAGCAATCCTTGAGCTGTATTAGTGTTAAATTGTTCTGTAAGTGATATAAATCCTACTCCTATTTCTTGAAGGTAGTCAACCATGATCATTAGGTTTTTAAGACTCCTATGAATTCTATCTGCTTTGTAGACTATAATTGTATCTACATCATTTTCTTCATTTGATACAAATTCAATCATTTTATTATAGGACGGTCTGTCAGAGTCTTTTGCCGACCAACCTTCGTCAACATAAGTGTTTACTAATTCTATATTATTTAATTTACAATAAAGCTCTATCTTTTCACGTTGCATTTCTATAGATGTGTTGTCAATTTGTGATGCGGTAGATATCCTAAGATATCCTACTACTTTTTTCATAGTTTAACTATTAATTTCCTAAAATTATTGATTTTCAATCGACCTCTTAAAATCCATTCTAAGGCCTTTGAAAAAAATTTCGATGTTTTATATGGCACAAATTTTGACGGTTTCTATATGAATAATCGCTATTAAAAGATGCTCTTTTTAAAGATAGATAATTTTTAAAATCAAATAATTTGAAAATGCATATGTTTTTATATTTTAGTAAAAATAATTCATCCCCTAAAAGCATGATATCTTCTATTCTATATGAATAATATAATAATTTAGGATTCATTATATTATATAAGGAGTTTTTAGTATCCTTAGAGTTAAATATCATATATATTAAGTTTTTACTCATTTTAATAAATCTCCTCCTTATTTATGATAATAATTTAAATTAAGGGTATAAAAGTGTAGTCAAAAAAATTGAGATTTATTTGACTTTTATTTCTAATAATATCGTAAAATTTGTTGCAATACAATGCATTGATAGTAATTTTTATATAAATTTTTTAAAAACAACTATAATTACATGTACAAATTTATGTTGTAAATTTAAAAAATATTAAAAGTAACTTTAGAAAATTGAAAATATAATATAAAAATTTAAAAACAAACAAAAATAAAACTATAAAATAACTAAGTTATTTTATAGTTTTATTTTTGTTATAATATTATTTAAAAATAGTTTAATTTGTGATATTATATAAATATAACGTATAAAAAACTTGGAGGAAAACTAATGCAAACTAAGTTAATAACTTATTTTAATATAAAAGGCGGTATTTACAAGACTTCTATGTCTATAATAACTGCATATGAATTAGCAAAAGATAAAAATACAAAGATACTATTATGGGACTTAGATTTACAAGAAAACTTAACTCAATATGTATATAAAGTTAACCATGAAGACAAAACGACTATAGATATAGTTGATGGATTAGGTGCTGAAGACGTTATTGTTAAGTGTCCAAATCCAAATTACCCTAATATAGACATAATACCTTCTGATATAGGATTAGCTATGTTAGATGAAAAAATAAGCCTACAACCAGCTAGAGAAAAAGTTCTTGCAAGATGGTATATGCAAAATATTGATGTGCTAGAAAAATATGATTACATAATTTGTGACTTATCACCTAGCTACAATTTGACAGCTAAAAATATACTTTATTTAGCAGACTCTATAATAGTTCCTATAATGGATAAAAATATATCTTCTTTAAGAGGAGCTGCATTATTTAAAGAATTATGGACTAGAGACAAGTACTATTTAGAAAAAGAAGATAATGATATAAAAGCTACTGTATTAGTCGGATATGAAAAGCAAAGAACACAAGTGTCTGATTTATTTGATCAGTATCTTCAAAAGTTTGAAGAATTAAAAGATATGATGTTAGAGTCATTTATAAGAAGAAATACATTCGTTGAAAAAGCATTATTAAGTAAATTAAGCATAAGTGATTATTTAAAGAAAAATGGACAAACTCATTTCAGTAAAGAAGAAGTTGAAAACATGATAAAAGAATTAAAAGAAAAGGATGTGCTTTAGATGCCTAAGATAGATATGAATTTATTAAATGAAGAAGTTCCTACTACTAGAAAATCAACTATTGTTAATGAAACTAATGAACCAAAATCTTCATTATCTATATACGATATAGTTAAAAAGGAAAAGAAGAAGTCTAAAGAGCAAGTTGGAGTTACTTTAGATAAAGATATAGTAGATAAGTTAAAAACAGTAGTTATAGACTCAAATATAACGATGTCTAAATTATTTGAAAATCTACTTACTCCATTACTTGAAGACGTTGAAATAAGTAAAAAGAATGTAGATACATACAATAATAAGAATAAGTTAAAAGGTAGAAGAAAATCAGAATAGTTTTTTAAAATTAGAAGCGGCTAGAATCAATAAATGATTTTAGCCGCTTCTAATTTTAAAAAATTTATATTAAAAAGTACATAATTATATATAGCTTTTTATACCATACTGAATTGATATTCTGTTCTAGTCCAATAACAGTCTACATTTGATACGCAAGTTTCAAATAACCTTACATCAGGTCTATTTTGTATCATAGCTACTTCATACCCAGCAACAATAGGGTCTTGCAATGAAGTCCAAGTCTGATACCAAGGAGGTGTATATCCAGTTGTATACTGTGGAGTATTTCCATCAATGTATATATTTGTATTACCATATGCATTAGCAATTGGTGCCGAGTTTGTAAGACCTATAAATCCTTTTCTTTTACTATTCGTAAATGTATTATTACAAGCGCTGATGAATGCAAAATTGCTTAAGCCAGGACTACTTTGAAGGTTTGGTAACAACACTGGAGAAGTATTATCTGCATTTAACGTATTGTTATTTACATACAGTTGTAATCCACTTCCATTTAGTAGATTAAATAAAATTAATTCTCTAAATGATGATGTATATACAGTACTTGGGTCTGTTGGATTAAGCGGTGGAACTAATTGTTCTGGTTGAGATGTATTGCTTATTAAAAGAGTTCCAGTAAGAGTTGCTCCATTAAGGTTATCTATTCTTATAAATCCTTGGCGTCTATCCCCTTCTATTCCATAAATAGTATTGCTATCTGTAATACAAGTACCTGATAAATTGTGCAAAAATAAGCAATATCTTGTATTAGTAGAATTTCTATTGTAATTAAATGTACATTTTGTAACTTGGAACTCACCGGTATTTAACTCAATTGCATTTTCTAAATAATCAAATATACAATTATTTATATAAATCGAATTAAATGATATACCGCTTGAGTATATAAGTGATGGGTAGTTAGCAGGTACAGGTGTTAATCCCGGTGATTCAATAAATGATATACTATCAATCACTACATTACTGCTTCCTATCACGATTATAGGCTCATATGGAGCTATAGGGCTATATGTTATTATTGAAGTTGGAGCTCCATTTGAATCTACAGATCCTTGTAAATATAAAGGATATGAAATTGTTATATTATCATTCAAAATATAATTACCCGCTGCAAGCTTTATAGCTGGCTTTTGTGCAGAAATTGCATTTTCTAATTGTAACACAGTGCTTACAACAGTAAACGGTCCTGGAGTAGGTAAATTTCTTGGAGTTGGTGGGGGTGGAGTTTGATTTTTCAAATATACATATCCAGTTGAAAAATCAACATAGTAGGTTTCTCCTGGATTACAAGATGCAGGAGCTCCAGCACCTCCTAACACTCCAGGACCTGGAGGCCCTTCTGGACCTATATTTCCTTGGGGACCTTGAGGTCCCTGAGGACCTATATCCCCTTGAGGACCTGGAGGTCCTTTCAACTTATTAATAAGGTTGCAAAAAAGCCAGTAATCATTATAATCGCAATTGCAATTATCACTTCCATTAGATGTATAATTATTGCTCATTTTTAAAACAGTCCTTTCAAATTTTAAATAGCTTTTAACTGCGTTTCATATCTATTTTATGGTTATATACTGGATTAAGTTACACTTGATTAAATAATTTAATTTATCTCTCAGTACATGGATATTTTTATAAAATTAACATAATGATAATTGTTATAATAAATAGAGCAATGCTCTTTACAAAGTAATATGAAAAATTTATTCTAAAAAAGCACATATTTGATAGATAATATATTTTTTAAACGAAATAATATATGAGAATAGAATTTCAAGTTACGATATCGGAGGAAAATGAATGAAAATTACAGAAGAAAATTTTATTCTAAAGCTTAAGCAAAAAGATGAACTGGCACTAGAATATGTAATTGATAATTATGGATGGGTTATAAAATCCATAGTTAGAAAAAGTATGTATAACTTAGAATCATATCAAGAAGAATGCATAAATGATATTTTGTTAGGCGTATGGAATAATATAGATCGATTTGATAAAAGCAAATGTTCTTTTAAAAACTGGTTAGCAGCAATAGCTAAATATAAGTCGATTGATTATAAAAGAAAGTATTTAAAAGATTTAGAAAATGAAAATATAGATGAATTAAATATGAAGGTAGATGATAATTCTCATAAAGATATTATTGAAAGTGAAATTAGCAAAGAAACGGAAGAAATGCTAAGTCATCTTAAAGAAAAAGATAGAGAATTATTTTTAAGACTCTATGTAAAGGAAGAAGATATGGAAACTATAAGTAATGATACTGGAATCAATAAGGATGTAATTTATAACAGAGTATCTAGGGGAAAGCGTAAAATACGAGATTTATTTAAATCTAAAGAAAGGTAGGGATGTTAATTATGAAAAATATATATGATATGTTTAATGATATAGATGTAGACTTAAATGAATACGAAAAAGAAGACTTTAATGATTTAGAAAAGCAAAAAGTAAAAAATAAATTTAAAAAATCTATAAAGAGCAATAATTCACCAAAGAAAAGTTATAAAAAATATGTATCAGTAGCATCAATAGCTATTATATCTATAGCATTAATATCACAAACTAGATTAGGGCTGTATGCACATGGTGCATTAGAAGATATTGCTGAAGTTATAAAAATATCCTTAGGAGTGGATAAGCAAATAAATGAGTATTCAACTAAAATACAACAATCGGTTACTAAAAGAAAATTAACTGTAAAAATAAATGATGCTATACTAGATGGTAAAGAATTAATATTGTATATGAGTAGAGAATATGACAAAAAACTTGCTCCAAATGAGAATATAGACTTAGTTTCAGAAAATTTATATATAAATGGGAAACGAATAAATGGAAGTGTAAAAGGATATTATGGAAATATTGATAAAAGCAAAGGAGATTTTGTTTTAGGATATGAACTTCCAGAAGAATATACGGGAGATATAAGTGTAAAATTAAGAATAATGGATGCAGCATTAACAAAAACTGATGAGAAAAGTTATTTTAAAAGAATAATAGGACCATGGACTTTTAAATTTAAAATAAATGGAGATAAGCTTAACAAAGATACTAAATATATAGAATTAAATAAAAATATAAAATTAGAGACAGGATCTACTATGGATATAATAAGTTATAGAGGAAATATATTAAATCAGTCAATTAATTTAAGCATGACAAATCATAAACGTATGAAAAATGAATTAGAAAATGGAGTTATTGTATTAAAGGGTAGAGATAATTTAGGTAATAAAGTAGAGTTTATACAACATTCAGCTGATGCAAATAAAGAAGAAACTTTTTATGAATATAGATTTAATAAAGATGAGTATAAATTTAATAGAGATGCTAAATATCTAAAAGTTACTCCGTATTTATCATACTTAGAGAAAGAAAATAATGATTATGTTACAAAATATAAGAAACTTGGTTCAGAAATTACAATAGATTTAAATAAATAAAATAATTAAATAAAGGATGTAAATAGACTTATCAAAGTCTATTTACATCCTTTATTTTTATTTTGATTAAATTTTATTTATAAATTTATTTTAAAAAAATAAAAAAATTTTAGAAAAATGATAGAAACATATAACTTGTATTCGAATTAATATATGCAGTTATAAAATATGAAAAAATTATACTAAACAATTTAAGAAATTATAAAAAATAAAGGAGCACACAAATAATATGAAAAGGCCAAATATAAACTTAAATAAGAAACAAAAAATAGTTTTATCAATAGTTACACTCGCAATTACAATAGGAGGGTCAGCAACAGCTATTTCTTATAGCAAACATTTGAAAGATCAAAAAATTATGCAAAGCACAGTTGAAATGTATGATATATCGGGAAAAGAGAAGATATTTATGAATGGAATAGTTGTTCCAACAAAGTCAGAAAAACTATGTTTATCTACAGATCAAGGAAAACTAGATAAGACACAAGTAAATAATGAGCAGTATGTTGAAAAAGGAACGCCTCTATTTACTTGTAAGAATCAAGAACAATTAAAAGAAATAGCATCTTTAGAGTCACAAATATCAATTAAGAAAAAAGAAATTTCCTCTATAACTGATGATGAGAGTAAAAAATTGGTAAATTTAGAAATAGAACAACTAAATAATAATATCAAGGAACTAAAGAAATCTGCATATTCAACAGTATATGCTCCTTTTAATGGGAGAGTATACGTAAACGAGGAAAGAAGTGATGAAGGTGCAAGTTCTCATATATTAACAATAGAAAGCACAGAATTTTATGTAAAGGCTCAAGTTAATGAAAGAGATTCATATAAAGTAAAAGTTCATCAAAATGCCGAAGTTACAACAATAGCTAATAAAGAAAAACACTATGGAAATATTTCATATATTTCTAGCAGACCATATGAAGGCAATGGTGGAGAACAAGATTTTGGAGCTGATTCAAATATGACTAAGTATGGATTAAATATTAAATTAGATACTCAGAATAATTTAAAAAGTGGACTTAATGCTCAAATAGTAGTTGAATATGGTACTGATGATAAAAAAATTCCTTATGAAGCATTAGAAATAGATGGCAATAAAAGCTATGTATATAAAATTATAGATAATAAAGCTTATAAAACAGAGGTTACTGTAAGTAGCGAAAATGGAGAATTTGCATTTATATCTAAAGGACTTAAAGAAGACGACATAATCATAAAGTCTTTAATAGATAAAAAAATAGAAGACGGGCGAGAAGTTTATATAGATAGATTTGGAGATATACAATAAAAGAATTGAGGTGAATTATTTGAAAGAAACTCTAATAAAACTTAAAAATATTCAAAAATATTATCCATTAGGAAAAAATAAACTTCATGTTTTAAAATCTATTAATTTAGAGATAAAAAGCGGAGATTTTGTAATGATAATGGGTAAATCAGGTAGTGGAAAAACAACTTTATTAAATATATTAGGATTTTTAGATAAATTCAGTGATGGGAAATATATATTTAAAGGTAATGATGTTACAAACTTAAGCGAAAAAGAACGATCTAATTTTAGGAATAAAAATATAGGCTTCGTATTTCAACAGTTCAATCTTATTCCTAACTTAAATATATACAAAAATGTAGAACTCCCAATGGTGTATAGCAATAAATATTCTAAAGAAGAAAGAGATTTTGTAATTAAGGAAAAGCTAAAGGTAGTTGACCTTTTGGATAAAATACATCAAAAACCACTAGAATTATCAGGGGGACAGCAACAACGTATAACTATAGCTCGGGCATTAGTAAATGACCCCGATATAATATTTGCAGATGAGCCAACAGGAGCACTAGATACAGAGACAAGCACAGATATAATGAATCTTTTGAAAAACTTAAATAAAAAAGGCAAAACAATAATAATGGTTACTCATGATCCTGATCTTATAAAATATGCTACCAAAATAATAAAGTTAAAAGATGGTGTAGTAGTAGAGGAGGTCTAATCATGGTAGTTATAAAAAATGCATTAGATAATATAAAAAGTAATAAATTACGTGTAGCAGTAGCTATGGTATGGATAGTACTAGGAATAACATCTGTGGTAGTAGTTTCTAGTGTAGGTGAGGGAATTGAAAAACAAAGTAAAATTGCATCTATGAATCCTAAATTTAGGACATCAACAATAAGTTTTAACCCAAACTATGAAAACAATCTAGGTTCCTCATTTTTCGAAGCATTCTCAAATGGAGATATTGATATGATTAAATCTTTACCTGGAATAGAACGTGCAACTCCTAAGTATGGTGATAGTGAAGGCGGAGTTATAACCGGAGGAATGCTGCATACATCTATAGGAGAAGAGTTTGCAGAGTTTAAACCAGTAGATAAAAAAACTAAATTAAATGTTGATTTTGGAAGAGGATTTTCACTTGATGATTTAGATCGTAAAACAGTAATTATAGAAGATAGTTTAGCCTATAGCTTATTTGACTTAAGTCCTAAAAATTCAATTGGGGAATTTGTAAAAATAGAAGGAGAGTATTTTGAAATAGTAGGTATTATCAAAGTAAAAGCAACAAGTTCGACTGATGATCCAGAAGAATATTATAGACAATCTAGATGCTATATACCAGAAAAGGCTTTAGAAGAATTAGGAAATAAAAATAGCTTTGGAAGTACTATAACAGGAGTTGAGATATTAGTGGCTAATGGATATGACTCAAATGAAACTAGTTTTAGTGTAGCAGAAAAATTACAAGAGCTTAAAAAAGATGAACTAGGTGAAATAGGAGAATATGGGGTTAAAGGAGGAAGTGAAGAAAGCTATGAAATGATGTTCTTCCAAAACCAGATAAATAGATTTACAACTATACTCTCTAATGTATCATTGATAATTGGAGGAATAGGGATAATGAATATAATGTATATGTCTGTATCAGAAAGACAAAGGGAAATAGGCATAAGAAGAGCTATAGGAGCACAACCAAGTGATATATTGATACAGTTTTTAATTGAAACAGTAGTTATAACAGTATTAGGTGGAATAGTGGGGATAGTCATTGGAACTATAGCCGCAGGAAAAGTTGGTTCATACTTTGGTATGGAAGCACAAGCAAGCATAAAAGTATATGCAAAAGCTATAGGAGTATCTATTCTTGTAGGAACTATATTTGGAGCTATTCCAGCAACTAAAGCCTCTAAACTTGATCCAATAAAAGCTATTCAAGGATAAATAATAAAATTAATTAAAGGAGATAATTAAAATGAAAATAGATTTTAAAAATAAAAAAGTACAAATGATAATAGGGTTAGGAGTAGCTGTTTTCATAGCATGTACTGTTACCTGGGGAAAAATAAATACTAATTTAAATAATATGGTAGATACAGGTTCGTTCATAATTGGAATGCACGATATAAATAAAGATAGAAAGAATCTGATATCTGAAGCAGAAAAGACTATGTCTAATCATAAATACTTACAAAGTCAGGCACAAGACCTTATAGATGATTTAAATGCAATTGAAAAATTAGAAAGAAAAGAACTAGATAAAGTTGGAAGTAAATATGAAGATGCTACTTTAGTAAATAAAACAATTGATGTTTATAATAAGTTAGATACAAATATAGATACGTTTGTTTTATCATATGAGGAAAATAAAGATGCTCAAAAGGATAAGCCAATTTCAAGGTCAATGGATTCAATTATAGAGAATGAATACTCTATTGATAAAATGGTTAAAGAATTTAATGAAGTGTATAGAGTTAATTATAATAATGCTGTAAATTCTTTTCCTATTAAGTTAATAGCTGAGAAAAAGGGATGGGTTAATATAAAAGAGTTGAAATCAAATTAGAAAATAATAAAAAAGCTATACAGCATAGGTAGAATGCTGTATAGCTTTTTTATATATTAATGTAAAATTATAAAAATCTTACCTATTTGTAGTATTAAATTGTGGAATATCTATTTCTATTTTTTCATCTTCAAAATACTTAGTCTCTGTATCAGGGATAAAAAGACCAGGAGTTATTATGATTTTCTTTTCTGTACCTTTAAGTTCAAAATGGTAATACATATCGTTTTTGCTACAACTTCCACTGTTACCGCCTAATAAGCTATTGCCATTTTCATCTTCTATATAGAAATCTGTAAAGTGTTGTAAACGTGCTACCTCAGACTTATTTCCTTCTAATTGTGTTTTAATATTAACGGAAATAGGAGATACCTTTATTTGATCAATTTTCAACTTAACTTTATCGTTTATATTTATATACTTATTAACATTAATAACCTTTAAATCATTAGATATATTAGAAGTATTTATAGTCGTATTAAATACCCAGTTTCCAAAAGTTTTAAAAACAAGGCTTCCTTTTTCAGTTTTAGACTCACCTAAATCAAAATCTTTAAATTGAATTTTTAGGTTGTAATCCTTATTTTTTTCTAACTTATCAAGTAAATCAATATCAGTATCATCAATACCATCTCCATCAGTATCTTGACTATTTAAATTAATAGTATATAAAAATTCTTTTTTGTTTTCATTTTTAATATCTCTAGGAATTATTCCTCCACCTTGTCCAGGGAAAGAAATATCTCCTATGGTTATTATAGGTATATCAGGCATGAAATCTTTTTTATCAACTCCATGTTTTTTAAAATCAAAATTAGTATAATCCATACTTAAACTTATAATTAATTGTCCATCATCTAACATTACGTCTCCTAAATTAAGAACTAATCCGTTATCTGTTATTGATTGATTTCCTTCAAATTTATACTTATCAAACTCACTATAGTCCCTACCTAAGAAAGATTCAATACGACTTGCTAAAAGATTTATATATGCCCATGTAGTCTCATTTGTTAGTGCTACTGTTCCAAGTATAAGAACCGCTGAGACACTTGCAGCAATTAGTTTTTTAGTTGTTTGTTTTCTTGATTTCAACTTAGATTTCATTATACTTTTTATTTTAGTATTATCAGTTTTTACTTCATCATATTTATCAAATTGAATTTTTTCGTTGTTTAATACTTTATATTTATCTATCAATTTATTTTCCTCCCTCATTTAATAAAGATTTTCTTATTTTTGCCTTTCCCCTAGATAACTTACTATGTACACTTGAAATAGCTAATTTTTTGTCATTTGCTATATCTATTACACTTTCATCATTTAGGTAATATCGTCTAAATATTTCTTTATCTTCTTCGGACAAGAATTTTAATGTTTCATTTAACTCCTCTTGAATTTCAATTTTTAGTAAATTTTTATCTATGTAATAGTTTTGTTCATCTAAATCTGATATCTCTATTTTATTTAAATACTTTCTTTTATAATCAATTGCTTTATATTTAGCTATTGCACATATCCAATTTTTAAAAGTATTTTTATCTTGGTCAAAGCCTTCTACATTATCCCAAATAGCTAGCAAAGTATCACTAACACACTCTTCTTCATAATTAATAAGAGGTCCTAGATGGTATCTAATTACAGAAGTAATAAGACCATTATACTGATCTATTAAAATTTCCATTCCTTTTTGATTTTTCTTTTTTATATATTTAATTATTAACTTGTCTTTCAAGTTGTTTCCTCCTCACTATAAAAGCTTTTACATTACTTAATTCGTAAACTAATACAAAAAACTTGCATATTTAAATATTTTTTTATTAATCTTTATTGTTAACAAGGTAGTTAACAGGGAATGAGTACGAATTGTAATGAAATTTTTGTTGTTAACTTCTTTATAGATATATGGCTAATTATATTATTAATCAGCTAAATAACAATACATAATAGAAAGTATAGTCACAGTAAAAAAGTCTCTAGATTAAACCAAATAGTTAAATCTAGAGACTTTAATTACATTATTTATTTTTAAGCTCAACTGGTATTACTTTAAATCAATATCAAAGTCCGACCCAACTTTCTTCCACTTATTATTAGAAGAATCGGATGTATATAAAGAAAGATTTAATTTACTAGAATCTTTTTTTATACTTTTATGAGAATTATCAAGTTTAAAAATTCCTTTTCCATTATTACTATAGTCACAATAAAATTCAACTTTATTTCCAAGATTATCATTTCCAGCAAGTTTCATAAGATACTCTGTTCCATCAGTAGGTAAACTAAATTCAATTTTTGTACCTAAGCTATTACTAATATATTTACTTAGCTTAATTATTTTTCCATCTTCTAATTTAAACTTTTTATTTAAATTTATAGTCAATGTATCCTTAACTAAAGCATCAGCATTAGTATCAAAGTTAAAACTCCAGTCACCCTTTATTGTTTCAGAACCTGTATCGTCTATCATTTGTATACCTGGGTATTCAACTCTAACATTAACCTCTCCACTTAATTCTTTATCTAAAAAGTAAGTAGTGACTTTATTCATAGTGGAGTCATTAAGCATTTCAGAGTTACCATTAGAATCTGAGTTTATACGAGTTCCATTTATAAATACTGACTCTAACATCTCGGGATATCCATTAAATCCACCATTATCAGATTTTACAGTAGAAGATATCGTTAGCTCGTTTTTGTCTAGAATAACTTTATTTAGAGTTATTGTATAACCATTATTTGTTATAGGCTTGCTTATCGCTGTTTTATACTCATTTAAATCAGAATCTAATCCAAAGTGACTCGCTATACTACCAAATGTCTCTTTCACTTGAGATGAACCTTCATCATTAAAAATCAATAATCCTCCGATAAGAACTAAAGATAGTGAAGATGTAATTACAATAATTTTAATTCTTTTATTCACAATTTCCCCCCTAATTTATATATACAATGCTTTTTTCCTTATGTTTCTGCAAATATATCCCTATTCATATATTTATATGTTAAATGTATCTAAGTCTGAATGTCAATTTAAATATAATTAATTGGCAAAATATATTTATAAAAAATTAAAGAGTATATCGATTGAAACTACATAGTTTTAGTCTATACACTCTTTGTTTTTATTTAGTATAATTTACACATTATATTATTTGCTAGATTCCGAATTAAGTTGGTCAATTAAAGTTTTACTAGAGACTTCGCCTTTAGTCGGGTCATTGACAACACTATTTGACATACCTAGGTTTACGGAGCTAAACACTTTTGAATTTTTTAACATTAGTAAAGTTCTCATACCACTTGGATTCACAACTATTTCAGATGTTACTTTATCTTGATTCTCATTTGAACCTTCATCAGTTTCTGATTCTTCTTTTCTTTGACCTGCAATGTTCTTATTATAATTATAATCTTTAGATTTTGATTTCTCTGCCTTTTGCTCATCATTTTCAAATTTGAAAATGTCTGATTCTTTAACATATATGTTTTTGTACTGTATAGCATTTATATTTTGAACTTTCATTATACTGCTCCTTTTATTAAAATTAATTAATTACATTATTTTCCATATTAATTCTATCATACATTTAACTAATTAATTATATAAAGTTTGTATTTTAAGTTTTTCTACTTAATCCGTCAATTTAATTCGATTTCTGACTAAAAATTAAGACAAATAATTACAACCATATGAATTCCATTTGGATAATTTTAATTTTATGGTAATATTTCACAGTAAATGAGCAACAAATATTTTTAGATTTTATCTTCCAGATAATCTTAGTTAAATTTTAAATTTTGGGAGGCTTTAAGATGTGTAATGATGTCAGAGTTACAAAACAAGAGGTAAGAAACTTCTTATTAATTAATTTTGGGATAATTTCTTTTCTATCTATATTTATATTTATTAACTTTTTTAAGTTGAATAATGTAGATGTTATATCTAATTTTGCTAGAACATTCATGTATATTCCAGCTTTCTCCGCTATTATTGTATTAAAAGGAAATCAAACTTATGAGTTTAATAATACAGTAAATAAGTTTTTTGAAATTTTTATTATAGCAACTATTTTAAGAATTGTTTTTTCTATATTTAATGTATATATTATTAATGGATTTATAAATTCAATAATGTCTTGCTATACTTTATACTATGGAATTAAAAGTTTTACTGAATTTAAAGTTTTAAATTTACAATTAAGTAAAAATTTCAAAAAGGTTTTATTATGTGTTTCATTATATTTAGTAATTTGCATGATTGAATATTTTCCAGAAGTTTCATCTTTGAAATTTGAAATAAGCATTTTTATTGAAAATTCTGTAATAGTTTTATTAAGTTTATTAGAAAATTTGGTTTTTGGATGTATTATATTTTTTGGAGAAGAATTTGGATGGAGATATTTCCTACAACCTAGATTACAAAAGCTTTATGGAAAAAAATTAGGAGTTATTATATTAGGACCTATATGGGGCATTTGGCATTTACCTCTTTGTATGACTCTTTATAGTCCACAAACTCCGGTTTACTGCATTGTAAATCATTTATTTCTATGTACAACGCTTGGAGTATTTTTAGGATATGCTTATATGAAAACTGAAAATCTGTGGACTCCAATACTAATTCATTTAATTACAAATGTATTTTCTGTTGTTTTTTCTTTTTTATCTAGTGGTGAACTAGAAGCGGTATTTACATTAAGAATTCTTCTTTATAGCGTTTTATGGAATTCTGTACTATATTTACCATTTTTATTTGCAAAAGTATATAGACCTAACAAGGACGACATCGGTGTATCTATTGATAATTAGAAAATTACAAAAAGGGTTGTATCTATTTGATACAACCCTTTTTTAAGGCCTTAAAATAATAAAACTAATGAATAAATATTTCTTATTCAACACTATTATTACTTCATAAGCTAATTTTAGTAATTTTCTGCTCTAACTTCAAAGAATCCTTGAGAGTACATACATACCGGACAAACATCGGGAGCTTTTCTACCCATTACCAAGTGTCCACAATTTATACATTCCCACATAGTTTCTTCTGATTTTTCAAATACAGCTTTCATTTCTATATTATTTAAAAGTTTACGATATCTATCTTCATGAGATTTTTCTATTTTACCAACTTCTATAAATTTTTCAGCTAAGTCAAAGAAACCTTCTTTTTCTGCATCTCTAGCAAATCTAGCATACATGTCTGTCCACTCATAATTCTCACCTTCAGCAGCATGAAGTAAGTTTTGGTCAGTATCTCCTAAATATCCTAGTTCTTTAAACCATAATTTAGAATGTTCTCTTTCGTTTCCAGCTGTTTTTAAGAAAATTTGATTGATTTGCTCATAACCTTCATTTTTAGCAACATCTGCAAAGAATGTATATTTATTTCTTGCTATTGATTCTCCTGATAATGCTTCCATTAAATTCTTTTCTGTTTTTGTCCCTTTATATTTATTAGTTGTTTCGCTTGATTTTTCTGCTTGATCTTCTAGCTTAACAAATACTGATGCTGGGTTTTTGCATACAGGGCATATAAATCCTTCTGGTAATTCTCCTTCATGTATATAACCACAAACTGAACAACGATATTTAACTGATGTACTCATTTCTTTCCCTCCTAAGTCTTCACTTCTATCAAAATAAATTGTATGTAACATTTCCTCTGCAAGCTTACTTAAAGGCTTGCCATAAAATTCTTTATAAAGAGCTTTTATTTCTTCATTTTCATGACTCAATCTAACTTCCATACTCGAATCTCTTTTATAAAGTCCACTTATACGTTTCTTTCTAAGTTCATCTCCTTTAAATTGAGTGTCTTTAGGCTGTCCGCCCCCACCAATACATCCTCCAGGGCAAGTCATAACCTCAATAAAGTGATATTGTTTTTTTCCATTTTTCATTTTTTTAATAAATTTAGATGCATTTTTAGTTCCATAAATAACAGCTATATTTATTTCCAGGTCTCCTATTTTTAAAGTTGCTTCCCGAACTCCATCCATACCTCTTATTGTTTCTAAGTTATAAAATAGATTTGGTGGATTTTCATTGGTAATATATTTGTATGCCGTTCTAAGCGCAGCTTCCATAACACCACCTGTGTTTGCAAATATAACACCTGCTCCAGAAGATTCTCCCATTAATTCATCATAAGGGCTATCCTCTAAAGAATTAAATTCAATATTGTTTTCTTTAGCCCAAGTAGCTAATTCTCGTGTAGTTATAACATAATCCATATCACGCATTTCTTCTAAATTATGAAATCTTCCAGATGCATTCATTTCATCTCTTTTGATTTCAAATTTTTTAGCAGTACATGGAGTTAAGGCTACATTTACGATCTTTTCTGGATCAATTCCCATTTTTTTCGCAAAGTATGTTTTTATTGTAGGTCCTTGCATTCCAATTGGACTTTTCGAAGTTGAAATATTATCTAGTATGTCTGGGTGAAATGTTTCTGCATATTTTACCCATGAAGGACAACAACTTGTAAACTGAGGTAATGGCTTATTATTAGTCTTTATACGCTCTATCAGTTCACTTGCTTCTTCAACTATTGTTAAATCAGCTGCAAAGTTGGTATCAAGAACATAATTTGCACCGAGTTTTCTAAGTAGCGATACCATTTTTCCTTCAACAAAACTACCATCTACCATATTAAATTCTTCTCCAAGAGAAACCCTAACCGCTGGTGAAGTTGTAAATATTACTATCTTATCTTCATTTTGTATTTCAGACTCAACTTTTTTATAGTCAAGAACCTCTGTAATACTTGATGTAGGGCATACATTTGCACATTGACCACAGTTAATACAAACAGCTGTATCATTTGTACTTTTTAATGAATAATGGCCATTAACACCTATATAGTCTGTACAGATATCTTTACACATCCCACACTTGATACATTTCTCTTCATCTCTACAAATAGATGGATTATCCTTTTCAATCGCTACCCTAATGTTAGTAGATAAATGTTTGCTCATTTAGCACTCCTTTCATTTCAAATTAGTACATGTAAAAAATTGGTATTTATATGTACTTTGAACTTATACCCTACGAACTTTTAAATAAACAATATGAAAATAAGTTTAAATAATCCAAATGTATGAATTAATATTAAAATTTAGATTGTTCGGTAATGTTGGAAATAAGTATAAAATTAGCACACTAATCTCAAAACTATATAAAATTATAACATTTAATAATTTAGCTTTTATTTAATCATAAATTGCTAATAATATGTTATATAATAATGCGTATTTTTAATAATTTGAGAGGTGAATAATATACATATGATTATTTTTATAAATATACTTTTAGTATTTTTTCTTGTCTTTTTAAATGGATTTTTTGTTGCTACAGAATTTGCTATGGTAAAGGTTAGAAAATCTAGGATAGAAACGTTAATAATTCAAGGTGATAAGCGTGCGAAACGTACTTTAATAGTTGTTAAAGATTTAAATTCATACTTATCTGCCTGTCAGCTTGGAATAACTTTAGCATCGTTGGGGCTAGGATGGGTAGGAGAGCCGGCTATTTTACGTTTGTTAATGCCAATATTTAACCTATTTAATTTGCCTTCAAGTCTAGAACATTCAATTGCATTTATTATTGCATTTTCAATTATAACTGGATGTCATATTGTATTTGGAGAATTGGTTCCTAAATCCTTAGCAATTATAAGTCCCGAAAAAATAGCATTAAGTACAGCTTTTCCACTTATATTTTTTTACAAGTTAACATATCCTGTTATGTGGATATTCAATCATAGTACAAACTGGATATTAAAGGTATTTGGGCTTTCTCAAGTTGATGAACATGAATCAGTTCATACTGATGAGGAAATAAAACTATTAGTTGAAGAAAGTTATAATCATGGATTAGTTGATAAAACTGAATTAACGCTTGTAGATAATATCTTCGATTTTTCTGATAAAACAGTAAAAGAAATAATGGTACCACGTACTGACATTACAAATATTTTCATAGAAGATGCATTTGATGATATTATAGATTTCACATTAAAAGAACAGCTTACTAGATATCCTGTATGTAAAGAAAATAAGGATAATGTTATTGGATTTATTCATATTAAGGATTTATATAAACAAAAGATTGAAGGTAGTAATCAAGAAATAAAAAATATTATTCGTGAGATTAAACTTGTCCCAGAATCAATGCTAATAAGTGATCTTCTTAAAATATTTAAAAAAGATAAAGTACAAGTTGCTTTAGTTATTGATGAGTATGGAGGAACTTCTGGTTTAGTAACAATAGAAGATATTTTAGAAGAAATTGTTGGGGAAATTCAAGATGAGTTTGATGAGGAAGAAGATTCTATTATTAAGTGTGAAGATAATAGTTATATAGTAGATGGAAAGGTTCTAATTGAAGATATAACTGAGTTTTTATATATAGATATTGAAGATGAACACATTGATACTATTGGAGGTTGGGCATATACTCATTTGGATTCCTATCCTAAAGTTAATGATAAATTCACTTATAAAAACTATGAATTTACTATATTAAAATGTAATAGAAAAAGAATAAACAAATTATTGATTAAAAATTTATCTGATAAATAATTAAGTACCCTTTAGCTATTAATGAACGTAGTTAAGGGGTATTTATATATTTTGCAACTTTTTAATTTAATTAGAATATTAATATTATATATAAATATTGATAAAAGTTAATTCATAGATTATAATGTACTTTAAATAAAAAATTACTAAATGCTATTTAATAAATTTCTATTTTAAACCTTATTTACAAAATAGGATTATTAGCAATATATTCAGGAATATATTAATTAGTTTTTAAAAATGTTTCTGATGGTTTTTTATTTATTATTTTAAGGAGGAAGAAATGAATAATTTAGATTCAGACCCCGGGGCCTTTATGCCTCAAATAATTTTAATAGTATTACTTACTGCTATTAACGCGTTTTTCGCATCAGCAGAAATGGCTATAGTTTCTGTAAATAAATCAAAAATAAAACAATTAAGTGCAAGCGGAAACAAGAAAGCTCAATTGCTTGAAAGGCTTATGGAAGACCCAAGCAATTTCTTATCAACTATTCAAATTGGAATAACTTTAGCTGGATTTTTCTCAAGTGCATCTGCTGCTACAGGAATATCTACGCACCTTTCAAAGATATTAGCTCCACTTAGTATACCTTATTCTAATGAATTATGTATGTTTTTAGTAACAATAATACTTTCATATTTTACATTAGTATTTGGAGAATTAGTACCTAAAAGAATTGCTTTGAAAAAAGCGGAGAAGATATCTTTATTTTCAGTAAAATCAATTTACATTATATCTAAAATTGCAAAACCATTTATAAAACTTTTATCATTTTCAACTAGTCTGGTTTTAAAAATAACAAGAAATAATGATATGGATATTGAAGAAAGAGTTTCTGAAGAAGAAATTAGAACTTTAATATCACAATCTCAAGAAGATGGATGTATTGAAAATGAAGAAAAACAGATGATATATAGCATATTTGAATTTAATGATAAGACTGCTAAGGAAATTATGACATCTAGACATGATATGTTTGCGGTAGACATAGACGATGATTTGGATGAAATCATAGAAGGAGTAATAGCATCAGGATACTCTAGAATACCTGTATATGAAGATAATAAGGATAATATCCTCGGTATATTATATGTAAAAGACTTATTAGTAAAAGCTAAGAAAGTTGGATTTAAAAATATAAATTTAAAAACAATGCTTCATGACCCATATTTTGTTTCAAAGTCTATTAGAACAAATGAATTATTTAAACTTCTAAAGGATAAAAAAGTCCACTTAGCGTTATTAATTGATGAATATGGTGGAATAGAAGGTCTAGTAACTATGGAAGATTTAATTGAAGAAATTATGGGAGATATTGAGGATGAATACGATAAAACTAAATCTACTATAACACAAATTGATGATAGTAATTTTATTGTAAAAGGATATTTGACAATAAGTGAATTTAACAATAAATTTGATATAGATATAGAACAAGGTGACTATGATACTTTAAATGGGTATATACTTACATTGTTAGGTGATTTCCCAGAAGAAGGTCGAGAAATTGAATTAGACAATTTTACATTTTTAATTGAGAATGTAAATAAAAGAAGAATTGAAGATATAAGAGTAAGTATAAAAAACAGATGTGCGCAAATATCATAATGAGTTTTTATACACTTGAAATTTAAACAAAAATGAGTAAATCCCTATATTTAAGGGTTTACTCATTTTTTTATATTATACAGCACTTAAACTAAAGTTATTAGTTAATAAGTGTTTTGCAAATTCATCTAGTTTGCTTATTGTTTGTTTTATATCATTTTCTGTTGTTTCATGATTAATAGCACACATTCTTAAAACAACTTTACCATTTAAAACTGTTGTAAATATTCCTGCATAGTTTTCTTGAAGTGCTAAATGTGAAATATTATTATTAAGTGTATCTATATCTTGTTCAGACATTCCAGATGGAGCATATCTAAAATTGATAATTGCTAATTTAGGATCAGATATTACTTCCCAATTCTCAAATTCTAATAATGTATTCTTAATATATTCTGCAAGATGAATACCATATTCAATTCTTCTGCTCATTTCACTAGTTCCTAGAGTTTGTAATGTAAACCAAAGTTTAAGACTCCTAGTCGGTCTTGTTAATTCAATACCTACGTTTCCATAGTTTATTTCATCGTCATTTATATCTAAATCTCTTAAATACTCTGGATTTTCACTAAAACTTCTTGCTAAATCATTTTTATCTTTTACAAGAACCATTGCACAACTATATGTTTGGAATAACCATTTATGTGCATCCCAACTTAAACTATCAGCATTTTCTATTCCTTTTAATAAATGATTATAGTTTTCAGATAATAATATCGATGCTCCATAAGCTCCATCGACATGCATCCATAAACCATATTTTGAACATATATCAGATATTTCTGGTATTGGATCAATACTTCCAGTATTTGTAGTTCCTGCACTAGCTATAACAACAAATGGGTGTAAACCGTTTGTTATATCATTTCTTATTGCTTTTTCTAGTTCATCTATCTTCATTCTATAATTTGAATCTGAAGGTATTTTTCTGATATTCTTAGGTGATATTCCAGATATTTTAAGTGCCTTTTTAATTGAACTATGAGTTTGATCAGATACATAAGCAGTTCCCAAATGTAATTTATCAAATGAAAGTTTGTTATCTCTTGCAGCTACCATTGCTGTAAGATTTGCCATAGATCCTCCTGAAACAAATAGTCCGCTCGATTGTTCTGTGTTATATCCAGCTTTTTCAGATAGCCACTTAATTAATGTTTTTTCAATAAAACTAGCAGCTGATGTTGTCATCCAGCATCCAGCATGCAAGTTATAAGCACTGGACATTACATCTCCAATCCAAGAGTTCAAATCTGCTGGGCCAGGTATAAATCCAAAAAATCTTGGATGGTTTACTCTTGCTCCATACTCATAAACCTCTTTCATCATTTCTTCCATAACTTCTTGTACCTGTCTCCCCTGACTAGGTATATTTATGTTTCTAAGTTTATTTATTTGATTAGAATCAGCTACTTTTACTACTTCATTAGATTCTAAAGATTCAAGTCCTTTAAAGTATTGATCAATAAAATAATTTAAAGAATTTTTAAATTCTAAATTGTTCATATTGCTTTCCCCCATTTCTATGCAATTGTCCTTATCTTTTTTAAGCCACGTTCATGATATCATCAAAATATATATTAATCAAACTACGGTTTCTGTATTATAATTAAATTCCGCGCTTGCAAATCGTAAAATTCAAGCTTATATAACCAAAAATTGGAATAAATCAATTAAAATTAAATTTACTAATTGCATAAATAGTTCAAAAGATTAAGAAAATAATAAAAAAACAATTAAAAAATAAAGTAACTGTATGTTTATTTCGATAAATAATTTAATTTCCTTTAGATTATTTGAACTTACATATATATGCTAAAGGTATATATTATTTAAAATAAGTACATTTTTTGAGCTATGGTTATATAGGCATAGTAGAAAAAGCATATCTTTGAATAACCTATTTAATTTGAATATAAATTCCAAAGTGTAACATATGTTACAGTGTATTTGATAAATTTTAGGTATAATTTTTATTGTTATAATCATAAAAATTCAAGAACAAATAAAAACTGATAAACAAAAAGGTATTTTACCCTTACCTTTACAAAAAGAATATGATAAAAATTCTGAACTGATAGATTTACCGTCTATAAATAAAAGTATTTTAGTCAAATCTAATGTATTAGACTGCATACAAGATAGAAGAAGTATTCGTAAATATAGTAATGAAAAAATAACTTTAGATGAGCTTTCATATTTACTATGGGCTACTCAAGGTATACAGAGTGTAAAAAATAATTTCAGTGCATTAAGGACAGTACCTTCTGCTGGATGCACTCATCCTTTTGAGACATATTTAATAATCAATAATGTTAATGATTTAAATCCTGGAATTTATAGATACTTACCATTAGAACATAAGCTCTTATTTGTAAAAAACTTAAATAATATAACTGATGAAATAAATAAGGCTACTCCAAATCAACCTTTTGTACAAGACTTTGTATCTAAAAGTGCTGTTGTTTTCGCTTGGAGTTGCATTCCATATAGAAGTGAGCATAGATTTAATATAACTGCTCATAAAAAAATACTTATAGATATTGGTCATGTCTGTCAAAATCTTTATATAGCATCAGAATCTCTTAATTGTGGTACTTGTGCTATTGGAATTTATGATCAAAACATCATTGATGATATGCTAGATTTGGATGGAGAAGATGAGTTTATAATTTATATGGCTTGTTTAGGTAAAAAGTTTTAGCATTTTCAAAATTTAATTAACATCGTTCACAATAATCTAATTATATATAAAAAGATCACTCTTATTGCCATTTGAGTGATCTTTTTTAATAAAACAAACAAATACAATGGTTAATCTATTTTCGATGTAGTAAAATAAATTGTAAAGATTAAAACTAACTAAAAATTAAGTATATAAGGATTTGTAAAATATGATGAAAATAAATAGCATATCAATATTTGATAATATAAAACCAGAAAGTAAAGAACAGTTAGAGAAGATAATGACAAGTTTTCAGGTACAAAGAAAAGAAACTTTATTCCTAGAAAAAGAATTTATTGATAATTTGTATTTTATAGAAAAAGGAAAAGTATCTATATACAAAATAAATGAAAATGGTGAGAGAAAAGTAATATTCATATTTAAAAACGGTGATGTAATAAATGATCTTTCCTTAGATCAAGAAAAAAACACTATTTTTGCTTGTGAAATATTTGAAAAGTCAACTATATTGAAGTGCCCTACGTCTGAATTCATAAAAATAATGGAAAATGACTTTAATTTAATGAAAAATCTATTGGCTCATACTCAAAATATTAATAGAAGGCTATACAGACAACTAAAAAACTCTTCTTCTCTAAATATAGATAAAAAACTTGCAGCAAAATTATATAGAATGGGAAAAGAGTTTGGATTAGAACAAGGCGAATGGACACTTATTAAAGCAAACATAAGTATTACATATATAGCAGAAATGCTTGGGTGTAAAAGAGAAAGTTTATCAAGAACAATGAAACAATTGCAAGACTATGGATTAGTCAAAATTGTAAATAAAAATATTTATATAAAAAAAGAAGATTTGTCTAAATACTTTAAAGGCAATTAATAGAGAATGCATATAACAATGTAATTAATGTTATGTGTATTTTTTTTGTAAATTCGATAAAAAGATGTCAATATTGTTATATATATCACAGACATTCAAAAAATCGTATGCTACTATATCTTTAATAAAATATAGGAGGAGAGATTATGAAGATAAAATTGAATAGAGCAAACTTCGATAAAGGTCTTAAATTATTGAAATCGGAATATAAAATTTTTGCGCCTGTAACTACCCCTTTTAAAGGAGTTTACTCTGATACAGATTTAACTAAATATGAGGAAATAAGTAGTATAGATGATATTGAGTTTAATAAAAAATCTAACTTTTCACCAAAAGAAATTATACTACCTATAACTCAAACATTATTTTATTTTACAGAAAAAGAATATAAAACTAGTGATATAGATGATAAAAAATTGATTATATTTTTAAGAGCTTGTGATATAAATGGAGTAAAAAGATTAGATGAGATTTACCTTAATAACGGTATTGAAAAAGATTATTTTTATGAAAGATTAAGAGAAAAAGTAAAATTTGTTTTAATTGGGTGTAAAGAAAGTTTTAGAAATTGTTTTTGTGTAAGTATGGGGTCTAACAAAACTGATAATTACTCAATGGCATTAAATATAGATAATGATGAAATTTACTTGGATATAAAAGATGAAGATTTAAATATATTTAGTGGTGAAGATACTGAGTTTGAAATTAACTACGTCGAGGAAAATCTTATCTCTTTGCAATTGCCTAAGAATATAAATCCGATAGAACTATCAAAACATGAAATGTGGGATGAGTATGATTCTAGATGTATAGGATGTGGACGCTGCAATTTTGTCTGTCCAACTTGTACTTGCTTTACTATGCAAGATATATACTACAAAGAAAATAAAAATGTAGGAGAAAGAAGAAGGGTATGGGCGTCTTGTCAGGTAGATGGATACACAGATATGGCAGGTGGTCATTCTTTTAGAAAAAAACAAGGTGAAAGAATGAGATTTAAAGTGATGCATAAGATATACGACTTTGATAAAAGATTTGGATACCAAATGTGCGTAGGATGTGGAAGATGCGATGATGCATGTCCACAATATATATCTTTTTCGCAATGCGTAGAAAAAATAAAAGGCATAGTAGATATCAATGAGGAGGTAAAGTAGATGAATCCATACATACCAGTTAATTCAAAGATTATAGATATAATTAAACATACAGATATAGAATGGACATTTAGAGTTTCTAGTAAAACCGAAGGAGTCTTACCAGGAAAGTTTTATGAAATTTCAATTCCTAAATTGGGAGAAAGTCCAATATCAGTATCAGGATACGGAAAAGATTATATAGATTTTACTATAAGAAATGTAGGTAAGGTAACTAGTGAATTATTTAATTATACAGTTGGAGATAGCTTTTTTATAAGAGGACCTTATGGGAATGGATTTGATGTAAGTTTATACGAGGAAAGAGAAATTGTTATTGTAGCAGGAGGAAGTGGTCTAGCCCCTGTAAGAGGTATCGCAGAGCATTTTTACAACAATCCTGATAGATGTATAAGCTTTCAGTTAATAGTTGGATTTAAAAGCCCTCAAGATATATTATTCAAAGATGATTTAAATAAATGGAGTGAAAAACTAGACATATTGGTAACAGTAGATAATGCTGATAGTGATTATGATGGAAATATAGGATTAGTTACAAAGTATATTCCAGAGTTGAAAATAGATGATATAAATAACATGTCTGCAGTAGTTGTTGGACCCCCTATGATGATGAAATTTACAGTAGCAGAGTTTTTAAAAAGAAATCTATCTGAGCACAACATATGGGTATCTTACGAAAGAAAAATGTGCTGTGGTGTAGGTAAATGTGGACACTGTAAAATGGATGATACTTATATTTGTATAGATGGACCTGTATTTGATTATTCTTATGCAAAGAATTTAATAGATTAGGAGGTATAACTATGATAAGAGATTTAAATACTAAGAAAGTAATGAAAAATGCTTTTAGAATAACTAAAACTAAATATGAAACTTCTCTTAGAGTGAGAATACCAGGTGGAAGTGTAGATCCAGAAAGTTTGATGATAGTTTCTAAGATAGCTACAGAGTATGGAAATGGCGAAATACATATTACTACTAGACAAGGTTTTGAAATACTTGGTATAAAGATGGAAGATATGGAAGCAGTAAACAAACTTATACAACCAGTAATTGAAAAAATGGATATAAACCAGGCAGAAAAAGAAGAAGGATATCCAGCTGCAGGTACTAGAAATATATCTGCATGTATAGGAAACAAAGTCTGTCCAAAGGCTCAATATCACACAACAAACTTTGCTAAGAAAATAGAAAAAGCTATCTATCCAAATGATTTACACTTTAAGGTAGCGCTAACTGGCTGTCCAAATGACTGTATAAAGGCGAGAACTCATGACTTTGGAATAATAGGCATGACACTTCCTTTATATGAAAAAGAGAGATGTATATCATGTGGAGCTTGTGTTAAAAAATGTGAAAAACTATCCACTAAAGCTTTACGAATGGAAAACTATAAAATCGTAAGAGATCACGATAAATGCATAGGATGTGGAGAGTGTACTTTAAACTGTCCTACTTCAGCATGGACTAGAGATGAAAAAAAATACTACAGACTAGCAATCATGGGTAGAACAGGTAAGAAAAATCCAAGGCTAGCAGAAGATTTCTTATTGTGGGCAGATGAAGAATCTATAATAAAAATAATACTTAATACTTATAAATATGTAGATCAATATATAGCTAAAGATGCTTCCGGAGGAAAAGAGCATATAGGATATATAGTTGATAGAACAGGATTTATGGAATTTAAAAAGTGGGCATTAGAAGGTGTAAATTTAGATGATATAGTAAAAGTAAATGAAAATATTTACTGGAGTGGAATCAAATATTAACTTAAACTAGGGGGTAATTATGCATAACGAAACACTTGAAAAACTGACAGTCGCTGCTAAGAACAAAGTTAATTTATTAAATAGTAGTAGATTAAAATACATTGTATCATCAGCTTTTGCAGGCCTTTATGTTGGTATAGGAATATTATTAATTTTTACAATAGGTGGACTTTTAACATCAGCTAATTCTCCTATGACAAAAATTATGATGGGTGTATCATTCGCTATAGCATTAAGTTTAGTTGTAATGACTGATAGTGAACTATTTACAGGTAACAACATGGTAATGACAGCTGGTACGTTAAACAAAGGCACTAGTACTAAAGACTTACTCAGAGTATGGGCTTATAGTTTTGTAGGTAATTTGCTTGGATCTCTTTTGGTTGCTGGATTATTTGTAGGTACAGGACTTGTTAATAAAGGAACTGTAATGGAGTTTTTCGCTACAACATCCTTAGCCAAAGCATCACTTCCATTTATGGACCTTTTCTTTAGAGGAGTGCTTTGTAACATACTAGTATGCGTTGCTGTAATGTGCTCATTTAGAACAAATGATGATACTGCAAAGTTAATAATAATATTTATGTGTTTATTTGCTTTCATAACTAGTGGGTTTGAACATAGTGTAGCTAATATGACTATATTTGGGGTAGCATTATTTTCAAGTGCTATCAAAGGAGCTACTCTTATGGGCGCAATATATAATTTATTTGTAGTTACATTAGGAAACATAGCAGGTGGAGCACTAGTAATGGGTGCTGGTGCATATATATTGGGTAAAAAAGATTAAGCAATGAATAGGCTTTAGTAAGGCGTATTAGGTTAAAATAAAATTAGTAATAGAATAATAAAAGAGTATCTATTGAAATTGTTCAATAGATACTCTTTTTATTTTAAATTTGTTGTTATATAGCTAATTAACAACGTATTTATCTATATAAAATCTTATTGTTGATTTGCAACTTCTAACTCATCACTTAGTAATGCAGCTCCTACTGCTAGTACAAATGGAGCTATTATTAAACTTCCTAATAGTATTGTCATGTATAACTCCTCCTTTTTCTTATCTTTATTTGATAAGTTTATTATACATGTACAACTTTAAAATAGCCTGACATAAAGCTTAAATAAGCCTTACATTTTTGATAGGCTTTATTACATATATACAAATTTTGAGGATAGTTATATTTCAGTACCTAATTTATATATTTCAGTCCATTTTTAAATTAAAAGTTGTGATTTATGATATTCTATAATAAATTAATCTTAAAGTTTAAGTTCAGGAGGGTTATATATGTTAAATTATTCAAAAATTCAGTTTAGCTCAAATAAATACATATGGAAAACTTTAAAAGTTATTAACTTTTTTGATAGTCCAAAGTTTATATTGATATTAGCAAATATATCTAAAGTTTTTAGAAATATTATCTGGGCGTTATTAGGGTTTGCAGAACCTCCTATTACCCATAAATACAACATAAAAAATTATTAATCACAAAAAATATGAACGCAATAAATACATCAATTTCTTTAATCAATATATTTATTGCGTTCTGTAGCTATATGTATATGATAAATGATGACAAACCCCTTATGGAGAGGAGTATTAACTAAATCATATCTAGCTTATAAATATATCACTGCCAGATACAAATATATTATAACACCTATTGCTAACATGTTTTAATTTGAATATTTAATAGCACTTATTAAATATCTAAATACACAGCAGTAATATTTATAGATAAGTTAGCAGAAGTCATATATTAACATAAAAACAAACAATAATTTGATTTTTTATCAAATTAATTGTATTATTAAAACCTAAATAAAATTTTAGATTTTTAATAAAATACCAATGAAAAATGCCTCCAAACTATAAATTTAGTTATGGAGGTATTTTTTACACTTAAAGTAACTATGTTTAACTAATATTTATGGATAACATCTTGAGCATTATAATTTCGATGCTTTAGTGAAGTAAAAAATAACATTTTGAGCAACGGACGAAGTCGTTTGAGTAACGGACGAAGTCGTTTGAGTAACGGGACACGAGTTTACCGAGTGGACGTTGACGACATGAAATTTGAGCGACATGAGCGAAGCGAATTTTATATACTCATTGTAATTATTTTCCATTTAGATTATGTTATAATTTTATCATAAAATTTTTAAACTTGGGGGATTAAAATGTGTAGTGATATTAAGGTTATAAAAAAAGAAGTAAGGGACTTCTTGATAATTAACTTTAGCTTAATTACTTTTATATCTATTTTCATATTTATTCGCGCTGCAAAACCAAACAGTATTTCATTTTTATCAAGCTTTGCAGGATTATTTATGTACATTCCCGCATTTTCAGCAATTACAGTTTTAAATAGAAGTTCTTATTATACTTTTACCTCATCAATATATAGATTTTTTAATATCTTTTCTATTGCCACAATTACAAAGATAATTTTATGTATAATTGAATCTTTGTTTATAAACAACCTAAGGATCTCTTTTTTAGTAGATGTTCTAGTATCTTGTTATCTTATAACTAGCATTTTTATGAATTCATCTGATTTTGAAATTTTAAATTTATACTTTAATAAAAATTTTAAAAAAGTCGTATTTGTAATATTGATTTCTTTAGCAATAACTACAATTAGCAATTTATCACAATTAAAATATATGCAAATTAGTCCTATAAATATTTTACATTCAATTATGAGAGTTTTATTTATAGTAGGTTTAAATGTAGTCTTTGGATGTAATCTATTCTTTGGAGAGGAGTTTGGCTGGCGATACTTCTTACAACCTCGCTTACAAAATCTTTACGGAAAAAGATTAGGAGTTATTTTATTAGGTCCAATATGGGGAATTTGGCATTTACCTCTTTGTATAACTTTGTATAGCCCTGAAAGTCCAATATACTGTATTATTACTCATATAATTGCCTGTACTACCCTTGGAGTATTTTTAGGATATACTTACATGAAAACCGATAACCTCTGGGCTCCTATGCTAGTACATTTGTTAAATAACTCGATTGCACCTATAATTGGTAGTTCATACGGCAAAGTTTATACACTAAACACTCTTTTTTATGAAATTTTACTGTATTCAATAGTATTCTTACCATTTTTACTTACAAAAGAATATCGATTTAATAAAAAATTTTATATTGATAATTAACATATATGTTGAATTTTATAAAATAACACCCAACTCTAAAATTTAGACTTGGGTGTTATTTTAGCTCTATTATAATTAATACCTATAACTGTTCTTTCTTTAGTTTTATGTATTCTATTCTTTCTAACTTGTATTTAGTATCTTTTAAAACTGTTTTTTCTACTAATGGATCTTTTTTCAGATATTCATAAACTGCTTTAACAATAACTGTATTTAGATTATCTCCATCTCGTTCTGCCTTTAAATCAAGTTCTTTTTTTAAATCCATACTTACCGTTACCATAGTTCTTGTATTCGCTTTACTTACTGCCATTTTTACCTCCTAAAATCAATTTTTAAATATAGTGTAAATTTAAATACGTCTTTTAATTTATTTTAAAATAGTGTTATCACTTTAATAAGTAAATTTTATCATATGTTTATTATCTCAATCAATTTAAATATTAATATATATAGCTAAATTTAGTTATTTACATAATTATATTTAATACTTAAAAATTTAAAACTTACTATTTAATACAAAAGTGCAATCACTTTTTTTATAAAACAGGTTGAAAATAGAACATATGTTCTATATAATATTGCTATAGAATCTAATTTTGGAGGGGTTCAATGAAACAACTTTCTACTAATGAAAAACTAATTGTATTAGGGTATATAGAGGAGATGCTATATATATTTAATACTGTTTTAATTGAAGAATTTGAAGATGGGGAAGAACCAAATATTATTTGTAATGGTAGTAAATTTTTAAAAAGAGATTTTGAATCTTTAAAAATAAAAATTCAAAATTTATAGCATTAAAAAACAGATATTTTATGAAAGGTAGTGATTTATATTGATCAGTGAAATTATCAATATTGTTGGGAAAGAAGGTTCTTGGGCTTTACTTTCATTTGGATTGATACTTTACATACTAAAAGCTCAAGAAAAAAGGGATATCTTACAAGAACAAAGAGAAGAAAAATATCAAGAGATAATAGAAACTATGACATGTAAATTAGATATGCTGACTCGTCTTTCAGATGACATAACTGATATTAAGAGTAAGTTAGAAAACACAGTACACTAGTTGTTTACATATAAAAAAGGATTGCTATTAAAATTTAATAGCAATCCTTTTTCACTCACTCAATATTTCATATACTCCATAAATCCTTCAGCATCAACTAAATTTATATATTTGAGTAGAAATTTAAGAAAATCTTAAGATTTATAACCCTAAAATAATGTTAGTATTTATATTAGTTACCAAATTTAATTTTGAAGGGAGAAGTTTTAAATTTATGTATATGATTTACCCACTTCTTTGTGTGATAATACCTTGTTTTATATATCAAATAATTACTATAAAATCTAGAAAAATTAAAGATAAAGTAAACTTAATACCACATTTAATAAAAGTTTATGTTTTCTTACTTTATGTTTCTTTAGCAATTATCGTAGCTGGAATAGGAAGTATATGGGATATAGGTCAATTTGGAAATATAATCCGAATAGAAGAAATAAACTTAGTTCCATTTAGTTCATCAGGGGCTACTACATATATCTTAAATATTATAATGTTTATGCCTCTAGGTTTTTTACTTCCTTTTATTTGGAGTAAGTTTAGGAATCTTAGTAAAGTGTTTTGTGTTGGACTATGTTTTTCGTTAGCAATTGAATTTTGTCAACTATTTAATCATAGGGTTTCAGATATTGATGATTTAATGATGAACTCATTGGGAGCTGTTTTTGGATATTTAATATGGTTATGTGTAACTAAATTATTTAATTACATAATTAAGTTACCTATATTTGTGTCTATATCTAATACAGATAATCAAAGCAAATTTAGCTTATATATAAGTAAAAAATCTATATCTAAAAATGAAGCCGTTATGTACCTTTCATTAGCTATTTTAGGAGAATTCCTATTTTATAACTGGTCTTTTTTATACATATAATATTAAAAATTTATTTATTTTAGATATTATCTTTTAATTACAATCAAAAATCCTAATCAAGTATTAGCTATTGTTTATTTAGTAAGCATAAAAGTGTTTATTTTTTCACTCCAAATTAAAGCTATTTTATTCCTGATTTAAAATCATTTATATCTTAAATGTTAAAATAACTTTAAACATATTAAATTCATAAGGGGTGAATGGAATGCAAAAGAAAAAGTTTATAATATTAAGCTCACTTATACCAATTCTAATGCTACTCAATATAACGGTTTTTAAAGGCATTTTAATAGCTAATATACTAATAGCTTTAACTTTAGTGCTCATTTCTGGAAAACTAGTATCTGAAGTTATCAAGTTAAAAAATAGGAAGATCTAAATAAAAAAGTACTTACTGTAATAGTAATTACTTTTTTATTTCAAACTTAAATAATTCTATATATTATTATCTCTTAAACTGTTTTATAATAAATTTTTTAATTACAAATTTTCATACAAAATTATATAAATTCCCCCTATTATTTAAATGTTACAACTATGTTAATTACCTTGTTAACAATCAACAATACTAATTGAGTACATTTAAATAAATAATAATCGAAAATAATTTTAAATTTTTTGTAGAAGGAAATCGGAAAACTTTATCAAATACTTATATTGCAGGAATTCTTGCATTCATATGTTTCTTAACCCATTCATTTATCCTGCTTATTTGATTTCAAGAACTTTCAAATATACAATTCTAAAAAATTCACACAAACATTTGTTGTTATAATAACAACAAACGTGAATACAATTATACCAAAGGAGATGTTTAAGATGAAAAGCAATAACTTAGATCCATTAAATTCTAAACCTAACTTTAAGGGAATTTTGGGTGTTGCTTCAGTTTGGTTTGCCGCTCATGTAGGTGGGGGCTTTGCTACAGGTAATCAGACAATGAATTTCTTTGTTGAAGATGGATGGTACACATTCTGGATACCAATCCTAATTATCGGTATTATAGCTTTAGTTTATAGGGAAACAATGATTATGGCTAAGAATCATCAAGCTTATGACTATAGAACAATAGCTAAAAAACTTTATGAACCGTATGATAAGGTATTACCTATCGTATTTGAAATTTGTTATTTAATAATAGTTTTACTTGCTACAGGAGGTTCTATTGCCGGGGCAGCTGCATTATTTGCTGAATTTGGACTTAGCTACAACCTAGGGGTAGTGGTAACCGGACTAGTATTATTTATATTAACAATATTTGGTGCTAACCTAATTAGAAGTGCCTCTTCATTTATGACTATCATAATAGTCGTTTGTCTTACTCTAATATGTTACATAGGAATATCTGCAAACGCTGATAATTTCACTCAATTAGCAACAACTGGATATGCAACTTCATCAGTTTGGGAGGCATTATGGTCAGGTCTACAATATGCTGGATTCCAGGCTATAGTATGGTCAATAGTTGTAAGTGTCTGTCAACCTCTTAAAACAGATAAGGAAATCAATTTAACCACTATAATAGGGTTTGTATTAAACAGTGTAATGATCGTACTGAGTTGTATGATGTTATTTGCATGGCTTCCAGGAACTTCTGGAGAAACTCTTCCTATTCTTTATATTTGTAAGCAAATAGGTAAAGGATGGCTTATAGTATTGTACTCAATTGTACTTTTACTTGCATTCATATCTACTGGTATAGGATGTGTATTCGGTGCAATTGCAAGATTTGAAAATATTATTAAAATTCCAGCAAATATAACAGTCAGAAGAGGAGTTCTTTCTCTATGCTGTATGGTACTATCTATGGCTATATCTCTTTTCGGTCTTACAAACATAGTTAAGATTGGATACGGATATACTGGTATAATTGGTATTTTTGTTGTAATAATTCCAGTACTTACTGTTGGTCATATTAAAAATAAAAAATTCAAATTAAATCAACAAGCTCAAAATTCACAAGAAAATGTAATTGTAGAAGAGTAGAGTTAATTATAAATTATTTTGCAAGTTTATAGCTAATTGCTAAAAATAAATAAAAGGCCTTAGAATCTAGCTTATTAAGATTCTAAGGCCTTTTCTATTTTAAAATATAGAAAGTATTTTTACATGATTTTCCTCTATAAGATTTTTAAGGCACCTATTATCTATATTTAGTTTTTCTAGAATTTGTTCACTAGTATAAACATCTGGTAAAAAGTACTCATTTTTTAATATATGCTTTTGATTATTTATATCTTTTACAACGTATATATCATCTTTATGCATAAACTCAATATCACATTCTGTGTTTATAAAATCCATCCAAATATTTAATTCACTCATATATACAGCCCCTTAGATAGAATTATTTTAATATTCCCCTTAGATTCATAACTTCTTGAATTCTTTTTATAGACTTCATGTAAGTAGCAGTTCTCATGTCAACTGAATATTGTTTCATTGTATCCCATATCTCTTCAAATGCTGTTATCATTGTTTCTTTTTGTTTTAATTGAACTTTGTCAAAACTCCAAATTACTCTTTCTAAATTTTGTACCCATTCAAAGTAAGAAACTGTAACCCCACCACTATTTGCAAGTATATCTGGTATAACTACAACATCTTTTTCATATAAAATTTTATCTGCTTCAGGAGTAGTTGGTCCGTTTCCTCCTTCACATATAATTTTAGCTTTCACTTCATTTGCATTTTCTTGTGTAATTTGCTTTTCTAAAGCACAAGGGAAAAGTATATCTATGTCCATTGTTATTACACTTTGAGACACTTGTACAGCTCCTGGGAATCCTTTAATACATCTGTTTTCCCTATTATATTTAATAAGTTCTTTTACATCAATACCATCTTTATTGTATATACATCCTGTATGATCTTCTACAGCTATAATTTTCGCTCCAACTTCATACATATATTTTGCAGTATAGCTACCTACATTACCAAATCCTTGTATTCCTACAGTAGAACTATTTAAGTCCATATGCTTTTTCTTAGCGGCTTCAATAGCCATATTAGCTACTCCAAATCCTGTAGCCTCTGTTCTTGCTAATGATCCATAAAACTCTACTGGCTTACCTGTATACGCACCTGGTGAAAATTTACCTGTTGATTTTGTATGTTCATCTAACATCCATACCATAATTTCTCCATTTGTGTTAAGATCTGGAGCAGGAATATCTTCATATTCACCAACTATAGGTGCTATAGATTTAGCAAACCCTCTTGATATTCTTTCTAGCTCTGACTTTGAATAATCTCTAGGGTCGATATTAATTCCACCTTTTCCCCCTCCATAAGGTAATCCTACTACACTACATTTAAATGTCATCCAAGTAGATAAAGCTTTTACCTCATCTAAGCATACTGCAGGATGGAATCGTAACCCTCCTTTGAAAGGACCACAAGCATTATTATGTTGAGCTCTGTAACCTGTAAATAATTTTATACTTCCATCATCCATTGTTACTGCAAATGATACCTCTAAAACCCTCATAGGACTTTTTAAAACTTCATAAACAGATGAATCTAATTCTAACTTATCGCATGCGTTTTTAATTTGTGTTCTTGCAATTTCTAATAATCCAAAATTTTTAGTTTCCATAATAAGACCCCCTCGAAATATTAGAAAACGTTTTCTATTTATATATTATCATCTAATTCCATAGTTGGATAATTGCAATTATAAATGAATACAATTAGATTTTTTTATAGTTAGAATATATCTAAACCTCTTGATGTCTCTATATTATATAGTTTCTTCGTAAGTTTTTATTTGATGTAATTCTATGCTTCTAATCATTTTTCACATACAAAAAAGACATACATAATATGTATGCCTTTTTCTAAAATTTATTTTCTAATTTCTCTACCAGATTCAACTACATTATGTTTACTAATCAGCTTAACATTAAAGTTTGATCTATATTCAGTTTCCGCCCAGAATATATTTTCAGCCACTAAAGCCTCCGGATTTAACTCTACACCATCTAAAATTATCTCTTTAAACTTATGGTATCCAGCTCTATCGATTAAATGTCCACCATGTAAATACTCTGGTTTATAATCTAGAGCCCATGCAGAGAACTTTTGCCAGTTTCCAAAGATACCTAAAACAACTTCCTCAGTTGCAAAATTTATAAAAGTTTTACCCATTCTAGGAGTTTGTTTGCCTGATCTTCCCCCTATAACTATTCTATAAAACTTCTCTGGCTTTCTTGTCCATGCACTTGCAGGACATGCTAGCACACATTCTCCACACCCAACACAACAGCATATATCTTTATCTATTAACCCTTTGTTATTTAAGCTTAAAACCCTTGTAGCATGATGCTCACAAGCTTTAACACAAGCTCCACACCCTATACATCTTTCAGGGTGATATTCCATTCTAGCTTGACCTATAACTCCAAAATCTTGAAAATGTCCTTTAGCACAATCATTTGGACATCCTGCTACAGATACTTTTATATGATAGTGAGAAGGGAATACTAATTTTTCTATTTTATTGGCCATATCTTTTGTGTTAACATTTCCTTTTATACAATGAGTATTTCCTATACAAGCCATTACATTTCTAGCTCCTATTGTAGGATATCCATTTTCCGTAATTTCCATATCGCAGTTGCACTCATCAACTCCAACTTCTTTTAGATAGTCTTTTATAAATTCATTAACTTCATCAATATTTTTATACTTTATTCCTGGAATATTAAATGTTTGTCTCATCCCCATGTGGAATGTTCCATTTCCCCATCTTTGAGCAATCTCTTGAATATCATTTAGGTATTTAGCATTTACAGTTCCACCTGGAACACGCATTTGAAGCATAAATTCACCTGGAACTTTTGATTGACGAAAACAATTTAATCTGACTTTTTTTATATCTATATCATGATTCATAGTTAATCCCTCCTAATCTAATAATGTTTTAGCCTTTGTATAGTTAAATACCGGGCCTTCAAGACATACATAAGTTTCATTTATCCTACAATGCCCACATTTTCCTACTGCACAAGACATTTTTCTTTCAAAAGAAACCCATATTTTTTCTTCAGGAACTCCCAGTTTTAAAAACTCTAAAGCTGTAAAATGCATCATTATCGGTGGTCCAACTATTATAACCTCATAATTATCTTCGAATTTTTCTAAAGGTAATTTGTTTAGATGAGTAGTTACAAGACCTTTTTCCCATCCACACTTTGTATCATTATCTAAAGTATATATGGTATTAAACCTTTCACTCCATCTTTCTAAATCATTCTTAAAAAGTATACCTTCTGAATTTTTAAATCCAAATACAAGGTTTACACTTTTAGCAAATTCAGGTTCATTATATAATTTATTTATTAAACTTCTTACTGGTGCGACTCCTGTCCCTCCAGCTACTATAATTAAATTTTTTCCTTTAAATTGATCTACTGGCCATCCTTTACCATATGCACCTCTAAGAGCTATTTTATCTCCAGGGCTTAATTTAAATATTTCATCCGTTACTTTTCCTACTGCTCTTATCGTAAATTCTAAATATCCATTATCAAATCCACTTACTGATATAGGTGCTTCTCCAACTTTTGGAAGAGATAATTGTAAAAACTGACCATGTTCAGGAACAACATCACTTGCTATTCTAAATGTCCATTCTTTATCAGTTTCTTTAAATAGGTCTATTATTTCACATGACTTAGGTGTTAAAATATTTTCTCCCATTTACTTCTCCTCCTTTAGTTCTTTAACAGCTTTTGAAACCTTGTTTATAGTAGCTGTAATAGATATATTCTCTGGACATCGATCTGTACATCTACCACATCCTACACACATATGTTCATTTCCAAATTCAGCTTTGTAATCGTGTATTTTATGCATTACTTTATATCTCATCTTATCTCCAGCTGTTTTTCTAAATACATGACCTCCTGCCATTTCGTCAAATCCATCTACATGACAAGATGCTTGAATTCTTTTTCTTTCTCCAATGTTGCTTTCTGCATCATGAACTATATCTGTTGTTGTAAAGCATGTACATGTACTACAAGCTATGGTGCAACTTCCGCATTGAATACATCTTTTATTGTACTCTTCCCACATTTTATGAGTTTTTAATTTATTTAAAATTTCTATATTATCTATTTCTGGAATTTCTACTTTTGTTTTATTTTCTTTAATAAATTGAAGTTCAAATTCATCTTTTTTCTTGTCTTCAAAATATTTACTAAGGGAATCGTCTTTAACATTAAACAGTAGATTATCATCATTAAATCTTACTGCTAAACTATAGTCATCTACTGTATTGCTATTCATTGATACACAGAAACAAGTATCCCATCCTTCAGTACACTCCATGCATATAAACTTAACTTTATCTCTTACTCTTTTATAGAATATATCTTCAAAGTTTCCATTTTTAAGGTATATATTGTCTTGTCTTTTTTGAGCATTTATATCACAAGGTCTTGCAAAAATTAATATTTTCTTTTGACTTTTCATAGTACTTTCTCTAAATTCGTTTTCTATAAAATAATATAGAGTTTGTGATATAGGAGTAATAACTTCCTTTGCAGGATAAGTTGATTTTTCTTTAAATACAATTTCTTCAACAGAATTTATTTCATCATACTTAATTATATCTGTATCTGAGTATCTTCCTTGCTTCTCAAATCTCTTTGGAGCATAAATTATGTACTCTTTTTTTAATTCATTAAATAAATCATTAACTTCTTGTAATTTTAATTTGTAGCTCATGTTAATTTCCTCCAAGTATTAAAATAACTTATGATTGAAAGTCTCATAAATTTTTGGATACTTCTCGTCTATACTGGTAAATAGTTTTATAATTCGATTTAAAATTTTAAAAGTTCGAAAGCGCTTTCTGTTTATAAATATACTATCATCAAATTCTGCATATTAAAAATTGCAATTCTCAATACATATAATTAAATTTCTTAATAGTTAGTTAGATTTTTATCAATGTGTATTTTACGGAATAGTATTTGAATGGTTGATAATATAATTATCTAAGGGGTGGAAATATGAGTTTAAGTTTCTTAGATTTTTTAATTTATCCAATCATATATATTTTATCAATGCCAATTTTAGTTTTATTTCATGAGTTAGGTCATGCAATTTCCGCATTAATACTTACCGATGATATTGTAAGTATTTATATAGGAACAGCTAGTTTAAATAAGAAATTTAGATTTGGTAGGTTAACTATTTATTTTAATGGTTATTCATCCTTAATGGATATATCGTATGGTTGTGTAAATTGGAATCCAATGTATAATAATTTAAAATCAATTTTAATGAATTCCGCTGGACCCCTTATATCTTTATTAATTGCTTTTCGATTTTTTATAATTTTAGATAATTATCATCTATCGTACTTTCTAATGAAAATTTATAATGGAATATTTATTTTTAGTTTTAGCCAATTTTTATTTACAATTTTTCCAATTAAATACACTTACAGACCCTATGTCGGGTTTTCAAGTGATGGGTATAAAATCTTACAACATTTGAAAATACTACATTAGATCATTTAGTTTCAATTAATCTAATTGCAAAAACAGGAAAATACGATATTTTTGTCGTTAATTTTAAATTTGTGTAACATTTTGTTTCCTTTACTTGTACCTAGATTTAAAATAAAATATATAATTATATATTTTATTGAGGTGGTAAAATGAGTGCAAAACAAATAATCTTATTAGTTTTTGCTATTTTGTTAAGTGTTTATAATGTATATACTCTTTATCAAAAAGATAGATAGTATAATATATATTTGTTTAAATTCTAAATTTATAGTCTAATTATCTAAAAAAGAGTATATATATTTAAATTAGTTTATGAATTTAAATATATATACTCTTTTTTAAATCTAGCTTTATCATAGTGTAAAACTAGATTTAGATCCTTTAAAAAACTTATTTATCAGTATTGTCTCCATTACCCCATAAATACAATTGAATTTAGGAATCAATAACAGTGAAAATGAATAGATTAATATGTATAACTAAGGTTTATTTATATGTGACTTAGTTATACATTATATTTAATCCAGTACTTTTACTCTCATTTGTGCTGGATTATTTTTTATGTTATTTATACCTCTCCATAATCTATATACTCTTGACTACATACATACTTAAGCATACAAACTCTTTCTAGGTTTCTATTTGCACACTCTAGTGTTTGATTTAAGCATATAGATGCCCTATAATGTTTTCTAGCTAATCCCAAGTTACCTTGTAATTCATAATAAATTCCAAATAAATTATGTGGTTCAGCAGCATTAAAATTTTCCATAATAGCAGAAAGTATATATTCTTTTGCTTTGTTAAAATCATTATTTTGCAGACTATTTATCGCATTTAGTATATTTAATTTAAATGAGTCTAGCCTAGTTTCTTTGGATAACATATTGATATCCCCCCTTTGTGTTTTATTTAATAATATTTTATTAAAATCCATATAAATTTGTTGTTAAGATATCCACATTTGTATAAAAACAATATTAAGATTTCTTAATATATTTCTTATTTAAAATTGCTATAATCATTGTATATACTATTTTAAAAGGGTAATTAAATATTGAAATTTTCTAATGTAAAAGTGGGGGGAGGAGTTAGGGTGTTTTACAGTTCTTTATCTATGTCAGGAATATTTTTCATAATATCATTTATATTTTTTGTATTTAAAGATAAAGCGTGTATTTTAATTAGTGGATATAATTTAATTTCTAAATATAAAAGAAAAAATTATGATGAGGTAAAGTTAAGTAAAGATTTTAGAAATGCATTTTTTAAATATGGTCTAGTATTTTTTATAGGAGGAATTGGCTGTTTATTTATATCTAATTGGTGTTTTTGGATAGCTTTTTTAGTTTGGTTAATTTACTTTTCTAAGAATGTGAGTTTTAGTAATAAGATATTTGATAAATATAAAATTTAAATGTTAAAGGGGTCAAAATTGGATAGTATTTTTAATTTAATAAATAAAAGCTTTAAACGTAGAAAAGATTTTGGTAAAGAAGTCCGCAGTGCAATAAAATTTCTTATAAATTGTATTCTTTTATTACCTATAGAAGTTATAGATTGCTTTAAATCTAAAAATCAATAATATTTTTTAATTATATAACATCATTCATACTAATAAATATTAATATGAATGATGTTATATACACTATTTTATTATATATACCTTAAAGTATCTTATCTTAATTTCATCGAATAAATAACTCTAACTTTGTTTTTGTCCTTATTCTCACTTGATAGTTCTTTAAATTTAAATCCTAATTTTTCTGCTAGTTTTATAGATGCTGTATTTTGAGGATATATGTGGGCTTCGATTGTTTGAACTGGTGTACTTTCATTTACATGGTTAATTAATAATGGAGCGGCTTCACTCATGATTCCTTTATTCCAGTAAGCTTTTTTTAACATATATCCAATTTGGACTTTATTTTCATTTTCATCAAAATGGTGTAGAGCGAGATCTCCTAAATATTCATTAGTACTTTTTTCAATTACTCCCCATCTTATAAACCACTTTTTTTCAAATCCCTTATCTATAACATCAATAAGCTTTATAATATCTTCTATATAGCTTATTTTTTGACCTGAGTTAAACTTCATAACATCCTCATCTGAGTACATTTCCAAAATATCTCTTGAATCTGAATATGTTATCTTTCTCAAAAGGTACTTATCAGACTCTATTTCTTTAAATTCATTAAACAAACTATACATATACCCTCACCCCAACCTTTTTTAATTTTAACAGAATGCTTTAATACCCACTATTTCTATAAATAATTAAAAATTCTACTCATACTATTTAATTTCTATTTAGCTTAATCTATAACTTCGCTATTTTACTCCTATATTCATTTATTTCAATCCAATTTCATTATTTAAAATGTATTAATGGTTTAAAATAAGCTTATCACTACGTATTTATAAGGGGGACTTTTTATGAAGGATTCTGGTTATATAGGTCTAATAACCTTCAATTTAACATTCTTTACTACACATATTTTTTGTAAATTAACTGGCTTTAATTATAATATTTTTGATGGTATAAATATAAATTTATTATTCGATTTATTACTATGGGCTTTTTCATATTTTTCAATATACTTAATTGTAAAAAAGCTTTTCAATAAAAAATACAAAAACTCTTAGAGTATATAATACATGTATAAAAAATGGTCTTAAAATTAATTTAACTTTGAATTTTAAGATCATTTTTTTATATAAATATTTTTATTATATGTAACTCTGTTATCAAAAACTGCAACAAAACACAAATCTGTAGATAATTAAACTTTTTGATAGTATATTTAAATCAAGAAAGGAGTTAACAATGAAAATTAATATTTTGATAGATAAGATTTTAGGCAGAGATGAAGTAGAAATTAAAGTTTGTCCTGAAAATGTAAACCTCGGACATGATTTAGAAAACTATATAAGACAAATTTCAAAAATAACAGTTATAAATACTAAAAATGATAGCAATATCAAAGTAAATTTAAATGATATATTAAAATTCCAATCAGAAGGCAATATGTGTTGTGTAGAAATGAAATCTAAAGAACTTTATTTGATAAATAAACGTCTAAAAGAAATAGAATATCTAAATTATAAAAGTTTTGTAAAAATCAACAATCAAACAATTATTAATCTAAATGAAGTTAAAGAGTTTTCGTCTGCCCCAAATGCAAGATTGGAAGTAATCCTTAGTGATGGCTCATTTCATTTTGTAAATAGACATTATGTAAAAATAATAAAGGAGAGACTATTATGATTAAACAGTTTAAATCATCTTTTTTTCAAATATTTTCATTAACATTTATATGGGTTCTATTATTAGTTTCTATATTTTTAGGAGATGTATCATTATCCGTTAAACATACTTGGAACTTAGTTTATATAGGTGCTATTTCTGCAATTATATTTGGAGTAATGTATCCTGCTTTATGGAATTTCTCATCTCTTAAAGCTATTAATAAAATAGCTATATCATCTGTTATAAATACATTTGGAGGAATTATAGCTGTCTGGCTATTTTCACCAGATATGTTTATCTTTATAAAACCATGGATATTAGCTGTGTTTATACTTACAGTAATAGGTCATGTTATCTGTTTTTATTTTTACTCAAAGTGGGATAACAATAAAACCTCTGAGGAACTAAATAGTTTATTAAAAAAATAATTAAACTCTAACTTTTAGTAAGTAGTTCAATACGGCTTTAAATATATTAAGTTCAAAGTTATGATTAATTTTGTTTTAATTATAGCTACAATTGTAATTATAAACATTGGGATGGTTATACTAATTGGTTATCTTAACAAGAAAACTGAAAAAAAAGAGTTTTAGAAAGTAATGAATCTAGTAAAAAAAGGGGAGTTATACTATGAACGAGTTGATTTTACATGTTCCATCATTTGAAGAACTTAAGTACAGACAGCTAATTTTATCTCAGGAAGATACTATGTCTTACAATAAAGGTTATAACCTTGAAATTGAAAACTATAATAACGAAACAGGTTGCATTGATTTTTCTAGAAAATATTGGAACGAATGGTATTCTAAATGGGTGTCTAAAAGAGTAGATAGATACTATGCATATATCGTAAATATTAAAACTGGTGAGTTTGTAGGTGATGTATGCTTTTACTATGATGCACAAAATGATTTGCACCGTATAGGTATAGTTATCGAAAACAAGCATAGATCCAACGGCTATTGTTCAAAAGGGTTATTAAAACTTGCAGAAACAGCATTCAATGACTTTAATGTAAAAGTTTTAAGAAATGTAATTCCTTTAGATAGAAAAAGTGCTATAAATGGACATAAAAGTGCTGGTTTTAAAGAAATTAGTATTGATGATAATTTAATTACGCTAGATTTAGTAAAATCAGAGCATTTATCTAAGTAATGTATAATAAAAAATTTTATTTGAATAATGCAGAATAAAAATAGCTAAGGTGTATTTAGTTACAAATACACCTTAACTATTTTTTAATATTTATATAATTTTTTAAAATTTAATGAGGTTACAATATAGAACAAAATTTTAAGGTTTATCTATAGTATTCTTTATATTCTTAAATTTATGTATGAATAAGTTTTAATTTTGAGGTAAATATACTTTTAGATATATAAAAAGCAACACCTATCTTATATAGTAATAAGATAGGTGCTACTTTTTTATAAATAATTAGAATTAGTTTTTATATAACTCTCTTTGCCCATAAATAAGCACCGTTCCAATAACTAGTATTTATGTTGCTCTTTTTTACAACATCTCCTGGTTTAGGTGCATGTATCATTTCTCCATTACCAACATATACTCCAACATGGCTCACTCCGCCGCTTCCATCGGTACTTGAGAATATTAAATCTCCTGGCTGTAAATCAGATTTACTTACAGTAGTTCCAAAGTTAGATTGTTGACTAGATGTTCTCGGTAAATTAATACTTCCAGCATTTTTAAATATATAAGTCATAAGACCTGAGCAGTCAAATGAATTAGGCCCTTCAGCGCCCCATACATAAGGTTTCCCTAACTGAGCATAGGCTAAGTTAACTATTGCTGATTGCTTACTAGAGTTGCTTACTGGAGGATTTTGTGATTCTTCAGGCTTACTATTTTCTTCTCCAGGATTTATATTTTGTTCAGGCTTATTACTATCTACTGATGGATTTTGAATTACATCAGTTTCATTATTTTCATTGTTTTGTTCAATATTGCCATTCTCTTGTGGTTTACTAATTTGTTGAGTAGTGTTTCCATTTACACTTGAGCTTGTAATTTCTTTTACTACTTCATCTTTTATTTTTATAACTGGCTTTTCATCTGTTATGTACTTATTGTATATATAACCTTCTTTACCATCGTATTTAACCTTTATCCATTGTCCATTATCTTCTAAAAATTCTACCTTTGTGTTCTCATCTAACACTTTATATACTTTAGAATCTAAATTTTTATCTTCTCTAAAATTTACATTATCAGCACTTATATATAATGATTTATTGTTCACATCTACGTAATTTGAATTTATCCATCCTGATTTTTCATTCTTAAGTTCAACTTTATACCAATCATTTTCTTTCCCTAATATTTCAAATTCAGTACCTTTTGGAACTGCATATAATTTATTTGCGTCTTTTACTTTAGGGGTATTTCTTATATTAAGCCCTCTTTTAGCATTAACTTTAGCAGTTTTATATATTATCTTTTTATACTCATCTTCACTCTTTGTACTTTCTTTATCATCATTTGCAAAAGCGCTCATACTTGATGATACTATCATAATAGCAGTCATAGGTATTAAAAATTTTCTCTTTAACATAATTACTCTTCCTCCATTTGTTTGTAACTTTTTTGTAACTTGTTAAAGAATACTACATAATTATGAATAAATTATGAATACATTTGCAAAAGTTTTTATAAATCATAGTATATTTTTTTAGTAAAAAAATAGGTAAATTCTTTATAAAGAATTTACCTATTTCAAAAAATTAAATCTATTATTAAAGAGGAGAATCTCTAATGTGTTTATAATAATTTAAAAGTATGAACAAATTATGAATTTAGTGTTAAATATATTTTAAATATCGTGATTATTTAACATTGGTAGCGTAATTATAAATTCACTACCTTTATTCTTCTTACTTTTAACCTCAATTTTCCCTTTGTGTAAATAAACTATTGATTTAACAATAGTAAGTCCAACTCCAATGCCTCCGGTATCTTTACTTCTAGATTCATCAACCCTGTAAAATCTTTCAAATATATAATTTAAACTTTCTTTTGGAATACCTACTCCCTCATCTTTAAAATGTATTTTAATGCTTTCTTTTTCTTTATATGCATTTATATATATATTTCCACCATTATTTGTATATCTTATTGCATTTGAAAGTAAATTTACTATAACCTGAGATATTTTGTCTTTATCCAAATATGCATTTATATCCTCTAAGTTAAATACTATATTTATATTTTTTTCTAATGCACAGCCTTGATTGTTGTAAACTATATTTTTTATAAGTTTCTCTATATTAATTTCAGTTAAATTAAGCTTGCTTTTTTCACTATCAAACTTTGCTAAGTTTTTTAATTGATTAACCAAGTTCGTAAGCCTTATTACCTCTTCATTTACACTATTTAACCTCTCTGTATTTGGTTCCCATATTCCGTCTATCATCGCTTCCAAGTGAGTTTGTACATTTGTCAGTGGAGTTCTAAGCTCATGAGATATATCTGTGGTTAGTCTTTTCCTTAGATTTTCTTGCTCTTCTAATTTTGATGCTAAATTATTTATAGATATTATAAGCTTATCAATTTCATATATATTACTTTGATAGTCAATCTTATTATAATAACCCCCATCTCCCATTAAGTTTGTCATATTTGACACAACCTCTATTGGCTTAGATATATTATTAGCAATTAGTATTGCTATACATATTGTTATCAATATCATTAAAATACCTATAAAAGTAATTACTTGGTTTATTTCTTTTAAAAAATCAACATCATTATCCATATAATAAAGCGATCCATACGTTCCAATTTTTATAGATCCAATAACTTCATCATTTGAATTTTTTAAACTCAATACTTGCTCTGTATACTTTCCATGCCAATTAGCCATTGTATGACTCATGTTATTTTCTATACTTCCCATAATTTTGTTGCATCTATCTTGACTATATGTTGTAGCTCCCCAAATTAGATTTCCACCCGTATCATATAGGTCTACAAATATTCCTTTGTTTATAGCATTTTCTCCTATTTTTTCTATACTATATAAGTTCCATCTACCATCCATATATTCTGCTTCTATTGAATTTATTAAGTTAGAAATCTCATTTTCATTATTTTTAATTATATATTCTTCAAATTTTTTCTCAAAAACACTATTTATAGATACTGCTATAACTATTACGACTACAATTATTAACGATACTAAAGATAGAATTAGTTTTCTATTAAGTTTTAGCTTTTTAAATTTATAATCCAAATTTATAACCCACTCCATATACAGTTTGAATAATTTTAGCCTTCTTTGTGTCTAATTCTATTTTTTGTCTAAGATTTTTTATATGAGCATCTATAATTCTATCAACTTTTTCATAGTGTTCATCTATCGCTAATTCTAGTAATTGTTCTCTACTAAATATCCTATTTGGATTTTTAGCAAATAGTAAAAGTATCTTATATTCAGTATTAGTTAATACAACTTTTTCACCTCTTACTCTAACATCATGAGATGATATATTTATTTCAAGCTCATCCGAGAATTTTAGTACATCCTTCTTTTCTATATCTAGTTTTCTAAAAACTGCTTTTACCCTTAAAACTAACTCTTTAACATTAAATGGCTTACATACGTAATCATCGCATCCTGTATTAAACCCTTCTATACGGTCTTCATCTTCCGTTTTTGCAGTTAGCATTATTATATGAACCATAGAGGTTTCTCTTATTTTTTTACAAATACTCTCTCCGTTTATATCTGGCAACATTCTATCTAAAATTATTAAATCAAAGTTGTTGTTAGTTAAATATTTAAGAGCTTGTTCTCCATTATTTGCTACTATGCAATTGTAGCCCTCTTTATCTAAATACGCTTTAATAACTTGTGTTATCTTCTTTTCATCATCTACTATCAATATATTAAACATTTGTAAGTCTCCCTTTTCTATCTTGCTATATAAATTAATTACAATATACCATAAAAATATTAAATTTATGGTATATTGTAATTAATCTTGCTGTTATATATTTTATATTTATCATCTACTCCTGATTATCTCAAATATTCGTATTTTAAAAATTTGTACAGATAAAAAGCTAATCTCTATTTCAAAATTAGCTTTTTCCCACAAATTAATTTATATTTACATTTTCATAGTACCCATATTGACAACAATTTCTATAGTTAGAGTTTGAATTTCTATATTGACTATCATCTAATTTTTCAAATTGGTTTGTTTCTTGATTTAATACTTTAAACTGTGGATCTACTTGAGTCCAAGTACTTTGATCTGTATTTGTTACTACTTAGTTTGCAGTATTATTAAATGCTTGGCTAGCAATCCCTTTTTCATTTGCAAATGCTGTTGCTCTAATTGTCCCTGCACCTATTACCAATCTTAACTCTAATTCTCCTATTAATGATTTTTTCTTATAAACACGTCCTTTTCTTATTATTTTCATCTTAATCATAATCAAAAAATATGAATAAATTATGAATAATAATAAGATAAAAAAATTTATAATTTCAGCTATATATCAAATTTTTTTGATTTATTCATTGTCATATCAAATTTTATTGATATAATGTAAGTATAAGGGATGTTAAATATCTCTTAAAACTTAAAATTTGATAGAGGTGAGAAAGTTGTTTGATTGGATTAATACCCAGGTTTTAAAGATGGAGTGGTTATCTAACTTAATTACTTCATTTGTTGAAAAAGTATTAGGATTAGATGTAAATACTCGAATTGGAGGAAGTGTTCAATTTTTCTTATATGATACTGTAAAAATATTCATACTGTTATCAGTATTGATATTTTTAATATCATATATACAAAGTTATTTTCCACCAGAAAGAACAAAAAAGATATTATCAAGATTTAAAGGACTTATAGGAAATATAATAGGAGCTTTATTAGGTACAATAACTCCATTCTGTTCATGTTCTAGTATTCCTATATTTATAGGATTTACTAGTGCAGGGTTGCCATTAGGAATTACTTTTTCTTTCTTAATTTCATCACCATTAGTTGATATAGGTTCATTACTTATACTTATGTCTTTCTTTGGAAGTAAAATAGCTATAGCTTATGTTGTTATAGGTCTAATACTTGCAATAGGTGGAGGAACCATTATAAACAGCATGAAACTAGAAGGCGAAATACAGTCATATGTAAAAGAAATGCCTAATGTAGATGGAGAAATAGAAACTCTTACAAGAGAGCAAAGAGTTAGTTATGCTACCGAAGAGGTAAAAAATATTATTAAGAAAGTTTGGATATATATATTAGTTGGAGTAGGGATAGGGGCAGCTATTCATAACTGGATACCTCAAAGTGTTATAGAGGCAATATTAGGAAGTGATAATCCATTTGCTCCAATACTTGCGACAGCAGTTGGAATACCAATGTATGCAGATATATTTGGAACTATTCCAATAGCAGAAGCACTATTTTTAAAAGGGGTTCCTATAGGAACAATATTAGCATTTATGATGAGTGTAACAGCTCTATCTTTACCATCAATAATAATGCTATCTAGAGTTGTAAAACCTAAACTTCTAGCTATATTTGTAACAATAGTATCTATAGGTATAGTTATTATAGGATATGGATTTAACTATTTTTCGTATATATTTGTATAAATTTAATTTAAATATTGGAGGTAGTATATTATGGACATTAAAATATTAGGATCAGGATGTTCAAGTTGTAATGATTTATTAAAAAGAACTGAAAAAGCAGTTGAAGAATTAGGACTTGAAGCAAGTTTTGAAAAAGTAACTGATATTGTTCAAATAATGTCTTTTGGAGTTATGAAAACTCCTGCACTAGTTGTTAATGGGAAAGTTAAGACCAGTGGAAGAGTTCCATCAGTTGAAGATATAAAAGATTTACTAAAATAAATAATATAAACAAAAAGTGTATAAAAATTTATACACTTTTTATTTTTCAAGATAAATATTATCAAAATTAAAATCAAAAAAATTTGATTTTATAGTTTACAAATTATTTTTTTTAGCATATCATATGATTATAAGTGAATATGTTAATGTGAAAAGGAGTTATTATGGAACTTATACAAATGTTAAAAGCTTTAAGCGATGAAACTAGATTAAGAATACTTAACATTTTAAGAGATGGACCTTTATGTGTTTGTGAAATAGAAGCAATACTTGAAATATCACAGTCTAATGCATCTAGACACTTAAGTAAACTTACTAATGCTAATTTAGTTACTTATTATAAAGAAGCAAAGTTTATTTACTATAAATTAGATAGTGAAACTTTAAATCAATATAATTTTATTCAAAATATTTTAGACAATGAATTAGATAAAGATAAAAAGCTAAAATATGATTATGAAATTTTAAAAGCATATAAAAAAGCTAATTTAAATTGTGATACTGTTTCACAGGTTAAAAATGTAATCTCAGAGATAACTAAGTAGATCAAATTCAGGAGGTAATGTACATGAAGATAGCAGTAATATCAGATATACATAGCAACATATATGCACTAGATGCAGTTTTAGCTGACATTGAAACTAAAGATGTAGATATGACAGTATGCACAGGTGATTTAGTAGGTTATGGAACAAGACCAAATGAAGTTATTAAAACTTTAAAGAAAAATATGATACTTACTATAATGGGAAATTATGATGATGCTATAGGAAACTTAAAAATAGTTTGTGGATGTGATTACCCAGATCCTAAAGATGCTGAAAAAGCAGGTCTTTCAATGCATTTTACAGGTCAAACTACAACCAATAAAAACAAAGAGTATCTAAGAAATTTGCCAAAAGAATTGATTTTTACGTTTGATAATAAAACTATAAGATTTGTTCATGGAAGTACAAGACTTATAAATGAATATTTAAAGGAAAACTCAAAAGAAGCAAATGAGGTTATGAGTGAGTTGGTGGAAAATATATTAGTTTGTGGTCACACTCATATTCCATATGCCAAGTATTATGGAGAAAAGCTACTTATTAATGCTGGAAGTGTTGGTAAGCCTAAAACAGGTAATCCTAATGCAAACTATGTAATTATAGATATAAAAAATGAAGATGAAATAAGTAAAACTCCATCAAGTGTTGAAGTTGAAATCATAGAAGTTAAGTATGATTTTGAAAAAATGGCAAATGAAATAGAAGAAAATGAAATACTTCCAAATGACTTTGCAAGACTTATAAGAAAAGGGGTTTCAAAATAAAAATATAGGAGAGAAAATAATGAGTAATAAAAAAGAACAAAGCGGTGGACTTGGCGTATTTGAAAAATACCTAACAGTTTGGGTAGGACTTTGTATAGTAGTTGGAGTTTTAATAGGCGTTTATTTACCTCAAATACCTCAAACTTTAGATAAGTTTACTTACGCTCAAGTTTCTATACCAGTAGCTATACTTATATGGTTAATGATTTACCCAATGATGCTTAAAATAGATTTTACATCTATAAAAAATGCTGCAAAACAAAAGAAAGGCTTAGTTGTTACTTGTGGAACAAACTGGTTAATAAAACCATTTACAATGTATGCGATATCATATTTCTTCTTAGTTATAGTATTTAAGAACTTTATACCAGCTGATTTAGCAAAAGAATATTTAGCAGGAGCAGTCTTACTTGGAGCAGCACCATGTACAGCTATGGTATTTGTTTGGAGTCACTTAACAGATGGAGATCCAGCATATACACTAGTTCAAGTTGCAGTAAATGACCTTATATTACTAATAGGTTTTGCACCAATTGTAGCTTTATTATTAGGGGTAACTAATGTAGTTGTTCCAATGGATACTCTGTTATTATCAGTTGTATTATTTGTTATAATTCCATTTGTTGCAGGCTACTTATCAAGAACTATGATAATAAAAAACAAAGGATTGGATTATTTTGAAAATGAGTTTCTACCTAAATTTAATGGGATAACTGTAGTTGGATTATTACTAACATTAATAATATTATTTGCTTTCCAAGGACAAAAGATTATAGATAACCCAACACACATACTATTAATTGCAATACCACTTACAATACAAACATTCTTTATATTCTTCCTAGCATATTTTTGGTGTAAAGCTTGGAAGTTACCTCATAATGTAGCCGCTCCAGCAGGTATGATAGGTGCTAGTAACTTCTTTGAACTTGCAGTAGCAGTTGCAATAGCTTTATTTGGACTTAACTCAGGAGCAGCGCTTGCTACAGTTGTTGGCGTACTTGTTGAAGTTCCAGTTATGCTTGCACTTGTTGGTATCGCAAATAAAACTAGTCATTGGTTTAATAACTAACAAAATTTATAAAAAGGTGGTGCTTATATAATGAAAGATATTACTAACGGAGATATAAAAAATATAGTTAGAGATAGCTATTCAAAAATTGTAACAAATGAATCTAATCTAAGTTGTTGTGGGAAAGATATATCTAAAAGTATAGGTTATTCTAACGAAGATATGAATATAGTTCCAAAGGATTCTAACTTAGGTTTAGGATGTGGAAATCCTCACTTAATTGCAGATATACAAGAAGGCGAAACTGTACTTGACTTAGGTAGTGGAGCTGGATTCGATTGTTTCTTAGCATCTAAAAAGGTTGGAGATAAAGGACTAGTTATAGGAGTAGATATGACTCCAGAAATGTTAAGTCAAGCAAGAAACAATTCATTAAGTAACAATTATAAAAATATAGACTTTAGACTAGGTGAAATTGAAAACCTACCTGTAGCAAATGACTTAGTTGATGTTATAATATCAAACTGTGTTATAAATCTATCTCCTAATAAGCAAAGAGTCTATGATGAGGCTTATCGTGTTCTAAAAATGGGAGGTAGGCTATCTATATCAGATATAGTTCTTATGAAGGATTTAACTCAAGAAATGAAACAAGATGAAAAGCTATATTGTGGCTGAGTCACAGGAGCCTCTTCAGTTGAAGAGTTAGAAGTTTACTTAGAAAATTCAGGATTTAAAAATATAAAAATAGATGTCAAACCTGTTTCTAAAGAGTATGAAGAGAAGTGGGGTCATAACTTAAACGTAGGTGAATATATTATGTCTGCCTCAGTTACAGCTATTAAATAGAAACAATCACTAAAAAAGTATATCCTTTGGGATATACTTTTTTATTTATATGTTAATAGTCTAATTCAACTCTAAGACTAATTCATTGTCAGTATAAAATTTGCATTTTGAATTTAAGCATTCTTTATTTAAACTATTGAAATTGCACTTTAAATCTAAAGTTTTATCTAAATCTACTTTTAAATGTTCTTTAGTAAAATCTATGGCTGTTTCTATAGCTGTAAAAGAATCTCTTTTACAACATCTTGGGCCTCCATACTTACTTATATTTTCAAGTGCCTTTGATGTCATTAAATTACAAAGTCCCCATTCCTCTTTATTCATAGGTCCTGACTCTTGTATTAAACTAGTATAAATTCCACAACCTACTCCAGCTCCACATGCTCCGTAAAATCCACAGAATCCCCCTAATACATTCTTAGCTCTTTTTTGACACTCATTTAATAAACTTTCTAACTTTGCTTTTTCATTAGTTTTGTTTGAAAATGCAGTGCTTAATACTGCTGGAACTAAATAATGATGCTCTGGGCCATGCATCTTAATTGCCGGATGCTTCATTAAATCTACTGCCATTTCTAATGGATTTATACTATCACTATTTAAACAGTAGTTAGTTATAGCCGTAAGTGCATCACTACTATGACATTCATCACATACATAGTGTCCATTTTTACATACTATAGCTGATTCGTAAGTTTTTTTACAGAAATAACATACTCTTTCCTTACTCTCATTTTCATAAAGTACTTCTTCATTACAAATTAAACAATTAAACTTATTCATTTTTTATTCACCCCTTAATGTATGAAACTATATCCTTGTATTCCCAATTATAATTATACATTTTAGAAATTTATAGTAATAGTACTTTTTAGAAAAAAATTTATTAGAAATATTTTTAATATAACGTTTTTCTAAATAATGAAAATAAAAATATTTTTAATAAAATTTAATTTGTAAATTTTATATATAAATATTTTAAGTAATAAAGACTTTAAATTTGAACATATTGCTAGTAAATAGTGATTATAAGTTTATTGTTTGAACTGAAATTAATTAATAAATTTAAATAATAATAATAGAACTGTTAATTTAGAAATGTATGAAGATATTATATATGAATTCTCAAATCCTATGTTATATGTTAATTTCAATGCTCAATATCTAAATGATACTATTGAAAAGATTAATTTATATATATTTTTCTATTATCAGAGTTATCTTTTTTTCAAAATAACAGATTAATTTATATGCGATAAATAAAACTCCAACTAAGAAAAATGTATTTAATGTTTTTAAAATTAATTCATTTGTAAAATTAATCATTAAGTTCACCACCTAATAGATTACATAGTATATAATCTAATTTTTTTTATAAAAAAAAGACACTTTTTTGTGTCTTTTTAATTAACATGAATATATATATTATAATATAGTTATGTTTTCTGCTTGAAGACCTCTAGCACCTTTAACTATATTAAAGCTTACTTTTTGACCTTCTTCTAATGATTTAAACCCATCAGTTTGTATAGCTGAGAAATGAGCGAATACGTCTTCTCCTCCATCTACTGTTATGAAACCAAATCCTTTTTCATTGTTAAACCATTTTACTATTCCATTTTCCATTAAAATGTACTCCTATTAACCATATCAAGACCTAATCTTGATTTACTTTTGTATCTCTACAAATATTATTATAACACATATAATTAATAATAGATAGTCTTTTCTGTTAATTATAATTAAGTTAATTTATTATTAACTCTGTTTTATAGTAAAATGCTCTAATTCTTCAACAGCAATTGGTTTAGAATAGAAAAATCCTTGTATATATATTTTTTCATAATCTATGTTCTTTATGATCTCTAACTGCTCATCATTTTCTACACCTTCACATACAATTGATTTTTCTGAAACTTTACATATTTCACTTACAAACTCAATGATTTTTCTTTTTAACAAAGTAGTTTTTATATCACTAATAAAATATCTATCTAACTTTATTATATTAGCATCTATTTGACTTAATAAATCTAAGTTAGAATATTCTATCCCAAAATCATCAATAGCTATGGTAAATCCGTGTTTTTTCAATATTAATATGGATTCTTGTATTTTAGATAAATCACTAGACTTAAATTTCTCCACAATTTCTAAACATATTAAATCCTTAATAAAATTAGGACTTTTACTAATTTCTATAAGTTTTTCCATAAATTTTTTATCTTCAATCTCTATACACGATATATTAACTGAAATATAAAATTTACTATTTTTGCAAAACTCATATGTTTTAATCTTATTATAATCTTCTATAACTTTTTTTATTATCCATATAGATATATCAAATACCATGTTGCTTTTTTCTATATCTGGTAAAAAATGATTAGGTGTTAAAATACCTTCTTCACTTTTCATTCTTAAAAGAGACTCTAATCCTACAATGGTATTTGTTTTAGGATTTATTATTGGCTGATAATACATTAAATACTTATCATTTTTTAAGTTTTCATTGATTTCTTTTCTCTTACGTATTATTCTTGTTTTCCTAAAGATAATATAATATATAAATAATGATATGAGTAAAATTAATACTAAAATGATCTTATTTTTTAAAACATTTTTTGAAAAGTACTCATTATAATACTTATTATAAATTAAAATTCCATATTTACTTTCTGATAAAACTTTATCAATTTGATTTATAAGCGCTTCATTACCTTTAGATCCAGCTATATATACTGGTTCACAAGAAAACTCTAAAATTCTATTAAATTTCTGATTTTCTAAATCCCTATTTATAGGTGCTACTATAAAATCTACTTTAGATTCCTTTAAATCAGCTTGTGCTTCTTCGTATGAATTTTCATTTATAACTTCCGGTTGTATATTCTTTTTTCTTAACATATTTGAAACATATCTATTGTTTTGCTCATTTTTTATATATCCAAATTTTGCTCCATTGAGTTCTTCTAAATCATCATACTGATTATTTTTACCGCAATATATAGCATAGTTTTCATCTGCTATGTAATGATCTGTAAATACATAGTCATTTTCTCTATCAGGAGTTTTACTTAAGCCAAACAATAAATCAATTTTACCATTTTTTAAGTAAGCTAAACCTTCTTGTGTTTCACAATTCACATATGTATATTTATATCCTAATTTGCTAGAAATAAATTTTAATAAATCATTATAATAGCCATTAGGCTTTGATCCTTTATCAAAACAATAATAAGAACCATAGTCATAAAGACCTACCTTCACCTCTTTTGTATTTTTATCCCCATTAATATTTATATTAGAGACCAAAAAAAAGAAAACACTAATTACAACTGTAATTTGGATTATATAAATTAAATATTTTTTTAATTTTTTCATATGTAATTCCCCTTAATATATAACAATTTAGTTATTATATAATTTTTGTTGAGTTTAATAAAGTACCTAAGTTTATAGTATTACTATAACCCATGTGTACACCTTACTCTTATACTTTATACCATTTTTATATACTACTTACACTTTAAACAAATTTAAATTATAATTAAAATACTATAAATGTTTTAGGAGGAATCATAAGTGAATCTTGATTGTCTTACAAAAGAACGTAATATCGGATCTGACGAAATTTTAAAATTATTAAAAGATAAAAATGTCATATTTTTTATTGAACAATGGGATACACAGTGGGTATCAAAAAGTGAAGCCTTTGATTTTTGGAAAAATGAAGTTGAAATGAGAGTTGTTCCATTAGAAATTGAATGTATTTATTTAGAAGACTATCCAGGTGAATATTGTTATGTTCCAATAAAATATAAAAATAATAAAGATGAAAATGACTTAACTTGCTATATTAAACTTGATATGTACCATTAGGTTTGTTTTACAAAGATATTGGACTTTAAATCTAAATTACTAGATTTTAAGGTCTTTTTTGCTATCTGTTATAATTTAATTATTGTAAATTTAAAAAGCGTTGAAAATTAGCCATGTAAAATAATTTTGACATTGTAAAATGTACTATGTAAAGGTATTTTGATAGACGAATTTGCTTAAATATGACAAGATTTTGATAGAGGTAGAAGTATTATGGAAATTGGAAACAAATTAATACAGTAAATAAATATTTAACTCCATATTTAAATTAATACATTTGATTCAAATGATTAATGATTCTATAATATAATTTGTTAAATTATATTATAGAATCATTAACTTTAACTTCGTCATAAATTTAAAAAAACTCATTTTTTATCTAAATTTACTAGCTGAGATTAAAAGGAACATAGGTCTCTTAAGCTCATTGATTAAATAAGGCTTTTCATCAACCATATCATTTAAAGCTAATAACTCCGAAATTTCATTTATAATAAATCCACTTTTTATAAGTGTATTTAAATAAGTTTCTACTGTCCTATGATATTTGATAACATCTTCACCTAAGAAATTCGTATGTCTAATACTTTCATGTAAATAGTTATCAATTGGCCAATGGCTTATTTCATTATCATCAGTGTACTCAAAGTCTTGTTTCTCATTACTTGTAAATATAGGATGTTCTACTGAAAATATAAAATCTCCGTTTTTTTCCAAAACATCATAAACCTTCTTACATATACTATCAAAGTCCTTTACATAATGAAGTGCCAATGAACTAATTACCAAATCAAATGATTTATCTTTAATATCTAAATCTTCCATAGCAATGCATTTATATTCAATATTGTTTTGATGCCCAGTTTTTTTAGCTCTATTTATCATATTTTCTGAAATATCAATACCTAATACATACTTTGCTCCATTTTCACTTGCATATCTACAATGCCAACCAAATCCACAGCCAATATCAAGAACATTTTTATCATTTAATTTTGGTAACATTTCTTTTAGTATTGGCCATTCACCTGCAGACTTTAATCCCTCTTTAGACCTTGGCATTTCACTGTATTTATTAAAAAAGTTTAAATCATCATATTTATTTTCTTTCACAAAATCACCCCTTTAAGTTTCTTATTTTTTATCTAATAATAAAAGCTTATCATATTTGTTATAATCCTAGGATTTCAAAAACAGTTCTTAATTGTTTTTGATTAATTAAAAATAGAGCACTTAAACCTAAGTGCTCCAATTTTAATAATTATAGTCCTTAATTATTCGTCTTATACTACTTTCTGATAGGAAATATACCTTAGCAAGTTCCTTAATAGAACATCCTTCGTTATACTTTGTAGCTATTTCTAAATTTCTATTTCTTAGATCTAATTTAGTTCCACTTAACTCTCCCCAAGATTTTTTATTCTTAGATTTTCTTGGTATATATAAATACTCTCCATCTACATATTTTTGAACTAACTCCAATATATCTTCTGGAAGTACATTTTGTGCTTTCTTATATTTCATAATCTATGCTCCTATTTACTCTACTTAGGGCAAATGAGCAAAGACTGCACACAGTTTTATATATTTAGTAATGCCCCTAACAATTCGTGTATGAATTACAGTCTTTGCTCGGAGCTTGATGCGGAAACTCGTACTAATACATATTTCATAACTTAACACATCCTTAATTTTTTATATTTATTATAATACAAATTTATTATTAGGTGTGTTAAGAGTATAAAAAATTAAATAGTTAATATTTTGCCTATATACTACCCTTTTTATATAATTCCGAATATATATTAATAATACTTCAATAATATATTCTATAAATTACTATTGACTTTCTTTGTTTGTTAGACTATCATTTTTATAAATTATTTTTTAGGAGGATTATTATGAATACACTTATTAGATTAAATTTAATACATCACCATTTCTAGAGACTTGGTCTGTTTAAGCAGATACAAGTCTGTTCGCGTAGGCTTGTATCTCTAGGAATAATAAATTAAGTGTATTTGTAATTTATTAAGCCATGTGGGATATATGCCTACATGGCTTTTTTTAATATTAAAAATAATTTATTTAAATAGGAGCGATATTATATGAAAAACAACTATATAAAACCAAGTATTTTACCAGGATTCATGGAGTTACTACCTAATGATCAATCAATTTTTAACGATATAGTAAACAAAATAACAAATATATATGAAAATAACGGATGCTTAGCAATTGATACACCTATAATAGAAAAATCTAGTGTATTACTTGCTAAAAGTGGTGGCGAAACAGAAAAACAAGTTTATAGATTTGAAAAAGGAAAAAATGATTTATCTTTAAGATTTGATTTAACTGTACCTTTTGCAAGATATGTAGCACAACACTATAATGACCTAGTATTTCCTTTTAAAAAATATCAGCTAGGTAAAGTCTATAGAGGTGAAAGAAATCAAAGAGGTAGATATAGAGAATTTTACCAGTTAGATGTAGATGTCATTGGAAAAGATAAACTAAGTGTCTACAATGATGCATGGGTAATTAGTTTAGCATCTAAAGCATTTAAGTCTATTGGTTTAAATGATTATAGATTTAAAATTAGTAATAGAAAAATATTAAAAGGAGTATTAGCTCAGTTGCAAATAGAGGATGTTCAAGAGGTTATAACATTAATAGATAAATACGATAAGATAGGTAAAGATAATTTTAATGATAGTTTAAGTGACATTGTTGGAGATGAAAAAAGTAGTTACTTAACTAACTTACTAAACTTTAAAGAATCAAATGAAATGCTATTAGATAAGTTGACGAATTTAAACATTCAAAATGAATTTTTCTCTGAAGGATTAGATGAATTAAAAAAAGTTGTATCTACATTAAAAATTTTAGGTGTAAAAGATAATGAATTTGAAGTTGATTTAAAGATAATCAGAGGATTGGATTATTACACAGGAAGTGTGTTTGAAACTTTCCTTATAGGTAATGAACAGTTTGGATCTATTTGCTCTGGTGGTAGATATGATAATTTAGCCGAGAATTACACAAATAATATATTACCTGGAGTTGGGATATCTATTGGATTAACAAGATTATTCTTTGTTTTAAAAGAAATTGGATTCATAGATAGATATAATATAAAATCTAATTCTGATTATTTAATAATACCAATAGGTGATACACTTGAATATAGCGGAAAAGTTATGTCAGACTTAAATGAAAAAGGATACAACGTAAGTATTTATTTTGAAGACGATAGTTTAAAGAAAAAATTAAGTTACGCAAATAAATTAAATATAGATAATGTAATATTTATTGGAGAAAGTGAAGTTGTTAATAATGAAATAAAAATAAAAAATATGATATCTGGAGAAGAAAAAATTATAAACTATAAAGATCTTTAAATCCTGATTATCTATTTTAAAAATTAAGTTTAAAAGATGTTGAATTGTGATATAATATAAATATAAAAAAGGAATTGAAGTCTATTCGCATTAGAGTGATATTCCAAATTAATTTATTTGAAATGCTTGAATTTGATTTTTATATCAAGTTCTATACCACTCTTAGTTGGGCGACTAGAGTGGTTTTTTAATTTGTCATATATGTAATTAGTCAAAAGACCAATACATACAGTGCTTATAGCACTAACAATTATCTTTAGTTCCATACTTCTCACCTCCTTCCTTTTAGAAGTAGGCTAGAAAGTTTAATGGAACACCACTCTATAGATTTCAATTCCTGATTTTTATTATACCATAAAATGCTAAAGTATTTTTTCTATAATTTTCTTATTTTTATATAATATATAACAATTGGAATAAATATTAAAATCAAACAAGCTGGCAAAAACCAAGCTCCTAAAGATTTGTTATTTGCAGACATAAAAGTTATATATAAAAATAAAATGCTAATTGATGTCCTAGTAAAATTCATTAAATCTCTTGTTAGATCATAAGCCTTAACGTAATTTTCCTCAGTTAGCTTTACTGGAATGTTTAATGCTTGAGGGCAAAGTAATACACCACTCATAGATATATTTACTATAATTGTAACTATAGGTAATATTATTAAACTGCTTTTACTTCCTAATGAGTCACTTTGACCTTCTGAATTATAGTGAATCGGTACATTTCCTCCTATATTATTCCAGTTAATGATTAGATACGCTATCATAAAAATTAATAATGATAAGTTTATAATTTCGATTATTTTTTGCTTAGTATCAAATGTAAATTTATAGTTATTTATAAGTATCCCCCCTTAAGATTCTCCTAAACTACTTCAAAAAACATTTAGTTTATATTTTAAATTATAAATCTCACTCCAGAATAAATCCATATTAATCCAATTTTAATTTATTTATCTACTGCTCTTGTATAATTGTTCTTAAGCTGATTAACAATATTATTTTAATTTACGTAAGCAGTTAATTTATTATTAATTCGAATGGAGTGATTTAAAAATGAGTAAATACAGAAAACTGATTGATTGGGTTATAGGATTAATTGTAACTATATTTTTTTTATACGGACCATCCTATTTTTTTGTTATTAATCCTTATGTTAATCCATATAAAATTCCAATGATAGTTCTAGGGGCATTTTTATCTTATTGTATTTTATCTATTTTTTATTGGACTACAAATAAAAATGTTAAATTAGCCGTCCATTACATTTTAATGTTTGTAGTAGATATAGTATCGATAATTTCTATAATAGTTATTGCTGCATATATGGGGTAATTAGCTTAAATTAAAAACATAACCAATAGTGATATTATAAATATATCTCGATGAAGGTAGGTTTTATGAAAGGTGTTCAGTTTTACATTCAATTTTACAATTGAATAATATGAATTCCCAAAACCACATTTTTCCTGGTAAGCACAATGTTGAATATATACAATCAAATTTTGAAAAATATCTACAGTTCTATAGTCCTTACGTATCGCATTCTATAAGTTAAAAACTTTATTTTAGGTTTATTTATTAGCCACTAGGGTAAAAAATATAAATATATTTAAACTAGTTTATACGATAAAAAGGAAGTGTAAAAAATGTGTACAGCACTAACATTAAAAACAAAAGACGGACAACATTTATTTGGAAGAAATATGGATATAGAGTACAACTTTAATCAAGCTGTTCATCTTGTTCCTAGAAATTTTGAATATAAAAATGTAGCAACTAATGAAACTAACTCTACAAAATATGCAGTTATGGGTATGGCAACTATAATAGATAATCATCCATTATTTGCTGAAGCAATGAATGAAAAAGGATTAGCTTGCGCAGGTTTAAATTTTCCTGGATTTGCATATCATTCAGATAATTTAATAGATGGAAAAAATAATTTACCTCCATATGATTTAATACTATGGATATTATCAAATTTTGAAACTATAGAAGATTTAAAACCCGAACTAGAACATATAAACCTAGTAAATAGACAGTTAAATTCATCTACACCATTACCAACACTTCACTGGATTGTTTCTGATAAAAGCGGCAATTGCTTGGTTATTGAAAATACAAAAGAAAAGTTAAGCATTTATGATGACGAAGTAGGGGTCTTAACAAATGCACCAACTTTTAATTGGCATACAACAAACCTAATTCAATATATGGGTGTAACAGCTGACCAACCTCAGAATACTAAATGGAGTAGACTAAATTTAGCTCCTCAATCTCAAGGTCTAGGTATGTTTGGAATCCCTGGTGATTTTTCATCTGCATCTAGATTTATAAGAGCTGCTTTCTATAAATCTAGCTTAGAGTCTTCAGATACAGAATTTTGTGGGGTAAGTGAGTTTTTCCATATATTAAATAATGTCGCTATGCTAAATGGAGCTGTAAAAACTCCAGAAGGTAAATATGATCTAACTCAATATACTTCTTGTATGAATCAAGATAAATGCATCTATTATTACAATACATACAATAATAATCAGATAAACGCTATAGATATGAATAAGGAAGATTTAAATTATACAGAAATAAAGATTTACCCTTATAGAGATACTTTAGTTATAAATAACGAGAACTAAATAAAAATTTAAAGTCATGAAAACCTAAGCAATTAGGATATTCATGACTTTTTTATGATACTCTTATATAATTTTAAAGCTGAGTTATATTTTCTAAAAATGCTCTAACTTCTTTTGGACTTTTTAAAACTACAACTTTATGTTTAAATTTTTCTTCTATTTGCTTATATCTATTAACTATCTCTTTTGTTCTTCCTTTATGAATAATCCACCATCCAAATTCTAAATCGAATTTTTCTTCGCATCCTTCTGCCATGTCTTCACGTGTTTTATTTTTATTATTTAGATATCTTTTATACGCTCTAAAAAAGCATATCCTACGAGGAAAGTTTAGAAAAATTATTTTATCCGCTTGTTCTAATCTTTCTCTTTGATAAAAACCTCTATAGTTACCATCTATAACCCAAGATTCATTATTCATGAATTCTTTAGTCAGGGCGCGACCCTCATCCTTGTCTCTCTCAACCCAACCTGGTGTGAATTGAATTGTATCAAGGTGTAAAACAGGAGTATTATAATAACTTGATAGTTGCTTAGCCATTGTAGATTTTCCACTTCCACTATATCCCACTATTGCAATTTTCATCGTATTCCCCCTTTTTTAATTGAGATCCATTTATACTTTTATTATAGTATCATTTTTTAAATTCCTTTATATCAAAAATAAAATTTAATTATTTATTCTTGTTTATTATTTTTACCTAAATTAAATTTTAGTAGGTTCAAAGTATTTGGTGAAATATCTTATCAATATAACGAATTATGTTATGTAGAAAAGTTTAGTTCTTTAGTAAGATTATTAATAATTTGTATTTGACTAGTTTGATAGATTTGTTGTTTTATTTAATATACTAACTCTTTTAATTTTGTTTCACATGTTACTATTCTAACCGATAGGCAAGATCATACCCAATATAAGTATCAAAGTTAAAACCTTTAAAATCCAAGTTAACCGATTCTAAAGGTTTTTTCATATATAACTAATTAAATTTAAAGAAGTAAAAATCTTATACTATACTTTATTTCTTAAATTTATATGGTTTATTTACTTTCATGCCAATAACATGACCACATTCTGTACACACTTCCAAAATTAATTTATTACCACCTGAAAATATCTTATCCTCTGGGGCTATATAAGCTCCAGTTAATATACCTGTTCCAAATTCAGAACTTCCACACTTGGGACACACTCCTTTAGACATAAAAAAGCTCCTTTTCATTTATATTATATAACTTTTGTTATTATATTTATTAAAGCTTACCATAATATTATATTAAAGTTTTTATTATGGACTCAGATATATAAATTACGGAATAAAATATATAAAACGCTATTAAAATCTTATAAACTTTTAATAGCTTAATTATTTTTCTTTTTATTGATTTTGCAAATTAAATAAATAGTTAATAATACAACAGTTGATATATTAGTTGTAATAAACACTTTTACCCCTATAGCAATCGTAAAAGATTGAAGTGTAAACAATAATGAATTCACAAAAGTTATAATAGGCAGTACTAGTCCTAGTAACTTATTATCTTTTTTAGATAAAAATATCTGTAGACATATTCCTAGCACTAAAAATATAACAAATCCTAAACCTATTTTTATTTTCATTTTTAATCTCTCCCTTTTTAAACCTATATACATTTTAAGTTTTTATATAATACAAGTTCTACAAGTACTTTTATAAAACTCAAATTTTTAAGTCCTTATCCCCTATCTTAATAGACTTCAATACATTTTTAAGTTTCGAATAAACTTAACAGCTAATTCAAGTATATTTCAAATAGCTTTACTATATCAAGTTATTTTAAAATCTAATTATTTAATGTTTTTTTAAGGTTGTTTTTATATTCAATTAAGATTCTACGTTTATAATGGTATTTGTAAAGCATAGAGAGGTGAGTATATGACAATTTTTATTTTAATTATACTAAGTATAATCTTTTTGATACTTACTATATGTTGGAAATTATTTAGAACTGCATTTAGAGTTGGTTTGTTCATCCTAATTTCTATATTTTTAATTGCAGTAACTTCAAAAAGTTTAATTATAGATCATAGTTTAAATCAAGATATATTTTTAAATAATGCTCGTAGCATATTAAAACCAATATTTTATTTTGTAGATTAAAAAAGGAGGCGTTAATTTTGAGTAAATGTAAATTATATAGATCAGAAAACAATCGTATGATAGGTGGTGTTTGCGGAGGTATAGGAGAATTAACAGGCATTAGCCCTACACTAATTAGAGTTTTATTCGTACTAGGTGGTGTCAGTATAATAATATATATAATTCTATGTTTAATACTTCCATCCGGAGAAAACTTTTAATTGTATAACTTATTTTCATAAAATCAAGTTATAGACATTTTAAGATTATAAATAGAACCATATATATTTCAATGTAAAAGGCAATAGAATCGATTCTATTGCCTTTTTTGTTTATTGTAAACAGTAATAGCAGACTAGAGTTGTACTTGAAAAATTAAAATTTAAAATATCTTTATTTAATTTCATAGTTAGTTATATTTTTCAGTTTTAAGTAATAATCTCAAAGTTAACGTGATATATATGTAATATAAAGATATAAATATATCACATTATCAAGGGGGATTAATTTATGAAATTTATAAATAAATATTCATTTCTATTTTGTTTATTTGGATTACAAGGATTTAATGGATTACATGGTGATCCATTAGACTTTCTATACTTTGGATTCTTTTCATTTTTAGGTAATATATGGTGGTATAAATTAGGTGATTGTGAAGACGAGCGCTTTATTTGTAATAAGCATAAGGCAGGTTATATAGCCCTTAGAGTCTGCCTTCCCTTAGCAATAGTTGCAAGTGTATTAATTAGACTATATACAGTGGATATATTAACACTTTATAGACTTCAACTATTGATATTATCCATTTCATTTGCACTAGCAGCAAATTTATGGGCATTTTTAACTTACAAATTTGATGTTGGGGTTTAAAGCTATGACAAAGTTTATTAGTAATTTAAAAAAGTATCGTCAATTTAATGAATTAACTCAAGAGGAACTAGCTAATAAAGTTAGTGTTAGACGAGAGACTATAGCTCGTTTAGAAAATGCTAAATACAACCCTTCTCTTGAACTGGCAATGAGGATATCAAAAGAATTAAATACTCCAATTGAAAAGTTGTTTATATTTGAATTTTAATAATTAATAAAATAAATTTAAAGCCATTATAATCCTAATAAAGGACTATAATGGCTTTTTTACTAGACATTTTTGAGTGTGTTTTTTATAATGATTTAAACTACATTTTCATTATCAAAGAGGCTAGTATCACTCTCTCTACTATAATTATACCATAAATAACTAATTTTTTTAAGACTATGAATATCTCCTCATACTATATAATTTATAGAGCAAATTAAACAAGCTGATTTATATAATCAAGGAGGGTATATTATGAGTCTAAATAATTATGAGTTGAATCTTGAAAATGAATGGTTACAAAGAGTTCTTACAGAGGCTAAGAAACAGCTTGATGAAAAACGTAGTGCTAAAGATAGGTTATCTATAGAAACACAAAGAGAACTCTGGGTAGATCCTATTTCAAGTATGTAATTATAGATGAGGCACAGGATTACACTCCATTGCAGTATGAAATTTTTTATCAACTTTTTAAATCTGCTAATATGACTATATTAGGGAATATAAATCAATCAATTAATCCATTTATTAATGTTGAGATACTAGTTTTAGACCTATTATTCCTGCTACTATAAACCCAATACAAACTAATCGAACAAAATCAATAGGCTCTTTAAATAAAAACACACCTAAAATAACAGTACCAATGGTTCCTATTCCTGTCCAAATAGCGTAAGCTGTTCCTAGTGGCAGTTCTTTTAACGCTAATGATAAAAAGTAAAAACTAGCTATCATCCCTATTACAGTTAAAACACTTGGAACTAACTTTGTAAACCCTTCTGAATATTTAAGTCCTACAGCCCACCATACTTCAAATATACCTGCAATTACTAACACTAACCATTTCATAATTACCACTCTCCTTAAAGTTTTAAATAAAAGCTTATTAGTAAAACGTAAAAAAGCCCGGGAGATATAAAAAATATCTCCCAGGCTTTTGTCCTTCCGTGAACACAGAAAACTGTGCGTTTTATCTCGGACCAGACCAGTTATAAATTTTAACTGCGGAACCCTATAAAACTAAATTTATTAAACTTTTATTATAGTTTATTACTATATCAAAAAATATGCACTTAATCAATATAAATTAATCTATCTATTTTTTACTTAATGATACAATTGATACTATTTTTTTAAAGGTAAACACCTAGTTTATGTAGAACAAGTTACTATTATGATATCGTGAAATTCAAAGTTTCTATGGAGTTAATTAAAGATTTTATCCAATCTATAAAATCTTTGCAAATAAAATAAACAATATAAAGGAGATAGAATCTATGAGAGAAAAAAGTATGGATATATTGGCTAAAAATTTAAAATCTGAGCACTTAATAAAACATTCGTATGCAGTTGAGTCTGTTATGAGATCATTGGCTAAAAAATTAGATCCTAAAAATGAGGAAAATTGGGCAATAGCAGGACTATTACATGATATTGATTCAGATTTACTAGATTGCAAAAACAATCCAGAGGATATGAAAAAACATGGAATTCTTGCTATAGATATATTAAAACAAGAGAATATAGGTAATCAAGATATTCACCATGCTATTATGGCTCACAATAAAGATAATGATACAGAAAGAATTTCATTAATGGATAAGGCAATTTACGCAGCAGACCCAATAACAGGATTTATAACAGCTATAACATTAGTTTATCCAGATAAAAAAATATCTAGTGTAAAAGTAAAGTCTATAACTAAAAGAATGAAAGAACTAAGATTTGCCGCTGGTGCTAATAGAGAAGCAATGAAAAGTATAGAGGAACTTGGAATTCCATTTCCAGAGTTTGCATAATTATCGCTTAATGCTATGAGAGACATAAGCGATGAGCTCGGACTTTAAAAATTATATATTCTAAAAAAGTCAGTATATATATCTATATTGGCTTTTTTATTGTTTAAATCTTAGTTTTTACTCCTAAATACGACCATTTTAGTCCAACGCATGCCTTTACGCTAATAATACATGTTAATATATTTATAAATTTTTAAAAGTAAAGGAAATCATAATGAATTATAAACTAATTAAATTAAATAAAATTTTACTCAGCATAATATCAATTTTAACTATTTTATTAATATTAACTTTGTCTTTTGCTAATGCACTTGATGCTTGGATTATTAACAAGTTTATTGCTCTTTACATAGTAGTTTTTTTGTTGTGTACATTTTATGTAATTATAGTAGCTATTTTACAACTAAAAAACTTAAATAAAACAGAGTCAAGAAAAAGGATTATTGGTTTTTCTAAATTTTTCTTATTTAATTTTTTAATCTTATTTGTATTATCAATAATTTTTAATAAATTTGATATACCGAAAATCTTAGTTATATCTTTTAGTGGATCATTTGGTTTTAACTTTTTAGATTTAGCATTCTCTAAAGATTCTAGTAAATTCAATAGCTACTAAATATATATTCACTACAAGTTTTATAAATATAGTAGCTAAATACCTTAAATGTCTAATTTAAAGCAAAAGAGCACTTACATATGTAAGTGCTCTTAAATCATAATAAAAATATTATTAAGTAAGTACAGTATTTTTTCAAATGCCTGTATTCTGGCTTTAATGTTTCTTTTGTGTGGACAAGTTTAGTATAATCCCTAAACCTTAAAACAAGCTTAAAGTTTTTAATATTTTTACTAAATATAGATTTCTAAAAATACTTTACGAAAAATCGAAAATAATCGAATCAAGTTCCTTTTTGTGGTAAAATACCAGTGTTAATCTATTGTTTAAGTATTGGGAGGATATTATGAGATTAAGTAAAAAATTATTATCATTATGTTTAGTAAGTAGTTTATTTTTAGTTGGGTGTAGTTCAAACACTCCTAAAAAAGAAGACTCTTCTGAAAAGGTAACTTTAAGTATTTCTGCAGCTGCTAGTTTAAAAGAAGCGATGGAAAAGATAGAAAAAGACTATGAAAAAAGTAATCCAAATGTTGATTTAGTCGTTAACTTTGGTGGATCTGGATCGTTACAAAAGCAAATAGAACAAGGTGCACCTTGTGATGTATTTATATCTGCAGGTGAAAAACAAATTAAAGAACTAGATGAAAAAAAATTACTAGAAGAAAATACATATAAAAACTTAGTAAAAAATGACTTGGTTTTAATAGCTCCAAAAAACAGTGATATATCATCTATAAATGATTTAACAACTGATAAGGTTAAAAAGCTAGGAGTTGGAGAGCCTGAAAGTGTTCCTGCAGGAAAATACGCATCAGAAGTATTAACTAACTTAAATTTAGCAGATACGGTAAAGGATAAGTTAGTCTTTGCAAAAGATGTTAAACAAGTTTTGGCATGGACTCAATCTGAAAATACACAAGCCGGTTTTGTTTACTACAGTGATACTCTAGGTGTAGATAATATAAAAATTGTAGAAACAACAAAGGAAAGTACTCATTCCCCTATAGTGTATCCTGTAGCAGTTATAAAAGATAGTAAAGTCCCTGATGAGGCTAAAAAGTTTGAAGACTATCTTTTTAGTCAAAAAGGACAAGATATTTTAGTTAATTGTGGTTATAAACCTATTAAAAATTAATTAGCGATTATATTAAACTATTATTTATATTTAGAATTAAATATAATAAAAGACAACTACACTATCATGGAGTTGTCTTTTTTCATATTATAAAAAATTTAAAGTATAACAGCAAAAATTACTTTTGCATTTGAATTTGATTTATTCTCCCAACGATGCTTTACACCTGCTGGAGTCTTAACACTATCACCTTGATATAATGTAAACTTTTCATCATCTAAATATAAATCTACTTCACCCTCTAGCAAGTATGCAATTTCATACCCTTTGTGTTGAATATTTTCACTGCTAGATACCGATCCAGGAGATAAACTCATAATTGCAAACTCTAAATCACTACTAAGGTCAGGAGCTAATACATCATAAACAACATCATCACTTCCGGGAAGTATTACTTTTTTTCTATTTTCTTTTCTAACTATCATATCTTTTTTAGAAACTTCTGATGTAAAAAATGTAAATAATGGCACGTTAAGTGCAGATGCAATAGATTTTAAAGAGTTCACAGATGGATTTGCGATTCCTCTTTCTATCTGACTTAGCATAGAAGCAGTAACTCCACATAATTTTGATAAATCACGTACACTTAGGCCTTTACTTTTTCTTATCTGTGATATTTTTTCACCTATATTTATTTCAGACATTAATACCTCCATAAATTCATTTCAAATATTATAATTTTTAACTTAATGATTTTAATTATAACATAGAAATTTTCCACAAACAAAATTAAATCACATTTAATTAATTAAATTATATTTGACACTTTTACTTAAATTATATACAATCAATATAAACATCAAGAGGTGTAAACATTATGGAGGGGAGTGATGGTTGTGCCAATAACAACTACTGGAGCAATCATTGGGTTATTAGTTGCAATTATACTCATTATAAAAAGGTTTGAGCCATTTTACTGTTTGGTATTTGGAGCTTTAGTTGGGGGCTTAATAGGTGGCGCAAATTTAGTAGATACCGTAACGTATATGGCTGATGGTGGGAAGTCTATGGCTCCTGCAATACTTAGAGTTATGACATCAGGATTCTTAGCAGCAACACTTATAAAAACAGGAGCCGTTGATAAAATTTCAGAAGAGATTATTAGATTACTAGGATTAAAAAAAGCAATACTTGGAATAGTTCTATCTTCTATGATCTTGGCAGGGGTTGGTGTTGACTTAGACGTAGTAGTCCTTACTGTCGGACCAATAGGAATGGCTATGGGAAATAAACTTGGGTACTCTAAACTAGCGATACTACTTGCAGCACTTGGGGGAGGTAAAGCTGGTAATATTATATCTCCTAACCCAAATACATTAGCAGCAGCAAGTAATTTTAACGTTGACTTATCTAGTGTTATGCTTTCAAATGTAATACCAGCTATATTTGGAGTAATTATTACTACTATACTTGCGAATATGTTGATTAACAAAGGTAGTAAAGTTGAAATAGAGATAAAATTAGATGAAGACGAGAATTTGCCCAGTTTGTTTGCTTCACTAATAGGTCCTATTATATCAATAATATTACTATTTTTAGGTAATGTATCTAGTATAGTTGTAGATCCACTTGTAGCATTACCTGCAGGAGCTATTGTCAGTATATTGGCTACTAAGAATGTACATAAAACAAAAGAGTATCTATCATACGGAGTTGAAAAAATGCAAGGTGTATGTATTTTGTTACTAGGTACAGGAACATTAGTTGGTATTATACAGATGTCAAACTTACAACATAGTACAACAGAACTCCTTGCTATGCTGAGTATACCTCAGGTTTTACTTGCACCTATTTCTGGAGTTGTAATGTCACTAGCTACCGCATCTACTACTGGAGGTGCAACAGTAGCATCATCTACATTCTCTAGTGCAATACTAAGTTCTGGATTATCTGGGGTAGCAGGTGCTGCAATGGTTAATGCAGGTGCTTGTGTATTTGAACATTTACCTCATGGAGCATTATTTCACGCAAGCTCAAGAAGTGTTTCTATGGAAATTAAAGAAAGGTTTAAGTTATTGCCATATGAAATAATTATAGGCCTTGTTATAGTAACATCTTCAACTGTAATACAATTACTTCTTAAATAGAATTTAACATCAAGACATTTAAACTTTGCTAAAAAGCCCTTACTACACTTCTAGTAAGGGCTTTTTCCGGAAAGTTTTTGAAAATATAGTCAAGATTTTTATTTTAAAAGATATTAGATTTACTTGAAACTTCATGATTAGGTTCATATTAATCTTGACATATTTTTAATTTATTTTCCTCATTAGTAGTACTTTGCTTATTCGGATAAGTATAATATAAATTAGTAACCTTAAAATAAACTTAAAATCTGATATAAACTATATACTTTTATTTACTATATAAATTTTAAAACTTTTTAGCATATTGATTTGCTAAAATTATTTCAAATATATATTTTAAAATAAAGATTGCTAGCAATGACATTGTCGTCCAAGATGGAGCGTTCATTACTATACATACATAAGCAATTATAATAACCATCCAATTGATTATTTCCCCTGACATTGCTTTTGCTTTACATTTTATAAACGTATTTCTTTCATCTTTTCTTTCAACTTCGATTTGTTTAAATTTAGCAGGATCTTTTCTCAATTTTCTAATACCGTATAATCCTCCTAACCCTCCACAAATTGCTCCAAATCCTAATCCTGTGCATAAACTTGATGCTCTATCCCAAATATCACTAGATGGCCCTGCTACTAGTATTATTAGTCCTACTATTAATATAATTACCCCAAAGATAACCATAGCTTTATTTAATTTTTCATCTTGTTTAATCTTCATTCCCATCTTCCTCCTCATAAATAAAAATTTCTTCAATTGCCATGTTAAAATATCTTGCAATTTTAAATGCTAAAATTATTGATGGATTATATCTTCCATTTTCTAAAGAACCTATCGTTTGTCTTGAAACTTCCAGTGCAGTTGCTAATTCTTCTTGAGTTACTTTATTTTGTTTTCTTATTTCTTCCAATCTATTTTTCAAAATATAAGCTCCTTCCTTCAACTTAAAAGTAAAGCTTGCTTTCCATAATTTATTATATTCTCGCAAATGTAAAGCTTACTTTACTTTTATTTTATATATATCAAACTCATATGTCAAGTCTGCTTTCCATTATATTTTTTAATTTACTGAAATAGCTTTTAACCCTTTTTTTAAACCACTTTTAACTTTATTATTAGAAAGTATGAAAATTTTTTTTATAAAAGTGCAAGGTTTTTATAATTTAAATTGTATATAAGAAGTGTAAAAGCTTTTACGGATGTATTGTAAGAATAAAAGGGAGGAAATAACTTGCAAGCTGAATTAATTATTAAATATATAAAAAAGAAAAAACAAAAGGGGTTAGAAATGCTTATAGATGAATACAGTGGTCTTGTTGCATCTGTTGTTAGAAAAAATCTAGGTAAATTAATAAACTATGAGGAAGAATGCATAAGTGATGTATTTCTAGCTATTTGGGATAACATAGATAGTTTTGATAAAGACAAAAACTCTTTTAAAAACTGGATTTGTGTTATAGCAAAATATAAAGCAATTAACTACAAGAAAAAATATTTAGATAAAATAGAAACTTCTGAGATTGATGACGGTGTCTATTACATAGATAAAAACTTACTTAATCTTGAGATTAAAGAGGGAATAGATGATATTGTTAAATACTTACCCGATAAGGATAGAGATATCTTTATAAGTTATTACTTGGATGGAGCCGATGCTCCTCAAATAGCTAAAGATAATAATTTAAGTATATCTAACCTTTACAGTCGGTTATCCAGGGGAAGAAAAAAAATCAGAGAATCACTTATAAATAGGGAGGTTTAATGTTATGAATGAATATAAATCTTTTAATGATGTAGAGTTTGATATAGAAAACTATGAAGAAGTTAGTGTAAATAAAGAATTAATAAAATCTAAAGTGAAATCTAAATTGAATAAAAGAAAAAGTAAATCAAAGAAAATTTTGGCTGCTAGTGTTTCTGGATTACTTTTAATTGGTGGAGTATTTGTATTTTGTGAACCTGTTTATGCAAATATGTACAAAGTAATGTATGATATAAAAAATGCTTTAGGTTTAGAATCAAACTTAGAAGATTATAAAACTGTAGTTGGCCAATCTATAACGAAAAATGGGCTTACAATAACTTTAAATGAAGTTGTCTTAGATAAAGACGTTTTAATTGTGTCTACAACATACAAGTTTGAAGAAGAACTTGAAGATGGTAATATTACGTCCTTTGGAGATGTTTATATAAATGGTAAGTCTATAAGTTCAGGTGGTGGGGGTAGCGGCACTATAATTGATAAAAATACAGTTGAAGAAGTATTTAGATATACATTAGACGAAAATGTACAAAAAGATGATTTAGATATTAAAATAGCTTATTCTAATCCTATTTACTTTAAAAATAAAAAAGAACATACTATAAATGGAGAGTGGGTATTTGAGTTTAAAACAAATAGAAAAGATCTTGAACTTGATACAAAATCACTTAAACTAAGTCAATCTTTTGAGCTAGGAAAAGATGAAACAATTACATTAAAAGAATATAGGACTAATGCTTTAGGTCCTAATATAATCTATGATAGAAATATTCATAATAAAGATTTGGTTGATTATGATATAAAGTTACTTGGAAAAGATAATTTAGGTAATGATGTTGAGTTTTATTTAATAAGTACTAATGAAAATAAAGGTAAGCTGACATTATCCAATTTAGAAGAAAATCTAGATAAAAATGCAACAGAATTAAAACTTGTTCCTTATGCTGCAAAGCAACCTAATACAAGTGGAAAAATGAGTGATAATTTTAAGAAAATCGGTGATGAATTTACAATACATTTAAATGAATTAAAGTAAATATGATTAAATTAATACCCTTAGATTTCAACTTAGTTGATTCTAGGGTATATTTTTATTCTTTAATTTATAAACTAGTTTTTATAGAATCAAGTCCTCTCACTATCTTGCTTTACAATATAGTAAAAGAGTGCTATATTGTAAAGCAAGATAGATATATTAAAAGGTGAGTGATTATTTTGAACAATACAATATCCTCTCAAATGCTAAAAGGTATTCTAGAGGGGTGTATCTTAAAAATTATAAGTCAAAAAGAAATATACGGATATGAGATGAATTTAAAATTAAAAGAATATGGAATTTCAACCGTTTCAGATGGAACAATATATCCACTATTACTAAAACTTCAAAAACAAGAATTAATAGTAGGTGAAATGAGAAGTTCAGGTGAGGGGCCTATGCGTAAATACTATAAACTTACTAATAAGGGTAAAGTCCAACTAGATATATTTGAAGAACAGTGGGATATTCTTTCAAATAGTGTAAATAAAATTTTGAAGGTTAAATAAAAAGGGAGAGGAATAATATGCAAAATGCTAAAAAACTTATAGAGTTAAATAATTCATACAGGGAATTATTAAGTGAAGAAAATAAATTATTTTATGATGATATATTGGTTTATATAAGAGCAAAAAGTTTCTTAAAAGACGAAACTCAAATAGAGGAATCTTTGCTTGAGATTTTAACAGATATTATAGAGGCCCAAAATCAAGAAATTAAAGCCGAAGATTATTTTGGGAGAAATCCAAGAGAAATCAGTGATGACATATTAAAAAATACAAATAAGAGTTCTTTTAAAGAGAGATTCCATTTATTTTTGAGTTGTATGTTTATATATTCTTTAGTTACATTGCTACCTAAGTTAATAAATCCTAATGAAATATTGGATGTGGGTAAGTTCTTTGTATTCTTAGTATTTACACTGTTATTTGTAAATCTTATTTTGAATATTTTAGGAAATGCAGTCTATTCAGATAAAGAAAAAAAGTTTACGTTTATTTTATTTGTTTTATTCTGTACATATATAGGTTTAATGATCTTAATGGAGCGAATTCTACCGACTACATTTGGATTTAAATTATCAGGGTCTATTGGTATAACTGTTATTTTAATGTTCGGAGGAATAGGCGTAATATATAGCTTAAAAGAAAAATTATTTTATTCATTTTTGCCTATTATAGTAGTAGCTTGTACATTAGGAATATTAAGTAGATTAGATTTTCTAAACTTTTCAATTATCGAAGGCCCTGGCAAGACTATCTCTATGGTAGCTATGTTAATAGCTTTTATATTATTCTATTTAATATCTTATCTATATGTTAAGGAGTAGAGTTTTAAATTAACTATTAACTAATGTATTTAATTTTTAAAAATTTGCTTTAGTACTTATTTTTCTAATAAATTAATTTTGATATAATATATATAAGTATAAATTACTATATATATTATACAAATTTGAAAGGATGATAAAAAATGTTAGAATATAGATATGATACACAGTTATTAATCGAAGGAACTGCTCTTAATGAAGATGCAATAAATGAATACTTTAATACTAATTTTAAAGGTGATTGTTTACTTGCTGTAGGTGATGAAGAACTTATCAAAATTCATTTCCACACAAATGAACCTTGGGAGGTATTAAAATACTGTTCAACTTTAGGAGAAATATACGATATTGTAATTGAAGACATGGAGCGTCAAGCAAAAGGATTACAAGGATAATATTTACCTAAATAAAAGGACTTAAACTCTAAATTAAAAGAGTTTAAGTCCTTTTGTGATTATTGTATTAAATAATTAAAATGATTATTTTTTACTTTTTTCTAATAAATTAAGTGATGCAAGTGAGGCTCCCGTTCCTTTTGCAACACATAACAAAGCATCTTCTGCTATGCTAACTTTTATATTAGTTTTCTCTTGTATTCTTTTATCTAAACCATTAAGAAGTGATCCTCCACCAGTCATGATTATTCCATTTTCATAAATATCTGATGATAATTCTGGTGGTGCTTTTTCTAATACTGAACATGCTGCTACTATTATTTGTTGTGTACATTTTTCAATTGCATCTTTTATTTCCGATGAATTAATTTGTATTTTATCAGGAAGTCTTGTCACTAAATTTATTCCACTTATGTCCATATACTTTTCTTCATCAATACATGCTGTTCCAATTTTTATTTTTATCTTTTCAGCTGTTAGTTCTCCTACAAGAAAATTATGCTGCTTTTTAATATATTCTATTATAGCCTCATCAAACTTGTCTCCGCCTATCTTTATTGACTCACTAATTACAGTACCACCTAAAGATATAATAGCTATATCTGCAGTACCTCCTCCTATATCTATAACCATACTTCCATTTGGACTCGAAATATCTATGCCTGCTCCAATAGCAGCTGCTATTGGGCCTTCAATTGTATAAACCTCTTTTGCCCCAGTATGTCTAACAGCCTCTTCTACAGCTATTTTTTCAACTCCAGTCACTCCAGTTGGTACACATACCATTACTCTTGGCATAAAAACCTTATTCATGCCTTTTTTATTTAATACTTTACCTATGAAGTAATTTAGCATCTTTTCTGTAGTGTCATAATCAGATATTACACCATTTTGTAATGGTCTTATAGATACTATATTGCTAGGAGTTTTTCCTATCATTTTATACGCTTCTGATCCCACTGCTAAAACAGATCCGGTATTTTTCTCTATAGCAACCACTGATGGTTCTGTTAATACTATTCCTTTTCCAGAAACAGATATCAATACATTAGCAGTTCCTAAATCTATACCTATATCATTGCTAGCCATTTTGCTCAACTCCTCTATATGTCTGGAATTCAATATTATTATTTAAACTTTTTATTGTTTTTGAATTTTCACTCCAAATTATGTTATTTTGTTTAATTTCTATACACTTATAATAATTTTACTTATTAAATGTATAAAATATAGTATATTATTAATCAATAAATATAACAATTATCAAGATTTTCCAATTTTGCTTGTTATCTAAAGTATTATAAATAATATTATGAAAATTTATGGTGATTAAGATATGATATATTTGTAAAAATGAAATTATAGGCGAAAATACTTTACCTAAACTTAGATTAAGGCGTTAATTTTGCATTAGCTATTTATAGAGCACGTGGAATTGCTGTATTTTTAGATAATGAGATTAATATCCATCCCGCTCATACATTTTATATTTGTATTTTTACTATCTCACCATGATCCTCTATATCTACCAATACCAATCCCTTATGGTTTTTCTTCAAGTACTTTAATCCCTTAATTAGAACATTTATCATTTCTTTGATGTCTTCACTGTCTTTTATTATTTCTTTACTATTAGTACCTTTGTTATATTTATTTATATGTTCTTTTTTTATAAATGGCTTTCCTAACCTTAACCCAGCAATAACTACAGCCATAGGTATATTTAAGTTTAAGTTGCTATTGCCCTCCTTACTTTTAACTATAATTTTCAATATGTTCACCTCTTAGCATATTTCAACTATTACTCTGTCATTACCGTCTTCTACCTCAACGATTCTACCTACAAATCCTTTATCTATTGCATCCATTAATTTATCAAAATCTATATTATGTTTTTCAAGTTCACCGATATGCATTTTACCTATTCCACCCATTATTTTTATAAATTCTAATGGTATATTTACTTTTACTTTTGACCCATCTGCGCTTAATACCCTTACGTATAACATTTTTTCTCCATCTGGATTTGGAATTATATTTAAAAACTCTTCAGCTGATATATCTTTTTTTTCATCTGATTTTTCATTATTGCTAGTTTCTAGTGCTTCTAATAATTTAATAGCCTCTTCTGAAGTTATTTTTCCTTCCTCAACCATTTTTAATATTCTTTTCTTATCTTCCATTTTTACCACCCTTTACAATTTATTTAAATAATTTACTAACCCGAATCCTTGCTAGTACTATATATACGCTCCAATTTAGTTTTTATAATTTTTTTAGAAGATTTATTGCTTCATCTGAGCTTATTTCACCATTCTCTAACATATCCATAATATTTTGTTTTTCTTTAGATGTATCTTTTTTTACATTTAGATTTAATGCATTATTTATTTCATCTAACTTACCTCTAACAGTTGGATAAGATATTCCAAGGTGTTTTTCTACATCTTTTATATTTCCTCTACATGCTAGGAATACTTCTACAAAATTCAGTTGTTCTTTTGATAATTTATTGAATTTAGTAAACGAAAATTCATTTTCTATTGTTGTGTTACAATGATTACATTTTAATTTCATTATTTTCATCTCTTTGTCACATACCGGACAATTCGTTATTACTTTATACACTTGATCACTTCCTTCTTGATATAAGTATATTCTAATTTTTTCAAAAAGTCACCCTTAATATTCATTTTTTCAATTTATTTTTTAATATATTTAATATTATAGGTTTAATTTATTAAATATGTTAATTTTCATATTAACTTGTTCTAATCTTTTATTTATAAAATTAACCCCTCTTAAAATCCACTTTTCCTGATTTTAAGAGGGGTTAATTTTATAAATAAATTTTTCAATCAAATAATCCCTTTTGATTAGGATCTTTAGTAAGTTTTGATTTTATATAGTCTCTAAGTTTAAAAAATTTAAAGATTATAGGTAAAGATATAAATAAAATAATAAGTATCGATGAAATCTCTTTATATTTAAATTCTATAAATTCGAAAAATAAATTACTTATAATAAATGTAATTGAAAGAGATACCATCAAACAAACCACCATAACTAGCATTAAAACAATATTGTTTTTATATCTAAAAAGATTGTCCCATCTTTGTTCATTCATATTAAAAACTACCTTCATAATAAGAAATATTCCCATTATAATAGCTAGCAATATCAAAGTAAAAACTAAGCTCAGTATCGAATAAGAAATTAAAAATATAATTATATTAAGAATTAAACTCATAAATCATTCCCCTTTCTTAGAACAATCTTACCTATTGTTGTTTTGAAAATCAATACTAGTAAAAAACATTCTTGACTTTCATATTGCATTACTGTTGGTCGTATTTTGTAGATTTAAGTATTCTTATTTTTGTTGTTATTCCAATATTTATACTGATAATATATTTAGTAAAGAAAGGGGGGGAGTTTAGTGAAAAACTATTCTTATAATTATCATATACTTTTATCAGTTATTTCTTCTTGCGTAATCGGAATTATATCATTTTTTATAATTGGGCCATCTAAAATGAGTACATCAATAGGCGTTATTCAATCAGTTGATGATCCTAGTCTAATTCATACTCAAATTTCTTATAACTTTGACTCAATATTTAAAATAATTATCATCAGTTTAGTGATTTTATTGATTTTATACAAACCTATAAAGTCACTTCTTAACAAGAGACTTACAAATGTTAATTAGGAGGGGTTATTATGGATTTAGCTATGAATGGAATGATTGTTTTTAATTTATTTAATATGTTTCTAACGTTCATTATAAAAATTATTGCAATATATACAATGTACTTAGCTATAAAAGCTTTTAAAATATACATAAGTAAGAACTCTTAAAGCTTTTATTTAACAAGTACTTATGAATTTAAACAAATGAAAGCCTGTATATTAAAAATATATATTATACAGGCTTTTTTGTATTTAAGTCTAAGTAATAATATTCTCCTTTGACATTTATCCTAAATCCAGCATTTTTATAAATATTAATGGCTTTACTATTCCAATTTGCAACTCTTAAGTAAATATCCTTAGATTCTTGTGAAATATAATGGTTTATTCCAAAATTTAAAAGTTCCTTTCCATAACCTTTATTTTGATAATTCTTGTTTACAATAAGATCATCAATTTCATTATTTAAAAGTGTAACAGATCCTATAATCTTATCTTCGTCTAATAACATGAATATATAATCTTGATTTTTTATTAACTCATCTCTACTGGGATGTACTCTATAAGGTTGTATATTTAATGATTTTCTCATATAATAAAAACAATTTTCATATAACTCTTTATATTTATTGTAGTACGTGTCTTTGTATCTAACTGGATTTAAACTTGAATCCTTATTATCTCCTTTATAATTCATATGACAGTATCCAAACCACCTGTTAAATCCCTTTTTTAAGAAAAAACTACTAGTATCATATTTCTCTATTCTAATCTCAAGGTTAACTTTTTCAATTTCTTTAGACTTAATAAAATCTATAACATTTGAGTATAGCTTATGACCTATTCCTTTATTTCTATTTGATTCGGATACATACAACACCAATGTTGAATCTTTTTTTATATTATCAAAAGTTAAAATAGAAAAACCTAGAATAGAATTTCCTTCTTCATACACTTTACAATAGCTATTAGAGTTAATCATATTTTCTATTTCAATTTCGTTTATATTAGAAACTTCGTTTTTTAAAAGTTCAATTATTTTTATATTATCTAGTTTTTTTAAATTCTTTATCATTTGGATATCCCCCTTGAGTTAATACTAATTAATATATTACAATATATTTTATAAAATCATAATCATTAGATAAAATTTTTTATATATAGCCGTATATTTGAATTAGAGCTTTTAAAAACGGTATTGATAGGTAATTACTCTAAATAATCTAAAAATCTCTTTAAAATCTATCTCAGTAGCTTTTAGGGGTATCTTCTATCTTAATATAAACTATAAATATACAATATTCTTAAATTTTATATGTTTAATCTATATACATTTCATTTAATCTACAAATTCATATATATTAAACTATTTTTAGTAAAAATATAATCTTTGTATATTACCAATTTTCTAAAAGTTTTTATTTTTAATGTTAAGACTAGATCAGATTAGAACAAAAAATGACCTTTACTAGTCTTTACTTAGTATTTAAATAGTATTTATAGTATTTAATAGTATTTAGACCTACCTGAAGATATTGGAATTACTAATAAAATTAAACCTAAATACGACACATGGGAACCTTAAGTGCGACAGGAGGGAACTTTAAATACGACACATGGGAACCTTAAGTGCGACAGGAGGGAACTTTAAATACGACACATAGGAACCTTAAGTGCGACAGGAGGGAACTTTAAATACGACACATGGGAACCTTAAATGTTACAGTATAGAATTTTAAATAATATACTTTAAAACTTTAAATGCGACAGGAGGGAACTCTAAGTACGACACATAGGAACTTTAAATGTGACAGGAGAAAAAGTTGATTAAATAATTGAAAATAGTCATGTTAGTATTTAATTTAGTTTAAATACGACATATGGGAAATATTAAAACGCATATTTTAAAAAATTGACGTAATTTATTTTTTGTATTAAATTATAATAGGAATGATATGAATTATTGGGTGGAGGATAATGATGAATATAAATGAAAAAAATATAGTTATGAAAAACAACATAATTATAAAAGCTAAGTATAACATCTCTACGCTAGAGAATAGAATATTTTTAATGCTTTTATATAAATTACAGAGAAACAATGATGATGTAATTAAATGTGAAATATCTCATGAAGAATTTAAAACTATAATAAAGAAAAAACAAACTAGCTCTGTTGACTCAATCTCTAATTTATTGGTTAACTTAAGAAAACAAAGTATTTACTTTAGAGATGAAGAGGGTTGGGGGGAATATGGATTTATAAATGGTTTTAAGTATATAAAATCTAGAAAAACTTTTAAAATTGAAGCATCTAAAGAAATTCATAATTACATAAGAAACTATCTAGATACAGGTTATACACCTATAAACTTAGCTATATTTTTTGGATTAATAAACCCAAATGCTCAAAGGTTTTATGATTTATTAAGATTATGGAGTGGGACAAAATCAATTATAAATTATAAGGTGGACGAGCTTAAAGAGCTTTTAATGATTGAAGGAAAGTATGATAGATACAATGACTTTAAAAGAAGAATTATAGTTCCAGCTATAAAAGAGCTTAACAATACAGGGTGCTTTGAAATAGATTTTAAAGAAAATAAAGTAGGTAGAAGAGTAGATTCTATTGATTTTATAGTTAAAGATTTGGATAAAAGAAAGTATTTTGCTAAAGATATGATCAATGATGATAATCAAGAGCAAATTTTATTAGATGAATGTTCTGCTGATGTTGAAGTTCTAGATATGAAAGATTTAAAAGATATAGAAAAGAATACTAATAAGGATGATTCAAAGGTCGTTGTAAGTAATACATATATCCCTGATGAAAGTTTATTTACAAAGGGAACTTTAAGAAGGGTTAAAATGGATTTTAAAGAGATTAATTTTAAAAATGAATATATGGAAAAGGCCTTTGAGGATGCAGTTATGATAACTTTAGATAAAGATGATGTTGAAAAAATAAAAGCTGGATCTTATAAGTTTTTTAAAGGGACATTGGAAAATAAAATTACTGAATACAAGGTAGAAGAAGAAGGAGATATGATCCATCAGCAAGAAATGGATTTATTCTGGTAAAATGTAAAAACTAATAACTTTTAAATACGGCAGATGGGAACTTTTTAAATTTAATTTATAAGTTATATAGGTTTAAAAAGTTTTAAATAGTTAGAAGTAATAGATTATAAAATTTTACTTTAGTTATTATTAATTAAAACTTTAGTATTATGGAAACTGTATTGAGATTTAGTAATACAGCTAAAAAAATAAATAAATAAATAAGTTAAATATAGAAAACAACATAAAAATAACTGTATAAAAACTTAGTTTTTATACAGTTATTTTTATGTTGTTTTCTAGCGGAATATCTTATATTAAAATGAACAATTTAATATAAGACTTCTGATATAATAAATTGTATAAATAAAAAACGGAGGGATGTAAAATGCATCTGCAAGATTAAGCCCCTATTAGTTAAAAATTATATAACTAGGGGGCAATTCAATGAAACGAAATTTAAAATTAATGTATTTAATAGCATTCCTACAAGGACTAGTATTTTATGGTCCTGTAAGTTTAATATATAGAACACAAAGAGGCTTATCGATAAGTGAATTTTTCTTTTTAGAATTTATATTACTATTTATAATAGTGCTGACAGAAATTCCATGGGGATATTTTGCAGATAAATATGGATATAAAAAGACACTAACAATATCCTATATAATATTCTTTTTAGCAAGATTTAGCTTATTATTTTGTAATACTTTTATGGGATTTTTATTTCAAACAATATTAACTGCTGTTGGGGTGTCAGGAACCTCTGGATGTGATATAGCATTTCTATATAAATCATGCAATTCAGAAGAAAGTGAGAAGGTTTTTGGTAGATATAGAGCCTTTAATAGCCTAGCATTTTTTATTTCATCAATAACATCATTCTTTTTCATAAATATATCCATAGAATCAGCTATAGTTGCAACAGTTGTTGCATGTGGTTTAAGTATTATTACTATTTGTTTTACAAAAGATGTAGATATAGAGATTTCTAATAATAAAAATGAATCCATAATTAAAGATAGTTTTAAAAATATAAAGAATGTAAAGTTAATGTTTATATTTGTTATATCTATAGCTATAATATCTGAAATATCCTATGGAATAAGTGTAAATTTAGGGCAATTACACTTTGAAAGTATAGGGGTAGATATAAGATTTCTAGGGTATATAACGGCACTTTCAGAACTTATAGCAATGTTATCTTTTAAAACCCATGTAATTAGCAAAAAATTTGGGCAAGTGAAAACTTTAAAAACAATGGTAAGTATGATGCTTTTATGTGTGTTAATATTAGTATTTACCAAAAACATATTTATAAGTATTATTGCAGTATGTTCTTTAAGTGGATTAATATCAATGATTTCACCAATTGTATTAGATATTAAAAATAAATCTATAAGTAAGAATAGAGCTACTATTTTATCAGTTTACTCAATGATAGGCAGTTTATTCTCTGCTTTTATAAACATTGTTATAGGATTTTGCGCAGATATATATTTGAAATATGCATTTTTAGCGTGTTTTATAATAATGGCTATAGGAGTATTCGGAGTTTATTTATATATGAAAAAAGATAAAATCTATAAGAAAAACGTAGAGGATTTAGGATAGAGATAAAACTTATATTTAAAAATAAGGGGGAAAATATTTGAAAAACAAAAGTAAAATTATGATTTTATTTTTTATACTATTTATTTTTATACTAATATTTAATTCTAGGTTTTTTAATATACAATCTGAGGATATCTACAATTTAGGCGAAACTCAAACTAAAAAAAATGAAAAACCAGAAGTAGACTTTTTATTTGGAATAGGGAATGCAAAAGCTATGACATATATTACAGATACTATAGGAAGTAAAAAAGATATGACTATTGAGTTTTATATAAAAAACACATCAAATAAAAAAATAAACACTATAATAAACATGTTTTACCAGAAACACATAGATGATGAGCTTGATAAACTAAGTAATTTAGACAACAATACTTTTAAAATAGAGATTAATGAGGTACAAACAAATAAAGTAACATTTAAATTGCCAGAAAATGTTGATTATGACAATTTAAAAATAAGTATGCAAGCATGTGATCTAGAGGGGGAATCTTTAGTAAATATATCAGGACAGTTTTACTATTTTGATAAATAAAAATATAAAAAATATAGAACTAATAAAAATTTAATACTTTATTAGTTCTATATTTTTTATATTTATAAATAAAGTGCAAATTAAATTAATAATAAAATTCAATTTGAAATACGACACATGGGAACCCTAAATACGACATGAGGGAACTTTAAAAAATTATATGTAAGTAAAAAATTTAATATTAAATAAAGTTAAAAAAGCATTAAATGATATAATTAAGTATAGATATTATAAAGTGAATTCATATACAGGATTAAAAAAGAAGAACCTCTTAAAGTAAATACGTTTCTTCTTTTCCACGTAAAATATTTAATTTTATGCCTATTAAATATAGTAACTTTAAAGATTTAATAGATGTATTTTTAGCTATTTAATAAAGGGGTACAGTATGAAAGAAATAGAATTTTTTAAACTTGGATTATATGAAGGTGAGATAGGAAGCGATGCTTTAGCTAGAAAAAAAGAGTTTGGACATATAATGACACAAACAAGAAAAAGAGCTAAAGGAGATAGATGTTTACATTGCAATGAAAAGAAGTCTAGTTTCTGTAATTCACACTCAGTACCAGCATTTTGTTTAAGAAACATATCAACTAATGGATATTTGTATTATTCAAACACATTAATAAATATACCGTTATTAGATGAGGAGAAAGGTGTTAAAAATGCAGGAACATTTCAAATAATATGTAAAGAGTGTGATAGTACAATTTTTCAAGAGTATGAAAATCCAGATAACTATGAAAATGAGGCAACGCCTAAAATGTTAGCACAGATAGCTATGAAAAACTTTCTAAGGCATATAGGAAATAGAACCAATGATCATGCATTATATGAAATAATAGGTGAGAAAAATCCTTTTGCATTAGATTTCATTCGAAATATGCATGGTATTCAGGATGTTGAAATAGATGAATACAAGCGAAATTATGATAAAGCAAAGAGATTAAGCAAATTAAATTGTAATGGAGAATACTATCAATTTTATCATCAGAAGTTAGACTATGTTGTACCTCTGGCATTTCAAGGAAGTATAGCTCTTGTGACAGATTTGGATGGAGAAATTGTAAATGATATATATTTTAAAGAACGAAAATATAGCATACAAAGCTTACATATCTGCATTTTTCCACTAAAGGATACGAGCATAGTTATGATGTTCATAGATTCAAGTGATGATAGATATGAACATTTTTGTAGTAAATTCAATAAATTACCTAATGATGATAAGTTATCGTTAATCAATTATATAATTTTCTTATATTCGGAAGATGTATTTTTATCAAAGGAAATACCTGAAAATATATTAAAAGATAAAAAATTAGTTGAGGTTTCTCAGTTAAGTTCAATTGCATTTTTAAATTTCTCAAGTTCAATTGAACATGTAAAAAAAATATATGATTTAAGTAAGTATAGAGAAATACCGAATTTATTAAGTGAAAGATATAAGTTAAGATAAAATAAATTATATTTGTAATACTTATGTTTAACCTAAGTTATTAACTTGAATTGAGCATATTCTTAAGTGGTAAATTAGTTAAATATTAAAAATAACTATATAAAAACTAAGTTTTTATATAGTTATTTTATTGTTATAATAAAGTTAAAATATTAATTAAAAGCATTGACGTTGCTCTATTCCATTTGATTTAAAAACTTCATCTATTAAATTTATTTGTGAAGAACTAACTTTTATAAGCTGACTACGAAATGAATACTTGTATGATGAAGGTTTCTTTTTAAATTTCAATTCAATAGAATAAATAGCTTTATTTTTAGAATGTTCTTTAACCCATCTATATCCTGAAATTTTATTCCAAGGGATAAAAGATTCAAATGTAAGAATACCCTCAGGATATATAATATTATTTTGAGACTTAGGACTTGCAGTATAAAACACAACAATCATTATTATATCCATAGCTAAAATTGTTATTGTATTTAAATACTCAAATGGTATTCCATTTTTAGGTAATAAATCAAAACTATTAAAATCAGGAATTAAATTTATTACAAATGAAAATATAAATAGCCATTTTATAGGTTTTAACATATTTTCATACCAAGTAGATGTTTTATATGATTGAATGTAAAAAACGGGATTACTTTTATTTAGTTTCTTACTTTTTGTGTGAGTTTTAAGAAGTAGAACAACAATTGGAATATTAAAAATAAGAAAAACTAGATTCATAAAAATATCTGAAAACGTATAAAGGTTATTTATATAACCATACATATTAACGGATGCAATTATAAGCATAAATGAAACGGTTAATGACGCTATAAATATTCTTTTATTATTAGAAATATTTTCTTTAAAATTATTGCTTAAAGAATAGGGATCTCCCATCTGCTTTAATGCTTTTGATGTTGCATCTTCGATATTCAGACCATCATGTGTATATTCATCAATATAACTATCAATATGATCCCTAAGTTCATCTTTTATATCTTGTGCACGTTCTTCAGTAGAAACAAATCTACAGACAGATTGCAAAAAATTATCTACATTGATTTTTTCTTCAGCCATGTTACCCTCCTAGTACAAAATCCATTGTTTTGCTAAATATTTTCCATTCACTTTCTCGTTTCTTTAATTCCTTAAGACCCTTAGTTGTAATCTTGTAGTATTTTCTACGTCTACCATTTTCTACATTCCAAAAGGATTCTATAAAGTTATTCTTTTCAAGGTCATGTAAAATAGGATATAAGGTACCCTCCTTAAATAGAAATACTCCTTTGGACTTATTTTCAATCTCTTTAATCATTCCATATCCATAAAGAGGCTCTTTTTTTAGAGCATTTAAGATTACTGTAACAGTACTTCCTTTTATAAGTTCTTTATTTATAACTAACACCTCGGATTCCTATGTATTATAAATAAAGCATACTACCATTTAATGGAAAAATCAAGGGGCTTTTAAATTGATATAGGTGCTTTTATTTAAATGATTAATTGAAAATAAGGACTATAGGCTTAGTTAAGGACTGCTATTATTTAAAAAATGATATAATATAAAAAATTATAGTATTTATTTAGGAGGGAAAAATGGAGCTAAAAGAAATAATAAATAGGCAATATAATCAGAAATTGTATTACTGCAATGATGAAAAATTAGTACAAGAACAATTAAAATGCTTAGATTTACTATATGATTTTAATCAAACACGTCCATTAGAACAAGAAAAGCGAAGTGAACTATTAAAAGAAATGTTTGCTGAAATAGGTGAAGATTGCTATATAGAACCTCCACTTAGAGCAAATTGGGGTGGTAAAAATGTTCACTTTGGGAATGGGGTTTATGCTAATTTTAATCTTACTTTAGTTGATGATGGAGACATATTTGTGGGGAATAATGTTATGTTTGCTCCTAATGTAGTTATCGCAAGTGCAACACACCCTATACATCCAGAGTTAAGAAGAAAACAAGCTCAATATAATTTACCTATACATATAGGAAATAATGTTTGGATTGGAGCAGGTGCAGTAGTACTCCCAGGTGTAAAAATTGGAGATAATACAGTAATAGGTGCAGGTAGCGTAGTCACTAAGGATATTCCTTCAAATGTAGTGGCTATTGGTAATCCTTGCAGAGTTTTAAGAGAAATTAATGAAAATGATATGAATTATTATTACAAAGATATGAAAATAGATATTGAGTAGTGTTATATAAGTTTTATTTACAAGTGTTAATAGAGCCGTATCACAATAATGTGATGCGGTTTTTCTTATTATAAGTATTATAATGTAATATGCGTAAAGTATGTTAGAAAAAAATGGTAATTAATATGATGAAGCATTTGGAGGGCGACATGAAAAAAAGTATATTAATGATAACTCCTGAAAATAAGGAGATTAATAGATTTAGAAAAAGGCAAATAAACAACTTTATACAAATAACAATGCCATATTTAGCAGCATTTATTGATGAAAGCAAATATGAAATTACACTAATAGATGAGTACAATCAAAAGATCCCTTTTGAAAAAAAATTTGATTTAGTTGTAATTACGGTTAATACTGCAAATGCACCTCATTGTTATAATATCTCAAAAAAGTTTAGAAATAAAGGGAGTAAGGTTGCTTTTGGAGGGCCTCATGCAACTTTATTACCATATGAGGCACAAGAACACTGTGATGTGCTGATTATAGGGGAGGCTGAAGAAAGTTGGCCAGTATTTTTAGAAGAATTTTATAATGGAAACTATAAAAGGGAATATAAGTGTTTAAATACTCCATCGTTAGAAGGAATTCCAATACCAAGAAGAGACTTAATAAAAAGAAGGCGTTTTACCAAAGGTGCAGTTTTTGCAACAAGAGGATGTCCATATAGCTGCTCTTACTGTAATCTAAAACAAATATACAAAGATTCATTTAGAAAAAGGCCTGTAAATGAGGTGATAGACGATATTAAAAACATAAAAAGTAGATTTTTCGTATTTTGGGATGATAATTTCTTTGGGGATGTTGAATATGTAAAAGAATTATTAAAAGAACTTAGTAAGTTAAATAAAAAGTGGGCAGCACAGGTTACATTAGAAAGATGCAATGATGAGGAGTTATTGAAGTTAGCTAAAAAAGCAGGATGTATTTACTTTTTTGTGGGATTAGAATCTTTTTCAAAAGAAACTTTAAATAGTGTAAACAAGGGATTGAACAACGTAGATAAATATAAAGATTTAATAGACTCTGTTCATAAATATGGAATTTGCATACAAGCAGGAATAATATTTGGTTTTGATACTGATACAACTGAAGTATTTAAAACAACTTTAGATATGTGTAATTTTTTAGGTATTGACGGTGTTACAGTTAGTATATTAACACCACTTCCAAAGACTCCATTATATTATCAATTAAAAGAAGAGGATAGATTATTAACTGAGGATTGGTCATATTACAATGGAAAAACCAGAGTAGCATTTGAACCTAAGAATATGAGCAAAGAAGAATTGTTTGAAGGGTATATGTGGTTTAGAAGAAACTTTTATTCTTTAAAATCAATAGCTATTAGATTAAGAAAATCAAAGGCTAATGTTTTATACAATTTAATAGTTAACTTAGGATATAAGATTTCAATAAGAAAAACATCTTAATTAACAAAATTTGCGTAGGAGAATATAAATTATGAGTGAATTGAAAAAATACATAGTCAATAAATATGAAAAATTAAAATTATATCAGCCATTTTGTAGAGTCAACAAAAACGTGTTAGAACTAGATTTAAAAAATAATATTGAAGAATCAATTTTTGAAGATAATAAAGCTTTAGAAAGAGTATATATACGAGCAGTGTGTATATTTAAGGATCTATTTAATGATAATGATGATATATTCTTTATAATAAATAAGTACGATGAATATCAATGGGAGATTATAAAAAATGAAGATGGAGAATATGAACGTAAAGATTTATATTGTGAACCTACATATACTCAATCAAATTTAAGGATAAATCAATATATATTCAATAAACGTATATTAAAAAACCTTAACTGTATAGTTACAGATTTAGGAGAATCAAATGAGGTAGGGATTAAAAAAGTGCATAATTTTTATACTAGTTGTAAGGTTAACGATATAAGATACAAGAAATTAATAAGGGAATTAATTGAGGAAGAAGTAGTGAATAGTTTAAAAGGCATGGCTGATTACTATATAGTGCACAAGGAAAAAGGATACGTATACCATTTATGTAATGATGAGTGGGTAGACTTAGCATTTAAGAATGATGGTGATTTTGAGTTTTTTAAAGAGAAGTACAGTAAGTATATGTTGAAACTAGAAAATTAGTTTGAATATTTAACTTTGAAATACATAATAAACAATGGTAAATTTAATATAAACCTTATAAAAAAATAAAAAACACTAGTAAGTAATAAAATACAGAGAGGGATGATCTTATGAAAAAAACACTGTATGAATATGAAGACGTTATAAAAAGACGTCCGATAAAAGATAAATATGGAAAAGATGAATTATTAATAGATGATTTTCTTATAGAAAGAGAAGGGAATATAGAAATATATTATGCGCCACATAATGAATATTTGAACGCAAAAGCTAAGGTGTTTATTATTGGAATAACACCAGGATTTCAGCAAATGAGCACAGCTATTTCAACTGCTAGAAAAGAATTAGAGTTAGGAATAGATATTGAAGAAATACAATACAAATGTAAAGTGGCAGGTAGATTTAGTGGAGGATTGAGAAAAAATATAATTAGTATGTTAGATGATATAAAACTCAATGATGCGCTAAACATAAATAGTTGTTCATCATTGTTTGAGGACAAAGATTATCTACTACATACTGTATCACTTATACCTTATCCTGTTTTCGTAAAAAAACAGAATTACTCAGGGCATACACCTAAATTATTAAAAAATGAGTTCTTAATGAAATATGTTTATGAGAATTTTATTAAAGAACTTAAATATATTGAAAATTTTAAAGATATATTAATAATACCTTTAGGAAAAGCTGTTGAAGAAGTATTATATAAGTTATCTGAAGAAGGAATTATCAATACAAGACAAATTCTTAAAGGGTTTCCACATCCATCTGGAGCTAATGTAAATAGACTAACTCAATTAGAAGAAAACAAGGAAGATTTGATAAATCAAATTAAGGAGTTTTTATAAAAATTTTAACATGTTGTTAAACTATAAGAAACCGTATCACAATAAAGTGAGACGGTTTTTATAATAAAAAAGGCTATTTACTCATTTATGAATCTTTCCTTTTTTAATTTATGAATTTTAATAAAGTATTTTATAATTGTAAAAGCTACAGCAGCCATCAACAATGGGTTTGCTACAAGTGGGAATGAGATATTAAATATATAAGGCCCTTGTGACCCTATTGGTGAATTTAAACAATTATTAAAGATACAAAAACTAAAAAATCCTATTATTAAAAGTGTAAAAATAAGATTTTTATAATGAGATATATTTGATTGAATATCTGAAAATATCTCAAAATCTTTTCCGTCATTTTCTTTCTCAAAGTAAAACCAACCCCATTGAATAGCTACCGTATTAATATTTAAGCTAGATACAAAATCTAGATAATCTAAATTTTCATCAGAAGTAAAAGGCTTTCTTTTTTCAACTTGATAAATATAAGCATCTTTTTCACACGGTTTAAAACGGTATGTGAACCCACTCTTACCAGTTAACCTATATCCCTGTTTTGCCAAGCTATTAATCCATTTAGTTTCTTTTTCAACATCAAAGAAGATCTTTGATTTATTCATAAAAAATTACACCCCCTTTTACTTAACTATTTGATTAGCAAGTTCTAAAACATCATTCAATCTTTTTAATTCCTTACTAACAATCTCTTTTCCTAATTCTGTAATTAGATAATTTTTCTTCTTCTTTTCTTCACTAACAAGTTGTATCCATTTTTTATCTACAAGTGTATTTATTGCTCCATACAACGTACCTGCCCCTAAGATTAAACGACCATTAGTTTTTTCTTCAACAAATTGCATTATTCCATAACCATGGTTAGGGTTATATAGTGCTAATAAAATATACAATGTTACCTCTGTTAGAGCCCCACCTTTAACATTATCCTTCAAAGTATCACCTCACTTTATTACGGTTAAAGATATATCAGTAACCGTAATAAAAGTATATCGTTAAACGTAATATATATCAACTGGATTTTAAATACAAATATCGACATTAATTAAAATTTTGATTTATAATTAGGTAAAGATTAAGTGATATACTTGCTTTGGAAAATTATTTAAGTTAAATGAAAATAAGAACAATAAAATAACTGTATAAAAACTAAGTTTTCATACAGTTATTTTATTGTTTTATAATTAAGAAGTTATATTGAAATTTTAACTAACCATATTTAGAATATGTGGGTTTTTACTCCTAATGAAATCACTAAGTAGTCTAAGTTAATATAGTTAGATTTGAATATTAATGTTAGTTAAATTAACCTTAATTAGTATCTAGAGTTTTGTTCAGCTAATTCTGCATCTGCTTTAGTTTGGTGAACTGTACCACTTTCATGTTCAGGAGGTGCATAGATAGCATATAATTTAAGAGGTTTATTTCCTGTGTTAATTACATTATGCCATTTACCACCAGGTATCATGATAGCATAATCTTCATAAATCATTTTTTGAAAATCTAACTTATCTTTACTGTCACCCATCTTAACAAGGCCTTGACCTTCTTCAATACGTATGAATTGATCACCGGTCTCATGAACCTCTAACCCTATATCATCTCCAATATCTATGCTCATTAATGTAACTTGTAAATCAGTTCCAGTCCATAAAGCAGTGCGGAAAGTATTGTTTTGCTCAGTTCCCTCCTCAATATTAATTACAAATGGATTAGGACCATAATCCTTCAATTGAGGAAGTGGTCTTTGAAATCCTTGGTTGTGCATTGGTGGATTTCCCCAAAAATTATAGGGGTTCATATTTTGCATTTGAGGAAAGGCCCAGAAAGGATAGGGGAACATATTAAACATTTGCATATTAGGGAAATAAGGCCATGGATATTGATTTTGGCTATTATACATATAAATCACTCCTTTTATAGATTTAATAACAATATATGAGTTGTGTTTGAGTAAGGTGCTTTTACAAATATTAAGTAATAGGAGTTTAAATTTAAAATTGATATAATAATTGTTTAAATATAGTTCTAATATAAAGCAATAAAGGATAAAAATTTGAATTTAAATAAAAAATCAAAAAAAGTGTCATAAAAAATATGAATGTGGTTTCTATATATATGTAAGACACAAAATACTAGTAGTAAGGTTTTTCTATAGAAAATTGATTTAAAATATTGATATATATATCAGCAACAGTAGGAGGTGGTCACAGTAATTATGACATTTGAGGAAATTTTTAAATCTCAATATACATATGTAGTTAAATACGTTATGAAGATTGTTAAAAGTCAAGAAATTGCGGAATCTATTGCTCAAGATGTATTTATACAACTATATAAAACGAACTGGAAAGAAATTGAAAATATCAAAGCTTGGCTTATTAAAACAGCCATATACAGCTCATATAATCATATTAGATCAGAAAAAAGGCACGAGTTAAGAATAGAAAAAGCAAGTTTAAATTTAGAAACTATAGATGTACAGACATTAGATGATAGATATATTAAGAAAGAAGAAATAGAGAATGTGAGAAATACAATGAATGAGTTACGAGAACAAGATAAGAAAATTTTAATCTTAAGGTACTCAGGCTTTAAATATAAAGAAATAGCTGAAATATTAGGAGTAGAAAAGTCTTCTATTGGAACAATGCTTGTACGTGCTCAAAATAAATTTAAGAAAATACACACAGAAAGAAAAGGGAGGTAAATGTATGAAATGCTATGAAAGTGGAGAATTACAGTCTTATATAGATGGAGAAATGTCTGTAGATATGATGGAAAAAGTTTCAAAGCATTTAGATAAATGTGAAGTTTGCCAACATAAATTTAATGAATTAGTAGAAGTTGATGATTATAAAACTAGCTTAGAAAATCATGGGAACTTACAAAATAAAATAGATGTTGAAGTAGCGTGGGATACATTTAATTCAAAATTAGATAGAAAAAGTAAATCAAACGTAATAAAAGGGAGATTCAATAATATGAATAAAATGAAAAAGTTTAGTACAGTAGCAGCGGCGTCATTATTGGTATTTATAGGTGGGTCAGGAGTTGCAATGGCTACATATAATTTATTTTCACAGCATGTACTAGAAGATGATGTTGTGAATAAAGGATTAGTGCGTGAAGATGGATCTGTAGTAGACTCTACAAAAGAAGGTAAATTTAAGCCTTTAGATATTAAAATTAAAGACAAAGATATTATAGTACACTTAACAGGATTATATACCGCAGAAAGTCGTGTATCTGTAAATTATAAAATAGAAACTGTAAATGGAAATTTAGCACCTATCGAATACGATACAGAAGGTCTAGAATTAAAAAGTGATGGTATAGTTGATGGAAAACAAGTAGAGGCCCCTGAGGCATATGTAGGAAAAGAGATTTACGAAGGGAAAGAAGTTGACAAAGTATCACAACTCCAGTTTTTAGAATCTAAAGATGGATTACCTTTTGAATTGAAGAAAGGAAACAAATCTTTAGATATTGGTATAAGACAAATTGGAGCTGTAAATGAAGGCACTATTACATTCGCAGGATTTAATCCTATAGATTATCCTGTTAACTTGGACATTAATATTAGTAAGATTGGGAAAATATCAGGATCTTGGACTGGTCAAGTAGAAATTAAAGCTGAGTAAAAGATGATTTCTAGGTTAAATGGAAAATATGTGAACTTTATATAAAAATAGCTCTAGGTATTAAATTCAACTACCTAGAGCTATTTTTGCAATAACAAAGATTTATTTATTTTTACATTAGAGATAATAACATAACTGTACCTAATCCAAATGTTGTGAAGTCAAACACAACATGGACAATCCATGGAACAATAATACTATTTGACTTTAATGCTGCTAAATTGAAAAATATTCTAGCTAAGCCTTGAACAAAAAGAATATGAATAATGGTATGCATTACATTACCATTAAAGTAAGTAGAGTAGTGCAACAATCCAAAGAATATAGAGCTTAATATAATTCCAATTGTGTTAGCTAACTTTAAGTTATCAGTTTTTTTGTAAGTGAAGTTTGAAACAACTAAAAGAACAAATATGCTTATTACTTCTTCAAATAATAATACAAAAGGTAAAGATATAAGTGTTTGAACAATGTGTTCAGATCCTGGATTACTGTGTAAATTAAGTTTAAAAACTACAGTTAGTAAAATCCCAGAGATAAAGCTAGCTATTAAAGACACTATATACCATACCACTATATTCTTTATAGGCTTTATAGGTTTTGAGAATACATCACTTAACCCACTCTTTCCAAAAGCAATAACTAAACTAACAATAGATAATAAAGGAACTGATACAATTTTAAACATATATAGCCCCATAGTATCTGATTTAATTATATCAATTTTAAATGTAACTAATAATAATAGCATTGATGCTATAACTGGAAAAAGCTTAAGTTGATATTTTGTTATAATTTGATTCATAATATACACCTCTTTTTTTATTTGTTTAATAAAACAATATTTTAGTTAAGAGAGTTAAAAGTTAATACAGTCAATACATTCTTATTTTTTTAATAATTAAAAAAGCAAAAAATAAACTGTATTGGATTTAACAGGTTAAATTATTTTATATTTGTGTATCTAGTAAGTTTATTTTAAGCTTTAAATCTTTCTAAAACCTTTCTAAAGTATTTCCTAATTATTATCTTTTTATGATATAAAAAAATCGCATCATTTAATGTGATGCGACCTCTATTTCTTCAACTCTATCGACATATAAATTATAAGAAAGTCCTATAATAACTAATATACCTCCAACAACTTGCCAAATGGATATTTTTCCTGATAGAATGAAATCTAAAATTATTCCAGTGAATAGTTGACCCACAAATAACAATAAAGTTAAATAAAATGATGAAACTTTAGATGATAAAAATACTTGTAAAGATACTACAGCCACACCAACAAGACCTCCAGTATAAGCAAGCCAATTAGCATCGTAAGAAGTAGATGCAAACAATTTAGAAGTCTCACCGCTTATAAATAATATCAATATTGAACCAGCAAGACCAAATATATAATTAAATAGTGTGCTTTGGTAAACTCCTAATTTTTCAGATAAAACAAAGTTTACAGATCTTGAAATAACATTTGAAATTCCAGATAATATAGCTATTAGTGCATAAAACATAAATAATACCTCCTTATTACAATGTCATAATAAAAATACCTAAGATTATTATTCCTAATCCTATTATTTTTTTCTTTTCAAATTTAGTGACTTCTAAGTCAAAGTATCCAAAGTGATCGATAACAATTGATGTGACTAGTTGGCCTAATAAAGCTAATGAAACAGTAAGAGATACACCAAGATTTGTAAAACTAATATTAGTAAACAGTACAGTCAATATACCTATAAGTCCTCCTGAGAACATGTAAAAAGGTATTCCCTTAAGGGTTTTTATCTTAGACTTAGTCACAACAAGTAATATTATAATTCCAATAAGACCTACAAAGTGTATGATGACGCTAGAAATATAGTTTCCAGTTGCATTTCCAAGATCCCCATTTAGAACAACCATTATAGATAAAACTACACCTGTTAAAATTGAAATTAAATAATTCATATATTTTACCTCCATGCTAGATTAATAAATAATATAACATAGAAAGAAAGTATTAATAATGACATATGTCATATATAGAGATATAATCTTTATGTATGTTTATGAAAGGGGAGTTTATTATGAAAAAAATAGATGACAGATTTATTATAAAAACGTTTTATAATAAGTTTAAAATAGATGAATTATTTGAAAAAGATATGAGTGATGACATAAAACTTCTTAGGTTTGAAAAAAACGAGTATTTATGTAGAGAAGGGGAGGAGCTAGAATATTTTCTTTTTTTAGTTGAAGGAAAAGCTAAAGTATTTAAAACATTGCCAAATGGGAAGTCTTCCCTTCTTAGTTTTTATAATTCACTTGGAGTTATAGGAGACTTAGAATTTATAAATGAAGAAGTAGCATCAGGAACATTGCAAGCACTAAGTACATGTAATTGTCTAGCTATACCTATGGATATAGCTAGAGTTAAGCTTATAAATGATTGTAAGTTTTTAAGATTTTCTTGTTTACGTTTAGCAGAAAAATTAGCTGACATAAGTACGAGTAGCTCTATAAACTTGTTGTATCCACTGGAAAATAGATTAGCAAGCTACATAAATGAGTTAATGATACAACCTAATTCTGAGATAGAATACGTAGATTTTGATGAAAGTTTATCAGGTGTAGCAGAAAATCTAGGAAGTAGTTATAGGCATTTATTAAGGACTCTAAACTCATTGATTGAAAAGAATATTTTAGATAAAGATAAATTAGGATATAAAGTTATAGATAAAAACAAATTAGCAGATTTAGCTGGAGATCTGTATAAGGCTGTATATATTGAGTAGTATTAAAATTGAGCAATATACAGATATAAAGCATTTAATTTAGTTGAAACAATGTAAAAACAAATAAATAACTATGTTTTAATATAGTTATTTTAATAAAATAAATTATTAATCTTAAAAACTAGTTATTGAATAAATTAATATATATTTTACAAAAATAATGATTGACATTTTAAAATAAAAGGCATACTATAATGTAAAATAATATTAAAACTTCAGTGAAGGGAAGAGTAAATATTTACTAAGTATCCAAAGCGAGTGGAGGTCGGTGAAAGCTCCATGAGAAAAGGAATATTGAAAGACATCCCAGAGAAACTTATCTGAAATAAAGTAGGATGAGTCGGGTTACACCGTTAGATGTAATAGAGATGGCTTAGAGTTATTTAACTTTAGTCAAGTAGAATGGCACCGTGAACATAGCTTTCACTTCTATCATAGAAGTGAAAGCTTTTTTTATTATTATAGAATAGGGCCCATTCTATGGAACTATTTTGCTTGATAAAGTTATAATATAAGTCAAAAAGGGTGGTACCGCGAATCTTCGCCCCTTGGGATTAATATCTCAAGGGGCTTTTTTAATACTTTTAAATTACAAGGAGGATTAATAACATGAAAAGAATTATGATAAATAAATTAAATAACTATATAAATAATGAAGTTAAAATTGAAGGATGGATACACCGTATAAGGGTTTTAAAATCAATAACATTTGTAATATTAAGAGATAGAACTGGATTAGTTCAATGTGTTATTGATAATAAATTAGTTAATTCAGAAGATATAAGATTAGAATCAGTTGTAGCTATAAAAGGTGTAGTTAAAGAGAGTAAAAATAAACTGAATAACTTTGAAATTGAAGTTAGAAAATTTGAAGTAATTAGCAAATGTAAAGATGAGTTACCAATTGAAATAAATAAAGAAGATTTAAATGTAAATCTAGTTACCATGCTAAATAACAGAGTTTTAAGTTTAAGACATGAAAAAATTAATGCTATTTTTAAAGTACAAAATGTAATTATTAACGGGTTTAGAGAATACTTGATTGGTGAAGGTTTTACTGAAATATTTACACCAAAACTTGTTTCAGAAGGGGCAGAAGGTGGAACTGAAGTTTTTGAAGTTAAGTACTTTGATAATAAAGCATATCTAGCTCAAAGCCCACAATTTTATAAACAGATGATGGTTGCAGCTGGATTTGAAAAAGTATTTGAAATTGGTCATGTTTATAGAGCTGAACAACATGATACAAACAGACATTTAAATGAATATGTAAGTATGGACTTAGAATTTGGATTTATTGAAGATGAAGAAGATATTATGAAATTAGAAGAAGAGTTATTAAAATTTATCATAAATAAATTAGAAAAAGAAACCGAAAAGTATTTAGAATTGTTAAATGTAGGACTTCCAAATATAAATGGAAGTATTCCAATGATAAAATTTAGCAAGGCTATAGAGATTTTAAAAGAAGAATATAATAAAATAAATTTAGAAAATGATTTAGATCCAGAGGCAGAAAAATTGCTATGTGAATATGCTAAAGAAAAGTTAGGAAGTGATTTTATATTTGTAACTCACTATCCAAGGGTAAAAAGACCAATGTATACTATGCCATGTGGAGAAAATGAAACACATAGTTTTGACTTACTATTTAGAGGAATTGAGATTACTACAGGAGGTCAAAGAATTCATGATTATGATATGTTAATAAATAATATAAAATATAAAGGTTTAAATCCTGAAAACTATCTAAGTTATACTGAGGTATTTAAATATGGGGTACCTAAGCATGGTGGATTAGCAATAGGGTTAGAACGAATCGTTAGTAAAATATTAGGACTTGAAAATGTAAGAGAAGCAACGCTTATAACAAGAGACAGACATAGGCTGATACCGTAAATTAAGTTTATAAAGGCGTTATCTATAAATAAGATAACGCCTTTAATTAAATATTTTATATTAAATACGACATGAGGGAACTTTTTAATATTATTTAATTTGATACTAGGTACTTCTTATTTTTAATAATAAATTTAATAAAGATTACTAGACCTATTAGAGTAACTAATCCACCAGATATTAAATAAAATGCAATCTCCAAGTTAGTAATATTAGTTACCTTTATATTTAACGTACCAGCAAAATAACTTATAGCTATAAAAATACCTGCAAATAAGTTATTTAGTGAATGTACTGAGATGGATACTACTAAATTATTATATTTTTTATATAGTACACAGCAAGCAATACCAAAGGCTATAGCTCCTAACATCCCTAAAGTTTCGTGGCCAAGTCCAAATATTAAAGAAGATACAATTGATGAAAAAATAAAACTAAATCTCATGTTGAGTCTTTTAAAAAGAACTCTTCTAAAAACTATTTCTTCTAAAATTGGAGCTAATATTACTAATACAATAAGAAGAAGTATCAAGTCAAAAATATTAGTTGGATTCCCCCAAGAATCATTTAGGAGTTCTAAAGCTTTATTTTGATTAGCAATTGCTAAAATTCCAATACTTAAATTAGCTAGACCAAAAGATAAAAATATCTGGGTACATACAACTTTTAATATTTCTTTTTTATTAGAGACTTTTTTGAAGTTATAAAATCGTTCTTTTACTAAGTTTGAATTTACCTTTCCTGATATTAATGTTATGACTAGAATTGATAAAAACATAATAAAAGCAAATTGTATATTGCTTAATGCCATGCCAAAACTTGATAACGAATATAGTATTTCTCCAAAAGAGACTAAAAAGGTTGTTCCAAACCATATTAGAGCCATCTTCCAAATTTTAATTTCTTTCATTACTTCCCCCTTAAAACTTTTACTATTTGATAATACTTAATTCCAAAAACTGTATATATTTAATTATACTATTATTTAGTATGTAAGTTAGATTTTAAAAATAACTAATGAAACTTTATATAAATGCGACATGAGGGAAATTTTTTAAATTTGAAATATTATCTTTTTTATTAAAGTTTTGGTAAAATATAACATCGAGGGAGGTTTAAAATGAAAAAGATAATTAATAATTTATTTATTGCAGGGTTTGTATTTTATGTTTTATTTGTGGTATGGCAGATTTTATTTAAATATTCATCTCCATTACAGTTGTTTGGAAATAGGGAATACTTTAGATCAGTTAATCTAATTCCATTTAATGACATAATTAATGGTAATTTTAATAAACTAGATATTGTAGGAAATGTGATATTATTTATTCCACTAGGTATTTATTTAAATATAATTAATCCAACATCTAAAATATTTAATAATATTTACATCATAATTGGGTCAAGTTTAGCATTTGAATGTATTCAGTATATACTAGGGTTAGGGGCTACGGATACAACTGATATAATTACAAATACTGTTGGAGGCCTTATTGGAATAGGTATTTATACAGTAATTGAAAAGTTATTTAAAAATAAAGCCAAAGTGAAAAACTTCGTAACGATTTGCAGTACGGTT
>NZ_CP183814.1:0-96883 GCF_048568265.1 Paraclostridium dentum | reverse complement strand
TAAATCAGAGCATAAAGCCTTAGATAATGTTTCATTTAAAGTAAATCAAGGTGAAATACTTGGATTACTTGGACATAATGGAGCTGGAAAAACTACACTTATGAACATTATGACTGGATTAATGGAGCCTAGCGGTGGAGAGGTCTATATTGATGGAGTTAAGGTATGTAGAGAAAACTTAGATAAAATAAGGAAGTTAGTAGGATACATGCCACAACATACTGGATGTTACAGCGATTTTACGGTTGAAGAGTGTTTAGATTACTTTGGAATATTAAATAACATAGAATCAAAAATAAGGAAAAAGCGTGTATCTAACATAATGGAGTATGTAAATTTAACAGAACAGCGAAAGAAGAAGTTTAAGAATCTTTCAGGTGGAATGCAAAGAAGATTAGGTCTTGGAATAGCTCTTATAAATGATCCTAAAGTTTTAATTGTAGATGAGCCAACAACAGGAGTTGATCCAAATGAAAGAATTAGGATGAGAAATTTAATAATGGACTTATCAGAAACAAAAACCATTTTATTATCAACTCACATAATAGAAGATATATCTTACACATGTGACGACCTGGCATTGCTAAGCGGTGGTAATTTAAAGTTTAATGGGAAAATAGAAAATATGATGAGAATGGTTAGTGATTGTGTGTGGGAATACAACACAAGTGATAGTACTAGAATAAAGTATTTATCTAAGCAATATACAGTTTTAGGCGTTAAAAACTATGAAAATCATAAATCGATAAAGTTATATAGCAAAGAAAAGCCATTTTCAGAATGTAGCTTAATAGAACCTACTCTTGAAGATTCTTTTGTGATACTTGACTCAATGGATGGTGAATTAAGATGAGTTCTTTAAAAACTATTCTAAACATAATGAAAATGGAACTTAAATATCAGTTCAAAAAACCTTTTGTATATATATTCATGTTTGTATTGTTAGGAATCACCATAATGGATTTTGGTTTTTTAAGAAGAGATCCTTATGATACTAAAGAAAAATATGAGAGTATGTTAGGGCTTATACAATATGAAGAATTTAAAGATATGAATGAATCAGATTTTTATATGAGAATATCAGGATGCAGTAAAGAAGAGTATATAGAATCTAATGAAAAGACATTTACTGCTGCAGTTTATGAAAATAATTTAAGTTTAGATGAAAAATTAGAACTAAGTAATTTAGTAGATGATGAAGGTCCATTTATAAAAGAATTAAAGGTTCTAGAAAAGAGTGGCAAAGTTAAATTTTATGGAATAATGGATTTTAATGAGATTAAAAAACTATCAGAAAAAGAATACAATAGTGTGATTTATAGTATATATGAACAAGTATCAGGTGGAAATCACTTTACACAGGAAAAAGTAATAGGAATTGATACATATGATGTATATCCAACTTATGAGGAAGTAGATCAAATGCTCAGGGAAGAAAATATGTCTGAGTTTCTAGGTGTAGAGTACTACTTAAGACTAACCTCAACAGCTTGTACTTTAGGAATATTTTTAATTATATTTACTTTTATGAAGGACTATAAACTTAATAACAATACAAATATATACTCGTCTTCTGTAAGAGGATATGAATATATTTTAGGTAAATTTCTAGCTATAACATTATTTATGTTAGTATCACTATTTTTAATAAGTTTGGTATATATTTTAATGGTTAAAGGCAATTTTGTTAATTCTTCATGGAAATTTTATTTAAAAGACTTTATCAAGATATTTTTAATGATTCCATGTGTTACCATACCATTTTTTAATGTATGCACAATATTAGTTACTATAGTATCAAAAGATACTGTTATAGCATCTCTTATTATGTTTTTATATACAATGACATATGAACAACTTAGTTATACATTTTCTGGAGTAAACTATGTTAATATGTTTAAACCAATTCCAAGGATTGCGTGGACTTATGGGAACTTTACTAAATTAGAGCCTGAAATACTTATCCATCAATATGGATATATTATTTTAACGATAGTAATTATCTTATTTACCATATATGTATGGAATAGGCAAAGATACAAAAGGGAGGTCAGGTAAGTATGGAAATTTTAAATATGTGGAAATACAATTTAAAGTTATTAAGTAGAAGAAAGATGATTATATTTTTCATATTTACATTAACTATTCCTTTTATTCTTAATATGAGTAGTATGGAGTACTTAGAAATGTGCCTACCTTTATTTGGAGTATTCTTATTTTCAAATATTATGCTAGTAGAATTTGATTGTAACATGGTAAGTTCTTTTGCTATGACTTCTGAAAATAAGAGTAATTGTTTTTTATTTAGAATATTGAATAATATAATTTTTTATATAGTTTTATCTGTAGTGTTTTTGATGTATTTAAAAGTATTTAAAATAGATGCTCAGTATGAATATAGGTCAGAAGATATATCATATGCACTACTATTGATATCAGGAGTTATAAACACTATTTTATTTTCATTAATATCTATAGCAGTATCCAATATAACAAAAAATGATATTTTAGGAATGTTGGCTGCTAGTGGATATTGGTTATTTTGGTTTATTGTATACGGAAAAGAAGGGTTTAAGACGTTTTTATTGAATCCTTTTAGTATCAGTGCAGGGGTAGAGGGTTACTTTGTTTATAAGGCGGTAACAGTGATACTAATCTTAATATTGATTATATATAATTTAAATTATATTAATAAAAAGCTATATAAGCTAAAGTAAATATTAATTCTATGAAGATCACAGTCAAAGTTTAAGATACTAAAATACATTTACAATTTCTTATTAAAATGGTGTAACAAATTATATAACAAATATATTTTATATTTGTTATATAATTTGTTACACCATTTGTTATTGTATTTCTTTAAATCATAGTTTAAAATTAGTAATTTCAAATATTCTATGTTTAAAAGGAATTTTTAATCCAAGTTAATATAGTATATTTTTATAAATTTTTTTGGACAACCTTTTATATAAAATTATATATCATAATTTTTTTTGGTTAGCATATATATAATTTGTTGGCGAAAAAGCTAAAATTTGTATGTGCAGAATGTATGGGGGAGTGATGTAAATGAACAATTTAAATTTAGATGAGTATGTAACTACAAGTCAGTTTAATAATATGTGTTTAAAGGAAAGGGTAGATGTAGTAAATGAGATGTTAGAGTATTATGATGTAAAAACTATAAGTAACTGTTTAGGGATAGATGTAGGCTTCTTATTTTGGCTATTTAATTATAGATTAGAAGGTAATAAGTTCGTAGAAAAGAAGTAAGGGATTAGAAATGTAATTGATTTAGTACTTAAATACATTAAAAATTTAAATAAATACTATAAGATATTTGAATTTTTAATAATACAAAGATAGATGATATAATAAAAACATAGCATATATATTTTTTTACAACTTATTATCAAAAGAGTGCATGTTATATTAAATTCCTTATTAGTTTTTTATGTGGTTTATAAAAAACATTTATTTAATTGTATCAACGAACGCGAAAAGTTAATATGTGTTGTTTACTAGTAAAAGTAGTACATAAAGTAGATTTATATTTACTTTATGTACTACTTTTTTGTTTTGAAAAACTCAAATAATATATTTACTAACATCACTAAAATGTATCTATTTATTCAACTTTGGGTATATAATATATATTACTGAATTAACGTAGCTTAGAACCCAAATTAAAAGGAGATAAACACAATGAATAATGGCCAAGAAAGATTCTTTAATTTTATAATGGAAAGAGTATCGTTAGAAAATCAAGACAAAGCAAAAGAATTGCTAAATGAAAGTTTTAAAAAGCAAGATGAAGGAACTTTTAATAAAGATTATATGATGAGTTTTATTCCAAGAATGTTGGAGTTAATAAAACCTGAGTGTATAGAAGAAGTTAAAAATATAATGGCTAATCATAAGGCTTAATAAAACTAGGTATAAGATTATACCTAGTTTTATTAAGCCTTTATATTTGTTTAAGTAGATTTACAAACTGTTGTATGTAGGTAGTATTAATACATTATTATGTTTACTTTAAATTTATTTTAAATTCTGTTATATCTGAATCAGATTTATTATTGAAATTTTCAAATTTAACAATTACATAGTCATCGAAACTAGAAAATCCTATACCATATACATTTTCGCAAACAACACTATCAAAAACAATACCTCTTTTAACTTGATATGTATTTGTATCAAGGTCCTCATCGTAAACTTTAGGATTTAAAGTTAAATTATAATCTGTAGATAACTCTATAGAAGAGGATTTTCCTTTAGTGTACGATATAAATGACTTAGGAAATTTAATATTAGCAGTTATGCTATAAGGTGTTATCTCTAATGATTCTACCGTAATTCCATCTTTTGTTTCATTTATATCTATAACTTTAGTAGTAACATTAGAATCTACTTTAAATTTGAATTTAAAAGTTTCATTTATACTTTCTTCAATTTTGCCTGAGTCAACACATGTAAATATTTTATTCAAAACAAAATCTAATTTAATCGTTTTAGGAGCTTTTTTCCCTTTGAAATTTATATCATAAGACTGCATAAGTGTGTATGTATAGTCATCTATGTACTCATATCCTATAGTAGCACCTTTGGTTACAGCTGCCCCTGGTACAGTCAATACCTCGTATAAAGACAATGAATTTTTATAAAAGCCACTATTTTGACGAGGTAGTTTATTCTGAGACTTTATAGTATATGTAAAATTCAACTGATGACCATCATAAACAACATCATCAATTGTAAATGTAATTCCATTTATCGTTTTAGATAAATTTATGCCTTTAGAGTATTGTGTATAATCTGTAGGAGTACCCTTAAAACCGCTAATTTTTTCAAATAAATTATTAAAGAAAGGGATATCATTTGCGGCTGCTAAATTTAAAGATCCAATACCAATTCCTAGTGAAAAAATAAGTATTGAAGATACTTTGATGTATTTCATCTTATTTTTTTTCTTTAAAATTTTACCTTTTTGTATAGTTTTTTTAGTTTCAAATTTTATATTTTCAGGTATTTTTATCTCATCAAACTTAGACATGTTTATCCTCCTTTAAAAAGTCATACATTTTTTTCTTAGCTCTTCTTATATTTGTTTTAACGGTGTTTTCATTAGTGTTTGTTATTTCTGAAATTTGTTGGATAGTTAAATCATAAAAGTACTGCAATATAATAGCTGTTCTATATTTTTCATCTAATATATCAATCGCATCATACAAATCTAATTTTTCCTCGATATATAAATAAGAAAAATCACCAATAAAATTTTCTTCATTTGAGCCTTCAAACTTAGTGAAATACTTATTGCTTGAATATACATTATTTATTAAAATTTTAGTTATCCATGTTTTAAATGCTTTATGATTTTTTAATTTTGATATATTCATGTATGCTTTTAAAACTGTTTCTTGATAAATATCTGAAGCATCATGCTCATTTTTCACATATAAAAATGCCATTTTATAAAGGTATTTTTCATATATATCTATTAACCTTTCAAATGCGTAATCATCTCCCCTTTGAGATTGAGTAATTAGAAATTCCTCATCAGAATAATCATTTTGATTATCTGTTTTTTTAAACTTTTTTATAAAATTAACCCTCATAGTAGTCTCCTTAATTAAAATTCCATATATAAGACTACATATGTAATCAAATAGTTTCAATATATTTTAAAAATTTTAATTTTATATGCAATTAATCTAGAAATATATCTAACAATTATGAAATACACTATAATGTAAGTAATGATGTATAATTTAATTTTATGCAAAAAAGGAGTGTGAATTATTGAAAAACATTACAAAAATCACTTTAGCTATAGTTTTATTATTTATACTTACACTAGGGTATAAAGTATATAAATTTGACTTTAGTTCATTAGAAGATCAAGAGCCTCCTATTATAGAAGAAAGTGACAGTTTTAGTAATGCTCAGAAAATATTAGAGGAGTATGGTTATAATTTAAAAGATGTTCAAGAAAATGAAAAAATTCAAGATAATATGCCTGATTTAAAAACATACAGATACGAAAGAAAGAATGGAATTATATCTATATTAGCAAACGGAGATTATATTTACAGTGTAAACTACTACGAAGAATAGATTCAGTATAGTAAAGTTTCATTAATATATGCTGCGTTTAAAATTTAAATATTTGTAAGTTTATTTATGTTATAATAATAAATGGAAATTACAATCTAAGAGTGACTGTTTCTATACGAAGGATAAAACCTACTTCCAATAGGAAGGAGGTGGAAGTATGGAAATTTTAAGATTATTTTTAAACAATTCCGACGCTATATTTTTTAGCATAGTCGGATGTTTTATTTATGATAAGTTAAAAAGTCACTCTAACGGCAATAAGAGTGACCTAAATAAATAGATATTTTATTTACATAGAAACTTCGCTCTATACCACTAGATTGTAGTTTCTTTTTTTTACTATTCTAAATTAGATATTCCATCACGTCCAGAGTAAAAAACTTCTCCAGTATACATATGAACGGCAAAAGCATCGCCTCCATCATATACAATTTGGTAGTAATCTCCTTCTAATGTGTTAATGACGCTACCAGGAGATTCAAATTCACGGAAATTTAGTTCTTTAAGTCTTTTATCACATAGAACAATCGCTTCGCTTTCTGATATCTTCTTTCTTTCTGTTGTATCTTCATTCTCTTTGATTGTAGGCTCAGAATCGCTAATACTTTTATTGTTTGCGATATGTGTATCAATATCTATCAATTTGCCTATATGAGCAGAGTCTTCATAGTATATTGATCCATCACTTTCTTTAACGCAGTATCTGTAATCAGCAGCTATTCCATCTATCATGTAATACACATATATGTATCTAACTCCATTGTATTTACCGCCTGAAGACATACCAGGTGTATTTTTTCCTAAAGTAAGATAGTCAGCATTTATAAAGCCTGATAACTTGCCTTTGCATAATTGTAATGCTTTTTCTGATGATATAGTGTTTTCATCAGAACTTGTGCTAGTTTGAACTGATCCAAAAGTTTTAGTGAATAACTCTTTTTTTAATCCTAAATCATCACCGTTTTGATCTTGAACATAATCAGGATTAACTTTAGCTATAGTTTTTTCACTCTCTTCTGTAGTTAGTATATTTAAACTTTTAGATAGTCCTGTAGGGGCATCATCTAATGACTCTGAAAGAGTTACAGATGTATCATTTGCTTTTTCTATTTTAAATTTAGATTTAATTAGAATTTCAGGGGAACCATGTTCATTACTTTCAAGTTCGAATAAAGCAGTATTTTTATCAGTAGATGTTTTTTTTATTTTATTTACATCGGATTCATATGGGTATAATGCTACTACTTCATTTTTATTGAAACAGGATACTGTACCTATTTTGCTATCACCGCTATCATCATATAAGTACTTACCTTCTAATAATTTTGCTAATGTTTCTTCTTTATTTTTTGTAACCTCTCCAGTGTTTACTTCTTTTAGAACCTCATCTTTGCTAATTTTTTTAGTTTTAGATATTGGCCTAAGAACTAGAGTACATCCAACTATTAAAACAACTACTCCTAATGCTATTAAAATTCCTTTTCTGCGATTCATTGTAAATCCCCCGTTTCTTTTTATTGTGAAATTTGATTCACAAAAAAGTGACGTTTCGCAATCTTAAAAATAACTACAAAAGATATTATACATATATAGTTTATCTAAATTTGTAATAATTTGTAGCCTACAAATAAAAAAATAATGCCTTGTTAAATTAACTAAAATTTAGCAAGACATTTTTTAAAAATAAATTAACTAAAATAGGATGTTATTGATTTATATTTTGTTTGCAGTATTTACATATTGTAGCATCTTTTAATATACGTTCCTTACAATAAGGGCATATAATTTCATTCTTGTATTTTGAGCATATTAAAAAAGTATAAATAAGTGCGACAGGCAGTGCTAATAAAAGACCTAGCAAAGTACCACATATACCACAAACTATAAGGGCTTGTGTAGCCATTTTTATTTGATTTTTATTTTTACCTATGAAATATGGTATTAATCCTGCAATGATACCTGCTAAACCTCCAACGATAACAGTTTGTAGAAAGTCCATCATATTCCCTCCTTATACATGTGCATGTGTATCTATAAATTGTATGACACCTCTTTTTAAAAAATACCTGAGAACAAATTGTAATAAATCTCTATTGATATTTTGGAACCTTTTTATGGGCATGTGTATTAGGAGAATTAATTGTAAGTATCGCTGGTATAGTAATATCATCTAAAAGATTAAAAAGTTAATTGTAAGACTTGCAAAATAGTTTATAGTTCTCTTTTTTAGCATAGTCGGATGTTTTATTTATGATAAATCAAAAAGTCACTCTAACGGCAATAAGAGTGACCTAAATAAATAGATATTTTATTTACATAGAAACTTCGCTCTATACCACTAGATTGTAGTTTCTTTTTTTTTATTTCTATATTTATATTATACTATAAAATTTAGAAAATTAAACACGAAAATTAAATAAACTATCAACACATTAAATTTTTCAATAATTTAAGTTTAATTGTATTTTGCCTATCTTACAAATTTGTTCGGCAGTCTTAAACATTCTACATGATATCATATACTCAAATACTAAGCAGGAGAATTGAACATGAAACAAGATACGAAGGTTTTAATTATAGAACTAACAAAACTTATAGTATCTATATCTTTAATCATTTTATATCTTAATCAACTAATGAAGTGATTAAAAGTGTATTTACTTTAAGTAAGACTTTTAACGTGAGGTGCCAAAATGAAAAAGAGATACAAAGAAAATTTACTTATAACTTATAAATTAATACTTCTATTAATATCCCTTATGATGGTTGTATATTTAATATTAAAAAAATAAAAATCACCTAAACTTAAATTTAATTAAAGGATTTTAAAGGATTATATCGTAATTACTATTAATAGAACTATTCCGAATACATTCGATTATTTTATTGACAAACCATAACTCAACTTGATAGACTAGTTATACAACAATTTCTAAATGAAATCTTGAAACAAATAAAATTACAAATACAATAACAATTTGTTAAACTAATAATTAAACAGATTGTTATTGTATTTGTTCAACCATAGAGGAGGAAGTATTTTGAAAATATGTTCATTTTTTAATGTAAAGGGTGGAGTTGGAAAAACAACTTTAACAGCTTTAACAGCAATTAAATTAAGCAAAGAGGGCAATAAAGTTCTAATCATTGATGCAGATACTCAAGCAAACTTAACTCAGTTTTTATATAAAGTATCACATAGCGATAAAACGATGTTTGAAGCATTAACAGATAACTCAAGTGCAGATGAGGTTATAATTAAGTCTCCACTTCCAAAGTATTCAAATATAGATTTAATACCATCTGATTTAAGTTTAAGTGTTCTTTCTGAGTTTCTTACAACTAAGACTAATAGAGAGAAGTCAGTTTGGAGATGGTTCAAATCTAATATAGAAACTTTAAAAAATTATGACTATGTATTTATAGATTTATCTCCATCTTATGATCTAATTGCTAGAAACTTTATGATAGTATCAGATTCAATTATAACTCCTTTAGAATATCAAGATATTGCATCTATAAGAGGGTGCGAATTATTTTATAAGAAGTTTAATCAAGACTTAGTAGATATGGAAATGGAAAACACAGCTAAAAGAGCTGTAATTATAAATTCATACACTGAAAGAAAACTTTCTACTGCAGATATATTTAATGATTATTTAGATCAATTTGAAGATATAAAACAAGATCTATTAGAAAGCAAATTAAGTGATACAACTTTAATTAAGAATGCGATACTAAATAAATTAGACATAGAAGATTATTGTAAAAAAATTAAAAGAAGCCATAAGGTTAGAGAAGAATTTGGGGAATTAATAGAAGAATTAAAAGAAAAGGAAGTGTTATAAATATGGGAATAGATAAATTTTTAGTAGATGAGGAAAAAGTGGAGTTACCTAAAAAAAATTATAAGTCAAAAGTAGATGATAAGTTAAAAACTAAATTCGAAGAAGAAGAGGTAAAACCTAATTCAATTAACTTATTAGAAATGGAAGAAGACAAGAAATCAAGTAAGAAAGTTTCTATGTCTATATACTTTGAGGATGATGATTTAAAGCTATTAAAAGCTATATCAAAGTTTAAAAATACAACTGTAAACAAAACAGTAATGAGTATACTAGAAGGCCCTTTAGAGACAACTAAAAGCAATTTACCAAGTGATTTTAACATAGATAAATTAGCAAAAGATTATGATAAAACTAGCAGGAACAAAAAAGCTAGAAGATAGTAATACTAATGATTTAATTACAAATTAAATAACAAACTCAAATTAAAATGGTGTAACAAATTATAAAACAAATACATTTGTATTTGTTTTATAATTTGTTACACCATTTGTTATTTTGAAATTTATTCAAATATATCTTATTAATTGTAGTATTATATAAGTAAAATTAAGTAACTAGTAAAAGTATATTACTCTTGTTTAATGACTATTATTTTTAGAGATTTTTTCATAAAATATTTTATTTAGTAGGAAATCTAAAATATTTGTAGAATATCCATATAAATAGGCTTTTGAGCAAACGATACAATCTAAAGCTTAAAATGAAACGAATTTTTACAGGAGGCTATTTTTATGGATTTAAAAATAAGTGATTTACCTCCACAATTTGAAAGTATAGCTATGAAGGTTGGGATGGATATAACCAAGATGCTATTTAAAGAATTTGGAGGAACATCTGTGTACTTTCCTACTGAAAAGATGATATATAAAGATGCTCGTGATAGAGAGATTATAGAAAAGTTTAATGGATTTAATGTAAAAGAGTTGGCTAGTAATTACAATATGTCTGAGAGTTATATTAGATCTATTATCCGTAATAGTAGATAGTTATAATATACTGTATAAACACCAGTGCTATACTTTAAATAGGTAGTAATCGTTATATTTAGCAATATAATATATACATAATTTGTTATTTAGGAGGATTCAATAATGGTCAATTACGACACACTTGAAAATGTAAGTATTGAAAGACTACATAATACATTCATGGAGGCTTTTTCAGATTATGAAGTAAAAATAGATATGCCTATTTTAAAGCTTAAACAAAGGCTTCAGCGAACAGGTTATGTTACACAAGCCTCAATGGGTGCATCTGATAACGATGTATTAGTTGGTTTCCTATTAAATTCAATTAGAGAATGGGATGGTAATCTAACTGCTTATGATACTGGAACTGGTGTTGTAAAGGAATATAGAAATAAGGGTATAACAAGTGCTATGTTTTTAAATGTACTGAAAACCCTTAAAGAAATGGAAGTTAAACAATATTTGCTTGAAGTGATTCAATCTAACACATCTGCAGTTCATTTGTATAAAAAGCAAGGATTTGAGGTATCAAGAGAGTTTGAATGTTTTAATTTAGAGAAAAAACTATTTACTTGTACATCAGCACATCAAGTCAAACACATTGATGATATTACAGAAATCAATTGGGTTAAATTAATGAGTTTTTGGGATTTTAACCCATCATGGCAAAATTCAATTGACTCAATAAAAGCTGTATCAGATGCATTCATATGCTCTACTGTTAGCATTAATAATGAAATTGTTGGATATGGAATAATTGATAAAAATACAGGAGATATCCCACAAATAGCAGTTGATAAAAATTTTAGAGGTAAAGGTATTGGAAGTAGTATATTGGCAGACTTAGTGAAAAATACAGAATCATCTAGTCTTAATGTTGTTAATATAGATAGTCAATGTATTTCTGTGAAGGATTTCTTGTTAAACTTAGGTTTTAAACTGGTAGTAAAACAATATGAAATGATTTTAGCATTATAATAATTAAAAATAGCTCACTAATCTAAAATATTAGATTAGTGAGCTATTTTTGTGGACATTTACTTAGCTATATAAAAAACTATTACTATAATTAACTTTTTAGTTTAAATTTTATATAGCTAATTAGTAAGTGACTTATCTATATAAAAAGGGATTTGGGAATTTCGTTAAATACATTTTATCAATTAATTATCTATATAAAGTTTATTATTGGTTTGCAACTTCTAATTCTGAGCTTACTAGCCCTGCTCCTACTGCTAATATAAATGGAACTATCATTAAACTTCCTAAAATTATTGTCATTTGTAATTCCTCCTTTTAGTTATCTTTTATTTGATAAGTTTATTATACAGCTATAACATTAAAATAGCCTGACACAAAGCTTAAATAATTCTTACATTTTTGATAGGTACATTAACTACTTACAAAACTGTACGATAACATCCATGATACAAATGATATTATAAGTACAAATAACAATAAACAAAGGAGAAATAAAATATGACACAAGGAATAATAATTAGCAAACTAGAGGCTATAGGTCGATTAGTTATTCCAAAAGAGTTTAGGAGTACTTTAAAAATTAATAAGATGTCACCATCTAAAAAAGAACTCCATAGTGGTAACTGTTCATTTTGTGGATCTGATAAAAAGCTAAATAAACTTAAATCAATGGTAATATGTAAGGATTGTATAAGTGAAATGAAAGAAGTAAAAAAATTTATGAGTAAATAAAAAGTTGAATCAGCTATTTTAGATATTAATATCTAAGAGATTTAAATTTTTAGGTAGTTTTGTATATTTTAGTTCAAAATTTATATATTTTAGTCCATTTTAAAATTTTAAATTATGATATATGTTATCTTTAAATAAATAAGAAAGATATGTTCTTTATTTAATAGTCTTGAAGGTGAGTGAACGCAAATGTCAATTCTAGGTATATTAACAGCACTTTGGTTTTTTAAGCGAAGCAAAAAATTAAAAGAAACTAAAGATATAGAAAAGTATGTATTAACATACCCTACAAGAATCAAAGATAGAGATGGATACATAAAATTCCACTCCAAAATATATTATAGGAGTGGAATATCTTTAATTATATTTGAAATATTTTGTGTGCTAAATAAATATTATTTTGATTTACCTATTAAGGTACTATTTATATTGTTTTGTATATTATTCATATTGCTTTTTATACAATCAATTGTAATTGAGAGAAAGATCAAGCAATTTACTTATTAAGAATAGAATAAATTAGACTTTAAAAACTTGTTTAAATATCAGTAGTAAAAATGCCCTTAAAATTCATTTATTTGTATTATAAGGGCATTAACTTTATATTAAATACATAAGTATAATCCTTAAAATGAAATTTTAAATATACTATGTTTTGCCTATGATTGACTATAATTTTTTAATCTCCACCAAAAACATTCATCATCTTCTTTATAAAGTTTCATTTCAATTTTCTTTAATAAATTTTGTGATGTCGTATTAGTTTTTAAAGTGTCTGCCACAATATATTTCACATCTGAATTTGAAAATATCCAGTGTATAAGTTTATTAATTGCTTCATTCATGTAGCCTTTTTCTCTATATTGCTCTTGCATATAATAACCTATGTTTACTTCTCCTTGTTCATTTGGATACCCTTTTAGCATTATATGACCTATAATTCGGTTTTCAGATTTTAAAATTACTATCCAAGTCGTATACCACATATACTTTGAATTATTATTTTTAACATCATTGAGCCTTATTTTAAATATATTTTTTTCTCTTAATCCAATATTTTTATCAGTAACTGTAAGTCCTAATGATTTCTCCATTTTATTAAAATTAATTATCGAAAGCTCTAGGTTATATTCATTTAAAGGTACTATTTTTAATCTTTCCGTACTGACTTGGAACATCTAAAAATCTCCTTTTAATTTAATAATATCAGATTTAAAACTAATCCTTAAAAACTAGTTTAAATAGATACATAAAGTTAAAGTTAAATTTTAAGACTTGTTCAAAAATATATACTTTATAAAACGGAAATTTAAAAGTAAAAAATAGTAATACCAATATGTATACAGAAGATATGACTATTTTTCACACTAATCTTAGTCTCCCTCGTATGACACATTAAACTATATATTTATTTTAAATATAATAATATATATGTTGACATTTATTTAGAATTTACGTAATATGAAGTTAAGTTCACATGAAGTTAACTTCATGTTATGTTAGGAGTGATTTGTTTGCAAAATAAATTTGTACCTCGTATTCTATTTTCAATAACACTTATTATAATAGGAATTATCGAAATGATATTCAATTCATCAGAGGGATTTGATTTTGGATATTTAAATGTATTCGCAGGTGGAATGCTTTTGATAATTTCTATGATTTCTTATATTAAATATCAAAATAATAAAAAAGAAATAGATAAGGAACTATCAAAAGAGTATGACGAAAGAGATGATCTGATTGATGGAAAAGTGGCTAAATTTACTTTAAGTGCTTTAATATATGTAATTTTTATTATTATGTTTCTTTCTAATTGGATTATGATTGAAACAAATGTTGCTTTGTTTGCTGTTTTGATATTTTTTATGATTATTGAATTTTTATCTAGAAAATATTATAACAGAGCTATCTAATTAGGAGTGATCTAATGAGAAATAGAGTTAAAGAATTACGATTAGAGAATGGATTGACACAACAAGAATTAGCTGACAGAGTATGTGTGTCTTCAAGGACAATTATCTCTCTAGAGAAACAAAAATACAATCCATCTGTTTTGCTTGCATATAAAATATCTTCAGTTTTTAATTTATCTATTGAAGAAACTTTTATATTTGATGACGACGATAAATAACAACATAAGAAAGTGAGGAAGAGCTATGGCTAGAGTACTATTTATAATTTTTGGAGTATTACTAACACTTTGGGGAATATATAGAATGAAAAATGATGATGCTTTATTTGGAAAAAATCAAAAAAGTAAAAATATATTTAACCTAGTATTATTGGGTCAAGCATCTGGAATTGGTCAATTTTTAAGTGGAATAGTATGTATAATTATAGGAATACTATCTTTTGTAATTAAGTAATTAAGAAAAGAAGGCTTAGTTTTGAAGTCTTCTTTTTAATTTAATTGGCCAAGATAAAATATTATCGTACTAAAAATAAATTTAAAACCTAAGATAGGGAGTGGCATACGCAAAAACCCGATGTGTACCTATAACTAGTCTTAAAAAACATATTTAAAGATGTCTAGTAAAAATGACCTTAGAATCCATTTATTTAAATTCTAAGGTCATTAAACTTATGTAAATACATAACTCTAAAGTAAAATTTTAATGTGAGTTGAAAATTTTAAATAGATATTTCTATATAATTGTAGTATTATCTACTATAAGTAAATTAATTGTGAGGTGAAGTGATGAGACCTGATATAGATAATATAATGTATATATTAATCTATGCGGCATTTTTAATTTCCATAATAGGATCTCTAATTTACTTCTGTAAAGAATCTATATGTTCTAAAATTAATGATACTTTTATAAAGACTGTTTTTTATAATAGGCTAGAGTATTTTTATAACTTAATACCAAAACAGTATTTTGTATTTCAGAAATACGATGTTTGGAGGTATTGTAGTCTATTCTAATTTGAAATGAAATTTTTTTAATCCAAAATATTAAATTATAATTAAAAGGAGAAAATAAAATGAATTTCATTTCAAGTATATTACAAGATTTATTAAGTATATTATTTAGTTTTACAGGAGATTTAGGGGTTGCAATAGTCGTTGTAACATTAATGGTTAAATTAATACTTATGCCGTTATCTATGAAACAAAAACTCTCTATGAGAAAACAACAAGACATGGCTGATAAGATGAGTACCTTAAAGGAACAATATAAAAATAATCCTACTGAGCTTGAAAAGCAGATGCAATTACATGCAACTGAGAGCATGAAAAGTATGTTGGGATGTTCTACTTTATTGCTTCAAATGCCAATAGTATTTGCGCTTTATAGAACATTTTCAAGTATGCCACAGGATTTTTCTAGTTCTATAGTTCCTTGGATAAATAACTTAAGCATGTCTGATAATTTATTTATAATACCTTGTATATATACGTTAATAATGTTAGCTCCAAATTTAATAAACTATATACCTTATTTTAAGACTAGTTCTCAAGTAGCCCTTAATAAACATATGGCTATAATAACAGTAGTTATGAGTTTTATATTAACTGCAAGAACACCAGTTGCATTAGGTTTATATTTTATAACTAGTGGTGCTTACGCATTAATTGAAGATATATGCTTTAGAGTTTATTTTAAATCAAAAAATAAATTGGCATTAGAATAGAAGTAGTATCAAAAATGCCGTTAGAATCCATTTATTTAGATTTTAACGGCATTAACTTTGTGTAAATCAATAACTTATTACCTATAGTAAAAGTTTAAAGATATTTTAGTACTTGATTTTTAAACATAAAAAGATTAGTTTGAATACAGTAAATATATTTTATAAAAGGGGATGTACATATGGTAATAGTAAATATAACATATACAGTTGAATTGGATAAAATAGAACAAAAACTAGAGGAACACATAGAATTTTTAAATACATATTACGCAAATAACAAATTTATATGTTCAGGAAGAAAGAACCCTAGAACAGGTGGGGTAATTTTATGTAACGCTGATAAAAAAGAAGTTAATAAAATTATAAAAGAAGATCCATTTTATATTAATAAATTAGGTAACTATGAAATTATTGAATTTGAAGCATCAAAAATCAATAAGGAATTAATAACTAAGCAACTAGAAAATTTATAGCAAAATATATGAATTAATATATAAAAGAAAAGCCCTTAAAATACAAATAAATTGATTTTAAGGGCTTTTCTTTTATTCTAAATATTATTTTATAGCAACCCATATCTCACTGTAAACATTTGATAAATTAGACATGTCTCCATTAAAAGATATTCCTGGTGCATCTACTAGTTCATACCCTGAAGACGGTAACCACTCAGAGGCTATTTTAGCATATGTGTCCTGCATTAAATTTGGAAATTGACCCTCACATGAAAATATAGCCCATGTATGACTAGGAACTTCAACTACGTCAAACTCCCCAAAGTCTACATCTAACGTAGTTATTGAGCCTATTAAATGATCTAAGTTTCCTTTTTCTTCATATACTCCATCATCAAAATTAAAAGACGCATTAACTACAGTTTTTACCTCTGTATCTCTATAAGACTGTAATCTTTCCCTTTGCTCTTGCGTAATACTCTGAGCTATTTTAATTATTTCTGGATTTTGTCCTTCAAACACAATAGGAACTCTTTTTTTAACTCCTACTAATTTAAATGGATTTTTCTTTTCTATACGATAATTCATATTACTTCCTCCTCTAATGGTTAATTGAAATGTCATACTGGGATACATTTTAAAATCTTTATGATTCTTTAATTCTGATGGATTAACTCCAAACCACTCTTTAAATGCTCTTGTAAATCCATCGGCAGAATCATATCCATACTTAATTGCAACATCTATAATTTTCATTTTATTATTAATCAAATCAAGACTTGCTTCTGATAACTTTCTTTTTCTAATATAGCTACTAAGTGTCATTCCAGAAAGGTAAGAAAATATCTTCCTAAAATGAAATTCGGATACACCTGCAATTTGAGAAACTTTTTTGAAATCTACTTCATTTTCTAAATTTTGATCTATATACTTCATAGCTTTATTAAAATTATTAATCATATCCATATACAATCACCTCTTATTAACATTATTATAATTTTAATTATTATCAATTTATCGATATTATCTATACAAAAATTATCGATTATAAAATTAATTAACTATTTTTAATAAAATAGTTAAAGATACCTAGTTAAAATCCATTTATTTAGATTCTAATATTATTAGCTATATATGGAGTACATAACTAATAATATTATTTAATTTGAAAAGATTTAATTCTTCTCTTAAAACGTAAAAAGAAGAACTGAATTTAAGGAAGTCAGCTCTTCTTTTTTAATTTGTTTAAATTCATAACTTAGTCTCTAGATCAAATTTTTAAAACTAGTTATTTTTTATTTTTATTAAACCTTCTTAAGTGAATTTCTGTTAAGATTATTGGACCGAAGATTATTCCAAATATCAAAATATAATAAACTGTATCTTGTAGTTTTATATTTAAAAATTTATTTCCTAAAATAGCAGCTACGGAAACTATAAAAGAAAAAGTACACGGTTTATAAATATATGAATTGGCTTCATACCATGTCTCTTTGTCCTTCATTGCATATTTAGTTTTATATCCCACAAACAAATTAGGAAATTGCTTATAATCATCACGTAGACACTTACAAACAAGTCCTACTATATACATAGTTAATCCTATAAAAATAATAATCAAAAATCCCCCCTATATTTTATATTAATTAAATTTTAATTATCCGCCTTTTAATTAAATCATAGCAGAATTTCAAGTAATCTAATAAAAATACGTTTAAGCTAATTAATTTGTATTTTAATAGATCTGCCCTTATCTTAAATTTATATATTAAGGTTTTTATATGAGCTCACTATAGATAAGTTTTATTGGATATACTTTAAGTATAGTATGTTTAAAAGGAGGTTTTAATTGTGGAATTAGTTTTAGAAATAGGAGTAATTATTTCAGACTTTGTAATATCTATATTTTCAGGAGACGAGTGGAAAAAATTCGCTAAATGGATAAAACTTAGAGTTTAACTCTTTTATAACTTGAGAAATTAAAAAGGCACACTTTTTAGTGTGCCTTAACTATATTAAGTAAAGTCTTATTCATATTGTTTAAAGAAGTTTTTCTTATCTAAACAAATAATAACTATTATAGCTACGATTATTACAATAGTTTCACAAATACCTCCTTCAGGTCCAAACTTTCCACCAGAAATTGATGGGTTTCCAATTAGATTTAAATCAAATAAAGTACCTACAGAGGCACTAGCCCCACTAACTTCAAACCCAAATATGTTTCCCATAAAGAAGTTCCAAGCACAATGAAGGCCACAAGCTCCCCAAAGGTCATTAGTTTTTAAAACATAAAGTCCAAATAAGAATCCTGATAAAACTAAATTTATAACCGCTATATAACTAATATTAGGATTGAATACATGCATAAATCCAAAGTAAGTGGATGATACAATTAAACCAACCCATCCATTATACTTAGCGCTTAAAACATTCATAAGCCATCCTCGAGTTACAATTTCTTCAGCCGAACTCTGAACTATCCATCCAATTAATATTATAATTATGTACTTTGTAGCAGATAATCCTACTGGTTGACTAGGACTTTGCTCTACACTTATCAGCCCAAAAGAATACAATAAAGCTACTTCTGAAACAGTCAATATAGCACCTACCATAAATCCAGTTAAGTATTTCTTTATCCATCCTTCTTTACAAAATCCAATAGAAGAAAAAGGCCTACCTTCAATTTTAACTACTCTTATATACACAAGTAGTGATATCCCAAAGAAACTAAGTAATTTAATTAATAAAGTTATAAGATTTTCGTTTTGAATACTGGTATTAGCAAAACTAGAAAATGATATAATTTTAAATGGAATTTGACCGAAAAAAGCACCAAAATCTATAATAAGAAATGTTAATACAATTGCCCAACCTATACTTGGTAATTTTTTTGCCCTACGGGCCTTATTCATTAAACTTTCATTTTTCATATACATACTATATTCTCCTTTTGTTAAAACCATATATTCACTGTAATATCTATCTTAAAATTCCGTCTACTCCTGGAATAAAAATCGCTAGTATAGTTAGTCATATTTATATATTTAATAAATACAAAATTATTTTAACATATAAAATTAAACCAACTTTAAAAGTGGACTAACATAGCTTTTATTTAGCGTAAAATGGTAAACTTTAAAGAAATACTCTAAAAACTTATTTCAAAATTAGTATTAAAAAAGCCCTTAAAATTCAAAAAATGAATTTTAAGAGCTTTACATTTACCTAAAATATACATTTTTCATGTTCTAAATTATATTTCTATATCAAGATATAAGGTTATGGTATAGTTATCTTAATAAAGTAGTTTAAAAAATAGCAATTTACAGGGGGACAATCGATATGAATTTAAAACATTTTATATTTGATTTAGATGGAACATTAATTGATACAGAAAATGCTATATTAAAAACATGGCAAGATACATTGAAAGAATATGGATATGAGTGCACATTAGAGGAAATAAGAGTAGTGTTAGGGGTTACAACAGATATAGGTCTTAAAAAATTAAATGCTAACGTTGATGAGAATTATATATGTAAATGGCAAGTAAATTACGAAAAGTATTGTTCTAATGCAGACTTTTTTGATGGTGCAAAGGAAATGCTTGAATTTTTAAAAGAAAATAATTGTTCTTTAGGAGCTGTATCATCAAGAAGTAAAAATGAGTATGATAAGTACTTTAGAAAGTTTAATTTAGAAGAATTTTTTACAACTATTGTTTTAGAAGATGATACAGAAAATCATAAGCCATACCCAGATCCACTGTTGAAATATATGCAATTAACAGGAGTAGATAAAAATTCGTGTATTTATATTGGTGATATGCAAACTGATATTCAATGTGCAAATAATGCAGGTGTTATATCAGGGTTGGTAAATTGGAATAACTCTGGGGTTTCTTGTTCAGATGCAAGAATGAGCTTTAGTCATCCAAAAGAAGTTTGTGATTTAGTAAATGCTGCAGTTTGTAGTTCTTCATACTAAAAATAAAAAAATCAGGATATTTACCACATAACCACCAATAGACTAATAGAAAGTATCTCACTATTTTAAAGTAGGTGAATTAATTATGGATAAATGGAGAAACGCACTAAAAATTGGAAGAGAAATTGAATTTGAATATAATAATAGAGTTTACTTTATAGGTAATTACGATGAAGGTAGATGTATATTTAATGATGTAAATGAAGAAGTAACAAAATATTATACTGATATAGATTTATTTTTAGATGAGGTATCTATAGATGAATGTTTATTAAATAAATTAATAAAAAGTGATAGTGCAAAAATAATAACTATTTTTTAAAAACATATCACAATACAATTAATGCCCATAAAATCCATTTATTTAGATTCTATGGGCATTAATTGTATATAGCTTATAAAAAGTATTTATTTAATCTTCAACATATTTTAATATATCACCTGGCTTACATCCTAATACCTTGCATATATTAATTAACGTAGAAAATCTAACCGCTTTCGATTTGTTTTTCTTCAATATTGAAAGGTTTGCCATTGTAATACCTAGTTTTGCGGATAACTCAGTTGAATTCATTTTTCTTTTTGCCATAATAACGTCTAAATTAATTATAATGCTCATATTTTACCTCCTATGCGGTTTTATAATCTTCATCTTTTCTTTCAATAGACACATCAAATAATATTGCTAATACAATATCTAAAGAAATAAATGAAGCAAAAATCATTAAAATTATAGTTAATGCATATAAGTACATTCCAATTATCTAAATAATTTTTTATACATATTAACATCTACTATTTAAATTAAGATATATATATTATACAACAATTCATATTGAATTAAAATACTTTATTATCGAAAAACAATAAAAATATATTGACTAAAATGAAAAATGATTATATCATAATACATATAAAGTCAATTTTTAAAAAATGAAAAAATTAAAGAGGAGAAAAAAATGAAAAAATTAATAAAAGTGGTAACTATAATTGCAATTCTACTTGCAGGGTCGTTAGGAATTTTGCTCTTAAATGGTCCAAGTGATGTAATTGTACTTTCAGAAGAAGAAGAAAAGAAACAACAACAAATGGAAATTGAAAAATTTAAAGATGTAGATCTTTCAGGGTTTAAAACAACAGATTTAAATGGAAATAAAGTAACTTCAGATGTATTTTCTAAAAACAAATTAACTATGGTTAACATATGGGCGACATGGTGTGGCCCTTGTGTTGACGAAATGCCTGAAATATCAAAGTTATACAATGAGTTACCAACTGGAACTAATGTAATATCTATATGTACAGATGCAGGAGATAATAAGGAGAGTTTAGATATTGCTAAAGAAGTTATGAAGAAGTCTAATGCTAAGTTTAAAACATTAATACCAGATGAAGTTTTAAAGAAAAACCTTACTAATGAAGTTCAAGCTTTCCCAACTACTATTTTTATAGATAATAAAGGAAAGGTCGTTGGATCACCACACTTTGGAGATCCTACAGCAGAAGGATTTAAAAAATCTATAGATGAACATTTAAAGCTAGTAGAAGAGAATAGTAATGAAAAAAATTAATCATTTTACAAAATATTTTTTATTGCTTACATCTATATGTTTTATATGTATGGGTGTTATAAGACAAGAGCAGTTTACAGTTTTGAAAAAATCTATAAAAATTTGTCTTGAATGCATAGGAGTCGGATAATGAGAAGAAGTTATATACAAATTTTGTCAACAGCACTTTCAAACAGTTATATTTTAGGCTTTTTTAAAGGTCGAATATATACAGGTAAAACTAAATTGATTTGTACCCCTGGACTGAACTGTTACTCTTGTCCTGGAGCGATAGGTTCTTGCCCCATAGGATCTTTACAGGCTGTTCTAGGTGGAAGAAGTTTTAACTTCTCATACTATATATTTGGATTGATGATGTTACTTGGAGTAGTTTTAGGTAGATTTATATGTGGATTTTTATGTCCATTTGGCTTTTTACAAGACTTACTATATAAAATAAAAACCCCCAAATTAAAGATTAAAAGGAAAATTGATGAACCTTTGAGGTTTTTAAAATATTTGTTTCTTATCATACCTGTTATAATTTTGCCTATTTTTTTAACTAATGAATTTGGAATTGCGCAGCCATTTTTTTGCCAATGGATTTGCCCGGCCGGAACCTTAGAGGGCGGAATACCTCTTTTAATAAAAAATGAATGGCTAAGAAAAATGGTAGGTTTTTTATTTAATTGGAAGTTATTTTTACTTGTGCTGACTATAATCGGATCTGTTCTTATATATAGGCCATTTTGCAAGTATATTTGCCCTTTAGGAGCATTTTATTCCATATTTAATAAATTAAGTTTTTACCAAATGAGTATAGAAAAAAGCAAGTGCAATGGGTGTAAGGCTTGTGAAAGAGCTTGTAACATGCAAGTGGAAGTAACTAAAAACTGTAACTCAATAGAATGTATTCGTTGCGGAGATTGTAAAAAGGTATGTCCACAAGGTGCCATATTATCAACATTTAATATGAAATTTAAAAATCAAGAATAAAAATAAATTATATCTATAAAAAAGCCCTTAGAATCCTATAAACTTGATTCTAAGGGCTTTAGTTTTATTTATTAAGTGTTGCCTCATATATACGTGATTCCTCACCCCATGGATGGTACCCAATACCTAGGTAATTAAAGTCGTAACGTTCATAGTATCCTATATAATCAGTACATAAATATAATTTTAATACTCAATAAAAAGTTTCTAAATCTTTTTATTTCTACCTGATAAGATACCCTCAAATAATAGTATCCCATGCATAAATAACATAAATATAAGCGAACCATTCCATAAATTAGTTATATCATGAATATATCCAAAAAGTATTGGACCAGTTGATGCAATAAAGTATCCTATAGTTTGTGATATCCCAGATAATGAAGATGTCTCTTTAGCACTATTTGTTCTTACAGTAAAAAATAAATATGAAAAACTTAAACTAGCACCTTGTCCTATTCCTATTAAAACTAGTCCTATTGTAAGTATAATGGGATTAGTTGCAAATAAAGATAAGCATCCAATAAATCCAATTATTGTGGTTATTGCAACAAACATACTTTGGCTTTTCTTTTTACCTGCAATAATTGGGATGATATACATAGTTGGCATACTGCATAATTGAATAATCATAAGTGCTATAGCCGAAAAATTAGAAGACATCCCTCTATCAATTAATATAGAAGGAACCCATGCAAATAAGGCATATGCTATCCATGACTGTACTCCCATAAACAATGCTATTGACCAAACCAACTTTGATTTTAATAGGTATGAAAGTTTAATTTCAGGTTCTAGTTGTTCTTCTTTTTCTATTCCTCCTACAGCTTTACTGTAAGTTAACCAAAGAACTAGAGCTATAATTACTGTTATAACAAAACTCTCAAGTGCAAATTGCCAACCTACAATAGATGCAAGGAAAATGCTCAATCCAGATGCAATAGATCCAAATAACCCCATTGTTGTTGTAAAAGTACCAGTTAATCTTCCAACATCTTTTTTAGGTGCCCCTTCAACAATTACACTAGGCAATAATACATTAGAAATTCCTATTCCTAAAGCAACTAAAATACTACCTATTAATAAACTACTTACTGAACCTAAAGATCTTATTAATAAACCAATTAAAAGTAAACTTAAACTTGTTGCAATTGTAATCCTTTTGCCAAATTTATTATCTAATTTAGGTGCAATTATTGATATTATCCCAAATACAAATAATGGAATTGATGTTAATATCCCAAATAGTGAATTACCGGATGTAAAACTTTCTTTCATAGATGGAATTAGTGGTCCAACCATAGTTAAAGGCCCTCTTAAATTAGCCGCTATAAAAATTATAGTTAATGTTAATAATAGTTTCTTGTTATTCATTTTGTTAACTCCTCGATTATATATTTACAAATTTTAAAATTATTTGTTGTATCCAATTATAAATAAGGCAAGAAAAAAAAGATAATACAATTAAATGCTAAACACCATAAGTAAATATTATGATGTTTAGCATTTATATTTTTTAATAGAAAGGAGATAATGTACTATATAATGCTTATACTATAAATTAATTAGGTGGAGATATAAAATGGATTTAAGAAAATTAGAATACTTTATTGCATGCGTAGATTATAAAAGTTTTACACAGGCTGCTATTCACTGCAATATATCACAAACTGGTATTAGCCAACAGATAAGAACTTTAGAGAATGAACTTGGTATTATATTATTTGATAGAAGTGGTTATCGCGCAGCACTTACCTTAGAGGGTAAAAAATTTTATAGAAGATGTAAACATATATTAGATGATTACAATAGAGCTATTGAAGAAATGCATAACATAAATAAAAAATATATGTATAATATAAAGCTTGGATTGTCTGAAGATATGGAAAATAGCTATATTTATAATTTTTTACAAACTTACATTAAAAAAAATCCAGATGTAAATATAGAAATAAAGGAAGATAAACCAAATACTCTAATAAAAAATCATAGTGATGGATTTCATGTGATATTAGGAAATTTAGTTGAATTAAATAAGTTAGATGAGTTTAATATAGTTAAAACGATTGACTGTAGTATGGTTGCAATTACTAGTAAAGATCATTATTTAAGTAATATACATGATCTAGACGGAATAGATTTAGCGTCTGAAGAAATAGTCATTTTCTCAAAAGAATATAGCATGTACTATCATGAAGAGATAATAAAAAACTTTGAACTAGATGGGTTTAAACCAAATATAGTACATATAGCAGATTCTTTTTCAGAACTTATACTTATGATATTTTTAAACAAGGGTATAGCTGTATTACCTAAGGAGTCTTTATCTAAAACTAATTTAGAAAACATAAGTTTTCTCAACATTAAAAATACAAATCATAAATATGAATATGCTGTCGCTGTAAACAGAAAGTATATGAATAATGAAATAAATGATTTTGTTGATGAAATGATAAATGAATTTTATAAATATCATATAAAATAGTAAGTAATTTTAAAAAATATATAGTAAAGAAGTCCTAAAAATCCATTTATTTGAATTTTTAGGACTTTATCTTATTTTCTCACTTTTAGCTTTAAACCTAATATTCATACATTTTCCATAAAAAAAAGACACACGATGTGTCTTTTTCCGAACATATATATATTATAATATAGTTACATTCTCTGCTTGAGGACCTCTAGCACCTTCAACTACATTAAAGTTTACTCTTTGACCTTCTTCTAATGATTTGAATCCATCAGTTTGTATAGCTGAGAAATGTACGAATACGTCTTCTCCACCTTCTACTGATATAAAACCAAATCCTTTTTCATTGTTAAACCATTTTACTGTTCCATTCATCATTAAAAAACTCCTATGAACCTATTTCTAGGTCTCTTTAATTTATTTGTGTATTGCTACAAATATTATTATAGCACAGATTAATAATAATAGATAGCTTTTTATTAAAAATACTATTTTTGTAATTCTTGATCTTTATTTAATTTATCTTTTAATTGAGATTCAAGTTCTATAATTTCATTAAAAGTATTCTTTATCTCATTGATTAGTGGATTATTTCGATTATCATATACCTTTTTTAAAATTACCTCTTTCTCCGCCATCTTGAACATATCATTACCATACATTTTTTTATACATAGATATTTTATCATCAATTATCTCAGACTGTTCACTTAACTCTTTAGCTAAAACTTTGCTGTCCTTTAATTCACTTTTAGTTTCAGATATCTTTTTATTTATATCTTCAAGATTAATTTGTTGTTCGCTAAACAAATTCTCTTCTTCTCTGATAGATATATCTTTTTTAGATTTAATTTTGTCTGTACTCTTTATACCAAGCTCAACTTTAGTATTTTCTGTTACATAATTTTCTTTATCTTTATTTTCAATCATACTCTTTATTTCAGTAAGTTGCGATAACTTATGTTCTAGAGATTCTTGAAATTTGTGATTTATACTTGAGTTATATGTAGCATCTAAGTTTTCTCGAGCTAACTGCTTACCTTTATTAAAAATATGTATTTCTTTTACAGGTATACCTATATCTTTTTTATTAGCAGTCCCATTAATTTTTATATTTTTTAAAGAGCTACTGTTGTAACTTTTTAATATAGACCTCCCACTACTTACGTTTAAAATATTCATATATTCATCCCCTTATTTAATAACTCCCTTTTAAACATAGTTCATTATAAATGTACGACTTATTAAAGCTCCAACTTTAGCTAATTTACCTAAAACATAAAAATAATAAATAGTTTCTTAAATGATAAAACAGATTGTTAATCAAATAGAGTTTTATTTTGCATCCTGAAATTTTTAATATACTTTATGGTATTATCATGCTATAATTTTATAAATGATAATAATTATCATTTATAAATAATTTTCAATTCAAGGAGGGCTTATGGATAACGTTGGATTTGCTTTTTTACTTACATTAATTGCAGGACTATCAACTGGAATCGGAAGTTTCATTGCCTTTTTCTCTAAGAATACTAATAAAAAATTCTTGTCTTGTAGCCTAGGTTTTTCAGCAGGAGTTATGATATATGTTTCAATGATTGAAATATTTGTTAAGGCTAAAGACTCTTTATCATTATCATTTGGAGATAAAATGGGAACTGGAGCTACTATACTAGGTTTCTTTGGAGGGATTTTAGTTATAGCCTTAATAGATAGATTTATACCAAAGGATACTAACCCTCATGAAGTAAGGGATGTTAAGGAATTAGATCAAATCTCTTCAAATAGTTTAAATACACCAAAAGCTAAAATGAAATTAATGAGAACTGGAATTTTTACAGCATTAGCAATAGCTATTCATAATTTCCCTGAAGGTCTAGCAACTTTTATCGCTGCACTTCAAGATTCAACTATAGCTATACCCATAGTTGTTGCAATAGCTATCCATAATATTCCCGAAGGAATTTCTGTATCTGTTCCAATTTATTATGCAACCGGTAGTAGAAAAAAAGCCTTTTTATATTCATTTATTTCTGGATTAGCAGAACCTGTAGGAGCATTAGTTGGTTATATGATTTTAATGCCAATTATGAATAACACCGTATTCGGTATATTATTTGCATCTGTTGCAGGGATAATGGTATTTATTTCTATTGATGAGTTATTACCTTTAGCTAAAGAATATGATGACGGACATTATTCTATCTATGGTTTAGTTTTTGGAATGCTAGTTATGGCGATAAGTTTATTTTTATTTATGTAAAAATTCAATACAATGTAAAATAAAGGAAAACAAAGTAAAAGTGTATCTTTTGAAAAAACCGATATGGGTAAATTCACTGTATCTAAAATGTATAGATAGTAACTAATTTTTGAAATGGTAAAACAAATTGTTAATGAATTTGTTTTACCATTTTTCAATTCCAATTTAAATAGATTTTTATTATATATTATGTTGTTATATTCGCCTTTAAAACCGGTAATTGAATATCACCTCTTGTATATCAATAACCAAATGTTAACTTGAAGTCTCTATGATTTTTATAAAAAAATATGTAATATATAGTTAACAGGGGTGATGTATAATATGAAAAATGTATTTAATACTTTTAAATGTCTCTTGATTATATTTGTACTAATATTATTAGTTTATGATAAAGTAAAAGTAAATTTTATAAAAAAATCCAGTTATATTATTGAGAAATCTGTTACTTATACCGTATATGATAAACACAGGCTAAAATCTGGAATGTATTTAGACTTACACTATAATAATTATTCGCTAGACATTAAAGTTGAAGATTCAAATCAATATAAAAATTCAAAGAATGGTGATGAGATTACATTAGATTCTAATCTGTACTATGATAAGAAATCCGATAAGCTTAAGTTAATTGAAATAAAAGGTTTCAAAACTGAATTTTATGACTAGATTTAAATCTAGACTAGTAAAATTACGAGTCCTATAGTAAACAAATGGCTACTCATTGCTGATACATATAATAGCGTTTCAATCTTTTTTCTTTCAGTTAATTTATGATGTTATTTTCTCATAACTATACTTTCTAGGGGAGGTTTACATAAAATTGTTTTACTTAATTTTTCACGTTTTTATTTTTTTATTTGGTTTAATTCTAGTTATTTCTCCATCTTCATTACTAAATTATTTTACTAAAAGAGATATGGAAAATACTAATAATCCTTATAAAGAGACTCTTTTAAAAAATAAAAAAATATGTATGATAGGAGGATTCTATTGTATTGGAATAAGCCTATTAAGTTTTTTTGTAAGTAATATAATTATGATAATAATCTTATATATTGTTATTCCAATTGTAGGATTATATATATTAGAAAATAAATTTAAATAACTATTATGACTTATTAGATATATAGATTTATTTATTATAAAAGATTTTTAAGTCATTAGATTTGCTTACAATATGTGCTTTAATCTAAAAATGGTGTAACAATTTATAAAACAATTTAAAATTTAATTTGTTACACCATTTGTTTAATTTTATATAAGTTTCAATTGCTCTTAAACACTATAATTGAAAGATGCTTATTTTACTGTTTAAGCTCAAGTACTTTAGTTGAAATTCTTTCACCAAAGAACTCATCATGTTCTACAAATAACATAGTAGGCTGAACTGATAAAATTAAATCCTCAATTTGCATACGACTTATAACATCAATAAAGTTTAACGGTTCATCCCAAATGTAAAAACTAGCACGATCACAAAGACTCTTTGCAATCAAAAACTTTTTCTTTTGACCTTCGCTCCAAGTACTTACATCTTTTTCAAACTGAATACTTTCAAACCCCATTTTATAAAGATTTGATTTTAAATGATTTAAATCTACACTATAATTTCTTGCTAGTTCATCAACATTTCCTTTTAGATAAGATGTATCTTGAGAAACATATGAAATGTTTTTACACTTATAAACATCTCCATCATAAGAAATATCTTCACCAAGAATTAGTTTTATAAGACTTGATTTACCAGATCCATTACTACCTTTTAGCCAAATTCTATCTCCTGGCTTTATTTTTAGATTAACATCTTTAAACAATACTTTATTATCATATCTAATACTTAAATTGTTTAGTGTCAAGATTTTCTCTTCCATATCTTCACTAGTTTTTAATATGAGATTATCATAATTCTCTAAGTTTTTAAGTAACTTAGATTTTTCTTCAATAGCATTATTTTGCCTTTTCTCAATAGATTTAGCTCTTTTCATCATCTTAGCAGCCTTATGCCCAATAAAGCCTCTGTCAGTAGGCCCATTTCCAATCTTTGATGCTTCTGTTTTATCTGACCAACTAGCTTTTTGCTTTGCTGCCTCTTGAAGTCTTTTAATATCTTTTTTAAGTTTTTCATTTTCAAGCTTTTCAAACTCATCTTGTCTATCCTTGTTAAGTTGCCAAGTTGAGAAGTTGCCTCTTTGAACTTCTATATTTGCCTTGTTTATAGACAGCACGTGATCAACTATCTTATCTAAAAATGATCTATCGTGAGAAATTAATATAAACCCAGATTTTGATGCTAGATAATTTGATATGACCTCTCTACCTTCTATGTCTAAATGATTTGTTGGTTCATCAATTAGTAAAAAGTGATTTTTTCTTAAAAACAATCCAACAAGAAGTAACTTTGTTTGTTCTCCAAAGCTTAAAGTAGAGAAGTTTCTTTGAAGTATTTCAACTTCTAATTTCATCTTTCTTATTTCTTTTTCTATTAATTCATTTATTATATATCCATCATTTTCAATGTATTTTTCTAAAATATCTCCATACTGATCTAACTTTTCTTCGTCATTTACATACTCATTCATTAATTCCTCCCAAGTTGTAAATGGAGCTATTGTGTTTCTAATTACTTCAAGAGAAGTTCTATCTTGATTTTCTATATGAAATGGAAAGTACTCAAAGTCTACGGGAGAAGATATAGTGCCTGAGTATTTAAATTTCTTCATAAATAGATTTAAAAGTGTGGTTTTACCCCTTCCATTCCTTCCTATAAGTCCTATTTTCCAGTTTGTATCTATAGAGAAAGATGCATTTTTGAAAATATCATCTACGTGTGTATCGTAACTAAAAGTCAAATTGACTACATTTATTTGTGCCATATATATTCCTCCTTGCGAAAGTTTTTTGCATAAAAAAACTTCCTTAAATTTAAAGTAAATTACACTTAAATTAAGAAAGATTGATTTTAAATATGAAACACAAATCATTTTATTGAAACTATATAAATATAATTTATATAGCTGAAAGTTAAAAAATAAGAACTATAATATAAATTTTATGTAAGCAAATTAAGCTTAAACACATTGTATATATCAAGATATAAATTTTTATTTTAATACTCTCATAAAACAATTTCATAAAGAAGTTTGATTTAAGGTTTCAATGAATTAATCTTATTCTTAATTTAAGACAGTTTATAAGCTCAAAAATAAAAGTATCTAAAAATACTTTTTAAGATTTATAAACTTTTTAAATATTTGAATAAAATTATCTGTTCATTATACCTAATCACCTCTTATATGTTTATTTATTAATATAATATGCCTATTTAATTATGTTGTCCATAGGTTTTTTATTTTATGCACTAAAAAAGCCCTCTACATCCACTTATTTAGATTATATGGGCTTTAAATTGTAACTATTACTTAAATTTATATTGAGGTCTCTTTAGCTTTAGTTTTTTTCTTTAAATTGAAATTTTAAAACTAGTATAAATTAATTACATTTGTTTTTTGAAACAAATATAATTCTAATAAAAATAAATAGTGATATCAAACACAATGCAATTCTTGAATTATTTTCAGAAGAAATGATTAAATATAGATCTACTAATATAAATCCTATTATGCCTAATTTTAACTTAAGATTTTGTGAAATATTTTTCATAAAGATGCCTCCTGTAGAATTTAAATGTAATAACTCATACTAACATTTTAAATTTAAAAAAAGTATAAACTGGATTAATATGTGCTTATTCTGGATTAAAATATATAATAACACCCCCTTAAAATACTATTCTCTAGATTCTAAGGGGGTGTTTGTATTTGTTATATAGTTTTTAAATCAAATTGTTTTACAAATATAATAATAATTACAAATACAATTTGTTTAACAATTAGTTATTATATTTGTAATTCTATTTGTTTAATTATCTATATCTTTTTATTGCAATTTCTATATTTATATACTAGCTACAATCTTATTTGTTTTCTACAACTTAAGTAAATTCCTAAAAGTAAAATTGTTGGAATGCTAGTAGAAATAAAAGCTGTTAATCCTATCTTAAATGTTGTTGCCTGAAGTAAACATACAAGTGAATTTAGAAAAGCTACCCCAGGTAAAATAAGCCCTGGTACTTTGCTTTTTTTCTTAGATAGAAATTCTTGTAAATAATATATACACCCTATAATAAATAAAAACATTAATAAAGAAACTATTACCATTTTATCCCCCTATTGTTCTAACCTATTTTTACATTTAAATTGATTTTCGTATCGATATATATACAACTAAACCAATTATAATTATCATCTCTATTATCTAATTCGAAAGTTTATGTACCTTTTAAACTACGGTCCCATAAAGGATATTATTTCAAAATTGTTTGTCTTATTTGATTAGTTAAACTTCTTAGAATTTCATAGAGCTCCTCTTTTGTAGTTATATAGTCTTTTCCAAATGCTTTATTTGTTAATCCTTTGAGTATATCGTCTGAAATGATTTCATCCTCACTCATGTACTGTCCCAAACCATAATGAGCGAGACAGTTACGAAAATTTCTATCACATAAACAGTCATCTATGTAAAAATTAGTATTCTTTTGGATATTCATCTCTTTAATAAAACTACAAAGATAGTAATACTGTAAATATGCAAATTTAAATTTTTGAGGGATTTCATCTATAAAATAATTTTCAATAAACTCTATTGCATAATTAATAGTACAAAGTATAGAAAAAAGCAGAAATCCAAACTCATCACTCATCTTCAATGGTGATTTTCTATAGAAATGATAATCTTTATATTGAACAATGATATTATCATTATATCTATATATCGGAAACTCCTTACAACTAAAAAAATTTGCTAATTTCCCAGCAACTATACTCTTATCTCAGCTCCTTCGATCCCTAATTGCTTTATAGGCATATACATTAACGCTAGAATTGTGTTACCACAAAACTCACCATTACATAAATCAGTCCCTACATTGTAATATCCAAATATCTTTTCATGTAAACTACGTATGCTATAAAAGTAGTTTTCGTTTTCTTTAAACTTTTCAAAAATCAGAGTAGAATATTCTTCATAACTTTTTTCAAAAAGCTTGTGCCCCTGTCTTAATTGCGTATAAAATGCTTTCTCAGTTGAATTAAAGCAAGGAGCACTTAATCCAACTTTTTTACACCATTGCTCTGCCCCATCTGCAAAAACTCCGATATAAGGTATACTCATACAAATATAATTGCTACTAATATTTTTAGCATTTTTTTCAATTTCAGTTAATGTATATAAAAACCTTGCGTCTGATTGTATTAATTCATAGGCAGTTTTCTGTACTTTATTCAAATCATATCCCCTCCAAAGTTCTAATTATAAATAAATTCCGAGTTATCTATATGTTACCAGATATGTTTTCATTTAGCATAATATAACAATTGTAAACGCTAACTATATTATATATAATATTAAATTTCATATTGTATTTCTATCTAAACATTTTAAAATAACTACATACCAACAACTGAGAATATCATAAGTCCGTTTTATTTTTAGTCATAATATAAAAACCTCTGTGATATATATGTAATATAAAGATATAAATATATCACGTTGATGGAGGGATATTTATGAAAAAATTAAACAAGTATTCAATTTTATTTGCATTCTTCGGATTATTAGGTATAAAACATATAAATAGTGACCCCTTAGGTCTTTTATGGTTTATGTTCTTTGCACAGCTTTCTCATATTTGGTGGAGTAAGCTGGGAGATTGTGAAGATGAAAGATTGATTGCTAATAAGCATAGAGCTGGAACTATAGCTCTTTACACAGGATTTGTTATAGCGATCGTATCAAGTTATGCAATTAGACTATATACATCCGATTTATTATCACTTTATAAATTGCAAATATTAATACTATCACTTACTTTTGCAATATCAGTAAATTTATGGGGATTTTTAACTTATAAATTTGATACCGGGAATTAAAATTTATGGTAACATTCATTAGTAATTTGAAAAAATATCGTCAATTTAATGAGTTAACTCAAGAAGAGTTGGCTAAGAGAGTTAATGTAAGAAGAGAAACTATAGCTCGTTTAGAAAATGCTAAGTATAATCCTTCACTTGAATTAGCTGTTAGGATTTCAAAAGAGTTAAATACTCCTATAGATGCGTTGTTCATATTTGAGTTTTAATTATAAGTAAATGTTAAATCAAATCTCTATATTTAAAATATATACTAAGTCTAAAATGGTTAAATAAATGGTTAAACAAATTAAACTAGTATTAGTTTTATAAATTGTTTAACCATTTGTTTTTATATTTGTAATTTTAATAAAAACATATCCTAAATATCATTGAAATTTCAACAAAAATAAACTACTCATATTACAATTTCAGTCTATCTTTTATATTTAAAATCAATTTAGGTGCCAATAAATATGTAACTAATCCTACTATAATTATTAACTAAATAGATATATTTTTAAAGTAACTAAGATACGTTATAGCAAAAAAACCTATAAAGAAATTTTAACCCCAAGATTGTAAGCTTTCTTTAGAATTTTAAAATTATGTTTAGTTGAATCTTTTTCAAATGCTTTTGTAGCTATTATAGTCTTGTAGTGATTTAACCCCATTCCCTTTAAATGTTTTGCCGTATATCTAAAATACTTTTTAAATAAAAATGAAATTGGAGCGGCTTGAGTATAAACCATTATTAACTTCTTTTCACCAAATCTCGGAGTGTGCTTAGCCTTATTTATTTCTGTTAGAGGATAAAGTCTATCTAAAAGTAACTTAGTTTGAGCTGACACTTGACATATATATACTGGAGAACCAATGATAACATATTCAGCACTTTTTATATCCTCATATACTTCTACCATATCATCTTTAAGAGCACAATTAGGAGTTTTTCTGCAATATAAGCATCCTTGACATCCCTTAATATTCATATCATTTAGATAATACTTTTTTACCTCAGCACCATTATCATTTACGCCTCTTATTATCTCATCAAGTATTGTATCTACATTACCTTTTTTTCTTGGACTCCCCATAAATACTACTACCTTTGTCATTTCATCTTCTCCTATTTAACTTATTTTTCTAGATTAAAATATATTTTTTCTAAATAATTTTCAAACCTTTTTATATCTTCTTCCTCAAATCCATCATAAAACTTAGCATTCATCTTAGTTATTACATCGTTGAATATATGAATACTTTCATCTGCTTTTTTAGTGTTAGAAATTAAAGTAATTCGCTTATCTTTTTCAGATGATCTCTTTAATATATAACCTTTATCTTCTAAACGATCTAGCATGCTTGTTAAAGTTGATTTGCTAAGCGAAAGTTCTTTACATAAATCATTTATAGAAAGTTCGTTATATCTACTAATTACAAATAAAATTTTACCTTGAGCATGGTTAATATCTAAGTTTTTATGCTCTTTCATTAATTTGTTAAAAATTCTTCCCGATAAGAAATTTACTTTATTTATTAAAAAACCGCCTTTATTATTCAATTTAAAACCTCCATCTGTAAACTATAATCATAAATAGTACTATATAGTACTATTTATGATTAATCAATATAAAATTTTAATTTTTAAATTGAGATTCAGTTATTTAAATTTTAATGTTCTTTACTTTTTGTAGAATATTCTAGTTCAAAATATTAATATTAAAATATGCATGTTAAAAAATATAGGAGGTAATCGGTATGGAAGTAAATGTTTTACTATTTGATAAGTTCGAAACTCTAGATGCTTTTGGACCAGTAGAAATACTATCTCAAATAAAAGATTTCAAGATAAATTATATCTCAAAAGATGGTGCAGTTGTACATAGTTACCAAGGGTTTAAAGTTATTACAGAAGACGTTAAATCTATAGATAAAAATGGAATACTTGTTATTCCTGGAGGAATTGGTGTAAGAGATTTAGTTAATGATACAGATTTCTTAAATATGTTAAAACATTTAGCTGAAGAATCTCGTTTTTGCCTATCTATATGTACAGGCTCTGCGCTGCTAGCAAAATGTGGAGTTCTTAATAACATAAAAGCAACATCTAATAAGAAGGCCCTTGAATGGGTTAAACAAACAAATGAAAATGTAATTTGGATAGATAAGGCTAGATGGGTAGTTGATGGTAAATTTTATACCTCTTCAGGGGTATCCGCTGGAATGGATATGGCTTTAGGCTTTGTATCGGATCAGTTTGGAAAAGATAAAGCATATGAGATTTCCGAGTTTATTGAATATATATGGAACGAAGATAAATCAAAAGATATTTTTTACTCTTAAGTAACTTAATATATCTAAATAACTCTATTAAAGGGGATGATAACTATGTATAAAATAGTTGATATAAGTTGTAGTTTAGGTAATGATTCAAATCTAGAAATTCTTAAAGAAAGTGTATTTGAACCCACAAAAGAAAAATTGATAAAAAGAGCAAATTACTATGAAAATACAGATGGAGTAGTTTCCTATGGATATGCTTATGACGATGTTATTTTAGGCTTAATCGTTTTAGATGTTAAAAATAAAGATGAAATTGTAATACTTGATATAGCTGTGAAAAAAGATACTCAAAAGCGTGGAATAGGTAAAGCTCTATTGAATTATGTACTTTGTGAACTTAAGCCTAAGATTTTAATTGCTAAAACAGACGATGATGCAGTTGGATTTTATAAAAAGAATAAATTTAAAATAGTTAATTTAGGAGAAAAGTATTTAAATAATACTAGATATGAGTGTAAGTACTTTAATAAAAAAAACATTTGAAAATGCACTTAAACATACATAAAGACCGTATATTCCAAAATAGATTATACGGTCTTTACCTTTATTCTAATGTAATATAACTCATTGATACAGATTTTAAGCCTTGTTACATTTATAATTATCAAAATTGAAAGTAACAACAGTTTTTGCAACATATATAACCCAAATAGTAAATGCTATCCATAATATTGGTTTAGCAATAAATATATATCCTATTGCCCCAATCAGAAGTATTAATCCATATTTAAAAAGTATAATTCCGTAATCTTTGCTTAATTTAAATTCATCATATAAATCTCTTTGATCTTTAGAAATAAAATAATACCCTTGTATCAAAATTGATGCTCTATCCTTAAAAATAAAAAATATACTAGATAAAACAAATAATGCAAAAGACATAGCTAGTGCTGCATTTCCCAAATCAATTCACCCCCTTAGTTTAAGGATGTATATTTTTTTATAAAATTTCAACTAGTTTCAAAAAACTTAATTAAAAATATTCATCAAAAAAGAGTACCTTTTGAATTGAAGTCAATTCAACAAATACTCTTTTTATTTCCTATTATTCAATTCATATATATTACTACTTAATGAATTTATGCTAGCACTCAAATTTTCAAGCTTACCTTCTATTCTAATTAACAAATACATTGTAACGATAGCAGGGAAACCTAAATTTGACACTAGAGCCATCAAATCTACTTCCATCGAGTTCTTCCTCCAATTAAACTTTAAAATTGATTAGAACGCCTCTCAGAAGTTCAAAGAGACGTTCCATGTGTTACTATATAACTAAGTCATATCCAGTAGTTGCAGTTTGAACTACTTTTGCTTCTAAAGCTGTTTCAAGTTCTTCTCCGAATCTAGGCGCAAATACATTTTTAGCAACTATTTGCTCCATAGCCTCTTTTATTTCTGCTTCAGTTATATCTTCTTTAGGATCTGATACAAATAAGCTTACTTTTCTTCCAAGAGTTGTAGAGAAAACCATTAATAATCTAGTTTCTATATTTCTCATTTTTTAATCCCCTTTCTTATTGTTTTAAGCAACGGACAAAGTCCGAAGCGAATTTTAATTTTCTGGTGTTAATTCTGTGTTGTCTATTTTTACTACAGATAGTACGTCATGCTTTTGTAGACCATTTAATATCTCAGCTACATTGTAAACATCAACAACTTTTGCATCGTGTTTAATGTTTGAAAAACTTCTAGTTTTAACTATTGTTCTTCCGTTATCACCTAAACCACAATCATATTTGATTCTTAAAGCTGACATTTGAGCCACTTCTGAAGCGTTTGGAGCTAATTTCATATCTGGCATTTTCATTCCTCCTTTTAAAAGTTAATTTAACTTAAGTGTAATTTAGCCAAATGATTAAGTCCCAAAAGATATTTGAGAATTATATAGGCAAAAAAATTTTTCTAAAAAAAGTTTTTGAGTGCATTTATGTTTTATAATTTATAATCATAAATAAAACAATGAATTAAGGAGACATCTAATGAGTAAATATACTGACCAACAAATAGAGGATACTTTAAAAATTATAAAATCTACTATTATTAACTGCGAAAAAATACAACCTAAATTCAAAGAAGGTTCGCCACAACTATCCCTTTCTCGAAATCGTATAAAAGCTTTATCTATTTCACAATCTTTAATTACAAATCAAGATTCTGATTATACACAAGATGAACTTTTAAAAGCAGTAACTCAAATAACATCTATTATCAATAAAAGCAAAAAAGCTATGATTAATGCAAAAGAAGGAACAGGAACATATACTCGTCTTAAAAAAATAATTGATGCAATGACAATTTCATTATCATATATTCAAGATGCGATGTAATAGAGGTATCAAAGAAAAGGGATTTGAAAGTGCTTATGTAATTAATAATTATCGTAGTTAATTTTTAATTACATAAGTCTACATAGTTAGGGGGATTTGTTTTGGATATATTAATTAGAAATATGATTGACTCGGATTCGTTAGAGTTTTATAAAGCTTTTAAATCTCAGGGATGGAACAAGCCTGTTTCATTATTTGATCAGTACTATAGCGAACAACAATATGGAAAACGTAAAGTTTTTGTTGCTGCTTGTGATAATCAAGTATTAGGGTATGCAACCCTTCTTCAAAATGCTGAAAATGGTCCCTTCGCAAATAAAAATATTCCAATCATTTATGATTTCAATGTACTTGAAAAATATCAACGTAACGGAGTTGGAACAGCCATACTTGATTATATGGAAAATCAAGTTAAAGAGTATTCTAATGAAATATGCTTAGGTGTTGGACTCCATTATGGATATGGTTCTGCTCAAAGATTGTACGTAAAGAGAGGGTATATTCCTGATGGAAGTGGTGTTTGGTACAATGATAAAGTTTTAGAACAATATTGTGATTGTAAAAATGATGATGATCTAAACCTGTATCTATCTAAGAAGTTATAATAAATAAGCTATATTATCTATCTTCGTAATTAATAAACGTTGTCGTACAAACTTTGATAAATTCACTTCATAATGGCTTCAAAGGATGGTTAATTCCTTTGAATGGTGCATCCACAAAATATAATGAATGTCGTGTATAATATAATCAAGTTGGCAATTGTTACATACTATTAGGTAAAATAGGAGGAATACGAATGAATAAAAAAGATGAAAACAGTTACTATGCAATGGGTAATCTAGTAATAATTGTAACAATAGTAGTTTGTTATATGATTCCTCAATTGATTAGGTACATATAATTAATTTATTACCACCTAAGTATATCAAATTATATAAATTAGAAAGGAAAATTTATTAATGAGCTTTAAAATCATAAATAAAGAAACTTGGAATAGAAAAGAGTATTTTGAACATTACTTTTCTGAAGTTCCCTGTACATACAGCATGACTGTTAAATTAGATATTACAAAAATTAAAAATTCAAATAAGAAAATATATCCAACAATGTTATATTTCATTACAAAAATAGTTAATAATCATAGTGAGTTTAGAACTGCTTTTGATATAAATGGAGAGTTAGGTGTTTTTGATGAAATGCTTCCATGCTACACAGTATTTAATCAAGATACTGAGACTTTTACTAATATTTGGACAGAGTACTCTGATGATTATGATACTTTTTGTAAATCATATGAAAAAGATATATCACTCTTCAGTTCAGTAAAAAGTATGATCGCAAAGCCTAATGTACCTCCAAATCATTTTCCAGTATCAATGATTCCATGGACAACATTTGAGGGATTCAACTTAAATTTACAAAAAGGATATAATTATTTATTGCCTATTTTTACAATGGGCAAGTATTCTGAAATAAACAGACAATATCTGATGCCATTAGCAATACAGGTTCATCATGCAGTGTGCGATGGTTTCCATGTATGCCGTTTTATAAATGAATTACAAAAGTTAATAGAAGAATAAGTTAAATTAACCAAAGAAAAGGATTTTGAAAATACATATATAATTTAAATATAAATGCCCATAAAAGATTCTTTGGACATTCTTTAAAACATATTTAGGTACAATTGTATCTATTCTGAGAGGTGAACATATGGAAATCTGGGATTTGTATGATAAAGACAGAATTAAAACTGGTGAAACAATGGTAAGGGGTAGCAAATTTAAAGAAAATACTTATCATCTAGTAGTTCATGTATGTATTTTTAATTTAGAAGGCAAAATGCTAATTCAACAAAGGCAGCCATTTAAAGATGGATGGCCAAACATGTGGGACATTACTGTTGGAGGTAGCGCTGTATCAGGTGATACAAGCCAATTGGCAGCAGAGCGTGAAGTTTATGAGGAGATTGGATATAAGTTATCTTTAGATGGAATAAGGCCATCTCTTACAATAAACTTTGATAAAGGATTTGATGATATATATTTAATTCAAAAAGATATAGATATCTCAAAATTAAAGCTGCAATATGAGGAAGTTCAATCAGTTAAATGGGCCTCAAAAGAAGAAATATCATCTATGATTGATGAAGAAATTTTCATACCTTATCACAAAAGTCTAATAGATCTACTATTCTTTATGATAACTAGCAAAAACTCACATACTAGATAAGTTAAATTCTATATATAAATATATAATTTTGAGCTAATAATTATTCAGTTAAACATGTTTAGAAAAATAAATTTAAGTCCATTATTCAATAAAACTATAAAAGATCTTAGAGATTTTTAAATTAAGTAAATTGAAATTATAAGAAAGTTTATGAATTAAAGTTAATTTTTTAGGTATTAATATAAAAAAAAGGGTGATTATATGATAGTTAAAAATATAAGAATAGATTTAATCTATAAAAACATTAACAATATTGTGATGGTGCATGATAGTTTGGTAAACATACTGGATGTCGATAGCAGGCTTTTATATGCCCTTATTTCAAATTTTGAAGATGGTATAGATACAAAATGCATATATGAGCTTATGGAGCCTAAAGGATGGACAAGAGAGGTTTTAGATAATAATATAAATTTACTTTTAGATTTAAATTTTATAGAAGATGTCGGAGACAATATAGATTTAAATAAAATCAAAACAGAATTTGAAAGTTTTAAAAAACAATTATTTAGGATTTGATATTAGACACATAAAAATATGTGTCTTTTTTTATGCTTATGAACATTACTCTTACTAAAAAAATAATCAATTTGATTTTTTTTTAATTTAAATGTATTATTATAACCTAAATAAAATTTTAGATTTTTAACAAAATAGTAATAAAAAGAGCTCTTTAATCTATTTTTAGATTATGGAGCTCTTTTTATATACACTATGTTAATTAGCTAGTTAACAAACTCTTTATTAAAATTGAATTTTATTGATTTTCACATACTAATTTAACTTTAAATATTGTTATATAGCTAGTTAACAAAATATTTATCTATATAAAAATTAATTATTTTAAAACTCTAATTAAATATGTTTTTCTATAGTTCTTTCAATACAAAATTTATTGTTGATTTGCAACTTCTAACTCACTACTTACTAATGCAGCCCCTACAGCTAATATAAATGGAGCTATGATTAAACTTCCTAATAATATTGTCATGTGTAACTCCTCCTCTTGATCTGTTTTATTTGATAAACTCATTATACCTGGTTCATCTTAAAATAGCCTGACACTAAGCTTAAACATTTCTTACATTTTTGAGAGATGCTATTAAGTTTTAAAATTCATATCCAATATGGATTTTTGCTAATTGGTAGTATACAATTTATTGAAAATTACATTAGAGGGATTTCTATGAATTTAAATCCAGTTAAGTTTACTGAAGAATTAGCTAAAGAAATAACTACATGGAAATACGAAGGGGATTATAGTATATACAATTTGCCTTCATTGGATGAGATTATTAAAAAACAAATATCATTATGTAAAAAAGAGAAAAGAGAAAATTTCATTGGATATGCAGACAGTAAGAATAATCTTGTTGGATTTGTAAATTTACTAGATGAGGGAGAATCTGTATTCTTTGGTATAGGTGTTAAGCCAGAATATTGTGGGATTGGAATAGGCAAACAAATAGTTAGTATGGCTTTAGCTGAATGTAAAAGAAGATATCCTAGTAAACCAATTATATTAGAAGTTCGAAGTTGGAATAAAAGGGCTATTAGATGCTATGAATCTCAAGGTTTTAAAGTGATTGATAGAAAAGATCAAGAAACTTATCTGGGTACCGGTGAATTTTTCATTATGGAGTATATAAAAAAATAAGATGGAATACTTATGCAGAAATGCCCTTAAAATCCATTTATTTGGATTCTAAGGGCATTTTATCTAAAATACATAATCTAGTTAGCTTATACAAAATAATCGCCTTTTAAACGTAATTTTTAATTATTTTGTATATATCTACTTTTTAATCGTATTTTTTGCTGAAACAACAGTAAAAAATTACAACTGTAACTTTTAAATATTATTGAGTAGACGTTTCAGATATAAAATTTGAACAACATAAAGTGATTCGTATACGTAGTAGTTCAATCGATGTTAATTTTAAAAGCGACAAATTAGGTACTTGTTTTATTAAAATATGAAATATGAGAGTCATAAATTAAATTGAGAATAAAGCAACTTAATAAAAACCACAAACTTACTACCTAAACATATATATTTTTTAAAGGCGACAAATTAGGGAGTTACTTTTTCAATAGGACAGATTAGAACAGAAAAACGACCTTTACTAGTCTTTACTGTATTTATAAAAAGTATTTAAAGCATTTAAAGTATTTAGAGCTTATGAATGCTTTGATATAACTTGGATATATCGAGTTAAGGTAGACAAATTAGTACTTAAAGTAGACAAATCCGTACTGTTAGGTGGACAAATTAGTACCCAAAGTAGACAAATTGATACGATAGGTAGACAAATCCGTACAGTTTTAAGTAGACAACTTTAAAAACTTGTCTACTTAAAATCCTTATGATATATTTAGATTGGAGAGTGATGGTATGGAAGAAAAACAAGAAATTCTAATGAAACATAATGATTTAGTCAAATCAAGATACAATATAACATTGAATGAAAATCGATTATTTATATATATTTTATATAAGTTGCAAAGAGAAAGTAAGGGAGTTTTAAGTTGTGAAATATCAAGAGAAGAATTAGTAAAATTTATAAAAGGTAGAACTGATTCTTCAACAAGAGGTTTAAAAAATATGTTAACTAGTTTAAGAAAAAAAGAAATAAATATAAAAACTCTACTAGATGATGGAGCATATGTATGGAGTTCTTATGGTTTTATAAATGGTTGGGACTATTTTAGTAAAACGGATAGCTTTAGAATAGAGGCGTCCGAACGCATTTATACATTACTACATGAATACTTAAAAGAAGGATATACTCCTGTAAATTTAAATATATGGTTAACTTTGAAAAACTCATATGCTCAAAGATTTTATGAATTACTTAGGTTATGGAGTAGTTCAAAAAATAGCATTAATTATAAAGTTAGTGAGCTTAGAGAGTTATTAATTTTAGAAAATAAGTATCCTAAGTACTCAGAACTAAGAAAAAGAGTTATAATTCCTGCAATCAATGAACTTAACTCTACTGGATATTTTGAAATAAGTTATGATGAAAATAAAAAAGGTAGAAATATTGAATCTATTGACTTTTATGTTAAAGATTTGGATAAGAGAAAATACTTCACAAAGGATGGAATGATAAAAGAAATTCCTGATATTGAACGTGAAGAAATTGCAATTACTTGCAATAAAACTGATTGCAAAAACAAAGAAGAAATAACTTTAAATGATAATGTAACTATCGAACCAGAAATTATATCTAATATAGAGGTTAATAAACTAGAGATTTTTATTCCAGATGAAAGTGTATTTACTAAGGGTACTTTAAGAAGTTTTAAGAAAGATTTTAAAGATATTGATTTTAAGAATGAATATATGGAAAGAGCTTTCGATGATGCAGTTATGATAACTCTTGATAAAGATGATGTTGATGCTATCAAAGCAACTTCATACAAATTTTTCAAAGGAACTTTGGACAATAAGATTGATGAATATAAATTAGAAGAACAAAAAGAACTAGATCATAAGAAAGAAATGGATATGTTTTGGTAGGTATTTCAATGAATAAGATATTATAAAGCTTACATTTACACCAGTTATGGGTGGAAAAATGGATAAAGGTGAAAAGATATTAAAGGCTATAAAGTTAAGTAAAGAAATAACTAGCCCATATAAAAGAGATATGGAATCTATTTTATATGCTTTTGCTAATAAATTTTTAAGTGGTAAAGATTTAGAAAAGGTAAAGGAGGAACTTAGAGTGACTGAATTAGGAAAGAGTCTTATTGAAGAAGGAAAAGAAGAAGGTATAAAAGCTGGAGAGAAAAAAAAGGCTATCGAAATAGCTAAGAGTTTATTAGATATATTATCGATAGAAATAATAGCTCAAAAAACAGGATTAACTATAGAAGAAGTAAGAGCTTTAAAAGATGAATCTAAATAAATTATAAAAGGAGGGATTACCCTTCTTTTTTTTGCGACAAACCAGGGATTTATTTTTAATAGGACAGATTAGAACACAAAAATGACCTTTACTAGTCTTTACTTAGTATTTATAAAAGTATTTAATAGTATTTAATAGTATTTAGACATAGCTCAACCCATTGAAAACACTAAGGATAAGAAGTTTAAAAGCGACAAATTAGGGATTTATTACGACGTATTAGGGATTTAAAGCGACAAATCAGGGACATAACTACGACTTATTAGGGAGTAACTACGACAAATCAGGGAGTAACTACGACTTATTAGGGAGTATAAAAACGACATAATTAAAAATGTTGACGCAGTTAAAGCCATTTGTTACTCTATAACTATAATTAGTTTAAAAGGGGGAGAGTAAACGTGAATCTGATAGAAGAATTAGAAAGTAATCGTATATTGATGAAAAACAATATGCTGGTGAAAGCTAGGTATAGTTTAAGTTTAATTGAAAATAGAGTATTTTTATCTATGTTGTATAAACTTCAAAAAAAATCAGATGGAGTATTAACTTGCTCAATTAGTCACTCTGAATTTAAAGACATAATTAAGTTTAAGCAAAAAAACACAGTTAAAGGGATTTTAGAAGTATTAGAAGATCTAAGAAAGAAACCTATATACTTCAAAGAAGAAAAGAAAAACAAAAAAGGAAATTTATGGGGTGCATATGGATTTATAAATGGATATGAGTATGACGACGAATTAGGGATATTCAATATTGAAGCCTCAGAGAAAATACATAACTTATTAAAAGAATACTTAAAAATGGGATATACACCTGTTAATGTGCAGATTTGGCTATCTCTAAATAATTCTTACGCTCAACGATTTTATGATTTATTGCGACTTTGGAGTGGTACAAAAGATACTATAAACTATAAATTGGATGAAATTAAAGAGCTATTAATGCTAGAGGATAAATATAGTAAATACAATGATTTTAAGAGAAGAGTAATACTTCCAGCTATAAAAGAGCTTAATGAGACTGGATATTTTGAAATAGACATAAAAGAAAATAAAGTAGGACGAAAAGTTGATTCTATTGATTTTTACATTAAGGATTTAGACAAGCGTAAGTACTTTACAAAGGATGAAATTATAAAAGAAATTCCTGGTATAGAGTTAGAAGAAGTTGCAATTACTTGTGATGAAAATGATTGTGAAAATAAAGAAGAAATCATTTTAAATGATAAGGTAATTATTGAGCCAGAAATTATATCTGATATAAAAGACAATAAGTTGGAGATGTTTATTCCCGATGAAAGTATATTTACTAAAGGTACTTTAAGAAGAGTTAAAATGGACTTTAAAGATATTGACTTTAAGAATAAATATATGGAAAAGGCATTTGAAGACGCAGTTATGATAACACTTGATAAAGATGATGTTGAAACTATTAAAGCAACTTCATATAAATTTTTCAAAGGAACTTTGGATAATAAGATTGTTGAATATAAATTAGAAGAAAAAGAAGACCTAGATCATAAGAGAGAAATGGATATGTTTTGGTAGTCAGTTTGAGTATCATAACTACTTAAATTAATAAAAATATATGGCGTAGAAACTATAAAAATAACAGTATAAATTTATAAGAATAAAAAGTATATAATGTAGTAATTTAAGCTATTTAGATAGAAATTGTAAAACAAATTATTTATCAAATAAAAGAATAAATTGTATAACAATTTGTTATACAATTTATTTTTTAGTACAAAGAATTATATTTATAACTATTGTGAGGGTAGAATAGAGATTACTATAATATTTTCGAAAATGTAACCAAAGTTTACTTACCAAAAAATTTAGGCAAAATGTAGGGTAGTTTAATAAATGTGAGGGAGAATATATGAGAATACTAATTGTAGAAGATGAAATAGATTTATTAGAAGCAATAGCAGAAGGATTAAGAATTGATGGTTATGCAGTTGATACAAGTGATGATGGACTTGAGGGGTTAGAACTTTCTATTGCAAATGATTACGATTTAATAATACTTGATTTAAATTTACCAAACATAGATGGACTAGACATATTAAAAAATATAAGAAGTAAGGATAAGTTGACAAAAATATTGATACTAACAGCACGATCAAGTATTGAGGATAGGGTAAAAGGTCTGGATTTAGGGGCTAATGATTATTTGATTAAGCCTTTTCACTTTGATGAGTTAGAGGCTAGAATTAGATGCTTACTTAGGATAAAGTTTATACAAGAGGATGAGGAACTTAATTTTAAGAATTTAAAGATAAATACAAAATCAAGAAAAACTTATATAGATAATAGCGAGATAAAGCTAACTAAAAAAGAGTTTTCAATTTTAGAGTATTTAATGAAAAATATAAATAAGACTATAAGCCAAGAAGAGCTTATAGAACATGTATGGGACAATAGTGTAGATATGTTTAGCAACTCTGTTAGGGTTCATATTAATTCTCTTAGAAAAAAATTAAGAGTTAAATTAGATGAGGATATAATAAAAAATATAGTGGGTGTTGGATATATTATAGAAGATTCTAGGGAGGAAGTTTAATGAAATTATCTCTTAGACTTAAAGTAACTTTTATAAATACTATAGTCCTTATAATTTGCAGTGTTTTATTAACGGTAAGCACCTATTTTTCAGCAGCAAGGACTATAGATTCACTAGAAAATATACCATCAACTAATACACCTATAAATATTGAAAAAAATAATATAGAAAATAAAGATAGTATTCCAGCTCAAAATGCAACTAGTGCTTTCACGATAGAAAAAGAAAAATTAATAACTAAAAGTACTTTATATATGTTTTTAGTAATTGGGCTAGGATGTGTAATAACCTATTTGGCTACAAGTAAGTCATTAGAGAGTGTAAAAAGATTAAATGAAGATATAAAAGACATAAATGAACATAATTTATCTAAAAAAATAAAAGAGGATGGTCCGGAAGATGAAATAAAAGATTTGACAAAGTCTTTTAATAAAATGCTGTCTAGGATAGATGATGCATTTGAGAGCCAAAAGGAGTTTTCTATGAACGTAGCACATGAACTTAGAACACCTTTAGCAGTTATAAAAATGAAAATAGATGTGTTTAAAAAAAGAAAAGAACATACTAAAGATGATTATGAAAATCTCTTAGAAATTATAGAAAAAAATAATAATAGATTATCAAAAGTAGTTGAGGAACTACTTAGTATCTGTAATATGGATAGTATAGAATTTAAAGATGAAATAAATTTAAATAATCTTATAAAATCTATTATTAACGACCTTAAATACATAGCTTTTGAAAAAAATATAACAATAGATTTAAATAATTATATAGATGAAAATGAGAGTATAAATCTTTATGGAAGTGAAGATCTTTTATATAGAGCTATTTATAATTTAATAGAAAACAGTATTAAGTATAACTATGAAAATGGATATGTAAAAATTGATTTAAGTAAAGATTGTGATTTTGTAAATATAACTATAAAAGATAGTGGGATAGGAATAAAAGAAGAAGATTATGAAAATATATTTAAGCCATTTTTCAGAGTAGATAAGTCTAGGTCTAGAAAAGTGGGTGGTTCAGGATTAGGGCTTTCTATAGTTAAAAATATAATAAGTAAACATGGTGGAAGTATTGAAGTTTTAAGCTGTGAAAAAGGAAGTGAATTTATAGTTAAAATTCCTTTAAATTAAATTTTCTTAACAAGAATTTTATATGCCTTTTATTAAAATAAGTATAAATAGAAAATTTTAAAAAAGGAAAGGTACATAAATATGAATAAAAAAATTTTAATTTTAGGGATAGGAATTATAAGTATTGCAAGTATTGTTTTTATGAGTTCTGGATTAAGTAAAGTTAGAAATATTAAAAATAATAATACTCCTAAGGAAGAGAAGTTCCTTACAGATGAAGAGATGGAAGATATCAATAAAAAAGTAATAGAAAGTATAAATAAAAATACAAAGTATGAGTTTGCTAAAATTATTAATGTAAATGATACTAAGATAGATATAGCTTATTTAAATACTCCAAAAGGCTATAGTGATAGAGGATATAATAAGAATTTAAGTGTAGACATTAACTTATTAAAAGAAAATGGTAAAAAAGATACTATAGATTTAATAGGTGCAGACAGTAATATGAGGTTTGAGGAAATAAAAAAAGATGTGTATATAAGAATAGGAATTTATGAACCAGTAGAAAAAAATGATATAGATATTCAAAAAGGAAAGATACTAAGTATAGACAAGATAAATTAGCAAAAAAGCATTTTACAAGGTAAATAACAAGTTACCAAGTAAAATGCTTTTTTATTAAAAATTTTTAAAAATAAAAATTTCTTAACAGAAATTTTATACCTCATTTAGTATAGTTAAACTATAAAAATGCAGTGGAAAGTGGAGGAAAAGTATGGGTATAAAAAAGAAATGGATAGCATTGACAGTAGTTGTTTGTGTAGTTGGAGGAGCTAGTTTGTTAATGGTTAAATCCAAAAAGAAAGAACCTACAACAAAAACAAAAGAACATATAGCTTTAATTGATGATATAAGGGTTTCTATAGATGGAGAAGGGGAAGCAAAGTTAGAGGAGACTGATTATAAATTTCAAATTGGTGGTACACTTGAAAAAGTTTATGTAAACAAAGGTGATAAGGTTAAAAAAGGTGATAAACTAGCTAAACTTTCAAATGCAGATATTAATACTAAAATAGAAGAATTGAAAATAGAACAAAGTAGTAAATCAGATGAGTTAAACCAGTTGAAATCTCAAAAGGAAAATGCACCAGAAGACACATCTATTGACTCTCAAATAAATTCTGCTCAAGGAGAGATAAATAAGATAAATAAAAAAATTGAAAATTTAAAATCAGATTTAAATAAACTATATATTTATGCAGACAGTAGTGGAGTTGTTTTAGATATAAAAGGGGAGGTAGGAACAACTATTACTCCGGCTAATCAAATTATGGTAATAGGTAATGAAAATAAAATGTATTTAGAAGTTTTATTACCTCAAACAGATATTGTAAAAGTAAGAGAGGAACAGCCTGTTAAGGTAACTTTTGAAACCTATCCTGATATTGAAGTTGATGGAGTTGTTAAAGAAAAGAGTTACACAAGTTCTGGGAAAAATGAGGATGTAGACTACAAGGTAAAGGTAGAATTAGATAGTAAGGATATAGAACTTTATCAAGGTATGACAGCAGAAGTTGATTTTATTATAAAAAATAAAGAAAATGTATTACAAATACCAAGTAAAGCTATAGTTAACAAGGATAAAAAGCAAATAGTTAAGGTGAAAGATGGCGATGAAATAAAAGAAGTAGAGGTTAAAACAGGATTTTCTGATGGTAAAGTCACTCAAATTTTAGAAGGGTTAAAAGAAAATCAAGTTGTAATAGAGGAAAGGAATGTGGGGGATATTGAAAATTCAGGAGCTAATTAATATTATTTTTATAAACTTAATTGAAAATAAATTTAAGGTTATTCTTACATCCCTTGGAATTATAGTAGGAACAGTAACGATTATAATGGTAATAGCTATTGGAAAAGGTGGAGAGGCAGAAGTAAAAAAGCAATTTGAAGGGTTAAGTGCAGGAAGCATATATATAAATCCTAACTTTGAAAACCCAGATTTAGATATAAAAAATATTGAGCCTTTAGATGAAGAAAAGATGCAAAGTATAATGGATGACTCACCTAATATTAGTAAAGTTGGATTGAATGTATCAAGTTCTACTAGTGTACGTATTAAAGGAAAGGATAGTGTTGAGCCTGTAGTTGGAATTACTGATGAGTTTAATGAGATAAACAATATAAAAATACAATTTGGAGAGAATTTGACAAAAGAAAATCAAGAGGGAAAAGATAAGGTTTGTGTAATTGGAGAAAGTTTAGCACAACAATATTTTACAGATGCTCAAAGTGCTGTTGGAGAGTCTATAAAAATAAATGGAAAAACATATAAAGTTATAGGTGTTTTACATAGAAAAGGTGATGGAATGCAGGGTATAAGACCAGATCAAAGCATTTTCATACCATACTCTAGTGCTTATAAGTATGTTTATGATAAAAAAAGTTATCCGCCTCAAGGAATTGCTTTAGTTGATGATTTAAATAAAGTTGAAAATGGAATAAAGGATATCTATAATTCTCTAGATTATATCTTTGATGAAGGTGCTGATGATTTTAAGGTAGAGGATGCAGGAAATAAAATAGAAGCAGCACTTGCATCAGCAAGGACTATGAATGTGCTTTTAATGTCTGTAGCAACTATAGTTTTTATAGTTGGAGGTATTGGAATTATGAATGTATTGTTTGTAGCTGTAAATGAAAGAACAAAAGAAATAGGTATATTAAAAGCTTTAGGAAGTTCGAGTAAAGATATTTTATTACAGTTTTTATTGGAATCGGTGTTAATAAGTACCCTTGGTGGAGTTTGTGGTATTATCCTAAGTTATTTATTAATGCCTTTAACAAAATATTTAGGAGTTCCAGTTTTATTTACTTTAGATGGTAAGATAATAGCTTTGTTATTTGCAATTATAACAGGAACTTTATTTGGAATATATCCAGCATATAAAGCATCACAGTTAAAGCCTGTAGAAGCACTAAGTTATGAATAAATTTAAAATAAAAGGAGATATTTGTATGAAAAAGCCATTAATATTAAGTATAGTTATAGCATTAGCATTGGGAGTGAGCGCTTGTAGTCCCAATAAGCAAGAAACAGATTCAAAGGATAAAGCAAAGAGCGAACAAAAGGTAGATAAATTTATATATGGAAAAGTAAAGAATATAGTAGGAAATGAGGTAGAGTTTGAACTAGCAAAAGACCCAGGAAAAGAAATAAAAGCTGTAGATAAGGATCAAGATGATAAAGATAAAGAAAAGAAAGATGAAATCCCAGCAGCTATGACTACTAAGGCAATGAGTGGTGATGAAGGGAAAAAGGTGTCTGTTGGAGATATTGAAAAAAATGAGCCTTTAGTAGATCTAGAGTTTACAGGAGATGTTAAAACTATTTTAATTCCAACAGGTGTAGATATAAATATATTATCAGGAAGAAGTGGAGAGGGTATTAATACTATAAAAGAAGGAACATATTTAAAGATAGCAGTAGATGATAATAAGTCAGAAAATCCTACTGTGTTATCAGTAGATGTGATTTCATAGGAGATTTTCATATGAGTTATATAATAGATATGGTAAATGTAAACAAATCCTATAGTATTGGTAATGAGAGACTACATGTTTTAAAAGATATTAATTTTAAGGTTGAACAGGGAGAGTTTGTATCTGTTTTAGGGCCTTCAGGATCAGGTAAATCAACACTTATGAATATTATAGGATGTATGGATAGCCTAGATGAAGGAAGTTATAATTTAGATGGTAATAGTATAGAACATTTAAGAGATGATGATTTAGCTTTAGTTAGAAATGAAAAAATAGGATTTATATTTCAAAAGTATCACTTAATACCTAAATATAGCGTTATACAAAATGTAATGATGCCTCTTTTGATTAGAGGAGTTAGTCGTGATGTTGCTTTTGAAAAAGCAAAGGATAAGTTAAAGATGGTAGGATTAGAAGATAGGGTAAAACATAAGCCAAATGAACTTTCAGGAGGTCAACAGCAAAGAGTTGCTGTTGCTAGGGCATTAGTTTCAAATCCTGCAATACTTTTAGCTGACGAACCAACAGGTGCGCTTGATTCTAAAACTAGTTCAGAAGTTTTAGATTTGTTTCAGGAGTTAAAAAATCAAGGAAATACTATTATAATGATTACACATGATAAGGATGTTGCAAATTTTGGAGATAGAATTATAACTATAGTAGATGGTAAAATTTTAAAATCTTAAATAACAAGTAAAGTATTTGAAAGATGAATCTAAATAAACTATACTATCTTAGTAAATAATTAAAAATTTTTAGAGTTCATAAATAAATTATATTTTCGTAAAATGTAATTTATTAAAAATAGTATGATAAAGTTACAAGGAGATTTACTAATTAATTACCTATCATATATAATAATATTTACAATAAGATAATATATATTTAGACTTAAACACAGAATTTATATACAAAGGTAGTGTTGAAAGATTTGATTAGAAAAAGTTAGGAATGCTAATTAAAACTATATAGATAAAAACAGTAAGGCAAGTTATATAAGATATAACTTGCCTTATTTTTATTTAGAGGCGCTAATAAAAGAAGTTTCTTAGGGTTTGCATCGGAACTTTTACTGATTTTTATATAAATTAAAAAAAGTAAGGTTTATTTAAGGTTGGATTTATTTTTAGTTAAGAATGGATGTATAAAATAGAGTTAAATAAAGCACGGATAAAGAAAAGGAGAGAATATGATAAAGTTAAAAAATATTAATAAATATTATGGCAAATTTCATGTCACTAAAGACTTAAGTTTAAGTGTAAATAGTGGTGAAATCTATGGGCTTGTAGGAAAAAATGGAGCAGGTAAAACAACAATTTTTAAAGTTATATTAGGATTATCAGAATTTAGTAGTGGAGAATTATCAATAAAAGGGAGTAAAGATAAAAATGAATTGCTTGCAAATAGGAAAAAAATAGGTTTTTTTATAGGGAAAAACTTCTTTGATTATTTAGATGCTAGAGAGAACCTAAACTATTATAGACAATTAAAAGGAATCAAGGATAAAGGAGAAATTGATAGAGTATTAAAAATAGTAAACTTACATGAAACAAAAGCAAAATATAAAAACTTTTCTATGGGAATGAAGCAAAGATTAGGAATAGCAAATGCGATACTTGGTAACCCAGAAATACTAATATTAGACGAACCTACAAATGGATTAGATCCACAGGGGATAGCAGATATTAGAAACTTAATAAAGAAGTTAAATGAAGAGTATAAAATGACAATAATAGTATCTTCTCATATTCTTGGAGAATTAGAACATACTGCAAATAGATTTGGGATTGTTCACGAAGGAAAAATACTTAAAGAAATAGATAAAAACAATTTAGAAAGTGAATCAGATACTATAGAGATTAAGGTAAGTGATATTGAGAGAACAAAGAAAATTTTAAAGGAAAACAAAATAGAAATTTTACAAGAAAAATCATCTACAAAGACGTTAGAAGATTACTACTTTGAATTAGTAGAGGGGGCGAAGAAATGTTAAATTATTTAATAGCAGATTTAAATAGAATGAGCCGTAAAAAATCTTTAATATACACGGTAGCAACTTTTTTAGGGTTATTCCTTACGATGGTATTTATAATATATACTCCAAATTTAGATGGAGGAGGATACCTTTCAAAAACAGATATGTTTTTAGGATTATATCCTTTAGTAGTAGGAATACCAATATTTTTATCAATATATTCAGATGATTTTAAAAGTAAAGCAATGCAAATAGCTATAGGGTATGGTATTGATAGAAATAAAATTATATTAACAAAAGCAATAGAAACGGTAATATTATCAGTGATTTCAGGTGTATTGTTAGGTGTAATTGTAATAGCTGTACCAAAGATTTTAGGACTTACTCTTACGCACGAACAGTTTTTAGAACTGACTCTTGGAGCAGCAACAGGAATACTAAAGATTATTGTATATGTAGGTATATCTACAATATTAGTTTATCATTATCAAAATGCAATGTATGGAACAATATCATTTGTATTGTTAGGATCAGGAACAGTAGGGATGATATTAAATCTTATACTTTCTCAACAGTTTGTAGTAGATTTAGTAGGGAATTTAAATGAACACATGTTTACAACGTTGCTAGCTATAGAAAAGCTAAACTATATAACAAAAGGAAGTTTTAACATAACTTCAATAATAGAAATTATACTATACATGGTAATACCAGTAATAGTTTCAATGATGATATTTAGAAAGAAAGAACTTGAATTTTAGGAGGTAGAATATGAAAAAAACATTAGGAATTTTAATCGCCGTAGCAATAATTGTAGGTGGAGCACTTTGGGCAAAAGGATATTATAACAATAGATATGTGGCATCAGAAACTTATTATACACAAGTACCAACAGATGAAGTAAATAAAGATTCTTGGTTAGTAGATAGTGAAGGTAAAAAACAAGCAAAAGGAAAAGAGTATAATTTAATTGGATATGATAAAGAAGGAAATAAAAGGGATTTTAATTTTGCTAAAAGTGGGACTGCAAAAGATTATTATGCACCAGGGGCTTACATTAAGATAAGTGCTAGTAAAACAATTTCTCTTGGGGAAAGTACAGTTAATAAAGAGGATGTACCTGCAAAAGCTTTAGAAAAGATAGAAAAAGAAGGAACTAGAAAATAAAAGGCAAATACAGTGATTTCAATTATTTGAATATAAATTGTTAAACGAATTATATAAGAAACTGAATTACAAATTTAAAAAGGAATTGTATAACAAATTGTTATACAATTCCTTTTTTATTTAAGTTTACTTATTCTTCTTCATCAACAAATTCGAATAAACTTTCAACTGAAGTATTAAAGACTTTTGCGATATCCATAGCTAACTTAAGAGATGGATTATATCGACCATTCTCTAAATGAACTATAGTCTCACGTCTTACTCCAACTAATTTAGCTAATTCATTTTGTTTAATAAGAGCTTTTTCTCTATACTCTTTAATATTTGTTTTTAAAATAGGCATTTAATTATAAAGTCCCTTTCTATCATAGTATATATATGATAATAACCTAAAAATTGTAAGTAATAGCAAAGTTATTATAATTACTAATCCAAGACTATTAACAGATTTAAAAATATAAGAAGTACGAGGTGTTGTAGCAAACATACCAATTAAGGCTGCAGATACAAATATAAAATTCATACTCATTTTATTTACTTTTGATAATATAGTTTCAGACAATTCATCATTAATCCCCTTGAATTTTAATTGTAAAGCTAACATAACCAATAGACATCCACCCCATGCTAATGTTACATAATTTGAATATTGTGAGTTAAAGTAAAGATCAAATATTGCACTTAGTAAAATAAAGATCATTGTGAAAATATCCAAAGTAAGTTGTGATTTGATAGTAAATTGACTATTAGACATATAGTCGTCCCCCTTTAAAAGTGATATATTTATAACTTGATATGTTATAAATATATCACTTGGGAAAATATTTTTCAAGTATTAATGTTAGAAATATATAACTTTTTAATCTTATAATATAAACTATTCTATAAAATTAAATATACCAATACATTAGAAGGATATAGATTATCAATTAAATGAGCTAAAAGAGTTATCTAAAAGCTTATTGAAAGCATATAAGTAATGGTTTAGAATATGCTATAGAAAAGCTAAAATAAATATGTGTCGTGAAGAAATTCATTAAATTTGAAAGGGGAATTTATGAGTACGTATATTATAGTAAGCTCAGTTTTTGTTCCTATATACTTGATTTATAATTATAGATGCTATAAAAGAAATCAAGTATCTTATTGGATAACACAAGGTATGTTGTGGGAGGATTCATTAAAAGTAATAGATAGTAGTTACTATGATTTTCAATACAAGAGTTGTATAAAATCTTGTGTTTTATTATTTATTATAATTATTTTAGGGACTCTGCTTGATTGGGAAGCTACCTTTTTACTAGTATTTTTAATATCATTTCATGGGACCGTTTCAATGACAAAGCACTTTGCTTTTAAGAAAAACTATTTATTAAAAAGTAAAGATGAGTAAGTATAAGTATGTTAATTAGCTAAGTAACATACTTAATAGTTTAAAAGAAACTAGAAAAATGCTTATAAATTATTAAATAAATAAAGTTAATGAACTTTAGAATCTAAAAATATTAATTTAAGGCTAACTTAAAAAATAAAGTTTTAAGAACGTAGAAATGAGTGTAATTATTAGGATTAAGTAATTTAAACAATTACACTCATTTTTGATATAACTATTCCCTAAACCGAAATTTAGGGATTAATATATTGATATTATGTGATTATTTTTATTTATCATAATCTATTATTTTTAGCCATTGTAAAATTTTATACCCATCACTTGTAAAACCAATGTATGGTTTGTAATTATACTTAATCGGTAAAATTGTAATTATAAACTGAATAATACTGAATAAAAGCACTCCGTTAAAGATTTTCATTAATAAATAGGGTAGATGCACATTATATAAAAAAACAAATAATAACAAAGAAATTAATAAAGATACTAATGGACCACCTGCAATCATTAAAATTGATTTTAATTTATTATTTATTGGTTTCCAATTAACGCATCCATAAGATACATCCATCAAAGACTTATATCCATTAAAATAAATCGTTAATCTATTAAGCTTTATTTTCTTATTTAAATTAGAATTTCCTATATAAATACTTACAACATCATCGGTAAATATTAAAGCTGGGATTGCATGTCCTAATTCATGAAGTATACCCAATATAGGCATAGATAAAATATATACAACTGGATAAATTATTAAATTTATAAAACTAAAACTCATATTTACACCCCTAAAATAAGTATATTCTAATTCGGGCCTACTATACCTTAAAAATACATAACTAGTCTCTAAACTAAAACTTTAGGACTAGTTATACTAATAGATTTTATTATTTTTTAAATAGAGTTAACTATATACCAAAAGTACAAAAACGAATAATATCAACTATTGAATGTGCACCAATTGCAGATATTAAATTTAATTTTCTTAACATTAATGCAAAAGGGAACCCAAATAATACCGATAACATTGCAACACTTGGAAGATTAAATGTACTAAGATTGAAATGTATCAATGTATGTGGAAGAATCATTATCAAATAACATAATAGATTTTGAAGTTTTGAAAATTTAGAATCATTAGTAATATAAACACACATAGCAAAGAAGAATAATCTAAAAAATATTTCTTCAAATATTCCAGCACGTAAAGCATTAAATACATATTGTATTTTAAAACCTGGATTTATTGGTATGCTGCCTATTGCAAAAAATACATTTATTGCACCAAGTATCATCCCAACTCCCAATATTAAGATTACTGATACTAATATGCTTTTTTTATTATTATCGAAAATATGAACAGTATTTTTACTTTTCTTGAAGATTCCAATAGATGCAATAAAAGGGATAATAGTGGAAATTCCCATTATAGGACTTGATGGCATACACAAAATACCGAAAATAATACCGAAAATAAAATCTTTAGATGTAGTAGATTTATTTTTAATAATCAGGTATATTGCTATTAAATTAATTGTAATAAACCAAACAAAGGTTGCTTCTAATACGCTAGCAGTAAACCAAACCCCAATAAAGAATATGAGAAGTAATTTTAATTTAATAGTATTATTACTTTTAGTTCCTTTATGTTTCATTGTTTTTCCCCCTATAATTAAATCATCATTAATTATTATTGTATCTTAGTTATTTATAAATTTTAGGATATAAGTAAAAGTATTTTTAAAATAAACTTAAATTATTCCCTAAAAACACATTTAAGGATGTCTAGTAAGAATGCCCTTATAATCCATTTATTTGGATTATAAGGGCATTAACTTTATGTAAAATACATAACAAGTCTCTAAACTAAAATTTTAAGACTTGTTTATTTTATAGTTATCAAAATTAAAAGTAACAAGGGTTTTTACAAAGTATATAATCCAAATAACAAAGCATAACCATAAAATTAATTCAGAAATAAAAATATAACCAAGTGCTCCAATTAAAAATATTAATCCATATCTAAAAAGTATAAAACCATAATCTTTACTTAATTTAAGCTCATCATATAATTCTCTGTGATTTTTAGAAATAATAGAATATCCTTGTATCAAAACTGATGCCTTGCCTTTAAAAATAAAAAATACACTAGATAATAATAATAATGCACCTGACAGAGTAAATGCTATATCTAACAACAAATCAATGACCTCCCTTTAGTTTTATAATAAATGTATATACTTAAAATTGCATCTAGTTCTTAAAAACTTGTTTAAAGATTAGTAGTAAAAATGCCATTAAAATCCAAATAAATGGATTTTAATGGCATTAACTTTATATGAAATAATAACTTAGTCCCTAAACGGAAATTTTAAGGATACTTATAATTCAATTACAAATTGATTATAAAATTTACCGTTTCTTTCTGTAGACCTAAAGAGAATTCCATTGTTAGCTCTTATAACTTTCTCAGAACGTATATTACTAGATTCACAATTTAATATAGCTTTATCAATACCAATTTGTTTTGCAAAAGGTAAAGCTAACTCTAATATTTTAGTACCATACCCATTACCTCGATACTTTTGAGAAATATCGTATCCAATATGCCCATCAAAAGGTATTTCTTTATGTCTAATTCTGATTACTCCTAATACTGTATTATTTTCAGCTACTAACCAAAAAGTAGAGCATGGAACATAACCTTCTGGTAAATCAATTCCTTGTGCATTATTATTTAAATTTTCTACGTATTGTTCGAAGTTATCTAATGCTTTTTTATATATATTAAAATACTCTAGATCACCACTCGTTTTATAGTTATGTATATTTTCTAAAAAACTTTCTTTATAGATAATGCTCGGTGATTTTAATTCTATATTTTTAAACATATATCCACCCCTTTTAAGAATATTTATTTAATTTAATAATGGTTTTTAATTTTGAAAATTTCAACTAGTTTCTAAAAACTTGTTTAAAGATCAGTAGTAAAAAAAGTCGTTAAAATCCAAATAAATAGATTTTAATGGCATTAGATTTATATAAAATACATAACTCAGTTCTAAACGGAAATTTTAAGACTTGTTAGACGAATTTAGATTTCAGTTACTAATTTATCGATTTTAGCTCATTTTCAAATTAAAGGGTATAATCTATGTTATGATATTAATAATTTTTTCAACAAAATTATTAGAGTTAAACTTAGGAGGTTTTGTATATATCTAAAGTTTTTAGAAACATACTTTTATTTTTAATAGGTTTAGTAGAAATGCATGCTCTTTATGAAAAGTATAGATAGAAAATAGTACTTATTGTTTTCTAAAAAACTATTTTAAGAGTAACAAAGTTAATGCTATTAGAATCTAAACAAATAGATTCTAATAGCATTAATTTTGTTCTAAATATGTAACTAGTCCCTAAAATGATATAAAATAATTATAAGTTTGGTAGGATACTTATAATTACACACTTTGAGAGGTGTAAAAAGCTTTTTACATACTAAAAATAGGTAATATCAAAGACGTTTGATAGCTAAAATTAATTTAAGGTTATAGGATAATAGTACAGGAGGTAATTAGATGGAGATTGGAAAACAAATAAAGAAATATAGAACAGATAGAAAGCTTTCACAAGAGGCATTAGCTGAGAGGATATTTGTATCTCGCCAAACTATTTCAAATTGGGAGAATGATAAAAATTATCCAGATATGAAAAGCTTATTGTTATTAAGTTCTCTTTTTAATGTATCTCTTGATATATTAGTTAAAGGAGACCTTGAAGAAATGAAAAAGGAAATAAAAAAAGAAGAGATTTCTAAATTTGAAAAGGATGGCAAGATTTTTACTATACTTCTTATAGCAGATATTATATTAGTTGTTCCACTTATGAAGATTTTTGGGAAAAATATGGGATTTTTAATATTTATTTTAATATGGTTAGCATCAATGTATTATGCGAGTAAAGTTGAGAGACATAAAAAGAATAATGATGTAAAAACGTACAAAGAGTTAAACGCATTTTTAGAGGGAAGAACGCTAGAGGGTAATGAGAAATATATTGAGTATGGTAAAAGACCATATCAACCATGGGCAATAGCATTAGGTGTTGGATTAATTACTGCAATTGTAGCTTTTATTATGGCTATTATATTATTTTAAAATATCATAATTTAAAAGGATTATAAAATTTAAGAAAGATTTTATAATCCTTATTTTATGTAAAAATAAAGTTGTATTTATAATTGACTTACAAAACGTAAATGAATTATTTAATTTATTTCTTTTTTTCAAAAACAATTTGATAGCAATATGGAGCTGCTACACCTGGAGCTGAAAATCCTGTATTTTCATTTGTAGGAATGACAATTTGCTTTAATCTCCATCCATTTTTAGATTCATCATGAATAATAGACTTACATGCTTCAAAAGTATCTCCAGATTTAACTTTAAAACCTTTCTTTAATGGTACTTCTATAAATTTATACTCATACATACAAAAATCTCCCTTAATTAATGTGACTTATTTATATCTATATATTACATATATATCACATTGGTTTTTATAGTATGACTAAAATTTAAAGTAAATAACTAATCCTTAAAAACTTGTTTAAAGATAATTAGAAAAAATGACCTTAGACTCCGTTTTTTAGATTCTAAGGTCATTAACTTTATCGTAAGTAACTATCAATTGTTAAAGTTCAAAAATGAATAGACTTTCAATTGGGGTATCTAATTCCTTAGATATTCTCACAGCTAGTTCAAGTGAAGGATTATATTTAGCATTTTCTAAACGAGCTATGGTTTCTCTTCTAACATTAACTTTAATAGCCAACTCTTCCTGTGTTAGTTCTTTTAATTGTCGATATTTTTTTAAATTACTTATATAATTTGTCATAATATTTTTTAGTCCTCTAAATCAAATTTGTAAGTTAAATATGCCCATAAATTTACAGATATTGCAAAAGTAAGTGATAGTATAATTAATTGGATTTTATAAAGCAATTCAAAGTCTAAAGAAAATTGACCAATAAAAAGACTTAATAAAAATGCTATTGAAAAACATATCCTAAAAGAAATTGAACCTGCTTTATATCTATCTGCAATTAATCGTTCATCTTCAGTTAATCCTAGTTTAAACCACCAAAAATAAGCAAAACAACCAAAGAAAGCAAAGTTTAGAAAGAATATAGGGTCATTATTTACCCCTGAAAATCCTAAAAACCCTAGAAATCCTAGGAAATATGAATGTTTGTGTATTGTTTTTTTCATAATAAATCCCCTTTAAATGTGATATATTTGTATCTTTATAGTACAAATATATCACATTTATTTTTGAATTGATACCTAAAATGTAAAATAAATTAGTTTATATTAATTTCTAAACTTGGTTAAAGACTTGTAGTAAAGATGCCCTTAAAATATAGTTATTTAGATTTTAAGGGCATTAACTTTATCTTAAGATAACTAGAAGTGAAATTTTAAGATTTGTTGTTTTAATATAAAAAACTGCACATAAAATCATATGTTTTATTGAAAAGTTTTTTTAATTTATGACTACTTTTTAATTAAATATTTTTTATCATTATTAAACATATATTTATTTCATCCCAAAGTTCTTTTATTTCTTCTAATGGGTAAAAACCAACGCTTTTATAGAATTTCCTTGTAGCTGCATAGTACTTATTTGGATTTGATGGTCCTAGTGTTTTAACCTGAAGAAATTTAGTACCTATGTTGGCTAATGTATTATTCGCAACATCAACTAATGATTTTCCTACATGCTTACCTTGATATTCTTTTAATACTCCTATAACATATATTTCTGATGTGTACTCATTATTATGCTTTATACTTATAAAACCAATAGGTTTCTCTAAGTCATAAGCTACATAAAATTTAGTATCTTTTACACCTTCTACATATTCAACTATAGCCTCTTCAATATCAAACCACTCAGGAAGTTTTCTTAATATGCAATCAGCAACATTAGACTTAACCTCAATATCATGTATTTCTATAATCTTAAACATAATTATCCCCCTAGCATTTTTATAATTCATCTTGAAACATTTTCTAATTAAATCATATCAGAACTTTTAATTTAAGTGTGCTCTCAATAACAGATGTTTTCGTGGGTATTATTTGAAAATACTATTTCTTAAAAACAAATTTAAGGATACCTAGTAAAAATGCCCTTAAAATATAGTTATTTAGATTTTAAGGGCATTAACTTTATCTAACATAGTCAATCCTTAGAGTGAAATTTTAAGAATTGTTATTTAGAGTACAGTTATATATAATCATAAATTATTAAATTAACTTACTTTTTATTTTCTCTAATTGCTTGTGTCAACTTCTTAATATTGCTATTTATACAAAATAATATAATTATAATTAATACATATTCCAGGCCACCTTTACTATTTAAAAGTGTATTATTTATATCATTCATAGTATTAGATAAATTATCTATTGAACTATGTATATAGCTAAGTTCTTCTTTTATTTGGTTAGTTTTATCCATACTCTCACTCTCCCAATATTTTCTAAATAAATTATAATTTCAAAATATTAAAATGTCCATTAAAACAGATGCTTTTGTAATCATGGATAAGAAATTTTAAGACTATTTAAATTAGTATAGGTAATTTAAATAAAATAGAGTTAACGATAAAGAGATGCAGTATATAATTACCTTAAAGGGGGGAAGCACTTATGAGAAAATATATATTGATTAGTTGTTATTTGGTTATATTTTCAATGTTTTTGATAGGATGTGATATTAATATAAATGAAAATCAACTTAAGTTAATTAGAAATCATTCTTCTGAAAGAAGTATTAGTGGGATGGGACTAGATTATGACATTGAAAATTTAAACAAAGGTAAATATGAGATTGATTTTTATGCTAAGGAATATAAAAAAGGTGAATTTGTAAAAGATCATAAATTATATAACTTAACTTTAGATATTGAAAATAAGAAAGTGTCAGTAAGCGTATATCAGGAAGATAAAAATATAAAGCTTTTTATTGAGCCAAACTATCAAGACATAACATTGGATTTCTTTGAAGATTCAGATATGGGGATTGCATTATCGGGAATAGAAGTAGAAAAGATATTAAAATTTAATAAAGACACACCTATTGCTATATATAGTATTGCTGGTGAGGATAAATCAGTATCTAGCGTAGATATGCAAGGTGATTATAAGCTAGGATCAAATGAAAAAGATTTAGTTATATTTATGAAGATAACACAAATAACTAATCCTTAAAAACTTGATGCAATATGAAGATGATTAACCTGGGGATGAAAATTTTGTACCTTTGTTTGAAGGAATGACAATTTAATTGCAGCCATAATTACAATTTCTAATTTATAGTGGAGATTGATAAACCATGTTAACATATAATGAACATAAAACTTGGATTAATCATTTATATAACTACTAACCTGCCTGAGTTATATAAATGATTAACTATTTACTTGTTTTTAGCTAAGAGAGTAGCACCCATTAAGTTAGTTATTATTATTTCAGAGTCTTTTGGTATATCTTTGTCCCATGCAGTAATTTTAACCTCTTTACCATCTATAATAGCTTTTCCTTTGTGTCTTGCTTTGATTGAAGATGTTGAAATACCAGTATGGTTTAAATACTTTGCTCTTTTGTATTTAGATATGCGTTCAACATACCTCTTTCTATTACCCATATAAGTAGTACTACAACTGATGTTATTATTCCCATTTTAAGACTTGTAGAAAATACAACTACACCAACTAACATGCACACAGATCCATTTATTATTCCGTTAATCTGATCTTTTGCGTCGTAAATAGTTATCCCTTTAAATTTTTCTATTGCTACAAAAACTATTCCATATATTATAAAAAATAAACCTAAATAAAATCTAACTGCTTCCATATCGAAACCCATAATTACACCCCCTATATTTACTATGAACATCTATTTATATTCTTTATTTTATATAGCAGTAGATAAACTGATTTATTACAAAGAATAAACTTAATAACATTAAAATTATTATTATATTTTTTATATACCTGATTGAACTGCAATAACATATAGTACAGTAATTGCTATATATATGGCTATTATTAAACTATAATGAACTACCATATTTATTTTTTTCTTTATCACACAGTATATTACTGATAAAAAGCAATATATCAAAAATATACCTACTATCCTTTGAGGAATATTATAGGGGCTACTATATAGACTTGGTTCATATAGATTGGGTTCAAAAAACTGTGAAGGAGCTAAATATATACAGATAAGTCCAATTCCTCCTATAATCCAATCTATTAGTTTCCAATACGTATACTTACTCATTTCTAAATTTCCTCCATTCAAACTGAAATCTCAAAGTATGAAACCTTATTGTATAATTCCAGATTAAAATATATTTTGTATTATCCTTATTAAATTTTCAAAGACTAGTTAAAATTATATAAAAGTTCTAATAAAAAATATTGAAATTGGATTGAGATAGGTTTATTTGGGAGTAAAACCATACATAAGAACAAAGAGAAAAGGTACATTTAAAGGGGAAAAGATAAGTGACGCTTTATGTTATGTATGTGCTAAATGCGGTCATATAGAGTTTATAGCAGAGAACCCAAATGAATTTAAGTAATCCTACATATGAATATCTAATAAATAAAGGATATGAATGTTATTTAGTAGATGAAGATACAATAATTCTTGACGGCGAAAAGTATATGGTAAATGAGTGGAATATAAACAACATTGTTCCAACACAACAAGTAATTTTAAAGTTAATGAAATAAAATCAATTACACTTTAAAACATATTTAAATATACCTAGCAAAAATGCCATTAGAATCCATTTGTTTGGCTTCTAATGGCATTGACTTTACCTTAAGTTTAACTACTAGTTTAGCAATATTTTTATTATAATTATTTACTATATCAATTCTAATAGATTTGGAATTTGATGATTGTAAATATTGTTCAAATAAACTATAAATTTGTTTTCAAATACCTTTTGACTCGTAATCTTTGTTTTCAAGAATCATTTAAAATCTCCTTGTATAAGGTATCTCCTATATATCAATGTAGCTTTAATATATAAGTTGTTTTATTTTATATGCTTTAACTTAATAAAAGACCACACTTTATCTAGTGTAACTTCAAATTTATCATTAATATTAGGATATATAGTTACAAACCCATTTTTAAACTCAGATTTATCAAAATTAAAATCTGCCCACAGTAATTGCTCATAACCATATAGCTGACAGACAACCTTTTTATTATTCATAAATATCATTTGAACCATATCTTCACTTTCAGCTTTCTTTATATCTTTCCACTTATAACCTATTGTTTTATATATTGTTTCAGGAGAAGTATTTGTATCAAATACATAGGCTTTATCCCATTTAAACGGAGTAAATTTGCTTAAACTAAGATTTTTATAAGATTTATCTTTTGGATTTTTTTCAAACTCCAAAGAGGTATCTACTAGTTTTCTAAAAAGTAAATCAAAATTTTTATCTTCTTGGCTTTTTTCAAACTTAGTTACTTTACTGGACTTTTTTACTATATCCCATTTATTATTATTTCTTTCTAATTGGAAATTAATTTTAGAAATGGCTTCTCCATATTTTCCAGGTTGAGTTACTATAACTTTTTCACCAGATTTATTCTTGTAATTATGTTGATCAAAATCTTTATGAGTGTGTCCTGCAACTATGGCATCTATCCCATTAACTTCTTGTGCTAATTCTTGTATTCTATTTTCAGGCAACTTATCACCCTTTTTCTTCTCTCCAGAATGAACAACAGCTAATATAATATCTGGATTTTCTTTTTTCATAACTGGAACCCATTTTTTAGCCTCTTCAACTAAATCACTCATATACAATGACCCATTAAAATCATCTAGCTCTTTTAATCCATCCCCTAAAGGTTTAACAGTACCATTTTTTAACGTTTCATATCTTTGACCTACTTCTTTTACAGTAAGCCCTAAAATCCCTATTTTAACATCTCCATCAGGAGTAGAAACTTTTTTAATTGTATAAGGTTTTAAATAGTTATCACCATTTTTTTTATGAGTATTTGCTGATAATATATCAATATTTTGTTTTTTAAAATCAGAAACTATATCATCTAGTTGAGCTTTGCTATTAAATAGAAATTCATGATTTCCAAGCACTACAGTATCATAACCTATTTCTTTCATTTCTTTTGCAAATAGAAATTCTACATATTTATGATTCCTATCATCATCACAGTCTCTATCAAAACAATATTTATCCATAGTTGAACCAGGTTTACCATAATCTATAAAGTCTCCTGCATCAACTACAATTGTATTTTTATCTTTCGATTTTTCACCTTGTATATAAGAAGATAACTCATAAGGCATAAATCCATGTAAATCGGAAGTTGCCAATATATTTACTTCTGAACTTTTTGTTGAACTACACCCTACCATTAAGAAAATAAATAGCCCTAAAAATCCTATTATTAATCTCTCTTTCATCAGATCCCCCACTAGTTTTGTCTTTTGTGTTAACTGGAATATTTTAACATATAATATTATGTGGTTTATAAAACTTGGACTAAAATAGGACTATTTAGGACTAATATAATTATATTTCTTTCATACTTGTACTTAGTGTTAGAAGGAAAATCAAATTTATCTTTAATCCAACTTGTCATTTCTATTAGTATGTATCGTATTCATATGTTATCTTCATCCACTACAAGAATACTTGAATCCTTAATGTTTCCAATAAACTTTTTAAACGGACCTTTAAATCTATAAAGTCTTCTATAGATGGGTAAGGGCATTAACCCTATTATCTAAAGTGAAATTTTAAGACTACTTATCTTTTAGTCCAGAATTTATATGTTTCATTCCAAGTTTAAAAATTAAATTTATATATTTGCTATAATATGAAAGTTATTAAAGTAGGACAATTTATGGGGGCTAGATTTATTTCAAACCATAAGATTACTTAAAATGAGATAATAATGAGGACTTTATTTTATGAAAAACAGCATAAAAATTTTTTTAATATGTTTAATTTTTTTAACTGGTTTTATATTTTTCAAGGTGAAATATAAAAGTTTTGATAAGGAAAGTTTGCCTATAGATTGGAAAAAAGATGCCAAATCGGTTATGGAAGTATATATAAATGCAGTAAATACAAAAGACTTAGATCTTATAAACGAATGTATATTTAATATGGATGGTTATGATTATAGTTATATAGGTTTTGATGGTCCAGCGAAAGGAACGTTTGATGATATAATATATATCAAATATCTAGACTCAGAAGAGGTTCCATTTAAAACTGTTGAAGGTAGGTTGAAAAATGGAAAATATCTTTACTTTAAAGAGGGAAAATCACTGGATGTTAAATATAAAGTTAAATACTTATTTGAAAATCAACCTGAAGAATCAGGTATAAATTATCTAAAATATACTTTAATTAAGAATGAAGATGGAGATTATAAAATAATATCATGCGGATATTAGAAGTTAAATATATTTAAAATATTTTAATTGAGAAAAAAGAAATAAGTTTACTTATTAAAAATAAAATAAATTGCACTTTTAAAATTTTTTAAGAGTACTAGTAAAAAAGCCCTTAGAATCAATTTGTTTAGATTCTAAGGGCTTTGAATTTATTCTAAATATGGTGAACGACTTATTTAAAAAAGTACTAAAAAGATCTACAAAATCTATTATGGAAGTCATTAAGTATTTCTGCTAATTCTTTAGGATTATCATTGTTTACTTCGTGTTTCGCATCTTTTATAAATATAATTTCTGCCTGGGATATACTTTTATATAAATTTCTTGTAGCCTTTTTATTTGGGCTATCCTTATCTCCACAAATAAGCAATACTGGGCATAAAATATTATTTAAATCTTCATTAAAATTTAAGTTCATCATTGAACTTGTTAATTTAATAAAATCATCCTACTCAATCCCATACTTTTAAAAGATTTTTCTGGTATAAATTTAAAAACAATATTTTGAAGTTTAATCAATGTTTTTGGCATTTCATATTGTGCTGCTATTAATACCAATGAATTAACTTTTTTAGGATTATCTATAGCATAATTTAATGCAAGTACGGCTCCCAATGAAAGTCCACATAGATTTAATGGTCCTGAAATATTATTACAATACTCTGAGAAAGCTGTATATAGATTTGAATATGATGCATCTTTTTCCTTAATAAATAAAGATAACTCAGGGCAAATAATAGTATCTTGGCCTGTCATATAAGAAATAGTTTCATTCCAACTCGAGGCTTTTTGTCCAAGCCCATGAATTAATATATGTTTCATTGTATAGTTCCCCCTACGAAATTCATATTTATATTATATCATATAACATGGTAGCGCTTACACGATCTCTATTAAGAATATAAAATAAAATACCTATCAATCTTTCTATTTTCACTTTAAATCTCCTTAGTTTAAATATTATTTTTATTTTATATTTAAACTAAGAACAATTCAAATAAATATATCTATTAAAAAGCCCTTAAAATTCATTTACTTGGATTTTAAGGGCTTTAACTTTATTGAAAATATGTATAAACTTTAAGACTAATTAATTAGTCTCCTGTTACTTCTTTTAATAAATCTTCATGTAATTGTTTAGTTTCTTTTCTAGTAAAGAAAAAATGACACCATATAAAAGTCATATAAATTAAAGTCAAAAAGGATATTACAGCAGTATTCATTAAATTTTCTATATCTTTATCATAAATTCTTAAAACTAACCATAATGGAGGTCCAGAGCAAATTAATGTAGTGCATACTAAATTAATAAGGCGATTTCTATTATGTATTTTTATAGAATATTTTATAGATTTGATTTTATCTTCGTTTCTCAATATACTCACCTACTAGTTGTTTTTATAATATTTTCTCATTAACTTTACTATTACTGTAACTTTTTCCACTTTCGTATTTTTGTCCTAAATGACTTGAAAGGTGCAACAGTATTTATATGAATCCACTTCCATATTGGCCAATTTGAAGGTGTTGATGATGACCACTTTCTTCCTCCTTGTTGAAACAATTCGGTATCTGTATATGTATTTATTAATTGTATAATTTTCTTTTCTGTGGCTACAAACATAGCACATAACTCTGTTAGAGTATATACATCATACTTCTTATAGAAACTCTCATATAAACCACCAAGATTATTCCATTTATAGTCTGTGGTTGGGGTTATAACAGTAATCCCCTGCTGCTCTTTACTTTCCCAATCAAGAATAAGATTCATCCATCCTAATTGATAAGCAATCATTTGAGCTGGGGTTTTATCTACTCCATAAATTAATTTGTCTTTATCTTTTTCATTAATACCATCAAATTCTCCTATGAATAATTTTGAACGATTTGAAATTTCTAAAATTAATTCTTCTCTATTTTTATATTCTATCAATTTACAATTCCCCTTTTAAAATTCAAATTTACCTATATTATATAGTAATTACTAACTTAATCTCAATTTGTTTCATCTGTATTTTCAGTAAAGTACAATGTGTAGCCCTCACAGGAAACGACCAATGTGTTTTCCTTTGTTTTATCTTTATATTTAGTAATGCTTTTACTCAAAATACCTTTTTTATTATTATCAAATATTACTTCGTAAATATCTTGAGAAGAATCCATTTTTGTACAGTTTCCAATCCATTTATTGTCGCTACTTTTATCTGTAATAGTAACAGAAGAACCTTGTAAAATGCAGACAATATCCTTGACAATAGCATTTGGAAAAGCATCTTTACTTTTATTTGAACAATAAATAACTTCTCCATTATTATCTTGAATAGATCTCATATTCCAAGTTGTTTTTTGATTATCGTTACTACATCCACTTATACAAATACAAAACATACATAGTAAAATAGCTGTAATTATCTTTTTCATTAATTTTATCCCTTCGTAAAATATAAATAATACTTGTTTTACTTTTTATAACTACTGGTTGCAACTAAAACCTTTCAAAGAATTCCTATTGTATATATACATAGAGTTTAACAAAATAGCAACTAAAGCAGTTATTTTTTAAATCTATTACTTTCGATAGAGAACAAATATATTAATCCAATACTAAAAATTAAAGCTCCAATCAGCATAAATGAGTGAATAAATATATTTAATACAGTATATGTTTAATTTATAAAGTTCTGAATTGTTATTTTGGAGTTAGAATATCAAATATGGTATCGTGAACATTTTTAACTTTAAGTTCTGTTATAATTAAATAAACAAAGATTTAGGGGGGGATTAAGATAGAATATACATTACTTGTGATTTCAGCAATTATAATACCATTAGCTCTTTTTATATATAGTTTAATATCATATAAAAAGAAAATTATTATTTACACTAAAAATGATGAGAATATGAAGGTTAAAAAGGATTCTTATTATAGTTTGCAATTATTGTTTTCTATAACTACTTGTATTTTACTAGTTTTTGAGAGTGTAATGGCTATTAACAGTATAGGTATTTTTATATGTTATTACATAGCTACAATTTTCTTGATGAATTATTTATTAAGAGTTATATCAGTTAAAATGAACTATTTAAGTGTTAATTAATATTAGAAAAATACTTACATAGTGAATGAATATGGATATATGAAGATTTTTTAAAACTAAAAAAATATTGACTTGCATAAATTAAGTTGATAGAATGTATCTTAATGTTAAATAGAGAATACAATAATTAAATCAGGCAATAAATTTATTGCTGGGCTTTTATAGCAATGGACATGAATCCATGGGATAGTTTAAAAAACTTTTCCATGGATTTTTTTATTTTTAATTTTAGGAGGATAATTATGGTAAATACTAATTACAAGAAAGTTAAACAAGTTTTATGGGTAATATTATTTGCAAATCTAGGGGTAGCCTTATTAAAAATTTTGATAGGTACTTCTATTAAAAGTGCCAGTATGACAGCTGATGGATTTCATTCTATATCAGACGGAACATCTAATATAGTAGGACTTATAGGTATTTCATTTGCATCAAAACCAAAAGATAAAGAACATCCGTATGGGCATAATAAATTTGAAGTTATATCAGGCCTTTTTATTGGAGGGATGCTTTTCTTTTTAGGAGCTAAAATAATTATAGAAGCACTTTCAAGATTTAAAAATCCAGTTGAACCAACTATAACTATGGTTAGTTTAATAGTTTTAGTTATTACATTGATAATTAATATACTTGTATGTACTTATGAATATAGAATAGGTAAAAAATTAAATAGTTATATTCTTGTTTCAGACTCACTTCACACAAAGAGTGATATATTTGTATCTATAGGAGTTTTAATGACATTAGTAGGTGTGAAACGGGGCCTTCCAGCTATAATTGACCCAATAGCATCTTTAATTGTTGCAGGGTTTATACTTCACGCATCGTATGAAGTATTTAAATCAACTATTGATGTATTAGTTGATAAAGCAGTAATAGATGAAGATGACATAAAGAAAGTTATTAAAGAATTTGAATCTATAAAGGGAGTTCATAATATAAGAAGTAGAGGTAGCGAAAATAATGTTTATATTGATATGCATATTTTAGTTGAACCTAAAATTACAGTAGAAGATTCTCATATGCTAACTCACGATATTGAGGAGATTATAAAAAAAAAATTAATAAAAGTGCTCAAGTTATAGTTCATATTGAGCCTTATTATGATAAAAAATAGAGAGATTAGTAAGGTTTTATAAGTTGTATGTAAAATAAAGAACACTATTGTCATATCCTGAATAAGATATATAGAAATGTATCATTTTAAGGGAGGCGTTTTAGTTGTTTAATTATAATTACCCAACATCAAAATCATTTATGCAATCGCTAAATTTAATGCAACAATCTGTAGAAGGTGAAAAGTCAGATGCACTTTTTTATGAATGGTTAATAAACAATATACCTACAGATAGTTTAACTCAAGAAGAATCAAAATCTATAAAGGATACTATTGAATCAATAAGAGAAGATGAAAAATCTCATAATAAAAAATTTAAGATAATGTATAAGCAATTAACTGGATTAGATGCAAAGCCAGAAGAAACTGAGTTTATACCACCTAAAAATTTTACAGAAGGTATACTTAAAGCTCTTAATGGAGAACTAAATGCTGTTAAAAGATATAGAGAAATAATGAATGGAATGCCGAATTTATACTATAGAGATAATGTATTTAATATATTAACAGATGAATTAAGACATGCTAATTTATATAATTATATATATACAACAGTGCTAAAAAATCCAAAATAGTTTAAATAAAGATATGGATTCAAAATTAAGGCAATTGCAATTGAATTGTTACAATGATATTTAGATAATAAAAAAGTCAAGTTTGAGCCTACAAACTTGGCTTTTTTATTGTATTTTAAAAGGATAAACTTTAGTTGCTGCTTTAAATAATAATATCTTTAATTAAAATAAATTTTAATTAAACTTTAATGTTAACCTAATTATGATTTAATGTAGAATTAACCTTTTAGGAGTAATATTTAATCATTAGAGAAAAGATACAACTAGCATATAATAGAGCAACGGAGGAATTAATATATGGACATAATACATAAAATTTTAAATGAGGGATTTGCATGGTTGTCGGTGGCATTTGGGTTAATATTAACATGTAAATTCGTTGTTAGAATAGGGATGAAAAAAAGTAGAATATACAGAGATGAATTAAAAAAGTTAAATAAATATATGGCAAATACTCACAAGCTAATGGGGATATCACTTGTAATAACAGGTCTTATACATGGGATATTTTCAGGTAAATCAGTAATAAGTCTAAATACAGGAACCATATGTTGGGTTATAAGTATAATTCTTGGTGTAAGCTGGATGACTAGAAAAATACTAAGAAAACAAGGGAATTGGATTAAATATCACAGAGTTTTGACTTTAATATTTTTATTAACATTAGGGTTTCATTTAATTGATGTAAAAATATTTGATAATAAAATTTCAACAAATATACTTCAACATAAAAAACAAATAGATTATGGAATTCAAGAGAATAATCAAACTAGTACTAGTGGATATGAAAATACTTTGTTAACAGATATAAATGGATCATTAGATAAATATAAATTCAAGGATGGGACATATACTGGAGTTGCAGATGGTTATGGACCAGGGCTTACAGTAGAAATAAAAGTAAATGAAAACAAAGTAAGCGATATAAAAATAGTAAAGCATAATGAAGAAGGAAAGAAACATTACCAAAGACCAATGGCGATGATTCCAAATGAAATTATTCAAAATCAATCATTAGAAGTTGATGCAGTTTCTGGAGCAACATATACTTCTAATGGAATTGTAAATGCAGTAAAAGATGCACTTAAACAGGCAATAATAAAGTAAAATTTATTATCGCCTGTTTAAGTTACATAAGATTATAAATACAACAAAGTTATTTAATATTGATATTGTAAAACATATTTTCTCGAAAGATTTTTCTAATTTATTGATTCTAGACTTTTTACTTTATCAATACATTCATCTGACTTCAATATGTCTTTTGATGACGTATCTTCTACGTAATAATCTGGTTGAACTGGATTTTCTTCATCTACAATTCCATCTTTACTCATAAACATATTTGAAGATATTATGGCTATAAGGCCACTATATTTTAAGTTAATACATAGTGGGTTAGAAACACCACCATCTCCTAAAGTTTCACTTCCTACAAGAGTAGCAAATTTTGTATCTCTACAAAAGATAGAAAAAGTTTCAGCCCCCGAGAAAACTTGATCATTTACTAACACATATATTTTCCCTTTGAATGGGTATTTAGCTTTACCATCTACTTTTAAATTTATTTCATCAAATCCTTTGAGATTATTTATATACCTTGGAGCGATTTTTCTTATATCACTTGGTAATTCAGATATGGGCTTAAAATTAAAATCAAAGTTTTTAATATAGCTTTTCATATTATTCGATTCATTATTTAAAAGTAAATAACCTTTAGTGCTATAGGTTTTGTCAGTTATTATTGAGACTAGGCTTTTCCAATATTCATCTGATCCACCTAAATTATCTCTAATATCAATTATTAGGGAGTTATAGTTTTGTATGTTTTTCAAATAATCAGCAATTTTGTCCATATCTTCAGAAATTGAGCTACCAACTGGATTCATTTGAGGTATTTTTATATATCCCATTTTGTTTTTTTCAATATCTGAACATACAATGTTACTACTATTTTGTATGGAAGGTCCTCTTTTAGGCATATTTAGATATGCTTTATCTGTATTTTTATTAAATAAATTAGGGAATAAGTCACTCATCTCACTTATAGACTTAATGCTATCGTATGTTGATTTATTACTTACAATATAAGAGTGATAGTTGTTGAGTTCTCCCATTATATTGTTTAATTCTTTAGAAAAAGAATTTAAATTACCTGTATTTATTATACTTTTTTCATATCGATCATGATTTGCCAGCCATTGCTTTTTTGTTATCTTACCCTCTAATCCAAAATATGGATAGGTAACAGTAATTTCATTATATAATTGTTCAAAATCTTGAAGTTTTTCTTCAGTCGTTAAATCAGTTTTATTGCAAGCTACTAGTAAGAGCGTTGCTAAAACTAATATAAGTAAATACTTTATTTTTTTCATTATTGTATCCTCCTATTTATGAGGACTCGATGATAGAAGTAATAATTATAAGTAATATCAACGTATTTTTTAAAAATATATACATGATATTTATATGTATCACTTTGTCCTTTATATATAGACTAAATATTTTTATCAAATATTGCACAATTAACTTATTGTTGAAATGAACTCTTGAAGAATAGTTTATTACAACAATTCTTTAGGAAATTCTGGCTCATATGCAGATAAAATACAAGAATGAGTTATTGCTGAATTACCTATATAAAGGCATATAAAACAAATTAGATTATTAATAATTCTATTATGCAACATTTTTTTTATTATTTTTTTCATTTCATTATTCCTCCAAAAGTTTATAAGATATAGGTGTTACTAATAAAACTGCTAATGATGAACCTAATACTATTAATACAGATATAGAAATATTATTTATCCAAATTATAAATAATAAAATTAAAAAATTATTAAACATTGCTTTGATTTTACATTTTTTAATTTTAGAATTATCTCCTATTGTATTTTTTTTTGTTTTTGCTGGGGCATAAATACCTAAAATAAAAAAATTTAATAGATTTATAATTATTAAACTTTTCGTATCTATATATATATAAGAAACAAAGTTAGGTAAAATTACAAACATAAAAATACCTAAAAATGTGCATATGTAACTTTTTTTAGCATGTGCACCATATGCATATCGTCTTATTATATAAAATGATATATGAGTTATAAATGTAATATATATACAATTGTAGATATATGCAAGTAAGTATATTGAAATTAGTTTGATGGTATTAATAATAAAAATGCTAAGACCATAGCTTATCTTTATTTGGTCAATTTTATTAAATTGATTGTCTATTGAAAGGTATTTCAATATTTTTTTCGAAACTTTTTCTTCCAATGATACAGATTCCATATTTAGCACCCCCTCATTTAATTTATTATAATATATTGAATATATATAAGTTAAAATATGTCTAAATATAGAGTTATAATATATAAATTAAAAAAAATAAAAGCTTTTATAACACATTTGATATCAAATGTGTTATAAAAGCTTTTGTTTTTTATTGTATATGAAGAAATATAATATTATAATAATAGAATATATATTCATAATTCACTATAAGATGGAAGTAGAGTTTTTTGTATATTAATTAGTAAGTATGAATTTGAAGCATTTTGAATTAAGTTAAATAATAAAAAATTTTAGTATTTAGGTAGAAAACAAAGTATTATAGATTTATTATATAAAGATTCACTAGCGTCATAAATATAATTTTTCACGATTTGACATATTAAATATAAAAATATACATCTGAGGTGATGTCTTGAAATTACTATACACATACATACAGAACTATTTAGAATTAATATTTTTACAACAACTATTTACTATGATATTAAATTTAATAATACTTAAACTATTAAAAAGAAACCCTAAATTACTTTTAAAATGTATTTTAACATCATTTATTTTGTCAGTAGCTTATATGTATATAGGGTTAGCTATTACAATTATAAACTGGATATTTTTAATAATTATTAATCTTAAAAATCAAAAGAAGTTAAGTATAAGTTTAACTTCTGCATCATTATCTTTAATGATATTTATATTATCAGATCATATTACTACAATTTTTTTAGATCCTGTATTTATTTCAAATAAATTATGTCTTAATACAAGATTACAACTATTTATTCATGTAGCTTTATCAATTTTAATTATGTTTTTATTAGGCATTACATCAATATATTTCAATAATAAAATTTTAAAACATCTAAGATTAAATAAATATATATATTGGGTTAGTTCAATAATTTCTACAGTTACTTTTTTTATTTATTATATAGATATTTTTATAGAAAGATATATAGTAAAAAGTAGAATTAACGAAAAGACAAACGGTTTCTTTTTCATGATTTATGCTATTATGGCAACTATAGTTTTTATTATAGCGTTATATACAATAAAAAAAGATTCAGAAAATAAGTATCGAGAAATTGAATTTAAATTAATGGAAGAATACACTATAAAACTAGAAGAGAACTATAGTGAAATGCGTAAATTTAAACATGACTATCAAAATATATTAATGTCATTAGAAGGTTACATTGAAGATAAAAACATAAATAAGTTAAGGATTTACTTTAATGATTATATAAAACCTACATCCAGCATTATAGCAGAAAATTCATTTAAATTATCTCAATTAAGCAATCTAAAACAAAAAGAATTTAAAAGTATAATTGCAAGTAAATTAATATATTCACAAGAGTTGGGAATTAACACTTCATTTGAGGCTCTGGAAATTATAGATTACATTAATATGAATCCCATAAAATTAGTAAGGGCCATTGGGATATTAATTGACAATGCTATTGAGGAAGTACAAAAAGATATTAATTATGGATATATAAAAGTTGGTATTATAGATAAAAATGAATCTATATTAATAATTGTTTCTAATAAATGTATAGATGAAGTTCCCGAGTTATACAAAATTCAAGAAATAGGTTTTTCAACTAAAGGTGAAGGCAGAGGAATAGGATTAAATACTTTAAAAGAAATAATTAATAGTTCAGATAATGTAACTTTAGAAACTTGCGTTGAAAAAGATGTATTTAATCAAATCATTGAGATTAGAAAGTAGAGGAAATTGACATTAATGATGAAGATATTTATTTGTGAAGATGATGAAATACAATTAGAATTAATTACTAAAATCATTAAAAAGTATATTTTATTTAAAAACTATGATTTAAAATTAGAAATAACGACACAAAATCCAGAAGAGTTAATAAATTATGTAAAGAGTAATGATGGAGTTGGATTATATTTTTTAGATGTAAATTTAAATAATAATATTAATGGTATAGAACTCGCATCTCAAATAAGAAAGTATGATTTAAGTGGTAAAATTGTATTTATTACTACTCATCTAGAGTTAGCATGTTTAACTTTTACTTATAAAGTTGAAGCATTAGACTATATTCCTAAAAATGATATGATAGATTTAAAAAATAAAATTATTGAATGTATAGATATTGCATATGAAAGGTATTTATATGAAAATAGCGAAACAAATAAAAGTATTATTATAAAAAAGGGTGATAGCCAATTAAAGATTTTTACAGATACAGTTAACTTTATAGAATCTTCTTCTGTTCCACATAAATTAATTATTCATCTAGAGAATCGACACATAGAATTCTATGGGAAAATTAAGGATATGGTAAATTTTAGTCAGGATTTTTATAGATGTCATCAATCTTATGTTGTTAATATTAAAAATATATTAGAGGTAAATTCGCATACTCGGGAAATAATAATGAATAACGGAGAACGTTGTTATTCATCAATTAGGTATATGAAAGGTCTATTAAATAAAATACATAATAAAAAATAAAACACTAATTATATAATTAGTGTTTTATTTTTTATTATGTATTTCTATTTAGATTAAATCTTAGTATGTTATGAAAATTATAATATTAAGTTGGATATTTTAATTATAATTTAATTAATTCATTTAAAGTCCAAAATAATTTAATGAATTTAAAAATACTATGATTGATAAAGGAGATACATTTATGAAAAATCATCTAAGTAAATATAAATTTTCTAAATATAATCATAAAATTGCTTTAGAAGGCGATTTATTTTTATATAATGCTTTGTCTGGAGGATTTTGTAAGGTAGATGCAGATATAAAAGATATTTTAGAAAAGTGTGATTTAACCTCAAATATCTTAGAAATTAGAGATTTGCCTCAAAATATAATTGATGAACTAATTAAAGGTGGTTTTCTACTTGAAAAAGATATAGATGAATTTAAATTAATAAAATCAATACATAACGTTTCGAGATTTAGTAATAATAATTCATTAAATCTAACATTATTGCCTACACTAGGGTGTAATTTTAGATGTACGTATTGTTTTGAAAAGGAACAAAACTATCCAAACACTAAAATGACTAAAGAGGTTATGGATGCAATTATTAAATTAATTGATGAAAGATTGAATTCAGGTGGAAATCTAGGTATTTCATGGTATGGAGGTGAGCCTCTTATTCATTTTGATATAGTTGAAGAACTTCAATCTAGAATAAATGAAATTGCTATTGCAAAAAACTTAAATCTAAAATCTAGTATGGTTACTAATGGTTATCTATTGACAAAAGAAGTATCTGATAAATTAGTTAACTTAGGAATAAAATCAGTTCAAATAACTATCGACGGTCCAAAGAAAATACACGACCAGAAAAGAATATTAGTCAATGGAAAAGGTTCATTTGATAAGATAATATCAAATCTTATAGAAATAAATGAAAATTTATATATTTCTATAAGAGTAAATATAGAAAAGAATAACATAGATACAATTCCTGAATTTTTAGATTTTCTAAATGAAATTGGAATATGTAATAAAAAAAATATAGCTCCTTATTTTGCAGTTGTAAGAGATTTTAGTAATAAAAAAGGATCTCTGTCAGATACTTGTTATACAATAAGCGATTATTCTAAAGAAGAAATTTATTTAAGTAAAATAGCGTATGAAAAAGGGTTTGATATAGGAGAAAGATTAGCTCCTAATTTAAGTTCTTGTGGAGCTATATCACCTAATATGCTGTTGATTGAGCCAGATGGTACTATACAAAAATGCTGGAATTCAGTAGGAGATTCCAAAGAAAGTGTGGGTCACCTTATTGATACAAATATAGATTCTTTAATGATAACTAAGAATAAGTCTGAGTGGTATTCATGGTCTTCATTTGAAGATGAAGAATGTAAAAATTGCAAGGTTTTGCCACTGTGTATGGGAGGATGCCCTTATTACAGTATAAATCAAAATGAAGTATACAAAAATAGTAATTATAGATGTGTTACAGGAAAGTTCAATTTAGAAGATACATTAAAAATGATAGCATATAGACATTTAAATAAAAAATGTCAAATGGAAAGGAGGTGATTTAATGGAATGGGTAAAAGAATACAATAACATTTTAGGTACTGGCCTAGACGTAGATTCAAAGGGGGTATGTATTATTGTAATATGTGGAAATAAAGTATGTTCTCCAAATGCATGTCCTCAAAAAGCATTTCCAAAGTAATAGATATAAAATAAACATTTTAAAATAAGGAGGTATATTTATGGAATGGGTAAAAGAACCTAATCAAAATCTTACTCCAGATCCTAAAATATGTGTTATCGATATATGTGACTTATGTATACTTCATGTATGTTATGATTATGCATAAAATACTACATATGAAAACGTTCTATATTATATAGAACGTTTTTTAAATTACTATATTAATAAAACTGTTGTAAGGAGGAAATATGGTTAAATTAATTTTTTTCAAAAAATACTTAAATAAATATAAAATAAATATAGCCTTAATATTAATTTTAAATATTTGTTTATGGATATCTAATATAATTACTACATATATTACAGGAAACTATATTGATTCCTTAATTAAAAATATAAATATTATTGAAGTATATAAATTTTCGATTATATTTATTTTATTAACACTTTTTAATATTTTAATAGGATATCTAAATAACATTATTTATCCCAAGCTTCAAGCTAACATGGTATTTGATATTAATTTTGAAGTAATAAAACATGTAAAGAAATTGCCAATAAGTTTTTTTAACAAAATAGATCCTGTGTATTTGAATCAACGTATAAATGGAGATTCAAATGAAGTCACAAATTTTATAATTTCATTAATTATTAAGGTAACAACTCAATGTATATCATTTATAATTGTTTTCTGTATTTTAACAAAGAAAAATATATTTCTATCGATTTTTGTTTTGTCAAATATACCTCTTTATTTATTATTATATAAAGTATTTGAGAAAAAATTATATGAAACCACATTAGATTATAAGGAAAAACAAAATAAATTTATATCATATATGAATAGGCAATTATCAAATTTATCATATGTAAAGCTTAATTCTTTATTCAACATACTAGATAATGAGTTACTTTTAGAATATCCGATTTTTTTAAATTCAATAATTAAATTTTTTAAAAATAATTACAATTTTTCTAGTTTAACGTCTATATTAAATAGTAGTTTTAATGTATTTTTATTTTTCTATGGTGGAATATGTATATATAAAAAGCAAATGACAGTAGGAGATTTCATAATTATTAAAAGTTATTATCTAATGTTATTGGATTGTATATCTAATATAACTCAAACTTTGAAAACATATCCTGATGCAAAAGTTTCAAGCCATAGATTAATGGCTATATTAGAAAGCAAAGTAGAGCTCAATGGTGTTAATACATTAAACAATATAAATTCTATAAATGTTAAAAATTTAAGTTTTAAATATGACAAAAACAATATATTAAACAATTTAAATTATGAATTTGAAAGAGGTAATATATATTTAATCAAAGGTAGTAATGGAACTGGCAAAAGTACACTAATCAAACTTTTACTAGGACTATATATAGAGGATTTTGATGGTGAAATAATTTATAATGATACCGATATAAGAGAAATAAATTTATATGAAACTCGACATAAACTTATTTCTATAGTTGATCAAGAGCCTTTGCTTATTCATTCTGAAATATATAAAAATATTACTTATGATCTAGATGTTTTAGATGAATCATTAGCACAAAACTTGATAAGTGGATTTAACTTAAAAAAAGATATTAATTCAAATAACAATAGTTTTTCAGGGGGAGAGAAACAGAAAATATCAATAATAAGAGCATTATTAAAAGAGCCTGATGTAATAATAATGGATGAGCCTACATCCGCACTAGATTTAAATTCAATATATTATTTATTTGAGATATTAAATAATATAAAAGATAATAAAATAATAATTATTATAAGTCATGATGATAAGTTTTATAAAATTTCAGATAAGATTTTGAATTTAGACTCTATATAAAATTAAATATTAAACATAGTCTTAGATTTCATACATTTAAACTTACAAAAAAATATAACTATATTAACAAAAAGAATAAAGTGTATTTTACACTTTATTCTTTTTTATTGTTTTATAAAAATTCAATTTTATATGCAAAACTATAATTCATATGAAAAATGTAAATTTCATAGAAACAAGTATGTCAAAAAGTCTACTTTTTGACATACTTACTTTTTAAAAGTTATTTTCTTTCAAAAATTAAACAATTTTATATTTGCAACATTTCAAAATGATAGTATACTTATTGAAAGAGAAAATGACACTTGAAAGGATAAACCTGTATGAGAAAATTTTTTTATGCAAGGATAAGTACAAAAGACCAAACTTTGGAAAGACAAATTGTAGAAGCAAAAAAATTAGGAATTGATGAAAGTTATATATTTTTAGAAGTTGCGAGTGGAAAAGATTTTAAAAGACCTGAGTATCAACTTTTAAAAAGGATGCTTAGAGAAGGGGATGTACTATACATAAAATCGTTAGACCGACTTGGAAGAAATAAACAAATGATATTAGATGAATGGAATGAATTAGTTAAAGTTAAAAAAGTAGATATAGTAATTTTAGATATGCCACTTTTAGATACTACTAAATACAAAGACATGAACGGATTAGAAAATTTAATATCAGATATAATTCTTCAACTTTTAAGTTATATGGCAGAGGACGAAAGACTTCGAACAAAAGAAAGACAAAGAGAAGGTATCAAAATAGCAAGAGAAAAAGGTATTAAGTTTGGTAGACGTAAAATAGATCCAGGAGAAAAATTCGAAGAAGTTTATCAAGAATGGAAATCAGGACAAATTACAGCTGTTAAAGCAATGGAAATGTTAGGATTAAAGAGTAATACATTTTATAGAAGAGTTAAGGAATATGAATCTAAAAAATAAAAAAACCGGATATATCTATTTACAGTAGATTTGTCCGGTTTTTATTAATTTAGAAAATAAAAAATAAAGATATAGAGTAGTATGTTTTAGATACACGTGTGTCCTATACTGAACTAATCAAAGCCTTATAAAAGGAATTAAGAACTTAAGTAATGTAGTAATTTCAATTAGAGAGAATATTTTACGATTTAGTAAAATGGAAATAAATGTAAAAGTTGTAACTTGAAAAGATATAAAAAGATGTATAATATAATTCTGGTAAATTATATAGTTATAAATTTAACCTTTTTAAAGTGAAACTATATAAATAAAAAGCTTATATAAATTTAAAAAACAGAGTTATTTAATGTTGTAATTTTAAATTATATAAGTTTAAAAAAGGAGAAATATTTATGTCAAAGGTAGCAAAAACAACGATAGGATTGATGATAGCTACGTTAATAGCAAAAGTATTGGGATTTGGAAGAGAATTAACTCTAGCTGGAGTATACGGAACACAGGGGATAAGTGATGTATTCAAAATATCTATGACTATACCGGTAGTTATATTTGCAGCAGTAGGAACATCTTTAGATACAGCGTTTATACCTTTATATCAAGAGGTACTTAAGAATAATGGAGAAAAGGAAGCAAACAAATTTACAAATAACGTATTAAATACAGTTATTTTAATTTGTATGGCATTTTCTATATTAGGATTGATATTTACACCTCAAATTGTACATGTATTTGCAATGGGATTTAAAGGTGAGATATTTGCTCAAACAGTATACTTTACTAGAATTATGATAATAGGATTAGCATTTTTAGGAATGAGTTATATTATGACGGCTTATCTTCAGGTAAAAGGAAACTTTGTAATACCTGGACTTATGAGTGTGCCAAATAATATTATAGTTATAACATCTATAGTTTTGAGTTCAATAATAAGTATACATTTACTTCCTTGGGGAGCTTTAATAGGATTATTTTTACAATTCTTATTCCAGCTACCATTTGCTAAAAAAAGAGGATTTAAATATAGCTTATTTGTTAACTTTAATGATAAATATTTAAGGAAAATGCTATGGCTTGTAATACCTGTTTTAATAGGGGTTGCAGTCAATCAAGTTAGTACTATTGTAGATAGGACAATAGCATCTAATCTTGCTGAAGGAAGTATATCAGCACTAGATTATGCAGCTAAATTGAATTCATTTGTAATGGGTATGTTTATAGTATCAATTTCTTCTGTTGTTTATCCACTATTAGCTAAATTAACAACACAAAACAATAAAGAGGAATTTTACAAAGCTATAAAAGCATCAGTAAACACAGTTATACTTTTACTAATACCCATATCAATAGGGGCTATGATACTTGCAACTCCAATAGTTAAAGTACTTTTCCAAAGAGGTGCCTTTGATGCGAAATCTACACAAATGACAGCAATAGCAGTAGTATTTTATTCAATAGGGATAATAGGATTTGGTCTTAGAGATATCCTTGGAAAGGTGTTTTACTCATTGCAAGATACAACAACACCTATGGTAAATGGGATAATTACTATTGTATTAAATATAGTATTAAACTTACTATTTGTAAGGTATACAAATATGCAACATGCAGGGTTGGCTTTTGCAACTAGTATTTCTGCAATAGTTACCATAATATTATTATTTATAAGTTTAAGGAAAAAAATTGGACCATTTGGCGGAAAATCAATTATAATCGTTTTAATAAAATCAATTGTATCAGCATTATTGATGGCTGTTGTAACACTATTTGTATATAATTTCTTAAATGAGGCGGTACCTGCTTTATTAGATGGAGTATTGCCAGATTTATTACATAAAATTTTACCTGCTGCATTAGAGAAAAAATTAACTGCTGAAAAGGTATATGATATTATTTCATTAGGTGGATCAGTGGGATGTGGGGCATTAACTTATGGTATATGCATAATTCTTTTAAAAGTAGATGAAGTAAATCTAATTTTAAACAATATAAAAAATAAAATAAAGAAATAGAAAAAACTGTCTTAAAATAAGTTAATATTTTAAGACAGTTTTTTATTTAGAAACATTTATTTATGAGAAATAGCCTTTTTGCAATAGACAATGTATAAAGATTGAATGACTAGTAAAAGTATTATAATTCCTAAAGATATTAATAACCATCCAGGAACTTTTTTGCCTATAGACATATATAATGTCATTGATGCTGCTCCGAAAAGCCATCCAAATAAATTAAAAGTTTTCCATCTTATTCTAGTAAGTTTTTCTATCTTATTTTTATCTTCCATGCCCATTACCCCTTTAGTAAAAACTTGTTTTACCAAATTCTAACACGAAAGGTATTTTCTTTCGATACTTTTTCATTTGTGTAACCTTACTGTAATAAATTGGGAATTACAATTTTTATATTATAATATACGAATCCTTATTGTGCCTTTGAGTATTTAATTGATTCTAAACAATAAGAAATTGTTTGAACTAGCCATATAATAGTTACTATTACTATAGGCATAATACCAAAGTTCCATAAAACGTTCCCTATAATACAAAATACCCAAAGTATAATACATGTTTTAGATACAGATACATATGCTTTATAAGCACTTTTAAATATCCCTAATTTTATAGATTCGTCACAACTATCTATCCATTTTTTAGAAAAATTCATGTCGTATATGCTACCTTTTAATAATGGGTTCATTTCTTTTTCTAAATTAATTATTTTTTTATGAATCAATATGGAAGACATCATAGATATTATAAACCCTATAGAAAAGCAAACAATATTTACAATATTTATCTCACCATTTGCACCATGGAAGGGCGTTAAAATAACACCTAATCCAAAGAATAAAAACCCAAGAATACTATTTATAGAAGTTAGTAGCATTAAATACGATAAATTTTCTTCAATTTTATCGATAGTAGTGTCATCTTCATTTGATTTTTTCCATAATTCATACCCTTTTCGTGAGTCAGTATATATTATTTTAAATACTATTATCACTAATATTGAAAGGGTAAGACTTGCAAATGGAGTAATCTCTTGAAGAATATTTACTAACGAATTAGATAAATTTTCACCTAAAATTTGTTTTAGATTGTCAGACATACCACCAAGAAAGCCTCCAACAAAACCACCAATAATACCAGATATTATCATTATGATTATAAAACTTTTAAAAGCTTTCTTATCCTCTTTTTTAATTTCATCCATACATTTATTACTCATTAACCCCATCCTCCTCATAACTAAAAATATCCTCTACACTTACATTAAAAATCTTTGCTATTTTTAAAGCTAAAGTAACTGAAGGAGAGTAATCCCCTCTCTCAATTTGGCTTATTGTCTGTCTAGATACGCCAACTAATACCCCCATCTCAGTCTGATTTACATTAATCTTAGCTCTATATTCTTTCAAGCGATTATTTAATGGCATGAAATCCCTCCTGACTATTTTTATTGTCAATATGACAACTATATTTGTCAATATTAACTATAGCTTATGACAACTATAATTGTCAAGCGCATACAACTAAAAAAAGCTGTATTAAAATAAGTTAATATTTTAATACAGCTTTTTGGTAAATCAAAGCACTTTAAATTACAAGTCTTTATCTTTATTTAATTCTTTAATAATCTTGATAAGTAGTTCAACATACATATATTTTATACTCCTTCAATATTATTTTCTATATTTATTTCGTCTATTTAAAAACAGTCCGAATGCAGATACTGCACCTACAAATAAGAATGTTTTTATACCAATATCTATTGTTTTAGGATTTGAACTAAAAACCTCTTTATTATCATCTAAACTAGAAATAGTTACTTCTAACGTCTTTTTATGCTCTTGAGGTGAATTAGGTTTATTTATAGCGGGTTTTGTATCAGTAGCACTAGGTCTAGGTCTATCTGTTGAATTAACAGTATCTCCAACATTTGGAGCTTTATTATCTTCATTTATTTCAGGTAAATTACTTGTCTCTTCATCTTTAGGGCTTACAGTTATAGTTCTTTTAGTAGTAGTAGAATTTCCATTTTTATCAGTTACAGTATATGTTAGTTCGTATGTTCCAGGTTTGTTAGTATCTACACTTCCAGTAACTTTGATATGCTTTGTTATATTGCCATCTTCTTTGTCAGTAGCAGTAACTCCTTTCATTGAATCAAATGAAGTTCCTTCTTTTATACTAGTACTATTAACACCACTTATTACTGGTTTATCATTGCTTTTTACAATTACAGCTATAGATTTAGTAGTTGTAGCTCCATTACTATCAGTTACTTTATATACAACTTTGTATGTACCTGCTTTATTTGTATTTACTGTGTTTTCTATAACTTTAATATGTTTTGTTATATTACCATCTTCTTTATCAGTAGCAGTAACCCCTGTCATTGGATTAAACTTGTCTCCAACTTTGATAGTTTTATTACTTGCATTTATAACAGGTAAATTATTTATATGTAATTCTTTAGGATTTACAATTATAGTTCTTTTAACAGTATCAGTGTTTCCGTCTTTATCATTTACTTTATACGTTAGTTCGTATGTTCCAGGTTTGTTAGTATTCACATATCCACCAACTTTGATATGCTTTGTTATATTCCCGTCTTCAGTGTCAATAGCAGCAACTCCGTACATTGGATCAAATAAAGTTCCTTCTTTTATGCTGGTATCATCAGCACCGATTATTAATGGTTTATCATTACTTCTTACTGTTACTAATATAGACTTAGTGGTTCTAGCCCCTTCACTATCAGTTACTTTATATGTAACTTTATATATACCAACTTCACTTGTATCTACTGTATTTTTTATAACTTTAATGTCCTTAGTTATATTGCCGTCTTCTTCATCAATGGCAGTAACTCCATCCAGTGGATTGAATTTATCTCCAACTTTAATAGTTTTGTTTTCTGCGTGTATCTCAGGGATATTATTTAAAGTTAAGTCTTTAAGCTTTACAGTTACAGTTATGTCTTCAGTAGTTGTAGCCCCATTGCTGTCAGTTACTGAATATACAACTTTATATTTACCAGCTTTGCTTGTATCTACTGTGTTTTCTATAACTTTAATATCTTTAGTAATATCACCATCCTCTTTATCAGTAGCCGTAACTCCAGTCATTGGGTTAAACTTATCTCCAACTTCTATAGTTTTATCTTTTGCATGTATCACAGGAGCATGGTTTGGTGTGCTTTCATAAAAATGAATCATATTTGAATTTATATCAGATACCCAAGTATTTCCGTATTTAGTTGTTTGATATCCTCCTATAATAAGATGTTCAGAATTTACAAAGTCTTTAGGAATATTAATTGGTTTAAAAGCATATTCAACCTTTAATTTAGGATCTTCATCTCCTTCAATAGTAGATTTTAAAGTTACTCTAAAAGCTACTAGATCCTTTAGATCTGGAACATCGGTAGAAAAAGAACTTCCATCAGTTGAATATTCAAGAGTGAAAGCACTTTGTGAATCTTCTTTTATTACTGGTAGTTTAGTAAATTCTACGTACTTTTCACCTTTTTCAGTATGGTTTGTAAATGTATAAGAGTACTCACTAAGTGTTCCATTAGTTAAAGCGAAGTGCCAATTTGTATGGATATCTTCTCCTGTAGATAAATTATAGTGTAAATGACCATATTTATTATCAGAGTAACTAGTTTCAAATCTATATCCATTTCCATATGCAGTTTTTTCATTTTTATTTAATTCTTTATTATTTTCCGATGCAACTTCTGGTTTTTCAGGTGTTTCTTCTGGAACTGATACTTTATCTTTTTCCTCAACATTATTAACTTCGCTATCTGTATTCTCTTTTTCAGTTGGATTATTTGGGAGTTCATTTGTATCGTTTGTTGCTGGATTAGTTTCTACGTTGTTAGTATCTTCCGTTGATACATCTGGTTTAATTTCATTTGCATAAATACTTAGAGGCATTGGGTTCATTAATATCGTTGTAGCCATTGCACCTGCCACTGCTTTTTTAATTTGCTTGTTTTTCATTTAAGATGTCTCCTTATTACAATGTTATATTTATATACCCTTACTTTTGTGTCTTCAACTTAAAAAAATTTATATACTAATTAATAAGGTAGAGTTTTATTAAAAAGGTTCAAATTCTCTAAAAAAAAATACTATTTTACATAGTATTTTTTCTCTAAACATAAAAATCATTTTACATTAAAGTTAATTTTCATCATATTAAATATATTATTATTTAAACTTTATATTAATCAAGTATTTAGATAAATTTCCAGCCTTATCATATAAATACAATGTGAAATCAGTGTTATATTTGCTTGTTTTTAGCTTAATTTCATTTATATTTTCACTCGGAAATATTTCAACTTTATTTCCAGCTACATCAGTTATGTATGTTTTCTTATAATCTATATTTGATAAATCATCAGTTACATTTATCAATATTTCTTCTTCATTATATTTATAATCTATAATTTGAGGCTTTGTTTTGTCAATACAATTAACATCTATATCTTTTTTATTTGTTTTTTTAAAAATAGACTTAGTATATATTTCATAAGTTCCATTTTCTGTTATAACTGCTGAAACTTTATTATGTTTTGATTTACTACTATAAATCTTATTTCCATTACTATCTAATATGTAAATTTCATCTAAAAATGCAGAGTTATTCAATGTAATTTCTAGTTCTAAATCTTTATTTGTATATTTACGATCATTATAAGATATAGATTTTATATTTGGATCTATGCCTATAGTAGTTAATAAAATACCAGAAGTTACAATTGTTGAGGATACGGCTATAAACTTAAATTTATTGCCTATATTTATTTTACTTGAGCCTCCTAAATAGTTTGTGCTTGCAGCTGCATTTTGGGATAAATATGTGTTTTTAACGAGTGTAGGAACTGTAATGTTCTTTGCAGTATTATAATAATGGATATTTAATGACTTTGATATACTTGGAATAAAAATCATTCCATAGAAATTATCACTTAAATACATAGATTTTAGTTTTTTCTTTGCATAATGAAGTCCGCTTTTTACCGTTCCTAGAGGCATATCCATTATAAATGCTATTTCCTCACTTTTTAAGCCTTCATAATATTTAAATAGTATTAAATTCTTATGCTGCAATGATAATTTGTCTATTAATGATACAAGATATGTGTGTTTTTCTTTCTTTTCATATGTATGTTCTATCACATTATCAACTTCAGATAAAGTATCATTCTTCAAGGTATCTTCATAATTGCAGTATGCAAGCTTTTTAGAAGAATTGATTTCTTGAAGACACCTGTTATATGCAATTTTTTTCACCCAAGCTATAAACAATTTGGGATTTTTAAGATCATTTATAGACTTCATTACAATTAAAAATACATCTTGAGATATATCTTCTGCTAAGGTGTCATCTTTTAAAATAGATAATACATAAAAATATACATTTTTATATGTTGTACTGTACAACTCTTCAAAGGCTTCATTATCACCGCTCTGTGCTTTAATAACTAATTTTTCTATTTGCTTGTAATCATATTTTTTCATAAACCATCCTTTTCTAAAATAGTAGTTATTTTTTCTGTATTTGTCTAAATCATTATATAATTAATTTTTGTAGTTTTTTCTTTGATTGTATATAATATTATACCTTTAATAAGATCTATTTCTATATAAAATAGTTCGAATTTCTAACATATTATTTCAATATCATTATTTATACTCTTTGTAAATTGATTTAAATCAGTTTTATATCAATTTTTAACATATATTTTCAACATAGTTATAAAAGAATATATTATGTAACTGTAAGTATGTAGGCATAAATTATTGAGTTATTTATAACCCAAATATATTGGAATATCTATAAGTATAATATGAATAACTAAAAATTCCAATTATATATAGATAATAATTAGTTATATACCTTAGGGATAAATTGATGTTTAATCATTTTTAGGATATTAAACTTTATAGATTTTGTATATTAAAAATTTAAATAAATACTATTATATATTTGAATTTTTATATATACAAAGGTAGATGATATAATGGTTACAGAGCAAATAGATACACTTATATACATTGTTTACAACTTATTTATCAAAGAAGTGCATGTTATTAAATTCCTTATGATTTTTTTATTTAACCAATAAAAAAATATTTGTTCATTTGTATATTCAAATTTAATGGACAATAAACATTTTATATGTGTTGTTAATAAAAGAGAGAGTACATAAATTAGAACGACATTTGCTCTATGTGCTCTTTTTTTTTGCAAAAAATCAATAAATTTCTGAAAAACTTATTATTAGCAATAAAAGAAGTTCTAGGTGATGCTGCAACAGATTTAGACTCTCAAGTGAATTGAAATTTTATTTTAAAATAATCCTCTGGTATAATTAGTATTAATTGTACTGTAAGTATAAAGGAGTGGGGAATTTATGATAAAAAAAAGATTAGTACTGGGGCTTACATTTTTAGTGTGTATATTTACATTAGGATGTAGTAAGGTTGAAAACACAAGTAAAGAAGATGATTCTAAAAAAATTAGTAACGAACATAATATAAACAAAGATACTGCTAATAAAATTAGTTTCAACGATAGTTTAAATAAAGTAAAAGATAAAATGTATAATGCATGTATTTATGATAGTCAAGATCAACCTATTAAAACAATGGAAGAGGCAAAAGAATATGTAAAAAATATCTTCCCAGATGGAATTAAAGAAATTGAAAGTAAATATAGTGAAGATAAAGGTGTAACTTATGCTAAATACGGTACAGAGGATTTTGTTTACTATGTTTGTTACATACATCCTTATAAACCGCTAGAAAATAATATTAAAAATTATGACTTAAATACAGTATCAGGAATAAAATTTAAAAGAGTAGAAATAAATTCAAATTGGGAGAGTTCTAAGTAGTTTTATTCTAATAGAAGTTCAAGAAAGAACTCAAATAGTTTTGTAAAACTGCTACATAAGTATTGATTATTATATTTTAAAACTTATGTAGCTTATATTTTATGATTTTTTTTCAATAGCTCTTTGATAAATATCTTCAATTACTTTCATTTCAGATTCTGTAAACTTACCTTTAGCATAAATGGTATTTCTACCTTTAAAAAAACCTTGATAAAATGTTCCATCATCAAGGATATAACCACGACCTAAGTATAATCCTCCTCTACCGTTACCTTGGATATATGACATTATTTGATATTTAGTTTTTGTATAAATATTTTTATCTTTTGTTCTAACAAGATTTAAAGTTTCACTTTGAGTAGTTAATGTAAGTTTTGCATTTTTATATAAATTTTCTATTGTATATATATCTTCTTTATAGATATGTACAACACCTTCAGGATCATCTTCTATTGCAATATTCTTTGAATCATCTTTTTCATATACTTTACTTGAGTCTAGTAGTAATATATCTTCTGAATCCTGTAAGTTAGTAGATACATTAGACAATTCTTCAACATCAGCAATATTGTTTTTAATAGTATTTGACCTATTAAACATGAAAAACGCAAAAATAATAACCACAATAATTAGTGGGAAATACCTTTTCTTTGATATCATTCTAAATTACTCCCTTTTATAAATTTTATTTCTAATCATAAAGTAAAGATATATTTTAAAATGCTATTTGTCAATAATTGGTATTTGAAATTTCTTAGTGATATAATATAGGGGGGTATATTCATACTATTAAGAGCACAAATATGGGTTGATAAAGTTGAAATATAGGAGATTTTTGAGCAACGAGACACGAACTTGCTGAGTGGGCGTTGACGACATGGAATTTGAGCTACAGGAGCGAAGTGAGTTTTTTATGGGGATGAAAGAGTTTTGCGATCATTTATATGATGATAGCACAGATGGGTATATACAGATTTTAAAGTTAAACAATGAGGAAAATAAAGAAAGTTCTAATACAAATTCAACTAAAAGAACTATTGAGATATATAATACTAGGAATGAGGAGTTAAGAGACATTGTAGAAGTGCTTCATGAAGAAAAGGATGTATTTGTAGCTCCAAACACAATGTACATTCCAAAGAGAAGGGTAAAAAACATAAGACAGTTTAGATCTTTATTTCAAGATATAGATTGTCAAAACGTAGGTTTAGAAAAATCTGAAACTGTGTATTTGGTTTGGAATTTATACTATGAAGGTAAAATACCAAAGCCAACTATGGTAACAGACAGCGGAAGCGGTATTCATTTATACTGGAGAATAAAAAACGCTCCATATGGAGCTTTAAATACATGGCAAGAACTAGAAGATTACATATATTACAACCTGAAACATTTAGGAGCAGATAAAAAGGCTACAGATAGTGCTAGGGTCCTTAGATTACCAGGAACTATAAATTCTAAGAACCAATTAAACTGCGAAGTTTTATATATAGATGACGAGCTAGAATATTCTATGTATGAATTAAGAGATAAATATTTAAATTATAATCCTAAATCATATCAACTACAGATTCAAGACACTAAAGGACAAGGTAAAAAAGTCATTTCAAATAAATTCTTTAATTCATATAGCTTGCATATGCAAAGAGCCTGTGATTTACAAACTTTATGTAAACTCAGAAACTTTGATATGAAAGGTTATAGAAATATGATTATTCATTGTTATGCATATTGGAAAGGAATATATACTAGAAATCTAGATGAACTTAAAAAGGAAGTTATTAAGTTAAATAATTCTTTTAAAGAACCTCTTAAACATACCGAAGTACAAGCTATTCTAAGGTGTATTTCAAAAGCTATTGAAAAGTTTATAGAGTATGAACAAGGTTTAAGAAATGGAGAGATTAAAAAAGTCTCTAAAAGGATGATGGATAAAGAAGGATATTGGTATAAAAATACTGCTTTAATTGAACGATTAGGAATTACGTGAAGAGAGCAAAAGCATATGATAACTATAATTAACAAGGAGGAAAAGTACTATAGAAATAATAAAAGAAGAAGGTTAGAGAGAAGAAATGAAGAAGGGTTAACTAAAAGGGAACAAGAAAAAGTTGATAATATAAATAAGATTAAAGAGTTTGTAGAACTAGGATTAAAAAATAAAGATATAGCTGAAAAACTAGGGTTATCAGTGAGGCAAGTTCAACGTTTGAAAAAGGACACTTAGGGGTGACATGAAATGGCTCTTTATAAATATGTGGGTGTGGGGGTTTATTTTTAATATAATTAATTTGGGGGATAGAGAATGTTTTATATTGTTATTTGCGAAGATGATGTTATTCAAAAGAAGTTATTAGCTACTTACTTACAACAAATATTCAATGAATTAGGAATGGAATACTCACTTACTGAGTTTAGTTCAGGAGAAGAGCTTTTAAATAATTATCCAGATAAAATAGATATATTATTTCTAGATATACAAATGGATAAATTAACAGGAATGGATGCTGCAAGAAAAATAAGAGAGTTTGATAGAAACGTAGAAATAGTATTTACAACAGCAATACTTGATTACATACATGAGGGATATGAGGTTAAAGCATATAGATATTTGTTAAAACCATTGGAATATGAATGTATTTTAAAGCATACGAAGACTTGTATCAAAGAATTAGTAAACAAGAAAGATACAATAGCTATAAAAGATAAATCGCAAACTTCTATTATACAAATAAATGATATATTGCATGTTGAAGTGCTAAGAAAAGAAATAACTATTCATACTAAAGAAGGAAAGCAGGTATTCAAAACTAGTATGAAAAGTATAGAAGATAGTTTGAATAAAAAGAATTTCTTTAGATGTCATAAAAGTTACTTAATAAATTTAAATAAAGTTAAAGCTTTAAGGGAAAAAGATAATTTAGTTATTATAGATAAATATGAAATACCTGTAAGTAGATATAAACTAAAAGCTCTGAAAATTAGTTTGGCTCACATGTTAGGAGATATATTATGTTAAGCAATACTTATATATGGACTATAATTACAGTTTTTACAATAGCTTTAGAGTGGTTTATTTTAAGTAAAGTATTACTTCACACTAGTACTGCTAGAGTATCTAAATTTAAGGTGAATACTTCATTATATATAGTAATTTTGTTTTCTATATGTATGAACTTAGTAGGTATATTTCCAAATCTCAGAGTAATTATATCAATATGTATAACCGCTATGTTTTATAAATATATTTGTGGTGAAAGTATTAGTAAAGTATCAATCGTATCACTGCTTTACTGGATGATATTGTTAGGAATAGATGCATTTAGTATGAGTTTTATAGTATGGATAAATAACTTAGATTCAATGGATATTATAATGGGTTTAAATGTATATCGATTACAAGTTATTATCTTAGCTAAAGGTATACTTGTATTAGCATCGATCTGTTATTGTAAGATTAAAATAACTCTAGATATTTCAAAGAGAGATGTTGGATATATTTTTATACCAATAATAACTAATATACTCTCATTCTTAGTTATATACAAATACGTTATTGAAGTAAAAAATGTTTATGTACTAACAAATAAAGAATTGATGATAATATCATTTTTATTAGTTCTTTCTAATATATGCCTAATATTATATATAAGAAAAACTATAATTGATAATAGGATTATAGCAGAAGGAAACTTAATAAAAGAAAAGATGAAAATGCAATATACTCATTATGTAAGTGTACAAGAAGATCATATGAAAGTTAGGCAGTTACATCATGATATTAAAAACCACATTGCATGTATAAAAGGTGTTGCACAAATCAATAATGATGCAACTAACTATATAAGTAGCATAGAAAGTGAGTTAGATAAATACGATAACAGCTTTAATACAGGAAATATAATTTTAGATATTATATTAAATGAAAAGAGTAAAACTTGTAAAGAAAGTGATATAAAACTATTAATAGATATAAATAACTTTGGAACTTGTGATTTCATAGATACAATAGATGTTTGTAGTATATTTTCAAATATATTAGATAATGCAATAGAGGCTTGTGAGAAGATAAAAGATATTCAAAAAGAGATTATTTTAAGAGGAACAATAGTAAATGATTTCTTTGTTATAAGAATTGAAAATACTAAGCAAAATAAAGTAAATATAAGAGAAAAGCATATAAAAACAGATAAGAAAGATACATATTTACATGGATTAGGAATAAAAAGTGTAAAAAGTTCAGTAGAGAAATATAGTGGAGAAGTAGTTATAGATTATAGTGAAAATAGATTTATTATGAAAATTATTATACCTCTTGTACCCAAATAGATGCTACTCGTACTGATTTATAGAAAGTTAAAATTAAGGGTGTTACATTATAAGCATGTGTGCTTATAATGTAACACCCTTTTTTAATAGAAAATAAATAGGAGAATGGGGAATATGTTTGATAGTTTTATAACTTTAATGATAGGTTTGATAGGAATAACATTAGGCAGATTAGTTAAAAAGCATAAACTGGCTTATATTATAAGAGGAATTAATCTCGATAAATATGATAAAAGCAAACTTTGTGACAGTGTTGGCTCAATTCTTATGATTCAAGGAGTAGTTTTAGTTGTGCTAAGCTATATAAATTATCTATTAGATATAAAGGAATCAATAATAATTATCTCTACAGTTGTTGTTATTTTTGGCGGTATAATTTGTATTTATCATAGGGTAAATAAATACGCAAGACTACCTAAGTATAAAGGACTTAATAGGCAATAAATAAGGAATTAGGGGGAGCATAATGATTGAAATAAAAAACTTAACTAAAAGGTATAG
>NZ_CP183813.1:0-3208966 GCF_048568265.1 Paraclostridium dentum | reverse complement strand
AATTTATATAATTAACCTACTGTTTAATTTTCAAAGTTCTTAAAGTGGTGGACCTTCAGGGACTCGAACCCCGGACCTACCGGTTATGAGCCGGGCGCTCTAACCAACTGAGCTAAAGGTCCACTTTATAATGGTGCCGAAGACCGGAATCGAACCGGTACGAGAGGTAAGTCCCGCAGGATTTTAAGTCCTGTGCGTCTGCCAGTTCCGCCACTTCGGCACATCACCTAGCTATGTCCTACTCTCCCAGGCAGCTTCCCACCAAGTACCATCGGCGCTAAAGAGCTTAACTTCTGTGTTCGGAATGGGAACAGGTGTATCCTCTTTGCTGTAATAACTAGATTATGTAAGTTCATTTTTGAACAAGTATTATAATACCATTTCAGTAAGTATTTGTCAACACTTTTTTGAAATAATATTTTACTTAATACTCTAAAAACTGAATAACATTTATAAGATTAAATAATCTTGGTCAAGTCCTCGATCTATTAGTATCGGTAAGCTACATACATTGCTGCACTTACACCTCCGACCTATCAACCAGGTAGTCTTCCTGGGATCTTACCCTTACGGTGGGAAATCTTATCTTGAAGTTGGCTTCGCGCTTAGATGCTTTCAGCGCTTATCCATTCCGTACATAGCTACCCAGCCATGCCCTTGGCAGAACAACTGGTACACCAGAGGTACGTCCATCCCGGTCCTCTCGTACTAAGGACAGGTCTCCTCAAATTTCCTACGCCTGCGACGGATAGGGACCGAACTGTCTCACGACGTTCTGAACCCAGCTCGCGTACCACTTTAATGGGCGAACAGCCCAACCCTTGGGACCTACTACAGCCCCAGGATGTGATGAGCCGACATCGAGGTGCCAAACCTCCCCGTCGATGTGGACTCTTGGGGGAGATAAGCCTGTTATCCCCAGGGTAGCTTTTATCCGTTGAGCGATGGCCCTTCCATGCGGAACCACCGGATCACTAAGTCCGACTTTCGTCCTTGCTCGACCTGTATGTCTTGCAATCAAGCTCTCTTCTGCCTTTACACTCTACGCACGATTTCCGACCGTGCTGAGAGAACCTTTGAGCGCCTCCGTTACTCTTTGGGAGGCGACCGCCCCAGTCAAACTGCCCACCTGACAGTGTCCCAATACCTGATTCAAGGTATCTGGTTAGAATCTCAGTACTACAAGGGTGGTATCCCAAGGATAGCTCCACCGAGACTGGCGTCCCGATTTCATAGCCTCCCACCTATCCTGTACATGTAGCACCAAAATTCAATGTCAAGCTACAGTAAAGCTCCATGGGGTCTTTCCGTCCTGTCGCAGGTACCCGGCATCTTCACCGGGATTACAATTTCACCGAGTCTGTTGTTGAGACAGTGCCCAAATCGTTACGCCTTTCGTGCGGGTCGGAACTTACCCGACAAGGAATTTCGCTACCTTAGGACCGTTATAGTTACGGCCGCCGTTTACTGGGGCTTAAGTTCACTGCTTCGGATAAATCCTAACAGATCCCCTTAACCTTCCAGCACCGGGCAGGCGTCAGCTCCTATACATCGTCTTGCGACTTAGCAGAAACCTGTGTTTTTGGTAAACAGTCGCTTGGGCCTATTCTCTGCGGCCACCTCGGGCGTTAACCCTAACGTGGCACCCCTTCTCCCTAAGTTACGGGGTCATTTTGCCGAGTTCCTTAACAACAGTTCTCTCGCTGGCCTTAGGATACTCTCCTCACCCACCTGTGTCGGTTTGCGGTACGGGCACCTTTAATCTCGATAGAAACTTTTCTCGACAGTGTGAAATCAGCTACTTCGCTACTTAATTTCGCTCCCCATCGTACCCCAGCATTATCATGGCGGATTTGCCTGCCTTGACTGCCTCAGTACTTAGCCACACATAACCAACAGTGTGGTTAGCTTATCCTACTGTGTCATTCCATCTCTCAAACGATTATCGGTGGTACAGGAATCTCAACCTGTTGTCCATCACCTACGCCTTTCGGCCTCGGCTTAGGTCCCGACTAACCCAGGGCGGACGAACCTTCCCCTGGAAACCTTGGGTTTACGGCCCGTGGGATTCTCACCCACGTCTCGCTACTCATGCCAACATTCTCACTCCTATACTGTCCACACGTCCTTACGGTCATGCTTCAGCCTGCATAGGAAGCTCCCCTACCTATCATAAATGATATCGTAGCTTCGGTAGTAAGTTTTAGCCCCGGTAATCTTCGGCGCAGGATCACTCGACCAGTGAGCTATTACGCACTCTTTAAATGAGTGGCTGCTTCTAAGCCAACATCCTGGTTGTCTATGCAATCCCACATCCTTTACCACTTAACTTACATTTAGGGACCTTAGCTGACGATCTGGGCTGTTGCCCTCTCGACTATGAATCTTATTACCCACAGTCTGACTCCCAAGTATAAAATAACGGCATTCGGAGTTTGATAATCTTCGGTAAGCGCAATGCCCCCTAGGATATTCAGTGCTCTACCTCCGTATTTCTCAACCTTGAGGCTAGCCCTAAAGCTATTTCGGGGAGAACCAGCTATCTCCGAGCTCGATTGGAATTTCACCGCTATCCACAAGTCATCCCCGAGCTTTTCAACGCTCGTGGGTTCGGACCTCCACGAAATTTTACTTTCGCTTCATCCTGCTCATGGATAGGTCGCTCGGTTTCGGGTCTACGACAGCAAACTTAACGCCCATTTAAGACTCGCTTTCACTACGGCTCCATACCTTAAGTACTTAACCTAGCTTACTATCGTAACTCGTTGGCCCGTTCTACAAAAAGTACGCGGTCACACATATAAAGTGCTTCCACAGCTTGTAAGCGCAGGGTTTCAGGTTCTATTTCACTCCCCTCCCGGGGTTCTTTTCACCTTTCCCTCACGGTACTATGCGCTATCGGTCACTAAGTAGTATTTAGCCTTGGAGGATGGTCCCTCCTGCTTCCCACAGGGTTTCACGTGTCCCGTGGTACTCTGGATCACATCTAAAGTCTTCTCGTTTCAACTACGTGGCTATTACACTTTATAGCGGAGCTTTCCAACTCTCTTCGTTTACGATACCTCTTTGTTGATGATGTGTCCGCAACCCCAGCGAAGAAAACTTCACTGGTTTGGGCTGTTCCGCGTTCGCTCGCCGCTACTTACGGAATCGAATTTCTTTCTTTTCCTCCGGGTACTTAGATGTTTCAGTTCCCCGGGTTCCCCTCACTAAGCTATGTATTCACTTAATGATACTTAGACATTACTCTAAGTGAGTTTCCTCATTCGGAAATCTTCGGATCAAAGTTTACGTGCAACTCCCCGAAGCTTATCGCAGCTTATCGCGTCCTTCATCGGCTCTTAGTGCCAAGGCATCCGCCCTGCGCCCTTAATAACTTGACCAGTTATTAAAAGTGTTATTTTTTAAAGAGTTTTCTTCTCTTATATTGGTTTATTTAATCATCACTAAATGTTATGCAGTTTTCAAAGTACTAATTTTGAGAACAATAAGCTCTCAAAATTAAACAGTAGGCAATTACTCCTTAGAAAGGAGGTGATCCAGCCGCACCTTCCGATACGGCTACCTTGTTACGACTTCACCCCAGTCATTGGTTTCACCTTCGACGGCCGCTTCCTAAAAGGTTAGCTAACCGGCTTCGGGCGCCCCCAACTTCCATGGTGTGACGGGCGGTGTGTACAAGACCCGGGAACGCATTCACCGCAGCATTCTGATCTGCGATTACTAGTAACTCCAGCTTCATGTAGGCGAGTTTCAGCCTACAATCCGAACTGAGAATGGCTTTAAGGGATTAGCTCCACCTCGCGGCTTAGCAACCCTCTGTACCACCCATTGTAGCACGTGTGTAGCCCTAAGCATAAGGGGCATGATGATTTGACGTCATCCCCACCTTCCTCCGAGTTATCCTCGGCAGTCCCTCTAGAGTGCCCAACTTAATGCTGGCAACTAAAGGCAAGGGTTGCGCTCGTTGCGGGACTTAACCCAACATCTCACGACACGAGCTGACGACAACCATGCACCACCTGTCACCACCGTCCCCGAAGGGAAATCTCCGATTAGGGAGAGGTCAGTGGGATGTCAAGCTTAGGTAAGGTTCTTCGCGTTGCTTCGAATTAAACCACATGCTCCGCTACTTGTGCGGGTCCCCGTCAATTCCTTTGAGTTTCACTCTTGCGAGCGTACTTCCCAGGCGGAGTACTTAATGCGTTAGCTGCGGCACCGAGGGGGGTAACCCCCGACACCTAGTACTCATCGTTTACGGCGTGGACTACCAGGGTATCTAATCCTGTTTGCTCCCCACGCTTTCGTGCCTCAGTGTCAGTTACAGTCCAGAGAGCCGCCTTCGCTACTGGTATTCCTCCTAATATCTACGCATTTCACCGCTACACTAGGAATTCTACTCTCCTCTCCTGCACTCAAGTTCTCTAGTTTCAAAAGCTTACTACGGTTGAGCCGTAGCCTTTCACTTCTGACTTAAAAAACCACCTACGCACCCTTTACGCCCAGTAATTCCGGATAACGCTAGCCCCCTACGTATTACCGCGGCTGCTGGCACGTAGTTAGCCGGGGCTTCCTCCTCAAGTACCGTCATTATCTTCCTTGAGGACAGAGCTTTACGACCCGAAGGCCTTCATCGCTCACGCGGCGTTGCTGCATCAGGCTTTCGCCCATTGTGCAATATTCCCCACTGCTGCCTCCCGTAGGAGTCTGGACCGTGTCTCAGTTCCAGTGTGGCCGATCACCCTCTCAGGTCGGCTACTGATCGTTGCCTTGGTAAGCCATTACCTTACCAACTAGCTAATCAGACGCGGGTCCATCCTGTACCGCCGGAGCTTTGATACAAAAGCCATGCGACTTTCGTATGTTATCCCGTATTAGTATACCTTTCGGTATGTTATCCGTGTGTACAGGGCAGGTTACCCACGCGTTACTCACCCGTCCGCCGCTCTCTCCGAAGAGATCGCTCGACTTGCATGTGTTAGGCACGCCGCCAGCGTTCATCCTGAGCCAGGATCAAACTCTCAAATATAATTTAAAAAGTTGTCCATCGCTCAGCTAATCATTATCTGAATATCTGGCTTGGTTGTTTGTGTTTAATTCTTAAAAAAGAATTTTTATAATTAACCTACTGTTTAATTTTCAAAGTTCATTTTCTCTTTTGTGTTTCGTCCGTTTCTTAAGGACAAGTAATACTTTACCATCTAATCAAAGCAGAGTCAACAGTTTTTTTTATTTTTTTTAATTATATTTTAATTTCACTTTAATAAAGAAAGTGTTCCTCAAGTTATCAACATTTTTATCCACATTATCTACAGTTTTAAAAGTACATATACACTTACGTCTGCAAGACTTATCCACATTATCCACCATAAATATGTATATATTTTAATTTATTTTCATTTTTCGATATTTTTAAATCTTTTGAAGAAAAAAGGCGAAAAAAATAAGCATAAGTAAGAACTTATGCTTATTTTTTAATTTATTATTTTGCTATTCCTAAATCTTCTTTCATATATTCATCATGTAAACATATTTTCTTAAGCTCTAGTGTTTTCTTAACATCTATAATTCTTTGATTTGATGATCCTCTAAACTTAAGACTTATATCTCTCTTAGCTTCTATAAATCTTCCATCCACCAAAACATCTATATTTCTAAGTAAATTTAAATTATTAAAATATGAAGGGTTTTTCTTATCTGTAAGTTCCTCAAATGTATATCCTGTATATACCCATACATCTAAGTCATTATCTTTGCATGTTTTCGCAACTTCAGCTAAAGCTTCACTTTGTAAAAATGGCTCTCCTCCAGATAAAGTTACACCTCTATGCAATTTTAGTTTTTCTATCTCTTTAGATATTATGCTTGTATCTACTTCGAACCCACTCACCAAATCATGAGTTTGAGAATTATGACACCCTTTACAATTATGTATGCATCCTTGTGTCCATAAAACAGCCCTAAGCCCAGGCCCATCTACTATACTATCTACAGTAATAGGCGAAGCTAATCTTATCTTCATGTATACTCCCCCTCATTAAAACATTAAATTTAAATATTAACTATGTTTTATTCTATCTCTAACTTCTGCTTTCTTTGCATTATTAAATCTATCTACTGTTCCTACTAAATATCCTGTTATTCTTCTTATTCTTTCAAATCCAATCTCTCCATCTGATTCTTTTCTACCACAAGCAGGGCAAACATCTCCAGGTATAACACCTGAGTACCCACATACAGGATCTCTATCTAATGGATGATTTATACTTCCATATCCTATACCTAATTCTTTCATAGCTCTTATTATAGTTTCAAAAGCTTCTAAGTTATTTGAAGGACTTCCATCTAACTCTATATAAGTTATATGTCCAGCATTAGTTAATTCATGATAAGGAGCTTCTATCTTTATCTTGTCAAAAGAACTTATTTTGTAATATACAGGTACATGGAATGAATTCGTATAATATTCTTTATCTGTTATTCCTTCTATTTCACCATATTTATTTCTATCTATAGAAGTAAACCTTCCTGATAGCCCTTCTGCCGGAGTAGCTATTAAAGAGAAGTTTAATCCATATTTTTCACTAGCTTCTTCCATTCTATCTCTCATATGACCAATTATATCTAGTCCTAGACTTTGAGCTTCTTCACTTTCTCCATGGTGTTTTCCTATAAGAGCTATCAAACATTCTGCCAATCCTATAAATCCTACTGTCAGTGTTCCCTGTTTTATAACTTCTTTTAATGTATCATTAGGACCTAGATCGTCAGATCCTTTCCATACATTTTGACCCATTAAAAATGGGAAGTTTTTAACCTTTTTATTTCCTTGAACTTCAAATCTTTCTAGTAATTGGTCTATTACTAAATCTATCTTTTCATCTAACTCTGAGTAAAACTCGTCTATATTTAAGTTTTGCCCATTTATACTTCCATGTTTTATTCCTAATCTTGGAAGGTTTATTGTTGTAAATGATAAGTTACCTCTTCCACTTACAACTTCATCTCCACATACATTACCAACTACCCTAGTTCTGCATCCCATATATGTAGCTTCTGTATCAGGATCTCCTTCAACATAGTACTTAGCATTAAAAGGAGCATCTATAAAGCTAAAGTTAGGGAATAATCTCTTTGCAGAAACTCTACATGCTAACTTAAATAAATCATAGTTAGGATCTTCAGGATTTAAGTTTATTCCTTCTTTTACTTTGAATATTAATATAGGGAATATAGCTGTTTCTCCATTTCCAAGCCCTTTTTCTACTGATAATAATAAGTTTTTAGTAACTAATCTACCTTCTTCAGATGTATCTGTTCCAAAATTCACACTTGAAAAAGGAACTTGAGCTCCTGCTCTTGAATGCATAGTATTTAAATTGTGTATAAAAGCTTCCATAGCTTGATATGTGTTTCTATCTGTTTCTTTATATGCTTCTTTATATGCAAACTTTTGTGATTTTTCTGCTACATCATTTTTTATATTTAATCTATTTATTAATTCTCTTTTTTCTAAATTTATATATGACTCATCTAAGCTTATACTAGCCTTAGTATCTGTATTTTCCTCTACATAAGATACAATATCTCTTATTTCATCTAAAGCTTCTATACCTTCATATAACTCTAGAGCTTTACTCATATTATTTATATATAATTTCTTAAATGTCTTATGTACTCCTTCAGCTAGACCATAATCGAAGAATGGTATACTTTGTCCTCCATGTTGATCATTTTGATTACTTTGTATAGCTATTGCTGCTAAAGCTGCGTAACTTATAATATCATTCGGCTCTCTTAAGAATCCATGTCCCGTTGAAAAACCATCTTTAAATAACTTTATTAAATCTATTTGGCAGCATGTTAATGTTCCCATATTTAAAAAATCCATATCATGTATGTGTATATCCCCATTATCATGAGCAAACGCATGTTCAGGTTTTAACATGTAAGTTTTGCAAAACTCTTTAGATACTGTACTTCCATACTGAAGCATAGTTCCCATCGCAGTATTTCCATCTATATTTGCATTTTCTCTTTTTATGTCTGCATCATCTGCATCAGCAAAAGTTATTTCTCCTATAGACTTCATTAGTCTAGATTTAGAGTTTCTTATTCTGTTTCTTTCAGTTCTATAAATTATGTATTCTTCACTAGTTTTAGCATGTCCTTTTTCTATAAGAACTTTAACTACAGCATCTTGTATATCTTCTACTCCAGGAGTATTTGTTGCAAACTTTATATTTAATAGCTTAATTACATCTTGAGTTAATAATTCTGCTACATTATAATCCGCTACACTACCTTCTCTTTGAGCAACTTTACTCGCAGCTAAGAATATAGCTCTCGTTATTCTATCTGAGTTAAAAGGTATAACTCTTCCATCTCTTTTCTTTACTGCTTGAATCACAATAAATTCCCCCTCATCACAATATATAGTATCCGCAAATATTAAGCATACTATATATAGTATGCTTGGATGAAAAAAATCCCCTTTAACAAAGTCAAAGGGAAAATCTTTAAGTCATTACTTTACTACAATAAGCTTACCAAAATTGTACATAATCGTCAAATCACCTCTAAGCATTGAAATTGCTATCTACATTTTTTGAACATTAGTATTTCTAATATGTTCAAATTTTTAGACTTTTTTATAATTTTTTCACTCATTTTTTGACAAATTTATCAATAAATCTTATATAGTTATCTTTGTTGTTATAAATTAATATATAATATACTTATCTATCTTAAAAAGGAGGATTAAACATGTTATCTAGTAGATTAAATAACATTACACCATCTTATACAATAGGTATAAGTTCAAAAGTTCGAGATTTAAAAGCATCAGGAAAAAGTATAATTGACTTAAGCATAGGAGAACCAGATTTAACTGTTCCTAATGCAGCAATTCAACATGGAATAAACTCACTAAACGAAAACTTAACTAATTATGACTTAGTTCCTGGATTAAAAATTCTTAGAAATGAATTATCTAAAAAACTAAATTTAGAAAATGATTGTGATTATGCTCCAGAGGAAATAGTAGTTTCTAGTGGTGCAAAAAACGCTATAACAAATGCTTTATTAGCCATATTAAATCCTGGAGATGATGTTCTAGTTCCTAAACCTTATTGGGTTAGCTATCCTGAAATGATAAAGCTAGTTAATGCAAATCCAGTTTTTATAGAAACAAATAAAAAAAATGAATTTAAACTAACTAAAGATATTTTGGAAAAAAGTATTACTCCAAAGACTAGAATGTTATTTTTAAATAATCCTTCAAATCCTACTGGAGCTGTTTACTCAAAAGAAGAATTATTAGAAATAGCTGATGTGTGCATTAAGAATAATATATACATACTAGCAGATGAAATATACGAAAGAATATGTTATAAAGATAAATTTGTATCTATAGCATCATTAAGTAATGATATAAAGAATATAACTATAACTATAAATGGTTTCTCTAAATCATTTGCTATGACAGGGTTAAGAATAGGGTATTCCTCAAGCAACAAAGAAATTGCTAAAGCAATATCGACAATACAAGGACACTTAGTATCTCATCCATCTATAACTAGCCAATATATAGCTTATGGAGCTTTAAAGGATTGTTCTAATTCTATTAATGAAATGGTTGATATATATCGTTCAAGAAGAAATAAAGTGGTTGATATATTAAATCAATGCAACAAATTAAATTATGTAACTCCAGATGGAGCTTTTTATACATTTATAGATTTATCTATGGTGAAAAATAATTTAAACTATACAGATAGCTTTTCTATAGAATTTTGTAATAAGCTATTAGATGAGTATGAAGTTGCTGCTGTTCCAGGAATAGCATTTGGAATGGATGATTATATAAGAATTTCTTATGCTTGTAGTGAATCTTCTTTTACAGAAGGATTAAAAAGAATAATAAAACTTGCTGAGTCTTTATAAAAATACATAAATTAATTTTACTTAAAATAAAAAACTGTTCAGGAAAATTTTACTTCAATTTCATGAACAGTTTTTATTTATTTGTATGTATACTTTTAAATATTTAATTCACTTATTTAAACATAAGTTCACTCATTAACAACTTTTATCTCAATACCCACTACCCCATATCTTTTTATATCTTCCTTAGAATAATATTGTTCCATATCATCAGGAGCTTCAAAATCATCATAACTATATCCAAGTTTAATTTTATTAAATTGTTCATATATATCATTAAAATTCTTATATTTATATATTTCTAGAACTTTAACTTTTAAATGATTTTTACAATTACCATTATTAATAAAAGTAATATAATCCCCCTTTAATACTGTCTTTCTCTTTTCATCATATAATCTCATCTCTATCGTCTTCGTTCCATTTTTTATTAATGTAAAACAGTCATCATTTAAAGTCATAATATGATTTTTCATTTAAATTTCTCCTATTTTATAATTTTATCCAGTAACGTTTTATAATATTCCCGTCTACTTCTACATTTTTCTCAAATACTCCCCCATTAGCAATTATAACTTTTTCACTACCTATATTGTCATGATTGCAAGTTATAAGAACTTTATCAAGTCCATACGATTTACAATTTACAAGATTTTGTTTAAGCATCTCTGTTGCATATCCTTTTTTCCTTTCGTTCGGACGAACAGAATAACCTATATGACCACCCCATAAACTTAGTACCGGGTGATTAATATGATGTCTTAAATCAATGATTCCAACAATTTTATTATCTGTTAATCTTATAGCTATATATAAATTAGAAGTTACCTTATCTGATGGACAAGTTTTCTCACTTTCAAGTAAGTTAATTGTATCAATCCAATCTTTAGCCGTAGAACATTCTCTTAAGCTCCCACATCCAGCTAAATCATCCCCTAATTCTAAAAACTCTTGTCTATAATCCATAATATCCTTGGCATATTCTAAAGTTGGCTTTATTAATTTTATCTCCATCTCTACATCCCCCTTAATTACTATTTATCTATATTATATAAAAATAATCTCTATTCATCATTATATGCTCAACTTTTAACTTAATTATATTAAATTTTCATATTCATTAAGTTACAATACAAAGGTCATTTCAAAGCATCTTTTCTTATCCTTTAACTCATACCGTATAAGCGTAATTCTTCTTTATTTTATACAACAAAAAGTGGTTAAGGTTTAGTTTGCAACTCAGCGGTCATTCAAAGCATCTTCTCCTATCATTTAATCAACTCTCGTATAAGCGCAATCCTTTTATTTTTTTATACAACAAAAAGTGGTTAGTATTAAGTTACAATGCAGATGTCATTCAAAGCATTTCCTCAGCTTTATGACTTCAAATGTAACTTAATACTAACCACCACTTAAATCCACGTAAAATAAAAAAGATTACGCGGCTACGTCCTACTCTCCCAGGCAGCTTCCCACCAAGTACCATCGGCGCTAAAGAGCTTAACTTCTGTGTTCGGAATGGGAACAGGTGTATCCTCTTTGCTGTAATAACCGCATAATCTTTATTTAGAGTTAATACTCTAAAAACTGAATAACATTTGTAAGATTAAATAATCTTGGTCAAGTCCTCGATCTATTAGTATCGGTAAGCTACATACATTGCTGCACTTACACCTCCGACCTATCAACCAGGTAGTCTTCCTGGGATCTTACCCTTACGGTGGGAAATCTTATCTTGAAGTTGGCTTCGCGCTTAGATGCTTTCAGCGCTTATCCATTCCGTACATAGCTACCCAGCCATGCCCTTGGCAGAACAACTGGTACACCAGAGGTACGTCCATCCCGGTCCTCTCGTACTAAGGACAGGTCTCCTCAAATTTCCTACGCCTGCGACGGATAGGGACCGAACTGTCTCACGACGTTCTGAACCCAGCTCGCGTACCACTTTAATGGGCGAACAGCCCAACCCTTGGGACCTACTACAGCCCCAGGATGTGATGAGCCGACATCGAGGTGCCAAACCTCCCCGTCGATGTGGACTCTTGGGGGAGATAAGCCTGTTATCCCCAGGGTAGCTTTTATCCGTTGAGCGATGGCCCTTCCATGCGGAACCACCGGATCACTAAGTCCGACTTTCGTCCTTGCTCGACCTGTATGTCTTGCAATCAAGCTCTCTTCTGCCTTTACACTCTACGCACGATTTCCGACCGTGCTGAGAGAACCTTTGAGCGCCTCCGTTACTCTTTGGGAGGCGACCGCCCCAGTCAAACTGCCCACCTGACAGTGTCCCAATACCTGATTCAAGGTATCTGGTTAGAATCTCAGTACTACAAGGGTGGTATCCCAAGGATAGCTCCACCGAGACTGGCGTCCCGATTTCATAGCCTCCCACCTATCCTGTACATGTAGCACCAAAATTCAATGTCAAGCTACAGTAAAGCTCCATGGGGTCTTTCCGTCCTGTCGCAGGTACCCGGCATCTTCACCGGGATTACAATTTCACCGAGTCTGTTGTTGAGACAGTGCCCAAATCGTTACGCCTTTCGTGCGGGTCGGAACTTACCCGACAAGGAATTTCGCTACCTTAGGACCGTTATAGTTACGGCCGCCGTTTACTGGGGCTTAAGTTCACTGCTTCGGATAAATCCTAACAGATCCCCTTAACCTTCCAGCACCGGGCAGGCGTCAGCTCCTATACATCGTCTTGCGACTTAGCAGAAACCTGTGTTTTTGGTAAACAGTCGCTTGGGCCTATTCTCTGCGGCCACCTCGGGCGTTAACCCTAACGTGGCACCCCTTCTCCCTAAGTTACGGGGTCATTTTGCCGAGTTCCTTAACAACAGTTCTCTCGCTGGCCTTAGGATACTCTCCTCACCCACCTGTGTCGGTTTGCGGTACGGGCACCTTTAATCTCGATAGAAACTTTTCTCGACAGTGTGAAATCAGCTACTTCGCTACTTAATTTCGCTCCCCATCGTACCCCAGCATTATCATGGCGGATTTGCCTGCCTTGACTGCCTCAGTACTTAGCCACACATAACCAACAGTGTGGTTAGCTTATCCTACTGTGTCATTCCATCTCTCAAACGATTATCGGTGGTACAGGAATCTCAACCTGTTGTCCATCACCTACGCCTTTCGGCCTCGGCTTAGGTCCCGACTAACCCAGGGCGGACGAACCTTCCCCTGGAAACCTTGGGTTTACGGCCCGTGGGATTCTCACCCACGTCTCGCTACTCATGCCAACATTCTCACTCCTATACTGTCCACACGTCCTTACGGTCATGCTTCAGCCTGCATAGGAAGCTCCCCTACCTATCATAAATGATATCGTAGCTTCGGTAGTAAGTTTTAGCCCCGGTAATCTTCGGCGCAGGATCACTCGACCAGTGAGCTATTACGCACTCTTTAAATGAGTGGCTGCTTCTAAGCCAACATCCTGGTTGTCTATGCAATCCCACATCCTTTACCACTTAACTTACATTTAGGGACCTTAGCTGACGATCTGGGCTGTTGCCCTCTCGACTATGAATCTTATTACCCACAGTCTGACTCCCAAGTATAAAATAACGGCATTCGGAGTTTGATAATCTTCGGTAAGCGCAATGCCCCCTAGGATATTCAGTGCTCTACCTCCGTATTTCTCAACCTTGAGGCTAGCCCTAAAGCTATTTCGGGGAGAACCAGCTATCTCCGAGCTCGATTGGAATTTCACCGCTATCCACAAGTCATCCCCGAGCTTTTCAACGCTCGTGGGTTCGGACCTCCACGAAATTTTACTTTCGCTTCATCCTGCTCATGGATAGGTCGCTCGGTTTCGGGTCTACGACAGCAAACTTAACGCCCATTTAAGACTCGCTTTCACTACGGCTCCATACCTTAAGTACTTAACCTAGCTTACTATCGTAACTCGTTGGCCCGTTCTACAAAAAGTACGCGGTCACACATATAAAGTGCTTCCACAGCTTGTAAGCGCAGGGTTTCAGGTTCTATTTCACTCCCCTCCCGGGGTTCTTTTCACCTTTCCCTCACGGTACTATGCGCTATCGGTCACTAAGTAGTATTTAGCCTTGGAGGATGGTCCCTCCTGCTTCCCACAGGGTTTCACGTGTCCCGTGGTACTCTGGATCACATCTAAAGTCTTCTCGTTTCAACTACGTGGCTATTACACTTTATAGCGGAGCTTTCCAACTCTCTTCGTTTACGATACCTCTTTGTTGATGATGTGTCCGCAACCCCAGCGAAGAAAACTTCACTGGTTTGGGCTATTCCGCGTTCGCTCGCCGCTACTTACGGAATCGAATTTCTTTCTTTTCCTCCGGGTACTTAGATGTTTCAGTTCCCCGGGTTCCCCTCACTAAGCTATGTATTCACTTAATGATACTTAGACATTACTCTAAGTGAGTTTCCTCATTCGGAAATCTTCGGATCAAAGTTTACGTGCAACTCCCCGAAGCTTATCGCAGCTTATCGCGTCCTTCATCGGCTCTTAGTGCCAAGGCATCCGCCCTGCGCCCTTAATAACTTGACCAGTTATTAAAAGTGTTATTTTTTAAAGAGTTTTCTTCTCTTATAATTGGTTTATTTAATCATCACTAAATGTTATGCAGTTTTCAAAGTACTAATATGGTGGAGATGAGGAGGATCGAACTCCTGACCCCTTGCGTGCAAGGCAAGTGCTCTCCCAGCTGAGCTACACCCCCACAATATGAAGTTCATTTAAGAACTCTCAAAATTAAACAGTAGGTAATTACTCCTTAGAAAGGAGGTGATCCAGCCGCACCTTCCGATACGGCTACCTTGTTACGACTTCACCCCAGTCATTGGTTTCACCTTCGACGGCCGCTTCCTAAAAGGTTAGCTAACCGGCTTCGGGCGCCCCCAACTTCCATGGTGTGACGGGCGGTGTGTACAAGACCCGGGAACGCATTCACCGCAGCATTCTGATCTGCGATTACTAGTAACTCCAGCTTCATGTAGGCGAGTTTCAGCCTACAATCCGAACTGAGAATGGCTTTAAGGGATTAGCTCCACCTCGCGGCTTGGCAACCCTCTGTACCACCCATTGTAGCACGTGTGTAGCCCTAAGCATAAGGGGCATGATGATTTGACGTCATCCCCACCTTCCTCCGAGTTATCCTCGGCAGTCCCTCTAGAGTGCCCAACTTAATGCTGGCAACTAAAGGCAAGGGTTGCGCTCGTTGCGGGACTTAACCCAACATCTCACGACACGAGCTGACGACAACCATGCACCACCTGTCACCACTGTCCCCGAAGGGAAATCTCCGATTAGGGAGAGGTCAGTGGGATGTCAAGCTTAGGTAAGGTTCTTCGCGTTGCTTCGAATTAAACCACATGCTCCGCTACTTGTGCGGGTCCCCGTCAATTCCTTTGAGTTTCACTCTTGCGAGCGTACTTCCCAGGCGGAGTACTTAATGCGTTAGCTGCGGCACCGAGGGGGGTAACCCCCGACACCTAGTACTCATCGTTTACGGCGTGGACTACCAGGGTATCTAATCCTGTTTGCTCCCCACGCTTTCGTGCCTCAGTGTCAGTTACAGTCCAGAGAGCCGCCTTCGCTACTGGTATTCCTCCTAATATCTACGCATTTCACCGCTACACTAGGAATTCTACTCTCCTCTCCTGCACTCAAGTTCTCTAGTTTCAAAAGCTTACTACGGTTGAGCCGTAGCCTTTCACTTCTGACTTAAAAAACCACCTACGCACCCTTTACGCCCAGTAATTCCGGATAACGCTAGCCCCCTACGTATTACCGCGGCTGCTGGCACGTAGTTAGCCGGGGCTTCCTCCTCAAGTACCGTCATTATCTTCCTTGAGGACAGAGCTTTACGACCCGAAGGCCTTCATCGCTCACGCGGCGTTGCTGCATCAGGCTTTCGCCCATTGTGCAATATTCCCCACTGCTGCCTCCCGTAGGAGTCTGGACCGTGTCTCAGTTCCAGTGTGGCCGATCACCCTCTCAGGTCGGCTACTGATCGTTGCCTTGGTAAGCCATTACCTTACCAACTAGCTAATCAGACGCGGGTCCATCCTGTACCGCCGGAGCTTTGATACAAAAGCCATGCGACTTTCATATATTATCCCGTATTAGTATACCTTTCGGTATGTTATCCGTGTGTACAGGGCAGGTTACCCACGCGTTACTCACCCGTCCGCCGCTCTCTCCGAAGAGATCGCTCGACTTGCATGTGTTAGGCACGCCGCCAGCGTTCATCCTGAGCCAGGATCAAACTCTCAAATATAATTTAAAAAGTTGTCCATCGCTCAGCTAATCATTATCTGAATATCTGGCTTGGTTGTTTGTGTTTAATTCTTTAAAAAAGAATTTTTATAATTAACCTACTGTTTAATTTTCAAAGTTCTTAATTTGTTTTGCCCTTTTCTTAAGGACAAGTAATACTATACCACCTTAATTTAATAAGGTCAATAGTTTTTTTATATTTTTTTATTCTTAATTAAAAAATATTTTCATTGCAAAGTTGAATCTATTGGAATTCCTACTATTCAACTTGTTCTTTTTTATATTTAATTTTACATTTATAGACATAAAAGGACATAAAAAAATAACTTATATATTTAAAAATATAAGTTATTTTTTATATATTTCAATTTAATTATGTACATTTGTTCCAAAATATTTTTGAATACCTGCATATATAGCCCAAGCTACTTTTTCTTGATATTTTTCGTCATTCAATAGTTTAGATTCTTTCTCATTAGATAAAAAACCACACTCTATCAACACTGAAGGTATTTTATTATCCTTCAATAAATAAATATCATTACTTGGTTTAACCTCTCTTTGATTTGTTTCATCTACAACTCTCTTTAATTCATCTTGAATAAATTTTGATAATAATTTGCTATCATCTTGTCCTTGAGGATAAAAAGTTTGAGCTCCATAATACTTACTCTGTTCAAACTTATTTAGATGAACAGATACAAAAGCATCTACTCCTGATTCTTCAATCATTTTCTTCCTATTTTTTAGGTTTTCATTGTATTTCTGTCTAGTTGTCTTATCTGGGCTCTCTTCGTACAAACTAACATCATCTTCTCTAGTTAATAATACTAAACATCCACTTGATTCTAATAACTCTCTTAGCTTCAACGTTATTTGTAAGTTTATATCTTTTTCTTCAACAGACTCATCATCACTCAAAGCCCCTGGATCTATACCTCCATGTCCCGCATCTAAAAGAATAACCTTATTAGTTACAGGCATATACGTCAATACATCTTGTGAATTCTTTTTGACTTCAAATATAAATATAGCCAAAAAACATAAAAGAGCTCCAATCAAACTTACATGCTTAATATATTTCATATAATATCACCCCATATATTATATAAAAAAAGACTTTGGAATATTCCAAAGTCTTTGAGTAAACATATATAATTATCTCTTTGAGAATTGTGGAGCTCTTCTTGCTGCCTTTAATCCGTATTTCTTTCTTTCCTTCATTCTAGCATCTCTAGTTAAGAAACCTTCTTTCTTTAAAGCTGGTCTTAACTCAGCATCTACTGTTAATAAAGCTCTAGATATACCATGTCTTATAGCTCCAGCTTGTCCAGTGAATCCTCCACCTTCAACTTTTACTATAACATCGTATTTGTTTTCAGTTCCTGTTAAAACTAATGGTTGTTTAACATCTCTTATTAAAGTTTCATAGTTGAAGAACTCTTCAACTTTTCTTCCATTTACTATTATATTTCCTTCACCTGCAACTAATCTTACTCTTGCTACAGAGTGTTTTCTTCTTCCTGTTCCATAGTATTGAACGTTAGCCATGATTAACTCCTCCTTTCACCCGTTATGATTATTTAAAGTTTAAAACTTCTGGATTTTGAGCTTCGTGTCCGTGGTTTGGTCCAGCAAATACTCTTAATCTAGTCATCATTCTGCTTCTTAATTTGTTCTTACATAACATACCACTAACAGCATGCATAACAACCTCTTCAGGTTTCTTTTCCATCATTACTCTATATGTTGTTTCTTTTAATCCACCTACATATCCAGTGTGGTATCTGTACATCTTTTGATCTAATTTCTTTCCTGTTAAAACTACTTTATCAGCATTTACAACAACAACGAAATCTCCACCATCAACGTGAGGAGTGAAAGTTGGTTTATGCTTTCCTCTTAATATTGTAGCTATTTCAGTAGCCATACGACCTAATGTTTTTCCTTCAGCATCAACTACGTACCATTTTCTTTGTACGTCAGCTGGTTTAGCTATATAACTTTTCATTACAAGTCCCTCCTTATCTTATTTCCATATGATATTTTACCGTCTATGTCAAGTCCGGGGCAAGTGGACTTATTAACACACTCTTGTATATTTTAATACATGCACCCTAGTGTGTCAAGCTAATAATCAACTTTTTTGAGAAATAATCCGTGTGCTGGAGCCGTATGTCCTGCCATCGATCTCAACTTTGATTCTATTATGCTCGACATGCTATTATCTATTTTTCCTCTTCCTATATCAACTAACGTTCCAACTATAATCCTAACCATATTATATAAAAATCCATTACCTTCAATTTCTATAACTATCAAGTCTTCACACTTTGAAATATCTATATCATAAATAGTTCTAACTGTATCTTTAACACTTGATCCCGAGCTCATAAATCCCTTAAAATCATGTGTTCCTTTTAATGATTCAGCTTCTTTTTTCATCTTTTTAAAGTCTAAATCATATTTTACAAAATAAGAAATATCACTATATATAGGGCTTCTATATCGGTTGTTATATATAATATATCTATATCTTTTTCCTTTAGCTGAATATCTAGAGTGAAAATCTAAATTCACTTCTTCTGCATTTATTATAACTATATCTTTCGGCAACTTAGAATTTAATGCATTAGGTATTTTTTCAATAGGAATATTACACTCCGTATTAAAATTTGCAACTTGTCCCAACGCATGAACCCCTGCATCTGTTCTTCCAGATCCAGTTATTTTTACACTCTCATTAGTTATATCTTTTATTGATTGTTCAATATTACCTTGAATACCCAATGAATCATTTTGCTTTTGCCATCCACAAAATCTTTTACCATTATATTGGATAATTAATTTTATATTTCTCATATTATACCTCTTTAAACAAATCTTATGAACACTATAATTCCTAAGTATAAAACTTGTACAACATATGCTATATAATCTGCTTTAGTCATTATACACTCTTTCATCTTAGTTCTATTATCTCCGCCTCTATAACATCTAGCTTCCATAGCCATAGCTAGCTCATCAGCTCTTCTAAAAGCACTAATAAATAAAGGTATTAATAGTGGAACTAGGTTCTTAGCTCTATTTATGATATTTTTACTTTCAAAATCTGCTCCTCTAGACATTTGAGCTTTCATTATTTTATCTGTCTCATCTAATAAAGTAGGTATAAATCTTAGAGCTATAGTCATCATCATAGCTAACTCATGAACTGGAAATCCTATTTTTTTTAAAGGATTCAATAGTCTCTCTATACCATCTGTAAGTTCTATAGGTGATGTAGTAAGTGTTAAAAGAGATGTCCCTACAACTAAGAATATAAGTCTTAAAGCCATAAATATAGCTTGACTAACACCTTGGTATGTTATCTTTACAAATCCAAATGACCATATAGGGTCTCCAGGTATAAAAAATATATTAATTACAAATGTAAATATTATAATCCATTTTAAAGGTTTTAATCCTTTCATAATGAACTTTCCTGGTATTTTAGATAAACCTATTACTGCAATTAAGCTTCCTACCACTATTAAATATGGCCAAAATTTATTTATTATAAACAAAGATATCATAAATATAAACGTTGCTATAAGCTTAACTCTAGCATCTAATTTATGAATACTCGAGTTTGTAGGATAATATTGGCCTATCGTTATATCTTTTAACATTTTCCCTTACCTCTCATAACTCTTATTATTTCGTTTTTAATTTCTTCTATAGTAATTGCATCTTCTTTTATCTCAAACCCATGTTCTTTTAATTTTATAGATAATTCCAATACTTGAGGTATATCTAAGCCAATCTCTTTAAGTCTACTAGAGTGATTATTAAACACTTCTCTTGTAGGTCCCATAAACTCAACTTTACCTGAATTCATAACTATTATAGTTTTTACTAACTTAGCCATATCATCCATGCTATGAGAAGATAATATTATAGTCATATTTTTTTCTTCATGTAAGTCTTTTATTAATTTGAAAATTTCATCTCTACCTTTTGGGTCTAATCCTGCTGTTGGTTCATCTAATATTAACACTTCTGGATTCATAGCTATAACTCCAGCTATTGCTACCCTTCTTTTTTGACCTCCTGATAACTCAAAAGGTGATTTATCTTTAAACGCTTCATAATCAAGTCCGACAGCTTCCATAGATGCTTTAATCCTATTGCTTATCTCTTCTTCTCCTAAACCTAAATTTGAAGGTCCAAAAGCTATATCCTTTTCGACAGTTTCTTCAAATAGCTGATACTCAGGATATTGGAATACAACACCTACTTTTTTTCTTATATCTGTTAAATTTAAATTTTTATCGGTTATATCAAATTCATTTATTAAAATTTTTCCTGATGAAGGTTTAAGAATTCCATTTAGATGTTGAATTAAAGTAGATTTTCCAGAACCAGTATGCCCTATTAATCCAACAAAATCACCTGATTTAATCTCTAATGTTATATCATCTAAGGCTCTACTTTCAAATGGTAACCCTTCATTATATATATGAGTTAAATTTTTTATTACAATTGACATAGTTTCACCACCATCTCATCTACAGTTAATATATCTCCATCTATATCTAATCCTTTTTCTTTAAGTTCTTTACTTAATTCAGTCATACACGGTACATCTAACCCTATACTTTTTAACATTTCAACTTTGGAAAAAACTTCTTTAGGAGTACCTTCCAATACTTTTTTCCCTTTTTCCATAACAATAACTCTATCTGCATCAACCGCTTCTTCCATAAAGTGAGTTATATGCATTATACTTATATTCTCTTCTTTATTTAATCTTTTAATTGTTTTCATTACTTCTTTTCTTCCAGATGGGTCTAACATAGCTGTAGCCTCATCAAATATTATGCATTTAGGTTTCATAGCTATTATACCCGCTATTGCTACCCTTTGTTTCTGCCCTCCTGATAATAAATGAGGTTGTCTATCTCTCATATCATACATTCCTACGCTTTTAAGAGACTCTTCTACCCTTTTTCTTATTTCTGGGGGATCTATACCTAAATTTTCAGGTCCAAATGCAACATCTTCTTCTACTATAGTGGCTACTATTTGATTATCTGGGTTTTGAAATACCATACCTGCAGTTTGCCTAATATCCCATAAATTTTTTTCTTCTTTTGTATTTAATCCATTTATATAAATATTTCCAGTCGTTGGCATAAGAATTGCATTTAAGTTTTTAGAAAGAGTTGATTTTCCAGATCCATTATGACCTATAACTACAACAAACTCTCCTTGTTTTACATTTAAACTCAAGTTATCTATAGCTTTAAACTTATCCTCTTCTGTTACATATTCAAATGAAATATCTTCAACACTTACTATATCATTAACTTTCATAAACTTTTCTCCTTTTGTTAGTAGTGCTCTTAATTTACAATTTCTATTGTATTATAACACAATTTAAATTCTAAATTAATATAAAAATCCACCTAAAATACAAGTGTCTAACTTTATATTTCATTTTATCCTTCATTAAATTTCAAAAGTTATTTATAAAACAAAAAAATTATTCACATTAGCAACTAAACATATAGTTCACTTTGTAAGTTCAGTGTTTTTATTATGTAATTAAATTTTTTCATTTAAATATATAAATCTTATTTTATAGTTTATCATCATTTTAATATATTAATTTTTTTCTTGAATATAAAAAAAGGACTAGGCTAAGCCTAATCCTTTATATACTATACTAATTCTATTAGAGCCATTTCAGCAGCGTCGCCTCTTCTTGGTCCTATTTTTATTATTCTAGTGTATCCACCGTTTCTCTCTGCATATTTCGGAGCTATATCAGTGAATAAGTTGTTAACTACTGTCTCATCTAAAACATAAGCTAAAACTTGTCTTCTAGCATGAAGATCCCCTCTCTTAGCAAGAGTTATCATCTTTTCTGCCATTCTACGAGTTTCTTTTGCTCTAGTAACTGTAGTTTCTATTTTTCCATTTCTTAGTAAGTCTGTTACTAAGTTTCTTAACATAAGATTTCTATGAGCAGTTACACGTCCTAATTTACGGTACTTAGCCATGCTTATCCCTCCTTTGCACTTACTCTTCGCTTGGTTTAAGATTTAATCCAAGTTCTTCTAACTTTTGGATAACTTCTTCTAATGATTTTTTACCTAAGTTTCTAACTTTCATCATGTCTTCTTCAGATCTATTAGCTAATTCTTCAACTGTATTTATTCCCGCTCTCTTTAAACAGTTGTAAGATCTAACTGATAAGTCAAGTTCTTCGATAGTCATCTCTAGAACTTTTTCTTTTTGATCTTCTTCTTTTTCTACCATTATTTCAACATTGCTTACATGCTCTGTTAAATCAATGAATAGATTTAGATGTTCAACTAGAACCTTAGCTGCAAGTGATATTCCTTCTTGAGGATTTATACTTCCATTAGTCCAAACTTCAAGTATTAATTTATCGTAATCTGATTTTTGACCAACTCTAGTATTTTCTACATGGTAGCTAACTTTTTCAACAGGAGTATATATTGAGTCTACAGGAAGAACTCCTATAGGCATATGCTCTGTTTTATTGTCTTCAGAAGATACATAACCTCTTCCTTTGTTAACAGATATTTCCATGTTAAGTTTAGAATTATCATCTAGCGTAGCTATATGTAAATCTTTACTTATTATTTCAACATCTGGAGGACATATTATGTCAGCACCTGTTACTGTGCATGGTCCTTGTGCTTCTATTTTAAGTGTTCTACTTCCTTCACCATCTATAGTAGCTGATAATTCTTTTAATGCTAATATTATTTCTGTAACATCTTCTTTAACACCAGACACTGTTGTGAATTCATGAAGAACTCCATCTATTCTTATAGAGTTAACAGCTACTCCTGGTAAAGAAGATAATAATATTCTTCTTAGTGCATTACCTATAGTTATTCCATATCCTCTTTCTAGAGGCTCTATAACGAATTTACCATATCTATGGTCTTCGCTAATTTCAATTATATCTACTCTTGGTTTTTCTATTTCTATCATGGACAAAACCCTCCTTAAAATTTATTAATCCACTGAGGGTAAACAAAATCTTAAAATATTTTTTATAACTATACTTATTACTTAGAGTAAAGCTCTATTATTAAGTGTTCAGCTATTTCAAGATCTATATCTTCTCTTCCTGGATTAGCAACAACAGAAGCTGTCATGTTCTCTAAGCTAGCATCTAACCATTTAGGAGCTATTCTTGAGCTATTTTCAACTAATCCTTTGAATTTTGCAGAAGATTTAGATGTTTCTTTAACAGCTATAACATCTCCATTAGAAACTGTTAAAGAAGGTATATCTACCTTATGTCCGTTTAAAGTGAAGTGACCGTGTCTTACTAATTGTCTAGCTTCTTTTCTAGAAGATGCTAATCCCATTCTGTAAACTACGTTGTCTAATCTTCTTTCTAATAAGCTTAATAAGTTTTCCCCTGTTATTCCAGGTGTTTTCTCAGCACGCTCATATAAATTTCTGAATTGAGTTTCTAAAACTCCGTATATTCTCTTAACTTTTTGTTTTTCTCTTAATTGTAATCCATAGTTAGAAACTTTCTTTCTTCCTTGTCCATGTTGTCCTGGAGCATAGTTTCTTTTAACTATAGCACATTTGTCAGTATAACATCTGTCACCTTTAAGGAATAACTTCATTCCTTCTCTACGACATTGTCTACATGATGCACCTGTATATCTTGCCATTAATTACACCTCCTATATTACACTCTTCTTCTTTTTGGTGGTCTACATCCGTTGTGTGGTATTGGAGTAACGTCTTTTATCATAGTTACTTCTAATCCAGTTGCTTGTAAAGCTCTTATAGCAGCTTCTCTACCAGAACCTGGTCCTTTTACGAATACTTCTACAGTCTTTAATCCGTGTTCCATTGCAGCTTTAGCAGCTGTTTCAGCAGCCATTTGAGATGCAAATGGAGTTGCTTTTCTTGATCCTTTGAATCCTAATTGTCCAGAACTTGCCCAAGATAATGCGTTACCATGAACGTCTGTTAAAGTTATTATAGTATTGTTAAAAGTTGATTGTATATGAGCATGTCCACGTTCTATGTTTTTACGCTCTCTTCTTCTAACACGTGTAACTTTCTTTTTTGGTTTAGCCATTATTCTTCCCTCCTCTTCTAACTATTACTTCTTCTTCTTACGAGATACAGTCTTTCTAGGACCTTTTCTAGTTCTAGCGTTAGTCTTAGTCTTTTGACCTCTTAGAGGAAGACCTTTAGCATGTCTCATACCTCTGTAACATTTTATATCTCTTAATCTCTTTATGTTTAAAGCTATTTCTCTTCTTAAATCTCCCTCAACTAAGAAATCATTGTCTATTATCTTTCTTAAGTCATTTACTTGATCTTCAGATAAATCTTTGATTCTTACGTTAGGATCTATGTCAGCTTTAGCTAATATTTCGTTAGCAGTTGCCTTACCTATACCGTAGATATATGTTAAGCCTATTTCTGCTCTTTTTTCTCTAGGTAAATCTACCCCAGCTATTCTTGCCATACTTTGCACCTCCTACAACTTAACTTTTTTAACTTTTTTCATGATTAAATTTTCTTAAATAATAAGTTAATTCCGGTTCATGTTTATATAAAATCCAAAAAAAGTTTGTTAATTATCACAATATGATATTATACTATAATATTTAACAAAATGCTAGCACAATTTATTAACCTTGCTTTTGCTTGTGCTTAGGATTTTCACATATAACCATTACTCTACCTTTTCTCTTTATTACTTTACATTTTTCACACATTGGTTTTACTGATGGTCTTACTTTCATTATTAATCCCTCCTTATAGACTAGCATCGATAGTCTACTTCTTACGCCAAGTAATTCTTCCTCTTGTAAGGTCATATGGAGAAAGCTCAACATTAACTTTATCTCCTTCAAGAATCCTTATAAAGTTCATTCTTAGCTTCCCAGAAAGATGACATAAAACTTCATGTCCATTTTCTAGCTTGACTTTAAACATAGCATTAGGTAAGTTTTCTGTAACTGTACCCTCAAATTCTATAACATCTTTTTTGGCCATTAACTAACCAAACCTCCATTCAATAAGCTAAACATTGTTTAACTTTCCAAGTTCAGCTCTTAAAAAAGTATTTGTGATAGATTCATCTGACTCTATCTTATTTTTAACCATACAATTAATAATATCATACTTTTGCAAGTGCTTAACTTTTTTTAGTTTAGGATTTTCAAGTTTTCTTTTTTTACCATCCGAGATAAGAACATACTTATCATCAATTATTTTTACTACGAAAAACAATCTACCAGCATCTCTTCCAGATGTATTTTTAACAACTTGCCCTACACTTATGTTATTTGATAGCATAATTTCCACCTACATTTCTGACTATAACTTTGTTAATATCAAAGGTTCATCTTCAGTAATAGCTATCGTATGCTCATAATGAGCTGACCTTTTAGAGTCATTTGTAACAATCGTCCAACCATCACCTAACATTTTAACATAGTGTGTACCATAGTTAACCATAGGCTCTATTGCAAGAACCATACCCTCTTTAAGTTTAGGGCCCTTACCTGGACGTCCATAATTAGGTATTTGAGGATCTTCATGTAGTTGTTTACCAACTCCATGTCCTACAAGGTCTCTAACTACAGAAAAATTGTTATTTTCTACATGTGTTTGTACTGCGTGCGAAATGTCAGAAAGTCTACATCCTAGTTTAGCAAACTTTAATCCTTCATAGAAGCTTTCTTTTGTTACTTCTATTAATTTCCTATCCTCTTCAGATATTATGCCTACCGCATGTGTTTTTGCTGAATCTGCATGATATCCTTTAAAATAAGCACCGATATCGATACTTATAATATCTCCGTCTTTTAAAGTTTTAGATCCAGGTATTCCATGTACAACTTCTTCATTAATAGAAGCGCATATAGATCCTTTAAATCCGTTATAACCTTTAAAAGATGGGATAGCATTATATTTTCTAATATGATTTTCAGCTATTTCATCTAACTTTAAAGTAGATATTCCCGGTTTAATAGCATCTCTTAAAATCTCATGTGTTTCAGCAACGATTTTACCTGATTCTCTCATAAGTTCAATCTCTTGCTTAGATTTTAAAATAATCATTATTTTTCACTTCCTAGAGCCTCAACTATATCTCCAAATACATTATCTATAGATTGTTGACCATTTATATTAGCTATTATACCTTCTTCAGAATAATAGTTAACTAAAGGCTTAGTTTCATCTAAGTAAACTTGTATTCTTTTTGATACAGTTTCTTCATTATCATCAGCTCTTTGGTAAAGTTCTCCTCCACATACATCGCATACGCCATCTACTTTTGGAGGATTAAACTCAACATGGTAAGTAGCTCCGCAAGATTTGCAGATTCTTCTACCTACTGCTCTACCTACTAATATATCTTTATCAACTTCAATGTTAACAACTTTGTCTAAAGATATACCAACTTCTTTTAGATATTCATCTAAATGTTGAGCTTGAGCTACATTTCTTGGGAATCCATCTAACATGAATCCTTTTTCACAATCAGATTGAGCTATTCTATCAGTAACTAAACCTACTGTTAATTCATCTGGAACTAAAAGACCTTGATCTATATATCCTTTAGCTTTTTTACCAAGTTCTGTACCTTCTTTTATATTCTTTCTGAATATATCTCCAGTTGATATATGAGGTATATTGTATTTTTCTACTATCCCTGCTGCTTGAGTACCCTTACCCGCACCAGGAGGTCCAAGTAATATTATTCTCATATGATCATCTCCATTTATTTTAAAAAGCCTTGATAGCTTCTCATTACTAGATTTGATTCTAGCTGTCTCTTAAGCTCTAATGCAACACCTACAACTATAAGTAATGATGTGCCAGCTAAACTTAAATGTACGCCAGTAAATTTACCTATTATAGAAGGAATTACAGCTATAACAGCTAAGAATAATGCTCCTGCTAAAGTTAATCTTGATAATATTCTATTTAAGTAGTCCATAGTTGGATTACCCGGTCTTATACCTGGTATAAAACCTCCACTATTTTTCATATTATTAGTTATATCTTCAGTATTGAACGATATAGTAGTATAGAAATAAGAGAAGAATATTATTAACACAACTTCTATAACTAAATAGATCCAGAATCCTGGCTCTCCAGTTGGAGATAAGAATTTAGTTACAAATGCTTGAGCATCTTTCCCCATAAATATAGCTATAGTTTGAGGGAAAGCTAACAATGAACTTGCAAATATAACTGGAATAACTCCAGATTGATTCACTTTCATTGGTATATGAGAATTTTGACCCCCATATGTTTTTCTTCCTACAACTCTTTTAGCATATTGTACAGGTATTTTTCTTGTAGCTTCTTGTATATATGTAACCGCAGCTACTGTAAGAAGCGATACTACAGCCATAACTATTAATACCCACAATCCAACGCTTCCGCTTTCAAATTGAGATATTGATTGAGTTATGTCTTTAGGAATTCTTGATATAATTCCTATAAATATTATTATAGAGCTTCCATTACCTAATCCTTTTTCAGTAATCTTATCTCCCATCCACATTAAAAGCATACTTGCTGAAATTAATGTGACTATAACAGTAACTATAAAAAATACACTATCTGTTTGTAAAGCACGTCTCACTATTCCTAGTGTTATACCGATAGCTTGTACTATAGCTAATCCTAATGCTGTATACTTAGTGTATTTATTTATCTTTTTCTTACCTTCTTCACCAGACTTTTGAAGTTCTTCAAGAGCTGGGAATCCAATAGTTAAAAGTTGAATGATTATAGATGCCGTTATATAAGGACTGATTCCTAATGCAAATAAGGTAAAGTTGCTAAAAGCTCCTCCTGTAAACATATTATACAGGGAAAGAAGACCGTTTCCGTCAACCATTCCCTTTATAATATCTCTATTAACTCCAGGTACAGGAATTGTACATCCTATCCTAAAGATAACAATCATCATCAAAGTATATAAAATTTTTCTTCTTACATCTTTTATTTTCCAAGCTTGTTTTAAGTTTGACAGCACGTTAAACTCACCCCTGCCTTATGGCCAAGAGTTAGCAGATTAGATTAAACTAATTCTGCTTTTCCTCCAGCTTTTTCTATTTTTTCTTGCGCTGAAGCAGTAAACTTAGCAGCTTTTATAGTTAAAGCTCTTTCTAAGTTACCTTCACCTAAGATTTTAACGCCGTCTTTTTCTATTTTGCTTATTACTCCAGTTGACTTAAGTAAGTCAGCATTTATTTCTGTTCCGTTTTCGAATCTATTTAAAGTTTCTACGTTAACTAGTGAGTAAACTTTCTTACAAGGATTCTTGAATCCTCTCTTAGGAAGTCTTCTAGCAAGTGGCATTTGTCCACCTTCGAATCCAACTCTTACTCCACCACCTGAACGAGACTTTTGACCTTTTTGTCCACGTCCTGAAGTTTTACCTTGTCCAGTAGCAGTACCTCTTCCTAATCTTTTTTTAGAAGAAACTGCACCTTCAGCAGGTCTTAATTCATGTAACTTCATGGATTGCACCTCCCTTAGTATTTGTTTAAATTATTATTATTCAGCTATTTCAGTAACTTCTACTAAGTGACTAACTTTAGCTATTATACCTCTCATTTGAGCGTTGTCTTCTTTAACAACTACTTGCTCTCTTTTTCTTAATCCTAACGCTTCTACGTTCTTTCTTTGGTTAGGAGTAGTTCCTATTGTACTTCTAACTAACTTTATTTGTAATTTAGCCATTTTTTTACTACCTCCTTACCCTAGAAGATCTTCTACTTTTTTACCTCTAAGTTTAGCTATATCTTCAGCTGTTCTTAAAGATTTTAAACCTTCTATTGTAGCATTTACCATGTTTCTTGGGTTGTTAGTTCCTAAAGATTTAGCTCTAACATCCTTTAATCCAGCTAATTCAAGTACAGCTCTAGCAGGTCCCCCAGCTATAACTCCTGTACCTTGAGCAGCAGGCATTATTAATATTTTTCCAGCACCAAAATGTCCGTTTGTTTGGTGAGGTATAGTTGTACCAACCATAGGTACAGTTATTAAATTCTTCTTAGCATCTTCAACTGCTTTTCTTATAGCATCTGGTACTTCCATAGCTTTACCAGCACCTATACCAACGTGTCCGTTTTCATCTCCAACAACTACTAAAGCTGCAAATCTAAAGTTTCTACCACCTTTAACAACCTTAGTAACACGTCTTACTTCGATAACTTTCTCTTGAAGATCAAGTTGTCTTGCATCTATTGGTTTACGACGTAGCATTATTTTCCCTCCTTTGTATTAGAACTTAAGTCCAGCTTCTCTAGCACCTTCTGCTAATTCTTGAACTCTTCCGTGATATAAGTATCCACCTCTGTCAAATACAACTTCAGTTATACCTTTCTCTACAGCTCTCTTAGCAACAAGTTCTCCAACTTTTTTAGCTGCTTCTTTATTTCCACAGTGATTAACAGCACCTTTTATTTCAGCTTCTAAAGAAGATGCAGAAACAACAGTTACTCTGTTTGTATCATCTATTATTTGAGCATATATGTTATTAGAACTTCTAAATATACATAATCTTGGTCTTTGAGTAGTTCCAGTTATTTTTCTACGAACTCTCTTATGTCTTTGAAGTCTATTTGCGTTTTTGTTAGCTTTTTTAAACACAGAGATCACTCCTTTCTAGCTTTTATGTTTGGTATTATTTCTTACCAGTTTTACCTTCTTTACGTCTTACAACTTCACCAGCGTATCTTATACCTTTACCTTTGTATGGCTCTGGCTCTCTCCAAGCTCTTATCTTAGCAGCATAGTTACCTACTAATTGCTTGTCGATTCCTTTAACAACTAATTCAGTTTGGTTTGGAGCTTCAACAGTTATTCCTTCTGGATCTACCATCTCAACTGGATGAGAGTATCCTAAGTTCATAACTAACTTGTTTCCTTGCTTTTGAGCTCTGTAACCAACACCAACTAACTCTAACTTCTTTTCGAATCCAGTAGTAACACCTACTACCATATTATCTATTAAAGTTCTAGTTAATCCGTGTAAAGATCTATGTTTTTTATTATTAGTTGGTCTTTCAACTAATATAGTATTTTCTTCTTTTTTTATAGCTAATTCATTAGTGAATTGCTTTGTTAAAGTTCCTTTTGGTCCTTTTACTGTAACTAAGTTATCCTCAGCTATAGTTACTTCAACACCTGTAGGAACGTTTATTGGCTTAACACCTATTCTTGACATAGTTGCACCTCCTTACATTGTTCGTTTTTATTACCACACGTAGCAGATTACTTCTCCACCAACGGCTGCATTTCTAGCTTGCTTGTCAGTTAATATACCTTTAGAAGTAGATATTATTGATATACCTAATCCGTTTAATACTTTTGGTAATTCTTCTTTAGCAGCGTAAACTCTCATACCAGGTTTAGATATTCTCTTTAATCCTGTTATAACTCTCTCGCCTATTTGTCCGTACTTTAATTGTATTCTTATTATTCCTTGCTTTCCATCTTCTATAACATCGTACCCTCTTATGAAACCTTCTTCTAATAAGATTCTAGCTAATTCTTTCTTCATATTAGAAGCAGGAACATCAACAGTTTCATGCTTAACCATGTTAGCATTTCTTATACGTGTTAACATATCTGCTATTGGATCTGTCATTGTCATAATTGTAAACCTCCTTCCATTTTAACCAAGTCTTACCAACTTGCTTTTCTTACACCAGGTATTTGACCTTTATAAGCTAATTCTCTAAAGCATATACGGCACACACCGAATTTTCTTAGCACAGAATGTGGTCTACCACATATTGTACATCTAGTGTACTCTCTAGTTGAGTACTTTTGCTTTTTTTGTTGTTTTACAACCATCGCTTTTCTAGCCACTGGAATCCCTCCTTTATTTACTTAGAATATGGCATTCCTAATAATCTTAATAACTCACTAGCTTCTTCATCAGTTTTAGCTGTAGTTACGAATATTACATCCATTCCTCTTACTTTGTCAACCTTGTCGTACTCTATTTCAGGGAATATAAATTGCTCTTTTAATCCTAAAGCGTAGTTTCCTCTTCCATCGAATGCATTAGCATTAACTCCTCTGAAGTCCCTAACTCTTGGTAAAGAAATGTTTACTAACTTGTCCATGAAGTAGAACATCTTGTCAGCTCTTAAAGTAACTTTAGTTCCAACAGGCATTCCTTCTCTTAATTTGAAGTTAGCTACTGATTTTCTAGCCTTTGTTATAACTGGCTTTTGTCCAGATATCATTTCTAATTCTGCAACTGCAGCTTCTAATCCTTTTGGATTTTCTCTTGCATCACCTATACCCATGTTTATTACTATTTTCTCTAACTTAGGTATTTCCATAACATTTTTGTATCCAAATTTCTCCATTAAAGCTGGAGCAACTTCTTTAACATATTTTTCTTGTAATCTAGAAGTCATTTGTGGTCCCTCCTTTCAAGCTTATTATAATTCTTTTCCGCTCTTTACTGATACTCTAACTTTTTGCCCATCTTTAACTTCAACTCTAACTCTAGTACCTTTTCCTGTTTCAGGATCTACTGGCATTACGTTAGATATGTGTATTGGGGCTTCTTTATTTATTATTCCACCTTGTGGGTTAACAGCAGTTGGCTTTTGGTGTTTAGTTATAACGTTAACACCTTCAACTAATACTTTATTAGTTTTAGTGAAAACCTTAGCAACTGTACCTTTTTTACCTTTATCTTTTCCTGCTATAACTACAACAGTGTCACCTTTTTTTACACGCATCATGTCCTATTGCACCTCCTTATTATAGTACTTCTGGAGCAAGAGATACTATCTTCATAAAGTCGTTGTCTCTTAACTCTCTAGCAACAGGCCCGAATATACGAGTTCCTACTGGAGTTTTATCATCTTTTATGATAACCGCAGCATTCTCGTCGAATGATATATAACTACCATCTTTACGTCTTACGCCTTGCTTAGTTCTTACTATAACAGCTTTAACTACTTTACCTTTTTTTACAACTCCACCTGGTGTTGCACTTTTAACAGTTGCAACTATAACGTCACCTATGTTACCATATCTTCTTTTACTTCCGCCTAATACACGGATAGTTAAAAGTTCTTTAGCTCCTGAGTTATCAGCAACTCTTAGACGTGATTCTTGTTGTATCATATCGTAATCCCTCCTTCTCTACAAACTACTTAACTTTCTCTATAACGTCAACTAGTCTGAATCTCTTGTCTTTAGATAAAGGTCTAGTTTCCATTATTCTTACTCTATCTCCGATGCTACATACGTTGTTTTCATCGTGAGCCTTAAATTTCTTAGTTCTCTTAACTGGCTTGTTATATAATGGATGACGTACGAAATCTTCAACAGCAACAACTATTGTTTTTTCCATTTTATTACTAACAACACGGCCTACTCTTACTTTTCTTCTTCCTCTTTCCATGTTTGACAGCCTCCTTTCCAAAATTAAGCTCTAGTTTCGTTTAACTTTCTTTCAGCAAGTATAGTTTTAACTCTAGCTATATCTTTCTTAACGAACTTGATTCTTGCTGTGTTTTCTAATTGACCAGTAGCTAATTGGAATCTTAAGCTAAATAATTCACTTTTAAAACCATTTAACTTGTTCATTAACTCTTCGCTTGTTAAATCTCTTAGTTCTTTAGCTTTCATCCTATTCACCACCCTCTACTTCTAAATCTTCACGTTTCACAAACTTACATTTAACTGGAAGTTTATGCATAGCAAGTCTCATTGCTTCTCTAGCTTTATCTTCTGAAACACCTGCTAATTCGAACATAACTCTTCCTGGTTTAACTACTGCTACCCAGTATTCTGGTGAACCTTTACCAGCACCCATACGAGTTTCTGCAGGTTTTCTTGTTACTGGTTTGTGAGGGAATATCTTTATCCAAACTTTTCCCCCTCTTTTTATATATCTAGTCATAGCTATTCTGGCAGCTTCTATTTGGTTAGAAGTTATCCAAGATGGCTCTAAAGCAACTAAACCGAACTCTCCATAAGTAACTTTGTTACCTTTATGAGCCTTTCCAGCTAAGCTACCTCTGTGTACTCTACGACGTTTTACTCTTTTTGGCATTAACATGAGTATTTTCCTCCTTCCTTAACTGTGCTTCTATTAAGCTTGTTTATTCTCAGTTCTTTGAGGTCTTGGTCCTCTGTTGTTTGATCTATTGTTGTTAGATCTATCATTTCTTCTGTCGTTTCTTCTATCGTTTCTTCTATTGTCTCTTCTATCTCTTCTATTGTTATCTCTTCTATCTTCTCTTGGGTTTACACCGTTTCTAGTTGGTAAAACTTCTCCGTTGCATATCCAAACTTTGATACCAGTCTTTCCATAAGTAGTGTTTGCTTCAGCAAATCCGTACTCTATGTCAGATCTTATTGTTTGAAGAGGTACATTTCCTTCGCTGTATCCTTCAGTTCTAGCCATTTCAGCTCCACCAAGTCTACCAGAAGCAGATACTTTTATACCTTTAACTCCTGATTTCATAGCTCTTTGTATTGCTTGCTTCATAGCTCTTCTGAAAGCAACCCTTCTTTCTATAGCTAAAGCTATATTTTCAGCTACTAATTGAGCTTCTCTATCTGGGTTTCTAACTTCTACTATGTTAACTATAACATTTTTCTTAGTCATCTTTTCTAACTCAGCTTTAAGAGCTTCTATTCCAGCTCCACCTTTACCTATAACTACACCTGGCTTAGCAACGTGTAAGTCTAGCTTTAATTTGTTTGCTGATCTTTCTATTTCTATCTTAGCAACACCAGCTGAGTATAATTTATTCTTTAAGAATTTACGTATATTATGGTCTTCTAATAATAAGTTTCCGAACTCTTTTTTATCAGTTGCGAACCATCTTGAGTCCCAGTCCTTTATAACACCGACTCTTAAACCGTGTGGATTAACCTTTTGACCCATGTGTTTCCCTCCTATCTATTATTATTTTTTCTCTTTAAGAACAACCTCTATATGAGAAGTTCTCTTTCTTATCATAGTTGCACGACCCATAGCTCTAGGCATGAATCTCTTCATAGTTGGTCCTTGATTAGCAACTATTGAAGCTATATATAAATTTTCAACATCCATCTCGTGATTGTTTTCTGCATTAGCTTTCGCTGATTTTACAACCTTAGCTATTATTGAAGCAGCTCCTCTTGGAGTATACTTTAATATTGCTAAAGCTTCATCAACATTTTTTCCTCTAACAAGGCCGCATATTTGACCTGCTTTTCTAGGTGATACACGTACGTATTTTGCAGTAGCTTTTGCTTCCATTACAATTTCCTCCTTCCTTAGTTAGATCTTTAATTATCTTCTCTTATTAGATTTTTCGTCGTCCTTGTGCCCTTTGAAAGTTCTTGTAGGAACGAATTCACCTAACTTGTGTCCAACCATATCTTCAGTTATATAAACTGGCACATGTTTTCTTCCATCATGTACAGCTATTGTATGTTCAACCATTTGTGGGAATACAGTTGAAGATCTTGACCAAGTCTTTATAACTTCTCTATTTCCAGAAGCATTCATATCTTCTATCTTCTTTAAAAGTCTTGCATGTATAAAAGGTCCTTTTTTAGTTGATCTTGACATTTTATTTCCTCCTTTCGAGCAAAAATAAATCTATTACTTAGTTCTTCTTGATACTATTAACTTATCAGAAGCTTTATTTTTCTTTCTAGTTTTATATCCAAGTGCTGGTTTACCCCAAGGTGTAACTGGATTAGCTCTACCTATTGGAGATCTACCTTCCCCTCCACCGTGTGGATGGTCACAAGGGTTCATTACAGAACCTCTAACTGTAGGTCTTATACCCATATGTCTTTTTCTACCAGCTTTACCTATAACAACGTTACCGTGTTCTAAGTTTCCAACTTGTCCTATTGTAGCTTTACAATTTATGCTTACTAATCTCATTTCACCTGATGGTAATCTTAGTAATGCAGTTTTTCCTTCTTTAGCCATTAATTGAGCAGATGCTCCAGCAGATCTAACTAACTGAGCTCCTTTTCCTGGCTTTAATTCAACGTTGTGTACTACTGTACCAACTGGCATATCTTTTAATGCCATTGCGTTACCTGGCTTTATATCAGCTTCTGGTCCTGATAATACAGTATCTCCAACTTGTATTCCAACTGGAGCTAGTATATATCTTTTTTCACCGTCAGCATAGTTTAATAATGCTATGTTAGCAGTTCTATTTGGATCATACTCAACAGTAGCAACCTTAGCAGGTATTCCATCTTTATTTCTCTTGAAATCTATTATTCTATATTTTCTTCTGTTTCCTCCACCTCTGTGACGAACAGTTATTTTACCATGTACGTTTCTTCCAGAATTCTTTTTTAACGAAACTAAAAGAGATCTTTCTGGTTCGTTACAAGTTATTTCATCAGAAACTAAAACTGTCATTTGTCTTAAGGCAGGAGAAGTTGGTCTAAACTTTTTTATAGCCATCTGTTTTCCCTCCTTTGTTTATTAAGGTTAATTACATACCTTGGAAGAATTCTATTTCTTTACTATCAGCAGCTAACTTAACTACTGCTTTCTTGAAACTTGCAGTTCTTCCTTCGTTTCTACCCATTCTCTTAACTTTTCCATCGTAGTTTAAAGTATTTACTTTATCAACTTTAACTCCGAATATGCTTTCTACAGCTTTCTTTATTTCAGTTTTGTTTGCGCTTTTAGCAACAACAAAAGTATATTTCTTCTCAACCATTTCAGTCATACTTTGTTCAGTTACAACTGGTTTCATTATTATATCATGTGGATTAGTCATTATGCGTACACCTCCTCCACTTTCTTAACTGCGTCTGTAGTTATTACGAAAGTATCGTACTTTAATATGTCATAAACGTTTATAGTATTAACTGTAGCAGCTTGAACACCTTCTATGTTTCTAGCTGATTTTACAACGTTCTCGTTCTTTTCAGCTGTTACTACTAAAGCTTTCTTAGAAGCATTTATGTTCTTTAATATTTGAACGAATTCTTTAGTTTTTGGAGCTTCCATATTTAAAGCATCTAAAACTATTATTTCGTTGTTTTGAACTTTAGATGATAAAGCTGATTTTATAGCTAATCTTCTAACTTTCTTTGGTAAAGTGTAACTGTAATCTCTTGGCTTAGGTGCAAAAGCAACTCCTCCACCAACCCATTGTACAGCTCTTATAGAACCTTGTCTAGCTCTACCAGTTCCTTTTTGTTTCCAAGGTTTTCTTCCGCCACCTCTAACTTCTGCTCTAGTTTTAGCAGATTGAGTACCTTGTCTCTTGTTTGCTAATTGATTTTTAACTACTTCGTATAATACGTGCTCGTTAACTTCAACACCGAATATAGCTTCTGCTAATTCGATTTCTCCAACATTTTGTCCATTAACATTTAATATATTTAATTTTGGCATTGTGCTTCCTCCTTTCTTAGGTTAGTTATTATTTAGAAGCCTTTACTGCTTCTTTTATAGTTACTACTGAACCTTTAGCTCCTGGTATAGCACCCTTAACTAATATAAGGTTCTTATCAGCATCTACTCTAACTACTTCTAAGTTTTGAACAGTTACTGTAACGCTACCCATGTGACCAGCAAGTTTTTTGTTTTTGAAAACTCTACCTGGGAAAGAACATGCTCCCATTGAACCTGGTCTTCTGTGGTATCTAGAACCGTGAGATTCAGGACCTCTTGATTGACCATGTCTCTTTATTGGACCTTGGAATCCCTTACCTTTACTTGTTCCAGTAACATCTATCATTTCTCCAGCTGCAAATATATCAGCTTTCATTTCTTGTCCTACTGTGAACTCTTCTACTGAATCCATTCTGAATTCTTTTAAGTGTTTCTTTAATACGTTAGCAGCAGCAAGATGTCCTTTTTGAGGCTTGTTTAAAGATTTCTCTTTAGCATCTGCAAAACCTACTTGAACTGCATTGTATCCTTCTTTTTCTGTTGTCTTTATTTGAGTAACCACTACTGGTCCTGCTTCAACAACAGTTACAGGTACTACATTCCCTGCTTCAGTGAATATTTGAGTCATTCCTAACTTTTTTCCTAATATTCCTTTCATATCGCACCTCCTATAATCTTACAGCGGATTATGATTTCTCATAATCATTCTAAGATAGTTGCCTTATAGGATCGTATCTTAGAGGCTTATCTTATAACTTTATTTCTATATCAACACCAGCTGGTAAGTCTAACTTCATTAATGAGTCAACTGTCTTAGGTGTTGGGTTTGCTATGTCTATTAATCTCTTATGAGTTCTCATTTCGAATTGCTCTCTAGAGTCCTTATACTTGTGTACAGCTCTTAATATAGTTACAACTTGCTTTTCAGTTGGTAGTGGCACAGGTCCTGAAACTTGTGATCCAGCTTTTTTAGCAGTTTCAACTATTTTAGCAGCTGAAAAATCTAATAATTTGTGATCATATGACTTTAATCTTATTCTTATTTTTCCATTGTTAGCCATTTTAGTTTCCCTCCTTTATCGTACGTTTAATTTTTTTGGTTACGCACGACTGATACCGATACACAGTTCCGGGTGTGTTGTGTTTTTTTAAAAATCGGCATCTCGTCGCCTATCTCTAGGATATTACTTTACTTGTCTTTCATTTCGCATCTCTCAAGCACACTATTATATTTTATATTATTTTTTACTTTTTTTCAAGTTTTTTTTATAATTTTACAAAATATTTTTTGTATGTAAAACTTACTACAAATTTTGTGTTGAGAATCTTAACGGGTACTAGGATAGTATATATTCTTTCAACAATTTTGTCAATGTTTTTTATTTTTAAATAATCCAATAAAAAAAGGAAGATGTTAAACATCTTCCTTTTATATATATAGTGGATAATAGATTACTCTATTATAGAAGAAACAACACCTGATGCTACTGTTCTTCCACCTTCTCTTATTGCGAATCTTAATCCTTCTTCTATTGCTATTGAGTTTATTAACTCTATATTCATTTGGATGTTATCTCCAGGCATAACCATTTCTACACCTTCTGGTAACTTACAAGCTCCTGTTACGTCAGTTGTTCTGAAGTAGAATTGAGGTCTGTATCCATCGAAGAATGGAGTATGTCTTCCACCTTCTTCTTTCTTTAATACGTATACTTCTGCATTGAACTTAGTGTGAGGCTTAACAGTTCCTGGCTTAGCTAAAACTTGTCCTCTTTCTATTTCATTTCTTTGTACACCTCTTATTAATGCTCCTATGTTATCTCCAGCTTGTGCTTGGTCTAATAACTTTCTGAACATTTCTACTCCTGTTATTACCATTTTTCTTGGCTCTTCAGCTAAACCTACTAGTTCAACTTCGTCTTGAACCTTTAATACTCCTCTTTCAACTCTACCTGTAGCAACTGTTCCTCTACCTGTTATAGAGAATACGTCTTCTACTGGCATTAAGAAGTCTTTATCTACATCTCTCTCTGGAGCTGGTATATATTCGTCTATTTGCTCGAATAATTCAACTATCTTATCTCCCCACTCTGAAGAAGAATCTTGTAATGCCATTAAAGCAGATCCTCTTACTATTGGAGTGTCATCTCCTGGGAATTCGTACTCGTTTAATAAGTCTCTAACTTCCATTTCAACTAACTCTAATAATTCTTCATCGTCTACCATATCACATTTGTTTAAGAATACTACTATGTATGGTACACCAACTTGTCTTGATAATAATATATGCTCTCTTGTTTGAGGCATTGGTCCATCAGTTGCAGAACAAACTAATATAGCACCGTCCATTTGAGCAGCACCTGTTATCATGTTCTTAACGTAGTCAGCATGTCCTGGGCAGTCAACGTGAGCGTAATGTCTGTTTGGAGTCTCATATTCAACGTGAGCAGTTGATATTGTGATTCCTCTTTCTCTTTCTTCTGGAGCTTTATCTATATTAGCGAAGTCTACTGCTTCTCCTAATTGATATCTATCGAATAATGTTTTTGTTATAGCTGCAGTTAATGTAGTTTTACCGTGGTCAACGTGACCTATTGTTCCTATATTAACATGTGGCTTGTTTCTTTCAAATTTAGCTTTAGCCATTTTGAATTCCTCCCTTTAATATTGGTTTTATTTTTTGTAAGACGAGGATTCCCTCGCCTTACTTATTTATTATATACAAAATTAATTAAATTAATTAATTATTTACCTTCAGCTATTTTCTTAGCAACTGAAGCTGGAACTTGCTCATAATGGTCGAATATCATAGTGTATGTTGCACGACCTTGAGTAGAAGATCTTAACTCTGTAGAGTATCCAAACATTTCTGAAAGTGGAACGAATGCATTTATAACTTGTGCACCAGATCTAGCTTCCATACCTTGTATTAAACCTCTCTTAGAGTTTAATCCACCCATAACGTCTCCCATGTATTCTTCTGGAGTAACAACTTCAACTTTGAAGTATGGCTCAAGTAATACAGAGTTTCCTCTCTTAAGAGCGTCCTTCATAGCCATAGAACCAGCCATTTTGAATGCCATTTCTGATGAATCGACTTCATGGTAAGAACCATCGTATAATTCAACAGCAACGTCAACAACTGGGAATCCAGCAACTACACCAGATGCCATAGCACCTTGTATACCTGCATCTGTTGGCCCAACGTACTCTTTTGGTACAGATCCACCAACAGTTTTATTTTCGAATTTGTATCCTGCTCCTGGCTCTTGAGGATTAACTCTAATCTTAACGTGACCGTATTGACCTCTACCACCTGATTGTTTAGAATATTTATACTCTATATCAACTGGCTGAGTTATAGTCTCTCTATAAGCAACTTGTGGAGCTCCAACGTTAGCTTCAACTTTGAATTCTCTTAATAATCTATCAACTATTATCTCTAAGTGTAATTCACCCATACCTGATATTATAGTTTGTCCTGTTTCTTCGTCAGTTCTAACTCTGAAAGTTGGATCCTCTTCAACTAACTTTTGAAGAGCTACACCCATTTTTTCTTGAGCAGCTTTTGACTTAGGCTCTATAGCAACAGATATAACTGGCTCAGGGAATTCCATAGTCTCAAGTACTATTGGATGACCTGGATCACATAAAGTATCTCCAGTAGTAGTATCTTTTAATCCAACAGCTGCAGCGATATCTCCTGCATACACTTCTGTTATTTCTTCTCTAGTATTAGCATGCATTTGTAGTATACGTCCTAATCTTTCTCTCTTGTTTTTAGTAGAGTTTAAAAGATAAGATCCACTTGATATTACCCCAGAGTAAACTCTGAAGAATGCTAACTTCCCAACAAATGGGTCAGTCATTATTTTGAATGCTAAAGCTGAGAATGGTTCTTCATCAGATGAATGTCTTTCTGCTTCTTCACCATCTTCTAATATACCTTTTATAGAAGGTATATCAGTTGGAGCTGGTAAGTAATCAACAACACCATCTAATAATAACTGAACACCTTTGTTCTTGTAAGCAGAACCACAGAATACTGGGTTAAGTTCACATGCTATAGTAGCTTTTCTTAGAGCAGTCTTTATTTCTTCAACAGTAAATTCTTCACCTTCAAGGTATTTCATCATTAACTCTTCATCAGTTTCAGCAACAGCTTCTACAAGCTTTTCTCTCCACTCTTGAGCTAATTCTTTCATATCTTCTGGTATTTCTGTTTTTATTATTTCTACACCTAAGTCATCTTTGTATATGTGAGCACACATTTCTACAAGGTCAACTTCTCCTTCTAACCAGTCTTCTTTACCTATTGGTAATTGAACCGGAACTGCATTAGCAGCTAATCTATCTTTCATCATAGCTACAACATTGTAGAAGTCTGCACCCATGATGTCCATTTTATTTACGAATGCAACTCTAGGTACTCCATAGTTATCAGCTTGTCTCCATACATTCTCAGATTGAGGTTCAACCCCACCTTTAGCACAGAAAACTGCAACTGAACCGTCAAGAACTCTTAGAGATCTTTCAACCTCAACTGTGAAATCGACGTGTCCTGGTGTATCTATTATATTTATTCTATGGTCTTTCCAAGCAGCAGTAGTAGCAGCAGAAGTTATTGTTATACCTCTCTCCTTCTCTTGCTCCATCCAGTCCATTTGAGAAGCTCCTTCGTGAGTTTCTCCTATTTTATGAGTTTGCCCTGTATAGAATAGGATTCTTTCTGTAGTAGTAGTTTTTCCAGCATCTATATGAGCCATGATTCCTATATTTCTAGTTCTTTCTAAAGGAAACTTTCTAGCCATGATTCTCCTCCTTACGACATCCTATCTAATAAAAGGATATCAAATATATCCTATTATTAGAATCTGTAATGAGCAAATGCTTTATTAGCTTCTGCCATCTTATGAGTATCTTCTTTCTTCTTAACAGAAGCTCCTGTATTGTTAGCAGCATCCATTATTTCTTTAGCTAGCTTTTCAACCATACCTTTTTCACCACGAGCTCTAGTATAGTTTACTAACCATCTTAATCCTAAAGTTTGTCTTCTTTCAGGTCTAACCTCAATTGGAACTTGGTAGTTAGCTCCACCAACTCTTCTAGCTTTAACCTCTAAAACAGGCATTATATTTTCCATAGCTGTTTCGAAAATTTCTAAAGCATTTTCTCCAGTTTTTTCAGCGATTATCTCGAAAGCATCATATACTATCTTTTGAGATTTCCCTTTTTTCCCATCTATCATTAAGTTATTTATTAACTTAGTTACTACCTTACTTCCATATAATGGATCTGGTAAAACTTCTCTTTTTGGAACATTACCTTTTCTTGGCATTTTGCTTCCCTCCTTAATTATTTAATCTTAAATCATAGGTACTCGACATCATATAAAACGCCGTGATGCCATAAATATCTATATATTTAAAGCACCGAACTATAATTGAAATTGATTTTTAATTGCTTATTTTTTTGCAGGTTTAGGTCTCTTAGCACCGTACTTAGATCTAGCTTGCATTCTCTTATCAACACCAGCTGTGTCTAATGTACCTCTTAATATGTGGTATCTAACCCCTGGAAGGTCTTTAACTCTTCCTCCTCTTATAAGAACAACACTATGTTCTTGTAAGTTGTGTCCTTCTCCTGGTATATAAGCAGAAACTTCTATACCGTTAGTTAATCTAACTCTGGCAACTTTTCTTAAAGCTGAGTTAGGTTTCTTAGGAGTAAATGTTTTAACTGAAGTACAAACCCCTCTTTTTTGTGGAGCACTAGTATCAGTTGATTTCTTGTGTAAAGAATCGTATCCTTTTTGTAATGCTGGAGCAGTAGATTTCTTTTCTATCGCTTTTCTTCTCTTACGAACTAATTGGTTAATTGTTGGCATCATCTGCACCTCCTTCCAAATTTTTCGATCTTAAATGACCGCCAACTACATCAATATGGGCTCATACTGATATAATATGTAGCAGGTATGCTACATTGCAATAAATGTCTATAACACACATTTGTGGTTTTAGCTCTTTAGTTTGGTGCATATTATTATGCTTTTTATTAGTTAAAATAAAATATATTTAAAATATTACTAAGAGCTTAGCCCTTAGTAATATTTAATATCTTTACTTCACATACCTTTACATTTTAGCATCAGAGACACCTTATGTCAAGGATGTTTAGTTTATATAACAAAGTAAAATTATTCTTCTATTTTTTCAACTGCTATATTTTTGTATCTCTTCATTCCTGTTCCTGCTGGTATTAACTTACCTATTATAACATTTTCTTTAAGACCTATTAAGTGATCTTCTTTTCCTTTTATAGCAGCTTCTGTTAATACTCTAGTAGTTTCTTGGAATGATGCAGCTGATAAGAAAGATTCTGTTGCAAGAGATGCTTTAGTTATACCAAGTAAAACTCTCTTAGCTGATGCAGGTCTTAGGCCTTGAGCTTCAGCTTCTTCATTTGTTTTATTGAATGTAAGAACATCTTCATATCCTCCTGGTAATAAATCAGTATCACCTGGATCTTCAACTTTAACTTTAGATAGCATTTGTCTAACAATTACTTCTATATGTTTATCGTTGATGTCAACCCCTTGCATTCTATAAACTCTTTGAACCTCTTTAACAACATAGTCTTGAACACCTTCAATACCTTTAACTCTTACTATATCATGAGGATTTATTGATCCTTGAGTTAAAGCTTCTCCAGCTTCTACAAATTGACCATTTTTCACTCTTAATCTTGAACCATATGGTATAGCATATACTTGTGCTTCACCTTGTTCTGGAACTACTGTAGCTTCTTTTCTTTTACCAGTTTCATCTATCTCTACTCTACCTGATACTTCAGTTATTGTAGCAAGCCCTTTTGGCTTTCTAGCTTCAAATAATTCCTCTACCCTTGGAAGACCTTGTGTTATATCTCCTCCGGCAACCCCACCTGTATGGAATGTACGCATTGTAAGCTGAGTACCAGGTTCACCGATTGATTGAGCAGCTATTATACCAACAGCTTCTCCTATATTAACTTCTTTACCAGTAGCTAAGTTTCTACCATAACACTTAGAACATACTCCATGGTTAGTTCTACAATTAAGAACTGTTCTTATCTTAACTATTTTTATTCCAGCCTCTATAATCTTTTCAGCTTGATCTTCTTGTATCATAGCATCAGCTTCAACGATTACTTCACCTGTTTCTGGATGAACTACAGGATCTATAGTATATCTTCCAACTATTCTATCATATAGTTCTTCTATTACTTCATTTCCATCTTTTATTGCAAAGATTTCTGTATCTTCTATTGTTCCACAGTCAACATCCCTAACAATAACATCTTGACTGACATCAACAAGTCTTCTTGTTAAGTATCCTGAGTCAGCTGTACGTAGAGCTGTATCGGCAAGACCCTTTCTAGCTCCATGTGAAGATGTGAAGTATTCAAGTACTGATAAACCTTCACGGAAGTTAGATTTAACTGGTATTTCAACTGTCTTACCAGATGCATTGGCCATCAGACCACGCATCCCAGCTAACTGTCTTATCTGGTTCTTAGAACCTCTGGCTCCAGAGTGAGCCATTATGAAGATGTTGTTTAATCTATCTAGGTTAGCCATAAGAGCATCTGTAACTTTTTCAGTAGTCTCTGTCCAAGTTTCTATTACTCTCTCATATCTTTCCTCGTTAGATATAAGACCTCTTCTATATGCTTTTTCATATTTATCAACTTTACCTTCAGCTTCAGTTATATAACCTTTCTTAGCTTCTGGTATTTTCATATCTGCAACAGCAACAGTTATACCACCTCTTGTAGAATATTTAAATCCTAAAGATTTTATATGGTCTAACATTTCAGCAGTTACTGTGTTTCCATGCTTTCTGAAACACTTATCTATTATTTTCCCTAAAGACTTTTTATCTGCTAAGAAATCTACTTCTAAAGCAAACTTATCTTCGTTTCTATCAACGAATCCTAAGTCTTGAGGTATATTTTCATTGAATATAAATCTACCAACAGTTGCTTCTACTAATTGAGTTCCAACACCCACAACAGTTCTTCTTACTTTAACTAATGAGTGTAATGTAACTGCATTATTATCATAAGCAAGCATCATTTCATTATAATCTTTGAAGATCATTCCAGTACCTCTAGCACCTTCTTGAGCTTCTATTGTTAAGTAGTAACACCCTAGAACCATATCCTGAGAAGGAGTAGTTATAGGAGAACCATCTTTAGGAGCAAGTATGTTATTTACAGATAACATTAAGAATCTCGCCTCAGCTTGAGCTTCAACAGATAAAGGAACGTGTACTGCCATTTGGTCACCATCGAAGTCAGCGTTGTATGCTGTACATACTAATGGATGTAACTTTATAGCTTTTCCTTCAACTAAAACTGGTTCAAATGCTTGTATACCTAATCTATGAAGAGTTGGAGCACGGTTAAGCATCACTGGATGTCCTTCTATAACATCTTCTAATACGTCCCAAACTTCCGGCTTAACTTTTTCTACTATAGATTTTGCACTCTTTATGTTGTGTGCATATCCTTCTTTAACTAATCTATCCATAACAAATGGCTTGAATAATTCAAGAGCCATCTTCTTAGGAAGACCACATTGATAGAATTTAAGTTCTGGTCCAACAACTATAACAGAACGTCCTGAGTAGTCAACACGCTTACCAAGTAAGTTTTGACGGAAACGACCTTGCTTACCTTTAAGCATATCTGATAAAGATTTTAATGGTCTATTTCCTGGTCCAGTTACTGGTCTACCTCTTCTACCATTGTCTATTAAAGCATCTACAGCTTCTTGAAGCATTCTCTTCTCATTTCTTACAATGATATCTGGAGCTCCAAGCTCTAATAATCTCTTTAATCTATTATTTCTATTTATAACTCTTCTGTATAAGTCATTTAAGTCAGATGTTGCAAATCTTCCTCCATCTAATTGAACCATCGGTCTTAAATCAGGTGGTATAACTGGAATAGCATCTAATATCATCCACTCTGGTTTATTTCCAGATTTCTTAAATGCTTCTACAACTTCTAATCTTCTTATAGTTCTAACTCTTTTTTGACCTGTACTATCTTTTAGTTCAGCTCTTAATTCTTTACTTTGTTGCTCTAAATTTATGTTTTGTAAAAGCTTCTTAACAGCTTCAGCACCCATCCCTACTTCGAAAGTATTATATCCGTACTTTTCTACAGCAGTTCTGTATTCTTTTTCTGTTAATAATTGCTTTTCATTTAATCCAGTTTCACCAGGATTAGTTACTACATATGATGCAAAGTATAATATTTTTTCTAATGATCTAGGAGACATATCAAGTAGAAGTCCCATTCTACTTGGTATACCTTTGAAGTACCAGATATGAGACATAGGAGCTGCTAGCTCTATATGTCCCATTCTTTCTCTTCTTACCTTTGCTTTAGTTACTTCTACTCCACATCTATCACAAACAACACCTTTGTATCTAACTCTTCTGTACTTTCCACAGTGACACTCCCAGTCCTTTTGTGGTCCAAATATTCTTTCACAGAAAAGACCATCTTTCTCAGGCTTAAGTGTACGGTAGTTTATTGTTTCAGGCTTTTTTACTTCTCCTCTAGACCATTGTCTTATTTTTTCTGGAGAAGCCAATGCTATTTTTATTGACTCGAAATTGTTTAGTTCAAACAAGGAGTTCTCTCCCTTCTATTTGAGATTTACTTAAAATAAGAAACTATATATCAAAGTCTTCATCGTCGTAATTTAAGTCTTCGTAAACTACGTCTTCTTCAAATTCTAATTCTTCTACTTCTTCTGATGTTTCAAGATCATCTATTTCTTCAACTATGCTATTTTCTTCAAGTTCGCTTATGTTTTCCATAATATCCAATTCAAATTCTTTAGCATCTTCATCTATATCTATAGACTCTCTTACTTCTATTTCTTTATCTTCTTCTGTTAATACTTTTACATCTAAGCATAAACTTTGAAGTTCTTTTATTAAAACTTTAAATGATTCTGGTATACCTGGTTCAGGTATATTTTCACCTTTAACGATAGCTTCGTAAGTTCTAACACGTCCTACAACGTCATCTGACTTAACTGTAAGAATTTCTTGAAGTATGTGAGCAGCACCATATGCTTCTAATGCCCAAACCTCCATCTCTCCGAATCTCTGACCACCGAATTGTGCTTTACCACCAAGCGGTTGTTGAGTTACTAAAGAGTATGGTCCTGTACTTCTTGCATGTAACTTATCATCAACTAAGTGATGTAGTTTTAACATGTACATGTATCCAACTGTAATTCTATTGTCAAATACATCTCCAGTTCTACCATCGTATAAAGTTACTTTCCCATCATCTGGATATCCTGCTTCTACTAGTGCTTTTCTTATATCTGGCTCTTTCGCTCCATCAAATACTGATGTAGCTACATGCCATCCTAAAGTTTTAGCAGCAAGACCTAAATGAACTTCAAGAACCTGTCCGATGTTCATACGAGATGGTATACCTTGTGGGTTAAGAACTATATCAAGTGGCTGACCATTTTCCATGAACGGCATGTCTTCTTCAGGTAATACTCTTGATATAACCCCTTTGTTACCATGACGTCCGGCCATTTTATCTCCAACTCTTATTTTTCTCTTCTTAGCTATATAACATCTAACTAATTCATTAACTCCTGGAGATAAATCATCTCCGTTTTCTCTTGTGAATACTTTTACGTCAACTATTATACCAGATTCTCCATGAGGTACTTTTAATGAAGTATCTCTAACTTCTCTAGCTTTTTCTCCGAATATAGCACGAAGTAATCTTTCCTCTGCAGTAAGTTCTGTTTCTCCTTTAGGAGTTACTTTACCTACTAATATATCTCCAGAGTCAACTTCTGCCCCTATTCTGATTACACCTCTTTCGTCTAAGTTCTTTATAGCACTTTCTCCAACGTTAGGTATATCTCTAGTTATTTCTTCTGGTCCTAGTTTAGTATCTCTAGCTTCACATTCATATTCTTCTATATGAATAGTAGATAGTCTGTCTTCTTTTACAAGTCTTTCATTTATTAAGATAGCATCCTCATAGTTGTAACCTTCCCATGTCATGAATGCTATGAAGCAGTTTCTTCCTAAAGCTACTTCTCCCATCTCAGTAGATGGTCCGTCAGCTATAACATCTCCAGCTTCTATCTTATCATTTTTATTTATTATAGGAGTTTGATTTATACAAGTACCTTGGTTTGAACGCTTAAACTTAAGTAACTTATATCTATCTTTATTTCCATCTTCTCTTCTTATGATTATCTCTTCTGCACTTACTCTTTCTGCTATACCAGCATTTTTAGCAACTACAACTGCTCCAGAGTCTTTAGCAGCTCTATATTCAACACCTGTACCTATGATAGGTGCTTCTCTTCTTACCAGTGGTACTGCTTGACGTTGCATGTTTGATCCCATAAGCGCACGGTTGGCGTCATCATTCTCTAAGAATGGTATCATAGCTGTCGCTATAGACACAACTTGCTTAGGAGATATATCCATGTAGTCAACTTTATCAGTAGGAACTAATTCCATGGCACCATTTACAGTTCTACATACAACTCTGCTGTTCACGAATGCATCATTATCATCTAAAGGCTCATTTGCTTGAGCTCTTATAAATAAGTCTTCTTCGTCAGCTGTTAAGTAATGTATTTCATCTGTAACTTTTTCGCTCTCCTTATCATATTTTCTATAAGGAGATTCTATAAATCCAAATTCATTTATTTTTGCATATGTTCCTAGAGAGTTTATAAGACCGATGTTTGGTCCCTCTGGAGTCTCTATCGGACACATTCTTCCGTAGTGAGAATGGTGAACGTCACGAACTTCGAATCCAGCTCTTTCTCTTGAAAGTCCTCCTGGTCCAAGTGCTGATAGTCTTCTCTTATGAGTTAACTCTGATAATGGGTTTGTTTGGTCCATGAATTGTGATAACTGAGAACTACCAAAAAATTCTTTTATTGCAGCTGAAACAGGTCTTATGTTTACTAATGCTTGAGGAGTTATAGATTCCATATCTTGAACCGTCATTCTTTCCTTTATAACTCTTTCCATTCTTGAAAGACCTATTCTAACTTGGTTTTGTAGTAATTCACCAACTGATCTTATTCTTCTGTTTCCTAAATGATCTATATCATCTATATTACCTATTCCATAGAATATATTAAATTGGTAGCTTATAGAAGCAATTATGTCATCTAATAATATATGCTTTGGTATAAGTTCTTTCATTCTAGATTTTATAGCTTCTTTGATTTCTTCTTCTTCACTATACTCATCTAAAATCTCTTTTAAAGTTGGGTAGTGAACTTTTTCTTTTATCTTTAAATCGTCTATATCAAAGTTTATATGTGATTTTATATCTACAAAGTTATTCCCTATAACTTTTACAACTTTTTCATCTTCAGTCAATAACTCAACAACATTTATTCCTGAGTTTTGTATAGCAACAGCTACTTCTAAAGATATTTTTTCTTCAGCTTTAACAAATACTTCCCCTGTTTCTGGATTTATAATATCGTTAGCTGAAATTTTATTCATTATTCTATAGCATAACGCAAGTTTCTTATTGAACTTGTATCTACCAACTTTAGCTAAGTCATATCTCTTAGCATCAAAGAATAATGCATTTAATAATGATGATGCACTTTCTACTGTTGGAGGTTCACCTGGTCTTAACTTTTTGTATATTTCTATAAGACCTTCTTCAACAGTTTTTGTGTTATCTTTTTCTAATGTAGCCATTAATCTTTCATCTTCGCCTAATAGCTCTATTATTTCTGCATCTGAACCTATTCCAAATGCTCTTAATAAGACTGTAACAGGTTGTTTTCTTGTTCTGTCAACTCTTACAGATATAACATCATTAGAATCAGTTTCATATTCTAACCATGCACCTCTGTTTGGTATAACAGTAGATGATATAAGTCTTTTACCTGACTTATCCATTTCTTGAGCATAGTAAACTCCAGGAGATCTAACTAACTGACTTACTATAACCCTTTCTGCTCCGTTTATTATGAAAGTTCCCTTTTCTGTCATTAAAGGGAAGTCACCCATAAATACTTCTTGTTCTTTTATTTCACCTGTTTCTTTATTTATAAGTCTTACTTTAACTTTTAGAGGTGCACAATATGTTGCATCTCTTTCTTTACATTCTTCTATGTCATACTTCGGTTTCTCGTCTAAAGAATAATCAACAAATTCTAATATAAGATTACCTGTATAATCTTCTATAGGTGAAATGTCTTCAAACACTTCTTTTAAACCTTCTTTTAAAAACCACTCATAGGAATCGCATTGTATCTCTATAAGATTTGGTACATCAGCTATCTCTTTTATTTTTGAGTAGCTCATTCTAGTTCTCTTACCTATCGTGACAGGATGTGGCATTCACTTTTCACCTCTCAATAATTAAAAATAAAACCATAGTTTATTCTAACGCATCTAATAATTCTAACATAATTGCAAGCTTTTTTCAATATATAACTTTTATGTATATGCATAATATTAGCTTTTTTTGTTCGACATAAAACATGCATTATCTATTATGTTCAAAAATTCATCCTCTAATTCGCTTTTTTTAAAAATATACTGTTAATTTCTGCATTTGAGGAAAAAAAAAGATGCCCTAAAGGACATCTTCTTTAAAAGAAAACTACTTAACTTCTACTGAAGCTCCAGCAGCTTCTAACTTTTCTTTCATTTGTTCAGCTTCGTCTTTAGAAACTGCTTCTTTTAATGTCTTAGGAGCATTGTCAACTAATTCTTTAGCTTCTTTTAATCCTAATCCAGTTATTTCTCTAACTGCTTTTATAACCCCAACTTTTGAAGATCCAGCACTTGTTAATACTAAATCAAACTCAGTTTTCTCTTCAGCAGCTCCACCAGCAGCAGCACCAGCCATCATAACTGGAGCTGAAGCAGATACTCCGAATTTCTCTTCTGCAGCTTTAACTAATTCATTTAATTCTAAAACTTTCATGTTTTCTATAGCTTCTAATATTTGTTCTATTGTCATTGTTAGCACCTCCGAATTATATTCTTTTCAATTAATAATTGTTATTTTTTTCTTATTTCTTAAGCTATTATTAAGCTTCTTGACCTTCTTGCTTCTTGATCATTGCATCTAATAAGTATGCAAAGTTTGATACTGGAGCTTTTAAGCTTCCAAGTAATTTAGCAAGAAGTACTTCTCTTGATGGTATATTAGCGAATGCAACGATATCTTCTTTACCGTAGAATTCCCCTTCAACTACACCCATTTTTAATTCCATTTTTGGATGAGAATCCATAAATTCTTTTATTATTCTAGCTGGAGCAACTGGATCTTCGTGTCCGAATGCTATCGCATTTGTTCCTACTAATAATTCGTCATTGAATTGTTCTATACCAACTTCTTTAGCTGCTTTTCTAACTAAAGTGTTTTTGTATACTTTGTATTCAACACCAGCTTCTCTCATTTTCTTTCTTAATTCAGTTACTTCTTCAACTGTTAATCCTTTGTAATCAACAACTATAGCAGAAGAACAGTTTTGTAACTTCTCAACTATTTCAGCAACAACATGTGATTTTACTTCTATAGCTTTTCTCATCTGGTCAGCACCTCCTTCATCCGATAGGTTTTATCTGCCGCAACTTATAAAAGCTTTTGTAATCATATAGACATACAAAAGCTTTAGCATCAAAATTTATCTAAAACCTCGGTAGGATATTAAGCTTAAAGCACCTACTGTCTACGGCAAATCTATTCTTTTTTATTTATTAACGAATATTATTTTAACATCGTTATTTATTAATGTCAAGCTTTTATTATTCAGCTATTTTAGCAGGGTTAACTTTAACTCCTGGTCCCATAGTTGAAGTAACAGCTACGCTCTTTAAGTATTGTCCCTTAGCAGCAGCAGGCTTAGCCTTAACTATAGCATCCATTAATGCAGCAAAGTTTTCAGTTAACTTTTCTCCACCGAAAGATACTTTTCCTACTGGAACGTGTATTATGTTAGTTTTATCTAATCTATATTCAACTTTACCAGCTTTTATTTCATCTATAGCCTTAGCTACGTCAAAAGTAACTGTTCCTGATTTAGGGTTTGGCATTAAACCTTTAGGTCCTAATACTCTACCTAATCTACCTACTACACCCATCATATCTGGAGTAGCAACAATTACATCAAAGTCAAACCAGTTTTCACCTTGTATTTTTTGTACTAATTCTTCAGCACCTACAAAGTCAGCACCAGCATTTGTAGCTTCTTCAGCTTTTGCACCTTTAGCAAAAACTAAAACTCTTTTAGTTTTACCAGTTCCGTGTGGTAATACAACCGCACCTCTTACTTGTTGGTCAGCGTGTCTTGAGTCAACACCTAACTTTATATGAGCTTCTACAGTCTCATCAAACTTAGCAGTAGCAACTTCTGCAACTAAAGCTAAAGCTTCTGAAGCATCATATAATCTAGTTTTATCTATTTTACTTAAAGCTTCTACGTATTTTTTACCTTTTTTAGCCATTTTTCATGTCCTCCTTGTGGTTATATTGGTTTTTTACCTCCCACTTTTTCAAGCGAAGATAACTAATCTAATATTAATTAGTCTTCAACAACGATACCCATACTTCTTGCAGTACCAGCTATCATTCTCATAGCAGATTCTACTGAAGCAGCGTTTAAGTCAGGCATTTTTAACTCAGCTATTTCTCTTACCTTAGCTGAAGATAAAGTAGCAACCTTCTTCTTATTTGGCTCTCCTGAAGCAGTATCTAATCCAGCAGCTTTCTTTAATAATACTGCAGCTGGAGGAGTTTTTGTTATGAAACTGAAAGATCTATCTTGATATACAGTTATAACAACTGGTATTATCATCCCAGCTTGATCTGCAGTTTTAGCATTGAATTCCTTTGTGAATCCCATTATGTTAACACCGTGTTGTCCTAATGCTGGTCCAACTGGTGGAGCTGGTGTAGCTTTCCCTGCAGGTATTTGTAATTTTATTTGACCTATAACTTTTTTAGCCATTGAGCGCACCTCCTCAGATTATTTATTCTCTAGTTATATTTTTCTATGCCTTTGTAGTCTATTGCAAATAGAGTTTTTTTACCAAAAGCATCTATACACACTTTTACTTCTTTTGATTCCAGGTCTATCTCTTCTATAGTTCCTATTTGTCCTTCAAAAGGACCGTTAGCAACCTTTATTACTTCGCCAATTTCAAAATTTATGTCTCCGCTTACTAATTTAGGAACAGCTGTATCTATGCCCATAGCTATTACTTCTTCTTCACTTAAAGGAACTGGCTTAGAACCTGGTCCTACAAATCCAGTAACCCCTTTAGTATTTCTTACGACATACCAAGATTCATCAGTAATAACCATTTTTACTAGTACGTACCCTGGAAATACCTTACGTTGTCTAGTTTTTTCTTTCCCAGTTTTTGTAGTCTCAACTACATCTTCAGTAGGGACAACTACTTGAGTTATGCAATCTTCCATACCTCTAGTTTTAACAGCTTTTTCAATTGTTGCTTTAACTTTATTTTCATGACCTGAATAAGTATGTACTACATACCATCTAGCCTCTTGTAATTCCGACATTCTGATTCTCCCTTTCTATTTTAGTATTAGATTTAGTGCACCAGATAATACACTATCTAAAGCCCATACTAAGATAGTAGCCGAAACAACAACAGTTAAAACAACTCCTGTGTTTTTTAAAAGCTCTTTCTTTGTTGGCCACGTAACTCTTTTTAATTCACTTTTAGTTTCCTTAACATATCTAACGAAACTAAATTTCTTTTTAGTTCTTGGACTTTCATTTATTTGGGCAGCCATTCCACACTCACATCCTTAATAAAAACTATTTTGTTTCTTTATGAGCAGTATGCTTCTTACAGAATCTACAATATTTTTGTAATTCTATTCTATCTGGGTTATTCTTTTTGTTTTTAGTAGTGTTGTAGTTTCTTTGCTTACACTCTGTACATGCTAAAGTTACTTTAACTCTCATCTGCTACACCTCCAACTCGTAAATACAATATATATATTGTTAACTTTATTGCCTACTCTGTATAATAGGTTCAATTTATCGTTTTTGAATCATCACCTCATATAAATTATCATAAATTAGTAGGCATGTCAATGTTTTTGTTAGTTTCAAGTTAAAAAAAGAGGAGGATATCCCCCTCTTTTTTTTAGTTTTTTAAACTTATATTTAAGGTAAGAGAATTACTCTATTATAGAAGAAACAACACCTGATGCTACTGTTCTTCCACCTTCTCTTATTGCGAATCTTAATCCTTCTTCTATTGCTATTGAGTTTATTAACTCTATATTCATTTGGATGTTATCTCCAGGCATAACCATTTCTACACCTTCTGGTAACTTACAAGCTCCTGTTACGTCAGTTGTTCTGAAGTAGAATTGAGGTCTGTATCCATCGAAGAATGGAGTATGTCTTCCACCTTCTTCTTTCTTTAATACGTATACTTCTGCATTGAACTTAGTGTGAGGCTTAACAGTTCCTGGCTTAGCTAAAACTTGTCCTCTTTCTATTTCATTTCTTTGTACACCTCTTATTAATGCTCCTATGTTATCTCCAGCTTGTGCTTGGTCTAATAACTTTCTGAACATTTCTACTCCTGTTATTACCATTTTTCTTGGCTCTTCAGCTAAACCTACTAGTTCAACTTCGTCTTGAACCTTTAATACTCCTCTTTCAACTCTACCTGTAGCAACTGTTCCTCTACCTGTTATAGAGAATACGTCTTCTACTGGCATTAAGAAGTCTTTATCTACATCTCTCTCTGGAGCTGGTATATATTCGTCTATTTGCTCGAATAATTCAACTATCTTATCTCCCCACTCTGAAGAAGAATCTTGTAATGCCATTAAAGCAGATCCTCTTACTATTGGAGTGTCATCTCCTGGGAATTCGTACTCGTTTAATAAGTCTCTAACTTCCATTTCAACTAACTCTAATAATTCTTCATCGTCTACCATATCACATTTGTTTAAGAATACTACTATGTATGGTACACCAACTTGTCTTGATAATAATATATGCTCTCTTGTTTGAGGCATTGGTCCATCAGTTGCAGAACAAACTAATATAGCACCGTCCATTTGAGCAGCACCTGTTATCATGTTCTTAACGTAGTCAGCATGTCCTGGGCAGTCAACGTGAGCGTAATGTCTGTTTGGAGTCTCATATTCAACGTGAGCAGTTGATATTGTGATTCCTCTTTCTCTTTCTTCTGGAGCTTTATCTATATTAGCGAAGTCTACTGCTTCTCCTAATTGATATCTATCGAATAATGTTTTTGTTATAGCTGCAGTTAATGTAGTTTTACCGTGGTCAACGTGACCTATTGTTCCTATATTAACATGTGGCTTGTTTCTTTCAAATTTAGCTTTAGCCATTTTGAATTCCTCCCTTTGTATATTTGTTAATGCTTACATTAAGCTTATGCTAAGTATTTTACTATTAATTATTTCTGTTTTCAAGATATTTTTCCAATTTTCTCTTCACTCTTTGTAACGCATTATCAATAGACTTAACATCTCTATCCAATTTATCTGCTATGTATTGATAAGACTTGCCATTTAAGTACAATTCTAAAACTTCTAGCTCCAACTTACTTAAAATTTCATTCATCTTTGATTCTATATTTTTAAGTTCCTCTTTGCTTATTATTAATTCTTCTGGATCAGTAATTATACTTGTTGCTATTATATCTAATAAAGTTCTATCTGATTCTTCATCATATATAGGCTTGTTCAAAGATACATAAGAGTTAAGTGGTATATGTTTTTGTCTTGTTGCTGTTTTTATTGCTGTTATAATTTGCCTTGTTATACATATCTCTGCGAAACACTTAAAAGAGTTTGTTTTAGTACCGTCAAAATCTCTTATAGCTTTGTAAAGTCCTATCATACCTTCTTGGATTATGTCTTCTTTATCCGCTCCTACTAAAAAGTATGACTTTGCCTTTGATTTAACAAAGTTTTTATACTTGGTAATTATATACTCCAGTGCTATTGTGTCCCCTTTGTTTGCTTTTAATACTATTTCATATTCATCTTGCTGAGAATTATTTATAAACCCAAAATTATTTTCTTTAGCTACTAACATTTTACTATCCCCCATTACTTAATTTCATAGGTATATTATAGTTTATTAAACTTAGTAATTTCAACGGTTTCTACGAATGTTCTCAAGTTTCGACAAAGTTTCTTTATCTAATCTATCTTCTAACCAATTTCTTTGAATTTTGCGCTCTGACCCTATTTGCTTACTTCTTATCTTGTTTTTAGCGTCTTCTATGTCTAATTTAAGCTCTCTAGCTGATATTCTAGATGCTCCTTTACCTAATACTATTTGTTGTTCAGCATAATCATTTGTAGCTACTTTAACAACATCATACTTAGATAAAGATGTTATATATTTTTCAATATAACTATCTGCTGTTTGATGTTCTTTTGTATAAACTACTGTTATATATTTTCTTTTTTCTATTTTTTCCATAGAGCTTTTAACATTATATGCATCAAAAACAACAATGGCTTTTTGGCCTGAAAACTCTGCATATTCAATGATTATATCAATTAATTTTTCCCTAGATGCATCTAAATCTTCTACTGAAATACGTCTAAGTTCTTCCCATGCATTTATAATATTATATCCATCAATTATTAGATAATGATTAAACTTTCTTTTCATTACCTTATTTAGAGCCTATTCTTTGTTTGAATATTTCATATAAAAGTATACTTCCTGCAACTGATGCATTTAATGAAGTAACATTTCCTACCATAGGCATTTTCACTATATAGTCACAATTCTTTTTAACAAGCCTTGATATACCAAAACCTTCGCTTCCTATTACTAAACCTATAGGCCCTGTTAGGTTTTGCTCATAAAATGTTTGTCCATCCATATCTGCTGCTGCAATCCATAAACCGTGCTCTTTTAATGTTTTTATTGTGTTAACTATATTAGTTACCTTGCAAACAGGTACATACTCTACAGCCCCTGCAGATGCCTTTACAACTGTAGGTGTTATATGGACTGATCTTCTCTTTGGAATTATAACTCCATGAGCACCTACAGCGTCAGCTGTTCTTATTATTGATCCTAAATTATGAGGATCTGTTATTTCATCTAATATTATAAAAAATGGGTCTTCTCCCTTATCTTTTGCATTTTGAATTAAATCATCTAATTCAAAATATTTGTATTCACTAACATTAGCTATTACACCTTGATGTGAATGACTAGTACTTATTTCATCTAATTTATTTCTATCTACATATTGTATTATTATATTTTTTTCTTTTGCCATTGCAGTTATCTTTTTTATAGAGCCTTCTTTAGCTCCATTTGCTATCATTATTTTATCTATTTCTCTATCGTTTTTTATAGCTTCTATAACTGGATTTCTACCTTCTATAATTGCCAAAATCTTCACCGCCTATAAATTATTAAACTTTTCTCTTACTTGAACAATATTTCCACAAGTCATTTTTCCTTCTGGACAAGGTCCTTTTATACACTTTGGTCCTATATTCTTAAATAATATAGGAGCTATTAATCTTACTTGTCTTAACATTTCTATAGATAACTCTCTAATTTCCCATTGTGCTCTTTCACAACATCTATGATTAAAGAAATTATATAAACTTCTAGTATTCATTGTAAATACCATTTTCGTTTCACATGCATTAGGAAAAACATATCTTGCATCTTCTATTGCTTTCTTTTCTGCATTTCTTTTAGCTTCCTTCTCATTTTTTCCAGATTTGATTAAATTATTATAATGTTTTTTAAATAATATATCCACTAATTTATCATAAGATTCTTGATCCTTATTCATAGCATCTATAAATAGTTCTTTAGCTTCCTCGATACTCTCTATTTCAGGAGGAACTATATACTCGAATTGATCTAGCTTAACATATCTTTGACTTTGTTGAGAAAAACTTGCTATACGATGTCTAACAATTTGATGTGAACAGCTTCTTGATATCCCTTCTACAGCAAATGTAAATGTGACATGCTCTAACGGAGATTCATGTCCTATATTTATTAACATATTTAAAAATTTTTCTACACTTTCATCAGTTAAATTTTGTTCTATTTCATCTACTCCTACAGATGAATAACATAATTTTGCTGCCATTGATATCACCTTTTCTGGTTCAGGTGTGTGTGCTATTACTTTAACTTTCATGTGTGTACCTCCTTTAATAGTTTATTATATTATTATACATTATTTCGTCTAAAAATGGAGTTTTTTAAATTAACATAAATTTTTATATAAGCATAAAAAAGAGCTAATCTCTACATAGAGATAGCTCTTTTTTATTATATGCTCTCTTCTGTTATTTCAATTGCTTTTTGAATTATATAGTTCAATCTTTCATAATCTTTTTTCATATGAAGATATCCTATTAAAGCTTCAAATCCAGTAGCATTTTTATAGTCTATAATATCCGCATTTTTAGGTGTAGTATGAGACTTTTGATTACGTCCTCTTTTATATATTCTGTGTTCTTCTTCAGTCAATGATTCTTCAATAGTAAGAATCACATTTGCTTGAGCCTTAGCTTTTACATATTTTATAGCTGTCTTATGCAAATCATTAACTTTCTTGTTTACATTTCTATTTATAAGATACTCCCTTATATGTGATTCATATACAGTATCGCCTAAATAAGCAAGAACCAGTGGTGATACCGTAGCTAAGTTTACATTTTCCATTATTACACCCTTTTCCATTTAGTTCCTTGTCTTGTATCTTCTAAAACAATTCCCATTTCTAATAACTTATTTCTTATTTCATCTGCTAATGCAAAATCTTTATTTTTCTTTGCATCCACTCTATCTTGTATTAACTTTTCAATGTCATCATCTAAAACTTCTTCTTGTTTTTTATTAACTATATTTAGAACATTAGTTAATTCTTCAAACTCAGCTAAACATTTCTTAGCAAATGCTATTGATGATTCTTCATTTACATTAGTATTTATAAATCTAGCTAATTCAAATATAACACTTATAGCATCAGCTGTATTTATATCATCATCCATAGCAGATATGAATTTTTCTCTAAATGAATTTAATTCTTCACTTAAGCTTTTTTCGTCTTCTTTTATATCTATTACCTTTAAATTACTTAATGTAAATTCTAATTTTTCTTTTGTATTGTATAATCTCTCTAATCCAGCTTTTGACTGAGATAACATTTCATCACTAAAGTTTACTGGATTTCTATAATGAGCTGATAGCATAAAGAATCTTACAACTTCTAAATCATACTTATCTGCTATATCTCTTACTGTAAAGAAGTTACCTTTAGACTTACTCATTTTTTCATTATTTATATTTATATATCCATTGTGTATCCAGTAGTTAGAGAAAGTTTTTCCACTTCTAGCTTCACTTTGAGCTATTTCATTTTCATGATGTGGGAATGCTAAATCTTGCCCTCCAGCATGTATATCTATAGTGTCTCCTAAGTATCTCTTAGACATAACAGAACACTCTATATGCCACCCTGGTCTACCTACGCTCCATGGACTTTCCCATCCTGGCTCCCCTTCTTTTCTAGGTTTCCATAATACGAAATCCATTGGATGTCTTTTTTGAGAGTTTACTTCTATTCTTGCTCCTGCTTCTAGGTCTTCTTGATTTTGTTTAGATAATTTCCCATATCCTTCAAACTTTTGAGTATCAAAGTAAACTTCTCCGTTTACTGCATAAGCATATCCTTTTTCTTCTAATTCTTTTATAAATTCTATTATTTCATTGATATTATCAGTAACTCTTGGATGAACAGTAGCTCTTTTTATTCCTAATCCATCTGCATCTTTAAAATATTCATCTATGTACTTATCAGCAACTTGCTCCGGAGTTATTCCCTCTTCATTACCTCTTTTTATTATTTTATCATCTACATCAGTAAAGTTTTGAATATATTTTACATCATAACCTCTATATTCTAAATATCTTCTAAATGTATCAAATATTATAAAGGGTCTAGCATTTCCTATATGGAAGAAGTTGTAAACTGTAGGTCCACAAACATACATCTTTACCTTTCCTTCTTCTATTGGTACAAATTCTTCTTTTGTCCTAGTTAACGTATTGTATAACTTCATAATATTCACCTCACCATTGTTTAATTTATAAATCTAACTATATAATCTATTATAATTTATATTCGCTCGAATTAATAGTACTACTATTATACCCTCGGGCTTTTATAAACAAACTATTTAGTTTTAACCATCTCATTTTTTTCTAAAAATTCTATTTTATTAGATACACAATTTAAATATATATCATCATTAATGATTTTATTGTTTTTCATTTTACTAACTATGTCTACGTAGTCTTTACAAAGTTGATCTAGTTCCTCCTTTATTTCGTTAATATCTATACTCATACAATCCTCCTAAAAATATACATTATTTTAATAATAAACTATTTAAAATATATTTAGTTTAACTGTTCAAAATTCCTTTATTTTTAGATTGTAATCTTTCTTCAAAAAACTACATAAAAAAAATCTCACCTAATATAAAGGTGAGATTTTTTACTATAATAAGTTTTCTTTTACATATTTTATTCTATTTAAACATGTTTGTTTACCTATAACAGCTGCTGCTTTTGGTAAATCTGGACCATGCATTTGTCCAGTTAATACTATTCTAGTTCCCATGAATAAATTTTTACCTTTTATTGCATGTTCTTTTTGTATTTCTTTAAACATTGCCTTAAAGAACTCTTCACTTATTTCGTCTGCAACATTAATTTTTTCCTCTAATGCATTTACTAATGTTGGCATATGCTCTAATTTTAAGAATTCTTGACATTCTTCTGTTTCTAACTCTACTTTGTCTCCAAAGAATATATTTACGTGATCTGTTACTTCTTTTACATATTGTAATTTTTCTTTAACAACAGAAACCATAGCTTTTACAAACTCATATCTATTTTTAGCATCTTCTTCTGTTATGTATCCAGCTTCTATTAAGAAAGGTATTGCTAAATCAGTTATATATTCATCTGAAGCATCTTTTATATAATGTTGATTAACCCAATTTAATTTATCTGTATCAAATACTCCTCCACTCTTAGAAACTCTTTCAACAGAGAAGTGTTCTTCTAATTCTTTCATAGTAAATAATTCTTGATTATCTTCTGGAGACCAACCAACTAAAGCAACATAGTTTACTAATCCTTCTGGTAAGTATCCTTTTCTCTTGAAGTCTTCTACAGCAACATCTCCATGTCTTTTACTTAATTTTTTCTTTTCTTTATTAAGTATATTTGGAAGATGTACAAATGTAGGAGCTTCCCATCCAAATGCTTCATATAAATATACATGTTTTGGAGTAGATGATATCCATTCTTCTCCTCTTATAACATGTGTTATTTTCATCATATGGTCATCTACAACAACTGCAAAATGGTATGTTGGGAATCCATCAGTTTTTATAAGCACTTGATCATCTAGTTCATCAGTATTAAATTCAGTTTCACCTCTTACTAAATCAGTAAACTTTATAACATGATTTTCAGGTAATTTTAATCTTATTACATGTTCTTCACCAGCTGCTAATTTAGCTTCTACTTCTTCTTTTGATAAATTTCTACAATGACCATCATACTTTGGAGTTTCTCCAGCTTCTTTTTGTTGCTCTCTAACTTCATCTAATCTTTCTTTTGAACAGAAACAATAGTATGCTTTTCCACTATCTAATAATTCTTGGATATAACCTTTGTATATATCTAATCTTTCAGATTGTATATATGGTCCGTATGGTCCAACTTGAGTTACATTTTTATTTTCATCTAACATAACTCCTTCTGTATGGTTAACTCCTGCCCATGACATTGCTTCTAGCATATTTTCTATTGCACCATCAACAAGTCTAGTTCTATCAGTATCTTCAACTCTTAATATGTATTCTCCACCCATTCTTTTTGCAAATAGATAATTGTATAATGCAGTTCTTAAACTACCTATATGAACAAATCCTGTTGGACTTGGAGCAAATCTTACTCTTACGTTCATAACTTTACCTCCTAAAATAATCTTAATATCTATTATAATACCAAACTTAATAAGTATTTATAATAAAAACTTTATATTACTATTACTATAGTTACCCTATTTTTTAAATTTTCCACCTGTGGATAATTGTATTTTTATACAAAATTAAATAGTATATATATCCACATTTTATTCAAAATGTTAATAACTTCGTGGATTATATATACTATTTTAATTTAAACTATCCTAACTTAACTTCATTTTTAGCAAATTCAGCTTTTATTTTATCGTTTATCTCTTCTAAAGATATTAACTCTTTTTCTGCTTCGTCTCTTAATTTAAACTCAACTTTTCCATCAGTTATATCTTTACCTACTGTTATTCTCATAGGTATACCTATTAATTCAGAGTCTTTGAATTTTACTCCTACTCTTTCATCTCTATCATCTAATAATGCTTCTACTCCCATAGCTGTTAATTCATTGTATATCTTCTCAGCTGCTTCCATATGCTCAGCTTTCTTTATATTTACAGGAACTACAACTACATGATATGGAGCTATTGCTAAAGGCCATACTATACCATTGTCATCATTATGTTGTTCTATAACTGCTGCTGCAGTTCTTTCAACACCTATACCATAACATCCCATAACTATTGGTTTACTCTTACCATCTTTATCTATATATTTAGCTCCCATAGTTTCTGAGTATTTTGTACCTAATTTGAATATATGACCAACTTCAACTCCTCTAGCTATTTCAAGTGGTGCTCCACAACATGTACATTTATCTCCTTCTTGTACATTTCTGAAATCTCCAACTACACCATCAAAATCTCTACCAAAGTTAGCATTTCTTATATGGTAATCAGTTTTATTTCCACCAACCCCTATGTTACTTTGCTCTGCTACTTCTTTATCTATAAATACATAATCTGCTTTCATTCCTATTGGTCCAGCAAATCCTACTTCAGCATTAGTTAATTCTTTTACTACTTCTTCTCTTGCTAAATCAAATTCTATAACTTCACCTATAGCGTTAGCAACTTTAACTTCATTAACGTCTCTATCTCCTCTTACTAAAACAACAACTGTCTTTCCATCTGCTTCATATATTAATGTTTTAGCAAATGTATCTGCTGTTGTATTAAAGAACTCACATAATTGTTCTATAGTAGTTACTCCTGGAGTATGAACTGGTTCTAATTCTCTCATTTCTTCTTTAGCTTTTAAATCGTCTACTGAATTAGCTTTTTCTATATTTGCTGCATAGTCACAACCAGTACAGAATACTATTTCATCTTCACCTACTGGAGATTTAACCATAAACTCTGCTGAAGTTGATCCTCCTATAGCTCCTGAATCAGCTTGAACTGGACTATTTTCTAATCCACATCTTCTAAATATTTCTGTATATGCATCATACATATCTTGATATGATTTATCTAATCCAGCTTCGTCAGTATCAAAGCTATATGCATCTTTCATAGTGAAAGACTTAGTTCTCATTACTCCGAATCTTGGTCTTCTTTCATCTCTATATTTAGTTTGAATTTGATATAAATTTAAAGGTAATTGTTTATATGAAGTAATCTCTTGTCTTATTATATCTGTGAAAACTTCTTCATGAGTAGGTCCTAAACAGTAATCTCTAGTATTTCTATCTTTTAATCTAAACATTTCTGCTCCCATTACATCCCATCTTCCAGACTCTTGCCATAATTCAGCTGGAATTAATGCAGAACATAGTATTTCTTGACATCCCTTTTTGTTTAACTCTTCTCTTATTATATTTTCTATTTTTTTGAAAACTCTTATTCCCATAGGTAATTGATTGTATACCCCTGATGACATTTTCTTTATCATACCAGCTCTCATCATTAACTGATGACTAGTTATTTCTGCATCTGCTGGAACCTCTCTTAAAGTAGGCATAAACATTCTTGACATTTTCATATTTTCTTCCTCCTATTGAATTTTTTTATAATCAAAAAAACCCTTCATCTCAATATAGAGACGAAAGGTTATATTTCCGCGGTACCACTCTAGTTAATTGATAAGTAATTTTATCAATTCTCTTTATAGGATATAACGGTCCTTCCCGTAAGAACTTTTTACCATTCTTAAGCTCTGAGACTGGTTCAAAGAATAATTTTTAGAAACTTTCACCAAGTGTTTCCTCTCTGTAAAAAATACTATCTTTTACTATTTCTCTTCTTAGCTTTTTAATTATAAATAATTGATTATATTTTATAGCAATTAATATACCTTGTCAACGTATCTAATTTCATTTTAGTAAGCTTTTGTTATACCTACTATTATGTTCTTGGTGAACTTTTTGATACATTATTTATAATAATTTTATAGAATTTATTTCTAATTGTCAATGTTAATTAATAAACAAATACTTTGCGATGAAATTCCTTCTTTGTTCCCTGTGAAACCTAATCCTTCTTCTGTTGTTGCTTTAACATTTACATTGTTTATATCTGTATTTAAAACTCTTGCTATATTTTCTCTCATTTTTTGTATGTGTGGAGCCATTTTAGGGGCTTGTGCTATAATTGTCGCATCTAAGTTTCCAATAGCATATCCTTTTTCTTTTATTAAATTATATACATGCTCTAATAATTTCATACTGTCTGCACCTTTATACTTTTCATCTGTATCAGGGAAGTGCTTACCTATATCTCCAAGTGCTAATGCCCCTAGTATAGAGTCCATTATCGCATGAAGTAAAACATCTGCATCTGAGTGCCCTAATAATCCTTTTTCGTGTTCTATTTCAACTCCACCTAATATTAATTTTCTATTTTCAACTAGCTTATGAACATCATATCCCATTCCTACTCTCATTTTTTATCCTCCGAAATTATATATTTTTTAAAATTTGATCTCCAAATTCTAAGTCTTCTTGTGTAGTTATTTTTATATTATTATATGACCCTTCTATCATTTTAACATTATAACCTATTCTTTCTACTAACATTGCATCATCAGTTCCATAGTAATTGTTATTATATGCATCTTCGTATGCTTTTGTTATAATATCATATTTAAAAACCTGAGGAGTTTGTACCGCCCATAAATAACTTCTGTTTGGAGTATCTACAATATTTCCATTATCACTTACTACTTTTATTGTATCTTTTACCTTAACTCCAACAACTATAGCATTATGCTCATTAGCTTTATTTATAGATCTTTTTATTATATCATCTGTTACAAAAGGTCTAGCACCATCATGTATTAGTACTACATCACATTCTTTTTTTAACATTTTTATTCCATTGAACACAGAATCTTGTCTTTCATTTCCTCCATGTGCTACTTTTATATTTGTAAATCCATATTTCTCTTTAATATTTTTATTAAAGTATTCTTCTTCATCTTCTCTTATAACAACAACTATATCATCTATATTTTCACTATTATAAAATTTTTCTATAGTGTGTGCTACAATTTCCTTATTTTTTAGCTTTATAAATTGCTTATTTATATCTTTCTTCATTCTACTTCCAGTTCCAGCTGCTACTATTACAACACCATTCATAAACTCACCTCTTATAATACGAATAAATAACTTAAATATATTTTACCATAGTAATAATTAAATTTTAATAAACTAAAAAATTCAATTCACTTTATCAAAAAAAGCCTTCAGAACTTTTATCCTGAAGACTTTTAACTAATCAACTTTAGGTTTTCCAAATATCATTCTTCCTGCTGGTGTTTGTAATACTGATGTAACTAAAACACTTATAGTTTCTCCCATATGTTTCTTTCCACCATCTACTACAATCATAGTACCATCATCTAAATAGGCTATACCCTGATTAGATTCCTTACCTTCTTTAACAACTTGAACTATCATATGTTCACCAGGTATCGCTACTGGTTTAATTGCATTAGCTAATTCATTTATATTAAGAACTTCAACACCTTGAACTTGAGCTACCTTGTTTAAATTGTAGTCATTTGTAACAACTTTACCCCCAAGTGTTTCAGCTAACTTTAATAATTTTGCATCAACTTCTGCTATATCATCAAAATCTCTGTTGCTTATTTCAACTTCAATATTTAATTCTTTTTGAATTATGTTAAGTATATCTAATCCTCTTCTACCTCTAACTCTTTTTAAGTCATCTGAAGAGTCTGCTATATGTCTTAATTCATCTAGAACGAAAGTAGGAATTACAAGCTTACCTTCTATAAATCCAGTTTGGCATATTTCAGCAATTCTACCGTCTATAATAACACTAGTGTCTAGAACTTTAGGTGGTATACTTTTTTCTTCTTTTTTAGAATTCTTGTCCTTATTTACTGATAATCTAGTTAACTTGTTTAAGTTAAAAATATCATCCTTACTCTTTAGTGCTATTCTACTACCTAAATAACCTAAAAATACATATGTAAATAAAGATAGTAAGCTTCCTATTACAGGTATCTTTAACATCAATATTAATTGACTTACAAGATAAGCTATAACAAAACCAACTATTAATCCTATAGTACCTAATATTATATCTGTTTGAGGATATTTAGAAATTTCCCTATCCATAGCTTTTGCTATTTTCCTAGATTTGTTCATAATCCAAGGAGCTATTATAAAGAATACAAAACCTATTACTACTCCAATAACTATAGAAATTATAAATACATATAGCTCTGATCCTAACGAAATTTGAGGAAATTTTTGAACTAATGATATATACGTTGTCATACCTAACACGAATCCTACTAATGTAAGTATCGCTCTTATTATCTTAGATACCAAATTTTCACCCCCTATATTTTTTCCTTAATATTTTCTTATTATAATCAAACTATTAACTATATTCAAGCACAATATTGTTTCAAATTTGACATAATATATTATATATGTCTATCTATAAGTGATAATTCTTGCATTTTTATAAGTCCATTTTTTATATATTTTGCTCTTATTTCACCTATTCCCTCAACATCGTCTAAATCTTCAATTGTTGCACATAGTATATCCTGAAAATCTTCAAAATAATTAACTAAATTCTCAATTATAGCACTAGGCAATCTATGTATTTTATTTAATATTCTATATCCTCTTGGTCTAATCGGCATATCCATACTTTCTGAGAAACCTGTATATCCTAACATTTTTGCTATATTTGCTAAATCAAGTAACTCTTCTGATGATAATGATATAATTTTTTTCTTAAATTCAGCTAAATTCATATCATTTCTTTTATAATCTTTTAGTATTTGATTTTGATCTATTTTAGTTGTTCCCATTAGTTCATCAACCTGCATACTTAAAAGTGTACCTTCCACACCTAATTCTACTATATACTTTTCAATTATATTTGTCACTCTCATAACCATTTCTATCTTTTGAACTACGAGTACAACATCATACAAAGTTACGAAATCTTTAAATTCTAGTGCATTTAAACTTATTATAGCTTGGTCTAAAACAGACTTATATTTTTCTAGAGTTTGTAATGCTTGATTAGCTTTAGTAAATATCTTTGATATATCTTCTACTACATATTTCTTATCCCCTTGATATACAGTTATAACATTTCTTCTTTGAGATATAGCTATTACAATTCCTCCAGTTTGTTTTGCAACCCTTTCAGCAGTTCTATGTCTTGTTCCAGTTTCAGCTGTTTCAATTGAGTAATCTGGTATAAGTTGAGCATTTGCAAAGAGTATCTTCTTCATATCCGAACTTAAAACTATAGCTCCATCCATTTTAGCTAACTCATATAAGTATGCTGGAGAATATTCTGCATTTATAGCAAACCCTCCATCAACAATGCTCATAACCTCATCGCTATCGGCAATTACAATAAGTCCTCCTGTTTTAGCCTTTAAAACATGGTCTATTCCCAATCTAAGGTCTGTACCAGGAGATATCATTTTTAGCGTTCTAATTGCTTTTTTGCCACTAAAAAAATCATCCATTTTATCTATTTCCTCCTAATACCATATTTATAGCTTGTCTTACACTATCCACTGGACATATATCTATCCCTTTTACATCTTTAACAGCCTCATAATTGCTCTTTGGAATAACGATTTTAGTGAAACCTAGCTTCTTACATTCTGCGATTCTCTTTTCTATAAAGCTCACCGCTCTTACTTCTCCTGTTAATCCAACTTCTCCTGTAATTGCTACATTCCCATCTATAGGTATATTTCTAAAACTAGAAGCTATAGCCATAACTATTCCTAGATCTATAGATGGCTCATTAATTTTTATTCCTCCAACAACATTTATGTATATATCCTGGTTTTGTATTTGCATACCAACACGTTTTTCAAGAACAGCCATAAGTAATGATACTCTATTATAATCAACTCCTGTAGCCGTTCTTTTAGGAATCCCAAAACTAGTAGGTGATGCTAGTGCTTGCAATTCTAAAAGCATTGGTCTAGTACCTTCTACTGTAGATATAATTATAGACCCTGCTACATCTTTTGGTTTTTCGGCTATAAGTATTTTAGATGGATTTTCTAACTCAACTAATCCTACTTCTCGCATCTCAAATACACCTAATTCATTTGTAGACCCAAATCTATTTTTTACAGCTCTTATCAATCTATACGTATTGAATCGTTCTCCTTCAAAATATAATACAGTGTCTACCATATGTTCTAATACCTTCGGTCCTGCTAGTGCACCTTCTTTAGTTACATGTCCAACTACAAAGGTTGATATACCCATTTTTTTAGAAATTTTCATAAATCTCGAAGTACCTTCCTTTATCTGGCTTACAGTACCTGGAGCAGATGTAATTTCAGGACTAAAAACAGTTTGTATAGAGTCTAATATAATTAAGTCTGGATTTACACTTTCTAAGTGAGCTTCTATTATACTCAAGTTATTTTCAGCAAATATATATAAATTATCGGACTTTATTCCTAATCTTTGAGCCCTCATTTTTATTTGAGATGCAGATTCTTCTCCTGATATGTATAAAACTTTTTTACCGCTATTAGCAACATTACTTGAAACTTGTATAAGTAATGTTGACTTACCAATACCTGGATCCCCTCCGACTAAAACTAATGATCCTTTAACTACTCCTCCACCTAAAACTCTATCTAACTCGTTTATGCAAGTTGAAAATCTTTGCTCTTTTATAGTTTCTATCGAGTTTATATTTAAAGGTCTAGATGATGATTTATCTATAACAAAAACTTCTTTATTTGATTTTGAAGTTTTCTCTTCTATTTCTTCGACAAATGTATTCCATTTGCTACATTCTGGACATTTTCCTAGCCATTTACTATTCTCATACCCACATTCTTGACACACATATTTAGTTTTTATTTTAGCCATTTATAAACTCACCCTTATGTAATTTTTTATATATTATTAATTTTATCATATATATCTATTAATATGTTAAATTTATAATATATAAAAAAATTCACTTAATTTAATAAAATACATAGCTCGGAAATTACATTTATCATCAGTTTAGAATTAAATGTAATTTCCAATAAAAAAATCAGTTTTAAGATTAATTTTTTTACATTTTTAATCATTTATTTTCAAATATAACTTTTTCTTCAACAACTTTAGCTACTATATTATCTCCTTTTTTTATATCTTCACTCAATATCATATCCGCTAATACATCTTCTATTTCTTTTTGAATAGCCCTTTTTAGAGGTCTAGCTCCATATTCTAAGTCTATTCCATATTTAGATATAAGATTTAAAACATCATCTGAAATTTCTAAGCTAATATTAAGTTGATTTAATCTGCTTATTAAATTACTAAGCATTATTTTAGAAATTTCATGTAAATTATCTATATTTAATTTATGGAAAACCACTATATCATCAATCCTATTTATAAATTCTGGTTTAAATCTATTCTTAACTTCTGATAAAATTTTTTCTTTCATAGCTTTATAATTTTCATCAATTACATTTTTATTTTCAGAAGCTGAAAAACCAATTATTTGTTGCTTATTTATACTTTTTGCACCTATATTAGATGTCATAATTATTAGTGTATTCTTAAAATCTACAGTTCTTCCTTTAGAGTCTGTTAATCTTCCTTCATCTAATACTTGAAGTAGTATATTAAACACATCTTCATGTGCTTTCTCTATTTCATCAAATAAAACTAAAGTATACGGATGTCTTCTTACAGCTTCGGTCAATTGACCTCCATCATCATGCCCTATATATCCAGGAGGAGATCCTATTAGCTTTGAAACTGAATGTTTTTCCATATATTCTGACATGTCTATCCTAATAATTTGATTTTCATTTCCAAAATGAGCTTCTGCTAATGCTTTGCATAATTCTGTTTTTCCAACACCTGTAGGCCCTAAGAATAAGAATGATCCTATTGGTCTTTTGGGATCTTTTAATCCTGCTCTAGATCTTCTAACTGCTTTTGATACAGCAGTTACAGCCTCCTCTTGCCCAATAACTCTTTGATGAAGTATAGATTCTAAGTTTAGTAATTTATCTCCTTCAGATTTAACTATTTTACTTATAGGTATTCCAGTCCATAAACCTATTACCTCTGTAACTATTTCACTATTAACTGTAGGTTTATTATTTTTTAATTTTAAATTCTTCATTCTGATTCTAGATGCAGACTCATCAATTATATCAACTGCCTTATCTGGTAGATATCTATCTACAATATATCGACTTGATAAATCAACGGCTGCTTTTATTGCTTCTTCTGTTATTTTTACACCATGGAAATTTTCGTATTTTTCTTTTAATCCTTTTAAAATTTTGATTGATTCCTCTTTGGTTGGTTCTTCAATTAAAATTGGTTGTAATCTTCTTTCTAATCCAGTATCTTTTTCTATACTCTTTCTATATTCATCTATAGTTGTAGCACCTATAACTTGTATATCTCCTCTTGATAATACTGGCTTTAGTATATTAGATGCATCCATAGAATTTTCTCCTGTTGCTCCTGCTCCTACTATAGTATGCATCTCATCTATAAATAATATAATGTTATCAGATTTGACAACTTCTTCTATTACTTTCTTTATTCTTTCTTCAAACTCACCTCTATACTTAGCTCCTGCAAGCATTCCTCCTATGTCTAAACTGTATATAAGCTTTCCTTGAAGGGAACTAGGTACTTTGTTGCTTTCTATATTAATTGCTAACCCTTCTACTATAGCAGTCTTTCCTACTCCAGGATCACCAATTAATATAGGATTGTTTTTAGTTCTCCTACTTAAAATTTGAATAATTCGTTGCATTTCATCTTCTCTACCAATTAGTGGGTCTAATTTAGAACTCTTTGCATATTCATTTAGGTTAACTGCATATTTCTCAAGTGTAGGAATATTTAATTTTTCCTTTTCTTTCTTAGGTTCTTCGTTTTTACTTTCATCTCTAAAAAGTATTATACTTGTTTCTGGTCTAGATACCTCTATCAAAGATTTAATTATGACTTGCTCAGTTATATTATTCATACTTAGAATTTTCACTGCTAAACTATCTGTTTCTTGTAAAATTGCTAACAAGATATGTTCAGTATCTATAAGAATACTATCAAATTGTTCTGCAAATATAGCTGAGTTATCTAATACGTCTTTGCTTCTAGGACTTAAAAAAATATCATCTGTACTATCATTAATTCCTATTCCATATATATCTATAATTTTTTCACATATTATATCTTCATCCATCCCTAATTTTAATAAAACCTTAGAAGCTGTTCCCTCTTTCTCTTTAATTAAACCAATCAATAAATGTTCTGTACCAACTACTCTATGCCCAAACTCTTTTGCATATTCTATAGATATATCTATCGCTTTTTGAGCTACCTTAGAAAATTTGTCAAAGTACAATATAGTCCCTCCTCAATTTTAATATTAGATATATATATACTATATGCCCTAATAGTTTTTATTGTTTCAATAAATAAAGAAATCCTAGGAATTATATTCCTAGGATTTCTTTTTAATTAAATTTGCAAATTAATTAATTTCAGAGTTAGATATTATTTTTTGTGCAATTTGTATTGGAACTTCTTCATATTTATCAAGTTCCATTTCAAAATAACCTCTACCTTGTGTCATAGCTTTTAAATCTATTGCATACTTAAATGTTTCTGCCTGTGGAGCATTTGCATAAATAACTTGTTTACCATTATTATCAGGTTCCATACCTAATATTCTTCCTCTTTTTTTATTTATATCACCCATAACATCTCCCATATATTCATCTGGAACTACTATAGTTAATTTCATTATAGGCTCTAAAAGAACTGGCACTGCTTGCTCTACTCCCTTTTTAAAAGCTATATTAGCTGCTAACTTAAAAGCCATTTCTGAAGAATCTACATCATGATAAGATCCGTCATAAAGAGTTGCCTTTATATTAGTAACTGGATATCCAGCTAGTATACCTTTTGACATAGATTCTCTTATTCCCTTCTCAACTGCAGGTATATATTGTTTAGGAACAGACCCTCCAAATATATCTTCTTCAAATTCAAAATCATTTTTAGAATACTCTAACCTTATTTTAACATCTCCATACTGTCCATGTCCTCCAGATTGTTTTTTATGCTTACCTTGAACATCTGCTTTTCCTTTTATAGTTTCTCTATAAGCAACTTTTAAATCTGTTAAATCTACATCTAATCCAAATTTTTCTTTCATTTTATTTTTAACTATATTTATATGAAGCTCACCTTGCCCACCAATTAAAACTTGTTTAGTTTCTACATTCCTACTCCATGTAATCGTAGGATCTTCTTCTGATATTTTACTTAGAACAGCACTAATTTTATCTTCATCCCCTTTATTTTTAGCTTGTAATGCAAAATATATTTGAGGTTTAGGAAAGATAAGCTGTTCATCTGCTTTATGATTTTTATTTATAGATATAAAATCTCCTGTCTGCAAGGAGTTTACCTTAGTCATAACAACTATATCACCTGCATTAGCACATTGTATCTCAGATAACTCATTATTATTCATAGTATATATATTATAAATTTTTTCTTTTACAGACTTATTTACATTATATACTTCTATATCTTTTTTTATATTTCCTTGTAATATTTTGACATATGACATTTTTCCTATAAAAGGATCTACTATAGTTTTAAATATGCTTCCATTTAACTTATCATTTTCATATACACACTTAGGTTGAATATAGCTAGATATAATTCCTAATATTTCCTCTGTACCTACATTGTTTATTGTAGATCCACATATAACTGGTATTATATCTCCATTTTGAATACCTATAGTTGTACCTCTCTTAATATCTTCTTCTGTCAAATCTTCTCCACTAAAATATTTTTCTAATAATTCATCATCTGTTTCAGCTATTAACTCTAATAATCCATCTCTTGTTCCTTCTACTTGTATTTTAAATTCATCACATAAATCTGAATCACTTTCAAAGATATTATGTAGCTTAATAAATTCCTCACCATTATATATAGGCATATACATAGGTACTATTTTGTTACTATATTTATCTCTTAGTTCTTCAATTAAATCTTTATATCTGGATTTATCATTATCAATTTTATTTATAAATATAAGTTTAGGTATAGATTCTCCTGCAAGTTCTAGTGCTTTTTCTGTTCCAACTTGAATGCTAGTAGTAGCATCTATGACGATAACGGCAGCATCACTAGCACTTATAGCTGATATAACGTCTCCTGTAAAATCAGAATATCCAGGAGTATCTAGTAAATTTAATTTGTAATCTCTATATTCTATAGGAACTAAATTCATACTATATGTCATACTTATCTTATCTGTTATTTTAGGCATTTTATTTGTATTTTTAGAAGTATATGCCATTGCTTCAATTAAATTTGTTTTTCCACATCCACTATGGCCTAATATAGCTATACTTCTTATATTATTACTATCATATACCTTCATATCTAAGCACCTACCTCATATCATTTTAATAATTTATATGCAATTAATATAAGGCTTTATGTGCAATTATTTTAAATATTAAACTATTAAAAGTAAAATGTATCTCGTTTAACGTGAAACATAAACTTAAAATCATCTTTTCTTATCTCTTTATCTCATACCGTACAAGCGTAATCATTTTTAGTTTACACAACAAAAAGTGGTTAGTATTAAGTTACAATGCAGAAGTCATTTTAAAGCATCTTCTCAGCTTTATGACTTCAAATGTAACTTAATACTAACCACCTCAAATCCACGTAAAATAAAAAGATTACGCGGCTACGTCCTACTCTCCCAGGCAGCTTCCCACCAAGTACCATCGGCGCTAAAGAGCTTAACTTCTGTGTTCGGAATGGGAACAGGTGTATCCTCTTTGCTGTAATAACCGCATAATCTTTATTTAGAGTTAGTACTCTAAAAACTGAATAACATTTGTAAGATTAAATAATCTTGGTCAAGTCCTCGATCTATTAGTATCGGTAAGCTACATACATTGCTGCACTTACACCTCCGACCTATCAACCAGGTAGTCTTCCTGGGATCTTACCCTTACGGTGGGAAATCTTATCTTGAAGTTGGCTTCGCGCTTAGATGCTTTCAGCGCTTATCCATTCCGTACATAGCTACCCAGCCATGCCCTTGGCAGAACAACTGGTACACCAGAGGTACGTCCATCCCGGTCCTCTCGTACTAAGGACAGGTCTCCTCAAATTTCCTACGCCTGCGACGGATAGGGACCGAACTGTCTCACGACGTTCTGAACCCAGCTCGCGTACCACTTTAATGGGCGAACAGCCCAACCCTTGGGACCTACTACAGCCCCAGGATGTGATGAGCCGACATCGAGGTGCCAAACCTCCCCGTCGATGTGGACTCTTGGGGGAGATAAGCCTGTTATCCCCAGGGTAGCTTTTATCCGTTGAGCGATGGCCCTTCCATGCGGAACCACCGGATCACTAAGTCCGACTTTCGTCCTTGCTCGACCTGTATGTCTTGCAATCAAGCTCTCTTCTGCCTTTACACTCTACGCACGATTTCCGACCGTGCTGAGAGAACCTTTGAGCGCCTCCGTTACTCTTTGGGAGGCGACCGCCCCAGTCAAACTGCCCACCTGACAGTGTCCCAATACCTGATTCAAGGTATCTGGTTAGAATCTCAGTACTACAAGGGTGGTATCCCAAGGATGGCTCCACCGAGACTGGCGTCCCGATTTCATAGCCTCCCACCTATCCTGTACATGTAGCACCAAAATTCAATGTCAAGCTACAGTAAAGCTCCATGGGGTCTTTCCGTCCTGTCGCAGGTACCCGGCATCTTCACCGGGATTACAATTTCACCGAGTCTGTTGTTGAGACAGTGCCCAAATCGTTACGCCTTTCGTGCGGGTCGGAACTTACCCGACAAGGAATTTCGCTACCTTAGGACCGTTATAGTTACGGCCGCCGTTTACTGGGGCTTAAGTTCACTGCTTCGGATAAATCCTAACAGATCCCCTTAACCTTCCAGCACCGGGCAGGCGTCAGCTCCTATACATCGTCTTGCGACTTAGCAGAAACCTGTGTTTTTGGTAAACAGTCGCTTGGGCCTATTCTCTGCGGCCACCTCGGGCGTTAACCCTAACGTGGCACCCCTTCTCCCTAAGTTACGGGGTCATTTTGCCGAGTTCCTTAACAACAGTTCTCTCGCTGGCCTTAGGATACTCTCCTCACCCACCTGTGTCGGTTTGCGGTACGGGCACCTTTAATCTCGATAGAAACTTTTCTCGACAGTGTGAAATCAGCTACTTCGCTACTTAATTTCGCTCCCCATCGTACCCCAGCATTATCATGGCGGATTTGCCTGCCTTGACTGCCTCAGTACTTAGCCACACATAACCAACAGTGTGGTTAGCTTATCCTACTGTGTCATTCCATCTCTCAAACGATTATCGGTGGTACAGGAATCTCAACCTGTTGTCCATCACCTACGCCTTTCGGCCTCGGCTTAGGTCCCGACTAACCCAGGGCGGACGAACCTTCCCCTGGAAACCTTGGGTTTACGGCCCGTGGGATTCTCACCCACGTCTCGCTACTCATGCCAACATTCTCACTCCTATACTGTCCACACGTCCTTACGGTCATGCTTCAGCCTGCATAGGAAGCTCCCCTACCTATCATAAATGATATCGTAGCTTCGGTAGTAAGTTTTAGCCCCGGTAATCTTCGGCGCAGGATCACTCGACCAGTGAGCTATTACGCACTCTTTAAATGAGTGGCTGCTTCTAAGCCAACATCCTGGTTGTCTATGCAATCCCACATCCTTTACCACTTAACTTACATTTAGGGACCTTAGCTGACGATCTGGGCTGTTGCCCTCTCGACTATGAATCTTATTACCCACAGTCTGACTCCCAAGTATAAAATAACGGCATTCGGAGTTTGATAATCTTCGGTAAGCGCAATGCCCCCTAGGATATTCAGTGCTCTACCTCCGTATTTCTCAACCTTGAGGCTAGCCCTAAAGCTATTTCGGGGAGAACCAGCTATCTCCGAGCTCGATTGGAATTTCACCGCTATCCACAAGTCATCCCCGAGCTTTTCAACGCTCGTGGGTTCGGACCTCCACGAAATTTTACTTTCGCTTCATCCTGCTCATGGATAGGTCGCTCGGTTTCGGGTCTACGACAGCAAACTTAACGCCCATTTAAGACTCGCTTTCACTACGGCTCCATACCTTAAGTACTTAACCTAGCTTACTATCGTAACTCGTTGGCCCGTTCTACAAAAAGTACGCGGTCACACATATAAAGTGCTTCCACAGCTTGTAAGCGCAGGGTTTCAGGTTCTATTTCACTCCCCTCCCGGGGTTCTTTTCACCTTTCCCTCACGGTACTATGCGCTATCGGTCACTAAGTAGTATTTAGCCTTGGAGGATGGTCCCTCCTGCTTCCCACAGGGTTTCACGTGTCCCGTGGTACTCTGGATCACATCTAAAGTCTTCTCGTTTCAACTACGTGGCTATTACACTTTATAGCGGAGCTTTCCAACTCTCTTCGTTTACGATACCTCTTTGTTGATGATGTGTCCGCAACCCCAGCGAAGAAAACTTCACTGGTTTGGGCTATTCCGCGTTCGCTCGCCGCTACTTACGGAATCGAATTTCTTTCTTTTCCTCCGGGTACTTAGATGTTTCAGTTCCCCGGGTTCCCCTCACTAAGCTATGTATTCACTTAATGATACTTAGACATTACTCTAAGTGAGTTTCCTCATTCGGAAATCTTCGGATCAAAGTTTACGTGCAACTCCCCGAAGCTTATCGCAGCTTATCGCGTCCTTCATCGGCTCTTAGTGCCAAGGCATCCGCCCTGCGCCCTTAATAACTTGACCAGTTATTAAAAGTGTTATTTTTTAAAGAGTTTTCTTCTCTTATAATTGGTTTATTTAATCATCACTAAATGTTATGCAGTTTTCAAAGTACTAAAGTACAATTAAGTACTAATTTTGAGAACAATAAGCTCTCAAAATTAAACAGTAGGCAATTACTCCTTAGAAAGGAGGTGATCCAGCCGCACCTTCCGATACGGCTACCTTGTTACGACTTCACCCCAGTCATTGGTTTCACCTTCGACGGCCGCTTCCTAAAAGGTTAGCTAACCGGCTTCGGGCGCCCCCAACTTCCATGGTGTGACGGGCGGTGTGTACAAGACCCGGGAACGCATTCACCGCAGCATTCTGATCTGCGATTACTAGTAACTCCAGCTTCATGTAGGCGAGTTTCAGCCTACAATCCGAACTGAGAATGGCTTTAAGGGATTAGCTCCACCTCGCGGCTTGGCAACCCTCTGTACCACCCATTGTAGCACGTGTGTAGCCCTAAGCATAAGGGGCATGATGATTTGACGTCATCCCCACCTTCCTCCGAGTTATCCTCGGCAGTCCCTCTAGAGTGCCCAACTTAATGCTGGCAACTAAAGGCAAGGGTTGCGCTCGTTGCGGGACTTAACCCAACATCTCACGACACGAGCTGACGACAACCATGCACCACCTGTCACCACTGTCCCCGAAGGGAAATCTCCGATTAGGGAGAGGTCAGTGGGATGTCAAGCTTAGGTAAGGTTCTTCGCGTTGCTTCGAATTAAACCACATGCTCCGCTACTTGTGCGGGTCCCCGTCAATTCCTTTGAGTTTCACTCTTGCGAGCGTACTTCCCAGGCGGAGTACTTAATGCGTTAGCTGCGGCACCGAGGGGGGTAACCCCCGACACCTAGTACTCATCGTTTACGGCGTGGACTACCAGGGTATCTAATCCTGTTTGCTCCCCACGCTTTCGTGCCTCAGTGTCAGTTACAGTCCAGAGAGCCGCCTTCGCTACTGGTATTCCTCCTAATATCTACGCATTTCACCGCTACACTAGGAATTCTACTCTCCTCTCCTGCACTCAAGTTCTCTAGTTTCAAAAGCTTACTACGGTTGAGCCGTAGCCTTTCACTTCTGACTTAAAAAACCACCTACGCACCCTTTACGCCCAGTAATTCCGGATAACGCTAGCCCCCTACGTATTACCGCGGCTGCTGGCACGTAGTTAGCCGGGGCTTCCTCCTCAAGTACCGTCATTATCTTCCTTGAGGACAGAGCTTTACGACCCGAAGGCCTTCATCGCTCACGCGGCGTTGCTGCATCAGGCTTTCGCCCATTGTGCAATATTCCCCACTGCTGCCTCCCGTAGGAGTCTGGACCGTGTCTCAGTTCCAGTGTGGCCGATCACCCTCTCAGGTCGGCTACTGATCGTTGCCTTGGTAAGCCATTACCTTACCAACTAGCTAATCAGACGCGGGTCCATCCTGTACCGCCGGAGCTTTGATACAAAAGCCATGCGACTTTCGTATGTTATCCCGTATTAGTATACCTTTCGGTATGTTATCCGTGTGTACAGGGCAGGTTACCCACGCGTTACTCACCCGTCCGCCGCTCTCTCCGAAGAGATCGCTCGACTTGCATGTGTTAGGCACGCCGCCAGCGTTCATCCTGAGCCAGGATCAAACTCTCAAATATAATTTAAAAAGTTGTCCATCGCTCAGCTAATCATTATCTGAATATCTGGCTTGGTTGTTTGTGTTTAATTCTTAAAAAAGAATTTTTATAATTAACCTACTGTTTAATTTTCAAAGTTCATTTTTGTTTTGCCCTTTTCTTAAGGACAAGTAATACTATACCATCTTAATTTAACATCGTCAACACTTTTTTAAAATTTAATTTTATTTTTTTATTTTTTTATATAATTTCAATAATATTATTCCATTATAAATAAGTTATATAGACTGAATATAATACATTTTTATTGGAAAACTATATAAAAATACTTTTGCAAGGAGTTGTTAGTTATGCCAGATTTCAACCATATAAAAGGTCTTTATGAGGATGGATTTAGATGTATATATTGCAATTCTGAAAGTAGTACACATACAATTTATTTGAAAAATTTTGATAGTGAAAAATCTGAAGTCATAGAATTAACAAATGATGATGATTTTAATCAATTTCAAGATTATATAAGTACACTTAGAATGCAATAAAAATAAAGGAGCATAGCTCCTTTATTTAGTTATCATAATTTTTTTTATTAATTTTAATAATTGTTCTCTATCTATTTCCTTTTCTTTTTTCGCTGACTTATATTCATATAAATTAACTACCTTAGTAACAGATTTACTCATTCAAACCACTTCCTATAAGATTATTAATTATTTATATATTTAATTCTACAAGAGGATAAATTTTCCTCCTATAAAAACTAAATTTTACAAAATTCCATATTTTTTACTACTCTAAATATACTTCTTAAGGTTTTTTTATATATTAAAATTGCAAATAAAATTTAGTTTTAAATACATTTATTTATTAATATTATCGTCGAATAAAAAGTTTTTAATCAATATATTTAATTTTTATTTTTTAAATTATATATTCTAAAAAAACTATAATTATACCTATAACTATAATTTCCAAAAAATAAAAAAAGATTACGCGGCTACGTCCTACTCTCCCAGGCAGCTTCCCACCAAGTACCATCGGCGCTAAAGAGCTTAACTTCTGTGTTCGGAATGGGAACAGGTGTATCCTCTTTGCTGTAATAACCACATAATCTTTATTTGGAGCGGGTGAAGGGGATCGAACCCTCACAGCCGGCTTGGAAGGCCGGAACTCTACCATTGAGCTACACCCGCATATATTTTGAGTTAGTACTCTAAAAACTGAATAACATTTATTAAGATTAAATAATCTTGGTCAAGTCCTCGATCTATTAGTATCGGTAAGCTACATACATTGCTGCACTTACACCTCCGACCTATCAACCAGGTAGTCTTCCTGGGATCTTACCCTTACGGTGGGAAATCTTATCTTGAAGTTGGCTTCGCGCTTAGATGCTTTCAGCGCTTATCCATTCCGTACATAGCTACCCAGCCATGCCCTTGGCAGAACAACTGGTACACCAGAGGTACGTCCATCCCGGTCCTCTCGTACTAAGGACAGGTCTCCTCAAATTTCCTACGCCTGCGACGGATAGGGACCGAACTGTCTCACGACGTTCTGAACCCAGCTCGCGTACCACTTTAATGGGCGAACAGCCCAACCCTTGGGACCTACTACAGCCCCAGGATGTGATGAGCCGACATCGAGGTGCCAAACCTCCCCGTCGATGTGGACTCTTGGGGGAGATAAGCCTGTTATCCCCAGGGTAGCTTTTATCCGTTGAGCGATGGCCCTTCCATGCGGAACCACCGGATCACTAAGTCCGACTTTCGTCCTTGCTCGACCTGTATGTCTTGCAATCAAGCTCTCTTCTGCCTTTACACTCTACGCACGATTTCCGACCGTGCTGAGAGAACCTTTGAGCGCCTCCGTTACTCTTTGGGAGGCGACCGCCCCAGTCAAACTGCCCACCTGACAGTGTCCCAATACCTGATTCAAGGTATCTGGTTAGAATCTCAGTACTACAAGGGTGGTATCCCAAGGATGGCTCCACCGAGACTGGCGTCCCGATTTCATAGCCTCCCACCTATCCTGTACATGTAGCACCAAAATTCAATGTCAAGCTACAGTAAAGCTCCATGGGGTCTTTCCGTCCTGTCGCAGGTACCCGGCATCTTCACCGGGATTACAATTTCACCGAGTCTGTTGTTGAGACAGTGCCCAAATCGTTACGCCTTTCGTGCGGGTCGGAACTTACCCGACAAGGAATTTCGCTACCTTAGGACCGTTATAGTTACGGCCGCCGTTTACTGGGGCTTAAGTTCACTGCTTCGGATAAATCCTAACAGATCCCCTTAACCTTCCAGCACCGGGCAGGCGTCAGCTCCTATACATCGTCTTGCGACTTAGCAGAAACCTGTGTTTTTGGTAAACAGTCGCTTGGGCCTATTCTCTGCGGCCACCTCGGGCGTTAACCCTAACGTGGCACCCCTTCTCCCTAAGTTACGGGGTCATTTTGCCGAGTTCCTTAACAACAGTTCTCTCGCTGGCCTTAGGATACTCTCCTCACCCACCTGTGTCGGTTTGCGGTACGGGCACCTTTAATCTCGATAGAAACTTTTCTCGACAGTGTGAAATCAGCTACTTCGCTACTTAATTTCGCTCCCCATCGTACCCCAGCATTATCATGGCGGATTTGCCTGCCTTGACTGCCTCAGTACTTAGCCACACATAACCAACAGTGTGGTTAGCTTATCCTACTGTGTCATTCCATCTCTCAAACGATTATCGGTGGTACAGGAATCTCAACCTGTTGTCCATCACCTACGCCTTTCGGCCTCGGCTTAGGTCCCGACTAACCCAGGGCGGACGAACCTTCCCCTGGAAACCTTGGGTTTACGGCCCGTGGGATTCTCACCCACGTCTCGCTACTCATGCCAACATTCTCACTCCTATACTGTCCACACGTCCTTACGGTCATGCTTCAGCCTGCATAGGAAGCTCCCCTACCTATCATAAATGATATCGTAGCTTCGGTAGTAAGTTTTAGCCCCGGTAATCTTCGGCGCAGGATCACTCGACCAGTGAGCTATTACGCACTCTTTAAATGAGTGGCTGCTTCTAAGCCAACATCCTGGTTGTCTATGCAATCCCACATCCTTTACCACTTAACTTACATTTAGGGACCTTAGCTGACGATCTGGGCTGTTGCCCTCTCGACTATGAATCTTATTACCCACAGTCTGACTCCCAAGTATAAAATAACGGCATTCGGAGTTTGATAATCTTCGGTAAGCGCAATGCCCCCTAGGATATTCAGTGCTCTACCTCCGTATTTCTCAACCTTGAGGCTAGCCCTAAAGCTATTTCGGGGAGAACCAGCTATCTCCGAGCTCGATTGGAATTTCACCGCTATCCACAAGTCATCCCCGAGCTTTTCAACGCTCGTGGGTTCGGACCTCCACGAAATTTTACTTTCGCTTCATCCTGCTCATGGATAGGTCGCTCGGTTTCGGGTCTACGACAGCAAACTTAACGCCCATTTAAGACTCGCTTTCACTACGGCTCCATACCTTAAGTACTTAACCTAGCTTACTATCGTAACTCGTTGGCCCGTTCTACAAAAAGTACGCGGTCACACATATAAAGTGCTTCCACAGCTTGTAAGCGCAGGGTTTCAGGTTCTATTTCACTCCCCTCCCGGGGTTCTTTTCACCTTTCCCTCACGGTACTATGCGCTATCGGTCACTAAGTAGTATTTAGCCTTGGAGGATGGTCCCTCCTGCTTCCCACAGGGTTTCACGTGTCCCGTGGTACTCTGGATCACATCTAAAGTCTTCTCTTTTCAACTACGTGGCTATTACACTTTATAGCGGAGCTTTCCAACTCTCTTCGTTTACGATACCTCTTTGTTGATGATGTGTCCGCAACCCCAGCGAAGAAAACTTCACTGGTTTGGGCTATTCCGCGTTCGCTCGCCGCTACTTACGGAATCGAATTTCTTTCTTTTCCTCCGGGTACTTAGATGTTTCAGTTCCCCGGGTTCCCCTCACTAAGCTATGTATTCACTTAATGATACTTAGACATTACTCTAAGTGAGTTTCCTCATTCGGAAATCTTCGGATCAAAGTTTACGTGCAACTCCCCGAAGCTTATCGCAGCTTATCGCGTCCTTCATCGGCTCTTAGTGCCAAGGCATCCGCCCTGCGCCCTTAATAACTTGACCAGTTATTAAAAGTGTTATTTTTTAAAGAGTTTTCTTCTCTTATAATTGGTTTATTTAATCATCACTAAATGTTATGCAGTTTTCAAAGTACTAATTTTGAGAACAATAAGCTCTCAAAATTAAACAGTAGGTAATTACTCCTTAGAAAGGAGGTGATCCAGCCGCACCTTCCGATACGGCTACCTTGTTACGACTTCACCCCAGTCATTGGTTTCACCTTCGACGGCCGCTTCCTAAAAGGTTAGCTAACCGGCTTCGGGCGCCCCCAACTTCCATGGTGTGACGGGCGGTGTGTACAAGACCCGGGAACGCATTCACCGCAGCATTCTGATCTGCGATTACTAGTAACTCCAGCTTCATGTAGGCGAGTTTCAGCCTACAATCCGAACTGAGAATGGCTTTAAGGGATTAGCTCCACCTCGCGGCTTGGCAACCCTCTGTACCACCCATTGTAGCACGTGTGTAGCCCTAAGCATAAGGGGCATGATGATTTGACGTCATCCCCACCTTCCTCCGAGTTATCCTCGGCAGTCCCTCTAGAGTGCCCAACTTAATGCTGGCAACTAAAGGCAAGGGTTGCGCTCGTTGCGGGACTTAACCCAACATCTCACGACACGAGCTGACGACAACCATGCACCACCTGTCACCACTGTCCCCGAAGGGAAATCTCCGATTAGGGAGAGGTCAGTGGGATGTCAAGCTTAGGTAAGGTTCTTCGCGTTGCTTCGAATTAAACCACATGCTCCGCTACTTGTGCGGGTCCCCGTCAATTCCTTTGAGTTTCACTCTTGCGAGCGTACTTCCCAGGCGGAGTACTTAATGCGTTAGCTGCGGCACCGAGGGGGGTAACCCCCGACACCTAGTACTCATCGTTTACGGCGTGGACTACCAGGGTATCTAATCCTGTTTGCTCCCCACGCTTTCGTGCCTCAGTGTCAGTTACAGTCCAGAGAGCCGCCTTCGCTACTGGTATTCCTCCTAATATCTACGCATTTCACCGCTACACTAGGAATTCTACTCTCCTCTCCTGCACTCAAGTTCTCTAGTTTCAAAAGCTTACTACGGTTGAGCCGTAGCCTTTCACTTCTGACTTAAAAAACCACCTACGCACCCTTTACGCCCAGTAATTCCGGATAACGCTAGCCCCCTACGTATTACCGCGGCTGCTGGCACGTAGTTAGCCGGGGCTTCCTCCTCAAGTACCGTCATTATCTTCCTTGAGGACAGAGCTTTACGACCCGAAGGCCTTCATCGCTCACGCGGCGTTGCTGCATCAGGCTTTCGCCCATTGTGCAATATTCCCCACTGCTGCCTCCCGTAGGAGTCTGGACCGTGTCTCAGTTCCAGTGTGGCCGATCACCCTCTCAGGTCGGCTACTGATCGTTGCCTTGGTAAGCCATTACCTTACCAACTAGCTAATCAGACGCGGGTCCATCCTGTACCGCCGGAGCTTTGATACAAAAGCCATGCGACTTTCATATATTATCCCGTATTAGTATACCTTTCGGTATGTTATCCGTGTGTACAGGGCAGGTTACCCACGCGTTACTCACCCGTCCGCCGCTCTCTCCGAAGAGATCGCTCGACTTGCATGTGTTAGGCACGCCGCCAGCGTTCATCCTGAGCCAGGATCAAACTCTCAAATATAATTTAAAAAGTTGTCCATCGCTCAGCTAATCATTATCTGAATATCTGGCTTGGTTGTTTGTGTTTAATTCTTAAAAAAAGAATTTTTATAATTAACCTACTGTTTAATTTTCAAAGTTCATTTTTATTTTGCCCTTTTCTTAAGGACAAGTAATACTATACCATCTTAATTTAACATCGTCAACACTTTTTTAAAATTTAATTTTATTTTTTTATTATTTTTGAGTTTTATGTTGAAATTTACACATAATACAGTGTTTTTAATATTATATTATTTAAATAAAAATAACATAATATTATAATTAAAGTAGTCATTTAAAATCATAGACCACTTTAATTATTAAATTTATGAATTAATCAACTTGACTTAATAATCTTTTAGTTATATCTCTTAGTTTCATTTCTCCAACTTCTTCATGAGTTATTGCCACAACAGCTTTTATTCTATCTTCTGAATTATCCCACTTATATGATCTAACATTAAGAATAGCTCCTTCTGGCATTAATTCTTCTAAATCTACACCGATTTCATCTGCTAAAGTCATATATTCATCAAATAAATCTTCTGTTTCCATTTCACTTAATTCATATTCTTCTTTTATTATTTCATTTAACTCTTCAATATCTACACTAATTTGGAATGCAATAATATCTTCTCTTTTAGATCCTTTGCTTAAATCTTTATCCACTCTAAATGGACTTTCATTCTCTATTAATGATTTAATTTCTTCACTATCTACAATTTCATTACCGAATAATATGTACATATATAATTCTCCTCATCCTGTGTTAATTATTTAGCCAATGATTCAATTAAACACTCTTCCAAAGAATTTTTAATTCCTTTTTCTTTTGCAACCCTTATTAAATATGAGTATTTTGATTTTTTAGCTTCTAAATCATATATAGCTACATCAACTAACTCAGGGTCATTTACAAATTGAAAAAAATTCTCCGCATGTTTAATTTCTAATTGTGCTGCCTTTATTTCTTTTATAATTTTTTTATTCTCTATATCATATTTTAAAGTTTTTTTTCTAGGCATAAAAATTCCTCCAACAAATTTATTATTTACCTAGAATCTTGCCAAAAATAACTTTAGATATACCTATCTATGTCTTTTTAATGTATATATTACATCTTTAATCTTATTTTGACAATAGATAAAGCTTTCCTAAAATTAGCAATAAAAAAACATCTAATTTATTCAAATTAGATGTTTTACACTGGTGGGATTAACAGGGCTCGAACCTGTGACCCCCTGCTTGTAAGGCAGGTGCTCTCCCAGCTGAGCTATAATCCCGTATATTTATTTATGGTGCGCCCAAAGGGACTCGAACCCCTAACCTTCTGATTCGTAGTCAGACACTCTATCCAGTTGAGCTATAGGCGCATTATTATATTGGAGGCGACACCCAGATTCGAACTGGGGATCAAGGAGTTGCAGTCCACTGCCTTACCACTTGGCTATGTCGCCATTTTTCAATATATAAAAAAATGGTGATCCATCCGCGACTCGAACGCGGGACACCCTGATTAAAAGTCAGGTGCTCTACCGACTGAGCTAATGGATCAACTTTTATGGGGTGGATAATGAGAGTCGAACTCACGACCTCCAGAGCCACAATCTGGCGCTCTAACCAACTGAGCTATACCCACCATAATTGGTCGAGGTGGAGGGACTCGAACCCCCGGCCCCATGGTCCCAAACCACGTGCGCTACCAAACTGCGCTACACCTCGAAGTAATTCTTAAAATGATAAAAGTGGTGGACCTTCAGGGACTCGAACCCCGGACCTACCGGTTATGAGCCGGGCGCTCTAACCAACTGAGCTAAAGGTCCACTTTGTATTGGTAGCGGTAACAGGAGTCGAACCTGTGACCTTTCGGGTATGAACCGAACGCTCTAGCCAACTAAGCTATACCGCCACATATTTTGGTGCCCAGAGGCGGAATCGAACCACCGACACGGGGATTTTCAGTCCCCTGCTCTACCGACTGAGCTATCTGGGCATTTGGCGGAGAGGGTGGGATTCGAACCCACGGCCCCTTTCGGAGTCACTGGTTTTCAAGACCAGCTCCTTAAACCACTCGGACACCTCTCCATTGGTGATCCATCCGCGACTCGAACGCGGGACACCCTGATTAAAAGTCAGGTGCTCTACCGACTGAGCTAATGGATCATTTTATTTACTTGGCAGGGGATGCAGGACTCGAACCTACGCATGTAGCAGTCAAAGTGCTATGCCTTACCGACTTGGCGAATCCCCTATGAATGTGGTGAGCGCACAGGGATTCGAACCCCGGACACACGCCTTAGAAGGGCGTTGCTCTATCCAGCTGAGCTATGCACCCACATTATTTTATTTGGAGCGGGAAACGAGATTCGAACTCGCGACTTCAACCTTGGCAAGGTTGCGCTCTACCACTGAACTATTCCCGCATAGTACAATTGGTGCGGATGAAGGGAGTCGAACCCCCACGCCATAGGCGCCAGATCCTAAGTCTGGTGCGTCTGCCAATTCCGCCACATCCGCGCAAATTATTAAGTTGGTGGAGGATGGTGGATTCGAACCACCGAAGTCACTGACAACAGATTTACAGTCTGCCCCCTTTGGCCGCTCGGGAAATCCTCCACGTTGGAGCTAGTGATAGGAATCGAACCTACAACCTGCTGATTACAAGTCAGCTGCTCTACCGTTGAGCCACACTAGCGTATTGGCGGGAATAACAGGACTCGAACCTGTGACCCATTGATTAACAGTCAATTGCTCTACCAACTGAGCCATATTCCCACATTATTAGTTTATTTATTTTTAATTAAGTTGGCGGGAATAACAGGACTCGAACCTGTGACCCATTGATTAACAGTCAATTGCTCTACCAACTGAGCCATATTCCCGCGTATTTAATTATTTTGGCGACCTGGAAGGGACTCGAACCCTCGACCTCCAGCGTGACAGGCTGGCATTCTAACCAGCTGAACTACCAGGCCGCAATTGGTGGGACTAACAGGGCTCGAACCTGTGACCCCCTGCTTGTAAGGCAGGTGCTCTCCCAGCTGAGCTATAGTCCCATATTTATTCTGGAGCGGGTGAAGGGGATCGAACCCTCACAGCCGGCTTGGAAGGCCGGAACTCTACCATTGAGCTACACCCGCATATTTAATTGGTGACCCATAGGGGAATCGAACCCCTGTTACCGCCGTGAAAGGGCGGTGTCTTGACCGCTTGACCAATGGGCCTTATATAATTTTAATGGTTGCGGAGGCAAGACTCGAACTTGCGACCTTCGGGTTATGAGCCCGACGAGCTGCCAACTGCTCCACCCCGCGATGTTTTATTATAATGGTGCCGAAGACCGGAATCGAACCGGTACGAGAGGTAAGTCCCGCAGGATTTTAAGTCCTGTGCGTCTGCCAGTTCCGCCACTTCGGCATTCAATTTTTTTATGGAGGCGACACCCAGATTCGAACTGGGGATCAAGGAGTTGCAGTCCACTGCCTTACCACTTGGCTATGTCGCCTTACTGGGGTGGATAATGAGAGTCGAACTCACGACCTCCAGAGCCACAATCTGGCGCTCTAACCAACTGAGCTATACCCACCATATATTGGTCGAGGTGAAGGGACTCGAACCCCCGGCCCCATGGTCCCAAACCATGTGCGCTACCAAACTGCGCTACACCTCGATATCTAACTAAATAATATTTTAAACAAAAAATGGTGGACCTTCAGGGACTCGAACCCCGGACCTACCGGTTATGAGCCGGGCGCTCTAACCAACTGAGCTAAAGGTCCACATTTGTTTTTATATTGGTAGCGGTAACAGGAGTCGAACCTGTGACCTTTCGGGTATGAACCGAACGCTCTAGCCAACTAAGCTATACCGCCACATATTTTGGTGCCCAGAGGCGGAATCGAACCACCGACACGGGGATTTTCAGTCCCCTGCTCTACCGACTGAGCTATCTGGGCATTTGGCGGAGAGGGTGGGATTCGAACCCACGGCCCCTTTCGGAGTCACTGGTTTTCAAGACCAGCTCCTTAAACCACTCGGACACCTCTCCATTGGTGATCCATCCGCGACTCGAACGCGGGACACCCTGATTAAAAGTCAGGTGCTCTACCGACTGAGCTAATGGATCATTTTATTTACTTGGCAGGGGATGCAGGACTCGAACCTACGCATGTAGCAGTCAAAGTGCTATGCCTTACCGACTTGGCGAATCCCCTATGAATGTGGTGAGCGCACAGGGATTCGAACCCCGGACACACGCCTTAGAAGGGCGTTGCTCTATCCAGCTGAGCTATGCACCCACATTATTTAAATTTGGTGCGGATGAAGGGAGTCGAACCCCCACGCCATAGGCGCCAGATCCTAAGTCTGGTGCGTCTGCCAATTCCGCCACATCCGCGCAAATTATTAAGTTGGTGGAGGATGGTGGATTCGAACCACCGAAGTCACTGACAACAGATTTACAGTCTGCCCCCTTTGGCCGCTCGGGAAATCCTCCACGTTGGAGCTAGTGATAGGAATCGAACCTACAACCTGCTGATTACAAGTCAGCTGCTCTACCGTTGAGCCACACTAGCATATTGGCGGGAATAACAGGACTCGAACCTGTGACCCATTGATTAACAGTCAATTGCTCTACCAACTGAGCCATATTCCCACATATTTGATTATTTTGGCGACCTGGAAGGGACTCGAACCCTCGACCTCCAGCGTGACAGGCTGGCATTCTAACCAGCTGAACTACCAGGCCGCAATTGGTGGGACTAACAGGGCTCGAACCTGTGACCCCCTGCTTGTAAGGCAGGTGCTCTCCCAGCTGAGCTATAGTCCCATATGTTTATTCTGGAGCGGGTGAAGGGGATCGAACCCTCACAGCCGGCTTGGAAGGCCGGAACTCTACCATTGAGCTACACCCGCATATTTAATTGGTGACCCATAGGGGAATCGAACCCCTGTTACCGCCGTGAAAGGGCGGTGTCTTGACCGCTTGACCAATGGGCCTTATATAATTTTAATGGTTGCGGAGGCAAGACTCGAACTTGCGACCTTCGGGTTATGAGCCCGACGAGCTGCCAACTGCTCCACCCCGCGATGTTTTGTTAAAATGGTGCCGAAGACCGGAATCGAACCGGTACGAGAGGTAAGTCCCGCAGGATTTTAAGTCCTGTGCGTCTGCCAGTTCCGCCACTTCGGCACATCACCTAGCTACGTCCTACTCTCCCAGGCAGCTTCCCACCAAGTACCATCGGCGCTAAAGAGCTTAACTTCTGTGTTCGGAATGGGAACAGGTGTATCCTCTTTGCTATAGTAACTAGATTATGTTCTTGTCTTTTGGACAAGTATTATATTAACATTTTTTAATAAAAATGTCAATATTTTTTATAATATTTTGTTAAATATTATATTAGAGTTAATACTCTAAAAACTGAATAACATTTGTAAGATTAAATAATCTTGGTCAAGTCCTCGATCTATTAGTATCGGTAAGCTACATACATTGCTGCACTTACACCTCCGACCTATCAACCAGGTAGTCTTCCTGGGATCTTACCCTTACGGTGGGAAATCTTATCTTGAAGTTGGCTTCGCGCTTAGATGCTTTCAGCGCTTATCCATTCCGTACATAGCTACCCAGCCATGCCCTTGGCAGAACAACTGGTACACCAGAGGTACGTCCATCCCGGTCCTCTCGTACTAAGGACAGGTCTCCTCAAATTTCCTACGCCTGCGACGGATAGGGACCGAACTGTCTCACGACGTTCTGAACCCAGCTCGCGTACCACTTTAATGGGCGAACAGCCCAACCCTTGGGACCTACTACAGCCCCAGGATGTGATGAGCCGACATCGAGGTGCCAAACCTCCCCGTCGATGTGGACTCTTGGGGGAGATAAGCCTGTTATCCCCAGGGTAGCTTTTATCCGTTGAGCGATGGCCCTTCCATGCGGAACCACCGGATCACTAAGTCCGACTTTCGTCCTTGCTCGACCTGTATGTCTTGCAATCAAGCTCTCTTCTGCCTTTACACTCTACGCACGATTTCCGACCGTGCTGAGAGAACCTTTGAGCGCCTCCGTTACTCTTTGGGAGGCGACCGCCCCAGTCAAACTGCCCACCTGACAGTGTCCCAATACCTGATTCAAGGTATCTGGTTAGAATCTCAGTACTACAAGGGTGGTATCCCAAGGATGGCTCCACCAAGACTGGCGTCCTGATTTCATAGCCTCCCACCTATCCTGTACATGTAGCACCAAAATTCAATGTCAAGCTACAGTAAAGCTCCATGGGGTCTTTCCGTCCTGTCGCAGGTACCCGGCATCTTCACCGGGATTACAATTTCACCGAGTCTGTTGTTGAGACAGTGCCCAAATCGTTACGCCTTTCGTGCGGGTCGGAACTTACCCGACAAGGAATTTCGCTACCTTAGGACCGTTATAGTTACGGCCGCCGTTTACTGGGGCTTAAGTTCACTGCTTCGGATAAATCCTAACAGATCCCCTTAACCTTCCAGCACCGGGCAGGCGTCAGCTCCTATACATCGTCTTGCGACTTAGCAGAAACCTGTGTTTTTGGTAAACAGTCGCTTGGGCCTATTCTCTGCGGCCACCTCGGGCGTTAACCCTAACGTGGCACCCCTTCTCCCTAAGTTACGGGGTCATTTTGCCGAGTTCCTTAACAACAGTTCTCTCGCTGGCCTTAGGATACTCTCCTCACCCACCTGTGTCGGTTTGCGGTACGGGCACCTTTAATCTCGATAGAAACTTTTCTCGACAGTGTGAAATCAGCTACTTCGCTACTTAATTTCGCTCCCCATCGTACCCCAGCATTATCATGGCGGATTTGCCTGCCTTGACTGCCTCAGTACTTAGCCACACATAACCAACAGTGTGGTTAGCTTATCCTACTGTGTCATTCCATCTCTCAAACGATTATTGGTGGTACAGGAATCTCAACCTGTTGTCCATCACCTACGCCTTTCGGCCTCGGCTTAGGTCCCGACTAACCCAGGGCGGACGAACCTTCCCCTGGAAACCTTGGGTTTACGGCCCGTGGGATTCTCACCCACGTCTCGCTACTCATGCCAACATTCTCACTCCTATACTGTCCACACGTCCTTACGGTCATGCTTCAGCCTGCATAGGAAGCTCCCCTACCTATCATAAATGATATCGTAGCTTCGGTAGTAAGTTTTAGCCCCGGTAATCTTCGGCGCAGGATCACTCGACCAGTGAGCTATTACGCACTCTTTAAATGAGTGGCTGCTTCTAAGCCAACATCCTGGTTGTCTATGCAATCCCACATCCTTTACCACTTAACTTACATTTAGGGACCTTAGCTGACGATCTGGGCTGTTGCCCTCTCGACTATGAATCTTATTACCCACAGTCTGACTCCCAAGTATAAAATAACGGCATTCGGAGTTTGATAATCTTCGGTAAGCGCAATGCCCCCTAGGATATTCAGTGCTCTACCTCCGTATTTCTCAACCTTGAGGCTAGCCCTAAAGCTATTTCGGGGAGAACCAGCTATCTCCGAGCTCGATTGGAATTTCACCGCTATCCACAAGTCATCCCCGAGCTTTTCAACGCTCGTGGGTTCGGACCTCCACGAAATTTTACTTTCGCTTCATCCTGCTCATGGATAGGTCGCTCGGTTTCGGGTCTACGACAGCAAACTTAACGCCCATTTAAGACTCGCTTTCACTACGGCTCCATACCTTAAGTACTTAACCTAGCTTACTATCGTAACTCGTTGGCCCGTTCTACAAAAAGTACGCGGTCACACATATAAAGTGCTTCCACAGCTTGTAAGCGCAGGGTTTCAGGTTCTATTTCACTCCCCTCCCGGGGTTCTTTTCACCTTTCCCTCACGGTACTATGCGCTATCGGTCACTAAGTAGTATTTAGCCTTGGAGGATGGTCCCTCCTGCTTCCCACAGGGTTTCACGTGTCCCGTGGTACTCTGGATCATATCTAAAGAATTATCGTTTCAACTACGTGGCTATTACACTTTATAGCGGAGCTTTCCAACTCTCTTCGTTTACGATGACCTCTTGTTTATGATATGTCCGCAACCCCAGCGAAGAAAACTTCACTGGTTTGGGCTATTCCGCGTTCGCTCGCCGCTACTTACGGAATCGAATTTCTTTCTTTTCCTCCGGGTACTTAGATGTTTCAGTTCCCCGGGTTCCCCTCACTAAGCTATGTATTCACTTAATGATACTTAGACATTACTCTAAGTGAGTTTCCTCATTCGGAAATCTTCGGATCAAAGTTTACGTGCAACTCCCCGAAGCTTATCGCAGCTTATCGCGTCCTTCATCGGCTCTTAGTGCCAAGGCATCCGCCCTGCGCCCTTAATAACTTGACCAGTTATTAAAAGTGTTATTTTTTAAAGAGTTTTCTTCTCTTATAATTGGTTTATTTAATCATCACTAAATGTTATGCAGTTTTCAAAGTACTAATTTTGAGAACAATAAGCTCTCAAAATTAAACAGTAGGTAATTACTCCTTAGAAAGGAGGTGATCCAGCCGCACCTTCCGATACGGCTACCTTGTTACGACTTCACCCCAGTCATTGGTTTCACCTTCGACGGCCGCTTCCTAAAAGGTTAGCTAACCGGCTTCGGGCGCCCCCAACTTCCATGGTGTGACGGGCGGTGTGTACAAGACCCGGGAACGCATTCACCGCAGCATTCTGATCTGCGATTACTAGTAACTCCAGCTTCATGTAGGCGAGTTTCAGCCTACAATCCGAACTGAGAATGGCTTTAAGGGATTAGCTCCACCTCGCGGCTTGGCAACCCTCTGTACCACCCATTGTAGCACGTGTGTAGCCCTAAGCATAAGGGGCATGATGATTTGACGTCATCCCCACCTTCCTCCGAGTTATCCTCGGCAGTCCCTCTAGAGTGCCCAACTTAATGCTGGCAACTAAAGGCAAGGGTTGCGCTCGTTGCGGGACTTAACCCAACATCTCACGACACGAGCTGACGACAACCATGCACCACCTGTCACCACTGTCCCCGAAGGGAAATCTCCGATTAGGGAGAGGTCAGTGGGATGTCAAGCTTAGGTAAGGTTCTTCGCGTTGCTTCGAATTAAACCACATGCTCCGCTACTTGTGCGGGTCCCCGTCAATTCCTTTGAGTTTCACTCTTGCGAGCGTACTTCCCAGGCGGAGTACTTAATGCGTTAGCTGCGGCACCGAGGGGGGTAACCCCCGACACCTAGTACTCATCGTTTACGGCGTGGACTACCAGGGTATCTAATCCTGTTTGCTCCCCACGCTTTCGTGCCTCAGTGTCAGTTACAGTCCAGAGAGCCGCCTTCGCTACTGGTATTCCTCCTAATATCTACGCATTTCACCGCTACACTAGGAATTCTACTCTCCTCTCCTGCACTCAAGTTCTCTAGTTTCAAAAGCTTACTACGGTTGAGCCGTAGCCTTTCACTTCTGACTTAAAAAACCACCTACGCACCCTTTACGCCCAGTAATTCCGGATAACGCTAGCCCCCTACGTATTACCGCGGCTGCTGGCACGTAGTTAGCCGGGGCTTCCTCCTCAAGTACCGTCATTATCTTCCTTGAGGACAGAGCTTTACGACCCGAAGGCCTTCATCGCTCACGCGGCGTTGCTGCATCAGGCTTTCGCCCATTGTGCAATATTCCCCACTGCTGCCTCCCGTAGGAGTCTGGACCGTGTCTCAGTTCCAGTGTGGCCGATCACCCTCTCAGGTCGGCTACTGATCGTTGCCTTGGTAAGCCATTACCTTACCAACTAGCTAATCAGACGCGGGTCCATCCTGTACCGCCGGAGCTTTGATACAAAAGCCATGCGACTTTCATATGTTATCCCGTATTAGTATACCTTTCGGTATGTTATCCGTGTGTACAGGGCAGGTTACCCACGCGTTACTCACCCGTCCGCCGCTCTCTCCGAAGAGATCGCTCGACTTGCATGTGTTAGGCACGCCGCCAGCGTTCATCCTGAGCCAGGATCAAACTCTCAAATATAATTTAAAAAGTTGTCCATCGCTCAGCTAATCATTATCTGAATATCTGGCTTGGTTGTTTGTGTTTAATTCTTTAAAAAAGAATTTTTATAATTAACCTACTGTTTAATTTTCAAAGTTCATTTTTGTTTTGCCCTTTTCTTAAGGACAAGTAATACTATACCATCTTAATTTAACATCGTCAACACTTTTTTTAAATTTAATTTTATTTTTTATTTAGAAATTTAAACTTTCTTTGTTAAGCTTTCCAATTGCTGATGTTTTTTATTCATATATTATATATTTTTTTATATTTATATATGTTTTTATAATTCTAATAAACTGTCTATTCTAGTTTTATCAAAACCTAAAACATGATTTCCATCTATAAGTAAAACTGGCACAGACATATATCCAAGTTTTATAAGAGTTTTTCTATTTTCGTCATTCCCAGATATATTATATTCAGTATAATTTATGTTTTTTTCTTTTAAATACTTTTTTAATTCAATACATTGTTTACATTTATCACTACTAAAGATTTCTATTTTTTTCATGCTTTTTTCACTTCTCCTACTTTCTTTTTTAAAATACCACTCTTGTATTTTTGTTTTACATATATTAGATTAGTATTAAATATTAAGTGTAATATGTCAATACTGTGTTTCAAATAATTAATATTATTCGTAAGTTTATATAAATATAAAATATTTATAAAGCTAATTTTAGGAGGGTTCTAATATGAGCAAGAAAGTATTAATTATGTCCGCATCTACAGGTGGTGGCCATAATAGAGCAGCTAGAGCTATTGAAGAAGAACTGATAAAAAAGACACTTGACGGGGAAAACATAGAATGTAAAATCATAGATAGTTTAAAACTTGTAAATACTACTATGGATAAGATTATATCTAGAGGATATGAAAAATCTGCTATTTATACACCTAATGCATATGGTAAAGTTTATAGATTTTCTGAAACTGGACTTGTTTCTAAAAATGAGTTTAAAGGAAATATGATAACAACTTTTATGGCTAAACGTTTTAGAAGATTACTTTTAGATGAGCAACCAGATCTAATAATAGGAACTCATCCTTTTCCTATGATAGCACTTAGTACTTTAAAGAAACAATGTAGCACTAATAGCAATCCCGTATTTCACACTAGCTTTAACGATAATTTTAATAATCATTTTAACAATGAAAATTTTCCTACACTTATTTCAGTATTAACTGATTATACAACTCATTCTACATGGATACAGCATGAGTTAGATTACTATGTTGTAGGACATGAATATGTTAAAGAGCTTCTTATTTCAGAAGGTGTTGATGGAGATAAAGTTAAGCCTCTTGGAATTCCAGTTGAAAAATCATTCTTACAACATAGAAGTAGAGAGACAGTTTTATCTGAATTAGGTTTTGATCCTGAAAAATTAACAGTTCTTCTTATGGGCGGCAGTTTTGGGGCTGGGAATATGAAAGAAACATTCGAAGAAATGCTCGATATAGATAGAGATTTCCAAATTTTAGTTATAACAGGCAGAAATGAATCTCTGAAAGAAAAACTTTCAAAAAAATTAGAAAATCATATAACTAGTAAAACAGTACATATTTTAGGATTTACAGATAAAATGAATGATATTTTAGCTTCTATCGATATACTTGTTACAAAGCCAGGTGGACTTACAACAACAGAAGCTCTATTAAAAGATGTTCCTATGATAGTTCCATACTATATACCTGGTCAAGAAGAGGAAAATTTAGATTTCTTATGTAATTGTGGTTCTGCACTTAGGACAACTAAAAAATATACTTTATCCGTACTATTAAAAGTAATAATAGATGATCCTTCTAGACTTGAACTTCTTAAAAAAAATATTAAATCAATTAGAAAATTTAATTCCTCTCAAAACATAGCTAATCTTATAGAGGGCGAATTATCATAATATAATAAAAACTGTAGATATAATATCTACAGTTTTTTTATCTATTCTATAAAAACCTAGTACCTAGGTTCATAAAAATCTTCTTCATAGTCATATTGATAATTTTTATAATTATTCTTAAAACTACTCTCTTTTGATTTAAAGGCTTTTTTACTTTTCTTTTTTATAAGAACACTCATATCATCATCCTCTGTGTATTTTAATTTATCTTTCGATGATTTTAGTTTCTTATTTCTTTTTTCTTTCATAGCATTGTACTCTTCAAAATTCATAGCTGATTTCATTTTGCACCCCTATTAAAATTTTTAATAAAATTATACAACACCATCATTCAAACTTCAATATTTTCAATATAAATTTTATAAACCAAAATCTTGTAAAAAACGACATCGAATTTAATACAAAAATAAAAAAAATCGAGAATAAAATCTCGATTTTTATATTTCTCTTCTTCCTTCTAGAGCTTTAGTTATTGTAACTTCATCGGCATACTCTAAATCTCCACCTACTGGTAATCCATGAGCAATTCTAGTAACTTTTATTCCCATAGGTTTTAAAAGCCTTGCTATATACATAGCTGTAGCTTCACCTTCTATAGTTGGGTTTGTTGCCATTATAACTTCTCTTACTTCTTGATTTCCTAATCTCTGTATAAGTTCTTTAACTCTTATCATATCTGGACCTATACCATCCATAGGAGAAATTACTCCATTTAATACATGGTATTGACCATGGAATTCTTTTGTTTTTTCCATAGCTGCTACATCTCTAGGATCTTCAACTACACATATAGTACCACTGTCCCTATTTTTATTGGAACACATGCTACATGGATCTTTATCTGTTATATTATAGCAAATAGAACAGTATTTTATTTCTTTCTTAGCTTCTACTATAGCCTTAGATAAAGCTTCTACATCATTCATATTCATATTAATAACGTGAAAAGCTAATCTCTGTGCAGTTTTTCTTCCAACTCCAGGAAGCTTAGAAAATTCTTCTATTAGCCTTGAAATAGGCCCTGAATAAGTTTGCATCTAATCACCTACTAGAATAACCCAGGAATATTCATTCCTCCAGTTAATTTATTCATTTGTGAAGATTGCATATCATCAACACTTCTTAATGCTTCATTAACAGCACTTAATACTAGGTCTTGAAGCATTTCTATATCATCTGGATCTACAACTTCAGGTTTTATTTGAATATCAACAACTTCTTTCTTACCGTTAACTTTAACTGTAACAGCTCCTCCTCCAACAGAAGTTTCGATTTCTTTTGTTTCTAAATCTTCTTGCATCTTTTGCATATCAGTTTGCATTTTTTGAGCTTGTTTTAATAATTGGTTCATATTTCCAGGCATCATTCCTGGGAATCCTTTTTTAGCCATATATAAATTCCTCCTTAATTATCCTTTTTATTTAATATGCTATTATTATATCATATTCGTATTTATTATTTAATTTCATTTTCATTTATACTTTGCTTAATATCTATTATTTCTTTAGGAAAAACAGATTTTAATATTTCTTCGCCTTTATCCTTTTGTTCTTTTTCTATTTCTAGTTTTATATTCTTTGACTCTGACTTTAAGATTATTTTTATACCGAAACTTCTATTCAGTATTTTTCTTATTACACTCTCTATATAATTTCTAGTTTTTTCATCACTTAATTTATTTTTTGCAAATGCAAAGTTATCATCAAATACTATATATAAGTTATTTGCACTTACATTAAATTCTTTTGCCTCTCTTAAAATAGCATATACAGGCATATTTTTATCTTTCTTTATATGAGTAAGTATATTTTCCCAAGATTTCTCTATTAACTCAACATCTTCACTTTTAACTTCTTCGTAAAAAACTTCTTCCTCAGCTTCAACTTCATTTTTTTCAGAAGTATCTTTAGTTTCTTTTTTATTTTCTATCTCAACATTATTATTTATATTTATTTTTCCACTTTTTATAACCTCTTCTAAATTAGATATTCTTTTTAAAAGAGATTCTTTGCTTTCATCAAACATTGGTTGAGATAATTTCATTATACTAACCTCTGCCAATACTCTAGGGTTTGAAGACACCTTAATCGCATCCTGAGTTGTTGATAGTATATTAAGAATCCTAATAATATCATTGACCTCTATTGTACTTGCCTGTGCTTTTAACTGTTCAACTATTTCTTCTGGTAAAGAAATTATTTCATCTAAATCACTAGACACCTTGCACACCATTAAGTTTCTAAAATGATCTATTAAATCATCTATCAAGTTCTTTATATCTTTACCCCATACTACAAACTCATTCAATATCTCTAAACATTTCTTTGTATCCTCTTTTATAACGTACTCTGCCATTTCAAATAGTTGCTCTATATTTACTGTTCCCAATAAATCCACAACATCTTTGTATTCTATATCATTTTCACTAAATGACATACATTGATCTAATATACTAAGCGCATCTCTAAGTGCACCTTGAGAGTTTCTTGCTATTAAATTTAAAGCTCTGTCATCTACAACTACATTTACATCATCGCATATTTCCTTCATTCTAGTAGACATATCTTTAACTGTAACTCTTTTAAAATCAAATCTTTGACATCTAGATAAAATTGTAGCAGGTATTTTATGAGGTTCTGTTGTTGCTAATATAAATATTACATATGAAGGTGGCTCTTCAAGTGTTTTTAAAAGTGCATTAAATGCACCTTGAGATAGCATATGCACCTCATCTATTATATAAACCTTATATTTACATTTTGCTGGAGTATATTTTACATTTTCTCTAATTTCTCTTATATCATCAACACTATTATTTGATGCTGCATCTATTTCTATAACATCCATAATGTTATCACTTAGTATATCTTTACAAACTTCACATTCATTACAAGGCTCTTCATCTACAGAGTTTTTGCAATTTAAAGCTCTTGCAAAAATCTTTGCAGTTGAGGTTTTCCCTGTACCTCTAGTTCCACAAAATAAATATGCATGTCCTACATTATTATTTTGGATCTGGTTTTTTAAAGTTCTGATTATATGTTCTTGTCCTACAACGTCTTTAAATGTTTGAGGCCTGTAGGCTCTATACAACGCCTTATGCATAATTTATCTCTCCTTAATTCTAAAATCCCGATATTTTATTATATACCAATTAAAACAAATATTATCTATTTCAGTATAAATCAATTATATATTTTTTTATATTAAAAAAATCCCTCATACAAGGGATTTTATTTTTATATTAAAGCTGTGCACCATCTATTGACTTACTATCATAGGCGTTACCTAAACAGTTAGCTCGACTTAGGCACCCCCGCGGCACACGAAAGGATTCACTTACCGTTGCTTCCTTCCGGATCTGGCGGAGTTTATGAGCTTCCGTTGCGCAGGACCTAAGTGTCAACACCACTTATTTAGGGCAGCCCTACAATATATAAGCCTCTAGATGGAATTCAACCCTGCTATAGCGGATTGCAGGTTACAGGACACCGCTACCTTCCCGTCTAGCACAGCAAACTTATAACCATAATTTTTTTGGCGGAGAGAGTGGGATTCGAACCCACGATACGGTTTTACCCGTATACTCACTTTCCAGGCGAGCGCCTTCGACCAACTCGACCATCTCTCCTTACTGTCGCTTTCTTAACTCTTTAAAAAACTTTTGTAATACATCTGAACATTCTTCTTTTAATATATCAAATGTTACATCTATATTGCAAGTATTAAAGTAGTCAACTTTGAATTCATGTTGCTTTTCTATATTTAAGTTTTTTATATGCTTAGTCCCTATTATAAGTTTTTTTATCCTTGATTGAACTATAGCTCCACTACACATTATACATGGTTCCATAGTAACATACAAGTCGCAATTTATAAGTCTCCATCCACCTAAGTAATCTGAAGCCTTTCTTATTGCTAATATTTCAGCATGGGCTGTAGGATCATTTAATGTTTCAGTTAGATTATGCGCTCTAGCTATAATTTCACCATTCCTCACTATGACTGCACCTATGGGTGTCTCGCCTTTTCCATAAGCTTTATATGCTTCTTTAATTGCTTCACTCATATAAAACGATTTGTCCATGCTTCCTCCTAAAACCTATAACATCTTTAATATTACCATAATTAAATTTATAATTCAACTTAAATTTTAACCCATATTCTAATATAATTCTACAAATTTAATGTTATTTTTAATACATTTTTTGTTAAATCTAAAGTGATTTTTGATTATGAATTTTTAAAATAAATAGGAAGCTTAATATGTAAGCTCCCTATTTAGATAAGTAAGATTTTTAAATCTTATAATTCATCTTTCTTTATAACATCAACACCCATGTATGGTCTTAATGCTTCAGGAACTACTACAGACCCATCAGCTTGTTGATAGTTTTCTAATATAGCAGCTAAACATCTTCCTACTGCTAATCCTGATCCATTTAATGTATGAACATATTCAGCTTTTGCTTTCTTATCTCTCTTGAATCTTATTCCAGCTCTTCTAGCTTGGAAATCTTCAAAGTTTGAACAAGAAGAAATTTCAACATATCTGTTATAACTTGGCATCCATACTTCTAAATCGTATTTAAATGCAGCTGTAAATCCTAAGTCTCCTGTACATATTCTTACAACTCTATATGGTAATCCTAACATTTGTAACATAGTTTCAGCATCATTTGTTAATTTTTCTAATTCTTCATAAGATTCTTCTGGCTTAACAAACTTAACTAATTCAACTTTATTGAATTGATGTTGTCTTACTAATCCTCTTGTATCTCTTCCTGCTGATCCTGCTTCAGATCTGAAACATGGAGTATATGCACAATATTTTACTGGTAAATCATCTGCTGATAATATTTCATCTCTGTGTATATTTGTTACAGGAACCTCTGCAGTTGGTATTAAGAAGTAATCAAGACCTTCTAATTTGAACATATCTTCTTCGAATTTAGGAAGTTGACCTGTTCCTATAAAACTAGCTCTATTTGCCATAAATGGAGGTAATACTTCTGTGTATCCATGCTTTTCAGTATGAGTATTTAAGAAGAAGTTTATTAATGATCTTTCAAGTCTAGCTCCTAAACCTCTGTATAAAGTAAATCTTGATCCTGTTATTTTACCTGCAGTTTCAAAATCTAATATACCTAATCCTGTTCCTATATCCCAGTGAGCTTTGTTTTCAAAGTCAAACTTAGTAGGATCTCCCCAAGTTCTAATTTGTACATTATCTTCATCTGTTGTTCCTTGTGGAACATCTGGGTGAGGAACATTAGGAATTCTCATTAAGTTATATTCCATTTTTTCTTCTACTTCTTTAACTTTCTCATCAAATCCTTTTATCTTCTCAGATAATTGCTTTAACTTAGCTTTTGCTTCTGTAACATCTACACCTTCTTTTATTAATTGAGGTATTTTCTTTGATTCTACATTTAATTCATTTTTCATAACTTCAACTTCTTGAAGTAATTCTCTTCTCTTATTATCTAATTCTACAACTATATCAAGGTCGAATTCTTTTTCTCCTCTTATTTCCATTGCTTTTTTTATTTCATCTAAATTTTCTCTTATTCTTTTTATATCTAACATTTGTCTTCCTCCTATAGAATATTTTTATATTTTAAAATAAAATAACGTTACCCCTAATGATGTAATAGTGATTTTATTTCAATTTTTTGATTTTTTGTATAAAAAAAGACCCTCGTACCCCTTAAAAAGGGACGAAAGTCTGTTATCCGCGTTGCCACCCTAGTTGTTTATATTTATAAAATATAAACCTCTCAATCCTGTAACGTAGGTATACGACTAATCTTACTATTATTTTCCGATTAGTAGCTCAGGAATGGATTCAAAAACCATTGTAATGAGTTCTCACCAACCACTCACTCTCTGAATACAAACTTGCTTTTTACTATTTTCCGTCTTCGCCATATTCTTTGTTCTATTTGTAAATCATTATATTATATATATTATCAACTTTCAATACTAATATTCAAAAAAGTTTTATTATTTTTATTATTTTTTTATATCTTCCTCACAATTTTTATAATATATAACTCTTGAAGGGAAAGGTATTTCAATATTGTTCTCATCAAATTTAGATTTAACCTTCTCCATTACATCAAAGTATACACTCCAGTAATCATCAGTCTTTACCCATGGTCTTGCTACTATTTGCATAGCATTTTCACCTAATGTATTTAGTCCAATTATAGGTTCTGGATCTCTTAATATTCTGTTATCTTCTTTAAAAATTTTTGCTAATACATCTTTTACAACTTTTATATTTGTATCGTAAGATACACTAAATGAAAAATCTATTCTTCTTTTTTCCTGATGTGTGTAATTAATTATATTATCACTAGTTAACTTAAAGTTTGGTACTATGATGGCTTTATTATCAGGAGTTTTTAGTATTGTGCTAAAAATTTGTATATCAGCAACAGTTCCTTCAACTCCAGATCCACCTATATAATCTCCTGTTTTAAATGGTTGGAAAAATAAAATTATCATACCTGCACCTAAATTTGATAGTATTTCTTTAAATGCTAAACCTAATGATAAACCAATAACTCCTATCAATGATACCATAACTGTCATAAAAGATTGTACCGGGAAATTAATTATATCTAAACATGTCATAATTACCATAAGAACACTAGCACCATAAATAGCATATGATGCAAAATTAGCTACTCCTCTTTCGACATTGTATTTAAGTATAATGTTTTTGCTATATCTTTTTAACCATTTGCAAGCATATAACCCTACAACAAGAAATATAATTGCATATATTAATTTAGGTCCACTGTTTTTAACTGCATGAAAAAAAGTTTCTATAGTTTTTTGAGATACCTGCGTTGTACTTCCACTAATCATCGACTCACTCTCCTAACTTGCTGTCTTTATTTTAAATATATATTAATATTTTTTCCTCTTTGATTTATGTATCTCTAATTATTTTACAATATTTTTTCAATTAAATGCAATTTTTATAATGTATATATTTATATAAAATAAAAAAAGCTATGAAAATTCATAGCTTTAAATTCTTTCACATGAGTTCATCGAATGACAATCTAATATTTTTTTTACAAAACTATCAAGATCCTGTATCTTACTACTATCTGCTAAATCAATTTTTATATTCATCATCTCATCATTTATTGGTCCTTGAGAAATTGAATTAATCTTTAGATTATTTTCTTCAGCTAAATTTATTAAATCTAGAATACTCCCTCTATTAACTTCTATACTAAACTTCATTTTTATCTACCCCTTTTTAGTATCTTTTAATAAAGAATATTCAAGCTGTATTTAAATTATTACACTTTGTACATTTAAATTAAATCTCATACCGTATAAGCATAATTCTTCTTTATTTTCTACAACAAAAAGTGGTTGATATTTAATTTGCAGCGAAGTGGTCATTCAAAGCATCTTCTCAGCTTTATGACCCAAGCACAAACTAAACATCAACCACACTACAATTTCCATAAAATAAAAAAGATTACGCGGCTACGTCCTACTCTCCCAGGCAGCTTCCCACCAAGTACCATCGGCGCTAAAGAGCTTAACTTCTGTGTTCGGAATGGGAACAGGTGTATCCTCTTTGCTGTAATAACCGCATAATCTTTATTTAGAGTTAGTACTCTAAAAACTGAATAACATTTGTAAGATTAAATAATCTTGGTCAAGTCCTCGATCTATTAGTATCGGTAAGCTACATACATTGCTGCACTTACACCTCCGACCTATCAACCAGGTAGTCTTCCTGGGATCTTACCCTTACGGTGGGAAATCTTATCTTGAAGTTGGCTTCGCGCTTAGATGCTTTCAGCGCTTATCCATTCCGTACATAGCTACCCAGCCATGCCCTTGGCAGAACAACTGGTACACCAGAGGTACGTCCATCCCGGTCCTCTCGTACTAAGGACAGGTCTCCTCAAATTTCCTACGCCTGCGACGGATAGGGACCGAACTGTCTCACGACGTTCTGAACCCAGCTCGCGTACCACTTTAATGGGCGAACAGCCCAACCCTTGGGACCTACTACAGCCCCAGGATGTGATGAGCCGACATCGAGGTGCCAAACCTCCCCGTCGATGTGGACTCTTGGGGGAGATAAGCCTGTTATCCCCAGGGTAGCTTTTATCCGTTGAGCGATGGCCCTTCCATGCGGAACCACCGGATCACTAAGTCCGACTTTCGTCCTTGCTCGACCTGTATGTCTTGCAATCAAGCTCTCTTCTGCCTTTACACTCTACGCACGATTTCCGACCGTGCTGAGAGAACCTTTGAGCGCCTCCGTTACTCTTTGGGAGGCGACCGCCCCAGTCAAACTGCCCACCTGACAGTGTCCCAATACCTGATTCAAGGTATCTGGTTAGAATCTCAGTACTACAAGGGTGGTATCCCAAGGATGGCTCCACCGAGACTGGCGTCCCGATTTCATAGCCTCCCACCTATCCTGTACATGTAGCACCAAAATTCAATGTCAAGCTACAGTAAAGCTCCATGGGGTCTTTCCGTCCTGTCGCAGGTACCCGGCATCTTCACCGGGATTACAATTTCACCGAGTCTGTTGTTGAGACAGTGCCCAAATCGTTACGCCTTTCGTGCGGGTCGGAACTTACCCGACAAGGAATTTCGCTACCTTAGGACCGTTATAGTTACGGCCGCCGTTTACTGGGGCTTAAGTTCACTGCTTCGGATAAATCCTAACAGATCCCCTTAACCTTCCAGCACCGGGCAGGCGTCAGCTCCTATACATCGTCTTGCGACTTAGCAGAAACCTGTGTTTTTGGTAAACAGTCGCTTGGGCCTATTCTCTGCGGCCACCTCGGGCGTTAACCCTAACGTGGCACCCCTTCTCCCTAAGTTACGGGGTCATTTTGCCGAGTTCCTTAACAACAGTTCTCTCGCTGGCCTTAGGATACTCTCCTCACCCACCTGTGTCGGTTTGCGGTACGGGCACCTTTAATCTCGATAGAAACTTTTCTCGACAGTGTGAAATCAGCTACTTCGCTACTTAATTTCGCTCCCCATCGTACCCCAGCATTATCATGGCGGATTTGCCTGCCTTGACTGCCTCAGTACTTAGCCACACATAACCAACAGTGTGGTTAGCTTATCCTACTGTGTCATTCCATCTCTCAAACGATTATCGGTGGTACAGGAATCTCAACCTGTTGTCCATCACCTACGCCTTTCGGCCTCGGCTTAGGTCCCGACTAACCCAGGGCGGACGAACCTTCCCCTGGAAACCTTGGGTTTACGGCCCGTGGGATTCTCACCCACGTCTCGCTACTCATGCCAACATTCTCACTCCTATACTGTCCACACGTCCTTACGGTCATGCTTCAGCCTGCATAGGAAGCTCCCCTACCTATCATAAATGATATCGTAGCTTCGGTAGTAAGTTTTAGCCCCGGTAATCTTCGGCGCAGGATCACTCGACCAGTGAGCTATTACGCACTCTTTAAATGAGTGGCTGCTTCTAAGCCAACATCCTGGTTGTCTATGCAATCCCACATCCTTTACCACTTAACTTACATTTAGGGACCTTAGCTGACGATCTGGGCTGTTGCCCTCTCGACTATGAATCTTATTACCCACAGTCTGACTCCCAAGTATAAAATAACGGCATTCGGAGTTTGATAATCTTCGGTAAGCGCAATGCCCCCTAGGATATTCAGTGCTCTACCTCCGTATTTCTCAACCTTGAGGCTAGCCCTAAAGCTATTTCGGGGAGAACCAGCTATCTCCGAGCTCGATTGGAATTTCACCGCTATCCACAAGTCATCCCCGAGCTTTTCAACGCTCGTGGGTTCGGACCTCCACGAAATTTTACTTTCGCTTCATCCTGCTCATGGATAGGTCGCTCGGTTTCGGGTCTACGACAGCAAACTTAACGCCCATTTAAGACTCGCTTTCACTACGGCTCCATACCTTAAGTACTTAACCTAGCTTACTATCGTAACTCGTTGGCCCGTTCTACAAAAAGTACGCGGTCACACATATAAAGTGCTTCCACAGCTTGTAAGCGCAGGGTTTCAGGTTCTATTTCACTCCCCTCCCGGGGTTCTTTTCACCTTTCCCTCACGGTACTATGCGCTATCGGTCACTAAGTAGTATTTAGCCTTGGAGGATGGTCCCTCCTGCTTCCCACAGGGTTTCACGTGTCCCGTGGTACTCTGGATCACATCTAAAGTCTTCTCGTTTCAACTACGTGGCTATTACACTTTATAGCGGAGCTTTCCAACTCTCTTCGTTTACGATACCTCTTTGTTGATGATGTGTCCGCAACCCCAGCGAAGAAAACTTCACTGGTTTGGGCTATTCCGCGTTCGCTCGCCGCTACTTACGGAATCGAATTTCTTTCTTTTCCTCCGGGTACTTAGATGTTTCAGTTCCCCGGGTTCCCCTCACTAAGCTATGTATTCACTTAATGATACTTAGACATTACTCTAAGTGAGTTTCCTCATTCGGAAATCTTCGGATCAAAGTTTACGTGCAACTCCCCGAAGCTTATCGCGTCCTTCATCGGCTCTTAGTGCCAAGGCATCCGCCCTGCGCCCTTAATAACTTGACCAGTTATTAAAAGTGTTATTTTTTAAAGAGTTTTCTTCTCTTATAATTGGTTTATTTAATCATCACTAAATGTTATGCAGTTTTCAAAGTACTAATTTTGAGAACAATAAGCTCTCAAAATTAAACAGTAGGTAATTACTCCTTAGAAAGGAGGTGATCCAGCCGCACCTTCCGATACGGCTACCTTGTTACGACTTCACCCCAGTCATTGGTTTCACCTTCGACGGCCGCTTCCTAAAAGGTTAGCTAACCGGCTTCGGGCGCCCCCAACTTCCATGGTGTGACGGGCGGTGTGTACAAGACCCGGGAACGCATTCACCGCAGCATTCTGATCTGCGATTACTAGTAACTCCAGCTTCATGTAGGCGAGTTTCAGCCTACAATCCGAACTGAGAATGGCTTTAAGGGATTAGCTCCACCTCGCGGCTTGGCAACCCTCTGTACCACCCATTGTAGCACGTGTGTAGCCCTAAGCATAAGGGGCATGATGATTTGACGTCATCCCCACCTTCCTCCGAGTTATCCTCGGCAGTCCCTCTAGAGTGCCCAACTTAATGCTGGCAACTAAAGGCAAGGGTTGCGCTCGTTGCGGGACTTAACCCAACATCTCACGACACGAGCTGACGACAACCATGCACCACCTGTCACCACTGTCCCCGAAGGGAAATCTCCGATTAGGGAGAGGTCAGTGGGATGTCAAGCTTAGGTAAGGTTCTTCGCGTTGCTTCGAATTAAACCACATGCTCCGCTACTTGTGCGGGTCCCCGTCAATTCCTTTGAGTTTCACTCTTGCGAGCGTACTTCCCAGGCGGAGTACTTAATGCGTTAGCTGCGGCACCGAGGGGGGTAACCCCCGACACCTAGTACTCATCGTTTACGGCGTGGACTACCAGGGTATCTAATCCTGTTTGCTCCCCACGCTTTCGTGCCTCAGTGTCAGTTACAGTCCAGAGAGCCGCCTTCGCTACTGGTATTCCTCCTAATATCTACGCATTTCACCGCTACACTAGGAATTCTACTCTCCTCTCCTGCACTCAAGTTCTCTAGTTTCAAAAGCTTACTACGGTTGAGCCGTAGCCTTTCACTTCTGACTTAAAAAACCACCTACGCACCCTTTACGCCCAGTAATTCCGGATAACGCTAGCCCCCTACGTATTACCGCGGCTGCTGGCACGTAGTTAGCCGGGGCTTCCTCCTCAAGTACCGTCATTATCTTCCTTGAGGACAGAGCTTTACGACCCGAAGGCCTTCATCGCTCACGCGGCGTTGCTGCATCAGGCTTTCGCCCATTGTGCAATATTCCCCACTGCTGCCTCCCGTAGGAGTCTGGACCGTGTCTCAGTTCCAGTGTGGCCGATCACCCTCTCAGGTCGGCTACTGATCGTTGCCTTGGTAAGCCATTACCTTACCAACTAGCTAATCAGACGCGGGTCCATCCTGTACCGCCGGAGCTTTGATACAAAAGCCATGCGACTTTCATATATTATCCCGTATTAGTATACCTTTCGGTATGTTATCCGTGTGTACAGGGCAGGTTACCCACGCGTTACTCACCCGTCCGCCGCTCTCTCCGAAGAGATCGCTCGACTTGCATGTGTTAGGCACGCCGCCAGCGTTCATCCTGAGCCAGGATCAAACTCTCAAATATAATTTAAAAAGTTGTCCATCGCTCAGCTAATCATTATCTGAATATCTGGCTTGGTTGTTTGTGTTTAATTCTTTAAAAAAGAATTTTTATAATTAACCTACTGTTTAATTTTCAAAGTTCATTTTTGTTTTGCCCTTTTCTTAAGGACAAGTAATACTATACTATGAATTAAACAGTAAGTCAATAGTTTTTTAAAATTTTATTTCATTTTTTATTTTTATGAGTTTTTCTCATATTCTTTCTTTAACTTTTCTATGATTTTTCTTTCTAGTCTTGATACTGTCATTTGTGATATTTCCAACTCTTTTGCTATAATTGATTGTGTTTTATCCAAGAAGAATCTATCTTTAAATATCTTAACCTCTAATTCATTTAGAGATTCTATAAACTTATTAATAAAGTCCATATTTTCTATATTTCCAAAACTATTTTCTTCTTGTCCAACTTTATCTTTTAATGTTATTTCCTTATCATCTGAATCATCATTACTAGATGCATCTAAAGACATAGGTTGATATCCATATGATGCTTCTATTGCCTCTAGTACTTCTTCTTCTGTACAGTCTAAGTAATTTGCTATATCTATAGCTTTTGGACTTTGTTTGTTTTTTTGCTCTAAGAATAACTTAGCTTCACTTATCTTTTTGCTTAATTCTTGAATTCTTCTTGGTACTTTTACTGTCCAAACTTTATCTCTAAAATATTTCTTAATTTCCCCTATTATAGTAGGTGTTGCAAAACTTGAAAATTCATATCCCTTTTCAATATCATATCTATCTATTGCATATATTAAAGCTAAAGATGCAACTTGAAAAATATCATCAAATTCAACACCTTTATTAATATATTTTTTAGCTAGTATATTAGCTAAATACATATGTCTCTCTATCAGAATATTTCTTATTTCTACGTTTTTGTCATTGCTATATATTTTAAACAGCTCTTTGGTTTCCATATCCATATAGCTTGTAGCATTAGCTACATTCTTCATTAAATACCAACTCCTAAATATTTAGTCATTTTAACTCTAGTCCCAACATCGCTATTAGATATAGTGCTTACCTCGTCCATTAATGTCTTTATTATGAATAAGCCTAATCCGCTTTCTTTTGGGTTTGTTAAATCTGGCTCTTGTAGAGATTCTACATCGTATCCTGTTCCTTTGTCCTCTACCTCTATTATTAATCCATTTTCTAATACAGAAAATTGAACTAAAAATTTATCATCTAAACTATGCTTTATAGCATTTGTACATGCTTCTGATACTGCTACTTTTATATCTTCGATATCATCTAAAGAAAATCCAATTTTATTTGCTAATCCAGAAACTGTTAATCTTATAATGCTTACATATTCTGGATTAGATGTAACTTCCATTTTTATAGTTTCTAAATCCAAAACTTATCCCTCCACTTTAAATATTTTGTCTAGACCTGTTATACTGAAAATTTTCTTAACATTTTTTCTAGCATTTAATACATATATATCCTTATCATTAACTTTTAATCTTTTTAATACTCCTATTAATGCTCCTAGTCCTGTTGAATCTATGTATTCTAGGTTAGTAAAATCCATTTTTATGTCTACTGGTTGTTCTTCTATTAAGCTGTTTAAATGTGTTTTTACTTTATCAGCTCCAGCTACATCTAACTCTCCATTTATATCTACATTCCAAAAATTATTATCTAGTTTCGACTCTATATTTACAGACATCGTACTACCTCCTTATTACTTTTTAAAAAATCTAAATGCTTTAGTTATATTAGTTACACCACTAGCTAAACTAACAATATCTTCTGTACTTTTTGTAATTGCTGCAACATTTTCTATAGTGTCATGTATATGTCTTTCGTTATAATCTACTATCTTGTATGCTTTTTCAACAACTTTAGTTGTACTATTTATTAGCTTTGCTAGGTATATAGCAATTATTAGTACTGACACACCAAATAAAATAGCTCCTATCTGCCATCCTACTGCATCCATTATACATTATCTCCCTCATCTTCAAAAGTCTTGCTTATTATTATTTCATCTTCAACTATGTTTATATCGTTAACATCACAATCGTCAACTATAGTTGTAATCTTGTCTTTTACAGTTTGAATCGTACCATCTAAAACTTCTCTAGGATTTTCTTTTATTTCTTCCATCTTATCCTTAGCTTCTTTTCTTAACTCAGAACCTTTTTTAGGTGCTAAGAATATACCAAGTAAAAATCCTATTATCGATCCTAGTAAAAAAACTTTTCCCTTGTTTTTACTCATAATATTAATACTCCTTTCTTACTTTATATAAATATTATATATATAATTATGCAAAAAGAATAGGGTTTGTATACCCTATTCTTCCATCTCTATCTTTGCAATTGAAACTACATTAACTTCATCATCAGTTTTCATTAGCTTAACACCACTAGTAACTCTTCCAAATAAAGATATTTCATTTACTCTAAGTCTTATTAATACTCCATTTGAATTTATTATCATCATCTCATCATCTTCATTAACCATTTGAGCTCCGACAATCTCGCCTGTTTTATCGTTTATATTATAAGTCTTTATACCTTTACCTGCTCTTATTTGAGATCTATATTCCTCTATTGATGTTCTTTTTCCAAAGCCATTTCCACTGACAACTAACAATTCAGTTCCTTCACTGCAAAGGTTCATCGATACAACTTTATCATTATTACTTAAAGTTATACCCTTAACACCCATAGCAGTTCTTCCCATATGTCTTATATCATTTTCATTAAATCTTATAGACATACCACCTTGAGTAACTAATATAACATCTTCACTACCATCAGTCACTTTAACTCCAATAAGTTCATCATCTTCTCTTAAACCTATTGCTATTAGACCTGATTTGTTTATATTTTTAAATTCTTCACGCTTAGTCTTTTTAACTATTCCTTTTTTAGTAGTTAATAATAAGAATTCTGATTCGCTATTATCGTCTATAGATATCATCGTAGCAATTTTTTCATCACTATTTAACTGTAATAAGTTAACTATAGCTGTTCCTTTAGCTTGTCTCTTAGCTTCTGGAATTTCATATGCATTTAATCTATAAACTCTACCTTTGTTTGTAAAGAATAATAATCTACTATGTGTATGAGTAGTTATTAACTCTTTTATAAAGTCTTCTTCTCTTGTAGTAAGCGCTGAAATACCTCTTCCGCCTCTGTTTTGGCTCTTATATGTATCTATAGGCATTCTCTTTATGTATCCAAAATGAGTAAGAGTTACAGCTACTTCCTCATTCTCTATAAGATCTCTCATGTCTATTTCGCCTTCAGCATGTTTTATTTCAGTTCTTCTACCATCTGAGTAGTTTTCTTTTATTATAGTTAATTCTTGTTTTATAACATTCATAAGCAATCTTTCATCACTTAAAATTTCTCTTAATCTATTTATCTTTTTAAGTAATTCTGCATATTCAGCTTCTATCTTATCTCTTTCTAATCCTGTAAGTCTTTGAAGTCTCATATCAAGTATTGCTTGAGCTTGTAAATCAGAAAGATTAAATCTATTAATTAAACCTTCCTTAGCTTCTTGAGTAGTTTTAGATGCTCTTATAAGTTTTATAACTTCGTCTAAGTTATCTAAAGCAATTCTTAATCCTTCTAGTATATGCGCTCTTGCTTCAGCTTTATTTAAATCAAACTGAGTTCTTCTAGTTACTACATCCTTTTGATGTTGAACATAGTGATATAAAACTTGTTTTAAATTTAAAACTTTAGGCTCTCCATTTACTAATGCTAGCATTATTATACTGAATGTATCTTCCATCTGAGAATGTTTATAAAGCTTATTTAAAACTATGTTTGCATTCGCATCTCTCTTAAGCTCTATAACTACTCTCATACCATCTCTGTTACTCTCATCTCTTAAATCAGAGATTCCTTCAACTTTCTTATCTTTAACTAATTCAGCTATTTTTTCAACTAACTTAGCTTTATTTACTTGGTATGGTATTTCAGTTACAACTATTTGTTGCTTTCCTTTAGATAGCTCTTCTATATATGCTCTAGCTCTTACTTTAACTTTACCTCTTCCTGTTCTGTAGGCTTCAGCTATATTTTCCTTACCCATTATTATTGCAGCAGTTGGGAAATCTGGACCTTGTATAAATTGAATTAAATCTTCAATACTGCAATCCTCATTATCTATAAGGTGTATTGTAGCATCAATTACTTCGCCTAAGTTATGAGGTGGTATAGATGTTGCCATACCAACTGCTATACCATTAGATCCATTAACTAAAAGGTTAGGGAATCTAGATGGTAAAACTGATGGCTCTTTTAAAGATTCATCAAAGTTTGGTGTAAAATCTACTGTCTCTTTATCTATATCTCTTAATAATTCAAGAGCTAATTTACTCATTCTAGCTTCAGTATAACGCATTGCAGCTGGTGAGTCTCCATCGACAGAACCAAAGTTACCATGTCCATCAACTAAAAGTCCTCTAGTAGAGAAATCTTGTGCCATTCTTACCATTGCAAAGTAAACAGCAGTATCTCCATGTGGGTGATACTTACCTAGAACGTCCCCAACAATACGGGCAGACTTTCTATATGGTTTATCTGGTGTTAAATTTAATTCACTCATTGAGTATAATATTCTTCTATGAACTGGCTTAAGTCCATCTCTTACATCTGGTAGGGCACGTCCAGCTATAACACTCATCGCATAATCAATATACGACTTTTTCATTTCGTGACCTATTTCAATAGGGAGTATTCTATTATTTTCATCCATTAACACTCATCCCCTCTCTTATATATCTAAATTTCTAACATATCTTGCATTTTCTTCTATAAATTCTTTTCTTGGAGCAACCTTATCACCCATAAGCATTGAGAATATTTCATCTGCCATAGATGCATCTTCTATAGATACTTGTAATAAAGTTCTTGTTTCAGGATTCATAGTTGTGTCCCAAAGTTGCTCTGCATTCATCTCTCCAAGACCTTTGTATCTTTGTAGCTCTATTCCACTTCTTCCAAGTTGCTCTAATAAAGTATTTAACTCTTGATCAGAGTATACATAGTATTCTTTCTTTTGTTTTTTAACTTTATATAAAGGTGGTTGTGCTATATAAACATAACCATTCTCTATAAGAGGTCTCATATATCTAAAGAAGAATGTAAGTAAAAGTGTTCTTATATGAGCTCCATCGACATCGGCATCGGTCATTATTACAATTTTATGATATCTAGCTTTTTCTAAGTCAAAATCATCACCTATGCTACATCCATATGCAGTTATCATATTTCTTATTTCATCTGATGATAATATTTTATCTAATCTAGATTTCTCAACATTAAGTATCTTACCTCTTAGTGGTAATATTGCTTGAGAGTGTCTATCTCTTCCTTGCTTTGCTGAACCTCCGGCAGAATCCCCTTCGACTAAGAATATTTCACTTTTTGAAGGATCTTTTTCTGCACAGTCAGCTAATTTTCCAGGTAAAGATGTACTTTCTAGTACACTCTTTCTTCTAGTTAACTCTCTTGCTTTTTTAGCAGCTTCTCTAGCTCTTTGAGCTCTTAAAGCTTTATCTACTATTATCCTAGCAGTTGTTGGATTTTCTTCTAAGAATGAGCCTATCTCTTCAACTGTTACACTATCTACTACACCTCTAACAGCTGTATTTCCTAATTTAGTTTTAGTTTGACCTTCAAACTGAGGCTCTGGAAGTTTTATAGATATAACAGCTGTAAGACCTTCTCTTATATCTTCTCCTAAAAGATTTGAATCTTTTTCTTTTAATATTCCATTTTTTCTTGAATAATCATTTACAACCTTAGTCATAGCAGTTTTAAATCCACTTAAGTGAGTACCACCCTCGTGAGTATTTATATTATTTGCAAAAGAATATATGTTCTCTGTATAACCGTCAGTATATTGTAAAGCTACTTCAACCATGTAGTCCTTTACTTTTTTCTCTATATAAACTATATCATCATGAATTCCTGTTTTTGTTTTATTTAGATGTTTAACAAATTCTCTTAAACCACCTTCATAATGGAATTTTTTTATTTTTTCTTGATCTTCTCTCTTATCTTCTAGAACTATATTAACACCTTTATTTAAGAATGCTAATTCTCTTAATCTATGCTCTAATATATCATACTTATATTCAACTTCGTCAAATATAGTAGCATCTGGTTTAAATGTTATTGTAGTTCCTGTTATTTTAGTTTCTCCAACAACTTTTATTTCTGAAGTCGCAACTCCTTTTTCATATCTTTGGCTATAGATTTTACCATCATGGTGAACTTCTGCAACTAACCACTCTGATAATGCATTAACTACAGAAATACCTACTCCGTGAAGACCTCCAGAAACTTTATAGCCTCCACCGCCAAATTTTCCTCCAGCATGAAGTACAGTTAAAACTGTTTCTAGTGTAGATTTTCCAGTCTTAGGATGAACTTCTACTGGAATACCCCTACCATTATCTTTTACTAATATGCTTCCATCTTCATTTATAGAAACATATATGTCTGAACAATATCCAGCTAGAGCTTCGTCTATACTGTTGTCCACGACTTCATAAACTAAATGATGTAAACCTCTAGGTCCTGTTGACCCTATGTACATACCAGGTCTTTTTCTAACAGGTTCTAATCCTTCTAATACCTGTATTTGACTTGCACCGTATTCTTGTTTCATCTAGTTTCCTCCATTCTCTATACTAATTACATTTCCTTTTTCAATATTGAAAATAGTAGTATTTTCAGTGCTAAATATTTTTTTATGAGAAGCTTCAGCTGTCGTTATAAATATTTGAACTTTATCTAAATTATCAACTAAGAGTTTTTGTCTAGTCTCATCTAATTCACTGAAAATGTCATCCAATAACAAAATGGGATACTCTCCTACCTCGTTTTTTATCAGCTCTATTTCTGAAAGCTTTAATGAAATAGATGCTGTTCTTTGTTGCCCTTGCGATCCATATAGTCTAACATCTAGCTCATTTATATAAATTGATAAATCATCTTTATGGACTCCATATCTAGTAGTTCTAGTTTCTATATCATGCTGATGTCCAGATTTAAGTTTTTCAATAAATCTTTCATACACAGTGTTTACAGTGTCTTCATCATTAATATTTAATTGATTTTTATACTTTATTGATAAATCTTCTAAATTATTAGTAAGATTTTTATGCATTTCACTTGATATAGATGCAATTTTTTTTATAAAATCTCTTCTTAAAATATATATATAACTACCATACTTCGCCAAACTCTCGTCATAAACCTCTATTAAATTTATGTCGACATAGTTACTTTTTAGTAATTTATTTCTCTGAAATAGTATTTTATTGTAATTTGTAAGGTAATTATAATATTTAGGCATAATTTGACTTATTTCTTTATCTATAAAAGACCTTCTTTCTTTAGGTCCTTCTTTGACTAACCTTAAATCTTCAGGAGAAAAAATAACTACATTTAGATTTCCTAATAATTCATATATTTTTTCTATGCTTATTTTATTAATTTTAATTCCCTTTTTGTTATTTTTACCAATTCCAATTTCTATTAGACTATTTCTGTTATATTTTGTGAAATTTCCACCTATATATAAATTTTCACTATCAAATCTAATCATTTCTTTATCTTTACTTGTTCTAAAAGACTTTCCAAATGATAATAAGTAAATTGCTTCTACAATATTTGTTTTTCCTTGTCCATTTTTACCTATAAGTAAATTTATTTTGGGATTAAACTCTAAATAAAGAGCTTCATAATTTCTAAAATTGATTAAATTTAAGCCTTTTAAATACACAAAGGGCACCCCTTTTATAGTATTTTTATTGTATTGCCTTCAACTTCTACTATATCATTAGATCTTAATTTTTTTCCTCTTCTAGTTTCTATTTCTCCGTTAACCTTTACTAGACCTTCTTGAATTAAAAATTTAGCATGTCCACCTGTAGATGCAATATCAGCTAGTTTTAAGAATTGATCTAATTTTATGAATTCAGAATCTATAGTGATTTCTATCATTTTTCTTCCTCCTTTTATTATAGCAAATATATATTAATTTAATTTATTATCTTAAGTTTTAACATATATTCAAAAATATATTATATCATAAAAACCCAACTTTTTCAGTTGGGTTTAATTTTAATCTATATATTAGATGATATTCTTACAGGAAGTAATAAGTATGTATATTTTGTTCCATCTACAGGTTTTATTATACATGGATTTACATTTGTAGTGAATTCTATAAATATTTCCTCACTATCTATAACTTTTAAAGCATCTAAGAAATATCTTGAATTAAAAGCTATGTCTAAATAATCTCCTTCTAGTTCTATAGAAACCTCTTCATAAACATTTCCTTTTTCAGTATTAGAAGTTATTGCTATCGAATTGTCTCTTATTGATAATTTTATTAAATTATTTTTCTCTGACTGAGATAATAGTGAAGCTCTTTCTATACTATTTAATAATTCTTTTGTATTAACTTTTGCTCTAACTCCATATTCTCTAGGTAGAAGTTTTTTATAATCTATAAATTCTCCATCTAATAGTCTAGTTATAATTTTAGTTTCATTGATTATAAATATAGCATTTTTTTCATCAAATCCTAATTGAATAGCATCATCTTCAGATGAAAGTAGTCCATTTACATCATGAAGTGTTTTTCCAGGTATAATAACTTTTGTATTATTACTCATATTATCAATTTCACTAGATCTTACAGCTAATCTATATCCATCTATTGCAACCAAGCTTATATTTCCACCAACAATTTCTAATAACTCTCCCATTAATATTGGTTTTGTTTGATCTTGAGATATTGCAAAAACTGTTTGTTTTATCATATTTTTTAGTAAATCTTGAGGAATATTGTATAAGTCGTTTTCGTTTACATCTGGTAATCTTGGATATTCAACAGCTGAATCCCCTTTTATTTTAAATCTTGAGTTTAAACAATTTATGTATACATTATTATCAGAATCTGTTTCTATTTCAACAAAAGTATCTGGTAATTTTCTTATTATATCTCCAAATAAACGAGCATTTATTACTATTTCCCCTTCTTCTACTATTTCAGCTTGTAAATGAGTGTCTATTCCTATTTCTAAATCATATCCTGTTAAATTTAAAGTTCCTTCTTTAGCTGTTAATAATATCCCTTTTAAAAGTTCTAAAGTTGTTTTTCCATTAATAGCTTTTTGAACAATGCTTATTTTATGAGCTAGTATTTTTTGATTACAAATTATCTTCATTGTGGATAACCTCCTTGGCTTGTTTTATATAAAAATAAATAAGAAAAAATAGTAGTAATAATAGTAGGTGCTGTGGATAATGGGGATAAGTATCTCAATCAAAATAAATACAAAGATATCAACATGTGTAAAAAATGTTAATATCTTTGTGTGTTTTTGTAGAATAAATTGTATATATTTTATTAGAAAAAAAATATGCACATTTAATTAACGTGATATCCACATGCAAATGTTTATAAGTTAACCCTTTAAATCTAGTATTATTTTGTTTACTTTTTCTTTAAAATCTTCGTTATTCTCAATATCCTTAGCAATTTTATCATGAGCATGTATTACAGTAGTATGATCTCTTCCTCCAAACTCCTCACCTATTTTAGGTAAAGATAAATCGGTAAGTTCTCTTGATAAGTACATTGCAACTTGTCTAGGGTAAGAAATAGATCTAGTTCTCTTTTTAGAATTAAAGTCTTCCATTTTTAAAGAAAATACAGCAGAAACTTTTTCTTTTATCCTATTTACTGTAATTTCTTCATGCTTAGAAGTAGTAATGATGTCTTTTAAAGCTTCAGATGCTAATTCAAAAGATATAGTTCTATTAGTAAGGGAACTATAAGCAACAACTCTCGTAAGCGCGCCTTCTAATTCTCTTATATTTGATTTAATATTTTTTGCTATGTATACTGTAACTTCATTAGGAACATCTATATCTTCCATTTGAGCTTTTTTTCTTAATATAGCCATTCTAGTTTCAAAATCTGGAGCTTGAATATCAGTTATAAGCCCCATTTCAAATCTTGAACGAAGTCTATCTTCTAAAGTAGGTATTTCTTTAGGAGGTCTATCACTAGATATTATTATTTGTTTGTTTGCTTCATGTAATGAATTAAATGTATGGAAAAACTCTTCTTGAGTTCTTTCTTTTCCTGCAATAAATTGAATATCATCTATTAAAAGGACATCTACATTTCTATATTTATTTCTAAATTCTTCATTTCTGTCATCTTTAATTGAGTTTATAAGCTCGTTTGTAAATTTTTCAGATGATACGTAAACTACCTTTGGATCTTTTTTTTGTTCCATTATATGATGCCCGATTGCGTGCATAAGATGTGTTTTTCCAAGTCCAACGCCACCGTATAAAAATAATGGATTGTAAGCTCTTGCAGGAGCTTCAGCTACAGCAACACAAGCTGCATGAGCAAAACGGTTACTATTTCCAATAACAAATGTGTCAAAAGTATATTTAGGATTTAGATTTGGATATTTTTTTCTTATCTGTGTATCATAATCTAGTTGTTGGTCTTTATCTAAACCTTTTACTTCATTTTCGCTTAAAACAAATTTGATATTATGTTTTTTTAATGAAAGTTGATTTACAGAGCTTTCTATTAGATTTAAGTATCTATCTTCAAGTATTCCTTTTGTAAAATCATTTGGAACTAATAATATTAAAGTATTTGATTGTATTTGTAATGGTTTTATTTGCTTAAAGAAAGCATTAAAACTTGGGGGTGATAACTCGCCTTTTATAAGCTGTAGAGTTTTTTCCCATAAAGAAACTATATCCATAATTTAAACCTCCGAACAAAATAATTAACAATTTCCACAAAGTTATTAACAAATTTAGTATTTATTTAAAAAATATAATTTTATGCAAAAAAAATATGGATAAACATGTGGATAAACTGTAAAAAATAAAAAATAGCTGATAATTTATAGAAATTATGAACAATATGTATATAAAGTTATAAATAATATCAATAATAATAAAATATAGTTTATAACTTGATTATTATCTTTTACACAATAAGTTATGCACATTTTATCCACAACTTGTGAATAAATTTAAAATGTTAATAATATTTATAAACATTATCAACAAGTATATTTATAATATCAGAATATATGCTAAACTTCAATAATTTATATACAATTTATCCACATATTTAACGACTTGTTGATAAATATGTCAACAAAATTAACTATCATTTTTTACTATTAAATCTTGACAAAACAACGTCAAAAATACGTTGACAATAAGCCTAAAAGGATTTATAATTGTACGTGTTATGCTTACTTTGAGGGTAAAGTTATTATTTTTATAAACGGAAAATTAATCTTGAAAGGCGGTGCAAAAAATGAAAAGAACTTATCAGCCAAAGAAAAGACAAAGAAAGAAAGAACATGGATTTAGAAAGAGAATGAAAACTTCTAACGGAAAAAATGTTCTTAAAAGAAGAAGAGCTAAAGGAAGAAAGAGATTAACTCATTAATTTTTTTATAAAAGGGCTGCTGAAAAGTAGCCTTTTTGTGTAAAAAATTATAAATTTAAGCTGTGTTTTTAGGAGGATTTAGTATGGATTTCAAGAATACTAAAGGTATAAAAAAAGACTCTGATTTTAGAAAAGTATACAAACACGGCAAATCTTTTGCAAATAAATACTTAGTAATGTATATACTGGATAATAAATCAGACTTTAATAGAGTAGGATTTTCTGTTTCTAAGAAAGTTGGAAAAGCTAATATTAGAAATAAGGTTAGAAGAAGAATAAGAGAAGGTTTTAGGTTAAACTGTGATGAGCATATAAAAGATGGATATGATTTAGTGTTCATAGCTAGAGTAGCTAGCAAAGATGCTGAGTATAGAGATATAGAGAAATCGGTTATGAGCTTGGTAAAAAAGTCTAAACTATTAAAAGGTTAATAAGGATATGGGGGATTAAATTGAAGCAATTATATAACTTATTAAATAATATAAACTATTATTTAACTAGAGTTTTTATATATATAGTAAGATTTTATCAAAAACACATATCTCCTTTAAAAGGACCTACGTGTAGGTTTTATCCAACTTGTTCTCAGTATGCGATAGAAGCTTTAAAAAAATATGGGGCACTAAAAGGATCTTATTTAGCCATAAGAAGAATATTAAAGTGTCACCCTTTCCATCCTGGAGGATATGATCCTCTAAAGTAATTATGTTGTAAAGTAAAGATAAAGACACTTTAGGAGGTATTAGAATTGAATTTTATTAGTAACTTATTAGGTCAAGTTCTTAAATTTATATTAGATTTTGGAATTGAATATGGATGGGCTATTATTTTATTCACTATAGTTGTAAAAGTAATATTATTACCATTAACTATAAAACAAACAAAGTCTATGAAGGCTATGCAAGATATTCAACCAAAAATAAAAGAGATACAAGAAAAATATAAGAGTAAACCAGAAAAGCAAAATCAAGAAATAATGAAGGTTTACCAAGAGGCTAAAATAAATCCGATGTCAGGATGTTTACCATTATTAATACAATTTCCTATATTAATAGGTCTTTATAATGTATTAAGACAGCCGGTTACATACCATGTTTTCCAAAATGCTGCTGCACAAAAAGCTGCGGATACAGGATTTTTATGGATGACATCTTTATCATCACCAGATAAAACATTAATAATAGCTGTATTAGCAGGGGTAACAACATTTATAACTCAAAAGTTAACTATGCCACAAGATCAACAACAAGGATCTATGAAGTTTATGACATACTTCATGTCATTCATGATGTTCTGGTGGGGTATAAGTTTCCCAGCTGGTCTTGCGTTATATTGGACAGTAAGTAACTTATTCCAATTAGCTCAATACTACTTAATAATGAATCCATTAAGAACTAAGCTTGCTAATTCTGGGGAGGGTGTAGTAGATGAAACAAAGCCTAGAAATAAAAAGTAAAAACATTGATATTGCTATATCACAAGCTTTAGGACAATTAAGAGTAAATAGAGAAGACATAGATATAGAGGTTGTAAAAGAGCCGGTAAAAGGTTTCTTGGGATTAATAGGAAACAAAGATGGAGTTTTTAAAATAACTATTAAGGAAAAAATAGAAGCTCCAGTTTCAAAAGAACAACCATTAAGAGAAAAAGAAATCACTATTGTAGACAAAAAAGAAGAAAGCAAAGATACATTAAAAGAATCAGATGTAGTTAGAGATTTCGTATTAAATATAGTTAACAACTTAAATATGGAAGCTCAAGTTGATGTAAATCAAGAAAAAAATGTTGTTAAAGTTAATATAACAGGGAAAGATGCTGCAATATTAATTGGTAGAAGAGGAGAAACTTTAGATTCTATTCAATTTTTAGCAGGGTTAGCTTTAAACAAAGTAAAAAAAGACTCACACTTTAAGGTACTTATTGACATAGAAAATTATAGATCAAAAAGAGAAGAATCTTTAATAAGATATGCAAACAAAGTAGCTAGAGAAGTTGCTAAAACAAGAAAAACTAAAAAGTTAGATTATATGAATCCATATGAGAGAAGAATAATTCACTCAACTCTTCAAAATGATAAGTTTGTAAAAACTCATAGTGAAGGTGTAGATCCATATAGAAGACTTGTAATAGAGTATAAAAAATAGAATTAAAGTAAACCTCCTAAATATATAGGGGGTTTTATTTTTGAAAAAATTTTTATATAATAGTTAGATTGAGGAAATAATTTAAGTATATGAAGATTAAGCGATATACCATGATATTATATTATATAGAGCTTATTTAAATTTTAGATATATATTATTATAAAATAATATTAAGATTATGTTGATATACATGATATTATAGTAGGTAGAGTTTATTCAAATTTTAGATCGATATTATTACAAAATAGTATATAAAGTGATAAAATATTATTTTAAAAGATTGTGTATAAAAATATTAAATAAAGAGGTGATAGGATTGTTTATAGACGATACTATAGCTGCAATAGCAACAGCGCCAGGTGAAGGTGGAATCGGAATAATAAGAATAAGTGGAGAAAAATCACTTCAAGTAGCAAATGATATATTCAAGTCAGTTTCAGGAAAGAAGATCGAGGAATATAACACAAGAACGTTAATATATGGTCATATACTAGACGGAGAAAAGACTATAGATGAAGTATTAGTCGCTTATATGAAGGGTCCAAACTCATATACAACTGAAGATGTTATAGAAATAAACTGCCACGGAGGATTTATTTCTGTAAAAAAAATACTGGAATTAGTTTTATCTAAAGACGTTAGATTAGCTGATCAAGGAGAATTTACTAAGAGAGCATTCTTAAATGGAAGAATAGACTTAGCTCAAGCAGAGGCAATAATAGATGTTATAAATGCTAAAACGGAGATGGCTCACACTGTAGCTCAGTCTCAATTAGAAGGGTCTTTATCTAAAAAAATAAAAGATTTAAGATTCGGTATAACAGAAATGCTAGCTCATATAACTGTTTCTATAGATTTTCCGGATGAAGATGTTGAGCACATAACATATAATACATTAAAAGAAAAATCACTAGAACTTCAAAAAGAAATAAATAAATTATATGATACAGCTGAAAGTGGAAAAATTCTTAGAGATGGATTGAAAACAGTAATAGTTGGAAAACCAAATGTAGGAAAATCATCTCTTTTAAATGCTGTATTAGGTGAGAATAGAGCTATAGTAACAGATATTCCAGGAACTACAAGAGACGTAATAGAAGAATTTGTAAACATAAAAGGAATACCTTTAAAAATAGTAGATACAGCAGGAATAAGAGAGACTGAAGATGTTGTTGAAAAAATAGGAGTTGAAAAATCAAAAGAATTTTTCAATTCAGCAGACTTATCGATAGTTGTTTTAGACTCTTCAAGAGAATTAGAAATAGAAGATATAGAAATCTTAGAAGCTGTACAACCTAATAAAACTATAGTTTTACTAAATAAAACAGATTTAGATCAAGTTATAGATATAGAAAAAATAAAACAGTTTGTAGATGAAAAAAATATAATAACTATATCAGCATTACAACATGAAGGTATAGAAAAAATACATGATAAAATAGAAGATATGGTGTTTGAAGGAACGGTTAGAAACTCTTCTGATTTAGTTGTTACAAACTCTAGACATAAAGATGCACTATACAAAGCTAAACAATCAATTTCAGATGCTTTAACAGCTATAGACTCATATATGCCATTAGATTTTATAGAGGTTGATTTTAAAAATATATGGGATTACTTAGGCTATATAAACGGAGATACAGTAACTGAAGATCTATTAGACACGATATTTAGTAACTTCTGTATAGGAAAATAAATATAGTATGTTTTTCGTGAAACATACTATATTTATCAGAAAGGAGAATATATGTTAAATTTTGATGCAGGAAATTATGATGTAATAGTAGTTGGAGCGGGGCATGCAGGATGTGAAGCTGCATTAGCTACAGCTAGGATGGGACATAAGACATTAGTTATAACTCTTTCTTTAGACTCAATAGCTTTACTTCCTTGTAACCCTTCTATAGGAGGAACAGGAAAAGGACAATTAGTTAAGGAAATAGATGCTCTAGGTGGGCAAATGGGTATAAATATCGATAAAACATTTATACAAAGTAGAATGCTAAATACAGCTAAAGGGCCAGCTGTTCACTCATTAAGAGCTCAAGCAGATAAGGCTAGATACCATGAAGAAATGAAAAAAACATTAGAAAATGAGCCTAACTTAGATATAGCAATGGATGAAGTTGTAGATATACTAAGTGAGGGTAATGTTGTAAAGGGTGTAATTACAAAACTAGGATGTATATATCATGCTAAAGCTGTAATACTTGCAACAGGAGTTTACTTAAATTCTAAAATATACATGGGAGAAGTTTCTTTTTATGAAGGTCCTAATGCTTTAGGATACAGTAAATTCTTAACTGATAAACTTGTTGACTTAGGATTAAGAATGAGAAGATTTAAAACAGGAACTCCTGCTAGAATACATAGAGATAGCATAGACTTCTCTGTTATGGAATTACAAACTGGAGATGAGCGTATAACTCCATTCTCATTTTTAAATAATGAATTAGCTAGAAAACAAGAGCCATGTTACTTAACAAGAACAAATTTAAACACTCATGAAATAATAAAGAGTAACCTAGGAAGATCTCCTATGTATGCAGGGGAAATAGATAGTACTGGTGCTAGATATTGTCCATCTATAGAAGATAAGATTGTTAGATTTAGTGACAAGGAATCACATCAAATATTTATAGAGCCAGAAGGAGAAAGTACTAAAGAAATGTACATCCAAGGTATATCAACAAGTTTACCTTACGAAGTACAAATTCAAATGTATAAAAGTGTTCAAGGTCTTGAAAATGCAAGAATAATGAGACCTGCATATGCAATAGAGTATGATTGTATAGACCCAACTCAATTAAAAACAACTCTTGAGATAAAAGGTGTAGACAACTTATTTAGTGCTGGTCAATTCAATGGAACTTCAGGTTATGAAGAGGCAGCATCTCAAGGTTTAATAGCAGGTATAAATGCAGCATTAAAAATTCAAGGAAAAGAACCATTTATATTAGACAGATCAGAAGCTTATATAGGTGTTTTAATAGATGATTTAGTTACAAAAGGAACTAATGAGCCTTATAGAATGATGACGTCTAGATGTGAGTACAGATTATACTTAAGACAAGATAATGCAGATATGAGACTTACTGAAAAGGGTAATGAAATAGGACTTGTAGATGAAGATAGATATAAAAAATACTTAGATAAAAAAGAGTTAATTGAAAAAGAATTAGAAAGATTAAAGACTGAAAGAATTACTCCTAAAGATATAAATCATCTACTAGAAGAAAAAGGAGCATCTCCTATAAAAGTAGGTTATTCTTTATATGAATTCTTAAAAAGACCAGAAGTTGATTATGAAATGATAGAAGCTGCTGGTAAAGGAGCAGGAGAAGAAGTTCCTTATTCAGTAAAAGAACAATGTGTAATAATGACTAAATATGAAGGTTATATAGATAAACAATTAAAACAAATAGATCAATTTAAGAAGCTAGAAAATAAGAAGTTAAATGAAGACTTAAATTATTCAGCTATAGATGGGTTAAGAATAGAAGCTAGACAAAAGTTAGATGCTATAAAGCCTATATCAATAGGACAAGCATCTCGTATATCTGGAGTTTCGCCAGCTGACATATCAGTTTTACTTATCTATCTTGAACAACAAAGAAGAGGTAGAGGTGAAAAAAATGACTAATGATGATATATTAAAAAAAGGTATTGAAGAATTAGGTTTAAAATGTAGCGATGAAACTATAGATAAGTTTAGTAAGTATAGAGAAATATTAGTTGAATGGAATCAAAAAATGAATCTTACTGGAATAGAAGAAGAAAAAGAAGTGTATATAAAACACTTTTTAGATTCTGTAGCTGCAGTTAAAAAAGGTTATATAAAAGATGGAATGTCTATAATTGACGTAGGTACTGGAGCTGGGTTTCCAGGACTTCCATTAAGAATTTGCTTAGAAAATTCAAAAGTAACACTTTTAGATTCTTTAAATAAAAGAATAAATTTCCTAAGTGAAGTCTGTACAAATATTAATATAGATGATATTGAATTAATACATGGAAGAGCAGAAGACTTTGGAAAAGATGAAAAATATAGAGAACAATATGATATAGCTACAGCTAGAGCTGTTGCAGGACTACCTATTTTAATGGAATTTTGTGTACCTTTTATAAAGGTTGGGGGCTACTTTGTATGTTTAAAAGGACCAAATGCAGACACTGAATTAGAAGAGTCTAGAAAAGCTATGGAAGTTTTAGGTTTAGAATTTGTAGAAAAGATAGATGTAGAGCTTCCAGAAATAGAGCTAAAACACAATATAGTTGTTTTCAAAAAAGTAAATAGTACGCCAGCAAAATACCCAAGAAAAGCAGGCAAACCAGTAAAAACCCCAATAAAATAGAATGAAAATGTATATTTCCAAAGAAATATTTTTAAATTATATGTTAAAAAAAATATTTTAGAAGGAATATGTAGTTAAATGAAGAAATATTATACAAATAAGTAACTAAGGTAATTTCGTGTTTTAAATATATTTAGTTTTGGATGAGAGAGGGATGTTATGGAAGATAAAAGAGTTATGGAGATACCTATAGATAATATAGTTCCAAATCCATACCAACCAAGAAGAGTATTTTCACAAGCGGCATTAGAAGAGTTAAGTGAATCTATAAAGGTATATGGTATATTACAGCCTATAACTGTTAGGAGTAAAAGCAACAATGAGTATGAATTAGTAGCAGGAGAGAGAAGGCTTAGGGCATCAAAACTAGCTGGATTAAAAACTATTCCTGCTATAATAAACAATATGTCTGATGAATCTTCAGCTGTATTAGCATTATTAGAAAACTTACAAAGAGAAGATTTAAATTTTATAGAAGAAGCTATGGGTTATGAGAACTTAATAAAAGAGCATGAGTTCACACAACAACAGCTTGCAGCAAAGTTAGGGAAAAATCAATCTACAATAGCTAATAAAATTAGAATACTAAGATTACCAACAGATATAAAAATAAAATTAGTAGAGAATAGTTTAACGGAGAGACATGCTAGAGCTTTATTGAAATTGCCAAATGAAGAACTTATGAGAGAAGTTTTAGAAAAGGTAATAAAATCAGATTTAAATGTAAAGAAAACAGAAAAGCTAATAGCAGATATATTAGAAGATTTAAAACAACCTAAAGATGGTGAAGATAAAAAACAAACTGTCAAAGGTATAATGGGAATGAGAATATACCTTAATACTATCAAGCAAGCATACGAAGCTATAACTAATACAGGATTAGAAGCTAAGTATAAAGAGGTTGATAAAGGTGATCACATAGAGGTTGTTGTAAAGATTCCTAAAAAATAAAAGATTACTGCTTAGCAGTAATCTTTTTTTAAAAGGTTAAAGGGGGTTAAGTCTTATGAGCAAAGTAATAGCAGTGTTTAATCAAAAAGGTGGAGTTGGAAAAACAACTACAAATGTAAATTTAAGCGCTAGTGTAGCTAAAATGGGTAAAAAAGTTTTAGTATTAGATCTAGATCCACAGGGGAATTCTACTAGTGGATATGGAATAGAAAAAAATGAAGTCGAAAATACAATTTATGAAGTATTAATAAATAATGATAGTATAGAGAATGCAATAATTAAAACTGAATTTGAAAATATTGATATAGTAGCATCAGCAACAGAATTAGCTGGAGCAGAAATAGAGTTTACAACTGTTGAAGAAAGAGAATATATATTAAAAAAAGCAATAGATAAAGTAAGAGATAAATATGATTACATATTTATAGATTGTCCTCCATCTTTAGGTATGCTAACTATAAATTGTTTAACAGCAGTTGATAGTGTTTTAATACCTATACAGTGTGAATACTATGCTTTAGAAGGTGTTAGCCAGCTAATGGAAACTATATCACTAATTAAGAGAAGTCTAAATCCTAATTTAGAAATACAAGGTGTAGTTTTAAGTATGTTTGATGGAAGGGCGAACCTGTCAATTCAAGTAGTAGAAGAAGTAAAAAAATACTTTAAAGGAAGTGTGTATACAACTTTAATTCCAAGAAATGTAAGGTTAGCAGAGGCTCCAAGTCATGGTAAACCAGTTATATACTATGACTCTAGATGTAAAGGTGCTGTTGCATACTTAGAATTAGCAGAAGAATTTATAGATTTAGAGGAGGATGTGATATAGAATGGAAAAAACGACAAGACGTTCAAATAGACTAGGAAAAGGGCTAGGAGCTTTAATTCCAACTATAAAAGAAGAAATAGATTCAAAAGATATTGTTAATATAGATATAAAGAAAATTTATGCAAACCCAGAACAACCTAGAAAAGTTTTTGATGGGGAAAAAATAGAGATATTATCAAATTCTATAAAAAACTATGGAGTTTTACAGCCTATAGTAGTTAAACCAGACGATGAAGGTAAATACATGATAATAGCTGGTGAAAGAAGATATAGAGCTTCAAAAAAAGCTAATTTAAAAGAAATGCCAGCTGTTATAAAAGATATACCTATGAAAGATTTAATGGAAATAGCCCTTATAGAAAACTTACAAAGAGAAGATTTAAACTCTATAGAGGAAGCAATAGCTTATAAAAGCTTAATAGACCATTATAGTGTAACTCAAGAGGAAATTTCTGAAGCAGTCGGAAAAAGTAGACCTCACATAACAAATACTTTAAGACTTTTAAACCTTAGCAAAGAAGTTATGGCTATGGTAGAAGATAATAGAATTACTCCAGGGCATGGTAAAGCTCTTTTGAGAATAACTGATTCAAAAATCCAATTAGAGTTAGCTAATAAAATAATAGAGGAAGAGTTATCTGTTAGAGAAACTGAAAGATTAGCTAAAAAAATAGTAGAAAGCGAGACTCCAATTGTTGAAAAAAGTAAAAAACAAAAAGATATATATATTGTGGATGTAGAAGAAAGACTTACAAGTCTTTTAGGAACAAAAGTTAATATTTCTAAAGGCAAGAAAAAAGGTAAAATAGAAATAGAGTACTACAATGATGATGATTTAAATGGCATAATATCAGTATTGTTAGAAGGACAAGAAGCATAAGAGAGGGGACTTAATATGATTTACTTAGATAATGCAGCAACTACATTTCCAAAACCTAAGGAAGTATATTGTGCAGTTTTAGATTGTATGGAAACTTATGGAGCTAATCCAGGGAGAGCTGGTCATAAATTAGCTATGAGAGCAGGGAGAGAGATTTACGAGTGTAGAGAGAATATAGCTAAACTTTTAAATGTATCTAATCCTATGAATATAGTGTTTACACATAATGCTACAGACTCTTTAAACCTTGCTATAAAAGGGGTTGTTAAACCTGGAGATCATATTATAACAACAAGTATTGAACATAACTCAGTTATAAGACCTATAAAGTCTTTAGAGAAAAAAGGAGTAGAAAATACTATTGTTAAATGTGATAAATTAGGGCAACTAGATCCTGAAGATATAAGAAAAGCAATAAGACCAAATACAAAATTGATTGTTACAACTCATGCATCAAATGTATGTGGAACTATTGTTGATATAGAATCTGTAGGTAATATAGCTAAAGAAAATAATATATTATACTTAGTTGATGCATCTCAAACATTAGGAGTCTATAATGTAGATGTTCAGAAATTAAATGTAGATATGATAGCAGCTCCAGGACATAAATGTTTACTTGGACCACAAGGTACAGGTATTTTATATATAAGAGAAGGACTTAATGTCGATATATTAAAAGAAGGTGGAACAGGTAGTAATTCAGAAGACTTATTCCAACCTAACATGATGCCTGATAGATATGAGTCAGGAACTCATAATACACCTGGTATAGCAGGTTTAAATGCAGGGGTTAAATTTGTTCTAGAAACAGGAATAGATAAAATTAGACATCATGAAGAAGAACTATGTGATTATATGCTGAAAAAACTAAAAGAGGTTCCTAATGTTAAAATATATGGACCTTTAGATAGCAAAAAAAGAGCAGCTGTAATTTCTATAAACATAGGGGATATAGATTCAGGAGAATTAACATACTTGCTAGACGATATGTACGATATTGCCACAAGATCAGGAATTCATTGTTCACCGCTTACTCATGAGACAATAGGAACGCTTATACAAGGTACTGTAAGATTTAGTTTTGGATACTTTAATACAAAAGAGGAAATAGATAAAACTGTCGAAGCTTTGATAGAAATAGAAAAAGAAATTAATATGTAAAAATATGGGTGATTTACCTCAGTAGTATGGCTATAAAGAGGGAATCACCTGTATTTTTATGTACTAAATTAAAAATAAATGGCGCCTAAAAAAATAAATTAGTGTATTTATGATAAATATAAGTTATAATTTTATTATAAGAAAATGTTTTCTAGGGGGGACAGGCATGGAAATTTTAAGCTTAGGAGAAAAAATTAAGAAATTAAGAAAAGAAAAAAACTTAACGCTTAAAGAACTAGCTGGAGAAAGAATTACTGCAGCTCAAATTAGTCATATAGAAAGAGACAAGTCATACACTAGTTACGAGTTATTAGAATATTTAGCAAGCCGTCTTGGTGTAAGTGTAGACTATTTACTAGAAACAAAGGAAATGCAAGCTAAAAAGATAACTGATAATTTAATAATACAAAGTGAAATTTATATAAAATGTAAAGATTTAGAAAAAGCAAAAGAAGAAATAAATAAAGTTATGTCGATATGTACAAAGTATCAATTAATAGATAATTATGGGAGATGCAATCTATTACTTGCTACGATAAACCTAAAACAAAAAGATTATAATGCTGCTATAATTAACTTTGAAAAATCATTATATTTTTTCATACAAAATAATGATAAAGAGAATATAGCTAAATGCTATATAAACATAGGTAAAATTTATATGGAAGAAAACTTCCATAAAGGAGCAGTAAGTAACTTCAAATTTGCTGAAGATATTTTAGAAGAAAATAAATTAAATGATTCAAGTGTTAAGAAAGATTTATACAGCAATATATCATTTTGTTATACACAACTAAACAAAGATGATGAAGCTTTAGAGTATATAGAAAAAATTAAAAGCTTAGATATAACTGTTAACACAAAAGAAGAAGCTGAGTTAATGGTGTCTAAAGCGAATAAATTAATGGGTATGGGTAAATATGAAGAAGCTAAGCAACAATTTAGATTAGCTTTAGAACTTTTACAAGAAGAAGATAATAAGAATGAATTAGCTAATGTTTATTTAAGAGTATGTGAAGTTTATGAAAATATAGGCGACAGTGAAAAAGCATTAGATTATTCAAAAAGGGCTTATGAAATAAAGAAATATGATGAAGATGAATGTTCAATTAATGTTATTATAAAAATAATACAATCATACATTCAATTAGAAAACTATGAAGAAGCTAGAAAGTATTCAAAGTTAGCACTAGCTAGTTCAATAAAAAATAAAAATAAGTACTTTGAATATAAAGCTCTTAAATATTATTCGCAAATATATAAAAAAGAAGAAAATATTAAAATGGCAATAGAATATATACTAAAATGTATAAATATAGTAAATGAACTAAATGACAGGAAAACTCTTGCAGACTTATATATAGAATTAGGTCAACTATATACAGATATTTCAAAAGAAAAAGAACTTGAGTATTATCAAAAAGGTGTTTGTTTATATAAAAACTTAGAAATTATTTAAAAAGACTCTTTAATAAAAGGAGTCTTTTATTTTTATATAGAAAATATTAGGTATAAATGGGCTTGGGGGGATTAGATGTGAAAAAGAAATGGTTATTAATAATTGTATTAATTATAATAGTTTTAATAAATCCTAAGACAATAGGAAGTGTTAGTCAAAAATTAGGTAAAAAATCTGTAAAAATACAAGATAAAAAAAGTATAGAGGTTAGTGAAAAGTTTAATTGTGTAGAGTATGAAGATAATATTGTATATTATGATGGAAAGACATTAAAAAGTGTAGATGAAAATGGAAAAGAAATATTTGAGATAAATCTAAATATAAAAAATTTAAGACTAGATAGTAATAAGTATATAGATGTATTAGATAAAGATAAAAATACTATATATAGTATAAATAAAACTGGAAAAGTTGTTTTCAAAAAAAATGTACCGAATAATGGACTTATGTATGTAAGTTTAGATAATGATTCATATGTGTATGCATATAAAAAAGAAAATAAAGATAGTATAAATATTTATGATTTTGAGGGTAACTTGCAGAAAAACTTAGATTTAGAAGGTAAACTAACTGATATAGAATATACATCACAAGGTATATACGTGTGTAATTTAAAAACTGAAAAAGATTTAGAAAGTACAATAACTCATTACGATTACAACGGAAACTTAAAAAATAAAAAAAGCATAAAAGACTCTATTATTTTAGATAGCATAGTGCAAAAAGATAATATTTACTTAATTGAAAAAAATAAAATAAGCAGGGTAGATTATAATTTAAAAGTAATTGATGAATTTGATGTTAAAAATATAAAATATTATAGCAATATAAATAGTGATGGAATGTATGTTACAGAAGAAAACAATAATATAAAACATATAAGCAAGAAAGTTGAAGATATATCTAAATCAAGTAATATTGAATATATAGATGGTATTGTTAATATGAAAGATAACTTTATATTGTATAAAGATAATAAAATAATTAATAAAAAAGGTGAAGAATTAAAAGGTTTTGAAAAAGACATAAAAAGTATAATGTTGATTAACGACTCAACTCTAGGTGTTGAATTGGATGATAAAATACAAATATTAAAAGTTAAATAGACAATAGGACAATGAAATAATTTAAATCTATGGTATAGGAATAATCTATAACAAAATATGTCTATATATGTTAAAATTAAGGGAGTATTGTATTATATTAAGGAGATGAGTATTTATGAGAATAGAGTTAGATGCAAAAGGACTGGCATGTCCGAAACCAGTTATAAATACTAAAAAAAAATTAGATAGTATTGAACAAGGGGTTGTAGAAGTAACTGTAGATAATGAGATTGCTAAGGAAAATATATTAAAATTAGCAAAATCAATGAATTTAGAAGCAAATGTATTAAAAACAGAAAAAGATTCTATTTGTATAGAGATTATAAAAGGTGAAAATGTTATAATAGAAGAAAAATCACAAGAGTCTTTAGCTGATACATGTATATTTATAAACTCAGATAAAATGGGAACTGGAAATGATGAATTAGGACAGGTACTTATAAAAGGATATATATATACTTTAACAGAAAGTAAGCCATATCCAAAAAGTATACTATTTGTTAATAGCGGAATAAAGTTGACAACAGAAAATGAAGCAACAGTAGAAAATCTGAAAATATTACAAGATGCAGGTGTTGAAATATTATCTTGTGGAACATGCTTAGATTACTACGGATTAAAAGAAGAATTAAAGGTTGGAACTGTAACAAATATGTATACAATTGTAGAATCAATGAACAATTCATCAAAAACTATATCTATATAAATAATAAAGACTACATGACAAAGTTTATGTAGTCTTTATTTATATAAAATCAAAAATAAAGGCATTAAGAAAGGAATACAGAAAAATGAACGAAATGTATATAGTAGCTTTTAACTCAACACATCATGCAATAAGAACAGATAAAGTTTTAAATGAAAAAGATTTAAAGGTAACCACTTTACCAACACCTAGAGAAATAAGTTCTAGTTGTGGAATATCTGTTAGATTTTTAAAAGAGGATATGGATGTAGTTGTAGAATCTTTAGAAGAAAATGAAATTTTATATAATGGAATTTTCAAAGTAAATAGAGTAGCCGGAGGAAAAAAAGAAGTAACTAAATTAAGATAGGAGTGATGCAAATGCCAATGAAGCTAAACGTAGGAGATGTTGTAGAACTAAAGAAACCACATCCATGTGGATGTAAAGAATTTGAAATAACTAGAGCAGGAATGGACTTTAAAATAAAGTGTTTAAAGTGTGATAGAATGCTGATGTTAGATAGAGAAACTTTAGAAAAAAGAATAAAAAAAGTAAAAGGCTTGTAAAAAAGCGTTTTCTTTTGCTATAATTAAAGTGGGAAAACATTTTACCAAGGGGGAACTTAATTATGGCTATCAAATTTGCAAAAAGAATGGATGGATTAAAAGGATCTGAGATTCGTGAGCTTTTAAAATTGACAGAGAAACCTGAAGTAATATCTTTTGCAGGCGGACTTCCAGCTCCTGAATTATTTCCAGTAGAAGAAATGAAAGAAATATCAAGAATGGTATTAGAAGAATCAGGAAGAGAAGCTCTTCAATATACTACAACAGAAGGATTTGGACCTTTAAGAGAGCACATAGCTGAAAGAATGAATAGAAAGCTAAAAACTAATGTATCAAAAGATGATCTATTAATAACAAGTGGATCTCAACAAGGTTTAGATTTTGCAGGTAAAATTTTCTTAGATGAAGGAGATGTAGTTTTAGTAGAAAGTCCATCATACTTAGGTGCACTTAATGCGTTCAAAGCTTATTGTCCTAAATTTATAGAAGTACCAACTGATAAAGATGGTATGATAATTGAAGAACTAGAAAAGATTTTAGAAACAACAGAAAATGTAAAAATGATATATGTTATACCTGACTTCCAAAATCCAACAGGAAAGACATGGTCTATGGAAAGACGTGAAAGATTCATGGATGTCATAAATAAGTTTGAATTACCAGTAATAGAGGATAATCCATATGGGGAATTAAGATTTGAAGGGGAAATATTACCATCATTAAAGGCTATGGATGAAAAAGGACTAGTTATGTTCTTAGGATCATTCTCAAAAATATTCTGTCCAGGATACAGAATAGGTTGGGTTGCTGCTTCTGAAGAATTATTATCAAAATTCATATTTATTAAACAAGGAGCAGACTTACAAGCATCTACAATATCACAAAGAGAAATAAGTAAATTTATAGATGTTTATGATTTAGATGCTCATGTTGAGAATATAAAATCAGTTTATAGTAAACGTAGAGATTTAATGTTAAAAACAATGGACGAAACATTCCCAGAAGGAATAGAACATACATATCCAGAAGGTGGATTATTCACTTGGGTAGAGCTACCAAAACATTTAGATGCAAAAAAAATAATGGAAAAATGTTTAGAAAAAGATGTTGCTTATGTTCCAGGAGGATCATTCTTCCCTAATGGAGGAAACCAAAATACATTCAGATTAAACTACTCTAATATGCCTGAAGATAAAATAGTTGAAGGTATGAATAGATTAGCAGATGTATTAAAAGATGCTTTAGCTCAAGATGCAAATGCTTAAAAAAAAATAGTGACCTTTCGGTCACTATTTTTTTTTAGGGGAGATTAAGATGAAATATATTAAGGTTATGGGGTTATACCTTATAGGATTAACAAAATAAAAATCTTTATACTATATTAATTTGAAATTTTATTTTTTCTAATAATATTAATATTTCCAATTTTAGTATGAAATAAAATAAAATTGACAATTAATTTTATTAGTGATAAAATGTGTAAAGTGTGAGATTATAAATCTCATTTCTCTGCTCTGCGCAGCAGAGCCGTAAGTCCAAAGGGAGGTGAATCGTGTGAAGAATTATGAATTAGTTTTCGTAGTAAAGCCTAATGCAGATGAAGAAACAAAAGCAGCTGTATTAAACAAGGTTAAAGAAGTTATAGCTACTGAAGGTGAAGTTGCAACTGTAGATACTTGGGGTACTAAGAAATTAGCTTACCCAATAGCTAAGTTCACTGAAGGTTACTATGTATTAGTTAACTTTAAGTCAGGTGTTGATGTTCCTAAGGAAATAGACAGAAACTTAAAGATAAACGAGAACGTAATAAGACATATGATAGTTGTTGCTTAATAACTAATATATAAATTTTACGTGAATAGGCGGTGTTTATATGAATCATGTTGTGCTAGTGGGAAGATTAACGAAGGATCCTGAGTTAAGATATATCCCAGGAACAGGAACAGCCGTTGCATCATTCAGTATTGCCATTGATAGAGATTTTACTAAAAAAGATGGTAGCAAAGATACTGATTTTATACCGGTTGAGGTAATGGGTAAACCTGCTGAATTTTGTGCAAACTATATATCAAAAGGTAGATTAGTTGCTATACAAGGTTCGATAAGAGTAGATAATTATCAAACTCAATCAGGAGAAAAAAGAACTTTCACTAAGGTAAGTGCTCGAAATATACAAGCCTTAGATAGTAATAAAAATAGATCGGATAGTCCATATCCAAATCAAAATCAGAATCAAGGATTCGAACCTAGTTTCGAACCAAGCTTTGAGCCTGCAGGATTAGATCCTCAAGGATTCCAAGCTATAGATGATGATGATATACCATTCTAAAAAGGAGGGAAAAAGACATGATAAACAAGAAGAGACGTAAGAAAAAAAGAGTTTGTCAATTCTGTGCAGATAAAAATGCTAAGATAGACTACAAAAATACTCAAAGATTACAAAAATACGTAACTGAAAGAGGTAAAATATTACCTAGAAGAATAGCTGGTACTTGTGCTAAGCATCAAAGAGAATTAACAGTTGCTATAAAGAGAGCTAGAAACTTAGCTTTATTACCATATACATTAGACTAAGAAAAGGACGAGCCTTTAGGGGGCTCGTTTTTTTATTGGTTAAAACTACTATGATTTATGATATAATATTTATATATTAAGGAGGGGGGACATAGTGAGACTAGATAAAAACTCAGAGATAACGAAGAACATAAAAATTATTGAATGGATGAAAACAGAATTAATAATAAGCCTGGGGGACTTATTTAACCTTTTATTTAAAGGTACAAGACCTGTAGATCAGATTTTACAAGATACTCTAGCTAATATAGTTATGGTTACATATTTACTATCAAAGAGACTTGGAATTAGCTTTAAGGAAATAGATTATAAAATAAAGGAAAAGATAAAGGATGGAATAGAGGAAGACCATAGTGTAGAACGATGGTATGGAGATTTATCTAATCTTAAAAATTACTTAGACAATAGGGAGTGATATTAATTTGAATAATAGAGCTAAATTAACTCAAGCGGCAATAATTACTGCTATAGGCATAGTGCTTTGTCTTGGTGCAGCATACATTCCGTTTTTAGGGTTACTTGCGCTTATTCTTCCTGTTCCATATGCTATAATATCAACAACTTCAGGATATAAGTATGCATTAATTTCAGCTATATCCTCTTTTTTTATATTGGTATTAACTGTAGACGTAGTATACGCTTTAAATTTACTTATAATGTGTATGTTACCAGGGATAGCAGTGGGATATAGAATCAATCAAGATAGCAAAGTAGAAGATGAAAATAAAAGCTTTACGCCTATATATTTTGGAACGATAGCATTTATACTATCTATAATTGTATTTTTTGCAATGTCAAAACTGTTATTTAATATAGACTTATTAGCAGATATATCGAAAACTATAAAAGCAACAGTAGAAGCTCAGTTTGCCATTATGGAAAGTACGAATATGATGCCTAAAGAAAATATAACTGCCAAAGATATGATCAATATGTTCCAAAACATGATGCCTACAGTGTTATTTATGTATAGCATAATAGCATCATTAATAACATATTATGTAGAAGCCTTTATTTTAAGAAGAACTAAAGTATTAAATTACGATTTACCAAAATTTTCGGAGTTTTATTTACCAGGAAATGCTATAGTAACATCACTAATATTATATTTATTAGTTATGTTCTTAGAGATGTTGAATATAGGGCTTTATACAGATTCAATAATGTTAAATATTCAATTGGTATTTAGTATACTATTTTTAATACAAGGTGTATCAGTGTCTATTTACTTTATAAAAAGATGGAAAGATAAATCGCCAGGTAAAATAGTATTTGCAGTAATAGCAGTAATTCTATTATCAGGATCCATGATTTTGAGCTTTGTAGGAATGTTAGACAGTGCAATTGATTTTAGAAAGGTAAGAAACTACAAATCCACTTAGGAGGTAGAAATGTTTAATAAGTCGACCTTTAAATTTAATATGCCAGAAATAAATGCATACATAGTGGTTATTGGGATTCTTAGTCTTATATTAATGTATTACAATATATATATAGGTGCTCTTGTATTTGCTGCCTTTATATATATTGTTTTTCATAACTGGAGAACAAGAGATATAAGAAGAAAAGAATGGAATAAGTATATTCAAGATTTAGCTGTAGATATTGATGAAGTAACAAAAAAAGCTATACTAAACTTGCCAATACCTTTATGTATTTTAGAGTTTGATGGTAGTGTTACATGGTACAATGCTAAGTTCCATGAAATGACAGAAAAAGAAGATACCTTAGGTATGAACATAGAAACTCTTGTTAAAAATATAAACTTAAGAAAAGTATTAAATGAAAATAAAGAGTTATATACCGATATAAACTATAATGGAAGACAGTACACTATAGTTTATAATATTATAAAAAGTGATCAAGAAGACAAAACTAAATATTTAATGATGCTTTACTGGATTGATAAAACTGACTACTTAGACTTAAAAAGTAAGTATGAAGAAGAAAAAAATGTAGTAGCTACTATACAAGTAGATGGATATGATGAAGTATTACAAAGTGCTCCTGAAGAGAGAAGACCTTTAATAAATGTAGAAATTGATAAAATATTAGCGTCATTAGAATCAAGCTGCAACGGTGCGCTTGAAAAAACGGCTAATGACAAATACTTTTTAGTTTTAAGTAAGAATGAATTAGACAAATTAGAAGCAGATAAATTCTCTATATTAGATAAAATAAGAGAAATTGACCAAGAAAATAATTTACCTGTAACAATAAGTATAGGTATAGGAATAGAAGGAAAAACAATTAATGATAATTTCAAATTAGCAAAAGGAGCATTAGACTTAGCTCTTGGTAGAGGTGGAGACCAAGCCGTAATAAAAACTAAAGACAAGTCTATATTCTACGGAGGAAAGTCTAAAGCTGTAGAAAAGAAAACTAAAGTTAAATCAAGACTTATAGGTCATGCTCTAAGAGAGATTATATTAGAAAGCAAGAATATATATATAATGGGACATAAATATCCTGATATGGACGCAATGGGAGCTGCAGGAGGTATTTATGATATATGTAAGTCATGTAATAAAAATGCACATATAGTTTTAAATAGTTCTAATGATTCTATTGATGAATTTATAGGTAGATTGAAAAAATCTGATTACTACAATAATTTGTTTATATCAAGAGAAGACGCTATTAAGAATTGTTCTAAGGACACATTGGTAATAGTAGTTGATACTCATAGACCTAACTTTACTGAATGTCCTGAACTACTGGCTATATCTGATAAAATTGTTGTTATAGACCACCATAGAAGAGGGGTCGAATTTATAAATGATACAGTTCTTTTATTCCATGAAACTTATGTATCATCAACTTGTGAGATGGTAACAGAATTAGTTCAATATATGGAAGAAGATGTTAAGATAAATAAATTAACAGCAGAAGGATTAATGGCAGGAATAAGTTTAGATACTAAAAATTTTGCATTTAAAACAGGAGTTAGAACATTTGAAGCAGCATCATATCTGAAAAAAGCAGGAGCAGATACAATAGAAGTTAAGAAGTTATTTAACTCTAATTTAGAAGATTTTGTAACGAAAGCAGAGATAATTCAAAGCACTAAAGTTATAAATGACAAGATATGTTTAGCTTATTGCAAGTCGGATATAAATAATATAAATGTAGTTGTGGCTCAAGCTGCAGATGAGCTTTTAAGCATAAAAGATGTAGAAGCATCATTTGTATTAGGTAAAACTAAATCAGGAACTATATTTATAAGTGCTAGATCATTAGGGTCTATTAACGTACATGTATTAATGGAAAAACTAGGTGGCGGAGGCCACATTGATATAGCAGGAGCTCAACTTGAAGGAGTATCTTTAGAAGAAGGATATAAGATGGTATCAGACATCATAACACAATATCTAGAGGAGGAAGAAGAGTAATGAAAGTTATATTATTAAAAGACATAAAAGGAACAGGAAAAAAAGGTGATATAAAGGAAGTTAGTGATGGATACGCTAGAAACTTTTTATTCCCTAAAAAATTAGCAGTTCAAGCTGGAAATACAGAGTTAAAAGAATTAAAAGAAAAACAAACATCTCAACAAATAAAAGAACAAAAAGAATACGAAGCAGCAGTTGAATTAGGAAAGAAAATGGAAGAAATGAATGTAACTATGTATTCTAAAGCTGGTGATGGTGGAAGATTATTCGGTTCTATAACATCTAAAGATATAGCTGCTCAAATAAAAAAAGAGCATGGAATAGATGTAGATAAGAGAAAAGTTATATTAGATGAGCCTATAAGAGTTTTAGGTTCAAGATTTGTTGAAATAAAAATACATCAAAAAGTAGTTACTAAAATGAGAGTAGACGTAAAAGAAAAACAATAAGAAAAACACTAGAGGTGAGATAAATGGAGGATATAGGTAGAATTCCTCCACATAGTGTGGAGTCTGAGCAATCTATACTAGGATCTATACTATTAGATAAAGAAGCTATAATAACTGTTACAGAAACTATAAAACCTGAAGATTTTTATAAAGAAGCTCATAAAATTATTTATGAGTGCATGATGAAGCTAAACAATAAAAATGAACCTATAGATTTAATAACTCTTACTGAAGAGTTGAAGAAGCAAGGTCATCTAGAGGATATAGGAGGAATAAGCTATATAACTAGCTTATCTACTATAGTACCTACAACTTCTAATGTTAAGTATTATGCAGATATAGTGAAAGAGAAATCAGTTTTAAGAAAGCTTATAAGAGTATCTAATGATATATTAAACTTAGGATATGATAGTTCAATAAAAGTAGAAGACATTTTAGAAAAAGCAGAAAAGCAAATATTTGATATATCTCAAGAAAAATCTAGCGAAGATTTCCAAACTATAAATTCAGTACTTATGGATACATATGACACGATAGAAAAGTTATATACCAATAAGGAAGATATAACTGGAATAACTACTGGATTTGATGATTTAAATAAGAAAACCAATGGACTACAAAGAACAGACTTGCTACTTGTTGCGGCACGTCCTGCAATGGGTAAAACAGCATTTTCTCTTAACTTAGTCCAAAATGCAGCACTTAAAGGTAATGCATCTGTAGCTGTATTTAGTTTAGAGATGTCAAAAGAACAATTAGTTCAACGTATGTTATCTGCACAATCTCATGTAGAATTGAAAAAGATAAAAACTGGTAACTTAGATGAAAATGACTGGCCTAGAATTATAGATGCTATGTCTGTTTTATCTAACGCCAACATATATATAGACGATACACCTGGTATAAAAATAGGTGAATTAAGATCGAAGTGTAGAAAATTAAAAATTGAAAAAGGTTTAGACCTAATTCTTATAGATTACCTTCAACTTATGGAAGGTGATGGAGGGAATGAAAGTAGACAACAAGAAATATCTAAAATTTCTAGATCTTTGAAAATAATAGCTAAGGAATTGAATTGTCCTGTAGTAGCATTATCTCAGTTGTCACGTGCACCAGAACAAAGATCAGATCATAGACCTATGTTATCCGATTTAAGAGAATCTGGAGCTATAGAGCAGGATGCAGATATAGTAATGTTCCTATACAGAGATGAATATTATCATCCTGATTCAGAAAGAAAGAATATAGGAGAAATTATAATTGCTAAAAATAGACATGGAGAAACTGGATCAGTTGAACTTGTTTGGTTAGGCGAAATACAAAAATTTGCAAACAAAGCTAGAGAAATGTAATAAAAAAATATCCACATGTTGATAATTTTATAAAAAATAATCATATGTGGATATTTTTATTTTAAATTATCGAAACGATATCCACAGTTTCCACAGATGCTCTGTGGATAAATGGTGGATAAAAGTCAAATTAAAAAAGCAAGCTAATTTAGCTTGCTTTCTTATAATTAGTATAATTTTTTCAACGGGGGAGAAAAAATGATAAATATAGTATATATATATCCAAATACAGAGTTTATAAACAAAGAAATCAATATATGTAGAATAATTGATAATAAAGATAAAGAAACTATAGTTGTATATGGTATTAAAGAAAATAATAAAGTAAAAATATACATTACAAATACATTTACAGGAGATAATAAACTAGTAAAAAAGGCTAACAATGTAAATGATATGGTTAGATTTATAGAAACTAATGAACACGAAATAAAAACCCTAGAAAGCTTAGAATATGTGGAAAAATACATACTAAATAAAATAGGTTAATAAAAAAGGTTTTGAAAATAAAGCGAATGTTTGGTAAAATAAGAAAGTAAGTGTTCGAATAAAATAATTAGAGGTGAATTAATATGAAGACTGTTGCTATAGTAGGCTCTCAATGGGGAGACGAAGGTAAAGGTAAAGTTATAGACTATTTAGCTACACAAGCTGATGTAGTAGTAAGAGGACAAGGTGGAAACAATGCAGGTCATACATTAGTTGTTGATGGAAAGAAATATGCATTACACCTAATACCATCAGGAGTATTAAATCCAGAAACTATAAATGTAATAGGTAACGGAATAGTATTTGATCCAAAAGGATTTTTAGAAGAATTAGCTAAGTTAAATGCAGATAATATAGATACTAAAAATATAAAAATAAGTGATAGAGCGCATGTTATATTCCCATATCACAAGGAATTAGATGCTTTAGCTGAAGAAGCTAGAGGAGATAATAAAATAGGTACTACTAAAAAAGGTATAGGACCTTGTTACATGGATAAAACAGAGAGATCTGGAATAAGAATATGTGATTTAATGGATAAAGATATATTCGCTAAAAAATTAAAAGCTCAAGTAGATGCTAAGAATAAAATAGTTAAAAATATATATGGAGCAGAAGAGTTTGACTTTGATGCTATATATAATGAATACTTAGGGTATGCAGAGCAAATAAGATCTTACGTAGATGATACATCAGTTGTTGTATACGAAGCTATAAAAGCAGGAAAGAAAGTCTTATTTGAAGGAGCTCAAGGTACATTACTAGACTTAGATTTAGGAACGTATCCGTTCGTAACATCTTCTCATCCTACATCAGGAGGATTCTCTGTAGGAGCTGGTGTTGGACCTAACATGATAAAAGATGTTGTAGGTATAGTAAAATCTTACACTACTAGAGTTGGAGAAGGACCATTTGTTACAGAGTTAAACGATGAAACAGGGGACAAGATAAGAACTCAAGGAAGAGAGTTCGGAACAACTACAGGTAGAGCAAGAAGATGTGGATGGTTTGATGCTGTAATAGTTAGATATGCTGCTAGAGTTAATGGATTAACTAGTATATCTTTAATGTTATTAGACGTTTTAACTGGATTTGATACAGTTAAAATATGTACATCTTACAAAATGGGAGACAAAGTTTTAAGAGAATTCCCAGCTTCATTAGAAGATTTAGCTAAGTGCGAGCCTATATATGAAGAATTAGAAGGATGGTCTGAAGATTTAACAGGTATGGAAACATATGAAGAACTTCCTGAAAATGCTAAGAAATATATAGCTAAAATAGAAGAGTTAGTTGGAGTAAATGTAGATATGGTTTCAGTTGGACCAAACAGAGCTCAAACTATAGTAAGAAAGAATATATTCTAATTTTATAATATATAAAATCAAAAGCTATGTTAAAACAGTATATAATGTTTTAACATAGCTTTATTTTATTTTTATATTAATTTATTTATATTTAATTGACTTAAAATATCTTTTTTAACTTTAAATCTAATCGTTTTTAAAGGATCAACAACTTGGCAAACTTCTATATCACTAGTTAAACTCATTAGCATAACTAGGTCATTTTTAGATAAGTTGCATTTAGGAAGTAAAATATCAAACATATCTTCGATAGCGATTTCATAAGCCTCATCCAATGTTTCAGCAGAAGCTACAGTATAATAAGCATCTTCAGTTTCTAAGATAGGATTCTTTATTGTTAAGTTATCTATTACTTCAACTTTAACATCAACTAGAGCTCCTATTTCAGCTCCGCTTACTCCGATTTCACCATCACCCATAACAGCATGGATATCTCCAAGAGATAATAAAGATCCTTCTACTGATATAGGAAGATATACACTAGAGCCTTCAGCTATAATCTTACAGTCCATGTTACCACCGTGACTACCAGGAGTCCCACAATTTATAGACTTATTATCGCTTGGAGCAACACCTATAACACCAATCATTTTATTTAAAGGAAGTTCTAAATTATTAAATAAAGCTTTTTCATTTTCTATTTTTAAAATATTATGAGTCATAGTATCTAGTTTATTACCAAGAACTCCAACTCCAGGACCTGTCATGGCAAGCGCATTGCCTTTTAATTCAATAGAATTTATACTAACTTTTAAAGTCTGGTTAGGCATAGAATTTTCTATGTATAAAGGTCCAGTTGCTGGATTTACTCTATCAAAGTCTATACTATCCATATTGTCATCACTACATGTTATTTGACTACACATGCAATCATGAGTTTCAAAAACTACATTGCTTCCTGACTTTACTTTAAGAACTGGATTGTTTAAGCTTGAAAATGTAAATGTATGATTTTCTTTGTTTATGAAGTTCATAAATTTACCTCCTTTATTTAGTATAAGAATATTATATTACAAATAGTATTAATAAAATATTTTTATAATATAATATTTTAAAAAAATCTAAAAAAATTAACAAAATTACTAAATTTTGCTGAAAATTATGCTTAAATAAATGGATTAAACCATTGAAAAATAGGGTATTTAAATAATTTGCTTAAAAAAATTAAAAAATTTTACAAAAAGTGTTGACGAAAGTTAATAAAGCTAATATAATAGTATTTGTTGATACGGCAGAGAAAAAAGTCGAAACAACATCTCAGCAAAGATGATCCATTAGCTCAGTCGGTAGAGCACCTGACTTTTAATCAGGGTGTCCCGCGTTCGAGTCGCGGATGGATCACCATTTTTTTTGTAAGGCCCATTGGTCAAGCGGTCAAGACACCGCCCTTTCACGGCGGTAACAGGGGTTCGATTCCCCTATGGGTCACCAATATTTGGGATTATAGCTCAGCTGGGAGAGCACCTGCCTTACAAGCAGGGGGTCACAGGTTCGAGCCCTGTTAATCCCACCATATATGCGGCCTGGTAGTTCAGCTGGTTAGAATGCCAGCCTGTCACGCTGGAGGTCGAGGGTTCGAGTCCCTTCCAGGTCGCCAAACACACATTGCTAGTGTGGCTCAACGGTAGAGCAGCTGACTTGTAATCAGCAGGTTGTAGGTTCGATTCCTATCACTAGCTCCAAAAAAAGATGATCCATTAGCTCAGTCGGTAGAGCACCTGACTTTTAATCAGGGTGTCCCGCGTTCGAGTCGCGGATGGATCACCATTTTTTTTTGTAAAAATATAATATGGCCCATTGGTCAAGCGGTCAAGACACCGCCCTTTCACGGCGGTAACAGGGGTTCGATTCCCCTATGGGTCACCAGCATTTGGGATTATAGCTCAGCTGGGAGAGCACCTGCCTTACAAGCAGGGGGTCACAGGTTCGAGCCCTGTTAATCCCACCAGTAAACTCTTGGATTTTATCTAAGAGTTTTTTTGTGTTCAAAAAAGCTATATATACATAATGAATTCAGAGAAAGTCGAGTTTTTAGTATAAAAATGTATTATAACTTAAGAAGTATTTACAAATTATGTATAATAGTTATATAAACATATAAAAAATATATACAGGGGATATTATGATAGAAATAATTTTATGCGAAGATCAAATAGAACATCAAAAAACGATAGAAAAAATTTTAGAAAATATATTATATGAAAAAAATATTGATTACAATTTAAACATATATTCAACTGGGGAAGAATTACTTAAGAATTATAATCAAGGTGCGGATATATTTATACTAGACATTCAGATGGACGAAATAACTGGAATGGATGTAGCCAGAAAGATAAGAGAAATTGATAAAAATAAACCAGAAATAATTTTTACAACGTCACTTATTGAATACATACAAGAAGGATATGAAGTAAGAGCTTATAGATATCTATTAAAGCCTATACAATATGATGATTTTAAGAAGCATATTTTGAGCTGTATAGATGAAGTTATAAATAAAAGAGATAAATTTGTGTTGGTTGAAAATAAAAATGAAACTTACAAAATAAATATAGAAGATATAACTTATATTGAAATTCAAAGAAAAGATATGACTATACACACAGAAAATAAAATTTATGAAACTAAAATGACCATGGATAAGATTGAAAATGAATTAAAAAATCATAATTTTTATAGATGTCATAAAAGTTTTTTAGTAAATATAAATTATGTAGAAAATATAAAACAATATGTAGCTATATTAGAAAATGAAGAAGAGATTTTAGTTAGTAGGCATAGATTTAAAGATTTTAAGCATAAGTTTTTAAGTTCTTTAGGTGAAAAATTATGTTAAGAAGTGAATTAATGTCAAGGTTAATTATAGGCATATCTACATTTGTTGAATATTTTATTTTTATAAGAATATTAAATTGTTTAGAAGAAAGAAGATATGAAAAGAGATATTTAGATATAGTATTTTTGTTAATTGGTGCTTTGGATTCTATAATTTTATTCAGTAGAGAAACACAATACTATGGTTTCATAATAAATTTAAAATGGATATCTTTTATTTTATTTATAAAGTTAAATTATAAAATAAGTAATTATAAAGTATTGTTATATTATTTAACTTATAATACAGTACAATATGTAATTTGGCAATGGGTGTATTATATAGTTTTCTTTTTTGTAACAGGACATTCTGAGTATGCTTCGCCTACATCAGAATATAACCATAATATAATAGCAATTATAGGAAGTTCAATTACTATATTTATTAATATCAGTTATATTAATCTAATTAAAAGATTTAAAGATATGGAAAAAGAAAAAGTAAGTGTAGTAATTATAATAGGATGTGTAATAAGTAATTTTACAGTAGCTATTATGAATAGTCTACCTACATGGACATATATGTTTAGGATGAATTATTCTTATGATCAGCTTAATGTATTTAATATAAATGTAACTCCTAAGCTGTCTTTTACAAGTAGTTTTTTACTTTTAATGATAGTTTTTAAAATCATTAAAGATATTAAAGAAAAAAGTGAAGAAAGGTTATTAAAAGAAAAAATAGATATGCAGTACAAGTATTATTTAAATCTTCAAGAATCTCAAAATAAGGTCAAAAAGCTTTATCATGATATAAATAACCATATATTTTGTATGAAAAATCTAAGTTATGATAAAGAAGATGTAAATAAATATATAGATGAAATGAGTAAGGAATTAAGAGAGTTTAAAGAAATACATAATACTGGGAATATGATATTAGATATTATATTAAATGAAAAACAAAATATTTGTAATGAAAATAATATAGCTTTAACTTGTGATGTTAATTTTTCTAAATGTAATTTTATAGAAATGACAGATGTATGTAGCATATTTTCAAATATACTAGATAATGCAATAGAAGCGTGCAATAAAACTTATATGGATAAAAAATATATAAAAATAAGGGGAACACTTGTTAAATCATATTATGTTATACGCTGTGAAAATTCTAAAATAAATAAATTAGAAATAAAAAATAGTAAAATTATAACTAGCAAGAAAGATAAATTTATTCATGGAATAGGGCTAAAAAGTGTTAAATCTTCACTTAAAAAATATAATGGAGATTTAGAAATAGAGGATTTTGAAAATAAATTTTTATTACAAATTTATATACCTATAGATGAAAATATGACAGTTGGGGCTATAAAGGTACCAGTTGTACTATAAATATTGAATCAAAAAAAATAAGGTGTTATCTTTTAAACGTAAAAGATAACACCTTATTTTTTTTGATTTTAGGGGCATAAATATGAATTACAAAAGGGAGGGTATATTTTGAAGATTAGTTTTAAGTTAGCAATTGCTTATATGAAAGAGCAAAAAGGAAGGACTATCGCATTAATAACAAGTATAGCGTTAGCTGTAATACTAGTATTTTCATTAAATGTAATACCAGAAACACAAAGTAAACTAGAAATAAAAGAAGCATATAAAAATTATAGTGACTATCATGTTGAATATAGTAACTTAAGCGAGGATATAGTTAATAAGTTAAAAAAAGATAAGGAAGTAACTGAAGTTAATGATATTTTGGGGTTAGGTAAAATTGTAGGAAAAAACGGAACGTCAATTCAATTAAATTCATATAGCGATAAATTTATAGATTCATATGGATATCAATTATCGAAAGGAAGCAATCCTAAAAATTCAAATGAAATAGTTATAGAGCAAAAAGCATTAAAAGAAATGGGCCTAAATGATGATTTAAATCAAGAAATTAATTTTAAAATTGTAAAGTATTATGTTGATAAAAATAATGAAAATCAAATATTTAGTAAAGATAAAAAGTTCAAACTAGTTGGGATAGTAAAAAAGCCAGATGCTTACTATGAAGATTCAAGTAGTTATGCAAGTGAAAATGAGTACTATGGAGTAAAGGCTTTTACTAAAGATAATAGCAATGAATCTATTTTACCAAATAATTTAGTAACTCATGGTGGAACTTTATATTTAAACTCGTCTAGACCAGACATTGGAAAAGCTTATGAAATTATAAATAAATATGGATTAAATGATTCAAATTTTATGGTAAATGCATCACTAACACAAGTGTTAGATGATTATTCAATGTCAAAGGGAACAACATATACAATGAAGCGAAAGTTATATCCAATGTTAGCGTCAACTCTAGTTATATGTAATATATTTAGTATAGTTCTTATAGATATGACAAAACAAATAGGTATATTAAGAGCAATTGGTTTATCTAAAAAGAAAGTAAGATTTATGATTGCTATAGAAAGTATTAGCGTATTGGCATTAGGTCTTATATTTGGATTCTTGATAGGAATGTTAGCTTCATATGCTGGATTTTACATTATTTATGGGAGGTTTGTAAATCTTTACATAAGTAAAGCTAGTATATATGAGCCTATGTTAATGGCTACTATAGCTGTGTTTATATCAAGTTTAGTACCAATATATAAAAGTGGAAAAATTTCGCCTGTAGAGGCTATTAGAAGCAGTGATGAATTTAATAAAAAACAGAAAAATAGATTTTATTATAAATTAATAAGAAAGGTTTTTGGATTTTCAGGAGAAATGGCTTACAAAAACTTTTGGAGAAATAAAATAAGAACAATACTATGTATTATATCCATAAGTTTGGGAGGAGTACTTTTTATAGATACGATTGCAATGTCAAAAAATGAAGATAAAAGCTTAGATACGACTACTATGCCTCTTATGATTATGGGAAATAGTGATATAAAATTATCTCACAATCCTAATAACTCAGATTCTAATTTTACAAAATTTAGTAAAGATGAAATAGAAAAAATATCAAATATAAAAGAGGTAAAAAGTGTAAAGCCAGTTATTGAGTTAACTGGAATTTTTATAACTAACTCTAAATATTTAACCAAGGAGTATAAAAGTGTAAATGGGATAGTTGATGAAAATAAAAATTTAGAAGAATATGTAGATATTGAAGGAAATAACAATGAGAGTTTAAAAAACATAAACCAATATATTGAAAAAGGGAAAAATATAAATGATAAAAGTAAAGGTAAATATCCAAAAGCTTTAGTAACTAATTATTTTTACTCTAATGCATCTCCTAATACAAAGTTATTAAATGATATGAAAGTAGGCGATTTAATAAATATAAAAATTCCTGTTACAAAAAACAATAAAGTAGAGTATAAAAATGAAAATATAGAGGTTGCTGGGATTTTAAATGGAGACTACGTTTTGAGAGAAGGTGGGTTATCAACTGGGTTAAAAATTGTATTAAATGAAGATGATTTTAAAAATATAAGTGGACGAGAAAATTATAATAAACTAAATATACAAATTGAAAAGGGAACTGATAAAAAAGCTCAAAATGAAATAGAAAAAGTTATAAAAAATAATTCATTTTCAAAATTTGAAAGTAAGTACAATTATAAAAATTACTACATAAAGCAAAGTGAAAGAAATACAAAAGAAACATTAGTAATTGTAGGTTTAATATTATTAATATCATCTATAAATGTATTGTGCATAATAAAAGCTAATATAATGACTAGAATGAAGGAACTTTCAACACTAAGAGCTATAGGAATGAGTCCTAAAAAACTTAAAAATATGATTGTAAAAGAAAATATAATGTATGCAGTTTTTGCATCTATATTGGCAAGTATAATTGCTACTCAGAGTATTTATAAATTTACAAAACTTTCAAATGAAATAAGTAAAGAACTATCGGGTAGTGAAAAAGCTATGAACTTTACATTACCGATATTTGAAAGTGTAGAATTTTTAATAGTATCTATAATTATGTGTTTAATAGCAGTATTTTTATGTAAAAAGAAGATAGAAAAAATGAGTATAGTAGAAGGGTTGAGTACAAATGAATAAAGGCGGGGATTTTGTGGCGAATATATTAGAGATAACAAATTTAAATAAGATATATGGTAAAGGTGAAAATAAAGTACAAGCATTAAAAGATATAAATTTATCTATAGAAAAAGGCAAATTTACAGCTATAATAGGTCCGAGTGGAAGCGGTAAAAGTACACTTTTAAATTGTATTGCAGGGTTAGATACTGTATCATCAGGTAAAGTAATGTTAAAAGGCAAAGATATTTCGACTTTAAATGAAAATAAATTATCTAAATTAAGAAGTGAAGAATTCGGATTTATATTTCAAAGTTTTAACTTAATACCAGTTATAAATGTATATGAGAATATAATACTCCCAATATCTATAGACGATAAAAAAGTAGATAAAAAATACATAGACAGTATAATTGATAAGTTAGGTCTTAAAGATAAAATTAATAAATTTCCTAATGAGTTAAGTGGAGGTCAACAACAAAGGGTAGCTATTGCGAGAGCTTTAGCTAATAAACCTAAAATAATATTTGCAGATGAGCCAACAGGAAATTTAGATAGCAAAACAACAGAAGAAGTTATGCACTTATTAGGAAGTTGTGTGAAAGATTTTGGACAAACATTAGTTATGATAACTCATAATAATGAAATTGCTGATATGGCAGACACTTGTATTGAAATTAAAGATGGAAAATTAAATATAAACAATTAATATTATATAAATAAAATGACTAAGTTAGAAAATACGGAGATTTTCTACTTAGTCATTTTTTGTTCCCATCTTAAATCATTACCTGTAAACTTAACCATTCTAAATCTATCAAATATTCTAGAGAATATTCTTTGTGCGTATATATCTCCTAATTGCATAGGTGATAAGTTAGTTGAAATTATAGTTTTCTTTCCTGATAGTAGACGAGTATTTAAAATATTAAATAATTCACTATTAGTAAAAGAGTTAGTAAGCTCTGTTCCTAAATCATCAATTATTAAAAGATCACAATCAAATAAATTATTATAATTATCTTTTGTTATATGATCATCTGAATTTTTAAACTTATATTCTTCTATTATTTCAAACATTTTAAAAGCAGTCTGATATATAACTAAGTAACCCTTATCTAAAAGTTCTTTTGCAACACAGTTACACATAAAACTTTTCCCTAAACCTGTGTCTCCATAGAAAAGCATATTTTCATCATTATCTTTATCGAAGTTCATAACAAAACCTTCACATATAGATAATATCTCTAATATATTTTCTTGAGGAGATACTCCAGAAGAATCTTCTCTTTGAGTAGAGAAGATAGATTCATCAAAAGTAGAGAAGTTTTGATGGTGAAGAACTCTAGATAAATTAGACATATGATAAGCCTCATTTATTATTCTTTGCTTAAGGCAATTACACTTGTGTCCATTTCCTAAAAATCCTGTATCTTTACACATAGAACAATCATGCTTAACTTCTAAATACCCATTAGGTACACGATTATCTGATAAGAGTATTTCTTTCTTTTTCTTTAACTCATTCATTTGAGCTTTAGTTTCATTTAATATAGATTCTTTATCTTTAGGATTTAAAAGAATTAATTTAGCAAGTTTTAATCCTATCTTACCTATTTCCTCATCTATTTGTTTAATTTCAGGTATTCTAGAGTAAACTTTCTTTTTTCTTTCTTGTAAATCACGTTCAGATTGATCTCTTTTTCGCTCATAAGAAGTAAGAATATCTCTCAATGTTGATTCTTTCATATATTAATCACCTACCTAAAATTATTTATCTAAATTTGCCTTTTTGGCTTTCTTGAAGTATTTTTTCTAATTCATCAGGACTATATTTGGTAAAAGTCTGATTTATATTATGGAATCTAGTTTTAACTTGTTTAGGAGCAGCATTAGAAGATTTGGAATTAACTTTTTTAGTTTCTGACTGTTTCTTAAATTCTTCTTCTGACGCTTTTAAGTCTTCTAACGTTTTAATATTTTTATCATTCCAACTCTTAACAATTCCGTTAATATAAGCGATAGAAGGATTAGAAATATTTTTAGACTTAGAACATGCTTCTAAAATAAGTTCTATATCAAAGTTATATTTATCAAACCATACATCCATAATTTCTTTTTCAGCTTTTGTAGCTTGTCTAGAAAAGCCTAGTTCATTAAATACTGTTTTATACATCATAAATCGCTTACTTCTTTGAGCAAAGCTATTTTTAACATCTTCAACAGTATAAAGACTAGCATCATACCAATTTCTAATTATACCTTCTACATAGCTAACAGGTTTAGCAACTCCAGTTTGTTCTTTAACGTGTTCATAAGCGCATACTATCATTTCTGTGCTCATATTATATTTATCTATCATATCCATAATTGTAATCTTTTCATTAGATTGAAGATGTCTACCTATAATTTGATTTATAGAATTAAACATTTTTCTAATTTCAGGATTATCATTTATGCTAACGATAGTATTAACATCAGATTTAACTGAATTATTTGCGTTTAGTATATTATCAATATATATTTTTTTCAAATCTAAAAACTCTATTGAAAAACTAAAATCATCTAGCCCATCATTTTTATGTTTTTTTATTAAATTCTTGTCTTCCCAAAAATCCCAAGCTGCCAATACATCAGATAATGGTACATTTAAATTTTTTGCAATAGAATTATTATTAAACTTAGGGTTAGAAGTCTCATCACATGCATATCTATAGCCTAAAAGATAAACTTGTACGTATAATCCATTAGCCATTGGCATAAATATATCTATAAATATGTTATCAATAGTAGTTTGTCCTAAATCTATTTCGTTGACTTCTTTAAAGAACATTTTATCACCTCAGATTGATTATAACATAAAATCTATTACAAATTATGATGTAGAGAATTAAAAAAAATATTCATTTAACTACAAAGGGGGATTTAAAATTGATTATTGATTTTAGAAGGAAAAATAGAAAAATTATATCTTTTATGATCATAGGTATTATTTTTCTAGGAGGGCTATTTTATTTTAATAAAGAAGCTGATAAGCCTGTTTCAAATATAAAAACAGAGAATAGAAGCTCTTATAAGATGGATGTAATATTAGATGATGAAAGTAAGCGTTTGATGTGCAACCAAAATGTACAATACGTTAATAATACTAAAAATGAATTAAAGAGTATTTATTTTCACATATACCCAAATGCATTTTCAAAAGAAGAATTTGCTCCATTTGAAAAATCTCAAATGAAACAAGCATATCCAAATGGATTTAATGAAGGTTACATAGATATTCAAAATATATTAATCGGTGGAGAAAAAGTTAAATTTAATATTGATGGTAATAAAGAAGACATATTAGAGGTACGCTTGGACAAACCGTTAAAGCAAAATGAATCTGTATCTATAGATATGAAATTTAATGTAAAGATCCCTAATTCAGTTGGTAGATTTGGATATGGAAATGATACTATAAACGTTACAAATTGGTTCCCTATAGCTTGTGTGTATGATGATAGAGGGTGGAATACAAAAAGCTATGAAAGTATAGGTGATCCATTTTATAGTGATGTAAGTAATTATAAAGTTACTCTTTTAGCTCCATCTAAATATAAATTTGGGACTACTGGAAAGGTGATAGAATCAAAATCAAGTGATAAAAAATCCATGTACAATATAGAAGCAAATAAAGTAAGAGATTTTGCTTTTGTTTTAAGTGATAAATTTAATGTTAAAAAAGATTATACAAAAGATACAGAAATATTAACTTATAATTTAGATAAAAAATTCTCTGATTTATCTACAACAATAGCAAAAGATTCTATAGAAATATTCAGTGATATGTTTGGTAAATATCCATATGATACATATTCTGTTATAGCAAGTGACTTTTACATAGGGGGGATGGAGTATCCAACTTTATCTATGATAGATAAAAGCTTATATAATTCTAAAAATAAATTTTTATTAGAATATGTAATAGCTCATGAAACAGCACATCAATGGTGGTATAGTGTAGTTGGAAATGATGAAGTTAATGAACCTTGGTTAGATGAAGCTTTAACTGAATATTCTACAGTACTTTATTTTGAAAAAAAATATGGTAAAGAAACAGCTACAAGATTAATGAGCACTATGGAAAAGCAATCAAAATCTTACTCTAGTCAAGATATGTTTAAGCCTTCAAGTAAATATAAAAATTCAATGGATTATAGTTTAAACGTATATACTAAAGGTGCAGTAGTATTCCATAATATAAGAGAAGAAGTAGGAGATAAAGTATTTTTTAAAGTATTAAAGGAATACTATGAAACTTATAAGTTTAAAAATGCAAATGGATCCCAATTTATGGAGTTATGGAGAAAAAATGGAGTAGATATAGACAACATAATAAAGAAATGTAAGTAAAATTTAGGTAGAGTCTTAAAAAGTTTTTTAAGGCTCTATTTTTTTGGTATAATATAATTTATGATTGTAAAAGAAAGAGGTGCCACATGATAGAATACAGTTCTATAGGAAGTGGAAGTAGTGGAAATTGTCATTATATTGGATGTAAGAACACCAAGGTTCTAGTTGATGCAGGCCTTAGCGGAAAGAGAATAACAACTAATTTAAAAGATTTAGATATAGATGCAAATGAACTAAAGGGTATATTTATAACACATGAACATTCAGACCATATAAAAGGGGCTGGAATATTATCAAGGAAATTTGATATACCTATATTTGCTAATGTAAAAACATGGTGTGCAATGAAGGATAAAATAGGTGATATAAAAGATAAAAATATGAAAGTTTTTGAAAATGATAAAACTTACTCATTAGATGACTTAATAATAAGACCATTTTCAACATCTCATGACTCTGCGGATTCTGTGGGATATAATTTTTATAATGATAAACAAGAAAAAATATCTATTGCAACAGATATAGGGTGTATAACAGAAAATTTAAAGAAACATTTATATAAATCTAAATTAATAGTATTGGAATCTAATTATGATCCAAACATGCTTATGATGGGTTCTTACCCATATGCTTTAAAAAAGAGGGTTATGTCTGAAACAGGACATTTATCAAATGAAGAAGCAGCTAAGTTTTGCGTGGAACTAATTAACCAAGGAACAGAATCTATACTACTTGCACATTTAAGCAAAGAAAATAATTTTCCAGAATTAGCGTATGAAACAACTAAGGGAATTTTATTACAAAACAACATGATAGTTGGACAAGATCTTAAGTTAGATGTTCTTTTAAGAGAAGATGCATCAGATATATATAGACTATAGAAACAGGAGACATTTATGAATATAACTATAATAAGCGTTGGAAAGCTTAAAGAGAAGTATTTAAAACTAGGAATAGATGAATTTAAAAAGAGATTATCTAAGTATTGTAAGCTTGATATGGTAGAGTTAGATGATGAAAAGTGTCCAGAAAGTTTAAGCGAAAAGGACATGGAAATTGTAAAAAATAAAGAAGGTCAAAAGATTTTATCAAAGGTAAAAAGTAATAGTTATGTTATAGCTTTAGCTATAGATGGAAAGAATTTATCATCTGAAGAATTAGCAGATACTATGAGTAAATTAGCTGTTAGAGGGAATAGCCATATTACTTTTATAATAGGTGGATCATTAGGACTAGCAGATGAAGTTTTAAAAAGAGCGGATTATAAATTATCTTTTTCTAAGATGACATTTCCTCATCAAATGATGAAGTTAATATTATTAGAACAAGTTTATAGAGCATATAGAATAAATAATAATGAACCGTACCATAAATAACGGAGTGTAGAAGAATTTTAAGTATTATTATGACTTTGAGGAGATACTATGGAGTTAAACAATTTATTGAATGTAAAAAATAGAGAAGAACTAAGAGCTTGGTTAAATGAAAATCATAAAATAGAAAAGGAATGTTGGGTAATTGTTAACAGAGGAAAAGCTAAAATTAATGGCGAATTTATATATTTAGATTTAGTTGAAGAAGCTATGTGTTTTGGTTGGATAGATAGTACATGTAAGAAAATAGAAGAAGGAATTACTGCTCAACGCATATCTCCACGTCGTAAAAATAGTTCATGGACTGAATTAAATAAGGAAAGATGTAGAAGACTTGAAAAAATAGGACTGATGACAGAATCAGGAAGATCTATTTTACCTGATATATCAATAAAATCATTTGACATAGATGAAGATGTAATAAATTCAATAAAAGAGGATTCTATTGCATGGGATAATTTTAATAAGTTACCTGAATTATATAAAAGGATAAGGATAGATAATATTCAATCATATAAAAAGCAAAGAGAAGTATACGATAGAAGATTAAAAAAATTTATAGACAAGACTAGAGACGGTGTAATGTACGGTGATTGGAATGATAATGGTAGGTTATTAGATTATTAAAAATAGAGTAAGTAATATACGAAGAATCATATAACAAGTAAGTAAAATTTTAGCCTTAGGCATTTATATAAATTGCCTAAGGCTATTTTTATAAGTAAGAATATATTTAGTATATGTATTATTTTCCTTTTAACTTAGCAGTTACAATTAGCTAAATTATAAGATATAATAAACTTAAAATATTAACATAATAGTATATATATATTTATGTTAATTACAATTAAAATAACCTGGAGGCAAGATAATGAGTAAAAAAGATTTTTCTGATTTAGAAGATCAAATTATGTCTACAGTTAGCAATACACTTAAAGCAATAGATTTTGCTAATGTTAAAAAGGATATTACAGATAAAACTGAGGATACATTAAATCAATTTAAATCAAAATTCAATGGATATAGTGAAAAGTACATGAATTTAAATAAAAAACCTAAAAATGATATATCAACATATATTAGTAAAAAACCAGCTGGAAGTATATCAGGAATAATTTACATATTTTTAGGAGTAAGTGGAAGCTTAGTTTATGGTTCATCAGTGGCAACCTTTTTAATATTTAAGATACTATTTAGTGGTGTTGTTATTACAGGCAGCAATATTATTTTTGGAGTTGCACTCTTATTCTCTGTAATAAGTTTAGGGTTGTTATTAAGGGGAATAACATTAAGAAAAAGAGTAAAGCGTTTTAAGAAGTATGTAAGATTTATTGGCAACAATAGTTATTTTTTAATTAGTGATTTAGCAAGATTTGCAAAAGAGAAAGATAGCTTTGTCGTTAAAGAATTAAGCAAAATGATAGATAAAGGTATGTTTTTAGAAGGACACATAGATGAAGAAAAAATTTACTTCATGATAAATGATGAAGTTTATAATGATTATTTAAATTTAAAAAATCAACAAATAGCTAAAGAAAGTAATAATGAAAAATTAAACGAAGAAATCTATGATTCAGAGAAAGAAGAAATAGAATGTACAATTAAAATAGGAAGAAGTTATATTGAGCAAATAAAAAATGTAAGAAATGATCTTTGTAAAGAAGAAATAGCTGTTAAATTAGATAAGTTAAGAAATATTGCAACCCAAATCCTTAGTCAGGTTGAAAAGAATCCTAACAAGATACAAGAAGTTAATAAATTTATAAATCATTATCTTCCTATTACTATAAAATTAATTAATTCATATAAAGATATAAATAATCAAGTAGTCCAAGGCGAGAATATAGAGAATGCTAAAAATGAAATTGAAAAAAGTATTGATCTTATTAATAGCGCTTTTGAAAACTTACTAGATGATTTATTTGAAGATGTTGTTTTAGATGTTTCTACAGATATTTCTGTTCTTAAAACATTATTCAAACAAGAGGGATTAGTAGAAGAGGATTTTAAAAAGTAGGTTTTAAATAAAAGGGAGGCATTAAGAATGAGTGATGAATTTAAAGAAGAATCTATTGATATAAAGCCAGAATTAACTTTTGAACCATTTCAAGAGGAAGTGATTGATTTAAAAGTAAAAGAAGAAAAAATAGAAGAGAAAATAGTTGATGAAATGCAACTTACAGAAGAAGAACAAAAAATGGTTGACCAATTTGTAGATAAAATACAGATAAATAACTCAAATTCTATTTTACAATATGGAGCGGGTGCTCAAAAGAAAATTTCTGATTTTTCACAGTCAGCATTAAATAATGTAAAGACTAAAGATTTAGGTGAAATTGGAGAGATATTATCTAGTGTAGTTCATGAATTAAAGACTTTTGAAGAATCTGAAGAGAAAAAAGGAATTTTAGGTTTCTTTAAAAAAGGTAAAGATAAGATTTCCTACATGAAAATAAAATATGAGAATGTAGACAACAATATAGGGAAAATGTGCAATATTCTTGAAGCTCATCAAATACAGCTTTTAAAAGATATTGCTATGTTAGATAAGATGTATGAAATAAATAAAGCATATTTTAAAGAGCTTTATATGTATATATTAGCGGGTAAAAAGAAGCTTCAAAAACTAGAAAAAGAAGAACTTCCTAAATTACAGGAAAAAGCAAGAACTAGTGGTAATCCTCAGGATGCTCAGGAATTAAATGATTTTGTTGCTCTTTGTAATAGATTTGAAAAGAAAATTCATGATTTAGAATTAACTAAAATGATTTCTTTACAAATGGCTCCTCAAATTCGTTTAATTCAAAATAATGATTCATTAATGTCTGAAAAAATACAATCTACAATTATAAATACTATTCCACTTTGGAAGAATCAAATGGTTTTAGCGCTTGGGGTTGCTCATGCTGCTAATGCTGCAAGAGTTCAGAGAGAAGTAACAGATATGACAAATGAACTTTTACGAAAAAATGCAGAAATATTAAAAACTTCAACTATAGAGACTGCAAAAGAATCTGAAAGAGGAATTGTTGATATTGAAACTCTTAGAGCTACAAATGAGTCGTTAATTTCAACTCTTGATGAAATACTTAATATACAAACAGAAGGACGTCAAAAACGTAGAGAAGCAGAAGCAGAATTAATAAGTATTGAAAATCAATTAAAAAATAAACTTATAGAATTTAAATATTAATATAAGCCGTATCACAAGTAAGTGATGCGGTTTTATTTTTTTGTGGAAAATTATAATTGACATATTAAAAAAATGCGGATATAATAATCGTATAAGATTAATCGCATGCGATAAAAAGGAATGGAGAAATTTAAAAATGAAAATAATAGCATTAGAATTTTATAAAAACGGATTTATGAAAGAAGCACTTGCATTTGGAGGATCAGTTGAAAAAGAAAAAATAGATCCAAATAAAAATTACGAATCAAGCTTACAAAATTATTTAATAGATACTGGAAAAGAAGTTATATTAGTGGATACAGGAGTGCCTGTTGAAACAAAAGATGTAGAACCAAAACCTGAACAAATGATATACACTGGTGAAAAAGTTAATAATTTTGTAGATGCATTAAAAAAAGCAGGATATGAACCAAAAGATATAGATAAAGTTATAGTTACACATAAACATCAAGACCATACAGGAGAACTTAGATTATTTGATGATTCTAAAATATATATATCAGAAATAGAAGCTCAAGCAATGGACTTAAAGGGTAACAATATAGTAAGAGTTAACTTTGAAGATGGAGAGTACAAAAACTTTAAAGAAAGTCAAAAAATTACTGACAACATATTCATGCTACCTGCGTATGGACATACAAAAGGGAATTCTATAGTAGTAGCAGAGTTTGAAGGATTACATTATATGTTCCAGGGTGATGTAACTTATACAGATGAAGCACTTAGACAAAATGCATTATCAGTAGTATTTGAAGATAAAGATTTAGCAAAACAAACTTTAAATAATGTTAGAGAATTTGTAAAAGAAAATAAGACTGTATATTTATCAACTCATACACCTGAAGCTTTAATATCATTAAAAGAAAATAAAGTTATGGAACTTTAGAGAGGTATATATAGATAGAGTCAAGAATCATATAGAGGATAGAAAACTATATAAGGTATAAAATAGGAGGCATTAAAATGAATAAAAAAGAGATACTAGATGTTTTAAATTTTAGACACGCATGTAAAGAATTTGATACTAATAAGAAAATAACTCAAGATGAATTTGAAGTAATACTTGAAGCAGGAAGACTTTCACCAAGTTCTATGGGAATCGAACCTTGGAAATTCTTAGTTATAGAAAATCAAGAATTAAAAAATGAATTAGGAGAAGTTTGTTGGGGTGGAAAAACACAAATGCCAACATGTAGCCATTTAGTAGTATATTTAGGTAGAACTGCGAAAGAATTAAGATTTGATTCAAACTATATAGATTATTTATTAAAAGATATTAAACATTTACCAGAAGATATTGCTAATAAATATAAAGGTATAATGAAATCTATAGAGGAAATTAGATTTAGAGATGATAAAGATTTAGAAAATTATTCTTCAGAACAAGTTCATATTGCGTTAGCTAATATGATGAGTGTAGCAGCTATGCAAGGAATAGACTCTTGTGCTATTGGTGGTATAGATCACAATAAAGTAGAAAAAATACTAGTGGATAGAGGATTATTAGACACAGACAAGTTCAATATTGTATTATGTGCTGCATTTGGATATAGAGTTAATAATCCAGAAGAAAAATTAAGACAATCAATGGATCAAGTAGTTGATTGGGTAAAATAATATATTTTATAAAAATAATAAAGCTAGATGGATTAAAAAATACTTCATCTAGCTTACTTGTTTTTATATAAATTTAAGAACAAAAGTTGAAAGTAATGCATTGAAAATTTATAAAAATATTACGAATCAGTATTATAAAATTATTTGATACATACTGGAAAAGAAGTTATACTAGTGGATACAGGAGTGCCAGTTGAGGCAGAATATATAAGTATCATAATTTATAAAATAAGACTGTATATTTATCAATTTACAGTTTTAAAAGTATAGCTTCACTAAAAGAAAAGAGAGTGATGAAGTTATAAAAATAAAAAATAGTATAGTTTTTTAGGAGGATGTACATGCACGAAAATTTAAAATTAGAAAATCAACTTTGTTTTAAAATATACTCAGTGTCTAAGAGTATAGTTAGAATATATGGACCTTTATTAAAAGAGATAGATTTAACATATCCACAGTATCTAACTATGATGGTTCTGTGGGAACATAAAAAATTACCTTTTAAAGAAATAAGTTCTAAGTTAAAAATGAAGACTGGTACATTGACTCCTATTTTAAATAAATTGGAAAGCAACGGATATTTAGAAAAAGTTAAATATGAAAACGATGATAGAAAAATTTATATAGTTGTTACTAAAAAAGGATTAGAAATTGAAGGAAAGGCAAAAGATATTCCAAGAAGAATAGCAGAAAATCTTAATTTAAAAGAAGAGGACTATATAAAATATCTTCATGAGTTTGATGGATTAGTAAAAAAATTAGATTGTATAGAAAAATATATTAAATAGATAGATATAAATAAGTATTATATTACTTATACAGAGGTGATTAAAATGGAATTTAATAAAAATTGGATAGATGCTGTAAACTATAGAACCTCAAGAAGAGCATATATAAATAAGCAATTAAAAACAAAAGATATAAGTAAAATAAAAGAATTAATTTGTAAAATAAATAAAGAAACTGGATTTAATTTTCAATTTATAGAAGATTGTTCAAAGTTATTCAAAGGATTTTCAGCATCATATGGAATAATAAAAGGATTAAATTCATGTATAGCTTTAGTAGGAAATAAAAATATAGATAATTATAAAACTAAAGTTGGATATTATGGAGAAATGTTAGTACTAGAATCAACTTATATGAATTTAGGAACTTGTTGGATAGGTGGAACTTACGATAAAAATGAATGTAAAAAATATATAGATATAAATCAAGATGAAGAGCTAATTTGTGTGATAGCAGTGGGTGAAGTTTTAGAAGATAAGAGTATAAGAGAAAAATTAATTTCTAAAATGAATAAAAGTAAAAAATCATTTGATCAAGTATTACTAGAAAAAGATACTGAGTTATTACCAAGTTGGATAAAGCAAGGAATTGAGTTTGTAATAAAATCGCCTTCTGCATTAAATAAGCAGCCAGTAGGATATTCTTTTTTAGATAATGAAGTAAAAGCTTATAAAGTATCAGATAAGTATGGATATGAAGATATTGATTTAGGAATATCTATGTTACACTTTGAGTTAGGTTCAAAGAGCCAAAATCATAATGGTAATTGGAATTATATAAATGGTGAAAAAATTTATAAATAAGATTAAAACTAAAAAATTAAAATAGATAAAAACCTCTCGTATTTATATATAAAATGAGAGGTTTTTGTTTTTAAAAGGTTGTTTAATATTTACATATAATGCATATACTACTTTTATTGAAAAAGCAAACAATGAGAAAATAGGTGGTTTTAATGATATACATATATAATTGTTACGGAGGAACTCATTCTTCTATAATCGCAGTTGCATATCACTTGGAAATGTTAGATGAGAATAGAGAACCAACTAAGGAGGAAATATTGAATTTGCCTAACTTTAATAAGCTTGTATATGGAAATCGTGGAGAACTTTTTCATTATGGAAGTGATAAAGATGGAAATGAAGTTTATGCTATGGGAAGAGGGCGTTCTAAGATTTTAATTCCTGGATTATATAATTTAGCATCTATGCTACATAAACAAAATTTATTAGACGAAAAAATAATATTTTCTAACACTTCACCAACAGTTCCATTACCAATGACACTTGGAGGGTTATTCTCTAGATGGCTAAAAATTGATTTTATAGGAGTTCCTTTACTTATAAAGGGAGTAAAAAAATCATATAAAGATGTTATACAACTTGTAAATGATACAAAGAGTATAGCAAATGAAGATAAAGAAACTGTAATTATTTTAGATAATAAATATGTTAAGAAAAAATAGCGTTAATCCAAATTTAAAGGGTTAAGGCTATTTTTATATTAACTTAATTTTTAGACAGCTTTTCTTTGATTATCAATATGTGTAATAGGAGGAAATAGCTTAAAGAATAAAAATCTCATTAAAGGCGATACAATTAGTAAGTTTAAAGGTATTGCAAATATAAAATTTGTAAACATAGCAATAATATAAGCATAAATGAAATTTGAAGATAATCCTATATTAGTAGCTACTCCGAATAATGACATCCAAATAACCATACCGCATCCTGTAAAAAATGACATACATAGTCCTACTTTTGCCATACTATCACTTGGGTTTAATATTTTACTTGAAATAAATTTTACAATTCTCCCGACTATGAAGATATCTCCTATTAGTGCATATACAAAAGCTAAAGGGAATCCCATTATTGCATGTTTAAATATATTTAATGAAAAACCTTCAATTATAGCTATATTATAGCAACTCATAATAAACACCATTGTTGTACATATCATCAATATAAATATAAAATGTTCTTTTTTGTTTTTAAACAATTTAAATACCTCTCTTTTTCTCTTATTGTCAACTTAGTTGACTAAAGTATAATATCATCTTTGAATTAAAAATGTCAACTAAGTTTACTAAAATTATATTGTTTATTTGTAAATTTATATATAATATATAAATAGATTTAATAAAAAAGGAGTATTAATATGAATTCAAATTTTCAGAGTTTAAATATAATAGATTTAATAAGTGAAAAGCATGCAAAGCTTAGAAAAATGGTTATAGAAACTTGGGTTGAAATGGGAGAAGAAAGAGTTACTGATACAGAATCATATATGCTTGCGCTGATTGAAAAAGATAAATTAACAGTGGCGCAGATTGGAAGGATAATAGGGATATCACGTCAAGGGGCTCATAAATGTGCAAAAGGTTTAATTGAAAGAGGATATATTATGATAGAAAATAAAGATATAAATTCTAGAGACAAGGTGCTTTATTTGACTGAAAAAGGATTGAGGTTTTGTAAAGAAACATTAATTTTAAAAGAGAAATTTCAAAATGAAATTATAAATTCTATAGGTGAAGAGAAATTTCAAATATTAAAAGATTGTTTAATCCAAAATTGGTTTGAGGCTTATTAACATAAAGAATCTATAGTTCATAGTATATTAGTAAATGTCATATTATGCGAAATATATTTTTAAAAGGAGTGCCTAAGTATGAACAATGAAACTGCTATGATTGTAGATATACCCTTTAATACAGATACAAACCCGTTTTGGCCAGAATTTGATGATAGATTTATTGATGTAAAAAAACAATCAAAAACAAAAGATTGGATTGATTATAGAATAGATATATTTATGAAATATACGGGTAAAAGCTTGATTAATCAAACTAATCAAGACTTTAAATGTGTTGTGAGATATGCAAAAGAAAGTGAAAATTTAATATTTGATGCATTATCTAAATATCCAAAACTTCCTGAAAATATAATTTTTACAGATGATGGAGATAGTTATATAGAAAAATTAATAGATGGATATAAATATATTTATCATATTAGGATCGATAGTGATAATATGTTTTCTAGTAGCTATATAGAAGAGTTAAGCAAGGTTAAATATCATGAAGAACTGCAATGCATATTAAGTCAAAATGGATATTTATATGATTCAAATGAAAATAGATTAGCTGATATGTTCCACACATCTCCTTCAGTTTATGCACTTGTATATACAGTAGATGATTTTATATGTGGGTTCCAACATCGATTAGAAAATAGTCATTGGGGTGCTGTTAAACTAGTGAAAGAAGTGATTGAAAGTCATAGCTATGCATTAATTACTCATAAAAAAAATATTGATAATAACTTTGATCTTATACTTCAAGTAGGATATCCGCTTATAAGGACGAAAGAAATGTTTGGAGAAGAAAAAGAAATAGTTTTAAAAGAGTTTAATTTAATATAAAAAATTAAGTATTAAAGTAGAAGTTTAGTTATCAAATGATAATGACTTTTTTACTTTTTATTTGGTAAATTTAACAATTGATTTTAATGGCTTGTACTTAAGTGTATGAGCCATTTTTAGATTAAATCTAGATAATTAAAGTTAGCAATCTAAATATTTTTTTCTGGAAATAGTTGACAATCTAACTATACGTATATAATATCTATATTGAAAGACTACATAATTATGTTAAAGTAATACCAAAATTTTGTATACAAAATGATTTTCAAAAAGAAACAAATCTTTTATTTTCAATCTTTTACCAATAAAATAAATAAAAATAGATATTTTTTTAAGTATTAATTTGTTGTTTATATAATAAATATAGACAATATTTATGTTATTTTTTTATATTAAACTGTATTCTAAAAACATTCCTCTTAAATTTTACAAAAACAAAAACTTCAAAATTGACAGTCTGAAGGCTTAACTAATATTTTTTATGCATTAATTTAATGTTATTTAAGTTAGGGTTAAAATTTTCAAAAGTATTAATTAAAAATTTAACAAGGGAGATGGATTTTAATGTTTAAAAGAAATTTAGCTATTTTAACAATTGCAGGGTTATCTTGCGGATTTTTAGCACCTACAGTAAGTTTTGCAGATAGTCAAACTAAGGAAGAATTACCTCAAGCTTATAATGTTACAGCAGATAAAGATTTAAAAGATGTATTAAAAAATGTATCTGAAGATTACAAGGTAAAAGATAATGCAGATCAATATGAATTAGTTAAAAAAGAAAAAGATGACTTAGGATTTACTCACTATACTCTAAAACCTAAAGCTGATGGGTATTTTGCAGATACAGCTGAGGTTAAAATACACACAGATAAAGATGGAAAAGTTGTTTTTGTAAATGGTGATTTGGATCAAGGTAAATTAGAAGTTAAAAATGAAACTAAAATAGATAAAGATAAAGCTATTGAGTTAGCTTTTAAATCAATAGAAAAATCACGTGATGAAGTTAAAAACTTATCAGGCGAAGATACAATCCAAGATGCTAAAATTGTTGTTGATGAAAAAACTAATAGAGCTGTATATGCTTTAGATTTATCATATTCTGTTCCAGAGCCTGCTCATTGGTTAATTAAAGTAGATGCAGAAAATGGTAGTATAGTTGAAAAACAAAATGTTTTAGAAGAAGCAACTCAAGCAACAGGTACTGGAATTGGTTCAGATGGACAAGTTAAAAACTTAAAAATAACTGAAGATAATGGTAAATATCAATTAGTGGATACTACTCATAAAGGTCAAATAATAACTAAAAGTTTTGAAGCTTTTAAAGGTGATACAACAGTTGGAAATATTATTACAAATATAAAAAACTTCTTCGATCAAGATAAAGCAGCTGTAGATGCTCACTATTTTACAGATCAAGTTTATAACTACTACAAAGATACTCACAATAGAGAAAGTTATGATGGTAAAGGATCAGATATAAATTCTTATGTTCATGTTCCTGAAGAGGATGGAAGTAGTATGAGTAATGCTTACTGGAATGGCGTAGAGATGAGTTATGGTGATGGAAATAAAACAACAGAAAATGCTTTTACAGCAGCAAATGACGTTGTTGCACATGAGATAACACATGGGGTTACATCATCATCAGCAGATTTAGTTTATCAATATCAACCAGGAGCATTAAATGAATCATTCTCAGATGTATTTGGTTATTTTGTAGATAGTGATGACTGGCAAATGGGAGAAGATTTATATAAAACACCAGGTGAAGCTATAAGAGATTTACAAGATCCTACAAAACATGGACAACCAGCAAATATGAAAGACTATAAAAACTATAGTATAAGATATGATAGAGGTGGAGTTCATATAAATAGTGGTATACCTAATAAAGCAGCATATAACACTATAACTAAAATAGGTAAAGAAAAAGCAGAGAAAATATACTATAGAGCTCTTACTCAATACTTAACAAGACAATCACAATTTAAAGATGCTAAAAGTTCTTTAATTCAATCAGCAAAAGACCTTTATGGTGATCAAGTAGCTAATGATGTTAAATCTGCATGGGATCAAGTTGGAGTAAAATAATCTAAGTCTTAAAATAAATTAGTAAACTTTTTAATATATTACTCATATAAATAAATCATATTAATTTATATATGAGTAGCTATTAAAAAATAAATTGACAAATAAAGTTGTATAGAATATTATTTAAAATAACTTTAATATAAATCCTAAGAAAAGGGATAGTAGCTAAATTTAGGTTCAATATAGAGAGCTGAGGATGGTGGAATCTTGGCAAGAAGTGATTTAGTGAATGGGCCTTTGAGGAGTAAATTGAAATCACAAGTATGTGAGAGTAGATTTTACCGTGTGTCGCACGTTATAGCGAATAGGGTATGATAGTACCTGAAATTGAGTGATGTACAAATAAATTTTTTGTACATAAATTAGGTGGCAACGCGGATAGACTCCGTCCTATTAATATAGGACGGAGTTTTTTAATTTCAAAAATTAAAGGTGGTGATAAATATGATGTGAACAGGTATCTCAAAAGACAGGGATTTATATCATTGGAAATTTGCAATGAAAAATAATAATTATTTTAAAAAATTAGGAGGACATAATTATGAAAACAAATACAAGAAAATTAGTTTTAAACTCTCTATTATTAGCGATTGGGCTACTATTGCATCAAATAACACCAACTATCGGCTTGCCAATTCAGCCAGATATGACATTGATAATGTTATTTACTATAATAATTTTAAATAAAGATGATTATAAAACTTCACTTGTATGTGGAGTGATAACTGGAATTTTTACTGCATTGACTACAAAGTTTCCAGGAGGGCAATTACCGAATATATTAGATAAAGTTATTACAACAAATATAATATATGCTTTAGTATTTATTATGTATAAGTTTCCATTTATAAAAAAATTTAAAGAAAAAACTCAAGATTTTATAATATCTTTAATAATATTACCAATAGGAACATTAGTAAGTGGAACAACTTTTTTATTATCTGCATTAGTTTTAGTAGGATTACCTGGGACGTTCAAATCATTATTTTTAGTAGCAGTAGTTCCTGCAGTTTTAATTAATTTAATTTGTGGATTGTTTTTAATAAAGGTAGTAAGCGTTTCTGTAAAAAGGATAGGATATAAGGATTTAAAAAGTATAAGTAAATAAGTTTTTAAAACATTAAATTATTTTTATATAAGAAGAGATATTAAAAAAATAATAATCTCTTCTTATATAATTAAACTGCAAATTTAAGAGAAATTAATATTACAACTATAGCGGTTGTTAAAATAGGTATAACTACAGAAGTGACAAAAATATCTTTATAAGATTCTTTGTGAGTTAACCCACAAATAGCAAGTGTAGTAATTACAGCTCCATTATGAGGTAGAGTATCTAATCCACCAGAAGAAAGAGAAGCTATTCTATGGAGAATTTCAGGAGAAATATTTAAAGCATGACTCATTTGTAAATAAGTAGGTGCAAGTGCATCCAGCGATATTCCAAGTCCTCCTGAAGCTGAAGCTGTAAGTCCACAAATCAAGTTTACTGATAAAGCTTCTGATATTATTGGATTTGATGAAATACCAAAAATAAATGTTTGAATAACACTAAATACTACCAATGATTTTATAACACTTCCATATCCAACAATTGCGCTTGAATTAAGAAGTGGTCTGAAGGAATTAGAAACACCTGTATCTAGAACTGATTTTAAATTTTTTATGTTTTTGTAGTTAGTTAATATTATAAATAAATCAGCTAGGACTATTGCAATTATAACACTCCAAGTTCCAGAAACATTACTTAAAGTAGTATTAAAACTACTTAAATATTCCCCATTTATATTTTCATAATAAACTTTTGAAAAGAACAAATTAGTAATAAAAATTATAATTATAGGGGTAACAGCTTTAAATATATTAGGTAAATTTTCATAATTTTCATCAATAGAACTATCATTATGTTTGCCGTAACCTTCGTTATTTTTTCTAGCAGATTTAACACGCTTAGTAAGCCATAACATTCCAAGTATTAGCATTAAGACACTTGCAAAAATTCCTATAATAGGGGCTGCGAATGTATCTGTACCAAAGTATTTCATAGGTATAACATTTTGAATTTCTGGAGAGCCGGGCATAGCTGTCATTGTAAAAGTAAATGCACCAAGGGCTATAGTTCCAGGAATAAGTCTTTTAGGAATATCAGCTTCTTTAAATAACATAGATGCAATTGGATAAAGTATAAATGCAACAACAAATAATGAAACTCCTCCATATGTAAGAAGTGATCCAGATAAAACAACAGCTAATACAGATTTATTTTTTCCGAGTTTCTTAGTTATAAAATGAGCTATAGATTTTGCATATCCAGCTTCCTCCATTAATTTTGCAAAAACCGCACCGGTCATAAAAAGAGGGAAGTAGTTTTTTATAAAATTTGCAAACCCAACCATATATACTTCTGTATAATTTGCCATTAGATGGCTATCAAATCCTGTAGTAAGAATTATTGTTAATAGAGAAACTATTGGGGCCGTTATTATTGTTGAGTACCCTTTATAAGCAAGGTACATTATAATTATCAATGATAAAATTAATCCTAAGATGCTAAACATTATTAATCAATGTCATAAAAATTATGACAATCTCCTTTCGTTATTTTATAAGGTATATGAATACCTATTTATTTTACCCGGTAAAAAATATATAAAACATTAATAATAATGATAATGATTTCTAGTTTTGAAAATTAATCTAAAAAGCAACTTTTATACTCTATTAAGCTCATGTCATAAAATAAGGAAAATATAGTGCTATAATTTATATGCAAGATATATAAACAATTTACAAATTTTGACTAGGGGTGATTATTATATTTAGGGAAAATTTTAAAAAAATACTTATTTCTTTGATAACAAATCCAATATTGATACTTTTATATTGGGCGTTTTGTTATGAATTATCTTCGTTATGTATGTATGGAAGAATGAATAATAATATTTATATCTTTTTTATAAGCCTATTATTGATAATATGTATAGTTTTATTTACTATATTTAAAGTCACAAAAAACAAATACTATAAATACAGTAAAACAATTAAATTTAAATACATTTTTATTATAATTATTTTAACTATAACATCATTTTACGGAGTTAAAATATACAAGAGCTCAGTAAATTATGGAGGAAAGTTATCTTGGGTTATAGAACGATTAAAAAGTGAAAGAAAAGTAAAATTTGAAAATAATAATATATATGAAGATGGTGTTGGAGGCATATTTGAAGACATTAATAAAAAATATAAGTTGCCAAAAGAATTGTATATGTCAGATAACTTTTCATTAAAATTTAAACCAGATGGAACAATTACATCTTTTGATACATTTATATATGGAAAAGATGATAAAGGGAAAGAAAAAAGTTATTTAATAAGCTATGATAAAAATAAGTCTAAGGATATTACATTAATTTTAAATGGTTATGCTAATCCTAAATATAACTATGATAAATTATTAAACCCATTAATCGAAACAGTTAAAGTTATTCCGGTTAAGGAAACTGTTGATAAGTGGAATCAAGATAGTTATGGATTAGTTTACTATGGAAAAAGAAATTGGGGATATAATTCTGATGGAATTATCAATATCAATGAAAAGGGAGAATTATCAGGTATTGAGCAAACAGATTCTAAAATTGTGGGATACACTGTATCTTTATTTACTCCAGGTAACGAAGGCATAACTCCTGCTAGATATAATTTAGTAAACAATTCAAGTTGGAGTAAATCATGTTTACTTCCTCAGCCAGAAGATTATGAGCAGGAATATGGAGGAGCAGATAAAAGTAAAGAAGAATTTTATCTAACGAAAGAAGTAGGCTATAAAGCTAATTTAGTAGATAAAGCATTAGGAAGTAGTTTATATTCACTTAGCAAGACTACAGATTCAGGCAAAATATGGGAAGTTATAAATGAAGATCCTTTTAATGACACAATTGGAAGTGTCGGAGGAATTAAGTTTATAAATGATAATATTGGATTTATAACTACGATAAGACCTTCTGGTACCGAAGGATCATTATATCGTACAGATGATGGAGGTGCATCCTTTAAACCTGTAGAATATCCTATAGAGGAAGTAACACTAGATAATGGAGGTGTTATAAAGCCATTTGATATGCCAGGTATACCTTATGAGAAGGATGGAGTTTTATATATGTCAATTGGACAAGGCCCAGATGGTGATTATAAAGGAGATACTGAAGCTCTTTACAAATCAAAAAATCAAGGTGAAACTTGGGAATTTGTAAATCTACATTAAAAAATTAAATTATGAATTTAAGAAAAACGTACTTATTAATAAGTACGTTTTTTATGCAAAAAAAATTAAAATTTGAAAGATAAAAATTATATAAGGGATATTTTAAAATAGAGTGGTTAATATATGACTATAAAGTAGAAAAGTAAAAATAGTATAAATTTAATTATTTATATCTACTTTATTATTTGTAAAAATAAATAAAAAATTACTTTATTTTAAGGAGTGACTTTTATGGTACATGAAAATGGTAATGATAATAGTATAATGAGATGGATAGGAAGATTTCTATTAGTTGCAGTTATTTTAGTTATAACATCATTTGTAACACCAGGATTTACAATACAGGGTATATGGTCATTTTTATTAGCAGCTGTTGTAATTTCAGTATTAGACTATTTAGTAGAAATGTTTATGGGAGTAGATGCATCTCCTTTTGGAAAAGGAATAAAAGGATTTTTAATAGCAGCAATAATAATATATGCAGCTCAATTTTTAGTACCTAATATGGGCGTATCTATTATAGGTGCTTTAATAGCAGCTGTAGTTATAGGAATTTTAGATGCTATATTCCCTGCGAAAGCTATGTAAATCACATATTAAAATAAAAAGCACTAACTAACGTAGTTAGTGCTTTTTATTTTAATATAAATAGTTTTAAATAAAACTTTTTGTTTGAACCTTGTTTATGGTGGTATATAATAAAAAGTAATATAGTTTTATTTAAAACTAATAAAGGGGAGAGCTTATGAAAAATTTGAATTTTATAGAAAACTTAATGATTATACACCATTTTACAAAAAATGTATTTAAATACTCGGCAATCAAAGCATTAGATTCTAATCTTAATGAAACACATGCAAAAATTTTACTGTTTGTTCATAAACATGAACACAAACAAATGAGTAAGATTAATGAATTTATAGGAATTCAAAAAGGGGCATTTACAACATCCGTGGATATTTTAATTGATAACGGATATGTAGTAAAAGTTAAATCAAAAAAAGATAAGAGATTTACTAATTTAGAGTTAACTCAAAAAGGTGAACAAATTGCAGTTGAGTTAGAAGAGAATTTATATAAAAGTATAAATGATATGTTTGACAGTATGGAAGATGAAGAAAGAAAAGAAATAAATGAAGCTTTAAGTACACTATCAAGATTTTGTATAAAAAATAGAAGAAAGTGACAAATAGGAGGATAAAATGGAAGATAAAAAAATTAGACTTTTAAGAGATGAAAAAGTTTCAAAAGCTATACTAAAATTATCAATACCTATGGTTATGGGTATGATGATTCAAGTTTTATATAATTTAGTAGATACTTACTTTATAGGAATGTTAAATGATGCAAATCAGTTAGCGGCAGCAAATATATCACTTCCTGTATTTATGATGCTTATGGCTATTGCAGGAATTGTAGGATCAGGAGCATCTTCATATATATCAAGATGTTTAGGAAATAAGGATTATGAAGAAGCGAATAAGACTATATCGATAGCGACTGGTATTTTGATTATAATGAGTATAATTGTTATGATAGCTGGTATATTTATGTCTCCTAACATTGCAAAAGGATTAGGGGCAAATGAAGCTACTTTGAATTATACGTATAAGTATATAGTTATAATGTTTATTGGAGCAATTCCTGTAATGTGTAGTTATGCATTAGGGCAACTTCTAAGATCGGAAGGAAATATAATGCAATCTGTAATAGGTCTTACATTAGGAACTGTTGTAAATATAGTTTTAGATCCAGTTTTTATATTTGGGCTTAATATGGAAATAACTGGAGCTGCAATAGCTACTATAATAGGTCAAACATCAACTTTAATTTATTTTACTTATGCATTTTTAAAAGGAAAAACTACTTTGAAAATAAATTTAAAGAAATTTAAATATGATAAGAGTATATTTAAAGAAATATTTACAATAGGAGTTCCTGCATCACTAAATCAAATGTTAATGGGTGTAGCAACTGTTATTGTAAACAATATAGCTGTAGGTTATGGAACATTAACTGTTGCAGGTATGGGAGTTGCTATGAAAATAATGACTATAGGAACATTTGTATTCATGGGATTCTCAGCTGGATGCCAACCATTAGTTGGGTATAACTATGGATGTAATAATATTTCTAGGGTTAAAGAAATTATTAAAAAAGGCATAATAATAACTTCTATAATAGGATTAAGCTTAGCTTTAATATTTGGGGTATTTGCTAATTCTTTAATAGGATTATTTACAAGTGAGCCTGAGGTTATAAACAAAGGAGCTATAATACTTAGAGCTCTAATTATATCACTTCCTTTTGTAGGAGGTCAGATGATATCTACAACTTCAGCTCAATCTATGGGTAAAGTTGTTGTAGCATTTATATTATCTATATCAAGACAAGGATTACTATATATGCCTCTTTTAATTATATTAAATAAAGTATTTGGTTTTTCAGGATTTATTTATGCTCAACCTATAACTGATATGATTATGCTAACATTCTCATCTATTTTATTATTTAAGGTGATGCCTAAAGAGCATAATAGTTACGAATTAAAAGAAGAACTTTAATTAAACAAAACACTACAGCAGGGACAGGTACGCGTTGTAGAATTAGATGTAAGAAAAATATTAAAAAGATAATAAAAGAATATAAATAGATTTAAAAGGGTTATGTTATAAAAACTTATAGCATAACCCTTTTAATTAACTAATAATAATAAGGACTAGACATTATAGATAATGTTAATCCCAAAAATGCTAGTATAAATAGTAATATAGGAACTAAAAAAGTTAAAACAATTGGTAATACTAAGTTAGTTCCACCTTTAGATAATAATACTCTATGTTTTATATCTTCTTTAAGCCCATCAACAGAGCTTAATTGTTTTTGTACATGTTTTAAATATAAGCTATTTCCATATAAACCACATACAATATATGTACCTATATTTAAAAACCAACCTAAGAATGGTATAAAAGCAAATATTATATTAGCTATTATTAGACCCACTCCGTATCCGTACATTTTTCTATAGAATAGCCAATTTGATGTAAGAAAGAATGATGCCCAATTCCAAGATGTACTTTTTTCTAAATCTTGCATTTCTTTAAATTTGGGTATGTAATACTCCGTATTTTTTTGAATGAAATTTATCATATCATCATTTTCCCAATCTGCTTTTAAAGAACCATCCCCACTTATATCAGTAAATTTTTTATAAGTTTCATTATTGGTAATAGTATCCTTAATGTTTGTGGTAGCATCTTTTATTGAATTTTCAATAGACTTTAAGGTATTTCCACAGTTTGAACAAAACTTATCTGATGACGAATTTTTATGTCCACATTTAGAACAAAATACAGTTTCATTATTTTTTTCCATTGTACTCCTCCTTATAAAATTTATTTTCGACCTAAAAAATTAAATAATTTCCCCTATAAAACATATTTCAAAGGATAATAACATTATTAGACCTATGTTAACAAAACAGTTTAGATTATAATACAAAAACTTATTATTTTCAATGATAAATAACCATAAAATGGAATTATAAATTTAATATGAATATTATTTAATTAAAAACTACAAAGTAAATGAGATTGACTATTTACAGTTTGGGGTATTAGAATAATCTTATATTAAAGGAAAGGATTAAAGTATGAAAAAAATATTTAAATTATTAAGCTTATCAATTTGTATTTTATTGATTGGAGCATTTTTTGTTGGATGTAGCAAAGATTCATCAGAACAAATAAGTTTTCTTAATTATGGAGAAAATATAGACAAAGAAACAGTAAAAGAATTTGAAAAAAAATATGGCATAAAGGTTAATATTGAGACCTTTGATGATATGGAAACAATGTATCAAAAAATTAGCAAAGGTGGAGTTAAATACGATGTTATTTTAGTATCTGATGCTTTAATGCCAAGAATGATTAAAAAAGGACTTATACAAGAATTAAATAAAGATAATATACCTAACATATCTCAAATGGATAAAGATTATTTAAATCTTCAAATAGATCCAGGAAATAAATATTCAGTACCTTACATGTTTGGAACAGTAGGTGTTATTTATAACAAAGATGTAGTTAAGGAAAAAGTAGACAGTTGGGATATTTTATGGGATGAAAAATATAAAAATAAAGTATTTATGTTTGATACTTATAGAGATACTATGGGAACTGCATTAAAAAAACTTGGATATTCTTTAAACTCAAAAAATCCAAAAGAAATAGAAGAAGCTAAAGAATTGTTGATAAAACAAAGAGAAACAGTAAATCCGATATATGGTGTTGATAATGGAACTACAATGATTCCAGCAGGTGAGTCTGATATAAATATGATATGGTCAGGAGAAGGATTAAATCTTCAAGATGAGAATCCTAATTTAGTTTATGTAGTTCCTAAAGAAGGAGCAAATTTCTGGATAGACAGTTTATGTATACCTAAAAATGCTGAGAATGTTGAAGGAGCAGAGAAGTTTATAAACTTTGTTAGTGATAAAGAAAGTGCATTGAGGATAGCTGATGAAATTGGATATACTACTCCAAATAAAGAAGCTAGGTTAGCTCAACCAGACAATGTAAAAAATAATCCAAATGCATATATGCCTAAAGAAATAATGGATAGATGTGAAATTTATGAAGATTTTCCAATGGATGTTAAAAAGATATATGATAATGCATGGGTAAATATAAAATCAGATAATTAATAAAAATAAGAATAAAAAAGATCTTTAAATAGATCTTTTTTATTTTTTTTTGCTATATTATTGTTAAATTTGATTTTAGATAAATTTAAAATAGATATTTTCGATAGCAATTTTGATTATGGCAATAGATTTAGAAATTAAAAAATGATATAATTTACTAAAAATTACCAAAATAAGCAAAGGATTGCGAGGAGACAAAATGGCATATAAATGGACTGATGATTTACTAACTGGTAATATACAAATTGATACAGAACATAAAGAATTAATAAAAGCAATAAATGATTTATTAGAAGCTTGTAGCAAAGGTAAGGGTAGAGCTGAATTAGAAAAGACAGTAAACTTTTTATCTTCTTATACTAGAACGCATTTTGGACATGAAGAAGTTTTACAGAAAAAATATAATTATCCTGATTACAATAATCATAAAAAGTATCACCAACATTTTATCGATACTGTTGATAATATACAGAAAAAGCTCTTAGAAGAAGGGCCAAGTATTGTCTTAGTAGGTGAAATTAATAGTAAGGTTGCTAATTGGATAATTAGTCATATAAAAAGAGAAGATGTAAAGGTTGCAGCACATATAAGAAATAATTCTAAATAATTAAAAGGAGGGTGTATTATTAAAAACATATATCCTCCTTTTTCATTTATTTTATCAGTTTATATTATGTAAGTTTACATAGTGATATAATATTAAAAAATGATTTAGATAACAAAAGGGAGGATTATTTTATGGGTAAACAATTTACTAACTTAAGTAATGGAGTAAAGATACCTCTTGTAGGATTTGGTACATACAAGTCAGGTAATGATGAAGATACATCTGAAATAGTAAAGAATGCTCTGGAAATAGGCTATAGAATGATAGATACAGCTTCATTTTATGGGAATGAAAAAGGTATAGGTAAAGGCATAAAAGAGAGTAAAATAGATAGAGAAGAAATATTTTTAGTAACAAAACTTTGGAATGAAGATCATGGATATGATAGTACTATTAAAGCTTTTAATAAGTCGTTAAAGAATTTAGATGTAGATTATATAGACTTATATCTAATCCATTGGCCAAATAAATTAAATGATGAAACATGGAAAGCTTTTGAATATTTATATTCTATAGGAAAAGTTAAAGCTATAGGAGTTTGTAATTTTAAAATAAATCACTTAGAAGAGTTAAAAAAGATTGCAACTATAATGCCAATGGTAAATCAAGTTGAGATGCACCCTTTTAGTGTTAAAAATGAAATGATTAGCTACTGTAAAGAACATGATATTCAAGTGATTGCATGGAGTCCTATAAGCAGGGGAAGAATATTTTCTAATGATTTAATGATTAACTTAGCAGAAAAATATAATGAAACAATAGCACAATTAGTATTGAGATGGCATATTCAAAAAGGGGTTATACCTATTCCAAAATCATCAAATGAAAATAGAATAAAAGAAAATATAGAAGTTTTTGATTTTGAAATTTCTACTGAAGATATGAGAAAAATTGATTTACTGAATGAAGGATATGATATATCTGTATCGAAACCACCTATAAATACTACATATAATGATTAAATATATTTTGACAATATTATTTCCCGGGACAACATATAAATCCGATTAACAAAAAAATGAAACTCTATATAGAGTTTCATTTTTTTTGTATATATTTTATAAAATTTTACATTTAATTATCATCTTTTTCTAATATGGATTTTTTACTTATAAATATTCCAGCAATAAAGCAAATCAAAGCTATAAATACTAAAGCATAGAATATATTATGGACACCATTAAAAAATGCTTCCATTATTTGATAAGCGCTAGCTCCAGAAGAATATATATTATCTGCAGTTACATTTGAAATATCTGAATTTTTAAAGTAAGAAGATATACTTGAGTTCATTAATCCTCCAAATACACTAACTCCTATTGTTTGACCAAGTGTACGAATTAATGCATTTGTTGATGTTGCAGCTCCTCTTTTTTCATAAGTAACAGCATTTTGGATAAGTATGATAAGTGTATTAAGTACACCTCCAAAACCTGCACCCATGATAAATATTATAAGAATTAGATAAATTAAATTTGTATCTGGAGTGGTAAATCTAAGTAAATAACATGTTATTGCTAAGATTAAAATAGAACCTAGAATAACTTTTTTCTCTCCAAATGTTTTAAATAATTTTACTAAAATAAAAGAACTTAAAAGCCACGTTATAGACATTGGGGCCATTAAAAGTCCAGAAATTTTTGCGCTATAGCCCATAACATTTTGAGTGTATAACGGCATGTAAACCTCTATAACCATAAGTATAACAGCTACAAAGAAACCTATTAAATTTAATAAAATTGTATCTTTCGAAAATATATCAAAAGGAACAATAGGTTCTTTTGATTTTTTTTCAATTAAGTAGAAAATTATAAGTGAAACTATAGTTAATATAGCATATATAATTTTTGTTGAACTAGATGTAGTAAATACACCTAATAATATTGAAACTATAGATATTGTTAAAAATATTGATCCGAGATAATCAATTTTAGGATTACTATTTGATAATTTTTCCTCGAAATTTTTATTAAGAAGGAAAATAGATAAAATACCAAAAGGTATATTAATAAAAAATATCCAATGCCAAGATAAGTAATCTATGAAAAATCCTCCTATAAATGGACCAAGTAGACTAGAAACACCCCATACTGTGCTTAGACATCCTTGAACCTTAGAACGTTCCTCTAAATCAAATACATCACCAACAATTGTATATGTTACGGTAAGTATAGAACCTGCACCGATACCTTGTATTGCTCTAAATGCTATTAACTGAATCATACTTTGGGAAAATCCACATAAGGCACTACCTATTAAAAATATTACTATACCGATAGAAAGCATTTTTTTTCTTCCATAAAGGTCAGACATTTTTCCATAAATAGGAGTGGAGACAGCTGAGGTTAAAAGATATGAAGAAAAAACCCAGCTCATAAGATTATATCCATTTAAACTTTTTGCTATTGTAGGCATGGCTGTAGTTACAACAGTACCTTCAAATGCAGCAAGAAACATAGAAACCATTATTGCGATAATTATATTCCGCTTTTTTTTGCTCATAAAAAAACTCCTTTCTCAATTGTTACAAAAGATAAAATACCCATGTTATAGATTATATAACCTGAGTATTTTATCTTTACATTATACTACACAAAAAAACTTCATTAAACACAAAACCTGTAAATATTATTATATTTAACAAATTAGGAATATTATTTTTTATATTGTTAAATATAAATAAACAAGTAGTCAACTAATTTAACACAAATTTAACTTAGTGGTACAAAATGCTAAAATTATGTTAAATTTTTCAGAATAGTTGATTTATTTAGTAAGTTTAACATATAATTAAGTAATTTAATAATTAAATATTGCCTATAAAATTAATACAGGGGGTTTTTATGAAAAAACAAAGTGTAGATACTGTAGTTGTAGGATTTGCCTTATTCGCCATGTTCTTTGGGGCAGGAAATTTAATATTTCCACCATATTTAGGAGTTGTATCTGGAGAGAACTGGATGTTAGGTTTCAGTGGATTTATTATCGCAGATGTAGGATTAGCTTTATTAGCGATATTAGCAGCTGCTAAATGTGATGGAGATATAAGTAGGGTTTTATCAAGAAGCGGGAAAACATTATCTATAATATTAGCAACAGCAATTATGATTTGCTTAGGACCACTTTTAGCAATACCTAGAACAGGAGCAACAACATTTGAAATGGGAATACAACCTATCTTGGGAGGTTTCAGCCCAATATTATTCTCTATAATATTTTTCGGGTTAACGTTGATACTTACAATAAAGCCATCTAAAGTTGTAGATATAATAGGTCAGTATTTAACACCAGCACTATTAGTAGCTTTAATATTTTTGATTATAGTAGGAATTGTATCTCCTCTTGGAAGTTTAAATGAACCAGCAACTATAGATGCGATATTTGCAGAGGGTATAGGCCAAGGATATCAAACAATGGATCCATTAGGAGCTATAGCTTTATCAGCAGTTGTTATAATGTCACTTGTTCAAAAAGGATATACTGAAGAATCTGATAAAATTAAATTAACTTTAAGAGCTGGTTTAGTTGCAGGTGTAGCTTTGATTATAGTATACGGAGGACTTACTTATTTAGGATCTTCAGTTGCTCATCAGTTTAAAGGAGTAAATCCAAGCGATATAAATCAAACAGCTTTAATCGTAAGTATAACAGAGCAATTATTAGGTCAGCCTGGTAAAATTGTATTAGCAATAATTGTAGCATTAGCTTGTTTAACTACATCTATAGGGCTTGTTTCAGCTACGGCTCAATATTTTACTAAACTATCAAATGGAAAAGTAAAATATGAAACTATAGTTATTACAGTATGTATATTCAGTGCAGTAGTAGCAAACTTTGGAGTTAGTACAATAATAAAATTCTCAGCACCTATACTATCAATTATTTACCCAGCGACAATAGTATTAGTATTAATGACACTATTTAATAATAAAATTAAAAATGATAATGCATTTAAATGTGCAACTTATGTAGCTTTAATAGTAAGTGTACTTACAGTTTTAAGTAGTAAAGGTATAAATGTACCGTTTGTAAATGAATTGCCGTTTGCAAAAATAGGATTTAACTGGATTTTACCAGTTGTAATTGCAGGTATAATTGGAAACTTTATACCATCAAAAAAAGCAAATAAAGCTCAATAAATAAAAACAAAAGAATATCTATTTTAATAGATATTCTTTTGTTTTTTTGTTTATAATTAGCTTTACCTTGACAATATATTTTTTTATATATAGGATAAAATTATAATCTAATAAAAAAAGGTGATAGCATGAAATATAGAAAAGATAAAGGATTAGCCTTTTTGATAAATGCGACAGATAAAATTATAATGAATAATTTTGTAAGAAAACTAAAAAATAATGGCATAAATATTACTTTTGAGCAGTTTACTATACTAACTATGCTTTGGGATAATGAAAATTTATGCCAATATAACTTAGCACAGCTTACAAATAGAGATCAAGCAAGTACATCTAGGCTGATAAATACTTTAATAAAAAATGAATTAATAATAAGACAATGTTGTCCTTCGGACAAAAGAATAAATCGCATTAAGTTGACTGAAAAAGGGGAACTTTTGAAGGAACCTGTGGAGTCTATAGCTAGAGAATGTTTTGAAGAGGCAGTTAATGGCATTTCTAAGGAAGAAATAGAACAAGGGATGAAGTTTTTAACAAAGATAGCTGAGAATTTAAATAATATTAATTCTAAATAATTATATAAAAAAGAGAATAGTTTTAACTATTCTCTTTTTTTATATAATTATTTAGTTTAAGATATCTTTCAATTGATCTGCACTTTTATTTATATCTTCTTCGCTTAATAAATGAGTTGAGAAAAGAACAAAAGCAGGTCGGTAGTTCATACCAGTGAACTTTGCCATAGCTTCATATGTTTTAGTTAATTCACTTATAGTGAAGTGTTGAGCTCCACCAGCTTGGTAAGATTGTTCTTGACCTCCAGCAGAAATTACTAATCTGAATTCTTTTCCTTTTAAACTGTTTCCATTAGGCCCATGAGAGAAACCAAATGCAAATACAGAATCCATCCATTGTTTTAGTAAAGAAGGTGCGTTATACCAGTGGAATGGGAATTGAAAAACTACTCTATCATGAGCTTTAACTAATTCTTGTTCTCTTTTTACATCTATTTTGCCATCTGGGTAAGATTTATAAATTTCATTGATTGTTATATTATCACTATTTTCTAAGTGATTTTTCCAAGCTTTATTTACTTTTGAAGCATCCATATTAGGATGAGCTATAATTACTAATGTTTTCATTTTAAATGTCTCCAATCTTATTTTAAAATTTAATACTTGTTTATGCAAGTAATTCATAATGGATATTATAAAACTAAATACTTGTTTATGCAAGTAATTTTTTAAAAAATAAAAATATTAACATGAATTAGAGCTAATATTTTAAATTTTATTAAAATACTATATTACATAGGGAGTACATTTTGAACTAAAAACTTTTTTAGTTAATTTGTTATGAACTTTGACAATATAGCACACATTTCGACATGGATACATATTATAAACTAGAGGTTCTTTAATAAGAATTTCTTAATATTATACTATGGAGAGATATAAAGATGATTTATTCAAATAAATGTCATAAATGCGATAAATGTTATGAATGTAATAAATGGGACGAATGTGATAAATATCATAAATGCTATGATTGGTATGAATGGAATAAATATTATAAATGGCAAAATTGCGACGAATGTTATGGGTATGAAAATTGCGATAAATGTTATGAATGCAATAAATGTCATAAACATGACGAATGTAAGAAATGCTATAAATATGATGAATGTGATAAATGTCATAAACATGACGAATGTAAGAAATGCCATAAGTATGATGAATGCGATAAATGCCACAAACATGATAAATGTCATAAATGGGATGAATGTCATGAATGGGATGAATGTAAGAAATGGTATAAAGCTCATGAATGTAATAAATGTTATAGATAATGTAACGGTATAAGTTTAATTAAAAATATTATAATTAAACTTATTAAGAACTATGATGAGAAAAATCATAGTTCTTTTTTATGTATATATTTAATAAAAAGCAGTAATCTCGATTAAGAGATTACTGCTTTTTTATTAATTTTGTTCAAAGTTGATACGTATACATAAATCAAAAGTTACTAAGAATGTATGGTTTGAATTACAATTATAGAATTGAATATTATCAGTGCAACTATCCATAGAAAAAGTATTATCAGAAATATATTCAGGTATAAATATTTTTATCTCGTAAGGTATATCATATTGTATAAAATCATCTTCATTATAGTGAATATGGAATTCTACAACTGAAGTTACATAAAGGTAATAACCCGGTACAATTTGACCTAAAAATTCTTCATATACAACTTTTGATTTATCTAAATAAAAATCTTTTATACTTACATATAAAAAAGTTTGATCTGTATCTACATATTCTATTATTTCATCAGAACATATCATATAAAGGCATTGCTTTATATTTGTAAGAGCATAAAGAACATCAATAAACCCTGCGTTAACATCTAAAACTGAAGGATTAGTATCTGTAAGTGTGATATTCTTTACAATTCCATTATTCGGATCAGGTTTACTTCCATCAGGATTTAAGTTTTGAATAGTATATTCGTATCCTACAGGAGGAATGAATTTAACATAATAAGTTTTATTCACAGGTAGATTTGAAAATAAATAGTATCCAGGTTTTCCTAAAGTATCGTTATTGGAGATAGATGTTGCAATAGGTAAAGCTTGTGGATTTAGTGTAGGATCTACATCATAAAGATACACTGTAGCGTTATTTACTCCATTATCAATTCCCGGATGGAATACTCCATTTTCAAGTACATCATGCCACGTAAATGCTCCAATTTTTCCAGGAAATACAGGGTTTTCTACTGTGATACCAACTTTTTCAGGTTCAACTGGTAAAAAGTTAGTTAAAGCTCCAAATTGATTTATATAAGAACCTCTAAGTGCAAAACTGTTCCAAGCAACTAAAGGAGGAACTGTAGTTGGAATACCAACTGGAACTTGAGCTTTTATTGACAGAATAATTGATTGACCTGGTTTTAAAGGAGATCCAGAAATAATAAGTTTTATTGATTTTACTTGATCAATAGGATAAGGAGCTATAGAAGTCCAATCATTTACAGTTCCTATAGTGTTATTAGTTGCCCCAAATCGTACTGGATCATAACTTTGTGAATATTGTATTTGTACTGTAGGTGTTGGCATTAAAGGATCTGTACTAGTTATAGTTATATCTGGTGTATTTGTAAGAAATACTTTAAATTCAGAGCCCCTAGGATTATCAATTAATATTACACCGGTATCTCCAATATGTGGGAATATATCTACTACCTCTAATTCTTGTAGATTAAGGTTCCCTGTATTTGAAAGTGTAAGTTTATATTCTAGAGTTCCTCCATTAAAAGTTTTTCCTTTTTGAGGGAATTCAGTATAGTCAGAGTCAAGAGCACCTTTTACTTTTTTATCAGAAGCTAAACTATTAATAAATGAAATATTAGTATTTACTGTATTGCTTACAAAAGGTATAGCAGGATCAGCATTGTTTGATGCATATATTTCTCCATTATTAGAAATAACTCCAGTTGCACCAACTTTAACTTTAACTTTAAAATCTATAGAAATATTAGAATTTTGTTGGAACACAGTTGGAGATGTGATAGCAAATGTTACTAGTGTTCTACCTGATCCTGCATAATTTGGAGTGAGAGTTACGTTATATGTTAGCGGTTGAGAGCTCCCTCCATTTCCATTAAAGTAATTATAATAAGTTGAATTTACGGTTCCTACAGGTGATACATATTCTACTTGTTCAGGAAGTAAGTCAGTTAAAACTGCATTATTAATTGTAGAATTTCCAGAATTAAAATTTAATCTATAGGTAATTATATTTCCAGGAACAACTGCAGCATTAGTACCTACTCTAGATTTACGCAAATTTAAGGAAGCCTGACCGTCTAGTATTGTAGATCTTGTATCTGAATCAGAATAAGGTCCAGGACCTTGAGTCCAAGTTATACTCGCAGTATTATCTATGGTTAATCCAGTAGCTGCAGGATCAATAGTTCCATCTATTCTAGGTGAATTTAATGGACCTACTCCTGAAGTCCAATCAGAGAACCTAAATCTAATATTTGTTATTTTAGGGGAAGTAGGTAGAGGAATCCACTCGCCTATAGCTGGATCAAATGTTAATGGTGGTATTGGCAACCAAGTAGCTTGGTTGTCAGTACTATAATCTATTTGTAACGTTCCTGTAAGTAGATAGTCTATGCTACTTATACCATATCTTCCAGTAAATAATCTATTTGGAGTAACTTCCAGAGGAATTGTATCGATAACAGTTACATTTGATAAGTCTTGATTTCCATTATTACTAAAACTTAATGCATAACTAATTTTATTGTCGGGAGCAACTGTAGTTCCATAAGTAGGAGCGAATTTAGTTATAGAAGAAGAATATATTGCACCTATAATATTTGTAGTTAAAGTGACTTCTTTTTGATCAGTTCCATCTATAGACCAATTTACTTTATTTTCAATTTGATCACTTGCAATGTTTGCATCTACTAAAGTAGTTATTGTAATTCTATAATCTGTACCACAGTATGGTCCTAATCCAGATAAATTGAATACAACAGGATTAGTAAATGGTGGACTAAGTGTTTGATCATATTTAGGATCTTGAAATGGTCCAGGGGATATGTCTTCCCCAAATGGAGGGAATAACGGATCAATTGAAACTCCACTTGGTAATAAGTCTGAAATTGCAACATTGTTTATACAAGCGCCTCTGTCTCCAAGATTTTTTAAATCTATTACATAAACAAGCCTACTTCCAGGACCAGGATCTATTGTAGGAAGTCTTTTTAATTTACTAATTTGAAAATCTGCAATGGCAACTAAATTTACTGGTGGAGAATCTGCAGAAAGATTTGTTACTTTAGATTCTTGAGTAACAGTTAAATCTACACTATTTACAAAAGAACTATTATTAGGTGCAGATAATGCAAACTTACATTCTAAGTCAAATACATAAGCAACTCCAAGATTAGTTATTGGGCCAAAATCAAATTTTATATATGTTCCTGTTCCAGGAACATAATTTGTAGTTATATCTTTGATTATTCCACCTACTGGAGGAAGAGTTACAATTTCGATGTCTTCAGGTATAAGATCAATTATATAAGCATCAAGTATAGGCCCAAAATCACCCAATCCACTAAAAGATGCATTTATTGTATAGATAAAGGTTTCTTCATAATTTACTGTACTTGGATTGACTGATTTACTAACTGTAGCCGCTATTTCTGGGTGTAAATTAAAATTATTTTCATTGGTATAAATTTCTATATTTATATTTATTCCTTCCATTTTAACCACCTTCTAAAAATTTTTATATTTAATATAAGCTATGATTATTATTTAATAAATGACATTAAAAAAATATATTTCTATAAAATATGAATAAATTTTTCAGAATAATAAAGTTTTAGGTAAATTTAAGTTTGTTTATATAATATTGATTTCGAACAGATAGGGGGTGAAATTATGAAAGAAAAAAAGTTTAGACATGAAATTAAACATTATATAAACACATCAGATTATTTAGCTATTAAAAATAGACTAACTCAAATAATGAGTGTAGATAAAAATTCAAATGAAAAAAGAGAATATAAAATTAGAAGTCTTTACTTTGATAACTTTAGAGATAAAGTTCTGATGGAAAAAATTAATGGAATAAGTGTAAGAGAAAAATTCAGGTTAAGATATTACAACGATGACTATTCTTTTATTAAATTAGAGAAAAAATCAAAAGTTAATGGATTATGCTCTAAAGATAGCGAATTAATAACTAAGGAAGAATGTGAAAACTTAATTAAAGGAGATATAGATTTTTTAATTAAAAGCAATAAGCCTTTATTTATTGAATTTTATTCTAAAATTAAGTCAGAGTTGTTGAGACCTAAAAGTATAGTTGATTATACAAGAGAAGCTTATGTATATAAGATGGGAAATGTAAGAATAACATTTGATAAAAAAATTAGAACAGGAATTCAAAGTACTAATTTATTTGATAATAATTTACCCACTATAGGGTCTATAGATAAGGATGTAATAGTTTTAGAAGTGAAGTTTGATGAATATCTACCAGAGATAATACAAGATATCATACAAACTAATAACCGTAGAGCGACTGCTATTTCAAAATATGCAGCATCTAGAATATATGGATAAAAATTAGGAGGAAAAATAATGTCTAATCAAACAGTAAATTTTAGTGATATTTTTAAATCAAGTTTTATTGAAAAAATGACATCAATATCATTTTTAGATATGTTAATAGCGATGTCACTTGCATTTGTGTTGGGGTTATTTATAATGCAAGTTTATAAAAAAACATTTAAGGGAGTTATGTACTCATCAACATTTAGTATGTCTTTAATGGCTCTTACATTAATTACAACATTAATTATATTAGGGGTTACGTCTAATGTCGTACTTTCATTAGGTATGGTTGGTGCGTTATCTATAGTTCGTTTTAGGAGTGCAGTAAAAGAACCTATGGATATAGCATTTTTATTTTGGTCAATTAGTGAAGGAATAGTATTAGGAGCGGGATTAATACCACTAGCTGTGTTAGGAGCTATTTTTATAGGGATTATAATGGTTCTATTTGCAAACAAAGAAACAACTGATAATCCATACATATTAGTTGTAAATTGTGATAGTGATAATAGTGAAAATAAAATATTAGAAAAAGTAGGAAGTAGTGTAAGTAAGTATTGTGTTAAGTCTAAAACTGTTTCACCAACAAATGGAATAGAGATGACTGTTGAAGTTAAGTTGAAGAATATTACAACAAACTTTGTAAATGAAATATCGTGTATAAGTGGAGTTTCGAATGTAGTTTTAGTAAGCTACAATGGAGATTATATGGCTTAAAAGTAATAGTAGACTAACTTATTGCAAATAAGGTGGTGAAACAAAATGATAAACGACAAACAAAGTAAATATATATCTGTAATAAGTATTATATTATCTGTAGTATTTATTGTAGTGTCTATATACATACCAAAAAATAAAACTGATATAGAAGCTATTTCTAATACAGAAGATGTTTTAGATAAAAATAGTATAACTAGTATAGACATAAAAATTAAAGAAAGTGATTGGAAATGGCTTTTAGAAAATGCAACAAAAGAGGAATATAAAAGTGCGGATGTAACTATAAACGGAGAAACGTTTAATAATGTTGGAATAAGACCTAAGGGCAACTCGAGTTTAACTTCTGTGGCAAATGATAGTACTACGGATAGATACAGTATAAAAATTGATTTTGGACAATATGTTGATGGACAAACATATCATGGAATTAGAAAATTAGCTTTAAATAATAATATATCGGATGCTACTTATATGAAAGAAGCTATTTCTTATGATATATATAACTTTCTAGGCATAGCAACTCCAGAATATTCTTATACAGACATAAAAATAAATGGTTCTGATTGGGGATTATATTTAGGTGTAGAAGTTATAGATGAAAGGTTTATTGAGAAAAATTATGGAGAAATAAGTGGTAATTTATATAAGCCAGAAACAATGAATATGGGTGGCAATAAGGGTAATAATGGAGAAATACAAAAATCAGATATGGATGGAAACAAGCCACAAATGGGTGATAACCCTCCAAACATGGATGGGAATATTCCTAAAATGGATGAAGTACCTCCAGATATGAATGGAGATGCTCCTAATATTGTACAAAATCAAAATGTTTCACGTGAAGATGAAGATAATGGTGGAGCACCTAAGATGGGAAATAAAGATAGCCAAGGTGCAGATTTAAAATATATAGATGACGATGTAGATAGTTACTCAATTTTAAGAGATAGTGCAGTTTTTAAAAATACAACAGATAAAGATTTCAAAAACATTATTGATTTAATGGAAAGTCTTAAAACTGGTGAAAATATAGAAAATTACTTAAATGTTGATGAAGTTTTAAAATATTTTGCAGTGAATACATTTTTAGTTAATTTAGATAGTTATTCAGGAGGAATGTATCATAATTACTATCTATATGAAAAAGATGGAGTATCGGAGATATTACCATGGGATTTAAACATGTCCTTCGGAGGCTTTGCTGTTAAGGATGGGGAAAAAGCTATAAACTTCCCAATTGATTCACCTGTTACAGGCAATTTAGAAGATGCTCCTCTTATAGGTAAACTTTTAGAAAATGATGATTATAAAGAGATTTATCATAAGTATTTAAAACAAATATCAGATAATTATTTTAGCAGTGGCACATTTAACAATAGAGTTACTCAGATAAATAAATTAATTAGTAATTATGTAAAAAAAGATGCTACAGCATTCTATAATTATGAAGAATATAAAACTGGAGTGACTGAACTTTTAACTTTTGGAAAAGATAGAGCTAAGAGCGTTCAGGCTCAATTAAATGGAGAACAATCATCTACAGAATACGGAAATGTAGTAACAACTTTAAATTTACCTGCATTAGGGCAACAAAATATGGGGAAAAATAAAGATATAAACAAAAAAGATCAAGCTGACGAAAATAATCAAGAAAAGTCTCAAGAAGCTATGAATAATGAGAATAAAAATGATAATAAGCAGATGATGCCACCAAATATGAAAAATAATAAACAAAACATATGGACTTACTATGGGGTTTCAATTATAAGCTTAATTATATTATTAATTTCAACAATATTTATTGCTAAATATAAAAGAAAAAGATATTAAATAAAGAGCTAGGAGAGTATAATCTTCTAGCTTTTTATTTAAGTTATTTACAATATAAATATAAATTATTATACTGAACTTGGGTGATTTAGAAATGAACTAGGGGGATAAGTTATGTTTAATTTATTTAGTAAAAAATCAGAAAAAAATTTAGAAAAATCTATTGTTAGATATGAAGAAAGATTAAAGGATATGGATTTAAGTATAAGGACTTTATATAAAGGACGAATTTATACAAGTTATGTAGAGAGCATTAAAGATAAAGAAATCATATTTAGATGTCCTACTGATCAATATGAAATTGTTAGATTTGAAAATAAAAGCACTATACAAGTAGATTTAATAAATCAAATAGAGTTATTTAAAACTAAAATATTAATTACTGAAAAAATAATAAGAGAAGATATATATTTTTATAAAGGATTAATAATTTCTCCAATTGAAAAGAAAGAAAGACGAAAAAATCATAGATTGCCAATAATAATAGACTGCAAGTTTAAAACTGAGAAATTAAGAAATATTGAGTATGATGCGAATACGTTAAATTTAAGTTGCAGTGGAATGCTTATGGAAACTTATGAAGATATGCCCATAAATAAAATAATAGAATTAAAAATAGATATAGATGGAAAGTTATATAATATACAAAGTGAAATTATAAAGAAAAGAAATAATTATGGAAGTGGGAATTACTTATACAACTTAAAGTTTTATAATTTTAAAACAAGACATAAAAATGAAATTTCTAGATTTGTTTTTGATCATTTAAATTATATAGGTGTTACAAATTTAAAATGTAGAGCTTAAATAATTACTATACAATTTGATTTGGGGGTAATAAAAAATGGAAAAGAGAAAACCATTAGTATTAATAAGTAGATGTATAGAGCATGAACATTGTAGATACGATGGAAGTATGGTAAAAGATAAATTTATAGAAAAACTAAAAGAACATGTTGATTTTATTGATATATGTCCAGAAATGGAAATAGGACTTAGATGTCCTAGAGAAGCTTTAAGATTAGTTGAAAAAGAAGAGAAAATATTATTATTAAATTCAAAAACAGGAGAAGATTTTACTTTAAATATGAATGATTTTTCTAATAGTTTTTTAAATTCTATAGAAGAAAAGAAGATAAATGGAGTTATTTTAAAAAGCAAATCTCCTTCATGTGCTATAAAAGATTGTAAAATTTATAAGGATTTTGGAAAAGTAGCTCCTTTACCTAAAAAAGTGAGTGGATTGTTTGCAGGGGATTTAATTGAAAGATTTAAGGATGTTGCTATAGAAGATGAAGGAAGGCTGAGTAATTTTAATATAAGAGAGCATTTTTTAACTAGAATTTTTGTGGATTTAGATTTTGAAAATGTAATAAATAAAAATTCAGTTAAAAGCTTAATTGATTTTCAAAGTGATTATAAGTATTTATTAATGGCTTATAGTCCTTCGAAACAAAAAGAATTAGGTAGGATTGTAGCAAAAGCTAATAAAAAAAATATAGAAGATAGCTTGTTAGAATATAAAACTATATTGAGAAGCGCTTTAAGTAATAGAACAAACAAAGGAAGAAATGTTAATATGCTATTACATTTGTTAGGATATTTTTTAGATTCATTATCAAAAGAAGAAAAATCTTTTTTCTTAGATTCATTACAAATGTATCAAGAAGAAAAAGTACCTTTTTTAGTACCTTTATCAATTATTAAATCATGGTCATTAAGATTTAATAATGAATATTTATTAAGACAGAAAATATTTGAAGCATTTCCGACGGATTTATTAGAACTTAAAGACTCTGGAAAGTAATTAAAATTTAGTGATTTAAAATATAGGGTATAAAACAGTTAACTAGAATCACAAATTTAAAATATTATATAGGAGTAGGTAAAATGCAAATTATGTATTTTTTAGTGGCACTTTTTTCAACTATATTAGGTTCTTCAGCAGGTCTTGGAGGAGGTATAATAATTAAACCTGTCTTAGACTCACTAGGAGATTATGCACTTCCAACAATAAATTTACTATCATCTTCAACAATATTTATAATGTCTATAGTAACTGTATTCTACCAGTTAAAGAAAAAAGATAAGATAAATCCTAAAAATACTATAGTAGTTGCAAGTGGATCTGTAGTAGGAGGAATAATAGGTCAAAAGCTTATGAGTTTTATATTATCAAAAGATATTAATATAGGTTTAATTAATAATATACAAAGTATAATTATAATAATATTGTTAATATCAGTATTTTTATATATGAGAAATAAAGATAATATAAAATCTTATAAAATCAATAATATTTTAGCGATTGGGTTGTTAGGTTTATTCTTAGGTGCAATATCTGCATTTTTAGGAATTGGAGGAGGTCCGATAAATGTAGCTGCATTTACAATACTATTTTCTATGACAGCTAATGAAGCTGCTAGAAATTCAATTTTAGTTATATTTTTTTCTCAAGGATCTAAAATTATTTCAATTGCAGGAACTACAGGGTTTTCAAGTTATAATTTGGACATGTTACCATATATGCTTGTAGGAGGAGTATTGGGAGGCATTATTGGATATAAAATAAATAAAGCTGTTTCTGAAAAATCTATAATTAAAATTTTTAATAGTGTAACTTTATCGATAATTTTATTAAATTTATATAATATCTTTAAATAGATTTGTATATTTAGAAATATAATGAATTTATGAGTTAAATAACCGAATATATCGTTTTTTAAGGTCAAATTGGATGAAAATTTGTAAATATGATAAGACTATGATATTATATATACCTATGAATGATTAGGAATAAAATTGTGAACGGAGGAATAAATATGGAAAATTTACCAAATTGCCCAAAATGTAATTCAGAATATACTTATCAAGATGGAAGTCTTTTAGTTTGTCCAGAATGTGCACATGAATGGAATCCAGAAGATTCTGCTGAAAAAGAAGTTGTTATAAAAGATGTAAACGGAAATGTATTAAACGATGGAGATGCTGTAACAGTAGTTAAAGATCTTAAAGTAAAAGGAAGTTCATCTTCTATAAAAATAGGAACAAAGGTAAAGAGTATACGTCTAGTTCCAGATGCAGCAGATGGACATGATATAGAATGTAAAATAGATGGTTTCGGAGCTATGAAATTAAAATCTAGCGTTGTTAAAAAAGCATAGTTAAAATTAAAAAGCACTAATCTTTTAAGATTAGTGCTTTTTAATATATAAATATAATAATAAAAATATCACGCTAAGAATTAACTTATAACGCTATTTATATCATTAATATTATATTTTTAGTATAATATAAGAATAAATAAGAATCAATAAAAAATAATAATGAATAATATAAAATAATAAAAATGTAACAAAGAGGTGAAAACATTTGTTTTTAGAGGAAAGATATGAAAATATTGTAAGTATAATTAAAAAGAATGGAAGAGTAAAGGTTAAAGAGTTATCGAAATTATTTGAGGTTACAGAAGATTGTATAAGAAAAGATTTAAAAGAGTTAGAATCTAGAGGTTATCTAATAAGAGTATATGGAGGGGCAATTGCTCAGAAAAACCATATAGATATCAAGAATATTGATGAAAGAAAAAATATAAATACTCAAGAGAAAAAATTAATTGCATTAAAGGCAATTGATTTAATAGAAAATAAAGATATAGTTTTTTTGGATGTTTCAACAATTAACTTAGAAATTGCAAAAGAATTAAACAATACTAATAAAACAATTACTGTTGTAACAAACATGATAGAAATTGTTATAGAACTAAGAATGAATAATAATATAAAAGTTATTTGTATTGGTGGAGAATTTAATAAAGAAATAGGAGCTATAGTAGGGGCGGCAGCGGATAGATATATTAGAAAATTTGCATACGATAAAGCTTTTATAGGATTAGGTGGAATTAATAAAGAAACTGGGTATGTAAGTACAATATATTTAGAAGATGGAGATACAAAGAAAACTATAATAGAATGTTCAACGAAGATATATTTAGTTATGGAAAAAGAAAAATTTAACTATGATGAGTTTTATAAATTTGCAACTTTAGAAGAAATAACAGCTATAATTACAGAAGATAGAGTTATAGATTAATTAAAGGGGTGTTAAATTTAGTAAGTATAAAAATTGACGATATATTAAAAAATAAGTGTGAATCAGTATCTATTGGGAGTATAGAAGTAATTTACTAAAAAATTATGCGAATGCAGATGTATTAAATACTAATATATTTAAATAGTATTTTACTAGATTATGCCTAAGGAGGATGAAGTTATGGAAATTTTTGCGATTGGGCATTCAAACTATCCTTATGTAAAATTTATTGAGATGATTAAAAATTATAATATTAACTGTATTGTTGATATAAGAGAAACACCATATTCTAAATATAATGTACAGTACAACAAAGAATATTTTAGAGAAACCTTAAAAAAAGATGGATATACATATATTTATATGGGTGAAGAATTTGGAGCCAAAAGAGGAAGTAAGGAATCATATAACAATGAAGGATATGCAGATTTTGATAAGGTTGTAAAAGAGGATATATTTTTGAGCGGAGTAAAACGAATCAAAAACGGAATAGATATGGGATATAGAATAGTATTATTAGGAGCAATGCAAGAACCTATAAGATGTCATAGAAGTATTATGGTAGGTAGATTTTTAAAAAATGAGGGCTTAGATGTTAAGTACATATTACATGAAGGAACTTTAGTTACTCAAGATGATATAGAGGAAGATTTGCTTAATAAGTATTTTGAAGATAGAAATCAAATTAGCATAGATAGTTTAATAGGAAAAGGACAAAGCAAGCAAGATATGATAGAACAAGCTTATAAGTTAGCTAATAAGGATATTGGATATAGGACAGAAAATATTAAGTAAATAAAATATAAGCTGCCTCATCATATGTAATATTTATTATAAAAATTTAGAGGCAGCTTATTTAATTATATTCTAAACGTTATGAACCCTTTCTTTACCGATACCTTTCTCACTTAATTTTTCTAGCATATCTATAGTCATTTTTCTTAAATCATATTCAAACTTGAATCCCCATTCATTAACTGCACAAGATGGGTCTATAGAATTAGGCCAAGATTCAGCTATAGATTGGCGAACTGGATCAACATTATAGCTAAATTCAAACTCAGGCATATTCTTTTTAATCTCAGCTGCTATCTCTTCAGGAGAGAAGTTCATAGCTGTTATATTGAATGCATTTCTGTGAATCAATTTGGAACTATCAGCTTCAAGAAGGTCAACGACAGCTTGAAGAGCATCTGGCATATACATCATATCCATTTTAGTACCCTCAGCTATAAATGATTCATATTTTTTATTTTTTAAAGCTTCATAGTATATATCAACTGCGTAATCAGTTGTTCCACCACCAGGAGGAGTTACATAGGATATAAGTCCAGGAAATCTTACACTTCTTGTGTCTACACCAAATTTATGGAAGTAATAATCAGATAACAATTCTCCTGAAACCTTAGTTACTCCATACATAGTATTTGGTCTTTGTATAGTATCCTGAGGAGTTAAATCTTTTGGAGAATTAGGTCCAAATGCAGCTATAGAGCTAGGTGCGAATAAGGTAGCACTAGTTTCTTTAGAAACTTCTAAAGCGTTTACTAAACCACCCATATTTAATTTCCATGCAAATTGAGGTTTTTGTTCTCCTACTGCAGATAATAAAGATGCCAGATGTATTATAGTATCTGCATTGTGTTTTTTAGCTAGTTTTCCCATAGCTTCAACATCCATAACATCTAAAGTTTCAAATAAACCATTATTCACAACTTCACTTTCTTCTATTGAACGTACATCAGTAGCTAAAACATTGCTTACTCCATATTCCTTTCTAAGTTTTGATGTTAACTCAGAACCTATTTGACCAAGAGCTCCAGTGATAAGAATTTTTTTCATATAATTACCCCCTACAAAATTAAAAAATTTATTTAATAACTCCTAATTCTTTTCCTACTTTTTCATAAATACTTAAAGCATCATCTAACATTTCTTTTGTATGAGCAGCTGTTGGCATATTTCTAACCCTTCCTGTGCCTTTAGGAACAGTAGGGAATACTATTGATTTAGCATAAACACCTTCTTCTAGGAGCCTTTTACTAAATAATTGAGTTTTGGATTCATCTCCGATAATACATGGAGTTATAGGTGTTTGACTATTTCCTATATTAAATCCTAAAGATTTTAATCCATCTTTAAGGTAATTTCCATTTTCCCAAACTTTTTGAACTAAAGTATCATCGTTCATAAGTATATTTATAGATTCGGTACAAGCGGCAGCAGCACCAGGAGTAAGAGATGTTGAGAATAAGAAAGGTCTACCTCTCACCTTTAACCAATCTATTAAATCTTTAGAACCTGCAACATATCCTCCGACAACACCTATAGCTTTAGATAGTGTTCCTATTTGGAAGTCAACTTTATCTGATAGACCAAAGTGCTTGCAAGTTCCAGCTCCTTTTCCCGTAACTCCAGAACCGTGAGCATCATCAACATAAGTAATTAAGTCAAATTCTTCAGCTATTTCAACTATTTCAGGAAGTTTAGCTATATCTCCATCCATAGAAAAAACTCCATCAGTTATAACCATTATCTTTTTATATAATCCACTTTCCTGAGCTTGTTTAGCTTTTTCTCTTAAATCATTCATATCTGAGTGTTTAAATCTTATTATTTTAGATCCAGAAAGTTTGCATCCATCTATTATTGATGCATGGTTAAGTTCATCTGATAAAATTGCATCGTTTTTGTCCATGACAGCTTGAATAGCTCCCATATTGCAGTTAAATCCAGATTGGAATGCTATAGATGATTCTGTACCCTTGAATTTAGCTATAGTACTTTCTAAAATATCATGGATTTCTAAAGTACCATTTATTGTTCTTACTGCACCGGCACCAGCTCCATATTTTTCTGTAGCCTCAATGGTAGCATTTATCAAATTTTTATTTGTAGCTAGTCCAAGATAATTGTTAGATGAAAGGTTGATTAGATGTTTTCCATTTATTTGAATGATAGGACCATTAGAACTTTGAAGAGAATCGATTTTATTATATAGACCCTTAGATTTTAAATCGTTAAGATTTTCGTTAAGAAAAGTGGATAGTGCCTTACTTTTTGAACTTATATCTAAACTCATAATTTATCCCCCTAATATAAATTTGTACTAATATAATTTTAAGTTTCAATATTAAAGATTGTAAATGATAATCGAAAATCAAATTTTCTAAAAAAATAACAAAAATAAACAGCATACATTATAAATGGGAGTTTTTTTATAAAATATAAAAAAATATACAAAAATGCTAAGACTTTTACTACCAAAAACATTAAAAATTTGATATTCTAATAATTGCGTTTAAAAACATTGACAACGAAGGAAGGTCTTAAACATGAAAAAATCAGATTTTATTAAAGGATTACAAGAATATATTGTTGTAACGATAGGAGTAATCTTAGTTGCTATTGGGATACAGTACTTTTTTGCACCTAATGATATAGCTGGAGGAGGACTTAGTGGTTTAGCTCTTATAATAAATCATTACGTACCTAGTGTATCTATGGGGATTATAATATTTATAGGTAATTTAATACTGTTTGCAATATCATTTATTTTAATAGGTGGAGATTTTGGATTAAAAACAATATATGCAAGTTTTATGTTGTCTGTAGTAATAGATTTTATGGATAAAATTTTAAACTCAACAGCTTTAACTACAAATTTACTAGCGGCTGTAATAGTAGGGACATTAGTAACAGCTATAGGTCTAGCTATGGTTTTTGCAACGAACGCATCTACTGGAGGTACAGACATTTTAGCTAAGATATTAAATAAATATACTACATTTAATATAGGAATATCACTTTTAATAGTGGATTTATTTGTTGCTATAATGGGAGGATTCACTTTTGGACTTAAAAAAGGAATATATTCTATGTTAGTTATAGTTTTAAATGGATTATTGATAGATAGAGTAATAGAAAAAATAGAGAAAAAGAAAAATATTAAAGAACAAGAGAATGAAGAAAAATTAGAAGAAGTAGCATAATTAATGCTACTTCTTTTTATTTAGATAAATAGTTTTTATTTGCTTGTTCCCAATTAACTACATTCCACCAATTTTCTATATACTTATTACGTTCATTTTTGTATTTAAGATAATATGAATGCTCCCAAAGATCTATAGCTATTATAGGTTTTATTCCTGATGTAATAGGAGAATCTTGATTTGAAGTAGACATTATAGCTAACTCACCTTCATCATTAGAAACCAACCAAGTCCACCCAGACCCAAAGGTATTTAATGCTGATTTATTAAATTTTTCTTTGAAAGATTCGAAGGAACCAAAATCTTTTTCTATAGCTTTTAATAGTTCATCCTTAGGCTGACCACCTTTGTTAGGACTCATTATAGTCCAAAAAAAGTTGTGATTGTAAACTCCACCAGCATTATTAATAATACTTTGTCTTACATCGCGGGGAAGTGTAGTTGGATTAGATAAAAGATGTTCTAAGCTTTTATATTTAACTTCTGGATGAGTGGAAAGTATTTTATTCAACTTATCTACATATGACTGATGATGTTTATCATGGTGTAAAATCATAGTTTCCTTATCGATATAAGGTTCAAGAGCATCATAAGAATAAGGTAGTGGCTCTAATTTGAACTCTTTATTATCAGGAGTATCGGCATAGGAATTAATGCAAAACATCATAAAAAAAACTAAAAAGCTAAAAAGAATCATTTTTGTTTTAATAAAAATCACCTCCTAATTGATATTATGCTCATTAGAAAAAAATAAATTTAAAGTTTCCTGGGAAATATAAATTTATATATAAATACATAATTATAAAGTTCAAATTAATGGAAATAATATTAAGTAAAGTAAGGAGGGAAAAATATGAAGGAAGTTATAGTAATTGGAGCAGGAATAGGTGGACTAACAACAGGAATAAGATTATTAAAAAATGGTTATAGAGTTAATATTTTAGAAAAAGAAAGTACAGTGGGTGGAAAAATAAATCAAATTAAAAATAAGGGTGATAAATTTGATTTAACAGCTAGCATACTCATGACACCTCAAAATTATATTGAGATATTCAATTATGTAAATAAAGATTATTCAAAGTATATAGATTTAGTAAAATTAGATACTATGTACAAAGTTTTTTATCAAGATAATACTAATTATGAATTTTATAGTGATATTTCTAAAACTATAAAATTTTTAGAATCTATAGATTGTAACTTAGGAGTAGACTATTTAAAGTACATATCAAATTCATATAGCAAATATATTTTATCAAATGAAAATTTTTTAAATAAACCTATGGAAAATTTAAAAGAAATTTTAAACTTTGAATCTGTAAAAACTGCAATTAAATTAAATCCAATTCCAAGTTCATATAAGTATACGTCTAGATATATAAAAGATAATAAAATAAGAGATTTTTTACTGTTTCAATGTATGTATATAGGAATAGATCCATATGAAAATTCTAATTTATATACTTTAATTCCAGCTATATCACAACTATATGGACTTTGGTATATTAAGGGAGGTATGTATTCGTATATAAAATCTTTAGAGAAATTATTTTGTGAAATGGGTGGAAAAATATATATAAATAAAGACGTAAATGAAATTTTAATAGATAAAGGAATAGTAAAAGGGGTAAGCACTAGTGATAGAAAATATTCATCAGATATCGTAGTATGTAATGCAGATTTTCCATATGCAATAAAAAAGTTAATAAAGGAAGATGTGAATAAAGATAAATATAAAGATAAAAAAATTGAAAAACTTAGACTGTCATGTTCCACGTTAATCATATATTTAGGATTAAATAAAAAATATAAAAATTTAAAAGTTAATAATATATATATTGGAGAAAACTTTAAAGAAAATATACAAGCCCCTTTTAAAGGTAATTTGCCTGATAAACCTTCTTTTTATATGTATTGTCCTAGTAAAATAGATCATAGTGTATGTGGAGATTCTAAGGAAATTTTAAATATAATGATTAGAGTACCTAATTTAGAGCATGAGAATATTGAATGGAATGAAAGACTAGTAAAAAATTTTAGAGATAAGGTTATGCAATCGATAACTAAAATTAAGGGGATGGAGGATATAGAAGAAAATATTATTTACGAAAAATACTTAACTCCTAAGGATATGGAAACTAATTTTAATGCCTATAAAGGGTGTGCATTTGGTATAGCTCATAACATTAGTCAGATAGGGTATTTAAGACCACATATAAAATCAAAAAGTGTTAAAAATTTATATTTTATAGGGTCTTCAACTCATCCAGGTAACGGAGCGTCCGTCATAGTAAAAGGAAGTAAATTAATTGCAGATGAGATAATAAAAAATAGTTAGTTATATTAATATGACTAACTATTTTTTATTAAATTTTTAAAATTAGACCATTATGTGTTCTAATTTTAGAACTTCGTATGAGATAATCGCTGAATTCAATTAAGATAAATTTTTTCTTAAGATACTCATTTATTATCTCACTTTTTAACGATAGTATGTTTGCTAAAAGTAAGATTAAAAATCTACACAAAAAAAGTAATTTCAATTTAAGGGTAGTGCTAATTTGAATAAATTAGCATATAAGCGGCACTGCTATTTAAGAACGTTAAATAATATACCTTAGAAATTAGAATTACTTTACATGAATGCTAACATAAAAGTATATATAAAAGTAGAAAGTGGACTAACATTACTATTTAGTGGAGTGAAATAACAAAAATATACATTTTACTCCATTAAAACCATGTTTTAGTCCATTTTTGATTTTTATAAAAATGTATATGGTAGTATGAAATTTAAAGATTTATGTAGATTTAAAAATGGGGATTTAAATTGTAAAGTTAATAGTAGGAGGGAAAAATGAAAAAAAAGCACATAGCTATAGGGTTAGCATTAGTAGTTATTTGGGGAGGAGCCATAGGTTTCTTAGCTTATAAAAGCAAAGATAAAAAAGTTAAGGAAGAGCAAGCCATTAAAAGGTATATAATTCCTGAAAATAAAAAAACTTTTTTCAGTGGAGTTGTAGAACCGTCAAAATCTAAAATTTTCTATAAAGACATAAGTAAGGGTTCAGATTATGAAATAAACAAGAAAAATGGTGAAATTGTAAGTAAAGGAAGTTTGCTTATAACATATAAAAATGAAGAAATAGCAAATCAAATATCAGATTTAGAAGATCAAATATCAGATTTAAAAAAAGAAAAAAATAAAAGTAGTGAACCTAAAAATAATGAAATTCAAAACAATACAGATGTCATGAATCCAAATGTAGGAGCTTCTATAGAAGACCAAATAAAAAGTAATAAAAAACAAATAGAGAAACTTAAGAAAAAAGAATATACACATGAATATGCTCCATTTGCAGGAAAAGTTAGTGTTTCAAGTAAAGCAGCAGAGGGTGAAAATCAAGTTTTATTAAAATTAAAAAGTAATGATTTATATGTAAAAGCACAAGTATCAGAGAGAGATTTAGAAAAAACAAAATTAAATCAAGATGTAGATATACTGGTATTAGCAAATGACAAAAATGTAAAAGGTGAAATACTTGATATTTCCTACGATCCAGAAGAGCAAGTTGTTCCAACAGAGGGAGCAGTATCAACATCTCAGGTTGCTAATTATCCAGTGACAATAAGTTTAGACTCTAAAGAAAATGTAGTAAATGGATATCATGTTCAAGTTAAATTAAAAGATACTGAAAAATTGATAGAGATACCTACTTCAGCTGTTAAGACAGAAGGAAGTAAAAAATATGTTTATTTAATAAAAGATAATAAACTTGTTAAGCAAGATATAAAAACAAAAGGAGAAAAAGGGAAATCAACAATAGTATCATCAGGCTTAAAAGAAAAAGATGAAATTGTAGAAGTTATAAATAGTGAGATGAAAGAAGGTCAGGAAATTGAATAGCTTTATCAAACTTAACAATATACAAAAATACTATGGACTAGGAAAAAATAGATTGCATGTTTTAAAGTCGTTAAGCCTGGAAATTAAGCATGGAGATTTTGTAATGATAATGGGTAAGTCAGGGAGTGGAAAGACAACCTTGTTAAATATTTTAGGGTTTTTAGATAAGTTTGATGAAGGAGAATATATTTTTGATGGAAAAGATGTTACAAATTTAACAGAAGTTGAAAGATCCCATTTTCGTAACAAAAATATAGGTTTTATATTTCAACAATTTCACTTGATAAATAATTTGAATATTTGTCAAAATATAGAATTACCTCTTCTTTATGATAATAAATTAGGAAAGAAAGAAAGATTAAAAAGAGTTGAAAATAATTTAAAAATGGTTGGATTATTAGATAAAATAAAGCAATTTCCAAATGAGTTATCTGGAGGTCAGCAACAACGTATTTCTATTGCACGAGCGCTTATTAATGATCCTCAATTAATATTTGCTGATGAGCCTACAGGTGCATTGGATACTAATACAAGTAATGAAATCATGAACATATTAAGTTCACTAAATAAACAAGGAAAAACTATTGTTATGGTTACTCATGATCCAGACCTAAAAAAATATGCAACAAAAGTGGTATACCTTAAAGACGGTGTTTTTATTGAGGAGGGATAGATATGAGTATAGAAAATTTAATCAAAAGTTCTCTGCTAAGCTTAAAAGCGAATAAATTAAGGGTTTTCTTAACTATGATAGGAATTATTATAGGTATAAGTTCTGTTGTAGTTGTATTATCTATTGGGGATGGACTTAAAGAGCAAGTTTCTAAAACAACAGGAAAAGTAAATGCAAATAAAGTTACTGTAAGTTTTTACTCTGAAAACCCTGAAGCAGATTTATCGTCTGTTGAACCGTTTATAGAAAATGATATTTATGATTTAAAACATATAGATGGGGTTGAAAAGGTTGAAAAACCAAAGGAACAGGAAAGCTTTGGTTTTGGAAATGGATTATATGGAGAGGTTAATTTTTTAGATAGACATACAACTATAGGAGCTACTCCATATGATGACGATAGTGATAGTATGAGCTTAATTCCGACTCAAAAATCAGATAAAGTTGAATATGGAAGATACTTTGAGAAAAGTGACATTAAAAATGATGTAATAGTATTAACATATCAAAATGCAAAAAAACTATTTGATGATCCTAAGTTAGCTGTAGGGAAGGCTATAAACTTAAATGGAACAATGTTTGAAGTTATTGGAGTTCAAGAAAAAGGGGAGAGCTTATTTTCAGCTAATGAAGATTTAATACAAAAAGCATCTATTGATAGAATAAATGAATTACAAAACAAGAATAAGGGAAATGAAATAACTTCTTTAGATGTTTTCATATCACCTGGATATGATTTTGATGCTGTTTCAGAGCAAGTTAAGGAAATGTTACAAGAAAATCATCCAGAAATACATGGAACATATGATGTTTTCAATCCAGGAAGTATAACGGAGGCATTTACTAAAATAATTTCAAGTATAACTATGTTTATTACTCTTATAACAGCTATATCATTATTTGTTGGAGGTATAGGTGTAATGAATATAATGTATGTTTCAGTTACGGAAAGAAAAAGAGAGATAGGAATAAGAAGAGCAATAGGAGCTACTCCTAATTCTATAATGTTGCAATTTTTATTTGAAGCTATGTTTGTAACTTTAATAGGGGGGCTATTAGGAATTTTAATAGGATTTGTTTTATCACAAATTGCAGGTATGTTCATGCCATTTAAGCCTGTGGTTACTATAAAAACATTTATAGGTGCATCAGCTACATCTGTAATAGTTGGGATTATATTTGGGATAATACCTGCATATAAAGCATCTAGACTGGATCCTATAAAGGCTATATATAATTAAAAAGTAAAAAGGAGAATATATATGAGGGATTTAAAAACATTAATAATACAACCAAAAGAATATTTCAAAGATTTTACAAAGGAAGAATATGAAAGTAAAGAACCTATAAAATTAAGATACTGGTTTATAGCTCTTGTAGCTGTAAGTATTTTAAGTGGAGTAGCGATAAATTCACAGATGTCTGACTTAGTAGGTGAGTTAGGTCTTGAAGGTATGGAAAAAACCGGATTTATGGCATTTCAATGGGCGTCATATATTGTTGGACCATTAATATATGCTTTAATATGTGTTAATATATTATACTTTGTAAGTAAAATGTTTATGGGATTTGTTGAAAATGAAGAAATAAAAGATAAGAAATATTTTAAAAGCTTGTTGTATTTAAGATTTATAGCTTTTTATATGGTTTTATGTATTTTATCTTTAATAACAACATTGGTTGTAAGTGATATACAAGCACAAACAATAGCTAGTCAGTTAAATAATATACTTATAAAATTATGGGCTACATATTTCTTATATGGAATATTTAAATATTACTTACAAACTAAAAAACTACATAAAATACTTCCAACGATTTTATACATTTTAACATTGATATTTGCAATAGGAACTATAGTAAAGACTATAATGGCTCCTGCAATGTAAAATATTAAAAATAAAAGCTACTCATTTTGAGTAGCTTTTTTGATTTCTATATATTCTTTATTTTATCTTTATCCCATATAAACAACTGATCTGAGTTATTTAGAGAGTTAAATAAATTTCTTTTAACATTAGGAATATCTAAGTTAAGTTTTTGTATGAGTTCTTTAATATTTTGTCTATTTGTGTGACCATCAGCTGGACATGGATTTTTAATTACAGGATAATTGAAATCCTTCGTTGCCTTTTTAGTCATATATTCTTCAATATAGACCATAGGTCTTATTATAGTTAAATCTTGTCTATCTAAATAAGTTTTTGGAGAAAAGCAACTAACTCTTCCTTCAAAGAACATAGACATTACAAAAGTTTCAACAGCATCATCTTTATGATGTCCTAAAGCAACTTTATTACATCCAAGTTTTTTTGCTGTATCATTTAAGGCACCACGTCTTAAATTTGCACATAAAGAACATGGATTTTTTTCTTTTCTTATATCAAATATAATTTCTTTTATATTTGTTTGAACTTCATGAAATTCAATACCTAAATTTGAACATAAATCATATAAAGGTGAATTATCAACACCACCTGGGTTTAATGTTATAGCTATAAGTTCGAATTTTTGAGGTGAGAATTTTTTATAATTATTTAAAATATGAAGAAGAGTTAAACTATCTTTACCTCCAGATAATCCAACTGCAATTTTATCTCCATCTTGTATCATATCAAAATCATTCATAGCTTGTCTTGCTTTACTTAATAACTTTTTCATAATATGGATGCCTCCTAAAAGCATAATAGTACTTAAGAATTTATTATATCAAACTAGAATTTTTATAACAATTGTAATAATTTGCATTAAATAAAAAGTATTTTTTTAGTAACAAAACTAGATAATAAAATATATAAGAGAACTGATAAAATTGAAAAAATAAATAAACTAAGAAAACGATATTAATATATTTTATTTGAAAAAATTTTTAGAAAATATTGCAAAACGTCAAAATATGTGCTTTTTTGTCTAGAAAAGGCATATATTTTTATGTTAAAATATGAAAGTGATTCTTATGGGAGGTCGAAGATAAAAATGGCAAATAATAAACAACCATACGCTTTAGTTTTTGGAGTATCAATATTTGATATAATCGGATTTACAAATGATAATTATAGATGTAACGACTCAAATCCAGGAAAAGTTAAAACTTCTTTTGGTGGAGTATGTAGAAACATAGCAGAAAATATGGCTAGAGTAGGAATAAATACAAGGTTCATATCAATATTAGGTGATGATGAAACAGGAAGAAGAATGATGGAACATTCTAAAGTTATGAACTACGATATGGAAGACTCTTTAATAATTAAAGGTGGAAGTACACCTACATATATGGCTGTTTTAAATCATGAAGGAGAACTTGAATCAGCAGTAGTTGATATGAAAGTAACTGACATGTTTACAACAGAGTTTATAGATTCAAAAACAGAAATAATAAAAAATGCTGAATATATGTTTTTAGACTCAGATAAACCTGAAATTGTTGAATATATATTAAAAACTTTTGAAGGACAAACTAAATTTATTTTAGACCCTGTGTCTGCTTGTAAAGCTAAGCATATAAAACATTTAATAAAATATTTCCATACAATAAAACCTAATAGATATGAAGCAGAAATAATGTGCGGTTTTGAAATAAAATCAGAAGATGATTTAAGAAAAGCTGGTAAACACTTTATAGACCTAGGAATAGAAAATGTATTTATAAGTTTAGATGAAGATGGTATATATTATAATAACGGAATTGAAGAAGGAACTATAAAGGCAAATAATGTTCCTGTTGTAAATGTTACAGGAGCTGGAGATTCATTTGTAGCTGGGCTAGGATATGGTTACATGAGAAACGTAAGTTTAAAAGATACAGTTAAATATGCAGTAGCTATGTCTGTTTTAACTATAGCTCATGAAGATACTATACACCCACAAATGAGCGATGATGTTGTTTTAGAACATATAGAAAAACTTAATTGGACGGAAAAAACATATTAGAATTAAAAAAGGACTATCTAAAATAGATAGCCCTTTTTTATGCATTAATTAGAATGCCCAGTTTCCATCTTGGAATATTTGAACTTTTTCACCGTTAGCTTTTTCACCAACTATGTTCATATCAGCAGAACCTATCATGAAGTCAACATGAGTTATACTGAAGTTTATACCATGCTTATCTAAATCTTCTTGTGGTATGTTAACTCCGTTTTCAACACAACTCTTATAAGCTGTACCTATAGCGAAGTGACAAGAAGCATTTTCATCATATAAAGTATTATAGAATACTATGTTTGTATCTGATATAGGAGATTTAAATGGAACTAAAGCAACTTCTCCAAGGTAGTGAGAACCTTCATCTGTATCTATTAATTTAGCTAAAGTGTCATATCCTTCTTCAGCAGTAAAGTCTACTATTTTTCCATCTTTAAATGTTAATGTAAAGTTGTTTATAACATTTCCACCGTAAACAAGAGGTTTAGTACTTGCAACTACACCATTAACACCAAATTTATGAGGTAAAGTAAATACTTCTTCTGTTGGTATATTTGGGTTGAAGTTTACTCCGTTTGGATCTTTTGAAGCTCCACTTGCCCATATATGTCCTTCAGGTAATTCCATAGTTATATCTGTTTTACCAGATTTGAAGTATAAAGTTTTAAATTTGCTATCATTTAAGAAGCTCATTCTAACTTTTAAGTTTTTATTGTGTTGATTCCAAGCTTCTATTGGATCTTCTTGGTCAACTCTTGTGCAATGGAATATTGCTTCCCACATTTTATCTATAGCTTCTTCTTCAGAAACTCCTGGGAATACTTTTTTAGACCAGTTTGCTGTAGGAACAGAAACTATACTCCATTTTGATTTATCAGATAAAGTATAAGATCTCCACTCTTGTAAAGCTTCAGCAGATGCCTTTTGGAAGTTTGCAACTTTTTGAGGATCTACATCTTTTAATAAATCTGGATCTTGAGCGTAAACAGTTAAGAAAGCTCCACCTTCTTTAGCTATTTTTACGTATTGATCAGAAACCCAAGTTGGGAACTCGTTAAAAGTTTCATCTGGAGCATTTAAATATTTTATAAGAGTACACTCTTCATCTGACCATTCTATATGTACATCCTTTGCTCCTAGGTCATAAGCTTGTTTTACAACTTTTCTTACAAATGGAGCACACTCAATAGGAGATCTAACTAATAACGTTTGTCCAGGTTGTATATTAACTCCTACCTTAACAGATAGCTCAGCATATTTTTCTAAGTTTTTTTCTAAATTCATAAAGGCACATCCTTTCAAAATAATTGTATTTAAAATAAGAATAAGTCTTTCTTAGCCTAAGTATAACATCATTTTGGTAATACATTTATAGTTTTTTTTTCGATTTAAAAAAGTTGTACTATTCTAAAATAAAAGACTATTCAAACTTATTATTTTAACAATATTATTTTTAAATACCCATAAATTTAAATTTTAAAAACGGATTGATTTTAAAAAATAAAGTAAATAATGTAACTATTTTGAGAACAATGAAAGATAGTATAAAACTATATATTTTGATATAATAATATTTATTATATTTGTAGACAGGAGGAATTAGATTGCAGTTATATGATGCTATTTTTTATAGAAAATCTATAAAAAAATACTCTACAAAAAGATTAAGCATAAATATGTTTGAAGAAGTTCGAAATTTATGTGAAGACATGGATAGTTTAAATAAAGAAATAAAGATTAAGGCCCATCCTATTTTAAAAGGGGACAGCTTGAAATTTATAATAAAAAAGAGACATAGGCTAGTTGCTCCTCACTATATAGTTTTAACAGTTCAATTTCCTGAAGTAGAAGAAATAGAAGATGGGGAAGGTGAAAAACCAACTCCAATAAAATATTTAGATAGTGTGGGATTTGCTGGAGAAGAGTTAATTTTAAAATTAACAGAAATGGGATTAGCAGCCAGCTGGTTAGATGATAATTTTAATAAAGAGTCTATATTAGACTTTGTACACTTAGAAGAAAATGAAAAGCCAGTAATGTTAATAGCTATAGGATTTCCAGATGGAAATGAATTGTTTAGAAAAGAAAATGAAAATATAGATAGAAAACCAATGAAAAAGATTGCTAAGAATGTAGACGAAAAATGGACTAATATAATTGAATGTGTAAGAATAGCGCCATCATACAAAAATTCGCAACCATGGAGATTTTATCAAAATAATGGATCTCTTGATATATATATGAAAAAAGATTCAGATGAAAACATGAATCAAATTAATATGGGGATAGCTTTAAAGCATTTTGAAATTGGATGTAAATATCATAATATAGATTTTAAATATGTAAAATTAGACGTTAAAGACAAATTAAGAAAAGAATATTATATAAGTGTCGTATAATTAAGGAGTAACTCTATTTTTATATAGGGTTACTCTTTAATTTTGTAAAATTTAATAGAAAGGTATATGGGGATATGTTTCATTTTTATATGCTTTTGACAAGTATAGGGGTCTATTTAAGTTTCACAAATCTTTACGATTTTAAGAGAAATAAAATAAAATTAACTGCTTATTTTATTATTTTATATATAGGATTGTCTGTAACAGCCAGGTATTTAAAAATTTCACCATTATATGGATTAAATATTATAAATGCTATTGTAGTTTATAAAATAACAAAAAAAACATTATTAACTATAGCAATACCTCTTATGTCCACGGTTCTATACATAACGGTTAATATATTTTGTTATAATATGATTGCATTTTTAACTGGGGTAAATATATATAAATTAGGAAACTATATTTATTTAATTTGTTATTATATTATTACATATATAATAATTGTAATGGTTTCTAGATTTTTAAATAATACATTTATAAATAATTTAGAAGAATTTAGCATATTAGATAGATTTAAACTTCAAGTATTAATAGTATTAACGAGTATATTATCTATTTGTATATATTTTGAAACAAATAGTCAAACAAATGTTGTTTGTGCATTGGGATTAGAAATGGATAGAAATGGAGTATTGCCATTTATATATTTTATAACTTTTTTATGTACTATATTTCTTATTATGTTAATAAATAATCAAAAAAGAATTAAAGAAATAGATGAATATAATAAAAAATTAGAATATGCAACTAATGAAATGAAAAAATTTAGGCATGATTATAAAAATATAATGCTATCTATGTGTGGGCATATAGAATCCAATGATTTAGATGGATTAAAGAAATTCTTTTATTCACATATTGAATGCTTGAGTAAGGAGCTAGATTTATTCAATTTAACATGGTCATCAATAGGTAATATAGAGTGTATAGAGGTTAAAGGGGTAGTAGCTTCTAAGTTAATACATGCTGAAAAAAATAAAATAAAAACAAACTTACATATTCCAAATATTATATCAGAAGTAAATTTTAATATATTGGATTTATGTAGGATATTAGGAATTCTTTTAGATAATAGTATAGAGGCTTGCTTGGAGTCTCAAGACCCGTCTTTAAATATTTTAATTTTAGAAAAAACAAATCTTACATCTATAATTATTTCAAATACGTATAAACAAAAGGTCGAAGATGTATCGTTATTATTTGAAAAAGGATTTTCATCAAAGGGAGAAGAAAGAGGAATGGGATTGAGCAATCTAAAAGATATATTGAAAAATTATGAAAATGCATTTTTTAATATAAAAATTGAAGATGAGTTTATTCAACAGTTAGATATATATAAATAAGGAGGAGTTAGGATGAGGATATTTATATGTGAGGATGATAAAGAGCAAAGGCGTAAGCTAGAAGAGTCTATATTATCTATTTTAGAAATTGAAGATATAGGTGGAGAAATAACATTATCTACTGATTCAGCACAAGAAATTTTAAGTTATATATCAGAGTCTAAGGATAGAGGGGTATATTTCTTAGATATCAATATAGGTGGAGATGTAAATGGAATTCAACTAGCTAAACAAATAAATGAAATAGATACAAAAGCGATTATAGTTATAATTACATCACATAAAGATATGAGTCATCTTACTTTTAAATATCATATAGGGGCTATAGATTATATAGTTAAAGAAAATTTTGAAGAAGTAAGTAAAAGAGTCAAAGAATGTATATTAGTTGCTAATGAAAAGATAAAGAATGAATTAGAAGAGGATTGTTTTTTTATTGACAAAGTGGATAAAATAGAAAAAGTTAAATATGATGATATTTTATATTTTGAAACGTGCAAAAAAAGATTTATAGCTCTTAGAACAGAGAATAGTTATATAGAGTTTAGTGGTACTTTAAAAGAGTTAGAATCTCAGTTGGACAATAGATTTATCAGATGTCATAAGTCTTATATAATAAATAAATTAAAAGTTAAAAGTATAGATAAAAAACAGAGAATTATTACTATGGAAGGTGGTAATAAATGCTATGTATCTTTATTACTGCTGAAAAAAACTATAGATAGTATTTTAGTTTAGATTATTATGTAAAGGTTTTAAAAATAGTTGACATGACTATAAATAAATGTAATAATTATAAAAAAGAGAAAGCTTTAAATTATCCCGAGAGGATATAAAGCCACAGTTTCAATAAAAAATGAAAATAAAACTTCCTTGAAAGTAGTCCAGAGAGGCTAGTAAGGTTATATATGAAGATATGTTTAATTTGTGTACATATAACCTCTAACTGGATTAGTTAGAGGTTTTTTTAATATAAAAATCAAATAATAAAGTCTTTTAAACTAGTCCAGAGAGGCTGGGAAAGATATCGTCATAACAAAAAATAGTTATGAAATATTGAATCCTTACACCTCTATAGGTGTAAGGATTTTTCTGATATTAGGGGCTTTATGTAAAAAGGAGAGAGTAAAATGATAAATGGAAAAGATAAGCTGATTGTAGCTATAGATACTAACGACTTTGATAAAGCTAAGGAATTAATAGATAAGCTAGAGGATAGTGTTGATATATTTAAGGTTGGGTTAGAACAATATGTAGCAACAAGAGGGAAAACTGTAGATTATTTAAAAGAAAAAGGAAAAAAAATATTTTTAGATTTAAAGTTTCATGATATTCCAAACACAATGCAAAGTGCAGTAAGAGCAGCAGTAAGAGATAATGTATGGTTAATGACAATCCATGTTTCTGATATGGAAGGAATGAGACAGTGTGCATTCGCTGCAAAAGAAGAAGCTGAAAAGTTAGGAATAGAAAAACCAATAATAGTAGGAGTTACAGTATTAACTTCTTTAAGCGATAAAGATTTACAAGATATAGGATGTAATATGACAACTCAAGAGTTAGCAATAAAAAGAGCTAAGTTAGCTAAGGAAGCTGGTATAGATGGAATAGTTTGTTCTGCTCAAGAGGTTGATAGAATAGTAGAGGCTTGTGGAAGAGAATTTGTTACAGTATGTCCAGGAATAAGACCTAAGACATCTGATGCTGGAGATCAAAAAAGAGTTGTTACACCAAAAGATGCTATAAATAAAGGAGCTCACTATTTAGTTGTTGGAAGACCTATAACTAAGGCTGAAAATCCAAGTGAAGCTGCTGAAAAAATAATAAATGAAATAGAAAATGCTTAAAGGGAGGTAAGTTATGAAAGCTAGATTAATATTAGAAGATGGAACTATATTTGAAGGTAAAGCTTTTGGATATTTAAAGGATAGTGTAGGAGAGGTAGTTTTTAACACTTCAATGACAGGATATGGAGAAGTTTTAACAGACCCGTCATACTATGGTCAAATAGTAACAATGACTTACCCGCTAATAGGAAACTATGGAATAAACTTAGAAGACGTAGAGTCATCAGGAGTTCATGTGAAGGGGTTCATAGTAAGAGAGAAATCAGATAATCCAAATAATTTTAGATGTGAAATGGATATAGACACTTATTTGAAACAAAATAAAATTATAGGACTTGAAGGAATAGATACAAGAGCATTAACTAAGATTTTAAGAAATAATGGAACTATGAGAGGAATAATAACTTTAGAGAACTTTACATTAGAAGATGTTGTTTCTAAAATAGGAAAATTCTCAAATACAGAAGCTGTTAAAACAGTTACTAGAAAAGAGAAAGAATATATAAAAGGAAATGGACCTAAAGTAGCAGTTATGGACTTTGGGGTTAAACAAAATATATTAAGATCATTTAAAGCAAGAGGATGCGATTTAGTTGTATTCCCAGCAACAACAAGTGCTGATGAAATACTTAAGGAAAATCCCGATTTAATATTCTTATCTAATGGACCTGGAGATCCAGAAGATTTAGAAGATGTTATAAAAAATATAAAAGAATTAATAGGTAAAAAACCTATAGCAGGTATATGCTTAGGACATCAATTACTAGCCTTAACACTTGGAGGTCAAACAGGAAAACTTAAGTTTGGACATAGAGGTGGAAATCATCCAGTAAAAGATTTAGAAGACCAGAAAGTATATATAACATCTCAAAATCATGGATATTATGTATCTAGAATGCCAGAAAACATGGAAGTAACACATATAAATTTAAATGATAATACTGTTGAAGGTATGAGACACAAAGAACTACCAATATATAGTGTTCAGTACCATCCAGAGGCTTGTCCAGGGCCAAAAGACAATGATTATATATTTGATAAGTTTTTAGCACTAATATAAGCGATTGTTTAAATTAACTTAGATAAGGAGAAATAAATTATGCCTAAAATAGATAATATAAAAAAGACATTAGTACTAGGTTCAGGACCGATAATAATAGGACAAGCAGCTGAGTTTGACTATTCAGGAACACAAGCTTGCCAAGCGTTAAAAGAAGAGGGAATAGAAGTTGTTTTAATAAACAGTAACCCAGCTACAATAATGACTGATGGAGAAGTAGCGGATAAGATATATATAGAACCATTAACAATAGAATTTATAGAAAAAATAATAGAAAAAGAAAGACCAGATAGTATATTAGCAGGAATGGGAGGTCAAACAGGACTTAACTTAGCTGTTGAACTTCATGATGCAGGAATACTTGATAAATATAATGTAAGAGTTTTAGGAACTTCTATAGATTCTATAAAAAAAGGTGAAGACAGAGATTTATTTAGAGAAGTAATGAAAGAAATAAACCAACCAGTAGTTATTAGTGATATAGTAACTAACTTAGAGGATGGATTAGCATTTGCAGAGAAAATAGGATATCCGGTAGTAGTAAGACCTGCATACACTCTAGGAGGAACTGGAGGAGGTATAGCTGACAACGAGGAAGAGTTAACAGAAATACTTTCTCAAGGACTACAATTAAGTCCAGTAAGCCAAGTACTACTTGAAAAAAGTATAAAAGGTTGGAAAGAAATAGAGTATGAAGTAATGAGAGATTCTAATGGTAACTGTATAACAGTATGTAATATGGAAAATATAGATCCAGTTGGAGTTCATACAGGAGACAGTATAGTAGTAGCACCGAGCCAAACTTTAAGTGATAAAGAATATCAAATGCTTAGAAAAGCATCAATAGATATAATAAATGCTATAGAAGTTCAAGGGGGATGTAATGTTCAAATAGCTTTAAATCCTCACAGTTTAGAGTATGCAATAATAGAAATAAACCCAAGAGTAAGTAGATCTTCTGCACTTGCATCAAAGGCTACAGGATATCCAATAGCTAAGGTTGCAGCTAAAATTGCATTAGGATATACATTAGATGAAATACAAAATGCTGTTACTAAAAAGACTTATGCATGTTTTGAACCTACATTAGATTATGTAGTTGTAAAAATACCTAAATGGCCATTCGATAAATTTAAGCAAGCTAACAGAAAGTTAGGAACAAAGATGATGGCTACAGGAGAAATAATGAGTATAGGAAGTAATTTTGAAGCAGCTATACTTAAAGGAATAAGATCTCTTGAAATAGGAAAATACTCATTAGTTCACAAGGCATCTGAAGATAGAAGTATAGAAGAACTAAAAGCAAGAGTAGTAGTTCCTGATGATGAAAGACTATTTGACTTAGCTGAAATGATAAGAAGAGGCTATAAGCTAGCGATGATAGAACAAATCACTGGAGTTGACAAGTGGTTTATAAATAAATTTAAGTGGATAGTAGAGCAAGAAGAGAAGTTAAGAGGAATGCATATAGAAGATTTAAATAAAGAATATTTACTAGAGTTAAAGAAAAAAGGATTCTCAGATAAAGGGATAGCTGATTTAATGAAAATAAGTCCAGCTAAAGTTTATGAATTAAGAAGCTTATATAATATAAATCCATCATATAAAATGGTTGATACTTGTGGAGGAGAGTTTGACGCTTTATCTCCATATTACTACTCAACTTACGAACAATATGACGAGGTAGTAGTAAGTGATAAGAAAAAGGTAATAGTTTTAGGGTCTGGACCAATAAGAATAGGTCAAGGTATAGAATTTGATTATTGCTCAGTTCACTGTGTAAAATCTTTAAGAGCACAAGGAATAGAAACTATAATAGTAAATAACAATCCAGAAACAGTAAGTACAGATTTTGATACTTCTGATAAATTATACTTTGAACCACTAACAGAAGAAGAAGTTTTAAATATAATAGAAAAAGAAAATCCAGATGGAGTTATACTTCAATTTGGAGGTCAGACAGCTATAAAATTAGCTAAATTCCTAGATGAAAAGAAAATAAAGATATTAGGAACTAGTTGCAAGGATATAGATGCAGCTGAAGATAGAGAGAAGTTTGATGAGTTATTAGAAAAACTAGATATAAATAGACCGAAAGGTAAAGCTATATGGTCAGTAAACGAAGGTATTGAAGAAGCTAAAAAGTTAGGATATCCAGTACTTGTTAGACCTTCATATGTTCTAGGTGGTCAAGGAATGGAAATAACTTATGATGAAAATAAGTTAGCTCAATATTTGAAAGATGCATTTTTAAGAGATACTAAAAATCCTGTACTTATAGATAAATACTTAACTGGTAGAGAAATAGAAGTAGATGCTATATGTGATGGAGAAGAAATATTAATACCAGGTATAATGGAACATTTAGAGAGAGCTGGAGTTCACTCTGGAGATAGTATAACAATGTATCCAAGTCAAAACATAAGTGACGAAATAAAAGCAAAAATATTAGATTATACGAAAAAAATTGCTTTAGAATTAAACGTATTAGGAATGGTTAATATCCAGTTTATAGAGTTCCATGGAGAACTGTATATAATAGAAGTTAACCCAAGAGCTAGTAGAACAGTTCCATATATAAGTAAGGTTAGTAAGGTGCCTATAGTGGATTTAGCTACGAAATGTATGTTAGGAGCTAAGTTAAAAGATTTAGGATATGGAACAGGAGTTTATAAAGAGCCTAAGCTAATATCTGTAAAAGTGCCAGTATTCTCAATGTCAAAGCTTGCTAAGGTAGATGTAAGCTTAGGGCCTGAAATGAAATCTACAGGAGAAGTTTTAGGAGTAGGAGAAACTTTAGAAGAAGCTTTATACAAAGGATTCTTAGGTGCTGGTAAAAAGATGTCTAATAAAAGAGGTGTTGTTTTAGCAACTATAAATAACTATGATAAAGATGAGTTTATAGAAATAGCTAAAGACATGAATGAGTTAGGATATACATTTGTAGCAACAGAAGGAACGGCTGAATCTTTAAGAAAAAATGGAATAGAAGCTACAATAGTAAATAGAGTAGAAGAAGCTAGACCTAACATATTAGATGTTATAAGAAACAAGCAAGTTGATATAGTAATAAATACACCTACTAAAGGAAATGACTCAACTAGAGATGGGTTCAAGATAAGAAGAACAGCTACGGAGTTTTCAACAGAAGTAATGACTTCGTTAGATACATTAAAAGCTTTAGTAGAAGTTAAGAAAAAAGAAATAAATAGAGATGGATTAGCAGTTTACAATATAGCAGACTAAGAGATTATGGAGTTGTTTTTAGATAATTAAAACAACTCCATATTTTTTTAAAATTCTAATTTTACTCCCTTATATCGATATTTTAGTCCAAAAATATTGTTAAAAAAATAAAAAATGATAATATTTGACATGAAAGAAATGTAATACAAGAGGATATTAGGGAGGTCAATACATGAAAGCTTTAAAAAAAGTATCGAATATACTGTGCATATTAGGGTTATGTACTCTTATGGGGGGGACTTCTTATGCATGGGATGGTAAAAAAGATGGAACAGGAACACATTCATTAATAGCAGAGCATGGGTTAACTATGCTAAATAATGATTTAAGCGGAAATGAATCTCAGCAAGTTAAGGACAATATTAAAATATTAAATGAATATATAGGGGATTTAAAGTTAGGGTCTACATATCCAGATTACGATCCTAATGCATATGACTTATATCAAGATCATTTCTATGATCCTGATACTGGAAACAATTTTACTATAGATAACAGTTGGTATGCATCATATCCTATATATGATACTGCAGAAACTCAAGTAAGAAAGTTTACTACATTGGCTAAAAATGAATGGGAAAAGGGGAACTTCAAAGAAGCTGCATTCCTTTTAGGACAGGGATTACATTATTTAGGGGATTTAAATACTCCATACCATGCTTCAAATGTAACTGCAGTAGATAGTCCTGGGCATGTTAAATATGAAACATTTGTAGAAGAAAGAAAAGATAACTATGCTTTAAATACTTCAGGAAATGACACTACATCAGGAGTATATAAAAAAGCTATGGAAAATCCAAGTTTTAATAAATGGATGACACAAAACTCTATCAAATATGCTAAGATAGCTAAAGATTTATATTATAGTCATTCAACTATGAGTCATAGTTGGGATGATTGGGATTATTCTGGAAGAGAAGCTATAAAAAATTCTCAAGTATGTACTGCTGGATTTTTATATAGATTCATGAATGAAGTATCTAATGTAAATACAGGAGATAATGATTCATTAACTAATGAATTTAATATAGTATTAAAGACTGCAGATAATAAATATGCAGGAACTGATGATAATGTATATTTCGGATTTGAAACAAATGAAGGTAAGAAATTTGAATGGAAATTAGATAATGCAGGAAATGACTTTGAAAGAAATCAAGTAGACAACTATATATTAAAAACAAAAGATGGAGAAGAAGTAGATATAAATAATATATCTAACTATTGGATAAGAAAAGAAAAATTAACATCTATAAGTGATGATTGGGAATTAAGTAATTTCAAATTAATAGCAAATGGAAAAGTAATACAACAACAAGATGTAAATAAAGTGTTTACAGGCAACGAAACTTACTACATAAATAAATAATAAAAAAGCTGTTTAATAAATTTATTAAACAGCTTTTTTAGTTTAAGCGTTTGGTGCGATTGGTACGTAAGTTCTTTGAGCTAATTCTTGGTCTATCATTAAAAGACCAGCAGGATCATTTTTTAGCAATCTTAACTTTCTAACTATTTTTTCCATGCTTTCTTCCTCTTCAGATTGCTCATCTATGAACCATCTTAAGAAAGAAGATGTTGTATGATCTTTTTCAGATATTGCTAAATCAGTTAACTCATGAATTGAATTAGTTATAAGTTTTTCGTGGTTTAATGCTAATTCAAACACTTCTAAAGGACTTTCAAAGTCACTTTTAGGTTGTTCAATAGCTTGTAAAATTATTTTTCCACCAGCTCTACTTATGTAATTGAATAACTTATAAGCATGATCTCTTTCTTCTTTAGCTTGTACATTAAAGAAGTTTGCGAAACCATCTAAATTGTTATCCATGAAGTATGCCTCCATAGACATATAAAAATATTCAGAAAAGAACTCCATTTGAAGCTGATTGTTTAATGCATCTAAAATTTTTTGACTTGCCATAAAAAACCCCTCCTAAGTAAACATTTAAAATTTTAATACAATACTATTATACAATAGTATTACCAAATTTTAAGAATAAGTATATAAACTCTTTAAAATACTCAAAATATCAAGTAATAATATGATATAATACATAAATTGAGATTAATTTTTTAGGAGGAAATCAATGTTATTATTAGCTGATAAATGGAAAGATTATGAACTTATAGATATGGGTAATGGAGAAAAATTAGAGCGTTGGGGAGATGTTGTTTTAAGAAGACCAGATCCTCAGGTTATGTGGCCAATTGCTGAAGAAAAAGGATTATGGAAAAACCCACATGGACATTACCACAGAAGTAGTAGAGGTGGAGGCCAATGGGAACATAAAAAGAAATATCCAGAAAAGTGGACAATAAGTTATAAAAACCTTAAATTCAATATAAGCCCAACTGGGTTTAAGCATACAGGATTATTCCCAGAGCAAGCTGCTAACTGGGACTGGTCAATGGAAATGATAAAAAATGCTGGTAGACCTATAAAAGTTTTAAACTTATTTGCATATACAGGTGGAGCAACTGTTGCTTGTGCAGCTGCTGGAGCGGAAGTATGTCATGTAGATGCATCTAAAGGTATGGTAACTTGGGCAAAGGAAAATTTACAAACTTCTGGATTAGGAGATAGAAAAGTAAGATTTATAGTAGATGATGTTGTTAAGTTTGTAGAAAGAGAAATTAGAAGAGGAAATAAATACGATGCTATAATAATGGATCCACCTTCATATGGAAGAGGGCCTAAAGGTGAAGTATGGCAAATAGAAGAAAAATTATATGGACTAGTTGAACTATGCACAAAAGTTTTATCAGACAATCCTTTATTCTTCTTAATAAACTCATACACAACAGGATTATCTCCAATTATACTTGAGCATATATTAGATGCAACAGTTGCTAAGCATGCTAAAGGTGGAAATATATATGGTGGAGAAATAGGATTACCTACATCAAAAGATGGTAAAGTTCTTCCTTGTGGTATATTTGGAAGATGGGAGTCTAAATAATGGTAAAAGTATTATATGAAGATAATCATTTATTAGTTGTAGAAAAGCCTGTAAATATATTATCGCAAGGTGATGATACTAATGATAAAGATATGGTTAATCTTTTGAAGCAATATGTAAAAGTTAAATATAATAAACCTGGAAATGTATTTATAGGACTTGTGCATAGACTAGATAGACCTGTAGGGGGAGCAATGGTGTTTGCAAAGACATCTAAAGCTGCGTCTAGACTATCTGAGCAAGTCAGAAATAAAACATTTAAAAAGACATATAGGGCTGTATTAAATGGTAGCATGAAAAAAGATGCACATACTTTAAAAGATTTTCTTTATAAAAATAAAAAGACTAATATGGTCAGTGTAGTTAATAAAGATCATAAAGATGCTAAAAATGCAGAATTAAGTTATACTACTTTAGGCAAAGAAGATAAATTTAGCATGGTTGAAGTAGATTTAAAAACTGGAAGATCTCATCAAATAAGAGTTCAATTTTCAAGCAGAAGACATCCTCTATTTGGAGATCAAAGATATGGTCAAAATATAAATAAAGTTGGAGATCAAATAGCATTATGGTCTTATAAAATTGAAATAGACCATCCGACTACTAAGGAAAAAATGGAATTTATCTGTGAGCCGCCTAATGAATATCCTTGGAATTTATTTGAGGTTTAAATATGGAAAAGTACAATGGATTTTATATAGAGGAGCCTGTTGGAAATAATATATTTTCTTATGATGAAAGAAAAAATAAAAAAATATTTGTTCCTAAGTTGATAGAAGGAAATTTGGATTTTGTAAAGGTTGGAGAAAAAATAGTATTTAGTGAAATTGATTTTGATAAAGAAATAAATGCTATCGGATTAGAGAATATGGTTAAGTTTAACTATAAAGATAAAGATATTTATATTTTTGATAACCATAATCACTCCTTTTACTTTTGGATTAAAAGTTTAAAAAAAGGAATGTTTAATAAAGGATGCAAATTAGTTCACATAGACCAACATAAAGACATGAGAGAGCCAGAAGATTATAACGTTGATATAAATGATATAGATGATGTATTTAGGTACACAAACTATGTTTTAAATGTAGGGAACTTTATAAAACCTGCATTGCATCACGATATATTTTCAGAGGCTGTAATAATAGATAGCACTTATGGATTTGAATTAGATGTTGAGGGTGAAATAGTATTAGATATAGATTTAGATATATTTTCTAAAGATATGGAATATATATCCTATGATTTAAGAGTAAATAAGATAAAAGAATATATAGATAGAGCTAAGGTTATAACTATTGCAAGTAGCCCGTTTTTTATAGAACAGGACTATGCTATAAAAGTATTAAAAGAATTATTCAATTATGATATAATATAAGAGTTAGATATTTATAATTAAGCATGATTTATTCATGAACTAGGAGGAAATTAAAATGAGTTTATATACTACATGGAGATCATTAAGTGAAAACCACAATAGCCAAGAAGAAGAAATAAAGTTCTGGGAAGAGTACTTAAAGAAAGAAACAGAAATATACAATGAAATATTAAATAATAAAAAAGATGTTATAGAAGGAAAAGTTAGCGATTTAGCAGCTGCTCACAATACATCTGTTGAATACATGATGGGATTCATAGATGGAATAAGTGAAAGTTTAAAAGAAGAATTTTCAGAAGAGAAATTAGAAACTATAGAAGCTGATACAGAGATAAAATTAGAAATAGACTGGGAAAAGTTATACTACAATATGGTAGCAGTAGAAGCTCACTGGTTATATAACTTAGAAGGATGGAATGGAATATTATCAGAAGATAAGAAAAAAGAATTACAAAAAGCTTTCAAAGCTACAAAAACAGTAGTTAAAGATGACAAGATAGGAAGAAATGAGCCTTGTCCATGCGGAAGCGGTAAAAAATTCAAAAAATGTTGTGGAAAATAAGGAGATAAAATGTTTTTACTAAAATTCATTGATGAAGATGATAATCTATCTACAAAAGAATTTACATCATTAAATTCTTTAAAGGATTACGTTAAGGATAACGACATCGATAAGACGTGGCATCAAGTGGAAGAAGTAAAAAAAGTAATTCCTAATTTAAAAGAAGAATAAAAAAGGAGCTAAGGCTCCTTTTTTTATTCTTAGTAAATTATATTTAATCCTGAACTTTGGATAAATATAATTTGCAACTTATAATCTTGAGCAACGGACAAAGTCGTTGGCGACATAAAGTGGTTCGCAGACGTAGTCGCTCAAGCGAAGCGAATTTTTTATTTTAACTCTGATAAGTCTTTAGCTATTTGAGCTGCAACCTTAGCGTTATTATAAACTAGTTCTATATTGGCATCTAAGCTTTTTCCATCTGTGATAGTCTTTACTCTATCTAATAAGAATGGTGTTACCTTCTTACCAGCTATATTTTTTTCCTCAGCTTCTTTTAAAGCTGATTCAATAGCGTTGTTTATAGTATCATAATCCATTTCAAATTCTTTAGGTATTGGATTGCCGATTACCATACCACCTTTTAAATTTAAATCCCATTTAGCTTTTAATGCTGAAGCTACTTCTAAAGAAGATTCAACTTTATAATCAACTCCAAATCCACTTTTTCTAGTATAGAATGCAGGGAATTCTTCAGTTTCAAAACCTATAACTGGAACACCGTTAGTTTCTAAATATTCTAAAGTAAGACCTATATCTAGTATAGATTTGGCGCCTGCACAAATTACTGCAACATTTGTATTTGCTAATTCTTGTAAATCAGCAGATATATCAAATGTTTCTTGAGCTCCCCTATGTACACCACCTATACCTCCTGTAGCAAATACTTTAACTCCAGCTAAGTTAGCTAATATCATTGTAGTAGCAACTGTAGTAGCTCCATTTAACTTCTTAGATATAATAAAAGGTAAATCTCTTCTACTAGCTTTAACAATATCTTTGCTAGTTCCTAAGAATTCAATTTCTTCGGTTGTAAGACCTACTTTTAAAACTCCATCTATTATAGCTATAGTAGCCGGAATAGCTCCATTTTCTCTAATTATTTTACTAACTGTTTTAGCCATCTCTATATTTTTAGGATAAGGCATACCATGAGAAATTATAGTTGATTCTAATGCTACCACTGGAAGACCTTCTGCTAAAGCTTTTTTAACCTCTGGATGGACATTTAAGTATTTTTCTAACATTTTAGATCATCTCCTTTAAAATTTTTTCAACACTATCAACAGACATACTTGGATTAATAGTGTTTTTATGCATTAATGTAAGTATAGAAGCAGCTGTTGCGAATTCAGCTGTGTCTCTTAAATTGAAATTATGAAGGTATCCATAGACAAGTGCAGATAAAAATGCATCTCCAGCACCTGTAGCACTAATAGTGTCAACCTTAACTCCTGAAAGTAATAAGTGATTTTCTTTATTAGCACAGAATACGCCATCTTTACCTAATGTTATAAAAACATTTTTAACACCTTTTTCTAGGAAGTATTTGGCACATTCATATAAATCTTCTTCGTTATTTATCTTTATTCCTGATAGTATCTCAGCTTCTAGCTTATTAGGTTTTATAGTATTAAATCTTCCTATAATATCTTTTATCTTCATACTTTTTTGAGTAGAAACTGTATCTATAAAAATAGGTATATCAGTGTAAGTCTTACTTATATAATCAATAACATCGAAAGATAAATTTGTATCTAAAACAATAGCTAATGAATCTTTTATAGCTGAGTGTTTTGAAATAATATAGTCAACATCAATTTTATTGATTATATCCATATGAGATATAGCTAGCTGCATATCTTGGTCATTGTTTAAAATTGATAAATACATAGATGTTGGGAATGAATCAGATATATAACAATCTGATGCATCTATATTTAGTTTTTTACATTCTGTTAGTATACGACTTCCATAAATATCATTCCCTATAGCAGATATAAGTTTAGTATTTACTCCGAGTTTAGAAATATTTTCGCAAATATTTCGTGCAACACCTCCTAAAGAAATATCAATCTTTCCAGGGTTTGAATCAAACATTGTAAGAGTATTACTAGGAGAACCCTGTATATCGACGTTAGCGCCGCCTATAACGGTTACAAACTTACTTGCGCTTATGATATAACCTTTTCCTTTTATATAGCCTTTCTTCATCAAATTTGTTATGTGCACAGCAACAGAAGATCTTGTTATATTGAGCATGTCAGCTAATGTTTGCTGTGAAACCATAGGATCATTCTTTAAAATATCTAAAATTTCTTTTTCTCTATCAGTCATTAGTATCACCATATCTAAATATTTGCTTATATAAATAAGCATTTGTTAAGAATATAATATCATTTAAACAAGTTGATTTCAATGATAAATATCACATATTGTAAATTATTTAAATGAGACTTAGTAATATAAAACAAATTAAAGGTACATAGTAACAATATTTGTCGACGGTCATATTATAAAGTAAGAACACAAATTTTATAGGAGGACAACTATATTATGAAGATAGGAGACATCGTTGTAAGAAAGTCTTATGAGAAAGATATTATATTTAGAATAATAGGGTTTGAAATAGATGAGAATAATCAAAAGATAGCTATTCTAAAAGGAGTTGCCTTTAGAATAATTGCAGATTCAGGAATAGATGACTTGGAGAAAGTAAACTTTTACGATATGAAAGATACATTAATAGACAAAGATGTTGAAAATATTTTGCATAAAAGTATAAAAAAAACTAGAGAGAGAAATAGAAGACTAAACAGAGCTATGCAAAAGTCCTCAAATAATAATAAGCAAGCTCAAGGTCAAGGTCAAAATCAAGTTCAAAATTCATATGGAATGCCAGGGAAAGTTCTTCATATAGACGGAGATCCTGAATATTTAAAAATTTGCCTAGATGTTTATACTAAATTGGGAATTCCGGCAGTGGGTAAAGCTATACCTGAGAGCCTTCAATATAAAGAAGTTAGAAATTTGTTAGAACAACATAATCCATCTATATTAGTTATAACAGGACACGATGCTATAGTTAATAGTAAAGGAAACCTTAAAGATATTAAAAATTATAGAAATACAGCTAATTTTATAAAAACAGTAAAAGAAGCTAGAAAATATGATCCATCATTAGATAGTTTAGTTATATTTGCTGGAGCATGCCAATCTAATTATGAAGAAATAATAAAATCAGGAGCTAATTTTGCAAGTTCTCCAAGTCGTGTAATGATACATGCGCTAGATCCTTTATTGGTCGTAGAAAAAATTGCTTGTTCCAGAATAGATAAAGTTGTTCCTTTAGATGAAATATTAAACCATACAGTTACAGGGATTAAAGGTGTCGGAGGTATAGAAACCAGAGGGAAATTTAGATTAACCATGCCGTTGGCTATATATAATGGGTATTGATTTTGTGTATAAAAAAATATATAGATTATAATCCAAATTTAGAAAAAAAAACAGTATTGACTTTTTATCAAAAAATATATAAAATATTTAGTTTGGGTTTGACAAAAAAGTTTGATTGTGGTAATATTAAAATGACAAACATATAATGTTAAAGAAGGTGATGTAATGGCCACTGTTCAAACTTTGAATAAAATAAGACAGACTTTAGAGAAGCACCTAGGAAGAAAAATTTTATTAAAAGCTAATAAAGGAAGAAAACAAATAGTTACTAAAAAAGGCGTACTAGAAAAAGTATATCCTAGTATATTTGTTGTTAAGCTAGATGATGAGGATAATGGATATTCTAGAGTATCATATAGCTACTCAGACCTATTAACTGATAACGTTAAATTGAAAGTAATTAAAGAACCAAATAAATTAAATGTAAGCTAAAAAATTATACCTATTAAAAATAGGTGTAATTTTTTTTTTACTTCCTAAATATAAATATAGTGTGATAGTTATATTTAATTTAGGAGGGTAACATATGAATCTTATAAAAGATATTTTACAAGTTGACAACAGAATTGATTTTGGAAGGTTTCAAACTTTTATAGAAACAGAAGCTGTTGTATCAGATAAAAAGGACGACGTATATGAAATAATAAAAACAGAGGGGTACATAGCTTTAAAGAAACAAGAAATATTAGATGGTAAAATAATATTTAGAGGGAATTTTAATTATAATGTGATTTATCTAACTGAAGATAAAAACACTGTATCAAATGTAGAGGGAAGAATAGAAATAAATGAAGTGGTAGAAAAAGATAATATAGTAGCTGATATGGAAAATATGCTTTTCTACGATGTAGAGCATATAGATTGTACAGTTATAAATGAAAGAAAGATAAGAGTAGGAGCGCTTTTAAATATAAGAGGTAGTTTATTTGAAAAAAATACTATAGATATAGTAAAAGATGTTTCTCAAATAGAAAATGTTCAAAAACATAGAAAAGAAGTTCAGTTTGAAGATATAGTTGGAATAGAAAAATCTGAAAGTGTAGTTAGAGATACTATAAACATAAGCACTGAAGATATAGATAATATAGTTTCTATAGGGCCTAGAATGAAATTAAAAGAAACTAGGGTATCTGACAATAAGGTTATAGTTGGTGGAGTTTTAGAATTGAATCCAGTAGCTTACACTTATGAAGGGGAACTAGTAGAATTAGATAGAGTTGGGTTAGATTTCACTCAATTTATAGAAGTTCCAGGTGCATGCGAAGGTATGAAAGAAGAGGCTATGGTAGAAATAGTTGACTTAAACTATATATTCAAGAGAAATGAAGAAACAAATACAGGTGCTTTAGAAGTAGATTGTACAGCAAGAGCTAAAGTTAAAGTATCAGAAGATGTTACGAGAGAGGTATTACAAGACGCATATTCACCTGATAGAGCTCTTAAGTTTGAAAGCAGAAATGTTGAGCTTAATAAAGTTGTAAGTAGTGGAAGTGAATTTTTCAATATAAGAGATACTATAAAAAATAATAGTGATGATATACAAATAAAAGATATAGTAAGTGTAGATTCAAATATAATAGTTGAAAACTCATCATTTGAAGGTGGAAAGAGTATAGTAGAAGGTGTAGTTTTAATTGATGTTTTATATACTCCTGTAGAAGGTTTAAGACCAGTATATAGATTAACAGAAGAAATACCATTTACTCATGATGTTGAAGTTGGAAATGTAAAAGACAGTGCTAACGCATTTAATCATGTAAATATAGATAGAGTAGAGTTTGATTTAAATAGAGATCAAATAGATGTAACTGTTAAAGTTAGAAGATACTGCGAAGTTTTAGATAAGAAAAAAGATAGCTTTATTGTTAAGGGCGAAGATCAAGGACCTATAGATTTATCTCAAAGACCTAGTATAACGATATATGTTGCTAAAGAAGGCGATAAACTATGGAATATAGCTAAGAAATATAATACAACAATAGATGATATAGCTGAGATAAATGAAATAAAAACAGATGATCAATTAGATGTAGGGCAATGTTTAATAATTGAGAAAAAAACTCCAGTAGAAGTATAAAATTATGTACAAAATAAGATAATAGGGAATTATAGTTCCCTATTATTTTATTTTTTGTAGTATAATGTATACTATAAATATTTATGGTCGTTATAGCACAATAAGGAGGAAAGCATGAACTCTATAGATTTAAAGAGCAGAGCTAAGGTTAACTTATCAATAGATGTGCTTGGAAAAAGAGAAGATGGTTATCACCTTGTAGAGATGATAATGCAAACAATAGATCTATATGATAAGTTGAAAATAACTGAAATAGAAGAAAACTCAATATTAATAAAAAGTAATAGTTTAGATATACCTTTAAATGAAGATAATATTATGTATAAAGCTGTAAATTTATTAAAAAATCAGTTTAATATAGAAAAGGGAATAGAAATTTCTATAGAAAAAAATATACCTGTAGCAGCAGGAATGGCAGGAGGAAGCTCTAATGCAGCTGCAGTTTTAGTAGGTTTAAATAAATTATGGAACTTGGGGTTAAGTGAAAATGAATTAAAGGATATTGGGTTGAAGTTAGGAGCGGATGTTCCGTTTTGTATAACTGGAGGAAGTGCATTAGCAGAAGGTATAGGGGAAAAATTAACTAATATAAAAGGTTTACCTGAAGATTTGAACATTTTGGTATGTAAACCTAATATATTTGTATCAACAAAGGAAGTTTACCAATCTTTAAATATGGACAAAGTTAAAAGAAGACCTCAAAATAAAGAACTTATAGATGCTTTACAAAAGGAAGATGTTAAATTTATTTCTGAGAATATGGTGAATGTATTAGAAGAAGTTACTTCTTTGAAATATTCAGAAATAGGACAAATAGAAGATATAATGATCAAAAATAAAGCATTAGGATCTATGATGAGTGGAAGTGGCCCTACAGTTTTTGGGTTATTTGACAATAAAGATTGTGCAATCAAAGCCAAAGAAGATTTACAGGGTAAGTACAATCAGGTTTATCTAGTTAAAAGCAGCAATAAAGGAGTTGAAATTTATGGATAGCTTAACAAAATTAAATTTAGACAATTATAAACCGTTAAGAGATGTAGTTTTTGAAAACTTAAGAGAAGCTATTTTAGAGGGGCAATTAAAACCAGGACAAAGACTTATGGAGGTTCAATTAGCTGAACAATTAGGTGTAAGTAGAACTCCTATAAGAGAGGCTATTAGAAAACTAGAACTAGAAGGGCTTGTAGTTATGTTACCGAGGAAAGGTGCATATGTAGCTAATATGTCATTAAAGGATATAATAGATGTATTAGAGATAAGATCGAGCTTAGAAGGTTTAGCTGCATATTTAGCGGCAGAGAGAATACATGAAGAAGATGCTAAAAAATTACAAGATATAGCAGAAGATTTTAAACGTAGCATCGAAAGAAAAGATGAAATTGATGTACTATTAAAAAAAGATGTTGAGTTTCATGAATGTATATTCAACGCGACTAAAAATAAAAAGTTAAGTCAAATAATAAATTCACTTTGGGAACAAGTTCATAGATTCAGAGCAACATATATATCTGATTTTGACACATCATATAATTTAGTAGAAGAACATGAGAGAATTTTAAAAGCTATAATATCTGGTAATAATGAAGATGCTAAAAAATATGCTATAGAGCATATAGAAAAAGCTGAACAATTTATAATAGAGAGAGCTATGAATAATAAAAATATATAAAAAAATAGACTGTTTAAATTAACAGTCTATTTTTTTATGTTTTTTTAAAACTTTAAGAATAAAAAATCCATATTAGGAGATAATCAAGATATTAAAATATATTAGGGGGATATATATTATGAAAAGGATAAAGTTAAGAATAATGGGGTTAAGTGTTTTATTAATAACTATGATTATAATGAGTACTATATATATTTTTGGGGAAGTAAATAAAGTTGAAAGAGTTTCAAGCAATTATAAAGATAAATTAATAAGATTTCATGTTTTAGCAAACAGTGATAGCAATGAAGATCAGGCATTAAAGTTGAAAGTAAGAGATGAAGTTATTAAGTATTTACAACCGATGTTAAAAAAATCAAACAGTATTGAGGAAAGTGAAAAAATAATTTTATCTCAGAAAAAAAACTTAGAAAAAATATCTAAAAATATTATTGAGGAAAATGGGTATACTTATGAAGTGAAGGTTAATCTTGAATATACTAATTTTCCTGCAAAACAATATTCAAATATAGTTTTACCAGCAGGAGAGTATAAAGCTTTAAGAATCATTATAGGTGAAGGACAAGGTAGGAATTGGTGGTGTGTAATGTTTCCTCCGCTATGCTTTGTTGACGAAAATAATGGTGTTATAGATAAAGAGACAGATGAAAAACTAAAAAAGGTATTAACAGATGAAGAATATAAGTTGATATCAGGAGAAAATATTGAAAAGGCATCTAATAAAAAAATCAAATTTAAAATATTAGAAATACTAGAGGATTTAAAGTCTAATAAGAAATAATATATTTTAAAGGAGTGGATTTTACGACATGAAGTATCACACCAAATTCTTTTTAGCGATGTGTACTCTGCTAATTTTAACATTTAATAGTAATAGTGTATTTGCTGATAGCAATACACAAAATAGCTATAGAATTGAAAGTAATAAGTTCGTTAGCAATAATAAAGAAGATAAATCAGAACCAAAAGAAGTTATAAGTATTACAAATGATGAACTGTATTTATTGTCCAAATTAGTATCTAGTGAAGCTAGAGGAGAAGAATATGAAGGACAAGTTGCCGTAGCGGCGGTTGTAATAAATAGAGTTTTAGATCCTAGATTTCCAGATAATATAAAAGATGTTATTTATCAAAGAAATGCATTTTCGGTAGTAGATAATGGGGAAATTTATAAGGATCCAACAGATAGTGCATATAAAGCAGCTAGAGAAGCTTTATATGGAAGTGATCCTACGAGTGGAGCAATATATTTTTGGAATCCGGAAATTTCAACTTGCAACTGGATTAAAAAACTAGATCCATATAAAAGAATAGGAAATCATGTATTTGCGAAATAGATAAATATTAAAAATAAAGGAGTAACTACTCCTTTATTTTTTTTGTTAAATGAACTATAATAATCACTTAGATAATAAAAACGCATATAATTATAAAAATACAAATTAAATTAGAAGGGTGAAATAAGATGAGAAAATTAAGTGTAGCATTAATTTTCGGTGGAAAATCCGGTGAACATGATGTTTCAAGAATTTCAGCTTCATCTATATTTAAGAATATAAATAAAGAAAAATATGATATACACACAATAGGAATAAATAAAGACGGAAAATGGATGTATTATAGTGGTTCTGCAGAAAATATAGCTAATGGAAAATGGGAAGAATTAGCGGATAAAACTGTTAAAATTAATTTAATGCCTAACGGGAATTCTAAAGTAGGTCTAGAATTTAATGATGGAACCTTTAAGCATTTTGATGTTTTATTCCCTGTACTTCATGGACCTTATGGAGAAGATGGAAAGATACAAGGACTATTTGAGATAAGTAATATTCCATATGTTGGATGCGGTGTTTTAGCATCTAGTGTAGGTATGGATAAACTTATATGTAAAAAAGTATTTACTCAAATTGGATTACCTCAAGTAGATTATACTTATACAACTAAATGGCAATTTGATATAAGTAAGAATGATGAGCTTGATAGAATAGAGCAAACTTTAAATTATCCTATATTTGTTAAACCAGCTAACATGGGTTCTAGTGTAGGTATATCAAAGGTATCTAATAGAAATGAACTTTTAAGTGGAATAAATGAAGCTTTAAAGTATGATAGAAGAATAGTATTAGAACAAGGTATAGATGCAAGAGAAATTGAAGTTGCTGTTTTAGGAAATGATGAAGTAAAATCATCGATAGCTGGAGAAATAATACCTGCAAAAGATTTTTATGATTATGAAGATAAATATATAAATGGAGTATCTAAGCTAGAAATACCTTCTAGTATTGATGCAGAAACTATGATGAAAATAAGACAAATGGCTATAGATGCTTTTAAAGCTATAGATGGTAAAGGTCTTTCTAGAGTAGATTTTTTTGTTGATAAAAAAGATGGAGAAATTTATATAAATGAAATAAATACTTTACCAGGATTTACGAATATAAGTATGTATCCAAAACTTTGGGATGCAACAGGAATACAATACACTGACCTTATAGACAATTTAATAAAATTAGCTATAGAGGATAGACAATAGAAGAAGGTGCATGTTAGATGAATAATAATTCAATTGGAGTTTTTGATTCGGGATTAGGAGGACTTACAGTTTTAAAAGAAATAACTAGTATACTTCCTAGTGAAAATATAGTGTATTTTGGAGATACGGCTAGGGTTCCTTATGGATCAAGATCTAAAGAAACAGTTATTAAATACACTTTTCAAGCTATTAACTTTTTAATATCTAAAGGTGTTAAGGCGATAGTAATAGCTTGTAATACAGCAACAGCTAGAAGTTTAGAACTAGCACAAGCAAAATATGATATACCAATAATAGGTGTTATAGAAGCTGGAGCTAGAACGGCGGCCTATACTACTAAAAACAAAGTTGTAGGAGTTATAGGAACAGAAGGAACTATAAATTCAAAAGCTTATGAGGGCGAAATTCATAAGTTAGACGATAAAATAAAAATAATTGGTAAAGCATGTCCATTATTTGTTCCTATAGTTGAAGAAGGATGGGCAAATACGGAAGTTGCAGAATTAACAGCTAAAAAATATTTAGAAGAGTTACAGGCTTCAAATATAGATTCTTTAGTTTTAGGATGCACCCATTACCCGCTTTTAAAGAGAACTATAAATAAAGTATTAGAAGGAAAAATATCTTTGGTAAATCCTGCTAGAGAAACAGCTAAAGATTTAAAAGATGTTTTAACTAAAAATAATTTGTTAAATAATAATGTAGATAAAGAAGGATACTATAAATATTATGTATCTGATATACCTGAAAGATTTGCATCTATAGGTAAAGAGTTTCTTAATAGAGAAATAACGGATATAGAACAAGTTGAAATTCAAAAATATTAGTTAAAGTGTAAACTTTAGGTGAATTTCACCTAAGGTTTATATTACTATGGAGGTTAAATATGATAGATGTAAATATATCTATGCATACAAAACAATATGACAATTTAGGTAATGAAGATTTAATAGAAGTTACATCTAAAGGAAGTATGTATGAGAAAAATAATGATATATATATAGTGTATAAAGAAGAATTAGAAGAGGGATCTGTTCATGTAACAACTACGATAAAAATTTCAGAAAATGAAGTTTTTATAAAAAGATTTGGAGTTGTTAAATCAGATATGAAGTTTGTTCAAGGAGAAGAGACAATAACTAAATATAGAACTCCTCAAGGATTATTTGATATAAAAATAAATACTCAAAAACTAGAAATAAACAAATTAAATAAATCTATACAGTTAAATATAGAGTATAATATGTGTATAGATGGATTGTTTGAAGGAATAAATAAAGTGAGTATAAACGCGGAAGAGCTTAATTAAAAGCTGACTAATAATTAGTCAGCTTTTAAAATTAATAGAAATTTCTATTCCACCAATTCATTGGAGTTTGATTTTGGTCTATGACTTTAATTTCATAATTATTATTTTTTAAATACTCCAATACACTAGGTAAAGCTTTTACAGTTGTTTGTTTGTCATGAAACAAGATAACTGAATTTCCAGATTCACTTAAGGAATTCTTAGTGTTAGAAACTATAGATGATACAGTTGCATTTTTATGTGTATCTGTGCTATCTATACTCCAATCCCAAAGATTATAACCAGAGTTAACTAAACTATCGTATTGATTTTTTGTTAGGTAGGGCTTGCTACCATAAGGGACTCTGACTAGTTTAGTATCGTAACTTGTTAAATCTTTCAGTGTATGTCTTGTATTATTAATTTCGTTTAAAGCAGATGAACCAGAAGAATAAAATACTGCTTTTTCATGGCTTTGACCATGCAAGCCTATTGAATGACCTTCTTTAAGCATCCTATTGACTATGTCGGGATATAAGGTTATTCTATCTTCTAAGACAAAAAAAGTTGCTTTCATATTATACTTGCTTAATAAATCTAATATTTCAGGAGTATTTTTATTTGGACCATCGTCAAATGTAATATAAGCAGTCTTTTTATCGACCTGTGTGTTTTCTAAACAATGGGAATTAATTGAAATAAAAGATACAAATACAAATGATGTAATTAAAACTGATAAAATTTTTTTCATTTTGATTACTCCTTACTTATAAAAAATTAATTTTGTAAAATGGTATTTTATACTCTTATTGTATGATATTATTTTAATTATATTTAAGTAATGTGAATTTTGTATTGATGGAATTAAATGTATGTAAAAAAACTACCCCTGGATTAATTTATTTGGTATTATATTATTTAACAAGGTTTTAAAATAAAATAATTTATACAAGGATTTAAGAAGTTTTTATAGAAAGTATACTTGAGTCAAAAAACTAAGTATAAGAGGTATGATTTATGATAGTAGATAGAGTACGAAGTACTATAAATAAATATAATTTATTACAAAAGGGTGATAAAATAGTATTAGGTCTATCAGGAGGACCAGACTCTGTGTGTTTATTGCATATATTAAAGCAACTAGAGGAAGAATACGATATTTCCATATATGCAGCACACTTAAATCACCAAATAAGAGGTATAGAAGCACAAAAGGATGTTATGTATATATCTAAACTATGTGATAGTTTAGGTGTTAAATTTTTTGTTAAATCAATAAATGTGCCTGAATATTGCAAAAAAAATGGATTATCAATAGAAGAAGGTGCTAGAAAATTAAGATATGAAATGTTTTATGAGATAAAGCAAAAAACTAAATCAAATAAAATAGCAATAGGACATAACTTAAACGATCAAGCTGAAACTATTCTTATGAGAATGATGAGAGGCACTGGATTACAAGGATTAAAAGGTATTGAATATAAGAGAGATGAAACTATAATTAGACCTATTCTTGATATAGAAAGAAGTAGTATAGAAGCATATTGTGAAGAATATAATTTAAATCCGAGAATAGATAGTACAAATTTAGAAAACATATATACTAGAAATAAAATAAGATTAGATTTAATTCCTTATATGCAAGAAAATTTTAATACTAATGTGATTGAATCTATATGTAGGATGGGTAATAACTTAAAGCTAGATAATGATTATATTGAAGAAGAAGGAAATAAAAAGTTTGAAGAGGTTTCAAAATTAAATAATAATACAAGTGTTGAAATCATATTAGATAAATATATTGATTTACACAAAGCAATAAAAAGTAGAATAATTAGAAATTCTATTAAGTATATTTTAGGAGATACTAATTTTGTAGATCAAAAGCATATAGAAGATGTATTTGATTTAGAGAATGAAGATAAAATAAATAAAAAATTAGTTTTACCTAGAGGTTTGTTTGTATATAGAAACAATGATAGTATATTATTTACAAATGAAGAAATAACATATGAAGATTTCGAATTTAATTATAACGTTCCTAAAGATGGGGTTATAAAAATAAAAGAAACAGGAGTCTTTATAGAAACTAAAACAATGAGTGTTGAAAGATTTAAAAGTATGAAAGCTGATAAATCCTCTAAAGGATTTGACTTAGATAAATTTAAAGGAGGGATAGTAGTAAGAAATAGAGAATCTGGGGATAAAATAAAACTTGCTGGAGGAAGCAAGAAATTAAAAAGTTTATTCATAGATTTGAAGATACCTAGGGAAGAAAGAAGTAAAATTCCTGTGTTGGTAGATAATGAAGAAGTAGTTTGTGTTGGAGATTATAAGATTAGTGAAAATTATAAAATTGATGCAAATACAAAAGAAGTCTTAAAGATTACCTTTAAGAAACTATAAATTAAAACAACTTACGAAAGGAGGGCTTCTTTTGAATAAGATTTTAAAGGGAGCAGGTTTCTATCTACTTATATTTATAATTATCGTGGGGATAGTACAGTTCTCAGGTAGTCCAACAGAGAAAGTAGAAGAAATGAAGTTTTCAAGTGTCTACAGAGAACTTATGAAAGAAAACATATCTAGTATAAAGATTGTAGAAGACACGGTTATAGAGGGAACTATAAAGAGTACGAATAAAAAGTTTAAAACATACATACCACAAGAGATTCAATCAGAAAAGCTTGCAGATCAATTATTAAAACAAGCTAACGAAGGTAAATTACAATTAATTGGGGCACCAAAACCAACAACTCCTTGGTTCTTTGATATAATACCATCGCTACTTATGCTTTTCTTTGTATTAATACTATGGTTTGTATTTATGAATCAGTCTCAAGGTGGAGGCGGAAAAGTTATGAACTTTGGAAAATCAAAAGCGAAAGTTCATAAGGATGATGATAAAACAAGAGTTACATTTAAAGACGTAGCAGGACTTAATGAAGAAAAAGAAGACTTACAAGAAGTTGTTGATTTCTTGAAAAACCCTAAAAAATATATTGATTTAGGAGCTAGAATACCTAAAGGTATATTAATGGTTGGACCTCCAGGTACTGGTAAAACATATTTATCAAGAGCAGTTGCAGGAGAAGCGGGAGTGCCATTCTTTAGTATAAGTGGATCAGATTTCGTTGAAATGTTTGTTGGGGTAGGAGCTTCAAGGGTTAGATCTTTATTTGAAGACGCAAAGAAAAATGCTCCAGCTATAATATTTATAGATGAGATTGATGCGGTTGGTAGAAAAAGGGGTGCGGGTCTTGGTGGAGGCCATGATGAAAGAGAGCAAACCCTTAACCAATTACTAGTTGAAATGGATGGATTTGGTGTTAACCAAGGTATAATAATAATGGCTGCAACAAATAGACCTGATATATTAGACCCAGCACTTTTAAGACCTGGTAGATTTGATAGACAAGTGGTTGTAGGAGCACCGGATGTAAAAGGTAGAGAAGCTATATTTAAGGTTCATTCTAAGAATAAACCGTTAGCTGAGGATGTTAAGATTGAAGTTCTTGCAAGAAGAACTCCAGGATTCACACCTGCAGATATAGAAAACTTAATGAATGAAGCTGCTATACTTACAGCTAGAAAAAGAGAAAAGAAAATCCATATGGAAACTATAGAGGAAGCTATAACTAAGGTAATAGCAGGTGTTGCTAAAAAATCTAGAGTTATAAGTGAACCAGAAAGAAAGTTAACAGCGTATCATGAAGCAGGTCATGCTGTATGTGCACACGTTCTTAAACATGTAAGTCCTGTCCATCAAGTGACAATTGTTCCTAGAGGAAGAGCTGGTGGATTTACAATGCAACTTCCAGTTGAAGATAAATTCTATGCTACTAAGAATGAAATGAAAGAAAACATAATTGTTTTACTTGGTGGTAGAGTTGCAGAAGAGTTAACTTTAGATGATATATCTACAGGAGCTTCAAACGATTTAGAAAGAGTTTCAGCAACTGCTAGACAAATGGTTACGAAATATGGAATGAGTTCTAAATTAGGACCTATGACATTTGGAGATGGAGAAGAAGAAGTATTCTTAGGAAATAGTATAGGTAGCAAGAGAAACTATTCTGAAGAAGTTGCATTTGAAATAGATAAAGAAATAAAAGACATCGTTAATGTGGCTTATAAAAATACTAAACAATTATTAACTGATAATATGGATAGATTAGAATATGTAGCTCAAGCATTATTAATATACGAAACATTAGATGCAGATCAGTTTATAAAAGCATTTAATAAAGAGTTATCATTAGATCCTAAATTAGAAAATGCTGCAACAGAAGAAACTATCAATAAAGAAGATGCTATTGAAGTTGATTTTAAAGAGGCAAAGAAAGATGAAATTCAGGATGTAGATGTTAACAATAACAATAATGTAGATAATGACAAAGATCAAATAGATGAGTAATAAAAAATGAGGCTAGGGTTTTCCCTAGCCTTTACTTTAATTATTAATTAGATAGAGGTGTTATTTTGAGAGAAAAAATTGTTAATTTATTATTAAATAGTGATTTAGAATTTATATCAGGAGAAGAAATTTCGAAGCAATTAGGAATTTCTAGAACGGCTGTATGGAAGCATATTAATGTTTTAAAAGAACAAGGATATGAAATAGAGTCAGTTAATAAAAAGGGATACAGATTAAAAGAATCGCCAAATGATATTTTAAGTAAAGAAAACATACTACATAATCTTAAAACTAAGTTCATAGGAAAAGAAATAATACATTTTGATTCTATAGATTCTACGAATAATTATGCTAAGTCAATAGCTAACGAAGCTACAGATGGAACTGTGATTTTAAGTGAAGAACAAGTAAATGGAAGAGGTAGATTAGGAAAGTGCTGGCACTCTGAAAAGCATGAAGGAATATGGATGAGTATAATTCTAAAGCCAAATATACTTCCTATGGATGCCCCTTTTATAACTTTAGTTGCTGGAGCGAGTATAGTTAAAGCAATGAGAAACTTAGGGGTAGACGCTACTATAAAATGGCCTAATGATATTATATTAAATGGAAAGAAAACTTGTGGGATACTAACAGAGCTGTCGGCGGAGATAGAGAGAGTTAATTATATTGTGGTAGGTATTGGAATAAATGTAAAAACTATCAATTTTCCTGAAGAGATAGGAAATATTGCAACATCAATACAAAGAGAAGGATATGAAATATCAAGAGTTGATATTGTTAGAAATATACTTAGTGAATTTGAATTAAAGTATAATTCGTATATAAATGAAAATGATAAAGGTTCTACTCTAGATGTATGTAAAAATTACTCTGCGATTATAGGTAAAGCAATATATACCATAAAAAATAATGTTAAAGAACAAGTTACTTGTATAGATATAAATGAAAATGGAGATTTAGTAGTTAAAGATAAAAATGGAAAATTAAAAGAAATTATATCTGGAGAAGTTTCTATAAGAGGAGAACATGGATATGTTTAATAATATTTTAGACGTAAAAGGTATAAAAGTTGGACAGGTAGAGGATAAAGAAGGATTAACAGGTTGCACCGTTATTATATGTGAAGATGGAGGGGTTTGTGGAGTTGATGTTAGAGGTTCAGCTCCAGGAACTAGAGAAACTGATTTATTAGATCCTATAAATATGGTTCAGAAAGTCCATGCTATTGTGTTATCAGGGGGTTCTGCATTTGGACTGGAATCTACATGTGGGGTTAGTAGATACCTAGAGGAGAAAGGAATAGGGTTTGATGTTGGAGTAGCTAAAGTTCCTATAGTTACTGGTGCGGTTTTATTTGATTTAGGGGTAGGAGATCCTAAATGTAGACCAAATATAGAAATGGGATATAAAGCTTGCCAAATAGCTAATAATATTGAACTTAAGCAAGGAAATTATGGTGCTGGATGTGGAGCTACAGTTGGAAAGATAAGAGGAAGTGAGTTTTGTACAAAGGGAGGTATAGGGAGTTATTCAATTAAATTAGACAATGGATTGGTGGTTTCTGCGATTATAGCTGTGAATGCGTTTGGTGATGTATATGAAAATGGACAAGTTATAGCTGGTGTTTTAAATGATGAAAAAACTGATTTTTTAAATACATATGATTTAATGAAAAAAGGTGTCAATAAGGGTGGTTTTAATATAGACAATACTACTATAGGTGCTGTTGCAACAAATGCTAAATTATCAAAAGCTGAATGTAAAAAAATATCACAAATGGCTCATAATGGTTTTGCTAAATCTATATTCCCTATACATACTCCTCATGATGGAGATACGATATTTACATTAGCAACTGGAGAAGTTGAAACAGATATAACATTATTAGGTTCAATTGCAAGTGAAGTAGTGGAAAAAAGTGTAATAAGCGCAATAAAAAATGCCTCAAAAACTAATAACATACTATCGTATAATGAAATTAATTTGAAATAAGAATTATTGACAATGTTATTTCATATTGATAAAATTGTTTTGTTGCAGCTGGCATCCATAAAAAAATAGGAGCCTGACTGATTTATTGTATAGATAATTGATTAGTTAAAAACAAAAAGTCCGGCATCTATAAGAGCTGGAACGGAGGTATATTTTATGATGAAAACACAGATTCAAACAAGAAAGAAAATAAATGTTAGACAAATGGCGATAATAGGTATGTTATCTGCCATATCGATAATGCTATCAATGACACCTTTAGGATTTATACCAATTGGACCCATTGATGCAACTATAATGCATATACCTGTAATAATAGGTTCTATAATAGAAGGGCCTGTGGTAGGTGGAATAATAGGATTTATTTTTGGATTTACAAGCTTTATAAGAGCTATTACAATGCCAAAACCAACTTCATTTGTATTTATGAATCCTTTTATATCTATACTACCTAGAGTTATAATGGGAATTGTGTCATTCTATGTATATAAAGGTGTGTTTAAAATAATGAAAAAAACATCAGTTGCAGGTGCTTTTTCAGGACTGATAGGTTCTCTTATAAATACATTTGGTGTTTTAGGAATGGTATATTTCTTATATGCACAAAGATACGTAGAAGCTATAGGAGGAGACACATCCACGGCTGGAGCTGTAATATTAGGTATTGCTACTACTAATGGAATCCCCGAAGCTATAATTGGAGCTTTAGTAGTATCAGGAGTTGTAGCTATACTAAAGAAAAGCAAAAAATAGAAAGAAGGTTAGAGTAGATGCTTTTAGTATTTGACGTTGGTAATACAAACATGGTCTTAGGTATATATGAGGGAACAGAGTTAAAAAATTATTGGAGAATTAGTACGGATAAAGCAAAGACATCTGATGAATACGGGATGTTAATAAATAATTTATTTCAATATGATAATGTAGACAAAAATTCAATAAAAGATATAATAATATCATCAGTTGTACCTAATGTTATGCATTCACTTGAAAATTTCTGTGTGAAATATTTCAATAAGCAACCTTTAATAGTTGGACCTGGCATAAAAACAGGATTAAATATTAAATATGATAACCCTAAACAAGTAGGAGCGGATAGGATAGTAAATGCTGTAGCTGCTATAGAAAAATATAAATCACCGATGATAATAATAGATTTTGGAACAGCTACAACATTTTGTGCAATATCAGAAAAGGGAGAATACTTAGGTGGAACTATAGCGCCGGGTATAAAGATATCAAGTGAAGCTTTATTCCAAAGAGCATCAAAACTTCCTAGAGTTGAACTGTTAAAACCTGGAATGACAATTTGTAAAAATACAGTTTCGGCTATGCAATCGGGGATAATATATGGATATGTAGGATTAGTAGACAAGATTATAGCTATGATGAAAAAGGAATTAGGAAATAACGATATAAAAGTTATAGCTACTGGAGGACTTTCATCATTGATAGCATCAGAAACTGATAGTATAGATTGTGTAGATAAAAATTTAACCCTAGAGGGATTAAAAATTATTTACAATAAAAATAAAGAATAGTAACAGGGAATTGGATTTTACATCCAGTTCCTTTTTTATGATAAGATTATTAAATAAATTGGGTATATTTATAATAAAATATATTAATAAAGGAGACCGTATATGAAAATAGGAAATGTTACGTTAGACAATAAAGTATTTTTATCTCCTATGGCAGGAGTAACAGATTTACCTTTTAGACTTATATGTAAAGAACAAGACTGTGGAATGTTATACACAGAGATGATAAATGCAAAAGCGCTTTGTTATGATGATCAAAACACGAAAAAAATGCTTAAAATAGAAGAGGAAGAACATCCGGTAGCAGTGCAAATTTTTGGTTCCGACCCAGCTTTTATGGGAGGAGTAGCAGAAATATTAAATGAATACCCTAATGAAATACTAGATATAAACATGGGATGCCCAGCTCCTAAGGTTATAAAAAATGGAGATGGATCAGCTCTTATGAAGAATCCTAAGTTAGCTGAAGAAGTTTTAAAGTCTGTTGTAAAGAACTCTAAAAAACCTGTTACTTTAAAGATTAGAAAAGGCTGGGATGACAATAATATAAATGCAGTTGAAATAGCTAAAATCGCAGAAGCTTCGGGGATAAGTGCGTTGGCTATACATGGAAGAACTAGAGAACAGTATTATTCAGGAAAAGCAGATTGGGATATAATAGCTAAAATAAAAGAAAATATAGATATACCTGTAATAGGTAACGGAGATGTTTTTGAAGTTGAAGATGCTATAAATATGATAAATAAAACTAATTGTGATGCTATAATGATAGGTAGGGGAGCTCAGGGTAATCCATGGATATTTAAAAGAATAAATCATTATATGAAAACAGGTGAGATTTTGCCAGAGCCTACAGGTGAAGAAAAAATAAATACAGCTTTAAAACATCTTAAATTAGCGATAGATGAACATGGAGAATATGTAGCTGTAAGAGAAATGAGAAAACATATTGCATGGTACTTAAAAGGACTTAGAGGTTCGGCTAAATTAAGAGATGAAATTAACAAGATAGAAAGCTATGAAGAGGTAGTAAACAAGCTACGTGACTACTTATCACACTCCTTGACATAAGGGTGATAGTAATTTATAATATAGCGCATAAATGAATAAGATATAAAATTAATTTTGTTTAATGTTAAATAAAAATCAAAGAGAAGGAGTTGTAGGGGTTATGGAAGATAATAAGGAAATATTATTAACTCAAGAAGGATATCAAAAATTAGAAGATGAGGTTGAGCATCTTAAATCAGTAAGAAGAAGAGAAGTTGCTGAGAGAATAAAGGTGGCTATATCTTTTGGAGATATATCAGAGAATGCTGAGTATGACGAAGCTAAAAATGAGCAAGCACAAGTTGAAGAAAGAATAATGAAGCTTGAAAATATGCTTAGAAAAGCAGTTATAATAGATGAATCTAAAATAGATTCAAATATAGTTACTATAGGATCTATAGTAAAAGTTAATGATATGGAGTTCGAAGAAGAAGTAGAATATACAATAGTTGGTTCTGCAGAAGCGGATCCATATGAAGGTAAGATATCTAACGAATCACCTGTAGGAAAAGCTCTTTTAGGTAGAGCTAAAGGAGAAGTAGTAGATGTTCAAGTTCCTGATGGTATTGCTAAATTCGAGATATTAGAAATAAGAAGATAATCTGGAGGTATACAAATGAATAATGATCAACAAAACGTTAATGATCAAGCTAAAGAAGAACTTACAGAAGTACTTAAAGTAAGAAGAGAAAAATTAGCTAAATTACAAGAGATGGGAAGAAATCCATTCCATATAAGTAGATATGATAGAACTAACTGTTCTACAGATATAAAGAATGACTTTGAAGCTTTTGAAGGTAAGGTTGTTAAACTAGCTGGACGTATAATGAGTAAGAGAATACAAGGTAAAGCTGGATTTATAGATATACAAGATCAAGAAGGAAGAATACAGTGTTATGTAAGATTAGATAGAATAGGTGAAGAAGAATATGCTGTATTCTCTACATATGATATAGGTGACATAATAGGTATCGAAGGAGAAGTATTTAAAACTAAGAAAGAAGAGATATCTATAAAAGCTAATGATGTAAAATTATTAACTAAGTCTCTTCAAGTTCTTCCAGAAAAATACCATGGATTAAAAGATCAAGATTTAAGATACAGACAAAGATATGTTGATTTAATAGTTAACCCAGAGGTTAAAGATGCTTTCGTTACAAGAACTAAAGCTATGAAAGCTTTAAGATCTTATTTAGATGAAAGAGGATTCTTAGAAGTTGAGACTCCTATATTAAACACTATAGCTGGTGGAGCGAATGCTAGACCATTTATAACACATCACAACACATTAGACATACCAATGTATCTAAGAATAGCTAACGAGTTATACTTAAAGAGACTTATAGTTGGTGGATTTGATAAGGTATATGAAATGGGAAGAATGTTTAGAAATGAAGGTATGTCAATCAAACATAATCCTGAGTATACTGCTATAGAATTATACCAAGCATATGCAGATTATACAGATATGATGGAAATAGCTGAAAATGTAATAGCTCATATGGCTGAAGCTGCAACTGGAAGCATGAAAATAGATTATCAAGGAACAGAAATAGACTTTACACCTCCATGGAGAAGAATGACTATGGAAGAATGTGTAAAAGAGTATGCTGGAGTAGACTTCTCTACTATAGATACTGATGAAGAAGCATTAGAAATAGCTAAAGAAAAAGGTATAGAAATAACTCCTGGTATGAGAAGAGGAGAAGTTATCAACGCTTTATTTGAAGAATTTGGTGAAGATAAGTTAGTTCAACCTACATTTATAACTCATCATCCAGTAGAAGTTTCTCCGCTTGCTAAGAGAAACGTAGAAGATCCTAGAAGAACAGATAGATTTGAAGCTTTCGCTAATAAGTGGGAGTTAGCAAATGCTTTCTCTGAACTTAATGACCCTATAGATCAAAAAGGAAGATTTATGGATCAATTAAGAAAGAAAGAATTAGGTGACGATGAAGCTTGTGATATGGATGAAGATTTTGTAAATGCACTAGAAGTAGGTCTACCTCCAACAGGTGGTCTAGGAATAGGAATAGATAGAGTTATTATGTTATTAACAAATGCTCCATCTATAAGAGACGTTATATTATTCCCTACAATGAAACCTATAAAAGAAAACTCTGCAGATGAAATAGAAGAGTAAATAATAGATTAGAACCTTTCTAAATAATATTTTAGAAAGGTTTTTTTATGTTTAATTCAACAGTAAAAAATTAATACTGATATATAATTTTGAGAACAAATATTAAATGCTGAAAAAAACTGAAAGATAATATTAGAAAATGAGAAGTAATGATGAAAAGTATATAAAGGAAAATGGAATAAAAATTTAGAAGTAAGTATTAATAAAAAATTAGGGGGATTTGATATGAAAAATTTAATTAATTGGATGTGTCTTTTATCTGTTATGGGATTAGTTGTACAAGTTATGATTCATATAAGTTCAGAAATTATAAGAGATTTTAATAGTATTAAATCTAAAAAAATTAATGCGAATACTAAAGGTAAGAGGGTTGCAAATACTAGGGTTAAAAGAAATAGAGAATATTATCAAGAAAAAATTGCAAAATAATTTAAAAAAAATTATAAAAAGTGTTGACGGTGTTTAATAAAGGTGATATAGTATTACTTGTCCTTAAGAAACGGACGAAACACAAAAGAAAAAATGAACTTTGAAAATTAAACAGTAGGTTAATTATAAAAATTCTTTTTTAAAGAATTAAACACAAACAACCAAGCCAGATATTCAGATAATGATTAGCTGAGCGATGGACAACTTTTTAAATTATATTTGAGAGTTTGATCCTGGCTCAGGATGAACGCTGGCGGCGTGCCTAACACATGCAAGTCGAGCGATCTCTTCGGAGAGAGCGGCGGACGGGTGAGTAACGCGTGGGTAACCTGCCCTGTACACACGGATAACATACCGAAAGGTATACTAATACGGGATAATATATGAAAGTCGCATGGCTTTTGTATCAAAGCTCCGGCGGTACAGGATGGACCCGCGTCTGATTAGCTAGTTGGTAAGGTAATGGCTTACCAAGGCAACGATCAGTAGCCGACCTGAGAGGGTGATCGGCCACACTGGAACTGAGACACGGTCCAGACTCCTACGGGAGGCAGCAGTGGGGAATATTGCACAATGGGCGAAAGCCTGATGCAGCAACGCCGCGTGAGCGATGAAGGCCTTCGGGTCGTAAAGCTCTGTCCTCAAGGAAGATAATGACGGTACTTGAGGAGGAAGCCCCGGCTAACTACGTGCCAGCAGCCGCGGTAATACGTAGGGGGCTAGCGTTATCCGGAATTACTGGGCGTAAAGGGTGCGTAGGTGGTTTTTTAAGTCAGAAGTGAAAGGCTACGGCTCAACCGTAGTAAGCTTTTGAAACTAGAGAACTTGAGTGCAGGAGAGGAGAGTAGAATTCCTAGTGTAGCGGTGAAATGCGTAGATATTAGGAGGAATACCAGTAGCGAAGGCGGCTCTCTGGACTGTAACTGACACTGAGGCACGAAAGCGTGGGGAGCAAACAGGATTAGATACCCTGGTAGTCCACGCCGTAAACGATGAGTACTAGGTGTCGGGGGTTACCCCCCTCGGTGCCGCAGCTAACGCATTAAGTACTCCGCCTGGGAAGTACGCTCGCAAGAGTGAAACTCAAAGGAATTGACGGGGACCCGCACAAGTAGCGGAGCATGTGGTTTAATTCGAAGCAACGCGAAGAACCTTACCTAAGCTTGACATCCCACTGACCTCTCCCTAATCGGAGATTTCCCTTCGGGGACAGTGGTGACAGGTGGTGCATGGTTGTCGTCAGCTCGTGTCGTGAGATGTTGGGTTAAGTCCCGCAACGAGCGCAACCCTTGCCTTTAGTTGCCAGCATTAAGTTGGGCACTCTAGAGGGACTGCCGAGGATAACTCGGAGGAAGGTGGGGATGACGTCAAATCATCATGCCCCTTATGCTTAGGGCTACACACGTGCTACAATGGGTGGTACAGAGGGTTGCCAAGCCGCGAGGTGGAGCTAATCCCTTAAAGCCATTCTCAGTTCGGATTGTAGGCTGAAACTCGCCTACATGAAGCTGGAGTTACTAGTAATCGCAGATCAGAATGCTGCGGTGAATGCGTTCCCGGGTCTTGTACACACCGCCCGTCACACCATGGAAGTTGGGGGCGCCCGAAGCCGGTTAGCTAACCTTTTAGGAAGCGGCCGTCGAAGGTGAAACCAATGACTGGGGTGAAGTCGTAACAAGGTAGCCGTATCGGAAGGTGCGGCTGGATCACCTCCTTTCTAAGGAGTAATTGCCTACTGTTTAATTTTGAGAGCTTATTGTTCTCAAAATTAGTACTTAATTGTACTTTAGTACTTTGAAAACTGCATAACATTTAGTGATGATTAAATAAACCAATATAAGAGAAGAAAACTCTTTAAAAAATAACACTTTTAATAACTGGTCAAGTTATTAAGGGCGCAGGGCGGATGCCTTGGCACTAAGAGCCGATGAAGGACGCGATAAGCTGCGATAAGCTTCGGGGAGTTGCACGTAAACTTTGATCCGAAGATTTCCGAATGAGGAAACTCACTTAGAGTAATGTCTAAGTATCATTAAGTGAATACATAGCTTAGTGAGGGGAACCCGGGGAACTGAAACATCTAAGTACCCGGAGGAAAAGAAAGAAATTCGATTCCGTAAGTAGCGGCGAGCGAACGCGGAATAGCCCAAACCAGTGAAGTTTTCTTCGCTGGGGTTGCGGACACATCATCAACAAAGAGGTATCGTAAACGAAGAGAGTTGGAAAGCTCCGCTATAAAGTGTAATAGCCACGTAGTTGAAACGAGAAGACTTTAGATGTGATCCAGAGTACCACGGGACACGTGAAACCCTGTGGGAAGCAGGAGGGACCATCCTCCAAGGCTAAATACTACTTAGTGACCGATAGCGCATAGTACCGTGAGGGAAAGGTGAAAAGAACCCCGGGAGGGGAGTGAAATAGAACCTGAAACCCTGCGCTTACAAGCTGTGGAAGCACTTTATATGTGTGACCGCGTACTTTTTGTAGAACGGGCCAACGAGTTACGATAGTAAGCTAGGTTAAGTACTTAAGGTATGGAGCCGTAGTGAAAGCGAGTCTTAAATGGGCGTTAAGTTTGCTGTCGTAGACCCGAAACCGAGCGACCTATCCATGAGCAGGATGAAGCGAAAGTAAAATTTCGTGGAGGTCCGAACCCACGAGCGTTGAAAAGCTCGGGGATGACTTGTGGATAGCGGTGAAATTCCAATCGAGCTCGGAGATAGCTGGTTCTCCCCGAAATAGCTTTAGGGCTAGCCTCAAGGTTGAGAAATACGGAGGTAGAGCACTGAATATCCTAGGGGGCATTGCGCTTACCGAAGATTATCAAACTCCGAATGCCGTTATTTTATACTTGGGAGTCAGACTGTGGGTAATAAGATTCATAGTCGAGAGGGCAACAGCCCAGATCGTCAGCTAAGGTCCCTAAATGTAAGTTAAGTGGTAAAGGATGTGGGATTGCATAGACAACCAGGATGTTGGCTTAGAAGCAGCCACTCATTTAAAGAGTGCGTAATAGCTCACTGGTCGAGTGATCCTGCGCCGAAGATTACCGGGGCTAAAACTTACTACCGAAGCTACGATATCATTTATGATAGGTAGGGGAGCTTCCTATGCAGGCTGAAGCATGACCGTAAGGACGTGTGGACAGTATAGGAGTGAGAATGTTGGCATGAGTAGCGAGACGTGGGTGAGAATCCCACGGGCCGTAAACCCAAGGTTTCCAGGGGAAGGTTCGTCCGCCCTGGGTTAGTCGGGACCTAAGCCGAGGCCGAAAGGCGTAGGTGATGGACAACAGGTTGAGATTCCTGTACCACCGATAATCGTTTGAGAGATGGAATGACACAGTAGGATAAGCTAACCACACTGTTGGTTATGTGTGGCTAAGTACTGAGGCAGTCAAGGCAGGCAAATCCGCCATGATAATGCTGGGGTACGATGGGGAGCGAAATTAAGTAGCGAAGTAGCTGATTTCACACTGTCGAGAAAAGTTTCTATCGAGATTAAAGGTGCCCGTACCGCAAACCGACACAGGTGGGTGAGGAGAGTATCCTAAGGCCAGCGAGAGAACTGTTGTTAAGGAACTCGGCAAAATGACCCCGTAACTTAGGGAGAAGGGGTGCCACGTTAGGGTTAACGCCCGAGGTGGCCGCAGAGAATAGGCCCAAGCGACTGTTTACCAAAAACACAGGTTTCTGCTAAGTCGCAAGACGATGTATAGGAGCTGACGCCTGCCCGGTGCTGGAAGGTTAAGGGGATCTGTTAGGATTTATCCGAAGCAGTGAACTTAAGCCCCAGTAAACGGCGGCCGTAACTATAACGGTCCTAAGGTAGCGAAATTCCTTGTCGGGTAAGTTCCGACCCGCACGAAAGGCGTAACGATTTGGGCACTGTCTCAACAACAGACTCGGTGAAATTGTAATCCCGGTGAAGATGCCGGGTACCTGCGACAGGACGGAAAGACCCCATGGAGCTTTACTGTAGCTTGACATTGAATTTTGGTGCTACATGTACAGGATAGGTGGGAGGCTATGAAATCGGGACGCCAGTCTCGGTGGAGCCATCCTTGGGATACCACCCTTGTAGTACTGAGATTCTAACCAGATACCTTGAATCAGGTATTGGGACACTGTCAGGTGGGCAGTTTGACTGGGGCGGTCGCCTCCCAAAGAGTAACGGAGGCGCTCAAAGGTTCTCTCAGCACGGTCGGAAATCGTGCGTAGAGTGTAAAGGCAGAAGAGAGCTTGATTGCAAGACATACAGGTCGAGCAAGGACGAAAGTCGGACTTAGTGATCCGGTGGTTCCGCATGGAAGGGCCATCGCTCAACGGATAAAAGCTACCCTGGGGATAACAGGCTTATCTCCCCCAAGAGTCCACATCGACGGGGAGGTTTGGCACCTCGATGTCGGCTCATCACATCCTGGGGCTGTAGTAGGTCCCAAGGGTTGGGCTGTTCGCCCATTAAAGTGGTACGCGAGCTGGGTTCAGAACGTCGTGAGACAGTTCGGTCCCTATCCGTCGCAGGCGTAGGAAATTTGAGGAGACCTGTCCTTAGTACGAGAGGACCGGGATGGACGTACCTCTGGTGTACCAGTTGTTCTGCCAAGGGCATGGCTGGGTAGCTATGTACGGAATGGATAAGCGCTGAAAGCATCTAAGCGCGAAGCCAACTTCAAGATAAGATTTCCCACCGTAAGGGTAAGATCCCAGGAAGACTACCTGGTTGATAGGTCGGAGGTGTAAGTGCAGCAATGTATGTAGCTTACCGATACTAATAGATCGAGGACTTGACCAAGATTATTTAATCTTAATAAATGTTATTCAGTTTTCAGGGTGCTAACTCTAGGATATTACTTTACTTAAATATCTTTAAAAAAATATATTGACATTTTTTAATTAAAATGTTAATATAATACTTGTTCAAAACAGAACAACATAATCTAGTTATTATAGCAAAGAGGATACACCTGTTCCCATTCCGAACACAGAAGTTAAGCTCTTTAGCGCCGATGGTACTTGGTGGGAAGCTGCCTGGGAGAGTAGGACGTAGCTAGGTGATGTGCCGAAGTGGCGGAACTGGCAGACGCACAGGACTTAAAATCCTGCGGGACTTACCTCTCGTACCGGTTCGATTCCGGTCTTCGGCACCATTTTAATAAAACATCGCGGGGTGGAGCAGTTGGCAGCTCGTCGGGCTCATAACCCGAAGGTCGCAAGTTCGAGTCTTGCCTCCGCAACCATTAAAATTATATAAGGCCCATTGGTCAAGCGGTCAAGACACCGCCCTTTCACGGCGGTAACAGGGGTTCGATTCCCCTATGGGTCACCAATTAAATATGCGGGTGTAGCTCAATGGTAGAGTTCCGGCCTTCCAAGCCGGCTGTGAGGGTTCGATCCCCTTCACCCGCTCCAGAATAAACACATGGGACTATAGCTCAGCTGGGAGAGCACCTGCCTTACAAGCAGGGGGTCACAGGTTCGAGCCCTGTTAGTCCCACCAATTGCGGCCTGGTAGTTCAGCTGGTTAGAATGCCAGCCTGTCACGCTGGAGGTCGAGGGTTCGAGTCCCTTCCAGGTCGCCAAAATAATTAAATACGCGGGAATATGGCTCAGTTGGTAGAGCAATTGACTGTTAATCAATGGGTCACAGGTTCGAGTCCTGTTATTCCCGCCAATATGCTAGTGTGGCTCAACGGTAGAGCAGCTGACTTGTAATCAGCAGGTTGTAGGTTCGATTCCTATCACTAGCTCCAACGTGGAGGATTTCCCGAGCGGCCAAAGGGGGCAGACTGTAAATCTGTTATCGACGATTTCGGTGGTTCGAATCCACCATCCTCCACCAATTAAATATGCGGGTGTAGCTCAATGGTAGAGTTCCGGCCTTCCAAGCCGGCTGTGAGGGTTCGATCCCCTTCACCCGCTCCAGAATAACATATAATGTGGGTGCATAGCTCAGCTGGATAGAGCAACGCCCTTCTAAGGCGTGTGTCCGGGGTTCGAATCCCTGTGCGCTCACCACATTCATAGGGGATTCGCCAAGTCGGTAAGGCATAGCACTTTGACTGCTACATGCGTAGGTTCGAGTCCTGCATCCCCTGCCAAGTAAATAAAATGATCCATTAGCTCAGTCGGTAGAGCACCTGACTTTTAATCAGGGTGTCCCGCGTTCGAGTCGCGGATGGATCACCAATGGAGAGGTGTCCGAGTGGTTTAAGGAGCTGGTCTTGAAAACCAGTGACTCCGAAAGGGGCCGTGGGTTCGAATCCCACCCTCTCCGCCAAATTAATATGGAGAAGTACTCAAGTGGCTCAAGAGGATCCCCTGCTAAGGGATTAGGCTGGGTTAACCGGTGCGAGGGTTCGAATCCCTCCTTCTCCGCCAGTGATTGTCGAGGTGTAGCGCAGTTTGGTAGCGCACGTGGTTTGGGACCATGGGGCCGGGGGTTCGAGTCCCTCCACCTCGACCAATAAAGTGGACCTTTAGCTCAGTTGGTTAGAGCGCCCGGCTCATAACCGGTAGGTCCGGGGTTCGAGTCCCTGAAGGTCCACCAAAAAATGCATAGGGGTGTAGCTCAGTTGGTAGAGCGTCGGTCTCCAAAACCGTGCGCCGGGGGTTCGAGTCCCTCCACCCCTGCCACTAAAACAATTATATAAATAAGATTATATCGAGGTGTAGCGCAGTTTGGTAGCGCACGTGGTTTGGGACCATGGGGCCGGGGGTTCGAGTCCCTCCACCTCGACCAATTGGGGGCCTATAGCTCAGGTGGTTAGAGCGCACGCCTGATAAGCGTGAGGTCGCTGGTTCGAGTCCAGCTAGGCCCACCAGAAATGCCCAGATAGCTCAGTCGGTAGAGCAGGGGACTGAAAATCCCCGTGTCGGTGGTTCGATTCCGCCTCTGGGCACCATTTATATAACTGTGGCGGTATAGCTTAGTTGGCTAGAGCGTTCGGTTCATACCCGAAAGGTCACAGGTTCGACTCCTGTTACCGCTACCATCTAAGAAATATACTTAAACATATTTAAGAACTTTGAAAATTAAACAGTAGGTTAATTATATAAATTCTTTTTAAAAGAATTAAACACAAACAACCAAGCCAGATATTCAGATAATGATTAGCTGAGCGATGGACAACTTTTTAAATTATATTTGAGAGTTTGATCCTGGCTCAGGATGAACGCTGGCGGCGTGCCTAACACATGCAAGTCGAGCGATCTCTTCGGAGAGAGCGGCGGACGGGTGAGTAACGCGTGGGTAACCTGCCCTGTACACACGGATAACATACCGAAAGGTATACTAATACGGGATAATATATGAAAGTCGCATGGCTTTTGTATCAAAGCTCCGGCGGTACAGGATGGACCCGCGTCTGATTAGCTAGTTGGTAAGGTAATGGCTTACCAAGGCAACGATCAGTAGCCGACCTGAGAGGGTGATCGGCCACACTGGAACTGAGACACGGTCCAGACTCCTACGGGAGGCAGCAGTGGGGAATATTGCACAATGGGCGAAAGCCTGATGCAGCAACGCCGCGTGAGCGATGAAGGCCTTCGGGTCGTAAAGCTCTGTCCTCAAGGAAGATAATGACGGTACTTGAGGAGGAAGCCCCGGCTAACTACGTGCCAGCAGCCGCGGTAATACGTAGGGGGCTAGCGTTATCCGGAATTACTGGGCGTAAAGGGTGCGTAGGTGGTTTTTTAAGTCAGAAGTGAAAGGCTACGGCTCAACCGTAGTAAGCTTTTGAAACTAGAGAACTTGAGTGCAGGAGAGGAGAGTAGAATTCCTAGTGTAGCGGTGAAATGCGTAGATATTAGGAGGAATACCAGTAGCGAAGGCGGCTCTCTGGACTGTAACTGACACTGAGGCACGAAAGCGTGGGGAGCAAACAGGATTAGATACCCTGGTAGTCCACGCCGTAAACGATGAGTACTAGGTGTCGGGGGTTACCCCCCTCGGTGCCGCAGCTAACGCATTAAGTACTCCGCCTGGGAAGTACGCTCGCAAGAGTGAAACTCAAAGGAATTGACGGGGACCCGCACAAGTAGCGGAGCATGTGGTTTAATTCGAAGCAACGCGAAGAACCTTACCTAAGCTTGACATCCCACTGACCTCTCCCTAATCGGAGATTTCCCTTCGGGGACAGTGGTGACAGGTGGTGCATGGTTGTCGTCAGCTCGTGTCGTGAGATGTTGGGTTAAGTCCCGCAACGAGCGCAACCCTTGCCTTTAGTTGCCAGCATTAAGTTGGGCACTCTAGAGGGACTGCCGAGGATAACTCGGAGGAAGGTGGGGATGACGTCAAATCATCATGCCCCTTATGCTTAGGGCTACACACGTGCTACAATGGGTGGTACAGAGGGTTGCCAAGCCGCGAGGTGGAGCTAATCCCTTAAAGCCATTCTCAGTTCGGATTGTAGGCTGAAACTCGCCTACATGAAGCTGGAGTTACTAGTAATCGCAGATCAGAATGCTGCGGTGAATGCGTTCCCGGGTCTTGTACACACCGCCCGTCACACCATGGAAGTTGGGGGCGCCCGAAGCCGGTTAGCTAACCTTTTAGGAAGCGGCCGTCGAAGGTGAAACCAATGACTGGGGTGAAGTCGTAACAAGGTAGCCGTATCGGAAGGTGCGGCTGGATCACCTCCTTTCTAAGGAGTAATTACCTACTGTTTAATTTTGAGAGTTTTTCAATTTTTTTTTGGAAAAATTTCAAAAAATATTGACGAAATTATATTAAAATGGTAATATATTTTTGTCGAAAAAGCGAATATGGGGGTGTAGCTCAGCTGGGAGAGCACTTGCCTTGCACGCAAGGGGTCAGGAGTTCGATCCTCCTCATCTCCACCATATTGAACTTTTAGCAACGGGATATGAGCTATATTAGCGAATAGACGTTGGCGATGTATTTTAGTACTTTGAAAACTGCATAACATTTAGTGATGATTAAATAAACCAATTATAAGAGAAGAAAACTCTTTAAAAAATAACACTTTTAATAACTGGTCAAGTTATTAAGGGCGCAGGGCGGATGCCTTGGCACTAAGAGCCGATGAAGGACGCGATAAGCTGCGATAAGCTTCGGGGAGTTGCACGTAAACTTTGATCCGAAGATTTCCGAATGAGGAAACTCACTTAGAGTAATGTCTAAGTATCATTAAGTGAATACATAGCTTAGTGAGGGGAACCCGGGGAACTGAAACATCTAAGTACCCGGAGGAAAAGAAAGAAATTCGATTCCGTAAGTAGCGGCGAGCGAACGCGGAATAGCCCAAACCAGTGAAGTTTTCTTCGCTGGGGTTGCGGACACATCATCAACAAAGAGGTATCGTAAACGAAGAGAGTTGGAAAGCTCCGCTATAAAGTGTAATAGCCACGTAGTTGAAACGAGAAGACTTTAGATGTGATCCAGAGTACCACGGGACACGTGAAACCCTGTGGGAAGCAGGAGGGACCATCCTCCAAGGCTAAATACTACTTAGTGACCGATAGCGCATAGTACCGTGAGGGAAAGGTGAAAAGAACCCCGGGAGGGGAGTGAAATAGAACCTGAAACCCTGCGCTTACAAGCTGTGGAAGCACTTTATATGTGTGACCGCGTACTTTTTGTAGAACGGGCCAACGAGTTACGATAGTAAGCTAGGTTAAGTACTTAAGGTATGGAGCCGTAGTGAAAGCGAGTCTTAAATGGGCGTTAAGTTTGCTGTCGTAGACCCGAAACCGAGCGACCTATCCATGAGCAGGATGAAGCGAAAGTAAAATTTCGTGGAGGTCCGAACCCACGAGCGTTGAAAAGCTCGGGGATGACTTGTGGATAGCGGTGAAATTCCAATCGAGCTCGGAGATAGCTGGTTCTCCCCGAAATAGCTTTAGGGCTAGCCTCAAGGTTGAGAAATACGGAGGTAGAGCACTGAATATCCTAGGGGGCATTGCGCTTACCGAAGATTATCAAACTCCGAATGCCGTTATTTTATACTTGGGAGTCAGACTGTGGGTAATAAGATTCATAGTCGAGAGGGCAACAGCCCAGATCGTCAGCTAAGGTCCCTAAATGTAAGTTAAGTGGTAAAGGATGTGGGATTGCATAGACAACCAGGATGTTGGCTTAGAAGCAGCCACTCATTTAAAGAGTGCGTAATAGCTCACTGGTCGAGTGATCCTGCGCCGAAGATTACCGGGGCTAAAACTTACTACCGAAGCTACGATATCATTTATGATAGGTAGGGGAGCTTCCTATGCAGGCTGAAGCATGACCGTAAGGACGTGTGGACAGTATAGGAGTGAGAATGTTGGCATGAGTAGCGAGACGTGGGTGAGAATCCCACGGGCCGTAAACCCAAGGTTTCCAGGGGAAGGTTCGTCCGCCCTGGGTTAGTCGGGACCTAAGCCGAGGCCGAAAGGCGTAGGTGATGGACAACAGGTTGAGATTCCTGTACCACCGATAATCGTTTGAGAGATGGAATGACACAGTAGGATAAGCTAACCACACTGTTGGTTATGTGTGGCTAAGTACTGAGGCAGTCAAGGCAGGCAAATCCGCCATGATAATGCTGGGGTACGATGGGGAGCGAAATTAAGTAGCGAAGTAGCTGATTTCACACTGTCGAGAAAAGTTTCTATCGAGATTAAAGGTGCCCGTACCGCAAACCGACACAGGTGGGTGAGGAGAGTATCCTAAGGCCAGCGAGAGAACTGTTGTTAAGGAACTCGGCAAAATGACCCCGTAACTTAGGGAGAAGGGGTGCCACGTTAGGGTTAACGCCCGAGGTGGCCGCAGAGAATAGGCCCAAGCGACTGTTTACCAAAAACACAGGTTTCTGCTAAGTCGCAAGACGATGTATAGGAGCTGACGCCTGCCCGGTGCTGGAAGGTTAAGGGGATCTGTTAGGATTTATCCGAAGCAGTGAACTTAAGCCCCAGTAAACGGCGGCCGTAACTATAACGGTCCTAAGGTAGCGAAATTCCTTGTCGGGTAAGTTCCGACCCGCACGAAAGGCGTAACGATTTGGGCACTGTCTCAACAACAGACTCGGTGAAATTGTAATCCCGGTGAAGATGCCGGGTACCTGCGACAGGACGGAAAGACCCCATGGAGCTTTACTGTAGCTTGACATTGAATTTTGGTGCTACATGTACAGGATAGGTGGGAGGCTATGAAATCGGGACGCCAGTCTCGGTGGAGCCATCCTTGGGATACCACCCTTGTAGTACTGAGATTCTAACCAGATACCTTGAATCAGGTATTGGGACACTGTCAGGTGGGCAGTTTGACTGGGGCGGTCGCCTCCCAAAGAGTAACGGAGGCGCTCAAAGGTTCTCTCAGCACGGTCGGAAATCGTGCGTAGAGTGTAAAGGCAGAAGAGAGCTTGATTGCAAGACATACAGGTCGAGCAAGGACGAAAGTCGGACTTAGTGATCCGGTGGTTCCGCATGGAAGGGCCATCGCTCAACGGATAAAAGCTACCCTGGGGATAACAGGCTTATCTCCCCCAAGAGTCCACATCGACGGGGAGGTTTGGCACCTCGATGTCGGCTCATCACATCCTGGGGCTGTAGTAGGTCCCAAGGGTTGGGCTGTTCGCCCATTAAAGTGGTACGCGAGCTGGGTTCAGAACGTCGTGAGACAGTTCGGTCCCTATCCGTCGCAGGCGTAGGAAATTTGAGGAGACCTGTCCTTAGTACGAGAGGACCGGGATGGACGTACCTCTGGTGTACCAGTTGTTCTGCCAAGGGCATGGCTGGGTAGCTATGTACGGAATGGATAAGCGCTGAAAGCATCTAAGCGCGAAGCCAACTTCAAGATAAGATTTCCCACCGTAAGGGTAAGATCCCAGGAAGACTACCTGGTTGATAGGTCGGAGGTGTAAGTGCAGCAATGTATGTAGCTTACCGATACTAATAGATCGAGGACTTGACCAAGATTATTTAATCTTACAAATGTTATTCAGTTTTTAGAGTACTAACTCTAATCTAGTTACTATAGCAAAGAGGATACACCTGTTCCCATTCCGAACACAGAAGTTAAGCTCTTTAGCGCCGATGGTACTTGGTGGGAAGCTGCCTGGGAGAGTAGGACGTAGCTAGGTTTTAAACAAGGCCCATTGGTCAAGCGGTCAAGACACCGCCCTTTCACGGCGGTAACAGGGGTTCGATTCCCCTATGGGTCACCAGTCGTGGGATTATAGCTCAGCTGGGAGAGCACCTGCCTTACAAGCAGGGGGTCACAGGTTCGAGCCCTGTTAATCCCACCATATATATGCGGCCTGGTAGTTCAGCTGGTTAGAATGCCAGCCTGTCACGCTGGAGGTCGAGGGTTCGAGTCCCTTCCAGGTCGCCAACTTAATAAGCGGGAATAGTTCAGTGGTAGAGCGCAACCTTGCCAAGGTTGAAGTCGCGAGTTCGAATCTCGTTTCCCGCTCCACTATAACGTGGGTGCATAGCTCAGCTGGATAGAGCAACGCCCTTCTAAGGCGTGTGTCCGGGGTTCGAATCCCTGTGCGCTCACCAATCGTAAAAGGAGTTTCACATTTGTGAAGCTCTTTTTTTTTATATTAAAAAAGTATTTTATATATAAATTGAATATAGCTTGATTAATATAGTATAATACATATTGTAAGCAATTTAAGTATTATAAACAGGAGGAAAATACTGTGTTTAATATAGATTCTTTTTGGCAAGGTTTTGTTAGTTTAGCAAGTAATGTAAATATACCAGACATAGTAGATATAGCAATCGTTACCTATATATTTTATAAAGTATATACTTTTATAAAGGATACTAGGGCAGAGCAAGTTTTGAAAGGAATGTTATTTCTTTTAGTAGCGACTAAAGTCAGTGAAATATTTAATTTACATACATTATACTGGATGTTAGAAAATACTTTAACAGTAGGTTTGATTGCAGTTCTTATAATATTCCAACCAGAGCTTAGATCTGGACTTGAATATATAGGAAGAACTAAATTTACTTTTTTAGGTAAAAATAATTATACTATATCAGAGGATGAACTTAAAAAAGATATAGAAGAAATAGTTGAGTGTCTATACTCATTATCAAGACAAAAAATAGGTGCCCTTATAATAATGGAAAGAGATACTAGAATAGGGGAAGTTATAAATACTGGAACTATAATTGATGCTGAGATATCTAGACAGTTATTAATAAATATATTTATACCTAATACACCTCTTCATGACGGGGCGGTTGTTATTAGAGATGGAAAAGTTAAGGCTGCAGCATGCTTCTTACCACTTACTGAAAGTAAGGATTTAAGTAAAGATTTAGGGACAAGACATAGAGCAGCCATAGGTGTAAGTGAAATTTCGGATTGTTTATCACTTATAGTATCAGAAGAAACAGGAGCAGTATCAATAGCTAAGTCAGGAAAATTATATAGAAATATGACTAAAGAAAGATTAACTAATATATTACGAAGCAATTTAAAATCTAGTGATCAAGATCAAGAAAAAGGCTTTTTAAAAGGTGGTATATTTAGATGAAAAATAGATTAAAAAATAATACTAAAATAAAGTTAATATCATTGCTAAGTGCATTAGTGCTATGGTTATATGTTATGACAGTAGAAGATCCAGTAGAAACTAGGACATTTAGTGATATACCTGTAACAATTACGAACATGAGTGTACTAGAGGAAAGAGGATTAACAATATATCCAAAAGAGGAATTGCTTGCAGATATATCTATAAGAGCTAACTTATCAAGTTTAAGACCTATAAATAGAGATAACATATACATTTATGGAAGGTTAGATGATCCTAAAGAAGGAAAAAATGTAGTGTATTTACAAGCTAATTTACCTGAGCGTGTAAATAAGTATGACATAAAGCCAAATGTAATAACATTAGACTTAGAAAAAGTAGTGAAGGAGAAAAGAAGTATATCTGTAGATGTTGAAGGAGAACCAAAAATTAATATTGATAATATAGAGACAAATAAGAAGACTGTGGATGTAAGCGGACCTAGAACTCTTGTTAATAAGGTTACTAGTATCAAAGCTACTTTGGATGCATCTGATAAATATAAAGACTTTTCAACTAAGTTAAAATTAGTTCCAGTAGATGCTAATGGAGATGCAGTTAAAGGTGTTAAATTAGATGATAATTTTGTTGTAGCAACAGTAAAATTTCTACAAGAAAAGGTAGTTCCAGTTAAGTTAGTATTTGATGATAGTGTATCTAATCAATCTAATTTAGAAAACTATTCTATAAATCCAAAGGATATAACTATAGAAGGAAAGAAAGAAGCACTAGACAATATCAATGGTATAAACACAAAACCTATAACTGCTAATGATTTGAAAAACAATAATAGTATAGATGTAGCGTTGGATATACCTAAAGATGTAAAAATTAAAAATAACATCTCAAGTATCAAGTTGAACATAAATAAAAATATAACAAGCGAGTTTCTAATTTCAAAATCTGATATAGAAATTGTTTCAAAAGAAAGTGAAACTGGAAAAGAGGTCGATTTAAGTAAAATTCCAGAAAACATAAAAATAACAGTTAGTTATTCTGATGAGATAAAGGATTTAAGCCAAAAAGATATACAATTATATATAGATATGGCGGATACATCTCAAGGTGAAGGTAAATACCCTATAAAATATAAAAGTAAATATGATTTTAAAGATGTGCAAATAGAACCTAAAATAGTAGAAATATAGCGAAAAATAAGAGGATGTAACAAAAATTAGTAAGTTAAATAAATAATTTTTGTTGCATCTTTTTTATTTTAGATATATGATAAAAATGTGAAGGAAAACAATTTCATAGATATCTTAAATAAAATGGGGTGACGTTTTGAGAAGCTTTAATGATGTAATAAAATACGCAAAAGAAAGAGGGCCTAAAATCATATCAGTTGCTTGCTCTCAAGATAAAGAAGTTTTAATTGCTGTTGATATGGCGAAAAAAGAGGGAATAGCTAATGCAATATTAGTTGGAGATATAGAAAAAACAAAAGAGATAGCGAAGGAATTAAATATAGATTTAGATGGATATGAGTTAATAGATGAAAAAGACTTAGCTCAAGCATCTTTAAAAGCGGTTAGTTTAGTATCTGAAGGTAAAGCAGATATGGTAATGAAGGGGTTAGTGGACACATCAATAATATTAAAGGCAGTTTTAAATAAAGAAGTCGGATTAAGAACAGGAAATATATTAAGTCATGTTGCTGTTTTTGATGTTAAAGGATATGATAGACTTTTCTTTATAACAGATGCTGCTATGAACTTATCACCAGATCTTCAAGGTAAAAAACAAATCATAGAAAACGCTTGCGTAGTTGCGCACGCACTAGATATAGAAAATCCAAAAGTAGCGGCTATTTGTGCTAAAGAGAAAGTAAATCCTAAGATGCAAGATACTGTAGATGCAAAGGATTTAGAAGAAATGTGTGCAAATGGAGATATAAAAGGATGTATAGTAGGGGGACCGTTTGCTTTAGACAACGCTGTTTCAGAAGAAGCTGCAAAACATAAAGGAATGAGTCATCCGATAGCAGGAAAAGCAGATATATTGCTAGCTCCAGATATAGAAGCTGGAAATATACTATATAAATCATTAGTATTCTTCTCTGAAACAAAGAATGCAGGAGTTATAGTAGGGGCTAAGGCACCAATAATATTAACTTCAAGAGCTGATAGTGAAGAGACTAAGCTAAACTCTATAGCATTAGGAGTTTTAATGGCTGCAAAAGTTAAATAGATGAATATACAGGGGGCTTAATATGGAAAATTTATTTAAAATACTAACGATAAATCCAGGATCAACATCAACTAAGATAGCAGTTTTTGAAAATGAAAATTTATTATTTGAAAAGACATTAAGACATTCATCAGAAGAAATTGGACAATATGAAAAAATATCAGATCAATTTGAATTCAGAAAAAAGGTTATAGAAGATGCCTTATTAGAAGGTGGGATAAAAGTATCAGACTTAAATGCTGTAGTAGGTAGAGGTGGACTTTTAAAACCTATAACAGGTGGGACATACAGTGTAGATGAAGATATGATGGAAGATTTAAAAGTAGGAGTATTAGGAGAACATGCATCTAACTTAGGAGGCCTAATAGCTAAAGAAATAGGTGATAGTGTAGGAGTGCCTTCATATATAGTAGATCCAGTTGTAGTGGACGAGTTACATGATGTAGCTAGAATATCAGGTATACCAGAAATATCAAGAAAAAGTATATTCCACGCGCTAAATCAAAAAGCTACTGCAAGAAGAGCTGCTAAAGATTTAGATAAGAAGTATGAAGATTGCAATTTTATAGTTGCTCATATGGGTGGAGGAATTTCAGTTGGAGCTCATAAAAAAGGTTCAGTTATAGATGTTGCAAATGCTTTAGATGGAGAAGGTCCTTTTTCTCCAGAAAGAAGTGGGGGTCTTCCAGTAGGAGACTTAGTAAAAATGTGTTTTAGTGGAGAATATTCACTTGATGATATAAAGAAAAGAATAAAAGGCAATGGAGGTTTAGTAGCATACTTAAATACTAATGATGGTAGAGAAGTAGAATCTATGATTGCTGAAGGAAATGATAAAGCTAAATTAGTTTATGAAGCAATGGCATACCAAGTTGCTAAAGAGATAGGAGCTTGTGCATCAGTATTAAATGGAGATGTAGATGCAGTTTTATTAACTGGAGGAATAGCTTACTCAAATATGTTTACGAACATGATAATTGATAAAGTTAAATTTATAGCTGAGGTAAAGGTTTACCCAGGGGAAGATGAAATGATAGCATTAGCTCAAGGTGGTCTTAGAGTTCTAAATAAAGAAGAAGAAGCCAAAGTTTATGGAAAAGAATTAGCTACTGCTAATACATTATAAAAGGTGATTATATGATAAAAAATGACAAGAGGATTAGAATCATTATAGGTCATTATGGTAGTGGCAAAAGTGAGTTTTCTATGAATTATGTAACAAAGCTTAGAGACCTTACTGATGCTAAAGTTGCGATATCAGATCTTGATATTGTAAACGTTTACTTTAGGACTAGAGAAAAAAGAGATTTTTTACAATCTAAAAATATAATGCCTATAGATAGTTCAATACAAGCAACTTCATTAGATTTACCAGCTGTATCAGCTCAAGTTACAGCGCCTTTAACAGATAAATCGTATGATTATGTAATTGATGTAGGCGGAGATGATGTAGGGGCTAGAGTCTTAGGTAGATTTAGTCATCTTGTAGAAAAAGACGATTATGATATGTTTTGCGTGGTTAATGCAAATAGAGAGCAAACTCAAACTACGAGTGATGTGATAAATCATATTCGAGCTATAGAAAATTCATCAAAATTAAAAGTAACAGGACTTATAAATAATACACATTTAGTTAGAGAAACTACTATAGAAGACATCCTAAAAGGACAAGAACTAGTTAAAGAAGTTTCAAATATAACTAATATACCAATAAAGTATGTTACTTGTTTAGAAAGCTTAATACCTCAACTTCCAACAAACTTAGATGGGGATGTATTTCCAATAAATTTATACATGAGAGAATGTTGGATGTAAAATGAGGTTTAAATATATACAGTTCAAGGAGGCTAATTAAAATGGCTAAGGGAAAAGTTACTTTTGACCAAGACTTATGTAAAGGGTGTGCACTTTGTGTTTCAGCATGTCCAGTTAAGATTGTAGAAATAGACAAGGCTACAATAAACAAAAAAGGATATAATCCAGCTTCTGTTTCTGATATGGATAAATGCGTAGGATGTGCAAACTGTGCAACTATGTGTCCAGATGCAGTTATAACAGTAGAGAGAGACTAAATACAAACTTAAGGGGGAATTAAAATGGCTAAGATACTTATGAAGGGTAACGAAGCAATAGGGAAAGCAGCTATGGAAGCTGGCTGTAAGTATTTCTTTGGTTATCCAATAACACCACAAAACGAGTTACCAGAATATATGTCTAGAGAACTACCAAAAAATGGAGGAGCTTTTGTTCAAGCAGAATCAGAAGTATCTGCGATAAATATGGTTTATGGAGCAGCAGGAGCAGGTGCTAGAGTTATGACATCTTCATCTTCGCCAGGAATAGCTTTAAAACAAGAAGGTATAACATACGCAGCAGGAGCAGAGCTTCCATGTGTTGTTGTTAATATAATGAGAGGTGGTCCAGGACTTGGAGGAATACAACCATCTCAATCTGACTACTTTATGTCAACAAGAGGTGGAGGAAATGGAGATTATAGAACTCCAGTTTATGCACCAGCAACTGTTCAAGAAGCTGTTGATATGGTAATGGAAGCTTTTGAAGTTGCAGATTTTTATAGAACTCCAGTTATGGTAGTTGGAGATGGTATGATAGGTCAAATGATGGAACCAGTAGAATTTAATAAGCCTAAAACAAGAGAATTAGCTCCAAAAACTTGGGCTAGTGTTGGAACTAAAATGGAGAGAAAACCAAATATAATAAACTCTTTATACTTAGATCCAAAATCTCTAGAAGATCACTGTATAAATTTAGATGCTAAATATAAAGAAATAGAAAAAAATGAAACTGCATATGAAATGTACAAAACAGAGGATGCTGAAATAGTATTCGTAGCATACGGAACTACTTCAAGAATCGTTAAAAATACAATAGAAAGTTTAAGAGAAGAAGGTATAAAAGCAGGTCTTATAAGACCTAAAACTTTATGGCCATTCCCATTTGAAGCATTTAATCAAATACCAGAAGCTAAGAACTTATTAACAGTAGAAATGAGTACTGGACAAATGGTAGAGGATGTTAGACTAGCTATAGAAGGTAGATTACCTGTTCACTTCTATGGAAGAACAGGTGGTATGATACCATCACCAGCAGAAATAGCTGCAAAAGCTAAAGAAATAGTAGAACAATCTCAACAAGTTGCTATGGGAGGTGCTAGATAATGACACTTGTATTCAAGAAAACTCAAGGATTAACAGATAACCAAACACACTACTGTCCAGGATGTACACATGGTATAATCCATAGATTAGTAGGAGAAGTATTAGAAGAACTAGATGTATTAGGAGATACTATAGGGGTTGCTCCTGTTGGATGTTCAGTTTTAGCATACAATTACTTTAACTGTGACATGCAAGAGGCTTCTCATGGTAGAGCACCAGCTGTTGCTACAGGTATAAAAAGAGTTCATCCAGATAAAGTAGTATTTACTTATCAAGGAGATGGAGACTTAGCATCTATAGGAACTGCTGAGATAGTTCATGCTGCTGCAAGAGGAGAAAAATTTACAACAATATTTGTAAATAATGCTATATATGGTATGACAGGTGGCCAAATGGCTCCAACAACTTTATTAGGTCAAAAAGCTACTACAGCTCAAAGTGGAAGAGATATAAACTTACAAGGAGCTCCTATAAGAATGGTTGAAATGTTAGGAACTTTAGATAGAGCTGTATTTGTAGAGAGAGTTTCTGTAGATACTCCTGCTAATGTAAGAAAAGCTAAAAAAGCTATAAAGAAAGCTTTTGAAGTTCAATTAGCTGGATTAGGATTTGGTATAGTAGAAGTATTATCAACTTGTCCTACAAACTGGGGATTAACTCCTCAAGATTCATTACAATGGCTAAGAGATAATATGATGCCATACTATCCAATAGGAAATATTAAAGATGTTAAAGTTGAGGAGGCGAAGTAATATGGCTACAGAAAGAGTAATATGTGCAGGATTTGGTGGTCAAGGTGTTATGTCTATGGGACAATTACTTACTTATGCAGGAATGCTTGAGAAAAAGGAAGTTTCATGGTTACCATCATATGGACCAGAAATGCGTGGAGGAACTGCTAACTGTTCAGTAACAATTTCTGATACTCCAGTAGGATCACCAGTTATAACTGATGATGCAACTTGTGCTATAGTTATGAACTTACCTTCACTTGATAAATTTGAAAAAGATGTTGTTCCTGGGGGTAAAATACTAGTGAACAGTTCATTAATAGAGAAAAAAGTTGAAAGAACAGATGTAAAAACTTACTACATACAAGCTAATGAATTAGCTTTAGAACTTGGAAATCCAAGAGTTGCTAACATGATAATGTTAGGAGCATACTTAGAGTTAAATAAATGTGTGGAAGTAGATTCTGTATTAGAAGCATTTAAAAAAGTTTTCGGTCCAAGTAAAGAAAAATTTGTTCCATTAAACAAAGCAGCTTTACTAAAAGGTGCTGAAGCAGTTAAATCTCAAGAAGCGCTTGCATAGTCGCAAAATGTCATGTTTGTTTAATTAATGACACAAAAGAGACAATAGTGTAAATACTATTGTCTTTTTTTGTGAAACATATTAAAATAACAATTATGAACTAAAGACCTGTATTGAACATAGTATAAAACTGTGATATATTAGAGTCTTATTGCTGGAAGGAGTTTTTTTAAAATGAGAAAATATTTTGGAACTGACGGAGTAAGAGGAATAGCTAATACAGAGCTTAACTGCGAGCTAGCATATAAACTAGGTAGAGCAGGAGGGTATGTTTTAACTAAAGGTAAAGATAAGGTTAAGGTTGTAGTTGGTAAAGATACAAGAGTATCTGGAGATATGCTAGAATCAGCCCTTATAGCTGGACTTATGTCAGTTGGATGTGATATTATAACTGTTGGTGTAATACCAACTCCAGGAGTTGCATACTTAACGAAGCATTACAATGCAGATTGTGGAGTAGTTATATCAGCATCTCACAACCCAGTAGAATATAATGGAATAAAATTCTTTAATGAACATGGATATAAACTTGATGATTCTATTGAGCTTGAAATAGAGTCATATATAGATGATATAGAAAAAGTAGAAGTACATCCAACTGGAGATAAAGTTGGTAAAAAGATACACGAACATGATGCTGTAAGAGATTATGTTGATTACTTAAAGACTATAGTAAATATAGATTTTAATGGATTAAAAGTTGTGTTAGATTGTGCGAATGGAGCTGCATATAAAGTTGCCCCAATGGTATTTGAAGAATTAGGTGCAGATGTAGTAGCTATAAATAATACACCAGATGGAAATAACATAAATGATAAATGTGGATCAACACACCCAGAGGGTCTTCAAGAAGCTATATTAAAAAATAAAGCTGATTTAGGACTTGCATATGATGGGGATGCAGATAGACTAATAGCTGTAAATGAAAAGGGTCAAATTGTAGATGGTGACCATATAATGATATTAAGTGCAATATATTTAAAGAAGCACAACAAGTTAGCTAAAGATACTTTAGTTGTTACAGTTATGAGTAATATAGGATTAGTTATAGCTGCAAAAGAAAACAACATAAATCTAGCAACAACAGCTGTAGGAGACAGATATGTTTTAGAGGAAATGAAAAACAGTGGATATAATTTAGGTGGAGAGCAATCAGGTCATATGATTTTCTTAGATTATAATACGACTGGAGATGGAACTTTAAGTTCTTTAGTTTTGGCTCAAATAGTTAAAGAAGAAGGTAAAACTTTATCAGAACTTGCAGCAGTAATGAATCAATATCCACAAGTATTAGTTAATGCTAGAATAAAAAATGAAAATAAAAATAGATATATGGAAATACCAGAAATTAAAGCTGAAATAGAAAGAATAGAAAAACTAATGGACGGATGTGGAAGAGTCTTAATAAGACCATCAGGAACAGAGCCATTAGTAAGAGTTATGTTAGAGGGTAAAGATGAAGGTCAACTAAAAGAATTAGCTACAAATTTAGCTAATTTAATACAAGAGAAATTATCATAATTTCAGAAGTAAATACTAAGATTAAGTCTTAGTATTTACTTTGCAAGCGCCAGAACTTAGTAAAATCTAAGTTGACGAGGACAGAGTTTATCGAATTGTCGGCGGATACTCTGCGGTGTGTTTACCATCGGAAGACTTTTACAAACCGTATAAGTGATTATATGTACAAAAAAAAGTTTATGTAAACTGACCTGAATCTTAAAAATATATAAAATAATAATATTTTTAGGAGGACACAAATTATGTGTGGTATAGTTGGATATTTAGGAAATAGAATGGCGACAGAAGTTTTAGTAGAAGGACTATCAAAGCTTGAATACAGAGGGTATGATTCTGCAGGTGTTGCTATAAATACAGGAAATGAGTTAGAAATAAGAAAATTTAAAGGAAGATTAGCTGTTTTAGCAGAGGATCTAGAAAAGAACCCTATAAATGGAGGTTTAGGAATAGGACATACAAGATGGGCAACTCATGGAGAGCCATCAGATGTTAATTCACATCCTCACTTTAATATGGATAGAACAATAGCTGTAGTTCACAATGGAATTATAGAAAACTATATGGAATTAAAAGAAGAATTACAAGCTGAAGGTGTAAAATTCTTATCTCAAACAGATACAGAAGTAGTAGCACATTTAGTTGATAAATATTATGAAGGTAATTTATTAGATGCAGTATATAAAGCTACTCAAAGATTAAGAGGAGCATATGCACTAGGTGTTATATGTAAAGATAATAATCAAGAATTAGTATCAGTTAGAAAAGATAGTCCTTTAGTTGTGGGACTTGGAGATGGAGAAAACTTTATAGCGTCAGATATACCTGCAATATTAAAATATACAAGAAATGTATATTTCTTAGAAAATGGTGAATTTGTTCATATAGTAGGAGATAAAGTTACTATATTAAATGAAAATAGAGAAGTAGTAAATAAAGAAGTTAATGAAATTACTTGGGATGTTGAAGCTGCATCTAAAGGTGGATACGAACATTTCATGTTAAAAGAAATATATGAACAACCTAATGGAGTAAAAGAAACATTAGTAAGAAGATTAAATGAAAACGGAGAAATCCATTTAGATGATATAAAGATGACTAAAGAAGATTTAGACAATATAAATAGAGTTTATATAGTAGCGTGTGGAACTGCTTATCATGCTGGACTTATAGGAAAATTCGCTATAGAAAAATTTGCTAAGATACCAGTTATAACAGATATAGCATCAGAATTTAGATATAGAGATCCATTTATAGATGATAAGACACTATTAATATTAGTAAGTCAATCAGGAGAAACTGCAGACACTTTAGCTTCTTTAAGATATGCTAAAGAAAGAGGAGCTAGAATATTATCAGTAACTAACGTTGTTGGATCTTCAATTGCAAGGGAATCAGACGATGTATTCTATACTTGGGCAGGACCTGAAATATCAGTTGCATCAACTAAGGCATATACAACTCAATTAGTATCATTCTATATGATAGCTTTAGACTTTGCTATAAAGAAAGGTACTATAACTAGAGAGTACTATAATGAAATGATAGAAAAACTAAAAGAAATGCCTTCAAAGGTTGAAGAAGCTTTAAAACAAGAAGATCATATAAAAGAAATTGCTAAGACTTTAAAAGAAAAACACAGTGCATTCTACTTAGGTAGAGGATTAGATTATAATATAGCTATGGAAGGTGCTTTAAAAATAAAAGAAATATCATATATACATGCAGAAGCATTTGCTGCAGGTGAGTTAAAGCATGGAACTATAGCATTAATAGAAAAAGGAACTCCTGTAGTTGCTATAGCTTCTCAAGGAGAGTTATTTGAAAAAATGGTTTCTAACATGGAAGAAGTTAGAGCAAGAGGAGCATATGTAATTGCTGTAGCTCAAGAGAAAAATAAAGAAGTTGAAAAATCTGCTGATGAAGTGATCTATATACCTAATGTTGAGGATGTATTATCAAGCATATTAACAGTTTTACCACTTCAATTATTATCTTACTATGTTGCAGTTGAAAGAGGTTGCGATGTAGATAAGCCAAGAAACTTAGCTAAATCAGTTACTGTTGAATAATAACAATCAAAGGTGATATCTCAATTTTGTATTGAGAATCACCTTTTTAAACTTTATGTATAATTTTATATACAATACTAATTTAAGATACTGACTAATTAACTAAATCTTAAAAATAGTGATTTGAAGCTTTTGAGAGTATAAGATAGGGTAAATCTAAATGAAACTCATACGAAAGCTTAAAAGCGCCAAATTTAGTCTCTAATGCGCAATTAAATATATTTCATAATGAATTGAGAAGCGAAGAACTATATCCTATATGTGGGCATCTTGGATATATGGAGTTATTGATGCAACCGGCTACACTTAAAATATAAGTATAGCTTTTTTATTGTGTAAAATTATATATAATTTAATATGTATAGAAAAAATTATAATAATATATTAAAATATTTTTGGAATCATGAATAGTATAACCAACCAATTTTTGTTAATACTTTATAGTATAAAACTGGAAATATGGGGAGGTAATACTATGAAAAAAATATTAGTGAGTATAAGTTTGATATTTATATTTTTATTAGGGATAGTTTTGTTCTATGGAGAATCAGAAGCTGAAATAAAGAATAATGGATATAATCAACTAGTAAATACTTTTGAAAGTATAGATAGTAATTTTAAATTTTATAATATGAAAGCTAATGCATATTTAGATAAATCTTTAGAAAAAGAAGAGATGAAAAATATTTGCATGGAAATAATTTCTAACTTAGGGCTTGAGGAATCTAATTTAAAATGGATTGAAAGTAAAAAGGATACTCAAACTCAGGTATATGCACAGATAGATGAAAAAGATAGAAATATATCTATCATTGTCGCTAATAAAGGTAAAAATGAGTCATATATTATAGTTGACATATTAGAAAATAAAGTATATAAAGATATAGTGGATATTTATACAGTTGTAGAAAATACTCTAAATTTGTATTGCAAAAAAGTCGATATTTATACATGTATGGCTGGAGAGTATAAAAAAAAGTTACAACTACACAAATATGATGATATTTTGAAAAAAATATTATATAATATGAATGCTAAAGAAATAGATAGGGTTGAAGAAGAAAACTTTATGTCGGTAACAGCTTTTAGTAAATTGATTAAAACTGATTACCTTGAATATTTGGGAAATAAGGTAAATTTAAATATAGGAATTAGGTATAGCGAAAACGAAGAAAAAACTATGATTTACGTAGCTACACCTATAATAAAATTAGATTATTAGTGTGAGGAGAAAAGTGAAATGGCAAAAATTTTAGTTAAGAAGAGTAATCCACTTGTAGGAAGTGTTAAAATAGATGGGGCAAAAAATGCAGTATTACCAATAATAGCAGCAACTTTATTAGCGGATGGAAAATCAGTGTTAAAAGGGGTTCCTAACTTAAAAGATGTACATGTAATATCTGACTTATTAAGACATTTAGGTGCTGAGGTTGAATATAAGGATTGTACATTAACAGTAGATGCAAGTAATATAAAGACTTGTGAAGCTCCATATGAGCTTGTAAGAAAGATGAGAGCATCATTCTTAGTAATGGGACCACTACTTGCTAGATTTAACCATACAAAGATATCTATGCCAGGAGGATGTGCAATAGGAACTAGACCTATAGATTTACATCTAAAAGGATTTAAGGCATTAGGAGCTAATGTAATAATAGATCATGGATTTGTGGAGGCTAATACGGAGAAATTAGTAGGAAGTAAGTTATACTTAGACTTCCCATCAGTAGGAGCTACAGAAAATATAATGATGGCTGCTGCTTTAGCAGAAGGTACTACTATAGTAGAAAATGCTGCAGAAGAACCAGAAATAGTTGATTTAGCAAACTTCTTAAATGAAATGGGAGCTGACGTAAAAGGGGCAGGAACTAACACAATAAGAATAAAAGGAGTTAAGTCACTTAAAGGTGCTGAACATACAGTTATACCAGATAGAATAGAAGCAGCTACATATATGGTTGCAGCAGCTATGACAAAAGGAGATATAACTATAGACAATGTAATTATGGAACATTTAAAGCCTGTTGTAGCTAAATTAAAAGAGGCTGGATGTGAAATAATAGATATGGATAATTCTGTGAGAGTCAAAGGACCTGAGGTATTAAAGCCAATAGATATCAAGACATTACCACACCCAGGGTTCCCAACAGATGTTCAAGCTCAATTTATGGCTATGGCTACTGTAGCAAATGGAACGGGAGTAGTTATAGAAACTGTATTTGAAAATAGATTTATGCACGTTGCAGAGTTCAATAGAATGGGCGCTAATATAAAAATAGAAGGTAGAAGTGCTATTGTTTCAGGTGTAGATCAATTACATGGATCAACAGTAAAAGCAACAGATTTAAGAGCTGGAGCTGCGTTAATTTTATGTGGACTTATAGCTGAAGGAGTAACTGAAATAGGAGATATATATCATATACAAAGAGGATATGTAGACATAGATAAGAAGATACAAGCATTAGGTGGAAATATAGAAATAATTGAAGACTAATAATTAGTCATAATTAACACGGGTTTTTCATAAAATTTATGGATTAGAAGTATTTATCCAAGGAGGAAAATTTTATGAAAAACCCATTGTTAGTTTTAGCTAGTACTGTTTTGGTAACTGCGGCGATACCTATTTGCGTATCTATATTTGCATATAGTTCGGATTCAAAGTCAGATATAGTACCACATATCCAAAATAAGTTGAAAATTGAAACTAAGCTAAAAATTAATAAAAAGAAAAGTGTTAAAAATTACGAAACTATAAATAAGGAATCACCTAAAATAAAGGTTTATAATCATAAAAAAGGAATAGTGGAGACTATAGACATAGAAGCTTATTTATGTGGAGTTCTTGCAGGGGAAATGTCTGCAGAGTTTGATAAAGAGGCTTTAAAGGCGCAAGCAGTAGCTGCTAGAACATTTACAGTATATAGTGAAAAAACTGGTAAGCATAAAAATGCAGCTGTATGTACAGATTATAAGCATTGTCAGGAATATAAAAGTAAATCAGAATTACTAAGTAAAAATGGCCAAGCTTGGATGGATAAATTTTATACAAAAATAGAACAAGTTGTGAAAGATACTAAGGGTCAAATTATAGTATATGAAGATGAGCCAATTTTACCATTATATTTTTCTACATCATCAGGAAATACAGAAAATAGTGAAGAGGTATTTAGTACTAAATATCCATATTTGAGATCTGTAGATAGTCCTTATGATAAAAATGCTCCTAAATATGCATCTAATGTTAAGATAAATAATTCTGACTTTATAAATACGTTGAGAAAAGGTTATCCTAATATGTCGATTTCTAATGATAAATTATCAAAACAAGTTAGTATAGAAGAAAGAAGTAAAGGTGGGTCGGTTGAGAAGATAAAGATTGGAAATAAAGAGATATCAGGCCGTGACATAAGGAGTTTATTTAATTTAAATTCTGCTAACTTTGATTTGAAATTTAATAAAGATTATGTGGATATTGTTGTAAAAGGATATGGTCATGGTGTAGGTATGAGTCAATGGGGAGCAGAAGGAATGGCTAAGGATGGGTATAAATATTATGAAATATTAGAACATTATTACTCAAATGTTAATATTAAAGATACATATTAAAAACTCTAAACTAACTTGATTTGCAAGTTAGTTTAGAGTTTTTTTGTATTTCAAGAATTAAATGAAATGAAGAGATGAAGATATATTAATTTATTTATATATAGTGAAAAATTAATATTAAAAATATGAAAATAAAATAAATATAAAAGAATAAAAATTGTATAAAAATAACAAATAAGGTACAAAATACAAATGTATGAATATATTTGGAGGTGCGTCATGAAAAAGAAAAAACTATTAGAGAAAGATGGTTTTTACTTAGCCTTATTTGTATGTGTTTGTTTAGTAGCAATTGGAGGTATTTGGTTTACAAAAAACAGTGTGGATGATTTAGCTTCAAAAAACGGTTTTTTAGATAATCAAAATAAAGTAGCAAAAGGTGATGAAGAAGGCGAAATTCACCTAATAGAAAAAGATGATAAAACTGTGCCAACAGCTACCAATTCAAAAGAGAACTTAGATAAGGTAAAAGAAAAAGAAGTTGTTAAAAAGGAAGAAACTAAAATAAACTATCTAGGAGAAAAAGTGACTAGAGAGTATTCAGAAAAAGAGCCTAGTTACTCAAGTACATTAGATGTATGGGAAATACATAAAGCATTAGATGTACAAGCTAAAAAAGGAAGTAAGGTAAAATCAGTTGTCAATGGTAAAGTAACAGATGTATTTAAAGATGACCAACATGGAGTATCTGTAAAAGTGGAATCTAAAGATAAAGTAGCTGTTGTTTATTCAAACTTAGATGACAAAGTATCTGTTAAAAAAGGTCAAGAAGTTAAAGACGGAGATGTAATAGGAAAAGTTGGTAATACTACTAGTGTAGAAAGTTTAGAAGGTGCACACGTGCATGTAACTGCAACAAAAGATGGTAAATCTATAGACCCTATGACGTTAATTAAATAAAAAATATAACAAGCTTAATCAAATTTGATTAAGCTTGTTATATTTTTTTGTTTTTTTACATATATATCACTAAGGTAGGATTTAAGGGGGGGAAGCTTTGAGATCGCATATAGAGGAAAGAGCTATAGTTGTAGCAAAGTATATATTAGAAAAGAAAACAACAGTTAGACAAACTGCTAAAACATTTGGAGTAAGTAAAAGTACTATACACAAAGATGTAACTGAACGATTAGAAGAAATTAATCCATCTCTTGCAAAAGAGGTTAAAATGGTTTTGGAAAAGAATAAATCTGAAAGGCATATAAGAGGGGGAATGGCAACAAAACAAAAATATGAAGTGAAGTGTAATAAAAATGTAGGTTAAAAAACCTACATTTTTTTCTTGACTAAAAACAAGTTTTTGTATATTTTGTATGTAGAGTGTTAAAATTAACGAAAAGTTTATATAAATTGAGAAGGAGTTGAATTTAATGACAAAAGGAGCGGATATAGGTATCGATTTAGGTACTGCAAATGTTCTTGTATATGTCAATGGAAGGGGTATTGTTGTAAAAGAACCTTCTGTTGTAGCAATAGATAAAAAGTCACAAACTGTTTTAGCTGTAGGTGATGAAGCTAGAAAGATGATAGGAAGAACACCAGGAAATATAGTAGCTATAAGACCTTTAAAAGATGGAGTAATATCTGATTATAATATTACTGAAAAAATGTTAACATATTATGTAGACAAAGTGGTAGACAAGAAAGGTTTTTCACGATTTTTCATGCCTAGAATAATGGTATGTGTACCAACGGGAGTTACAGAGGTAGAAAAGAGAGCTGTAGAGGAAGCTACAAGACAAGCTGGAGCTAGAGACGTTTATATAATAGAAGAACCTATAGCAGCGGCTATAGGGGCCGGATTAGATATATCTAAACCTGATGGTAATATGGTTGTTGATATAGGTGGAGGAACAGCAGATATAGCCGTAATATCTTTAGGAGGAGCGGTTGTAAGTGAATCTATAAGAATTGGTGGAGATAAGTTTGATGAATATATAGTAAATTATATGAGAAAAAAACATAATTTACTTATAGGGGATAGAACTGCTGAACAAGTTAAAATTAATATTGGGACTGCATATCCTAGAGAAGAAGAAGTTACTATGGATGTAAAAGGTAGAAATTTAGTAACAGGACTTCCTCAAAAAATAACTATAGACTCAAAGGAAATGCTAGATGCTTTGGCAGATGGAGTTAACCAAATTGTTTCTACTGTTAGATCTGTACTTGAAAAAACTCCTCCAGAACTTGCAGCAGATATAAGTGAAAGTGGAATAATAATGACAGGTGGAGGAGCTCTTTTATATGGACTAGACAAAAGAATAGAGGAAAGTACAGGTATGCAAGTTAAAATAGCTGAAGATCCTTTATCTTGTGTTGCGAAAGGGACAGGAGAGTCATTATCAGCTTTAGATATGTTAGAAACAGGTGGAACAGGGTTATTCAAAAGAAAAACTATAAAAGGAGAAGAATAATATGCTAAATATTGATCAAATAAAAGAATTAATACCTCATAGGTATCCATTTTTACTTGTAGATAAAGTTGTTGAACTTGAAGAAGGTAAAAGAGCTGTAGGGATAAAAAATGTAAGTGTTAATGAACCATTTTTCCAAGGACATTTTCCAGAATACCCTATAATGCCAGGAGTTCTAATAATAGAAGCTATGGCTCAAGTTGGAGCTGTGGCTATGATGTCTATAGATGAAAATAAAGGGAAACTAGGTGTGTTTGCAGGTATAGATAAAGTTAGATTTAAAAAAGAAGTTAGACCGGGAGATACATTAAGAATGGAAGTTGAAATGACTTCTTTAAGAAGAAATATAGGTAAGGCCAATGCAAGCGCATATGTTGATGGAGAATTAGTTTGTAGCGGAGAATTAATGTTTGCATTAGTTCAAAAATAAAGAAGCTGTCTTTTGACAGCTTCTTTATTTTTTAGTATAAAGGGGATATATTGAAATCAGGTTGAAAGTATTAAGGATAATGCTATTATTTCAGCCATATCTAAAATAAAGCTTAGACGGATACTATTAAATGAAAACTTATTATTTTCGTCTACTTTATCAACAATACCAACGATAGAATAATTCCCAATTTCAGGAAGTTTCTTACCTACTCCCTTTCCGGGCAGGATAGGTCCTTTTCTTACTTGTAAATTTCCTATATTGCTTTTTGATCCTAGACAAGCATCTATAGCCAGAAAATTACCATTAACATGTTTTTTCTTTATAGACTGTAGGGATTCATATATATTTAAAGCATGAATAGGTTTATCTAAAGTACCATAAACAGGATATTTATAATTGCTGTTTTTTAACATCGTTCCAACTAAAGGGCCTAAAGAATCGCCTATAGCTCTATCTGTTCCTATACAAACTATAACCGTATTCTCATCAATTATATCTTTTAATGTATCACTAAGGATTTGAACAACATTATCTTTTTTATAGTTTACTTTAGCCAAATACATAGGAACATCCCCCCTTAAAATAAATATATGAGAGCCTAAAGTAAAAAATAACATTTAAAATTTAAAGAAACATATTGATAAGAATCATTAATAATAGTATAATTAATAAAGTAATAAAAAATTAATAAAATTTCTTAATTACCTTATTAAGAGAGGTGGAGGGACAGGCCCTGTGAAACCCAGCAACCATTCCGAATGGAAAAGGTGCTAATTCCTACAAGATTTTATATCTTGAAAGATGAGGTTAGTTAATTATTGACGAATATAATTAACCTCTTCTTATAAAAAGAAGAGGTTTTTTTAATATCAAGAAAGACTATTCCAATTATGGATCTAAGGTAATAGAAAGAATTTTAATCTAAGGTTAAAAGATAAAAGGAGGAAACATTAATGGCAAAACATTTATTTACTTCAGAATCAGTTACAGAAGGGCATCCAGATAAAATATGTGATCAAATATCAGATGCAATACTAGATGCACTTTTAGAAAAAGATCCACAAGCTAGAGTTGCTTGCGAAACAACAGTTACAACAGGATTAGTATTAGTTGCAGGAGAAATAAGTACTAACACTTACGTTGATATACCTAAATTAGTTAGAGAAACAGTTAAAGAAATAGGATACACTAGAGCTAAGTTTGGATTTGACGGAGATACTTGTGCAGTTATAACTTCTATAGATGAGCAATCAGGGGATATTGCTATGGGAGTTGATGAAGCTTTAGAAAATAGAAGCGGTGAATTAACTGAAGATGAAATAGAGAAAATAGGAGCTGGAGACCAAGGTATAATGTTTGGTTTCGCATGTAATGAGACAGAGGAATTAATGCCTCTTCCAATATCTCTTGCTCATAAGTTATCAAGAAGATTAACAGAAGTTAGAAAAAGTGGAGAATTAGAATACTTAAGACCAGATGGAAAGACTCAAGTTACTGTTGAATACGATGGAAATAAAGCAGTTAGAGTTCATACAGTATTAATATCTACTCAACATTGTGAAACAGTAAGTACTGAGACAATAAGAAAAGATTTAATAGAAAAAGTTATAAAAGTTGTTATACCAGAAGCACTTTTAGATGAAGAAACTAAAATATATATAAATCCAACTGGAAGATTCGTTATAGGAGGACCTCAAGGAGATACAGGTCTTACTGGAAGAAAGATAATAATAGATACTTACGGTGGATACTCAAGACATGGAGGAGGAGCTTTCTCAGGAAAAGATCCTACAAAAGTTGATAGATCAGCAGCATATGCTGCAAGATACGTTGCGAAAAATATAGTAGCAGCAGGACTTGCAGATAAATGTGAAATAGAGTTAGCTTATGCTATAGGAGTTGCTAGACCATTATCTGTATTCATAGATACATTTGGAACTGGAAAAGTAAGTGAAGAATTACTTGTTGATTTAGTTAACAAGAACTTTGATTTAAGACCAGGAGCAATAATAAGAGATTTAGACTTAAGAAAGCCTATGTACAAAAATGTTGCAGCTTATGGACACTTTGGTAGAACTGACTTAGATTTACCATGGGAAAGAACTAATAAAGCTGAAGCTTTAAGAGAGCAAGCTGGATTATAATAAATATTTATATTAGTAATAAGAAGACTGTAGATTTACAGTCTTCTATTTTTTTTATATAAATTTAGCTGTATAATAATAGTAAATTATGTAAACGCTAAAATTAGCATTTTTATGCTTAAGGAAATTATATATAGTAAAGAATTATTAATCATTCAGTGAGATTAATTAAATTAATAGATTATTTTTGAGAGCAAAAAATTTACATACATAGTTGTTAAAGAGAATCGAATTTTTATAGGAGATTATTTATGGAAAAGATTGAAGGAATGGTAAGTGATATTATATTTAAAAATGAAGATAATGGATATGTTATAGCTCATTTATCAAATGAAAATAACGATATAGTTATAGTTGGATGTATGCCTACTTTAACAGTTGGAGAGAGTATAGAAGTTGAAGGTAAGTGGATAAATCATAAAACTTATGGAACTCAATTTGAGGTTAACTCATTTCTGCCAGTGACACCATCATCTATAGAAGGTATATATGTATACTTATCCTCTGGAGTAATAAAAGGGATAGGAGAAAAGATGGCAAAGAGGATAATAGAAAAGTTTGGAGTAGATACCTTGGATATTATTCAAAATTCTCCACATAGGCTTTCAGAAGTTGAGGGTATAGGGAGCAAAAAAATTGAGCAGATAGCTAAAAGTTATGAAGAAAATAGAGAATTAAGAAATATAATAATGCATTTATCTCCTTATGGAATAACTCCTAATTTTTGTTTAAAGATATATAAAAGATATAAGAATAAAGCAATAGATATAATAACTAAAAACCCATATAAGTTAGCAGAAGATATAAGAGGAGTAGGATTTAAAGTAGCAGATAAAATAGCGTCAAATTTAGGAATAGATAAATTTTCTAAAGATAGAATAATGCAAGGTATCTTATACACATTAAATCAATCTTTAGGAAGTGGTCATACATATTTACCTAAGGATATCTTAATAGATGAAGCTAGCAAGTTGTTAGGTGTAGATAATGAATATATTTCAGATTCAATTTTAAGCTTAGCTTATGATCAAAAAATTCATATTGAAAGAAATTTTGGAGATGAAGAGCACATATATCTAATACCATACTATCTATCTGAGAATGGAGTTTGTAAGCAAATCATAAAATTATCTCAATCTCAATTTAAAGAATTAAATATAGATATAGATGAAGAAATAGAAAATATAGAAAAAGAAACTGATATAAAGTTAGCTACAAATCAAGTATTAGCAGTAAAAGAAGCTGTTGAAGGTGGATTAGTAGTTATTACTGGAGGTCCCGGAACAGGAAAGACGACGACTATAAATACTATAATAAAAGTATTTGAAAATAATAAACAAGAAGTTCTTTTAGCCGCACCTACAGGGAGAGCAGCAAAGAGGATGAGTGAGACTTCTAATAAAGATGCTAAAACAATTCATAGGCTTTTAGAAATGGGATATGCAACAGATTCAGAAGAACTGGTTTTTTTAAAAGATGAAGAAGACCCTATAAAAGCAGATGTAGTTATTGTTGATGAAGTTTCGATGGTAGATATTGTTTTAATGTATAGCTTATTAAAAGCAATAAAACCAGGAACTAGATTAATTTTAGTTGGAGATAGTGATCAGTTACCATCTGTTGGAGCTGGAAATGTTTTAAAAGACATTATTGATTCAGATGTTATAAATGTTGTTAGATTGAATGAGATTTTTAGACAAGCTCAGGAAAGTATGATAGTTGTAAATGCACATAGAATAAACAAAGGATTGCCACTTCACCTAAATGTTAAAGGGAAAGATTTTTTCTTTATAAAAAAAGATACAAATGAAGCAATTTTAGAAGAAATAGTTGGATTAGTTAGCCAAAGGCTACCTAAATTTTATAACTTAGACAAGCTACAAGATATACAAGTTCTTGCACCTATGAGAAAGGGTGATTTAGGTGTTACAAATTTAAATATAGAGTTACAAAAATATTTAAATAAAGAAGAAAAGTTTAAAGTTGAAGAAACACTACAAAAAAGGATTTTTAGAGTTGGCGATAAAGTTATGCAAATAAAAAATAATTATACTAAAAAATGGGAAAATGAAGATAAGAGTGAAAGTGGAGAAGGTATATACAATGGAGATATAGGTTATATTTATCATATAGATAAGGAAAATAAAATTATATATGTTCTATTTGATAAAACTAAAATAGTGTCTTATGAATACTCTGAGTTAGATGAACTGGATCACAGTTTTTGTACTACAATACACAAAAGTCAGGGAAGTGAATTTCCAGCTATTGTAATTCCAGTAACTTGGGCTCCGCCTATGCTATTAAATAGAAATCTACTTTACACAGCAGTAACTAGAGCTAAACAATTAGTAGTTTTAGTTGGAGATGTTAAATACTTAGAATTTATGATAAAAAACAATAGGATAAATGATAGACACTCTAATTTAAGTAAAAAATTGAATAGATTAAAAAAAGAAGGGGTGTTGATAAAAAATTAAATCAATTTTTTATAAAATTTTAGATATAATATATCCTGAAAATATTAAGTGTATTATATGCAATAAACCTATTAGTAAAAATAATACATACTCATTATGTAAAGATTGTTTCAATGAACTAAATTTTATAAATGATGGATGTATAAAATGTGGAAAAACTATATTAAATGAAACTATAGAAACATTAAAGCCTGAAGACTTATTAAATGGATGCCCGTCTTGTATAAATAAAACGTATTATTTTGAAAAAGCTATAGGATGTATAGAATATAGTGAAACTAGTAAAAAGATAGTATTTGGGTTTAAATACAATGATAAAACATTTATGGCAAATATTATATCTAAGATAATGAAAGAAAAGTTAGATACTCAAAATATAAATTATGATTACATACTGTATGTTCCATTACATAAGAAAAGGGAAAGAAAAAGAGGGTTTAACCAATCAAAACTTATTGCAAAAAAGCTTGGTAAAATAGAAAATATAAAGGTTTTAGATTCTATATACAGGAATAAGAATACTACTAAATTATTTAAATTAACAAATGAAGAAAGATCGAGAGAGGTAAAAAATGCATTTGGTTTTTATAAGAGCATAAATTTATGTAAAAATAAAAATGTATTACTTATAGATGATATATTTACTACGGGAAGTACTGTAAATGAAATATCAAAAATATTGAAACTTAAAGGTGTTAAAAAAATTTATATATGTACATTTTTAACTAGAATAAATTGTTATTGACATATTAGTCTTAAGATATTAAAATGTATTAGTAATGTGTTAGGTCTGTGGTTGAAAGTTCATGCCAGTTGCAGGCGAAAGGACCCACGTAAGTTAACCCTAAAAATGGGGTTAATGATCATGGTGCAGCTTAGAAGTAAGACCTGCCGATATTAAAATCGAGAGAGTCAGTAGTGCGGCGAACCCAAGCGAAATCTCCAGCAGGCGAGTGTGGGGGCAAAGACCAGGTCAGCTAAAATATTACTAAAGTACCTTTAGAGGTGCTTTTTTTTTGCTTAAATACAATTTTTTTGTAATTTATTCGAAAATATGACAACAATAAACAAATTAATAACAAATAAACATTAGTTCTGTGGATAGAAATTGAGTAAAGAATGTGTAAAAATAAATAAATACAGACTTATTAACATTTTTATCCACATTATCCACAGGTTATAATGATAAATCAATCCACATGTTGGTCAAGGTTTACGATTAATCGACAAAAATAAATTTATTTACTTTGAATATTATGATTCCAAGAAGCTAACAATAAAAATAAAGGAAATTGAATTTAAACATAGAAATTATAAGTATAAGTTATTGTACTTATATATACCTGAAGGGAGATGTTCTTATGAATATAAAAATATCTGGGAAACAAATGGATTTAACAGATGCAATAAAGGATTCAGTAGCAGAAAAATTAGAAAGATTAGACTACTACCTTCACCCAGAAACAGAAGTAAAAGTTACAGTAAGTGCTAAAAAGGCAAGACAAAAAGTAGAAGTAACTATAATACCAATAAGTGGTCCTATAATAAGAGCAGAAGATACAGAGGAAAATTTATATGCTGCTATAGATGTAGTATATGATAAGTTAAACACTCAGTTAAGAAAGTATAAAAAAAGAGTACAAGATAAACATCAATCAAATGAAAGTATAAGATTTAGCCATATAGAAGATTTATCAGAAGAAGAGTTAAATGATGAAAATGAAAATTCTATAAATATTTCAATAGAAAGAAATAAGAAATTTAATATGAAGCCAATGAGTCCAGAAGAAGCAGTTTTACAAATGGATTTATTAGGACATGACTTTTTCATATTTACAAACACTCAAACTGATGATATATCAATAGTGTATAAAAGAAAAAATGGCGGTTATGGAATGATAGAACAAGCGTAGAATTTAAATTAGTTATTAAAGCTATCGATAAAAATAATAATCGATAGCTTTTTAAATATAAAATGCAAAGATTTTATGGTAGAATGTATATTATACATATAATGGACGAGGAGAGATAAGTATATGGGTTTTTTAGATAATATATTTAATATGGCTGATAAAAGAGAAATGAAAAAATTCAGCAAAACAGTTGATGAGATAGATGCTTTAGAATCGAAATTTCAAGGAATGTCAGATAGTGAATTAAAAAATATGACTAATGTTTTTAAAGATAGACTTAATAATGGGGAAACAGTAGATGACGTATTAGCAGAAGCATTCGCGGTTGTAAGGGAAGCTTCAAAAAGAGTACTTGGGATGAGACAATATAGAGTTCAGCTTATAGGTGGAATAGTTCTTCACCAAGGAAGAATAGCTGAGATGAAAACTGGAGAAGGTAAAACTTTAGTTGCAACAGCTCCAGTTTATTTAAATGCGTTAACTGGTAAAGGTGTACATGTTGTAACAGTAAATGATTACCTAGCAAAACGTGATAAAGAGCAAATGGGTAAAATATATGAGTTTTTAGGAATGACAGTTGGGGTTATAGTCCATGGACAAAATCCTCAAGAAAGAAAAGAACAGTATGAATGTGATATAACTTATGGAACAAACAATGAATATGGATTTGATTATCTAAAAGATAATATGGTTATACATAAAGAGCAAAAGGTTCAAAGAGAATTAAACTATGCAATAGTCGATGAGGTCGACTCTATATTAGTCGATGAAGCTAGAACACCTCTTATAATATCAGGACCTGGAGATAAATCAACACATCTATACGGTGATGCAAATACATTTGTACATACTTTAAAAGAAGATAACTATGAGATAGATGAAAAACAAAAATCAGTTTCTTTAACTGAAAGTGGTATACAAAAAGCAGAAGTTTATTTTAATGTTGAAAATATAACAGATATAGCTCATATAGAGTTATACCATCATATAAATCAAGCATTAAAAGCTCATAAAATAATGAAGTTAGATGTAGATTATGTTGTAAGAGATGGCGAAATAGTTATTGTTGATGAATTTACTGGAAGACTTATGTTTGGTAGAAGATATTCTGAAGGATTACATCAAGCAATTGAAGCTAAAGAAGGATTAAGAATACAAAGAGAATCTAAGACTTTAGCAACTATAACATTCCAAAACTACTTTAGAATGTACAATAAGTTATCAGGAATGACAGGTACAGCTAAAACAGAAGAAGAAGAATTTAAAGCAATATACAAAATGGATGTTGTACAAATTCCAACTAACCAACCTATATTAAGAGAAGATTTAGCAGATTGTGTTTATAAGAGTGAACTAGGAAAGTTCAATGCAGTCGTTGAAGATATTATAGAAAGACATAAGAATAATCAACCAGTACTTGTTGGTACAGTATCTATAGAAAAATCTGAAGTTCTATCTATGCTTTTAAAGAGAAAAGGTGTAAAGCACGAAGTATTAAATGCTAAAAACCATCATAAAGAAGCAGAGATAGTAGCTCAAGCAGGTAGATTAGGTGCAGTAACTATCGCCACTAATATGGCAGGTCGTGGTACCGATATAGTTTTAGGAGGGAACCCTGTATTCTTAACTAAAAAAGAAATGAAGAAGATAGGATACCCTGAGGACATAATAAACAAAGTAGATGCTGATATAGAGAGTTTAGGTATAGAGTTAACTGATGAAATAGTGAAAGCTAAGTCTGATTTTGATAAAATACTTAAAAAATATAAATTACAAACTGAAGAAGAGCAGAATAAAGTTAGAGAAGCTGGCGGGTTAGCTATAATAGGTACAGAAAGACATGAATCTCGAAGAATTGATAATCAGTTACGTGGTCGTGCTGGTCGTCAAGGGGACCCAGGAAGTTCAAGGTTCTATATAAGTTTAGAAGATGAGCTTATGAGACTATTCGGAAGTGATAGAATTTCTGGAATGGTTGAAAAAATAGGATTAGATGAAGAAACACCTATAGAGGCTAAGATGTTGACTAAATCAATAGAAAATGCTCAAAAGAAAGTTGAAGGAAGAAACTTTGGTATAAGAAAGCACGTTCTTCAATATGATGATGTTATGAATAAACAAAGAGAGATAATATACGAACAAAGAGGACGTGTATTAGAAGGTGAAGACTTAGAAGAGCAAGTTCAAACAATGATAATGGCTATAATATCAGATGGATATGATATATATGTGACAGATCAAGGATTTGATTTACATGCATACAAAGATTATTTATATCATATGTTTATGCCTAAAGGCAGCTTAGAAGCTGAAAATCTTGAAAACATGAAAAAAGAAGAAGTTATAGACGCAGTATATAACTTAGCTAAAAAAATATATGAAGAAAAAGAAAATATGGTTGGATCTGAAAGAATGAGAGAAATCGAGAGAGTTATACTTTTACAAGCTGTTGACTCTTATTGGATAGACCATATAGATGCCATGGATCAATTACGTCAAGGTATCGGACTTAGAGCTATAGGCCAGCAAGACCCAGTTGTAGCTTATAAGTTAGAAGGATTTGACATGTTTGATAATATGACAAAAGCTATACAAGAAGATACTGTAAGATATTTATATAACTTTACAATAGAAGAACCGATACAAAGAAAACAAGTAGTAGATGTAGAAAAAATATCTTCAAATGCAGACGAAGGTCAAGGAAATAAACCTGTTAAGAAAGATGAAGAAACAGGAAGAAATGATGAATGTCCTTGTGGAAGTGGTAAAAAATATAAAAAGTGTTGCGGTAGATAGTTTGGAGGTTGTATATGCTTAATGTACAAGAATATAGACATAGAATAGAAGAGATGTCTAATAATATAGAAGAATTGAGGGCTTCTCTTTGACATAGAAAGCCTGAATGAAAGAATTATTAGAAGTGAAAAAATAATGAGTGAACAAGACTTCTGGAATGATAATGAAAAAGCACAGCGTGTACTTCAAGAAAATAAAAATCTAAAAGATATTGTAGATGAGTACAATCATCTACAATCATCTGTAGAAGATGCAGAAGTACTTCTTGAGTTAGCTCAAGAAGAAGCTGATGATTCATTAGAGAAAGAAGTTGAAAGTACAATAACTTCACTTGAGAAAGAGATTGATAAAGTTAAAATAAAAACTTTATTGAGTGGAGAATATGATAGAAACAATGCGATTTTATCTATAAATGCAGGTACAGGTGGATTAGATGCTCAAGATTGGGCCGAAATGTTACTGAGAATGTATGATAGATGGGCTAATTCTAAAGGATTTAAAGTTAAAACATTAGATTTACAATCAGACACAGAAGCTGGTATAAAAAGTGCAACTATACAAATTGAAGGACTTAATGCATATGGATATTTAAAAAGTGAAAAAGGAGTGCATAGAATTGTAAGAATATCTCCTTTTGATCCATCTGGAAAAAGACATACTTCTTTTGCATCAATTGATGTAATTCCAGAATTAGATGAAAGTATAGAAATTGATATAAATCCTTCGGATTTAAAAGTAGATACATATAGAGCATCTGGTGCTGGAGGACAGCATATAAATACTACTGATTCTGCAGTAAGGATAACTCATATACCAACAGGTGTAGTTGTACAGTGTCAAAATCAAAGATCTCAGCACAGTAATAAAGATACTGCTATGAGAATGTTAATGGCTAAACTTATAGAGCTAAAAGAATTAGAACAAAAGGAAACTATAGAAGATTTACAAGGTAAATATTCTCAAATAACTTGGGGAAGCCAAATAAGATCTTATGTATTCCAACCATACAAGTTAGTAAAAGATCACAGAACAAATGCTGAGATAGGAAATGTTGACAGTGTTATGGATGGTAATATAGATTTATTTATAAATGAATATTTAAAAATGACTAAAGTAAATAATGTATAGAACATAAGGGTGTGTTTCAAAATAGTATGAAAAATACATAAGTTTTGCTTCCAAAGCATAAATAGTTTTAATGGTCGCAAAACTTATGTATTTATTCTTATCTATTTATTTTGAGGCACGCCCCTTTTTAGGAGGGATTTAAATTGGATATAAATAAAATATTAAAAGAAGAGTTTAACTTAAGAGATTCTCAAGTTGAAAATACTATAAAGCTTATAGATGAAGGAAACACTATACCATTTATAGCCAGATATAGAAAAGAAATGACTGGTGAAATGAGTGATGTTATACTTAGAGCTTTTTATGATAAATTAGTTTATTTAAGAAATTTACAAAGTAGAAAAGATGATGTACAAAGGATAATAGATGAACAAGGTAAGTTAACGGATGAAATATTAAAAAATATAAAGATAGCTAAAACGCTTCAAGAAGTTGAAGATATTTATGCTCCATATAAACAAAAGAAAAGAACAAGAGCAACTATTGCAAAAGAAAAAGGTTTAGAAAATTTAGCTATAGCTATATTAAATGATAAAGTAGATATAAATTTAGAATGTAAGAAATATATAAATAAAGATAAAGACGTAAACTCTGAAGAAGATGCATTAAAAGGAGCTAAGGATATAATAGCAGAATTAGTTTCAGAAGATGCCAAGCTAAGAAAGTATATAAGAGAGTTAGCTTTAAGAGAAGGCGTTATATCAAGTAAAAACTCAAAAGATGAAAAATCTGTATATGATATGTATTACGAATTTAGTGAATCTGTGAAAACTATAGCTCCTCATAGAGTGTTGGCTATAAATAGAGGAGAAAAAGAAGAATATTTAAAAGTTAAATTAGAAATTAATAATGAAAAAGTAATAAACCATATAGTTGATGTATATGTTAATAAAAATAACCAAGTAAATAAAGAAGAAATAATTTCTGCTATAGAAGATTCATACAAAAGACTTATATTCCCTTCGATAGAAAGAGAGATAAGAAATCATTTAACTGATTTAGCACATGAAAGAGCAATAAGTGTTTTTGGACAAAATGTTAAGAGCTTACTACTTCAACCACCTGTAAAGGATAAAGTGGTTATGGGATTTGACCCAGCATATAGAACTGGATGCAAGATAGCTGTTGTAGATAAGAATGGTAAGTTATTAGATTATACAACTGTATATCCAACTAAACCTCAAAATGATGTAGATGGAGCAAAGCAGACTTTAAAAGGACTTATAGAAAAATATAATATAGATATAATTTCTATAGGTAATGGTACCGCATCGAGAGAATCAGAACAATTTGTATCTGAAATGATAGGTGAGATAAATGGTAATGTTCAATACACTATAGTAAGTGAAGCAGGTGCATCTGTATATTCAGCATCAGAGCTTGCTAATGAAGAACATCCAGACATAAATGTATCTATAAGAGGAGCTATATCTATAGCAAGAAGATTGCAAGACCCTTTAGCTGAGTTAGTGAAAATTGATCCTAAAAGTATTGGAGTAGGACAATATCAACATGATCTTAATAAAAAAAGATTAGAAGAAGTTTTAAGTGGAGTTGTAGAAGATGCAGTAAACTCTGTAGGTGTAGACTTAAATACAGCTTCATATTCATTGCTTGAACATGTAGCAGGGATAAGCAAAACTATAGCGAAAAATATAATTGAGTATAGAGAAGAAAATGGAGATTTTACATCAAGAGCTCAAATTAAAAAAGTTAAAAGATTAGGGCCACAAGCATTTACTCAATGTGCAGGGTTTATGAGAATAACAAATTCAAAAAAACCTTTAGACAATACAGGTGTACATCCTGAAAGTTATGATACTTGTAAAAGTTTAATGGAGACACTGGGATACTCATTAAATGATTTAAAAAATAGAAATGTAGATGAAATAGATTCTAAGATATCAGATATTGGAATAAACAAATTAAGTGAAGAATTAGAAGTAGGAATTGTTACTTTAAAGGATATTATATCTGAAATAAAAAAACCAGGAAGAGATCCAAGAGAAGAAGGGATTAAACCTGTACTTAGAACAGATGTATTAAAAATTGAAGATATAAAAGAAGGTATGGTTTTAAAAGGAACTGTAAGGAATGTTGTAGATTTTGGAGCATTCGTTGATATTGGAATAAAAAATGATGGTTTAGTTCATAAATCACAAATGAGTAATAAATTTGTAAAAGATCCTATGACAGTAGTAACTGTAGGGGATGTAATAGATGTAAAAGTAATAGGGATAGATTTAAAAACACAAAAGGTTTCTTTAACTATGAAAGATATAAAAGAAGTATAGGAGGAATAAATGCTTTTTATAAAAAATGGAATTATAAACACAGTCACTAATGGAATTATAAAGGGTGACATACTTATTGAAAATGGGAAAATAATAGAAATTGGAGCAGATATAGTTGCACCATTAGATGTAGAAGTTATAGATGCAAATGGAAGTTTAATTTTCCCTGGATTTATAGATGCTCATACACATTTAGGTTTATGGGAAGATGGTATGGGATTTGAGGGAGCTGATGGAAATGAAGAAACAGATCCAATAACACCACATTTAAATCCTATAGATGGAATAAATCCTATGGAAAGAAGTTTTGAAGAAGCGAGAAACGGTGGAATTACATCTGCATGTAGTACACCAGGAAGTGCAAATGTTATGGGAGGACAATGTATCGCTATAAAGACTGTTGGTAGAAGAATAGATAAGATGATAATAAAAAATCCTGTGGCATCAAAAATAGCTTTTGGTGAAAATCCAAAAAGTTGTTATGGACAAGAAGAAAAAGCTCCACAAACTAGAATGGCAATTGCTGCGATGTTAAGAGAAACATTAAAAGAAGCTGAGCAGTATCTAGAAGATATAAGATTACATGAAGAAGATGATGAAAATGAAAAGCCTGATTATGATATGAAAATGGAAAGTTTACTTCCAGTATTAAATAGAGAAATTCCATTTAAAGTACATGCACATAGAGCTGATGACATGTTTACAGCGATAAGAATTGCAAAAGAATTCAATTTAAAGTTAACATTAGATCATTGTACAGAAGGGCATTTAATAGTTGAAGATTTAGTAGAAGAAGCGTATCCAGTTATAGTCGGGCCTTCGCTTTCTGAAAGATCAAAAATAGAATTAAGAAATTTAACTTTTGATACAGCTGGGGTTTTATCAAATGCAGGAATGCAAGTTTCACTAACTACAGATCATCCTGTAGTTCCTCTACATTACTTACCTGTATGTGCAGGAATAGCGGTTAAACATGGAATGGATTCTAAAAAAGCTATAGAAGCAATAACTATAAATCCTGCAAAAACATTAGGGATAGACAATAGGGTAGGTTCTATAGAAGTTGGGAAAGATGCAGATATAGTTATATGGGATAATAATCCTTTAGAAATTCAAAGCAATGTCCTGTATACTATAATTGATGGAAAAGTTGTATATAGAAAACAAGCTTAATTAATATTGACATATTTAAATTTTATTAATAATATATAGATATAAGGAAAATTAAATAGCACGTAAGATCTTCGGGGCAGGGTGAAATTCCCTACCGGCGGTATAGCCCGCGAGCTACATTTGTAGCATGACTTGGTGAGATTCCAAGGCCGACAGTAAAGTCTGGATGAGAGAGGATTAGTATATATGTATAAGAAAGATATTATTGTTTTAATATACTTAAAAAACTAAGCTCGAAGAGATTCTTTGGGCTTTTTCTTTTTCCTAAAATTAAAATTAGGAGGTTTTTTAAATGGATAATATATTCAGCAATAAAAAAACTATGAGTACAAATACAATGACAAAGGTAGCTATTTTATCAGCAATTTCTTATATTTTAATGTTTATAGCAATACCTATTCCAGGTATATTTCCTGATTTCTTAAAACTAGATATATCAGATGTTCCTGCTATATTTGGAGGTATGGCATTAGGGCCAGTAGCAGGTTTTACAATAGTTCTTATTAAAAATTTATTCCAAGCAATGACAGCATCAACAACAGCTTGGATAGGTGAAACAGCAAACTTATTAATTGGTGGTTCATATGTAGTGATTTTATCATTAGCATACAGACACAAAAGAAATATAAAGGGATTATTTTTAGGATTTTTCTTAGGAACAATAGTTATGATAGTAATAGGGTGTTTAACTAACTATTACATGCTACTACCTTTTTATGGGAAAGTGATGCCTATGGAAGCTATAGTAAATATGGGACATGTAATAAATCCTAATGTAGTAGATTTAAAGAGTTTTGTTATTTGGATGATAGCTCCATTTAACTTAGTTAAAGCAATACTAATGTCAGTAATTACATTACCTCTTTATAAAAAGATGGAGGTAATATTAAAAAAATAAATTAATTAAGGAGATATACCAAAAACTAGGGTGTTCATAGATAAATATATAAGTTTCGCTCCATGAAAGCTTAAAAGATGCTTTCAAAATGTCGCTAAAACTTATATATTTATCATTCACTACCTATTTTGATATATCTCCTTTTTTATGAGCAACGGACGAAGTCGCTCAAGCGAAGCAAATTTTATTTTTCATCATAAACATAATAGACACAATCATTTTTAAAATTAGATATTGATTCAAAATTATTTTCTTTAAGCTGATTTATAAGATTATCATATGGATTTGTTATATAAATTTCAGCCTCTTTTGATTTACATTTCAATAAAGAATAATTAGTAGCATCATTAATTCCTTCAAATGTGTTATCTATACATATAATAGATGGACATCCTTTCATTTTTATAATACATTTATGACCATTAACTATTAATAAAGAATCACTTTTAACTAAATCATTAAAAATATTTTCGCAAATATTTAAAAATGTAAATCCATAAGTTAGTTTATAATTACAAGTTTTAAAATAATCGAGATTTTTAAATTCTTCATAAGAAATATTCCATTTTTCAACTTTAAAATCTAATAAATTTAAGTTAGATTTTTTTATGAAATCATAATCTTTAAAAACTATTAAGCAACTCTGAGCTAAATAAAAATTCTTAGCTTCCATCATTTTTATACTAGCTTGAGTGTCTATATGAGTACACATTGCTATATTTGTTATTTTATTATTTCTTAAATCTTCTCTTGCTAAATTAAATAGCATATCAGAAATAGCATGGGCAAGTTGCTGTCCCCTATAATCTATATGTACTCTAAGTCCTTCAAGCCATCCTTGTCTATCTGGTAAAACTGTATACTTACCAACTGCTACAACTTTACCTTCTTTAACTAATCCAATAAAACAACCTTCTTTATCATCAACCCATTTGTGAAAGACTTTGGGTAAATAGTCATGGCCATCCCAAATGTTTCGAGATATATCTACTATATCATCGAAATCATCGTGTGTTAGAACTTTGTAATTCAAAAATATCACCCCTTTTAATAAATAATATTACCATAAGTTGTAAAATATATGGTATATAATAAAAACTTTGTGAATGTAAGGCTTTATAATAGTAATTTGTTATAATATAATAATATCTGTTACGTTAACAATTTAGATAAACAAGTCTTACTTATGGAGATGATATAGATGATTAAAATATATTTAGAAAATGAAGAGCAAACAAGAGATATAGGATTTAAATTAGGTAAACTTTTAACGCCAAAAAGTGTAGTATGCTTAATAGGTGATTTAGGTGCAGGAAAAACTACTATGACTCAAAGCTTAGCACAATCTTTAGAAGTAGATGATTATATAACTAGTCCTACTTTTACAATAGTAAATGAATATGAAGGTAAAATGCCTTTATACCATTTTGATGTGTATAGAATTGGAAGTAGTGATGAAATGTATGATATAGGATTTGATGAGTATATAAATGGAGATGGAGTTTGTATAATTGAATGGGCAAACTTAATCGATGATATACTACCAGACGAATATTTATATATAGAAATGAACTATAAAGAAAATGGAAGAGAAATGATACTGACTCCAAAAGGAGAAAAGTATGAAGAAATAGTTAAGGAGCTGACTAAGTAATGAAAATTTTAGGTATAGATACAGCTACACATTCAACAAGTGTATGTATTGTAGAAGATGATAAGCTAATATGTGAATACACAGTGAATACTAAAAAAACACATTCACAAAAACTAATGATTATGATTGAATCAATGATAAAAGAAAGTGATTTAAATATAAAAGATATTGATGCAATAGCTATATGTATAGGTCCAGGTTCATTTACAGGATTAAGAATTTCTATGGCTACAGCTAAGGCTATAGCACAAGTTAGAAACCTACCAATAATAGCTGTTGATTCACTAGAATCTTTAGCTTTCAATATGAATCTTTGTGAGAGAGTGATTTGTCCTATACTAGATGCACAAAGAAACCAAGTTTACACAGGAAAATATAGATTTGAAAATGGAGAATTTAAAACATTAGAAGATGTAAAAGTAGTTACAATAGATGAATTAGTAGATGAACTATCTAAATCAAATGAAGAGTTTATTGTTGTTGGAGAAGCTACAAATTTATATAAAGAAAAACTTGATGAAGTTAAAAATTCTTATATAGCATCTGTATCTAACAATGTAAGTAAAGCTAGTAGTTTATGTGCTGTAGCTGGAATTAAATTCAAGAAAGATGTAGATGTACATAATTGCTATACTATAAATCCGATGTACATAAGAAAGTCTCAAGCGGAAGTTCAGTATGAGGAAAAAATGAAGAGGCTAGAAAATGATAAATAATAATTTAATAATAAGAGACATGGTAAGCAGTGATGTAGATAGAGTTTTTGAAGTTGAAAAAAATTGTTTTGAACATTATTGGTCTAAAGGTGAATTTGAAAAAGAGATGAAAAATGATGTTGCTAATTATTTAGTAGCAGAAATTGATAAAAAGATTGTGGGTTACGTAGGTATATGGTTTATAGCTGGAGAAGGTCATATAACAAATGTAGCTGTACATAGTGATTTTAGAGGACAAAAGATAGGTGATGAACTTATCAAGCATCTTGTTAAAAAATGCAAAGAAAATCACATATTTGCTATGACATTAGAAGTTAGAGTATCTAATGTAGTAGCTCAAAATTTATATAAAAAATATGGATTTAAATTAGCAGGGATAAGAAAAGAGTATTATAGTGACAATAAAGAAGATGCAATGATAATGTGGAGCCAATTAAAAGAGGTGTAGTATGAAAAAAGATATAATAACATTAGCTATAGAATCTAGCTGTGATGAAACAGCATGTGCGATTTTAAAAAATGGAAGAGAAGTTTTAAGTAATATAATTTCTACGCAAATAGAATTACATAAAAAATTTGGAGGCGTTGTTCCTGAAGTAGCCTCTAGAAAACATATAGAAAATATACCAATGGTAGTACAACAAGCATTGGATGAAGCAAATGTAACTTTTGATGATATAGATCATATAGCGGTTACTCATGGACCAGGATTAGTAGGGGCTGTTTTAGTAGGACTTTCATATGCTAAGGCATTAGCTTATACTTTAGATATTCCTTTAGTTGGAGTTAATCATATTGAAGGACACGTAAGTGCAAATTATATAGAAGATAAAAATTTAAAACCACCGTTTATAACTTTAATAGTTTCAGGTGGACATACGCACTTAGTAGAAGTTAAAGACTATGGTAAGTATGAAATTTTAGGAAAGACTAAAGATGATGCATCAGGAGAAGCATTTGACAAAATTGCAAGAGCTATGAATCTAGGTTATCCAGGTGGACCTATAATAGATAAATTAGCTAAAAAAGGAAATAAAAAAGCAATAGACTTCCCAAGAGCTTGTATGGATGAAGGATATGATTTTAGTTTTAGTGGATTAAAATCAGCAGTTTTAAATTACTTAAATGCTAAGAAAATGAAGAATGAAGAAATAATAGTTGAAGATGTTGCAGCATCATTCCAAGAAGCCGTAGTAGAAGTTTTAGCAACAAAAGCTATAAAGGCAACTAAAGAAAAAGGATATAATACAGTTGCATTAGCAGGAGGGGTTGCTGCAAACTCTGCATTAAGAGAAAAGTTAACTTTAATGGCAAAGAAACAAAATATACAAGTTAAGTATCCATCAATTATATTATGTACAGATAATGCGGCTATGATTGGTTGTGCTGGATATTATAATTTTATAAACGGAAAAATTAATGATATGAGTTTAAATGCTGTTCCTAATTTAAAAATAGGTCAGTAGTAAAATCGGAGTGATTCAAAACTTTAGGCGCTCAGATACAATTATAAATTTTACTACCAAAGCTAAAATGAAGCTTTAAAGGTATTTAAAATTTACAATTGTATCTTTTGGGTAAATAATGTTTTGAATTAACTCCGATTTTTTTGTATACACAATTTGGGAAAATGTTTTCTATGGTTTATAAAAATGTATATTTTTGTAATTATATATACAAAAAAGGATTAATAGATTGAATGATGTAAATTTGTAGCTATCATCGTCTAAATTTTTAGAACAATACTTTTTATAATAAAGTAAAAGTTCATATATAATTAAAAATAAGCGAGTAATCGGTTTTAAAATACATTTAATATATGCTTAAAGATGGGGGATTTTATGTTGAAGAAATATGAGGATATAATTAACAGCTATAATATAAATTTATTTAAAGAGGGGAAACATTTTAGAAGTTATGAATTTATGGGAGCGCATAAAGTACAAAAGGGAAAAGAAAAAGGAGTTACTTTTACAGTATGGGCGCCAAATGCAAATCAAGTATATTTATCTGGAGAATTTAATGATTGGAATAAAACCTCCCATCCTATGAAAAATTTAGATAAGAGTGGAATATGGAATATATTTATACCTAAAATAGATTTTAGGGATTTATATAAATTTAATGTTGTAGATAAAAACGGTAATAGTAAGTTAAAATCTGATCCTTTTGCATTTTATTCGCAAATGAGACCTGAAACAGCTTCAATTGTATTTGATATAGACAATTATTCTTGGAAGGATAAAAAGTGGATAGAAAAAAGAGAAAAGACAACATACAAGGATTTACCTATGAATATATATGAAGTTCACTTGGGATCATGGAAAAGAAAATGGGATGGAGAATTTTTTAGTTATGAAGAACTATATGAATTAATAGACTATGTATGTGAAATGGGATATACACATATAGAGATTTTACCAATAACAGAACATCCATTAGATGAATCATGGGGTTATCAAACAATAGGATATTATAGTCCTACTAGCAGATATGGTGATTGTACTAGTTTAATGAAATTTATTGATAGATGCCATAAAAAAGATATTGGAGTAATTCTAGATTTTGCATATAGTCATTTTTGTAAAGATGATCATGGATTATATAAATTTGATGGAACACCTCAATTTGAATATGAAGATAAGTTGAAAGCTGAAAATATTGGTTGGGGAACAGCTCATTTTGATTTAGGAAAACCTGAAGTGCAAAGTTTCTTAATATCTAATGCAATTTATTGGCTAGAAAAGTTTCATGTAGATGGTATTAGAATGGATGCGGTTGCAAGCATGCTTTACTTAGATTACGATATAGGTCCTTGGAAACCTAATAAATACGGTGGTAGAGAAAATATAGAAGCTATTGAGTTTTTAAGAATGTTTAATGAAGTTATTCATAAGGAGATAAAAAATCCAATTATAGTTGCAGAAGAATCCACGTCTTGGCCGATGGTATCGGGACCTTCGTACAAAGGTGGATTAGCATTTGATAGTAAGTGGAATATGGGATGGATGAATGACACGTTAAAATATATGGAAATGGATTCTATATATAGAAAGCATCATCATGAGTTAATAACTTTTTCATTTATGTATGCTTTTTCTGAAAACTTTATACTTCCATTATCTCATGATGAAGTTGTGCATGGGAAAAAATCTCTTCTCGATAAAATGCCCGGAGATCCATGGCAAAAATTTGCAGGAGTAAGATTACTTTATGCGTATATGATGTTGCATCCAGGAAAAAAATTATTATTTATGGGATGTGAATTTGCACAAGGATTAGAGTGGAGATTTGCATATGGATTAGAATGGGAACTATTAATGAATGAACCACATAAATTAATGCAAACGTATACACGAGATTTGAATTTACTATACAAACATGAAAAAGCTATGTATGAAATAGATGAACATAACTCAGGATTTGATTTTATAGATCCTCACAATATAGATCAAAGTGTAATTGTTATTATGAGAAAAGGCAAGAAGAAAGAAGATTTTATAATAGGAGTATTAAACTTCACACCAGTATTTCATCCTGAATATAGGATAGGAGTGCCATATGAGGGTGTTTATGAAGAAGTTTTAAGTAGTGATGATAAAGAATATTGGGGATCAGGACAAACTATGAAGGGTATTGATTTAGAATCAGAAAATATAGCATGGCATAATAAACAGTATTCTATAAATATAAAGGTTCCACCTATGGGAGCTACTTTTATAAAAGGTAAAAATATAAATATATTATAAATTTAGAAATTTTATTAATTTATTAGGGGGATTAGGAGTAAATTATGAAAAAAGAAATGATAGCAATGATATTAGCAGGGGGACAAGGATCAAGATTAGGAGTGTTTACTAAAAACATAGCAAAACCAGCAGTTTCATTTGGAGGTAAATATAGGATAATAGATTTTGTTTTGAGCAATTGCTCAAATTCAGGTATAGATACAGTTGGAGTATTAACACAATATAGACCTTTATTATTAAATTCACATATAGGAATAGGAAGTCACTGGGATTTAGATAGACGAAATGGAGGACTATCAATACTTCAACCATATATGAATGAAAAAGAAGGAAACTGGTATAAAGGGACAGCAGATGCTATATACCAAAATATGAATTATATAGATAGCTATGATCCAGAATATGTTTTAGTTTTATCGGGAGATCATATTTATAAAATGGACTATAGCGATATGTTAGAAGAACATAAATCAAAAAATGCAGATGTAACAATTGCGGTAATGGAAGTTGACTGGGATGAAGCTAGTAGATTTGGAATAATGAATGCAAATGAAGATGGAAGTATATATGAATTTGAAGAAAAACCTGAAAATCCTAAGAGTAATTTAGCATCAATGGGAATTTACATATTCAACTGGGCGAAGATGAAAAGCTATTTTAAATCAGAAAAAGAGTACGTAGACTTTGGTAAAAATTTAATTCCTAAAATGTTAGATGATAAAGCTAGTATGTATGCATATGAATTTAATGGATACTGGAGAGATGTAGGAACTATAGAAAGTTTGTGGCAAGCAAATATGGATTTAATTAATCCGGATAATGGATTTAATTTAAATGATTCTAATTGGAAGATTTATACAGACACAATGGCTATGCCCCCACAATATCTAGGAAAAAATTCTAATGTGAAACGATCTATAGTTGTAGATGGATGCAGAGTTTTTGGAACTGTTGAAAATTCAGTTTTATCTCATGGAGTTAGTATAGGAGAGGGAAGTATAATAAAAGATTCAGTAATAATGTCAAATGCAAAAATAGGTAAAAATGTGATTATAGAGAAGGCTATGATAGGAGAAGGTGCGGTAATAGAGGACGATTGCAAAATTTCTAGTGGTGACGATAGCATAAGTATAGTATCTGAATTTGATGTTGTTTCTATGGAATTAGTATAGGGGGATTAAAAAAATGAATAAAGAGTGTATGGGAATAATTAATTTAAATAGAAAAGGTGATAACTTAAAAGAACTAAGTGATTCAAGGGTAGTAGCATCAATACCTATAGGAGGAAGATATAGAATAATAGATTTTGCTCTTTCTAATATGGTTAATGCAGGTATGAAAAATATAGGTATTTTTTCAGACCAAAAATATAGATCTTTGACAGATCATTTAGGAAATGGTAGTCATTGGGATCTATCAGCAAAGAATGATGGATTATTTGTATTTAGTCCTGAAAATACTAAAAAACAAATTTGTAGAGCAATAAAAAAAGGAGATGTTCATAATGTTTTTTCTAATATAGATTATATAGAAAAAAGTAAGCAAGAATATGTACTTATATCTCCTAGTTATATGATTTGCAATATAGATTATAAAAAAGCACTAAACTATCATAAGTTATCAGGTAACAACATAACTGTTATTTATAAAACTATAGATAATGCAGATGAAGATTTTTTAGGAACTACAAAATTAAATATAAATGATAAAAATCAAATTACTAGCATGGGAATAAATATAGGAAGAGAAAAGAACGCAGATATATCGATGGATATGTATATTATGAAAAAAAGCTTATTTATAGATATGATATATGATGCAGTATCACGAGGTGAATATGCACATATAGAAGATTGTATAAATGAAAGTACAGAAGAGATAAGTATAGGAGCATATGAATATAAAGGATATTTAAAATGTATAAATTCTACTAAAAACTATTTTGAAGCTAATAAAGATTTATTAAATGTAGATGTAGCAAATGAATTGTTTTATTCAGATAGAAAGATATATACAAAAGAAAAAAATGAGCAGCCTACTCTTTACACAGAGACATCTAATGTGAAAAATTCATTTGTGGCTACTGGTTGTGTAATAGAAGGAGAAGTTCAAGATAGTATTATATTTAGAAAAGTTCATGTAAAAAAAGGAGCAGTTATAAAAAATTCTGTAGTTATGCAAAGTGGAACTATACAAGAAAATGTGAAACTAGATAATGTAATACTAGATAAAAATGTATTTATATCAAAAGATAAAGAATTAAAAGGAGATATTAAACTACCATTAGTAGTAGAAAAAAATGTGATTTTATAGAGGGGGATAAGTTTTGAAAGTTCTTTTTGTAACGGCAGAGTGTTGGCCTTTTGTAAAGACTGGGGGATTGGGAGATGTTTCTTATGCACTTCCAAAGGGTTTAAAAAGAGAAGGAGTAGATATAAGGGTTATAATGCCTAAGTATGTCAATATTCCTAAATATTTAAAAGATCAAATGAAAACAGTAGCAGTATTCAATGTAAACGTAGCATGGAGAAATCAATATTGTGGATTAATGGAACTGGAGCTAGATGGAGTTAAATTTTACTTTATAGATAATGAATTCTACTTCAAGAGAGATGGTGAATATGCGTATTTATACGGGTATGACGATGATGTAGAAAGATTTACTTTCTTTAGTAATGCGGTACTAGAATCTTTAAAAAGAATAGATTTTTTCCCAGATGTAATAAATTTAAATGATTGGCACACTGGTATGATACCATTATTTTTAAAAGAAAATTATAGCCAAGATGAAAGATATTCTGAAATAAAAACTATATATACTATACACAACCTTCAATATCAAGGGGTATTTTCAAATAAAAATATAGAAGATGTATTATCTATACCAAGAGATTATTTAGACGATGGGAATATAGAGTATTATGGTGGTATCAACTTTATGAAAGCAGGAATAGTATATTCGGATAAAGTAAGCACAGTAAGTCCTACTTATGCAAATGAAATACAAACAAAGTTTTATGGAGAAAGCTTAGATGGATTAATAAAATCTAATGCACATAAGTTAAAGGGAATTGTAAATGGAATTGATTACGAAATAAATAACCCTGAGACAGATAAAAATATAGTATGCAATTATAATATAAATTCAATAGGTGATAAAGTTAAAAATAAATTAGAATTACAAAAAATTCTTGGATTAGAAGTTAATCCAGATATTCCTATGATAGGTATAGTTTCTAGACTTGTATCTCAAAAAGGATTGGACTTAATATCATATATGATGCCAGAAATAGTAGGAGAAAATTTACAATTAGTGGTTTTAGGTACTGGAGAAGAACAATATCAATCTATGTTAAATTACTATTCAGGTAAATATCCAAATAAAGTAGCAGCTATATTAACATTTGATGCTGCACTTGCGCAACAAATTTATGCATCATCAGATATGTTTTTAATGCCATCTTTATTTGAGCCGTGTGGAATTGGGCAGATGATAGCAATGAGATATGGAACTATACCTATAGTAAGAGAAACAGGAGGATTAAAAGATACTGTAAAACCTTTCAATAAATATACAGGAGAGGGAAATGGATTTAGTTTTGCAAATTATAATGCACATGAAATGTTTTACTGTATTAAAAGCGCAATAGATATTTATAAAAATGATAAAAAGTCATGGTTTAAAATAGTTAAAAGTGCTATGGATACTGATAGTAGTTGGGCTAAGTCCGCAAATGAGTATATAAAAACATATAATGAAATAGTTTGGCAAAGGAGTTGGTAATATTGACTCTCATAAATAGGGAGGAATTTAAGCTAGAATTTAAAAATCAAATGGATTTTTTATATAAACAAAGTATTGAAGAAGCTAACAATGAGCAGTTACTAAATACATTAGTAACTGTTCTTAAATCTAAAATAGCAAATATATGGAAAGAAAATAGATTAAAAGAGGAAAAGGAAGTTTATTATTTTTGTATAGAGTTTTTGTTAGGAAGGCAACTACAGTCAAATCTTTTAAACTTAGGACTAATGGAAGAAGTAAGAGCTATATTAGATACTATGAGTATAAATCTAGATGACTTAATAGATGCAGAATCTGATCCTGCATTAGGAAACGGTGGATTAGGAAGACTAGCTGCATGCTTTCTAGATTCGATGGCATCTACTGAAATAAGTGGACATGGTTATGGGATTAGATATGAATATGGATTATTTGAACAAAAATTTGTAAATGGACACCAAGTTGAGGTCCCTGATAATTGGCTAAAAGAAGAATCCTATATTTGGGAAACTGTAAGACCAAATAAAGCGGTTATAGTCAAATTTGGAGGAGAAGTAGAACTTGTAAGTAATAATGGAAAGCTAAAGGCTATTCATAAAAATTATATACCTGTAATGGCTCTACCTTATGATATACCTATTATAGGGTATGAAAATCAGTATATAAATACATTGAGGCTATTTAAATCAGATATACCTAGGAAAGATTTTGAACCAATATTAAAAGATTCAAAAAACAGCTATGGTAGCTATCATGATGCACTACAATATAGATATTACGTAGACGAGATATCACAAGTATTATATCCAAATGATTCTAACGATGCAGGCAAAATGCTAAGATTAAAACAGGAGTATTTTTTAGTTAGTGCAGGATTACAGGATATATTAAGAAAGTGTAAAAAAAATAAAATCAATATTAATAAGTTAAGTGAAAAAATATCTATTCATATAAATGATACTCATCCATCATTATGTATACCTGAATTAATGAGAATACTTATGGATGAAGAAGCTCTTGGATGGGATGAAGCTTGGGAAATTACAAAAAAATGCACTTCATATACGAATCACACCATAATGACAGAAGCCATGGAAAAATGGCAAATATCAATGATAAAAGAATTACTTCCAAGAATTTATATGATTATAGAAGAAATAAATAAAAGGTATTTAAATAAGTTAAAAACTAAATATTCAAATGACAGTGAAAAAATAAATAAGATGGCTATTATTTATAATAATAATGTAAATATGGCTAACTTAAGTATAGTTGGAAGTAGCAGTGTAAATGGAGTTGCAGACCTTCATACTAAAATTTTGAAAAAAGAAGTATTAAAAGAATTTTATGAGGATGAGCCATATAAATTTAATAACAAAACAAATGGAATTGCTCATAGAAGATGGCTAATGTTATCAAACCCTCAGTTATCTAGTTTAATAACTAGTCTTATAGGTAGCGATTGGGAAAAGGACACTATGAAACTAAAGCAACTTGAAAAATATAAGAATGAAAAAAATGTATTACAGGAACTAGAAAAAATAAAATATAACAATAAGCTAAACTTATCAAAAATTATAAAAGAAAGAAATAATATATCAATAGATCCAAATTCTATATTTGATATACAAATAAAAAGGCTACATGCATACAAACGACAACTTATGAACGCACTTCACATACTTCATTTATATCATGAATTATTAGACAATCCAAACCTAGACATAAAGCCAAGAACATTTATATTTGGAGCAAAGGCTGCTCCTGGATACTACTTTGCCAAATGCGTTATTAAATTTATAAATGAATTAGCTCAAAAAATTAATAATGATAAAAGAGTTAATGAAAAATTAAAAGTAGTGTTTATAGAAAATTACGGGGTTTCATTAGCAGAAAAAATAATACCTGCTGCAAATGTAAGTGAACAAATATCAACAACTACAAAGGAAGCTTCAGGAACTAGTAATATGAAATTTATGATGAATGGAGCTATAACTTTAGCGACTTTAGATGGAGCAAATATAGAAATACATGAACAAGTAGGCGATGAAAATATAATAATTTTTGGATTATCAGCAAATCAGGTGCTAGAATACAATAAGTTTGGAGGATATTCAGCAGCAGATATTTATTCTAATAATTTCTATATAAAGAGGGTTGTGGATGATTTAGTTAATGGATTCATACCAAATATAGGTGAAGAAGGTAGAGAAATATATAATTCTTTAATAACCTATAATGATGAATTTTTTATATTAAGAGACTTTGAGAACTATATAGAAGCACAGAAAAAAATAAATAATTTATATAAAGATAGATATAAGTGGAATTCAATTTCTTTAACGAATATAGCAAATTCAGGAATATTTTCAAGTGATAGAACTATAAATGAATATGCTAAGGATATATGGTATAAAAAATAAACAGTTCAAAAGATAAAAGGTGGGAGATCAAAATGAGTATAACATATAATTCTTGGTTAGAAAGTTATAAAAAGCCTTTCGGAGCTTTGGAATTAGGAGAAAAATTAAGTTTAAGTGTAAAAGCTACAGAAAATGTAAAAGAAGTATATTTAATTATAGAAAGAGATGGGAAAAATTTAGAAGAAATAGAAATGACAAAAGCATCCGATTGTATGTTTAACATAGATAAATATGAATTTAAACAAGCAGATGTTTATTTTTACTTTTTTAAAACTATAGAAAGTATAAATGGAAATAACGAATTAAAGTACTATGGTAAGAGTAAAAGAAATGGTATATGCGAAGAAAATTTTGATATTGATAGTTTAAGTAAGTATCAAATTACAGTTAGTAAGAATACTAAATCTCCAGATTGGTTTAAAGAGGGAGTTTTATACCATATATTTGTAGATAGATTTAATAGAAGTGGTAAAATAAATAACCCTAAAAAGAACAGTTTTGTATATGCAAATTGGGAAGATACTCCTATGTATATAAAAAATAGTGAAAATGAAATAATTAGGTGGGATTTTCATGGAGGAAATCTAAAAGGAATAATAAGTAAATTAAGTTATTTAAAAAATCTAGGGGTTAGCATAATATACTTAAGTCCTATATTTGAATCACAGAGTAACCACAAGTATGATACAGGAGACTATAAAAATATTGATCCAATGTTTGGGAATGAAGAAATATTTAAAGAATTAATAAGTGAAGCAAATAAAAAGGGAATAAATATTATATTAGATGGTGTATTTAGTCATACAGGAGATGATAGCGTATATTTTAATAAGTATGGAAATTACGATTCCATAGGTGCATATCAATCACAAGATTCTCCGTATAGTTCTTGGTATAAATTTGAAAACTACCCACAAAAATATGATTGTTGGTGGGGGGTTAAATCTTTACCAAATGTAAACGAAACTGAAATTTCATATATTGACTATATTATAAAAGGTGATAACAGTGTAATAAAAAAATGGATGGGATATGGAGTTAAAGGATGGCGACTTGATGTAGCTGATGAATTACCTTCTAAATTTATAGAGGAGTTAAAGAGTGAGACTTTAAAACTAGATAAAGAATCTATTCTTGTAGGTGAAGTTTGGGAAGATGCATCTAATAAAATTAGTTATGATGAAAGAAGAAAATATCTTTTAGGTGACCAACTAAATGGGGTTACAGGGTATGTGTTTAAGAATATATTTGTAGATTTTTTAAATTATAAAATTGATTCAAATGATGTATACAATAGCCTTATGACTATAAAAGAAAATTATCCAAAAGAATCTTTTAAATCTAATTTAAATATATTAGGTACGCATGATACAAGAAGAATACTTACAGAATTAAATGAAGATAAAGAGCTTCTTAAATTAGCGGTTGCAATACAAATGACTTTTGAAGGTGTACCATATATATATTATGGTGATGAAGCCGGACTTTTAGGGCAAACAGATCCAGATAATAGAAAAACCTATCCATGGAAAAATGAAGATAAAGAAATTTTAAATTTCTATAAAAATATTATTAAGGATAGAAATAAAAGTAAAGTGTTAACTTGTGGAGAGACTAAATTTTTAGAATTAGAAAATCCTAATGTATTTGGTTATGTAAGATATATTGAAGGTATAAATGATGATAACATTTTAGTTTTAGTAAATAGATCACAACAAGAAGAAGTTATAAAAATAGATATGAAAGAATGTCTTAATAGTAAATATACAAATCTAGTTGATGGGCTTATTGAGGTAAATTATAATAATGTTGAATTTAAACTAGAGCCTAAATCACATAAGTTAATTAAATTAGAAAAAGCTAATAATTAATTTTTTATTTAATATAGGGAATAAAAAACTAATTATATTCGAGTATAAAGGATGAATTGAAAAAGGTACTATTATAAAATTATTTTATAATAGTACCTTTTTATTTACTTTAAAATATCTAAGTTGGAATATATTATTGTTGAAGTAGCGTTAAAGACTATGATTTTAGGTCTTTCAGCGAATGAAACAATAATATTTTCCAACGAGCACGACCTAATCAATTTCTTTTACAATATTAGCAACCCATTTTTTAGATAATGCTCTAGGTACCCCAAATATGAACTTAACAATCTCTTCAGAGTAAGTAAAAAGGACAAGTATATAAATAGGAGCTCCTTTAATTGCAAATATAAAAGTAAGAGGAAGCGATACTAACCACATACATCCCAATTCTAAAAATAAAGAATACTTAGTATCTCCACCACTTCTCAAAATACCTATAATTAAAAGGGTATTAAAAGATTTTAGACCCATTAATAATCCCATAATAACAAATATTTTAATAATATCAGGAGCTAGATTTTCTGAAACACTAAACATTTTAAGTAGAGTTGGTATGTTTAGTATAAGAAGTATACCAAATAGGGTTCCTACTATAAAAACTATTTTAGAAAACTTTTTAGCATAATCAATAGCCACTTCTTTATTATCAGCACCAAGTTCATTACCTAGCATAATAGATGCTCCTATAGCGACGCAAACAGCTGTCATAATGAAGAAGTTTCCAGTACTGGTAGCTATTTGGCTAGCTGCAATTGCAGAAGTACCAGCTTTTGCATAAGCAACAGAATATAAAACTGTACCTACTGCCCAACCACTATCATTTAACAATATAGGTGTACTTTTTTCAAAGAAAGCATTTATAAACTGCTTATCTATAGACTTTAGATTAGCGATATTAAATTTTAAAACATAATCTTTCTTTAATATATATACATATCCTATTAAAAGAGAGAACTCTATAAATCTAGCTATAACAGTAGCTATAGCAGCTCCACGAACTCCTAAAGCAGGGAAACCTAAGTTCCCAAATATTAAACAATAATTCAATATAATATTACTTAAAAGAGCAATAGCACTACAAATCATTCCAAGTTTAGGATTTCTAATACTCCTAGATCCCATACTAAATACAGTACTAACGGCTATTAAAGGATAGCAAAACGCTATAATGCTAAAGTACTGAATACAAAGTTTAACGACTTCAGGATCATAAGAGAAAAAATGTATTATAACTTTAGGGAATATAAAAGCTGGTATAAAAAATAATAAACCTAATATTATTCCAAGTAAAACATTTAATCCAGTCACCTTTTTTATATTATTAGCATCATTTTTCCCAAAAAATTGAGATATAAATAAACCAGCTCCACCTGTTAGTCCAGATAAAGTCATATTGAATAAGAAGAAGTATTGGTTAGCAACTCCAATTGATGCTACAGATGCTTCTCCTAAGCTACTAATCATTACCGTATCTATAATGTTTACAGATGTAGATATAAGATTTTGTATTATTATAGGAATACAAAGTGAAACTAATAATTTATAAAATCTCTTGTTTTCATCATTTAAATTAAAAATATTTGTCAATAAGACACCCCCTTAAATTTAACGTCTATAATATGTTAATATAAATAGTATGTATATATCAACTAATTTATTTTATTAATTTCAGAATTATCAAAAATAAAGAACAGCCTACATTAGCTGTTCCCATTCTTCATATAAATTATTTAATCTATCTTCTAAAGAATACTTATTTTGACTAACTTCTTTAGATTTTTCAGGATTAGAATATATTTCCTCTTGGCACATAAGAACATTAAGTTCTTCTATTTTAACTTCTATTTCTTCAATTTCCTTTTCTATGTTCTGCCTCTTAACTCTAGCTTTTTTCTCTAACTCTCTTTGTTCTCTTTCTTTTCGTTTTTCATCTTTTAATTGAGTTTTCGTTTTTTCTTCAGTTGTTTCTATAGAGTTCATCTCTAAAGTTTGTTTTTTCTTATCCATATAATAATTATAATTACCTAGATATTCTGTTATTCCATCAGAATCAAGAACAAGTATTTTATCAACAACTGTGTTTAAGAAATATCTATCATGAGATATTGTAAATAAAGTTCCTGTATAATTTAATAAAGCTTCTTCAAGAACTTCTTTAGAGTCTATATCAAGGTGATTTGTAGGCTCATCTAGTAACAAAAAGTTAGAATTAGATAAAATTAATTTTAATATAGCAACTCTAGCTCTTTCTCCACCACTTAGTGTAGATATTTTTTTAAAGACTTCTTCATCTTCAAATAAAAAGGATCCTAACATATTTCTAAGCGTGGTTTGATTTAGACTAGGGTGATCATTCCAGATTTCATCAATAATAGTATTATCTAGGTTAAGAGTTTTTTGCTCTTGGTGGAAGTAGTCTACATGAACATTTGCACCAAGTTTAGCAGTACCAGTTAACGGTATTATTTCATTCATTATTATTTTAAATAAAGTAGACTTTCCTATTCCGTTAGCTCCTATTAAAGCAACTTTTTCTCCTCTATATATATTAAAGTTTATGTCCTTGAATAGTATTCTTTCACCATAACCCATAGAAAGGTCTTCTACTTGTAAGACATCATTACCACTAGATACAGAAGGACTAAATTGAATACTAGCTTTTTTTCTGAACACATCAGGCTTATCTAACACATCAACTTTATCTAGCATCTTCTCTTTACTTCTAGCTCTTTTTAAGTGTTTTTCTCTTCCGTAAGCTTTTAGTCTATCAATTGATTCTTCTTGTTTTTTAATTTCTTTTTGTTGATCTTCATATTTTTTAACTTCTAATTCTTTTTCTACTTTAGATAATTCTATAAATTTAGAGTAATTTCCATTATAGGTTTTAAGTCTTTTATTATGAATTTCAAATACTCTATTTACAACTTGATCTAGGAAATATCTATCATGGGATATGATAATTACAGTTCCTTTATATTGCTTTAAGAATACCTCTAACCATTCGATGGCATCTGAATCAAGATGGTTAGTTGGTTCATCTAGAAGTAGAAGTGAAGGGTTTTTTAGCAGTAGCTTAGAAAGTAAGACTCTGGTTTTCTCTCCTCCAGATAATATATTTATTGGAGTTTCCATATCAGAATCAGAAAAACCTAGCCCTTTTAAAATACCTTTTACTTCTGATTTATAACCATAACCATTTAGTTCAGAGAAAAGTTCTAGTTTTTGAGAATACTCATTCATAAGTTTATCCAAAATCTTTGAGTTAGGGTTAGAACCTTCTTCTGATATTTTAATTTCTAAATCTCTTATATAGTTTTCCATATCCATTAAATCAGAAAAAACTTCTAAAACTTCTTCATAGATAGTTTTTTCCGATTGGAAATTTGTATTTTGTTCAAGATATCCTATTTCTACACCTTTACCAAGATATATATCTCCGCTATCATACCCATAAATACCAGAAAGGACTTTAAATAAAGTAGTTTTACCCGTTCCATTTACACCTATAATACCGACCTTATCGCCTTCGTTTACAGTGAAGCTAATATTTTCTAATATAGTATCTATTCCAAAACTTTTATTTAAGTTATTACACGACAAAACAATCATAAAATTATACCTCCTTTAAACTATCTAAAATTATAATGTTTTGGTATAATATAATCAAGGATATATGCATTTTGTTAAAAAAATAGCATAGTATATAAAACAGGGATAATGAATATATAGGAGGTGATGAGATGAGTAATAAAAATATTTCTATGGCTGTAATAAGAAGATTACCTAAATATCACAGATACTTAGGAGATTTGTTAGATAGAGATATACAAAGAATATCTTCTAAAGAATTAAGCGATATAATTGGCTTTACAGCATCTCAAATAAGACAAGATTTAAACAACTTTGGTGGATTTGGACAGCAGGGATACGGATATAATGTCGAAGAGTTATACAATGAAATAGGTAAAATATTAGGGTTATCTAGAACTTATAATTCTATAATAATTGGGGCTGGAAACTTAGGACAAGCAATAGCTAATTATTCAGGTTTTACTAAAGCAGGGTTTAAGATAAAAGCTTTATTTGATGCAAACCCAAGAATGATAGGATTAAAAATTAGAGATTTTGAAATATTAGATTCTGATGACATCGAGGAGTTCGTAGCTGAAAATGATATCGATATAGCGATATTATGTATACCAAAAAATGGGGCGCAAGAAGTTGTCGATAGATTAGTTAAATCAGGTATAAAAGGAGTTTGGAACTTTGCACCGTTAGATTTAGAAGTACCAAATGATGTTATAGTTGAAAATGTAAACTTAACTGAAAGTTTATTTACTTTATCATATCTTATGAATGAAGATAAATAAATTAAAATAAAAAAGCTACCTACAAAGTAGGTAGCTTTTTTATTTTAATTTATTATTATTCTGGTTGTGGAGCATCTACTGGACAAACTCCGTTACAAGCACCACACTCTATACAAGTATCTGCATCTATAACATATTTGTCATCTCCAGCTGATATACAGCTAACTGGGCACTCAGCTTCACAAGCACCACAGCTTATACAAGCATCATTAATTTTGTAAGCCATTTTCAATCTCCTCCTAAAATATGTAAAATTATGTTCATTAGTATTATAACAAAAAAAAATATATATAACAATAATTAGAATACATACAAAAAAACAAACATATTACATAAACCGATTTATTTTGACAAATGCATAAGCTATAATATATTTAGGGTTTATTACTTTTGTGGAGGTAGATAGATGAAAAAAAAGATTAATAAAAAGAAGCTATCACTATTAATATCTGGAATAATTGTTGTAGTGGTAGTTATTTGCATGCTTATTTTTAAAATTATTGTAGGAAATAATAAAATTAAAGATATTAATGAACAATCAAAAAAAGTTGATGAAGTAACAGAAGTAAAAAAGGAAAGCATAACTATTAATTTTGTAGGGGACATAACTATGGGGAACTATAAGGGAGCTTCATATTATGGATCTTTTGATAATGAGTTTGAAAATCAAGAGCAAGATTATGGATACTTTTTAAAAAATGTTAAGAAAATTTTTGAAGAGGATGACTTAACTGTAGCAAATTTAGAAGGGCCTTTAACTAGCGCAAGCAATGCAAAAGTTAAAAAATTTGCATTTAAAGGAGATCCTTCTTATGTAAATATACTTAAAGAAGGTGGAATAGATGCTGTAACATTAGCAAATAACCACTCGGAGGATTATTTTGACGAGGGTATGAAACAAACTAAATTTATATTAAAAGAAAATAATATAGATTATTTTGGTTTAGGAGAGAAAAGTATAGTAGATGTTAAAGGTGTAAAGGTCGGATTATTAGGTTACAATGGTTGGCCTGAAAATTATAATGAAGAATTTTTAAATAATATGAAAAAAGATATACAAAGTATGAAAAAAGAATCGGATGTAGTATTTGTATATTTCCATTGGGGAACAGAGCGACAATATTATCCTGATCAAGTTCAAAAAGATTTTGCGCATTTTGCTATAAATAATGGAGCTGATGGGGTGTTAGGAAGTCATCCTCATGTTATGCAAGGAATAGAAGAATATAAAGGAAAGTATATTGCATATAGCCTAAGTAATTTCTGTTTTGGAGGTAATAAAAATCCTCAAGATAAAGATACTTTTATATACAAACAAACGTTTAACTTTGAAGATAATAAACTGATAAGTATAAATAAGCCTGAAATTATACCTTGTTCTATATCATCTGAAGGTAATGTTAATAACTATCAACCAACACCACTAAATGGAACAGAATCAGATAGAGTAAAAAATAAATTGAAAAATATAAGCGAAGGCTTAAACAAATAGATTATAAAAAACTTATTTACTTATTGGATTTTTTCAAAATTAAATAAGTTTTTTTAATTAGGAAAACTTTTTCAAAAAATATGTTTAACTATTAACAATGCATGGTATATATAAAAAGAATTACCATAAAAATAAATTTAGGGGGAAGTAATTTATGTCTTGTGTTAGTTGTAAAATGTGCGAAAGTGCAGATAAAAAGTTAGAAAGTTTTGTAGCGTCGAAGGATGTTGAAACGGCATTCCATAGAACTGAAGATCAAAAAATTAAATGTGGTTTTGGACTTCAAGGTGTATGTTGTAGATTATGTGCAAATGGACCATGTAGAATAACACCTAAATCTCCAAGGGGAATTTGTGGAGCAGATGCTGATACAATAGTTGCTAGAAACTTTTTAAGAGCAGTTGCAAGTGGAGCTGCATGCTATCTGCATGTTGTTGAAAATACAGCTAGAAACTTGAAAAAATTAGGTGAAGATAAAGGAATAATAAAGGGAGAAAAGACAATAGATGAATTAGCTGAAATATTTGGGGTTGAAGCTAATGATAGACATGAAAAATGTATAAAAGTTGCACAAAAAGTTTTAGATGATTTATATAAATCTAGAGATGAGAAAATGGAGTTAGTAGAGAAAATAGCTTATGCTCCAAGAGTTAACAAGTGGAAAGAAATAGGAATAATGCCAGGAGGAGCTAAGTCAGAAGTTTTTGATGCAATAGTTAAGTCATCTACAAATTTAAATAGTGACCCTGTTGATATGCTTATAAACTGCTTAAATTTAGGAATATCTACAGGATTATATGGACTTACACTAACTAATCTTTTAAACGATGTTATTTTAGGAGAGCCAGTTATAAGAACTGCACCTGTAGGATTTAGAGTTATAGATAAAGATTATATAAACATAATGATAACAGGACATCAACATTCAACATTTGCTCACTTCCAAGATAGATTGAAAGATGAAGATGTTGTTAAATTAGCAAAAGAAGCAGGAGCCAAAGGGTTTAAATTAGTTGGATGTACTTGTGTAGGGCAAGATTTACAGTTAAGAGGTGAGCACTATCAAGAGGTATTTGCAGGTCATGCTGGAAATAACTTTACAAGTGAGGCTGTACTTTCTACAGGAGCAATAGATATGATTGCATCTGAATTTAACTGTACTATACCAGGGATAGAGCCTATAGCAGATAAATATAAAGTGAAAATGGTTTGTTTAGATGATGTAGCTAAAAAAGTTAATGCAGAATATGTACCATTCGATAGAGAGAACATAGAATCAATTTCAGAAAAATTAATAAATGAAGCCTTAATAAGTTATAAATCAAGAAGAGGCGAAGTTGAAATAGACATACCTAGTGACCACGGCCATGATGTTTCATTAACAGGTGTAAGCGAGAAGAACTTAAAGGCATTTTTAGGGGACTCATGGAAACCTCTTATAAACTTAATTGCAGAAGGTAAAATAAAAGGAATAGCAGCAGTTGTTGGATGTTCAAATATGACAGCAAAAGGACACGATGTATTTACTGTAGAATTAACTAAAGAGCTTATAAAAAGAGATATAATCGTTTTATCTGCAGGATGTTCAACTGGAGGCTTAGAAAATGTTGGATTAATGTCTCCTGGAGCTGAAGAATTAGCAGGTGAAAATTTAAAAGAAGTTTGCAAATCTTTAGGAATACCACCAGTATTGAACTTTGGACCATGTTTAGCTATAGGAAGACTTGAAATAGTTGCTACTGAAATCGCTAAAGAATTAGGAATAGATATACCTCAGCTTCCACTGATTTTATCTGCACCTCAATGGTTAGAAGAACAAGCTTTAGCAGATGGAGCATTTGGATTAGCTTTAGGATTGCCTCTTCATTTAGCATTACCTCCATTTATAACAGGTGGTAAATTAGTTACACAAGTTTTAACTGAAGGGTTAAAGGACATAACTGGAGGTCATGTTATAGTTGATTCAGAGGTTGTATCTTCAGCTGATACATTAGAAAAGATAATTATAGATAGAAGAGAAAAATTAGGATTAAAGGATGTGGAATGCTATGCATAGGATTCTAATTAATAAAGAATTATGTACCGGATGTAAGAGTTGTGTTTTAGCATGCATGTTAAGAAACGATTTACAAAAAGATATGTACTCTTTAGATTTAGAAGACCTAGATAACGAAAGTAGAAACCACATAGAGTTAAATAAATTTAATAATCCAATTCCTATTATTTGTAGACATTGTGAAACTCCAGAGTGTGTACTTACATGTATGAGTGGAGCTATGACAAAAAATAAAGAAACTGGAATAGTAAGTTATGACAAAGATAAGTGTGGAGTTTGTTATATGTGCGTTATGGCATGTCCATATGGAACTTTAAAGCCTGATGATAAAACAAAACAAACTATTTTAAAATGTGATATGTGTGAAAGTATAGGATATCCCAAGTGTGTAGCTAATTGTCCAACTGGAGCAATAACGCTACAAGAGGAGGTAAAAAATGAATTATGTAGTTCTGGGTGCTAGTGCAGCAGGCATTAACGCTATAAAAGTATTAAGGGAGTTAGATGAAAAAGCTAATATAACATTAATATCAAAAGATGAACACATTTACTCAAGATGTATGTTGCATCATATTATATCTGAACATAGAACATTAGATAGCTTAAACTTTGTAGAAACTAAATTTGATGAAAAATATAATATAAGTTGGAAAAAGTCATGCACTGTAAATAATATAGATATAGAAAATAAAGAAGTATCTATACTAGAGACTGGTGAAAAATTTAAATATGATAAACTATTAATTGCAACAGGGGCATCATCAGCTATGCCTCCTATAAAAAACTTAAAAAAAGCAAAACATGTGTATGGACTTAGAAATATAGAAGATGCTTATGAAATAAAAGAAAAAGCAAAAGATTGTAAAAAAATAGCCATATTAGGAGCTGGGCTTGTAGGAATAGATGCTCTTATAGGATTATTAGAATATAAAAATTTAGATATATCTGTAATATATAGAGAACCTTTTATACTAAATAGGCAGTTAGATGAATACTCTGCATCAGTATATGAAAATAAATTTAAAGAATTAGGTGTGAAATTCTTCAAGGGTGCAAGTGTTAATGAAATTTGCATGGATAATAATGGAAATATAATTGGAGTAGTATTAGATGATGAAACTTATATAGAATGTGATATGGCAATTGTAGCAACAGGTGTTATTCCAAATGCTGAATTTATAAATAAAGAGTTTATAAGTTATGATAGAGGAATAATCATAGATGAGAATTGCAAAACTACTGCAAAAGACATATTTGCGGCAGGTGATGTTGTTGGTAAAAATGCAATTTGGCCTTTAGCTGTGAAACAAGGAATAGTAGCTGCCTATAATATGGCTGGAAGAGAAGAAAAAATAGATGATTCATTTGTATACAGAAACACAATGAATTTTTTAGGTATACCTACAGTTTCGCTAGGAATAGTTGATATGGAAGAAGATTGTATCGTAAATGTTAGAAAAGATGAAACCGGATATAAAAAGTTTATAATAAAAGATAATGTTATTAAAGGAGTGATAGTTCAAGGTGATATATCTTATGTAGGGGTTCTTACTCATTTGATAAAAAATAATATAGAAATACCAGATTTAGAAAAAAGAATTTTTGAAATAGGATATGCAGATTTCTTTTCTGTTAAAGGAAATGGAGAGTTTTGCTATAATATATAATTAAGGGAGTGTCTCAAAATAGTATAGTGTGAAAGAATGAATATAAGTTTTGCTCCTAAAGCTGAAAAGATGCTTTGAAAGTCGCTAAAACTTATATTTATTCTATCCCTACTTATTTTGAGACGCTCCTTTTTAAATATATATTATAGGAGTGTAAATATGAAGGTTTATGCATTAGTAGGAGAGAGTGGTTCTGGAAAAAGTTATAAAGCATTAGAGTTAGCCTATGAAAAAAATATAAACTATATAATAGATGATGGAATTTTAATTTTTAAGAATAAAATAATTGCTGGAATATCAGCAAAACAAGCAAGCACCAAAATTCAGGCAGTTAAAAGAGCTATATTCAATGATGAAAACCATAGAAATGAAGTTAAATTTAAAATAGTGGAAGAAAATATAGAGTCTATTTTAATAATAGGAACATCAGATAAAATGGTAAATCAGATAGCTAGTAAATTAAATTTAGCGAAAATATATAAAACTGTTTATATAAATGAAATATCGACGCAAGAAGAAATAGATATTGCGAAAGAGTGGAGAAGTAAAGGAAATCACATAATACCTCTTCCGACATTAGAGGTTAAATCTATTGCTAGTGGACTTAGTATAAATCCGATTAAAAAATTATTTAAAAGAGAAAATAAAGAATCTATATTAGTTGAAAAAACTATTATTAGACCGACATTTAGCTATATGGGGAATTTTTATATTAAAAAAAATGCAATAAATCAAATAATATTTTTTGAACTATCAAAATTTGATTACATAAGCAAAATTAATTCAGTAAAATTTAACAATAAAAAAGGAAATTTAGAAATATTTATTATTTTAGAATTGGATTTATTTAACTGTATTGAAACTATTTTTAAGCTTCAAGAACATATAATAAAGGCATTGTATGATGTTACTTTAATAAATGTAAGTAGGCTAGATATAAGAGTAAACAAGATAAAAAGTGTTAAATAAAAAACTAATAGAAATTTTATACAAATACATAAAAAACTGTGCTATAATCAAACTGTAAGTGGAGGAAATCATTTTCCGACAAATAACAAAGGGGATTTAAAAAATTAAAATATTTTTAAGGGGGCTTTTAAAATGGCTGAAAAAACTTTAAATGTTCTAGAGATAGCAAGATCTCAAGTAAAAACTGCTTGCGATAAATTAGGGGCAGATCCAGCAGTATATGAAATATTAAAAAATCCAATGAGAGTGTTAGAAGTATCATTCCCAGTTAAAATGGATGATGGGACTGTAAGAACATTTACAGGATATAGATCACAACATAATAATGCTTGTGGACCATTTAAAGGAGGATTAAGATTCCATCCAGCAGTTTGTATGGACGAGGTTAAAGCTTTATCTACTTGGATGACTTTCAAGTGTTCAGTAGTAGGAATACCTTATGGTGGAGGTAAAGGTGGTATGGCCATCGACCCTACAGAATTCTCTCAAGCTGAGTTAGAAAGAATATCTAGAGGATTTGCTAAGTCAATAGCTCCAATAATAGGAGAAAAACAAGATATACCAGCTCCAGATGTTAATACAAATGGACAAATAATGGCTTGGATGGTTGATGAATATGCAAATGTTACAGGGGAATTCCAACCAGGAGTATTTACTGGAAAACCAGTTGATTTCTATGGATCTTTAGCTAGAAATGAAGCTACAGGATATGGAGTTGCTACAATTGCAATGGAAGCAGCTAAGAAAAAAGGAATAGATGTATCAAATGTTACTGTAGGACTTCAAGGATTTGGTAATGTTGGAAGCTTCGCTGGTATGTACATAGATGAAGCAGGAGCTAAAGTAATATATGTAGAAGATCATACAGGAACTATATATAATAAAGATGGAATAGATATGAAAGCTTTAATGGCTTACAATAAAGAACATAGATGTATAAAAGGATTCCCAGGTGCAGAAGCTGTTGACCAAAGTGTAATAACTGCAGAAGTTGACGTATTAATGCCTTGTGCACTAGAAAATCAAATAACTTCAGCAAATGCTGGAGATATAAAAGCTAAAATAGTATGTGAAGGAGCTAATGGACCAACTACTCCAGAAGCAGATAAAATACTATTTGAAAAAGGAATAACTTTAGTACCAGATATATTAGCTAATAGTGGTGGAGTTACAGTTTCTTACTTTGAATGGGTTCAAAACTTAATGAGATACAACTGGAGTTTTGACGAAGTTCAAGAAAAACAAAGAGCTTTAATGAAAAAAGCATTTGAAGAAATATGGACATTAGCAGGAGACCACAATGTTGAAATGAGAACAGCTGCATACATGATGTCAATTAAGAGAATAGCTGATGCTATGAAATTAAGAGGATGGTATACAGAAGCTCCTGTTAAAGAAGAGGCTAAGAAAGAAGCTACATCTTTAGCTTAATAAATAATATTAAAATAAATAAAATTTAGAATAAAAAAAGTGTACATTTAATCAGTCTTATACTGATTAAATGTACACTTTTATTTTTATGCAAAAAATAAAAAAAGCATATAAAAAAATTTATACACTAGATATAAAAAATTACATGCTAATATCTGCTAAAATATCCAAATTTATTTACTTTTTGAAAAAAATAGTATATAATTAATATAAAAATGTATATTAAAAGTTATTTTTGGATAAAATAATAAATTTTTAAATATTATATACAAGATATAAGTTAAATATTGTTAATATAAGAATACTATATAACTTGTAACAATTATTTACAAAACAGTTACAAAGTTGTGACATATAAATACAAAAATGAAAATATCTTGTGTATTAGTATTTTATCCTACATAGGTTTCAGCTATGAAAATAACACGTAAGAATACTTATGGTGAATTTTTGGAGGGAAAAACATTATGAAGAGAAAAATATTAGTACCAGTATTTGCATCATTTATGGCATTATCAATGAACGGGATAGCGCATGCAGACGATGCAAAAGTTGAGAAGGCAACAGATAAAAAAGACGTTAATGAAAAGAATGTAATAAACTTAAAAGACTATAAAGATGTAGATTTTAAAGTTGCAGAAGTTAAAGATGGAGTTGCTGTAAAAGTAAGAAAGCAAGGATCAGTTCAAACTATAGCATACACAGGTGACCAATTTAAAATAGTTGGAGAGCAAGATGGATGGTATAAAGTTCAATTAGATGATGAAACTGAAGGATGGATAGCATCTAGATATGTTGATGTTAAAGCAGCTAATGCTTATATAACAGCAGATAAAGTAAACTTAAGAAAAGATGCTCATGTAGAGTCTGATGTAAAAGATAATTTACCAGCTTCTACAAAAGTTCAAGTTTTAGCAACTGAAGGTAACTGGGTAAAAGTTAAAAATGGAGAAAATGAAGGATTTGTAAGAGATTTATACGTATCTGATAAAGCTCCAGTAGTAGAAGAAGAAAAGACTCAATCAGATGTTAAAGATCAAAATGATGGACAAGTATCTGATAATAATCAAACAACAAACAATGATGCTACTAATGAAAATGAAAGCAACAATGTTGAAAACAACAATAACAACAATAATGATGCTGTTGAAGAAAACAATGATAACAGTACAACTAACAATGACAATAATAACAACGGCAACAATAATGTAGATAATGACGAAAATAATAATGATAATGATAGCAACAATAATAATGATAACAACAGTAATGTAGATAATAACGATAATACAAATAACAACAATAACAATAACAATAATAACAACAATAATAATAATAACAATAACTCAAGTGAAGAAGAAAAGCCAGCACCACCAGTTAATAACTCAAATGCAGCTTCTGCTGTAGTTGACTTAGCTTATGCTAAATTAGGATCTCCTTATGTTTGGGGAGCGGAAGGGCCTAACAGCTTTGACTGTTCAGGACTTACTTCATATGTATTTAGAAATGCTGCAGGAGTATCTTTACCAAGAACTTCATCTTCTCAATACGGAGTTGGTAGATCTGTAAGTAAAGCTAATTTACAAGCAGGAGACTTAGTATTCTTCGCAACTGGTGGCGGAGGAGTAAGCCACGTTGGTATATATGTTGGTGGAGGAAACATGGTTCATGCACCAAACTCAGGAGATGTTGTTAAAGTTAGTAACATAAACTCATCTTACTGGCAAAAAGCTTACGTAGGAGCTAAGAGAGTATTATAATATAGGATTTAAAAGGATATATTTAAATAAATATATCCTTTTTTTTTGCTTAAGTAAGACCGATTTTTTATAAACTCATATTGACATCGTTTCTTAAAGGTGATAATATTCTATAAAAGAAAAAAATTAAAATACTTTTAAATTTAGTCCAGAGAGGCTAAAAAAGGAGGAACATATATGAAATTACAGGGAAGAAATTTAATCCAACCAGAAGACTTTTCGATAAATGAAATAGATGAAATTCTATCTTTATCTCAAAATATAATTGACAATCCGTCAAAATACTCACGAGTTTGTGAAGGTAATTTACTAGCAACTTTATTTTATGAACCATCAACAAGAACAAGATTTAGCTTCGAAGCTGCAATGAACAGATTAGGTGGAAAGGTAATTGGCTTTTCAGAACCAAATTCTTCATCAACAGCAAAAGGAGAAACATTAGAAGACACTATGGAAACAGTATCTTGTTATGCTGATGCTATAGTCATGAGACACCCAAGAGCCGGTTCAGCTTTAGAGGCGTCAAGGTTTGCTAGAGTACCATTTATAAATGCAGGAGACGGAGGAAATCAACATCCAACTCAAACACTTACAGATATTCTTACAATAAAATCACTTAAAGGAAATTTAGAAAATCATACTATCGGATTATGTGGAGATTTAAAAAACGGAAGAACAGTACATTCACTAGTTAAAGCTATGGCAAGATATAAAAATACTAAATTTGTATTTATATCACCTAAAGAGTTAGAAATGCCTCAATATATAAAAGAAGTTATAGTTGGGCACGAATATGTGGAAACTAATAGCTTAGATGAGGTTATAGAAGATTTAGATGTTCTTTACATGACTAGAGTTCAAAGAGAAAGATTTGAAGATCAAGAACAATATGAAAGACTTAAAGATTATTATATATTAACAACAGAAAAAATGAAAAAAGCTAAACCAGATATGTTAGTTATGCATCCATTACCAAGAGTAAATGAAATTGATACAGAGGTAGATAAAGATGATAGAGCGGTATACTTCGATCAAGCAAAATATGGAATGTACGTTAGAATGGCATTAATAATGAAACTTCTGGGGGTAGATGCAAATGAGTAAACTTCTTATAAAAAACGTAAAAATGATTGATTCTAGCATGAACTTTAAAGGAGATTTACTTATTGAAAATGATAAGATTTCTAAAATAGACTCGAATATAAATCCTACTGATATTGAAGGTTTAAAAATTATAGATGGAAAAAATAAAATTTTAATGCCGGCATTTATAGATTTACACACACACTTAAGGGACCCGGGATTAACACATAAAGAAGATTTAGAGACAGGACAAAAAGCAGCATTGAAAGGTGGATTCACAGTACTTTGTCCAATGGCGAATACTAAGCCAGTTTGTGATAACGAACAGGTTATGGAATATGTGTTAAGCAAAGCTAAGAAATTAGATTTATGTGATATAAAGCAAGTCTGCGCTATAACAGAAAATCTTGAAGGTGAAAAAATTATAGATATAGAAAAAATGAGAACGTATACAGATTTATTCTCTGATGATGGATACACTCTTCACAATGAAAAAATAATGAGAGATGCACTTAGTTTATCTAAAAAATTGGATTTTAAAGTTCTAACTCATTGTCAGCCGGAGTTTGAAATAGTAAAAAGAGATTTAAACATGCTTAAAGAGGTTGGAGGAAATCTTCATATCTGTCATATAAGTTTAAAAGATACTTTAGATGAAATTAAAAAATATAAGAATGATGGATATAAGTTCACTTGTGAGGTAGGTCCTCATCATATATTCGGATATGGATTAGAATATAGAGTTAACCCAGCCTTTGCAGAGAAAGAAGATATGAAACATTTAATACAAGGAATAAAAGATGGATATATAGATATGATAGGAACGGATCATGCTCCTCATACAAAAGAAGACAAAGAAAAAGGAGCTCCTGGAATATCCAATATAGAAGTTGCATTCCAAATGGTAAACAAAGTATTTAATGAAAACAATATATCTTTAAATAAATTAAGTGAGATGATGAGTGCGAATCCTGCTAAATTGCTAGGTTTAAATCAGGGATTAATAAAAGAAGGTTTAAGAGCGGACTTAGTTATAGTAGATTCGGAACAAGAAGACGTTATAGATGTATCTAAGTTTATATCTAAAGGAAAAAACAATCCATTTGATGGTCAAAAAGTTAGAGGGAAAATAATAATGACTATAAGAGATGGAAGAGTTATGTATGACGTAAAGGGGGGGATGCAATAATGTACAAAATTTTAGAAAATAAATATATAGGCGAAGATATGTATTTTATGAAGGTAGAGGGTAAATTTGAAGCTAAGATGGGTCAATTTTATATGCTTAGAGCCTGGGATACATACCCATTACTTTCAAGACCGATAAGTGTTCATGATGTAAATGAAGATAGTATATCTTTTTTATATAAGGTTGTGGGAGAAGGAACTAAAATATTAAGCAATTTAAGAGTAAATGATGAAATTAAATTAGAAGGCCCTTATGGAAATGGATATGAAAATGTAAAAGGTAAGGTTGCATTAGTAGGAGGAGGCATAGGTATAGCTCCACTATACCTAGTAGCTAAAAATATTGAAAACTGTGATGCATACCTAGGATTCAGAAAAGAAGCTATATTAGAAGAAGAATACAATGAAGTGTGTAATGAAGTAAACATAGCTATAGGAGACACTTTTGTTACAGATATATTAGATGTAGAAAAATATGATTATATATTAACTTGTGGGCCTACACCCATGATGGAAAAGTTAGTAAAGATGACAGAAGGAACTAATACAAAAATAATGGTATCTTTAGAAAATCATATGGCATGTGGGGTAGGAGCTTGCTTAGTTTGTACTTGTAAAACTAAATTTGGAAATAAAAAAACATGCAAAGATGGGCCAGTGTTCTGGGGAGAGGACGTGATATTCAATGGCTAATTTAAATGTTAAATTCGGAAATATAGAATTTAAAAATCCTTTAGTTATGGCATCGGGGACTTTTGGATTTGGAAAAGAATATGCAGAAATTTATGATATAGAAAAATTGGGTGGAATAAGTAGCAAAGGGCTTACATTGGAAAAAAGAGATGGAAATAAAGGTATGAGAGTTCACGAAACTCCATCAGGGATGATGAATAGCGTAGGACTTGAAAATCCTGGAGTAAGAGGTTTCATAGAAAATGAACTTCAGTTTTTTAAAGAACTAGATACGGTTAGAATTGCAAATTTAGGTGGAGGAACATTAGATGACTACATAAGAGGTGTAGAGTTACTAAACGACCAACCTATAGATATGATAGAATTAAATATTTCTTGTCCAAATGTTAAGGCAGGAGGTATGGCCTTTGGGATAAAAAATGAGGTTGCAAGGGAAGTTGTAAGAGCTGTAAGAGCAAAAACTAAACTACCATTAGTTGTAAAGTTATCACCTAATGCTGAAGATATAGTTGGGATGGCAAAGGTATGTGAGGAAGAAGGCGCAGATGGTATATCATTAGTTAATACTTTCAAAGCTATGGCTATAGATATAAATAAGAAAAAACCGGTATTTGAAAATATATATGCTGGGTTATCTGGACCTGCAATAAAGCCTATAGCTTTAAGAATGGTTCATGAAGTTTGTAAAGCAGTAAACATACCAGTAATGGGAATGGGTGGAATAACTAATTGGCAAGATGCCATAGAGTTTATAATGGCTGGAGCTACTTGCGTACAAGTTGGAACTGCTAACTTTATAAATCCTAGAATTGGATTAGATATAATCAAAGGAATAGAAGATTATATGGATAGAGAAGGAATCAAAAGTTTAGATGAAATTAGAGGTATAGTTTAGGTAATTTTAATGAGGTAGCTACGGATTAAGATTTCTTGTTTCAGTCGCTAAAGACTCAAAAATGTCTTTAACTCTTTTTCAACAAGTAAATCTTAATCCTTCGCACAGCTCACGTAAAAATTACTGTGGATGAGGAAAAAGAAAAATTAACTATAAGGGAGAATATAATTATGAGTAATGTAAATGTTGTTGAAATATTAAAAGAATGTGATGCTTTATTAGAAGGGCACTTTTTATTATCTTCAGGAAAGCATAGTAATAGATATGTACAATGTGCTAAGGTTTTAAGATTTCCAAATCAAGCTGAGAAAGTATTAAGTACTGTAGTTGATCAAATAAAAGATTTAGGAATAGACTTAGTTGTTGGACCAGCTATGGGAGGAGTTATAGTTTCATATGAATTAGGTAGACAATTAGGAAAAGAGTCTGTGTTCACAGAGAGAAAAGATGGAGAAATGCAATTAAGAAGAGGATTTGAAGTTAAGCCAGGGGCTAAGATAATAATAGCTGAAGATGTTGTTACTACTGGTAAGTCTACAATAGAAACAAAAAAAGCATTAGAAGCTTTAGGTGGAGAAGTTATAGGGGTTGCATGTATAGCAGATAGAACTAATCATGATATAGGAATGCCTATATACAGTGCAATAAAATTAGATATACAAGTTTATGAAGCTGATGGATGTCCTTTATGTGAAGCTGGAGAGATAGATTTAATAAAACCAGGAAGTAGAGAATTTAAAGAACTAGGTATGTAATAAAATATACTTTGAGTTTTCGTGGTAGTTATATTTGTTTCATTCGCCAAATACCTGGAGAACGTGGTATTTAAAGCTCTTTCAACAAATAATAACTACCACTGAATTAAAATTATATTTTATGATGAGTGATTGGAAAAGAAGGTAATAAATGATAAGTCATTTATTACCTTCTTTTTTGAGCAACGGACGAAGTCGTTGGCGACATAAAGTGGTTCGCAGACGTAGTCGCTCAAGCAAAGCGAATTTTATTCGGAACGCTTATCCTTATTTACGCATATAGATAAAAGTATATCTTGCCTACAAGATTATATTTTAAAGCGCATAAGGAGGCACTATGAAGAAGAGACATTCTAAGTTTTTGATTTTTACTTTAGCTTTAGCCTTGGTTTTAACTAATTTAACATTCATTTCATTTGCAAACACTCAATTACCTAGTTCTAGCAATATTCCAGGTGATATAAATTCTATGCCTTTCCATATAGGTCAAAAGATTAAGCATGATACTAAGGAAAATCAGTTTAAGAAAGATTTAAATATTGAGCCTTTAGGAAAGCAAGATACAGATACAACTATTAAGTCAGCTAAGTCTGCCAAGCTAAGCAAGTCTGTTACTTATACCTATAATGACCTTAATAAATTAAGTTATAAGGAGTTAACAGATTTACTAGTTACGATAGATTGGTTTCAAATAAAAGATATTTTTGTTTATAATGAAGATGCTTACAAATTTTATAATGATGAAGCTCGTGTTAATGCAATTATTAAGACGTTAGAAGATAGAGGAGCAACTTATACTGCTACTGATGATAAAGGAATACCTACTTTGGTGGAAGTTTTAAGATCTGGTTTTTATTTAGCTTATTATAATGATTCTCTTAGTCATTTATATGATAGAGCTTATAGGGAAAAGTGTATTCCTGCTATGATTTCAATTCAGAAAAACCCTAATTTCAAGATTGGGGAGTCTGGTCAAAATAATGTTATTCAGTCTTTGGGTATGTTAATTGGAAATAGTGCTTGCAATGTTGATGTTGTAAATAATTGCGTGCCTATTTTAAAGCAGTTTAATAGCAGCTTAGATGCTAATTTAAAAGATTACTCAAAAACAAATGCTGTATTCCAAATCACTAAAGGTATAGAATATGATTTAAATTCTTACTTGTACAATTCTAAAACAACTGCAGATAAATCACCTTGGTTTTCTAAAGTTGATGGATATATAGATGCTGTTACAAACTTTGCTATATTAACAAATGTAACTGATGATAATGATTGGTTAATTAATGCAGGAATGTATTATTGCGCTAAATTATCGAATTTCCATTCAAATTCAACAAGTATTCAAAAGAAACTTGATAGCTGCTTAGAAATTTATCCATATTTATCTCTTCAATATTTTGATGCAGTTGACTTTATTTCATATTATTTCAATGGAAAATTAGCTGATGGAACTATTCTAGATATTAATAAAATAAGAGAAGAAGGAAAATCACACTATTTACCTAATGTTTATACTTTTGAAGATTCTTCTATGGTAATACGCACTGGAGATAAGGTTACGAAGGAAAAAGTTCAAAGATTATATTGGGCATCTAAAGAAGTAAAAGCTCAATTCCATAGAGTTATAGGGAATGATAATGAACTAGAAAAAGGAAATCCAGATGATGTTTTAACTATGGTTTTATATAATAGTCCTAAAGAATACAAACTTAACCAACCTCTATATGGATATAGTACTGATAATGGGGGTATGTATATAGAAGGTGACGGCACATTTTTTACTTATGAGAGAACTCCTGAGGAGAGTATATTTAGTTTAGAAGAGTTATTTAGACATGAGTACTGTCACTATTTACAAGGTCGTTACATGGTTCCTGGTATGTGGGGAACTGGTGATTTTTATCAGGGGAAGGATTGGAGATTGACTTGGTTTGAAGAAGGTAGTGCAGAATTTTTTGCAGGGTCTACTAGAGATAATGATGTACTTCCTAGAAAATCTCAAGTTTCTGGTTTAGCAACTGATCCAGCGGAAAGATTTTCTACAGATAAATTACTTCATTCTAAGTATGGATCTTGGGATTTCTATTATTATGGTTTTGCATTTTGTGATTATATGTACAATAATAGATTAGATATATTTAATAATTTAGTTGATAACATTATATCTAATAATGTATCTGGATATGATTCTTATATAGAAACTTTAAGTAAAAGTACTACAGTAGATCAAGGTTATCAAACTCATATGCAAAACTTAGTTGATAAGTATGATTCTTTGACAGTTCCACTTGTTTCTGATGATTATTTGGCTATTCATGATGCCATTGATTTAAATAAAATTTCTTCTGATATTAAAAATATAGTTCCATTAAAAAATGTAAATATAGTTAGAGAAAAAGGCGAGTTTTTTGATGCATTTACTTTAACAGGAACTTATACAGGAGATACTTCTAGAGGAGAAGCTAAAGATTGGGAAGCTATGAATAATAAATCTAATGAATTTTTAAATTCCTTAGAAAAACTTCCTTGGTCTGGTTATAAGACTGTTACTAATTACTTTGTTGATTACAAGGTTAATAATAATAAATATGAATTTGAAGTTGTGTTTACGGGTATTTTACCAAAAGGTGAAGTTGTAGAAGGTGATATTAAAGAAATTGAGCCAAATGATAGTTTTGAAACTGCTAATTCAATATCTTTAGGAAGTGTAGTTAGAGGTTCTTTAAACAAAGATGATACTAATGATGTTTTTTCTTTTGAAATTAAAGATCCTAAAACTATAGATATAGTTTTAGATAATTTAGATGGTCATGGTATTAACTGGATACTATATAAGTCTACTGATTTAAATAATTATGTTGCTTACCCTAGCATTGAAAACAATTTATTAAAAAATACTTATAATGCAGATGCTGGTTTATATTATTTATATGTCTATAGTTATGACTATTTAGATAGTAACTATACAATTAATATCAAATAAGTTATAAAATTTGAAAATAGATTAAAAGTGATAGTGTATATTAATTAAATAATAGACCTCGCAAGTGTGTTAGTTATAAGACATTTACGAGGTCTTTGGTTTTCTTCTATTTTTCAAAATTTGAAAATTTATTTAACTCATCTATAAATAAAGTTGTTGTACTTGATGGTTTTATATCTTTTGGTGTTATAAAAGAGAAGTATCTATTGTAAGTGTCATTTAAACTAACAGTTGCTAAAGAATCTCCTTCTGAGTCTGTTACCAATTTAGATATAATTGAAACTCCAAGATTGCTTTTTACAGCTTCTTTTACAGCATGATTACTTCCCAATACCATTATTTGTCTAGGTGTTATTTTATTATTACTTAAGAATATATTTAAATATTCTCTTGTTCCAGAACCTTCTTCTCTTACTATCCATTTTTTATTTTTTATTGAATCTATATTAAAGTTTAATGGATCAATTTCTAAATCTGGAGAAAATGTTAAAATCATACTATCTTCAAAGAAGAATTTTTGATTGAAATCAAATGAAGTAAGGCTTCCTTCAACCAACCCAATATCTAGGTTTGAACTTTTTACTTTTTCACAAATTTTATGTGTATTTTCAACAAGCATTTCTACTTCTATATCTGGATATTTTTCAGAAAATACAGCTAGAAAGTTAGGTAAAAAGTATTCGGCAATAGTTAAACTAGCACCTATCTTTATATGACCTTTGATTGAACTAGAAATACTATTTAGTTCATCCTTTACCGATTCTATAGATGTTATTATTTCTCTAGCTCTTTTATATAATAAGTATCCATTATCAGTTATAGATATGTTTTTCTGCTTAATAGATCTGTTTATTAGAGTTGTATTAAAATAATTTTCTAAATTTTTTATATGAGTACTTACTGTTGGTTGAGATAAATTTATACTTTCACCTGCTTTGGTAAAATTTTGATGTTCAACAACTGCTATAAATGTTTTAAACTCTTCTATCATTAAAAATTCCTCCTTGGATTAAATCATCAAAAAAAGTAATGGTTCATGAAATATATATCTATTTTACCAATAATCATAAGTTTCATATACTGTTTTAAGTAAAAAAATAAAAAAAATAATAAAAAAGATAGAAATACAATTTTAAAAATTATATTTCTATCCTAGTTAATTCACTATTTTAAATTTTATATATTTAATAAGCTTTTTATTTCATTACATAAAGCATCTAAGTGTTCTGGGTTATTTTTTAAGTCAATTTCATTTATATTTACATAAAGAACAGGGGACTGGTCGTACTCAGCAATCCATTTTTTATATCTGTTGTGAAGATTAGTCCAGTAATCTAAATCAACAGACTTCTCCATCTCTCTACCTCTCATATTGATTCTATTTACGATAGTATCTATAGATCCATCTAGATATATCATTAAATCGGGTCTTCTTAAGTGAGGAACCATATCATTAAATAAATCTCTATAAGTTATATAATCTCTTTTACTCATCTTTCCGTTATCATATAAGTTTCTAGCAAATATTTCAACATCTTCATATATACTTCTATCTTGAATATTATTAAGTCCGTTACTGTCTATTTCTTTTTGTTGTTTGAATCTTTGAGCTAAAAAATATAGTTGTAAGTGAAATCCCCAAGTATTTTGATCTTTATAAAAATCTTCTAGGTATGGATTTCCATTAACTTTTTCAAAATGAGTTTCAAAACCTAATTTTTCACCAACTAATTTAGTAAGTGTAGATTTACCCGCGCCAACATTTCCTGCAACAGTTATAAATAAATCTCTATTTAACGGTTTATTACACTGATTTACCAATTTAAACATTTTCATGTCCTCCTAAGCTGTTAATAGCATCTTCTACTTTTTTTATTATAAATTTTCTATCATTGTCATTATTTAGAAAATCTAAATTAGAGTTATCTATTTCTAATATAAGAGGTTCTTTACCTACAAAATTATGTTTTATAGATAATGGATTAAAGTAATATTTATACTCTGTACTTAATTCTTGTATATAGTTTCTATCCATTTGTCTTTCAAAGCTTCTATCTCTCATAGCTATTCTATTCATTAATACATCTGTATTTGAGTTAAGATAGATTATTATATCTGGTTGAGGCAGGTCATTAATAAAAATATTATACATTTGCTTATATTTATAAAACTGCATATTATCAAGAGTTATTCCTGCGAATATAAGATTTTTAATAATGTGATAATCACTAACAACACTTGTACCTTGACTCAATAAATTTTTCTCAGTATCTTCTAATTGTTTGATTCTATTAAATAAAAAAAATGATTCCGTTTGTAATGCGTATTCTTTAATATCTGTATAAAATTTTGATAAAAATGGATTTTCTTCTACTATTTCCCTTAATAAAGTACAGTTAAAATGATTGTTTAAAATATTAGCTAATGTTGTTTTACCAACTCCTATAGGACCTTCTATAGCTATAAATATACCTCTACTATTCATATAATCACCCTCTAAAAATAATGTCTTATGTATTTTAGCAAAAAAGAATCACTAATTCTACTCTAGACTTTTTAAATTAAATTTGTATTAAAAATAAATAGTTAATTTAAATTTAACGAAATATGGGTAGAATTAAAACTATAAGTTTATATAAAAAGGAGCGAAATTTATGAAAGTTTATGAAAAAGAAAATTCAGTGGTTATAGAAGGGGCATTAGATTTTGATCCTAAGCATATATTTGAATGTGGACAATGTTTTAGGTGGAAAGCAGAAGATGATGGTTCATATACAGGGGTAGCTAAAGGTAGAGTAATAAATGTATCTAGAGAAGGAAATACAGTTTATTTAAAGAATACTAATTTAGAAGATTTCAATAAGATATGGAAATCTTACTTTGATTTAGAAACAGATTATGCAAAAATAAAAAATGAACTAAAAAGTATGGATGAGTATTTAGAAAAGGCAACAGAATTTGGATGGGGAATAAGAATTCTACGTCAAGATCCATGGGAGATGTTAATTTCATTTATAATATCATCTAATAATAGAATTCCTATGATTCAAAAAGCTATATCTAATTTATCAAGGGAGTATGGCACTTATATTGGAAAGTTTAATGGAGTAGACTATTACGATTTTCCAACACCAGAGCAATTAAGTAAAGCGAGTATAGCTGATATAAGAGCTTGTTCTACAGGGTTTAGAGATAAATATATAAAGGCAACTACAGAAAGAGTTATAAGTGAAAATGAAGATGTATATAACTATGAGAATTTAGGAACAGAAGATTGCAGAAAAAAACTTATGGAATTTAATGGAGTAGGTCCAAAAGTTTGCGATTGTATAGCGTTATTCGGTATGCAAAAGTATGATACATTCCCTGTTGATGTATGGGTAAAAAGAGTTATGCAAGAATTTTATGTAGAAGATGATATGAGTTTGCCTAAAATAAGAAAGTATGCGATAGATAAATTTGAAGATTTATCAGGATTTGCACAACAATATCTATTCTATTATGCTAGAGAGTTGGGAATAGGAAGATAAAAATAAGGAGGATATATGAGTGCTTTAGACATACTAGTTTTAAGTTATGTAGGAATATCTTATCTAGCTAGTATTGTGGTTGCTATAAATATAATACTCGAAAATCGAGATCCAGCTAAGACTATGGCATGGTTACTAATATTTATGGTACTTCCTGGGATTGGGCTAGTTATATATGGGGTGCTAGGCCGAAATATAAGAAAAAGAAAAATATTTAAAACTCAGAAACTAGCCACAGATATAAAAGAAAATAATTTATTTCAAAATTTGAGGTCAATAGAAGAGTTAGTAGATCTTGAACAAGAAGCTATAAAAAATAAAGAGTTATCAAAATTAGATGATTCTGAAGGATTAAAAAAGAAAGTTATAAGTTTGCTTTTAAACACAGGAAAGTTCCCATTTACAGCTAATAATAAAGTAGAAATATTTATTGATGGGAATGAAAAGTTTGAAAGACTAATAAAAGATATAGAAGAAGCTAAAGAACATATCCATTTAGAGTACTTCATAATAAAAGATAGTGAAATTGGAAGAAAGATTAAGGATTTGTTGATAAAAAAAGCTCGAGAAGGTCTGAGTATAAAAATTTTATATGATGATGTAGGATGTTGGAGGTTTTGGTTTCATAGAAAATTCTTTAAAGAGATGAAAAAAGAGGGCATAGAAATAGTTCCTTTTTTACCTGCAAAGTTCCCTCTAATGGGAGGGAAAATTAACTATAGAAATCATAGAAAGATTGTTATAATCGATGGATGCATAGGATATACAGGTGGTATAAATATAGGCGATGAGTATATGGGTAAAAACAAAAAGTTTGGATATTGGCGTGATACTCATATAAGAATTGAAGGAAGTTCTGTTTATATGTTACAAATGGTATTTTTAATAGACTGGTATTATACAACTCAAAAGTCAGTCTTTGATGAAAAATATTTCCCTAAACTAGATTACAAAGGAAATAGCATGATACAGGTAGTAGCAACAGGTCCTGATAGTGACTGGGAAGCTATACACTATGCATATTTTTCAGCTATTTGTAATGCTAAAGAAAGAGTTTATATAGAAACTCCATACTTTATACCAGATGAAAGTTTATTAAGAGCATTAAAGAGTGCAGCATTAAGAGGCGTTGATGTAAGAATTATATTCCCTGGTATAGCTGATCATAAAATAGTACATCAAGCATCATATTCATATTTTGATGATATTTTAAGGTCTGGGGGAAAAGTTTACTTATATAAAAAAGGATTTATACACGCTAAAGTAGTAATTATAGATGATAAGATTGCATCAACAGGTTCTGCAAATATGGACTTAAGAAGTTTTATGCTAAACTTTGAAATTAATGCATTTATGTATGATGAACAAATAGTAAAAAAAATAACTGAAGACTTCTATGAGGATTTAAAAAATAGTAAAGAAATACACCTTAAAGATTTTGAAAAAAGACCTTTAATAAAAAAATGGGTTGAATCAGTAGCAAGATTATTTTCACCAATTTTATAAGTTTATAATATGCGAGGAGGTTTGTCGATAACAGTAAAATTTCCTCGCATAAAAATTGCATAAAATTAATTAAGGGTATTGAAAAATAAGCAAATATAATATATTATAAAGTTGTTAGCACTCTAAGTAATAGAGTGATAAAATACATAGATTTCATTAGGAGGGATAATTATGAAAATAAGACCATTAGCTGACAGAGTAGTAATAAAGAAAGTAGAAGCAGAAGAAAAAACTGCAAGTGGTATAGTTTTACCTGGAACAGCTAAAGAACAACCTCAGATAGCAGAGGTTGTAGAAGTTGGACCTGGTGGAATAGTAGATGGTAAAGAAATTAAAATGGAATTAAATATTGGAGATAAAGTTATATATTCTAAATATGCAGGAACAGAAATTAAGTTAGAAGGACAAGAATATACTATATTAAAACAAAGTGAAATATTAGCGGTAGTTGAATAAGTATAAAGGGAGGATTATGAGATATGGCTAAAGAAATAAAATTCGCACAAGATTCAAGAACAGCTTTAGAAGCTGGTGTAAACAAATTAGCAGATACAGTTAAGGTAACATTAGGTCCAAAAGGAAGAAATGTTATATTAGATAAAAAATTTGGGGCTCCACTTATAACAAATGATGGAGTTACTATAGCAAAAGAAATAGAATTAGAAGATAGATTTGAAAATATGGGAGCTCAATTAGTTAAAGAAGTTGCAACTAAAACTAATGATGTAGCAGGAGATGGAACTACAACTGCTACAGTTTTAGCTCAAGCTATAATAAGAGAAGGGTTAAAAAATGTAACTGCTGGATCTAACCCAGTACTTTTAAGAAAAGGAATTCAAAAAGCTGTAGAAGTAGCTGTTGAAGAATTAAAGAAACAATCAAGAACTATAGAAACTAAAGAATCTATATCTCAAGTTGCTTCTATATCTGCAGGAGATGAAGAAGTAGGTAACTTAATAGCAGAAGCTATGGAGATAGTAGGTAAAGATGGAGTTATAACAGTTGAAGAGTCTAAAACTATGCATACAGAGTTAGATGCAGTTGAAGGTATGCAATTTGATAGAGGATTTGTTTCAGCATATATGGTAACAGATGTTGATAAAATGGAAGCTGTTTTAAATGATCCATATATATTAATAACAGATAGAAAAATAAATAATATACAAGATATATTACCTGTACTTGAGCAAATAGTACAACAAGGTAAAAAATTATTAATAATAGCTGAAGATGTAGAAGGGGAAGCTTTATCTACATTAGTAATAAACAAATTAAAAGGTGTATTTGATGTTGTTGCAGTTAAGGCTCCTGGATTTGGAGATAGAAGAAAGGCTATGTTAGAAGATATAGCTATACTTACTGGAGGAACTGTTATATCTGAAGAATTAGGATATGACTTAAAAGATGCTGATATATCTATGTTAGGTAGAGCTGGATCTGTGAAAATAACTAAAGATAACACTACAATAGTAGATGGATCTGGAGATAAAAAAGCTATAGAAGACAGAGTAAGTCAAATCAAACATCAAGTAGATCAAACTACTTCTGATTTTGATAAAGAAAAATTAATGGAAAGATTAGCTAAACTTGCAGGTGGTGTTGCTGTAATAAAAGTTGGAGCAGCTACAGAAGTTGAGCTTAAAGAAAGAAAATTAAGAATAGAAGATGCATTAAATGCTACAAGAGCAGCTGTTGAAGAAGGTATAGTTGCAGGTGGTGGTACTGCATTAGTTAGTGTAATACCAGTTGTAGATAAGTTAATAGAAGAACTTGAAGGAGAACTTCAAGTAGGAGCTAAGATAATAAGAAGAGCTTTAGAGGAGCCATTAAGACAAATAGCAATTAATGCTGGTCTTGAAGGAGCTGTTATAATACAAAAAGTTGTAAATGAAGATCCTGAAATAGGATTTGATGCATTAAATGAAAAATACGTGAATATGGTTGAAGTTGGAATAGTTGACCCAACTAAGGTTACTAGAACTGCGTTACAAAATGCAGCATCTATAGCAGGTGTATTCTTAACTACAGAAGCAGCTGTTGCAGATCTTCCTGAAAGTGATCCAGTACCAGGAATGGGTGGGGGAATGCCTCCAATGATGTAGGTTAGTAAAGCTTGGACATACTTGGCTTCGTGTTGATGATATTGCTTCATGCACTAAAGACCTGAAGAACGCGGTCTTTAACGTTTATTTAGCAAATATCATCAACACTTCGCTTTTAGAAAAGTTCAACACTTTACTGAGGTGTGAGAAAAATTAAGGGTAGTTGCTTCATGCACTAAAGACCTGGAGAACTCGGTCTTTAACGTTTATTTAGCAAATATCATCAACACTTCGCTTTTAGAAAAGTTCAATACTTTATTGAGGTGTGATAGGAATTAAGGATAGTTGCTTCGTTCACTAAAGACCTGAAGAACGTGGTCTTCAACGTGTACTCAGCAAATATAATCAACACTTATAATTACACTCAAGTTCAATACTTTATTGAGATGAAGAGAAATAGAAATAGGAAGGGATTATATCTAAATGATATAATCCCTTTTTTACGTTTTTTATCAACTGGAAAAGGTATGCTTAGTGTGTTAGAATTAATATTAACAACTTAGAATAGTGGGGGGTACTTATGGATATTAGAGGTTTATTAGAGCAAGTGAAAAATAATGATATAGATATAGATATAGCTATGGAAAAGCTTAAAGATTTACCTTATGAGGATATTGGGTATGCCAATATCGATCATCATAGACAAATAAGAAATGGGTATCCGGAAGTTATTTACTGTGAAGGTAAAAGCGATGAACATATATTGGGAATTATAAAAAAGATGAGCGAAAAAGGTTCAAATATATTAGGAACTAGATGTAGAAAAGAAACATATGAAAAAATTAAATCTTTATATCCACATTGTGAATATGAAGACTTATCTAGAATATTAAAGATTAAAAATAAACCTATAGAAAATATAGGAAAGGGAAAAATTGTAGTTGTTACAGGTGGAACATCTGATATTTCGGTTGCAGATGAAGCATATTATACTGCAACATTTCTAGGTAATGATGTTGAAAGAGTTTATGATGTAGGAGTTGCAGGCATACATAGATTACTAAATAAAATGAATATAATTAGAGATGCTAGAGTATTAATAGTTGTAGCTGGGATGGAAGGTGCTTTACCAAGTGTGGTAGGGGGGTTAGTAGATGTTCCTGTTATAGCAGTGCCTACATCAGTTGGATATGGTGCTAATTTTAATGGGCTTTCAGCTTTATTAACGATGCTAAATAGTTGTGCATCAGGAATATCTGTAGTTAACATCGATAATGGATTTGGGGCTGGATATCTAGCAGCTACAATAAATAAATTAGACTAAAATATGAAAGAAGGTATTCACATGGAAGAGAGAATTTTGTATTTTGACATAGTAAATGGTATATCTGGAGATATGACTATTGCGAGCTTATTAAACTTAGGGGTACCTAAAGAAATTTTTTTAGAGGAATTAAAGAAATTAAATTTAAATGATGAATTTAGTATAGAAATAGGTTCTAAAAATGAAAGCGGTATAGTTGGAACAAAGGTTAATGTTATAGCTAAAGAATCTAATGCACACAGACATTTAGTAGATATTTTTGATATTATTGATAAATCTACTTTAAACGATAGAATAAAAGATAGAGCTAAAAAGATATTTATGACGGTAGGAGAAGCAGAAGCCAAAGTTCATGGGACAACTATAGATAAAATTCATTTTCATGAGGTTGGAGCAATAGATTCTATTGTAGATATTGTCGGATGTTCTATATTAATAGATTTATTAAATATAGATAAAGTTTACTCTAGTTGTGTTCCAGTGGGATCTGGGTTTGTAAAATGTGATCATGGGATTATGCCAGTGCCAGCACCTGCAACTATTGAAATATTAAGAGGAGTGCCAGTTAAACTAAATAGTGTAGAAGGAGAGTGTACTACACCTACGGGGGCAGCTATAATAAAAACATTATGTAGCGAGTTTATAGATACATTAGAATTTGAAGTTAATCAAATTGGATATGGGATAGGACATAAGAAATTTGAAATACCAAATATGTTAAGAACTATAGTAGGTATAAAAAAAAAGAAGAAGTAATATATGAAATAAGTTGTAATATAGATGATATGTCGTCAGAGATATTTTCATATTTATATGATAAGGTCATAGAAGAAGGAGCTCTTGATATATACACTGAAAGTATACATATGAAAAAAAATAGACCAGCGATTAAACTGTCTGTATTATGTGAAAAAAAGGATTTAGATAAATTTACTGAAATTATATTGATGGAAACTAGTACATTTGGAATTAGGTACAAGGCGTATAAAAGAAAAACCTTATCAAGAAAGTTTGAAAAAATAAATTGCGAATATGGAGAAGTAACAGTTAAAATTGGGTATTACAAAAATAAAATTATAAAAGTTACTCCAGAGTATGAAGAGTGTAAAAATATAGCTAAAAATGCTAATATATCCATAAAATTTGTATATGATAGCATAAATTGCTCAATAAAAAATAAATTTTTTTAAAATTGTTGACACAAGTAAGAAAATTTGATAAATTAATAAACAACTCATACAACATTGTATACAAAATCATAAATAAAAAATCACTCATATATACTCAGAAATATGGTCTGAGAGTTTCTACCGGAGTACCGAAAATACTCTGACTATGAGTGAAATTATTATAGACAAAACTCTATCATTAATAAAGTAAATCTATAGGCTGAGCATATTCCCTATAGGTTAGCTACAAGTTAAAAGAGTTTTGAGGACCTGTATAGTAATTTCACTTATAAAATGAAGTTATTATACAGGTTTTTTTGTACCCATTTTTAAGGAAATTAAAGTTTTAGGGTAGAAACAGTATAAAAACGACTGATTATATAAAAAATAATAAATAGTAAAAAAATATATATAAAATAACGAAGGGGGCAACCGATATGGCAAAAATATTAAAAGAAGGATTAACATTTGATGATGTACTTTTAGTTCCACAAAGATCAGAAGTGTTACCTAAAGATGTTTGTACACAAACACAATTAACAAAGAGCATTAAATTAAATATACCTCTAATGAGTGCAGGTATGGATACAGTTACTGAATCAAAGATGGCTATTTCAATGGCGAGACAAGGTGGTATAGGAATAATACACAAAAACATGTCTATAGAAGCGCAAGCTTTAGAAGTTGATAAAGTAAAAAGAAGTGAGAGTGGTGTTATCGTAGATCCATTCTTCTTAACAAAAGACCATACAATACAAGATGCTGATGATATAATGGCAAGATATAAAATATCGGGTGTACCAATAGTAGATGATAATAATAAATTAATCGGAATAATAACAAATAGAGATATAAAGTTTGAAGCTGACTTTACTAAAAAAATAGAAGATGTTATGACTAAAGAAAATCTTGTTACAGCGAGAGAAGGAATAAACTTAACAGAAGCTCAACAAATTTTAAAGAAACATAAGATAGAGAAATTACCTATAGTTGATGCAGAAGGTAACTTAAAAGGATTAATAACAATAAAAGATATAGAGAAGAAAATACAATATCCAAACTCTGCAAAAGATTCACAAGGAAGATTATTATGCGGAGCTGCTCTTGGAATAAGTGCTGACTTAATGGATAGAGTTGCTGCATTAGTTAAAGCTAATGTTGATGTAGTTGTATTAGACAGTGCACATGGACACTCTATGGGGGTTATAAATGCTCTTAAACAAGTAAAAGAAAAATATCCAAACTTACAAGTTATAGCTGGAAATGTTGCAACTGCAAAAGCTACAGAAGATTTAATAAAAGCTGGAGCTGACTGTGTAAAAGTAGGAATAGGACCAGGGTCTATATGTACAACAAGAGTTGTTGCTGGTATAGGGGTTCCACAAGTAACAGCAGTTATGGACTGTGCAGAGGTTGGACATAAGTATGGAGTACCAGTAATTGCTGATGGAGGATTAAAATTCTCTGGAGATATAGTAAAAGCATTAGCTGCTGGAGCATCAATATGTATGATGGGATCTATGTTTGCAGGAACAGAAGAAAGTCCTGGAGAAACAGTTCTATATAGAGGAAGATCATATAAAACATATAGAGGAATGGGATCTATTGGAGCTATGGAAAAAGGATCTAAGGATAGATACTTCCAAAATGATGCTAAAAAATTAGTTCCTGAAGGTGTTGAAGGAATGGTTGCATATAAAGGTAAAGCTGAAGATATAGTTTACCAAATGATAGGTGGAATAAGAGCTGGTATGGGATACTGTGGTGCCGCTACTATTAAAGACTTAATGGAAAATGCTGAGTTTATAAAAATAACAGCCGCTTCATTAAAAGAAAGTCACCCACATGATATAACTATAACTAAAGAAGCACCAAATTACAGCACTCAAGGGGAGGTATAAGAATGAAAAAACAACATGAAATAGTTTTAGTAATAGATTTTGGTGGTCAATATAACCAATTAATAGCAAGAAGAGTTAGAGAAAATAACGTATATTGTGAAATATTACCACATACTACAGATATAGAAGTAATAAAAGCTAAAAATCCAAAAGGAATAATCTTTACAGGGGGACCTAACAGTGCATACTTAGAAGAATCTCCAAAGATAACTAAAGAAATATTCGAAATAGGAGTACCTATACTTGGAATATGTTATGGAGTTCAGCTAATGGCTCACTTATTAGGTGGTAATGTAAGAAGAGGAAATAATAGTGAAAAAGAATATGGAAAAACTTCTATAACATATAATGCTTCAAACATATTTGAAGGAATTTCTACTAATACTGTTTGGATGAGTCATACAGATTTAATAGATGTTCTTCCTGAAGGATTTGAAGTTGCTGCATATACTGAGGATTGTCCAGTAGCTGCAATGCATCACCCAGAAAAGAAATTATACGGAGTTCAATTCCACCCAGAAGTTGAACATTGTTTAGAAGGAGATAAAGTTTTAAGAAACTTCTTATATAATGTATGTGAAGTAACTGGAGATTGGACAACAGATTCATTTATAGAAGAAAAGATAAAAGAATTAAAAGAAACTATAGGAGATAAGAAAGTACTTTGTGCTTTAAGTGGTGGAGTAGATTCATCAGTTGCAGCTGTACTTGTTCATAAAGCTATAGGAGATAACTTAACTTGTGTATTCGTAGATCATGGATTACTTAGAAAAAATGAAGGTGATGATGTTGAAAGAATATTTAGAGATAAGTTTGATATGAACTTAATAAGAGTAAATTGTGAAGATAGATTCTTATCTAAATTAAAAGGTGTAACAGAACCTGAAGCTAAGAGAAAAATAATAGGTGAAGAATTTATAAGAGTATTTGAAGAAGAGTCTAATAAATTAGGAAAAATGGATTTCTTAGCTCAAGGAACTATATATCCTGACGTTGTAGAAAGTGGACTTGGAGAATCAGCTACAATAAAATCACATCATAATGTTGGTGGAATACCTGAAGATATAGAATTTGAAATAGTTGAACCTTTAAGAGAATTATTTAAAGATGAAGTTAGAAAAATAGGATTAGAACTTGGAATAGATTATGATTTAATATATAGACATCCATTCCCAGGACCAGGTCTTGGAATAAGAGTTATAGGTGAAGTAACTAAAGAGAGATGTGATATATTAAGAGAAGCAGATGCTATATATATGGACGAGCTTAAAAAAGCTGGTTTATATAGTGAAATATGGCAAGCATTCGCAACTTTACCAGATGTAAAAACTGTTGGAGTTATGGGAGATGAAAGAACTTATGCTTATTTAGTAGGTATAAGAGCTGTTACTTCTTCTGATGGAATGACTTCTGATTGGTACAAAATGCCTTACGATGTATTAGAAAAAATATCTAATAGAATTGTAAATGAAGTTGATGGAGCAAATAGAGTAGTTTATGATATAACTAGTAAGCCTCCAGGAACTATAGAATGGGAATAAAACCAGTTTATTCAAACACTTACAATAAATTATAAAAAAATAAAAAGCTTATGCTTTTTATTTTTTTATAAGGATTTTATCACAAAAAAATTATCATCAATGGAGGAAAATATGCAAAATTCAAGTGTTAAAGGCTCTAATAATGGATTATTAGAGAAAGTTTTTAAACTAAGTGAAAATAACACAAATGTAAAAACAGAAGTATTAGCAGGAATAACAACATTTATGACAATTGCTTATATATTAGTTGTAAATCCTACTATATTAGGTGAAGCTGGTATGGATAAGGGCGCTGTTTTTACAGCAACTGCAATAGCTTCAGCAATAGGATGTATAATAATGGGATTCTTAGCTAATTATCCTATAATATTAGCTCCTAGTATGGGAATAAATGCGTTCTTTACGTATACAGTAGTTTTAGGTATGGGATACACTTGGCAATTTGCACTATGTGCTATGTTTATCGAAGGTATTATATTTATTTTATTAACAGTAACTAATGTTCGTGAAAAGATAATAGAGTGTATGCCAGATGTCTTAAAACATGCTATAACGGCTGGAATTGGATTGTTTATAACATTTATAGGACTTGTTAATGCAGGTATTGTTCAACAAGGTGGAGCTATAATATCATTAGGAAATATTAAGTCACCAGTTGTATTATTATCTATAATAGGATTAATGATAGCTGCAACTTTATTAATAAAAAATGTGAATGGAGCATTTTTAATATCTATAATAATTACATCTTTAATTGGGATGGTATTTTCAATAGTTCCTATGCCAACGGGAGTTATAGACTTACCTCCATCAATACAGCCTGTATTTATGAAAGCATTGGATGTAGGTAAAAGTCAAATATTTAGCTTAGATATGTTAGTAATAGTGCTTACATTATTATTTGTTAATATGTTTGACTCAATAGGATTTTTATTAGGAATTGCAGATAAGGCTAATTTATTAGATGAAAATGGAAATATGCCTAATGTAAAAAAAGCATTATTAGCAGAATCTGTTTCAACTACTATATCTTCAGTATTAGGAACATCAACACTAGCTACAACAGTTGAAAGTGGATCTGGAATAGCCGTTGGAGGAAGAACGGGATTAACAGCAGTAATTACTGGAATTTTATTCTTAATTTCATTATTTTTTGCTCCATTATTTGTTTCTATACCACCTCAAGCTACAGCTCCAATACTTATACTTGTAGGATTCTTAATGGCAAGTTCAATATTAAGAATTAACTTTAATGATTTTACAGATGCAATACCAGCATTTATAACATTTGTAATGATGCCTTTATCATACAGTGTTGCAGATGGTATTATGTTCGGAATCATATCATATACATTTTTAAAGTTAGCTAGTGGTAAGAAAGATCAAGCAAAACTGTCTTTAATTATACTTAGTATAGTATTCATACTAAAATTTGGATTATTATAAAATGAAAAAGATATGTAAATATTTATATTTATATATCTTTTTTTTATTTATTTTTATAGAGAATACAGTTAAGTATGTTGTATCTTGAGGTAACTTATTTTTGTACAAAAAAATAAAAACGAATAAAAAAACTAAAAAATATAAAAATATTCGTAATTTCTATTGCTTAAAACCGAACTATATTATATAATTAACATGTAAGATAAGTTAAAAGACGAACGAAATCATAATTATATTTTATAAAATAAGGAGGAAGGATATGCAAGCAGCGCAAACTTCAAATAATAAGAAATCTATGTTAGATAGAGTTTTCAAATTAACAGAGAATAACACGAACGTAAAAACAGAAGTTATAGCAGGAATGACAACATTTATGACAATGGCATATATACTAGTTGTAAATCCTAGTATATTAGGAGATGCTGGTATGGATAAAGATGCTGTATTTGCAGCAACTGCAATAGCAGCATTTATAGGAAGTTGCATAATGGGATTTTTAGCAAATTATCCAATTGCTTTAGCACCAGGTATGGGACTTAATGCATTCTTCGCATACACAGTAGTTTTACAAATGGGATATAGTTGGCAATTTGCATTATGTGCAGTTTTAATAGAAGGAGTAATATTTATATTATTGACATTAACTAATGTAAGAGAAAAGATTATAGATTGTATACCTGGAGTTTTAAAACATGCAGTTACAGCAGGTATAGGATTATATATAGCATTTATAGGATTAGTAAATGCAGGAATAGTGCAAGGTGGAGGTGCAATATTACAACTTGGTAATATGCAAAGTCCAACAGTAGTATTAGCTATATTAGGTCTAGTAATAGCGGCAGTTTTACTTTCAAGAAATGTTAAAGGTACATTTTTATTAGCTATGGTAGTAACTACAGCTATAGGAATTATAGCGGGATTAGTTCAACTACCACATGCTTTAGTTTCATCAGTTCCATCACTTAAGCCAGTATTTTTACAAGCATTTTCAGTTCCAGTTGATCAAATATTTAGTTTAGATATGCTGGTAGTAGTATTTACATTCTTATTTGTTGACTTATTTGATACAGTAGGATGTTTAGTAGGGGTAGCATCAAAAGGTAATATGTTAGATGAAAACGGGAAATTACCAAAGGCTAAAGAAGCATTATTTGCAGATGCAATAGCAACTACTACAGGATCTTTATTAGGAACTTCAACAGTTACTGCATATATTGAAAGTGCAGCTGGGATAGGAGAAGGAGGAAGAACAGGATTAACAGCAGTAACGACAGGAATATTATTCTTACTATCGTTATTCTTTGCCCCAATATTTACATCAATACCTCCACAAGCTACAGCTCCAGTACTTATATTAGTCGGAGTTATGATGGCAAGTTCATTGCTTGAAATAGACTTTAGCGATTTTACAAATGCAATACCAGCATTTTTAACATTTGCAATGATGCCTTTAGCTTATAGTATAGCAGATGGTATTATATTCGGAATAATATCATTTACAATATTAAAATTAGCTACAGGAAAGAAAAAAGAAGTTAATATATCACTAATATTCTTATCAATAATGTTCATACTAAAGTTTGTATTATTATAAAATATAATTAAAATAATCGGATAAATTAAATGCTGATATTAATTTTAAAATTAATATCAGCATTTTTATTTTAAATATAATAAAAAAAGGTTAAATACATATACACATATGTACTTAACCCTTTTTTATACTTAGCTGTAGATTTTAGAAGTTCTCAGCTTTTATTTCATAATATCCTTGAGGATGTTTACATGCTGGACATACTTGAGGAGCTTCAGTTCCTACATGAACATATCCACATACTGTACATACCCATTCATGAACTTCTGGTTTTTCAAATACTATATTTTCTTCTATATTTTTAGCTAATCTTAAGAATCTATCTCTATGATGAGCTTCAATTGAATGTATATGAGTAAATGAAGATGCTATTTCTTCAAAACCTTCTTCTCTAGCTTCTTCGGCAAATTTTAAATACATTGTATCTTCTTCATCTTCGCCTTTTGCAGCACCTTTTAGATTTTCTAAAGTAGAGCCCATTCCAACACCATAAGAACCTGTTACTTGAACATCATTTCCAGTAAAATCATTTAATAAATATCTAAAGAATATCTTAGCATGCATTTCTTCGTTATGAGCAGTTTCATCAAATATATCACCTATTTGAACATATCCTTCTTTTCTAGCTATTTTAGCGTAAAATTGATATTTATTTTTTGCTTGAGATTCTCCAGCAAAAGCATTCATTAAATTTTGTGCAGTTTTAGTTCCTTTTAAAGATTTCATCTTTAATTCATCTCCTAAGTATAAAATTTATTTTTAATTATAGTAAATAAATACCACTTTAATTTATCTTAAAACAAAATAATTATTTTTCATATAAAGTTGTAATTTTACAAATTAATAGAATTTTGAATGAAATTCATAAATATGTAAATCATATTAGATAGTAAATTTTGTAAGATGGAGGGCTAAAGATGAAACTATATGGAGTTTTGATAACTAGTATATTTATATCAGGTTTTTTAATAATTGGGTATGCTAGTACTTCAGATAAAAACTTAAATTCAGTTGAAAAAAGTGCAAAAGAAGTAGTATATGAAAATAAAGAAAGTAAAGCTAAAAAATTAACAGAAAAAGAAGCTGTTGATTTAGTTAAAAAATATATGAAAGAAAAAAATATGTATATACCTAATTTTGTAGAAGTGGATAGCAAATCTAAAGATATATATACAATACATGCATATGATGTTATTACAAATGAAGAAGAAAGTCATGTTGCTACAAGTGGATGGTTTGAGGTTAATATTAATACAGGTAAAATAAAAGATATAATGAATGAGTAGCGGTTTTGAATGACTAATAGTACAATTAAAATATAAACTTAACTAGGAAGTGATATTTTGGAAAGTATTAAAAAGAAATCTATAACATTTTGGTTTATTGATTTAGTTTATGCTATTGTGTTTGGATTGATAATAGGCGCTGACTTAGGGTTTGATGTAACTAAAAAATTAAATAAGTATTTCGGATAATTTAATTATTAAAAGAAGGGGCAATCTAGAAATGGATTGCCTCTTTTTTATGCTTCAAATAAAAATACGAACAAAAACAAAAATAAGGTTGATAATATACGTATAATAGTATATTATTTAAATATAAAGTTCGTTATATATAACGTATATTCAAAAAAACAAAAAAATATATATACGTAAAAATAGGGAGGATTATGATGAAAATAGCAGTAGTTATGGGTTCAAAGTCAGATTATCCAAAGTTAGAAAAAGGAATAGAGCTTTTAGAAATGTTCGGAATAAAAGTTGTAGCAAGAGCACTATCAGCACATAGAACGCCTAAGCAATTAACAACTTTCTTAAGCGAAATTGAAAATGATACAGATGTAATAATAGCAGCTGCAGGAAAAGCAGCACATTTACCAGGAGTAATAGCATCACATACTTTAATACCTGTAGTAGGATTACCAATAAAGTCATCTACAATGGATGGTTTAGATTCTCTTCTTTCAATAGTTCAAATGCCACAAGGTATACCAGTAGCTACTGTAACTATAGATTCAGGAATAAATGCAGCATTAATGGCAGCACAAATAATGAGTATAAAATATCCAAATATAAAAGAACAATTGAAAAGTTATAGAGAGCAAATGGAACAAAAAGTATTAGACGATGATAAAAACTTAAGGGGGTAATTGAAATGTTATTATACGAAGGAAAAGCAAAACAAATATTTAGTACAGAAAATGAAAATGAGTATTTAGTTTATTATAAAGATGACGCGACAGCTTTTAATGGAGAAAAGAAAGCTTCAATAGACTCAAAAGGAATTTTAAATAACAAAATTTGTACAGTTATGTTTGAGATGTTAGAAAAAGAAGGTATAAGTACACATTTCATAAAAGGTGTATCAGATAGAGAGATGATAGTTAAAAAGGTTGAAATATTACCACTTGAAGTAATTGTAAGAAATATAACTGCTGGATCATTTTGTAAGAGATATGGAATAGAAGAAGGTATTGTGTTAGATGAACCTATATTTGAACTATCTTACAAAAATGATGATTATGGAGATCCGATGCTAAATGACGATCATGCAGTTGCTATGAAACTTGCTACTAGAGAAGAAATAGCATTTTTAAAACAAGAAACTTTAAAAATAAATGAGATAATGAAGAGATTTTTCTTAAAGTTAAACTTTAAGTTAGTTGATTTTAAACTAGAGTTTGGGAAAGATGAAAATGGAAATATAATACTAGCAGATGAAATATCACCAGATACTTGTAGATTATGGGATGTAGATACAAATGAAAAGTTTGATAAAGATAGATTTAGAAGAGATTTAGGTGATTTGGTTGAAGGATATACAGAGGTTTTAGCTAGGATAGAAAATTAATCGGGGGGATGTTTAAATGTGCGGTGTAGTAGGAATATACTCAGATAGAGATATATCTAAAGAATTGTATTATGCATTATACTCGATACAGCATAGAGGACAAGAGAGCTGTGGAATATCTGTTTTAAATGATGGGCAAATAAATCACAAAAAAGACATGGGTCTTGTGGGTGATGTTTTTAAATCGAGTGAGTTAGAAAAACTAAAAGGAAATATAGGAATAGGGCACGTAAGATATTCAACTGCAGGAGGTAGTAGCTTAGACAATTGCCAACCACTTGTAGGAAGATGTAGAAAGAGACAATTATCAATAGCTCACAATGGAAACCTTGTTAATGCAAATTATCTAAGAAATATGTTAGAAGAAGAAGGATATATGCTTCAATCAGATTCGGACACAGAAGCTATTCTTTGTATATTGGCTAGATACTATAAAGGTGATATAGTTGAAAGCTTAAAAATAACAATGGACTATATAAAAGGTGCATATTCATTAGTTGTATCAAGTAGTGAAAATGAACTTGTAGCAGTTAGAGATCCACAAGGATTTAGACCATTATTATTAGGAAAAAAAGATGATATGTATATAGTAGCATCAGAAGATTGTGCAATAAATATTTTAGGTGGAGAAGTTATTAGAGATATTGAACCTGGAGAGATAGTAGTTATAAAAGATAATAAATTAAGTTCTTATCATTATAGAGAAAACTACAAGCCTATTAAATCAAGTTGTATATTTGAACACATATATTTTGCAAGAAATGATGCAACTATAGATAATGTAAATGTATATGAGTTTAGAGTTAAGTGTGGAGAAATTTTAGCTAAAGATGAAAAAATAAAAGCTGATATAGTAGTACCCGTTCCAGATTCAGGATGGGCTGGCGCAATAGGATATTCAAATGCCAGTGGAGTTAAACTTACAGAAGGATTAGTAAAAAATAGATATGTTGGAAGAACATTTATAAAGCCTACTCAAAAAGAACGAGAAATAGGAGTTAAAATAAAATTAAATCCTTTAAGTAATGTGGTAAAAGGTAAATCAATAGTTTTAGTAGATGACTCTGTAGTAAGAGGAACAACATCTAAGCAAATTGTTAAATCATTAAAAGATGCAGGAGCAAAAGAAATTCATTTAAGAATAACTTCACCACAAGTAACACATTCATGTTACTACGGTATAGATACTCCGCATAGATCTAATTTAATAGCATCTAAAAATAATTTGGATCAGATAAGAGATTATATAGGTTGCGATACACTAAAGTTTTTAAGTATAGAAGGAACTTTAGAAGCAGCGGAAGATAAAACAACTTTCTGCAAAGCATGTTTTGATGGAAAATATCCTGTTGAAAAAATTGATGAGGGGGAACTAATATCATGTTAACATATAGAGCTTCAGGTGTAGATATAGATGAGGGAAATAGAGCTGTAAATCTTATAAAAGATAAGATAAAAGGAACATATGATAAAAATGTTATAGGAGATTTAGGAAACTTTAGTGGGTTATATAGTTTAAAAGATTTTATAAATATGGATGAACCTGTTTTACTATCTTCTACAGATGGAGTTGGAACAAAATTAAAACTAGCTCAAATGATGGATATTCACAATACTGTAGGTATAGATTTAGTAGCAATGTGTGTAAATGACCTTATATGCCAAGGAGCTAAGCCATTGTTTTTCTTAGATTATATAGCTACTGGAAAATTAATTCCTGAGAAAATAGATGATATAGTATCTGGAATAGTTGAAGGATGTAAGATGGCAGAATGTGCTCTTATCGGAGGAGAGACAGCCGAGATGCCTGGTATGTACTCAGAAGATGATTATGATTTAGCAGGTTTTTCAGTAGGAATAGCAGATAAATCTAAAATAATAAGTGGTCAAGATGTTAACTCTGGAGATACATTAATAGGAATATCATCAAGCGGAATACACAGTAATGGATATTCATTTATAAGAAAAATATTTCTAGAAGAATATAAGTATGAACTAACTGATTATATAGAAGAATTAGAAATGACTTTAGGAGAGGCGCTTCTTATTCCGACAAAGATATACGTGAAACTTGTTATGGATTTAATAAAAAAATACGAGTTAAAAGCTATAGCACACATAACAGGTGGAGGTGTTATAGAAAATATCCCTAGAGTTATACCAAATGGATTAGGTATAGATATAGAAAAAAATTCTTGGGAAAAACCAGCTATATTTAAAATGATAGAAAAGTTTAATGCAATAGATGAAGTTGAGCTTCATAAAAGTTTCAATATGGGTATAGGACTTGCAATAGTAGTAGATTCAGATAAAGCAGAGGAAATAGTTAGCTATTTAAATGAAAGTGAAAAACAAGCATATATAATTGGAAAAGTTGTAGATACCCATGAAGGAGTAAAGCTATGCTAAACATTGCTGTTTTAATATCTGGAGGAGGAAGCAATTTACAAAGTATTATAGATGGATGTGAAAGTGGATATATAAATGGAATGGTTAAATTAGTTATCTCTAATAAGGATAATGTTTATGGATTAGAAAGAGCAACAAAACACAATATCAAAACTTTTGTAGAAAAAGAAGATGAAAAAATAATAGATTTACTAAATAAAGAAAATATTGATTTAGTTGTTTTAGCAGGGTATTTAAAAATTATAAGTCCTAAGTTTGTAGAATCTTTCAGAAATAAAATAATAAATATACACCCATCATTAATTCCTGCATTTTGTGGAGAAGGATATTATGGTAAGAAAGTTCATGAATCTGTAATAAGTTATGGTGCAAAGTTAAGTGGAGCTACTGTGCATTTTGTAGATGAGGGAGCAGATACAGGTCCAATAATAATGCAAAAAAGTGTAGAGGTTAAGGTTGATGATACCCCACAGAGTTTATCTGAGAGGGTACTAGCAGTGGAGCACGAGATACTTAAAGAAAGTGTAAGACTATATTGTGATAATAAGTTAACTGTAAATGGAAGGGGAGTAATTGTAAATGACTAAAAGAGCATTAATAAGTGTAACGGATAAAAGTGGTGTAGTAGAGTTTGCAAGAAGCTTAAATGAATTAGGGTATGAAGTAATATCAACAGGAAATACATTTAAAACTCTGAAAGAAGAAGGGTTAAAAGTTATACAAATAGATGAAGTTACAAACTTTCCTGAGATATTGGATGGAAGAGTTAAAACATTAAATCCATATATACATGGAGGAATATTATACAAAAGAGATAATGAAAAACATGTTAATACAGTTAAGGAGCATAAAATAGGAGCAATAGATTTAGTAGTAGTAAATTTATATGATTTTGAAGGAAATTTAAAAGATAACAAACCTCATGATGTAATGATAGAGAATATAGATATAGGTGGACCATCTATGATACGTTCAGCAGCTAAAAATTATAAAGATGTTTTAATAGTAGTTGATACAAAAGACTACGATTCTATAATAGAAAGTTTAAAAGCTGGAGAAGTATCATTAGAAGATAGAAAAAAACTAGCATATAAAGCATTTTCAACAACTGCTAGATATGATGCATTAATATCAAACTATTTCAGAGAACAATTAGGAGATAAGTTCCCTGAAAGTCTAACAATGACATTTCAGAAAGAAGATACTCTAAGATACGGAGAAAATCCTCATCAAGGAGCAGTATTATATAAACAGTCTAATGCAAAAAATCCAATATTAAATTATGAACAGTTAAATGGTAAAGAACTTTCTTTTAATAACATAAATGACCTACATGGATGTTTAGAAATAATGAGAGAGTTTAAAGACAGTGAACAAGTAGCTTGCGTAGCTATAAAGCATACAAACCCATGTGGAGTAGCAGTAGCTAAAAATAGCTTTGAGGCTTACACAAAATGTTATGAGGCAGACAAAGTATCTATATTTGGGGGAATTGTAGGATTTACATCTGTAGTAGATGTAGAAACAGCTAAAAAATTAAATGAAATATTTTTAGAAATAGTAGTAGCTTATGATTTCACAAAAGAAGCACTTGAAGTTTTAACTCAAAAGAAAAACTTAAGAGTATTAAAATTATCAAATATAGAAAATAGTCTTCAAGGATTTGACCTTAAATACTTAGATGGCAAATTACTAGTTCAGGATAGAGATGAAAAATTAGCTAATGAATACAACTGTGTTACAAATGAGATAGCAGATGAACAAATATTAAAAGATATGGAATTTGGAATGAAGATAGTTAAAAACATGAAGTCTAATGCAATAGCTATAGTAAAAGATGGACAGACACTAGCTCTTGGATGCGGTCAAACTTCAAGAATATGGGCATTAAAAAATGCTTTAGAAAATAACCAAGATAAAAACTTTGAAGGCGCAGTATTAGCATCAGATGCATTTTTCCCATTTGATGACTGTGTGAAGTTAGCTAATGATTATAAAATAAAATCTATAGTTCAGCCTGGAGGATCTATAAAGGACCAAGATTCAATAGATGCTTGTAATGAAAATGATATGGTTATGGTGTTTACAGGAATAAGACACTTTAAACACTAGGAGGTAAATACATGAAGGTTTTAGTTGTAGGATCAGGTGGAAGAGAGCATGCGATTTGCTATAGTTTGTTAAAAGGAAAAAAGGTTGATGAGATTTACTGCGCTCCTGGTAATTCAGGAATAAGTGAAATAGCTCAGTGTTTAAATATAAAAGATAATGATATTGATAATTTATATAAATTTGCTAAAGAAAATAAAATTGATTTAACTATAGTTGGACCAGAAGTTCCATTAGTAGATGGAATAGTAGATAAGTTTGAAAAAGAAAATTTAAGGATATTTGGACCGAATAAAAAGTGCTCAATGTTAGAAGGTAGTAAAGCTTTTTCAAAAGAGTTTATGATCAAACATGATATTCCAACTGCAAAATTTAAAGAATACATGGACTTAGATGAAGCTATAAATGAAATTGATTCATTTGGATATCCGGTAGTTATAAAAGCTGATGGTTTAGCGGCAGGTAAAGGTGTTGTAATAGCCAAGGATAAAGAAGAAGGTATAAAAGCTTTAAAAGAAATGATGAGTGACAAGAAATTTGGGAGCGCTGGAGAAAAAATAGTTATTGAAGAGTTTTTAAAAGGAATAGAAACATCTATACTAGCGTTTGTTGACAGTAATACTATAGTACCTATGGAAAGTGCTAAAGATCATAAAAAAGTTTATAACAATGAAGAAGGACCTAACACAGGAGGAATGGGTACATTTTCTCCAAGTAATATATACGATGAGCAATTATCTCATATAGTAAAAAAAGAAGTTTTAGACAAAACATTAAAAGGGTTTAAAGATGATAACTTAAACTATAAAGGTATTTTATTTATAGGACTAATGATAACAGATGATGGACCAAAGGTATTAGAATATAATGTTAGATTTGGCGATCCTGAAACACAATCAGTACTTTTAAGATTGGAAACAGATTTAATTGAAATAATAGAAGCTATTTTAGAAAATAAACTAAATGAAATTCGCATAAAGTATGATGAAAAAAATGCAGTATGTGTGATGTTAACATCAGGTGGTTATCCTGAAAGTTACGAAAAAGGTAAGGTTATAACAGGCCTTGATAAAGTGGATGAAGATATAGTTATATTCCATAGTGGAACTAAAATAATAAATAATAAACTAGTTACTAATGGTGGTCGAGTTATAGGAATTAGCGCAAAAGGAAACTCACTTGAAGAAGCTAGTAAAAAAGTTTATGAAAACATAGAAAAGATAAAATTTGAAGGCATGCATTACAGAACTGACATTGGAGTATTATCAAATTAGTATAAATATACTTATAAACTGGAGTTAGCGAAGTTGTGTAAATACTTGTTGACGAAACACTTACGTACAAAGTACGTCGTGTGAAGGAAACAAGTATTTACACAACGAGCGCTCAATCAGTAAATAAAAATTATGGGGGTATACTATGACTACTAGTAATAGTTTGAAATCTACTGTAAAAAGAATATTAGTTGAGAAAAAACAAGGATTTGACTTAGAAGCAAAACATCTAAAATGTGAAATCGAGGAGAGTTTGCATATAGATGGAATAAAAAGTCTAAGACTTTTAAATAGATATGATATAGAAGGAATAGAAGAATCAGTATATGAAAAAGCAGTTAGAAACATATTCTCTGAGCCTAATACAGATAATGTATATCAAGAGGAAGTAAACATAAATACAGATGATAAAGTATTTGCAATAGAATATTTACCAGGACAATATGATCAAAGAGCTGATTGGGCAGCTCAATGTATTCAAATTATAAATGAAGGTGAAAGACCTATAATAAATACTTCAAAGCTAGTAATAATCAGTGGAGATATAACAGATAAAGATCTTAAACAAATAAAATCATATTGCATAAACCAAGTAGATAGTAGAGAAGCTGACTTAGAAAAACCTGAAACATTAAAAATACAAACTGAAATACCTACAAGTGTAGAAACTATAGATAAATTTATAAGCTTAAGTGATGAAGATTTAATGGAATTTATGGATTCTATAGGACTTGCTATGACATTTGAAGATTTAAAGCATGTGCAAATGTATTTTAAAAATATAGAAAAAAGAAATCCAACTATAACTGAAATAAAGGTATTAGATACTTATTGGTCAGATCACTGTAGACATACTACATTCATGACTAAAATAGAGGATGTAGTTATAGAAGAAGGCAAGTACACTGATGTTGTAAAAGAAGCATATGATATGTACTTACAATCAAGGGATTATGTATATGGAAAAACAGATAGAGATATTTGTTTAATGGATATAGCAACAATTGCTATGAAGGAATTAAGAAAATGTGGCAAATTAGAAGACTTAGATGTAAGTGAAGAGATAAATGCTTGTAGTATAAATGTTGATGTTGATATAGATGGTAAAAAAGAAGAATATTTAGTAATGTTTAAAAATGAAACACACAACCATCCTACAGAAATTGAACCTTTTGGAGGAGCGGCTACTTGTTTAGGAGGAGCTATAAGAGATCCTTTATCAGGTAGAAGTTATGTTTATCAAGCTATGAGAGTAAGTGGAAGTGCAGATCCAAGAACATCATTAAAAGATACATTGTCAGGAAAGTTAATGCAAAAGAAAATAACTACAGAAGCAGCTAATGGGTATAGCTCTTATGGAAATCAAATTGGACTTACAACAGGTCAAGTAGCAGAAATTTATGATGAGAATTTCGTAGCTAAAAGAATGGAAATAGGGGCTGTAATTGCAGCATCGCCAAAAGAAAATGTAATAAGAGAAACTCCTCAAAATGGAGACGCTGTAATATTATTAGGTGGAAAAACTGGAAGAGATGGATGCGGAGGAGCTACAGGATCATCAAAAGAACACAGTGAAAAATCTTTACAAACATGTAGTGCAGAAGTTCAAAAAGGTGATGCACCAAATGAAAGAAAAATACAAAGATTTTTTAGAAACAAAGAAGTTGCACAAATGATAAAAAGATGTAATGACTTTGGAGCTGGTGGAGTTTGTGTAGCAATTGGAGAGATAGCAGAAAGCATAGATATAAACTTAGATCTAGTACCTAAAAAATATGATGGATTAGATGGGACAGAGTTAGCTATATCTGAGTCTCAAGAGCGTATGGCTGTAGCAATAAAAAAAGAAAATATAGATAAGTTTATAGAAATGGCTATAGAGGAAAACTTAGAAGCTACTCATGTTGGGAATGTAAGTGATAGCGGCAGAGTTAGAATGTATTGGAATGGAACAGCTATAGTAGACATGTCTAGAGACTTTATAGAAACGAATGGAGTAAAACAAAAAATAAATATAAAAGTAAGAAATGTTGAGAATATGTCTTTATATAAAGCAGAAGAAAATTTAGAAATAGCAATAAGTAGTGAATGTAGATTAAAGGATAAATTTATAAATAATATTACTGATTTAAATGTTTGCTCACAAAAAGGTCTTGTTGAGAAATTTGATAATACTATAGGAGCAAATACTGTGTTGATGCCATTTGGAGGTAAGTATCAAGCTACTCCAGCTCAAGGTATGGTTGCCAAAATACCTGTTTTAAATGGAGAGACTAATACATCTACAATAATGACATATGGATATAACCCGAAGATCGGAAAAGAAAGTCCATTCCATGGTGCGCTTTATGCAGTTGTAGAATCTGTGTGTAAAGTTGTGGCTATTGGGGGTAACTTTAGCACTATAAGACTTACTCTACAAGAATATTTTGAAAAACTGGGGATAAGTGAATATAAGTGGGGGAAACCATTTTCAGCATTGCTTGGCGCATATTACGCTCAAAACAAATTACAAATACCTGCAATAGGTGGAAAAGACAGCATGTCAGGAACTTTTAAAGACATAGATGTACCTCCAACACTAGTTTCATTTGCTGTTGATACTGTGGATGCAAAACAAGTGTTATCCCCAGAATTTAAAAAATCAGGTTCAACAGTAATAATGTTATTAACAAATGTGTTGGAAAATAAAGTTATAGACTTTGAAGAATTAAAGAAAAATCTTTCAAAAATAACAGAGCTTATAGAAAATAAAAAAGTACTTTCTGCATATTCAGTAGGTTATGGAGGGGTAAGTGAAGCTATAAGTAAAATGACCTTTGGAAATAAGGTTGGATTTAAATTTAATAATGAAAATAATATAAATGATCAGTTGTTATTTAATTCATCTTATGGAAATATGATTCTTGAATTAAAAGGAAATGATATAGATATAAACGAGTTATTGAAAGAGTTGGATGGATACAATTATCAAATATTAGGAAACACTATAGAAGAAAAAAATATAATCATAGAAGATGAAAGCATAGATATAGATTATTTATATGATAAGTATAACGGTGTTTTAGAAAGTATATTCCCTGTTAAAACTGAAGAAATAAAAGAAAAAATAGAAACTATAAACTTTTTAAGCACTGAAGAAAGAAGAAATAGTGTTATAAGCTTAGCTAAACCAAAAGTATTTATACCAGCTTTCCCTGGAACTAATTGTGAATATGATTCAGCAAGAGCATTTGAAAAAGCAGGAGCCAAAACATCAGTTAAAGTATTTAAAAATTTAACTTATAAAGATATAGAAAGCTCTATAGATACTATGGTAGAAGAAATTAAATCATCTCAAATAATAATGTTACCAGGTGGATTCAGTGCAGGAGATGAGCCAGATGGATCAGGTAAATTTATTGCAACTGTATTTAGAAATCCTAAAATTGCTGAAGCTATAAATGAATTTTTAAACAATCAGGATGGATTAATGTTAGGTATATGTAATGGGTTCCAAGCTCTTATAAAATTAGGATTAGTGCCTTATGGAGAAATAAGAGATATAAATGAAAGCTGCCCAACTCTAACTTATAATAAGATAGGAAGACACCAAGCTAAAATGGTTAATACAAGAATTGCATCTAATAAATCTCCTTGGTTGTATGATACAGAAGTTGGTGACATTCACAGTATAGCAATCTCACACGGTGAAGGAAGATTTGTAGCCAGTGAAGATGTAATGAGAAAATTAATACAAAATGGACAAATTGCAACTCAGTATGTAGATTTTGAAGGAAAAGCAACTTATGATATAGAGTTTAATCCAAATGGATCAACATATGCAGTTGAAGGTATAACAAGTTTAGATGGAAGAGTATTTGGGAAAATGGGGCATTCAGAAAGAGTTGGAGACCAAGTTGTTAAAAACATCATAGGTGAAAAAGATCAAAAGATTTTTGAAAGTGGAGTTAAATATTTTAAATAAAAATATATAAGGTATCTCAAAGTAAACATTATAGTACTTATTTTGAGGTATCTTTTTTCGTTTAAATAAATGATTTTTACTAAAATGATGTTGAATGAATATGCTATGTTCTGAATGTAAAGAAGTGTCTAAAAAATATATAGAGGGAATTTATCGATTAATGGAGAATAAACTTAAGTAAAGTAAGATATTTGGGTATTAGTGTATATACATATATAAAGTGAAATTTTTATATAATTTTCGACAAGTTTTTCAAAATTAATATGGTAATATATATATGCCATACGCGGAGGGTATGATATGGAAATAAAGGTTTGTGACACTTTATGCTATCAAGGAAGTGCAAAATACAATGAAGATATAATAGGATTTAATCCATTTGGAGCGTGGGTTTTAGATGGAGCTACTGGGCTAAATAATAAAAACCTAATTTCATGTAAAAGCGATGCAAATTGGTATGTAAACTGGTGGAATAATTACTTACACAAAAACATACATAATGAAATGACTTTAAAAGAATTGATGTTTAGTGGAGTTAAATTGATAAGCGATGAATATTATAAAAAAGTTGATAAGAATGATATTGAGAGGTTAGATACTCCATCTAGTTCTATTGCAGTTATAAAATTTTATAATAATAAACTAGAGTATTTTTTACTTGGAGATTGTACATTTTATTTTAAATTAGGAAATGAAAACTCTGTAATAAAAGATAGAACTTTATGTGTTTTAGATAAATTGGTTTACGATGAAATGGAAAAACTACCTAATTTAGACAGGCTTACATTTGAAGAAATAAAAAATAGTGTGATGAGTACAATAATAAGCAATAGATTGAAAAAAAATACAAAAGATGGATATTGGATATTAGATTTTGATGAAAATGCTATAGACAACGCTATAAATGGATTTATAGATATAAATGATAATATAAAAATAATGCTTACAAGTGATGGGTTTTCATGTATTAGTGATAGATATAAAACCATAGACGAGGAAAACTTAATAAATGAGGTGGAAAAATATGGAGCAAGAGAAATTTACTCTAAACTCAGAAATATAGAATCAGAAGATTTTTCAACAACTAGATTTCCAAGATTTAAAGTAAATGATGATTCTTCTTGTATATATTTAGATATAGATTTTAGGTGACAATTGAAGGGAGAACTATGAAAATACTACATATAATAACACAAAAACCAAATAGCACAGGTAGTGGTATTTACATGAGTGGAATGATAAAAGGGTTTAAAAAGATGGGATATAATCAAGGGGTAATAGCAGGAATAGATGCTGATGACCCAAAAGAATGCTTTGGGGAAGATATAAAATTTTACCCTGTAACTTATAATACAAAAGAGGTCCCTTTTAACGTTGTAGGGATGAGTGATGTCATGCCATATAATAGTACTTTATACAAAAATATGAGCGAAGATATGGTATTTAAATTAAAGGATGCATTTAAAAAAAGGATAGACGAAGCTATTAAAGATATAAAACCTGATTTAGTAATATGTCATCATTTATATTTAATAACTGCATTTGTAAGGGAAATTATAAAGGATATACCTGTAGTAGGAATTTGCCATGGAACATGTTTAAAGCAATTTCAAAGCAATGAATTAAAAAGTAGTTATATAAAAAAAAATATATGTAACTTAGATATGATATTTTCGTTGCACAATGAGCAAAAGAAAGAGATTGAAGATATATTTAATCTAAGTGAGGATAAAGTATGTACTCTTGGAAGTGGATATGATGAAAATATATTTTTTGATAAAGAAATAGATAATGATATTATCAATATTACTTTTGCAGGTAAAATTTGCAGATTAAAAGGCATGGAGTCTTTAATAAAATCACTAAATTATATAAGTTATAAAAAAGATATTATAAAAATAAATATAGTTGGGGATGGAAGTAATGAGAAAGAATTTAATTCTATTAAAAAGCTTAGTGAAGAAAGTAAATTTGATATAAAGTTTTTAGGAAAAGTAAAACAAAATGAATTAGCAGAAATACTTAGAAAAACTCATATATTTATGCTCCCATCATTTTTTGAAGGGTTACCTTTAGTAGTTATAGAAGCTTTAGCAAGTGGGTGTAATGTTATAACTACTGATATACCGGGGGTTAGTGAATGGATTGGAGAATATATAAACACATCAGGTAAAATTAAATATATAAATTTACCTGAAATGCGAAAAATTGCTGAACCTTTTGAAGATGAACTTCCTGAATTTGAGAAGAATTTGGGTATTGAAATAGATAAAATGATAAAGAACATACTTGAATTTAACTTTAGAAACAAACATTTAAATATGGAAGACAAAACATGGACTGGTCTATGCTTAAGATTAGAAAATGCAATATCGAACAAATGGGGCATAGCAAAAAACAAAAATTAGAATTATCTTAAATGTTTATTGTGTAACAATTTATTTTATATTAGTTAATAACAATATTAAAATATAAAGTTTAGAAAAATTAAATATAAAATATAAAAATCTGAAAAGGAAAAATATAAAAATTTAAAATTTGTATTTTTCCTTTTTGTGTATAAGGAATGCTTTATAATTGGCATTTGACAATAAATGAAAATATAAGTAAAATTAAATTAGCAAATGCCAATTATATGTAAGGGGATGAAATTATGTCAATGTGCAAAACATGTCCATCTAATAACGGATGTACAAAAGACAAAAACAATTGTGGAGTTAAAAATAATAATTTGAATAATGTGAAAAAAATTATTGGGGTTATGAGTGGAAAAGGAGGTGTAGGGAAGTCTTCTATTTCTGCTATTATAGCAAAACAGCTAAACCGATTAGGATATAAAGTAGGGATTTTAGATGCAGATATAACAGGGCCTAGTATCCCTAGACTTCTTGGAGTTAGTGAAAAAAAAGCAACTATGACAGAAGAAATGATTTTACCAGTTAACACAAATGACGGTATAAAAGTTATGTCGTTAAATTTTCTTATGGAAAATGAAGGTGATCCTGTTATATGGAGAGGACCTATGATTTCAGGGGTTGTTGAACAATTTTGGAAAGATGTTCTTTGGGGAGAACTTGATTATCTAGTAATTGATATGCCGCCAGGGACAGGAGATGTTGCTTTAACTGTAATGAACTCAATTCCTATAAGCGGAGTAGTTATGGTTTCGGTACCACAAAATCTTGTTTCGATGATAGTTTCAAAAGCTGTAAATATGGCTAGGAAAATGGACATTAATATACTAGGGGTTATTGAAAATATGAGTTATATAACGTGTCCTGACTGTGATAAAAAAATAAGATTATTCAATGGAGAAAATACTGATAAGTTCTTGGAAGAAATGAATTTAAAATTATTAGCAGAATTGCCTATGATAAATAGCATAAGTAATATAAGTGATGGAAATACAGTAGACGAAGAAAAAAATCTTAAATTAGTGTTTGAGCCTATAGTAAACAAGATAATAGCTGAGTTGGAAAATATTCAAAAGTAGCAATCCAAGAGAGTTTAGGACAGACAATTTATCTAAAATATGGTAAAATTATTATTCGGATAATAAACTATTAATGTGATATTATCACATATAATTTATTAAAAATAGGGTAATATTATTTAATGAAAAGTTAAGTTGAAAAGATAATAATATAGATTATTTGAATAATATAGGAAATTGGAGGATAATAAAATGACAAAACCATCAGAATACCATAAACAAGGATATACATGTGCAGAGGCCATAATAAAGTCATATAATGAAGAACATAACACTGATATTCCAGTTGCACTAGGAAGTGGAATGGGAACAGGAGTTACTGTGGGAAGTTTATGTGGAGCTGTAAATGCAGCTGTATTAGTATTAGGATATATAAAGGGAAGAGAAGATAGCTCTCAAACAAACGATGCTAGAGCGTATTCAAGAGAATTAATGAATAGAGTTAGAGATAAATATAATAGTGAGATATGCTTAGATTTAAAGAAAAATAAAGTTAGTTGTTCAGAAATAATAGATTTTTCATATGATGCATTAAAAGAAATTTTATCAGCTTAAAAAAAGATGACATTTAGTCATCTTTTTTTATTATATATTAATATTTTTTTCTTGTATCCTTTTATTTACATATCTAGATAATAGAGTATAAATTACACTAAAAAGAGGAACTCCTATTAAAATACCTAAAACACCAAACATAGAAGAACCTACAAAGATAGGAACTAATATCCAAAACGATGATAGCCCTATAGAGTTACCTACGACAAATGGGTATATTAAGTTACCTTCAATTTGCTGAATTACAAGCATCATTATTAAATAATATAATGCCGTTATAGGTTTAACCATAAATATAATAAAAACTGAAAGTGCAGTTCCTATAAATGTTCCGAATATAGGTATTAAAGCGGCTATCGCAACTATAGTACTAACAAGTAATGCATAAGGCATACTAAATATAGTCATACCTATGAAGCATAAAATACCTAATATAGCACCATCCATACATTGTCCCGCTATAAATTTAGAGAATTTAAATTCTACTAAATGAGATATTTCTACTAACTTATTTGCATATTTTTCATTTAAAAAAGCGAAAGTAAATTTTTTACACTGAAGTAAAAGCTTCTCTTTACTTAAAAGTATATAAATTGCAATTATAAAGCCTATAACAAAATTAGTTATAGCAGATGTAACTCCTACAGTAAATCCTAAAATATTTGATATAAAATAGTTTGCAAATTTAATTACAAAACTCGAAATCTTATCCAACCCAGATAAAATATTAGCATGAATACTACTTGGAATATTTATATGGGAAAAATAGTTTGTAGCATAAGATTCTAATGAATCTATATACTGAGGAACTGCACTTATTAAACTAGAAGTACTTTTACCTAATTGAGGAATTACAAAGTTTACAAATGAATTTATTAATATAAATAAAATAAGCAAAGTAATTAAAAGAGACAGTGCTCTAGCTAATGTTTTCGGATTTTTCAACTTTGTCTTTTTTAAATAGGGTTTTATAATTTTCTTTTCGAAAAACTTCATAGGTATATTTATTAAAAATGCTATCGCTATACCTATTATAAAAGGTTTTAATATAGAAATTAGTTGAAGAAACATATTCCCAACAGACTTTATATTTAAAAGTAAAAAAGATAAAATTATTATATAAGTTGATAGTAAAATTTGATTTTTGAATTTGAGATTTTTCATAAAATTACAACTCCTTTCATAAATTTATAATTATACAATCAGTATACAGTATAAAAGTAGTTTTTAAAAACCATATTACATATATTGGGAAAAAAATATGATAAAATTAATTATATAAAAAGAATTATTTTAATTGGGAGGTGATACAGTTGAACACTTATTTAGGTATAGATATTGGAGGAACTTCTATAAAATATGGAGTTTATGATAAATATGGAAATGAAGTGAAAAAAGGTAAAAATAAAATAAAAACACCTAAGTATGACATGTCAAAGTTTATAAAATCAATAAAGTTAATAATGGATGAATGTGGGCCTGTAGATGGAGTAGGTCTTAGTGTACCAGGATGTGTAAATCCTAATAGTGGGTATATACAAGATGGAGGATCTATACGGATTTTAGATAAAATAAATATAAAATATATTTTAGAAAAAGAGTTAGGTAAAACAGTAGAAGTAGAGAATGATGCAAATTGTGCGCTATTAGCTGAAAAATGGGTTGGAAATGCAGCTGAATGTAAGAATTTCGTATGTATTACATTAGGAACTGGAATAGGTGGAGCTTTGTATATAAATAATGGGTTAGTAAGTGGAAATAATTACTTCTCAGGAGAATTTGGATACATGATTTTAGACAATATACATGAGAAATATAGGTTGAAAACTTTGAATAAAACAAGTTCAACTGTATCATTTGTAAGAGAAATAGCTAATAAAAAGGGAGTAAATTCTAAAAGTTTAGACGGAGTTTCTGTATTTGATATGATTCAAAATAAGGATAATGAAGTTTTAGAATTATATAAAATTTGGATAAGAAGAGTAGCGATTTGCATTTACAATGTGGGGTTTATAGTTGATCCAGAAAAAATTCTTATTGGTGGAGGGATAAGCAATCAACCTATTTTTATAGACGATTTAAAATCAGAGATGAAAAGACTTTCTATAGAACTTATAAAAGAAACTGGTAAAATTGAAAATTTATATAAAAAATGGAATATTGGACCTTGTAAGTTTTTTAATGATTCAGGGCAGATAGGAGCTATATATAATTATATAGTTAGAAATGAGTTTTAAAAAATATACATTTATGTTAATTTTACTTATTATGTATAAATAACCACACTTATAACAATAATGGTAGATAGAGTTAAATTTGTTGAGGAAAGGGTGTTTATTTAGATGGAAATTTTAAAAACTAGAAAGTTAAAAGAATCAGTTTTTTGTAGTAACTGTGAAAAAGAAAGAAAGCATACTATAGTAACATACCAAAATATCAATGAAAATAACGAAGAGAGCATAGTTGAAATGAGAAGATGTAAAGCTTGTGGAAAAGAGCAGTCACTAATGTAATTTATTACTTAAATGTATATAGCCAAAAAAAGACTATCTATTAAGATAGTCTTTTTTTTTATTCGATACATCTAAAATTTATATGCGTATAGCCCTCAAATGCAGGTTGGGATTGAATTTCAGTTATTATACATTTTTTAATTTCACCATCTAATAGTAAATCAACACTAAGGTCATTATTATCTTCTGCAAATCTTAAAAAAGGAGTTTTAGGTATTTGAATAGGGATGTCTTGGTCAAGATTAGGACCATAAATCAATCCTAAAATGTAACCAGATTTTCTTAGCTTTTTATTGTTTTGACTTAAATCTCTTTTAAATACTTCTAACATAAATTTCCCCCTAAAAATTTTTTATAGCTTAAAAACTATATTAAATAATATTTAAAATAAATTTAATATATTCGTAAATTTACAAATATAGCATAAATTAATAAGATATAATAATATATGTAAACTTTAAAATAATAAAGTTATGTGGAATAATAAAGATATATACTATAGATATAAAATTTTTATATAAATAAAAATGAATTAAATAAAGGGTCTATGGGGTGATTTATGAATTTTAAAATTAAGAAAAATTATATAATGGTATTTGCATTTGTAGTAATTTTATTAGTTTTTGTAATGAAAATAAATAATTTAAATAATTTTAAACAGGAAGAAAAAATAAAAATTCAAGAGGCAAATGCTCTTATACAAAAAGGAGAATATGATCTAGCAGAAAAAAAATTAGAACAAATTGAAAAAAATAAAAAAATATTTAATAGATTAGATAAATCAGATAAATTTGATTTATACAATTACTTAGGAATTATAAATACATTTCAGAGGGAAACTGTAAGTGCGATACTTATGTATGAAGAAGCTGAAAAATATGTAAGCAAAGAAAATAAGTATAAGGTTGAGATAAATTCATCTATAGCATATAGACATATGGGAGAGTATATAAAAAGTACTGAATCACTTATAAAAATAATAAATTCATTTAATAAAAATAAAACTGAAAATGCTAGAATAAAGACTTATGCATTACTAAATTTAGCAGAAATTTATTTTCAAGTTGGAAGTATGAATGAATATAATTTAATTTTATCTAAAATTGAACCATTTATTGATTACTTGCCTAAATCTCATAAAGATGATTTGTTAATAATGTATTATTCAGATTTGATAATAAAAGAATTAAACAAAAATAACTTTAGTAAGATTGATTTTTACTTTAAGAAAATAGATAAATTAGAAAAAGAAAATACAGTTATTAGATATACTGAAAGTAAAATGTTAAAAACTAGAGCATATGCATTGTACTTTAAGAAAACTAGAGATATTGATAAGACTATTGAATACTTTGAGCAATTAGAGGAGTATGGTAAAAAAGAAGGGGATATATATACATGTCAATTTTCTATAAAAGAAAGAATCGAGATTTATAAAAAATTAAAACAACATAAGGAATATGATAAATTAGTACAAAAGTTTTATAAAAATGAATTAGATACGTCAAAGATAAATAATAAACAATATGAGTTTCATTTGAACAATAAGATTAAAGAAGAAGAAGATATAAGTATTATGAGAAGCACTAGTATGTTAATAATTTTTAGTAATTTATTTTTAATTGGAATTATTGTTTTAGTATATAAAAAAATGAAAAAATCTAAATATGAATCTATGAAAGACCCATTGTGTAATGTGTATAATAGACGATATTTAGAACTATGCAAAAAAAATGTGAAAAATAAAGATCTTCCAATATCGATCTTGATGATAGATGTAGACTATTTTAAATTATATAATGATAATTATGGGCACCAGTATGGAGATGAAGTCTTAAAATCTATAGCTGAAGTATTGAAAAGCAGTTGTAGAAAAAGCGATATGATATTTAGATATGGAGGAGAAGAATTTTGTATCGTTCTTAAAAATACTATAAAAAAAGAATCTATGTTTTTTGCAGAAAGAATACTTAAAAACATTTCAGATAAAAAGATAAAACATGAATATTCAAAAGCAGGCAGTTATATTAGTCTAAGTATAGGTATTTCAACAATATATTCAAATAAAGATATAAGAAATGCTATAAATTTAGCAGATAAAGCATTATATATATCAAAGGAAAATGGTAGAGGTAAATGTACGCATATAGAAGATATATAATTAAAATAATAAAGTGATATTAATAGCTTTTAATAAATATAATTTATTAAAAGCTTTATTTAATATGGAGGTATATATGAGGATAGTTTCAAAGCCTGCAAAATCAAAAAGAGCAAGTATGAGTAATATACCTAATACTTTTGCATTTACATTTATTAGAAATTGGCTTTCAGACAAACAATATGAAAAAGAAAGAGAAGAGTACTTTATAGGAAATTTGTCATCACAAGAGGTGAGTTTAGCTATGAAGGAAATCAAGTGGCTTTCAAGAAACTTTAAAGATTTAGATATAATAAGTGTTGAAGATAGTAGTGGAAACATAACTCAAGTAATACTTTAAAAAAAGAAGACACCTAAAAGATGTCTTCTTTTTTTCTTATATAGAAAGACCTATATAAGATATTTTTAACAAACAAATAAAATAAAACAAAGTCAGGAGTATGATATTTTATATATCACACAATGTTCATGTATTAAAAATATAATGAACACTTTTATTATATTCCTAATGTTAAAATTTGTAAATGGTAAAAAATCTAATAATCTGATATACCTATTTGTTTTTATAACCGTCTACAACTATAGATAGTTCACCTGTACTAGGAGACATAACTAAACCATGAACTATCATATCTTTAGGTGTTAAAGGATGCTTTTTAACCATTTTAACACTATCTATTATAGAGTCTTCTACAGACTCGAATCCATGAAGCCATTTTTTTACGTCAATTCCTGAGTTAGAAAGAGTATTTATTGTTTCAATTGATACACCCTTATTTATAATTTTATTTATAAGATTTTCTGTATTTAGATTACACATACCACAGCCTTCGTGACCAACTATAAGAACTTCATCGACTTCAAATTCGTAAATAGCAACTATAATACTTCTCATTATACTTCCAAAAGGATGTAAAACAGTAGCACCTGCATTTTTTATTATTTTAGCATCTCCATTTTTTAAGTTCAAAGCTTTTGGAAGTAAATCTGTAAGTCTTGTATCCATACAAGATAATATAACTATTTTTTTATCAGGGTCTTTAGATGTTTCATATTTTTCATACTCTTTATTTTGAATAAAAGCTCTGTTAAAATCTAATATTTTATCTAATTTTCTATTTTCTATACTCATATTCATATACTCCCTTGTTAACTAGATTTATTTTTACTAATTTTATAGCATATAAAATAGTTTTACAAGTAAGAAAGTAATATATACTTATTATTGTGCAAATAATTTAGAATGATTATTACGCACAATGGGTATAAATGAATATAAATTCAAAAACACATAAAATAGGTAATATTTTATAAAAATTTAAAATATAGGATGGAATTTAAGATGAAAAAACAATTAATGAATATAGCTGTATTTTTAATAGCTATAATATCAATAATGTCATTTTATATGTTTGGTAAGGATAATATACTAATTGGTATTGGTTCGATTACTATAGCTATAACTATGCTTCGTGAAAATCACACAAATAATATACCTCGTACATTTTTAAAATTGAGTTTAGCACAGATAATTATAGGGTGCTGTGCTTATATTGCAAATTACAGCTCAATTTATGCAGTAATTACTACATTTATATTAAGCTTTTCAGTTTATTATATAGGAAGTAGTGAAATAAGGGGATCTAAAAGTAATGCTTTTATGATGCTCTATGTGTTATTGCTTTATGCACCTGTATCTATAGAACAAATGCCAAAAAGAATATTAGCATTAGTATTCTCAGCAGCTGTTATATTATTTTTATACTTTGTTTTTACTAGATATAATTTTAAGAAAATTACAGATAAAAAACTTAATGAAACAATACATTTAATAAAAACTCAGTTAAATTTAATTAAAGAAAATGAATGCATAGAAAATGAAAATAAAAGAGTAAATATTTTATTAAAAAATTTAGAATTAGATTTATATGACTCTATAGAAAAATCAAACAAAATAAAAAAAAGTATATACAACAAACAAATTATTGTTATTTTATTAAAGAAAATAAATACAGGTTTAAATTACATAAAAAGTAATAGTTATAGTGAGGATTTATTTAGTAATTTAAATTATGTTTTGGAAGATATAAATTTATATGTTTCCGGTAATTTGAATTTAGATGAATTAAAAAACAATTTTTGCAAATATGATGAATCAATAGATATAAAAAATATGGACGAAAATATAGATAAATACAATTATTATAGCTTAAGAATAGCTATTAAAGAACTATACAATTGTTTAGATAATGAACAAAAGATAGAAATTATAGCTAAAAAAATAAATATAAGAAAAAAATTAAAAAATAATATCAATATAATAACCAATAATTTTAGTATGGATTCTTTAAGATTTAATTTAGCTATAAAAGCTTCAATATTAATATCTATAGCAGTTTTTATAGTAGATTATTTTAATATATATGAAGGAAAATGGGTAGTTTATACACTGGCAGTTGTATTGCTTCCATACGCAGAAGAAAGTACAAAAAAATCTATAGATAGAGCAATAGGAACTATTTTAGGAGCTATAGTACTTGGAATAATATATAAATTAATTAATGGAAATTCGACATTAATGATACTCATATTTATGATATCACTATATTTAAATATATCTATTAAAAAATACAATATAAGATGTATATTTATAACTATGACAGCTATAACAGCAGTTAAGTTGATTTATCCAAATACAACAATTTTTACTCTATTAGAATACAGAGTAATATTAATATTGTTTGCATCTATGTCTGCTGTAGTTATAACAAATTTAGTATTTCCGTATAAAATTAATAATGATATGAAAAGTACAATAAATAGTTACATAAATTTTAATAAAGAAATATGTAAACTTATATCTTCAGAAGGCATAGGTGATATAGATATTGAAAAAATAATTGTTAAAAATAATGATTACTGGATGAGACTTAATTTTATAAATAATAAGCTAAAAGAAGAAAATATCGAGGAAATTTTAAAAAAACAAAATGATTTTTTCACAAATATAAGTTTCTCTATACTTTTAAGTGGAGGAATAGAAAGTGAAGTTAAATTAGTAAATAAACTATATACAGAAATTAAAGAAACTACATATAAAGATCAGAGTTTATATGAATTTTATAAAGTATTTTTTAATTCAAGAAAAAGCGATTTAGAAAAAGCAATAATGATAAGTTTATATAGAATATATCTAGATATGAAAGAAATTAGTTCTTTAGGAGATTTAGTTATTAAAGATAAAAAACAATAAATTTATATATATCACAAAAATAATAGATAGAGGTTAGCTCTATCTATTACTTTTTAACTATAAATTTTCATTTGCATCTTTGAAGTTTTTGCTCATTTTTTTTAATAATCGTAAAAATTCTTCTTTTTCTTCATTAGTAAAATCTTTATATGCAGTTTCTTTTACTTGAGAAGAAATTAAATCAAAGCGGTCTTTTATACTTAATGCTTTTTCAGTTAAGCTTATATAAGTTACTCTTTTATCTATTAAACATTTATCTTTTTTTACATATCCTAAAATGATTAATTTATTTACCAATGATGTAACTGTAGATTTATCTTTTCCTATTTTTTTTGAAATTTCTTTCATTGTTAGCTGTCCATTACTTTCATAAAGTGCAGTTAATATATTTCCGTGAGTAGGAATTAAGTCATTTAAATTATTAAGTTTCAAATTTTTATCTATAAATTTAATCATATTATCTTTAGTACGACTTATAAAATATATGATGTACTTATCTTTCAAAATCTCACCTCCAAATTAAGTTGAGTTTATATTTATTTATTATAATACAAAGTTTAGTGGGTATACAAATCTATAAGCGATTATGATTTGTAAAAACAGGGAATATATATATAAATAAATAAGTTGGAGGTAGTAACATGAAAAAATTAGCGACTTTTGCAGGTGGATGTTTTTGGTGTATGTTTAAACCTTTTAGTAAGTATGAAGGAATTGAAAAAATTGTAGCTGGTTATACAGGAGGATATGCAAAAAATCCTACATATGAAGAAGTATGTTCAGAAAATACAGGACATTTAGAAGCAATACAGTTAACATATGATGATGAATTAGTTAAATATGATGAATTATTAAAAATATATTGGAGACAAATAGATCCAACTGATGGTGGAGGACAATTTAATGATAGAGGAAATAGATATAAAACTGCAATTTTTTATCACGATGATAAACAAAAAGAAGAAGCTATAAAATCAAAACAAGAATTACAAGAAAGTGGGATTTTTAAAGAAGAAATAGCAACTAAGATACTTCCTGCAGAAACTTTTTATACAGCAGAAGAATATCACCAGGATTATTATAAAAAAAATCCAATACATTATGAAATGTATTTTAAGGTATCAGGAAGATATGATTTTATAAAAAATTTCTGGGATAAAAATAATAAAAAAAGAGAAGAACTAAAAAATAAATTAACGCCTATTCAGTTTGAGGTAACTCAAAATGATCAGACAGAACCTCCATTTGATAATGAATATTGGGACAACAAAGAAGAAGGTATATATGTAGATGTTGTCAGTGGAGAAGTATTATTTACATCAAAAGAAAAGTTTGACTCAGGTTGTGGTTGGCCAAGTTTTACAAAGCCAGTAAAAGAGGACGTTATAATTGAAAAAAGGGATTTTTCTCATGGAATGTTTAGGACAGAAGTAAGAAGTGACAAAGCAAACTCTCATTTAGGGCATGTTTTTGATGATGGACCAAAAGAACATGGGGGACTTAGATATTGTATAAACTCAGCATCTCTTAAATTTATACCTAAAAGTAAAATGAAAGAAATGGGATATGATGATTATATAAAGCTTATTGAGTAAACTATTTTGTAACTATAATTTAACCAAATAATGGATAACATGAGGTTATAATTATATTATAATTTTAAAATAGGAAGTGAAAAAAATGAATAAAGTAATTCAAAATCCGATAGCGGATGTGTTTAAATATTTAGCTATATCAATACTATTTTGTTTTTTAGGATATGGATTTGGAGTAGCATTTGTACCTGAAAGTGTAGCTATGATTGCGAATATTATTGTTGTAGTGATGGTAGTAGCACTTTTAATACTATGTTTAGTTTCTAGAAAAGGAATTATACCGGATAGATTTAGCATGAACTGGGTATATTTATTTACCTTTATAGATGGAATAATCTTATACCCTATAATTCAGATGTATGTAGGTAGCTTAGGCAAAGAAATTGTAATAAGTGTTTTATTTATTACAGCTTTAATATTTCTTGTATTATCAACAATAGCAAGAAGAGAAAAAAGTGATAAGTATCTAAAATTAGGAAATACATTATTTGTAGGATTAATAATTTTAATTCCATTTACAATAATAGCTTCATTTATAGGATTTGGAGCATTTAATATAACTGTTACTGTATTTAGTATAATTATATTTAGTGGATACATACTATATGATGTAAGTTTAGTGAAATATGCAATAGAAAGTGGAAATATTAATGATAGCAAAGACTTATCTATACATGTTTTAAACTTATACTTAGACTTTATAAATATATTTTTAGATATATTAAATTTATTTTATGATTTTAAAGAATAATAAATACCCCCTAATTTTTTAGGGGGTATAGTTTTGCAGAAAGAAGGTGTTAATGTGAAGATAGGATTAATATCTGATACGCATAGTATGATAAGAAAAGAAGTTTTAAATCACTTTGAAGGGTGTGATTTAATTATACATGCAGGGGATATTGGGAGTATGGAAGTTATAGAGGAACTAAGAAAAATTTCTGATGTTAAATTTATAAAAGGGAATTGTGATAAAAAAGCTGAATTTGAAAGTATTAGAGAAGATATTTTGATACAATTTGGTAGTATCAAAATATATGTAGTACATGATATAAAGACTATTGAGAAGGATTTAAATAAAATTGGAGTAGATATAGTTATATATGGACATTCTCACAAAAGTGAAAATTATATAAAAGATAAAATATTATATATAAATCCAGGATCAGCGGGACCTAAGAGATTTAAATTACCTACTACAATTGCAATACTTAACCTAATAAAAGATAAAGATGCTGAAATAAATTTAATAGAATTATAAAGGAGTATGTTAAAGATGAAAAGATATAATGTATTTATAGATAAAATTATAGAGAATTCGCCAGATTTTTTAACTATTGAGGAAGACAATGAAGTTTATTTATCACTTGATTACTTTGTAAATAATTTAAGTGACAAAGCCATGCCATGGTTATTTAAGGTTTATTTAGATAAAAATTTTAATATAATAGTTGAAGACAAAATAAGCAAATATGCAGAAGACAAATATAGCAAATACAATTTGAAAATTAAAGATTTAAATGGGAATATATTTTTAAACTCAGATTTAATGATTATCATTTTAAATGAATTAAATGAAGTAAATCAATTAGAATACAATGACATTGAAATAACGTTTTCATTAAAGTAGGCGTTATTTTACCAAATTATAGGATTTTAGTGTTATAATTATATCAAAGGGAAATTTTTAAGCATAAAAATTTATTATGGAGGGTTTTAAGATGTCTTTTAAATTAAGGGAATATAGAGAACCAGATTTTACACAAGATGTATTTGTCAATGCTCCTGATGCAAGCTATGGAGTTGTAGAAAAAGATGGTGTAGCACCAGAAAACTATCATGCAATGTCGATTTACCCAGAATATTTTAAAGTAAATGGAAAATGGGTGTTAGCTGAAGAAACTAGAATGGACTGCGTACCTATAATAACTAACGATGATAAAATAGATGTAGTAGAGTTTAGAAGACTTAAAGTTGGGGACAAAGTTATAGTAGGAAGAACAGAAAATGCAAAAGATGGAATCTACTTATATCCTAATGGATTCCAAACAGAAGAAGAAGCTCAGGGAGATGTTTTCGCATTTAGATCAGGAAGATCAAGAGAAACTTCTTACACTAAAGATTATGAAAATTTATATGAATTATTAAAATATGAAAAAGAACATGGATACATAGTATGGGTTCTAGGGCCTGCAGCTGTATTTGCTAAAGGAGCTAGAGATTCTATGGCATCATTAATAGATAATGGTTATGTAAATGCATTTTTAGGTGGAAATGCAGTTGCAACTCATGACTTAGAGGCAGGAGTATTTGGAACTGCACTAGGACAACATGTATACACACAAGAATCTATACAAAATGGACACTATCACCATCTAGATTTATTAAATAAAGCTAGAGGAGCAGGATCTATAGAAAAATTAATAGAAAATGAAAATATACAAGATGGAATAATCCATGCTTGTGTTAAAAATAATGTACCTATAGTTCTTGGGGGATCTATAAGAGATGATGGACCATTACCAATAGTTTATGGGGACGTTTATCAAGCACAAGATGCTATGAGAAGTCATGTAAAAAAAGCTACAACAGTAATTTGCTTAGCTACTCAACTTCATACTATAGCTGTAGGAAATATGACTCCTTCTTATAGGGTTGTAGATGGAAAAGTAAGACCTGTTCATTTCTACACTATAGATATATCTGAATTTGCAGTTAATAAGTTAAGAGATAGAGGTAGCTTAGAAGTTATAACTATGGTTACAAATGTACAAGATTTATTAGAAAAATTAGCTAAAAACTTAGTTGATTAGTTATAATAAAATATAGGATTTAAGCAAGGTATATAGAAGCTGTGTAATTAGATGTTGCTTAAAATCTTTCAGATATCTCATAAAGAGAAAATTTTAAATTTCGATTTATGGGATATTTTATTTTAAAATATTCTTGTTATAAATAGAATATCAAAAATTTAGTATCCATGTATATATAAAGCTACAACTGTCAAAAATATCTTAGATTTGAAATCCTAATAATATTTAAGTTGTTTTTGGACTAGTGAAAGGAGAAAAATTTTATGTTTGGAGATGATAGAAGAATTAAAATTGCATTTTTATCAGTTTTATCTAATACAACACTGATATTTTTAAAAATTGTAGCTGGAGTTCTAAGTGGTTCAGTGAGTATTATATCAGAAGCAATCCACTCTGGTATGGATTTAATAGCATCTATAGTAGCACTTTTATCAGTAAAACATTCCGTTAGGCCTGCAGACCGTAACCACCCCTTTGGTCATGGTAAAATAGAAAATATTTCTGGGTTATTTGAAGGTGTATTGATATTTATAGCTGCTGGGCTAATTATTAAAGAAGCAGTAAAAAAAATATTTACTCCAGTTGAGATAGAACAATCATATATCGCGATTGCAGTTATGATTATATCAGCATTAGTTAATTTTTTTGTATCTAAAGAATTGTATAAAGTTGCAAAAGAAGAAGATTCTATGGCACTTGAAGCGGATGCTCTTCATTTAAAAACAGATATATATACATCGCTTGGGGTAGCAATTGGAATTTTACTTATACAAATTACTGGAATTTTAATGCTTGACTCAATTGTTGCCATACTTGTGGCATTGCTTATAATTAAGGAAGCATGGGAACTTTCTAAAAATGCTTTTGAAAATTTAATAGATGTAAGATTATCTGAAGGTGAAGAATTAGAAATAAAAAGTATTATAAAATCACATGATAATGAATTTATAGACTATCATAAACTTAAAACAAGAAAATCAGGTAATATAAAACATATAGATTTTCATATTACAGTCAATCCAAATTGTACAGTAAAAGAAGGACATGATATTATTACAAGATTGAAAAAGGATATGAATGAAAAGCTGAATAACACTAGGGTTACGATACATTTAGATCCTTATAAAGAGAAAGAGAATTAGATTAATGAAAAATATATATAGTTTATATATAAGAAACTATTTTGAATTCTAAAAAATTTTAAATAGTTTCTTATTTTTATTTATGAAATTACCTAATTTAAATCGTTATAGCAATTGATATAATAGTAAAAAATGTATATTATATAAAGAAAAAGATATTATATTAATAGAATTTAAATTCTTAAATATAGAAAGGATAATAATGTTTGGATATGTTAGAATAAATAAGATGGATTTAACATTTAGAGAGTTTGACACATATAAGGGATATTATTGTGGTTTGTGCAAGTATTTAAAGGAAAATCATGGAGAGATATCTAGACTGTCTCTAAATTATGATATAACTTTTTTAATCTTACTTTTAACTTCTGTTTATAGGCCTAAAGCTACCATAACTAAAGAAGTATGTATAGCTAACCCTATAAATAAAAAAATGAGAATAGTTAATGAGATAACAGAATACGCTGCTAGCATGAATGTACTTTTAACTTATTATAAGTTAGAAGATAATTTAAATGATGATAAAGGAATCAAAGATATACTGGCTTATAATATATACAAAGGAAAGCTAAAAAAAGCTTATGATAAATATCCTGAAAAAGCAGATTATATAAAACAACAATTGGAAAATCTAAAAAAGCTAGAAGATGAAAAGAGCACCAACATAGACGCAGTTTCTAATACATTTGGAAACCTTATGGGGGAAATTTTTTCTTACAAGGACGATCAATATAGAGATGATTTAAGAAATATCGGATTTAATATAGGTAAATATATATATACATTAGATGCTTATGAGGATTTAGATAAAGACATAAAAAAAGGAAGATATAATCCTTTTATTGAATACATAGATAAAAAAGAAGAACTAAAACAAAAAGTGGATAGACTTATATCTATAAGCTTAGGATATTTAGCACAGTCTATAGATAATCTACATATAAAAGCTAATATAAACATTATAGAGAATATAGTTTATTCAGGTGTTTATCTTAGATATAAAAATATTTTAAATAAAGGGTGTGAAGTTAATGTACAACAATCCTACTTATAATGAAAAGTTCAACTTGGCAAAAGAATTTATAAGCAATAAAGAATTTCAAAAGGGATATGACATATTAATATCTATAGTTGATAAAAGTAGTGCTAGCTGGAATTATCTTATAGGAATAGCATCTTTAAATTTAGGTTATTACGAGCAAGGAGAATCATACTTAAAAAAAGCTATAAGCATAGAACCTGAAAATAAAGTTTATGAAGATGCAATTACAAGATATAACAATAACTATGACAACTATAATAGGAGAGCTCACAATTACAATAGAAGAAGACATAATGGCTTAGATGGATGCTGTTGTTGTTGCTGTTGTGATGATTGTTGCTGCTGCGGAGACGATTTCTGTGAAGTTTGTACGAAATTATGGTGCCTAGATAGTATATGCGAATGCTTTGGTGGTGACTTTATAGAGTGTTGTTAGGATATGGATATGAGTAAAAAAATAGCATATACTGGAATTTTGCTATCTTTAAACATAATTTTATTAATTTTATCAAACATAATTCCCATTAATACTTTGTTTTTTATGGGGGCAGCTTCTTTTATAGTTTCTATAGTAATAATAGAGTATGGAGGAAAATATGGAGCAATATTCTCTATAGCATCGATTCTATTGAGTTTCTTTATTATACCAAATAAAGCCCAGTGGATTTTTTATGTATTTACATTTGGAATTTATGGATTAGCAAAATATTTGATAGAAAAAAATCAAAGGGTATATATAGCACTAGTTTTAAAAATAGCTTTTGCTAATCTAATTGCAGTGTTGCTGTATATAATTCTCAAAGCGTTTATATTCATACCGATGAACTTATTTACTGTAATTGGATTTGAAATAGGTTTTATTATATATGACTATGTATATACTCTATTTATTGAATACTATGATATTAAGATTAAGAAAATAATTAAGTTTAAATAAAAAATCCCACTCTTTTAAATATAAAGAGTGGGATTTTAAAATTTCCTGGGAAATTTTAAATTAAATTAGATTAAAATGTCTTAACTGGATATCTTCTAAAGGTTTTCTGCAAGATTTGCAACAAAATGTAGAATTTGCATCCTCAAAAACACCAGTTGATTTATTAAAGTTTGAATTTACTTCTTTTAAAATTCCTATTGTAGGTATGTGAGATCCACATGTCCCACAGTTTTCTACTGTTGTTAAAGTTTCTAATTGTTTAGGTGTAATATCATTTATTTTGTTATTACAGTTAATGCAAGTTACGTAATCTAATTCTTCTGGATTTGATCTAATAATTTTTCTATCATATGCTGAATATGTGCAATTAGAAGAAATTAGAACTTTGTATCCTGTCTCATATATATTAGAATTACAATGAGGACAGTTATACGAAATAGTTAATTTTGCATTTTCATGTAAAGTATTAGGCTTATCGACTGAATCTACTATATCAGATACTTCCTCGTCAGACAAATAAGCTAGTACGTCTATTGAATTTTCAGAACGAGCTATATCTATTAAATGGTTTTTAACACAATTAAATGATATGTTTTTAGATTTAGAATTTAAATTAAAATTATTTATCTCCACAGCAAATTTTATAATCGAAACATAATTATATTTAGCTGCGAAAAATAAAGACATTTCATCAAAGTCTTTATCTGTTGATTTTTCTAAAAAATCTAACCATAAATCAGGATTATCTAAGTATAGTGTTTTACTTAAATGTTCTATATCATCTTCTAAACTTTTCATAAAATTTCTATCATTTGTTAAAGTCATTAATACCTCCTAAAATTATATATCTAGAACATCGACAGATGCAGGTAGTTGGTAAACTAAATCTTTTCTCTCTATTATTATTTTAGATATATCCTTTATATTTTCATCATTACTTATTTGGTGAAGAAGTTCTTTAGTAGGATTTATAGCAACAGGATTACCTACTCTTCTAAGCATATTTATATCTCCATTTGTATCTCCATATGCATATGATTTAGATAAATCAATATTATACTTTTCAACAAAGTCATTGATAGCTACATTTTTACTAGCTGAGTCCCACATAGGAATCACTTCTCCATTAAATTTACCGTCTTCAAAGACGTAAGTACTACCTATGAAGTCAGTAGCATTATATTTAGTTGCCATTTTAGAAACTAAGAAATCCGGACTTCCAGAAATGAATATTACAATGTGACCTTGGTCTAAATGCCATTTTATTTGAGAACGAGTATATTTATAAACTCTATCAGATTTTAACTTTATAACTTGATTACTAGTAAAATGTATAGAACATAAGTCTAAACCTTTTAGAGATTCAACATATATATCACAAACCTCAAATAAATAATCATCATAGTTTCCCTGTCTCTTGTCCCAGTTAACAAATGTATCTCTAGCATTAGTTAACCATACCTTTTCATCTACGATTTCATAGCGTATTAGTTTCTTGAAGTGCTCAACCATTAGAGAATCTCTATACAGAGTCCCATCTATATCAAAGAAAGCTGCAGTTTTTTTCATATATATCACCTCAATTAATGCGATTTTTCTTTTATCTATTATATTATAAATTTAGCATATAGTTGTAAAAATATAAGAAATAATTTAAAATTAATTTTTAAATGGGTATATTGTTATTATATAAACTGAATATATCAATAGGGTTTATTATAGATTTGGATTGAAAATAAACAGGTTCAAGGAAGGATGTTTGATAAAATGGATTTCATTTTTGCAAAGGTTACGAATTCAAGACTTATGGGAAGTATGGGACTTATAATTGGATGGGAAGATAATGATGACATTGTGTATCAGTATTTTTTAATAGATGCAGAAGGGTTAGGAATAGCGGACTATGTAAGTTTAAGAAACGCTTCGTATGAAGAATTAAATAGAGAGCAAGAGCGATTAATGGGAGGACTAGGAGCTGATAGAATTCAACTTACAGAAGAAGAAGCTCTTAGCTTAGTCAATTACTATGGTAAAAAAACATATTATTGGGAAAAAGAATTACCTGGTAACATTGAAGAATATATAGACTTCATAGATAAATATGAATCGAAAATTAATATATTTGATTTGTATCCAAAAATATGTAAAAAAGTTGATAATGATATAGAATTTATCAATTACATGACTATGAGATTTATTGCATGGGATAAAGATAGTTTAAAATACTTTTCTAATAATGAAAAAATTTCAGAAATGCATATAACAAATATTAATGGAGCTCTTTTAAAGAATAAAGTTACTAAAAAAGAGGATGGTATGTATTTATGTGATGTTTTATATGAAGATAGTGACGGATATTACACTTGCAAGTTAGCTTTCCATATAACTTACAAAAAAGATGAATATAAAATAGATTCTCTAATGTTTACAGATAAAGCTGATATTTATGACTTTGAAGTATTTGATGAAATATCAAAGCCAGAATATATAGCTATATATGATTTAAAAGATAAAACAGAGTTCTTAGATAAATTTTATAAACTAAATCCATTTGTATTAAAAAGTGAACTTGATTTAGGAATGTTATTTACAAGATTTAATTTTGATAATAATCATGTAAAAAAAGAAATTTATGTAATAAACAATGATTTAAGTGCACTATATTATCAAATGAACGATAAATTTTTTGTTGCGACATACAATGAAAAAGATAGACTGTATATAAATAAATTAATACAATGTAACTTTAAAAATTATGTAACATTAGAAGAAGAAATATTTTTTGAACAAAATGTTCTATATGATTTTGTTGAGTCTGAATCTGAAGATTTTTATGATTTCTTAGATTAATTTAGCAAAAATTGACAACAAAGGTTATAAATCTTATAATTTGGGTATAAAGTGATTATTAAAAATTATAGGAGGGGTTAAGATGAGTTTAGCAAAAAAAATAGAACAAAAAAGAAGAGCAAAAAAAGTAGCAGAAAGAAATAAAAAAATGAAAATAGCTACAGTAGGAGTAGCAGCAGGTGTTACAGCTGGAGCACTAGGTGGAATATTATTAGCACCTAAGTCAGGGAAAGAAACTAGATTAGATTTAAAAGATAAATCTCAAAAAGTTGCAACTACTGTAAATGAAAAGTCTCAACAGGCAAAAGTTAAAGTAAATGAGAAATTAAACAATGGAAAAGCAAATTTCCAAGAATCTAAGAATAAAATAAAAGAGTACTTACAAAGTAAGAAAAATTTAAATGAAAATGAAGAGATAGAAAATGAAGATGTTATTAAGCTAGAACAAAGCGAAACACAAGGAGCTTAATATGTATATAGATATAAATGCAATATATTTTGTATTAGCTGTATTAGGATGTATAGCAATTTTATACCTGATATTTACATTAAAGAATTTAAATGAATTTATAAAAAATATAATGAATTTAATTTCTTCTAATTCTCAAAACATAACTACTACAATCAATAGATTACCGGAAGTAGCAGATAATTTTAGTGAGATAAGTGATAATTTAAAAGATGTTACAGAAGTTATAACAGATACAACTGCAGACTTTATAGTAGCGAAAGAAAGTGTAAAATCTAACGTTGAAATTGCGACAGATATATTAAAGATTGTAAAAGGCGTTGTTAATAAATAGAATAAACATAAAAAAAGCCCTAGTAAACTCTAGGGCTTTTTTCTTGTATTTATAATATTGGGGGAATATTATGAGGAATACATTAATAGTATTAGCTCAATCTTTAAACTTTATACATAAAATTTAAAAAAATTTCCCTTATTATAAATTTACATTTCCTCTTCATCGAATTCTTCTATGTTTATATTAGGCATGCCGGGCATACCAGGCATACAACCCATCATAGGCATCATCATAGGCATACCACCCATTTGTTGTTTTGAAGGATCTGGATAGCCTCCTCCCATAGAATCCTGCATCAAGTTATCCATACCAGGATTTCCCATAGGATTCATATTCGGCATACAACCCATCATTTGCATCATCTGCATCATTTGCATGTACATTTGCATAAGCATATTAGGATCTATACCACCACTCATCATAGGATTCATCATATAAGGGTTCATATACATCATAGGATTATTTTGATAAGGATTTTGTAACTGATCAGCTTGATTATCAGTACTAGGTTGTTTTTTAGTATTTTGACAATTAGGTTGATTCATCATGTAAGGGTTCATATATATCATAGGATTAACATAAGGCATAGGATATATATATTTATTATCCATGTCAGAAAACATAGGGTTCATATAACCATCGAAATTCATAAGTTAATAACCTCCTAAATAAAAGACTTTCGAATCTTACTTCTGAAAACACTTTATTATATATATATAATAAAAAAACTATTATTATGTGCATTAAAAAATAAATTTATATAATTGTTGCAAAAAAATAAGTAGAGTTCTATAATATTATATATGAACAATTATTCATATATTTGTATATATAATATTGAGGAGGAAATATAAATGAAATATGACATAGAAGAAATTAAAGACTGTTCTTGTGAAGAGATACATGAAGAACTAATATGTAAAGCTAAGGATCATATGCCTCAAGAAGAAACTTTATATGATTTAGCAGAGCTTTTTAAAGTATTTGGAGATACAACAAGAATAAAAATTTTATACGCTTTATTTTCAAGTGAAATGTGTGTATGTGATATAGCTGATTTATTAGGAATGACACACTCTGCAATATCACATCAATTAAGAGTTTTAAAACAAGCAAGATTAGTTAAATTTAGAAAAGAAGGTAAGGTAGTTTACTATTCTCTAGATGATAACCATATAAGTCAGATCTTTAACTGCGGATTATCTCATATTCAAGAGACTTACAATAAATAAATCAATTAAAAAGGAAGGGGATATTATGAGTACAAGTGCTATCAAAAAAAGAGAAATAGTACTAGACGGTTTAAATTGTGCACATTGCGCAGAAGTTATAAATGAAAAAGTAAATAAATTACAAGAAGTAGATTCAGCCAATTTAAACTTTATAAACAAAGTACTAACAGTAAATATAGATTCTGAATTTAATCAAGATGAAGCAATAAACAAAATAATAAAAATAATAGATGATACAGAGCCAGGTTTAAATATTAAGGTAAAAGAAGAAAAGACTAAGGGTAAAAAGAAAGAATTAGTTCTAAATGGATTGAATTGTGCACATTGTGCAGAAGTAATCTGTGAAAAAGTGGATAAGTTAACGGAAGTAGAAAGTGCTAATCTTAACTTTATCAACAAGGTTTTAACAGTTAATTTAGTTTCTACATCAAATTCAAAGGAAACTATGGATAAGGTAATAGACATTATAAATTCAACGGAACCAGGACTAGATATACAATACAAAGAGAAGAAAGTTACTGAAAGTAAAAAAGAAGCAGCACCAGTAGAAAATGATAAAAAAGATTTAATTAAACTTGTAATTGGAATTTTAGTTTATATATTTGGAATATACGAAATTGCTACAGGTAAAGAGTCAAGTTTTAGTACTGTAGTTTTCGTAGTTGCATACTTAATAGTTGGTTCAGATGTATTATTAAAAGCTATTAAGAACATAGGAAAAGGACAAATTTTTGATGAAAACTTTTTAATGTCAATAGCTACAGTAGGTGCATTAGCTATAGGAGAGTCAGCAGAAGCTGTAGGAGTTATGGTGTTTTATAAATTAGGAGAATTCTTACAAGCTAAAGCTGTTGGAAAATCTAGAAAGTCTATCGCTTCTCTTATGGAAATTAGACCAGATTATGCTAACCTAAAAATAGGATCTGAAATAAAAGAGGTATCGCCTTACGATGTAGAAGTCGGAGATGTAATAGTAGTTAAACCAGGTGAAAAAATACCTTTAGATGGTGTTATAGTTGACGGATTTAGTATGGTAGACACATCTGCATTAACTGGAGAATCTTTACTTAGAGAGGTTGGTAAGGGAGAAGATGTTTTATCTGGGTTTATAAATAAAAATGCAGTTTTAACTATATCTGTTCAAAAAGAGTTTGAAGAGTCTACGGTTTCTAAAATTTTAGACTTAGTAGAAAATGCAAGTGCTAAAAAATCTAAAACAGAAAACTTTATAACTAGATTTTCTAAATATTATACGCCGATAGTTGTTATATCAGCTCTTTTAATTGCTATAGTTCCACCGGTTATTATACCGGGAGCATCATTTAACGATTGGTTTTATAGAGGGCTTATATTCTTAGTTGTTTCTTGCCCTTGTGCACTTGTTTTATCTATACCATTAAGTTTCTTCAGTGGAATTGGATATGCATCAAAACAAGGAATTCTTATAAAAGGAAGCAGTTATTTAGAAGCTTTAAGAAATGTAGATACAGTTGTGTTTGATAAAACAGGAACTCTTACAAAAGGTGTATTTGATGTAACTTATATAAAACCTGTAGGTATAAGTGAAGATGAATTGCTAAAATATGCAGCTATTGCAGAAGTAAATTCAAATCATCCTATAGCGAAATCTATAGTTAAACATTATAAAGAAAATGTAGATTTAGATAAAATAAATAACTATGAAGAAATAGCAGCACATGGAATTAAAGTGGACTATGAAGGAGAGCATATATTAGCTGGAAATGAAAAATTAATGCTAAGTGAAAATATATTCTTTTCAAAAGCTAATGAAGTAGGTACAGTTGTATATATAGCTGTTAATAAAAGATATAGAGGATATATAGTAATATCTGATACAGTTAAGGATGATTCTAAAGCTTGTATAGAAGGACTTAAAAATATAGGAATTAAAGAAACTGTTATGTTAACAGGGGATAATCAGGCAGTAGCTAATGATATATCTGAAAAATTAGGCTTAGACAAGGTTTATTCGAATTTACTTCCAACAGATAAAGTTGATAAGTTAGAAGCATTATATGATGGAAGACAAGAAAATGAAAAAATTGCATTTGTTGGAGATGGTATAAATGATGCTCCTGTTCTTGCTAGAGCAGATGTAGGTATTGCAATGGGAGGATTAGGATCTGATGCAGCAATTGAAGCTGCAGATGTTGTTCTTATGACAGATGAACCTAGCAATATTGTTAAAGCTATCAAAATTGCTAAGAAGACTAATAAAATAGTATGGCAAAATATTGTATTTGCTTTAGGTGTTAAAGTAATAGTGTTAATATTAGGAGCAGGTGGAGTAGCAACTATGTGGGAAGCTATATTTGCAGATGTAGGTGTTGCTTTAATAGCTGTACTAAATGCAATGAGAGTTATGAAATAAATTTAGATAATAGTGAACAGGCATAAATTTATAAATTTATGCCTGTTGTTTTATTATCCTTAATATTTGGGCAGGATAATAGATAGTTTAAAAGGTCTGGAGGGGTTAGCGATGGGAAGTCGGGATAATAATGAAATGACAAATGAAATTATTGAAATTTTAAAGGCAAAGTTAGTTAAGGATTATGAAAAGGGATTTACAAAAAGAGATGCACATCCAAAAGGGCTAGGGGTATTAAAAGGAACATTTATTGTAGATGATGATTTAAATAAAGATTTAGAAACAGAAGTTTTTCAATCTGGAAAAAAATATAATTGTTTTATAAGATTTTCTAGTGGTGGAAATAAGGTTAAAAGTGATAAGAGTAAAGATATTAGAGGCATGGCTATTAAATTAATTGGAGTAAGTGGTGATAAATTAATAGATGATGAAAAAATGACTCAGGATTTTGTTATGCTTACTATACCAACTATGCCTATAGGAACATTACCTCTATTCAGAGATTCTATATATTATATGGTTAAAAAAAAGAATCCAATTGCTTTGATGTATAGTTTATATAAATCAGATAAATTAAATATAATTAAAGACCTTATAGAAGGAAGATCAAACCAAACAAGTCCGCTAGATGTAAGCTATTTTAGTACGACTCCATATGCTTATAAAAATAAAATAGTTAAGTTTTGTGTGAAACCAAATTCGAAATATAAAAGTGAATTACCTAAAAGACTTACATACAACTATCTTTCAGAAAATATGCAAAAACATTTAATTGATAATGAAGCTAGTTTTGAATTTTATATCCAAATTCAAACGAATTCGAAGTCTATGCCTATAAATGATTCATCTATTGAATGGGATGAAGAAGAGTCACCTCTTATTAAAATTGGTAAAATAATAATTCCAAGACAATGGTTTATAACAGATACTAGAAGTGAACTGGGAGAAAAGTTATCTTTCTCGCCAGGGCATTGCAGTGTGGAACATAGACCATTAGGAGATATAAACTTAGCTCGTGTAAAAATATACAGAGAACTTAGTGAATTTAGACATAAAAGAAATTATAGAGAATGTATAGAGCCGACGGTAGAAGATTTTAAAAACCTTAAATAAAATTAAAAAAGCCCTACTTACCTATGATGTAAGCAGGGCTTTTTATTTATATTACATATTTAAATACACAATAAAAATGAGTTAGGCTTCCTAACATAACGAATATATGGAAAATATCATGAAAACCTAAATATTTAAAATCAAGACATTTAGGTTTAACTCCATATATTATTCCACCTATAGTGTAGAATACTCCACCAAGAGCTAAATAAAAAACTCCTTGAGGCGATATTGCTTTAGATAAAGGTCCTATTATAAAAATAGATATCCATCCCATTCCTATATATATAGAAGTAGATAGCCATCTAGGGCAATTAAACCAAAGCATTTTAAATAAGACACCCGCAACAGCTATTCCAGATACTACAGCGAAAAGAGTGAATCCTTTAGCTCCGTTTAAAGCAATTAAGCAAAATGGCGTATATGAACCTGCTATTAAAATGAAAATCATAGAGTGATCAAGCTTTCTTAAAAACTTAATTACTTTTTCAGATGAAACTACCAAATGGTATGTTGCAGATGCAGAGTATAAAAGCATCATACTTATACCGAATATTATAACCGCAGTTAGATTTACTATAGTAGGACTAGTAATTGTTGTTTTTATAACTAATGCTAGTAATCCAACAAATGAAAGTATAGCTCCTGCTAAATGAGTAAAACCACTTACGGGTTCTCTAAGGTACGTACCCAACGCAATCCCTCCTTAATTAGAATGATACATTATTGTATTCATAATTATGTCCAATATATATCTGTTTAAAATATTTTAACATATTTATTCTGAATTTTATGTTAAATCTGCTGAATATTAAATAAAAAATTCGCTTCGCTCATTTCGCTCAAATTTCATGTCGTCAACGTCCACTCGGCAAGCTCGTGTCCCGTTACTCAAACGACTTTGTCCGTTGCTCAAAATATTTTTACGCTCATAATAAGATGATACATTGGTATAACTAACTTTCATAGGACATTTATGATTTTTTTTGTAATTGTAATTTATTTAAGCGTAAAAAAATTTAAAAAAAGTGTTGACGTTGTTTTAAAATGGTGATAAAGTATTACTTGTCCTTAAGAAACGGACGAAACACAAAAGAAAAAATGAACTTTGAAAATTAAACAGTAGGTTAATTATAAAAATTCTTTTTTAAAGAATTAAACACAAACAACCAAGCCAGATATTCAGATAATGATTAGCTGAGCGATGGACAACTTTTTAAATTATATTTGAGAGTTTGATCCTGGCTCAGGATGAACGCTGGCGGCGTGCCTAACACATGCAAGTCGAGCGATCTCTTCGGAGAGAGCGGCGGACGGGTGAGTAACGCGTGGGTAACCTGCCCTGTACACACGGATAACATACCGAAAGGTATACTAATACGGGATAAAATACGAAAGTCGCATGGCTTTTGTATCAAAGCTCCGGCGGTACAGGATGGACCCGCGTCTGATTAGCTAGTTGGTAAGGTAATGGCTTACCAAGGCAACGATCAGTAGCCGACCTGAGAGGGTGATCGGCCACACTGGAACTGAGACACGGTCCAGACTCCTACGGGAGGCAGCAGTGGGGAATATTGCACAATGGGCGAAAGCCTGATGCAGCAACGCCGCGTGAGCGATGAAGGCCTTCGGGTCGTAAAGCTCTGTCCTCAAGGAAGATAATGACGGTACTTGAGGAGGAAGCCCCGGCTAACTACGTGCCAGCAGCCGCGGTAATACGTAGGGGGCTAGCGTTATCCGGAATTACTGGGCGTAAAGGGTGCGTAGGTGGTTTTTTAAGTCAGAAGTGAAAGGCTACGGCTCAACCGTAGTAAGCTTTTGAAACTAGAGAACTTGAGTGCAGGAGAGGAGAGTAGAATTCCTAGTGTAGCGGTGAAATGCGTAGATATTAGGAGGAATACCAGTAGCGAAGGCGGCTCTCTGGACTGTAACTGACACTGAGGCACGAAAGCGTGGGGAGCAAACAGGATTAGATACCCTGGTAGTCCACGCCGTAAACGATGAGTACTAGGTGTCGGGGGTTACCCCCCTCGGTGCCGCAGCTAACGCATTAAGTACTCCGCCTGGGAAGTACGCTCGCAAGAGTGAAACTCAAAGGAATTGACGGGGACCCGCACAAGTAGCGGAGCATGTGGTTTAATTCGAAGCAACGCGAAGAACCTTACCTAAGCTTGACATCCCACTGACCTCTCCCTAATCGGAGATTTCCCTTCGGGGACAGTGGTGACAGGTGGTGCATGGTTGTCGTCAGCTCGTGTCGTGAGATGTTGGGTTAAGTCCCGCAACGAGCGCAACCCTTGCCTTTAGTTGCCAGCATTAAGTTGGGCACTCTAGAGGGACTGCCGAGGATAACTCGGAGGAAGGTGGGGATGACGTCAAATCATCATGCCCCTTATGCTTAGGGCTACACACGTGCTACAATGGGTGGTACAGAGGGTTGCCAAGCCGCGAGGTGGAGCTAATCCCTTAAAGCCATTCTCAGTTCGGATTGTAGGCTGAAACTCGCCTACATGAAGCTGGAGTTACTAGTAATCGCAGATCAGAATGCTGCGGTGAATGCGTTCCCGGGTCTTGTACACACCGCCCGTCACACCATGGAAGTTGGGGGCGCCCGAAGCCGGTTAGCTAACCTTTTAGGAAGCGGCCGTCGAAGGTGAAACCAATGACTGGGGTGAAGTCGTAACAAGGTAGCCGTATCGGAAGGTGCGGCTGGATCACCTCCTTTCTAAGGAGTAATTACCTACTGTTTAATTTTGAGAGCTTATTGTTCTCAAAATTAGTACTTTGAAAACTGCATAACATTTAGTGATGATTAAATAAACCAATTATAAGAGAAGAAAACTCTTTAAAAAATAACACTTTTAATAACTGGTCAAGTTATTAAGGGCGCAGGGCGGATGCCTTGGCACTAAGAGCCGATGAAGGACGCGATAAGCTGCGATAAGCTTCGGGGAGTTGCACGTAAACTTTGATCCGAAGATTTCCGAATGAGGAAACTCACTTAGAGTAATGTCTAAGTATCATTAAGTGAATACATAGCTTAGTGAGGGGAACCCGGGGAACTGAAACATCTAAGTACCCGGAGGAAAAGAAAGAAATTCGATTCCGTAAGTAGCGGCGAGCGAACGCGGAATAGCCCAAACCAGTGAAGTTTTCTTCGCTGGGGTTGCGGACACATCATCAACAAAGAGGTATCGTAAACGAAGAGAGTTGGAAAGCTCCGCTATAAAGTGTAATAGCCACGTAGTTGAAACGAGAAGACTTTAGATGTGATCCAGAGTACCACGGGACACGTGAAACCCTGTGGGAAGCAGGAGGGACCATCCTCCAAGGCTAAATACTACTTAGTGACCGATAGCGCATAGTACCGTGAGGGAAAGGTGAAAAGAACCCCGGGAGGGGAGTGAAATAGAACCTGAAACCCTGCGCTTACAAGCTGTGGAAGCACTTTATATGTGTGACCGCGTACTTTTTGTAGAACGGGCCAACGAGTTACGATAGTAAGCTAGGTTAAGTACTTAAGGTATGGAGCCGTAGTGAAAGCGAGTCTTAAATGGGCGTTAAGTTTGCTGTCGTAGACCCGAAACCGAGCGACCTATCCATGAGCAGGATGAAGCGAAAGTAAAATTTCGTGGAGGTCCGAACCCACGAGCGTTGAAAAGCTCGGGGATGACTTGTGGATAGCGGTGAAATTCCAATCGAGCTCGGAGATAGCTGGTTCTCCCCGAAATAGCTTTAGGGCTAGCCTCAAGGTTGAGAAATACGGAGGTAGAGCACTGAATATCCTAGGGGGCATTGCGCTTACCGAAGATTATCAAACTCCGAATGCCGTTATTTTATACTTGGGAGTCAGACTGTGGGTAATAAGATTCATAGTCGAGAGGGCAACAGCCCAGATCGTCAGCTAAGGTCCCTAAATGTAAGTTAAGTGGTAAAGGATGTGGGATTGCATAGACAACCAGGATGTTGGCTTAGAAGCAGCCACTCATTTAAAGAGTGCGTAATAGCTCACTGGTCGAGTGATCCTGCGCCGAAGATTACCGGGGCTAAAACTTACTACCGAAGCTACGATATCATTTATGATAGGTAGGGGAGCTTCCTATGCAGGCTGAAGCATGACCGTAAGGACGTGTGGACAGTATAGGAGTGAGAATGTTGGCATGAGTAGCGAGACGTGGGTGAGAATCCCACGGGCCGTAAACCCAAGGTTTCCAGGGGAAGGTTCGTCCGCCCTGGGTTAGTCGGGACCTAAGCCGAGGCCGAAAGGCGTAGGTGATGGACAACAGGTTGAGATTCCTGTACCACCAATAATCGTTTGAGAGATGGAATGACACAGTAGGATAAGCTAACCACACTGTTGGTTATGTGTGGCTAAGTACTGAGGCAGTCAAGGCAGGCAAATCCGCCATGATAATGCTGGGGTACGATGGGGAGCGAAATTAAGTAGCGAAGTAGCTGATTTCACACTGTCGAGAAAAGTTTCTATCGAGATTAAAGGTGCCCGTACCGCAAACCGACACAGGTGGGTGAGGAGAGTATCCTAAGGCCAGCGAGAGAACTGTTGTTAAGGAACTCGGCAAAATGACCCCGTAACTTAGGGAGAAGGGGTGCCACGTTAGGGTTAACGCCCGAGGTGGCCGCAGAGAATAGGCCCAAGCGACTGTTTACCAAAAACACAGGTTTCTGCTAAGTCGCAAGACGATGTATAGGAGCTGACGCCTGCCCGGTGCTGGAAGGTTAAGGGGATCTGTTAGGATTTATCCGAAGCAGTGAACTTAAGCCCCAGTAAACGGCGGCCGTAACTATAACGGTCCTAAGGTAGCGAAATTCCTTGTCGGGTAAGTTCCGACCCGCACGAAAGGCGTAACGATTTGGGCACTGTCTCAACAACAGACTCGGTGAAATTGTAATCCCGGTGAAGATGCCGGGTACCTGCGACAGGACGGAAAGACCCCATGGAGCTTTACTGTAGCTTGACATTGAATTTTGGTGCTACATGTACAGGATAGGTGGGAGGCTATGAAATCGGGACGCCAGTCTCGGTGGAGCTATCCTTGGGATACCACCCTTGTAGTACTGAGATTCTAACCAGATACCTTGAATCAGGTATTGGGACACTGTCAGGTGGGCAGTTTGACTGGGGCGGTCGCCTCCCAAAGAGTAACGGAGGCGCTCAAAGGTTCTCTCAGCACGGTCGGAAATCGTGCGTAGAGTGTAAAGGCAGAAGAGAGCTTGATTGCAAGACATACAGGTCGAGCAAGGACGAAAGTCGGACTTAGTGATCCGGTGGTTCCGCATGGAAGGGCCATCGCTCAACGGATAAAAGCTACCCTGGGGATAACAGGCTTATCTCCCCCAAGAGTCCACATCGACGGGGAGGTTTGGCACCTCGATGTCGGCTCATCACATCCTGGGGCTGTAGTAGGTCCCAAGGGTTGGGCTGTTCGCCCATTAAAGTGGTACGCGAGCTGGGTTCAGAACGTCGTGAGACAGTTCGGTCCCTATCCGTCGCAGGCGTAGGAAATTTGAGGAGACCTGTCCTTAGTACGAGAGGACCGGGATGGACGTACCTCTGGTGTACCAGTTGTTCTGCCAAGGGCATGGCTGGGTAGCTATGTACGGAATGGATAAGCGCTGAAAGCATCTAAGCGCGAAGCCAACTTCAAGATAAGATTTCCCACCGTAAGGGTAAGATCCCAGGAAGACTACCTGGTTGATAGGTCGGAGGTGTAAGTGCAGCAATGTATGTAGCTTACCGATACTAATAGATCGAGGACTTGACCAAGATTATTTAATCTTACAAATGTTATTCAGTTTTCAAAGCATTAAAACTTAGTTGCTAGTGTGGCTCAACGGTAGAGCAGCTGACTTGTAATCAGCAGGTTGTAGGTTCGATTCCTATCACTAGCTCCATAAAGATTATGTGGTTATTATAGCAAAGAGGATACACCTGTTCCCATTCCGAACACAGAAGTTAAGCTCTTTAGCGCCGATGGTACTTGGTGGGAAGCTGCCTGGGAGAGTAGGACGTAGCCACGTAATCTTTTTTTATATTTAAAATTAAAAAATAAAGGATTTATGTACACTAATGTAGAATTAGTTGTATGTGGGGAAATTTTTTATACATAATATCAATAAAATAAAATTAAATAACTTAAATATATATAGGTTCTTACATTTAAGATTAATAGGGAAAGAGGTGTAATCCCTCTACAGTCCCCGCTACTGTGATGCAGACGAACTCTATTTACCACTGTTAAAATTACGGGAAGGTTAGAGCAAGGAAGAAGCTAAGTCAGGAGACCTGCCTAGTATATTATATAACTAGGTTCTCGGGGTGAAGAATTTAAATCTTAAAATATTTTTATGACATATTTAAAGACTTAACTCTTGAGTTAAGTCTTTTTTTATTGTAATTTAAGGAGGTAGTCATGAAAACTTTAGAACAGACGATAAACAACATAAAGCCATTAAGTGAATTACATATGAATGTAGCGAAAGATAGATTAGATAAATTAATTAAACCTGTGGGAAGCTTAGGAAAATTAGAAGATATATGTATACAAATAGCAGGAATAACTGAAAAAAAATATTTTGATACAGATAAAAAAATAGTGATTGCTTTTGCAGGAGATCATGGAGTATATGAAGAAGGTGTAGCACCAGACCCTCAGAAAATAACGAGACTTCAATTTCCGAACTTTACTAAAGGGGTATGTGGAGTAGGAGCTATATCTAAATTTGTAAATTCTGATGTTATTGCAATTGACTTAGGAATAAATACAGATGAAAAATTAGATGGAGTTATAGATTATAAGATTAGAAAAGGAACTTCTAATATGGCAAAAGGGTCAGCTATGACTAGGGAAGAAGCCATTAGATGTTTAGAAATAGGTATAAAAGTAGCAAATGAGAGCATAGAAAAAGGATATAACCTTATAGGAATAGGAGAAATGGGAATTTGTAATACTACTCCAAGTAGCGCTATAGTTTCTGTTATAGCTGATTGTGATCCTATAGATGTTACGGGAATAGGAGCAGGACTTAAAAAAGATAGAGTAGCCCATAAAGCTAATACGATAAGAAAAGCAATTGAATTAAATAAACCAGATAAATTAGATGGAGTTGATATATTATCTAAAGTTGGAGGTTTTGAAATAGGGGGAATGGCAGGCGTGATTTTAGCTTGTGCGGCTAATAGAACTCCAATAGTTATTGATGGGTTTATATCATATGCAGCAGCTTTAATAGCATACACTATAAATCCTATGGTTAAAGAGTATATGATAGCATCACATACATCAGCAGAAGCAGGAGCAGCTAAGGCTTTAGAAATATTAAAGTTAAATCCTATGCTTAATATGGATATGAGATTAGGTGAAGGAAGTGGTTCAGCATTAGCCTTCAATATTATAGAAGCTGCAAATTATGCATATAAAAATATGGCAACAACTGATGAAGTAGACATAGGAAAATAAGAAGGTGAAATTTATGAGTAAGTTAATTTTAGTTACTGGTGGATCTAGATCTGGAAAAAGTAGTTTTGCAGAAAGTTTATGTATAAGTAGAGAAAATTCAACAGCATATATAGCAACTTCTACTCCTTTTGATGAGGAGATGAAAGATAGAGTTAAAAAACATAAAGAGAGTAGACCGAGTAATTGGGAAACTTATGAAATTTTTAAAGATATATATTCGATAATAAATAATTTAGAAAATAAACATCAAACTGTTATTTTGGATTGTGTAACACTATTAGTTAATAATTTAATATTTGACTATGGAATAGATTTTGATAAATGCACGCCAGAAGAGACTAATGAGATGGAGAAGTATATAAAACAGCAAATTGAAATGCTAATAAATGAAATTAAAAAGACAGATTTATATTTTGTAATAGTAACTAATGAGTTAGGTATGAGTTTAGTGCCTGATAATAAACTTTGTAGAGTATATTCTGATATAGTAGGTAGGATAAATCAGTATATAGCTAAATGTGCTGATGAAGTTTACTTTGTTGTAAGTGGTATACCTATGAAAATTAAGGAGCAGTAATATGAAAAGATTTATAGGAATATTACAGTTTTTAACTAGAATTCCAATTAGAGTCGATATAGGATTTGATGATGAATTTCATAAAACTATGTACTACTTTCCTTTAGTAGGATTTGTGCTTGGAATTTTATACTTTATAGTTGGACTAGTATCAAGTTTAGTATTTGATAGTTATATAACATCTGTAAATATATTAATAGCAACTGTTGTATTAACAGGAGGATTGCATTTAGATGGAGTAGGGGATACATTTGATGGCATATATAGCTACAGAGATAAAGAAAAAATATTAGAAATAATGAAAGATTCAAGATTGGGAACTAATGCAATGTTATCAGTATTGTTTTTGATTCTTATGAAACTTGGGTTGGTGTATTCTATTGTAGAATCAGGAAATTTATATAACTTAATATTTATGCCTGTATTTGCAAGAATGGCTATTGTAATAGCTTCTTATAAAAGTGTAACACCAAGAAAAAATGGTATGGGGAATGTTTTTATAGGAAAGCCAACTTTAAATATGATTTTAATTGGTATAGCATATACAGCAATATTAGTAGCATTTATAGGTTCAGTATTATTTAATTTAGATGCAGTAAGTATAATAAAAGTAATAGCATTTATGCCAGTTATGATTATATTTACTAGATGTTTTGTTAAGTATATATATTCAAAAATAGATGGAATAACAGGAGATATACTTGGATGTACATCCGAACTTGTCGAGGTTGTATATTTAATATTTATATATTTGACATTTGGATTAAAATAAGAGGTGAGATTATGTCAAAGCTTATACTAGTAAGACATGCTACAACAAAGGATAACATAGATGGAAACTTATCTGGACATATAGATAGTGAATTAAGTAATTTAGGTAAACAACAAATACTTAAGCTAAATAAATTTTTAGAAAAAGAAAATATTGATTGTATATATACAACTACATCTACTAGAACTAAGAATACGATAAAGGATATAGCTAAATCTAAAAAATTAGACATTGTTGAGAGTGAGAATCTTAGAGAAATTAGTTTTGGAGATTTTGAAGGAATGAACTTTCAATATATAAAAAATAATTTCCGAGAAGAATTTGAAAAAATAATTAAAAATGGATTTGAATACAAATATCCAAATGGGGAAAGTTTAGTAGATTCTTATAACAGAGTTTGCAAAGAAATAAGTTATATATTGGATTGTAATAAAGATAAAACCATTTTGATATGCGCTCATGCAGGAACAATAAGAAATATCATTTCTTATTTAATTGGAAATACACATGAGTATCACTGGAATTTTAAAATAGATAATGCATCAGTTAGTATTATAGACATAGTAGATGGATTTTCTGTAATTCATACACTAAATAATACTTTATATTTAACATAAATACGTACACAAACATATATAAAAATATCATAAAAATAGACATAAATTAGGTTCTTCATTAAAGATTAATAGGGAAAAAGGTTAGAATCCTTTGCAGCCCCCGCTACTGTAATGCTGACGAAACTATTAGACACCACTGTGATTTTACGGGAAGGAATAGGACTAGGATGAAGCTGAGTCAGGAGACCTGCCTAGTTTATGGAAATAAAGTCTTCGGGGTGAAGGATTTTAAAATTGGTTAAGTATATACTTTTTTAAGATCTATCCATTCTGGATAGATCTTTTTTTGCAATTAAGGAAATTATAGGTTTTGAAAAACAATACAAATTGGAAAGGAAACTTTTATTATGAGTAAATCATTAATGTTTTTAGGAACAGCTTCTAATGTGGGTAAAAGTACTTTGGCCGCTGGGTTATGTAGAATACTAAAACAAGATGGATATAGTGTAGCACCTTTTAAATCTCAAAACATGGCATTAAATTCATACATAACAAAAGATGGATTAGAAATGGGGAGAGCACAAGTTACTCAGGCTGAGGCAGCTGGAATTGAACCTGATGTTAGAATGAATCCAATTTTATTAAAACCATCAGGTAAAAATAGATGTCAGGTAATAGTAAATGGAAAGGTTCTTGATAACGTAAGTTCTAGTATATATCACGATTATAAAGAAGACCTGGCCTTAATGCTAAAACAAACTTATAAAGACTTGAGCGATGAGTACGATGTAATTGTTCTAGAAGGAGCAGGAAGTTGTGCAGAAATCAATTTAAAAGATAGAGATATTGCTAATATGGGAATGGCAGAAATTGCAGATGCACCTGTAGTATTAGTTGCTGATATAGATAGAGGGGGAGTGTTTGCATCTATAGCTGGAACAATGATTTTATTAGAAGAAAAAGAACGAGAAAGAGTTAAAGGTGTTATCATTAATAAATTTAGAGGGACTGTAGAACTTTTACAATCGGGAATCGATATGCTAGAAGATATTATAAAAGTTCCTGTCTTAGGAGTAGTTCCATATAGTGATTTAAATATAGAAGATGAAGACAGTGTAACAGATAGATTTAAAAAACAATTTAAAAAGAATGATGTGAATATAGAGATAATAAGAACACCGTACATGTCAAATTTTACAGATATGCATATGTTAGAGATACAAGAAGATGTAAGTATTAGATACATAGAAAAAGGGGAGTCTTTATCAGACCCAGATATGGTGATAATACCGGGGAGTAAAAATACAATAGAAGATTTAATTTATATAAGAGAAAGTGGATTAGAGAAGCAAATAAAAGATTTACAGAAACAAGGTAAATTAATATTCGGGATTTGTGGAGGATATCAGCTTTTAGGTAATAAATTATATGACCCGGAAGGTATAGAGGGATCTATAAAAGAGATTGATGGAATCGGACTTTTAGATATAGAAACTAAATTTGAAAAAGAAAAAGTTACAACTCAAGTTGAAGCTATTATAAATAAAGATTTAAATGGATACTTAAATTCATTAAGCGATATTAGTGTAAAGGGATATGAAATACATATGGGTGAAACCGAGATAAAAGGAAAATCACTACTGACAATAACTAAAAAGTTAGAAGATAATGTTTCATATCAAGAGGGATGTATAAATGAAGAAGGAAATGTAGTTGGAACGTACATTCACGGTATTTTTGATGATGCTAGTTTTACAAGAGAAATATTAAATTCAATAAGGAAGAGCAAAGGATTAGAAGAAAATCAAAGTTCTATAACTTCGTTTGAAGAATTTAAAAATAAAGAGTATGACAAGTTAGCAAAAATACTAAGAGAATGTTTAGATATGGAAAAAATATATGAGATTATAAATGGTTAGGTGATAATATGAAAAAAATATTGATAGCAGGAACAAATAGTGGAGTTGGAAAAACTACTATTTCACTGGGAATAATGCAAGCGCTAACTAAAAGAGGCTTAAAAGTTCAACCGTATAAAGTAGGGCCAGATTATATAGATCCATCGTATCACACATTCATAACTGGGAGAGACTCAAGAAATTTAGATTCATATATGTTGGAAGATGAAAAAATTAAATATATAGTAAATGAAGCATCAAAGGAAGCTGATATATCGGTAATAGAGGGGGTTATGGGATTATATGATGGATTTGGTATAGACTTAGATGCATGTACAAGTTCATATACTTCTAAATTATTAAAGGCTCCAGTTATATTAGTTATAAATGGAAAGGCTATGTCTTCTTCAGCAGCAGCTATGGTTCTTGGATATAAAGAATTAGATAAAAATGTAAATATAAAAGGTGTAGTAGTAAACAATGTAAAAACGAAAGGTCATTATGAACTTATAAAAGGAGCTATAGAAAAATATTGTAATACTGAAGTATTAGGTTATTTCCCACCTAATGAAAAATTTTCTTTAGAGTCTAGGCACTTAGGTTTAATTCCAAGTGTTGAAATGGAATCTTTAAAAGAAAAATTTAGTGATTTAGGAGATGAGATAGAAAAATACATAGATATAGATAGACTAATTGAAATTTCAGAAAGTGAATCAGTAAAAAGTAAATTTGATTTAAAAGATTTACCAAGGTTTGAAAACAAAAAAGTAGCTATAGCTTATGATAAAGCATTTAATTTTTACTATAGAGAAAATATAGAACTATTAGAACATATGGGGGTTGAAATTGTTAAATTTAGTCCTCTTAATGATAAGAAGGTTCCTGAAGCAGACTGTATATACATTGGAGGCGGATTTCCTGAAATATTTGCAAAAGAGTTGTATTTAAATGAAAGTATGAGATTATCTATAAAAAATGCACATGAAAAAAATATACCTATATATGCTGAATGTGGTGGCCTTATGTATTTAGGGGAAAAGCTGAAAGATTCAGATGAAAATATTTATAATATGGTAGGAATATTTAAAGGAACTAGTGAAATGACAAGTTCACTTAAAAGATTCGGATACTGTGATGGGATAGCTAAGGAAGAAACAATTCTTTCGAATGAAGGAGAGATTATAAAAGGTCATGAGTTCCATCACTCAGAATTTAAAAGTGATGAAAACTGTGCTTATAAAATGATTAAAAAAAGAGGCAATAAAATTGTAGATGAATGGGATGGAGGATATTCAAAAGGGAATACATTAGCTACATATTTACATACTCATTTTTATAATAATTTAGATTCAATAATAAAATTTATAGGTGATAGAAATGAGTAAATTAATAATTTTAGTAATGGTTATAGCGTATTTACTGGATTTGGTTATAGGAGATCCATATTCTTTTCCACATCCGGTTAGATTTATTGGAAATCTTATAAGATTTACAGAAGGAAAAATAAGAATAATTTTCAAATCAAAAAAACAATTGAAAATAGGGGGATTCCTACTTTGGGCTACAACAGTAGGATTTACAGCATTAGTAACAAATTTAATTCTGAATTTACTTTGCATAAATAATATTTTTTATGTAATTATAGCATCGATAATATTATATACAACATTATCAACAAAATGTTTAGCTGATGAAGCAAAAAAAATATATAAAGTTTTAAAAACTGGAGATATTGAAAAATCTAGAAAACAACTATCTTATATAGTTGGGAGAGATACAACTAGTTTAAATGAAAATGAAATAATAAGAGCTACTGTAGAAACTGTAGCAGAAAATACAGTAGATGGAATAATCTCACCTATGATGTATGGCTTTATCGGAGGACCTGTTCTTGCAATGGCTTATAAAGCTATAAATACGTTAGACTCAATGGTGGGATATAAAAATGAAAAGTATGGAGACATAGGATTTGCATCTGCAAAGATTGATGATATAGCAAACTTTATACCCGCTAGAATAACACCATTTTTCATGATGATAGCAAGTTTTATGTTAGGATTTAATTCTAAAAAAAGTATCAAAATAGCTATGAGAGATAGAAAAAACCACAAAAGTCCAAATTGCGCATATGCAGAAGGTTCAGTAGCAGGTGCTCTAGAAGTACAACTAGGAGGAACAAACATGTACTTTGGAGAAAAGGTTTATAAACCTACTATAGGGGATAAAGATAGAGAGTTAGAAGCTGAAGATATATTAAGAACAAATAAAATAATGTATTTAACGTCATTTATAGCTTTAGTTATATTTTCAATAATTACTTATATAGTACTTTAAGATAGAGGGTGGAAATCATGAAAGACCTTGGACATGGAGCAAATGTAGAAGATATGTGTAGAGCTTATAAAAAAAATCCAAAAGATATTATAGATTTTAGTTCTAATATAAATCCATATTTAATACCAAATTTAGATGAATATATATTAGAAGGGCTAAGAGTATGCAATAAATATCCTGATATAAGCTATAAAAGACTAAGAGAAAATATAGCTAGATATTTAAATGTAGATAGCTGTAATATAATACCAGGAAATGGGGCTACTGAAATAATATATCTTTTAATGAAAAGTATAGGTAAAAGGATAGCTATTTTGAACCCAACTTTCTCAGAATATGAAAGAAGCGCAAATTTAAGTGGACTAGAAGTTTTAAATTTATATCTAAATAAAGATAACAATTTTGAACTTGATTTAAATTATATAAGGGAAAACATAGATAAATTTGATAGTTTATTTATATGTAATCCATCAAATCCTATTGGAAAAACATATGATTTAAGTTCACTAGTAGAACTTTTAAAAAAGCACAATAAATTGCTTATAGTAGATGAAACTTTTATGGAATTTGCAGAACATGAAGAAAATTATAGTCTCATAAAACATATTAAAGAAAATGAAAATATTTTTATAATAAAGGCTATAACTAAGTTTTTTGGAATTCCAGGGATAAGGCTAGGGTATGGAGTATGTAGTAATCAAAACATTTTAGATAAGATGTATGAAATTAAGGAACCATGGACCATAAACTCTTTTGCAGATATTATTTCAAATTATATATTTAAAGATGAAGAATATATCAAAAATAGCAAAGAATTTTTTATAAAAGAAAGAGCATATGTTTTAAAAGAATTACGAGATATAAAAGCAATTAAGGTTTATGATACAAATACAAATTTTATTTTAGTAAAATTGCTCAATACAACAGCAAGTAAATTAAAAGAAAAACTATTTTTAGAAGGAAACATACTTATTAGAGATGCATCTAATTTTAGAAATTTAGATGAAAGTTATATTAGGATAGCGATAAAAAGTCATTCAGAAAATAAAAAAATATTAAACCAATTAAATAAAATTCTAGGAGAATAGGATGAAATCATATGGAATATGCCCAGCATCTTGTGGAGAGTTTGTGCAAGGTATGATAAAAGAAAAAGAATACTTATCATCTTATGCAATTAATCGATTTTCTAAAGTAACATTAGAAGAAAAAATTAGTGATGTAAATAGAGGACCATTAAAAGCAAGAAAAGCTATGGAAGAGGTATTTAGATATTTTAATTTGCCTAAGAATGACTTGAAAAATATATCTATAGATATAAAAAGTGAGATACCTATAAGCAAAGGGATGGCAAGTTCTACTGCAGATATAGGAGCTACTATAAGAGCAACGCTAAACCTTATAGGAAGAGATTTAAGCGAGTATGATATATCAAAGCTTGCAACCAAAATTGAACCTACAGATTCTATATATCTAAAAGAAAACACTATATTTAATCCGTTAGATGCAAGTGTTATAAAAAAATTAGGATGCTTTAATACTGGAAAAGTATTGATATTAGAGCCTAATGATAAATTAAGTACTAAGCATATAAGAAAAAAGGAAAATTACACAAAACTTAAAAGGCAAAATAAGTACATAATTGAATATGCATTTAAATTATTGGAACAAGGAATAAAGAATAATGATTTAAATTTAATAGGACAAGCGTGCAATATAAGTAGTGTTGCAAATGAAAATATTCATAAGAAAAAATACTTAAGTGAAATAATGGATATTTCAAAAGAGTATGGGGCTTGTGGAGTTAATATAGCTCACAGTGGAACAGTTATAGGTATATTGCTTGAATGTGATATGGATGAAAGTAAAATAGTAGAAAAAATAGTAGAAAAGAAAATAGATAAAAAATACAAAAAAATATACACAGCAAATATAATAGCTGGGGGACTTAGGAGTGAATAACTATGGAATACATTAAAAATCCTATGATGATAGAAACTAAGAGTTTTGAAATAATTCAAGGCATAATTGATGAGATAAGACCTGAATACAAATTCAAAAATGAGTTAGAAGAAAAAATAATAAAAAGAGCTATACATACAACTGCTGACTTTGAGTATTTAGATATATTAAAAATATCTGAATGTGTAGTAGAAAATATTATAACTGCTCTAAATGAAAATGCAACTATATACACTGATACTAACATGGCTTTAAGTGGAATAAACAAAAGAAAATTAGATGCATTAGGTTGTAAGTACAAATGTTTTGTAAGTGATGAAAAAGTAGCGGATTTTGCAAAACAAAAAGGTATAACAAGATCTATGGCAGCAGTGGAAGTTGCAGCAAAAGAAGAAGGTAAGAAAATATTTGTACTTGGAAATGCACCAACTGCTTTATATAAAGTTATAGAAATGCATAATTCAAAAGAATTGAATGTTGAAGCTGTAGTCGGAGTACCTGTAGGATTTGTAGGAGCAGCTGAATCTAAAGATGAGTTAGAAAAAACAGATATTCCTTACATAATATCAAAAGGTAGAAAAGGTGGAAGCAACTTAGCAGCAGCAATAATAAATGCAATACTATACTCTATGTAAGGACGATATTATGGAAGAATATGTTTATATAGATGGCAAAAAATACAAACGAGGATATACTACTGGATCATGTGCAGCAGGTGCAGCTAAAGCTGCAACATATATGATTTTAACTAAGCAAACATTAGAAACTGTAAATATAGATACCCCCAAGGGAATTCCATTAAATTTAAAAGTAGAGAATGTAGATATAAACAATGCTTTTGCACAATGTTCGATTCAAAAAGATGGAGGCGACGATATAGATGCAACTCATAAAATGCATATATATGCTAAAGCTGAACTTATTGATTGTAATGAAATAATAATAGATGGTGGAATTGGGATTGGAAGGGTAACAAAAAAAGGTTTAGGCATAGAAATTGGAAAAGCTGCAATAAATAAAACGCCTATATCCATGATACAAAGTGAAGTTAGAAAAGTAATAGGAGATACAAAGGGAGTTAAAATAACTATATTTGCACCAGAGGGAGAAACTATTGCGAAAAAAACTTTTAATCCAAGACTTGGAATTGTAGGAGGTATATCTATAATAGGAACAACGGGTATAGTTGAGCCAATGAGTGATGAAGGATGGAAGAAATCTTTATCAATAGAACTAGAGATGAAAAAAGCTCAGGGAATGGATAAAGTTATTTTGGTACCCGGTAACCATGGAGAAATGTTTATAAAAGAAAGCTTAGGTATTGATTCAAAGTATATAGTTAGGACCAGTAATTTTATTGGATATATGTTGAAAGAAGCTAAACGCATTGGATTTAGAAAAATTCTAATGGCTGGGCATTTGGGCAAATATGTAAAGATAGCTGGTGGAATATTTAATACACATAGCAAAGTTGCAGATGCTAGAAATGAAATTTTAATAGCAAATTTAGCTTTAATGAATGCGCCTTTTGAATTGATAAATAAGGTAAATGAATGTTTAACAACAGAAGAATTTATAGAGATATTAGAAGATGATAAGTATAAAGAATATAAAGAAATTTATAACATACTTTCTGAAAAATGTAAAAAAAGAATTGATATATATATGAATGATGATGAAATAGATATTGAGGTAATGATTTTTTCTATGGAGAAAAAACTGTTAGGAGAGTCGAAAAAAGCTGGCGATTTAAAGGAGGTATTTTATGATTAATATTATAGGACTAGGGCCTGGTAACATAGGATACTGCACTAAATTAGGAGAAAAGTTAATATATAACTCAGAGATATTGATAGGTGGAAAAAGAAATTTAGATAGTGTAAACGATTTTGAAGGCACTAAGATTGAACTAGGAAGTAACTTGAAAGAAATCGTAGATTATCTAAAAGAAAATAAGGATAAAAATATATCTATTATAGCATCAGGAGATCCATCTATATATGGTATAGGAAAGTACTTATCTAAAAATATAGATAATAAAAATTTAAATATTGTGGCGGGTATAAGTTCTATGCAATATATATTTTCAAGGATACATATTGATATGAATGATTTATATATAACTAGTAGCCATGGAAAAATTCCTAACTTTGACTATATATTACAACATGAAAAAGTATGTATGGTAACTGATAAGAAAATAGGTCCAAATGAAATCGCTAAAGAAATACTACAAAGGAATTTAAAAAAGATTATGGTTGTAGGTGAAAATTTATCATATGAAAATGAAAGAATTACTACAGCACCTCCAGAGGAAATTTTAAAGATAGAAAAATTTGATATGAATGTAGTGGTGATACTCGATGAAAAATAGTGAATTTATAACAGGAAATGTCCCAATAACAAAGGAAGAAGTAAGAGCAATTTCTATAAACAAGCTTGATTTAAAAAATAAGCATACATTTTTAGATATTGGGGCAGGAACAGGGAGTGTAAGTGTAGAGGTAGCTTATAACTACCCAAATATTGATGTAATATCCATAGAATGCAAAGATAAAGCGATTGAATTAATAAATCAAAATATAGAGAAATTTAATCTAAATAATGTAGAAGTTATAAAAGGATATGCACCTATAGATATAGGTAAAAAAGTAGATTCAATATTTATTGGAGGTAGTGGACCTAACTTAAATGAAATTTTAAACTGGGCTAAAGAAAATCTAAATGAAAAAGGAACTTTAGTAGCTAACTTCATAATAATTGATACTTTTTATAAAACTTTAAATATGTTAAAAAAATTAGGTTTTGAAGACATAGAAGCTACTATGCTAAATGTAGCAAAATTAGAACCGTTAGGAAAAGGTGAGTATTTTAAACCTTTAAATCCAATATATATAATATCTTGTAAAAAGGGAGAGTAAGATTATGAATAAAGTACATTTTGTAGGAGCAGGACCAGGAGATAAGGATTTAATAACATTAAAAGGATACAAGTTATTAAGTGAAGCTGATGTAGTTATATATGCAGGATCATTAGTAAATCCAGCTTTACTAGAATATTGTAAAGAAGGTTGTGAAATTCATAATAGTGCATCAATGGATTTAAATCAAATAATAAATGTTATGAAAGATGGAATACAAAGTAATAAAAAGGTAGTAAGACTTCAAACTGGAGATTTTTCAATATATGGTTCTATAAGAGAGCAAGTTGAAGAGTTAGCAAACTTAGAAATAGAGTATGATTGTACACCTGGAGTTAGTTCTTTCTTAGGAGCGGCATCTGCACTAGGAGTAGAGTATACTGTTCCAGAAATATCTCAAAGTGTAGTTATTACAAGAATGGAAGGAAGAACTCCGGTTCCAGAAAAAGAGAGTATAGAATCTTTTGCTAAACACCAAACATCGATGGCTATATTTTTATCAGTTCATGATATAGAAAAAGTAGTAGAGAGATTACATGAAGGAGGATATCCAATGGATACGCCTATAGCTGTAGTTTATAAAGCTACTTGGCCAGAAGAAAAAATTGTAAAAGGAACTTTAGAAACTATAGCACAAAAAGTTAAAGAAAATGAAATAAGTAAAACAGCATTAATATTAGTAGGAAGATTCTTGGGTGAAGAATATAAAAACTCTAAGTTATATGACAAGGATTTTAAACATGAATATAGAAAGTAAAACTGCTTTTATATGTGTTACAAAAAATGCTATGAATTTAGCTGTTAATATAAGAAATATTATGGAAGATGGAGATGTATATATAACAGAAAAGCTTTTATATAATTTAGATAAAAATACACAATCATTAAATGTTATAGAAGGTAAACTATCTGACTTTATGCCAAAACTTTTTAGAAATTATGAAGTTTTAATATTTATAATGGCTACAGGTATAGTAGTAAGGTCTATAGCAAATGAAATAAAAAGTAAATTTGATGACCCAGCGATACTAGTAATAGATGAGAAAGGTAAAAATGTAATAAGTTTACTTAGTGGACATATGGGTGGAGCAAATGAAATGACAAATTATATAAGTAGCCTTATAGGAGCAAATCCAGTTATAACTACAGCAACCGATATAAATGGAAAAACTTCATTAGATATGATAGCTAAAAAATTAAATGCACATATAGATAATTTTAGAGAAAATGTAAAAGAAGTTAATTCGTTATTAGTAAATGATGGAAGTGTTGGAGTGTTTATAGATGGAGATTATAACGTTGATACTAGAGGATTAATAACCATTAAAAATATTAATGGATTCCATAGGCATGATAAATTAGATAAAATTATTTATATAACTAATAAAAGTGCAACGGAAATTGAAGATGAACGAATTATAAAGGTTGTTCCTAGAGATATTGTAATAGGAATGGGATGTAGAAGAGATACATCTTATGATGATATAAATACTGCATTAGAAGATTTATTAAATAAATTTAATTTAGATAAAAAATCTTTAGCAAAAATCGGAAGTGTAGAAGTTAAGAAAAATGAAAAAGGAATTATTGAATTAGCTAAACAATTAAATATACCTTTTGAAATTATTACTCTAGAAAAAATTAAAGAGATTGAACATAAATTTCAAAAATCAGATTTTGTAAAAAAGAGCATAGGTGTTTACTGTGTAGCGGAACCAGTAGCCTATATATTAAGCAATAAAAACCTTATAGTTGAAAAACATAAATATAAGGGAATAACTTTTTCGATAGGGAGATTGAGCGTATGATTTATGTAATAGGTATAGGACCTGGAAGTAAAGATATGATGACTGTTGAAGCTATAGAAGCTATGAAAAACAGTGATGTTGTAGTTGGATACAAGACGTATATAAATTTAGTTACTGAATTTATTAAAGATAAAGAAGTAGTACAAAATGGAATGAGACAGGAAATAGATAGATGTAAACAAGCAGTAGAAATTGCGAAACAAGGAAAAAATGTTGCTGTGATAAGTAGTGGAGATGCAGGAATATATGGTATGGCAGGGTTAATATTAGAATTAACAACACAAGAAGAGGATATAAAAGTAAAGGTTGTTCCAGGAGTGACTGCTAGTATAGGTGCAGCAGCAATATTAGGAGCCCCGATAATGCATGATTTTTGCCATATAAGTTTAAGTGACTTATTAACTCCTTGGGAAGTTATAGAAAAAAGGTTAAGATTAGCTGCAGAAGCTGATTTTGTAATTTGTTTATATAATCCAAGAAGTAAAGGAAGAAGTGAACATTTGAATAAAGCATTTAAAATAATGAGTGAATTTAAAGATGGAAAAACTCCAGTTGGAATTGTAAAAGATGTAGGAAGAGAAAAAGAAGAAAAATTTGTATGTACATTTGAAACTATGGACTTTGAAAGAGTTGATATGACTACTATGGTTATTATAGGAAACAAATCTACGTTTATACATGGAGACTTAATGATAACACCTAGAGGTTACAATATATGATTTTAGTTTTAGGAGGAACATCTGATAGCATAAAAGTTTGTAATCTACTAAATAGTCTAAGAAAAGATTATATAGTTTCTGTAACTACTAATTATGGAGCTGACTTAGCTAGTAAATGTGCTGAAAATATAGTAATTAAAAGAATGGATAGAGACTATATGACTAAGTTTATGAAAGATAACAATATAAGTTTAGTAATAGATTCAACGCATCCATATGCAATAGAAGTATCAAAAAATGCTATAGAAGTTTCGGATTTCTTAGGAATAAAATATTTAAGATATGAAAGAAAGTCTCTTCTAGATGAGTTTGATTATGAAAAAGTTATAAAAGTAAAAAATGTTGAAGAGGCTTATCAAAAAGCAAATGAATTAGGCAGAAATATATTTTTAGGAACGGGAAGTAAGACTATAGGTGAATTCACAAAAAACCTTAAAGATAAAAATATAATAGCAAGAGTTTTACCAACAAGTGATGTAATTAAGATGTGTGAAGAGGTAGGGCTAAATGCAGACAACATAATAGCTATGAAGGGCCCTTTTAGTGAATCTATAAACGAACAAATGTATAAACATTACGATGTAGACCTAGTTATAACGAAGGAAAGTGGTATAGAAGGTGGATTTCTAGAAAAAGTAAATGCTGCTAAGAATTTAAATATACCAGTAGTAGTTATAGTTAGAGAGAAGATAGATTATAAGACAGTAGTAAATGAAATAGAAAATATAACAAATTTCATAGTGGAGGATTAAAAGTGAAAAAAGCAATTTTAGTTGTTAGTTTTGGGACAAGTTACAAAGAGACAAGAGAAAAAACTATAGAGGCATGTGAAAGTAAAATTAAGGAAGCTTTTAAAGGATATGACTTTTTTAGAGCGTTCACATCAAATATGATAATAAGAAAATTAAAAAATAGAGATAACATACATATAGAAAATCCAATAGAAGCATTGGATAGATTATATGATGAGGGATATGAAGAAGTAATAGTTCAAACTTTACACATAATTTGTGGAGAGGAATATACAAAGTTAAAAAATCAAATAAGTGAATACGATGACAAGTTTGAAAAAATAACACTAGGAAGACCTCTTTTAAGTCAAATTGATGACTATAAAGAAACAGTAGAAGCTTTAAAGCTACAAATACCGAAATTAGAAGAAGATGAAGCTATTGTTCTTATGGGACATGGAACTGAGCACGAAGCTCATAGTGCTTATCCAGCATTGGATTATATGTTAAAACAAGAAAATATTAAGGCATATGTTGGAACTGTTGAAGGTTATCCTGAAATAGATGAAGTTATAGTTAATCTTAAAAAAGATAAAGTTTCAAAAGTAAGATTAATGCCTTTTATGTTGGTTGCAGGAGATCATGCAATAAATGATATGGCCGGAGATGAAGATGACTCTTGGAATTCAATATTAATAAAAAATGGATTTAAAACAGAAATACATTTAAAGGGCTTAGGAGAAAATGAAGCAATTCAAAATAAATTTGTAAAACATGCACTAGACTGTGCTGAGGTTTTAAATGGGGGAGGAAATTAATTATGGCTAAGTTTTATGGAATCGGAACAGGACCTGGAGATAGTGAGTTAGTTACAGTAAAAGCAGTAAATACAATGAAAAAACTGGATATATTATACACACCAGAGTCAAAGAGAGAAGGAAATAGTTTAGCATTAAGCATAGTAGAACAGTATTTGCCAAAACAGCTTAAAATCAAGCAAAGGCACTTCCCTATGAATTTTAATGATGGTGAAAAAATAATGGCTTGGAATAGAGTAGCGGATGAAATTGTAGAAGATGTTAAAAATGGTAAAAATGTTGGGTTTGTAACTTTAGGTGATCCTATGATATATAGCACATACGTATATATAATGGAAAGACTTATAGACAAAATTGATGTTGAAACTATACCTGGTATTTCATCATTTTCAAATATTGCATCAAATCAAAATTTCCCGTTAGTCATGGATAAAGAGCCATTAATAATAGTACCATGCACTATAGATGAAGAAAAGATAGATTACGCTTTAGAAAACTACAGTTCAATAGTTTTAATGAAAGTGTATAAAAACTTTAAATATATAGTTGATAAATTAGAAAAGAACAATTTATTAGAATATTCTATATTAGTTAGTAATTCATCTTTAGAAAATGAAGTGGTGTATAATGATTTAAAAGAAATTGATTTAGAAAATAAAATATCTTATTTTTCCACGATTTTAGTAAACAAGGAGAATACTAAGGTAGGATAAATCTGGAGGATTTTATGGATTTTGCAGTAGTGGGAGTTAATCACAATAACACTCCTATAAACATAAGAGAAACTGTATCTTTTACAGATACACAAAAAATTGAAGGTATAAATTTTTTACTAGACAATGGAATAGAAGAAGCTATTATATTATCTACATGCAATAGAAGTGAAGTATATATATACTCAAATAATATTTCAGATAAGGTAGAAGTTGTAAAAAACTTCTACCAAGACTATTTCGATGTAGAAAGTATAGAAGAATTCTTATTTAATAAAACTGGAGAAGAAGCAATTAAACATGTATTTAATGTTTCAGCAGGGTTAGATTCATTAGTTTTAGGTGAAGATCAAATTTTAGGGCAAGTTAAAGATGCACATGATTTTGCAAGACAATTAGGTTCAAGTAAGAAAGTATTTAATAAATTATTTAGAGAAGCTATAACAGTTTCAAAAGATATAAAAACTACAACAAAGATTTCTCATCAACCATTATCTATAAGTTACATTGGAATTAAATGTTTGAAAGAAAAGGTGGGATCTTTAGAAAATAAAAATGCTTTAGTAATTGGACTTGGCAAAATGAGCAAGTTAGCGATGAAACACTTAGAAGAAGAGCAATTAAACAATATATATGTGACTAATAGGAGTTATGAAAAATTAAAAAACATACAAGATGAATATAAAAATTTAATTCCTATTAAGTATGAGGATAGATATGAAGTCATGGATAAGGTAGATATAGTTATCAGTGCTACGGCATCTCCTCATACAGTATTAAAGAAGGCTGAAATGCCAAAAACTTCAAACAAGCTAATAATGATGGATATTGCATTACCAAGAGATATAGATAAAAACTTAAATGAATTTGAAAATATTGAAGTTTATGATATTGACGATTTAAAAAAAATAAGTGAAGCAAATGACAAAAAAAGAAGAGAATTAGCATGTATTGGAGAATTAATTATTGATGAAAAGATAGAAGAATTTAATGAATGGTTAGAGACTATAAAAATAGATCCAACAATACAATCTTTAAATGATAAATGTTCAGATATTAGAGAGGATACATTAGATTATATCTATAGAAAACTTGATTTAAATTGCAGAGAGAAAAAAATAATAGATAAGATGCTAACTTCTGCACTTAAAAGACTTGTAAGAGAACCAATAATAAATTTAAAACAAATTAAAGATAGTGGAAAGCAAGAGGAATATATAAAAATAGTAGAAGAGCTGTTTGACTTATAATAAATATGGGCAAAAGGAGATTAGGTATGAAAGTTATAGTAGGAAGCAGAGGTAGCAACTTAGCTCTTACTCAAACTAATTGGGTTATAAATGAATTGAAAAAATTTCATCCGAATATAGAGTTTGAAGTTAAGATAATAAAAACTAAGGGAGACTTAATTCAAAATGTATCTCTAGATAAAATAGGCGATAAGGGCTTATTTGTTAAAGAAATAGAACAACAGTTATTAGATAAGTCAATCGATATAGCTGTGCACAGTATGAAAGATATGCCTTCAAGCTTACCAGAAGGATTAAAATTTGCAGGAGTACCTAAGAGAGAAGATATAAGGGATGTCCTAATTTTAAAAGAAGGATACAAATCTTTAGATGATTTGCCTAAAGGAGCTAAAATAGGTAGCGGAAGCAAGAGAAGAAAATATCAGCTTTTAAATCATAGACCAGACTTAGAAATAGTTCCTATAAGAGGAAATATAGAGACAAGAATGAGAAAGATTGAAGATGAAAATCTTTGCGGTGTAATACTTGCAGCAGCAGGGCTTATAAGAGCAGGGTTAGAAGAAAAAATTACTTGTTACTTAGATGAAGATATAGTTATACCAGCGCCAGCTCAAGGAGCACTAGGAATAGAAATAAGAAAAGGAGACTCAAGCATAGAAGATATATTAAGTTGTATAGCAGATAAGACTTCTGAGATACAAGTTGAAGCAGAAAGAGGATTCTTAGATGGAATAAATGGAAGCTGTCATATTCCAGTGGGAGCGCACTGTAAAGTAGATGGTGATGACATAGTATTAACTGGATTATATGGAGATGAAGAAGGTAATAAAATTATAACGAAAACTATAAATGGTAAAGTTTCTCAAGCTAGAGAAGTAGGAATTGAGCTAGCCAAATTAATTTCGAAGGAGTTTAAGTCTTATGAAAGGTAAAGTATACTTAGTTGGAGCAGGACCTGGAGATTATAAACTTATGACATTAAAAGGAATGGAATGTATAAAAAAAGCTGATGTAATAGTTTATGATAGGTTGGCAAATGAAAAATATTTAAAAGAAGCAAATGAAAATTGCGAATTTATATATGTAGGAAAAGCATCTAGCAATCATGCTTTACCGCAAGATAAAATCAATGAAGTTATAACAAATAAAGCTAAAGAAGGTAAAACTGTAACTAGACTAAAAGGTGGAGATCCATATGTATTTGGTAGAGGTGGAGAAGAAGCTGAATTCCTTTTAGATAATGGAATTGAATTTGAAGTAGTTCCAGGGATAACATCTGCAATAGGAGGTCTTTGTTACGCAGGTATACCTATAACTCACAGAGATTATGCATCTTCTTTTCATGTTATAACAGGTCATTTAAAAGATGATGAAAATGATGAACTTAATTGGAATGCATTAGCCAATAATGAAGGAACATTAGTATTTTTAATGGGAATTTCTAATTTAAAAAAAATAAGCAACAAATTAATCAAAGAGGGAAAGTCAAAAGATACTCCTGTAGCGCTTATAAGTTGGGCTACTAGATACAATCAAAGAGTAGTTACTGGAAGCCTAGAAAATATATATGATGTAGCTATGAAAGAAGGAGTTAAACCTCCAACTCTTATTGTTGTAGGTGATGTGGTAAGTTTAAGAGAAAAACTAAACTTCTTTGAGAAAAAACCTCTATTTGGAAAAAATATTTTAGTAACGAGAGCTAGAACTCAAAGTAGTAGTTTAGTTGCTAAGATAATGGATTTAGGAGGTAATCCAATTGAAATACCGACAATAAGAATAGAAAAAGTAGATGACAACAAAGAATTAGAAAATGAAATAAACAATATTTCTAATTATAATTACTTAATTTTAACAAGTCAAAATGGAGTTAATATATTCTTTGATAAACTGGCTGAAATGAATTTAGATTTAAGAAAGTTAGCTAATATAAAAATATGTGCTATTGGACCGGCTACCGCTAAAGAATTAAAAAATAGAGGGATAATAGCAGATATAGTACCTGAAAAATTCATAGCAGAAGCTATGTACGAGGAATTAAAAAATAAACTAAACAGTAATGATAGTATTTTAATACCAAGAGGTGCGAATTCAAGAGACTTTTTAGTAGATAAATTAAGTGAAATATGTACAGTAAAAGAAGTACATACTTATAAAACAGAAATAGAAGATAAGTATAAAGAAGAAATAATAGCTTTGTTAAATGAAAATAATGTAGATTATATTACATTTACAAGTTCGTCTACAGTTTCTAATTTTATTGATATAATAGGAGTAGACAATATAGATAAACTAAAAGATACTAAAGTAATATCTATAGGACCTATAACTAGCAATACAGCTAAAGAGTTAGGGCTTAAGGTTTATAAAGAGCCGACTAACTATACTATAAATGATTTAATAAATTGCATTATAGAAGACAAATAATTAGGGGGAATTTACAATGTTAAGAAGACCAAGAAGATTAAGAAATAGTGCTGCAATAAGAGATTTAGTGAGAGAAACGGTATTAAATGTAAATGATTTAATATATCCTTTATTTGTAGTAGAAGGAGAAAATATAAAAGAAGAAATACCATCTCTACCAGAAGTATATCATTTTTCTTTAGATAAACTAGAAGAAGAAATAAAAGAGATAAAAGACTTAGGAATTCAACATGTTATATTATTCGGTATACCAGATGAAAAAGATGCGTTTGGAAAAGAAGCATATAATGATAATGGAATAGTTCAAAAGGCTATAAGAAAAATAAAAGAAATAGATCCTGATATGTGTGTAACTACAGATGTTTGTATGTGCCAATACACTAGTCATGGTCATTGCGGCATATTAACTGAAAAAGGATATGTAGACAATGATCAAACTTTAGAATATTTAACTAAAATAGCTGTAAGTCATGCAAAAGCTGGAGCTGACATGGTAGCTCCGTCTGATATGATGGATGGAAGAATTCAAGCTATGAGAGAAGGATTAGATGCACAAGGGTTCGAGACTGTAGCTATAATGTCATATAGCGTTAAGTATGCGTCTAGTTTCTATGGACCATTTAGAGATGCAGCAGGATCAGCTCCATCATTTGGAGATAGAAAAACTTATCAAATGGATCCAGCTAATTCAAATGAAGCGTTAATAGAAGCTGAACTTGATGTATTAGAAGGAGCAGATATGTTAATGGTTAAGCCAGCATTATCATACTTAGATGTAATAAGAAGAGTTAAAGATAACTTTGATTTACCATTAGTAGCATACAATGTAAGTGGAGAATATTCTATGTTAAAACTTGCAGTTAAAGAAGGTTTATTAAATGAGTCAGCTATATATGAAGCTGTTATGTCTATAAAGAGAGCTGGAGCAGATATAATAATAACTTACTTTGCAAAAGATATAGCTAAATTAATTAGGGGGTAACACCAATGAGAAAAAATGAAAAGTCACTAAAAATATATGAAGAAGCAACTAAGTACATCCCAGGTGGCGTAAACAGCCCAGTTAGAGCATTTAAATCAGTAGGATTAGACCCTGTTTTTATAGATAGAGCAGAAGGATGTAAAATATATGATGTAGATGGAAATGAATATATAGATTACATATGTTCATGGGGACCACTTATGTTAGGTCATAGCCCAAAAGAAATAGTAGATGGAATTGAAGAAATTGTAAAAAAAGGTACAAGTTATGGGGTTCCAACAGCTATAGAAGTTGATATGGCTAAGCTTATAGTTGAAGCTTATCCTGCAATAGATCAAGTTCGTATGGTAAACTCTGGAACAGAAGCTACTATGAGTGCGCTAAGAGTAGCAAGAGCTTACACTAATAGAAATAAAATATTAAAGTTTGAAGGATGTTATCATGGGCATTCAGATGCACTTTTAGTTAAATCTGGGTCAGGAACTATAACATATGGAGTACCAACAAGCCCTGGAGTACCAGAGGATGTTGTAAAAGATACTTTAGTAACTAGATATAATGATATAGAAGCTACTAAAGCTATGTTTGAAGAGCATGGTAATGAGATAGCTGCTGTTATACTAGAGACTGTAGCAGGAAATATGGGAGTTGTTCCAGGTAAAAAAGAATTCATACAATTTTTAAGAGATATAACTAAAGAATACGGAACGGTTTTAATTTTTGATGAAGTTATAACTGGATTTAGATTAGCTTACAACAGTTCAGTTGGATATTATGGAATAGAACCTGATATGGCATGCTTCGGGAAAATAATAGGAGCTGGACTTCCTGTAGGGGCTTATGGTGGTAAAAAAGAAATTATGGATATGGTTTCTCCTGTAGGGCCTGTATACCAAGCTGGTACTTTATCAGGTAATCCATTAGCTATGTACATGGGTAAAAAGAACTTAGAGATATTAAGAGATAGACCAGAAGTTTATAGTGAATTAGAAAGAAAAGCTATAAAACTAGAAGAAGGTCTAAGATCAAATGTTGAAAAACTTGGATTAAATTACACTGTAAATAGAGCTGGGTCTTTAGTTTGTTTATTCTTTGCAGAAGGACCAATAAACAATTATGATGATGTTACTAAGTGTAATGTACCTATGTTTAATAAATACTTCGAGGAGCTATTAAATAGAGGGATTTTACTTGCTCCTACTCAATTTGAGGCAATGTTCTTATCTAATGCTCATACAGATGAGATAATAGATGAAACTATAAAAGCTAGTTATGAAGCTTTAAAGGCTGCTCATAACTTATAATCAAAAGTGTTGAATAGAAATTTTCTATTCAACACTTTTTTAAATTTAAATAAATTTACAACTTAATAGCAATATTGTTTACACACATAGCTAAGTTTATAGTTTTTTTCTATATGTATAATTAATAAAAGTAGGAGTAAAGATGTATATCCTTTACATGGGATATTTTAAAATAGTATAATTTACAAATAAAGTTAGTATACTAACTATTTTTAAGGGCTTATAACATAAGGGGGATTTAACATGAAAAAAGACGTAAGAGGAATATTAAATTCATTTAAAGAAGGATTAGGGGCTATAAGTGAAACAAACCAAGAAAATGTAGAAGCATTTATGGGGCTTTTAAACTCTGGTTATAAAGAAGGAGCTTTAACTACTAAAACAAAAGAGCTTATAAGTGTAGCGATAGGTATATATAATCGTTGCGAGTATTGTATAGTTTGTCATACATATGCAGCATTAGAGCTTGGAGCTACAAGAGAGGAAATAATGGAAGCAGCTATGGTTGCAGTTGGGTTTGGAGGAGGACCTTCTATGGCGTATAGTGCTACTTTATTAAAAGATTGTATAGATGAGTTTGAAAAAGATTTTATTTAATATAAATATATTAATATAATAAATAGTTATTAGTTAGGAGTATTTCTATAATAAAAATAGAGGTACTCCTTTTTGATTATAGAAATAAACATATTAAAGTTATTTATTTTTATATTCAAAAAGGAGAAGTATTTATGAAATTAAAGAATGATTTAGTAGAGCAATATTTGGATAAGTGGCAAGATATTCTTAGAATTAGAGATTGGGATATTAAAATTGAGTTAGTTGATAAAGAATGGAGAAAAAGTGGAGATATAAAGATAGATAGAGATGTAAAACAAGCTGTTTTGATGATAAATAATTACAATAGAAAACATACTAATTTAGAAGCTTTGGTAATTCACGAGCTTATACATCTTAAATTATGGGGTATGGATCAAATGATAGAATCGCTAATTTATAGTGTTTTTGGAAAGGATGAAAGTGATCCTAAGTTTGACTTTGCATACACTCAATTTATGCAAGAGCTAGAGAGTACAGTTGAAGATTTAACTAAAGCATATGTATATACAGGGGCAGAAGATAAAGAAATATCGTTTGGAAGAGTTCAAAAAGAGGTAGAAAAAGAAGGAGGTGGTATATAATATAAAATAGACATTAAAAGTATAGAAAGGAATTATAAGATGAACTACCCTATTATGGTGAACTTAGATTATAAAGAGATAACAATTATAGGAGGTGGGAAAATAGCTTATAGGAAAGCAAAGAACTTTATTGATTTTGGATATAAGGTTAAGGTTATATCTTTAGACTTTAATGAAAAATTTAAAGATATAGAAAGTAAAATTGAATTAATCAGAGATGAATATAAAGAAGAATATATAGAAAATAGCTTTATTGTTGTTGCAGCTACTAATAATAGAGATATAAATAAGTCTATAGGTATGTATTGCGCTGAGAAAAATAAACTTGTAAATGTAGTAGATAATCCAACCTTATCTAGCTATATAGTTCCATCTACCATTAAAAGAGGAGATCTTATTATAGGAGTATCCACTTCAGGAAAAAGTCCATCATTAGCATCTAAGATAAAAAAAGATTTAGAAATAGTTTATGATGATAGTTATGAAGAATATATACAATTACTAGGCGAATTAAGATGTAAAATTCTAAAAAAATATGATGATCCAGTTAAAAAAAAGCAATTACTAAATGAAATTATAAATTTAAACATTGAAGAACTAAAAAAATATATAGTTTAAAAATGTTGAAATTTGAGGGAAGAAGAGGTAATTCCGCATAAAATAAATAAAAAAATAGAAAAAAGTTTTTAAAAAGTATTGACGTTATTTTTAAATGATGGTAAAGTATTACTTGTCCTTAAGAAAAGGGCAAAACAAAAATGAACTTTGAAAATTAAACAGTAGGTTAATTATAAAAATTCTTTTTTAAAAGAATTAAACACAAACAACCAAGCCAGATATTCAGATAATGATTAGCTGAGCGATGGACAACTTTTTAAATTATATTTGAGAGTTTGATCCTGGCTCAGGATGAACGCTGGCGGCGTGCCTAACACATGCAAGTCGAGCGATCTCTTCGGAGAGAGCGGCGGACGGGTGAGTAACGCGTGGGTAACCTGCCCTGTACACACGGATAACATACCGAAAGGTATACTAATACGGGATAACATATGAAAGTCGCATGGCTTTTATATCAAAGCTCCGGCGGTACAGGATGGACCCGCGTCTGATTAGCTAGTTGGTAAGGTAATGGCTTACCAAGGCAACGATCAGTAGCCGACCTGAGAGGGTGATCGGCCACACTGGAACTGAGACACGGTCCAGACTCCTACGGGAGGCAGCAGTGGGGAATATTGCACAATGGGCGAAAGCCTGATGCAGCAACGCCGCGTGAGCGATGAAGGCCTTCGGGTCGTAAAGCTCTGTCCTCAAGGAAGATAATGACGGTACTTGAGGAGGAAGCCCCGGCTAACTACGTGCCAGCAGCCGCGGTAATACGTAGGGGGCTAGCGTTATCCGGAATTACTGGGCGTAAAGGGTGCGTAGGTGGTTTTTTAAGTCAGAAGTGAAAGGCTACGGCTCAACCGTAGTAAGCTTTTGAAACTAGAGAACTTGAGTGCAGGAGAGGAGAGTAGAATTCCTAGTGTAGCGGTGAAATGCGTAGATATTAGGAGGAATACCAGTAGCGAAGGCGGCTCTCTGGACTGTAACTGACACTGAGGCACGAAAGCGTGGGGAGCAAACAGGATTAGATACCCTGGTAGTCCACGCCGTAAACGATGAGTACTAGGTGTCGGGGGTTACCCCCCTCGGTGCCGCAGCTAACGCATTAAGTACTCCGCCTGGGAAGTACGCTCGCAAGAGTGAAACTCAAAGGAATTGACGGGGACCCGCACAAGTAGCGGAGCATGTGGTTTAATTCGAAGCAACGCGAAGAACCTTACCTAAGCTTGACATCCCACTGACCTCTCCCTAATCGGAGATTTCCCTTCGGGGACAGTGGTGACAGGTGGTGCATGGTTGTCGTCAGCTCGTGTCGTGAGATGTTGGGTTAAGTCCCGCAACGAGCGCAACCCTTGCCTTTAGTTGCCAGCATTAAGTTGGGCACTCTAGAGGGACTGCCGAGGATAACTCGGAGGAAGGTGGGGATGACGTCAAATCATCATGCCCCTTATGCTTAGGGCTACACACGTGCTACAATGGGTGGTACAGAGGGTTGCCAAGCCGCGAGGTGGAGCTAATCCCTTAAAGCCATTCTCAGTTCGGATTGTAGGCTGAAACTCGCCTACATGAAGCTGGAGTTACTAGTAATCGCAGATCAGAATGCTGCGGTGAATGCGTTCCCGGGTCTTGTACACACCGCCCGTCACACCATGGAAGTTGGGGGCGCCCGAAGCCGGTTAGCTAACCTTTTAGGAAGCGGCCGTCGAAGGTGAAACCAATGACTGGGGTGAAGTCGTAACAAGGTAGCCGTATCGGAAGGTGCGGCTGGATCACCTCCTTTCTAAGGAGTAATTGCCTACTGTTTAATTTTGAGAGCTTATTGTTCTCAAAATTAGTACTTAATTGTACTTTAGTACTTTGAAAACTGCATAACATTTAGTGATGATTAAATAAACCAATTATAAGAGAAGAAAACTCTTTAAAAAATAACACTTTTAAGCAATGGGACATGAGTCATATTGACGAATGGACATTGGCGAAGTCATTTAATAACTGGTCAAGTTATTAAGGGCGCAGGGCGGATGCCTTGGCACTAAGAGCCGATGAAGGACGCGATAAGCTGCGATAAGCTTCGGGGAGTTGCACGTAAACTTTGATCCGAAGATTTCCGAATGAGGAAACTCACTTAGAGTAATGTCTAAGTATCATTAAGTGAATACATAGCTTAGTGAGGGGAACCCGGGGAACTGAAACATCTAAGTACCCGGAGGAAAAGAAAGAAATTCGATTCCGTAAGTAGCGGCGAGCGAACGCGGAATAGCCCAAACCAGTGAAGTTTTCTTCGCTGGGGTTGCGGACACATCATCAACGAAGAGGTATCGTAAACGAAGAGAGTTGGAAAGCTCCGCTATAAAGTGTAATAGCCACGTAGTTGAAACGAGAAGACTTTAGATGTGATCCAGAGTACCACGGGACACGTGAAACCCTGTGGGAAGCAGGAGGGACCATCCTCCAAGGCTAAATACTACTTAGTGACCGATAGCGCATAGTACCGTGAGGGAAAGGTGAAAAGAACCCCGGGAGGGGAGTGAAATAGAACCTGAAACCCTGCGCTTACAAGCTGTGGAAGCACTTTATATGTGTGACCGCGTACTTTTTGTAGAACGGGCCAACGAGTTACGATAGTAAGCTAGGTTAAGTACTTAAGGTATGGAGCCGTAGTGAAAGCGAGTCTTAAATGGGCGTTAAGTTTGCTGTCGTAGACCCGAAACCGAGCGACCTATCCATGAGCAGGATGAAGCGAAAGTAAAATTTCGTGGAGGTCCGAACCCACGAGCGTTGAAAAGCTCGGGGATGACTTGTGGATAGCGGTGAAATTCCAATCGAGCTCGGAGATAGCTGGTTCTCCCCGAAATAGCTTTAGGGCTAGCCTCAAGGTTGAGAAATACGGAGGTAGAGCACTGAATATCCTAGGGGGCATTGAGCTTACCGAAGATTATCAAACTCCGAATGCCGTTATTTTATACTTGGGAGTCAGACTGTGGGTAATAAGATTCATAGTCGAGAGGGCAACAGCCCAGATCGTCAGCTAAGGTCCCTAAATGTAAGTTAAGTGGTAAAGGATGTGGGATTGCATAGACAACCAGGATGTTGGCTTAGAAGCAGCCACTCATTTAAAGAGTGCGTAATAGCTCACTGGTCGAGTGATCCTGCGCCGAAGATTACCGGGGCTAAAACTTACTACCGAAGCTACGATATCATTTATGATAGGTAGGGGAGCTTCCTATGCAGGCTGAAGCATGACCGTAAGGACGTGTGGACAGTATAGGAGTGAGAATGTTGGCATGAGTAGCGAGACGTGGGTGAGAATCCCACGGGCCGTAAACCCAAGGTTTCCAGGGGAAGGTTCGTCCGCCCTGGGTTAGTCGGGACCTAAGCCGAGGCCGAAAGGCGTAGGTGATGGACAACAGGTTGAGATTCCTGTACCACCGATAATCGTTTGAGAGATGGAATGACACAGTAGGATAAGCTAACCACACTGTTGGTTATGTGTGGCTAAGTACTGAGGCAGTCAAGGCAGGCAAATCCGCCATGATAATGCTGGGGTACGATGGGGAGCGAAATTAAGTAGCGAAGTAGCTGATTTCACACTGTCGAGAAAAGTTTCTATCGAGATTAAAGGTGCCCGTACCGCAAACCGACACAGGTGGGTGAGGAGAGTATCCTAAGGCCAGCGAGAGAACTGTTGTTAAGGAACTCGGCAAAATGACCCCGTAACTTAGGGAGAAGGGGTGCCACGTTAGGGTTAACGCCCGAGGTGGCCGCAGAGAATAGGCCCAAGCGACTGTTTACCAAAAACACAGGTTTCTGCTAAGTCGCAAGACGATGTATAGGAGCTGACGCCTGCCCGGTGCTGGAAGGTTAAGGGGATCTGTTAGGATTTATCCGAAGCAGTGAACTTAAGCCCCAGTAAACGGCGGCCGTAACTATAACGGTCCTAAGGTAGCGAAATTCCTTGTCGGGTAAGTTCCGACCCGCACGAAAGGCGTAACGATTTGGGCACTGTCTCAACAACAGACTCGGTGAAATTGTAATCCCGGTGAAGATGCCGGGTACCTGCGACAGGACGGAAAGACCCCATGGAGCTTTACTGTAGCTTGACATTGAATTTTGGTGCTACATGTACAGGATAGGTGGGAGGCTATGAAATCAGGACGCCAGTCTTGGTGGAGCCATCCTTGGGATACCACCCTTGTAGTACTGAGATTCTAACCAGATACCTTGAATCAGGTATTGGGACACTGTCAGGTGGGCAGTTTGACTGGGGCGGTCGCCTCCCAAAGAGTAACGGAGGCGCTCAAAGGTTCTCTCAGCACGGTCGGAAATCGTGCGTAGAGTGTAAAGGCAGAAGAGAGCTTGATTGCAAGACATACAGGTCGAGCAAGGACGAAAGTCGGACTTAGTGATCCGGTGGTTCCGCATGGAAGGGCCATCGCTCAACGGATAAAAGCTACCCTGGGGATAACAGGCTTATCTCCCCCAAGAGTCCACATCGACGGGGAGGTTTGGCACCTCGATGTCGGCTCATCACATCCTGGGGCTGTAGTAGGTCCCAAGGGTTGGGCTGTTCGCCCATTAAAGTGGTACGCGAGCTGGGTTCAGAACGTCGTGAGACAGTTCGGTCCCTATCCGTCGCAGGCGTAGGAAATTTGAGGAGACCTGTCCTTAGTACGAGAGGACCGGGATGGACGTACCTCTGGTGTACCAGTTGTTCTGCCAAGGGCATGGCTGGGTAGCTATGTACGGAATGGATAAGCGCTGAAAGCATCTAAGCGCGAAGCCAACTTCAAGATAAGATTTCCCACCGTAAGGGTAAGATCCCAGGAAGACTACCTGGTTGATAGGTCGGAGGTGTAAATGCAGCAATGTATGTAGCTTACCGATACTAATAGATCGAGGACTTGACCAAGATTATTTAATCTTACAAATGTTATTCAGTTTTTAGAGTACTAACTCAAAATATATGCGGGTGTAGCTCAATGGTAGAGTTCCGGCCTTCCAAGCCGGCTGTGAGGGTTCGATCCCCTTCACCCGCTCCAAATAAAGATTATGTGGTTATTATAGCAAAGAGGATACACCTGTTCCCATTCCGAACACAGAAGTTAAGCTCTTTAGCGCCGATGGTACTTGGTGGGAAGCTGCCTGGGAGAGTAGGACGTAGCCGCGTAATCTTTTTTATTTTACGTGGATTTGTGTAGTGGTTGATATTTAGTTTGCGCTTGGGTCATAAAGCTGAGAAGATGCTTTAAATGACCACTGCGCTGCAAACTAAATATCAACCACTTTTTGTTGTGTGAAATAAATAAGAATTACGCTTGTACGGTATGAGTTAAAGGATAAGAGAAGATGCTTTAAAATGACCACTGCGTTGCAAATTAAACCTTAACCACTTTTTGTTGTGTAAAATAAATAAGAATTACGCTTGTACGGTATGCGTTAAAGGATAAGAGAAGATGCTTTAAAATGACTTCTGCATTGTAACTTAATACTAACCATTTTTTGATGTATAAAATAAAAAAGATCACGCTTGTAAAGTATGATATGAAGAAATAAGGGAAGATGCTTTGAATGACCATTGAGTTGCAAACTAAATCTTAACCACTTTTGTTGTGTAAAATAAAGAATGATTACGAGTGTAGGAGATGAGATTAAATAAAAAGAGAATCGCGTAGCTATGATATGAAATAAAGAGATAATAAAAGACAAACAAGTATAAAGGGGTAATATAGGTAAAAACTATCGATTTTAAGTTTAAAATAGATAAAAACTATTGGAAGTGAATTGTCTAATAATGTTAAAATTTAATAGTATAACAAATCAGGAGGGGAATTATGAAGAAAATTTTATTATTATGTAGTATGCTTCTAGTGATAACGTTATCTCTAGTTGGATGTGGTAGCAAAGATAAAGAATCTGCTGAAGGTGAAAAGAAGTATAATTACTATACAGCAGACCAATTAAAAGAAGCAATAGAAAGTAAAAAAGATATTACACTTGTTGATATACAAGTTAAAGAAGACTATGATAAACATCATATAGAGGGAACTATTCCTACTTATGCTTATCCTGCAGAAAAGGATGAAGAAAAGGCTAAGATAGATACAGTTTTACCTAAGTTAGAAGAAAATGATAATCCTATAATAGTTGTATGCCCAGGTGGTGGAAGTGGAGCTAAGAACACAATAAACTATTTAGAATCTAAAGGAATAAAATCAGATAGAATGTTTATATTAGAAAAGGGTCAAAAAGGTTGGCCGTATAAAGAATTGTTAGAAAAATAAATTTTAAAGTTACCTATATTATATATAGGTAACTTTTTTAATTATAAGGAAATTATAATGATTTAAAAAATTGTAGAAGCTAAACAAACATTAAATTAACATAGTTTAAATGTAAGAAATAATTAAACTATGTATAAAGTAGATTTAATCTAGAAAAGATATATATACTAGTTAAATTGAAAATAATCTTATTTTTTATAAGGAGGAACATTATAATGATAGAAAAAACTAGGATGACAGAAGATGCTAAAAAAAGTAGAGTACTTCTTAATTTCTTCCTATCTATGTTGTTAGCATACTTATTTATAAAAGGAGGTATAAATACTGGACAATTAATATTTGGACCTATATTGACATCGATATCAAAGAGTGATTTCTTTATGCAGAATCAGAATTTAATAATACAATTTGTTCAGTTGCTTGCATTTGGGTTGATATCATCAATAGTATTTATTTGGGTACTAGCCATAGAAGGAAGAGAAATATCAACTTTAGGATTTTATAAAGAGAGTTGGCTTGTAAAATATGCATCAGGATTACTTATAGGACTTCTTATGATGAGTACCGTAGTATTTATATTATATATATTTGGATTTATAACAATTGAAACAAACTCACTGCAGCCAGTAGGAACAGCAGCATTATTAAATATTTCAATAATCTTAATAGGATGGTTGATACAAGGTGCAACAGAAGAAATAGTAACTAGAGGGTGGCTAATGAATGTATTAGGTGCTAGATACAATATTACAGTTGGGCTAATACTATCATCTGTGTTCTTTGGATTGATACATTCTGAGAATCCTGGTATAAATTATGTAGCGATGCTAAATATTGTATTAGTTGGAATTTTACTTGGATTAATAGTTATAAATACTGGTAGCTTATGGGTTGCTTGTGGAATTCACAGTGCATGGAATTTTGCTCAAGGCAATATATTTGGATTCCAAGTTAGTGGAAATGATGTCGGAGTAGGAAGTATAGTTGACTTAAATTTAGTAGGAAATGAGTTTATTACAGGGGGACCATTTGGACCTGAAGCTGGAATGGTATGTAGTTTTGTAATTTTGGTTTTAATATTTATAATGTTATTTTTAAGCAAAAGAGATTCTTTAAAAAATCTTAGGTAAGATTATTGCAGTATATAGAGAAAACATGTTTTGAAAATTAAAGTAGTGTTAAGCAGATGGTTCCTATATTTAATAGGAACCATTTTTTATATAGAAAAATTATTATTATAAAAAGTTGTAATTATTACTTGAATTAAAATGAAAAATTTGGGAAAATAAGTATAGTAAGATATAAATCAAAAATAAAATTTAACAGGATTATCTATTTTAGTTAAAATTTTAGAATAATTATGATAATTTTAAATTTTATAAGATTTATTTTTAAATTTATGTTTAGTAAGAAAGACGGCGGGTATATATATACTATAACAAGTTAATAAAAATTTAGAAACTAATTAAATTAATATATATATAAGGTTAAAGGGAGGATTTTAATATGAAAAAATTTGTTTGTACAGTATGTGGATATATACATGAAGGAGAAACAGCACCAGAAATCTGTCCAGTATGTAAAGTTGGAGCAGATAAGTTTGAAGAAATGAAAGGTGAAATGGTTTGGGCAGACGAGCATAGAATAGGAGTAGCTCAAGGAGTAGATCCAGAGATAGTAGAAGGGTTAAGAGCTAACTTCACAGGTGAATGTACAGAAGTAGGAATGTACTTAGCGATGAGTCGTCAAGCAGACAGAGAAGGATTCCCAGAAGTAGCAGAAGCATATAAGAGAATAGCATTTGAAGAAGCAGAACATGCAGCTAAATTTGCAGAGTTATTAGGAGAAGTAGTAGTAGCAGATACACAAGCTAACTTAAAAGCAAGAGTAGAAGCTGAATATGGAGCAACTGATGGAAAATTAAAATTAGCTAAAAGAGCTAAAGAATTAGGATTAGATGCTATACATGATACAGTTCATGAAATGTGTAAAGATGAAGCTAGACATGGAAAAGCATTCTTAGGATTATTAAATAGACATTTTGGGAAATAATATATAGAGATTTGATAAATAACTTAAATATATATCTGAAAATATGTTTAAAGTAACATATTTTGGGTATATATTTAGGCACTAGGAAAAACGTTAACAAATTAATGATAATTAACGTGGAAAATTAAAAATTACATTAAATACAGGGAGGATTTTAAACATGAAAAAATTTGTTTGTACAGTATGCGGATATATACATGAAGGAGAAACAGCACCAGAGATTTGTCCAGTATGTAAAGTTGGAGCTGATAAGTTCGAAGAAATGAAAGGTGAAATGGTTTGGGCAGACGAGCATAGAATAGGAGTAGCTCAAGGAATAGATCCAGAAGTAATAGAAGGATTAAGAGCTAACTTTACAGGTGAATGTACAGAAGTAGGAATGTACTTAGCAATGAGTCGTCAAGCAGACAGAGAAGGATACCCAGAAGTAGCAGAAGCATATAAAAGAATAGCATTTGAAGAAGCAGAACATGCAGCTAAATTTGCAGAGTTATTAGGAGAAGTAGTAGTAGCAGATACACAAGCTAACTTAAAAGCAAGAGTAGAAGCTGAATACGGAGCAACTGATGGAAAATTGAAATTAGCTAAAAAAGCTAAAGAATTAGGATTAGATGCTATACATGATACAGTTCATGAAATGTGTAAAGATGAAGCTAGACATGGAAAAGCATTCTTGGGATTATTAAATAGACATTTTGGAAAATAATAATTAGATATATAAATAAGCCCTCATGTTAGTAAATTAAAATACTAATATGAGGGCTTATTTTGTGATTCAAAATAAAATTTATATGAAAAATAAATATATAGTATGTACTATTTATAAAAAGTTTTTGGAAGTTTTACACTGAATGATAAAATGCTAACAAAAAACACATACTTTATAAAATATTTTATAAAGAAATGTTTTATAATAAAATTTAAAATTAAAAAACAATAATATCTTATTTTAAAAAAAGTGATATAATAAATTTTATAAAAGGCAAAGGTTTTGCTAGACATAATTTATTGTTTTAAATTTAAATAAATAATAGATTGGAGCAAAAGCGAGGAGGCATATATGAAAGAATTATTAGAATTAAACCCAATAATTTGTGCGATAAAGGGTGATGCACATTTAGAAGATGCTGCAAATTCAGATGGAGATATTGTTTTTTTACTAAATGAAGATATCCTTACTTTAAAAGAAAAAATACAAATTTTACATGAACATAATAAGAAGGTATTTGTTCATATTGATATGATAACAGGGCTTTCATCTAGTCCTATAGCTGTAGATTATATGAAAAAAGAATTCAATTTGGATGGGATAATAACAACTAAAACTAATATAGTTAAAAGAGCTATAGAATTAGACTTAAAAGTTGTTCAAAGATTTTTCTTTATAGATTCTATGTCTCTTGAGAATGCAATTGAAAGTTTAAAGAGAGTAAAACCAGATGCGATAGAAATTATGCCAGGTGTAATTCAAAAGGTAATAAAAAAAATGAACAAAACTTATCCCAACGTACCTATTATATGTGGAGGATTAATAGATAGAAAAGAAGAAATAATTGGTGGATTATCAGCTGGAGCTATGGCTATATCTACTACGGATATCGATATGTGGTAATTCAGAAAAAGTAGCTTTTTCAATTGATATAGCAGTTTAGTTTATTAAATATCTAACAAAGTATTTTATTGACTGGAAAATGTTTTCGTGATAGCATTTAATTAAATTAATAACTGGCTGGAGATGAGAGAGCCCCCTATAAAAATGATAGGAGCTCTCTGTTTTTTTGCCTTATTTGACTAATTACATAAAATATCAAGGGAGGTATTGAGTTGAAAAAGACTTTATTAGGAGAGTGCATATCTGAATTTATTGGATCATGGATATTGATTTTTATAGGGTGTGGAGCTGTAGCATCTATGGTATTAAGTGGAGCAGATGTTTCTCAATGGGAAATAGGAATAATATGGGGGTTAGCTGTAACAATTGCAATATATGTAACTGGAGCAGTATCAGGTACTCATATAAATCCAGCTGTAACAATTGCATTAATGGTACACAGAGATTTTCCAAAGAAAAAAGTATTGCCATATATTATAGCTCAAATACTAGGATGTTTTGCAGGAGCAGCAACAGTTTACTTGTTATTTAATAAGCTATTCTTATCATTTGAGAATGCAAATAATATAGTAAGAGCTGGTTCAAACGGACTTACTACAGCAGGTATATTTTCTACTTATCCAAATGCTGCATTAAATTCATTTGATGCATTACTTGTAGAAACTTTCATAACTATGTTGTTAGTCATAGTGATATTAGCAGTAGGCGAAGAAAAAAATTCAAACAAACCTATGTCAAATTTAGCACCAGTTTTTATAGGAATAACAATAGCTATAATAGGAGCTAGTTTTGGAGTATTAACAGGCTTTGCAATGAATCCAGCAAGAGATTTTGGGCCTAAGATGTTTGCTGTTTTAGCAGGTTGGGGAAGCGGAGCACTAGGACCTGACATGTATTTTTGGGTACCTATAGTGGGACCTATAATAGGAGCCATCCTTGCAGGATTTGTATTCGATAAAGGCGTTAAAAAATACATGAATTAAAATACATCAAGGATTTAAAATAAATAATTATTGGAGGCAAAGCGATATGAAAAAATATATGATGGCATTAGATCAAGGAACTACAAGTTCAAGAGCTATATTATTTGATAAAGAAGGAAATTTAGTAGCTACGTCACAAAAAGAATTTACTCAATTTTATCCAAAGCCAGGATGGGTAGAACACAATCCTATGGAAATATGGGGAAGTCAAAGTGGTGTAATGAGAGAAGTGTTAGAAACTAATGGCATTAAACCAGAACAAGTTTGTGGTATTGGTATAACAAATCAAAGAGAAACTACTATAGTTTGGGATAAGAATACAGGTAAGCCGGTATATAACGCAATTGTATGGCAATGTAGAAGAACATCTCAGATATGTGATGAATTAGAAGCTAAAGGATATAAAGATAAAATAAAAGATAAAACAGGATTGATTCTTGATGCATATTTTTCAGCAACTAAGATAAAATGGATACTTGATAATGTTGAGGGTGCTAGAGAGAAAGCTGAAAATGGAGAATTATTATTCGGAACAGTAGATACATGGTTAATATGGAACTTAACTAGAGGTAAGGTGCATGTTACAGATTACTCAAATGCAGCAAGAACAATGTTATATAATATAAAAGATTTAAAATGGGATGATGAAATATTAGAAATACTAGATATACCAAAAAGTATGTTACCAGATGTTAAACCATCTAGTTATGTATATGGACACACTGATGAGTATATGTTAGGTGGAGCGGAAATTCCTATAGCTGGATGTGCAGGAGATCAACAAGCAGCATTATTTGGTCAGACTTGTTTTGAAGAAGGATGCGCTAAAAACACTTATGGAACAGGTTGTTTTATGCTTATGAACACTGGAGAGAAGATGGTTGAGTCAAAAAATGGATTACTTACAACTATAGCTTGGGGTGTTGATGGTAAAGTAGAATATGCGCTAGAAGGAAGTATATTTATAGGTGGAGCATCTATACAATGGTTAAGGGATGAATTAAGAATACTATATGATGCTAAGCAAAGTGAATTCTATGCTGAGAGTGTAAAAGATACTAATGGTGTATATGTAGTTCCAGCTTTTGCAGGACTTGGAGCACCGTATTGGGATATGTATGCAAGAGGATCTGTTATGGGTCTTACTCGCGGAGCCAACAGAGCTCACTTAGTTCGTGCTACACTTGAATCAATAGCATATCAAGTAAAAGATGTATTAAATGCTATGCAAGAGGACTCAGGCTTAGAGCTTAAAAACCTTAAAGTTGATGGTGGAGCTAGTGCTAACAATTTCTTAATGCAGTTCCAATCAGATATATTAAATGTAAGCATAAACAGACCTAAAGTACTTGAAACTACGGCGTTAGGAGCAGCATATCTTGCTGGGTTAGCAGTAGGATTCTATGAAAATAAAGAGGATATTAAAAAGTCTGTGTCATTAGAAAAAGAATTTGAGCCAAACATGAGTGAAGAAAAAAGAAACTTACTATACAAAGGATGGAAAAGAGCAGTAAATAGATCTCTTTTATGGGCAAAAGAAGACGAAGAATTTGAAAAAGAGTTAGCTAGTGCAAAAAATTAATGATAGATTACAAGTAAAAGTTATATAATTAAAGTAAATAGTAAAAAAATTAAAGATTTATAGATATTGGTATTAAGCAATAAAGGAGATAAAATGGAAAAAATACTATTTGCTCATAGAGGAATGTCTACATTAGCACCAGAAAATACTTTATCAGCATTTTCATTATGCAAGGATAAAGGAATAAAATGGTTTGAATGTGACATTGATATTTTAAAAGACAAAACTCTAGTAATAAACCATGATGATACACTAGACAGATGCACTAACAAAACAGGGTCTTTATATGATATTTGTAAAGAAGATTTAAAGCATATAGATGCAGGAAGTTGGTTTGGTGACGATTATATTGGAGAAAAAATACCTACTTTAGATGAGTTGATTGAATTGATAAATAAATATAAATTAAACGTCAATTTTGAATTAAAATCATGTTGCGGAGGTAAAGAATTAACTCAAGAACTTATAGAGAGATTTGTAGAAGCTTTAAATAAATTAGATGGTGATATAGGAGTTATTGTATCGAGTTTTAACCCATTAATGCTATCTAAATTTAAAGATTTAAGTCCAAATACTTCTGTAGGATGTTTATTTGAAACACACACTTTACAAGATGATTGGTCTTCTATTATGGAAATGTGCAGAGCTGATTATATACATCCACAAAATGAAGGCTTAACTAAAGAAATGGTAGAAAAATTTAGAAGTTATGGATATAAAATTAATGTTTGGACTGTAAATGACCTAGCAAGAGCTAATCAACTATTTAATTGGGGGGTTACAGGTATATTTACAGATATAGCGGATAGATTCCCTAAATCATATAAGTATAAAGAGGATATAGTTTGTGAAGCAAATATATAACCAAAATAATTTAGGGTAGTGACAGTTAAAATAATCTATGATAATATAGAATTATAAAAGGAAAACGATTTTAAAAAATGAAATATTATGGCGAAGAGATAAGAGAGCCTTCTATACATTGTATAGGGGGGCTCTCTATTTTTTTTTCAAGGAGGCAAAATTATGTATGATATAGCAATAATAGGAGCAGGGATAAGTGGAAGTGCCATAGCTAGAGAATTATCAAAGTATAATTTAAAAACAGTAGTTATAGAAAAAGGAATAGAAGTTTGCCAAGGAACTACTAAGTCAAATAGTGCTATAGTGCATGGTGGATATGATGCAAAGGTTGGAAGCTTAAAAGCTAAGTTAAATATAGAAGGTAATAAATTATATAAAGATTTATGTAAAGATTTAAACGTAGACTTTAAACAAATAGGATCGTTAGTTTTAGCATTTGATGAAGAAGAAATGAAACACGTTAGAGGTTTATACGAAAGAGGATTAGAAAATAAAGCTACTGGATTAAAAGTATTAAATAAAGAAGAAGTATTAGAACTAGAACCAAATGTTAATGACAATGTAGTTGGAGCATTACTTTGTGAGAGTGCAGGAATTGTTTGTCCATTTAACTTAAATATAGCACTTATGGAAAATGCTATGTTTAATGGGGTAGATTTAAAACTAGAATCTGAAGTTTCAGACATAGTTAAAGAAGGAGATTGTTTCAATATAAAAATAAAAAACAAAAACAATATAAAAGCTAAATATGTTGTAAATGCAGCTGGAGTTTTTGCTGATAAGATAAATAACATGATAGGTGGAGATGAATATTTTATAATACCTAGAAAAGGAGAATATAAAATATTAGATAAAAGTGAAGGTAAAATTGCTAATCATGTTTTATTCCAATGTCCAACTGAAAAAGGAAAAGGTGTATTGGTTACACAAACGGTACATGGAAATTTATTAGTAGGTCCAAATGCTACTGCTGTAGATGAAAAAGAAGATGTATCTACATCAAAAGAAGGAATTAGTGAAATCGTAAATAGCTCTAAAAAGACTATAGAAAATATTGATTTCAGAAAAACAATCACTAGTTTTGCAGGACTTAGAGCAACTCCAAATACAGGAGACTTTATGATATTTGCATCAAAGAAATGTAAAAACTTTATAAATGTTGGAGGAATAGAATCACCAGGTCTTGCATCAGCACCAGCAGTTGCAAAATATGTTGTAGAAATTCTTAAAGAAGAAGGATTAATGTTAAGTGAAAATAAAAAGTTTGAGTCTAAGAGACATAAGAATAAACCTTTCATAAAAATGACTCAAGAAGAAAAAGAAGAAATTATGAAGAAAGATCCAAGATATAAAAAAATAGTTTGTAGATGCGAAAGTATAACAGAGGGCGAAATTATAGATGCAATAAATTCACTATGTGGAGCTAGAACATTAGATGGAGTCAAAAGAAGAGTAAGACCAGGTATGGGAAGATGCCAAGGAGGATTTTGCGGACCTAAAGTTATAGAAATATTAGCAAGAGAACTTAAAATAGATGTGGAAGATGTTTTAAAAGACTACGAAAACTCTAATACTGTATTAGGAAAATCAAAAGAATTAAGGGGTGAGTTAGTTGAAATATAATGTTGTAGTTGTTGGAGGAGGACCTGCAGGTTTAGGTGCAGCAGTTGAAGCTAAAAGAAATGGTGCAAAAGATGTACTTATAATAGAAAGAGACAGAGAATTAGGTGGAATACTTAATCAATGTATACACAATGGTTTTGGATTACACGAGTTTAAAGAAGAATTAACAGGACCAGAGTACGCTCATAAATTCATAGAAATGGTTAAACAAGAAAATATTGAATATATGCTAGATACAATGGTTTTAAATATAAGTGAAGATAAGACTATAGAAGCTTTAGGTGAAGATGGAATAATAAATATAAAAGCAGATGCTATAGTTTTAGCAATGGGATGTAGAGAAAGAACAAGAGGAGCGATAGATATACCTGGATATAGACCAGCAGGAGTTTATAATGCTGGAGCTGCTCAAAGACTTTCTAATATGGAAGGATATATGGTAGGAAAAGAAATTGTTATATATGGGTCTGGTGATATAGGGCTTATAATGGCAAGACGTATGACATTAGAAGGAGCTAAAGTAAAGGCAGTAGTTGAAATAAACCCACATTCAAGTGGATTAACTAGAAATATTGTTCAATGTTTAGATGACTTTGATATACCTTTAATGTTAAGTACAGGAATAACACATATAGATGGAAAAGAAAGAGTAAAAGGGGTTACAATTAGTAAATTAGATGAAAACAGAAGACCTATAAAAGGAACAGAAGAATATATAAGCTGTGATACTCTTCTTTTATCTGTTGGACTTATACCTGAGAATGAATTGAGTGTTGAAGCTGGAGTTGTATTAGACAATAAAACTAGTGGACCTATTGTAAATAATTCTATGGCTACAAATGTAGATGGTGTGTTTGCATGTGGGAATGTTGTCCATGTTCATGACTTAGTTGATTTTGTTACAAAAGAAAGTAAGATAGCTGGAAAGAACGCAGCTTTATATTGCTTAAACAAGTTAAATAAAAATAAAGAAGTAAATACAGTTGCAGATAATGGAATTATATATATAGTTCCTCAAAATATAGATGTTAGTAGCGATGAAGATGTAAATTTATTTATGAGAGTAAGAGAAATTTGTAAAAATAAAAAGTTAGTTGTTAGAAGTAACGATGAAATTATTTTAGAGAAAAAGAGACCTCATATGATACCTTCAGAGATGGAGAATATAAAAATTAGTAAAGATTTATTTAAAGATATTAAAGGAAATATAATTGTAAGTGTAGAGGAGGCATAATTATGAAAAATGTTACTTGTACAGTATGTCCAATGGGATGTTCATTAGTTGTAAGTAAAGTTGATGGAGAGTATAAAGTTGAAGGAAACACATGTAAAAGAGGAGCAAAATATGGAGTAGAGGAAGTTACAAATCCAAGAAGAGTTATAACTACTACAGTTAAACTTAGCGGTTCTTATTTAAACTTACTTCCAGTTAAAACTAATGACTCTGTGCCTAAAGAGTTAATGTTTGATATTATGAAAGTTTTAGATAAAGTATGCGTATGTGCACCTGTTAATGTGGGAGATATTATAGTTAAAGACATATTAGGAACAGGTGTTGATATTGTAAGTTCTAAGAGTATGGAAAGTATGAATACAAGTGATAAAAATAGTGATCATGAATTAAGAGATTGTATATAATAAAAAATTAATGGACAATAAAAATAACCTTCTTTAGATATAAATATATTTAAAGGAGGTTACTTTTATTGTTAGAATTATTAAAGTATATAACTTATTTTAGTAATAACTATATAGTTGGTTAAATATACTTAAGTATAAAAAATAAAAATAAAAATTTTAGAGGAATATAGAAATTTTTATAGAATTATATATAATAGATAGAGTATGTGATAAATTATAATTAAATATTAGAGATTATAGGTTTTTTAAAATTAATAGGGAAAGAGGTTAAAATCCTCTGCAGCCCCCGCTACTGTAAAGCTGATGAAACTTTTAAAACCACTGTGAATTTTACGGGAAGGAAAAGGAGTAAAGAGAAGCTAAGCCAGGAGACCTGCCTATAATTGAAAAATTAAGTTCTTCGGGGTGAAGGAAAATAATTGAAAGTATCATAGTTTAAAACTACTATGTTCGCTTTGTCATGTTATTAAATCCTAATCCAAAGATTGGGATTTTTTTATGTATGCCCTTTAAAACTTAGAGTTGATTTAGTCATTTTATCACATGAAACAATAATGTACTAAATAAAAAAAGAGAGGGATTTAAAATGAATTATTTAAAATTATCAGTTATAGCAGGGTTACTACTTGTAATCTTAAATCCTGTGACTTCACATGCAATGCACATCATGGAAGGATTCTTACCTATGCAATGGTCTATATTATGGACTGTCGTATTTATACCATTTTTCATATACGGGTTAAAATCAATAAATAAAATAGTAAAAGCTGATCCTAAAAAGAAAGTACTATTAGCTCTAGCAGGTGCATTTGTATTCGTACTATCAGCTTTAAAAATACCATCTTTAACAGGTAGTTGTTCACATCCTACTGGTGTAGGTCTAGGAGCAATATTGTTTGGGCCATCTGTAATGGCAGTAGTTGGAACTATAGCTTTGCTATTTCAAGCTATACTTCTTGCACATGGAGGACTTACAACTTTAGGAGCAAATGCTTTTTCTATGGCGATAGTAGGTCCTATAGTATCATTTTTAATATTTAAATTCTGTAAAAAAAGAAACATTAGTACAGGGAAAAGTGTATTTTTTTCTGCAGCATTAGGAGATTTAGCTACATATACTGTAACTGCAACTCAATTAGCATTAGCATTCCCTGATCCAGCAGGAGGTATATTAGGATCATTAGTAAAATTTTTAGGTGTATTCTTTATAACTCAAATACCTATAGCAATTGCAGAAGGATTATTAACTACATTAGTATACAATTTAATAACACAAAATGAAGAAGGAGTTGTAGAAGATGAGTACAAATTCGAAAGTCAAAACTAGAAATAAAAATATACTATTATTAATTTTAACAGTAATCTTAATAATAACTCCGTTAATATTAAACTCAACTGCTGAATACGGAGGTGCTGATGGAGAAGCAGAATCTTTAATTAGTGAAATAAATCCTAATTATAAGCCTTGGTTTAATAGCTTATATGAACCACCTAGTGGTGAGATTGAAAGTTTACTTTTCTCTACTCAAGCAGCTATAGGGGCAGGAATAATTGGATATTTTTTAGGATATAAAAAAGGAAAAAAAGATAAATGTTAGAAATTGACAACTGTGCATATTTAAATAATATAAAAAATGTAAATCCATTGATAAAATTAGGAATTACATTTATAGGAGTTATAGCTTCTATGATTACCCAAAATGCAAATATACATATACTTATAATGCTATTTATGACAGCTTTAATACTATTTATAGCAAGAGTAGATATGAAACTATACATTAAATGTTTAAAAATACCTATAATTTTTTTAATTATAGGTATTGGGTTAAATTTGATTAATATATCATTTGAAAATAAAGATTATATATTCAATGTAAATATATTAGGATTATACATAGGTACTACTGAATTTGCTGTAAAAAGCTCAGTAAACATATTACTTAGAGCTATGAGTTGTATTATATCAATTTATTTCTTAATACTTACGACTCCATTTAATCAATTAATAATAGTATTAAAAAAACTACATATTCCACATACACTTATAGAATTGATGATTTTAATTTATAGATTTATATTTATATTTATAGAAGAAGCAGAAGAAATATATAAATCACAACAACTAAAATTTGGGTATACGAATTTAAGAACATCATATAATTCAATGTCATTACTTATAAAAACATTATTCTTTAGAATGATGAGAAGATATGAAGATATGAGTATATCTTTAGATATAAAGTTGTATGATGGTAAATTTCACGTATAGGAGACTAAAATGTTTAAAGTAGAAAACTTAACATATAAATATGAAAAAAATAATAAAGCATTAGACAATATAAGTTTAGATTTTTCAAATGGGAATATGATTGGAATAATAGGTTCAAATGGGTCAGGAAAGTCAACTTTATTTATGAACTTAATGGGCATATTGAAACCTTCAGCAGGAAAAATTATTTATAATAGTAAAGAGTTAAGTTATAAAAAGAAAGATCTATATAATTTAAGAAGAGATGTAGGTATAGTATTTCAAGATCCAGATAAGCAGATATTTTATTCAAGAGTATATGATGATGTTGCATTTTCTTTAAGAAATATAGGGTTAGAAGAAAGTGAAATAAATAAAAAAGTTTATAGAGCATTAGAATTGGTTAATGCTATAGATTTAATAGATAAACCAGTACATTTTTTAAGTTATGGTCAGAAAAAAAGAGTAGCTATAGCATCTGTTATAGCCATGGAAAACAAAGTTGTTTTATTAGATGAGCCAACAGCTGGATTAGACCCAATAAGTACAAAAGCTATTATAAAAATATTAAAAGAATTATGTGAAAAGGGTATAAAGGTAGTTATATCGAGTCATGATATGGATTTAATATATGACCTTTGTGACTACATATATGTTTTAAATAAAGGCAAGATAACAATTGAAGGAAATTCTAATGAAGTTTTTAAAGATGATTTAAAAATTAAAGAAGCAGGATTAAATAGTCCATGGCTTGTAAAAATACACAAAAATATGAATTTACCTTTATTTAGAAAAGAAGAGGATTTATACGATTATTTTAATAAAATATGTATAAATTCTGTTAATAATTAGCCCCTAATCTTATTAAGTTAAGATTAATATATATATAATAAATAAATACCTTTAGTCTAAATTTAATCCTTGGATATATATCTGAGGATTTTTTCTTTGTAGGAAAAATTAAAAAAATGGATATGATTAATATGGGCTTTTAATAAATTTGAATAAATATAGATAATAGATTAAAATATACATATAACATATACAATCAGGAGGTAATGATGGATATAGATTCACTAAACCCCGCCCAAAAAGAAGCGGTATTAAAAACAGAAGGTCCAGTGCTTATATTAGCAGGAGCTGGTTCAGGAAAAACGAGAGTTTTAACAACAAGAATAGCTCATCTTATGAAAAATAAAGGAGTGCATCCTAGTAATATATTAGCAATAACATTTACAAATAAAGCTGCAAATGAAATGAAGGAAAGAGTTGAAGAAACTATAGATTCGGATGTTAAAGATATGTGGATAACAACTTTCCATTCATGCTGTGTTAGAATTCTTAGAAAAGATATAAATAGAATCGGATATAATAGATCTTTCGTTATATATGATAGTTCAGACCAAGTTACTTTGGTTAAAGATTGTTTAAAGGAATTAAACTTAAGTGATAAATCTTTTGAACCTAAAGTAGTTATAAGTTACATTTCTGGAGCAAAAGATAAATTATTAAGTCCTAAAGAATATAAAGATATGCATAGAAATGATGCGAGAATGAATAAAATTGCAGATGTATATACTTTATACCAAGACCGTTTAAAAAGAAATAGTGCGTTAGATTTTGATGATTTAATAATAAAAACTGTTGAGTTATTAAAAAAGGAAGAAAGTGTACTAGCCTACTATATAAATAAATTCAGATATATAATGGTAGATGAGTACCAAGATACAAGTAAAGCTCAATATGAATTTATAAAGTTACTAGCCAAAGAGCATCAAAACATATGTGTTGTTGGAGATGATGACCAAAGTATATATGGATGGAGAGGTGCAGATATAAGAAATATACTTGAATTTGAAAGAGACTATGATGATGTTCATGTAGTAAAATTAGAACAAAATTATAGATCAACTCAAGTTATATTAGATGCAGCCAATACAGTTATCTCTAATAATATAGAAAGAAAGAGAAAAAAACTTTGGAGTGAGCAAAAAGAAGGCGAAAAGATTAAAATACAGGTAACATCAGACGAGATAGAAGAAGCGGATTTTGTTGCTGATAATATATGGAGAATTCATAGAAAACAAAATAAACCTTTTAAAGACTTTGCTGTATTATACAGAGCAAATGCACAAGCCCGTGCTATAGAGGATGCTTTAAATAGAAATCAAATACCATATAATATATATGGAGGAACTAAATTCTATGAAAGAAAAGAAATAAAAGATTTGGTTGCATACTTAAGAGTTCTTCAAAATGTTCAAGATGATATATCTTTAAAGAGAATAATAAATGTTCCTAAAAGAGGAATTGGACTTAGAACAATAGAAAAAATAGAAGATAGAGCTAGCTTAAAGCAAGAAAGTATATTCTCGGTTCTTTTAGATGTAGATACTAACTCTGATATATCTACAAAGGCTAGAGCAAACATAAATGGATTTGTAGATTTAGTAGGAACTCTTAGAGTAATAAAGGATGCTTACTCAGTAAGTAAACTTATAGAAAAAGTTTTAGATGTTACTGGATATTTAGATGAACTTGAAAAAGATAAAAATGAAGACGCTCAAGACAGAATAGATAACTTAAAAGAGTTTATATCAATTGCTATTGAATTTGAAAATAGTAGTGAAGAAAAAGATTTAGAAACATTTTTAACTAATGTAGCTCTTACTTCAACAGAAAGTGATGATGAAGAAAATGACAGAGTATCACTTATGACAATCCATACATCTAAGGGACTTGAGTTTCCAGTTGTCCATTTAGTTGGTATGGAAGAAGGATTATTCCCTATATCTAGAGCAGTAAGATCTATGAGTGAATCTGATATAGAGGAAGAAAGAAGACTTTGTTATGTTGGAATAACAAGAGCTAAAAAAGAACTTTTCATGACACTTACAAAGAAAAGAACTCTTTATGGAAAAACTAATCCATCTATACAATCTAGATTTATGGAAGAACTTCCAGAGGAGTGTATAGAAAAATTAAATAAAGAAGAACATGAATTAAGTTATTCTAAAGCTAATTACAATATATTAGATAAATATAAGCAAAAATATATGAAATCTATGAACAAGGCTAGTGTAGCAAATAAGGTAAATGCCACTATAAAAGAAAATAAACCAGAACCTACATCTGATGATATAAAATTAGGTTCAAAGGTTTATCATCCTAAATTTGGGGTAGGAACTGTAGTAGCAGCTGTTGGATCTGACTTAACAATAGCTTTTAATAATCAAGGTATAAAGAAGATAAATAAAGAATATACGACACTTGATTTATTATAAAATAAAAGTTTTAAGGGGGATTTGTAATGAATTCAAAAGAATTTGCAAGAAACTTAATAGGGTTTATAGAGAAAAGCCCTACAGCTTTTCACTCAGTAGAGACATCTGAAGAGTTATTAAAATTAAATGGGTTTAAAAAACTTGACTCAAGAGAAGAATGGAAACTAGAGCAAGATGGAAAATACTATACGACTAAAAACTCATCAGCAATAGTTGCATTTACAATAAACACTAATAATTTAAAAGAAGATGGATTTAGAATAATAGGATCACATTCAGATTCTCCATCTTTTAGAGTTAAGCCAAATCCAGAAATGGAAGCTGAAAAAACTTACTTGAAATTAAATACAGAATGCTATGGAGGTCCTATACTAAATACATGGTTAGATAGACCGTTAGCAATAGCAGGAAGAGTTGTACTTAAAGGAAAAAGTATATTAAGACCTGAGGAAACTTTAGTAAATATAAATAAACCTATATGTATAATTCCTAATTTAGCAATACACATGAATAGAGAAGTTAATGAAGGGGTAGCTCTTAATAAGCAAAAAGACATGTTACCATTAGTGGGATTATTAAATGATTCTCTAGAAAAAGATAACTTCCTTTTAAAAACTATAGCTAAAGAATTAGGAAGAAAAATAGAAGAAATTATTGATTTTGATTTATTTTTATACGAATATGAAAAAGGAATGTTAATAGGGCCTAATGAAGAGATGATATCTTGTGGAAGATTAGATAATCTTTCAATGGCGCATGCTAGCTTACATGCACTTATAGATGCTAAATCATTAAATGGAGTAAATGTAGTTGCTGTATTTGATAATGAAGAAGTTGGAAGTTCAACTAAGCAAGGTGCTGATTCTAATATGTTATTAAATGTATTAGAAAGAATATCTTTATGCTTAGGTCAAAATAGAGAAGAATTTTTTAGAAGTTTATATTCTTCATTTATAATATCTGCAGACCTTGCACATGCAGTTCATCCTAATGTAGGAGAGAAGCATGACCCAACAAATAGACCTGTTATGGGGAAAGGGCCTGTTATAAAAATAAATGCAAACCAAGCTTATACTAGTGATAGTCAATCTATAGCTGTGTATAAAACTATATGTAAAGAAGCAGGAGTAAACTGCCAAGAATTTGTTAATAGATCTGATGTAAGAGGTGGAAGTACAATTGGACCTATATCATCTACGCATATAGATATACCATCTGTTGATGTTGGAAGTCCAATATTAGCTATGCACTCTATAAGAGAATTAGGATGCGTAGAAGATCATATGGATATATACAAAACTTTTAAAAAGTTTTATGAATTATAAGATTTAAATAGATAAATTAAAAAGGGGGGATGTATAAAAGGATTTTACCTTTATACACCCCCTAAATTTATTATATAAATAAAAACTTAGGTTAGGAGTGAATTAGTATGAAAATAGGATTATGTTTAGCTGGTGGTGGAGCTAAAGGAGCCTTTCAAGCAGGTGTAATATATGGGTTATATGAAAGAGGTTTAGACTTTGATGTAATATCAGGAACTTCAATAGGAGCAATAAATGGTTATTACATATACACAAAAAATGTTAACAAGTTGAAAGAAATGTGGATAAATATTCAGACAATTGGTGAAAACGGTGTCAAAATAGTTGATAATACTGTGGATAACTCTTTAGCAATTGATTTATTAAGCAAACTTGAGGATAACTCTAAAATTAAGAAAAACTTTTATGTAAATTATGTGCAAATTGATAATTCAAGAATGAATGAAGTTGTAGTAGATATATCAAAAGAAAGTTATGACCAAGGCCTAGACAGTATAAAATATAGTTCACTGCTTCCTTTTAGACCTTCAAAAGATTTAAGTCCATCGGAGCAATTTAAAAAAGATTTAATGGATGGAATATATAATGGATATAAATTAGATGGAGGAATGATAAATAATACGTTATTAAAACCATTGATAGATGAAAAAGTTGATAAAATTGTATTAATAACTATGAAAAAAGATTTTGGAGTACCAGATTATGTAAAGCAGTCGTATAAGGAAGAAAATATAATTATAGTAAAACCTAATATAGAATTTAGTAAAAATGCTACTTTAAATTTTGAAGGAGAATTTTGTAAACAAATTTTTAATGAAGGATATGAAATATCTAAATCTTTAAATATTCTAGTCTAATAAATGGGAATTAGGCTCAAAATGTTGAATAAATCTGCGTATGCTAGTATAATAAAAAGGTTCTGAATTTGAAATATAAAAATGGAGTTGATATAAACTATGGCAACTAAAAGAATTGCTGTACTAGGTGGACCTAGATGTGGAAAGACAACATTAATACAACATTTATACGTTGAAATGAAAATAGCAGGCTTAGATGTAGGTTATGCGTTAGAGTACTCAACAGAATATTTAAGAGACAAAGGCATGATAGAAACTATATCTGAACAATATGGTATATACTTAGGTCAAAAGAAAATAGAAGATGATTTATCAGGATTTGAATATGCACTAACTGATTATGCTACATTTGTACCATATGTATATGGAAGATTTATGTTAGGTGATAGAAAAAGAACTAATAAAGAAATTCAAATTTTAAAAGACTTATATTGTCTAGCTATAGAAGATATACAAAACTATGATATGATAGTTTATGTTCCAAGACAATTTGGATATGTTAAAGATGGAGTTAGATGGCAAGATGAAAGTATTGCTATACAAATAGATGAAGCTATATTAAGTTTCTTAAAGTCTGAAAATATAAATTATGTAGAAGTATCAGGATCTACTAAAGATAGAGCAAAACAAATTTTAGATTTATTAGATATTAAATACGAAGAAACTGAATTGTTAGATTCAACTGATGAAAAATAGGCTGCTTAAATAAGTAGCTTATTTTTGTGATTTTTTATTATTATTGGTATATAATATAAAATGAGAATAAAAAAACTCATAAGAAAGGAAGTACATAAAATGGAAAATAAGAACCCTATAGTAACTATAGAAATGGAAAATGGAAAGCAAATAAAAGTTGAGTTATATCCACATATAGCTCCTAATACTGTTAAAAACTTTGTATCTTTAGTAGAATCAGGATACTATGATGGAGTTACATTCCACAGAGTTATACCTGGATTTATGATACAAGGTGGATGCCCTGATGGAAATGGAATGGGTGGACCAGGATACTCAATAAGAGGAGAATTCACTCAAAATGGACACACTAACAACTTAAAGCATGATAGAGGAGTTATATCAATGGCTAGAACAATGGCTCCAAACTCAGCTGGATCACAATTTTTCTTAATGCATGCTAATTCTCCACACTTAGATGGACAATATGCATCATTTGGTAGAATAATTGAAGGTATAGAAGTTGTAGATGAAATAGCTTCTGTAAGAACAGATAGAATGGACAAGCCTCAAACTCCACAAGTAATGAAAAAAGTTACTGTTGAGACATTTGGAAAAGACTATTCAGACGTAGAAAAAATGTAGTAGATAGCTTGTAGGGTTGTATATTGATTTCCTTCACACGACAAACTGCGTTTGTAAGTGTTTCGTCAATCAATATACAATCCTACTTCGCTTTTTGGATGAGAAGAGTGAAGAATATAAAGGAAGAGAGATTCTTAAATTTTAAGAATCTCTTTTTTAATTTATTGATTATTTTATAGTTAAAAAACATAATTAGATAGCTTATTATTTGTATTTTCTATATTTATAGAAAATGAAAAATAAGTGTAGTAGAATTAAAGCGACATAAATTGTAAAAGAATGATTTATAATACATTGTTTTCAATTAAATTCAGATAAAGGGGAACTGATTATGAGCGATTATAAAGATGAAATGAATGCAATTGAAAGAAAAGCTGCGTACTTTAGAGGGGAAAGGGTAGATAGATTACCGTGTAGTTTAATGTTTGAGGAAACTGCAGCGGTTTATGCAGGTATAGATGTAGAAGAATATTATTTTGATTCTGACAAAATGTTAGAAGCTGAAAAATATATAGTAAGGGAACTTGGAGTAGAGAGTGCTGGAATAAATGTTACGCTAAGAGGTATGGGTGAAGCGTTTGGAAGTAAAATGGGATATAATTCAGATAGGGCATCGCATTTAATCGAACCAGCATTAAAGGATTACAAAATGTTACAGCACATGGATATAGTAAATCCATTAAAGGATGGAAGATTGCCAATAATACTGGATTCTTTAGGAAAAATAAAAAAAGAATTAGGAAAAGAAGTAAGTATCGGAAGTGGGGTATCAGGTCCGATTAGTGCAGCTTCAGCTGTTAGAGGTACTACAAATTTAGTTAGAGATATGATTAAGGATAAAGAAAACTTACATAAATTATTAGATTTAATGACAGAGTGTAATTTGGCTTATGCAAAAGAAGTATATGAACGTTATGGACTAGTTTGTGGAATTGGAGATCCAATATCTTCAGCGGATTTAATAAGTCCGAAACAGTTTAGAGAATTTGCAAAGCCATATCTTGAAAAAACTATAAATGGAATTTATAAAATTACTGGACAGAAAACAACATTACATATTTGTGGAAAAACAAAAGGTATATGGGAAGATATTGCAGATATGAATTTATCTGCATTCAGTGTAGATAACTGTGAAGATATAGAGCTTCTTAAAAATGTAATTGGAGATAAAATGTGTATAATAGGAAATATAGATCCTGTATCAATAGTAAGAAATGGATCTATAGATGATGTATATTCAAGTGTTAAGGAATGCATAGTAAAAGCTAGTGATAGTCCTAATGGGTATATAGTAGCTTCTGGCTGTGATATACCTGCAGGAGCGCCAATTGAAAATATAAAAGCCGTAACAGAAGCTACTAAGAAATATAGTAGGGGAATAAAAATGGGAGAGTGTGCTGATTGGAAAGAATAAGATAATAAATAAGAGAGAGATTTAAATCTCTCTCTTATTTATTATCTTATTCTTTATACAAAAATAGTAGTTAACAAACAGGGGGAGTATATGGTTGATGACGAAAGACTTAAAGTGAGAACTTTGAGCACTTTGTCTGAAGGAATCAACTATATACTCCCGCAAGTGTATTAACTACTATATATTTTTCTTAACAGCTTCTGTTAAATTTGGAACTAATTGTTTCTTTCTAGAAACAGCTCCTTCAACAAACACTCCTTGAGAAGCATTAACACCAAATGCATCAGATATTATTTTATCTTCAGCTTTGTATATTAGATAAGATCCTTCTTTTATTATATCTGTAATAGCTAATACTAACATATCGAAATCAGTACTGTTTATATAGTTTAAGAATTCATCTTGCTTATTAAGAACAGCATCTATGTCTAAAGTAAATACTTGTCCTATTCCAACTTTTTTACCTTCCATATCAAAAGGTTTGAAATCCATATTTACTATTTCTTCAACTGTAAATCCATCTAATGAAGAACCAGCTTTAAACATATCCATAGCATATTTTTCAACATCTACTTTAACTATTTTATTTAATTCTTCAACAGCTTTTTTGTCCATATCTGTAGTTGTTGGAGATTTGAATAATAAAGTATCTGATAGTATAGCAGACATTAATAATCCAGCTATCTCATAAGGTATTTCTATATTATTTTCCTTAAACATTTGAGTTATTATTGTACAAGTACATCCAACAGGCATTAATCTCATTGATAAAGGAGTAGAAGTTTGCATTCCTCCTAATTTATGATGATCAACTACTTCAACTAATTCAGCATCTTCTAAACCATCTATACTTTGTCCGTACTCATTATGGTCTACTAGTACAACTTGAGGCTTACCTTCTAGTACTAAGTTAGCATCATCCTTGCATATATTTGATATAGAAGATAATACAGTTGGAGCCTCAACTTTGAAGTAGTCTAAAACGTACTGAGCTTCTTTTCTTACTTCACCTAAAGCGTAAGCTTTAGCTGTATTTCCTAATTGATTTTTTAAGTATGTTAATGATATTGATGAACAGATAGAATCTGTATCTGGGTTTTTATGACCGAAAACTAATAAAGTCATTTTAAATCTCCTTTCATATTTAAAAAAATTTATGGATTAATTTTTCTTAAGTTAACAAAATTAAAAACTTTAATCGTAGCTTATATTATATCAAAAGGAGGGAAAAATTTGCTACAAAAACACAAAAAAATTAATAAGAATAAACTTTTAATACTGTTTATATTTATAGGTATTTTAATAGGGGGGATAATTTCATCAAGACTAATTTTTTCCGAAAAACCACCACAGGACACATCTAAGGTATTAAATACAATAGAAAAAGTAGCAGAACTTTCAACTTCTAAGTACAATTATAGCAATATAGTTACTATTACTAAGGATAAAAGTTTTAAAAATATTAAAATTCCATTCACAGAAAAATCTTTTATTATAAAGTACAATGGGATAGTAAAGGGTGGAGTAAACTTAAAAGACATAACAATTGCAAACAACACAAGAAATTCAATAACTATAAACATTAATAAGTGGGGGATAATAGAACACTATATAGATGAAGAAAATGTATATATATATGATGTGAAAAATGCACTATTCAATAGAGTTGAGGTAAATGAGGTTTTAAAAGAACTATCTAATAGCAAGAAAGAATATGAAAAGAAAGTTATAGATGAAGGGTTTTTAGAGGAAGTTAAGATTAGTATAAAGAAAAATTTAGAAGGTAATCTAAAAAATTTAGGATATAAAGAAGTTATTATAAATTTTAAAGAATAGTAATTGGAATTTATAAAAAAAGCTGTTGATCTAATAATCAATAGCTTTTTTTATACAAAAAATTACATGAAAATAGACTTTTAAAATTCATTTTAAAAAATATTTTAACGAATAGATAAAAAATTAACGAAAAATTATTGACAATTGTTTTCTCAGGATATATTATATAAACATAAAGTTTGTTAATTAACTAACATTGATATAAATCAACTAATATCTTGGGAGGATTTTAAAATGACTAAAGAAGCTAAAAAGGTAGTGAATATGAATGGTTTAAAAGAAATGACAGCATCTGAAAAGGTTAACGATTTAGTTAAAAAAGCTAATATAGCTAAAGCTGAGATGCTGAAGTTAGATCAAGAAGCTGTAGATAAGATTGTTAAAGAAATGGCAATGAAAGGTCTTGATAAACATATAGAACTTGCTCAACTTGCTGTAGACGAAACTAAAAGGGGAGTTTTCGAAGATAAAGTAACTAAAAACATATTTGCAACTGAGTACGTTTATAATAGTATAAAGTACAAAAAAACAGTTGGTGTTATAGAGGAAAATGAAGAAGAAAATTATAAGTTAATAGCAGAACCTATAGGTGTTATAGCAGGAGTTACTCCTGTAACAAACCCAACTTCAACAACTATGTTTAAATCTATAATAGCTATGAAAAGTAGAAATCCAATTATATTTAGCTTCCATCCATCAGCTCAAAAGTCTTCATCTGAAGCTGCTAAAATAGTTAGAGATGCAGCTATAGCAGCAGGAGCACCAAAAGATTGTATTCAATGGATAGAAGAGCCATCAATTGAAGCTTCAAACGCTTTAATGAAAAATGATGGAGTGTCATTAATATTAGCAACAGGGGGACCAGGTATGGTTAAAGCTGCATACTCTTCTGGAAAACCAGCGTTAGGAGTAGGAGCAGGGAACGTACCATGTTATATAGAAAAAACAGCTGATGCAAAACAAGCAGTAAATGATTTAATATTATCAAAAACATTTGACAACGGAATGATATGTGCATCAGAACAAGCTGTAATAATAGATGAAGAAATTTATGATGAAGTGGTAGGATTAATGAAATCTTATGATTGCTATTTCGTAAATAAAGAAGAAAAAGAATTATTAGAAGGATTAGTTATAAACAAAGAGAGTTGTACAATAAATGCTGACATAGTAGGACAAAGTGCTTATAAAATAGCTCAAATGGCAGGTATAAAGAATGCACCTAAAAATGTAAAAATATTAGTTGCTGAACTTGAAGGAGTTGGATATGATCATCCATTATCTAAAGAAAAATTAAGTCCAGTCTTAGCTTGTTATAAAGTAAAAGGGTATAAAGAAGGAATACAAAAATGTGTAGAAATGACAGAATTTGGTGGACTTGGACACTCTGCAGTTATACATTCAAATAGCGACGATATAATACTAGAGTTTGGGAAAAAGGTTAGAACAGGTAGATTACTTGTAAATGCACCTTCAACTCATGGAGCAATAGGTGATATATATAATGTAAATATGCCATCATTAACGTTAGGATGTGGATCTATGGGTAATAACTCAACAACAGACAATGTATCAGCAGTAAACTTAATAAACATTAAAAAAGTTACTATGAGAAGAAATAATATGCAATGGTTTAGAATACCAGAGAGAGTTTACCATGAATTTGGATCAGTTAGCTATTTAGAGAAAATGGCAGATACTAATAGAGTAATGATAGTTACAGATAGAATGATGGTTCAATTAGGATATGTAGATAAATTAACTTATCATTTAAGAAAGAGAAACAACCCAGTTATGATAGAAGTATTTTCAGATGTAGAACCAGATCCATCAGTAGATACAGTATTAAATGGGGCAAATGTTATGAGACAATTTAAACCGGATACTATAATAGCTTTAGGTGGAGGATCATCAATGGATGCAGCTAAAGGTATGTGGTTATTCTATGAAAATCCTGAAGTGAACTTTGATGATTTAAGACTAAGATTTATGGATATAAGAAAAAGAGTATTTAAGTTCCCTAAATTAGGAAGACAGGCAAAAATGGTAGCTATACCTACAACTTCAGGAACAGGTTCAGAAGTTACATCTTTTGCAGTAGTAACAGATAAAGTTAATAACGTAAAATATCCTTTAGCAGATTATGAGCTAACTCCAGATATAGCAATAATAGACCCTAACTTTGTTATGACAGTTCCTAAAGCTGTTACAGCAGATACAGGAGTAGACGTATTAACTCATGCAATAGAAGCGTACGTGTCAGTAATGGCTACAGACTATACAGATGCATTAGCTATAAAAGCTATACAAATGGTATTTGAATATCTTCCAAGAGCATATAAAGATGGTAGTGACAAAGAGGCAAGAGAAAAAATGCATAATGCATCATGTATGGCAGGTATGGCATTTGCAAATGCATTTTTAGGAATAAATCACTCATTAGCTCATAAATTAGGATCAGAATTCCATATATCACATGGTAGATCTAATGCAATATTATTACCATATGTTATAAGATATAATGCAACTAAACCAACTAAGTTCTCAGCATTCCCTAAATATAAATCATTTGTAGCTGATAAGAAGTATGCTGAAATAGCAAGATACTTAGGGTTAAAAGCTAAAACTACAGAAGAGGGCGTTGATAGTTTAATAGATGCTGTAAATAAATTATTAGTTGAACTTAATATACCAAGAACAATTGCTGAATGTGGAGTAAGTGGAAAAGATTTTGAAGCTGCAGTTGATAAGTTAGCTTTAGATGCATTTGATGATCAATGTACACCAGCTAATCCAAGATATCCACTTGTATCAGAATTAAAAGATATATACTTAACTGCATTTGGAAAAGTTGATAAAAAATAAGAAATGAGAATTTTCAGAAAACAAATTGACTAGTGAAGAATGGTATACTATACTTTGATTATAAGTAATAAATAAAGGGGCCTATTAAGGCCCCCTTATTTATTTACAATTATAGTGCTTGTTTAGTAAAAATTACTTTTTCCTTATCGTTTTTAATAGATATAATTGAATTTGAGTAATCAATTTCAAAGTTTGCGAATGCAGAGAATAAATCAATATCTCTCATAAGATGTACTGTCATTAAATTATTTAATTTATTGAATCTAAGTATTATTGATCTAACGAATGGAAATTGTAACCTTGATGCAAAGAAAATGCTACTATCGCCACAATCTATATCTAAGCTTCTATAATTAATATCAATAAATAAGTCTATATCGTTATCTTCCTCTCTTATAATCCTATAGTCAAATTCTGTATCTAAATTTAAATTTCCTATTTTAATCATAAACAACAACTCCTTAATAGTTATTAATAAACTATTATACTCCAAAAATTTTAAATATCAATATTATAATAAAAAAGAGCTTTCATCGGGGGAACGAAAGCTCACAATTGGGGAGATTGAGTTAAATATTGTTTAAATATTTATATATTATATTATTACCTCAATTTTAAGTTTTATAACACAAAAATCAAAAAAACTCCCTAAAATTTTAGGGAGAAAGAATTATTTTTTATTTATAAATTTAGGGCCTAAGTATTTTTTTATATCTTCTTCTGAAGAAAAGTCATCTAATAGTATTTCTCTACCGCTATCTTCTAATATTACTAAAACTTCGCAATCACCTTGTAAGAAGAATTTTCTAACAGTATCTTCTCTTACTTCCCTAACTTTAGTTACGTTTTTTTTCTTCTTTTCATAATCTTTTGTATAGTAACTTTCCATCATATTTATAACTTTTGTATATCTATTCATATAAAAGTACCTCCTAATAAGTTTCGAAAAAATATGTTATAATAAGTGTTTGTATTAACCTAATAATTATAACAAGGAGTATTAATAATGGCTAGCCTAAAAAAGATTGATATAGAGAAAAGCATAAATTTTGCAAAAGAAAATAAGTTAATAGATGAGTTAAATAAAGTATATGAATCTGTACCTAATGGAAATTGTACAGGGTGTGGTAATTGTTGTATGGAATCAGTAGGTATAAATTTAATTGAATTTATAAATATATACCATTATTTAAGCCTTGATGAAGATTTAAGAAAAAAATGTTTGAGTAAGGTTATAGATTATTATTTCTTAGAATATGTAAAAAAGAGTCCTTGTCCATTTAAAGATGAAAATAATAGATGCTTAATTTATGAAGTGAGACCTTTAAATTGCAGAATATATGGACACTGGACAAAAGAAGACTATAACTCAAACTTAGAAAATATAAGTAATAGAAATAAAGAGTATGCATCTTTAATAAAAGATAAATATAAATTTGAAATTAATAATGATGTTGTGAATTTTAAAATAAATTACTGTGAATCATTTAAACCAAACGATAGATATTTGAGAAAAGATGAAAGACTTAACTTTGCAGATTCTATGATGGTATTAGATTCGAAAATTTATTCAAAAGGAATAATGAATATAGAATTCAAGGATAGAGGTATCGTAGAGTATTTTATAGAATCATTATTATACGAAGATACAGCTTATAATATAAAAATAAGAGTATCAAAAGATGAGAGCGTAAGAAAGTGTGCTTTAGATAGATTAAAAACAATAGTATTGTAAGGTGATTCTAATGAGATTTAAAAATATAAAAGGAAACTCTTTTTACATAAGAGGAGGAACAAACACTGGGGTTTATGTGTTTAGTGATAAAAGTGCTTTGATTATAGATCCAGGGCTTCCAGGTGTTAGACCTAGAAATATAATTAGAGATTTAGAAAAAGAAGGAATAACTATAAAATGGATGATAAACACGCATGAACACAATGACCACTATGGAGCGGGATATCAATTTAAAGAAAAATACCCTAATTTAGTAAATATGTCTAGTTTCTATTCAAAGTTGTATATAGATAATCCTATCTTATTTTCTACATATATAATGGGTGGAAATACTAATGAATTTTTTGATAATATATTAATGAGTAAAAATATGAAAAATGTAAGTATAGATAGGACTATAAAACCAGGAAAATTACATATAAATGGCGAATATATAGAAATAATTGATTTAAAAGGCCATACAGCTGGTTCAATAGGAGTACTAACTAAAGATAAGGTGCTTTTTTTAGGAGACATGCTAGTAGGCGAGGAACTTTTATATAAGTTTGATTTATTATTCATATTTGATGTAGAAGCATATTTAAATTCATTGGATTTATTACAAACAATAGATTTTGAATATGCTGTGTTGGGTCATTGTAAAAAAGAGTTAGATAAATTTGAAACATTAGACTTATTAAATAAACATAGAGAGTCAGTAAATAAATATTTAAATCAAATAAGAAATATAATGAAAGAGCCTACAAGCTTAGAGTCTATTTTGAAAATTATATTGAATGAAAATAATTTAAGTTATAATTATAAGGAATATCACTTCTTTAAGTCAACGTTGGTTGGAATGATAAGTTACCTAAATAAATTAGGTGAAATTAAATATTTTATAGAAGATGGAGATGTTCTTTATTATACAAAATGAATATAATTTATGTTAAAATATAGAAGTTGACAAATCTGAAAATAAAGGGTGAGAAATAATGGAATACGAAAAGTGGGATAAGATACTTGTTCCTTATGAACACGCTGTGGAAGAACTGAAAGTTAAATTTAAGAATACAAGAAAAGAGTTTCTAAAAAGAGGAGAGTATTCTCCTATAGAGTTTGTAACAGGAAGAACTAAAAAAATTTCATCCATAATATCAAAAGCAAAGAGGCTAGATATTGCTAATTTGGAAGATATGGAAGATATAGCTGGAATAAGGATAATGTGTCAATTCGTTGAAGATATATATACTATAGTAGATCTTATAAAATCAAGAAACGATATGGAGATAGTCTACGAAAAGGATTATATTGAAAACTTTAAAGATAGTGGATATAGAAGTTACCACGTAATAATAAGATATCCTATAAACACTGCGTTAGGATATAAAGAAATTCTATGTGAAATTCAAATAAGAACTCTAGCTATGAACTTTTGGGCTACGATAGAGCATTCTTTAAAATATAAATATGAACACTATATACCAGAGGATTTAGCTATGAGATTGAGAAGAGCGGCTGATGCAGCATTTTTACTAGATCAAGAGATGAGCGAAATTAGAGAGCATATAATGAAAGCTCAAGTTATGTATCAAGTTAAATCTATAACGGTTAGAGATGTTTTAGGAAAAATACAAGAGCTTTACGATTTAGGTGAAACTCATAAAGCTATAGTATATCAAAGAAGATTAGATAGGATTGATACGGAAAGAGATATAACTGAAATACTAGCTTTAAAAAATGAGATAGATACCCTTTTAGAAGGGTATAATAAAAAAAGAAGAGGGTAGTAATCTCGCTTCTTTTTTTTACGCTTAAGAAAATCAAATATAATTTAGAAAGGACATTAACATGAGTTTATATGCAATAGGAGATTTACATTTTTCAACTGCTGTTAATAAGCCTATGAACATATTTGGAGATAACTGGGATAATCACGAAGAGAAGATAATTAATAGTTGGAAAAGTAAAGTTAATGAAGAAGATACAGTATTAATTGTTGGAGATACATCTTGGGCTATAAATATGAACGAGGCAGAAGAAGATTTAAATATAATACATAATCTTCCTGGAAAAAAGATATATGTAAAAGGAAACCATGATTATTGGTGGACGACAGTAGCAAAATTAAATAAATTATATGATGATATGAGTTTCTTACAAAATAACTTTTATCAATATGAAGAATATGCAATTTGTGGAACTAGAGGATGGATATGCCCTAATGATGTTAAATTTACAGAAGATGATGAGAAAATTTATAAAAGAGAAGCTCATAGACTAAAACTTTCTTTAGATGCAGCTAAGAAGGCTGGATTTAAAAAGATAATAGTTATAACACATTACCCACCTACTAATGATAAATTAGATCCATCTTTATTTACAGAAATATATGAGTCTTACGGAGTTGAAAAAGTGGTATATGGTCATTTACATGGAAAAGAATCATTTAAAATGGGATTAAAGGGAATTAGAAATGAAGTTGAATATAATTTGGTATCTTGTGATTATGTAGATTTTAATTTGATAAAAATTATGGATTAATTAATAAAATATGGTAAATACTATTAATATATCAAACCTGAAATATAAACTTTAGGTAAAGGAGTTGTTAATGTGAGATGGGCATTAGTAATTTTACTTTTATATATATTGCCTTTATGGGTCTTGTTTAAAAACAAAGAAGATTTTAAAAGGGCGAGTATATATGGAGGTATGTATGTAGTAGTTGCCACTGTTATAGTAATCTGTAATATATATATAAGTACGATAAATAAAATAGAAGAAATTTTAGAATATAGAAGCTATGCTTTTAATGAACAGTATGAAGATAACCAAGAAAGCAAATATAAAAATGAAAAAATAGAAGCTAAAGAATCGGAGTTAAAGGAAACCAAGAAAGTTGAAAATAGTGAAAAGCAATCTTCAAATACAGAGAATGCTTCTAAGAAAGAAGAATCTAATACAAATGAAGTAGATAGTGTATCTATGCAAAAAAGTGATAAAGAGACAGTACAAAACTTTAAAAGTGAAATATATAAAATAGAAAGAAAAGCATTAGTACCTATGAGGGAATGCCTTCCAAATACTAAAAATTTAGATATAAATGTTAATACTATAAACAAAGCTAAAAAAGATGTTGCATATGCTAAAGAAATGTGTGATGAAGTAGTGCAAACTTATGAAGACATGGAAGTGCCTAAACTTTCTAATGAAGATGCGACTAACCAATTAGAATATTCTAAAATATGTGTACAAAAGGCTTATATTTTAAGGGGCAAAGCTATGGAATGTGCACAAACTATGTTAAAAACTAAAAACTTAAAGTATATAAGTCAGATAAAAGAATATCTTAGCTTATCTGATAAGGAAATTAAAAATTTTGTAGATACAATAAAAAGTTTATAGGAATTTGATATAATGTTTAACGTAGAACATAAAAAGCTTGTATTGTACAAGCTTTTTTTACGTTTAGAATTATAGATTATTTAGACATAATAAGTAACCAAAGTGAATTTTTTTAAAACACAAACATATACTAAATAGTGTTATTTTGATTTATAATATCTAGTATGTTATAATGTGTTAACTACAATAATATAAAGTTTTATTTGGAGGTAAAAATGGGAAAGTTAAATATATGCATAGATATAGATGGAACGATAACTAATCCATATCATTTTATTCCGTACTTAAATGATATGTACAATAAAAAAATAACAGAAGAAGATTGTGTAACACATAAGTTAGAAGAATTATATCAAGTTGAACTAGATGATTTATTACAATCATTCCACACTGATTTCATTCATGCTTACAAAGAAGCTAATGTTGTAGATGGAGCTAAAGAAGTTATAAAGGAATTAAATGAAAACCATAACTTGTACTTTGTTACGGCTAGAAGTGAGATATTGAAGGATATAACTACAGGATGGCTATCTGATAATGATTTAGGATATATAGATGTACACTTATTAGGAAGTGATTACAAAGTTAGTAAAGCAAAAGAATTAGAATGTAATATATTTATAGAAGATAATCCAAGTAATGCTGAACAATTGGCATCTGAAGGATTAACTGTATTATTATTAGACAATAATTATAACAAGAATATTGAAAATGAAAATATAATAAGAGTAAAAAATTGGGATGATATAAAGGCATTTATATTAAGTCTCCAATAAACTTAAAGTGGGGGGCTAGATAGTTGTTAGAAGTTAAAATAAATAATAAAAAACAAACAATAAGTATAAAAAGTAAAGATATAAAACACATGTTAAGTGAACGTGAAGACTTTATTAGTGTTCAAGATATATCTAAAGATATAAAAGAAGACAGCATAATGGCATTTGATTGTCAGTTAGATGATAGTATGTTTTCAGTAGAAGAGATTAATGAACTACTTGAAGAACTAGGTGAAGAAGCTACTGTAGAAGAATTTCAAATATTATTTGAAGATGTAAGAGCTTTTGTAAAAGATATTACAGATGAAATTGAGTCGGATTTAAGAGAACAGTATTTAAATGATGATATAAGATGCTTTTTTAATGTGTATAGTATAGATGAAACATTTACAGATTTTAAGTTGGTGTTTGTAATAAGCTTTAAAGATATAAGTATTGCATCACTTACTAGCTTGACTGATTTAATAGGAAAAAAACAATTAAATGGAGATTCTAAATTTTATAGCTAAAAATAGTTTTGGGGATGCCTTAAATAAAAACATTTAAGACACCCCCATTTTAATGTAAAAGAATATAAATTGTAATAATGAAAAATTAAAAGTATAATAATACCTATAAAATAAGATGAATAAAAATAAAAGAAAGGATGGAAATGGGATGCCACAAATAAAAATAAGAGGAATAAATGAAACTGATGTATGTAAAATAAGCGAGAATATGATAGATAAATTAGTTGAAGCAGTTAAATGCCCAAGAGATTATTTTGAAATAGAGTGTATAAAGTCAGTTGCTATAAGAGATGGGAAGATTGCAGAGGTATATCCTTTTGTAGAAGTTGCATGGTTTGATAGAGGACAGGAAGTTCAAGATGTAGTTGCTAAAATTATAACTGATAGTATAAGAAATAATTTAGATGTAGAAAGTATGGATTTAGCTTTTACAGTCTTTGAGAAAGAAAAGTATTATGAAAATGGAGAACATTTTTAAAGGAAGGTACAGATTATGGCTAAAAAACAACGATTAGATAAAGTACTTTCTAACTTAGGCTATGGAAGTAGAGCTGAAATAAAGAGAGATTGCAAAAATGGACTAGTTAAAGTAAATGGGAAAATAGAAAATAACCCGGGTCTTCAAGTTGATACGGATAAAGATATCATAAATTTTGATGGAGAAACTATAGAATATAAAGAATTTATATACTTAATGTTAAACAAACCAGATGGATATATATCAGCTACTTTTGATAAACATGATCCTATAGTGTTAGATTTAATAGATAAGAAATCATTAGCATTTGAACCGTTTCCAGTAGGAAGGTTAGACAAGGATACTGAGGGGTTATTAGTATTAACTAATGATGGACAATTATCACATAGGGTTTTATCACCAAAGAGTCATGTTCCTAAAACTTACTTTGCAGAAATTGATGGAGTTGTAACAGAAGATGATATAAAAGCTTTTAAAGAAGGCGTAATATTAGATGATGGCTATAAAACTATGCCAGCAGAACTTACTATTCTTGAAAGTGGAGACGTATCTAAAATAGAACTTACTATACATGAAGGAAAGTTTCATCAAGTAAAAAGGATGTTTGAAAGTGTAGATAAAAAAGTTACGTACTTAAAGAGACTTTCTATGGGAAAACTAAATCTAGATGAAAGTTTAGAGTTGGGAGAATATAGAGAATTAACAGAAGAAGAAGTTAAATTAATAGAAGAAAGATAATTTTGTATACGGAGGATTAAAGAGTGAAAAGAAGAGATATCATAGAATTTGAGATAGATAAAATGGAATTTGGAGGAACGTCAGTAAGTCGTTTAGGAAATAGAGACATATATATGAAAGGCGGCATAACTGGACAAAAAGTTAAGGCTTCGGTTAAAAAAACTAAAAGTGGAAAAGCGGAAGTAAAAATGATGGAACTTTTAGAAAGTTCACCACTAGAGACTGAAACACCATGCAAGCATTTTAACGTATGTGGTGGATGTAGTATTTTATCTGTGCCTTATGAAAAACAATTAGAAATAAAAGAAAGACAAGTAATGGATTTATTTTTAGAGCAAGATATATTTGGATTTAACTTCCAAGGTATCGAGCAAAGTCCTCAAACTAAAGAATATAGAAACAAAATGGAGTATACTTTCGGGGATGAAATGAAAGATGGACCATTAACTTTAGGATTACACAAAAAAGGAAAGCATATTGATATTTTAACTGTTGATGGATGTTTTTTAGTAGACAATGACTTTATAAATGTTTTAACATCTACAGTAGAATATTTTAACGAAAAGAATACACCTTATTACAGAAACATGAGTCATAAAGGTTATTTAAGAAATCTTGTAGTAAGAAAAGGTATAAATACAAATGAAATGATGGTTAACATCGTCACATCATCTCAAGAAGATTTCGATATGACAGAATATAAAGATATGCTTCTAAACTTAGACTTAAAAGCTGATTTAGTAAGTATATTACACACAATAAATGACGGGTTAGCAGATGCAGTTAATTGTGATGAACTAATAGTTTTACATGGAAGAGATTATATACAAGAGGAACTTTTAGGTCTTAAATTTAAAATATCTCCATTCTCATTCTTCCAAACAAACACTAAAGGTGCTGAAGAATTATACAAAATAGCTAGAGAGTTTGTCGGGGAACATAATGATAAAGTAGTATTTGACTTATATAGTGGGACTGGAACAATAGGACAAGTTATGGCTGAGAAAGCTAAAAAAGTTTATGGGATAGAGATTATAGAGGAAGCTGTTGAAGCTGCAAATAAAAATGCAAAGTTAAACAACTTAACAAATTGTGAATTTATAGCAGGCGATGTAGCTAAAACAGTTAATAAATTAAAAGCTAAGCCAGATATAATAATAGTAGATCCACCAAGACCAGGAGTTCATAAAGATGCTATAAGAGATATATCAAAATTTGATTCTAAAGAAATAGTTTATATATCTTGTAATCCAAAAACTTTAGTATTAGACTTAGTAGAGTTTAAAAAATATGGATATGAGGTAGAAAAGGTTAAATGCATGGACATGTTCCCAAATACTCCTCATGTTGAAACAATTGTAAAATTATATAAGAAAAATTAAAATAATATAAATAAAAAAAGCTATCTCAATTTGTGAGATAGCTTTCAATTTATATATTAAGCTTTGTTTATAGAACCGAATAATTCCATTTTCTCTTTAACAGTAGCTTTTATAGCTTCAAATCCTGGAGCTAAAACTTTACGAGGGTCAAAACCTTTACCTTGTAGGTCTTTTCCTTCTTCTATATATTTACGAGTAGCAGCAGCGAAAGCTAATTGACACTCTGTATTAACGTTTATTTTAGAAACACCTAAAGATATAGCTTTTTTTATCATATCAGCAGGTATACCTGTTCCACCATGTAAAACTAATGGCATGTCTCCTGTAACATTGTTTATAGCTTCTAAAGCATCAAAGTTTAATCCAGCCCAATTTTCTGGATATTGACCATGTATGTTTCCTATACCAGCTGCTAACATATCAACACCTAAATCAGCTATTAACTTACATTCATTAGGGTCAGCTATTTCACCAGCACCAACAACACCATCTTCTTCTCCACCTATAGAACCAACTTCTGCTTCTACAGATATCCCCTTAGCATTTGCTATTTTTATTACTTCTTTTGTTTTTTCTATATTTTCTTCAATAGAATAATGAGAACCATCAAACATTACAGAAGAGAATCCTGCTTCTATTACTTTTAATGCTCCTTCATAACTACCATGATCTAAATGTAGAGCTACTGGAACTGTTATATTTAATTCTTCTAACATTCCATTAACCATACCAACTATAGTTTTATATCCACCCATGTACTTACCAGCACCTTCAGATACCCCTAGTATAACTGGAGAATTGTTTTCCTGAGCTGTAAGTAATACTGCTTTAGTCCACTCTAAGTTATTTATGTTGAATTGACCAACAGCATATTTACCTTCTCTAGCTTTGTTTAACATTTCTTTAGCTGAAACTAACATATTAAAAACCTCCATAAGAAAATTAACTTTAATAACAATAACAAGATTGTTAAAAAGTTATGTATATACCTAATGCATATTATACCCTAAAAGGACAAAAATGAAAATAAAATATTAAATTAGATTTTTGTTTTGGATAAAAAAAGTTTTATAAAAATATTTAATATTATGTAAATTTAGCGATTAATTATAAATAAACAGGTGTACTTAAAGTATGAAATATTGTATATTTATATATGGGAAAACCATATTTAATTCAACTCTCACATAGTCTATAGTTAGGAGGGCATATATGTACAAAATTATAAAGAGCTTCAATAATAATGTTATCTTATGCGTAGAAGAAAATCAAAATAAAGAGTACATTTTAGTAGGAAGTGGAATTGGATTTAAGGCAACTGTAAATTCAATTTTTAAAGATACTAATAAAATTGAAAAAATATTTGTTATAAATGAAGATAGATATAAAAATATAGAAGAATTATATAACTCTATAAATCCAACCTATATTGGTGTTGCCACAGAAAGTTTATCTATATTAGATAATAGTATAAATGTGGATATGAATGATAAATCTCATATGGCATTGTTAGACCACTTAGTATTTGCTATAGAAAGATACTTTGACAATATATATTTAGAAAATCAATTTAAGGCAGAATTAAAAACCCTATATGAATATGAGTGGGATTTAGCTAAAGATATAATTGATTTTATAAATAGAGCACTAGGTATAAATTTAACAGAAGATGAAGTTGCGTTTGTAACGATGCATATAAATGGAATATTAAATAAAACAAAAGTTGTTGATAGTGCTAAGCAAGCTATAATAATTAAAGAAGCTATTGATTTTTTAGAAAAAGAATTAGGTATAAATATATGCAAAGATTCTATATATTATAATAGGCTGATAATACATTTAAGGCTAGCTATAAATAGAGCTGTAAAAGGAATTTCAGAAGAAAATATGTTATTAGATCATATAAAGGAAAAGTTAAAGAACTCATACAATATATCTGAAACATTATGCAATTATTTAAATGAAAATTATGATATAAAGCTAAGTGAAAATGAAATAGGATTCATTACACTACACATTGACAGACTAATAACAAAAACAAAAAAATAATGTAGAAAAAAGTCGGGAAACTGTTTACAAGGTTTAAATTAGATGCTATAATTAACATATACTTAATAAATGAGCGTGTTACTGGTAAAGCAGGCAAGAGCTAATATATTTGTATTTATACGATTATTTTATAATACGTAAAAATATGAATATTTTAGCTCTTTTTTATTTATCATAGTAATATGTATAAAATGTTAATTTAAATTTAATTTGATTAGTCATACTAAAAAATTAAGGAGGAATTATAATATGCTTCAATTTTTACAAAGAATAGGTAAAGCAATAATGCTTCCAATAGCAGCATTACCTGTTGCAGGGATATTATTAGGAGTTGGTGGAGCGCTTCTTAATATAGCAGCATTACAAAATGCGCCAGCTATATACCAACCACTAATAGCATTTGTATCTATACCTGCAGTAACAGTAATTTTACAGATAATGCAAGGTGTAGGAGATATAGTATTTGGAAACTTACCTCTATTATTTGCAGTTGGTACAGCAGTAGGACTTGCAAAAGAGGATAAAGGTACATCAGCACTTGCTTCAGTATTTGGATTCTTAATAATGAATAAAGTTATAGGTGTATTACTTGGATTAGGAGTTACACAATTAGGAGTTATAACTCCAGATAGCACTCCAGCTCAGTATGCAACATATGTAACTACAACATTAGGTATATACACACTTAATATGTCTGTATTTGGTGGTATCATAACTGGTATAGTTACATCTACTTTACACAATAAATATTACAATATACAATTACCACAAGTTATAGGATTCTTCTCAGGATCAAGATTTGTTCCAATAGTAGTTTCAATAGCTATGGCAATTGTAGGTGGAATACTTGCATTTGTTTGGCCATTTGTTCAAGATGGAATAGCATTTATAGCATTAGGAGTTAACAATGCAGGCGCAGTAGGAACATTCTTCTACGGAGTTATAGAAAGATCATTAATACCATTTGGATTACACCATGTATTCTATACACCATTCTGGTTTGGTTCTTTTGTTGATGGTCATGTTTTAATAGATGGAGCTTGGCAAACAGTTCAAGGTGCAAACTATGCATACTTTGCACAATTAGGAAGTATGCAGGATTTAGTAGGAGCTTCACCAGAAACTATGTCAAGAATAGTAGCAGGAACAACAAGATTTATGGCTGGTAAATTCCCATTCATGATGTTTGGATTACCTGCAGCAGCATTAGCAATGTATCATACAGCTGCTCCAAGTAAGAAAAAAGTTGTTGGAAGTTTATTATTATCAGCAGCAGTTACATCTTTCTTAACAGGTATAACTGAACCATTAGAATTTACATTCTTATTTGTTGCACCAGTTTTATATGGAGTTCACTGTATACTTGCAGGTATTTCATTCTTACTAATGGATGTATTAAATGTATTTATAGGAATGACATTCTCTGGAGGATTTATAGACTTCTCATTATTTGGAATACTTCCAGCTGGAGCAGGAGTTCCAACTAACTGGTTAAGAGTTATAATGGTAGGAGCTGTATATGCAGTAGTTTACTACTTCTTATTCAAGACTTTAATACTTAAATTAAACTTAAAAACTCCAGGTAGAGATGAAAATGAAGAAGAAACAAAATTATATACAAAAGCTGATTATCAAGCAGAAAAAGGTGGAAAATCAGCTAATAGTGAAATAGAAGAAAATGCACCATATGTTTTAGAGGCATTAGGAGGAGCTGAAAATATAGTTTCTGTAGATGCATGTATAACTAGATTAAGAGTTGAAGTAAAAGATACTTCTAAAGTTCAAAAAACTAGATTTAAAGAACTTGGTGCTGTTGGGGTTATGGAAGTTGGTAAAGGAATCCAAGTTATATACGGAGCTAAAGCTGACGCATACAAACAACAAATTAATAAAATATTAGGAAGATAAATAAAAAGCCTTAAAGTTTAACTTTAAGGCTTTTTTTATGCTTAAAAAAGTATATGTTTGTTAGTAAATTAAGAAAAATAAATTGTATTACAAAATATAGATATAATATTTTTTACTTATAAATCACATACTATATATTATGCAACAGGAGGAATATATACTATGGTAAATATAAAAAAGATTATATCCTTAATTATAATTACAATTGTATCAATTTCTGCTATTTTTATAAACTTAAAATTAAATGAAAATATGAGTATCAATGAAATAAAAACATCAATAATACAAGGTTTTAAAACTGTAAAGATAATAGCAGATAAAAGTAGTATTGATTATGATGGACTTAAATTTAATGTAAATATGCCAGTTGTAGACTATGAGGATAAAGATATAGAAAGATATATAAATACATATATAAGAAAAAATATAAATGAATTTATTAATTTAAAAAAACAAAAAAGAGATGTTTCTAAAAATTATAAAGGTGAGAAAATAGACATAAATTATCATGTGGTATTTGAAGATAAAAATGTATTAAATATTCTTATATATAAAGATATATATATAAAAAATAAGAAATACGAAAGAATAAAAGATAGTTATGTATTTGATTTAAAAACAGGGCAAAGAATATATATAGACAATTTTTTAAAAAATAATCAAGATTACAAAGACACAATAGAAAATTACATTATTAATGATGCTAATAAAAAAAATATTAAAATAGATAAAAATAAAATAAGAATAGATAAATATACAAATTACTATATAACTAATGAAGGTATATGCGTATATTTTAATCCATACCAAATTAGTAATAGAAAAAATATTTATGATTTTAAAATTCCAGTTACAGCATTTAATAATAAGATAAAAGATATAAACACAAACCCAATAGTGGCACAAATCGACACACAAACTATAACTAAAAACAATGAGTATATAAATAGTATAATAAATGTACCAATCATAATAACTGAAAATAAAAATATTGAGAAGAATATAAATGAACTTATAAAAAATGACATAATGAATGGGTATTTTGAAGTAGAAGAAGAAGCTAAAGACTTTTTAAAAAATACACCTAAAGAATATATAACTCCGTATATATATAACGTAGATTTTGATGTTAAAAAGAATAGTGATTCAATGCTAAGTATTTTAATTAAAATTTACCAATATAGTGGAGGGGCTCATGGATACTATGAGAATAGTTCATATAATATATTTATAGAAAACGGACAAAACTTAAATTTAAAAGATTTATTTAAAGAAAACTCAGATTATAAGAAGGTTATAAATGGTTTAATAAGGGATGAAATAAAAGAAAATAAACAAGAATATAGTTTTAAATCAATTTCTGAAAATCAAAAATTTTACATTCAAGATGATAAGTTAGTTATATATTTTGATTTGTATGAAATAGCTCCTTTTGCAGGTGGAATTCCAGAGTTTAGAATAAGTGCAGATAAAATAAACCACATTTTAAATGAAAAATATATAAATATATTTAAATAGTGTAGTAATATTACTACACTATTTAAATTTTTCGATTAAATTGTTGGATTTAAAGAAGCTATTTTTGTAACTGCAACATAAACTCTAGAAAGTTCATACCATGTTTTAAAGTCTACAATTCCGCTTTGAGGTAATCCAAATATACCTTGAAATACTTTAACAGAGTTTGCGGTATCTTGACCAAATACTCCATCTTCTTTAACTTTAGGAATTGCAGGATATCCCTTAGAAATAGCATTCAATTGATTTTGAATTGTTCTAACATCTTTACCTGAAGAGCCTACTTTTAGAGCTTCGCCAGGGAATGATACAGGAACTCCACTTACTATTGGAGCTTTTTCAAGGACTATACTTTCACCATAAAACTTTCTTAAAATTTCTTCATAACTAAGGCCTTGATCTCCTAAATTTTTACTTCCCCATTGAGTCATTTGACCAGGACATTGAGTTTTATTTCCATCACAATATTGTGCTAATAAAGGCTGTCTAGCAGTTGGAGGTCTTTTTATAAAAGTGTTGAAAACTTCGTCTACAGCAATACTTATAGTATCGAATACATTTCTTTCGTGAATATATTTGTGGTCATAAGCTGTAGTTGAAGTAATGGTAAATGAGTAACCTTTACTTCTATACCATTCAGTAAAAACTCTATTTAATGTAAATGAAACAATTGCTATTACATTAGCCAGTATTGTTTCTGTTGGCCATGTAGAATAAATCTCTGAAGAAGCAACATTTTTTACATAGTCTTTAAAATACACCCAATAGTCAGGAGCATTTTTGTTTTCAGGCAAGCCATCATGCACAACTACAAATTCTGGGACTACTGGATTATCTAAAACAACGAACCCTGTTGGAGGTGGAATAGGTTTTAGGTCACTTTCAGGAATTTTAGGAGGATAAGTACCCCATAATGTATGAGCTCCTATATCCACTACTATTTCGTTTTGTCTACTATATAAGCGCTTACTTCTTTGACGAGGTACCATTTGTATACCTTGTTGAGCTATAACGGTTGCCAAAACTTGTGTACCATTAATTATAATTGTTTCGTATCCATCTTTGATAACCTCTACTATATATTGACTGTAAGGTCTTACATCACTTGGTTGTTGAGAATATATTAAATCTGGAGCAGCTAGATTTAAGCCAACAACCTGACCGGAGATATCGGTTTTTAAATTTTGATAAATTACTGTCGAGGCTTTATTGTCATCTCCTACGGAGTATACGTTTACGTTTGCACCTACAACTGGAAAGTTAGTAGTGCTATCTACAACGCTAACAGTTAAAAAACCATCTTGCATAAAAAAACTCCTTTCTTATATAAAATCAACTTATCTATACATAGTATGAATAAAGGTATTATTTTGTTAAGATATTTGGAAATAATATAATATGAATGATAAAAAAGAAAGGTAATACAAAAAATGAAATTAGACTTGTTAATAATATCTCTAGCGCCTACAATAGCGATTTTAATATGGATATATATAAAAGATAAATATGATAAAGAACCTATAAAGGTACTTATAAGATTATTTTTTATAGGTACATTGATAAGTATACCTGCAATAGCTATTGAAGATATATTACTTAAAGCTAAGATTGATAATTCGCATTTAAACTTAGTTTACACTGCATTTGTAGTAGCAGCTGCAACAGAAGAAATTTTAAAAATTATGATTTTAATTCCTTATACTTTAAGAAGTAGGCATTATACAGAAAAATTAGATGGAATAGTTTACAGTATATTTACGACTCTCGGATTTGCTACAATAGAAAATCTTATTTATATTTTTCATGGCAACCAATTAAACTTATTACAAATTGGATTAGCTAGGGCTGTAATATCTATTCCTGCACATGTTTTATTTGCAATAAATATGGGATATTACTTATCTATGTATAAGTTTAATTTGGATAAGCCTAAAGTAAGAAAAGTATTTTTAGCTAAGTTGATTTTAATACCGATAGCTTTACATGGAGTATTTGATATTTTAGCTATGATAAAAACGACAGGGGCTTCTATATGTTTTGTTATTTACTTAATTTATTTATGGAAAATAAGCTTAGATAAGTTAGATGAATACACAGATTATGCTAGAAGACGTTTTTTAAGATTAAAGAAAAAGAAACATAAACATAAAAAATAAATAGGAGTGATTTTATGAGTTATATAAACAAAAGTCAAGAATTAGTAATATCTAAGTTTTTGCAAAGATATGATTACGATGGTGTTTTAGATATATTAATTGAATGCGGAATAGAGAGTGGAGATTTATATTATTTATTAAAATCATGTAAATATGCTACTAATTTTGATTTTAAAACGGCACTTAAACTTACTAATAATTTAAGTGAACAAATGCTGGAGAGAAAAGAAATTAAAAATCTTATAACTAATTTAGAAAATTTAAATAAAGGAGAACCTGAAGATATACTATCAGAGTTAATTGAAAATATAAAAATTCAAATTGTTAATGAAGAATATATAGATTTTTTAGGAAGATTATATAGATTAAAAGAAGCTTTATTTAAATATATCTTTGTTAATACGAAAGAAGGTAAGAGGTATACAGTGTCAATGCATGGCAATATGGTGTCTAAGAAAAATATACTATATACATTAAAAAAGAAGTATAATATATATAATGGTAATCTTATACATGGTGTAACTCAGTATATAAAAAGATATCTAAAACAAACTAAAAGGATGGACAGAGTTCTTGAAATACTAAATAGTGAAAAGCTTGAAAATTTAATAAGACTTAGAAATGAAAGCCCTGTAGGCCATGGATTTAGAGGTGTAAGTAAGGAAGATATTGAAAAAATTTATGGAAGTCCTATGGAAGTTGTTTATGACTTGATAAAGGCGTGTGAACTTTTAGATTTGGGAATAAATACTAAAAAGTATGAACATATAAATGATATAGTTATAGAACTTTTATCTAAGTATGTAGAACATGGAGGAGATGGTGAATTTGAGCGCAAATGTTAAAAAAGAAATAATAGAATGGATAAAAATAATAGTTACCTCACTAGTCATAGCACTTGTAATAACTCACTTTGTTAGACCTACATTAGTACAAGGCTCATCAATGTACCCAACACTTGAGGAAAAAGACTATTTAATAATAAATAGAGTTGCCTACAACAATAAAGAGCCTCAAAGAGGAGATATTATAGTTTTTAAATCTGATTTAGTGCAAGCTAATGGAAAAGAAAAAGATTTAGTAAAAAGAGTTATAGGTGTTCCTGGTGACCATCTTAAGATTACAAATGGAGATGTGTATATAAATGGAAAGCTTCAAAATGAACCTTATATACATGGTCAAAAAACTGAAGGAGAAATAGACACAACTATTCCAAAAGGATATATATTTGCAATGGGAGACAACAGAGGTAACAGTATGGATAGTAGAGATCCTGAGGTGGGTATAGTAAAAGAAAGTGATATAATGGGTAAAGTTGTGATTAGATTATTACCTTTTAATAAAATTGGTAAGGTTTCATAGGAGTTTAAAATGAAGTTAGGAATATCTGCTTTAGTTCATGAAATAGATCGTGCTATTTATATATGTAAAACAAATAAAAATATAAATCATATAGAAATAGGGATAGATAACTTAATTGAATGTAAAAAAGTTTTATTATATAAAGATGAGTTCAAAGAAAATAACATAAGTATAGGGATACACTTACCTATGGAATTAAACACTTGCGAAAATGTAGAATATATAAGAAATTCATGGGTAAAGTTTATATATGAAATGAATTCAGAATTAAAAGAACTTGATATAAAATATTTTAATATGCACTTAGGATATGTAATAAAGTCTAGATTTGAGAGAAATAAGCAAAAGTATTTAGATAATTCTATAAAATTTCTTGAGTTAATAAACTTAGAAAATAAGCATGTTTTTATAGAAAATACATATACAAATGGTGGAGATATATGTAATATAGGAACAACAGTAAATGAATTTGAATATATATTAAATAATATAGACAATATTGAATTTTGTTATGACACAGGTCATAACTTAATTAATGAGGACTGTTTTGTAGATATATTAAATTCCAAAATAAATTTGATACACTTAAGTGATAATGATGGTAAAAAAGACTTGCATGTTGGGATTGGAAAAGGAATTTTAGATTTAGAAAGTTTAAAAAGTTTAATGTCTATGAAGATTCAATATGCAGTTTTGGAAATTAAATATGAAGATATAGATGAATCTATAAAAGTGTTAGAACGGTTTATGTAAAATAAATCGTTCTAACTTTATAAATAGACATATTAAAGGATAGGAGAAAGATTTATGGAAAATATAAATATAAAAATTAATAATAAAAATTATGAATATCCTAAAAATGTAGCTTTAGATATAATAGCTAAAGATTTAAGTAATGGATATAAGGGTATAGTAACAATAGGAAAAATAAAAAATAAATTAAAAGATTTAAACAGTACTTTAGATAAAGATTGTAATTTAGAATTAATTGATACAACCCAACCAGATGGAATGAGAGTTTACATGAGAACGTTGTCTTTGATTTTTATAAAAGCATGTGAAGAAATTTTTAATGGGTGTAAGGTTACAATAGAACACTCATTATCAAATGGATTATACTGTGAAATAAAAAATAATAAAAGTGAAGTTACAGAAGAAGATATAGAAAAAATAAAGGCAAAAGTAAAAAGTATAATAGAATCTGATTTAAAAATAGAAAAAATTGTTACAGATAAATCGGAAGCAATAAAAATACTTAAAAATAATAATAAAAATGCAAAGGCAGAATTATTAAAGTATAAAGAATATGAAGATGTGAAATTATATAAATGCGGTGGATATATAAATCATTTTTATGGTCATATGTTACCGTCTACTAGCTATGTTAAAACTTTCGATATAAAAAAATGGCAATCAGGAGTAGTTATATTAGGACCAAGCAAAGAAAATAAAAATGAACCTCAAAATTTTGTAGCTCAGCCAAAGCTTTCTAATATATATAAAGAGTCAGAAATTTGGTCTGAACTTATTGGAATAGATAAGGTTGCTAGCTTAAATGAAGCTATAGAAAGTAAAAAATACGGAGAAATAATCAGTATAGTTGAAGCATTGCATGAAAAAAAGATATCACAAATTGCAGACATAATAAAAGAAAATAATAAAAGAGTTATATTAATAGCTGCGCCATCTTCATCTGGAAAAACAAGTTTTGCACACAGATTATCTATACAATTAAAAGTTAATAACTTACATCCGGTGCCTATTTCTTTAGATGACTATTTTGTTGATAGAGAAGATACTCCTTTAGATGAGTTTGGTAATTTTGATTTTGAATCTATATATGCAATAGACTTAGAATTATTTAACAGTGATTTAGAAAAATTATTAAAAGGTGAAGAAATTAAACTTCCAAAATTTAATTTTAAAACAGGAAAAAGAGAATTTAGTGGAAAAACTTTAAAAATTGAAAAAGACCAACCTATTATTCTAGAAGGTATACATGCATTAAATCCAATGCTAACACAGAGTATAGATGATAAGGATAAATTTAAAATATATATAAGTGTTCTTACTCAAATAAATTTAGATAACCATAATAGAATACCAACAACAGACTTAAGACTTATAAGAAGAATAGTGAGAGACTACAATTTTAGAGGATATAGTGCTGAAAAAACTATTTTAAATTGGTGGTCAGTAAGAAGAGGAGAAGATAAAAATATATTCCCTTATCAAGAAGAAGCTGATATAATGTTTAACTCAGCTTGTTTATATGAGTTAGCAGTTTTAAAGAAATATGCAAAGCCACTTTTAGAACAAATTGAAGATGACAACGAAGCATTTATAGAGTCTAATAGAATATTAAAGTTTTTACAATATTTTGTAGAGTTAGACGATGAATTAGATATACCTCCTACATCTATAATTAGAGAATTTATTGGAGGTAGTAGAATTGTTGATTAGACTTGGAATCCTGGGAAGTTGACATAAACCCAGGATTTTTTGTATTATATTACTTATAATCTTGTGACGTTATTAAAAAATAAGGAGGAATGTGTATGGAAAATGTATTAGAACAAATACTTGAAGACAACAGAAAATATACAAATTATGGACATGTAGCAACTTATATACCAGAATTAAAAAATGCAAGACAAGATGATTTAGGTATATGCATGATTGATATGAATAATGAAATTCATACGGCTGGAAATTTTGATAAAAAGTTCACAATCCAGAGCATATCTAAGCCTATAATATTAGCTTTAGTGCTTAGTGAAAATGACTGGGAACATGTATTTTCTAAAGTTGGTATGGAGCCTAGTGGAGACCCATTTAACTCTATTATGAAATTAGAAACGAAAGAATGTAAGAAGCCTTGTAACCCTATGATAAATGCAGGAGCTATAGTTACAACTTCCATGATAAAAGGGAAAGACCTTAAAGAAAAAGAAGAAAAAATGTTAAACTTTTTTAAAACACTAGCTAAAAATGATAATTTGAAAATAAATTATGATATATATGAATCGGAGAAATTAACAGGAGATAGAAATAGAGCTATGGCTTATCTTTTGAAAAATGATGGGTTTATAGATGGCGATGTAGAAGAAGTTTTAGACTTATACTTCAAACAATGCTCTATAGAAATTGATTGTATAGATTTAGCTAGAATAGGAGTTAACCTAGCATCTTATGGAGTGGATGTTGAAACGGGAGAAAGACTTATAGATGAAAGAATATCGCGTATAGTTAAGACGTTTATGGTAACGTGTGGAATGTATGACGCATCTGGAGAATTTGCAATAAAAGTTGGGATTCCTGCAAAATCAGGTGTTGGAGGTGGTATATTAGCTTCAGTTCCTAAAAAGATGGGAATTGGAATATATGGACCTGCCCTTGATAAAAAAGGTAATAGTATTGCGGGTATAAAGATATTAGAATCTTTAAGTGAACAGTATAAAATAAATATATTCTAAAATAGAGAATTTTTTGACAATTACTACTTGATAATATATAATTATTTATATAATTAAATATTTTTATGGGTGGTGGGGGAATGAAAGAAGTTTTAGTACTAAGAGATTTAGAGTGCATAAAAGCAATTGCACATCCAAGAAGAATAGATATTTTAAATGCGTTTAAATCAATTCCGTTGTCAGCAAAACAATTATCTCAATTGCTAGATGAACCGCATGCAAAAATAAATTACCACATAAAGACTTTGTATAAGGTTGGCGTACTAGATTTAGTAGAAGAGAAGGTTAAATCTGGAATTGTTGAAAAGTATTATTATCCTACAGCTAAGCATATTGTTATAGGTAAGAATGCTTTAAATTTTAACAGTAATACAGAAGATAAAGATATAGGGGATATATGCATATCGAAGTTTGAGAATATGAGTAACTTATTTTATAAAGCTATAGAGGAAAATGATATAGATAGTGAGTACATAGCTAATTATAATCAAGTTTGCTTAAGTAAAAGCGAAATAAAAGAGTTATCCAATACAATAGAAGAAAAAATTAATGAAATTGTATTAAATAGAAAACATAATGAAGCTGAGATGAAATACGACTTAGCATTGATAACGATACCATTAGAAGAAAAATGCAAAGCATAAAGTATCAACAAAATTTGTTGATACTTATTTTTTTGGGTATATTATAAACGAATATAAAATTTAGGAGGGAACATAGTGATAGTAATAGGACCACATATTTCGATAGCAAAAGGTTTTGCAAAAGCTGCAGAAACAGCTGTAAGTATAGGAGCAAATACATTCCAATTTTTTAGTAGAAATCCAAGAGGTGGCAATGCTAAATCTTTTGATGAAAAAGATATAATGAAATTTCAACAAATAAGAAAAGACAATAAATTTGGCCCACTATTAGCACATGCTCCATATACAATGAACTTAGCTGGTGCAAAGGAAGAAGTTTATGAATTTGGAAGAATGGTTATAAAAGAAGACATTCAAAGAATGGATTCTTTAGGAATTGAATATATGTGTTTTCATCCAGGTAGCCATGTTGGGTCAGGAGTAGATACAGGGATAGATAAAATAGCTAATGCGCTTAATGAAGCTATAACTGGAAATGAAAATATAATGGTACTACTTGAAACGATGTCTGGAAAGGGAACTGAAATAGGGTTTAGTTTTGACCAGGTAAAGGCTATAATCGATAAGGTTGATCATAATGAAAGGCTAGGCGTATGTTTAGATACTTGTCATGTATTTTCAGCTGGATATGATATTGTTAATGATTTAGATTCGGTTTTAGATGATTTTGATAATATTATAGGTTTAGATAAATTAAAGGCAGTTCACCTTAATGATAGCATGATGCCTTTTGGAGCGAAAAAAGATAGACATGCTTGTATTGGAGAAGGTGAGATAGGATTAGATGCAATAATAAGATTTATTACTCATCCTAAGTTAAAACATTTACCGTTTTTCTTAGAAACTCCATTAGAAGATGAGGGTCATAAAAGAGAAATTGAAATGATAAAAGATATTATAAAACAAATACAATAAAATCATATATAATATAAAAATAAGAGACGATATTTAGAAAGTATCGTCTTAATTTATAAAAAGAGAAATTAATTATTTATGAAAATCAAAAAAATGAAATAAAATTGGGGGATGATTTATGAGAAAATTAGGAAGCACTAATATTGAATTAAATAGAGTTGGGTTTGGAGGGATTCCAATACAAAGAATAACTCAAGAAGATACAAATTTAGTTATAAATGAGCTTATAAATCAAGGAATAAACTTTATAGATTCAGCTAGAGGATATACTATAAGTGAAGAGTACATAGGGAATGCAATTGAAGGTAAAAGGGATAAATTTATATTAGCTACTAAAAGTATGTCTAGAAGTTATGATGATATGATAAGAGATGTAAATATAAGTTTAAATAATTTTAAAACTGAATATATAGATTTATATCAGCTTCACAATTTAAAGCCAGATGAATATGATGGAATATTTGATAATGATATGGCTTATGCAGCTCTTTTAAAATGTAAAGAAGAAGGAAAAATAAAGCATATAGGAATAACGAGTCACAGTATAGATACAATAAAAAAAGCAGTAAATAGTGGGAAGTTTGATACAATTCAGTTTCCGTATAATATAGTAGAAGATCAAGCTGATGAAATATTTAAAGAAGCTAATAAAAATGGGATAGGGGTAATAGTAATGAAGCCTCTTGCTGGAGGAGCTATTGACAATGCAAAATTAGCTATAAAATATATATTATCTAAAGACTATATAGATGTAGTTATTCCAGGAATGGATAGTGTAGATCAAGTTATTGAAAATACATCAGTCTTAAATAATCTTAATATAACTGATGAGGAAAATTTAGAGATAAAAGATATTATAAAAAAATTAGGGAATAGATTTTGTAGACGTTGCGAATACTGTATGCCTTGCCCTGTAGGGATAAATATACCTATGAATTTTTTACTTGAAGGATATTATAGTAGATACAACTTAAAAGAGTGGTCAAAAGATAGATATAAAAGTTTAGATGTAAATGCTTCTAATTGTATAGAATGTGGGAAGTGCGAAAGTAAGTGCCCATATGAATTACCTATCAGAGAAATGCTAAAAGATGTATCCAATATTTTAGGGTAAAAAAATCCCCCTATAAAGGGGGATTTGCTATTTCTTAGTAATAGTATAATCAACTTTGTACTCAGACAAAGGATATAACTCTATTTCTACTCTTGGGTTTTCTTTATCTATAAAATCAAACAAAAGAACTGGCTTTAACTGTTTATCATTTTTTATAATACCGCTTTTTTCTATTCCATCACATATACTTTTAGGATAGTTATGTAAATCGCCCATTTTTTTATTTGGAAAATATAGTTTCAACACAGTTATAAGGTCCTCTTCTATACAGGGGCCATCGTATTGTGTATTTATATATCCAGCAATCATATTTTCATATGCTAAGTACTTAGAGTGTTTGCCTTTAGAGGGCATCCAAGATTGACCGTGAATATTGTGAAGTTTAAAATTGGATTTACTTATTGGTCTACCTGGAATTGTCAACTTTATCATATATACCACATCCTTTATACCTTAGTTATTATAAATGTAAATAGAAATTAATGAAAGGGAAATTTATGAATAAAAATAAATTAAAAGAATTTTGTAAAAGTATAGGAATTAATTGTGTAGGAATAGCAGGAGTTGGACCTTATCACGACTTAGAGAATATTATAAAAGATAGAACAAAAAAAGATTTTATAACAGGAATGGAAGAAACATCTATTGAGAAAAGAATTAATCCGAGAGCTAGCATGGAAAATGCAGAGAGTATAATCGTATGTGCTTTCCCGTACTTCGTTGAAGATGTAGTAGATTCTAATTTATCAAAGTATTGTTATGGAATGGATTATCATATAGTTGTAAAAGAAAAATTACAACAAATTGCAGATTATATAGATAGTGAAATTGAAGGGTTTCAATATATGATATTTGCAGATAATGGACCATTAGTGGATAGATATTTAGCAAGTGCAAGTGGAATAGGGTATTATGGAATAAATAACAATATAATAACTGATGAGTATGGTTCTTTTGTTTTTATAGGATACATAATAAATAACTATTATTTTGAATCAGATAAAAAAAGCGAAAAATCGTGTGCTAAATGTGGAAAATGTATAACATCTTGTCCTGGGAAAGCTATACTAGGTGATTTTGAAATGAATCCTAAAAAATGTTTATCATATATAACTCAGAAAAAAGAAGATTTAAGTGAAGATGAAAAAATTGCATTGAAAAATAATAAAAAAATATTTGGATGTGATATATGCCAAGATGTATGCCCACACAACATAAGTATCTCAAAAACAAATATTAAAGAATTCAAAGAAGAATTGATATACAATTTAGAAGAAGAAGAAATAAATAATATATCAAACAAAGAATTTAGAAGAAGATATAAAGAAAAAGCTTTTAGTTGGAGAGGTAAAAAGATAATACAAAGAAATATTGAAATACTAGAAAGATAAAACTTTTAACTTGTACAGTTAGAAGTTTTTTATTTTTTTACTTAACATTTAGTAGATAGAAACATATTATATAAAAAGGAATTTTAAAGGGGGATGGATATGGCTAGATATGCTAATACCTCTCAACTAGAGGGCTTAAATGAGATAATAGGGCAAGAAAATGCAACAAAAGCTATGGAGCTTGGACTTAAAATAGATAATCCTGCATATAACATCTTTGTAGCTGGGGATAGTGGTACAGGGAAAACTACTTATGTACTTAGTGCTTTAAAAATGCATGCAGAAAATAAAAATGACCATAAAGACTGGTGCTATGTATATAACTTTGAAAATAGCAGAGAGCCTATAGCTATTGCACTAGATAAAGGTATGGGTAAATTATTTAAGAAAGATATGGAAAAGTTAATAGAAAGTTTATTGGATGAACTTAAGGATGCATTCGAAAGTGAAGAATTTGAAATAAGTAAAAATGAGTTATTAGATGACTTTGAAATTGAAAAAGAAAACTTACTCCAAAAAATTAAGAAGTATGGAGAAGAAAAAGGATTTAAATTAAAAAATAGTAAGGTAGGTATGATTTTCACGCCACAAGATGAAGATGTAGATACAACTTCTGAAGAATTTTATAAAGTTAAAAAGGAATTAGAAAATGCAGCTATACAAATTGCATATAAAATTAAAGATATAGAAGAAGATGCAAAAGAAGCTCTTTTAGATTTAGAATATGAAGTAGGGAAATATATAGTAGATCCACATATAGATAGTTTACTTGAAAGATATGGAGACTTTGAAAAAGCAAGAAAGTATTTAGATGATACTAAAAATGATATTTTAGAATATGTGTACTTATTCTATATGGATGAAGAAGATTTGAAAGAAAAGTACGATAAAGAACACTTTACAAGATATAAAGTGAACTTGTTGGTAGATAATGGATTAGATAGATGTGGAGCGCCTGTAGTTGTGGAAATAAACCCGAGTCCGGCAAACTTATTTGGGAAGGCGGAATACGAGTACTATAATGGTACTGTAAAAACAGATTTCACTAAGTTGTTACCAGGTGCAGTGCATAAAGCTAATGGAGGTTACTTAGTACTGTATGTGGATCAACTTTTAAGATACAATTTATCTTGGGATATACTTAAAAAAACAATACAACAAGGCGAAATAACTTTAGATACACAAACAGCTATAAAGCCAGAAAAGATACCTGTCAATATAAAGGTAGTACTTATAGGAAATAACTATATGTATAATTTACTATACAACTATGATCCTGAGTTTAATAAATATTTTAAAATATTTGTAGATTTTGACAATGAAATGAAAAAAAATGATTATAATGAAACTAGATTAGCAAACTTCATAGCTTCGTATTGTAATAGTAACAATTTAAATCATTTTACTTATGAAGGTGTAGAGCAAGTTGTTAGGTATAGTACTAGGATAACAGGTGATAGAGAAAAATTATCAACTAAATTTAATAAAATTGTAGAGATTTTAGTAGAAGGAGATGCTTATTCAAAAATAAGAGGATCTGAATATGTAGATAAAGAAGATGTGTTAAAAGCAATTAAAGAGAGAAGAGAAAGATTTAGTAAAATAGAAAAGAAAATGGATGAATCTATAGAAAATGGATTTACATTAATATCAACAACTGGATCTAAAGTTGGAGTTATAAATGGATTATCAGTTTTAAATATGGGTGAGTACTCATTTGGAAGACCTTGTAGAATAACCGTCACTACTGCACCTGGAAGCTCTGGAATTGTAAATATAGAAAGAGAAGTTGAAATGAGTGGACCTATACACAGTAAGGGCGTTCTTATATTAAATGGATTTTTACTAGAAAATTTAGCACAAGAATTTCCTTTATCACTTAATGCAAATATATGTTTTGAACAAAACTATGGTGGTGTAGATGGAGACAGTGCATCTGGAGCGGAGCTTTATGCTATGTTATCATCATTAAGTGGTGTTCCCATAAAACAAAATATTGGTGCAACTGGTTCTATAAATCAAAAAGGAGATATACAAGTTGTAGGTGGAGTTACTGAAAAAGTAGAAGGATTTTATTATGCATGCAAGAAAAAAGGTTTAACAGGAAGTGAAGGTGTAATATTACCAAGGAATAACCTTAGAAATCTAGTTCTTGTTGAAGAAGTAAGAAATGCTATAAATGAAGGTAGATTTCATATATATCCTATAGATAGAATTGAAGAGGCTATAGAAATATTGACAGATAAAACTTTTGAAGAAGTTAAAAGTTTAGCCATTGAAAAATTAAAAAAATATAGTGAATTAGATAAATAAAAAATAAAGGAACTGCATTTTTACTGCAGTTCCTTTATTTTGGGCAAATAACAAAATATTACAAGATAATAAATATAATTATAGTATATATATTGTTTTGTTTTGATAAATAATATAAGTAAATAGATAGAAAACTTAATAAGTATAAATTTATATATGTTTAAATTATGTTTAAAATTGTTATATATTATATATGTAAAATTACAACAAGGGGGAATTTAAAATGGCAAAAGCAAAAAAGAAAAATAGAGAAAATATAAAAAAAATATTAGATATATTAGAAGAAACATACCCAAATGCAGAGTGTGAATTAAATTATACAACTCCATTTGAACTTCTAATTGCAACTATATTATCTGCTCAATGCACTGATGTTAGGGTTAATAAAGTTACAGCTGAATTGTTTAAAAAGTATAATACAGCTGAAGAATTTGCTAAACTTAATACATTTGAAATTAGTGAAGAAATAAAAAGTTGTGGGCTATATAAAAGCAAAGCTCAAAAAATAAAAGAAACATCAGTATTGCTTTGTTCTAATTATGGTGGTCAAGTGCCTGATAATATGGAAGAATTGACAAAGCTTCCTGGAGTGGGAAGAAAAACTGCAAATGTAGTACTAAGTAATGCTTTTGGAGTTGATGCAATTGCTGTAGATACTCATGTATTTAGAGTATCTAATAGAATTGGGTTAGTAAAAACTGATACTCCTGAAAAAACAGAATTTGAACTTATGAAAGTTTTACCGAAAAAAAGATGGTCAAAAGCACATCATTTAATAATTTTTCATGGAAGGAGAATTTGTAAAGCAAGAAAACCAGAATGTAATATATGCCCATTAGTTGAATACTGTGACTATTATAAAGAAGGGAATGACTAAAATTGAAGAGACAGAAAATATTTTTCTTAGTAACATTAGTTATGCTATATTGTTTTGGATTGACGTATAAATCTTATTGTATGAGCAAAGAAAGTAAAATCTATAAAAATATATATATTGAAAATATTGATGTCTCAGGACTGACAGAAAGTGATGCGATAAAAAAACTAAATAATTCTCTATATAAGCAAGATTCTATAGAATTATTTTATGGAGATAAGAAATATAATCTATCTTTAAACGAAATTAACTTTAAATTTAAAGTAGATGATGCTGTAAATACAGCTATTAACATAGGTAGAGATAGTGACTTTTTTAATAATATAAAAACAAAATTTAATTTAAGTATAGGTAAAAGTATAAAATTAAATGTTGATACTGAATATGATAAAGCAAAATTAAATGAATATATCAATAATTTGTCCAAAGAAATAGATATTACACCAGTTGATGCTACTATAACAGTAGAAAATAACAATTTTAATATTAGTAAAGAGGTATATGGAGTTAATTTAAAGAAAGAAGCTTTACTTAGTGAAATTGATAAAAATATAAAAAATAAAAAATTTGGAAATATTAATATATATACAGAAACGATAAATCCAAAATATACTTATGAAAAGTTGGCAAATATAAATACATTATTAGGTCAATATGAAACAAAATTTAACTCGAAAAATCAAAATAGAGTTAGTAACATAAAATTAGCTATAAATAAAATAAATAATGTATTAATAGACTATAATGAAGAGTTTTCATTTAATAATATTATAGGTAAAAGAAGCACAGAACAAGGATTTAAGAGTGCGCCTATAATAGTAAATGGAGAAATGCAATTAGGAATGGGTGGAGGAATATGTCAGGTATCTAGTACTGTATATAATGCTGCACTATACTCAGGACTTGAAATCGTACAAGCTAGAAATCATAGTATACCTAGTGGATATATAGAAAAAGGAAGAGATGCTACTGTATCTTATGGAAATATTGATTTAATATTTAAAAATAATTATAAAAGTCCTATTCTAATAAAAAATGAGGTAAGAGATAATAAAATAATAACTACTATATATGGGAATGAAAATGATAAAAAAATAGTAGATATAAGAACTGATATATTAGGAATTATAAAGCCTAAAACTATAGAAAAAGAAAGCAAAGCTTTATATGAAGGAGAAACTAGAATAGAAAGCAAAGGCAGAAATGGATACAAAGTAAAAACATACAGAGTTTATAAGAATGAAGATGGATCTTCTATAAATGAAGAATTAATTAATGAAAGCTACTACCCTCCTAAAAATAAAGTTTTAATAAAGGGAACAAAGAAAAAGGTAGATACAACCAAAAATTTGAACTCTGAAATAATATAAATCTCCTAATGTAAGGAGATTTATATTATTTTATTTTTTTTATAAGTTTTTAGAAATGAAAACTTTTGATATAATTAGACTTATAAAATGTTAAGGAGGATTACGTATGTCTTTAAATATCGTATTGGTAGAACCTGAAATACCACAAAATACAGGAAATATAATAAGAAGTTGTGCTGCAACTGGTACAACTCTTCACTTAGTTAGACCCTTAGGTTTTTGTATGGATGACAAATATCTAAAAAGAGCAGGTTTAGATTATTGGGATTTAGTTGAAATAAAATATTATGATAGTTTTGATGAAGTAAGAGAACAAAACCCAGATGCTAAATTCTTTTACTCAACAACTAAAGCTAAACAAACACACTCAGATGTAAAATATGAAGAAAATTCATTTATAGTGTTTGGAAAAGAAACTAAAGGATTACCTGAAAGCTTAATAATGGATAATTTAGAAACTGCAATAAGAATACCTATGGTTGATATAGAAAAAGCTAGATCTTTAAATTTATCAAATTCTGTGGCTATAGTATTATTTGAAGCGTTAAGACAAATAGGGTATCCTAATTTAAGATAAAGTGTATACTATATACTGAAAAATAGGTTCAAAAAGAAGGTAAGAAATCTTATTATGATTATGATAAAGATTTCCTATCTTCTTATTTTTTTAAATTGTATACACTAAATATTAAAAAAAGTGAATAAAATTAAAATTAAATGTAGAAAATATTTTACATATAGTGTAAAATTTATGGTAAGAAATTATAAGAAAGATGTTCATAGGAGGTAATTATGAAACTTAAAAAGTTATTGTCTATAGGTCTTGTTACTGTATTAGCAGGATCGATGTTAGTAGGATGTAGTCCTTCTAAAGATTCAAAAGACAGCAATTCAGGTGGGGATGACAAAGTAAAAGTAACTATGATAACTGACGTTGGTGGAGTAAATGACCAATCTTTTAACCAAAGTGCATGGGAAGGTTTAGAAAAAGCTAAGAAAGACTTAGGAGTAGATGTTAAGTACATAGAGTCTAAGCAAGAATCAGATTACGCTAACAACATAGAAACAGCAATAGATGATGGAGCAAACTTAGTAATTGGTGTTGGATTTAAGATGGAAAAGGCTATAGGTGATGCTTCAAAATCTTATCCAGATCAAAAATTTGCATTAATAGATGCTGATTTCGGTGGTAAACCACCTAAAAATGTAGAAAGTATAATGTTTAAAGCAGAAGAATCATCATACTTAGTAGGATTAGTAGCAGGTAAACTTACAGAAACTAATAAAGTAGGATTTGTTGGAGGAATGGAAGGACCAGTAATTGAAACTTTCCAAGCTGGATTTACAGCAGGAGTTAAAGCTGCAAAACCAGATGCTGAAGTAATATCTCAATATGCAAATAGTTTTGCTGATCCAGCAAAAGGTAAATCTATAACTAATCAAATGATATCTAATGGTGTAGATATAATATTCCATGCATCAGGGGATACTGGTAATGGAGTTATAGAAGCAGCTAAAGAAGCTGGTAAAAAAGCTATAGGTGTTGATAGAGACCAAAATAGTGTTGCTCCAGAAACTGTTATAACTTCAGCTATAAAGAGAGTTGATGTTGGGGTTTATGATACTGTTAAAAACTTAGTTGATGGTAAGTTTAATGGTGGAAAAGTAACTGTTTATGGATTAAATGAAGATGGAGTTGGAGTAGCAGATACTACAAAAGAAGATGTATCTCCAGATGTATTAGAATTTGTTAATAAACAAGGTGACAAAATTAAGAGTGGAGAAATAAAAGTTCCATCTACAATGAAAGATGTAAAATAATTAAATTAATTTAATAAAAAAGACTAGCTATGCTAGTCTTTTTTTTCGTCCAAACTAACTATTATAAAAATTTAAATAAATTGTTTGAGGTAAATAAATGTAAATTAGATTTAAAATGAATTTTATATATAAGAAGGCAAATTAAACAATTAAAAAAATATTAAAAAATTTTTTATAAATAAAGAGGATTTATCAAAAAATAACATAAATATTTAGAATGACATAAAAAATAAATAATATGGTTATTTATAAGAAATCTAATGTATTATAACTTATAATTTAAATTTAAATTATAATAAATATAAAATTAAATTATAAAAATGACAAAAAATAACAAAAAGTATGTACAATAAATAAAATATTACCTACTATTTGTTGAAATTAAATTGTTATAATACTTATTTTTTAGTATAATAAAATTGGCGATAAGTAAATAAGGAGGGTTATTATAAACTATGATTAATAGCAATGTAGACCACAGTCTAAAAGTTGTAGAAATGAAAAGTATAACTAAAAAGTTTGGAAATTTCACAGCTAACGATAATATAAATTTGACTGTACATAAAGGTGAGGTACATGCTTTATTAGGTGAAAATGGAGCAGGAAAGTCAACATTAATGAATATTCTTTATGGGCTATATCATCCGACTTCAGGGGAGATATTTATAAAAGGGGAAAACGTTAGAATGGAAAACCCTAATGTAGCGATATCTCATGGGATAGGTATGGTTCACCAACATTTCATGTTAGTACAGCCATTTACAGTTGCTCAGAATATAATACTAGGTACAGAACCTACAAAAGGTATCGGAGCAATAGACATGAAAAAAGCGATAGAAGATGTTAGTGATCTATCAAAAAAATATGGATTACATGTAGATCCTAATTCAAAAGTAGAAGATATAAGTGTGGGGATGCAACAAAGAGTTGAAATACTGAAAGCTTTATACAGAGGTGCAGATATACTAATATTAGATGAACCTACTGCAGTTTTAACTCCACAAGAAATAAATGAGCTTATGAATATTATAAAGAACTTAACTAAGCAAGGAAAATCAGTAATAATAATAACTCATAAATTAAAAGAAATAAAGGCGGCAGCAGATTACTGTACTATCATAAGAAGAGGTAAAGATATAGGAACGGTAAAGGTATGTGATACAACAGAAGATGAATTGGCAGCTATGATGGTAGGTAGAGAAGTAAGCTTTAAAGTTGATAAAGAAGATTCTAAAGTAGGAGATATAATACTTGAAGTTAAAAATATAAGGGCTAAAGACAATAGAAAAGTACAAGTATTAAATGATTTATCTTTAGAGGTAAGAGCTGGAGAAATTTTAGGAATAGCAGGTGTAGATGGAAATGGACAATCTGAACTTGTTGAAATATTAACTGGGTTGAAAAAAGCAGATTCAGGAAGTGTAAAGGTTAATGGATCTGAACTTATAAATGAAAAGCCAATTAATATATTCAAAAAAGGTATAAAAAATATACCAGAGGATAGACATAAAAGAGGGCTTATACTAGATTTTACAGTTGCTGAAAATACAGTTTTACAAAGATATAAAGAAAAAAGATTCTCTAAAAATGGAGTTTTAAATAATAAAGAAATTGAAAAACATGCAAACGAAATAATAGAAGAATTTGATGTTAGACCAACTGATTTTACATTAAAGGCTAGATCTTTATCTGGAGGAAATCAACAAAAGGTCATAATTGGTAGAGAGGTTGACAACATAAGAGTAGATAGAGCTGCGACAGGACAACCTCAGGTATTAATAGCAACACAACCTACTAGAGGGTTAGATGTTGGAGCAATTGAATTTGTTCATAAGGCGATAGTTGAACAAAGAGATGCAGGCAATGCAGTTTTATTAGTATCTTTAGAACTTGATGAAGTTATGAATCTATCAGATAGAATAGCTGTAATTTATGAAGGAAAAATAGTTGGCATTGTGGATGCTAAGAATGCGGATGAAAATACTTTAGGATTTATGATGGCAGGAGGTGTAGATAATGAGTAATGATGTTAAGGCAAAAAAGAAAATTTCTTTTGCTAATAATACGATAGTATTTTCTATTATATCTATATTTTTAGGATTATTAGTAGGGGCAATAGCTTTAACTATAGCGGGATTTAATCCAATAGAAGCTTATTCAGTAATGATTGAAGGAATAATCGGTAAACCTAAGTATATAGCATGGACTATTATAAAGGCTACTCCGTTAATTTTAACAGGTTTATCAATAGCTTTTGCGTTTAAAACAGGATTATTCAATATAGGTGCAGAAGGTCAGTTTATTATAGGTGCTTTAGCAGCAACTATAGTAGGATATACAGTTCATTTACCAGCAATAATACATATACCTCTTACTTTAGCTGTAGCTGCACTAGCGGGAGCCTGTTGGGGAGGATTTGCAGGGTTTTTAAAATCCAAATTTGGAGTTAATGAAGTTATATCTACCATAATGTTAAACTGGATTGCGTTTTATCTGAATAATTATATGATAATGCAACCATGGTTAAGAGAAGGTAATAGTGAAGCATCTCATATGATAAATGAGAGTGCAAGCATAAGTATAGATTGGTTAACGGGACTAGTAGGACCAGCAACAAAGGCTAACTGGGGTATAATAATAGCAATTATATTAGTTTTAATAATAGCTTTTATATTATCTAAAACAACTTTAGGATACGAACTTAGAGGTGTTGGATACAATAAATTTGGAGCTGAATATGGAGGAATAAATATAAATTCATCTATATTTAAATCTATGGCTATAGCAGGTATGCTTGCAGCATTAGCAGGAGCAGTTCAAGTTATGGGTGTAGCACAAAATATAACAGTACTTGCAGCACCAGAAGGAAATGGATTTGATGGGATAGCTGTCGCACTTATTGCTAACAGTAATCCTATAGGTGTAATTTTCTCAGGATTATTATTTGGAGCTCTTAAGTATGGTGGAACAAAAATGCAAACTATACAAGCTCCATCAGAAGTAATAAACATTGTTATAGGGTCTATTGTTTACTTTATAGCATTAAGTAGTGTAATAAGAATGTTATTTATCAAATATAAGAATAAAAAGAAACAAGGGGGACTTGAATAATGGAAGATTTAGCTTTAATTTTAAGTACGACTTTAATGTACTCTACGCCCCTTATATTTACAGCATTAGGTGGAGTATTATCAGAGAATTCAGGTATAGTTAATATAGGATTAGAGGGTATGATGACTATAGGTGCTTTTGCAGGGGCAGCAGCAGGTTATTTAGTAGGTAATCCATGGATAGCTTTTTTAATAGGTGGATTAGCAGGTGGTTTATTTGCATTAATACATGCTATTGCAACTGTAAGTTTTAATGCAGATCATACTATATCAGGTGTTGCTATAAATTTACTTGCACCTGGAGTAGCATTATTTTCTTCAAAAATATTATTTGATGGAGCAACGATGACTCCAACTATAGCTATGGAAGATAAAATACCAAGACCTTTAAATGGTTTATTTGCAGAAGGTAGTATATTAAATACAGTTTTTAACACTTATGCAACAGTATTTATAGCATTTATACTTGTAGCTGTAGTGTGGTATGTTTTATATAAAACAAAGTTAGGACTTAGAATAAGATCTGTTGGAGAACATCCAGGAGCAGCAGATACTTTAGGTATTAATGTAAATCGCGTTAGATATATTGCGGTAATTTCATCTGGTATATTAGCTGGTTTGGGAGGAGCATCTATGAGCTTAGCTATTGTTTCTTCGTTTAGACCAACATTGATCTCTGGACAAGGATATATAGCTATGGCGGCTGTTATATTCGGTAAGTGGAAGCCACAAGGAGCTATGGCAGCTTGTTTACTATTTGGTTTCTCAACTGCTCTATCTGTATTCTTTGGGAACCCAGAACTTCCATTTAGAATAAATGAGAATTTATTATCTATGATACCATATGTAATAACATTAGTGGTGTTAGTGTTATTTATAAAATCCTCTAAAGCTCCGGCAGCATTAGGGAATCCATATAAAAAAGGTGAAAGATAAAAAAAGATGATAGCATTGCTATCATCTTTTTTTATGTCTAAAATAAATATAAAAAAATTATTATTAGTCTATTAAAAATGAAAATAAGTATATAAAATATTAGTTGCATTATAAAAGTAAAATCGATATAGAAGGAACGGTGAAATGAAAGTAGTACATAGTAGACAATCTTTTGTAATTGATGGTGATTTATGTCTAGCGTTGGTAGATAAAAGAATTACTTGCGATATAGAACTAGAATTAAAAAGAAGAAAAATACAAATAATAAAAACTATAGAATGTAAAGAATGTTATGATGCTATAAAATATCATCCAGATATATGTGTATGCAACTTAGGTGAAGGAAATATAGTAGTAGCGCCAAATGTATATGAGTTTTATTCAGAGATATTAATTCCATTAGGATTTAATGTAATTAAAGGAAGTCGCTATATAGAAAAAAAATATCCTAACAATATTCAATATAATGTAACTATGATGGGAAGATTTGCAATACATAATTTTAATTATACAGATGAAAAAATTTTAGACTACATAAACAAAAAAAATCTTATAAAGATAAATGTAAAACAGGGATATTCCAAATGCTCGATTTGTATAGTTGATGAAAATTCAATTATAACTTCTGATAAAGGGATATATAAATCTGTAAAACAATACGGTATAGATTGCCTTCTTATAAGACCTGGAAATATAAATTTATTTCAATTAAATTATGGATTTATAGGTGGATGTACAGGGTTTATAAGTAAAAATGAAATAGCTTTTTTAGGAGATGTAAAAAAACATCCAGATTATGAACTTATAAAAAAATTTATAAAATCAAAAAATAAGGAAATAGTAAGTTTAAGCAAAGAACAATTATTAGATTTAGGTTCTATAATTCCTTTGATGACTAGAAAGGAGTGATGACTATGGACAACAAAGAGATTTATCTGAGCTTATTGCCTAAATATGAATTAGCTGTAAATCAATTTGTAAAACAAACTAAGTTTAGCAATATTATAAATTACAATGATGATGTTATAGAAATAAAAATAAGCACTAAGGATAGAACGGATGAAACAGTTCTAGAAATATCAAGAGAGATAACAGAGATTTTGATGCAAGTAATAAAAGAGGTTATATTGAAGGAATATATACAAAAATCATATGGAGATAAGTATAATCAGGAAATAGACAAAATATATTTAAAATCATTAGAAGTATTTAAAAGTAAAGATTTATTATTAAGAGAAATAATATTTTGTAGAATGAATAATTACATATTAAATAATGACCATATAGATGTGGATGGTTTTGTAAAGTTTAGAATGAAAGAACTAATGGGATATATAGCTAATATCTGTGAAGATGCACTAGAAGAATATTTAATAGAGAAAGATTATGACGAATTTATTAGTGTATTAAGATATTTTATAAATGTACAAGAAACTAAAATTGACACGTTGAAAGTATACATAAGGAAAGATAACTCGTTTATATTATATGATAAAAATGACAACATAATAGAAAATGAAAATGATGAAGAGTTAATAAATATGTTTATAAAAGAAAATTTAAATTATGAAGATTTCCTAATTAGTACATTGCTTTCTTTGTGCCCAAATCATATAATTATATACGATTCTTTACAAACTAACTCATCTAGAGAAATTATAGATACTATAAAAGCGATATTTGAAGAAAAGGTAGAAGAAAAAAATAAATCTTAAAATTTAAAAAATGTATTGAAAAAAAATCATTAAAGTATAAAATATATATTGTTTCTAATTAAAATAATAAGGAGATTTGAGATGAACAATATATATATAATTTTGATAATGGCAATTATTGGAGGTATTATTGGATATGTAACTAATAAATTAGCTATAAAGCTTATATTTAGGCCTATAAATCCTATAAAAATACCTCTTACAAATTTTGAAATAATAGGGCTTATTCCGAAGCGAAGAAAAGAAATAGCTATAAAAATAGGAGAAGTTATCCAAGATGAGTTTGTATCTTTAGATGATATATTAGAAAATTTAATAACAGAAGAAGATAAAGTAAAAGCTACTGAATATATAAAGTCTAAAGTTAATTCTATAGTAGAGGAAAAAGCGACTCTTATACCTAGTTATATAAAATCTGTTATAAAAAACTATATAGAGGATATAATAGAAAAAGAAGTTAGTGCTTCTATTGATGAACTAGGAAGTGAAGTTGTATCAAAAGCGCATGAAAGAGTAAATATACAACAAATAGTAGAGGAAAAAGTGGATAGCTTAGATTTACTTGAATTAGAAGATATAATACTTAGTATAGCAAGCAATGAGTTAAAGCATATAGAATTATTGGGATTAATACTAGGTTTTGTTATAGGAATAATACAAGGTATAATAACAATTTTTATATAAATTTTATGTAACAAAAAAATATTTAAATTTATATAATATTTAGAGTTGATATATATCGCTTGATTTGATATAATTTGTATTAATATTAATATAGTTGCTATGAAAAGGAAGAGTAAAATAGAAACAATTTTCAGAGAGGATATATCATAGGCTGAAAGTATATCTAAAAATGACTATTTGAAAACTACCTTGGAGCAGAGTTTAGTAGCTTATAAGCGCTTATAAGTAAAAGTACTCGGTTGACAACCTTATAGTCATCAAGAGGGCAATGTTTATAACATGCCAACTTGGGTGGAACCGCGAATGTTACTCGTCCCATGATTTTCATGGGCCGAGTTTTTTTATTTTATACAAAAAAAATTAAGGAGGTAAGGTCATGATAAAAGTTACTTTAAAAGACGGATCTGTAAAGGAGTATTCTAAAGGTACTACAGTTATGGATATTGCTAAATCGATAAGTGAAGGATTAGCTAGAAGTATAGTAGCTGCATCTGTTAATGAAGAGGTTGTTGGGTTAGATTTCGAAGTTAATGAAGATTGCGAATTAAATTTATTTAAATTTGATGATGAAGAAGGAAAAGATGTGTTCAGACATACATCTGCTCACATGCTAGCACAAGCTATAAAAAGACTATACCCTGAAGCTAAATTAGCTATAGGGCCAAGTATTGAAAATGGATTCTACTATGATATAGACTTAGAGTACAGATTAACTCCAGAGGATTTAGAAAAGATAGAAGCTGAAATGAAAAAAATAGCTAAAGAAGATTTAGCTATAGAGAGATTTGAATTAAGTAGAGAAGATGCTATAAAGTTAATGGAAGAACAAGGGGAAAACTATAAGGTAGAACTTATATCAGAACTACCTGAAGGAGAAATTATATCTTTCTATAAACAAGGAGATTTTACAGATTTATGTAGAGGGCCACATTTATCTTCTACTAAAAAGGTTAAAGCTATAAGACTTCAAAACGTAACAGGGGCTTACTGGCGTGGAGATGAAAAAAATAAGATGTTACAAAGAATATATGGAACATCTTTTGAAAAGAACAAAGATTTAGAAGCATACTTACACTTAGTAGAAGAAGCTAAGAAAAGAGACCATAGAAAATTAGGTAGAGAATTAGAATTATTCTTCATACCAGAAGAGGGGCCAGGATTCCCATTATTCTTACCAAAAGGTATGGAACTTAAAAATGAATTATTAAAATTCTGGAGAGAATTACACAGAAAAGACGGATATGTAGAAATAGAAACTCCTATAATATTAAACCAAAAATTATGGGAAACTTCAGGACACTGGTATCACTATAAAGAAAACATGTACACTGTAGATATAGATGATATGCAATTTGCTATAAAACCAATGAACTGCCCAGGTGGGATGTTATACTATAACTTTAAGCAACATTCATACAAAGATTTCCCTATGAGAGTGGCTGAGTTAGGAAGAGTTCATAGACATGAATTATCTGGAGCTTTAAATGGTCTTAAGAGAGTTAGAGCATTTACTCAAGATGATGCACATATATTCATGCTACCAGAACAAATAAAAGATGAAATAAAAGGTGTTGTTTCATTAATAGATAAGGTGTATTCTGCATTTGGATTTGAATATCACTTAGAGTTATCAACTAGACCAGAAGATTCAATGGGAACAGATGAAGAGTGGGAAGCAGCTGAAAACGGATTAAGAGAAGCTTTAGAAGAATTAAATCTACCTTATGTAATAAATGAAGGAGATGGAGCATTCTATGGTCCTAAGATAGACTTCCACTTAAAGGATTGTTTAGGAAGAACTTGGCAATGTGGAACTATACAATTAGATATGCAATTACCACAAAGATTTGATATTAGTTATGTAGGTGAAGATGGGGAAAAACATAGACCTGTTATGATCCATAGAGTTGCATTAGGAAGTATAGAAAGATTTATAGGTATATTAATAGAACATTATGCTGGTAAATTCCCAACTTGGATATCTCCAGTTCAAGCTAAAATATTACTAGTATCTGATAGATTTAAAGAATATGCAGAAGAAGTTAGAAATGCATTATTTGATAAAGGTATAAGAGTAGAGCTTGATGATAGAGCGGAAAAAATCGGATATAAAATAAGAGAGGCTCAACTTCAAAAAGTTCCTTACATGTTAGTAGTTGGAGAAAAGGAAGTTAATGAAAAGAAAGTTTCTGTAAGATCAAGAGATAATGGAGAAATGGGTGCAATGGATGTAGATGCGTTTGTTGCAAATGTATTAAAAGAAGTAGAAGAAAGAACTAATGTAATTCAAGCATAATAAACAATAAAAAAGTTAGCCTTTAAGGCTAACTTTTTTTTATACACATTCTTTTCTTATTATATTTTTTAACTCTTCATGAGTCATAGTTTCTTTGTCAAATAGATGTTGAGAAACTAAATGAAGATCATTTAAACTTGAGTTTAGAAGATTAAGAGTTTCTTTATAACAAGAATCTATTATATTAGTAGTTTCTTCTTGGATTTGCTTTGATAAAAAGCTTTTTTGATTTTGATCTATAGTCATAGCTCCAAGATTACTCATACCATAGTCACAAACCATTTGAGTTGCTATATCAGTTACTTTTTTCAAGTCATCCTTAGCTCCTGTAGATTTATGACCAAATATTATTTCTTCAGCAGCTTTACCTGCAAGTAAGATTTTGATTTTTCCTAAAAGTTCATCTTTAGTATAGATATATCTATCTTCATCTGGAAGTTGAAGTACATATCCGAGTGCTTGTCCTCTAGGTATTATAGATATTTTTTGTATAGGGTTTATACCTAATGTATCACTAACTAGAGCATGACCAGCTTCGTGGTAAGACACTATACGTTTTTCTTTTTCAATAAGTTTTGAACTTTTAGATTCAAGTCCAGCGATAACTCTTTCAATAGCTTTGTCAAAATGAATACTATTGATATTTTCGCTGCTTTCTCTTACTGCAAATATGGCAGCTTCGTTTGCTATATTTGCTAAGTGTGCACCATTGAATCCGTGAGTTTTTTTAGCTAATAAGTTTAAGTCTACGGAGTTATCAATTGGTTTGTTTTTAGTATGAACTTTTAGTATTTCTAATCTAGTGTGATAATTAGGTTCTCCTATATGGACATGTCTGTCAAATCTACCTGGTCTAAGTAGTGCATCATCTAATAAGTCTAGTCTATTAGTTGAACCTACTATAAGTATGTTAGAATCTTTATTAAATCCATCCATCTCAACAAGAAGTTGGTTTAATGTTTGATCCTTTTCATTATTACTTTCTAGATGTCTTTTAGCTCCTATTGCGTCAATTTCATCTATAAATATTATACTAGGGGCTTCTTTTCTAGCCTTTTCAAACAATGTTCTAACTCTTTTTGCCCCTACACCAACATATTTTTCAACGAATTCAGATCCTGTTACATTGAAAAATGATGCGTTTGTTTCACCAGCCATAGCTGACGCAAGCAATGTTTTACCTGTACCAGGAGGTCCATAGAATAAAACACCCTTAGGAATTTTAGCACCCATTTTTTGATACTTTGTTGGGTTTTTCATAAAATCAACTATTTCAAATAGTTCTTCTTTGACCTCTTCTAATCCAGCTACATCATTGAATGTTGTTTTAGGCTTAGTTGAATCAGAGTTATCATTAGAAGTTTCTTTTTCCATTTTGGTCTGATTAAACGCAGGCGCAGGGTTGTTGATTTTCTTAAAAAAATTATTTAACATTTTCATAGTCAAACACCTCAGTTATAAAAATTGTTGTTATTACATATATTTGCCGATTTTCAAATTAATATTATTAAATTTTTATATTTTTCAAATTAAAAATATTTAATTCATTAAAAGTATGTCCATAAATCAAATAATTAATTATAAAATTAAAAAAATAATTGACACTTATTTAAACTGATGGTATAGTATATAGAGTAATAAAAAACAAGAAGAAGCCCGCTTCTCACCTTACAACGATAAAGTTAGTAAGGTAAATATAAGTTAAGATTTAAGAATTAGTTTTATTAATTGTAGTAACTTATATGGCGGATGATGATATCATTCGCCTTTTTTAATATAAAATTGGAGGTGTCCTACTATTAGTAAGGAATTAGCAATCAATGATGAGATAAGAGATAAGGAAATAAGAGTTCTTTCAGAAACTGGTGAGCAACTTGGAATAATGACTTCTAGAGATGCACAATTAATGGCAAATGAGAAGAATTTAGATTTAGTAAAAATATCACCTAATGCGAACCCACCAGTATGCAAATTAATGGATTATGGTAAACATAAATATGAACAATCTAGAAAAGAAAAAGAATCTAAGAAAAAGCAAAAGGTCGTAACTGTAAAAGAAGTTAGATTAAGACCAGGTATAGAAGAAAACGACATAAATACAAAAGCTAACCAAGCTATGAAATTCCTTAAAAAGGGAGACAAAGTTAAGGTTGAACTTAGATTTAGAGGTAGAGAACTAGGGCATAAGGATTTAGGAAAACAAGTAATGCTTAAGTTTATAGACCTAGTAAAAGAGTTTGGAGAACCAACAAAAGCCCCTGCATTTGAGGGTAATAACATGGTTGTAATGATAGATCCAAAAAAATAGATATACATTTGAGAGGAGGATATTAATATGCCTAAAATGAAAACTCATAGAGGAGCAGCTAAGAGATTCAAAAAGACTGCTAGTGGAAAATTAAAGAGAGGTAAAGCTTTCAGAAGACATATACTAACTAAGAAAGATGCTAAGACTAAAATGCAATTAAGAAAGTCTGGAGTAGTTAGTGAAGGTGATGCTAGAAGAATAGCACAATTATTACCATACTTATAAGATCGAATACAAATAGATAAAAATTATTTAGAACAGAGAAACGAAGGAGGTTACGACGATGGCAAGAGTTAAAAAAGCTATGAACGCTCGTAAGAAGCATAAGAAAGTATTAAAACTTGCAAAAGGTTACAGAGGATCAAGAAGTAAATTATACAGACCAGCTAACGAGTTTGTAATGAAAGCATTAAAGCATGCTTATGTTGGTAGAAAATTAAAGAAGAGAGATTTCAGAAAACTTTGGATACAAAGAATAAATGCAGGTACTAGAGCTAACGGAATGTCTTATTCAAGATTTATGAACGGATTAAAATTAGCAGGTGTTGAAGTTAACAGAAAAATGTTATCTGAAATGGCTATAAACGATCCTCAAGGATTCGCTAAATTAGTAGAAGTTGCTAAATCAAAATTAGCTTAATTATATAAAACTCTGGGTTAAATCTCAGAGTTTTTTTTATGCGTTTAAACATTAGATTAAACAAAAAATTGCTGAAAAATTAATAAAACTTGCATATAAAACAAGGTGAAATTTTTATCAAATTAAAAAAATTATATATGTTAAATTTATGTAAAGATATAATAAATATTTTTAAAATTACAAATTTCCATTTAGGTATAGATATATTTAAAAACTAAGTATATAATGTATTTTATTATTGTTATAAGCACAATAATATAGTTATACAAAATGAAGATTTAATTATAATATATACAGAAGGAGATAAAGTAGGTGAAAGAGTTTATTTTAAAGATTAAAAAGCCGATCAATAAATTAAATCCACCTCAAATAATGGTAATTGGTTTTGCTACTGTTATATTAATAGGAGCGATACTACTTACACTTCCTATTGCTACAAACACGGGAGAATCTACTCCATTTGTAGATGCTTTATTTACGTCTACGTCTGCGGTCTGTGTAACAGGTTTAGTAGTAGTAGATACAGCTACACATTGGAACTTATTTGGACAAATTGTAATAATTGCATTAATTCAAGTCGGTGGTTTAGGATTTATGACAGTAACAACTTTATTTGCATTAATAACTAAAAAAAGGATAAATCTGAAAGAAAGACTTCTTATACAAGAGGCATTAAATCAAATTGATCTATCAGGGTTAGTTAAACTAACTAGATATGTATTATTGATGACATTTGTAATAGAAGGATTTGGAGCGTTAATATTATCAACAGTATTTATACCGGAATTTGGTTTAATTAAAGGAACATGGTTTAGTATTTTCCATGCTATTTCAGCATTTTGTAATGCTGGATTTGACCTTATGGGAAATGTAAGTGGACCATTTACTTCAATTACAAAGTATGTAAATAATATAACTGTAAGTCTTACTATCTCAGCTCTTATAGTGCTTGGAGGTATAGGATTCCCAGTAATTTTAGATGTAGTAAAAAATAAAAAACCATCTAAATTAAATATACATTCAAAGGTAGTATTAATAACAACGGCAACATTAATAATTACTGGTATGGTATTTATATTATTTATAGAATATTCAAATCCTAAAACACTAGGAGATCTTTCATTAAAAGGTAAATTATTAGGATCATTATTCCAATCAATTACACCTAGAACTGCTGGATTTAATACTATAGATTTAGCATCTATGCATCAAGGCAGTTTATTTATAATGATTATTTTAATGTTTATAGGAGCATCACCTTGTTCTACAGGTGGAGGTATAAAAACTACAACTATTGCAACTATAGTACTTGCTGTAAGAAGCTTTATATTTGAAAGAGAAGATATAGAGGTATTTGAAAGAAGAGTCGGAATTAATGCAGTAAGAAAGTCTATAGCAATATTCTTTATAGGAATATTAGTTGTATTTTTAGGGATTTTAATTATAAACTTAACACAAGAGTCCTTTGACTTAATAGAATCTGCATTTGAGGTTGCATCAGCATTTGCAACAGTAGGTTCAAGTATAGGAGGAAGTCCTAATTTAAATGTATTTGGTAAAATAGTAATAATGATGTATATGTTTATGGGAAGAGTAGGATTTTTAACTATATTTATAGCTTTAGTCGCTAAAAATTCTGTTAAAAAACAAGTTATAAGATTCCCAGAAGGTAAAATTATAGTAGGATAGAAAGTTAGGAGAGAACAGGTATGAAACAATATATAGTTATAGGTTGTGGAAGATTTGGATCGTCAGTAGCAACTACAATGCATTTGCTAGGACATCAAGTAATGGCAATAGATAAAAGTGATGATGCAGTGCAAGCTATATCTGAGAAAGTTACACATGCAGCGATTGTAGATGTTACGGATGAACAAGCACTAAGAGCTTTAGGTATGGGAAATTTTGATGTAGCAATAATTGCGATAGGTTCAGATATAAGAGCTTCTATAATGGCTACGTTAATAGCTAAGGAAATGGGTGTAGAGCAAATTGTATGTAAGGCAAAAGATGAACTACAAGCTAAAGTTTTATATAAAATAGGTGCTGATAGAGTTGTATTCCCTGAAAGAGATATGGGAGTTAGAGTAGCACACAATTTAGTTTCAAATAATATATTAGACCATATAGAGTTAGATCCAGACTATTCTATAGTTGAAATTGTTACACCTAGAGAATGGGAAGGTAAGACATTAATAGAATTAGATTTAAGAGCTAAATATGAAATAACAGTATTAGCTATAAAGTGTGATAAAACTATAAATGTTACACCATCTCCAGAAGAAAAATTAAATGCAGGAAGTATATTAGTTGTTATAGGTCAAAACAGCAAAATAAGTACAATAACAGCAGATAGTGACTTTTCATTTAGGAGAAAATAAAAAATGATAGTATCGATAAGTAGTAAGGATAATGAAAAAGTTAAATTAACTAAATCTCTTTTAAAAAGCAAAAATAGATTAAAAGAGTCTAAATTTTTAATAGAAGGATTTAGAATTTTAACTCAAGCTATAGATTGTAATGCAGATTTACAATATGTATTTATAAATGAAAATTTTGAGACTAAAGAAGAACATATTGAATTCTTAAAAGTTTTAGAAAGTAAAAATATAAAAGTATACAAAACTACAAATAAGATATTTAATGAGTTTATAGATACAGAAAGCACTCAAGGTATAGTTGGAGTTGTTGGTATACAAAAAAATAATATTCAAGATATTTTAGATGAAAATTGCAGATTTGTATTAATTTTAGATAGAATACAAGACCCAGGGAACATGGGAACTATAATAAGAACAGCAGATGCAGCAGGTGTAGATGCTATAATAAACTTAAAAGGTTGTGTAGATATATATAATAGTAAAGTTACGAGATCTACAATGGGGTCAATATTCGATATGAAAATAATAAATATGACTCAAGATGAAGCATTAAAAGAACTAAAAGATAGGAAATTTGATATTGTATCAAGTTATTTAAATACAAATAACTTTTATGATGGAGTAGAATATAACTATAAAACAGCTCTTGTTATAGGTAATGAAGCTAATGGTGTTAATGATGAACTTATAAAAAAATCAGATATACTAGTTAAAATACCTATATACGGAAAAGCTGAATCTTTAAATGCAGCTATAAGCTCAGCTATACTTATGTATGAAATCAAAAAATATATGATATAATAGAGTTGTATTGAAAATTCACACTATATATGATATAATTTACAATCAAAGTTTAATATTTAAAATACTATGAAAGAGAAAAGTATTTTAATAGTCCTTAGCGCAGAGATAAGTACCTAGGCTGAAAGTACTTTCTAAGTTATTAAAAGAAGTTCCCTCTGGAGTATCATGGCTGAAATTTAAGTAGGTTATGACGTTAAAAACACGTTACGTTTTTCGAGTGGTTTGAATTATTTTTAATAAATCAAGCTACTAGGGTGGTACCGCGAAACAATAGCCTTTCGTCCCTAGATAGGGATGAAGGGCTTTTTTTGATGTATAAAAATTAAAGTGAAAGGGTGAATATAGTGCAAGAAAAACTACTTAATTTACAACAAGCAGCATTAAGTGAAATAAAAGACATGCAAGATATAGAGCAAATAGAGTCTTTAAGAGTTAAGTACTTAGGAAAAAAAGGTGAAATAACATCTATATTAAAAGAAATGGGTAAATTATCAGCTGAAGAAAGACCTGTAATAGGAAAGGTTGCTAACGAAGTTAGAGAAGCAATAGATACTGCTATAAGTACTAAAAAAGATGAATTAAAAAATATTGAAAAGCAAAGAAAATTAGCTGAAGAAGTTTTAGATGTAACTATGCCAGCTAAAGAATTTAAAGTAGGTAAAAAACATCCTATATCTCAAATTATAGATGAAGTAAATGAAATATTTATAGGAATGGGATTCTCGATAGCAGAAGGACCAGAAGTTGAAACAGTTGAAAATAACTTTGATGCATTAAATGCACCAAAAGACCATCCATCTAGAGATATGAGTGATACATTCTATATAAATGATGAATTATTACTTAGAACTCAAACATCTCCAGTTCAAGTTAGAACAATGAAAAATGAAGAGTTACCAATAAAAATAATATCTCCAGGTAGATGTTTTAGATTTGATGCTCCAGATGCAACACATTCACCAATGTTCCATCAAATAGAAGGGCTTGTAGTCGGAAAAGATGTTACTATGGCTCAATTAAAAGGAACATTAGATATGTTTGTTAAGAAGTTATTTGGAGAACATACTAAAACTAAATTTAGACCACACAACTTCCCATTCACAGAGCCAAGTGCAGAAGTAGATGTTACTTGCTTTAAGTGCCAAGGTGCAGGATGTCAGATGTGTAAAGGGGAAGGTTGGATAGAAATATTAGGAGCTGGTATGGTACATCCAAATGTATTAAGAAACTGTGGAATAGACCCTGAAGTTTATAGTGGATTTGCTTTTGGTATGGGTCTTGATAGAATAACAATGCTTAAGTATGAAATAGATGACATAAGACTATTATTCGAAAATGATATGAGATTTTTAAATCAATTTTAATTAGGAGGATTTGATATGTTAGTACCTTTAAAATGGCTTAGAGACTACGTTGATATAGATAGAGAAACTCAAGAATTCGCTGATATGATGACTATGACTGGTTCAAAGGTTGAAAAAGTAGAGTTCTTCGGAAAAGAAACTAATGGAGTTGAAGTATGTAAAATACTTGAAATAGAACAACATCCAGATGCAGATAGATTAAAGGTTACAAAAGTTGAAGTGGCTGATGGTCAAATACTTCAAATAGTAACTAATGCTACAAATATAAATGTTGGAGATTATGTTTCAGTTGCAAGAATAGGAGCTGTTCTACCAGGTGATTTTAAAATAAAAAAAGGTAAATTAAGAGGAGTTCTTTCAGAGGGAATGTTCTGTGGAGCAGAAGAATTAACTATACCTTCTCAATATGTAGAAGAACATAAAAAAGATGGAATATATATATTAGACCACCAAGATTCATTTGAACTAGGTATGGACGTAAGAGAAGCATTAGGAATAAATGATGCTTTAATAGAATTTGAAATAACATCAAATAGACCTGACTGTAGATCAATAATAGGAATAGCTAGAGAAGCTGCAGTAACTTTAGGCAAAGAATTAAAATATCCACAAATAACTGTAAATGGATCTGATGAAGAAATGAAGTTTGAAATAGATGTTCAAACAGAATTATGTAAAAGATACTGTGGTAAGGTTATTAAAGATGTTAAAGTAGGGCCTTCTCCATATTGGATGCAAAGAAGACTTATAGAAGCAGGTATGAGACCTATAAACAATATAGTAGATATAACTAATTATGTTATGTTAGAACTTGGTCAACCACTTCATGCATTTGACTTAGAAGATATAAAATATAATAAGATGATAGTAAAACTTGCACAAGAAGGTGAAAAATTTACTACATTAGATGGTGCCCAAAGAACATTAACATCAGATATGTTAGTTATAGGAAACCAAGATAAGACTTTAGACTTAGCTGGTATCATGGGAGGAGAAAACTCTGAAGTAAAAGATAACACTACATCTATATTCCTTGAAGGAGCAAGTTTTGCAAAGGAAAATATAAGAGCAACATCTAAAAAATTAGGATTAAGAACAGAAGCTTCATCAAGATTTGAAAAAGGAATAGATGTAAATCTAACAGAAGCTGCTGTAAATAGAGCTTGTCAATTAATAGAAGAATTAGGTTGTGGTACAGTTCTTAATGGTATGCTTGATTATTACCCTAAAAAGGAAGAAGTACAAAAAATAACTGCTAACCCAGAAAGAATAAATAAACTATTAGGTGTTAATGTACCTATGGATCAATTTATAAATATACTTGAAAGCTTAGAGTTTAAGTGTAATTTAATTTCATCTGATAAGTTAGAATTAGAAGTACCAAGTTTTAGATTAGATATATGTGAAGATGCTGATATATTAGAAGAGGTTGCTAGAATATATGGATATGAAAATATACCATCTGCAACTTTAGAAGGTAATGCTACAGCAGGAGTAAAAACAAATAAACAAAAATTTATGGATAATGTAAAATCTAATTCTATAGCTGTTGGATTAAATGAAATTTTAACATATTCATTTGTAAGTCCAAGAGGAGTAGATAAGCTAAACTTAGCTGAAGATGATGAGAGAAGAGAATTTGTTAAAATTATAAATCCTTTAGGTGAAGAAACGTCTGTTATGAGAACTACTTTAATACCTAACATGTTAGATGTAATATCAACAAACTTATCTCATAAAGTTGAAGAAGTTTATGCTTTTGAATGTGGAAATACATTTAGACCACAAGAAGGATTACCTGTAGAAACGAAGAAATTATCTATAGGAATGTACGGAAAAGAAGTAGATTTCTTCTCTATAAAAGGTGCAGTAGAAACTATATTAACAAATGTTGGATTTGATGGATACGAAGTTGAACCAGAAACTAAAAATTTAACATTCCACCCTGGAAGATGTGCTAAATTAGTGTATAATAATATATGTATAGGGACATTCGGAGAGCTACATCCAGATGTACTAGAAAACTATGATTTAAATCAAAGAGTATATGTTGCAGAGATAGATATTGACTTAGTATTTGAGAACTTAAATAATTCTAAAGTTTATAATCCATTACCTAAATATCCAGCAACTACTAGAGATATAGCTTTATTAGTTAAGGATGAAGTATTTGTAAAACAAATAGAAGATATAATAAAAGCTAATGGATCAGATATATTAGAAAGCTATCAATTATTTGATGTTTACAAGGGAGCTCAAATAGAAGAAGGGCACAAATCTATAGCATACTCAATAACTTACAGAAGTAAAGATAAGACTTTAACTGATGAAGACGTAGCAAAAGTTCATGATAAGATAGTAAGTGAGCTAAGTGAAAAACTAAATGCGAATTTAAGATCAAATTAATTAAGAAACAAATGTAGGGGGGGTTAGGATGAACAAAGTTACAGTAAAGATACATGGATCTGAATATCCTATGGTATCTGAAAAATCTAAAGATTATATGATAAAAATAGCTCATTATGTTGATGAGGAAATGAGTAGAATATCAGAAGCTAATTCAATTCTTAGTACATCTCAAGTGGCTATATTATCAGCATTAACTATTACTGATTTGCTATTTGAATGTTCAGAAGAAAATGATAAGCTAACTAAAGAGAATAAAGAATTAGTTAAAAAAGCAGAAAAACCTAACCAAGAAGTTCAACTAGAGATGAAAAAAATAAAGTTAGAACTTAATAATAAAGTTGAAGAGCTTGGTAAAAAACAAGATGAAATAGATTCTCTAAATGAAGAACTAAAAAATAAAGTTAATGTATTAGAGGGAATGAATCCTCTTAAAGAAGAAATTGAAGAACTTAAAAAGAACTTAGATGAAGCTAATGAGAAAACTGAAATAGCTGAAAAGTTAGCTTCAGATTTCCAAAACAAATTATATGATTTACAGTTGAAAAACATAGAGTTAGAACAAGAGCTAAATTATATAAAAGCATCTGGAAAACTTTTAAAATAATAGAATACTTTTAGAAACCTTCAGGAAAAATAACCTGAAGGTTTTAGTTTTTAATGACAATAAGGAGGTAGTTATGAATACAGAATTACTAGCACCTGTAGGTAGTTTTGATGCGTTAAAAGCAGCTGTACAAAATGGAGCAAATGCAGTTTATTTAGGTGGAAAAGAATTTAGTGCTAGAGCTTCAGCAAATAACTTTGATAGAGAAGAATTAAAAGAAGCTGTGAAGTATGCGCATATAAGAAATGTAAAAGTATTTGTAACGGCAAATACACTTATAAAGCAAAATGAAATAGATGATTTTCTTAATTATATAAAATATTTATATGATATAGATGTTGATGCAGTTATACTTCAAGATATAGGAATGGCTAAACTAATAAAAAGGTTACTTCCAGATTTTGAATTGCATGCAAGTACACAAATGGTCGCACATTCCCTAGAAGATACATTATATTTACAAAACCTTGGATTTGACAGGGTTGTTTTAGCTAGAGAACTTAATATTGATGAAATTGAGCATATATGTAAAAATACTGATGTTGATATTGAGATATTTGTACATGGAGCATTATGTGTATGCTATTCAGGTCAGTGTTTAATGAGTAGTATGATAGGAAACAGATCTGGAAATAGAGGTAGATGTGCTCAACCATGTAGACAGAAGTATGAGTTAATAGACATAAATTCAGGTAAAGTTATAGATACAGAAGGCGATTATTTATTAAGCCCTAGGGATTTAAATACAATAGAGGAAATAGATAGAGTTATAGAAGCTGGAGTACACTCTTTAAAGATTGAAGGAAGAATGAAACGTCCAGAATATGTAGCAACTGTAATAAGTAGTTATAGAAAAACTATAGATGCATATTTAGAAAAAAATCAAGTAAATGTATCAAATGAAACTATGAATAATTTATATACTATATTCAATAGAAAGTTCACAAAAGGATACTTATTAGGAGAGGTTGGAGAAGATGTTATGAACTCAAATCGACCTAATAATGTAGGACTTTATATTGGAAAAGTAATTGATTACAATAAAAAAGCTAAACGCTTAAAAATTAAATTAGAGAATACACTTAAAAAAGGTGATGGAATTAACTTAGGTGGAGGAACTATAGGAAGAATTATTAAGCAAAATAATACAATAAGTGATATAGGAGAAGCTGGAGAACTTATAGAATTAGATTTTATAGGAGAAGCTAAAAAAGGACAAATAGTATATAAAACATCAGATAGTGATTTATTAAATACTATTAAGAAATCATTTGAAGAAGATGTTGAAAATATAAAAATTCCTATAGATGCGACTATTGAATTAAAGCTTGGACAACCTCCAAAACTTAGACTAAAAGATGGATATGAAAATGATATAACTGTTACAAATGAAAAGCTTGTAGAGAAAGCCATGAAGGTTGCTCTAGGTGAGGAAAAAATAGTATCTCAAATAAAGAAACTAGGAAATACAGCATATGTATTGAGAAATATAGATGTTGATATAGATGAAGATATAAGTTTACCAATAAGTATACTAAATCAACTTAGAAGAGATGCTATAGATAAATTAAGTAATGAAAGAGTCGTTATAAAAAATAGAAACTTCAAAGATTCTTTTATAAAGTATTCACCAAAAGTTATAAAAGAGGATAAAGATATAAAACTAAGAGTTAAAGTTAAGAATATAGAACAATTAAAAATTGTATTATTATATGATATAGATGCAGTATATTATGAAGACATAAACACATTAGAAGAAGCTAAAGAAGTTTGTTACAATAATATAAAGCTTATCTACTCTCCTCCTAGAATTCTTAGAAATAAAGATTATGCTATTTTAAATAAGGTTGAAAAAGTACCTGTACAAGCTGGAAATTTAGGTTGTGTAAATTTATATAAGGGAAAAGAGATATATATAGGTAGCTACTTAAATTCTTTTAATAGTGAAACTATAAATCACTATAAATCAGAAGGAGCAAATACGATTTGTTTATCTCAAGAGTTAAATTTAACAGAGATAAAAGATATGTTAAAGTACACTGATAGTGAAATAGAAAGCATAGTTTATGGATATACACCTCTTATGATTAGTGAATACTGTCCAATGGGAGTTTTAGTTAGAAACTGTAAAAAAGATAAAAGAAGTTCTATTTGCAACAAGAGTTTATATGCACTAAAAGATGCTAAAGATGGGACTTACAGATTATCTCAAGATATTTTCTGTAGAACTAGTATATACAATTCTAAACCACTATGTGTATTAGAAGATTTAAGTGAATTAAATAAAGCTGGAATAAATGTATTTAGAATAGATTTAACATTTGAATCAAATGAAGAAATAAAGTCTATAATTGAAGCTTTTGAAGAGTGTATAGAAAATGATTTTAATATAGGTATGAAATCTAAAAAATTATACAAAGAGCTTGAAAATACTGGATTAACATCCGGTCATTACTATAAAGGTGTTGAATAATAAAAAAGGATAATATGTATACTAATATTACATATTATCCTTTTTTATGCAACTAACCACATAAGAAAGTTTTTGTGTGAAAATATATAAAATGAAGTCACAAAATGTACACAAATATTGAAATTTGAAGAGTTTTTTGTTAAATTATGTAAATTAGGGTATAATTTACAATTGTGTAAGTATATTTTATAAATTTAATTTATACAACTAGTAAGATAAGTTATAATATAGTGTATTGCTTGTGTGAATTTTGTAAAAAAATATATAAATATGTACAAGTTTATTACTGTTGATATACAAACTAAGGGAGGGATTTGATAAATGAACAAGCACAAATTGTTTAAATGGCTAAAAATAATTTTTGCATTGGCAATTTTCATTGTAGTAATTAAAGAATTTAAGAATGTATTTGAATCCTTTAATATGGATGTATTTAAAAGATATGCAGATAAGTTAACAGTGTCAAACATGTTAATAATAGTTTTATTAGGAATAATATCGTACTTACCATTAAGTTTATATGATTTTATACTTAAAAAAAGGGTTGGAATAAAGTTAAACAACCTTAAATTATATAAATATTCATGGATAGCAAGTTCTATTGCTAGTATAGCTGGATTTGGAGGAAGTACAGCAATAGCTCTAAAAACTAATTTCTATAAAGATCATGTTAAAGATACAAAGCTATTAGTAAAAGAAATATCCAAAATAGTTGCTTTAAATCTTACTGGATTTTCTATGGTTTGCTTTGTTTATGTAATAACAAATTTTGGAGAAATAAAACTAAATCAATTTGTAAGTATAATGACAGTATTAATAAGTACTTACTTTCCTATATTATCAATATATTTAGTATTTAAATTTTTAAAATCAACAGCAGATCAAAAAACAGATATAAAAGATGCTGTTATTATAATGATTATATCTGCTTTAGAGTGGGTTACTACGATATTCTTAATATACAGCACTATAAGAATTCTAGGAGAACCAGTTCCTGCTGCAAAATTCTTACCAATATTTGTAGTTGCAATTGTTGCAGCAATTGTAAGCATGGCTCCAGGTGGAATAGGATCATTTGATATAACGATGATACTTGGTCTAGAAACTTTAAATGTACCATCAGAAAAGGTATTATTAGCAATGTTTTTATATCGTGTTTCATATTATATAATTCCTTTACTTATAGGACTTTTATTATATGCTCAAGACTACTTTAAGAACTTAAATGATGATGTAAAAGATATAATAATGACAACTTTATCAAAAATTGCACATATAGGGCTAGTATTGCTTGTATTATTATCAGGTGTTAGTTTGCTAATAACTGAAGCAACTCCTGATTTAGCTAGGAAATTTTTTATATTAAATAAAGTATCTAGTTTTTCGATAGTTCATATACCACAAAGAATATCTATAGTTATAGGATTCTTATTAATTGCAATGTCTAGAGTAATGATTTATAAATCAAAAGGAATTTATAAACTGACACTAACATTAATAATTGGAGCAGTTGTAATTACTCTTATAAGGGATCCGTGGTATTATAGAAGTGCTTACCTAGCAATAGTTGCAATCTTATTATGGGTTGGTAAAAAACAATTTTATAGAGAAAGCTTCGTAATGAGATGGGGAGTATTTATACAAGATATAATCTTACTATTATCTTTCCAAGGTTTATACATTTACACAGTTTATGCAAACTTAAATGGTAAAATAGGTAAATTACCTATTGCAAACTATAAGATACAATCTATAAAACATTATGGATTATCTTTACTAGGATTAAGTATAAGTGGACTTATAATTGCTATATTTTTATTATGGATGATTTACAAAATAAATAAAGATAATGATTTTCCTCGCAGACATATAGATGAATGTGAAGACGATGTTAAAAATATAATTGATAAGTTTTCAGGATCTCCATTAATACACTATATTTATTTAAAAGATAAATTTGTATATATAAATGAAACTAAAGATGTTTTACTTCAATATCAAATATCAGCTGATAAAATAGTAATACTTGGGAATCCAGTAGGAAACAAAGAAAAAGTACTTGATACTATTGAAAAATTTTACAATCTAGCTGATTTATATGGATACTCACCAGTATTCTGTGCTATAGATAAAACTATGATGCCTGACCTACATGAAACTGGCTATGAGTTTATGAAACTAGGTGAGGATGGATTGGTAGACTTAAAAAACTTTACACTAGAAGGTAGAAAAATGAAAAGTGTAAGAAATGCACTTTCTAGAGTAGAAAAAGAAGCTTATACATTTGAGATTATACATCCACCATTTTCAGATGAAATGTTTGATCAATTAAAAGAAGTTTCAGATGAATGGCTAGGAGGAAGACAAGAGAAGGGATTCTATATAGGGTTCTTTGATAAGGATTATTTAAATAAGCAACCTATAGCTATAGTTAGAAATAGTGAATATGAAATAAAAGGCTTCAGCAATTTAATGCCTATGTATGATAACAATAAAACATTATCAATAGATTTAATGCGTTTCTCACATGATACATGCAATGGAATAATGGATTTCATATTTGTAAACTTATTTAAATGGGGAAAAGAGCAAGGTTATGAAAGATTTAATATGGGAATGGCTCCTTTATCTAACGTAGGTAGATCAAAATACTCATTTTTATCAGAAAAAATAGCGGCACAAATATATTCTCATGGACAAAACTTCTATTCATTTAAAGGATTGAAAAAATTTAAAGAAAAGTATTGTGATATATGGGAAAGTAAATATATGGCGTATAGAAAGAAAACTTCATTACTTACAACTGCATTACAAATAATAATTGTGGCTGAAAAGCCAATAGATAAATTGAAATAAAAAAACTCCTCTAATTTAGAGGAGTTTTTTATTTTACTACTTCATAGATTTTAATATTGCTACTAAGTAGTTCCATGTATTTTCAGTTGAAGATATGCTTAAGTGCTCATTTGGAGTATGAACATCGTGCATATTAGGTCCAAATGATATAGCTTCAGCATGAGGTATCTTATCAAGTAATAAACCACACTCTAAACCAGCATGTAAAGCCATTATTATAGGATCTTTACCTGTAAGATTTTTAAATGCTTCAACACATATTTTTTCTAATTCAGAACCTTTAGCATATTCCCAAGCTGGATAGTCACTTATTAATTCCATACTTCCACCAAGTTCAGATATTAAAAGATTCATTCTAGCTGTTATATCTTCTTTAAGAGATTTAACAGAACTTCTAACAGCACATTCGAAAGTAACTGTAGAGTCTGTAGTTCTAACAACACCTAAGTTTGTAGAACTTTCAACTAGGTTTTCTATATCCATACTCATAGTTTGGATAGCGTTTGGTATTAAGTTAAGCATCTTAACAACTTTATCTTTAGAATCTGCGTTAAGTACTGATGCAGGCATAGTAGTTTCAGAACATACTATTTCAAGACCTGGATCAGAAGTGCTTAATTCATGCTTAAATGTAGCTGTTATTGCATCTACACAAGCTTTAAATTTATATTTTTGATCATTGTTTATCATTATTACACAATCAGCTTCACGTGGTATAGCATTGTTTTTAGAACCACCTTCAACTTTAGCTAAATCAAAGTCAAAATCTAATAAGTTTAAAAGTCTTCCTAATAATTTATTAGCATTTCCTCTTTGTTTTATTATATCCATACCTGAGTGTCCACCAAGTAAACCTTTTACTTCTAATAAGTAAGCAGTCTTAGCAGCATCAGCATTAACAAATTCTACTGGTAAAGTTGATAAAGCAGTTACTCCACCTGCACAACTTACTAATAGATGACCCTCTTCTTCTGAGTCTAAGTTTAATATGTATTTTCCTTTTACTAAACTACCATCAAGTGCCATTGCACCAGTCATACCAGCTTCTTCATCAACAGTTACAAGAACCTCTAAAGCTGGGTGAGCTATATCATTAGAAGCAAGTATAGCAAGTCCCATAGCAACAGCTATACCGTTATCAGCACCTAAAGTTGTATCAGTTGCATATATATAATCTCCATCTATTCTTAATTTGATTGGGTCTTTCATAAAATCGTGATTAGTACTTTTATTCTTCTCACAAACCATATCCATATGACCTTGAAGTACTACGCCAGGCGCATTTTCATATCCAGGAGTTGCTGGCTTTCTTATTATTATATTTAGACTCTCATCTTGAATAGTTTCTAACCCTAAGCTTTCACCAAAATTACGTAAGTAGTCACTTATAGCTTTTTCATTTTTTGATCCTCTTGGTATTTGAGATATCTCTTCAAAATACTTAAAAACTAAACTAGGTTGTAAATCTTTTAAAACACTGTTCATAAAAAACATCTCCTTGCTAAAAATTAAATTAAATTATATATATCACAAAATAGATTTGATTATGTATAATATATAAATAGTATAGTACAAAATTACATAAAATACACTTAAAATTTACATAAAAATTTCTTTAGGAGGAAGCATGAATAAAAAATCGTTGAAAATTTTAGAGTTTGATAAGATAACATCATTATTAAAAGAAAAAGCTTCGTCTTCTTTAGGGTTAAAATACATCAATGAATTAGTACCTAGTTCAGACTATGAAGAAGTCAAATATATGCTAGAAGAAACTAGCGAAGCTCAATCGATACTTATAAAAAAAGGTGGAATAAACCTACAAGGTCTACATGATGTAGAAGATAAAGTTAAAAGAGCAAAAGTTGGAGCGTCTATAGATCCTGGAAGCTTATTAATGATAGCAGATACTTTGAGGGTAGCGAGACTTTTAAACAACAATTTATCTTCAAGTGAAGAAGAAGATTTCAACTACCCAATAATACAAGCATTATCAAGTGGGCTATATACTTATAGGGAAGTAGAAGAAAAAATATACAATGCTATAGTTAGTGAAGTAGAAATTTCAGATAGTGCTTCGAGCGAGTTAAGATCTTTAAGAAGAAAAATAATACAAAAGAATCAATCTATACGTTCTAAACTAAATGGAATAATCAGTTCATCAACTTATCAAAAGTATTTACAAGATGCAATCATATCAATAAGAGGAGATAGATTTGTAGTACCTGTAAAAGCTGAATATAGAAGTCAAGTATCAGGTATAGTTCACGATCAATCATCGTCAGGAGCAACCTTATTTATAGAACCTATGAGCATAGTTGAAATGAACAATGAACTTAGACAATTTAGATTAAAAGAAAAAGAAGAAATAGAAAGAATACTAAGTGAATTATCAGCTATGGTTGGAGATATAAGTGATGATATATTAAGTAATCAAGAAATTCTAGGAAAGATAGATTTCGCATTTGCAAAAGGTAAATTATCATTAGCATTAAAAGGTATAGAACCAAAGCTAAATAAAGAAAATTATATAAATATAAAAAATGGAAGACATCCTTTATTAGATAGAAAAAGCGTGGTAGGAAACGACATAAGACTAGGTGAGGAGTTTCATACATTAGTTATAACAGGACCTAACACAGGAGGTAAAACTGTTACGATTAAAACTGTAGGACTATTTGCACTTATGGTACAAAGTGGGTTACACATACCTGCAGACTATGGAACGAGTATGTGCGTTTATGACAATGTATTTGCAGATATAGGAGATGAGCAAAGTATAGAACAAAGTTTATCTACATTTTCATCTCATATGACTAATATAGTATCTATATTAAATGAAGTAACTGAAAACTCATTGGTAATATTTGATGAGTTAGGAGCTGGAACAGATCCTGTAGAAGGTGCAGGACTTGCTATAGCTATACTTGAAGATGTAAATATGGCAGGAGCTAAATGTATAGCTACTACTCACTACAGTGAGATAAAGCACTATGCACTTACTAAAGATGGAGTAGAAAATGCAGCAGTAGAATTTGATTTAGAAAACTTAAGACCAACATATAGATTATTTATTGGAGTTCCAGGAAAATCTAATGCATTTGCGATATCTAAAAGGTTAGGTTTAAGTGATTATGTAATTAATAGAGCTAAAGAATTTATAGATACAGACACTATAGCTGTTGAAGATGTAATTCATAGCTTAGAAAAATCAAGAGTAGAAGCTGTTGAAGAAAGAGAAGAAGCTGCTAGATTAAGAAAAGAAATTCAAGAACTAAAAGAAGAATATGAATCTAAGTTAGATAAAATAGCAGCTCAAAGAGAGAGATTACTAGAAGAAGCTAGGCAAGAAGCCTTTAGGATTACGAGACAAGCAAAAGAAGAGACAGAGGCCGTTATAAAAGAGCTTAGAAGATTAGAACAAGAAAGCATGTCTAAAGATAAAAATAGAAAAATAGAAGAATTAAGAAAAGAAATCTCAAATTCTATGGGTGCATTACAACCAAGTGTAAAAAGTATGATAGTTCCAAAAACATCTTCAAAGGAAATAAAGGAATTAAATCCTGGAGATGAAGTTAAAGTAATAACTTTAAATCAACAAGGATCTGTAGTTACAGTAGATAATAATAAAAAGGAAGCTGTAGTACAAATTGGAATAATGAAAATGAACCTACCGTTTAAATCTTTAGAAAAAGCTAAAAAAGATCCGAAATCTACAGTTACAAAAGCTACTAGAAATGTTATAAAATCTAAATCTGGAAGAGTAAAAAATGATGTGGATTTAAGAGGTATGACTTTAGAAGAAGCTAGAGAAGAGGTAGATAAATACCTTGATGATGCATGTTTAGCAGGCCTTGAAAAAGTAACAGTTATACATGGTATAGGAACAGGAGTATTAAAAAGTGGAATAACTGAAATGTTAAAAAAACATAAACATGTAAAATCTCAAAGACCAGGACAATATGGCGAAGGTGGAATGGGAGTTACAATAGTAACTTTAAAATAAGGAGATAAAAAATGATATTAGTATCAGCGTGTTTATTAGGAATAAACTGTAAATATGATGGCGATAATAACAACCATGAAATAGTTAAGAAATATTTAAAGGGCAAACAATTTGTTTTAGTTTGCCCTGAACAATTAGGGGGATTAAGTACACCAAGAATTCCATGTGAAATTGAAAATGGAAATGGATTTGATGTTTTATCAGGTAAATGGAAAGTTAAAAATAAAGATGGAATAGATACAACAGAAAATTTTATAAAAGGTGCTAAAGAAGCTTTAAAAATAGCACAATTATATAATTGTAGTGAAGCGATTTTAAAGGAAGGAAGTCCGTCTTGTGGAAGTAATAAAATATATGATGGAACATTTACAGGAAAAAAAATTAATGGGGCAGGTGTTACAGCTGCAATCCTAAAAAATCAAGGAATACACATTATCAATGAGAAAGATTTGGAAAAGTAGACAGATACTTGAAAAAAAGTATAATTTGTTTTATCATAAAGTGTTATAAGAATAAGGAAGGAGTACTGATATGCAAGATTTTAAAATAGAAGTAGCCAAATCGTTAAAAGAAAAAATAGAAGATTTATATTTAGAAGAAATAGTTGGGTTAATAGAAACACCACCTAATAGTGAGATGGGAGATTACGCATTTCCATGCTTTAGATTAGCAAAGGTATTTAGAAAAGCTCCAAATATGATAGCTGCAGATTTAGCTGAAAGTATAGAAGCAAAAGATGCTATATCAAAAGTTGAACCAGCGGGAGGATATGTTAACTTTTTCGTTAATAAATCTCAATTAGCTAAAAATGTTATAAATGATGTATTAACTCAAGGAAAAAAATATGGACATAGTGAATTAGGAAAAGATAAAACAGTAGTTATAGACTTCTCATCTCCTAATATAGCTAAGCCTTTCCATATAGGACATATAAGAACAACAGTTATAGGAAATGCTTTATATAAAATATATGATTCTCAAGGATACAACACAGTAAGAGTAAATCACCTTGGAGATTATGGAACTCAATTTGGTAAGCTTATAGTAGCTTTCAAAAAATGGGGAAATAAGGAAGCAGTTGAATCTAACCCAATACCAGAACTATTAAAACTGTACATACAATTCCATGATGAGGCTGAAAAACATCCAGAAATGGAAGATGAAGCTAGAGCTTGGTTTACGAAATTAGAAAATGGAGATAAAGAAGCTAAAGATTTATGGCAGTGGTTTAGAGATGAAAGTTTAAAAGAATTCTCAAGAGTATATGACTTATTAGATATAGAATTTGATTCATATGCAGGAGAAAGTTTCTATTCAGATAAAATGGATAGAGTAATAGATATTATAAAAGATAAAGGATTATTAGAAGAATCTGAGGGAACAAACATAGTAAACTTAGAAGAATATAATATGACACCAGCGCTTATAACTAAAAAAGATGGATCAACATTATATATGACTAGAGACTTAGCGGCTGCACTTTACAGAAAAGAAAATTATGATTTTGAAAAGTGTATATACGTAGTTGGATCTCAACAAAGTTTACACTTCCAACAACTATTTAAAGTATTAGAATTAATAGGATTTGAATGGGCTAAAGATATGGTTCACGTTCCATTTGGAATGGTAGCATTAGAAGAAGGTACAATGTCAACTAGAAAAGGAAGAGTAGTATTTTTAGAGTCTGTATTAAGACAAGCTATAGAGAAAACAAAGGAAACTATGTTAGCTAAAAACCCAAATGCTGAAAATGTAGATGAAATAGCTAAACAAGTTGGAGTTGGAGCTGTAGTATTCCAAGAACTATCTAATAGTAGAATAAAAGACTATACTTTCTCATGGGAAAGAACATTAAGCTTTGAAGGTGAGACAGGTCCATATGTACAATATACTCATGCTAGATGTTGTTCTGTTTTAAGGAAAGCTAACATGGATGTAACTGCAGATGTAGACTATAGCGTATTAAGTGATGCTGACAGTTCGGAAGTTTTAAAATTAATAGCATCATTTAATGATAGTATATTAGCAGCAATGAGAAAAAATGAACCACATATAGTAACAAGATTTGTATTAGATTTAGCACAAGCATTTAATAAGTTCTATCATGATAATCCTATATTAGTAGATGATATAGAAGTTAAAAAAGCTAGAGTAGCATTAGTTGCAGCTACAAAACAAACTATAGAAAATGCTCTTTCTATATTAGGTATGGGTGCGCCTGAAAGAATGTAGTAAATACGCGTTTGTCGAAAAATAATACTTTACATCTAAATTTGGGGTATTGTATAATTAAATTAAGAAATGGCTCTGAAATATGAGTTTATTAGAATCAAAAGATATATATGGAAGTAGAGTATATAAACACTATTCTACTCCCCCCCTACATTTACGGCAGCTAATAGCTGCCTATTTTTTTTAAAAATCAAAGCTATTATATTATAAAAGTATATCAAGTTAATTAATTGATAAAACTATAAAATAGTTTGAGGGTTAGGAAGGTAGTATCTATGAAAGAAGAGTTATTAAAAAAAGCATATATAAATGCATTTAGCATTGAGGATAAATATATAAAAAATATGATTATCTTGAATACTAAGTCTTTAATTGATGATTTAGCTCAGAGATATGTAAAAATAGATAAAAATAGATTAAGAGATGAATTACTTTATTATAGATTTTATGGTGAAAAGCTAGATGATATAAATATAGTAAACATTTTATTACCAGTTATAATATCCAATACAAACATGAAAAAAAGTGAAGAAGAAGTTGTAAAAGTTATAAAATATTATGTATTGTATAATAAGAAAAATGAATATATGAATGATTTTTTAATTTCTAGTTTAATTTACAATACATTAATTCACTCTATTATAGAAAATAAAGACATAGAGTACGAAGAATTGATGCAAAAAATTAAATCAACAATAATTGAATTTACATATGAGATGGAAAAAGTAGAAGTTATTAAATTTGAAATGAAGAGAATACAAGTAATTCAAAGTATAGATAGATATATAGATTTAAAGATAAAAGACTATGAAGATAGTGACATAATAAATAACCTGTTAAATGTAATATATGATGTATACATAAATGATAGAGATACTCAAATACAAGGAATAAAGAGCATAAAAAAATCTATATTATCTATTTTAGGCTTTGATATAAATGAGAAGATAGATAACATAGATTTTATAAACTCTATGGCAGAATATATTATTAAACTTAGAAAATATAAAATAAATAAAAAAGAATATAATATAAAATCTGACCCGAGATATTTAATAAATTTAGAAATTGGAGATACAAAATCAGATCCAATATTAAACAATATTAAAGTTATATCTAGAAACTTTTCCAATAATGTTTTAAATATAGGATTGGTTTCTAAAACGGGTGATTATAATTTTAAATTTAAAAGAGCTTAGTCATTAGTTTCTAAATAATCAACAAAAACTTGTTCATCAGTATTTGTTAAAAAGCAAAGTTCTTTTATAAGACTATTTCTAAGGTCGATGAAATCTTCTAAATTGGTATTTTCATAAGTATATTCTAATGCTTTAATAACAAGCAATAAATCTCTTTTAGATAGTGCATCAATGGATACTTTGTCAAACAATTTCATACAATACTTCCTTTCATATATAATTTAGTGATTTAAGAAATTTATAATATGATATAATTCTACAATAATATAAAAAAACCTTCTTTTTATACATAATGTTAGAAAAAATAGTACATGTAATATTTTAACAAAAAATAGGTAATTATAGCTAATAAAATTAAAAAAGAGGTGATTTAGTTGAAAATACTTTTAACAACATTAAATTCAAAATTTATACATACAAACTTAGCGATAAGATATTTAAACCAAATGGTTAAAGATATTGAAGATATAGATGTAGATATAAGAGAATATACAATAAATAACGAATTAGATTTCATATTAAAAGATATATATGCTAATAATTATGATGTAATATTATTCTCAACTTATATATGGAATGTAAATGATATAGTAAAAATATGTAATAACTTAAAAAAGGTTAATAAAAACGTTAAAATTGCATTAGGTGGACCTGAAGTAACTTATGATAGCGAAGAGTCTATGAAAAAATATGATTTTGTAGACTACATACTTTATGGAGAAGGAGAACTTGTATTTAGAGACTTTGTAAAATCTCTAAAAGGAGATATTGATATAAAAGATGTAAATGGGATTGTTTATAGAAATAATGGAGATATAGTAAAAAACAAACCTATGAAAGATATAGAAAACTTAGACATAATACCTAGCCCTTATGTAGATTTAAATAAAGCAGAATATGAAAATAGAATAGTGTATTATGAAACATCTAGAGGATGTCCTTTTAATTGTCAATATTGTTTATCTTCTACATTACAAGGGCTTAGATATTTTAGTATAGATAGAGTAAAAAGCGATTTAAAGGCACTTATAGACGCTAGAGTATCTCAAATAAAATTTATAGATAGAACTTTCAATGCAAATAAAAAATTTGCAATGGAAATAATGCAGTTTTTAATGGAAAATGATAATGACTATACAACATATCATTTTGAAGTTACAGCTCATTTATTAACGGAAGACATGATAGAGTTTTTAAAGGGATGTAAAGAAGGACTATTCCAATTTGAGATTGGAGTACAAACTACAAATGAAAAAGTATTAGAAGCGGTAGGAAGAAGAGATGACTTCAGTAAACTTTCATACGTAGTTCAAAAAATAGCTTCATATAGAAATATACACCAGCACTTAGATTTAATAGCTGGCTTACCGTATGAGGATTATAATAGTTTTGAAAACTCATTTAATGATGTTTTTAACTTAGGTATAGAGCATCTGCAATTAGGTTTTTTAAAGATGATAAAAGGAACGGGAATAAGAAACAATGCAGATGAACATGAATTTAGATATAAAGATTATCCACCTTATGAAGTTTTATATAACAAATATATAACATATAATGAGATTTTAAAGTTAAAAGATATAGAAGAAATATTGGAAAGATATTTTAACTCAAAGAACTTTGTTCTTTCAATGAGATATATAATTCATAATTACTACAAAGAAAGTCCATTTAAGTTCTTTGAAAATTTTGCAACTTACTTTGATAAAAATGGATACTTTAATATGTCTCAAGGTAAAAATCAATTATACAAAATACTATTAGATTTTTACACTGAAAAAATCAATAAGAATATAGAACTATTTACTGAAATTATAAAATATGACTATATATCTTTAGGAAAAACATCTAACGTACCAGGGTTTATGAGTAAGATAGAAGTTGAAGATTTTAAAAATAGATGTCATTTATTTTTACAAAACGAAGAAAATATATTAAAATATATACCTAGATTTGAAAATACTCCTGCTAAGCAAATAATAAAGCATGTACATTTTGAGCCTTTTAAGTATGATATATTAAAACTAAAAGAAAACATAAAGGCTGACTTAGATAAAAAAGAGAGTATAGTGTTATTTGTTTATGATGATAAAAAGGTGTTTGAGAAATCTAAATCATACACAGTAGAGATATAGGAGGTCAATATGAAGTTTAGAGTTGAAAAATATATATTAAAAAAAGCTGAAGAATTAGCATTTTTAAAAATTAAAAATGGAGCAGATTTTAATTTAAAAGGATATACATTCCCGAAAGAGGGGTTAGATGTGCCTATAAAAAATGATGTATTAGTTAAAGGAATAAAAACTAACACAGCTCAAGATGGGTTAAGTTCTATGTCTATTGCAGATGCAATGATATACATAATGGGAATTGATAGCAATTTTAAATACAATGATGAATATAAAAAGTTTCTTAAAGCTATTGAAGAGAATTTAGATCTAGATTTAAAATCATATATGGGTTATATGTCTAGAAAGTACTTTGAAGTTGGGGATTATACAGATTCTCTAATATATCTAAAGTGCAGTGTAGATTTATATCCAGATGATGTTAATTCATTGTATCATTATGCAATAGTATGCCAAGAGTTAGCTAAGCAGCATCAAAAAAATGGCGATGAGAAGCCTATGGAAGCATTCCTATTAGATGCAATAGAAGCTTTAGAGAAAGTTAGAGATTTAGATGAATCATTTGCACTTGCTCATTATCACTTAGGTTATCATTATTACAATCAAAATCAATATATAAAAACTAAGGTTACTTGGGAAGAAGCTATAAAATTAGGATTGCCTGAAGACTTTATGGCTGAGATACAAGAAATTTTAGGGAAAATGGATTTTAAAGTTCAGTATGAAGAAGGATATAATTTAGTATTCCAAGGTAAAAATGAAGAAGCCTTAGAAAAATTATTACCATTAGCTGATGAGCATGGTGATTGGTGGAACTTATTATTTATGATAGGATTAGCTTATAGAAATATGAATGATGTAGGCCAAGCTAAGAAGTATTTTGAAAAAATACTTATAATAAGACCAAATCAAGTAGATACTTTAGTTGAATTAGGGCTTTGCGAAGCATCTAGTTATAATATGAAAGGTGCTATAGAATACTTTGAAAAGGCAGCAAAATTAAAGAAAGAAGATCCAGAAATACTTTGCAATTTAGGTATGGCATATCTAAATGATGGAGATTTAGATAATGCTACTTACTATATAGAAAGAGCATATGAAATAGATCCACAAGACGAAGTTACACTTGCTTGTTTAAGAGAGTTAAATAACTTTAGATAATATAATAAAAAAAGCTATAAAGATTAAATCTTTATAGCTTTTTTTTATTATTAAAAGGAGTAAATAAAGCGATGTCAAATAGATTAATGGTAGCTTTAAAAATTTATACACATATTTAGAATAGGGCAAAAGTAAAGATATAAGGAGGAGTTACAATGATCAACAGCTTAGAAGACATAATAAAGGAATTAAAGGTAAACAAAAAAGTTAAATTAGCAGTAGCAGCAGCCCAAGATGAAGAAGTTTTACATGCTGTTTTGGATGCAATGAATATGAATATAATAGATCCGATTTTAATAGGAAATTTAGAAAAGATAAAGTTAATAGCTAAAGATCTAGGTTTAAATTTGGAAAAAACTGAAATGATTGAAGCTGAAAGCTACGAAGAGTGCGCAGAAATTGCAGTTAAATTAGTAAGTAGCAAAAAAGCAGATTTTTTAATGAAAGGATTATTAGATACATCTATACTATTAAAACAGGTTTTAAATAAAGAGTATGGACTAAGAACTGATAGTTTACTAAGTCATGTAATGATATATGAAGTACCAAATTATCACAAATTATTAATATTAACTGACGGGGGTATGAACATAAGTCCTAATTATGAGCAAAAAGAAAAAATAGTTTTAAATGCAATAAAAGCTTGTGAGTCGCTTAATATTGATAATATAAAAATTGCAGCATTAGCTGCTAAGGAAAAAGTAAATGAAAAGATGCAGGCAACTATAGATGCTAAAAAGTTGCAAGATGCAAGTGAAGCTGGAATCTTTGGATCAAATGTTACACTAGAAGGTCCTTTGGCATTTGATTTAGCTGTATCAAAAGAAGCATCTAAAGTAAAAGGTTTTAAAAGTAAAATTTCAGGAGATGTAGATGTAATTTTAGTACCTACGATAGAAGTTGGAAATGGAATAGGGAAATCGTTAACATATTTTTCGGATGCAAAATCTGCAGGAGTTATAATGGGAGCTAAAAGCCCAATTGTACTTGTTTCAAGGGCTGACAGCCATGAATCAAAGCTATACTCTATAGCATATGGAGCATTAATAGCTATGAAAGCTAGATAATATGTAAATTTTGTTAAAAAATTACCTAAATTATAGTGAAAGTATGCTATATAATTGCTATAATTTAGGTAATTAATAAATATAAAATGCGGCAATGAATGTAGCTTATACAAAACAAAATACTTCTCTTAATTAAATTTATAAAAAGGGGATAGATATATGAGTGAAAAAATATGGTCAATTGATTTGAATACTCAGCTTATGTTGGAGAAGGCTAAAAAAGATGGGGTAGAAACAGCGTTTGATAGAAAGGCTGCTATGAAAGCTGCCTGTGGATTTGGATTACAAGGAAATTGTTGTAGAATATGTGCAATGGGACCTTGTAGAATAACTCCAAAAACACCAAGAGGTATATGTGGAGCAGATGCAGACACTATAGTTGGAAGAAACTTTGCAAGAATGGTAGCTGGAGGGGCAGCAGCTCACTCTGACCATGCAAGAGATATAGCACACACAATGGCACTTGCTAGTCCAGATGGAAATTATAAAATAAGAGATGAAAAAAAACTATTAGATTTAGCAACAGAATGGGGAGTTGCTACAGAAGATAGAGATATATATGATATAGCTCATGAGGTAGCAGATGTAGCTTTAATGGAATTTGGTAAACCTCATGGAACATTAAGATTCTTAGAAAGAGCACCTAAACAAAGACAAGAAGTTTGGGAAAAATATAAAATTAAACCAAGAGCTATAGATAGAGAGATTGTAACAATAATGCACTCTACTCATATAGGCTGTACATCAGACTTAGATAGTTTAATACATATGAGTATGAGAACATCTTTAGCAGATGGTTGGGGTGGATCTATGATAGGAACACGTTTTAGTGATATCTTATTTGGAACACCTATACCAAGAGAAACAGAGGCAAACTTAGGAGTATTAGAAAATAATAAAGTAAATATAATATTACATGGTCATGAACCTTCACTATCAGAGATGGTAGTATTAGCTGCAGAAGATCCAGAAATGATAGCTTTAGCAAAAGAGGTTGGAGCTGAAGGTATTAACTTAGCAGGAATGTGCTGTACAGCTAATGAGGTTACTATGAGACATGGAGTTAAGATGGCTGGAAACTTCCATCAACAAGAATTGGCAATTTTAACTGGAGCAGTTGAAGCTGTTATAGTAGACGTTCAATGTATATTCCCAGCACTAGCATCATTATCAGATTGCTATCACACTAAATTCATAACAACATCACCAAAAGCAAAAATCACAGGAGCAACTCACATAGAATTCAACGAAGAAGAAGCATTAGAATCAGCAAAAGGTATAGTAAAAGAAGCTATATTAAACTATAAAAATAGAAAAGCAGAAAAAGTATTTATACCAGAGGGGAAATCTTTCGCAACAGTTGGATATAGTATAGAAGCTATATTATCTCAATTAGATAGAGTTGTGAACTCACAAATAGATGAACCAGGAACTATAAAACCATTAGTAGACTGTCTAAAATCTGGAGTTTTAAGAGGAGCAGTTGGTATAGTAGGATGTAATAACCCTAAAACAGTAGGTGATGAAGGTCACATAACTGTAATGAAGGAATTAATAAAAAATGACATAATAGTAGTTGCAACAGGGTGTGCAGCTCAAGCAGCAGCTAAACATGGCTTATTAAGCAAAGATGCTAGAAAATTAGCAGGTAAAGGGTTAGCTACAGTTTGTGAATTAGCAGATATACCACCAGTGCTTCACATGGGTTCATGTGTTGATATAAGTCGTATATTAGAAGTTGTAGCAGCTTGTGCTAGCTATTTAGATTTAGATATGAATGATCTTCCAGTAGCTGGGGTTGCACCAGAGTGGATGTCAGAAAAAGCTGTTGCAATAGCATGCTACGTTGTATCTTCAGGAATAGATACATTCTTAGGTGTTATGCCTCCTGTTGGTGGTTCTGCTAATATGGTAGAAAAATTAACTAATACAATTACTGAGCATGTAGGAGCTAAGTTTGCAGTACATGAAAATCCACAAGAGTTAGCAAGTGCAATAGTAAACAATATAGAATCTAAACGTCCTCACTTTGAAGAGGTAGTATACGAGAAAAATAATAAAAAAGTTACAGCAGAAGCTTAAAAAATAAAAAATAAACTAATGACAGAGGGAGAGAGATATGAAAATAGCAATAACAGGTAAAGGTGGAGTAGGAAAAACAACTTTTTCTTCAATGTTATCAAGAACATTTGCTGATGAAGGATATAGAGTTGTAGCAGTTGATGCAGATCCAGATGCAAACTTAGGTTTAGCATTAGGTTTTCCAACTGAAATTTCAGAATCGATAACTCCTATTTCAGAAATGAAAAAATTAGTTTCTGAAAGAACAGGAGCTGAAGCTCAAAGCTTTGGAAAAATGTTTAAAATGAATCCTAAAGTAGATGATATTCCAGACTTATACTGTAAGGAATACAACAATGTAAGGTTACTTACTTTAGGAACTGTTGATTCTGGAGGATCGGGATGTGTATGTCCAGAACATGTTTTATTAAAAAGATTATGTTCTCATTTGATACTACAAAATAAAGATGTAGTAATAATGGATATGGAAGCGGGCATAGAACATTTAGGAAGAGGAACAGCACAAGGAGTGGATGCCTTTATAGTTGTTGTTGAACCAGGAGAAAGAAGTTTACAAACTTATAGAAAAGTAAAAAAACTAGGTAAAGATATAGGTGTAAAAAAAGTTTTTGTAGTAGGGAATAAAATTAGAAATAAGTCAGATGAAGACTTTGTGACTAGTAATTTACAGGATGGCGAATTGCTAGGCTTTATTTACTACAATCAAGATGTTATAGACTCTGATAGAGCAAGCAAATCTCCATACGATGTTAGCTTAGATACTAAAGATCAAATCGTCAAAATAAAAAATAGATTAATGACGAATTCTTAAGATATTAGTATAATAAATATAATGAAGTAAAGTGAGAGGAGATTTAGTTATGGGATTTAAGTCAGATATAGAAATTGCTCAAGAGGCAAAACCTCAAGATATAAGGGAAATAGCTAAAAAATTAGGTTTAACTGATGATGAAGTAGAGCTTTATGGAAAATACAAAGCAAAGGTTGATTATAACTTATTAAAGAAAGATAGCAAAAGTAAAAAATCTAAGTTAATATTAACTACTGCTATAAACCCTACTCCAGCTGGAGAAGGAAAAACTACAACTACTATAGGAGTAGCAGATGCATTTGCTAAATTAGATAAAAATGTTTTAGTTGCTTTAAGAGAACCTTCTTTAGGTCCAGTATTTGGAGTTAAAGGTGGAGCTGCTGGGGGTGGGTATGCTCAAGTTATACCTATGGAAGATATAAATCTACACTTTACTGGAGATTTCCATGCTATAGGAGCTGCAAACAATTTATTAGCAGCTATGTTAGATAACCATATACATCAAGGAAATGTTCTAGGCATAGATCCAAGAAGAATAACTTGGAGAAGATGTGTTGATATGAATGACAGACAGTTAAGAAATATAACTGATGGATTAGGTGGAAAAGCACATGGTGTTCCTAGAGAAGATGGATTTGATATAACTGTTGCATCTGAAATAATGGCAGCATTTTGTTTAGCAAACGACATAATAGATTTAAAAGAAAGATTAGGAAATATTATAGTTGGATACACATACAATAATGAACCAGTAACAGCTAGACAATTAAATGCAAATGGTGCAATGGCAGCATTACTAAAAGATGCATTAAAACCAAATTTAGTTCAAACATTAGAAGGAACTCCTTCATTTGTTCATGGTGGTCCATTTGCAAATATAGCTCATGGATGTAACTCTGTAATAGCAACTAAGATGGCTATGCATTTTGCAGATTATGTTGTAACAGAGGCTGGATTTGGGGCTGATTTAGGTGCTGAAAAATTCTTGGATATAAAATGTAGAATGGCAGACTTAAAACCAGATGCAGTTATAATAGTTGCTACAGTCAGAGCATTGAAATACAATGGCGGTGTAGCAAAAGATAAATTAAATGAAGAAAACTTAGAAGCTTTAGAAGCAGGTTTACCAAACTTATTAAAACATGTTGAGAATATAACAAAAGTTTATGGTCTTCCTGCAGTTGTAGCTATAAATAGATTCCCACTTGATACTGAAGCAGAGCTTAAATTAGTAGAAGATAAGTGTAAAGAGTTAGGTGTTAATGTTGCACTTTCTGAAGTTTGGGCAAAAGGTGGAGAAGGTGGAATTGAAGTAGCTAAAGAAGTTTTAAGATTATTAGATGAAGAAGAAAATAACTTTAAATTCTGTTATGAAGATGATTTATCTATAAAGGAAAAAATAGAAGCAATAGCTACTAAAATATATGGAGCTGATGGAGTAGACTTTGCGCCAGCAGCAGAAAAAGAGATAGCAAATTTAGAAAAGCTAGGTTTTAGTAAATTACCAATATGCATGGCTAAAACTCAATATTCTTTAACAGATGATCAAACAAAATTAGGAAGACCTACTGGATTTAGAATAACAGTTAGACAATTAACAGTATCTGCAGGTGCTGGATTTATAGTTGCTCTTACTGGTGAAATAATGAAGATGCCAGGACTTCCAAAAGTTCCAGCAGCAGAAAGAATAGATGTTGATGAAAATGGAGTAATATCAGGATTATTCTAGGTAGATAGGTGTAGTAAATATAGTTGATTTTTATACCAAAAAACTATATTTACTACTTCCCTACTATATGAAATATTTTTGATTAGCTTAAAATTTATGAAGGGGCTTGTAGGAAATATAGTTAATTCCTACGAATAAAGCACTGAAAAGATATGCTTTAAAGTGCTACGGCATAAACTATATTTCTTATTTAGCTACCTAGTATAATTTTTTAATAAATTAATTTTTATAGGGAGATAAGTATGAAGATAGCACAAAAAAGTTGTATAGAGTTTGTAGATGTACTAGCTTCAAAATCAGCAGTTCCAGGTGGAGGTGGAGCAGCAGCTTTAACTGGATCTATAGGTATTGCATTAGGTAGTATGGTATGCAATTTAACTATAGGAAAGAAAAAATATGCTGAATATGAAGAAAGTGTAAAATGTATATTAGAAAAAGCTAGAACTTTAGAAAAAGAATTACTAGATATGATAGATGAAGATGCAGAGTGTTTTCTTCCTTTATCAAAAGCTTACGGGTTACCTAGTTCTACAGAAGAAGAGAAAAAGGTAAAAGATGAAACTATGGAAAGTGCCCTTAAGACAGCATGTGAAGTACCAATAAAGATAGTAAAGGTATGTTATGAAGCTATAAAACTACACGAAGATTTGGTAGACAAAGGATCAAGGCTAGCAATAAGTGATGTTGGTGTTGGTGTACAATGTCTAAGAGCTGCAATTCTTAGTGGACAATTAAATATTTTTATAAATATAAATTCTATAAAAGATGGACAATATGTTGAGACTGTCAGAAATGAAGTCAATAAGCTTGTTGAAGATGGAGTTAGAATTTGTGACGAAGTTTATAAAAAAGTTGAATTAGCTTTAAATAAATAAACTTTATATATTTTTAATTTGAAATTTTTATGAAATAAGATATAGGGGGCAACAAAAATATGAACGAAACTAATGTAAAATCACAGATAATAAAAGGTAAGCCTGTGGCAGATAAGATAACTGAAGATTTAAAAAAAGAAGTTAAAAATTTAAATGAAATGGGTATAAACCCTAAGTTAGCAATAGTTAGAGTAGGTGAAAGACCTGATGATTTAGCCTATGAAAGAGGAGCACTTAAAAGATGCCAAAACATAGGAATTGAAACAGAAGTAATAGAGTTAGATGAGAATATAAGCCAAGATGAATTTATAAAGGCTATACATAAATTAAACGAAGATGATAAAGTTAATGGTATTTTAACATTTAGACCACTTCCAAAGCATTTAAGTGAAGATGAAATAAAATATGAGATAAGTCCTAAAAAAGATATAGATTGTTTTAATCCTATAAATACAGCTAAAATAGTAGAAAATGATAAAACTGGATATCCACCATGTACACCAACGGCAGTTATAGAAATATTAAAGCACTACAGTATAAATTTAACTGGTGCAAACATTGTTGTTTTAGGAAGATCTATGGTAGTTGGAAAGCCACTATCAATGCTTTTATTAAACGAGAATGCAACTGTAAATATATGCCATTCAAAAACTAGAAATTTACCAGAGATAGCATCTCAAGCTGATATATTAGTAGCAGCAGTTGGAAGAGCTAAGATGGTTAAAAAGAACTATGTAAAAGATGGAGCAATAGTAATAGATGTAGGTGTAAATGTAGACGATCAAGGTAATTTATGTGGAGATGTTGATATGGAAGATGTATTAGACAAGGTTTCTATGATAACACCAGTACCAGGAGGAGTAGGAGCTGTAACAACTTCTATATTAGCTACTAATATCGTTAAAGCTTGTAAATTACAAAACAAAAAATAAATGGGGATTTTCAAGGGGGAATAGAGATGATAATTTCTGAAAATAAGCCATTTGAAGAGATTTTAGGTTATGTCAAAGATGCTAAAAAACTAGTTTTAGTAGGATGTAATCTATGTGCATCTACTTGTAAAAGTGGTGGAGAAACAGAAATTTTAAAGATGAAAGACTTATTAGAGGCTGAAGGAAAAGAAGTTTTAGGATATAAAGTATTAGACCCTGCATGTAATCTTTTAAAATCAAAGAAAGACTTGAAAGAGTTGAAATCTGAGATAAAAGAAGCTGATGCTATATTGTCCTTAGCATGCGGAGATGGAACTCAAACAGTGGTTAAAAATATAAAAGATAAACCAGTATATCCAGCAAATGACACTTTATTTATAGGCGAAGTTAAAAGAGTTGGAGAGTTTGAGGAAGCATGTAAAGCATGTGGTTCTTGTGAACTTGCATGGACTGGAGGAATATGCCCGGTTACTATGTGTGCTAAAGGATTATTAAATGGAGCTTGCGGTGGAGCACGAGATGGAAAATGTGAAGTAAATCCTGAAAATGATTGTGCTTGGGTTCTTATATACAATAGATTAAAAGCAATAAATCAACTGGATAACCTATTAGAGGTAAAAGAACCAAAAGATTATTCAAAAGCGTGTAACCCACGTAGCTTAAGTTTAAAGAAAAAAGAAGCTATGGCAAATGCTTAAATAGTTTTAAAAGGTTGAAGGGGGATAAACAATGAGCTTATTAAGAGAAGCTTTAGAGAGCGGTAAGTTTGCAATAACTGCTGAGATGGCTCCTCCAAAGGGAATAGACTTATCACACTTAGTAGAGTGTGCAAAAGCTGTCAAAGGAAGAGTACATGCTGTTAATGTAACAGATTTTCAATCTGCAGTAATGAGAACAACTTCACTTACTACATGTAAATTGTTGAAAGATGAAGGATTAGAACCAGTTCTACAAGTAACTGGAAGAGATAGAAATAGAATTGCAATTCAAGGAGAATTATTATCAGCTGGTGTGTTTGGAATAGAAAACATGCTAGCATTAACAGGCGACCACACCATAGTAGGAGATCATCCTCAAGCTAAACCTGTATTTGACTTAGATTGTGTTGGAATTTTACAAACGGCACAGAAACTTTCGCAAGGAACAGATATGGTAGGCAATCAATTAAAAGGATCACCAGAATTTTATTTGGGAGCATCCGTGACACCTCGATACACACCTATTGAAATACAATTATTAAAAATGAAGAAGAAAATAAATGCAGGAGCTAAGTTTTTTCAAACTCAAGCTGTATATGATATAGATACAATGAGAGAATTTAAAGAGCATACAAAGGAAATGAATACTAAGATTTTGGCGGGTATAATTCCATTAAAATCTCCAGGAATGGCTAAGTTTATGAATGAGAATGTTCCAGGTATATATGTTCCAGATGAATTTATAGATAGATTAAGATCTGTAGGAAAAGAAAACTGGGCAAGTGAAGGAATAAAAATAGCAGGAGAGTTGATTCAACAATTAAGAGATGAAGATTTATGTGATGGAGTGCATATAATGGCAATTGGAGCAGAAGAAAATGTTCCAGCAATTTTAGACGCAGCAAAACTATAAATTTCATAGGGGGATTGAAAAATGAAAGTAGCAGTAATCGGAGGAGGACCAGGTGGTTATGTAGCTGCTATAAAAGCTGCTATGCTTGGGGCTGAAGTTACAGTTATAGAAAAAAGAAAGGTTGGAGGAACTTGCTTAAACGTTGGATGTATACCAACCAAAGCATTATTAGCATCATCATCATTAATATCATCTATAAAAGAAGCTAAAGACTTTGGAATACATATAAATGGAGATATAGAAGCCAACTTTGATGACATAATGAATAGAAAAAATAAAGTAGTAAACCAATTAATTAGTGGAATAGAGTTCTTATTCGAAAAAAGAGGAATAAAACTAGTTAATGGATTTGGAAAAGTAATAGATACAAATAAAATAGAAGTTAACAAAGAAGATGGAAGTAAAGAGTTAGTAGAGGCTGATAAGATAATACTTGCTAATGGATCTCAGCCAGTTATACTACCGATGTTTCCTTATGATGGAGATAGGGTTATAACTAGTGATGAAGCATTAAATTTAAAGGATATACCTAAGTCATTGTTAATTGTTGGCGGAGGAGTTATAGGATGTGAATTTGGTCAGTTTTTTAGAGCTTTAGGAACAGAAGTGACTATTGTAGAGATGTTTGATCAGTTACTTCCACTTGAGGATAAAGATGTTGCTAAACAGTTGCAAAGACAATTTAAAAAAGATAAAATTAAGGTGATGACAGGGGTTAAGATCGAAAAATGTGAAATAGTTGACAATGATGTCGTAGCAACTCTGTCTAATGGTAAAGAAGTTAAAGCTGAAAAAGCATTACTATCTATAGGAAGAAAACCTTATCTTGATAATTCGGGAATAGAAGATATAGGAATACAACTAGATAGAGGTAAGGTTATAGTAAATGAAAATTTAGAAACTAATGTTAAAGGTATATATGCAATTGGTGATATAATAAATACACCATTTTTAGCGCATGTAGCATCAAAGGAAGGATTAGTAGCAGCACAAAATGCTGTTTGTGGCAATTCAAAGACTGTAAATTATGCAGCAGTTCCAAGATGTGTATATACTGAACCAGAAGTTGCAGGAGTAGGGAAAACTGAAAAAGAGCTTCAAGAAAATGGTATAGAGTATAATACAGGACAATTCGATTTTAGAGCACTAGGAAAAGCTCAGGCAATAGGACATTTCCAAGGTTTCATAAAAATATTAGCAGATGAAAATGACAAAATAATAGGAGCGTCTATAGTAGGACCTCATGCAACTGATTTACTAACAGAACTATCTTTAGCAGTTCATTTAGGATTAACAGTTGAAGAAGTAGGGGATGTTATACATGCACATCCTACATTATCAGAAGGAATAATGGAAGCACTTCATGATGTTCATGGTGAATGTGTGCATGCAGCTCCTAAATTAGCAAAAGCATAAGTAGAATAAATAAGTTCTATTTAGACAAACAAAGGGGGAAATCTTATGGGATTTAATATTGCAGTGGCAGGTAAAGGTGGAACTGGAAAGACGAGTCTTACAGGTCTTCTAATAAACTGCTTAGTAAAAGAAAATAAGGGGCCAATATTAGTAGTTGATGCAGATGCAAATGCTAATATAAATGAAGTACTAGGATTAGATATAGATGTAACATTAGGTCAAATAAGAGAAGAAATAAACCAAAGAGAAAAACAAGGTAATGCATTTCCAGGAGGTATGACTAAAGCTCAATACTTACAATATAGACTGAACACTTCTGTAGCAGAAGGACCAGGATATGATTTGATAGTTATGGGAAGGTCTGAAGGAGAAGGTTGCTACTGTTATGTAAATGGAATTTTAAGAGAGCAAACAGATAAACTTTCAGATAGCTACGATTACCTAGTTATAGATAATGAAGCTGGTATGGAACATTTAAGCAGAAAAACTACTAAACATATAGATAAATTACTTTTAGTTAGTGACTGTTCAAGACGTAGTATTCAAGCAGTTGCAAGAATAAGAGATTTAGCTAGAGAGTTAAACTTAAATGTAGGAGATATGCAGTTAGTAGTAAATAAGGTTCCAAATGGAATTTTAAATGATGGTGTAAAAGAGGAAATAGAGAAACATAAATTAGATCTTTTAGGTGTTGTACCTTTAGATGATATGATATATGAATATGATTCTTCAGGTATACCTTTAATAAATTTACCTGAAGATGCTAAGTCAAAAATCGCTATTAAAGATATTATATCTAAATTAGAATTAAATTAGACTAAGGGGGAAAAAAATATGGCATTTAAGATGTCTGTTCAAAAATACTCTGGGAAAATATCAGAGGTTGAAATAGGTTCAGGGGAAAGCACTATAAAAATAGGAGGAGAAAACATACTTCCTTTTTATAACTTTGATGGAGATCAAGCAAATACACAAAAAATTGGTGTAGAAATGCTAGATGTATATCCAGAAAACTGGACTAGTGAAATTAAAAACTTATATGAAGATGTAGCTAATGATAGTGTTAAATGGGCTAAGTATATAGAAGAAAAAATAGAACCTGATTTTATATGTTTAAGATTAGAGGGAGCAGATCCTAATGGATTAGATAAAACTCCTGAAGAATGTGCAGAAGTTGCTAAGAAAGTTTTAGAAAATGTATCATTGCCAATAGTAATAGCAGGATGTGGAAATCATGAAAAAGATGCAAAGGTATTTGAAAAAGTAGCTCAAGCTGTAGATGGATATAATTGCTTATTTATGTCGGCTACAGAAGAAAACTATAAAGGGGTAGGGGCTGCAGCTGGAATGGCTTATGGTCATAAAGTAGGAGCTGAATCTTCAGTTGATATAAACTTAGCTAAACAATTAAATGTTTTACTAACTCAATTAGGAGTTAAGCAAGAAAATATAGTTATGAACGTTGGATGTTCAGCAGCTGGATATGGATATGAATATGTTGCATCTACAATGGATAGAATTAGACTTGCGGCACTTGGTCAAAATGATAAAACATTACAAATGCCAATAATAACACCGGTTTGCTTTGAAAGTTGGAATGTAAAAGAGTCTGTTGCAAGTATAGAAGATGAACCAGCATGGGGTTGCCCAGAAGAAAGAGGAATATCTATGGAAATTTCAACAGCATCAAGTGCTTTAGCTGGAGGATCAAATGCAGTAGTGCTTCGTCATCCAAAATCTGTAGAAACTATAAAAACTTTAATTAGCGAATTAGCATAATAAGTTAAAAGGTTAGGGGGAGAATAATATGGCTTTAAAAGCTTTAGATATATTTAAATTAACACCAAAGAAAAATTGTAAGGATTGTGGTTTTCCAACTTGTATGGCGTTTTGCATGAAGGTTGCATCAGGGGCGTGTGAAATAGGAAAATGCCCTCATATGGCTCAGGAAGCTTTAGATAAATTATCAGAAGCTACTGCTCCACTTATGAAAAGTTTAAAAATTGGAGCAGGAGAAGCTCAATATGATTTAGGTGGAGAAACTGTATTATTTAGACATGAAAAAACTTTCTTAAATAAAAATAGATTTGCAGTAGAATTTTGTGACTGCATGACAGAAGATGAAATAAATTCTAAATTAGAAAATATAAAAGCTGTAAACTACATAAGAATAGGCGAAGAAATGAAAGTAGAGATAGCGGCTTTAAGATATACTTCAAATAAAGAATCATATTTAAATTTAATAAACAAAGTTAAACAAAGTAATTTAACTTTAGCATACATGATAATATGTGAAGATGCTCAAGTAGCTAAGGAAGCTGTAGAATTATTAAAAGGCGAAAATCCAGTAGTTTATGGAGCAAATAAAGATAACTACAAAGAGATGGTTGAATTAGTTAAAAATGATAAGTTAGTATTAGGTGTCAATGCATCTAATTTAGAAGAATTATATTCTACAACAGAAGCTATACAAGCTTTAGGGTATAAAGAACTGTTATTAGATGCAACTGGAGAAACAATGAAAGACACATTTACAAATGTAGTTCAAATAAGAAGAATATCTTTAAAAGAACAAGATAGAACATTTGGATACCCATCATTAGTATTTGCAAATAAATTAGCTAAAAATGATCCTAATATGGAAGTTGCTATATCTTCAATATTCACGGTTAAATATGGATCTATAATAGTATTAGATGATATAAATTATGCAAAAGCTTTACCTTTATTTGCACTTAGACAAAATATATACACAGATCCACAAAGACCAATGAGAGTAGAAACTAAATTATATCCTATAAATAATCCAGATGAAAATTCACCAGTTTTAGTTACAGTTGACTTTGCACTAACTTACTTCATAATCGCAGGAGAGATAGAAAGATCTAAAGTACCTGTATGGTTAGCAATACCAGATGCAGGAGGATATTCAGTTTTAACTGCATGGGCGGCAGGTAAGTTTGGAGGAAGTTCTATAGCTAACTTTATAAAAGAAATAGGAGTAGCTGAAAAAACTAAGAATAGAGATTTAATAATACCGGGTAAAGTAGCAGTATTAAAAGGAGATATAGAAGATAATTTACCAGGATGGAATGTAGTAATTGGAACAGAGGAATCAATGGAATTACCAAAATTCTTAAGAGAATATAAAGCCAATAAAGAAACTGCTATGGCTTAAATTCAATAAACTATATTTAATAGGGGGAACAAATCACATGGAAAAATTTATGATAATAGGAGAAAGAATACACTGTATATCGCCATCAATAAGAAAAGCTTTAGAAGAGAGAGACCCAGCTCCAATACTAAAAAGAGCTAAAGAACAATTAGACGCTGGAGCTCATTACATAGATTTCAACATAGGGCCAGCTGAAAGAGATGGAGCAGATATAATGACTTGGGGTGTTCAACTACTTCAATCAGAATTTAACAATGTACCATTAGCTTTAGATACTGCAAATAGAAACGCTATAGAAGCCGGACTTAAAGTTTATAACAGAGATAATGGTAAACCTATAATAAACTCAGCTGATGCGGGTGGAAGAATAGAGTTAATAGATTTAGCAGGGGAATACCAAGCTAAAGTTATAGCTTTATGTGCTAAAGAAGGTATACCTAGAGATAATGATGAGCGTATGGCATACTGCCAAGAATTATTAGAAAGAGGATTAATGGCAGGATTAGAACCAGAAGATATGTTATTTGACCCACTATGCTTAGTTATAAAAGGAATGCAAGACAAACAAATGGAAGTTTTAGAAGCTATAAAAATGATGACTGAAATGGGACTTTTAACAACTGGAGGGTTATCAAATGTTTCAAATGGATGTCCTAAACATGTAAGACCTATATTAGATAGTGCATTCGCAGCTATGGCTATGGCAAATGGATTTAGCTCTGCTATAGTAAATCCATGTGATGAAGAATTAATGAGAACTATAAAATCTTGTGACATAATAAGAAATTCTAGTCTTTATGCAGACTCATATTTAGAATTAAATGAAGGTGGATTTGCATATAACGTATAGTAAGTATTTATTTTATATATAGTATAGATATAAAAGGGGGAAATAGAGTGAAAAATTTGTACAGTACTGTTTTTAATGGATCCGAGCAGGCATTAGAAGCTGCAAAAGGATTGCTTAATGAAGCTATAGAAAAACATGGTAAAGACCATAAAGTTGAATTCCCAGATACGGCATATTCGCTTCCTTGCATATATGCTGCAACAGGAAAGAAAATTAATAATTTAGGAGATTTAGAAGCTGCACTAGAAATTATTGAAAGTTTAATAAATAAAACTCATTTATTAGAACATGTATTCAATTCAGGATTAGCAACAGCTTTAGCAGCAGAAGTAATAGAAGCTATAAAATACTCAATGAGTGATGCTCCATATAGTGAGCCATGTGCAGGGCATATAACAGACCCTATAATAAGATCTCTTGGAGTACCATTAGTTACAGGAGATATACCAGGGGTTGCGGTTGTACTTGGAGAATGTCCAGATGCAGAAACTGCAGCTAAGATAATAAAAGACTATCAATCTAAAGGATTATTGACATTCTTAGTTGGTAAAGTTATAGATCAGGCTATTGAGGCTGGAGTGAAAATGGGTCTAGAGCTTAGAGTTATACCTCTAGGATATGATGTAACAAGCGTAATACATGTTGTGTCAGTTGCTATAAGAGCAGCACTAATATTTGGAGGATTAGCTCCTGGAGATTTAACTGGATTACTAGAATATACAGCTAAGAGAGTGCCAGCATTTGTAAATGCATTTGGACCATTGACTGATTTAGTTGTATCTTGTGGAGCAGGAGCAATAGCTTTAGGGTTCCCAGTTATAACAGATCAAGATGTGTTAGAAGTTCCAATGAACTTATTAACTCAAAAGGATTATGATAAGTTTGTAGCAACATCTCTAGAAGCTAGAGGCATAAAAATAAAAATAACTGAAATACCAATACCAGTTTCTTTTGCAGCAGCATTTGAAGGTGAAAGAATAAGAAAAAATGATATGCTTGCTGAATTTGGTGGAAACAGAACAGAAGCTTGGGAGTTAGTTAGAAAGAAAGAGCTATCTGAAGTTGAGGATCACAAGATAGAAATTATAGGTAGTGATATAGATCAAGTTGAAGCTGTAAATGGAGTTGTAAGGTTGCCTCTTGCAGTTATAGTTGATATAGCTGGTAAGAATATGCAAGAAGACTTTGAACCAGTTTTAGAAAGAAGATTACACTACTTCTTAAACTATATAGAAGGTGTAATGCATGTTGGGCAAAGAGATATAACTTGGATAAGAATCTCTAAAGATGCTGTTGAAAAAGGATTCAGACTAAACCATATAGGAGAAGTTATATATGCTAAGATGCTAGATGAGTTTGAATCAGTAGTTGATAAGTGTCAAGTTACTTTAATAACAGATGCAGAAGAAGTAGCTAAATTAAAATCAGAGTATGCAACTCCTAGATATACTGCTAGAGATGAAAGATTAGCTTCTCTAGTAGATGAAAGTGTTGATGAATTCTATACTTGTAATTTATGTCAGTCATTTGCACCTGCACATGTTTGTGTTGTAACACCTGAAAGACTAGGTCTTTGTGGAGCTGTTAGTTGGCTAGATGCAAAAGCAACAAAAGAGCTTGATAAAACAGGACCATGCCAACCTATAATAAAAGGTGAATGCTTAGATGACTTAAAAGGTGTATGGCAATCAGTAAATGATGAAGTAAGTGCTATATCTCAAGGTGCGGTTGAAAGTGTTACATTGTACTCTATATTAGAAGATCCAATGACTTCATGTGGATGTTTTGAATGTATATGTGGTATAATGCCAGAAGCTAACGGATTTGTTATAGTAAATAGAGAATTTGCAGGAATGACTCCTGTTGGTATGACATTTGGAGAACTTGCTTCAATGACAGGTGGAGGAGTTCAAACTCCAGGATTTATGGGTCACGGAAGACAATTTATATCTTCTAAGAAATTTGCTTATGCAGAAGGCGGACCATCTAGAATAGTATGGATGCCTAAAGAATTAAAAGACTATGTTGCAGATAAGTTAAATGCTGCAATGATGGAATTACATGGAATAGAAAACTTCACAGATATGATTTGTGATGAAACTATATCTACAGATTCTGAAGGTGTATTAGCATACCTAGAAGAAAAAGGTCATCCAGCTTTAAGCATGGAATGTGTGATGTAATATTATCTTATAAATTTGAGGAGTGAAACAATGAAAGTTATACCAAGTTTAAAATACTGTAAAGAGCATACATGGGTAAAAGTAGATGGAGAATATGCTTATATAGGAATAACAGATTATGCTCAAGATCAATTAGGTGAAATATTATTTGTTGAGATGCCTGAAGTAGAGGATGAATTAACTAAAGGTAGTGACTTTGGAGTTGTAGAATCATCAAAAGTTGCTTCTGATTTAATCGCTCCTATATCTGGAGAAGTTGTACAAATAAATGAAGATTTAGAAGATGAGCCAGAAGCTATAAATGAAGATGCTTATGATGCATGGATAATAAAAATAAAAATGTCAGATCCAGAAGAGTTAGATAGTTTAATAAACTCTGATGGATATGAAGCTAGCATAGAGGAATAACAAAAAGCTGTTTCAAGTGAAATTGTAAAATCAATTGATCTTGGAACAGCTTTTTTACGCTTAAGGAAATTATACTTACTAAAAATTGCAGATAAACTATTAAGCTTAGTTTTATATCAACACAGTATATTTTGAGCGTAAAAAAGTTTTTGAGCAACGAACGAAGTCGTTGGCGACATGAGCAAAGCGAATTTTGATTTCAAAATTTGATAAAAATAAAACAAAAATCAAGGTAATATGATTGTTTACATAGAATATATATTTAGGGGATAACTTTGTAACTTAGTGACTTTAAATAAGGGGGATTAGCATGGTTAAAGTAAAAATATTGTCTCATAAAAAAGAGATTGAATGTAACAAAGAGGATAATTTACTAGAGGTTCTTAGAGAACATGATATATTTATCGATGCTCCTTGCAATGGAAGTATGGTATGTGGAAAGTGTAAAGTAAAACTAAAAAATGGTAAAGTAGATTCTAAAATTAATATACATATAAATGAAGAAGAAAAAAAGCAAGGATATATTCTTTCGTGTGCAAGTAAGGTTATTGAAGATATAGAAATAGAAGTTCCTTCAAAACTTTCAACATCTATGAATGAAATGAAAATTGAAGGTAGTGATAATAATAAAGATAAAAAAATATTTGATAAATCAATCAACATATTAAAGGACAATTCATTAGATTTCAATAAAAAAATATTTAAAAAATATATAGAGTTAGATGAGCCAAATTTAGACGATAATATAAGCGATATAGATAGAATTCAAAGACATATTAGAAATAATTTTGGATATGAAAATATAGAGTTTAGTTTGAATTTACTTAGGAAGATACCTTTAGTAATTAGAGATAATAATTTTAAGGTAACTATAACTTATGAAGTTAAAAATAACATTGTTTATTTGATTGATATTAATACTGGAAATACAGAAGATGCATTTTATGGAATAGCTGTTGATATAGGAACTACATCAGTTGTAGTTTGTTTAGTTAATTTAAAAAATAATGAGATTATAGGAAAAGAGTCATCAGGAAATGCGCAAATTAAATATGGAGCAGATGTAATAAATAGGATAATATATTCAACTAAAAAGGATGGAATTAAACTTCTACAACATGCAATAGTAGAAGAAACTATAAACCCACTAATAGAAAAGGTATGTAATAAAAATGAAATTGATAAAGAGTATATAAGCTATTTTGTAGTTGCAGGGAATACGACAATGAGCAGCTTATTTTTAGGAGTACATGCGGATTTTTTAAGACAAGAACCTTATATACCTCCATTTGTAAAATCTCCAAATTTAAGTGCTCATGATATAGGATTAAATATAAATAAAGATGCTACTGTATATCTAGCACCATCTGTAGCTAGTTATGTTGGCGGAGATATAACAGCAGGTGTACTATCTGCTGGAATATGGGCTAGTGAAGAAAATGTATTGTTTATAGATTTAGGAACTAATGGAGAGATTGTATTTGGAAATAAAGACTATATGATGACTTGTGCATGCTCAGCAGGGCCTGCATTTGAAGGTGGAGGAATAAGTTGTGGTATGAGAGCTTCAAATGGAGCTATAGAGAAAGTTGATATAGATAAAAATACTTTAAATCCTAAATTGAAAATTATTGGAGATTGCAATCCAGTTGGAGTTTGTGGTTCAGGAATAATAGATATTATATGTAAAATGATGATAAGCGGAATTGTTGATAGAAGAGGTAAGATCAATAAAGAATTAAAAAATAAACGTATAAGATTTAATGAACATGATATAGGAGAATATGTGCTTGCATTTAAGGAAGAGTACAATATAGAAAATGATATAGCAGTAAATGAAGTAGATATAGATAACTTTATAAGGGCAAAAGGGGCTATATATTCAGGCGCATCTATACTTATAGAAAGCTTGGGTATGGATTTTAGCGTAATAGACAAAGTTTTAATTGCAGGAGGCATTGGAAATAGCTTAGATATAGAAAATTCTATTATGATAGGGTTATTACCAGATATAGATAGAGATAAATTTGACTATATCGGTAATAGCTCTCTTATAGGTTCTTACTTAACATTAATAAGTAATGATGCGAAAGATAAGTTAGAAGAAATAGGAGATCAATTAACATATGTAGAATTAAGTGTATATCCTACATATATGGATGAATTTATATCTGCTTGTTTTTTACCTCATACAAATATAGAACAATTTCCTTCAGTTAAAAATATATTAGGAGAATAAATCTATGAATTTAAATCGAAAAATTAATTTAGCATATGATACAAAAGTTAAAAACTTTGGAAATGATATTGAGTTTGCATATCCAACTCAAACCTTAGCAGTGAGTATAACAGATACAAACTGTAGTCTAGGATGTGCTCATTGTAATGGTCATTATTTAAAAAACATGACACCTATAGCTGAATATGAAAAAGATATAAAAAAGAGAAATATAACTAGTATATTATTAAGTGGTGGATGCAGCCAAGATGGAGATGTTCCTATAGATAGTCATATAGAAACTATAAAAAATTTAAAACAAAAGGGATATAAATTAAATTCACATATAGGACTTATGAATAAAGAAAATATAGATTTGGTCTGCAATTTTTTAGATTATGTATCATTTGACCTTGTATTTGATGAGGATACTATAAAAGAAGTATATAAGATTAATAAAAGTAGAGAAGAATACATAGCTACATATGAATATATAAAAAGATACACAAAGGTAGCTCCACATATATGCATAGGACTAAAGGGTGGAAAGGTAAAAGGAGAATATGAGATTATAGACTATCTTGAAAAAAACCAGCCAGATCAATTAACTTTTATAGTTTTGATACCTACAAAAAAAACTGAGTATGAAAATGTAGAGCCACCTAATTTAGATGAAGTTATAGATGTATTATGTGAAGCTAGAATAAGACTTCCAAAAACTAAAATAAATTTAGGCTGTATGAGGCCCAGGGGCAAATATAGAAGTGATTTAGATAAATTAGCGATAGAATGTGGAATAAATAAAATTGTATTACCGTCAAGATCATGTAAAAACTTAGCACTTGAAATGAAGTTAGATATTAAAGAGAGTAAGGAGTGTTGCATATTATGATTAGATTGTCTATTGGAACTGCAATAGAACTTGGTATAAAAAGAGGCCAAAGCGACATACCTCCTACTACTGCTTATATAATGATAGGAAATCAGTGTAATAATCGATGTTCATTTTGTTCACAGTCCGTTGAAAGTAATAGTAGAAAAGATAAACTATCTAGAGTTTTGTGGCCAGAATATACAAAAGAAGAAATTTTAGATGCTTTTAAAAACTATGAAGGAGAAAATATAAAAAGAATATGCTTACAATCAATGGATAGTGAAGAAGCTCTTAATGAAGTAAGAGAATTTATCAAATATGTTAATTCTAATTTAAATATACCTATATCTTTATCAGCTAAGTTAGAAGATATGGATGAAATTGAAAAATTCTTTGAACTAGGAGTTGAAAAAATAGGTATAGCTATAGATGCTGCAAATAAGGAATTGTATGAGAAGATAAAAGGAACTAACTTTGATAAAAAAATAGATTTTATAAAAGAAGCAGGACTTATATATCCAAATAGAATTAGTACACATATAATTGTAGGATTAGGAGAAAGTCACAAAGATATATATGATTTATATAAAACTCTGAAAGGTTACAATATAACAATTAGTTTATTTGCATTTACACCTGTAAAGGGAACTAAAATGGAAGATGTAAGGCAACCTAGTATAGAGAGTTATAGAAGGGTTCAACTTATGACATATATGATGGATAAAGGATATAATGGGGATTACTTTAAATTTGGATCAGATGGGTACATAGAACAAATAGAGATAGATGAATATATAAAGATGGATATATTAAAAGGAAAGCCATTTGAGATAAAAGGATGTAAGAATTGTAATAGACCATATTATAATGAGAGACCAGGACATACAATATATAATTATTCAAGAAAGTTAAGTAAAGAAGAAATTAAACTAGCAATTAAAGAAATTAACTTAGATATAGGGGAAGCAAAATTATGCAAAAGTGGAGAGTAATAAAAAACAAAACTTATGATGGTGCAATGAATATGGCTATAGACGAAGCTATTACTATTTCGCATAAAGAAGGAAAATGTAAGCCTACACTAAGATTTTATTCTTGGAATCCTAGTTGTTTAACTATAGGATACTTTCAAAAGCTTGAAAGTGAAGTAGATATAGAAAAATGCAAAGAATTAAATATAGACTGTGTAAGAAGAGCTACAGGTGGAAGAGCTGTATTACATCAAAATGAGTTAACTTATTCTATAATTGTAGGAGAAGACAATGAACTGATGGATAAGAGTATAAATAGTTCATACAAGTTTATAAGTGAAGGAATTGCAAATGGATTAAAGCTTGAAGGTATAGCGGTTGATAATTTAAGCAAGGGAGAAAGAATTAGTAGAGAGAAACTTTCAGCTGCGTGTTTTAATGCTCATGCTTCATATGAAATAACTATAAATGAGAAAAAGGTTGTAGGAAGTGCTCAACATAGACATGATGGAGTTATATTACAACATGGGTCTATTGTATTGGATTTCAATATAGATGATTTGTATGAAATTATAAAAACCAAATCTCCAGAAATAAAAGAAAGAGCAAAGAAACTTACGTTAAGTAAGGCAAGTGGTATTGAAAATGAAATAGGAAGAAAAATAGATATAAACAGCCTCGAAAAATCCATTGTAAGAGGAATGGCAAAGACTTTTAATGTTGAGTTTGAAGATGAAGAGCTAACGAATTATGAACTAGATTTAGCCAAGAGTTTATATAGTAAATACTCTTCAGATGAGTACACAAATAAAAGATAATTTATATAAGTAAAGGAATTGACTTTAACCAAAATTTGGTGTTATACTCAAAATATACAAAGTTATTTGAAATCATGAAGATTTCTTTAAGGGTTTTGAAATACCTTGGAGGAATCTTTTTTTGATTGAGTATAAAATTAATATACTAAGGGGGATTATGTTATGTGTGAATCAGCAGCTTATGTGTTAAAAAACAACAATCTTGAAAGAGTAATGGATAATGTGGTTAGTGTAGACCCATACGAAGGAAAAGTATATTTAACAGATTTACTAGGAGAGCAAAAAATAATCGATGGGGAAATAAAAGAAATAAGACTTATGGATCATAAAATAATAATCAAAGAATCAGTATAAATCAAATTTTAATTTACATAAAAATGTAATTGAGGGGAAGAAAATATGATAATAGCAGTTATAGATGGAATGGGAGGCGGAATAGGAGCTCAAGTTGTATCAGCGCTTAGAGATGAACTTCCATCGTACATAGAAATATACGCACTAGGGACAAACTCAATAGCAACAAGTTCAATGATGAAAGCACACGCTAATAAAGGTGCTACAGGAGAGAACGCTATAATAGTTTCAACAAAAAAAGCTAGTATAGTAGTTGCGCCAGTATCTGCAGTTATACCAAATGCAATGATGGGTGAAGTAACCGCTAGAATTAGTGAAGCAATATCAGATAGTGAAGCTTTAAAAATATTACTTCCTATAATGCCAGAAGATGTAGAAATGGTGGGATTAGAAGGAAAACCATTATCACTGTTGATAAAGGATGCGGTGAAAGTGATAAAAAAAGAATTTAATATAAAATAAGGGGGATTATAAATGCTATTTAATAAAACTAGTGTAAGAAACCACCATGGTCACGACCATGATCATGAACATATAGAACATTCAGGTGCAGCTGTAGCTGAAAATAAAGATGAAAAAACTCTTAACATACTTCTTGTTCATTGGGTAAATCACAATGAATCTCATGAAGAAGGGTTTAGAGAGTGGGCAGAAAAGGCTAGAGAAATGGGAAAAGAAGAAACTGCTAAAAATATTGAACAAGCAATTGATTACTTAAAAAAATCAAATGAAATGCTATTAGAAGCTAAAAAGAATATGTAAGCAAAATAAGGAGTTAATCTCCTTATTTTTATGTCAAATCAAAAAAATTTGTAAAAAACGTTGACATCAAAAAAAAAAACTTATATAATCATAGTATAGTAAAAATGAATACGGAGAAGTACTCAAGTGGCTCAAGAGGATCCCCTGCTAAGGGATTAGGCTGGGTTAACCGGTGCGAGGGTTCGAATCCCTCCTTCTCCGCCAGTAAGAACTGTTGATATTTCAACAGTTCTTTTTTTTTGGACAAAGATGATATTTATAACTCTTTAGAAATTATAAATTTAGATAAGGCATTAATATTATCGACTATAAAATCATTATTAAACTTTATGGGAATTATAGATCCTAATTTATAAAAAAATATTGTATTTCCATTGCTATCGATACCCTTATTAAGATTTATAAATATATTAAATATATTTTTTTCGGTAGAAATAGTATAAGTATCTCTAAATATATTTAATGGAAGTTCAAATTCCTTTCTAGATATAAAATTTAAATGCAAAACAGACTTTGTAATTTTATATTTACTTAAAAGAACTTTATAATTTAAATTGTTTATATTTATATCTATGTAATCTAAACTTTCATCTATTATGTTTTTTATGTTATATATTTTTCCTAAGTAATAAATATCTTCGTAATTATGCAATAGTATTTTTTCTTTTAAACTAATATCTTTACTAATTACAAAATTTTTATATAACTCAACACTTTCTTTTCCGGATATAGTATCTTCTCGTTGTATGCCCATGTATTTTTCTATTGTTTTTAGTTTACAATCAGATAAAGACAGTTTTTCTTTAAATGGTTTTACAATTCTTAAAATATCAATATCATCACATTTATCTATGGAAAAATCAATATCATTAGAATTAAACCTTGAGTTTAAAAAAGGGATATCAAAAGATACTCCATTAAATGTTATGTGATGATCAAAAGTTTTTATATCATTAATAAACTTTAAAAGTAAATCTTTTTCTTCTTCTTCAGACTCAGCAAAATATTGTTTAATTATAGTTTTGTTATTTAAATTGTATAAAACCCCTATTAATATTACTTTACAATACTTAGGGCTAAGGCCTGTGGTCTCTATATCGAATACGAAATGATTTTTTGGTATATCAATTAAATTATCTATAGTTTTAGTAATAACTTCCATAGGTTTACTCCTTTGTGTGAATATAGTATATAATATTAATTATAAAATAATATAAAGATAGTTCAAGGTGATAAATGATGATAGATATAAATGGATTAAATAGTAATCAAAAAAACGCAGTAATGCATATAGATGGACCTTGTATGGTTTTAGCTGGTCCAGGTTCAGGTAAGACAAGAGTTATAACGTATAGAATAGTTAATATGGTTTTAAATAATAATATAAATCCTAAAAATATTTTAGCTATTAGTTTTACAAAAGCTTCATCAACAGAAATGAAAAATAGAGCTCTAAGCTTGAGTCATGATGTTAGATTAAATAAAGTTAGCTATGGTACATTCCATTCAGTTTTCTTTAGAATACTTAGATTTTTTGAAAAGTACGAGCTGGATTGTATATTAGATGAAAAGAATAAAAAATTTGCTATAAGAGGAATCTTAAAAAATTTAAATATAGAAAATGCAGAAGATGATGATACAATCTTAAATGTTATAAATGAAATTTCTTATGTCAAAAATGAGTTAATGGATAAATTAGATTTTGATCCAGAAATACTTTCAAAGGATGAATTTATAAAGGCTTATAATATGTATGAGGATTATAAGGAAAGTATCAAAAAGATAGATTTTGATGATATGCTTATAAAGACTTATCACTTATTACGAAATAATAAAAGAGTTTTAGAAAGAGTCAGAAATGCGTATAGATATATTTTAGTGGATGAATTCCAAGATATAAATAAAGTGCAATTTGAAGTTATAAAGTTAATAGCAAGTCCAAATAACAATATATTTGTTGTAGGTGATGAAGATCAAAGTATATATGGGTTTAGAGGATCTAGACCAGATTTTCTATTAGAGTTTGAAAGATACTTTGAAAATAGCAAAAAATATGTTCTTGATATAAATTATAGATCAAAACAAGGTATAACAGATACTGCAAATAAGCTTATTCAATTTAATGAAAATAGATACGAAAAAGTAATTAAGTGTGATAGAGAAGAAAAGGGAAGTGTAAATTATATAAAAACTGAAGACTCAGAAGAAGAAGCAAAATTTATAGCTAGAGACATAATTAGTAAATGTGAAGATAATTGTGTTAACTATGATGACTTTGCAGTTATATATAGAACAAATATCCAGTCTAGAGCACTAGTAGATGTATTTATGGATATGCATATACCATTTGTTGTTAGAGACTCAATTGTAACTATATATGACCATTGGGTTGCGAAAGATTTATTAGCGTATTTAAGACTAGGGATAGATACAACATTGAGTGAAGATTGGATAAGAATTATTAATAAACCATTTAGATATATATCTAAAGATAGTATAAAGCTTGCAAGTGAGGATAGAGATTTTATAGGTGCATTAATAAATAAGGGTGGATTACATCCAAAACAAGTAAAGACATTAAATGATTTAGAAATAGATTTAAGTTATTTAAAGACATTATCTCCTAAGAATGCAATTTCATATATACGTACTAGTTTAGATTATGATAGATATGTATTAGATTATTGTAGTAATAGGAAGATTAAACCAAATGGGTTAATAGAAATTTTAAATGAACTAGAAAGTTCTTCAAGTAACTTTAAAACTATAAATGAATACTTAGAGCATATAGAAAAGGTTAAATCTGAGATAGTTGAAAATAGAAATAACAAAAACTCAGAGGGAGTAATATTTACGACTATGCATAGTGCAAAGGGATTAGAATTCCCATATGTATATATAATAGGAGTGAATGAAGGAACAATACCTCATGAAAAATCTTATGACATAGAAGATGAAGAAAAACGAAAATCAGCTATAGAGGAAGAAAGAAGATTATTTTATGTAGGAATAACTAGAGCTCAAGATGAACTACATATAAGTTCACCAAAAATGAAATATGGAAAAAAAGTTTTTGCCTCAAGGTTTATTGATAATATAAAGTCGCCAACAAAAGAAGATATAGATGCAATCAAAATTGGGGATAAGATTTTACATAGTAAATTTGGAGAAGGAAATGTAATAGGGAAAGATGGCAAAATGATAGAGGTTAAATTTAAGGTTGGAGTGAAAGACTTAGATTACTCAATATGCCTAAAAAATGGAATTATAGAGAGAAAATAATAAAAAAGGTTATTCATATGAATAACCTTTTTTATTATTTATTTAATAGTATATTCCTTCTTCAAACATATCTTTTAATTCATTTAGATTATTTGTTTTTCCTAAAGCAACTATAAGCTTTATTCTAGCCTTTTGCCCAGGTAAATCACCAGCAAATATACATCCTAGATTTCTTAAATCCCTACCAGAACCTAAATATCCATAACTATCAAAAACTCTACCAGAATGGCATCTAGATGCTATAACAACAGGTATATCTTTGCTTCTAGCATATTCTACACCTTTTAACATTTCTGGAGGTATATTTCCTCTACCCATAGCTTCTATAACTATACCTTTGCATCCTTTATCAGCTGCAAACTTTATAAAAGAATCATCCATGCCAACACCTGATTTTATAAGAGCAACATCAGACTCAATTTTATCTACTAATATTGTTTGTCTATCAACTATATCTCTAGATAATACAAGTTTATCACAGTCAATTATTCCTAAAGGACCACAAGTTAAAGATTTAAAAGTATTTAATGTAAGTGTATTAGTCTTAGTAGCTTCAGATGCTAATAAAACTTCATTACTTAGAACAACTAAAACACCTTTATTATAAGCTTCATCAGAAATAGCAGTACAAACAGCTGCAGCAAGGTTACTTGGACCATCATATCCAAGTTCATCACTACTTCTCATTGCGCCTGTAACTATAACTGGTTTAGGTGTATCTAATGTTAAATCTAGGAAATATGCAGTTTCTTCTAAACTATCTGTACCATGAGTAACAACAACACCAGAAAATTCGTCTTTTGAAATTATATCGTTTATATAATTTCTTAAACTAAGCATTTTCTCAGGTGTCATATGAGGTCCTGGAATCTCATCGAAGTTGTATATCTCTATATCAGCAACTTTATCTATGTTAGTTACCATAGACATTATTTGCTCCCCAGATAGAGATGGTATAGCAGCGCCTATTTTTTCATCTACAGTCATGGAAATAGTTCCACCTGTAAATACTATAGCTACTTTTTTCTTGTTTTGCATAGTATCGACCCCCTAAAATTTTTATTATATATATACATTAAATTATACCAAAAAAAGCGAGATAAATGTAGAATTGAGCATAAAAAAAAGAGCTTGGGGAAGCTCTTTTTGCGTTAAACTAACTTCCGTTGTTAGTTTAACATTGGATATAAAGTCTATCCGTTCAAAAGGGGTATTGGGAATAGAGATTTTAATTAAGGTTATCAGGGGGATAACCATGTATATATAATACCAAGATTCGACAGAAAAATCAATAGTTTTTGACAATATATTTAATTAAAATTGAAAATTGATTTTAAACATAAAAAAAACCTACTTCTTTTCCGTTAAGAAGTAGGATTTAAATGAATGTATACATCCATTTAAAAGGGGTATTGGGAATAGAGATTTTAATTAAGGTTATCAGGGGGATAACCATGTATACATAATACCAAGATTCGACAGAAAAATCAACAGTTTTGACAAAAAAATTAAAAAAACATTAATTTACGATAAAAATAGATATAAAAAAAGAATAAGAGCAATAGAAGTGTGCAATTATAGCGCTTTGCTATATAAAAAAAGAGAAAATAGTGGTATAATAGTAAAAGTTTCACTAAAATTATATGATAATTTACATAGTTAATTGGGACAATAATATAGAGTATAAATAGTATGATTAAATACAAAGAAAGTTGGTGTATTAGTATGGAAATATACTTAGATAATAGTGCAACAACTAAGCCATATGAAAAAGTAGTAGAAAAAATGGTATATGCACTTACTACAGATTATGCAAATCCTTCAGCTGTACATAAAAAAGGTGTTGAAGTTGAAAAGAATATAAAAAAAATAAGACAAGAAATAGCTAGAAGTATAGGATGTAAAGATAAAGAAATAATATTTACATCAGGAGGAACAGAAGCTAATAATACAATCATAAGAGGTATTGCAAATCTTCACAAAAAGAGAAAAAATCATATAATAACTACAAACATAGAACATCCATCAGTTTTAAGAACAATGGAAGATTTAGAAGAACAAGGATTTGAAGTTACTTATCTAAAAGTAAATGACAAAGGAACAGTAAATATAGATGATGTAAAAAATGCAATAAAAGAGAATACTATATTAATTAGTATGATGCATGTAAATAATGAAATTGGAAGTATACAACCTATAAAAGAAGTAGGTAAGTATATAAGTACGTTAAAGGAAAAAGTATATTTACATGTAGATGCAGTTCAGTCATTTGCTAAAATCAATTTTAAGCCATCTAGATATAACATAGACTTTATGAGTGTTAGTGGACATAAATTACACGGACCAAAAGGTATAGGATTTATGTACGTAAAGGAAAATAACAAAATAAAACCTATGTTAACTGGTGGAGGACAAGAAATAGGAATAAGATCTGGAACTGAAAATGTAGCTGGTATATATGGAATAGGAGAATCTATAGATATAATAATGTCAGATTTAAATTCAAAAATAGAGAAAATAGAAAAACTAAAAGTTTTACTAAAAGATTTTATAGTTGAAAATATAGATGATATTAAAGTGAATTCTCCTGAGGACGGTGTATGTCATATATTAAATATATCATTTAAAGATGTTAAAGGAGAGGTACTACTTCATCATTTAGCACAGCAGGGTGTATTTGTATCTACAGGATCAGCTTGTTCATCAAAGAAAAAGGGAAGCCATGTTTTAAATGCAATAGGGCTTACTCCACAAGAAATTGACGGAGCTATAAGATTTAGCTTATCGGATATGACAACAGAAGAAGAAATAAATGAAGCTTGTGAAATAATAAAAAAATCAGTAGAAGAACTTAGATTTATAATAAGAAGACGATAATTAAGAGGTGATAAATTTGTATAATATAGCTATAGTTAAGTACGGAGAAATCGGTGTAAAAGGAAAAAATAGATATATATTTGAAAATAAATTAATAAAAAATGTGAAAAATATGTTAGCGCATATAGGAAAGTTTAATGTATATAAAGAATATGGAAGAATATATGTTGATTTAGGAGAATATGCAGAAGACTATGAAGAAGTATTAGAAGAAATCAAAAAAGTATTTGGAGTTGTAGGAGTTTGCCCAGGTATAAGAGCAGAAAAAGACTATGATAAATTAAAGCAACTAGCACTACAACTTTTAGAAGAAAAGATAGAAGCGGGTTCAGAATCGTTTAAAGTTACTTCAAGAAGAGGAGATAAGAGTTTAGAATTAACTTCTCAAGAAATGAGTAAAGATATAGCTGGATTTTTAGTTTATAATGTAAAAGATAGAATAAAAGTTGATGTTAGAAACCCAGAGACAACTATACACTGCGAATATAGACAAAATCATGTAATGGTATATAGTGATACAGTTCCAGGTTATGGAGGTCTCCCAGTTGGAACAAATGGTAGAGCTATGTCTTTATTATCTGGAGGAATAGACAGCCCAGTTGCTTCTTGGATGGTTGCAAAAAGAGGAGTAGAAATAGAAGCTATACATTTCCACAGTTATCCATTTACTAGTGAAAAATCACAAGAAAAAGTAAGGGACTTAGCTCAGATACTAGCAAAATATTGTGGTAAAGTTAGACTTCATAAAGTAAATATATTAGAAATACAAAAGGCAATAGGCGTATCATGTAAAGAAGAAGAAATGACTATAATATCTAGAAGATTTATGATGAAAATAGCTCAAAGAGTAGGAGAAATGAGATTCTGTGATGCATTAGTTACAGGAGAAAGTATAGGACAAGTTGCATCTCAAACTATACAAGGATTAACTTGTACAAATGCTTCTGTATCATTACCTGTATTTAGACCTCTTATAGCAATGGATAAATCAGAGATAATAAAAATAGCTCAAAAAATAGGAACATTTGAAACATCAGTTATACCAGAAGAGGATTGTTGTACAGTATTTTCTCCGAAAAGTCCTGTAACAAAACCTAAATTAGATAGAATAGAGAAATCAGAATCATCTTTAGATGTAGAAAAACTAATACAAGATGCAATCGATAATATGGAAGTTGAAGTATTTGAATTTTAATAAAAAAGGATCTATACAATTTTGTATAGATCTTTTTTTATTATTTATTATGAGTTATTACACCGAACTCAGCTAGTATTTTAGATGCTTTTTCTATATCTTCTGTTGTAGCATCAGGAACATCTTTTAATTCATATTCAAACCCCATGTTTTCCCATTTATGAACTCCTAGAGTATGGTAAGGGAGTAATTCAACTCTATCAACATTTTTTAGGGTTGATATGAATTTACCCATAAGTTCTAAGTTTTCTCTATCGTCTGTTACTCCAGGAACAAGAACGTGTCTTATCCAAACTGGTATATTTCTATCGCTTAAATACTTAGCAAATTCTAATGTCTTATCTATACTAACACCTACTAAATCTTTGCATTTTTCAGGTACCATATGCTTTAAATCAAGTAAAACTAAATTTGTATAATCAAGTACTGGATCTATGACATCTATGTTTACAAAACCAGATGTATCTAAGCATGTATGAATTTCATTTTCTTGAGCTTTCTTAAATAAATCTTTTAAAAATTCAGGTTGAAGAGTAGCTTCACCACCAGAAACTGTTAAACCTCCTCCAGAGAATTTCATATAAGAAGAGTATTTTTTAACTTGTTCTATTATTTCATCAGTAGTGTATTCAGTTCCACCTTTAACATCCCAAGTATCTCTATTATGACAGTACTTACATCTTAAAGGACAACCTTGCATGAATAATATAAATCTAATTCCAGGGCCATCTACAGTCCCAAATGTTTCTATTGAATGAACTCTACCTTTTACCATTTTATCCACCTCGTTAATTATATATTATACTAATAAAATTTATCATCTAAAATAATTGTATACATTATACTTTCTACCCACTATTATAAAACATTAAACCTATAAAGTCTATTAAATAGTTTTTTTATTCATGGGAATTTATACTTAATTAATTTATTTAGTGCTTAGAAAAAAAAGAGTGCAAACTGATGAGGTTTGCACTCTGAATATACTTTGATAATTGATTGTTATAATATGTTTACTTTTATATTAAGTTATAATTAGCACATTTTTCCGTGGAATGTTCTGTTTATAACGTCTAATTGTTGCTCTCTAGTTAACTTGATGAAGTTTACAGCGTATCCTGAAACTCTTATAGTTAATTGAGGGTATTTTTCTGGATGTTCCATAGCATCTTCTAAAGTAGCTCTATCAAATACGTTTACGTTTAAGTGATGAGCATTTTGAGAGAAGTATCCATCCATCATTGAAGATAAGTTGCTTACTCTTTCATCCATATCTTTTCCTAAAGCACCTGGTACTATAGAGAAAGTATTAGATATACCATCTTGAGCATGCTCGTATGGTAATTTAGCAACTGATGCTAATGATGCTAAAGCACCGCTAGTATCTCTTCCGTGCATTGGGTTAGCTCCTGGAGCAAATGGCTCACCAGCTCTTCTTCCGTCAGGAGTGTTACCAGTTTTCTTACCATAAACAACGTTTGAAGTTATAGTAAGTATAGATTGAGTATGATAAGAATTTCTGTAAGTTTTGTTCTTTCTTATCTTGTTCATGAAGCTTTCAACTAATTCAACAGCTATATCATCAACTCTGTCATCATTGTTTCCGTATTTAGGGAAATCACCTTCGATTTCGAAGTCAACAACGATTCCGTCTTCATTTCTTATAGTTTTAACTTTAGCATATTTTATAGCAGATAATGAGTCAGCACATACTGATAAACCAGCTATACCACAAGCCATAGTTCTGAATACGTCTCTATCATGTAAAGCCATTTCTAATGCTTCATAAGAATACTTATCATGCATGTAGTGGATTACGTTTAATGAATTTACATATAAGTTAGCTAACCAATCTGCAAATAAGTCAAATTTAGTCATAACTTCATCAAAGTCTAAGTACTCAGAAGTTATAGGTTCGAACTTAGGTCCAACTTGCTTGAATTTCTTCTCATCCATACCACCGTTTATAGCGTATAGTAAAGTTTTAGCTAAGTTAACTCTAGCTCCGAAGAATTGCATTTGTTTACCTATTCTCATTGCAGATACACAACAAGCTATACCGTAATCATCTCCCCAATAAGGTCTCATTAAATCATCGTTCTCGTATTGAACAGAACTTGTGTCTATTGATACTTTAGAACAGAAGTTTTTGAATCCTTGAGGTAATTGAGTAGACCATAATACTGTTAAGTTTGGTTCTGGAGATGCTCCTAATGTATATAAAGTATTTAACATTCTGAATGAGTTTTTAGTTACTAAAGCTCTACCATCTATTCCCATACCACCTATAGATTCAGTTACCCAAGTTGGATCTCCAGCGAATATATCATTGTATTCAGGAGTTCTTAAGAATTTAACCATTCTTAACTTCATAACGAAGTGGTCCATTATTTCTTGAGCTTCTTCTTCAGTTAATGTACCAGCAGCTAAATCTCTCTCGAAGTATATATCTAAGAAAGATGATACTCTACCTAATGACATTGCAGCACCATTTTGGTCTTTTATAGCACCAAGGTATGCAAAGTAAGTCCATTGAGCAGCTTCTCTTGCATTAGTAGCAGGTTGAGATATATCGAATCCGTAAGCAGCAGCCATTCTCTTTAAAGCTTGTAAAGCTTTTATTTGATCAGATAATTCTTCTCTTAATCTTATAACTTCTTCATCTATACATCTAACTTCTAAAGTATCTTTTTGATCTAATTTATCTTGTATTAATCTATCAACACCGTATAGAGCAACTCTTCTGTAGTCCCCTATTATTCTACCTCTACCGTAAGCATCTGGTAAACCAGTTATTATACCAGCACTTCTAGCAGCTCTCATATCTGAAGTGTAAGCATCGAATACACCTTGGTTATGAGTTTTTCTATATTTAGTGAATATTTCACTTATTTCTGGGTTTAATTTGTATCCATAAGCTTCACAAGAAGTTTCAACCATTCTTATTCCACCAAATGGCATTGCAGCTCTTTTTAAAGGTGCATCAGTTTGGAAACCAACAATAGTTTCTAAATCTTTATCTATATATCCAGCACCGTAAGCATCTATTAAAGATACAGTGTCAGTGTCAACATCTAATGTTCCACCATTTTCTCTTTCTTTTTTGAATAATTCAAGAGCTTTATCCCATAATTTCTTAGTGTTTTCAGTTGCTCCAGTTAAGAAAGAATCATCTCCCTCATATGGTTTGTAGTTTAATTGTATGAACTCTCTTACGTTTACTTCTTTAGTCCATCTACCAGTTTTGAATCCTTGCCATGCATTCATGTTGATAGCCTCCTTAAGTTTATATGTGTTGAGTATATTTATTTTATAAAATCTAGCTAGATATTTTTTAAACAATATAATCATAACATAGAATTAGTATTTTGTATACAGAATTTTACACTATCTTTTCTTTTTTGATAGATTTTTCTGTTATTTTCTTATGTTCATATGATACCCGGTTAAAATGTCGAATAAACATAAATTTTAAGAATAATTTAAAAATTTTTTATACATATAGAATTAAGATGATTGAATATCTATTTAATAAGGGGGGGATACAATGATATTTACAATAGGACTATTTTTAATAGGGTTTATACTTATAACAAAGGGTGCGGATATATTTATAGACTCTACTATATCTGTAGGAAAAAAAACTAATATACCTGAAATTGTTTTAGGAGCAACTATAGTTAGTTTAGCAACTACATTTCCTGAATTGACAGTGTCAGTATGTGCATCAATAAAAGGTCACACTACAATGAGTTTAGGAAATGCAGTAGGTTCTATAATTTGTAATACGGGGTTAGCGCTTGGATTAGTTGCAATTATTAGACCTTTTAAAGTGGATAAAAAAGTATTTAATTCAAAAGCTACATTATTAATCATATCTATAATCATTTTAATTGTATTAGGTTTGGACAAAGTTATAGACAGAAAAGATGCTATGGCTCTAATGGGAATGTTGATTATTTACATGATTAACAATTACAAGAGTATACCTAAAACTAAAATGAGATCAGTATCAGATGCTAGTGCTAGGAAAGATGTAAAATCAATTAACATGATGAAAATAAGTTTTTTATTTATAGTAGGAATAATTATGATGATAATAGGTTCTAGACTGTTGGTTGATAATGGAATAATAATAGCTGAATATATAGGAGTTCCACAAGGAGTTATAAGTTTAACTGTAATCGCATTAGGCACTTCACTTCCTGAGTTAGTATCTTGTTTAACAGCTATAAAAAAGAATCATAATGCTATATCTGTAGGCAATATATTGGGGGCTAATATTTTAAATATAGTTTCAGTAATATCTATATCATCTTTTATAAATGATACGCCCATACTTAAACAGACATCAATTATAGACTTTCCATTTATGATAGTACTGGTTTTAATTTTAACAGTTCCTACAATTATAAAGGAAAAAATTTATAGATTTCAAGGAATTTTAATGATACTTATATATTTATTATATTTATTTGTTTTATATTTTACATATATAAAATAAAAAAATAGAGGGTTAGAAAATACCCTCTATTTTGCTTTAAATTGAATATGATCTTTACTATTAGGATAAAATATTAATTGCATAATATTAAAAAAAAATATATAATTGATAAAGTTAATATAAATTGATAACGGAAAGGAAATAATATATGAATATAGTTAAATTCGATGATTTACCAATAAATGAGAACATAAAAAAAGCTGTATTAGAAATGGGATTCGAGGAACCATCTCCAATACAAGTTCAAGCAATACCAAAAATAATTACTGGAGTAGATATTATAGGGCAAGCACAAACAGGTACGGGGAAAACAGCAGCATTTAGTATACCTATATTAGATATGGTAGATCCAGAGGACAAGAGTCTACAAGCGGTAGTTTTATGTCCAACAAGAGAATTAGCAATACAAGTTTCAAGTGAAATAAGAAAAATAGGTAAGTACATGCACGGGATAAAAACTTTACCTGTATATGGAGGACAACCTATAGACAGACAAATAAAGTCTCTTAAGAGTGGCGTTCAAATCGTTATAGGAACTCCAGGTCGTATAATAGACCATATAAATCGTAAGACTTTAAAGTTAGATAAAGTAAAAATGGTTATATTAGATGAAGCGGATGAAATGCTAGATATGGGATTCAGAGAAGATATCGAGATGATTTTAAATGAAACTCCTGAAAATAGACAAACGACTTTCTTCTCAGCTACTATGCCTAAGGGTATATTAGATTTAACAAAGAGATTCCAAAAGAATCCTGAGCATGTAAGAATAGTTAGAAAAGAACTTACAGTTCCTAATATAAAACAATATTATATAGAAACTAAAGCTGCTAATAAGTTAGAAGTATTATGCAGATTAGTAGATGTATACAACCCTAAATTATCAGTAGTATTTTGTAACACAAAAAGAGGTGCTGATGAATTAGTTAGTGATTTACAAGCAAGAGGGTATTTTGCAGATGCGCTACATGGAGATTTAAAGCAAACTCAAAGAGATATAGTTATGGATAAGTTTAGAAACGGAACTATCGATATATTAGTTGCTACAGATGTTGCAGCTAGAGGAATAGATGTTGATGATGTAGAAGCTGTATTTAACTATGATTTACCACAAGATGAAGAGTACTATGTACACAGAATCGGAAGAACAGGAAGAGCTGGTAGAAATGGAGTATCATTCACTTTTGTTTTCGGAAAATCAATGAGAAAGATGAAAGATATAGAAAGATACACTAAATCTAAATTAGAAAAACATAGCATACCTTCAATATCAGATGTTGAAGAGAAAAAAGTAAGCTTATTCTTTGATCAAGTAAAATCTACTATAGAGGAAGGTCATTTAACAAAGCAAGTACAATGGTTAGAGAACTTCTGTAAAGAAGAAGATTATGATACTTTAGATATAGCTGCTGCTTTAGTTAAATTAGCTCTAGGTGATCAAGCAAAAGAAGAAATAATAGAAGAAAGTCATAACACAGGTGCTGAGTCTGGAATGACTAGATTATTTATCAATATAGGTAGAACACAAAAAGTTCAAGCTAAAGATATCGTTGGGGCTATAGCTGGAGAAGTTGGAATACCAGGTAAATTAGTTGGAACTATAGATATATATGATAAATATACTTTTGTTGAGATACCAAAGAAACATACTAGAAAAGTTCTTGATAAAATGAAGAACATAAAAATAAAAGGAAACAAAGTTAATATAGAAAAAGCAAATAATAAGAGAAAAAGTAAATAATATATAGATATTAAAAGGGTATCTCAAAATTGAGGTACCCTTTAATTATATTCAATTTAGAATTCTAGATTTAAAGATAAAAGTCTTCTTTTAAGCTCATTCATAACATTAATTTCATCAGTTAAAGAATTAGCATCATAGGTAACTGAAAATCTTAAAAAACTTCCACAATCATCCCAAGGAACAGTAGATACTAAAGCATGAGAAAGTATATAAAGACTTGCTTCCTCGGCACTACTAAATCTAACTCCATTTTTAACACCCTTAGGTATTTTAACATAAGAATAAAATCCACCTTCAGGCTTAGATGTTTTAAATCCAACTTGATTTAAAACATCAATTAGGAAATCAAATCTTCTTGAATACCTTTCTTTATTTAAATTAATTAAGCTATTATAGTTATCTAGTGCATAAGCGCCTGATTTTTGAATAGCTCTAAATTGACCAGAGTCAGTATGGCCTTTTATAGCGCAATATAGTTGCATAGCTTTTCTAGAACCGACAACAAATGCTAACCTCCACCCAGTCATATTAAATGATTTTGAAAGAGAATGAATCTCTATACAGACGTCAAGGGCACCATCGACACTCAATATGCTAAGAGGAGTAGTATCTCCATAAGTTAAAGCTCCATATGCTAAATCAGAAACAATCATAATATCATTTTCTTTTGCAAATTTAACTGCATGCTCATAAAATTCTTTTGTTGCGATTTGACCAGTAGGGTTATTTGGGTAATTTAAATATAAAAGTTTTGATCTTTTCTTTATATCTTCAGGTATGCTGTCTAAATCTGGATAAAAATTATTTTCGGGACATAAAGGAAGCTTATAAATTTCACCACCTAAAAATTTTGAATATGTTCCAAGTACTTGGTATGCAGGAGAGGGCATTAGACATATATCCCCAGGGTTTATGAAACATAGTGGAATCATAGCAAGTACTGGTTTAGAGCCTATTCCATGCACTATATTTTCAGGGGTTATATTTTTCAAATCATACAGATTGTTTAAATATCTACAAGCAGCTTCTTGAAATTCAATAATTCCATTGTCTGAGTAAAACCTATTTTCAGGTTTTCCAGCTTCAACACATAATATATCAACAATAGAACTATCAGCCATTTTATCAGGTTCTCCAACTCCCATATCGATAAGTTTTACATCAGGAAATTTAGATTTAACCTCTTTTGTTATTTTTTTTATTTTCTCGAATTTATAGAGTTTATCATTGCTTTCAAAAAATGATGAACCACCAAGTCGGGCAGAAACTTTGTTGTCAATAAAATCCATTATTATTCCTCCAAAACTAATTTAGTATAATATATAATATTTTAATAAATAGTTTTTTGATACAATAAAACAAAACTATTTAAATTTCGTTGAAGGATAATAATCTGATTTATAGAATTGAATAAAAAGTATCATTTTTAAATTCGATAGGAGGGGGAAGCTAATGATAAATTTTTCTTTAGACAATAAAAACTTAAAAGTTGAGTTTTTAAGTAAAGAATTGGACCATCATATTGCAAATGAAGTAAGAGAAGAGATTGATTATGTTATACAAGATAAGCAAATCAAGAATATAGTTTTTGATTTTAAAAATATGAATTTTATGGATTCTTCAGGTATTGGAGTAGTTATTGGTAGATACAAAAAAATATCTAGTGAGGGTGGAAAGGTAGCTGTAATTAATTTAAATTCAAGAGTAAAAAAGATTTTTGATTTATCTGGAATGAATAAGATCATACAAATTCATGACACTTATGAAGATGCTGTAAGTTCTTTTTTAGGAGGCGTTGCAAATGAATAATATTGTGGAAGTAAAGTTTTCGGCAAGATCAGAAAATGAAAGTTTTGCAAGGATAATAGTTGCATCATTTGCAGCTAAATTAGATCCTACATTAGATGAAATTGCAGATATAAAAACTGCGGTATCTGAAGCTGTAACTAATTCAATAATACATGGATACGATGAAGATGAAACTAAATTTGTTAATATAAGATGTGAAATAGAAGATAGAGAAATAACTATCACAGTAGAAGACACTGGAAATGGGATAGAAGATTTAGATATGGCCATGCAGCCATTGTATACATCGAAACCTGAATTAGAAAGATCTGGTATGGGATTTACCGTTATGGAAAGTTTCATGGATAAAGTAGCTGTTTCTTCTAAAAAGGGCGAGGGAACTAAAGTTATTATGAAAAAGAAAATAGATTCATCTAATATAGAATAGAGGTTTTGTTATGGGGATAACTGCCAACAAAGAAGAAAGAAAGGGATTGCTTAGTCATGAGGAGACTTTAAGATTAATACAACTTGTACAAAATGGGGATGAAGAAGCAAAAGAAATACTTATAGAGAGTAATTTAGGGTTAGTTAGAAGTGTTGTATCTAAATTTTTAAATATAGGGTATGAAAGAGATGATTTATTTCAATTAGGGTCAATAGGACTTATAAAATCAATTTATAAATTTGATCCTAAATTTAATGTTAAATTCTCTACATATGCAGTACCTATGATTTTAGGAGAAATAAAAAGATATTTAAGAGATGATGGAATGATAAAAGTCTCGAGATCTTTAAAACAAGTAGCAATAAAAGCTAAAACGCAAACTGAAGTTCTAACTAAAAAATTAGGAAGAGAACCGACTATAGAGGAACTAGCAAAAGTTGTAGGAGTAGATAAAGAAGAATTGGTTATGGCATTAGAATCAAATTTCTCTGTGGAATATTTACATGGAGTAATACATGAAGAAGAAGGAGCACCTATATGCTTAATTGATAAAATAAGTCTAAAAGGTGAAGATGAAGAAGATAAAGTTATAGATAATCTTTTATTAAAAGAGGTATTGGGAAAACTAGATAAAAGAGAAAGACAGATTATAATGCTTAGGTACTTTGAAGATAAGACTCAAAGTGAAATAGGAGAACTTTTAAATATATCTCAAGTACAAGTTTCTAGAATAGAGAAAAAAGTATTATCAAAACTAAAGACTTATATAGGATAAAAATAAACCCTTAATTTAAGGGTTTATTTTTTTTGTTTTGTTAAATAATAACAATATATAGCTTGATTAAATAGGAGGTCAGAATATGGATAAAAATTACAAAGAATATGTTGATAAAATAAGTCCTAAACCTACATATGCAAAAAATTATATATTAGCATTTATCGTAGGTGGAATAATTTGTGTAATTGGACAGGCTATAAATGATGTTTATATGAATTTTGGACTAGATAAATTGAAAGCAGCTGGGGCAACATCTATGACTTTAATTTTTATAGGTGCATTTTTAACAGGATTAGGAGTTTATGACCTAATTGGTAAAAGGGCAGGGGCTGGATCTATAATTCCAATAACAGGATTCGCAAATTCTATAGTATCACCTGCTATGGAGTACAAAAGAGAAGGATATGTAATGGGTGTTGGAGCCAATTTATTTAAGATTGCAGGGCCTGTTTTAGTGTATGGAATAGGCTCATCTGTGTTATGTGGGTTAATATACTACATAATAAAAATTGTCATATAGAAAGGAGATATATAGGTGGCTAGAAATAGGATAGGAAAAAGGACTATTAAATTAGAGAATGGACCAACTATAATATCTACATCATCAATAGTGGGACCTAAAGAAGCGAATGGGCCTCTTAAAGAATATTTTGATATGAAGCTAGACGATGATTTATTTGGAGAAAAAAGTTGGGAATTTGCAGAAAGTAAGATGGTTCAGACGGTTATAGAAAACGCCATAAAAAATGGGAAAAAATCTGTAGATGATATAGATTATATGATTGCTGGGGATTTACTAAATCAGCTTTTATCAACATCATTTGCAGCTAGGGAAGTAAACATACCATTTTTAGGAGTTTATGGAGCATGTTCTACAATGGCGCTGTCTTTATCATTAGGGTCGATGTTAGTTGATGGAGGATTTGCTGACTTAGTGGTTGCAGCGACATCAAGTCATTACTGTACAGCAGAAAGACAATTTAGATTTCCGTTAGAATTAGGAAATCAAAAACCTATGACGGCACAATGGACAGTTACAGGATCTGGTTGCTCTTTGATATCTAGTAATGGAGAAGGACCAAAGGTTAAGTATGTAACAATAGGAAAGGTAATTGATAAAGGGATAAGTGATGCAAATAACATGGGAGCAGCTATGGCTCCAGCTGCTATAGACACGATATACTCTTACTTTATAGATACAAAAGATGATCCAAATAGTTTTGACATGATTGCAACAGGCGACTTAGGTAAATTAGGGATGCAAATAACTATAGACTTATTAAAAGAAAAAGGATTAGATATATCTAAAGTTTATACTGATTGTGGAGTAGAAATTTTTAATTTAGACGATCAAGATGTTCATTGTGGTGGAAGTGGGTGTGGATGTTCAGCATCTGTTTTTAATGGTTATATTTATAAAATGCTAAAATCTAAAAAATTTAATAAGGTTATGTTAGTTTCAACAGGCGCACTATTATCACCTACAAGTACATTGCAAAAAGAGAGCATACCTAGTGTAGCTCATGCTGTAGTTATAGAAAATGAATAGGAGGTGTAAGAAGTGCTTATAGAGTATCTTAAAGTGTTTTTAGTAGGCGGAACTATATGTTTAATTGCTCAGATATTAATGGACTACTTTAAATTACAAACACCATATGTAATGGTTACTTATGTAACAAGTGGAGTAATATTAAGTTTTTTAGGTGTATATCAGCCTATTGTAGAGTTTGGAGGTTCTGGAGCAACTGTTCCTATAATAGGGTTTGGATATTCTTTATATAATGGAGTTGTTAAAGCAATAGAACAAGATGGATTTATGGGTATTTTTACAGGTGGTATAACTGCAACTGCAGGAGGCATAACAGCAGCTATATTTTTTGGATATATAATGGCCGTTGTATTTACCCCAAAGGCTAAGCCATAAAATAAAAAGAACTATATGAGACTTAACTCATATAGTTCTTTTTTTATGCAGCTGGTTTTGCTGCTGTATTAGGTTTTTGAGTGGTTTGAGTAGGTGAAGTTTGAGTATTACCTTGAGGTGGAGTAGGAGTCACCTCATTACCACCACCTGTTGTTCCTCCACCGGTACCTGTACCTGGATTAGTTCCAGTACCACCACCTGTATTTCCACCGCCAGTTCCTGGGTTAGTGCCAGTACCTGTATTATTATTATTTTCGTTACCACCAGTATTGTTGCCATTATTTCCATTATCTCCAGGATTAGGGTTTTCTGGAGTTGGATTTTCTGGAGAAGGAGTTTCCGTTTCAGGTTTATTCTCTTCTTCTACAGGAGGCGTTGTAGTCTCTGGTGGCGGTGTATAAGAAGAATGAGTAGTAGGTATATGTCCTTTTATGAAAGCAGCCATACCAGCGTTATAAGCTCCTTTAGGAACTATACTACCATTCAATAAGTTTATATTGTAAAATTCTATATTACTTGCTTTTTTAAAATCAATTGGGTCAAGGCCATCATGTACTTTACCCATTACTTTAGACCATAATTTAGCAGATGTTGAACTTCCATGAATAACACCTCTACGAGGTATGGTTTCTTTTGTAGTTGGATCAAATCTATAGTCATCACCTATATAAGTAGCACCTACATAATAAGGTGTGTATCCAACAAACCAAGCATCTTTATTATCATTTGTTGTACCAGTTTTACCAGCTACAGGCATATCACTAAATTTAGCAGCTCCACCGATACCTTCTGTAATAACAGCTTTAAGCATATCTGTAAGAACATATGCAACTTCAGGATCTACAACTTTATGTTCTTCTGGAGTGTTTTGTATTAACACTTGACCATCTGATGATTCAACTGTTGTAAATGTTATAGGTTCAACATAAGTTCCACCATTAGCTAAAGTTCCATAAGCTGCAGCCATATCAAGTGGAGAAGCTCCTTTTGTCATACCACCTAGAGTAAGAGCAGGGAATGTTCTATCAGCCCCACCAGGACCATCTTTTAAATCAGATAATCCGAAGTTCTTTAGGTAATCAAGCATAACATCAACACTTTCATTGTAAGTTGAACCAAGTTGTTCAGCTACTTTTATTGCTATTGTATTTGATGAATAAGCTAAAGCTTTACGCATTGTCATTTCACCAGATCCAGATGTAGTAGTTTTGGGATTCCATTTATTATTTTCTTTGAATTTATATCCTCCACGAGCATCGCTAAATGTATCTGCTTGATTCATTCCATTATCAATAGCTGGAGTATAAACTGATAAAGGTTTTATAGTAGAACCAGGTTGGTGTGGTTCAGTAGCTCTATTTAAAACTTTTCTAGCTTTAATTTCTCTACCACCAATTAAGGCTTTTATTTTACCAGTTCTATAATCTAAAACTACCATTGCAGCTTGAGGTTGAGGAATTCCATCTTGGCCAGGCTCAGTGCCTGGGAAGTTATTTCTATTATTAAATTCAGTTTCTAAGTCACTTTGCATATTTTTGTCTATAGTAGTACGTATTTTTAAACCACCATTAAAGTACAATGTATTAGCTTCAGTTTCAGTATATCCTTGAGTTATAAGACTATTTATAACATCAGTTTCTATAAGGTCTTCAACTGACGAAGCTGGTTTTTTAGATGGTTTAGGTAATTGTATATTTATTTGCTCTGCAACAGCTTTGTCATGTTCTTCTTGAGTTAAGTAACCAAGTTCTAACATTTTCATTAAAACTGTTTCTTGTCTTTTCTTAGCATTAGGGTTTAATTCGACTTTTCTGCAAACCATATTACCTTTTTTTAATTCTCTAAAAGTATCATCATCAGGTATAAGACCCCAGTCATAAAGTTTATTAACCATATCTGATTCTACTTTAGTAGGTTCATCAAAACCATCACTCTTTAAATAGAATTTTAATTTTCCTTTTAATTCGTCTTTAGTTTCATTACCTGTTAATTTTGCAGTGTTATAAGCTGCATATTTATTAGGATTTTGAGTTATACCAACAATCATAGCTGATTCCGCAACTGAAAGATCTTTAGCATGTTTATTAAAGTATGCATTTGCAGCAGCTTCAACACCTATAGCACCTCTTCCAAAGTATGCACTATTTAAATAAAGTTCTAAAACTTCATTCTTGTTAAGCGTCTTATCCATCTCTAAAGCATAGTAAATATCTTTAATTTTACGGACAACAGACACTTCGCTAGAAGTAAGTAAGTTTTTAGAAACCTGCATGTCTATAGTACTTCCTCCAGGAGAAGAAGATGTAAATAGATTTATAAGAGTGGCTTTAGCAAGCCCTTTAAAATCTACACCATTATGATCATAAAATCTTTCATCTTCTATTGATACAAGTGCATGTTGAAGATGAGCTGGCATATCTTTTATAGATATAGGAACCTTTTTATTATCTGTCGGAGGATTTCCCATTAAAGATCCATCACTATATAAAAGTTCTGTAACTGTGTTAACTTTTTTATCAAGAGCAGCTTTTGTAACAGGCTCTACGTCTTTTAAGGCTACAAATACTAGTGCAGTTGAAACTGCAACTCCTAATACCAACATAACTAAAAGTGTAACACCTACAGTTCTAAATATTTTAAACTTATCCTTTTTTGAAGATTTAGAAATACTTTTAGTTTTTTGACTACTGTTTTTAGTTGATTTCCTCGACGAGGCAGTAGGTTTAGTACTAGAGGAGCTAACTTTTTTTCTACGTATTTTGTTTTTGTCATTGTTATCATTTCCCATGAAATTAACCTCCTTACTATAAGAATATATTATATCATATATGCGAATAATTTTGTATTTTATAGATAAAAATGAATATTATGTAATTAATTAGTCGTGGTGTCAGTTGGCTATTTGAATTTAACATTTAACTATGATACAATATTAATTATTTTTAACTAAGTATAAAAAAAATATGTGTGAGGTGTACATATGATTGAAATAAATGAGCAATTGAAGATAATTAAAAAAGGTGCAGCTGAAATAATCTCTGAAGAAGATGTTGTTAAAAAGCTAGAGAAATCTGCAAAAGAAAATAAGCCATTAACAATAAAATTAGGATTAGATCCTTCTGCCCCAGATATTCACTTAGGACATACTGTTGTTTTAAGAAAAATGAAAGCATTCCAAGATTTAGGGCATCAAGTAGTTATAATAATAGGTGATGCAACAGGTATGATAGGAGATCCAACTGGAAAGTCAGCGGTTAGAAAGCAACTATCTCATGAACAAGTTTTAGAAAATGCAAGAACATATCAAGAACAAATATTTAAAATATTAGATAGAGAAAAAACAATAGTAAAATTCAATAGCGAGTGGTTACAAACTATGAATTTCATGGATGTTGCTAACTTAGCATCTAAGTATACTGTTGCGAGAATGTTAGAAAGAGATGATTTCAAGAAAAGATTTGCTTCTAATCAATCTATATCAATACATGAATTTTTCTACCCATTAATGCAAGGATATGATTCAGTAGCAATAAAAGCTGATATAGAAATGGGAGGAACGGACCAAAAGTTTAATATATTAATGGGACGAACTCTTCAAAAAGAGTATGATCAAGAGCCTCAAATTGCTTTATTAATGCCTATAATAGAAGGTACTGATGGAGTTAAGAAGATGAGTAAGTCATTAGGTAATTATATTGGTATAAGCGAAGCTCCTAATGATATGTATGGAAAAACAATGTCTATTCCAGATGAATTAATAATAAGATATTTTGAGTTAGTTACAGATGAACATCCTGACTCAATAGAAGCTATGAAGTCTGATATAGAACAAGATAAAGTAAATCCAAGAGACTTAAAAATGAAATTAGCTAAAGAAGTTGTAAAACTATACCATGGAGAAGAAAAAGCATTAGAAGCAGAGCAATATTTTAAATCTGTATTCCAAAAAAAGAATATTCCAGATGATATAGCTGAAATGGAAGTTTCTATAGAAGAGTGTGAAGAAGGTTTATTCTTTATACCAAAGATAGTTACAGGGTTAAAGCTTTCTCCATCTACAAGTGAAGCTAGAAGATTATTAAAGCAAGGTGGAATAAAGCTTAATGGTGAAAAAGTTGAAAATGACAAAATAGCTTTACAAACTGGAGATATAATACAAGTAGGAAAAAGAAAATTTGCAAAAATAATAATTAACAAGTAATTATAAGCCCTCCTTACATAATATAGTAAGGGGGGCTTTTTATGAAAAAAATATTAGTTCAAAGAAGAAAACAAAAAATTAAAAAGAATATAATAATGTTTATAATAATATTTTTAATATCTACATTAATAGGAACATTTATATACATAGATAATAAATTGAGACCAACTATTACGGTTATAGCAGAAACAAAAGCAGAAGAACTTGCTAATAAATCTATAAATAAAGCTGTTGCAAGTGTTATAGACAATAGCGTTAAGTATGAAAATTTAATAAATGTAAAGACTGGAGAAAATGGTAAAATAACAATGATGCAAGCTAATTCTATAGCTATGAATGAAATAGCTTCACAAGTCGCACTAGAAATACAATCAGAAATGAAAAAAATTAAAACAACGTCCACATATATACCTATAGGAACTGCTCTTGGAAGTCCGCTTTTAGCAAAGTATGGTCCTAAAATAAAAGTATCTATAGAACCTATAGGAAATGTATATGTAGACTTTGGAACTGATTTTGAGTCTTCAGGAATAAATCAAACAAGGCATAGAATATACTTAAAAGCAAAAACACAAGTAAAAGTAGTAGTACCGCTTACAACATCTACTAAAGAAGTTAAAACTCAAATCCCTATATGTGAAACTGTAATTGTAGGAGATGTTCCACAAAGCTATGTAAATGTTCCAGAGAAAGATATAGTTAATGTAATGCCTAATAAAAACATAAATAAATCAAATTAAATAAATTAAAAGAGGGAGATTATTCTCCCTCTAACATCCAACCTATATATACTCCATATCCAGTAGAGGGATTATTTTCAATTGCATGTGATACTGCACCTATAATTTTATCATCTTGTATTATTGGAGTACCACTCATACCTTGAACTATACCTCCAGTTAATTGTAATAGTTCTTTATCTACAATTTCTATTTTAAAAGTTTTTGATTCAGGACTTCTTTGTTTCTTTATATTTAATATATTAATTTCATATTCTGTAGGCTCGCCATTCGAAGTTTGTAAAAGAATTGAAGCTTTTCCAGTTTTAACTTCTCCTAATTGAGCAACTTTATATTGTTTAAATTTTGATAAATCTAGTTTATGAACAGTTCCTTTTATTCCAAAATTAGAGTTATCTTTAAAATCTCCTATAAATTCATTTTTTTCGCCATTTATACATCCTACAGTTCCTTTGTATGATTTATCTATTGTTAAATTAGATGTTGAAGATATATAACCATTTTTAATAGGTAAATTTTTATTAAATCCCACACTTATAGGATGAGCAACTGCTCCAAAATTATTGTTCTGTGGATTTACATATGTCAAAGTAGCAAATCCAGATACTATATTATTGAAATTTATTTTTTCTAAAATTTCTTTACTAGTATCGATATCTAACTTTTCGTTATTTCTTAATACTTTGACCTTAACATTTTCATTTTCTGATAATGCGTTTAGCAAACTAGAAAAATCTGAATAATTATTTATCTCATTATTATTTATTGATATTAATGAATCTCCTATTTTAAATGAAGAATCAGTAAAATTATTTCTAACCATAAGATATTGTAATTCAGCATCTATTTGCGTTATGTTACCAATAGGTATTAAGTAAGTAGAATCATTTTTTGTTGTAGGTTCTGAATAAATAAATCCTATTGACAGAAAATATATTAAAAATGTTGTTAAAAAACACTTTTTCAGATTCATTAAAACACCTTCTTTCTGATAGAGTCTGTGATGATTAATGGTGCTTCTTTAATATTAGATTGTGCAGGATAAAAATTTTAATCCGTAGAAAACAGACACAATAAAACCATTGTTTTCAAAATATAAAAATAATCACCTAAAATTAAGTATTTTAGGTGATTTAAACTTTTTTATATTTTTTTATTTTTTTTCTTTTTTTTATCTTAGGTTTAGATCTGGAACCACTTGTAGCAGGTATTGGAGGGACAAAGGTAGTTTCATCATTATCAGGAGAGGAATCAGAGTCTGAATCTGGAGAACAACCTTGTTTAACTGAAGCTATTAAAGCAAGCTCATCTGAGAAAGTAGCAAAAAAACTGGCGAGTATATTTAAATCAGTTGCATTTACTTCTTCAGCAACAGCTATAGCTAAACTAGATGCTAAAACTATATAATCTACATACCCAAAGCGGCAAAGTCTAGACTTATCATTGTTGCCTCTATTTACTTTAGACATATTAACCTCCAAAATCGTGTATATAAAATATATATGAGACTATTTAAATACAAACAACTATAAAATAAATTAATTGTAATTATCATTAACTTACATAAAAACAAAGCCTATTGTTTAAATTATATATATACTTTACTAGAGAGAGGAGATAGACATGAAAAATTATAGACTTTTTATAGTTGCTATAATAGCTATAGGTGTTATATTTATAGGAACATCAAACCCAGCAAAAAATTTATATAAATCTACTAATTTTATAAGTAAAAACAATATAACTGAAAAAGAAAATAAAAAAGACGATGACAATAAAAGAGTTAAAAATAATAGTGAATACACAATATGTATAGACCCAGGACATCAAGAAAAAGGAGATCCTAATTTAGAGCCAGTAGCACCTGGATCAAATTCTAAAAAAGCTAGAGTTTCATCTGGAGCAACTGGAATAGCAACTAAAAAACCTGAATACAAGCTAAACCTGGAGGCATCAATCGTTTTGAAGCATATTTTAGAAAATAAAGGTTATAATGTTGTAATGACAAGAGAGCGCCATGATATAAATATAAGTAATGCAGAAAGAGCTATATTAGCTAACGACAAAAATGCAGATATGGTTATACGAGTTCACGCGGATAGTTTAGATAATTCCGGAAAAACTGGTGCATCTATTTTGATTCCTCAAAAAGATGGACAATATACATCTAAAATTTTTGAAGATAGTAATAAGTGTGCATTAAATATAAAAGATGCATTAGTAAAAGAAAACATACAGGTAAATGGAATATTTGAAAGAAATGATTTAACTGGATTTAATTGGTCTAAAGTTCCTGTAGTGCTAATAGAAATGGGGTTTATGAGTAATTATAATGAAGACCTAATGATGTCTAACCCTGAATATCAAAGAAAAATGATGCAAAGTGTAGCAGATGGATTAGAAACATACTTAAAAGATATAGAAAGTAGGAATTAAAAATAAATATAAAGGTTAACAAATATTAAAAAAAGTAATATATTGTTAATATCGAAATAAAATTTAGGTTGTAAATTCAACTATCAGGTGATTATGATGAGAAAAAGAATAGAAAATGTTTATGGAAAAGCTCTAACAGGAACTTTTAAAGTAGTAAATCCAGTAAAAAAAAGTATAATAACTACAGATTGTGAAGTTCATATTTTTATACAAGCAAATGCATTGGAAATATTGAAAAATGAAGGATACATGACACAATATAAGTTTTTTAAAGCATATTTGCCTCAAATAAACAAAGGGTTAATATGGGCAGATCAGGATTTTAAAAGTTATCATCACTTTTATAATCCATATGTAAAAAGAGGAAAGTTTGGATACGAAGAGAATGCATTTACTTTAATAAATAAGTATTATAATAAAGCTTTAAAGTTTTTTGCATTAGACAAGTTTGAACTCAGTTTATTTTACTTTGGAGCGGCATGCCATGTACTTCAAGATTTAACTATACCTCAACACGCTAAAGGAAAGCTTTTAGACAATCATAGACAATTTGAAGTGTATATAAAAAATAATTACATGTCTATACCAAGATTAAGAGCAAAAGATGGAATGATTCAAAAAAATAGTGTAGAAGAATATATTAATTATAATGCAACTCAAGCTATGAATTATGATAAAATGTATGAAAATGTAAATGATTTAAAAAATAAGTTTTATATGTTATCAACTAAATGCTTACCATTAGCACAAAAAACAACAGCTGGATTTTTGACGATGTTTTTTGATGATATATTTAGCAATGAATAAAGCCCTCTCTAACAAGAGGGCTTTATTCATTGCTAAATATATGGTAAAATACATGAAAATATTTGTATTACTTGATTAGATTAAAAAAAGAAGATATTATGTTATAGATAATAAAATTAGAAGAGGTGTTTAGATGCTAGTTGTTGAAAATGTTAGCCATGGATTTGGTGGAAGAACTATACTTGAAAATGTGTCGTTTAGACTTAGAAAGGGCGAACATATTGCTCTTATCGGAGCAAATGGAGAAGGAAAATCTACATTTTTAAATATAATAACAAAAAAACTTATGCCAGATGCTGGAAATATAAAGTGGTCGTCGAGGGTAACGGTAGGATACTTAGACCAACATACAGTATTAACAAAAGGAAAATCAATAAGAGAAGTTTTAAGAGATGCTTTTAAACCTATGTTTGACTTAGAACAAGAAATGATATCTATGTATGATAAAATGGGTGAAGCTGACGAAGATGAAATGACAAAGTTAATGGAAGGTACTGCAGAAATTCAAACTATTTTAGAAAATAGTGGTTTTTATATGATTGATGCAAAAATACAAGAAATTGCTAATGGATTAGGTCTTGGAGAAATAGGTCTGGATAAAGATGTAACGGATTTAAGTGGAGGTCAAAGAACTAAGGTTTTACTGACAAAGCTACTTTTAGAAAACCCTGTAATACTTATATTAGACGAGCCTACTAACTATTTAGATGTAGAACATATAGCTTGGTTAACAAGATATCTACAAGAATATGAAAATAGTTTTATATTAGTATCACATGATGTACCATTCATAAATGATACATGTAATGTAATTTACCATATGGAAAACGGAGAACTTAATAGATATAAAGGGAATTATGATGAGTTTGAAAGACTTAGAGATATAAAGAAAAGACAAGAAGAACAAGCTTATGACAAGCAAATAGAAGAAAGAAAGAGATTAGAAGATTTTGTTGCTAGAAATAAGGCTAGAGTTGCAACTCGTGGTATGGCAAACAGTAGACAAAAACAACTTGATAAAATGGAAATTTTAGAAAGACCAAAGGAGAAGATAAAGCCTACATTCAAGTTTACGGAGTCAAGAGCTTCTAGTAGATTTGTATTCACAACTGAAGATTTAGTATTAGGATATGATGAAGCACTAACAAAACCTCTTAACTTTACATTAGAGAGAAATCAAAAGATTGCTTTAAGAGGTATGAATGGGATAGGAAAGTCTACTCTTTTAAAAACTCTTTTAGGAATAATAAAGCCTTTTGATGGAAAAGTTGAGTTAGGTGATTATCTAGAAGTAGGATATTTTGAACAAGAAAGTTCAAGAGAAAATAGTAATACTCCAATGGATGAAATATGGGCAGAATATCCAGGTCTTACTAATTTTGAAGTAAGACAATCATTATCTAAGTGTGGACTTACAAACGATCATATAACAAGCCAAATGAGAGTTTTAAGTGGAGGAGAAGCTGCTAAAGTAAGATTATGTAAATTAATGTTAAAACAAATAAACTTTTTAGTTTTAGATGAGCCTACAAACCATTTAGATGTAGAAGCTAAAGATGAACTAAAAAAAGCTATAAGAGAATTTAAAGGAACTGTACTTTTAGTATCACATGAGCCTGAATTCTATGAAGATATAGTAGATGATGTATGGAATATAGAGGATTTCACAACTAAAATAGTATAATATAGGATAATAATATGAATAGAATTTTAAGTTTTTTAATGTCATTAGCATTAAGTTTATTTATAATAACTTCGGTTGTTAGCTTTACTGTTAAATTTAAACAAATATATTATTTTGATATAAGCTATTTGAATATTCCTATATTAAGTGATATGAATGAAGAAGAAATAAAGCTAAATTATGATTATTTAATAGATTATAATACTAGTAATGAAAAAATGAATTTTAAATTGCCGACATTAGAGTCATCGACACAAGGTATAATTCACTTTGAAGAAGTTCGAAATATATTTAAAAACTTAGCTATAATAAATAAAATAACTTTAATATTAGTTGTGATAGGCGCATATATATGTTTTAAATGCAAAAACTTAGATGTATTAAAATATAGTGCATGGACATTGATAACACTGCCTATTTTAATAGCTATCCCAATTATTATAAATTTTGAAAAAAGTTTTGAGATATTTCATAAATTATTTTTCAATAATGATTACTGGATATTTGACCCGACAATAGATCCAGTAATAAATATGTTGCCTGCAGAATTTTTCCTTCATGAAGGAATTTTGATATTAGGGATTATATTTTCTATAAGTATATTAATGTTATTTATTTATAAAAAAACAATAAAAAATTTGCGTCGCTCATGTCGCTGAAAATCTTATAGAAAGTATATTAAAAAAGTACTTCTTAAGTGTAAAAAGGAGTGGTAGTTACCACTCCTTTAAAAATATATTTACTTAGGTTGTTTTTTACCTAAGTTTAGTATATCTCCTATTTTGCTCATTATGTAATCATGACTTTTCTTGTTGTGAGGAACTAGACAAGAAGAACAATCCTTTATTCCATCATCTGTGTATTTAAAGTTACCACCACATTCATCTTTTAAAGCGTATAAAGGACAATAGCAAAATAGACAATTGAAATTATCGGGATTGCTTACTTTATGACAAGGAAAGTATTCACATTTATCATTTCTAAAAAATTTATAATTCTCAGACATACTTGTACCTCCTAATTATTTAGAGTTTTAATATAATTATACTAAAAAATTACAATAGTGGTATAATAAAAAAAAGTACATTAAATGAGGTGTTTCAATGGATAAAATAGTAGAAAAAGCATTGTTAGTAGGATTAAATATAACTACTAATGTAAAGAAAGTTGATGATATAGATATTAATGAATCTATGGAAGAATTAAAAGAACTGGCAAAAGCTGCTGGAGCAGAAGTTGTAGGGAGTATAATTCAAAATAGACCAGCTAGAGAGGCTGCTTTTTATATAGGAAAAGGAAAAGTAGAAGAGATAAGAGCTTACTGTGAATCTCTAGATGCTACAGTTGTTATATTTAATGATGAATTATCTGGAGCTCAAATAAGAAATATAGAAGAATTAGTTCAGAGAAAAGTAATAGACAGAACAACCTTAATATTGGATATATTTGCACAAAGAGCTTTAAGCAAAGAAGGTAAATTACAAGTTGAGTTAGCTCAGTTAAAATACAGAATGCCTAGACTGTATGGTATGGGTGGAGAAATGAGTAGAACTGGTGCAGGTATTGGAACAAGAGGGCCAGGAGAACAAAAGTTAGAAGTTGATAAAAGACATATCTTAAATAAAATGGCAGATATAAGACAAGAACTTAGAGATGTTAAGAAAAACAGAGATACTCAAAGGGCACAAAGATTAAAGTCTAATATACCTATTGTTGCATTAGTAGGATATACAAATGCAGGGAAATCTACACTGTTGAATGAGCTTATCAAAACACATAAAGATTATAGTGTTGAAAAAGAAGTTTTATCAAAAGATATGCTATTTGCAACTTTAGATGTAACTCTAAGAAAAGCATTACTTCCTAATAAAAGAGAGTTTTTAGTTGTAGATACAGTAGGATTTGTAAGTAAATTGCCACATGATTTAGTTGAGGCATTTAAAGCTACATTAGAAGAAGTACATTATGCAGACTTAATAGTTCATGTAGTAGATGCGACTAATGATAGTTTTGAAATTCAGGAAAATACGACTAAAAATGTTTTAAAAGAACTAGATGCAAATGATAAGCCAACAATAATGGCTTACAACAAAATTGATAGACTAGACCTTGATATTTATCCTAAAAACCAAGAAAATACAGTATATATATCTGCTAAACAAGGTATTAATATGGATAAATTAATAGATATGATACAAAATGCGCTAATGGAAAATACGTATAAAGTAAATTTACTACTTCCATATGATAAAGGTGATGTATTTAATAAATTGAAAAACAAATACAATATTGAAAAATTTGAGTATGTAGAAAATGGAATAGAGTTAACTGTCGACCTAGATGAAGAAGATTACAATATTTATAAAAGCTATATAATAAATGAGTAGGTAGTTAAATGAATATATCTTGGGATAATATAGAAAATCTAGAAGATCATTTTATAACATATCTTCTGTACAAAGAGTCTAAGACAGTATCTCAAATAAGTAAGATAAGAAATATTGAAGTTCAAGAAATAAATGAACAATTAATAAAAGCCAAAATAGAAATAAAATCTTTAATGAAAAGTAAAATAGAATCATCTAAAGATATTCTAGATAAGTTTTTAGAGTTAGGTAAGGATGAAAGAATAGGTTTGATGAATTCTTTAAATGACGAAAAATTATTGGATTTTAAAAGAAAAATATACAAAAGAATTATGATAGAGAAAAATGCAGAAGATCTTATGATTTTAATATGGGCAACTGGGGAATTAAAGGATGATAGATTTTTAAAAATTCTACACCAGCTTACAAATCATAGACACTCAGATGTAAGAAGAATAACATACTCAGCTCTTAGAAAAATATCATCTGTAGAAAGTAGGGAAATTTTTCATAAAGGGCTTTACGATTCAAATGCTCAAACTAGACAATACTGCGCTAAGGCACTTGCAAATATAGGGAATAAAGATAGTTTAGTTATATTACAAAAGCTTAAAAATAAAAATAATTTTGAAAAAAATTATGTTATTAGGGCGTATGAAGAGACTATAAATCAATTAGAAAAAACTCCTCAATAGATAACATAAACAATATAAATTTAACATATAATGGAGTAACAAAAGAAATTACTAAAGTAGTGTAACTCCACATCTTGGTGTGAAAATATGGTTTAGTAGGGGGAGTCTAATTATGATACTAAGACGTTGTGCAGGTGGTATAGTATTTTATGCAAACAAAGTATTAATAGTAAAAAACGACAAAGGTGAATGGACTATTCCTAAAGGAAAAATAAGCGAGAATGATATCGCTAGTAAAGTAGCTCCACAAAAGGTTAAAGACGAAGTTGAGGTTGAGGCTAAAGTTCTAGATATGGCAGGAGATACTATGTATGAATTTTACTCAAAAACTAGACATCAAAAAGTATGTAACGCTATAATGTGGTACATAATGGAGAGCGACAACACTGAGTATAACATTAATGATGAAGATATTACAGAAGCTGGTTTTTTTAAGGTTAAGGATGCTTTAGATATGTTAGCTCATAATAAAGAAAAATCTCTTGTAGAAATTTCTTACAGAAAATTTAAAGATTTAAAAAAGAATAGTACGAATAATTAAGGTTTAATTATTCGTACTTAAATTATAGAACAAGGCATTTGCCTTGTTCTATTTATTTATACTATAATTAGTATATAAATAAGCTAAGGAGGAACTAGATGTATAAAACACTGCATGAATTTGGGACAGATGAAATTACAATAGAAAAGTCTACATTTATTGGATACGCTAAGCCTATAAAAACAGAAGAAGAAGCTGTTGAATTTATAAATGAAATAAAGAAAAAGCATAAAGATGCAAGACACAATGTTTGGGCATATACTGTAGGGAAAAGTATGAATATACAAAGATATAGCGATGATGGTGAGCCACAGGGAACAGCAGGTATACCTACATTAGAAGTTATAAAAAAAGAAGATTTAAGGGATGTTGTAGTTGTTGTTACTAGATATTTTGGAGGAATAAAGTTAGGTGCAGGAGGACTTGTTAGGGCATATACAAAAGGAGCTAAAATAGGTCTTGAAGCAGGAAAAATAATAGAAAAAATAATGTATCAAGAAGTTAAAATAAAAATAGATTACAATCAACTTGGAAAAGTTCAAAATGAAATAATGAATATGGGTTACTTTATAAAAGATACTATTTACGAAGATAATGTAGAGATAATAGTATATTCAAGAGCAAATGAAAAAGAAGCTATTATAGAAAGAATTAATGATATAACAAGTGCTACAGCGCAGATAACGATAGGAGAAGAATTCTATTTATCAGAAAAAGATGGACAAGTGATACTATAAAAAAATGCCCAAAGTTAATTTTATAAAAATTAAACTTTGGGCTGTTTTGTTACTTTTCGCATTTATTTTTATTTGGATTAAAAATGCCTTTTTTAACTTCTAAAACTCCTATTACAAGTAAAAAAACTCCAAAAACTTTTTTTAAAACTTCTGATGATAGGTATGTTGCTAAAAAAGATCCAAATATAGCTCCTAAAATACCAAATGAGGCTATTGGTATTACTAATTTTAAAATAACCTTTTTATTTTTTATATGTATAAATAAAGCGAATATAGTCATAGGTATGGATGAAAGTAAATTTATACTTTGAGCTATTTTAGGGTCAATATTTGCAAATAATATTAATGCAGGAATCAATATTGTACCTCCACCCATCCCCATACCACCTATTATTCCAGAAAAAAATCCAAGTAAAACAAGAAACATTAAAACACCATCCTTAATGCAGCTATAATCATTATAGATCCAAAAGATATTCTTAAAAATCTTCCAGTCAATTTACAAAGTATTTTAGCGCCAACAATGCCTCCAACTATACTTCCTACAGCAACTTTAAGAGTTGTATTTAAATCATAGGTACCTTGAGAAACATATATAAAGGAACTTGTAGTTGTTAAAAATAATATTATTGCAAGTGCGGTAGCGTGAGACTTATGTTCTTCTACTTTTAAAATATTATTTAAAATAGGGACTAAAAGTGTTCCACCACCAGACCCAAAAACACCGTTTATAAAGCCTGTTATTAAACCTATAAATGAATTTTTAATATTGAAATTTAAAAAATTTTTTTTCATAATATCACCTTCTTGAATTATTTTTAACATAAAGCATAAATTATATTTAATTAAAATAAAAATATCTGATATAATTGGGTTATCCATAAAATGTAAGGAGGAAGTATAATGACAGATATGAATTTAAAAATAGATAAAACAATAGATTGGTTAAGAGAAAAAGTAAAAGAATCAAATACTAATGGTTTAATAGTAGGTGTGTCTGGGGGTATAGACTCGGCAGTAGTTGCTTACCTTATAAAAAAAGCTTTTCCAAAAGATTCAATGGGTGTAATTATGAGTATAAAAAGTAATCCACAAGATAGATTAGATGCACTTAAAGTAATAGATGGTTGTGAAATAGAGTATTTAGACTTAGATTTAACGGATGAACAAGTTGGAATATATAATAAAGTTACTGATGGTTTAAAAAATAAGGGACTTTATAAAGAAAATAATGATAGAATGAGTGATGCTAACTTAAGAGCTAGAATAAGAATGAGTACAGTATATACAGTTGCAAATAATTTAGGATATTTAGTTGTAGGAACTGATAACGCAGCAGAAATTCATACAGGGTATTTTACTAAGTATGGAGATGGAGGAGTTGATTTAGTTCCTCTAGCAAACTTAACAAAAAGAGAAGTATATGAATGGGCTAAAGCTTTAGGTGTTCATGATGATGTTATAAATAAAGCTCCATCAGCTGGGCTTTGGGAAGGTCAAACTGATGAAAATGAAATGGGTACAAGCTATGATATGATAGATGCTGTCGTAAAAGGTGAAATAGAAAAAGTTCCTCAAAAAGACCAAGATATAATATCAAGACTTCATAGAATTAGTGAACATAAAAGACATACGGCAGCAGCACCGCCTAAGTTCTAATTTACTAAATTAATGTTTTATGCTAAAATTACGGTGTATATATAGTATAACTTACAAAATATTTATATAGTAAAGTTATATTACGTATTAAATATCCTTATATAAAATATAAGCATAACGCAACTTTATTTTAATTTACATAGCAAGGAGTGGAATTATGGGACGTATAGGAAACATAATCAACAAAAAAGGTAAACAAGACGCTAAGAGAGCAAAAATATTTACAAAACATGCAAGAGCTATAGCAGTTGCAGCTAAAGAAGGTGGAGGAAATCCAGAATACAATGCAACACTAAAAGCAGCAATAGATAAAGCTAAAGCAGACAATATGCCTAATGATAATATAGATAGAGCTATAGCTAAAGGTGCTGGTGGTGGAGCCAACGAAAACTTTGAAACTATAGTTTATGAAGGGTACGGACCAGGAGGAGTTGCAGTAATAGTAGAAACTTTAACTGACAATAAAAACAGAACAGCAGGAAATGTTAGATACTATTTCGATAAAAATGGTGGAAACTTAGGAACTAGTGGATGCGTTTCATTTATGTTTGATAAAAAAGGTCAAATATTAATAGAAGCAACTGATGATGTATCTGAAGAAGAGTTAATGGATATAGCATTAGAAGCTGGAGCTGAAGATTTAATAGTTGAAGAAGATGGATTTGAAGTAGTAACTTCTCCAGAAGATTTCCAAGCTGTTAGAGACGAATTAGAAGGTAAAGGATATAACTTTATATCTGCAGAAGTTAAATTATTACCACAAACAACTACTAAATTAACAGAAGAAGAACAATTAAAGTTCATGAATAGATTAGTAGACATGCTAGAAGATGATGATGATGTTCAATCTATAGCTCATAACTGGGAAATAGAAGAATAAAAAAAGGAGATATTTATATCTCCTTTTTTATTATTTACATTTAAAACTTGAACAACTTGTTTCAGAGTAAAGGTTAGGTCTACCAGTGTCAGGACAGACATTGATAGATTCTAAAGTACACAGGTTGTTAGAATTATGTGAACAAGTATTTACTTTACAGAAAAGGCAAGAGCAAGCTCCTTTATCGTTAGTATTGTTAGTAAGCTCACTGTAAACTGCATTTTCTAAAAATGATGCGCATGCTGTATGTTCTTTTGTTTGAGCTGAACTTCCTTGAATATTAACTCTATCCGCATAACATAAACCTTTACTATTATGAGAACAGTTGTTAACGCTACATTTAATTTTATCCATAATAAATCCTCCTAAAATAGTATTTATTAAAATTATTTCCAAAAGGATTTATAGATATACTTTATAAAAAAAGGCAATATGAACTTTCAAAGTCATATCACTAATTATTTGAATTAAATAATTTATTGAAGTTTGATATATTCATTAGTATTTTTGCAATTAAAATTGAACTTTCTGGATAAGTTTTTAGTTTAGGGATTAAATCGTATAAGCCTGATTCAAAACTCTTGAAATCAAAATTGTATCCATTTTCTAAATAATATTCAAAATTTTTCACATAATCTCTAATAGATAAAAATTCGTATAAAGTTAGCTCTGCAAATATAGTAACTTTATGAGAAGGGTGTTTTAAGAGTAAAACTTGTTGTTTAAACTCAATAAATTCAACTCTTGATAGTAATTCATTATCGATACTCAATATTTTCACCTCCATCAAAAAATAATATTTATAAAGTATAATATGAAAATTTATCAATAAATGGGACTAAGGATAGAAAAATATTTAAAATAAAATATTATAATAAATGTAAAAACTGTATAAAAAATAAACAATTGGAAAAAATATCCGATATAAGGAGGTTGTTTTTATGTTCGAAAAGAAAAAAGAATTTCCTTGGCGAATACCAATTGTTATAATTTTAGGCATAGTAGTTCTCGCTGGAGGGATTTATGTAGGATTTAAATCAACAAATGAAAATATTTCTAAAAAGACCAATTCAGAGCAAAAGAAAGAAGAAACAACAGCAAAAGAAATTTTTAATTTGAGTGAAGACTGTGAAATTTGGGTAGAAAAGACACTTGAAGATGGCACACCTAGCAAAGAAGCTCCAACAATGATCGGTACGATACCGAAAGATCTGGTTGGAAAATCAAAAGAAGACATAACTAAGTACTTATCGACTAAATATCCTAATAGAAGCATAAAAAAACTAGATACATATGAAATTACTTTACAAGAAAGAGAAACATTTAATGATACTAGTAAGGCTAATCAATTTGCTATAGTTGATAACAAAGGTTTATTAAATGTTTACAAGTACAATGAAAAAGGCGATAGAGAATTTATAGAAAATACAGAAATTGAAACGGAGTCTTTACCTAAAAAAGTTCAAGAAGAAGTTAAATCTGGAATATTTGCAAAATCACAAGATGAAATTTATTCAAAATTAGAAGACTTTGGAAGTTGAAAAATATAAACTCATAACCAATACTATTGAAAGAGATGAAAGGGAAACTTTTCATCTCTTTATAGTTTATAGCTAAATATGTTATTATATATTAATATAGAACGTAAGTTTCGTAAAAAGGAGTTATTTCAAAATATGATTATTTTAGGTATAGATCCAGGAATTGCTATTGTTGGTTATGGAATTATAGAATATAAAAATAATAAGTTCAGAGTTATTGATTATGGAGCGGTTACTACTCCAGCACACATGGATATATTAAGAAGATTAGAGCTTGTATATAAAGGAATAGACATGCTTATAAAAAATTATAATATTGACGAAGTTGGAATTGAAGAGTTGTTCTTTAATAAAAATGTAAAAACAGCTATAACTGTAGCACAAGCGAGAGGAGTTACAATGCTTGCATGTGCACATAATAACATACCTGTATATGAATATACACCTCTTCAAGTTAAACAAGGAGTAGTTGGATATGGTAGAGCTCAGAAATCTCAAGTTCAACAAATGGTTAAGTCATTTTTAAATTTAAAGGCGATACCAAAACCAGATGATGTAGCAGATGCATTAGCAGTTGCAATATGCCATTGTCATTCAAATAAATTAGAAAAAACACTAAAGAACATAGGGGGGCAATATGTATAGTTATATAAAAGGTAAAATTGAAGAAATAAACTTAGATAGTTTAGTAATAGAGGCAAATAATATTGGATATAAAGTAAATGTATCAGCAAATACTTTAGCAGACGTAAAATTAGGGAAAGAATGTAAAATTCATACTAAGCTAATAGTGAGAGAAGATGACATGAGTCTATGTGGATTTTCCACAAAAGAAGAGTTAAAAATGTTTGAATTATTAAATTCAGTTTCTAAAATAGGACCTAAGGTAGCTTTAGGAATTTTATCTTTTGCTACACCTAAGCAAATAGGTGCATATATAGTCAGTGAAGATGTAGCAAAAATGTCAAAAGCACCAGGGGTTGGGAAAAAAACTGCTGAAAGAATGATATTAGAATTAAAAGATAAAATTGATAAAAATAACATAGAGTTTGAACCTACACTTCTTAGCCAAATGCCAATAGCTATATCACAAGATGAAGCAGTTGATGCACTTATTGCATTAGGATATTCATCTCAAGAATCTAAAGAAGCAGTTGATAAGTGTAAAAAAGATGGAATGAACACAGAGGATATAATTAAAAAATCATTAAGTTATATAATGAGCAAATCTCTTAGATAGAGGGGGAAATTGAAATATGTTTGAAGATGAAAATAGAATTATAACATCATCTATGCAAAATGAAGATGTAGACATAGAAAATAATTTAAGGCCAAAGAGTCTAGATGATTATTTAGGGCAAAATAAGGCAAAAGAATTATTGAAAATATTTATAGAGGCAGCAAAAGCTAGAAATGAACAGTTAGACCATGTTTTACTATATGGACCACCAGGTCTTGGAAAAACAACACTTGCATCTATAATAGCTAGCGAGATGGGAGTTAATCTTAGAATAACATCAGGGCCTGCTATAGAAAGAGCTGGAGACTTAGCAGCGATACTTACAAACTTAAATGAAAATGATGTTTTATTTATAGATGAGGTTCATAGAATAAGTAGAACAGTTGAAGAAGTTTTATACTCTGCAATGGAAGATTACTGTTTAGATATAATTATAGGTAAAGGGCCATCTGCGAGAAGTATACGACTTGATTTACCTAAATTTACATTAATTGGAGCAACTACAAAAGCAGGTATGCTAACAAACCCGTTAAGAGATAGATTTGGAGTTATATGTAAACTAGATTACTATACAGTTGAAGAACTTGCTCAAATCGTAATAAGATCCTCTGCTATTTTAGGAGCTGAAATTCAAATAGGAGGAGCAACCGAGATTGCAAGAAGGTCTAGAGGAACTCCAAGAATTGCAAATAGATTACTAAAAAGAGTTAGAGACTATGCACAAGTTAGAGCAGATGGAAATATAACTGATGAAGTTGCAAATGATGCTTTAGAATTGTTAGGAGTAGATAGCTTAGGACTTGACTATGTTGATGAAAAGTTACTAGTTACAATAATTGAAAAGTTTAAGGGCGGTCCAGTAGGATTAGATACATTGGCAGCATCTATTGGAGAAGATAGAAATACTATTGAGGATGTGTATGAACCATATTTACTTCAATTAGGATTTATAAATAGAGGGCCTAGAGGAAGGATTGCCATGCCTCTTGCATATGAACATTTAAATATTCCTTATCCAAAAGAAAAATAGGAAAAATTAATTTATATAGCATTTAATAATAGGATTAATGATAGAAAAAAATTATTTTTTTTGTTATGATGTAATTTGTACTAAAAAATAGAAAGGACGTTTAAATTGAAAACTAGTGATTTTTACTTTGACCTACCAGAAGAATTAATAGCTCAAACACCGTTAGAGGATAGATCTAACTCTAGACTTATGGTTTTAGATAGAAAAACGGGAGATGTGGAGCACAAAATATTTAAAGATGTTATAGATTATCTGAATCCAGGAGACTGTTTAGTTCTTAATAATACTAGAGTTATACCAGCTAGACTTATAGGAGAAAAAGTTGACACTGGAGGGAAAATAGAATTTCTTTTATTAAAAAGAACAGAAAAAGATGTATGGCAAGCTTTAGTAAAACCGGGAAAAAGAGCTAAAATAGGAACAAAATTTTCTTTCGGAAATGGAAAACTTATAGGCGAGGTTGTAGGGCTTGCAGAAGAAGGTTCTAGATTAGTTGAATTTTACTATGAAGGAATATTTGAAGAAGTACTAGATGAATTAGGAAATATGCCACTACCTCCATATATAACAGAGAGATTAGAAGAAAGAGAAAGATACCAAACTGTATATTCAAAGCATAATGGATCTGCAGCAGCCCCTACAGCAGGACTTCATTTCACCAATGAATTACTAGAAAGTATAAAAGCAAAAGGAATCGATATAGCTTTTGTAACATTACATGTAGGGCTTGGAACTTTTAGACCTGTAAAAGTTGATGATGTATTAGCACATGAAATGCACTCTGAGTACTATATGGTTGATAAAGAAGCTGCAGAGAAAATAAATAAAGCGAAAAAGAATGGAAATAAAGTTATATGTGTTGGTACTACTAGTTGTAGAACTGTAGAATCAGCAAGTAATGAAAATGGAGAAATTGTAGAGTCTAGTGGATGGACGAATATATTTATATATCCAGGGTATACGTTTAAGGTAGTAGATAGATTAATAACGAATTTTCACTTACCAGAATCTACTCTAATAATGTTAGTAAGTGCATTAGTTTCAAAAGATGCTGTTTTAAATGCATATAATACAGCAGTTAAAGAAAAATATAGATTCTTTAGTTTTGGAGATGCAATGATAATTAAATAAATTATCAAGGGGGAATAATATGAAAAAACTAGCTGAAAAAAGTTTAGCACTTAAAATTGCATATATATTTGAATCACTGTTAGCTATGGTTGTGCTGCTTGCAGTATTTTTAGGAACAATAGATGTATTAAGAATGATATGGCATTCGTATATTGTTGAATACAGAACTCCAGTACAATATGCTCAGTTTAATGATTTGTTAGGACAAATATTACTGTTAGTCATAGGTGTAGAGTTAGTAGTAATGCTTTCATTACATATCCCAGGGGCGCTAATTGAAGTACTATTGTATGCAATAGCTAGAAAGTTACTATTATTGCCTAAGAGTGAGGGTATGTTAGAGTTATTACTTGGAATTATGGCTATAGCTGGTCTATTTGCAATAAGAAAGTATTTGTTAACTGATGACAATAGCACAATGAATGTAACCAGTATTCACTATGAAGAATGTGAAGATGAAGATTGTGATTGCCATAAGCGAAATTTAGAAAAAGCTTTAAAAAATGAAAATAAACAATAGATAAATAAGGAGAGTTATAATGAGTGCAGTAAGATATGAACTTATAAAAACTTGTAAGCAAAGTGGAGCAAGATTAGGAAGATTACACACTCCTCACGGAGTAATAGAAACACCAATATTTATGCCAGTTGGTACTCAAGCAACTGTAAAATCGATGACACCAGAAGAATTAAAAGAAATAGGGTCTCAAATTATTTTAAGTAATACATATCATTTATATATGAGACCAGGTCATGATTTAGTTAAAGAAGCTGGAGGGCTTCATAAATTTATGAACTGGGATAAGCCTATACTTACAGATAGTGGTGGATTCCAAGTATTTAGCTTAGGGCCACTTAGAAAAATAACTGAAGAAGGTGTTAACTTTAGATCTCATATAGATGGATCAAAGCACTTTATAAGTCCAGAAAAAGCTATGGAAATACAAAATGCATTAGGGTCAGATATAATGATGGCATTTGATGAGTGTGCTCCATATCCAGCTGATAGAGAGTATGTAAAAAATTCTTTAGAAAGAACTACTAGATGGTTAGAAAGATGTAAAGAAGCTCATAAAAATACAGAAAATCAAGCTCTATTTGGAATAATCCAAGGAGGAATGTACAAAGATTTAAGAGAACAATCAGCAAGAGAAGTTCTAGCTTTAGACTTACCAGGATATGCTGTTGGAGGATTAAGTGTTGGAGAGCCAAAAGACCTTATGTATGAAGTGCTAGATTACACAGTACCTTTAATGCCTGAAGATAAACCTAGATATTTAATGGGAGTAGGAAGTCCTGATGACTTAATAGAAGGTGTTATAAGAGGAATAGATATGTTTGACTGTGTATTACCTACTCGTATAGCTAGAAATGGTACAGCTATGACAAGTGAAGGTAAAGTAGTTGTTAGAAATGCAAAATATGCAAGAGATTTTGGACCATTAGATCCAAATTGTGATTGTTATTGTTGTAGAAACTATACAAGAGCATATATAAGACATTTAGTTAAAGCTAATGAAATTTTAGCTGCTAGACTTATAACTACTCATAACTTACATTTCTTACTAGATTTAATGAAGCAAGTAAGACAAGCGATAATGGAAGATAGATTATTAGATTTTAGAAAAGAATTTTTCCAAAAATATGGCTATGAATTATAATTATTTTAAGTTATAATAATTATTATATAAAACTAAATTGAAGAGTTTTAAGAATACATTATAAAAGGAGTGGGATAAATGCCTCAAGCAGTAGTAGGAATACTTATGTGGGTTGTATTTTTTGCAATTTTTTATTTCTTCTTAATAAGACCACAAAAGAAAAAAGACAAGCAACTTAAAGAAATGAGAGAAAGCTTAGATGTAGGCGCTAAAGTTGTTACAATAGGTGGTATAGTAGCTAATGTAGCGAAGGTTGAAGAAGATGTTGTTATATTAGAAATAGGGCCTAGTAGAACAAAAGTACCATTTGAAAAATGGGCTATAGCTTCTACAGAATCAAAAGAAAAATAAAACGATATTAGTAATTACAAAGCCTTTCCTTGAATATATTTTATATTAGAGGGGAGGTTTTTTTATGGAAAAATCAAATAGCATATTTAAAGGACTAGGATATGCGTACATAATAACATTAATTTGTTTACTAACTTACAATGGACTACTTACTTTTACTAATATGTCGGGAGACAGTATAGCTATGGCTGCTTCTGTTATAACTACAGCTTCTGCTGCATTTGGAGGATTTTATGCATCTAAAAAAATAAAAGAAAAAGGTCTTTTATATGGTATATTAGTTGGACTACTTTACATAGTGTGTTTAATGGTAGTTGTATTTTTAGCTAAAGATTCTTTTGTGTTTGAGATTACATCTATATATAAAGTATTATTGACATCGCTTGCAGGTGGAATAGGTGGAGTTTTAGGGGTAAACTTTAAATAAATTTCCACTTATGTAAAATTTATGATATAATCAATAAAGGTTTATATAAGGATAGGAGGTAGTTTCAATGGAAAAGAAGCATATAAAAACTTTATCTAAAGCTACTTTAAAAGAAAGTGCGGCAAAAGGTGGATGTGGAGAATGTCAAACATCTTGTCAATCTGCTTGTAAAACTTCTTGTACAGTTGCAAATCAAGAGTGCGAAAGATAGTAAATATATTTTAAAAAAGAAAAAGCAGCTAATTTAGCTGCTTTTTTTGAGTGAAATTGAATCGATTTTATAGAAAAGATAAATAGTACATAATTACATTTATATGATAATATATAGATATAAACAAACTAGGAGGGACCACAATGGATATGATACATAAATTTTCGATGCACGGGTATAATATAGTTTTAGATGTAAACGGTGGAGCTGTTCATGTTGTTGATGAAGTTGCATATAACCTATTAGACCACTATAAAGAGAAATCTCTAGATGAGATAATAAGTTTATTAAGTGAAACTTATACAGAAGATCAAATAAAAGAAGCTTATAACGAAGTAAAAACATTAGAAGAAGAAGGTTTGTTGTATACAGAAGACACATACAATCATCACCCTAATTTTATAGATAGAAAAAAAGTAGTCAAAGCCTTATGCTTACATGTGGCTCATGATTGTAACTTAAAATGTAAGTACTGTTTTGCTGCGCAAGGAGATTTTGGTGGAGCTAAAGAATTAATGAGTTATGAAGTAGGTAAAAAAGCAATAGATTACTTAATAGCTAATTCTGGAAATAGAAGAAACTTAGAGATAGACTTCTTTGGTGGAGAGCCTCTAATGAATTTTGAAGTTGTAAAACAACTTGTTGAATACGGAAGAAGTATAGAAAAAGAAAATAATAAAAATATAAGATTTACAATAACTACAAATGGAATATTGTTAGATGATGAAAAAATAGAGTACATAAATAAACATATGCATAATGTAGTTTTAAGTTTAGATGGAAGAAAAGATGTTAATGATAGAATGAGACCTACATTAAATGACAAAGGTAGTTATGATATAATAATGCCTAAGTTTAAAAAATTAGTTGAAAGTAGACCTAAAGACAAATATTACTACATAAGAGGAACTTTCACTAGAGACAATTTAGATTTCTCGGAAGATGTGCTTCATTTTGCTGATGAGGGATTTGAATTAACATCTGTAGAGCCTGTTGTAGATGATGAAAGCAACCCATTTGCACTTAGAGAAGAAGATTTAGAGACAGTATTTAATGAATATGAAAAATTAGCAGTTAAATACTCTGATAGATTATTAAATGGAGACAAGTTCAAGTTCTTCCACTTTATGATAGATTTAAATCAAGGACCTTGTGTAATAAAGAGAATAACTGGATGTGGAGCAGGTAATGAATATTTAGCTGTAACTCCTGAGGGAGATATGTATCCATGTCATCAGTTTGTTGGAAAAGAAGAGTTTAAATTAGCTAATATAAATGATGAAGAAATAGTAATACCTAGAGAATTAACAGATAAATTCAAAAATGCTCATGTGTATAGTAAGGAAGATTGTAAGAAGTGTTGGAATAAATTCTACTGTTCAGGAGGATGTCATGCAAATGCTATGAACTTTAATGGCGATGTAATGAAACCTTATGAATTAGGTTGTGAAATGCAAAAGAAACGTACAGAATGTTCAATAATGATACAAGCAAGATTAATGATAGAAGGGAAATAGTTTAAATGATTAAGGGGTATAAAGGAAATAATCCTGTAATCGATAGTAGTGTTTTTATAGCTGAATCTGCAGATATAATAGGAAATGTTACTATAGGAAAAAATTCTAATGTATGGTATAACGTGGTTATAAGAGGTGACGAGAATAATATAGTTATAGGTGAAAATACTAATATACAGGATGGAACTGTTATACATATAGAGTATAATAAAGAGACTGTAATAGGAAATAATGTAACTGTTGGTCATAAAGCTCTTATACACGGATGTACAATAGGAGATAATACTTTAATAGGAATGGGATCTATAATACTAGGCGGTGTTGAAATCGGAGAATACACTTTAGTAGCTGCTGGAAGTCTGATTCCACCTAATAAGAAAATACCATCTGGAGTGCTTGTAAAAGGAGCTCCAGCACAAGTTGTAAGAGAACTTACAGAAGAAGAAAAACAAAATCTTGTTAATTCTGCATTAAAATATGTAGAAACTGCAAATAATTATAAGTAGAGATGAAAAAAGGGGCAATATAATAATATTGTCCTTTCTTCTCTTATAAAATAAAACTACTTAAACTGAGACTAGGGTGTGAAAAATGAAGGTAAGTTATAGACATTTAAAAAGATATAAAGAAATAGTCCATATACTTTTAAAATATGGATTCAGTATTATTGTTGAAAAACTTAATATAGAAGGAGTAGCTTATAAAATTCCTATAACAAATCCACCGGCAGAGATAAAGAATATGACTACAGGTGAAAGGCTTAGAAAAGCATTTGAAGAATTAGGGCCTACATATGTAAAATTAGGACAGATATTAAGCACGAGAAAAGATTTACTAGATCAAAGCATTATAAACGAATTGGTAAAGCTAAGAGATAATGTTGAAGTGTTTGATACTGAAATTGCTATGAGCATATTAAAAGAAGAGCTTAGTATGCCTATAGATAAAATTTTCGAAGAGTTTAATGAGACACCTATAGCAGCCGCATCTCTAGGGCAAGTTTATGAAGCAAAATTAATTAGTGGAGAAAATGTAATAGTAAAAATTCAAAGACCTAATGTTGAGCAGTTGATAAAATCGGATATAGAAATTTTAAAGTCTATTGCATCTGCTCTAACGGATATAAAAAAAGATTTAAATATAGATGTACAAGGTATAGTTGAAGATTTTGAAACTCAGATTTTAAGAGAGCTAGACTATAACTTCGAAGCTATAAATGCTGTTAAATTTCAAAATATGTTTTCTAATACAAATGAAGTTTATATACCTAAAGTATTTATGAATTATACAACTCAAAAAGTTGTAGTATTAGAAAAAATAGTTGGAGTTAAGCTTAGTGACGTAAATAAAATGAAAAAGCTAGGATGGGATACGGAGAAAATAAGTGAAATAGGAATTAGATCTTTATTTAAACAAATTTTTGAATATGGATTTTTCCACGCAGATCCGCATCCAGGAAATATATTTGTTATAAATGAAAATTGTATAGCGTATATAGATTTTGGAATGATTGGAATTATTGATAAGAAAATGTTAAATACATTAAATTCAATAACACTTGCAGCTGTGGATAGAAATATAGATAGAATAATATACTTACTGATGGAGTTAGATGTAATATCTTATGATACTAACTTAACTGGCCTAAGACAAGATTTACTTTATTTAATGCATTATTATTATGATGTACCAATAGATAAATTAAGCTTGGGAGATATATTAAATGAAGTATTTAGATTTTGTAGAACATATAAGGCCGCGCTTCCGCCACAATTAGTATTATTAGGAAAAGCTCTTATTACCTTAGAGGGTACGGCTAGAGAATTAAATCCTAATTTTTCAATAACTGTTGCAGGAAAATCATTTATGAAGTATTACTACCTAAACAGGTTAAATCCTGAAAATCTAATAAAAGAATCAAAACAAAGCGCTCAAGAAGCTATTGCAGATATAAGGATAATTCCTAGACAAGTAAAATCTATTTTAAGAAATATAGAAAAAAACAATATTAAAATTCACATTGAAGATGTTAAATTCTCTAAATTAGAAAAAATAATAACAGATTTAGCAACTCAACTATCCTTAAGTTTAGTGCTAGCTGCATTATTAGTTGGATCCTCTTTAATAATAGCTTCGCCAAATGTAAATAGCAATTGGTGGGTTAAAGTACTTGCATTTTCAGGATTTGTAGTTTCTTTTTTAGTAGGAATACTTTTAGTTGTGAAGATAATAAGATCACAATATATAAAAAAATAGGGGGAGATATACATGTTTAACAAAAAATGGACACTTAAGTACAAAGGTAGCATAAAAGAATATGATTTAGGTAAAAAAATGAAGATTTCCCCGGAAATAGGGCAAATTTTAAAAAATAGAGGTATTAAAGATAAAGAAGATGCTGAAATTTTTATAAACCCGTCATTAGATTACTTAAGAGACCCATTTTTAATGAAAGATATGAAAAAAGCTGTAGATAGAATAAAATATGCTATGGAAAATAATCAAAATATATGGGTATATGGAGATTACGACGTTGATGGAGTATCATCTACATCTATATTATGTATATATTTCGACTCTATAGGATACCCAGTTAAATACTATATACCAAATAGATTAGAAGAAGGATACGGTATAAATGAAGATGCAATAAGGATACTGAAGGAACAAGAGTGTGATTTAATAATAAGTGTAGATTGTGGAATAACGTCTGTAAAAGAAGTTGAATTAGCTAATGAATTGGGTATAGATATTATAATAACAGATCACCATGAGGTACAAGATAAAATACCAGATGCGTATGCAGTCATAAATCCTAAACAAAAAGATTGTAACTATCCATTTGATATGTTATGTGGTTGTGGAGTAGCATTCAAAATTATACAAGCATTAACTCCTGAAGACGAGTTTAAAACCTCTATGTACAAGTACCTAGAGATAGTAACTTTAGCAACTATATGTGATATAGTACCTTTGGTGGATGAGAACAGAATAATTGTAAAAAATGGCTTAAAGCTTATGAAAGATGGAGAAAATATAGGTCTAAGAGAACTTATAAATGTTTGTGGAATTGAAACAGATAAAATAGGTTCATCACATATAGGATTTTCTATAGGACCTAGAATTAACGCTTCTGGTAGATTAGGATATTCATATTTAGGTGTTGAATTATTTACAACTAAATCAAAAGAAGAAGCTATGGAAATAGCTAGTTTATTAGAAGAAAAGAATAATGAAAGACAAATGATAGAAGCTAAAATGTATCAAGAAGCAGAAGATATAATTTTAAATGACAAAAACTATAATTCAGATAAAGTACTAGTAATAGCAAAAGAAGGATGGCAACATGGAGTTATAGGTATAGTTGCATCTAAATTAACAGAAAAGTATTATAAGCCAACAATACTTTTAACTATTGAAGATGGAGAAGCTACTGGGTCTGCTAGATCTATAAAAGGGTTCAGTATATTTGATACTTTAGTTAATTGTTCAGAGTTACTAAATAAATTTGGTGGACATGAACAAGCAGCAGGACTATCAATGGATTCTAAAAACATAGAAACTTTAAGAAGAAAAGTTAATGAAATCGCAAACTATCAACTTACAGAAGATGATATGGTAGAAAATATATCTGTAGAGTTTGAATTAAATGAAGGTTCTATAGATTTTAATTTAATAGAAGAACTTCATAGTTTAGAGCCTTTTGGAATGAGTAATCCAAGTCCTAGATTTATAATGAGGGAATTAGAAATAAGAGGTATTTTTAGACTAGGAAAAGATAAAAATCACTTAAAATTAAACTTAGAAAAAAATAACGTATATGAATGTATAGGATTTAACATGGCATATATGTCTGAGCAATTTGAGGTAGGGGATAAAGTTGATGTACTATTCCAATTAGATGAAAATAACTACATGGGAAATAGAAAAATACAATTTTTACTAAAAGATATAAGAATGGCATATCCAAAGGATATTGGTAAAAATTTAGATAGTATAAATTTATTTAGAAATATTAAACCTTGTTTAGATTCAAATAATAAAATTTCAAATTATGGAAAAGTTAATATGGATGGATGCAAAGATATAAATGTATTTGACTATATAAATGAAAAAAGTTTAGTAATTGCAAATTCAGTAAATGGATTTTTCAAAGCATTATCAGATATATCACTTACTGAATATGAATTTGACATAAATTACAATATTATAGAGAATATAAACAACAAAGTTCAACTTATATTCTTTCCCTATATTGATAAAATAGATTTAAAAAGATATAATAATATTATTCTTTATGATTATTTATATGATATTGAGGAATATTCATGTCTATTTGAAGAAAGTGACAATGAATGTGAAATTATAAAATATTATGATAAGAATGATTTAATATATATAAATAATATTATTAGAAGTATAATTCCAGAGAGAGAAGAATTTATAACTTTATATAAAATAATGTCTAAATATAAAGAAATAAAAATTAATATACTAGACATTAAATCTAAGTTAAACATAGCACCAATAAAATTATTTGCTATGTTAAATGTGTTTAAAGAATTAGATTTAATTAATTTTCATGTGGAAGATGAAAATAGTACTTTAACAATGGAAATTATGCCAAAACCAAGTACTAAGATTGATTTAGCTTCAAGTAAAGTACTACAAGGACTTAATCAACTTAAGGATAAATACAAGCAAAGCTATTAGGAGGATTTAAATGAACTTAAAAGATTCAATAAGAGAGATTAAAGATTTCCCAAAACCAGGTATAGGATTCAAAGACATAACAACTTTATTAAGCAACGGAGAAGCATTTAAGTTTGCGGTAGATGAAATAATAGCAGATCTAAAAGATAAGAGTGTTGATATAATAGTTGGACCAGAAGCTAGAGGTTTCTTAATGGGAACACCAGTTGCTTATGGAATGGGTATAGGATTTGTACCAGTAAGAAAGCCAGGTAAGTTACCAGGAGAAACTGAAAAGTTTGAATATGGATTAGAATACGGAACAGACACTTTAGAAATCCATAAAGATTCAATAAAACCAGGGCAAAGAGTTGCAATAGTAGATGACTTATTAGCTACAGGTGGAACTATGGAAGCTGCAGCTAAACTTATAGAAAAATTAGGTGGAGAAGTTGTTTCTATGCAATTTTTAATAGAATTAGAAGAGTTAAATGGTAGAGATAAAGTATCTCAATATCATGTAAACTCACTTGTAAAATATTAATAGTGTTCAATAGTTGGTAAAAAGCCAACTATTTTCATATATATCAAAATTTATACTATAAAATAGGTGGTACTATGCAAGATAAGCAATTACAAGAACTAATAGAAAAAATAAAAAGATATGCCCCTAATGGCGATTTAGACTTAATTGAGAAAGCCTATTACTATGGTAAAAAAGCTCATGAAGGACAATTAAGAAAATCTGGGGAACCATATTTTATACATCCAATAGCTGTTGCTAATATACTTTGTGATATGGAATTAGATATGCAAACTATAGCAGCGGGATTATTACATGATGTAGTTGAAGATACCGAATTTACATATGAAGATATTAAAAATGATTTTGGGGAAGAAATCGCAGACCTTGTTGATGGAGTAACTAAACTTGGACAGATAAAGTATAAGTCTAAGGAAGAGACGCAAGCTGAAAATTTAAGAAAAATGTTTTTAGCTATGTCAAAAGATATAAGAGTAATACTTATAAAATTAGCCGATAGGTTACATAATATGAGGACTCTAAAGTTCATGCCGCCTGAAAAAGCTAAAGCTAAAGCGACAGAAACGCTAGAAATATACGGTGGAATTGCAAGTAGATTAGGAATATACAAAGTAAAATGGGAACTAGAAGATATCGCACTTAGATATATAGACAGTGATGGATATTATGATTTGGTGGAAAAAGTAGCTAAGAAAAGAAGCCAAAGAGAAGCTTATATAGAAAGAATAGTACATATTCTTAAAGAAAAATTTGATGAAGTTAATATAAATTGTGATATATATGGAAGACCTAAGCATTTCTACAGTATATATAGAAAAATGAAAAACAAGCATAAAGATTTTGAAGAGATATATGATTTAATGGCAGTTAGAATAATCGTAAATTCAGTAAAAGATTGTTATGCAGTTTTAGGTATGGTACATACCCTATGGAAGCCAATACCAGGAAGATTTAAAGACTATATAGCTATGCCAAAGCCTAATATGTACCAATCTTTACACACTATAGTTGTAGGACCAGATGGAGAGCCGTTAGAAATTCAAATAAGAACTAATGAAATGCATAACATAGCAGAGTACGGAATTGCTGCACATTGGAAGTATAAAGAAGGAAAAACCACTGTTAAAGAAAGTAAATTAGAAGAAAAACTACAATGGTTAAGACAGATGATGGAGTGGGAAAAAGATTTAAAAGACCCACAAGAATTTATGGATGCATTAAAAGATGATGTATTTAATAGTCAGGTGTATGTATTTACTCCAAAAGGTGATGTAATAGAGTTGCCGGCTGGATCAACACCGATTGATTTTGCATACAGGGTTCATACCAATGTAGGAAACAAATGCGTAGGAGCTAAGATAAATGGAAGAATAGTTACATTGGACTATAAACTACAAAATGGTAATATTGTTGAAATTTTAACTTCAGCAAATTCAAGTGGCCCAAGTAGAGATTGGATAAATATAGTACAAACTCCTAATGCTAAGTCTAAAATAAGACAATGGTTTAAAAAAGAAAGACGAGAAGAAAATATAGAAAGAGGTAGCTTGATTTTGGAGAAAGAATTCAAAAAATATAGCATACCAACAAAAGATCCAATAATTGAAAAGTATATGCTTCAAATGGCAAGAAAGTTTAACCAACCGACTGTAGGTGATTTAGTAGCAACTATAGGATATGGAGGTATAATGCCATCGCAGATAGTGCCTAAAGTAAAAGAACTTTATGAAAAAGATTACGTAAAGAAATCTTCTGAGATAAAGGTCGTAGATGATATAAATAAACATAGTATAGGTGAACAAGAGTATACTAAGAAAAGAAAAAAATCATCACCTCAAGGCATTATAGTAAAGGGAGTAGACAATATACTTGTTAGATTTGCTAAGTGCTGCAATCCAATACCTGGAGATGAAATTATAGGATATATAACAAAGGGAAGAGGAGTTGCTGTACATAGAAAAGATTGTCCTAACTCTAACTTAGACAATGACTACTTTAAAAACAGATTAGTAGAAGTTTCTTGGGAAAACTCGAATAACGCCAAATTTGAAGCTGAAATTCAAATACAAGCAGAAGACAGACGTGGAATTATAAATGACATAACACATATTGTGGCTATAGAAAAAGTATCATTAAATGGAATTAATGCAAGAAAAGGAAAGTTAAATATTGTAAGTGTAAACTTACTTGTAGAAGTTGATAGTATAGAAACATTAACTCTTTTGATGAAAAAAGTAAGAGCAATACCGGGAGTAGAAGATATTTATAGAGTTATAAATTAAGGAGGCATTATGAGAGCTGTAGTTCAGAGGGTAGCATCATCTAGTGTCACTGTGGATGAACAAAAAATTTCAAATATTGAAAAAGGATTATTAGTACTTTTAGGAGTGACACATGAAGACACTAGTAAGGATGTTGATTATTTAATAGAAAAAATAGTTAACTTAAGGATATTTGAAGATGAAGATGAAAAAATGAATTTATCTCTTAAAGATATAAATGGAGAATTGATTGTTGTCTCACAATTTACATTATACGGAGACTGCAAAAAAGGTAGAAGGCCTAACTTTACAGGAGCGGCTAAGCCAGATTTAGCTAATAATTTATATGAAGAATTCATAGAAAAAGCTAAAAAACAAAATATAAATGTTGGTACTGGAAAATTTGGAGCACATATGATGGTTGAGCTGATAAATGATGGACCAGTTACAATACTTATAGATTCTGAAAAAAATTTTTAAGGGGGATTTAGTTATGATAATAGAGAAATTTACAGATCATTTATTTGGAGAAAACACATACTTAATAGCAGATAAAAACACTAGAGAGGGTGCAGTTATAGATCCAGGTGGAGAAGTAGATGACTTAATGAGATTTATAAAAGATAATTTTATAGATGTTAAATATATAATACTTACTCATGGGCATGGAGACCATATTGGTTGTGTACCTAAGTTAAAAGAAGCTACTAATGCATGTATAATAGCTGATAGTGAAGAAAAAGAGCTGCTTTTAGATAAAAAGAAAAACTTAAGTTATAGAATGCATTGTGGAGCAATAGAGTTTGATGCAGATAAATATGTAAATGAGGGAGATAGTATAAAATTAGGAGAATTAAAACTTAAATTTATACATACTCCAGGACATACAAAAGGTTGTATGTGTATAAAAGTTGGAAATCACATGTTTACAGGAGATACATTGTTTGCTGGAAGTATGGGAAGAACTGATTTATACAGTGGAGATGACAACCAAATGAAAAAATCATTAAATAGATTAAAAAAATATGAAGACGATATAATAGTATATCCAGGGCATGGTCCAAATACTACAATGGGAATAGAAAAAGCAACTAATCCATATTTAGTATAAGGTATTTGCTTAGAATAACAATAAAGGAGTAGTTTAAATGTTAGGTATTGAGTTAAAAGGACATGACTACAAATATGAAATTGCAGAATTATTCAAGTTATTTACTACTCAATTTAAATTTATAAAAGAAGATGAAAAATTTGAAAAAGTTTTGATAAATGAGTTTATTAAAGATGAAGATTATATAAAGAGTACAACTAAATACTATGAAAATAATGATTTAAAGCTTTGCAAAGAAGAAGTTTTTAATATAAATTCTTTAAATGAAGAAGAGATAAAAAAGAAATCTAAAACTATTATAAAGAGAAGTATATTTAAGGTTTTAAGTGAATTGTACGATACTTACGTTCCATGGGGGATTTTGACAGGGATAAGACCTGTTAAAATAGTCCATAGTTTGTTAGATGAAGGACTGAGTGAAGTTGAAATAAGACAAAATCTTAAAGATAATTATTTAATAAAAGATGAAAAAATAGATTTAGCTTTAGATATAGCAAAAAGAGAGCGTGTATTTATATATCCTATTGATAAAAACAAAATATCTTTATATGTAAGTATTCCTTTTTGCCCTACAAGATGTGTGTATTGCTCATTCCCTTCTAATCCTATGAAACAATTTGGACATTTAAGAGAGAATTACGTAAAAGCTATTATAAAGGAAATAAAAGGATTAGCGAAACTATTAAAAGAGACTAATAAAGAAATCGAAACTTTATATATAGGTGGAGGTACACCAACAACATTAGAGGCTGAACAACTAGATAATTTAATTAAAGCTCTATTTATGGAACTTGACTTAACAAAAATAAAAGAGTTTACAGTTGAAGCTGGAAGACCAGACACTATAAATAGAGAAAAGTTAGAAGTTATGAAAAAGCATAATGTTACTAGAATAAGTATAAATCCTCAAACTATGAATAATGAAACTTTAGTCAAAATAGGTAGAGATCATAACGTAGATGATATAGTAAGATGTTTTAATATGGCTAGAGATCTTGGATTTAATAATATAAACATGGATATTATACTAGGTTTAGTAGATGAAAATGTGGAAATGGTTAGAAATACTTTAGAGAGAATAAAAGAACTTTCTCCAGAGAGTTTAACTGTACATACATTAGCAATAAAAAGAGCATCTACACTAAAAGAAAATCTAGATAAGTATGAACTTACAAGATATGAAGAAATGGTAAGTATGATAAATTTATCTATGGAGTATGCAAAATCTATGGGGCTTAATCCTTACTATATGTACAGACAAAAACATATGCTTGGAAACCTTGAAAACATAGGATATGCTAAAGAAGGATTTGAATGTATATATAATATTCAAATTATGGAAGAAAAGCAAAGTAATCTTGCTGTAGGGGCAGGTGCTATCAGCAAATATGTATATGTAGATGAAGATAGAATTGAAAGAACTGACAATGTTAAAAATGTAGAAATTTACATAGATAGAGTTGATGAAATGATAGAAAGAAAGGAAAAGGAGGTATATAAAAATGTTAACTAAAGCTCCAAGAGGAACTAAAGATATAACTCCAAAAGATGCATATAAATGGAATTATGTTGAAAATAAATTTAGAGAAGTATGCGCATTATTTGGATATGAGGAAATAAGAACTCCTATATTTGAACATACAGAGTTATTCCAAAGAGGTGTCGGAGAAACAACAGATGTAGTTCAAAAGGAAATGTATACTTTTGAAGATAAAGGAAAAAGAAGTATAACACTAAAACCAGAAGGTACAGCTGGTGCAGTTAGAGCATTCATTGAAAATAAAATGTATGCAGACACTCAACCAACTAAATTATTCTACCAAACTCCATGCTTTAGATACGAAAGACCTCAAGCTGGAAGACAAAGACAATTCCATCAATTTGGAATAGAAACATTAGGTAGTGATAAACCATCTATAGATGCTGAAGTTATAGCTTTAGCTGTTCAATTTTTCAATGAAGTGGGATTAAATAATTTAGAAACTTGTATAAACTCAGTAGGGTGTCCTACTTGTAGAGAAAAATATAATAATATTTTAAAAGAGTATCTGGATGCCAAAAGTGATGTTTTATGTGAGACTTGTAACGAGAGAAAAGAAAAAAATCCAATGAGAGTTATAGACTGCAAAAATCCAGTTTGTAAAGAAAATTTAGCAGATATTCCATATATGATAGATCACTTATGTGATGACTGCAAAGATCATTTTGCGAAGGTTCAAGAGTATTTAACTGAAATGGGTATAAATTTCAAGGTTGATAAAACTATAGTTAGAGGACTTGACTACTACAAAAAGACTGCTTTTGAAATAATATCAAATGATATAGGAGCACAAAGTACAGTTTGTGGTGGTGGTAGATATGATGGACTAGTAGAACAACTAGGAGGTCCTAAAGGCGTTAGCGGAATTGGATTTGCTCTTGGTGTTGAAAGATTATTATTAACTCTTGAAAATAATAATATAGAAATACCTAACCCTAAAGCTACAGATATATTCATAGCTACAATAGGTGAAAATGCTCAAACTAAGAGTTTTAAAATATTAAAAGATTTAAGAGAAAATCATATAAGTGCAGATAAAGATCATTTAGATAGAAGTTTAAAAGCTCAATTTAAATATTCAGATAAATTAAATGCAAAATATACTATAGTAATAGGTGATGATGAATTATCAAATGATGAAGTTAAATTAAAAGATATGTCAACATCAGAACAAACTACTATAAAATTAAGTGAAATAGTTAAAGAATTAAAAAATAGATTATAGATAATTCTTAATAATTAATAACATATTGGAGGAAAGACATGGAGACTCTAAACGGATTAAAGAGAACTCACTATTGTGGAGACTTAAGAGAATCTAATATAGATGAAGAAGTTGTACTTATGGGATGGGTACAAAAGAAAAGAAACTTAGGTGGATTAGTATTTGTAGACTTAAGAGATAGAAGTGGAATTTGCCAAATAATATTTGACACAGATGTAAATGCAGAAGCTTTTGCAAAAGCTGAAAAGTTAGGATCTGAGTATGTAATAGCAATAAAGGGTAAGGTTGCAGAAAGATCTTCTAAAAATCCTAATTTACCAACAGGTGATATAGAAGTATTTGCTACAGAATTAAAATTACTAAATAAATCAGAGACACCACCTATATATATAAAAGATGACGATAATGTATCTGAAGAATTAAGACTTAAATATAGATATTTAGATTTAAGAAAACCATCTATGCAAAAGAACTTAATATTAAGAAGTAGAGTTGCTAGTATAGTTAGAAATTACTTAACAGAAAATAATTTCTTTGAAATAGAAACACCATTTTTAATAAAACCAACTCCAGAAGGAGCTAGAGACTATTTAGTACCAAGTAGAGTAAATGAAGGTAAATTCTATGCACTACCACAATCACCTCAATTATTTAAACAATTACTAATGGTAAGTGGAATGGATAGATACTTCCAAATAGTTAAGTGTTTCAGAGATGAGGACTTAAGAGCTGATAGACAACCAGAGTTTACTCAAATAGACTGCGAAATGTCTTTTGTTGAACAAGAAGATGTTATGGCTATAATGGAAAAAATGGTACAAAGAATATTCAAAGAAGTATTGAATGTAGAGGTTAACTTACCTCTTAAGGCGATGACTTATGCTGAAGCTATGGAAAGATATGGATCAGATAAGCCTGATACTAGATTTGGATATGAATTAACTAATATATCTGATGTAGTTGCAAATTGCGGATTTGGTGTTTTTGCTAATGCTACTAAAGATGGTATGAGTGTTAGAGGTATAAATGTAAAAGGTAAAGCAGAAGATTTTTCTAAGAAACAAATTGGAAAATTAGAAGATCATGCTAAAACTTATAAAGCAAAAGGACTTGCTTGGATGAAAGTTGGAGAAAATAATGAAGTAACATCTCCTATAGCTAAGTTCTTCACAGAAGAAGAAATAAATGCTATATTAAATAAAATGGATGCTCAAGCTGGAGACTTATTATTATTTGTTGCAGATAAGGACAGTGTAGTATTTGATGCTTTAGGTCAAGTAAGATTAGAAGTAGCTAGAAGATTAGAATTATTAGACAGTAATACTTATGAAATGTTATGGGTTACTGAATTCCCAGTATTTGAAGAAGATGAAGAAACTGGAAGAATGGTAGCTAAACATCACCCGTTCACTTCTCCATTAGATGAAGATTTAGAAAGATTAGAGAGTGATGATAAAGCTTCTTTAAGAGCTAAAGCTTATGATATGGTTATAAATGGTTATGAAGTAGGAGGAGGAAGTGTTAGAATATTTAATGCTGATGTTCAACAAAAAATGTTCAAAGCATTAGGTTTCACTGAAGAAGAAGCTCAAGAAAAATTCGGATTCCTATTAGATGCATTTAAATATGGTACTCCACCTCATGCTGGTATGGCATTTGGTCTTGATAGACTTATAATGATATTAGCTGGAACTACTAATATAAAAGATGTAATAGCATTCCCTAAAAATCAAAGTGCTGTTTGTCCTATGACTAATGCTCCTGCAATTGCAGAAGAAGCTCAATTAGATGAATTAAATATAAAAGTTGATATAAAAGATAAAGAATAGCACGTTTAAAATAAATACTGTTGAAGAAAATTCAGCAGTATTTATTTTTTTTTGAAGAAAATAATATATAATATATTATATGAATGAAAAAGAGGTAATAATATGGAGAAAAAATTAGCTAAAAATAATGATAAGGAAGCCATTATAAAGAGATTAAATAGAATTGAAGGTCAAGTAAAGGGTATTCAAAAAATGGTAGAGGATGAAAGATATTGCGTTGATATTTTAGTTCAAATATCAGCAATAAGATCAGCTATAAATAGAGTTGGGAATATAATACTTGAAAATCATATAAAAGGATGTGTATCAAATTCGATAAAAGAGGGTGAAACGCAAGAATCAGAGGAATTAATTTCTGAACTGATGGAAACTATAAACAAATTTACAAAATAGGGGGAGCGCTATGAATCAACATGGGTATGTAGTAGAAATAGTAGATAGTATAACCGCTAAAATAAAAATGCAACAGCATTCAGCTTGTGCATCTTGTGGGAAGTGTGCATCATCTACTGATAAAAAAGATATAGTTGTTGAAGTTGACAACACTATAGGAGCTAAAGTAGGTGACTATGTAGAATTAAATATGGATTCTATAAATGTAATAAAGGCTGCATCTATAGTATATATAATTCCTTTGGTAGCACTTTTAGGGGGAACTGTAATTTCATATAGTATACTAAATCTTATTAATACTTCTGTTAATAAAGAAATATTAAGTGCTGTAATAGGCCTACTTTTAACTGGATTAGCTTATTTATTTATAAAAAAGAAAGATTCAAAGCTTAGAGAAAGTAGACAATATATACCAGTAATAACTAAGGTTATAGATAAAATAAATATATAAAAAAGAGGAAGTTACATAACTTCCTCTTTTATTATCTATTCTAAATCTTTTTTCTCATCTTCTTGTACATTTTTATCTTTATCTATTGCTAAATCTATATCCAAATCACTATCTTCTGTCATTATATTATTTTCATAATTAGAATCTTTTTTCGTTATAACGTGGTTAAATCCAAATGTAGCTTTATTTAATTTTACTGTATTTATAGTTTTAACAAATGAAGTAACCAGTAATACACCAAGAGATATAGCACCTCCAACTAAAAGTGCAGTTGCACCTGTAGATGCAGCAAGTTCATAGTTTTCTTGAACTAAATAAAGCATTGTGTTATACATTCCAAGTCCAGGGACTAAAGGAATTATACCAGGTATTACAAAGACTATAGCTGGTTGTTTTAATTTTCTAGCACAAACTTCACTAGCAATACCTATTATAGTTGCTGGAACAAAGTTTGATAAAATTGGGTTGTTTGTAGCTTTAAATAGGTATACATATAAAACCCACCCTATAGCTCCTATTAATCCAGATACATAAAGGGATCTTTTAGGAGCACTTAAAAATATAGCAAATCCTATTGTAGATAAAAAACTAAATATAAAGTGCAAATATAAAGGCATGCTACTCATTATAATATACCTCCTAATCTAAGCCATACTTCAAGAACGAATCCTACTCCAACAGCTATAGCAGTTGCGGTTAAAGCAGCATCAAAAGCTCTAGCTACCCCTGAAATTAAATCGCCAGAAATAAGGTCTCTTAAGCCTTTAATTAATGAAACTCCAGGAAGAAGTGGCATTATAGATCCTACAATTAGTGTGTTCGGTTGACTCAAAAGTCCTAAACTCGATAAACTAACACCTACAACTGCTATAAAAATTGAAGCTGCTAGTGTAGAAAAAGAAGGTATAGAACTAATACTAAATATTTTATCGAATATTATAACAGCGAAAATTGATGTTATGTATGTAAATAAAAAATCTACTACTGTACAACCCAATAAAACTGAGAAACATGCAGATCCAAGCCCAGTTCCTATATATACAACCCATTGGTTATAAGACTTAACTTTTTCAATTCCTTTAAGCTGTAGTAGGGCATCTTCAATTGATAAATCTTTATTAGAGACAAATTCCCTTGAAAATGCATTCAAAAGATCGATTTTGTTTATGTTTATACCTCTATTTTTTATAGTTTTCATAAACGTTATACCATCGAATCTTTCATCGGAGATAATTATTACAGTAGGGGATGTAAATACGTTTACATGCTTAAAACCTCTAGAGTTGCAAATTCTAAGTATGGTGTCCTCTACTCGATAAGTTTCAGCACCATTTCTAAGCATAAGCTCTCCTGTGAAAAGTGCTAGTCTGAAGATATTTTTTTTCCCATGTTGGTCAATGTTATTCTCTATATCCAAAATTACACCTCCTAAATAAATATAACATAAAGATTATATCAAATTATTGCACTATATTACACACATTTATTCACTATAAAAGCAGATTTAATTTAATTTGAAAATTGTATTAAAATTAAATAATATTAATAATTAAAAAGTTATGAAAATTGGGTATATAAAAGTGTACAAGCGAATATATAATTATTAGGATTTTTACAATTAAAGTAGCTTTTAATAATACATATTTATATATAAGGAAAGGGTGGATTAAATGTTTGAGAATTTAAAGAAGGTTGATAAAGAAATTTATGAAAGTATGCAACGAGAATTAGAAAGACAACAAAGAAATATAGAATTGATAGCATCAGAAAATATAGTATCTATGGCGGTTATGGAAACTATGGGAAGTCATTTAACTAATAAATATGCAGAAGGGTATCCAGAAAAAAGATATTATGGAGGATGCGAGCATATAGATGAAGTGGAAAAGTTAGCTATTGAAAGATTGAAAAAAATATTTGGAGCAGAACATGCTAATGTTCAACCTCATTCTGGGGCTAATGCAAATATGGGTGTTTATTTCTCAATTTTAAAACCTGGAGATAAAGTTATGGGAATGAATTTATCTCAAGGTGGTCATTTAACTCATGGGTCTCCTGCAAATATATCAGGACAATACTTTGAATTTACAGAGTACGGTGTAAACCTTAAAGATGGAAGAATAGATTATGATGATATAAGAACAAAGGCACACGAAATAAAGCCTACATTAATAGTAGCAGGAGCTAGTGCATATCCTAGAGAAATAGATTTTAAAAAGTTTAAAGAAATAGCAGATGAAGTAGGGGCTATGCTTATGGTAGATATGGCTCATATAGCTGGGCTTGTAGCAGCTGGACTTCATCAAAATCCATGTGAGGTTGCAGATTTTGTAACTACTACTACACATAAAACTTTAAGAGGACCTAGAGGAGGAGTTATTCTTTGTAAAGAAAAATATGCAAAAGCTATAGATAAAGCTATTTTCCCAGGAACTCAAGGTGGTCCATTAGAACATATAATAGCTTCTAAAGCTGTGGCGTTTAAAGAAGCTTTAGAGCCAGAGTTTAAAGAATATCAATCTCAAGTTGTAAAAAATGCTAAGAAACTAGCCGAAGAATTAATGAATAGAGGATTTGAGTTAGTAACAGGTGGAACTGATAATCATCTAATTTTATTAGACTTAACTAATAAAAATATAACTGGAAAAGAAGCTGAAAAAAGATTAGATGAAGCGTATATAACAGCTAATAAAAATACAATACCGTTTGATCCAAATGGAGCTTTCGTTACTAGTGGAATAAGATTAGGAACTCCAGCTGTAACAACAAGAGGAATGAAAGAAGAAGATATGAAAGATATAGCAGAAGCTATAGATTTATGTTTAACTTATAATAAAGAAGAAGAAGCTAGAGAAAAGGTGGTAGCTTTAACAAATAAATATCCTTTATACAATGAATATAAAATATTTGAATAGAATAGGATGAAAAAAACATAGTATGTAAAGTAATAGACCACGAAGTGTAGATGTAAAATCTTTGCGACACAAAGCTGAGAAGATGCTTTGAAATGTCGCTACAGATTTTACATCTGCACTTCGTTAACTTTTACATACTATATTTTTTATATTAAGTGGAGTAGGTAAAGAACTGAAATTCGAGCTTTTTTTATATAAAATTAGAAAAATAAAATTAAATTTAAAAAAAGTGTTGACGATGTTAAATTAAGGTGGTATAGTATTACTTGTCCTTAAGAAAAGGGCAAAACGAAAATGAACTTTGAAAATTAAACAGTAGGTTAATTATAAAAATTCTTTTTTAAAGAATTAAACACAAACAACCAAGCCAGATATTCAGATAATGATTAGCTGAGCGATGGACAACTTTTTAAATTATATTTGAGAGTTTGATCCTGGCTCAGGATGAACGCTGGCGGCGTGCCTAACACATGCAAGTCGAGCGATCTCTTCGGAGAGAGCGGCGGACGGGTGAGTAACGCGTGGGTAACCTGCCCTGTACACACGGATAACATACCGAAAGGTATACTAATACGGGATAACATACGAAAGTCGCATGGCTTTTGTATCAAAGCTCCGGCGGTACAGGATGGACCCGCGTCTGATTAGCTAGTTGGTAAGGTAATGGCTTACCAAGGCAACGATCAGTAGCCGACCTGAGAGGGTGATCGGCCACACTGGAACTGAGACACGGTCCAGACTCCTACGGGAGGCAGCAGTGGGGAATATTGCACAATGGGCGAAAGCCTGATGCAGCAACGCCGCGTGAGCGATGAAGGCCTTCGGGTCGTAAAGCTCTGTCCTCAAGGAAGATAATGACGGTACTTGAGGAGGAAGCCCCGGCTAACTACGTGCCAGCAGCCGCGGTAATACGTAGGGGGCTAGCGTTATCCGGAATTACTGGGCGTAAAGGGTGCGTAGGTGGTTTTTTAAGTCAGAAGTGAAAGGCTACGGCTCAACCGTAGTAAGCTTTTGAAACTAGAGAACTTGAGTGCAGGAGAGGAGAGTAGAATTCCTAGTGTAGCGGTGAAATGCGTAGATATTAGGAGGAATACCAGTAGCGAAGGCGGCTCTCTGGACTGTAACTGACACTGAGGCACGAAAGCGTGGGGAGCAAACAGGATTAGATACCCTGGTAGTCCACGCCGTAAACGATGAGTACTAGGTGTCGGGGGTTACCCCCCTCGGTGCCGCAGCTAACGCATTAAGTACTCCGCCTGGGAAGTACGCTCGCAAGAGTGAAACTCAAAGGAATTGACGGGGACCCGCACAAGTAGCGGAGCATGTGGTTTAATTCGAAGCAACGCGAAGAACCTTACCTAAGCTTGACATCCCACTGACCTCTCCCTAATCGGAGATTTCCCTTCGGGGACGGTGGTGACAGGTGGTGCATGGTTGTCGTCAGCTCGTGTCGTGAGATGTTGGGTTAAGTCCCGCAACGAGCGCAACCCTTGCCTTTAGTTGCCAGCATTAAGTTGGGCACTCTAGAGGGACTGCCGAGGATAACTCGGAGGAAGGTGGGGATGACGTCAAATCATCATGCCCCTTATGCTTAGGGCTACACACGTGCTACAATGGGTGGTACAGAGGGTTGCTAAGCCGCGAGGTGGAGCTAATCCCTTAAAGCCATTCTCAGTTCGGATTGTAGGCTGAAACTCGCCTACATGAAGCTGGAGTTACTAGTAATCGCAGATCAGAATGCTGCGGTGAATGCGTTCCCGGGTCTTGTACACACCGCCCGTCACACCATGGAAGTTGGGGGCGCCCGAAGCCGGTTAGCTAACCTTTTAGGAAGCGGCCGTCGAAGGTGAAACCAATGACTGGGGTGAAGTCGTAACAAGGTAGCCGTATCGGAAGGTGCGGCTGGATCACCTCCTTTCTAAGGAGTAATTGCCTACTGTTTAATTTTGAGAGCTTATTGTTCTCAAAATTAGTACTTTGAAAACTGCATAACATTTAGTGATGATTAAATAAACCAATATAAGAGAAGAAAACTCTTTAAAAAATAACACTTTTAATAACTGGTCAAGTTATTAAGGGCGCAGGGCGGATGCCTTGGCACTAAGAGCCGATGAAGGACGCGATAAGCTGCGATAAGCTTCGGGGAGTTGCACGTAAACTTTGATCCGAAGATTTCCGAATGAGGAAACTCACTTAGAGTAATGTCTAAGTATCATTAAGTGAATACATAGCTTAGTGAGGGGAACCCGGGGAACTGAAACATCTAAGTACCCGGAGGAAAAGAAAGAAATTCGATTCCGTAAGTAGCGGCGAGCGAACGCGGAACAGCCCAAACCAGTGAAGTTTTCTTCGCTGGGGTTGCGGACATATCACAAACAAGAGGTCATCGTAAACGAAGAGAGTTGGAAAGCTCCGCTATAAAGTGTAATAGCCACGTAGTTGAAACGATAATTCTTTAGATATGATCCAGAGTACCACGGGACACGTGAAACCCTGTGGGAAGCAGGAGGGACCATCCTCCAAGGCTAAATACTACTTAGTGACCGATAGCGCATAGTACCGTGAGGGAAAGGTGAAAAGAACCCCGGGAGGGGAGTGAAATAGAACCTGAAACCCTGCGCTTACAAGCTGTGGAAGCACTTTATATGTGTGACCGCGTACTTTTTGTAGAACGGGCCAACGAGTTACGATAGTAAGCTAGGTTAAGTACTTAAGGTATGGAGCCGTAGTGAAAGCGAGTCTTAAATGGGCGTTAAGTTTGCTGTCGTAGACCCGAAACCGAGCGACCTATCCATGAGCAGGATGAAGCGAAAGTAAAATTTCGTGGAGGTCCGAACCCACGAGCGTTGAAAAGCTCGGGGATGACTTGTGGATAGCGGTGAAATTCCAATCGAGCTCGGAGATAGCTGGTTCTCCCCGAAATAGCTTTAGGGCTAGCCTCAAGGTTGAGAAATACGGAGGTAGAGCACTGAATATCCTAGGGGGCATTGCGCTTACCGAAGATTATCAAACTCCGAATGCCGTTATTTTATACTTGGGAGTCAGACTGTGGGTAATAAGATTCATAGTCGAGAGGGCAACAGCCCAGATCGTCAGCTAAGGTCCCTAAATGTAAGTTAAGTGGTAAAGGATGTGGGATTGCATAGACAACCAGGATGTTGGCTTAGAAGCAGCCACTCATTTAAAGAGTGCGTAATAGCTCACTGGTCGAGTGATCCTGCGCCGAAGATTACCGGGGCTAAAACTTACTACCGAAGCTACGATATCATTTATGATAGGTAGGGGAGCTTCCTATGCAGGCTGAAGCATGACCGTAAGGACGTGTGGACAGTATAGGAGTGAGAATGTTGGCATGAGTAGCGAGACGTGGGTGAGAATCCCACGGGCCGTAAACCCAAGGTTTCCAGGGGAAGGTTCGTCCGCCCTGGGTTAGTCGGGACCTAAGCCGAGGCCGAAAGGCGTAGGTGATGGACAACAGGTTGAGATTCCTGTACCACCGATAATCGTTTGAGAGATGGAATGACACAGTAGGATAAGCTAACCACACTGTTGGTTATGTGTGGCTAAGTACTGAGGCAGTCAAGGCAGGCAAATCCGCCATGATAATGCTGGGGTACGATGGGGAGCGAAATTAAGTAGCGAAGTAGCTGATTTCACACTGTCGAGAAAAGTTTCTATCGAGATTAAAGGTGCCCGTACCGCAAACCGACACAGGTGGGTGAGGAGAGTATCCTAAGGCCAGCGAGAGAACTGTTGTTAAGGAACTCGGCAAAATGACCCCGTAACTTAGGGAGAAGGGGTGCCACGTTAGGGTTAACGCCCGAGGTGGCCGCAGAGAATAGGCCCAAGCGACTGTTTACCAAAAACACAGGTTTCTGCTAAGTCGCAAGACGATGTATAGGAGCTGACGCCTGCCCGGTGCTGGAAGGTTAAGGGGATCTGTTAGGATTTATCCGAAGCAGTGAACTTAAGCCCCAGTAAACGGCGGCCGTAACTATAACGGTCCTAAGGTAGCGAAATTCCTTGTCGGGTAAGTTCCGACCCGCACGAAAGGCGTAACGATTTGGGCACTGTCTCAACAACAGACTCGGTGAAATTGTAATCCCGGTGAAGATGCCGGGTACCTGCGACAGGACGGAAAGACCCCATGGAGCTTTACTGTAGCTTGACATTGAATTTTGGTGCTACATGTACAGGATAGGTGGGAGGCTATGAAATCAGGACGCCAGTCTTGGTGGAGCCATCCTTGGGATACCACCCTTGTAGTACTGAGATTCTAACCAGATACCTTGAATCAGGTATTGGGACACTGTCAGGTGGGCAGTTTGACTGGGGCGGTCGCCTCCCAAAGAGTAACGGAGGCGCTCAAAGGTTCTCTCAGCACGGTCGGAAATCGTGCGTAGAGTGTAAAGGCAGAAGAGAGCTTGATTGCAAGACATACAGGTCGAGCAAGGACGAAAGTCGGACTTAGTGATCCGGTGGTTCCGCATGGAAGGGCCATCGCTCAACGGATAAAAGCTACCCTGGGGATAACAGGCTTATCTCCCCCAAGAGTCCACATCGACGGGGAGGTTTGGCACCTCGATGTCGGCTCATCACATCCTGGGGCTGTAGTAGGTCCCAAGGGTTGGGCTGTTCGCCCATTAAAGTGGTACGCGAGCTGGGTTCAGAACGTCGTGAGACAGTTCGGTCCCTATCCGTCGCAGGCGTAGGAAATTTGAGGAGACCTGTCCTTAGTACGAGAGGACCGGGATGGACGTACCTCTGGTGTACCAGTTGTTCTGCCAAGGGCATGGCTGGGTAGCTATGTACGGAATGGATAAGCGCTGAAAGCATCTAAGCGCGAAGCCAACTTCAAGATAAGATTTCCCACCGTAAGGGTAAGATCCCAGGAAGACTACCTGGTTGATAGGTCGGAGGTGTAAGTGCAGCAATGTATGTAGCTTACCGATACTAATAGATCGAGGACTTGACCAAGATTATTTGAGCAACGGGATAAATATGAATGTATATGAATATTTAGACGTTGGCGAAATGATCACGGTGAATTTTAATCTACAAATGTTATTCAGTTTTTAGAGTACTAACTCTAAATAAAGATTATGCGGTTATTACAGCAAAGAGGATACACCTGTTCCCATTCCGAACACAGAAGTTAAGCTCTTTAGCGCCGATGGTACTTGGTGGGAAGCTGCCTGGGAGAGTAGGACGTAGCCGCGTAATCTTTTTTATTTTACGTGGATTTAAGTGGTGGTTAGTATTAAGTTACATTTGAAGTCATAAAGCTGAGGAAATGCTTTGAATGACATCTGCATTATAACTTAATACTAACCACTTTTTTGATGTGTAAAATAAAGAAGAATTACGCTTATACGGTATGATATAAAGAGATGAGAAAAGATGCTTTAAATGATTATTGTTATGTAATTTAAACATTAATAATTTGTTGGATAATGAGAATTAAGGGTATATTTAAAATTAGCTTCAATATTGTAACTTAACAATAATAACTTTTTTATATAAAATTAAAGGTAGATTATACTTCAAATTACGTAAAATTTATAATGGATAAGATATCTTGTTTTAAATACAACTTAAAAAAGTAAATTCCAATATATTTTAGATTAAAGTTAAGTAAACATATGAAATTCTATATTAATTATAGATAAACGTATACGACAAAATACGACAGACAAAAAAATGAAAATAGTGTAAAATATTATAGTTACGTAAAATATTTGGATAAAAATAATTATTATATATAAATGAATCAGAAAGAGGTAGCTAAATGAAAAAAACTGTAAAAAAAGCAATAATACCAGCTGCTGGATTAGGAACAAGATTTTTACCAGCTACAAAGTCTCAGCCAAAGGAAATGCTTCCAATAGTAGATAAGCCAACACTACAATATATAATAGAAGAAGCTATAAACTCAGGTATAGAAGAAATACTTATAATAACAGGAAGAAATAAGAAATCAATAGAAGACCATTTTGATAAGTCTGTAGAATTAGAATTAGAACTTCAACAAAAAGGAAAGACTGAAATGTTAGAAATGGTTCAAGAGATATCTAACATGGTAAATATACACTATATAAGACAAAAAGAGCCTAAAGGATTAGGACATGCTATACATTGTGCTAAAAGCTTTATAGGTGATGAACCATTTGCGGTACTTTTAGGAGATGATATAGTAGACTCAGATACTCCATGCCTTAAGCAATTAATAGATGCTTATGATGAATATAAGACAAGTATATTAGGGGTTCAAGAAGTTGCTAGAGAAGATACGAATAAATATGGAATATTGGATTGCAAATATATAGAAGATAGAGTATATAAAGTAAAAGATATGATTGAAAAACCAAACGTAGAAGAGGCACCTTCAAATATAGCTATATTAGGAAGATATATAATAACTCCTGCTATATTTGAAATTTTAGAGAATCAAGCTCCAGGTAAAGGTGGAGAAATACAACTTACAGATGCGTTAAAAACTTTAGCTAGCCATGAAGCTATATATGCATATAATTTTGAGGGAAGAAGATATGATGTAGGGGATAAGCTAGGATTTTTAGAAGCAACAATAGATTTTGCATTAAAAAGAGATAACCTAAAAGATGGGTTAATGAATTATATGCAAAATATAGTAAAAGAAAATAAATAGTAAAAATACAAAAAAGAAAAGAGGAAATTTTATGTCAGTTTTAGTTACTGGTGGAGCTGGATACATAGGTAGCCACACTACAATAGAGCTTATACAAGAAGGTAAAGAAGTAGTTATAGTTGATAATTTATCTAATAGTAATATAGTTGTATTAGATAGGATAGAAGAACTAACAGATGTTAGACCGACTTTTTATGAGTTAGATGTTCAAGATAGAGAAAAACTAGAGAAAGTTTTTGAAGAAAACAATATTGACTCAGTAATACATTTTGCAGCATCAAAGGCAGTTGGAGAATCAGTTGAAAAGCCATTAGAGTATTATTCAAATAACTTAGTTAATACATTAGTATTATTAGAAACTATGAGAAAATATAATGTAAAGAATTTTGTGTTTAGTTCTTCAGCCACTGTATATGGAGACCCTGAAACTTGTCCGATACTAGAAGATTTCCCATTATCTGCTACAAATCCATATGGACAAACTAAGCTTATGATAGAAAATATGTTAAGAGATATATGTAAGGCGGATGCAACTTTAAATGTAGCTATATTAAGATACTTTAATCCTGTTGGAGCGCACAAGAGTGGTAGAATAGGAGAAGAACCTAATGGTATACCTAATAATTTAATGCCATATATAACTAAAGTTGCAATCGGTCAATTAAAAGAACTAAGTGTATTTGGTAATGACTATGATACTATTGATGGAACAGGTGTGAGAGATTATATACATGTTCTAGATTTAGCATCAGGGCATGTCAAAGCATTAGAAAAATTAGATAGTAATCCAGGGTTAGTAACATATAATTTAGGAACTGGAAATGGATACAGCGTATTAGAAATGGTAGAAGCTGTTAGCAAAGCAAGTGGAAGAGATATTCCTTATAGAATAGCTCCTAGAAGACCAGGAGATATAGCGACTTGTTATGCAGATGCGACTAAAGCTAAAAATGAACTAGGATGGGAAGCTAAATACAAGTTAGATGAAATGTGTGAAGATTCTTGGAGATGGCAAAGTTCAAATCCAAATGGATATAATAATTAATTGACATTTAAAATATATTATGATAATATATTTACACTGTTAAAATGAATATTGAGTAGATCAGATAATCGCGGGTAGCATTAGCTACACGAGGAAAGTCGGAGCTCCATAGAGCAGGGTGCTAGGTAACGCCTAGTGAGAGTGATCTTAAGGAAAGTGCAACAGAAAATAACCGCCAGAAATGGTAAGGATGAAAAGGTGAGGTAAGAGCTCACCAGCGGTTAGGTGACTAATCGGCTGTGTAAACCCCACTCGGAGCAAGGCCAAGTTAGGATTAAAAGAGTATTGCTCGTACTCTCCGGTTGGTAGGCCGCTTGAACTTATTGGTGACAATAAGTCTAGAAAGATGATTATCTAATACAGAACTCCGCTTATAGATTTGCTCTATTTATTCATGTATAAAACACTAGTAACGCTAGTGTTTTTTTTGTACCTAAATGTTGAAATAAGTAGATTTGAATATATAGATAAAATTAACAATATATAGTAAAATAAAAAGATGTAGACAAATAATGGGATAAATTATTATAAAGGAGAAGAGGATATGAATTACAAGGAAATATATAATCAATGGTTAACAGATGAATACTTTGATAATGATACTAGGAATGAATTAGAAGCTATAAAAAATGATGAAAATGAAATAAAAGAAAGGTTTTACAAAAATTTAGAGTTTGGAACAGCTGGATTAAGAGGTATTATAGGGGCCGGAACAAATAGAATGAATGACTACACTGTAGCTAGGGCTACATTTGGACTTGCTAATTATATATTAAAAAATGTTGGGCAAGAAGGAAAAAATAGAGGAGTAGTTATAGCTCATGATAGTAGATTTAAATCTAGAGAATTTTGCATACAAACAGCTAATACTTTAGCTGCATGTGGAATAAAAGCATATATATTTGATGATTTAAGAACAACTCCGGAACTTTCTTTCGCAGTAAGAAATTTAAATTGTATAGCAGGCGTTGTTATAACAGCTAGCCATAATCCACCTGAATACAATGGATATAAAGTATATTGGGAAGATGGAGCTCAAGTTATGCCTAATATAGCTGATGCAATTACAAAAGAAGTTAATAGTATAAATGATTACAGCAAAATACCCACTATAAAAAAAGATCAAAAAAACTTAGTAGTTATGCTAGGTGAGGAACAAGATACAGAATTTATAGAAGCTGTTAAGAAACAATTTATAGGCAAAAACACAGTAGGAAGAGTTGGCAAAAACTTCAAAATAGTGTATACACCACTTTGTGGAACTGGAAATGTTCCGATAAAAAGAATATTAAATGAAGTTGGGTTTGAAAAAGTATTTGTTGTAAAAGAAGAAGAGTCACCAGATCCTAACTTTGCTGGTATTAACTATCCAAATCCAGAGGATAAAAAAGCTTTAGAAAGAGGTATAGAATTAGCTAAAAAAGAAGGTGCTGATTTAGTTATAGCTACAGATCCAGATTGCGATAGAGTTGGATTAGCTGTAAAAACTAACAATGGGGAATATGAATTACTTACAGGAAATCAAATAGGAGCTTTACTTGTTAATTATGTTTTAGGACATTTAAAAGAAACGAATTGTTTACCAAAAAACTCAACTATAATAAAAACTATAGTTACTTCTGAATTTGGAGCTAAAGTGGCAGGAAGCTATGGAGTAGATTGTCTAAATGTATTAACTGGATTTAAATTTATTGGAGATAAAATAAAAACATTTGAGCAGACAAATGAAAAAACATTTATTATGGGATATGAAGAAAGTTATGGATATTTAGTTGGAACACATGCAAGAGACAAAGATGGTGTTGTAGCATCTATGTTAATTTCGGATATGGCGGCGTATTATTATGATAAAGGAATGAGTTTATACGATGGACTTATGGAACTTTACAATAAAGTAGGGTTCTTCAAAGAAGATATGATATCGCTTACGTTAAGTGGAATATCTGGACTTGAAAAAATAAAAGAAATTATGGAATACTTTAGAGAAAATGGACTAAATGAATTAGCGAAAGTAAAAGTAATAGAAAGTAAGGATTATAATGAGGGGATAGATGGACTGCTAAAATCAAATGTCCTAAAATTTATACTAGAAGATGGATCTTGGATTGCAGCTAGACCTTCAGGAACTGAACCCAAATTAAAGTTCTATATGGGAATATGTGGAAATTCAAAAGAGTTAGTTGAAAGTAAGTGTAGACTTATAAAAGATACTCTTAACAAAAAAATAAAAAATTTAATATAAATAATTAATATATGAAAAAAGCTTTAGATGTTTAAATCTAAAGCTTTTTTCATATACAAGGTTAAATGCTAAAATTTATATATAGTATTTAACCTTATATCGCATATTATAATATATATATTATACAATTTTGTCACTTGTTGAAATTTGTCTAAACTCTTGATAATATAAGCAATCTTAATTATAATAATAAAGATAGAATTTTATTAAAGGAGGTAAAAGTATGCAAACATCTTTAGATACGGAAATAAAAAGCAATAATGAACTTAAAATTAATAAAGATAAATTTGGAAATGAAAAATGGCTTTATGAAATATATAAAAGAATATTAGATATAATATCTTCTTTATTAGGTTTAATAATTGGATTACCGATTATGATGATTGTTGCTATTTTTATAAAGATAGAAGACAGAGGTCCTATATTTTATACTCAAGAACGATTAGGAAAAGATGAAAAAAAATTCTTAGTATATAAAATGAGATCTATGCGTATAGATGCAGAAAAGCATGGGGGAGCTCAATGGGCTCAAAAAGATGATCCTAGAATAACTAAAATAGGAAAATTTATAAGGAAGACTAGAATAGATGAAATACCACAACTTTTTAATATATTAAAAGGAGATATGAGTTTAATTGGACCTAGGCCAGAAAGACCAGAATTAACTTATGAATTTAATAAAGAAATTCCTGGATTTATAGATAGATTATGTATTAAACCTGGATTAACTGGATTAGCTCAAGTCAATGGAGGATACGATATAAGCCCAAAAGATAAGTTGAAGTGGGATTTAATCTATATAAAAAATAGAAGTATATTCTTAGATATAAATATTATATTAAAAACAGTAGGAGTAGTTTTTACTGGAGAAGGAGCTAGATAATATTTAAAGAATAAATTTAAAAGTTACTAGAAAGGAAATTTCTATGGAATATTTACTGATACTTTTTATCGTAACTGTGTGTGGATTTATGGACATATATATTGAAGATAAAAAGATAAGGAATTTAGTATACGTATTTTTATGTTTTTTATTAGTTATATTTGCAGGAACTCGATTTGAAACAGGGAGTGATTGGTCAGGATATACACATACGTTTAATCATGAGGTAGGAACCTTGAAACAACTATTAAATGGAGAAATTTCACTATCTGATTCAAGAATGGAATCCGGATATATAATAGTTAACTCTATAGTTAAAAGTTTAGGAGGTTCAATAAATGAAGTATTTCTTATTATGGCAGCTATAACTTTATCTATTATATTTAAAAGTTGTAAGAAATACACTCCATATTGTTTTATTGCAATTCTAATATATTTGAGATATGCTTATCCTCAAACTAATTTCATGTTTGTGAGACAAGGATTAAGCATAGCTGTGTTCTTATATTCTATAAAATTTATATACGAAAAAAACTTTTTAAAGTATTTTATTTGTATAACTATTTGTGTTCTTTTCCATAAGTCAACATTAGTATTATATCCTATTTATTTTATTGTAAATAGAGAATATAAAACTAATATATTAGTTATTCTTATGGTGCTATCTATAGTATTAGGATTTACAAGGTGGATAAATTTTATAACATTAATTACTCCTGAAGGAATAGATAAATCTATAAGTAGTTATTTATCAACTGGAATGTCAGCAGGGGTATCTCCGGCAATGATAGAGAAAATATTAGTAATATCAGTAGCTTTAGTTTTTAGAAAAAAGCTTAGCGAGAAGTTTGAATATTTTAATATATTTCTAAATTTATATGTAATTAGCTTTATGTCTTATTATTCTTTAATGGAGTCATATGTTTTACAGCAAAGAATGGTTATTATATTTAACATTTCAGGTGTTATACTAATAAGTTACTTTATTTATTTAGGTAAAAATAAATTAGTTAAATCTATAATATATTTAATTATTACAAGTATGGTTTCAATATTTTTTATCACTAGTATAAGTTTATTTGATAAAAACTCTGAATATTTACCGTATAAATCATATTTGCCAATTTATATAGAAAACATAAAAAATAAAATATGAGGGATTAAGGGGTAAAAGATGAATGAAATTAAAGTAAGTATAATAGTACCGGTGTATAACGTACAAAGGTATATAGTTAAATGTCTAGATAGCTTAGTAAATCAAACATTAAGCAATATAGAGATTATAGTTATAAATGATGGAAGCACAGATAATTCTATAGATATAATAAAAAAATATGAACAAAAATATCAAGATAAAATAATTGTTATTGATAAAAAAAATGAAGGTGTTGGAGAAGCAAGAAATTGTGGAATTAAAGTTGCTAGAGGTGAATATTTAGGGTTTGTTGATTCTGACGATTATGTAGAATTAAATATGTTTGAAAAACTTTACAATAAAGCAAATGAGAATAACTCTGATATAGCTATATGTCAATTCAAAAATGTAGATGAAGATTATAATTTTTTAGAAACTGAAACTATTCATTTGGATTCAAATATAAGTACTAAAACAGATTTAAATCAGTTAATCAAAATTAATCCAGCTCCATGGAATAAGATTTATAAAAAAGATTTATTTACAAAAAATGATATTTATTTTACTAAATTATGGTTTGAGGATTTAGAAGCAATAACAAAAGTTATTTTATCGAGTGATAGTATAACTTTTGTTGAGGAGAAACTATATTGTTATTTATATAGAAGAAGTACATCTTCAAGTAATATAATAAAAAAAGATAAATTATATGATATCTTCTCTATATTTGACTCTATAATATTATATCTTAAAGAGAAGGAATTATACACTTTATACCAAGAAGTAATTGAATATTATTTTATAAAACATATATGTTCATATTTAATTCAAATTAAGTCTCTTGATAATGTAGAATATGATGAAGTTTCCAGAATAGTTAAAAAATATTTAAATGAAAATTTCAAAAAATGGTCAAATAATAAATATTTAGACTATTTATGGATAGATAAAAATAGAACTGGTAAAATTGTTACTAAAATGCAAATAACTTTTTATAAGTTTGGAATGATAAAGCAATTTAAAACAATTTTTAATATTCTAAAAAGCTAATCGAGGTGTCTCATGAAAAAAATTTTATTTGTTATCCAAACTCTTGGTGGAGGCGGAGCTGAAAAAGTTTTAATAAATTTATTAGATAATATAAATTACAATAAGTACAAAGTTGATGTATTGGTTGTTAGTGATGAAGGGGTATACAAAAACAAGATTAATCCTAATGTAGAAAAAATTGCTATATTTAAGGGGACTGACAATATTAAAAATGGAATTCATAGGAATATATATAAAATATATAGAAGAATATATATGAAGCTAATTCAAAAAAAACCTAGCATAGCTAGAAAATTTATTAAAGACAAAGAATATGACATAGAAGTATCTTTTTTAGAAGGCTTAGGAGCTGTAATTGTAGCAGGTGGAAACTGCAATAAAAAAATTGGATGGATTCATACTGATTTAAGTAAATATGATAGTATAATATCTAAAGCAGAGTTAGAGAAATCATATGATAAAATGGATAAAATAATATTTGTATCTGAAGAGTCTAAAAAAGGATTTTTAAAAACTTTCGAGAAATTTAAGAACAGGGATGAATTATTAGAAGTAATATATAACCCGATTGATGAGGATGAAATAAAGCGAAAATCTAAAGAACATTTGGATTATGAAAAAGAAGATATTACACTGATAGCTGTAGGAAGACTAATAAAATCAAAAAGAATAGATAGATTAGTTAGAATACACAAGCTATTGCTAGATAATGGTATAAAAAATGAATTTGTAATACTAGGAGAAGGTCAGGAAAAGAAGCAATTAGAAAGTTTAATAAGAGAACTAAACGTATCAGATACTTTTAAACTTGTTGGATTTACAGACAATCCGTATAAATGGATAAATATGGCTGATATATATGTTATGAGTTCAGAATATGAAGGATTACCTCTAGTAATTGCAGAAGCTATGACACTCAACAAACCTATTGTGTCTACAAGTGTTACGGGACCTAATGAAATGTTACATTTTGGGAAATATGGTTTACTTGTTAAAAATGATGATGAAGATTTATACAATGGAATAAAAAAAATGATACTAGATGAAAAATTAAGAAATGAATATGCTGAAACACTTAAGTGTAAAAAAAGTGAATTTGATAAAAATGAAATAATAAGTAAAATAGAGTATATGTTAGATAATTTATAAAAGACTAAAAGTGTAGGCTTTGTACTGCACTTTTAGTCTTTTATAATAGATATTTAGGAGGAGAATATGAACAGCCAAAAGAGAAGTATGGTATCTATAGTAACCCCTGTATACAACGCAGAAAGATTTTTAGAAGAAACAATTTTAAGTGTGCTAAATCAAACTTATGAAAATTTCGAACTTATATTAGTAAATGACTGCTCAAAAGATAGTTCGATTAATATAATAGAAAAATTTATAAAAAAAGACACAAGAATTAAAATAATAAATTTAAAAGAAAATGGAGGAGCAGCCAGAGCTAGAAATATAGGTATACAGGCTGCAAATGGAAAATACTTAGCATTTTTAGATAGTGATGATTTATGGAAACGTGAGAAATTAGAAAAACAAGTTAATTTTATGGAGAAAAACAAAATAGTCTTTTCTTACTCTTCTTATGAAATGATAAATGAGGATGGAAAAAAGTTAGATAAAATAATAAAATGTAAAGATGTTATAACATATAAAGATCTTTTAAGGTATAATAAGATTGGGTGTTTAACCGTAATGATAGATATTTCAGTAATAAAAAATTTACAGATGGAATATATAAACCATGAAGATTACGCAACTTGGCTTAAAATTTTAAAACAAGGATATAATGCATATGGTATAGAGGAATCTTTAGCATTGTACAGAAAAAGAGATGATTCATTATCTGGCAATAAACTTAAAGCGGCTAAGTGGACATGGAATATAATAAGAAATGTAGAAAAGACACCTTTATTAAAATCTATTTTTTATTTTAATATATATACATTTATAAATATTAAAAAGCACATAATGAAATAATATGAAGGGAATTTAAAACATGAAATTTAGTCTTTTATTGCCAACATTAGGTACTAGAGAATCAGAAATAAAAAATTTATTTGAAAGTTTAGAAAATCAGACATATAAAAAATTTGAATTAATAGTAGTATCTCAAGGTAATCATAAATTTATAGAAGAAACCCTTAAGCAATATGATTTTGAGTATAAGCATATTACTATGGATGAAAAGGGAATTTCTAAAGCTAGAAATAAAGGCATACCTTATATATCAGGTAATGTAATGACTTTAGCTGATGATGATGGTTGGTATAAAAATAATGCATTTGAGACTGTAAAAGCATATATTGAAAAACATAATCCAGATATAGCTTGTTTTGAACATTATGATCCAATAAAAAAGGAGTTTTCTAAAGTTTATCCAGAAAAAGAAATATTAAACTTCTCTAAAAAAAGTGTTTTAAGACAATCATCATTAGATGTATATGTAAATATAGATAGAGTTCGAGACTATAAGATTGGATTTGACGAAAGATTTGGAGTTGGAGGAAAATACAATTCAGGAGAAGAGAACATTTATTTAATGGATTTATATAATTTAGGATATAAAAAAATGTGCTTTTTTCCAGTAGTAGTGGCATATCATCCTAATAAAGAAGGAAATTATTTAGATAGAAAATCATTTATAGCTAAAGGGCCTTTATTTAAAAGATTATTTGGATGCTTATTAGGATTTCCTATTTTTATGGCTTTTGGGATAAAGAAAAGTGTAAAAATAGAAAACTTTTGGAGTGTTTATATAAAAGCTATAAAAGAATTTATAAGATTCAAATAAAAAATAGTGATAATACTATATAGTATTATCACTATTTTTTATTTGAAAAAGCATAATTAAATAAAATGTTAAAAAATATGTTGTATATGATAAAATAACAATCTAGTACAAAACTATGAAACCTAGGGAATATTGACATATATAAAGATTATAGGTAAAATATTTATTTAATGTAGTATTTTATTAAAATAATAGTATATATAACATGAAGAATAGAATTAACTGTTTTAAGTAGGAGGAAAAGTATGCAGATAGCGATTGCAGGAACCGGGTATGTAGGCTTAGTAACGGGTGTATGTCTAGCAGAAGTAGGATGGAACATTACTTGCATAGATATAGATGAAGAAAAAGTAAAAAAGATGAAATCAGGTAAATCTCCGATATATGAAGCTGACTTAGAAGAATTAATGGAAAAAAACTATGAGCAAGGAAGAATTGACTATACTACTGACTATGAGAATGCTTACAAGAAGTGCGATGTAGTAATGATTGCGGTTGGAACTCCAGAGAGAAGTGATGGATCAGCAAATTTAGATTACGTAAAAAAAGTTGCGAAGCAAATATCTGAAAACCTAGAAAAAGATTGTGTAGTAGTCATAAAATCTACAGTACCTATTGGGACAAACGATGAGATTGAAAATTATATAAAAAAGAACTTAGTTAATGATGTAAAAGTTGAGGTGGTTTCAAATCCAGAATTTTTAGCCCAAGGAACGGCGGTAAAAGATACTTTAAATGCCTCAAGAATAGTTGTAGGAGCTGAAAGTGAATGGGCAAGATCTATAATGAATGAAATCTATAGTAAGTTTAATCAACCTATAGTTTTCACAAATAGAAAAAGTGCGGAAATGATAAAATATGCATCGAATGATTTTTTAGCGTTGAAGATATCTTTTATGAATGACATTGCAAACTTATGTGAAATTGTAGGAGCAAATATAGAAGATGTTGCACAAGGAATGAGTTATGACCCTAGGATAGGAGATAAGTTTTTAAAAGCTGGGATAGGATATGGAGGGTCTTGTTTCCCTAAGGATACAAAAGCCTTACACTGGTTGGCTAGTTACCATGACTATGAGTTAAAGACTATTAAAGCAGCTATAGAAGTCAATGAGTCTCAAAAAATAAAGCTTATAAAAAAAGCGAGAGATATAGTCGCTGATTTTGAAAATAAAAGAGTTGCAGTACTTGGTTTAACTTTTAAACCTGGAACAGATGATTTAAGAGAGGCTCCGTCAATCCCAAATATAAGGTATCTTCAAGAAAGAGGTGCTAATATAATTGCATATGATCCAGTTGGAATTAAAAATGCAAAAAATATATTTGGAGATTCAATTGAATATACAACATCCATAGATGATGCAATAGATGAAGCGGAAATCTGTTTTATAATGACTGAATGGAAAGAAGTTCAAGATTTTGATATAAATAAATATAAATTAAAGATGAAAACACCTATTATTTTTGATGGAAGAAATTGTTATGACATAAAAAAAATGATTAAAATGGGGATAGAATATTATTCTATAGGAAGATAAAATTTTTAGGACATTAATATGTTTAAATACTTGGAATCTAATAGGAGAAAAAAATGAAAGTATCTATAATAACACCTGTATATAACTCTGAAAAATTTATAAAAGACACGATATCATCAGTTCTGAATCAAACATATACAAATTGGGAGATGGTATTAGTGGATGATTGCTCTACAGATAATTCTAAACAAATAATAAATGAATATGTAGAGAAAGATAGTAGGTTCAAATACATTAAACTTAGTCAAAACTCAGGAGCCGCAGTTGCAAGAAATACAGCTATAAAAGCAGCTACGGGAAGATTTTTAGCTTTTTTAGACAGTGATGATGCCTGGGAACCCGAAAAGCTAGACTTACAAATAAAGTTTATGATAGAAAATAAAGTTGGATTTACTTTTACCTCTTATAAAATGGTTGATGAAGATGGGAAACCTACAGATAAAATTGTAAGTGTTCCTAGTACTATAAATTATGAAGAACTTTTGAAAAATACTATAATAGGATGCTTAACAGTAGTTATTGATAAAGATATAGTTGGTGATATACAAATGCCAAATTTAAGGGCAAGACAAGATTTCGTAACTTGGCTAAGTATATTAAAAAAAGGATATACTGCATATGGTATAAATATTCCTCTTGCGAGATATAGAGTTGTATCGAATTCAATATCTTCTAATAAATTAAAAATGATACGTAGAAACTGGAAAGTATATAGGGATATTGAAGAATTATCTTTAGTAAAGTCAGCTTATGTAACTTCGTATTATGTTTTAAATGCAGTAAAAAAGAGATTGTAATATATTCAAAGTATCAATATTAATTAAATTATACGTATTAAATTAAGAAATCTTTAGTCTTTGACTAAAGATTTTTTATTTAATACGTATAATTTAGCATAAGGGTCTTATTAATTATGTGATAAAATGGTACAATTAGTAAGAAAACCTATTTTATTGAAGGATGTTAATTTATAAGGGGGAAATTTAGTGAAAAAAAGAAATATTGCAATATCAGTATTAACGACTTCGGCGATATTGCTTATGTCACCTGCAGCATATGCAAATAACGTAGAAGAAAAAAAATTAGTAGGAGTAGATAGATATGAAACTGCTATAAAGGTTAGTCAAGATGGATGGAAGTCAGCTGAAAATGCTATTATAGTAAATAGTAGTGCTATAGTTGATGCTTTATCTGTTACACCTCTTGCAAATTTAAAAAATGCGCCTATATTATTGACTCAACAAGATTATTTAAACAAAGATACAAAAAGAGAATTGGAGAGATTAGGAGTAAAAAATGTTTATATAATAGGGACTGATGATGTTGTTTCAGATAGGGTAAATCAAGAAGTAAAATCTATGGGAATATCTACAGAAAGATTAGGTGGAGTAGATAGATATGAAACTGCATTAAAAATTGTGAAAAAAATGGACTCAATAAAAGATATTTCTCAAATCGCAATTGTAAATGGAATGAATGGACTTGCAGATGCAGTAAGTATAGCATCTGTAGCAGCTACGAACAACATGGCTATAGTGCCTATATCTCCTGAAAATGGGACTAAAGCTTTTGATGAATTTATACAATCAGAAAATATAAGCAAATCTTACATAATAGGAACTGATGATGTAGTTCCTACTAATATAGAAAAAAATGTACCTAACCCAGAAAGATTGGGTGGTATAGACAGAAATGAAACTAATGCAAAAGTAATATCTAAATTTTATCCACAACAGCAATTAAATAATGTATATGTAGCTAAAGATGGCATGAAAAAACAAGATGAGTTAGTTGATGCACTTTCTGTAGGAGTATTAGCTTCAAAACAGAATTCTCCAGTTGCTATTGTAGGGAATCAATTATCTGAAGCTCAATCTAAGCTATTTAAAGATAAAAGGACACCTGTTTTGACACAAGTGGGAAATGAAGGAAATGAAAATTCTTTTAATCAACTAAAAGAATTATTTTCAAAAAATACTAATAAAATTATGTACGTAACTAATGAAGAAACTGTAAATGTTAGAAGTGGGCCTTCTATAAACTTTGAAAAAGTAGGAGAAGTAAAAAAAGGACAAGCTATAGAAGTTATACAAATGCTTGATAATGGGTGGGCTAAAATTGTATTCAATGGAAAAGAAGCTTATATGAGTGGATCATACCTAAGCGATACGAAGCCTGATGATAATAATAATACAGTAAAAATAAAATATGTGACAGCTGAAGATGGATTGCGTGTAAGAAAAGGGCCAAGTACAGGTGATGAAATAATAGGTAAATTACCATATGGAAGCTCTGTTGAGGTTGTAGATATAACTAGTACGGGATGGGCAAAAATAAAATATAACAGTACATATGCATATGCATATGTAAGTAATAATTATTTAAGTGATACTCCGGTAGACACGGGTGATCAGAAGCCACTTCCAGATCCAAAACCAACACCAAATTATGTAGATTCACCCCAAGATAGTAGAATAACAGACTCAGCACAAGATGAATATCAGAATACAATAAAAGTTAACCCTGTATATAGTTCAGGATTAAAAAGTTTATCAATAGAAAAGCATTCAGACTTTGGAATAGATTACAGTGCATTTTATAATAATAGCTGGCAAAAAGGGTCTGATGGATCGGCAGTTGGAGATGGAGTAAGCAATATACAAGGGATACGAATTAATTTAAAAAATGCTCCAGAAAACTATCACGTATTTTACAGAGTAAAAGATGATAGAGGTTGGAAAGCTTGGGTGAAAGACAATAAAATTGCAGGTGAAATAGGAACAATTAATAGCATAAAAGAAATTCAAGTAAGAGTTATAGTATCTAGTGACACAGATTCTATGGTTAAGCCAACTATAGCTGTAGATATAGGTCATAATGTACCTAGACCTATGTTAAGAGGTGCTATAAATGGGGCTTATGATGAGGATTACTTAACTAAAGTTGTTGGAGAAAAAATAATATATAAATTAAGAAATTTAGGCTATAATGTCGTTGATACATTACCTAAAGGCAAGTTTACGCAAGCAGATGAACTGAAGCAAAGATCAACTGTAGCTAACCTAAATGAAGTAGATAAACTGATATCTATTCACTTTAACAGTTCTGATCAAACTAATAATGAAATGGGAAGTGAAGTTTTATATAGTAATACAAACGGACAATCAAAATTATTAGCTGAAAATATAGCTAATAAACTTTCTAATGAGTTTAATTTTAAAAATAGAGGAGCTAGATATAGAGATAATTTATACATTTTAACTAATACTAAAGCACCTTCAGTTATTGTTGAAGGAATGTTTATAACTAGTAAAGGCGATATGGATAAATTTATATCATATGGAAGTGAATCTTATGAAAAAATGGCACAATCAATAATTGAAGGTGCTTTAAAGTAATAAAAATTTATAGGGGGAAAAAGATTGAAAATAAAAAAGATAATAGGTATTTTAATATGTATATTGGTTCTAATATATTTAATATTTACTAGTATGCCTAAAAAAACAGCTTTGTTTTTTATACCTCACCAAGATGATGAAACTTTGACTTTTTCTCCTGCTATCCAGAGATATATAAAAGATGGATATGATGTACATGTTATACTGTCTACAGATGGTATATCGTCATCTATTCGTGAAAATTTGTTAAATGGAAGAGCTGTATGTAATATTCATAATGAAAGGCACGACTTTAAAATAAGCGAGACTGAATTTACGAGATTAAGAGATCAGGAGTATAAGCAGGCACTAACTTCGTTAGGAGTTAAACAAAATAATATTCATATTTCTAGGTTTGCAGTTAAGGATGGAACTTTAGATAAGGAGAGGGCTAAAGCCATTATATCTGATTATTTAGAGCAATATCCAAATTCAAAAGTATTTACTATATCAAATATGTCACAAAACGTTGAGGGAGGACATAATGATCATTATACTTTAGGGATAGCAGCGAAGGAACTTTATGATGAAGGTAAAATAAATAACCTTGATCTTTTTGTGGAGTTTTACGTACGTGAAAATTTTGAGAAAAAAAATAAAAATATAAAACTAGAAAATTACTATCCAACGAATAGTAACCAAATTAAAAGAAGCATGTATTCATACACCAATTTTGACCCTAAGCATCAACATTACGCAATAGGAGAGCATTCCGTAAGTCAGTTATTTAATGAAATAGAAAAAGATTTAGATAATGATGGATTTGTATCTTATTATTACAATATAAAAAAGTAAAATTTATGTTATAATTAATTTTGTTAATTTTATAAAATAGATTTTTCAGATAAGAAAAGGATAGATTAAGATGAAAAAGATTTGTTACTTAGCGGATGCATCGAGTACTCATACTAAAAAATTTTGTGACTATTTTTCAAAACATGGATATGAAATATATGTTATATCTTTAAATGAAGGTGAGCTTGATAGTGCGATTGTATATAGCTTAGATTACGAAGTTAAAAAGTTGAAGAATGAAAAAACTTTTAAAAAAATAGGATATTTAAAATCTATAAAAACAATAAAGAGCATAGTAAAGTCTATTAACCCTGATATTGTACATGCTCATTTTGCTAGTAGTTATGGGCTTTTAGGCAGTTTAATTAATTTTAAGCCATACATACTTTCTGTATGGGGAACAGATATTTATGAATTTCCTAGGCTAAACATTATAAATAAACATATATTAAAGTATAATTTAAAAAAAGCTGATATAGTTTTGTCTACAAGTAAGGCTATGGCAGAAGAAACATCACTGTATACTGACAAAAAAATACATATAACACCTTTTGGAGTTGACGTAAACTTTTTTAAACCACTTAAAAAGGAAATAAAAAAAGACTCAATTGTTATAGGAACTATAAAAACATTAGAGGATAAGTATGGTATAGATTACCTTATAAGAGCATTTAAATATGTAAAGGATTATTTCCCAGATAGAGAATTAAAGTTGATAATAGGTGGAGATGGAAGTAAAAAACAATACTTGAAAAATTTGAGTAAGGAATTAGAAATTGATAGATATGTTGAATTTATAGGGTATGTAGATCAAGCTGATATAGTAGATATTTTTAATAAATTTGATATAGCTGTATTTCCTTCATTAAAAGAAAGCTTTGGAGTAGCTGCTGTTGAAGCAGAAGCTTGCGGTATTCCTGTAATAGCAACTAATGTAGGAGGATTGCCAGAAGCAACTAAAGAAGGAGAGAGTTCTATATTAGTTAATAGCAAAAATGTAGAAGAACTTGGAGATGCGATTATAGAATTAATAAAAAATGAAAGAAAACGACAAGATATGGGGATTTCAGCTAGAGAATTTGTGTGTAAAGAACTAGACGTTAATGAGAATTTTAAAATAATAAAAAATCTATATAGCAAAGTATTATAAAAGTAGGGATTTGATTTTAATCAAATCCCTACTTTTATTTTGCAAAAATAGACAATTTGTGATATATTTTAAAGGAAAAAAATGAAAAAATAGGGAGAAATATGAAACTGATGAAAAAATACTTAATTTCTTTTTTGATTGGGTTAAGTTTATTTATGATAACAGGAGTTAATTCAAGTGCACAAACAGACGAGATGAGTGCAGCATGGGTATCAACTGTTTATAATTTAGACTGGCCAAGTAGTAATAGCAAAAACAATCCTCAAATGCAAAAACAAGAACTGATTAATATGTTAGATAAGTTAAAAGAAACAGGAATCAATACTATTGTTTTACAGGTAAGGCCTAAAGCAGATGCATTATATAAGTCATCTATAAATCCATGGTCTGATGTTCTTACTGGAACTGCAGGAAAAGACCCAGGGTATGATCCATTAAAATTTGCTGTTGAAGAAGCTCATAAAAGAAACATGGAGATACATGCATGGTTTAATCCATATAGAGTTACTACAAGTGGGACTGATTTTAATAAGTTAGCAGCAAATAGCCCTGCAAAATTACATCCAGAGTGGGTTATATCGTACAATAATAAATTATATTATGATCCAGGATTACCTGAAGTTAGAAAGCATATAGTTGACACTGTAAATGAAGTTGTAAGCAATTATGATGTAGATGGAATTCACTTTGATGATTATTTCTATCCAGATTCAAACTTTACAGATAACCAAACCTACAATAAGTATGGAAATGGTATGGAAAAAGGTGACTGGAGAAGATCAAATGTAAATAATTTATTAAAAGATGTAAAAACTTCTATAAAGTCAATTAAACCTAACGTTAAATTTGGAGTAAGTCCATCGGGGATATGGAGGAATAAATCAAGTGATCCAACAGGTTCGGATACAAGAGGTAGTGAAAGTTATTCTACTCAATATGCAGATACTAGATATTGGATAAAAAATAATCTAATTGATTACGTTACTCCACAATTATATTGGCCTATTGGATACTCAGTAGCAGATTATTCAAAATTAGTTAGCTGGTGGGCGAATGAAGTAAGCGGAAGTAATGTGAATTTATATATAGGACAAGGTATATATAAACAAGGAACTGGAGATTGGGTAGGTCAGGATATTGCAGGACAAATAATACAGCAGGTAAATTTAAATAGACAATATTCAAATATAAAAGGAAGTATGTATTTCTCTGCAAAAGATATTATATCCAATAAAAAACTTCAAGAAGACTTAAAAACTTTATATATAAAAGATAGTGAAAATAAAGAAATAAAAACTTTAGCAGGTGAAACTCGTTTTGAAACTGCTACAGCAATAAGTAAAGAGGGTTGGAAAGATGGAGCTAATAAGGTTATATTAGTTAATGGATATTCTATGATAGATGGCATAGCGGCTACACCATTAGCGTCATTATATGATTGTCCGATACTATTAACAAATAGAAATGATGTGCCAAAATCAACAATGGATGAAATCAAACGATTAAATCCAAGTGAAGTGGTATTGATAGGTACAGATGATGTAACTGGAGATAACTTAATAAATATATTAAAAGGAAATATATCAAATTTAAGTGTAAATAGAATAGGTGGAATTGATAGGTATGAAACAGCTTTATTAATAGCTAAAGAAATAGCAAAATATAAACCTATAGAGAATATATATTTGGCTAATGGATTTAAAGAAGCTGATGCACTTTCTGTAGCATCTCATGCAGGTGAAGAAGTTCAACCGATAATATTAACAGACACTTATAAAATGGAAGATGAAGTTTATAATTGGATAAAATCAAAAGGAATAAAAAATGCATATTTTATTGGTGATGAGGAAGTAGTAGGAGATAATATAATAGAAAAGGTAAATGGAATAACATCGAATGACGTAAAGGGAAATCGATTAGGTGGAATTGATAGACAGGAAACTAATGCAAAGGTAATTGAAAAATTCTATAATGAAAGTAGTTATAATGCTTTATTTGTATCTAAAAGTGATCCTCTTGTAGATGCACTTACTGCAGGACCATTAGCTGCCAAGTTGAAATCTCCAATAGTTATGGTAGGAAATGAGGTAAGTAATTATCAACAAAGAGTATTAAGTGAAAAAAGTACTAATCTAATATATAAGATTGCGGATGATATAAATGAGAACTCATTTAAAAGAGTTGTAGAATTATTAAACTAGAAAAAAGCACTTACGAATGTAAGTGCTTTTTTCTAGTTTGTTTTTTGGTACATAACATCATTAAACATAAAGTCATGTAAAATAGGTAGGCATTTATCTTCGTCATAACGCCAAACCCATCCGGCATTTCCATAAATTCCACCATTACTATATTCTTCCATAGGGAATTCTAATGTCTTAATATTTAATCCGCCCATAGCTAAAACTGAACTTCCAAGCGATAAAATAGTAGTTGGTTTCATATTTGTTTTTATATAAGGTAGTATAGTATCAACTAATTCTGGATATTTAGTTACTGGTAAGTTTTTAACTCCTTCAAACATACCTTCCATAAGAGCTCTTTGACGTCTATCTCTTTCTAATGCACTATCATTTTTTCTAATACGACCATAAGCTAGTGCTTGATATCCATTTAGTTTTTGATTACCAGAATGCTCTATTAACTTAAGGTCACCTTTGTTAGAGTTTTTATCAAAATTATAGCATTCAGGTATAAATTTATTTAATTCATTAATTTCACTATCTTTAACATCAACGACAACTCCACCTAAAGTATCGATGATATCCATAAATGAGAAGAAGTTAACTATAGCGTAGTTTTGAATATCTAGCTTAAAGTTAGACTCTATTGTTTCTACTAATAAATTAATTCCTCCATAAGCGTAAGCATGTGTTAGTTTTTGTTCACCATGCCCAGGAATATTAACATATGTATCCCTAGCTAAAGATGTTAACTTTACGCTTTTATGTTTGTTATCTATAGTAAGAATCATCATAGAATCTGATCTAGAAGCCTCCTCTAATGTTCTTCCATCAGTACCAACTAATAAAATGTTAGTTATTCCTTTTTCTGCTTTGTAATCAGTTTTAGTAAGTGTTTTTGTATCTGAAGAACTGTCATACATACTATTTAATTTAAAGTATATATAACCAAATGCACCTGCTGGTATTAATACAACCAGAAGCAAAAGTGCAATAACGAATTTTTTTAAATTCGACAAAATAATCCCTTCTTTCTAACTATTTTTAGCATACACCTAATTATATTAAACTATGAACATATATTCAATACACTAAATATTACAAAATATGTAACAATATTGACATAATTTATATATGAATGACAAATTTCACAATGACTTATTTTAAGCATTATACTACACTATTTTGAAACTTTGAAATATTTATATTATGTTAAACGATAAGCATAATTTTAGTACCGAAATATCAGAAAAATATAACACAATTTAGGAAATAAGCATACATAATAATATACTTAAAAGACAGGAGGCTATTTTGATGCTAAAAATAGATAAATCATATATAGATGAGGAGTACGAGAATTTAAACTGCATAATAGAATATCCTGTAATAACAAATTTAAATAATAATTCATTCATAGAATATATAAATAAGAAAATATACGATGATATATTAATTTTTAAGGAAGTTTCAGAAGAAGAATATATGTATTCTAGCGATAATACAATTATTCTTGTAGCTTTTAAAGTACATCTTAATAAAAATAATATAATTAGTATATCTATAATATTTTCGGAACTATACAATTCTAACAAAATAATAAATTATATAAATACTTATAATTTTGATCTTAAAAGAAAGAGAGAATTATTAATAGAAGATATTTTCAATAAAGCAGATCTTATAGATAAGAATATAGACCAAAAATTTTATATAACAAAGGACTACGTATCTATAGTATTTTCTTCATATGAAAATAAAGATACATTCGATATAGATGAAATTAAAATTAATTTTAAAGATAATGAAAGTGACATATCAAATTACATTAAAAGTTATATAATGGAGTGAAAATATGAGATTTCTAAATGAATATGATAGAGAGTCAGCAGTTGATTATGCTAGAACGTGGGCTTTATACAGAAATCCTAAATATAAAGACTATGACCCATGGGGAGGGGACTGTACTAATTATATATCTCAGTGCATACATGCAGGTGACATACCACTTGATCATGAAGGGAAAGATATAATGCATAAATGGTATTGGTATAGTGATTTTAGTAGAACTCCAACTTGGACGTCTGCAGATGCATTTGGTAGATATGTTTTAAATAACAATCAATACAAAACAGAAAATTACGGTATATATGCAGTGCTAGCAGATTATGATGAGTTAGAAAAAGGAGATTTAGTTCAATTAATATATAAAGGTAGTGCATATCATACAATGATAATAAGTGAAGTAATATTAGATGATAGAAATTACTTATTAGATTACTTAATATGTCAGCATACAGATGATTTGATAGATTTTCCTTTAAGTGAAAAAGAAGGAGAGAGAAGATATATAAAGATATTAGGGTATTATAAATAAGGAAAAGGGATGTATTAAAATAAATATGCATCCCTCTTTAACTACATATGAGAAATTATTAATTGTAAATTACCTATTAGTTTAAATTCTCCAAAGTTATTAGGTAATATAAAGTTATCGCCTTTATTTAAACTATATTCATTTGAATTTGATACTAGTTTTCCGTCACCATCTATTACACTATATAATTCAAATGACTTATCTTGAATTGAACTATACTCGGTGAAAACATCTAATTTATGAACACTAAAAAACTCATTGCTTACAAATGTTGTAAGTTTAAAGTTATCGTTTTCAAGAATGTTGTAGTCAGGTTTATTTTCAACATGAGGTACTGTAGTAACAGCTATAGATTTATCTACATGAAGTTCTCTTTTATTCCCATTAGAGTCAACTCTATCATAATCATAAACTCTGTAAGTAGTATCAGAATTTTGTTGAGTTTCCAAAACTAAAGTTCCCTTGCATAAAGCATGTATTGTTCCGCTAGGAACATAGAAAAAGTCTCCTTTGTTAACCTTAACCCTTTTAAGTAAGTCACTCCATTTGTTATTTGAAATCATATATTCTAACTCTTCTTTAGATTTAGCATTGTGTCCAAAAATCATTTCAGCATCATCATCGCAATCTATTATGTACCAGCATTCAGTTTTACCCAATTCTCCGTTTTCGTTTTTCTTAGCATACTCATTATCAGGATGAACTTGAACTGATAAATTATCATTAGCATCTAAGATTTTTGTAAGTAGTGGAAATTTATCTCCGGGCATATTTCCAAATAGTTCTTTGTGATTAGACCATAAGTTAGATAAAGTCATCCCCTTAAACTTTCCATTTGTAATCTCGCAATCTCCATTTTCATGAGAACTTATAGCCCAACACTCACCTGTATTTTCAGATGGAATTTCATAGTTAAACTTATCTCTTAATGCAGTTCCTCCCCATATTCTGTACATAAACAATGGTTTTAAAAATAACGGTTCCATGAATACCCTCCTAAAATTAAAATAATATATCTAAAGTGATTATATAATATATTTAATAAAAAAAACAACAAGACTTAGATGTCCTTAAACTACTAATAGCTAACTAACAGAATAAATCAGATAGATCAATTGTTATTTCTGAATAGTATTTAAAATTACTTTTTCAATCTCATCAGCGTTTGGAGTAGCTATAAAATATACATAGTTGCCTATTGTCTTTAATATTGAATTTGAGACACTTTCCATATTATCTTCTCCACCATATCCGTCAGCAAATAGTTTTAGTGAATTATTTTTATATTTTTCTAAAGCTTTAATTACAACTTCAGGATTATCAGTTTTAATAACTATGACATCTCTTAATTTAACATTTATCATAGCACTTAACATAAAGCCTTCGTTAATATCATTTTTTACAGAACTAAGAGCATGGAATTCTGAAGCGGGAATATAATTTAAAGGATCTACGTCTAAAAGATTATTTTTTAATATAGCATCTTTAATTTCACTTACAGGTACATCTTTAATATCTGATTTAGAAGAGCAACCTACAAGTAAAAAAGTAAAAAGTAAAAAAACTAAAAACAAATTTTTCCTCATATAATACCTCCGAATAAAAATATATTTATAGTTTACTATAAATATAATAAATAATGGAGTTATTTTATTGAAAATTTTAAAAATTTTAATAAAATATTTTAAATTGTGTAAAATTTCTATATGTGTCAATAATTCACATCAAGAGGTGATTAAAATGAGAATTCCAAAACATGTAGGAATAATACCAGATGGAAATAGAAGGTGGGCTGAATCTAATGGCCTTACTAAAGACAAAGGGTATGATAATGGACTAGACCCAGGACTTGAAGCATACAGGGTATGCAGAGATATAGGCGTAGATGAAGTTACATTTTATGGATTTACTACGGATAATACAAAGAGACCTGCACCCCAGACCAAAGCTTTTACTGATGCGTGTGTAAATGCAGCTAAGATGTTAGTAGACGAAGGAGCATCTTTACTGGTTATAGGAAATACGAGTTCGCCGATGTTCCCAAAGGAACTAATTCCATATACTAGTCGTACAGAGGCTAAGGATGGGCAAATAAAAGCTAATTTGTTAGTTAACTATGGGTGGCATTGGGACCTAAATACATTATCTAAGGCTAAAGGAAATAATAAAAACAATATACATGAATACATACAGTCTTTTGACGTATCTAGATTAGATTTAATAATAAGATGGGGTGGAAGAAGAAGGCTAAGTGGTTTTTTACCTGTACAATCTATATATGCAGATTTTTATGTTTTAGATGATTACTGGCCAGATTTTAAACACAACCATATACATGAAGCAATAAATTGGTATAGCAAACAAGATATTACTTTAGGCGGATAAAGTTAGTCATATTGAAAATATAATCGAAAAATGCTAAAATTAACCTGAATTATAGAGTAGAAGGGTGGATGTATGGCAAAGAAGAAAAAAACTGTTAAGAGAAAAAGAATAAAAAAATCAAGACTATTAATTTTAGTATTTTTATTATTAGCAATTATATTTTCAATAATGTTTGGGTTAAAGATGTTAACAGGGTCAACGAGTGAAGATAAAACAAAAACTGATTCTAAAAGCAATGAGACTAAAGCTCAAGACAATACTGAAATTGAACATCTTAGCTTAGATGAAGACAAATCAAAAGGGAAAATTAAGATATTGATAGATCCTGGACATGGAGGAAATGATGCAGGAGCTAAGGGAGTAGATGGCAGCTTAGAAAAAAATATATCTTTAGAAATTGCAAAAAAAGTAGCAGGCGATTTATCTCAATATGAAGATTTAGAAGTTATTCTAACTAGGACAGAAGATACATATGTATCTTTAGAAGAAAGAAGTAAAATGGCTAATGAGCAAGGGGTAAATATGGTTGTTTCAATACACTTAAATTCAGAAAGTGGAGGAAGATCCGCGTTTGGAACAGAGACATATTATCAGTCAAATAATATTGATGGATCAGAAAAATTAGCTAAATCTATACAAGATACAATATGCTTATATTTAGATACTAAAAATAGAGGTATTTATCCTTCTAACTTAGAAATTTTAAGAGAGACAGAAATGCCATCAGTTTTAGTTGAGGCTGGATTTATAAGTAATAAGGAAGAAGAAAAAAAGCTTAGTGACTCAAGTTACCAAAATCAAATGGCAGAGGGTATAGCTCAAGGAATACTAAGATACATAGACTCTAAACATAAATAAAAAGAAGTATATAATATATACTTCTTTTTATTTATGTTTAATTATATATTAATTAATTCAAACTTTGATATAATGGTAGCTAGAAAGTGTATTTTCTAGGGGGAAGTTATATGGAGATTCTAAATTGTAATAACTACTATTTATCTGATTTATATGAAAATAGTTTAAGTGAAAATGAAAAAAAAGCTTTGGGGATTTATTATACTCCTAAATATGTAATAGATTATATTGTTAATAAAATTTTGACAGAACATGATTTTAACAAGAATCCATCTCCTAAAATATTGGACATGTCTTGTGGGTGTGGAAATTTTTTACTAGAGGTATATGATGTTTTGTATAAAAAGTTTGAAGTTATAAAAAATGATCTTAATATTGAAAATATACATGAACATATAATTAAAAATTGTATATATGGTATAGATATAGATCAAAATGCAGTAAATGTTTTGAAATATTCTTTGAGGAATAAAGAGGTAGATTCATCTACTGTTAAATTTAATATATACTGTTTTGATAGTTTGATGTATGAAGGAATAGATGATACTTTGAAAGAAACATTCTGGGGTGAGAAGTTTGACTATATAATAGGAAATCCTCCTTATATAGGACATAAAAATTTGACTATGAAATATAAAAAGCAATTAATAAAAAATTATGGTGACGTATATAAGGATAAAGCAGACATTTATTTTTGTTTTTATAAACGTATAATTGACTTACTTAAAAAAAATGGAGTTGCAAGTATAATAACTCCAAGATATTTTTTGGAAAGCACAAGTGGAGAAAATTTAAGAAACTATATCATTAATAATGTTAAAATTAAAGAAATTATAGATTTTAATGGATTTAATGTATTTAAAAATGCAAATGTAGCAAGTTGTATATTTACCATGGAAAAGTCAAAATATATAGATTCGAGTTTTGATTTTTATAGGATTACCAACTATAATATTAAATTGAAATTTATAGATGATATCAAATCAACTCTAAAGTTTAGTGACTATTTTACTAAAATACATATGAATCAAAGTGATATGAGTGAAAAGTGGATTATAGATAAAAAGGAAAATGTAAATTTATATAACGTTATAGAAAAGAGCTGTAAATATAAACTAAAAGATATATGTATAAGTTTTCAGGGAATTATAACTGGATGTGATAAAGCATTTGTTATAAAAAATAATGAAATACAATGTAATAATATAGAAAAAGATATAGTGAAAAATTGGATTAAAAATAAAAATATTAAGAAATATTATATAGAAAAAAGTGACTTAAAACTTATATATAGTGATGATATAAATGATATAAATAATTATATACAATCTATAAAATACATACAAAATTATAAAAATAAATTGCAAAATAGAAGAGAATGTAAGAAAAATACTCGCAAATGGTATCAATTACAATGGGGTAGAGATAAATCAATGTTTGAAAGAAAAAAGATAATGTACCCATATAAGTCAAATGAAAATAAATTTGCTATTGATGAAAATGATAGTTTTTGCAGTGCTGATGTATATTCATTTTGTATAAAAAAAGAGTATGAAGAAGAATTTTCATATGAATATTTATTAGGATTATTAAATTCAAAGATATATGATAATTATTTTAAGGTATTTGCAAAAAAGATGGGTAAAAATTTATATGATTATTATCCGAACAAAGTTATGGAAATAAGTATTTTTAAAGATGAAAATTACTTAGAAATAGAAAATTTATCAAAACAAATTATAAAAAATATTAAATTTGATAATAAAGTAAATGAAGAGATAAATTATTTACAACAAGAAATAGAAGAGCTAATAAAAAAATCATTGAATCTAAATTCACTAAATTAAGAATATATACATATATTCATAGTAAATGTATTTTACAGGGGGGAAATTATGATATATACTCAGGTTTTAGGTGAAAATAGTAAAGTGTATATAAAAGTTAATGGATATTTAAATAGCAATGAAATAAAAACGTTTGTAAATGATTATAAAGATAAAATAAAGGGAATAAAAACATCTAAGTATAATTTAATAATAGATGTAGATCCATTTGATGCAGATAATTTTTCTGATATTAAAAATGTTTGTATGATGTTTTATAAAACTGGTTATAAAAAGATATATTTAATAGACCCTAATAACTATATAATGTCAAATATAAAGCTAAATCCCATAGAGAAAAAGATGTTCTTAAAAGTAGTGAAAATAGTAAATAGTGATTTAGATGTGAAATAGTAAAAATAGTAAATTTTGCATATTTAATTTAGTGAAATGCTAAAAATACAAGCTTCTATGTTATTTTTAGAATCTAACATAAAATTAAAATTGAATAAATATTATAAAAAAATATAATTTTTACTTGAAATAGGGAGAAACTTGTAATATATTTGTTTTTAGGAAGATATATCTTTATAACTTATATAAGGTGATATTTATGAAAGGATTAGTACTTGAAGGTGGAGGCACAAAGGGTGCTTACCAGTTAGGTGCATATAAGGCGTTAAGAGAGTTAGGGATAGAATTTAAAGGTGTTGCAGGAACTTCTATAGGAGCCTTGAATGGAGCGTATATAGTCCAAAATAACCTAGAGGTACTAGAAGAGATATGGACTAAGTATGACTACACTCATTTTATGGATGTGGATGAGGAAACATATCACAATATAAAAAATGTTGACTTTACTCCTAAAAATATAAATAGAGTGATATCTCTTATAAATAAAGCTAGAAAAAATAAAGGAATAGATATAAGTCCATTTAGAAGTTTATTAGAAAAGACCATAGATGAAGATATTATAAGAAATTCCAATAAAGATTTTGGGTTAGTAACAGTTGTATGGGATGGAAAAATAATTCCAAGTCCTATGTTCTTAGAAAATATTGAAAAAGGAAAATTGCTAGACTATCTAATTGCAAGTGCTAGCTTGCCTATATTTAAACTAGATAAATTAGACGATAAATTATTTTTAGATGGTTTATTTCATAATAATATACCTGTAAGTTTATTGAGAGAAAAAGGATATGAAGATATTGTTGTTATAAGACTAGTTGATGATTTATTTGGAAAGATAAATTTAAATCACCATCAAGATGTGAACATGAAGATAATTGTACCGTCAGAATCTCTAGGAGGGTGTCTAAACTTAGATCCAGACAATGTAAGTAAAAACATTAAGCTAGGGTATTTTGATGCTATGAAAACCTTTGACAGATATGATGGTCTAAGATATTATTTCAACAAGGAATATAAATATGATGATGATTATTGTTTTTACAAGTTAAGCAACTTGAGCAAAGAAACTATAGAATCATTAACAAAGGCATTGAACATAAAAAGAGATATAAGTAAAAGAACACTTTTAGAAAACATAATTCCAAAATTAGGAGAGTGTTTAAATTTACCAAAAGACTTCTCGTATAAAGATTTATTTTATTGCATATATGAGAAAAAGCTTGAGGAAAATAATATAAATAGAACAAACTTATATGATTTTAATAAGGTAGTAGAAGTAGTAAATACTAATATGAATTCTAATGTGAATTGGGAATCTAGTTTTGAAACTAGACCTATAATTACAATTCATAGGAATAGGTTTACTAAACTTTTAACAAATATAATAATAAATGATATAAAGGCATAAATTAATATTGCAAATATTTATATCAGAATATAACAAATGAAATCTATGGAGGTATTACAATGGAAAAAATAGTAACTATCAAAAATGCAAGTGGATTACATGCTAGACCAGCAGGAATGTTTGTAAAGAAAGCATCTGAGTTCAAATCAACAGTAGAGATAAAGGCAAAAGATAAAGTTGTAAATGCTAAATCAATAATGGGAATAATGAGTTTAGGATTAGCTCAAGGAGATGAAGTTGTTGTAGTTGCTAATGGAGAAGATCAAGAATCAGCAGTTAACGCATTAGTTGAGTTAATAGAAAGCGGATTTGGTGAATAATAAAAAATAAAAAGCCTCGGTGAAAACCGAGGTTTGTTGAATATATATAATGTATACACAAGACAATGGGAGGACGCATATATGTATAAAGGAACAGGAGCATCACCAGGAGTAGCTTTAGGAAAAGCTTTGGTTATAGAACATAGCGAACTTAATATAGAGAAAAAAAACATAGAAAATGTTGAGACTGAAGTTGAAAAGTTACAAGCTGCAGTAGAAGAGTCAAAAAAAGAGTTAGAGCAAGTAAAAGAAAGAGCTAAAGTTGAATTAGGGGAACATGAAGCTGAAATATTTGAAGCTCACCTATTAGTTTTACAAGATCCAGAATTAATAGATCAGACTATAGCTAAAATAAGAGATGAAAAGGTAAATGCTGACTTTGCGTTAAACGAAGTTAAAGAAATGTTTGTAAGTATATTTGAGTCAATGGACAATGAATATATGAGAGAAAGAGCAGCGGATATCAAGGATGTTACAAATAGAGTTTTAAGACATATATTAGGGATAAAAGTTGTAGATTTATCAGCTTTATCTGAAGAAGTTATATTAATAGCTCATGACTTAACTCCATCAGATACTGCAACAATGAATAAAAAAATGGTTTTAGGATTCTTAACTAATATAGGTGGTAGAACTTCTCATACTGCTATAATGGCTAGAACATTAGAGATAGCTGCAGTAGTAGGCTTAAGTGATGTAACTGAAAAAGTTAAGGATGGAGATTTTATAGTATTCAATGGTGAAACAGGACAAGTTATAGTTAATCCAGATGAAAAAGTTATAAATGAGTATAGAGATTTAAAGGCTAAGTTCGATGAAGAAAAAGAAGCGTTAAAACAATTGATAGGAAAGACTTCTATAACTCTTGACGGTAGACATGTAGAGCTTGCAGGGAATATCGGAAGCCCTAATGATTTAGAAGGATTAATAAAAAATGATGCAGAAGGTGTAGGACTATATAGAACTGAGTTCTTATACATGGATAAGGAAGATGATTTCCCAAGTGAAGAAGAACAATATGAAGCATATAAAGCAGTTCTTGAAGGTATGAATGGAAAACCTATAGTAATAAGAACATTAGATATAGGTGGGGATAAAGAATTAAAATATTTCAAAATGGACGAAGAAATGAATCCATTTTTAGGATATAGAGCTATAAGATTATGTCTAGATAGAACAGATATATTTAAAACTCAATTAAGAGCTTTATATAGAGCTAGTGTACATGGAAAATTAAGAATAATGTTCCCTATGATATCTTCTTTAGAAGAACTATTAAAATCTAAAGAGATAATAAAAGAAGTTTTAGCTGAAATGGATGCTGAAGGAATGGAATATTCTAAAGATGTAGAAGTTGGAATGATGATAGAAATACCATCTGCAGCAGTAATATCAGATATATTAGCTAAACATGTAGATTTCTTCTCTATAGGAACTAATGACTTAATACAATACACTTGTGCAGTAGATAGAATGAACCAAAAAATAAGCTATTTATACAATCAATTTAATCCAGCTGTATTAAGACTTATAAAAATGGTAATAGATAATGCTCATAAAGAAGGTAAATGGGTAGGAATGTGTGGAGAAGCTGCAGGAGATCAAAGAATGATACCTATTCTTTTAGGAATGGGACTTGATGAGTTCTCTATGTCTCCAATATCTATACTTCCAGCTAGAAAGTTCATAACTTCTGTTAAATATGAAGATATGAAAAAATTTGCTAATGAAGTATTAACTATGGGAACAGCAGAAGAGATAAAAGCTTACGTAGATAAAACTTTCAATATGTAATATCTTAAATAAAAAAGGCTACTATAAATATAGTAGCTTTTTTATTTTGAAGAAAAATTCTGAAAAAATAAAGTTTTTTGAAAATAAATTAAAAAACATAAAATGGAATAAAAAATAAAGTTAATTGGAGTAAAAACAATATAAAAAAATAAGAAAATAACAAATTATATATTTAATTAAATTATAAAAAATGATTTGGCAAGAAATTTTAGTTGACATAAATCATATATTGAAATAGAATTACTTTAAACAATTTCAAATCTTTTAAAAAGACGTTGAAAGGAAGAGTATATATAGGAAGTAGTCAAGAGCGAGTTGGTTATGGTGTGAGTCCAACACGAAGCCTATATTGAAGAACATCCTGGAGTTGCTAACCGAAATTTTAAAGAGTAGGCTTAGACGGAACCAAACCGTTATCAAGTTGGAACGCACTAAGATTTGTCTTGCTGCGTTATTTGAGAGAACTTGATAATATATTCAGGTTAATCAGGGTGGCACCGCGGAAATATAAACTTTCGTCCCTATATTTATATAGAGATGAGAGTTTTTTTTATGCAATAAATAGTGATGGCCACACTATAAGTTAAAAATGTATGACGTCATACTCTCTAAAATAAAAAATATAAAGGAGAGTATTAATATGAGTTTAATAATACCAAAAGGATATGAATCAAAATTAGAAGTGATTCAAACACAACAAGCTATAAAAGATTTAAAAGATTTTTTTGAAAGTAGACTAGGAGAAACATTAAAACTTACAAGAGTATCATCACCATTATTTGTTCTACCGGAGACAGGAACAAACGATAACTTAAATGGAACTGAAAAAGCTGTAAGTTTTGAAGTTCCAGATATAAAGAAAAATGCAGAAATAGTTCACTCTTTAGCTAAATGGAAGAGAATGGCTTTGAAAAAATATGGATTTTCAATAGGAAGAGGATTATATACAGATATGAATGCTATTAGAAAAGATGAAGAATTAGATAACATTCATTCAATATATGTTGACCAATGGGATTGGGAATTAATAATAGATAAAAAAGAAAGAAACATAGGTACTTTAAAAGGTATTGTAAAAAATATTTATTCAGTTTTTAAAGAAACTGAAGAACATGTAAGTAGTATATATCCAGAAATACAAAAAACTTTACCTGAAGAGATTACATTTATAACATCTCAAGAACTTTTAGATATGTATCCGAGTTTAACGCCAAAAGAAAGAGAAGATAAAATTGTAAAAGAAAAAGGCGCTGTGTTTTTAATGCAAATAGGTAAAGTATTATCTACAGGAGACAAACATGATGGAAGAAGTCCAGATTATGACGATTGGGAATTAAATGGAGATATATTATTTTATAACCCAGTATTAGATAATGCGATAGAACTTTCATCTATGGGTATAAGAGTAGACGAAAAAAGCTTAGAAAAGCAATTAAAGTTATCTAAGTGTGAAGATAGAAAAGAATTAGAATATCATAAGTCTTTATTAAAAGGAGAATTGCCATACACTATAGGTGGAGGAATTGGTCAATCTAGAATTTGTATGTATTTTCTAAATAAAGCCCATATAGGTGAAGTTCAAGTAGGTATATGGCCGAAAGATATGATAAAAAAATGTGAGCAATCTGGTATTAACTTATTGTAAAAATTGTATGTTTAAGAAAAATGCTCTATGAGTTATAATAGTTTTAAGTTATAACTTTAGGGGTGGTAATTATGAAAGTATTAATGAGAATTTTAGATATACTTTTAGATATATTAAAAAAAGTTTTAGTAAGATTTAAAGATGCTAAGTTTGGAATAATGTTTATAATTAATCTATTTAAATTACCTGACTTTTTTACAGATAAAGCGGTTAATATAATAAGTAAAGCCAAAGTTACATCTGCAATTTTTATAGCTATAACATATCTTGTATCGGGAATAGACTTTATCCCAGAGATGATAACTGGAGTATTTGGTTTTGTAGATGATTTATTTGTACTGTTATGGAGTTTAGGTATAATTAGTGAAGAAATAGAAAAATATAAAAAAGAAAGCTATGACCCAAATATAATTGAGGGAGTAGATTTTACAATAAAAAATGAAGAGTAGATTACTACTCTTCATTTTTGAATATATATTTTAAAGACTCTATCAATAAAACATTATCATCATGATTTAAAGTACAAATTCTAAAGAAATATTCATCTAACCCTTCAAAAGACTTACAATCTCTTATTATAAATTTCTTTTCAATTAGAGCTTCTCTTAACTTTGATGCTGTTATTTTTTTTGTTTTAATTTGACTAAGTATAAAATTACCGTCGCTATGATACACTTCTAAGTCTTCAATTGAAGAAAGCTCTCTTAATAAAAACTCTCGTTCGCATTTTAATATAGAACTAGAAGTATTTATAAAGTCTACGTCAGTAAACATAACTTCACCCATAACAGATGCTAATGTATTTATGTTCCAAAGGTCTATATGATTTTCAATTGAATCTTGTACTTGAGAATTACATGTAAGTCCATAGCCAAGCCTTATACCAGGTGTACCAAAAAATTTAGAGGTACCTCTTATTACAAATAACTTACCAAAATTATCAACTAAATGTGTAGAAGAATAAGTTTGTGTATCTGTAAATTCAATATATGTTTCATCAACCATTAAAAAGGCATTTGTATTTTCTAATATTTTTTTAATTTCATTTTTAGTAAATGCAAATCCAGTTGGATTATTTGGGTTACAAATAACAACTAAATCACACTTACTTATGTTTATGTAATCTATAAACTCATCTACGTCTACTTTGAACTTATTTTCTTTTTTTGAAAAGAATTTATGTATTTCACAATTTACTTTGTTTAACTCTTTCTCATACTCAGAATATGATGGAGATAATAAAACTGATTTTTTTGGATTAACTATTTCTATAAATGATGAAATAAGTTCAGTTGCACCACTTCCTAATACTATATTTTTTATATTACAATTACAATATTCTGATATTGAATTCTTTAGGTTATAGTAGTTTGGGTCAGGATATATAGATACCATATCTATATTGTCTACAATAGCTTTTTTACCTAAACTAGAAGAGCCTAATGGATTTATATTTGAACTAAAATCTTTTAATTCATTTTTTTTAAAACCTAATTTATTTGATAGGTCGTATAAGTTAGCACCATGGTTTGTACTCATTTTAATAGTCCTCCTAAAATATTGATTACAATAATAATTATATATAATAATTTGCATATAATATATAACTAATACGTAAAAAATAAAAATATATGAAGGGAATAATAAGGATAAGAAATAAACACGAATTATTATCAAATAAAATAAAAAAATATTCACAAATTATTTAAAGTATATGTTATAATGATATATATTAATATACGGTAAATTGGAGGTACAATTATGTACAAGGTTACAGGTGTAATGATAAGTGAAGAAGAGATATTAACGAAAGTTAAAGAACTAGGAAAAAGAATAGAGGAAGATTTTAAAGGACAAGAATTATTAGTAGTAGGTATACTTAAAGGTGCGAGTGTATTTGTTGCTGATTTAATAAGAAATATAAACTTAGATGTTAATATAGATTTTATGAGTGTATCAAGCTATGGAAGCTCAACAGAATCTTCAGGAACAGTTAAAATATTAAAAGACTTAGATGTAGATATAGAGGGTAAAAATGTTTTAATAGTTGAAGATATAATAGATAGCGGATTAACATTAAGCAATTTAGTGGCAGCATTAAAAACTAGAAATCCAAAATCTTTAAAATTATGTACGTTATTAGACAAGCCACAAAGAAGAAAAGTTGATATGCATGTTGACTATGTGGGATTTGTTATAGAAGACAAGTTCATAGTTGGATATGGAATTGACTATGCAGAAAAATATAGAAACTTACCATATATAGGAATAGTAGGAGAGTAATCTTCTACTATTATTTTTTTAAAACATATTTTAAATAATTAAGATTGATTGTATAATAAAATTATAAATAGAACTTAATTATAAAATAAGGGGGATATGAATATGTACTATATAGGTGTAGACATAGGTGGTACAGGAGTACAAGCTGGTGTAGTAGATGAAAATGGGCAAATTCTTTTTAGAAAAGAATGTCCAACGGATGTTTTAAGTGGATTTGAAAAAATAATGGAAGATATTAATCAACTCGTAAGAATCATGTTAAAGGAAAACGATGTTCAAATTTCGGAAATTAAGTCAATTGGATTTGGAGTTCCTAGTTTTATAAATAAAAAGGGGCAAGTCACATGTGTTAACTTAGGTTGGAAGGAAGAAGATTTTATAAATACTTTAAAGTCTAAGTTTCCAGAAACAAATGTATACGCTGAAAATGATGCTACAGTTGCAGCTTTGGCAGAAGCTAAAGCTGGAAGTATGAAAGGTTGCGATGTAGGTGTTATGTATACTTTAGGAACTGGAGTAGGTGGAGGAATAATAATAAATGGGAAAGTTTTCAATGGAGCACATAATATGGGGTCTGAAATTGGTCATGTTATAGTAGACACTAATTATTTTGATTGTAACTGTGGAAATAATGGATGCTTAGAAACTTTTTGTTCAGCTACAGCTATTATAAAGTATGCTAAAAAATTAATAGAAGAAGGCAATGATAGTAAAATACTAGAATTAGCTAATAATAATATAGAGAACATAAATGCTAAAAATGTATTTGATGCATATAGATTAAACGATAAAGTTGCTATTGAAACTATAAACAGATTCAAAGAGTATTTAGCGAAAGCTATTGCAGGTATGATAAATACATTAGACCCAGAAGTTATATCTTTAGGTGGAGGAGTATCAAGAGCTGGAGATATAATATTAGATGGATTAGATGAATTAGTTAGAAAGTATATAATTTATAAAAATGAAGACTTCGCAGACATTGTAATAGCAACGTTAGGTGCAGATGCAGGTATAGTTGGGGCAGCATTTTTAAACTAAAATTTTATAATAAATATATTAATGATTTTGAGAAGTTTAGTACTTCTCTTTTTTTTTGCTCAAATATATTTAAATTACACAAAAAATTATAATAAAGGACAAGTTACCTACGTAAAATTAAGTATAAACACAAGTATTTAAACAATTACATAAAAAATCTAAGGGGGATGATATTATGCCAAATATAGTTTTAACAAGAATTGACAATAGACTTATTCACGGTCAAGTAGCGACTATGTGGTCTTCTAGTGTGGGGTCTAATTTATTATTAGTAGCAAATGATGAAGTATCAAAAAATGAATTTAGACAGGGATTAATGGATATGGCAGCTCCAAGTTTTGCTCAAACAAGATATTTTTCTATAGAAAAAACAATAAATATAATAAATAGAGCTAGTGAATCTCAGCACATTGCTATAATTTGTGAAACTCCACAAGATGTTTTAAAACTTGTTGAGGGAGGCGTTCCTATAAAAAAAGTAAATATAGGAAATATGCATATGGCTCAAGGTAAAAGACAAGTTTCTAAAGCAGTTTGTGTAGATGATAATGATGTAGACGCATTTAAAAAACTTAAAGCATTAGGTGTAGAGCTAGAAATCAGGAGAATTCCTAGTGAATCTGCTGAAAGTATAGATGAATTATTCAAATAAGAAAGGGGTAAAGTCATGGAATTAGGTTTTATGCAGATTGTTCTTATACTAATTGTAACTTTTATAGCAGCTATTGACCAATTTAACTTTTTAGAGTCTTTATATAGACCTATAGTTATGGGGCCAATAGTTGGAGCTATAATGGGAGATTTAAACACAGGACTTATAGTTGGTGGATCATATGAACTTATGATGATAGGAGCTATGCCAGTTGGAGGAGCACAACCTCCAAATGCGGTTATAGGTGGAATTATGGCTACTGTATTTGCAATTACATCAGGACTAGACACTAGTGCAGCATTACCACTTGCAATACCATTTGCATTATTAGGTCAATATGCAGTAACAGCTCTATTTACAGTAATGTCTCCGTTAATGGGATTATGCGATAAGGCAGCTAATGAAGCTAATCCAAAGGGAATAGATAAAGTAAACTATATGGCTATGGCAATATTAGGAATATCATTTGCATTAATTGTTTTGGCTGGATTATTAGCAGGTCAAGCGATAGGAGATACATTGACAAGAGTTTTACCAGAACAAGTTTGGACTGGATTAACTGCAGCAGGAAAAATGATGCCTGCACTAGGATTTGCAATGTTACTTAAAGTTATGTTAAGTAAAGATTATGCTATATTCATGATGTTAGGGTTTGTATTAGTTGCATATTTAAACTTACCACTTTTAGCGTTAGCTATAGTAGGGTTAGTAGTTGCTATATATGACTTTAATATTAGTGTAAAAACTAAAAATGTCGGAGGAGGTATGAGTGATGGCATCTAATATAGAACAAAAATCAATAATTCATACTGAGTATATAGACAAAAACGAAGGAGAAACATTAGATAAGAAGACTTTAAATAAAATGGCTTTTAGATCTATGTTTTTACAGGCATCATTTAACTATGAAAGAATGCAAGCTGGAGGATGGTTATACTCTATATTACCAGGGCTTAAAAAGATACACAAAAATAAAGACGACTTAGCAACTTCTATGAAACATAATTTAGAATTTTTTAATTGTCATCCATTTTTAATAACTTTCGTTATGGGAATTATATTATCTTTAGAGCAAAAGAAATCAGATGTACAAACTATAAGATCTTTAAGAGTTGCAGCTATGGGACCTTTAGGTGGAATAGGAGATGCGATATTCTGGTTTACATTACTCCCAATTGCAGCAGGAGTTGGAGCAAACTTAGCACTTCAAGGAAGTATAGCAGGGCCTATAGTCTTCTTATTAATGTTTAATGTTGTTCATTTAGGATTAAGATTTGGGCTAATGCATTGGTCGTATAAAGCTGGAGTTGATGGTATTACAAGATTGACTAAAAATGCAAAAGAATTTACAAGAGCTGCAACAATATTAGGTATGATCGTTGTAGGTGCACTTATAGCTTCTTATGTAAATATAAATATAGTAACGGAAATTCCGATAGGAGAAACTACTTTGAAGGTACAAGAAATACTAGATGGAATAATGCCTAAAATATTACCTCTTGGATTGACTTTTGGAATGTACGGATTGGTTAAGAAAAATGTAAGCCCGCTTGTAAATATATTAATAATGGTAGCAATAGGTATATTAGGAGCGTATATAGGATTATTTTAGGAGGAAGTTGAATTGATTATAATAACAGGGCATGGAAAGTTTGCATCAGGAATAAAAAGTAGTTTAAATTTAATAGTAGGAGAATATGAATTTTTAAAAGTAGTTGATTTTACTGAAGAAAAGACTCCAAGAGATTTAAAAGAAGAAATACAGTCCTTAGTTAATGAAAATATAGAAACAAAAACATATATATTTACAGATTTAGCAGGGGGAACTCCATTTAAGGTTAGTAGTGAGTTAAAATTAGAAAATAAAAATATAGAAGTGTTTTGCGGAACTAATTTGCCTATGGTAGTTGAATCTACTATGATGGAGTCGTTAGGTTGCCAAATAGACATTGATTTAATAAAAGAAACAGGAATAAATAGCATAAAACCAAAAAAGAAAATAATTGAGTTTTGCGAAGACGGGATATAATAAAGAGTAGCTTAGGCTACTCTTTTTCTATATAATAATAATTATATTTATTTTTAAAAGGAGGGTGATATTAAAAATGAATATGGAAGTTGAAATATTAAAGTATGTACAATCTTTTAATAATCCAATATTAGATACGATATTTTTAATAATAACTATGAGCACAGAGATACCTGTTATTTTAGTATTAGCTTCAATTCTATACTGGTGTATAAATAAAAAGTATGGAGCAAGATTACTTTTTGCATTAACAGGAAATATAGCATTAAATACTGGAGTAAAAGAGTATTTTAAATCTCCAAGACCAATAGGTGTTGAAGGAATTAAATCTATGAGAACATCAACTGCAACAGGGTATTCATTTCCAAGTGGTCATACTCAAATAGGAACTACTTTTTGGGTTAGTATAATGAATATATTAAAAAATAAGTACATGTATTTATTTGGTACAATAATGTTTATATGTATAGGGTTATCAAGATTATATTTAGGTGTCCATTGGCCTGTTGACGTATTATTTGGATGGTTTTTCGGAATATTTTTCACTATTATATGCAATTGTATAATAATAAAAATTGAAGAAAGTCAAAAGTATAGTTATTTTATGATAATAGTAATCCCTATGATATTAGGTATATTTATTGTAAATAGCATAGAGTACATAAAAATGTCAGGACTATTAAGTGGATTTATTGTTGGTTATATAATAGAAAGACAATGTATAAATTTTAAAGTAGATGTTAGCTTAAAATCTAAAATATTTAGGTATATATTTGGATTGCTAAGTCTAGGAGCTGTATATGCTATTTTAAAATTAATTATGCCTCAAAACTATGTAGGTAGTTATTTAAGATATTTTATGTTGATGGTATATGCAATTGCAGGAGCGCCATATTTATTCGATAAAATTTGGAAGGAATGATAAATTTGAAAAAAGTAGTTGTAATAGGTGGAGGAGCAGCAGGGATGATAGCAGCATCAACTGCATCTAGTATGGGTCACGATGTTACTTTACTAGAGAAAAATGATAGATTAGGCAAAAAATTGCTTATAACAGGAAAAGGAAGATGCAATATAACTAATGATTGTGATATTGAAGAGCTTATTGAAAATATTCCTACTAATGGAAAATTTTTATATAGTTCATTTTATACATTTACAAATGATCAAGTTATAGATATGTTTAATTCTCTTGGAGTAAAAACTAAGACTGAAAGAGGAAAAAGAGTTTTTCCAGAGAGTGATAAAGCTAAGGATGTTGTTGTTGCACTAGAAAAACAATTAAAACAAAATAATGTGAAAATTGTTATGAATGCATCAGTTGATAAGATAGAGGTAAAAGATGGAAACGTCAAAGGTGTTGTTCTAAAAGATAAAAAGATTATAAACTGTGATTGTGTAATAGTTTCAACTGGAGGAATGAGTTACCCAAGAACAGGTTCAACAGGTGATGGATATAAATTTGCTAAAAATTTAGGACATACTATAGTGAAACCTATACCATCTTTAATTGGACTTGAAACTATGGAAGATGTTTATGAGTTAAATAAGCTATCTCTTAGAAATGTTGCTATAAAAGTAATGGATAAGAGAGGAAAAAATATCTTTGAAGATTTTGGAGAAATGGAATTTAATGAATTTGGAATAGATGGGCCTATAATAAAATCAGCAAGTTGCAGAATGAAATCTTTTGAAAATGAAACATATAAGATTTATTTAGATTTAAAGCCAGCCTTAAGTGAAGAAACTTTAGATAAGAGAATTCAAAAGGACTTTAAAAAATATACTAATAAAAAATTTGAAAATAGTTTAGATGATTTACTACCTAAAAAACTAATACCTTATGTTATTAAACAAAGTGGTATAGATAAAGATTTAGTAGTTCATCAGATTTCAAAAGAACAAAGAAAACATTTAGTTAATTTATTAAAAAATATGGAATTCAATATAAAAAGATATAGACCTATAGATGAAGCTATAGTAACATCTGGAGGAGTTAAGACAAATGAAATAAATTCATCAACGATGGAATCAAAGATCGTTAGCGGTCTATTTTTTGCAGGAGAAGTAATAGATGTAGATGGATATACAGGTGGTTTCAATTTACAAATTGCATTTTCAACAGGATATTTAGCGGGAATAAGTTGTTAAATTCTCTTTTAACATTTGTAGTTAAAAAAAAATAAAAAATTTATAAAATTTAGTATATAAAAAACTAAGATTGGCATAATAAGAACATGAACAACGAACAAAGTAAATGGAGTAAAAGTTGTTCATGGTAAATTTGCCACTTATAAATAAAACTCCATAAATACTACAAATAAACTAATATAAAGAGAGGTAATCAACATGACAACAAACAATAATAACACTAAAGCAGTACCAGAAGCTAAAGCAGCTTTAAAACAAATGAAATTAGAAATAGCAAATGAATTAGGTATATCTAATTATGACACTGCTGACAAAGGAAATATGACAGCAAGACAAAATGGATATGTTGGTGGATACATGACTAAAAAATTAGTTGAAATGGCAGAACAACAATTAAGTGGACAACAAAGATAATTAAAGAAAGGAAGGGTAAAACCTTCCTTTTTTTATGTTCAAAAATAAAAATGTGTACAAATTATTAAAGTTAAATTTATTTGTTTTAATTTTAGAGTAAAAATAGAAGAGATGGACAAAATATAAATGAAATACATAAAAGGAGGAATAGTTGTTATGGCAATAAACTTTGAAGAAGTAAAAACTAAATTTATAAATGGAGATTTAGATGAAAAAATAAGAATATATACTACAACTGAAGGACTTTCAGTTGAACAATTTAGAGAATTACTTAAGTATTATCCAATTCAACATCTTTCTAAGTTAGAAAAAGCTTTAGGATAAATATAAAAGCACTAAGGAAATTATATACCTTAGTGCTTTTGTATTTTATGAACATAATTATAAATTTTTTCATTACCTAAATCTATTTGCCCAGTGGAAATATATTTTGAAATATTACTAACGTCATTTTCATTTAAATATTGTTGAGGTATATTAAGTTCAAAACCAGTTTCGTGTAAAAGTTTTTTTAATTGAATTTGTTGAGTAATTGATGGTTTTAACACTGTTTTTTTAATTTTTTTCTTTTTTGAATTACTAATAGTTTCATTTTGATCCTTAATAAGTGTTTGAATATAACTTGTATAGGAATTTTTAAAATCCTCGTCATCAAGTAAATTAGAATTTATAACATCTGTTATTTCTTCGTTAGATAGTATATTTTCAGCAAATTTAGCAGCAGTTAATTTTCCTGTAGTTATACCTTTTTGATATTTTCTTAAAATTTTTTTAGTAAAACTATATATCTTACTTCTGGTTTCCAAGTCTAAATCTTCAATAAGCATTAAATCACTCCTTAATTACGTTATATTAACAGTATTAACAAGTATAGGAAATAATATAATTGTAAATATTACAAATATATATAAAGGAGGATGAATTTATGATAAATGGTATTATTAAGCTTTTTTATTCTGAAATAGTTAAATCAAAAATGAAAAGTATGCCAAGTAAAGAATATGATATTAGAGATGAATTTAAAGATATAAGTAATATAGCTATGAAGGTAGACAGCTTTTTTTTAGTAGCATTCAAATTAATAATAGGGTTAACTATAATAGTAATATCATTAAGTATTAATATATTATTTGGAGTAGGGAGTACATTGATACTAATTTTATATGGAATTAGTAAACTTCATATTGCAAATCAAATAACAGATCAGGTTAAAGATGGAATGGAAAATATAAAAATAAATTTAGAATCTAGTAGTCAAAGTGTAGTTACAGATAAAATTAAGCAAAAGATAAACGCATTAGTATGTTTATTGTTTATAGGTATATTTTCGAACTTTAACTACATAATCATAGGGTGCTTTATAATAGTTTTTATGTTTACTATAAAAGATATATATAGTAATATTAATAAATAGACTTTTATAAAGAGGGGAGAGAAAACACCTATATGAATTACTACAATGAAAATGACAGACTTAAGCGTGTAGTAGAAATATCAACCTTAGTAACGGAGTCAGATAATTTCTTTGAAATAAAAGATAAAATAGTTGAAAAAATGTTAGATGTAGTTCATCCAGCAAAAGCATGTGTAAATTTATTTTATAAAAATAATTATGAACATGCTTATTTAGTGTGTTCGCAAACTCTAAACTATATATCTAAGGTGTTTCCTATAGAGAAGCCAATAGGAGTTAAAATAGATTTTAATCAGTATCCTAAGTATATTCATGAGGCTGTAAAAGAGCAAAAAGTAGTTTATGTTAAAAATGTATTTTCAGATGAAAGAGCTCTTGATGAGAGGGATTTAGCTACAAATGAAGGATATATAGGAAGAATCGTATTTCCACTTATAGTTCATGATAAAGTAACTGGATTTATGACATGCTTTTTAACAGAAGATGATAAAATTACAGATGATGATATGGACTTTATTTCGTCAGTAGCATCTTTAATAAGTTTATCTATAGAGATAACAAGTAAGAATAATGATATACAAAATCTTATACACAAATTAAGAGGAGCTATATCTTCTATAAATGATGCAACAAAGAAACTATATTTAAACAAAGATATAAAGAGTTTCTTAGATCATCTAAGTAAACAAGCTTGTAATATAACAAAAAGTAGAGAAGCTGTTATAGTAATACATGGAGCAAATATAAATGGAAAGAAAAAAGAGCTATCAAGCTTTTTTACCTTAGATAAAATTAAACCAGATGTTTATTATACATTAGATAAAATAATTGACAGCCAAACTGTAGGTTCGTACTCAAATGAAATACATGGGGATGTGGACTTACAAGGAATTCAGACTTATATATATCATAAGTTAATAAATAAAAATGATATAGTAGGATATATAGCTTGTACTAATGCTAAAAACTACACTAAAGACGATTTAAATATACTTAGTATACTTGCTAAGCAAGTAGCTGTTGCTATGCAGTTGTATGAGTATAGTAAAAGTGAGGTAAAGCATCAAGTTTTAGAAAATGAGCTTAAAGTTTTAAATCAACAACAAAAACTTATAATGAATAAAGGGAATAAAGTATTAGATAACAATAGAGAATTGAGATATTTTCATAAACCAGCAAAAGTAGTAGGTGGAGATTTCTACCATACTATAAAGAAAGATGATGGAACGGTTGTAACTATACTAGCGGATGTAATGGGACATGGTATTGTATCCAACTACATGGTTGCTATGATAAAGGGAGCATTTAAAGTATTAGCAAAACAATACGATACACCTAGCGAAATAATGGAAAATATAAATCAATTCTTATTTGATGAATTTGATAAAATGGGAGTTTTTACCACTTGCATAATAGCGGTAATAAAAAGTAATGAAAATAAAATGATTGTATCAAATGCAGGTCATTACTATCCAATTGGAGTAGATAAGAATCATAAGGCTTCATTTTTAAAATGTAGTAAGGGGATACCAATAGGTATACTAGAAGAAGTAGAATACTCAGATAAAGAAATTGATATATCTAAATATAAAACTGTTTCTTTATACACAGACGGGGTATTAGAAATAAAAGACCACAACAAAGAAGAATTTGGTGTTGATAGGCTAAAAACATTTTTAGAAGAAACCAGTTCTTCAGATCAAGATGATATGGAAACTAGCTTGAAATCGAAGCTATGGGAGTTTTCAAGAAAAAGCAACTTTGAAGATGATATATTAATTGTTACTCTTAAAGAGAGATAAGGAGATTAATATGAGCGAGGTTTTAATAATAAATGGAAGTCCAAGAAAAAATAAAAATTGTTCAGCTGTAGTAAAATCGATAATTAAAAATTTGGATGAAAATAAAATAACCTACAAAGTTTTTGACATATATGATATGAACATAGAATATTGCACAGCTTGTGGATTTTGTGAAAAAACAGGGTTTTGTAAATTTAAGGATGATATGACACCTATGTATGATATGTTTGATAAGGCTAAAGGAACTATAGTAGTCAGTCCTGTTCACTTTGATTGCATATCTGCAAAAGTTAAAACTGTGGTTGATAGAACACAAGCAATATATGCAAGTAAATATATACTAAAAAAACCATCCATTGATAGAAATAAAAAACGAGTTGGTATGTATATTGCCGTTGGAGGTAGTGATCCATATCCATCTCAATTTAAAGGTGGACAGATAGTTATGGATTTTTTCTTTAAAAGTATAAATACCAAGCTATCTTATAATCATTATATAAATAGCAGTGATAAATTAGCTTTTATAGAGAATGAAATTGAAAAGGTACATTTAGAAAAAAAAATAGAAAATTATGTGAAAGATATAAAAGAGCTTGGTTAAATACAAGCTTTTTTTACGTATAAACCAAACGAGAGGAGAAATTTATGCTTAGATATATAACAAGTGGAGAGTCACATGGTAAATGTTTGACATCAATAATAGACGGAATTCCAGCCAATGTTAGTTTAAATATAGATGAAATAAACCTAGAGATGAAAAAACGCCAATCTGGATATGGAAGAGGCGGGCGTATGAAAATTGAAAGTGATACTGTGGATATACTTAGCGGGGTTAGGGGAAAAACTACTATTGGAGGACCAATAGCTATACAAATAAAAAATAAAGATTATGAAAATTGGATTAAATATATGAATCCAGTTGAAGATATTGATAGAGAAACTAGAAAAGTTGAACAAGTAAGACCAGGCCATGCAGATTTAATTGGATCTTTAAAGTATAATTTTGATGATGCTAGAAATGTTTTGGAGAGATCGAGTGCGAGAGAAACTGCTAGTAGGGTTGCAATAGGAGCAATTTGCAAACAGGTTCTAAAAACATTTGACATAGAATTTGCATCACATGTAGTTCAAATTGGAAATGCAAAGGTTGATAAACTATATAGCTTTGAGTTTATAAAAGACAATGTGGATATAAGTGAAGTTAGATGTATTGATAAAGATATAGAAGAATTAATGATATCAGAAATTGATATGGCTAAATCTGAAAAGGATACATTAGGCGGAATAATTGAGATAAGGGTAAAAAACGTACCTCCTGGATTAGGATCGTATGTCCATTATGATAAAAAAATAGATGCTCACATAGCTATGAATGTAATGAGTATTCAAGCTATAAAAGGGGTAGAAATAGGAATAGGATTTGACGTTGCAAACAATAGAGGATCAAATGTTATGGATGAAATTTTCTATAACGATGAAAAAGGTATATACAGAGAAAGTAATAGATTAGGCGGAATAGAAGGTGGAATGACTACAGGTGATGAAATTGTAGTAAGGTGTGCAATGAAACCAATACCTACACTATACAAACCTCTAAACTCTATAAACATGAAAACATTGGAAAGTTTCCAAGCGACTGTTGAAAGATCAGACACTTGTGCAGTTCCAGCATGCAGTGTTGTATGTGAAAATGTAGTTGCGTTTGTAATTTTACAATTTATGTTAGATAAATTTGGAAAAGATAATATAGAAGATGTAGTGAATAACTATAATTCGTATATGAATAGGCTAGGTGATAGAGGATGGAAAAATCTATAAAAATTGAATATGATTATAATGAATTTGAATTAAACTGTAGATACGATAAGCTACTTATAATAACTGATGAAAATGTAAATAGATATCAGTTTGATGAATTTGTAAAGGTATTGAATCATGAGTTTATAGAAGTGTTTATAGTTAAAAGTGGAGAGCAATCTAAAACTTTGGCTGTTTATGAAAATATAATGGAATTTTGCATAACTGTTGGGATAACTAGAAAATCAGCTATAATTGCATTAGGGGGAGGAGTTGTAGGAGATTTAGCTGGATTTATTGCAGCTACGTATATGAGAGGAATTGATTTAATTCAAGTTCCGACAACATTATTAGCTCAAGTTGATTCATCTGTTGGAGGAAAAACAGGTATAAATATAGGCAATATAAAAAATATAATAGGAGCATTTTATCAACCTAAATTTACATATATAAATGTAAATGCACTAAAAACTTTAAATGAAAGTGAGTTTTTAAGTGGGATGGCAGAAGCTTTAAAATACTCATTTATATATGATTATGAATTTTTAAATTACATAATTGATAATAGTGAAGGTGTATTATTGAAAAATCAAGATGTATTGTCTTATATTATAAATAAATGCACATGTATAAAATGGGAAGTAGTGAGCAAAGATGAAAAAGAAAATGGATTAAGAAAAATTTTGAATTTAGGTCATACATTTGGTCATGGAATTGAAAAACTTTGTGGATTAAGCCATGGGTTTGCGGTTAATATAGGTACAAACATGGCATTTAATTTAGCCTTAGATAAAGGATTTATAGACGCTGAATACTACCAACAATTTTTATACGTATCTAAATTATTAAATATACCTATTTCTATTAAATACCATAATCCAGAAGAAATACTAGACTTGATGAAAAGTGATAAGAAAAACAGTTTTGGAAGTATAAATCTAGTTATACCAGTTGGAAGAGGAAAAGTGGAAGTTTTTGATAATATAAAAGAAAGTGAAATATTAGAAGTAATAAAGAGGTGCACTAATGCTTAAAGGAACTGTAGAGTTAATTGGAGACAAATCCATATCTCATAGAGCTATAATGTTTTCATCTATAGCGAAAGGTACTACAAGAATAAAAAATTTTTTAATGGGACAAGATTGTTTAAGTACCATTGATTGTTTTAGAAAAATGGGTGTAAATATAGATATAAATGATAATGAAGTTATCGTAAAGGGTGTTGGATTGAGAGGTCTAAAAAAGCCTAATGAAATTTTAAATGTTGGAAACTCAGGTACGACGATAAGGCTTATGATGGGCATACTTGCTGGAAATGAATTTGAGTCCACTGTAATAGGGGATGAATCTATTGGGAAAAGGCCCATGAAAAGAGTAACTGACCCGCTAAGATTAATGGGATGTAGTATAAAAGGAAATGATGATGCAAATTTTACTCCTATAACTATATATGGTGGAAATTTAAATGGAATTGAGTATAAAATGCCAGTTGCATCTGCTCAAGTAAAATCATCTATAATATTAGCATCTTTATATGCAGATAGTAGTAGTACTATAATTGAAAAATCAAAAAGTAGAAATCATACAGAGATAATGTTAAAGTCATTTGGAGCTGATATAAAATCTAATGACTTAAAAATAGATGTACAACCTGTAAGGGAACTTTTTTCAGTAGGAAATATAAATGTAGCAGGAGATATTTCATCAGCGGCGTTTATAATTGCAGCTGCTAGTATAGTTGAAGGTTCAGAAGTTCTTATAAAAAATGTTGGATTAAATGAAACTAGAACAGGAATAATAGATGTATTAGAAGCTATGAATGGAAATTTTGAAATTATAGATAAAAGAGTTGAAAGCGGAGAAGTTGTAGGAGATTTAATTGTAAGATATAGCGACAAATTAATAGGTACAACTATAGATTCAAATTTAATACCTAGATTAATAGATGAAATACCTGTAATTGCAATTTTAGCAACTCAAGCTAACGGAACAACAGTAATAAAAGATGCAAAAGAACTCAAAGTAAAAGAAAGTAATAGAATAAAAGCTGTTGTTGAAAATTTAAAAAACATGGGAGCAGAAATAGAAGAACTAGAAGATGGCATGGTAATAAAAGGTAAAACAAAATTAAAAGGAGCAAATATAAAAACTTTTAATGATCATAGGATAGCTATGGCATTTTCAGTAGCTTCATTGATTTCAGAAGGTAAATTAAACTTAGATAATACAGCTTGTATAGATATATCTTTTCCGGGATATTTCGATTTAATAAATAATTTATTAAAGCAAAATTAGAATAAAATTTGATTTTATTAGGAATATTATGTATAATTGTATTGCAATATTTTAAAAAACTTAGGAGGACTTTATAAATGAAATTACCAATAGCATTATCAAATAAACACGTTCATTTAAGTCAAGCAGATATAGAGACATTATTTGGAGCAGGTCATCAATTAGTAGAATTCAAGCCATTAAGCCAACCAGGGCAATATGCTTGTGAAGAGAAAGTTGATTTAGTAGGACCTAAAGGAACTATAAAAGGAGTTAGAGTTTTAGGACCAGCTAGACCTAACACACAAGTTGAAATATCTTTAGCAGACGGATTTACTTTAGGAGTTAAAGCTCCAATAAAGGAATCTGGAGATATAGAAGGAACTCCAGGAGTTAAATTAGTTGGGCCAGCAGGTGAAGTAGAATTAACAGAAGGTGTTATAGTTGCATCAAGACATATACATATGAGCTTAGATGACGCAGCTAAATTTGGAGTAAAAGACAAGCAAATAGTAAAAGTTAGAACTTTCGGACCTAGATCTATAGTTTTCGAAAATGTATTAGTAAGAGCTAATGCTAACTTTGCTTTAGAAATGCATGTTGACGTTGAAGAAGGAAATGCAGCAGCTGTTAGAAACGGAGATATGGTAGAGTTAATAGCTGAGTAATATATATAAAAAAAGTATGTGATTTTTCACATACTTTTTTTGTTTATATGAAATTATTTAAGATTGAATTATAGATATATGTAAATAAGAAACTAAATCAAATCCTATACATACAATAAAGGCTCTATTCACACAAAAACTACTTATCTAATTTTAAGCTATCCAAACTATTGTCCTGAAGATAATCTACCCCATAGCTATACATACTTTCTAAAACTGGAATAAGTTTCTCCCCACATTCTGTAAGTCCATATTCTACCTTCGGAGGAACTACAGGATATACTTTTCTATAGACTAAGTTATGAGACTCTAAACTTCTCAACTGTTGTGTTAACATTTTTTGAGTTACATCAGGAAGTTTGCGTCTTAAATCACTAAATCTAAGAGGATTAGGCATTAAATACCAAAGAATTAATATTTTCCATTTTCCCGAAATGATTTTATGAACTAAGTTTATAGGACACATTTCATACTTATTACATCTTTCATTCATGTGACATTTAGAATGATCTTGTACCTCGAGTTGAATTTTCATAATAACCACCTTGAATTATAATAGTATACTTTTGGGTACTATAAAACAAAAAAGTACCTACTTGTTATAAAAAAACTTAATTGGTACTATTATATCATGAATTTCGCAAGCTATCTATTCGTTGATACCTTAAAATTTTTTAATAAAAATATGATACTCTGTAAATTATAATAAGTAAGTGATATATACAAAAAATGTATATATTTGCTATAATAAAAGAACATTATAAAAATAAAAAGGAGACATATTTATGGATAAAAATATAGCAAAAATGATTGATCATACTATTTTAAAGGCTTTTGCCACAGAAAATGATGTAAAGCAATTATGTAAGGAAGCTAAAGAATATAATTTCTTTTCAGTATGTATAAACCCAGCAAATGTAGAACTTGCAAAGAAAGAATTAGAAGGATCTAATGTAAAGGTATGTACTGTTATAGGATTCCCTCTAGGGGCAAATACATCAGAAGTAAAAGCTTTTGAAACAGACGATGCTATTAAAAAAGGTGCAGATGAAGTTGATATGGTTATAAACATAGCAGCATTAAAAGATAAAAAGTACGATTATGTACTAAATGATATAAAAGCTGTTGTAGATGCTTCTAATAAAAGAGCATTAGTGAAAGTAATAATAGAAACATGCTATTTAAATGATGAAGAAAAGAAAATAGCTTGTGAATTATCAGTTAAAGCTGGAGCTGATTATGTAAAAACATCAACTGGTTTTGGAACAGGCGGATCTACTCCTGAAGATATAAAACTTATGAGAGATGTTGTTGGACCTAATATAGGAGTAAAAGCTTCAGGTGGAGTAAGAAATCAAAAAGATGCAAAAGCTGTAATTGAGGCTGGATGTTCTAGAATAGGAGCAAGTGCATCAATTGCAATTGCTAAAGGTGAAGATTCTGAAACACAAGGATATTAAAAAAAATAAAAAAATGCAGAAAAATGTTTTAAGTATACAAAATAGGGTATATATGTAATATTGAACTTTTAAAGTATACAAAAAACAAAAACATATATTGAATAGAAGGAATTTGTAAGTTAATGTAGAATTTATTACTTAAGAATATCTTAAACTATTCAAAATATTTACTCAATATAGAATACAAAGGACTATTTTGGGAGGAATATACAAGGAGGATACATACTATGGCAAAATTTATGAAAACAGTAGATGGTAACACTGCTGCTGCTCACGTTGCATATGCATTTACAGATGTAGCTGCAATATATCCAATAACTCCATCATCTACGATGGCAGAAGTTGTAGACGAATGGGCTGCACAAGGAAGAAAAAACGTATTTGGACAAAAGGTTAGTGTTGTAGAAATGCAATCAGAAGCAGGAGCTGCAGGAGCATTCCACGGTTCTTTACAAGCTGGAGCATTAACATCAACATTCACTGCATCACAAGGTTTATTACTTATGATACCAAATATGTATAAAGTAGCTGGAGAGTTATTACCTGGAGTATTCCACGTAAGTGCTCGTGCTTTAGCATCACAAGCTTTATCAATATTCGGTGACCACCAAGACGTTATGGCTGCTAGACAAACAGGATGTGTATTATTAGCTTCTGGATCAGTTCAAGAGGTTGCTGATATAGCACCAGTTGCACATTTAGCTGCAATAGAAGGTAGATTACCATTTATACATTTCTTTGATGGATTCAGAACATCTCACGAAATACAAAAAGTTGAATTATTAGAAAATGAAGATTATGCTAAATTATTAAATATGGAAGCTGTTCAAGAGTTCAGAAACAGAGCTTTATCACCAAATCACCCTGTAACTCGTGGTACAGCACAAAACCCTGATATATACTTCCAAACAAGAGAAGCTTCAAATAAATATTACAATGATATAGTTGGAATAGTTGACAAATACATGAACCAAATGTCTGAGTTAACTGGAAGAAAACATGGACTATTTGATTACTATGGAGCAGAAGATGCTAAATATGTAATAGTAGCTATGGGATCTGTAACAGAAGCTATAGAAGAAACAATAGATGTATTAAATGCACAAGGAGAAAAGTACGGTTTAGTTAAAGTTCACTTATACAGACCATTCTCAATGCAACACTTTGTAGATGCTATGCCATCAACAGTTGAAAGAATATGTGTATTAGATAGAACTAAAGAGCCAGGAGCAACTGGAGAGCCATTATACTTAGATGTTAAATCAGTATACTATGGAAAAGAAAATGCTCCTATGATAATAGGTGGAAGATACGGATTAGGATCAAAAGATACTGTTCCTACTCATATAAAAACAGTTTATGATAACTTAAAATTAGAAAATCCTAAAGATCAATTTACATTAGGTATAGTTGATGATGTTACTAACACTTCTTTAGAATTATCTGATGAATTAAAAATAGCTCAAAAAGGAACTGTAAGATGTAAGTTCTGGGGATTAGGATCTGATGGTACAGTTGGAGCTAACAAACAAGCTATAAAAATAATAGGAGATAACACTGAAAAGTATGCTCAAGCTTACTTTGCATATGACTCTAAAAAATCTGGTGGTATAACAATGTCTCACTTAAGATTTGGAGATGCTCCTATAAGATCAACTTACTTAATAGATGAAGCTGATTACATTGCTTGTCATAATCAATCATATGTATATCAATATGATCTATTAAAAGGATTAAAGAAAGGTGGAATATTCGTTCTTAACACTATATGGAATGAAGATGAGTTAAACGAACATTTACCTGCAGCTATGAAAAATTACATGGCTAAAAATGATATCCAATTCTATACAGTAAACGGTACTAAATTAGGACAAGAAATAGGACTTGGAAATAGAATAAACATGATAATGCAATCTGCATTCTTCAAGTTAGCTCAAATAATACCAGAAGCTGATGCTGTAGAGTACTTAAAAGACTCTATAAAGAAAGCTTACGGTAAAAAAGGTGAAAAAATAGTTAATATGAACTACAAAGCTGTTGATGCAGGTATGAATGCTTTAGTTAAAGTTAATATACCAGCTAACTGGGCAGATGCTAAAGATGCTGTTAAAGAAGAAGTTAATGAACCAGCTTTCGTAAAAGATATAGTAAGACCTATGAATGCACAAGAAGGAGATAATTTACCTGTAAGTACATTCAATGGAATAGAAGATGGTACATTCCCAGCTGGACTTGCTGCATATGAGAAGAGAGGGGTAGCAGTAAACGTTCCTGAGTGGATAGTTGATAACTGTATCCAATGTAACCAATGTGCTTACATATGTCCTCATGCATGTATAAGACCAGTATTAGTTAATGAAGAAGAAATGAAAAATGCTCCAGAAAAATTCGATACTAAGAAAGCTATAGGTAAAGGATTTGAAGGATTACAATACAGAATGCAAGTAAGTCCAATGGACTGTACTGGATGTGGAAACTGTGCTGACGTATGTCCAGCTAAAGAAAAAGCTTTAGTTATGAAACCTCTTGATACTCAAGAAGTTGAAGTTGAAAACTGGGCATTTGCAGTTGATACTAAGAAAGTAGCTCCAAAAGGAGATATAATGGCTCCAACAACAGTTAAAGGAAGTCAATTTAGACAACCACTTATGGAGTTCTCAGGAGCTTGTGCTGGATGTGGAGAAACTCCATATCTTAAGTTAGTAACTCAATTATTTGGAGATAGAATGATGATAGCTAATGCTACTGGATGTTCTTCTATATGGGGAGGATCAGCTCCATCAACTCCATACACTGTAAACCATGAAGGTAAAGGTCCATCTTGGGCAAACTCATTATTCGAGGATAATGCAGAGTACGGATTTGGTATGTTCTTAGGTGTTAAACAAATGAGAGCTAAGTTAGTTGAGACTATGGAACAATTAATATCTATGGATATATGTGATGCAGCAAGAACAGCATTCACTAACTGGTTAGAAAATAGAGAAGATAGTGAAGCATCAGTTAAAGCAGCTGAAGAAGTACTTGCAGTATTAGCAAATGCTCATAATATAGAAAATGCTGAAATAAAAGCTTTAGTAGCTGAAATAGAATCAAGAAAAGATTATTTAGCTAAGAGATCTCAATGGATACTAGGAGGAGATGGATGGGCTTATGACATCGGTTACGGTGGATTAGATCATGTACTTGCTTCTGGTGAAAATGTAAATGTATTAGTATTTGATACAGAGATATATTCTAATACAGGAGGTCAAGCTTCTAAATCAACTCCAGTTGCAGCAATGGCTAAATTCGCAGCAGCAGGTAAGAGATCTAAAAAGAAAGATTTAGGTATGATGGCTATGTCTTACGGAAACGTATATGTAGCACAAGTTGGTATGGGTGCAGATAAGAACCAATTAATAAAAGCTGTAGTAGAAGCTGAAAAATATGATGGACCATCATTAATAATAGCTTACTCACCATGTATATCTCATGGATTAAAAGAAGGTATGGGAAGAGCTCAAGCAAACATAGAGCAAGCTGTTAAGTGTGGATACTGGCATTTATACAGATTCAACCCAACTTTAAAAGCTGAAGGTAAGAATCCATTTACATTAGACTCTAAAGAAGCAACTGAAAGCTTCAGAGATTTCTTAATGAAACAAGTAAGATATTCTGCTATAGCTAAACAATTCCCAGATGTAGCTGATGAATTATTTGAAATGGCAGAAGAAAATGCAAAAGAGAGATACGAAAGTTATAAGAGATTAGCTGAACAAAACTAATCTAGTATATAAATAGAGAGGATTTCATCCTCTCTATTTTATTTTGCATTTTTTGCAATAAAAATAGCATACTAGACAATTTCTATTTTTATGATATTGTTATATAATAATATAGTTATAAATTCTAACTGCTAAACTTGATTAATAAGTTAAGTATTCAAGCATAGCGAATTTTTTATTGAAGGAAGGTTAAATTTATGTTACTAAAAGAAGTAATAAAAGGCTTAGATATTTTAGATACTAAAGGAAGTTTAGATATTGAAATAGATAACATACAATATGATTCTAGAAAAGTAGGAGAAAATGACCTATTTATATGTGTTAAAGGATTTACAGTTGATGGACACAAATTTATAGATATGGCTATAGAAAAAGGTGCAAAGGCATTTTTAGTTCAAGAAGATATCAAAAGAGATGGAGTAACTTTCATAAAAGTTAAAAACACTAGAGAAGATATGGCTAAAGTTGCAGATAATTTCTACAATCATCCAAGTCAAAGATTTGATGTTATAGGAGTTACGGGAACTAATGGAAAAACTAGTATAACTACATTTTTAAATGAAATACTAACATCAGCTGATAATAAAGTAGGATTAATAGGAACTATAAAAATATCTGATGGAGACAAAGAAATTGAATCAAATTCAACAACTCCAGAAAGCAGAGATTTACAAGATTACTTCAATCAAATGATAAATAATGGATGTAAGTATTGTGCTATGGAAGTTTCATCTCATGCATTAGCATTAAACAGAGTGGCTCAAACTAAGTATAAGGTTGGGGTATTCACTAACTTAACACCAGACCACTTAGACTTCCACAAGGATTTAGAAGATTATAGAAATGCTAAAGAGAAATTATTCTATATGACAACTAATGCTAATGTTATAAATATAGATGATGAAGGCGGAAAAGTTATATATGAAAATATAAAAAATTTAGATACAAAATGTTACACTTATGCTATAGATCACGAGGCTGATTTTATGGCTAAAGACATAAAAATAGAAGCTAGAGGAGTATCATATAAACTTGTAACTCCAACTTATGAAGAAGATATATTTGTTCCGGTTCCCGGTAAATTCACGGTTTATAATACTCTAGCGGTTATAGCTACATGTTATGCACTTGAAATTCCTAAAGAAATAGTTCTAAATGGATTAAAAAATACAGGTGGAGTAGCAGGAAGATTTGAAGCTATATCTAATGAAACTGGAATAAGTGTTATAGTAGATTATGCTCATACTCCAGATGCATTAGAAAATGTAATCAAAACAGCTAGAGAGTTTGTTAAAAATAGGATAATAACAGTATTTGGATGCGGAGGAGATAGAGATACAACTAAAAGACCTTTAATGGGAGATATTGCTCAAAAACTTTCAGATATATGTATAGTAACATCAGATAATCCAAGAACAGAAGATCCAGAACTTATAATAAATGATATATTAGAAGGATTAGATAAATCTAAAGAAAATTACAAAGTTGTTATAGATAGAAAAGAAGCTATAAAAGAAGCTATAGAAATGGCACAAAAAGGCGATGTAATACTAATTGCAGGTAAAGGGCATGAAAATTACCAAATAATCGGTAAAGTTAAACATCACTTTGATGATAAAGAAATAGCTAACGAATTTTTACAAAATAAATAATAGTTTAAAACAGTGGGGCGCTCAGGTGAATATATAAGTTTTGATCCTAAAGCTGGAAAGATGCTTTAAAAGTCGCTAAATCTTATATATTCAATCTTCGCTAATCTGATTTTAAAACTTTAATTTTAGCACATAAGTACTATCAAATAATATTTCCACCTTTAGACGTTACCGTAGATAGATAAGGTGCGATACTAGTTAAAAGATTTTGTGAATTTATATAAGAGGGAGTGAGAGTATATTTTAGCTACATTTCAAGCATTTTTTCATCTTGTGTAGCAAAATATACTCTCACTCCCTCTAGTGTTATTAACTAAAAAAAGTATCGATAAAAAATATCGATACTTTTTCTATATTATACGTTAAATCTGAATAGTATAACATCTCCGTCTTTAACTATATATTCTTTACCTTCAAGTCTAACTAAACCTTTATCTTTAGCAGCTGTCATTGTTCCTACATTAACTAAATCATCAAATGCTATAGTTTCCGCTCTTATGAACCCTCTCTCTATATCAGAGTGTATCTTACCACCAGCTTGAGGAGCTTTAGTTCCGACCTTTATAGTCCAAGCTCTAACCTCTTGAGGTCCAGCAGTTAAATAAGAAACAAGTCCAAGTAAAGCATATGAAGATTTTATAAGTTTATCAAGTCCAGATTGCTCAAGACCTAATGTTTCTAAGAACTCTTTCTTTTCTTCGTCAGTGTCAAGTTCTGCTATTTCAGCTTCTATTTGAGCACATACAACAACAACTTCAGCATCTTCAGTTGCTGCGAATTCTCTAACTCTATTTACATATTCATTGTTTTGAGCTTCATCAGCTAAATCATCTTCACTTACATTAGTAGCATATATAACTGGTTTAGAAGTAAGTAAGTTTAATGAGTTAACAAATGATTGTTGATCTTCAGTAAATTCCATAGTTCTAACACATTTACTATCTTCTAAAGTAGCCATTATTTCTTTTAAGAACTCAAGCTCTGAAGCTAAAGATTTATCTGCTTTAGCAGCTTTTTGAGTCTTTTGAATTCTTCTTTCTAATATTTCTATATCAGAGAATATTAATTCTAAGTTTATAGTTTCTATATCTCTTAAAGGATCTACTGAACCATCAACGTGAACAACGTTAGGATCTTCGAAGCATCTAACAACATGTACTATTGCATCAACTTCTCTTATGTGAGATAGGAATTTATTTCCAAGACCTTCACCTTTAGATGCACCTCTAACTAAACCAGCTATATCACAAAATTCTATAGCTGTAGGCACAACTTTTTTAGAATCATATAGTTCTTTTAATTTTTCTAGTCTTTCGTCCGGCACAGCCACAACACCTACGTTTGGCTCTATTGTACAGAAAGGGTAGTTAGCAGATTCAGCACCTGCTTGAGTTATCGCATTAAATAGTGTACTTTTACCTACGTTTGGTAAACCAACTATACCTAATTTCATATTGTATCTTCCTCTCTTCTTAAGTCTTATATTTATTTTAATTTAGACATACATTCTAATTATACATCATATATATTAGTCATGCAAACTATACTTTTAATGGAGTTGATTCAATGGTTATGCCAATTTGTTTAGGTATTTTATTTGGATTGAGCATTATATTTGATGGGTATATGGAGAATATATTTATTATAGCTGCGACAGTGTCTGTATATACATATTTTATATATTATGAAAAAGATTATAAAAAATTATTTGCAGGTTTTATAGTATCATTTTTAATAATAAATTTATTAATTGTAGTTTTCATAAAGGATGATATAGCAGTTAAATCTATAGAACATGGAGATATTCAAGATGAAACTTTAGTAATGCTTGTATATGATGGAGAATCTAAAAAATATAATATTAGAGAACGTGCAAGTGAAATTTATTTTGATAAGGGGTACGAGGCATACATATCCAGTATATATAATTTGCATAAGTATAAAGGGTACTATGAAAATCTAGGCACTAGTGAATTTAAAGATACTGCACATAAAATTTCATCGGGGTTAAGATCTAAATTAGGATCTAAATATAAAGTCGTTGATGCATATATGTACACTAAACCATATTTTGAAAATATGGTACAAGAGGTTGTGGAGCTAGGGTATAAAAATATAATAATATGTCCCATGTTTATAACAGAGGGTAAAGATTTTGATATATTTAACAAAAGATTAGATAGTATGAGTCTTAATAAATATGGAGTGAATATTAAACTTACTGATGTTTTTTATAAATCCAACAATTTAGCAAAGTCATACACTAATGAGATTTTGGGAAATATAAAAAATGAAGATGTAGATTCAGGTGTTCTTTTAATAGGATTAGAAGATGAAAATAATTTAGAACAAGATATTATTTTTAGAGAAAAAATAAAATATTACATAGAAAAAGAGAAAAATACAAAAATTCAAATAAAATTACCACTTTTAGAAAATAATAAAGACGATATAATAAAATCAGGAGAACAACTTCTAGAATATGGAATCGATGTATTGCATGTAGTTATTCCTACATGTACAATTGATAACATGTACAATAAAAATTTAGTTGAAAGTATTTTAAAAGAATTAGATACTTCGGAGGTTAGATTTCATTATATAGAACCAAAAGATAAAGTAAAGATACTTATTGATGAAATGTATACTCAAATATTGTTAATAGAAAAATAGGAGGATTATATGGAGAATATAAAAAAAATAAATTTAGATGAAAATATAAATTTAACTTTAATACAGTCTAAAAAATTTAAAACAAATTTAGTTAGCGTATACATACAAAGGATTTTAGACAAGAATGAAACTACAAAAAATGCTTTGATTCCAAATATGATAACTAATGCAAGTAACAAATACAAAACATTAAAAGATATATCTAATAAATTGGAAGATTTGTATGGTGCGTCTATCTTAGCTGATGTAAGTAAGAGAGGGGAAAGACAGGTTTTAAATATAAAATTAGTAACAACTAATGAACAATATTTAGAAGAACCTATATTTACAGATTCAATAGATTTTTTGAATGAAATAATAAATAATCCACTAACAGAGAATGGTGGTTTTAAAGAGGAATATCTTAAATTAGAAAAACAAAATTTAGCTGAAAGAATAAAAGCTAAGATAAATGATAAAGGAAGATATGCCCTAGAAAGATGTTTTGAAGAAATGTGCAAAGATGAAAAGTTTAGTATAAGTGAATACGGATATATAGAAGAAATTGATAAAATAAATGGTAAAGATCTATACAATCACTATAAAGATATTTTAAAAACATCTCCTATAGATATTGTTATAGAAGGTGAATTTGATGAAGACAAAGTTATAGATATTATAAAAAATAAATTTAAATTTGAAAGAGAAAAAGTCATAGAAATACCTAGAGAAAAATATGAAAAGAATGTTAAATCTGTTAAAAATATAGTTGATAAAATGGATATAACTCAGGGTAAATTAGTTATGGGATATAGAACGAATACAGACTTTGCAGATGCAAAAAATTATTACCCTCTAGTTGTAGGATGCAATATTTTAGGTGGAGGACCACAATCTAAAATGTTTATAAATATAAGAGAAAAAGAAAGCTTATGTTACTATATATATTCATCTATAGAAAAATATAAAGGAATACTATTCATATCTTCAGGTATAGAAACTCAAAATTATGAAAAAACAACAGATTTAGTTAGACAACAAATAGAAAGCATTATAAATGGAGATATAAGTGACGAAGAACTTGAAAATAGTAAAATATCACTTATAAGTTCTATGAGATCTTTAAAAGATAGTATAGGTGGATTATCTGATTTTAAATTTTCTCAAGATATAAGTAAAACAAATTTAAGTATAGAGGATATTATTAATTATGTAGAAAAAGTGAATAAAGAAGAAATTATTAGTGTGTTTAAAAAATTACAATTAGATACTATTTATTTCTTAAGAAATTAGGAGGAGTATATGGAAAAGATAGTTAACGATATATTAAAAGAAGAACTTTATTATGAAAAATTAGACAATGGACTTGATGTATATTTTATGCCTAAAAAAGGGTTTATGAAAAAATTTGCAGTGTTAGCTACTAATTATGGATCTAATGAGTTAGAATTCATTCCTATAAATGAAAATGAAAAATTTAGAGTAAATGAAGGTATAGCACATTTTTTAGAACATAAAATGTTCGAGCAACCAGATGGCGGAAATGCATTTGATAAATTTTCTAAGTTAGGAGCTAGTGCAAATGCATATACCAATTTTACTATGACTGCATATTTATTTTCTTGCACAGATAACTTTTATGAAAGTTTAGAACACCTTATAGATTATGTACAAACACCATACTTTACAGATGAAAATGTAGAGAAAGAAAAAGGAATAATTGAGCAGGAGATAAAAATGTACAATGATGATCCTGACTGGAATGTATATTTCAATTGCTTAAGAGCAATGTACAAGGATTATCCTGTAAATGTTGATATAGCAGGAACTGTAGAAAGTATATACAAAATTACAAAAGACGAACTTTATAAATGTTATAATACATTTTATAACCCGGGAAATATGGCTTTATTTGTAGTAGGGGATGTCGAAGTTGATAAAGTTATTGAAAGTATCAAAAACAGTAATCATAGCAATATAGAAAAACTAGATCACAGTATAAAAAGATTTTACCCTCAAGAATCTAAAGAAATAAATAAAAAAGAAATAGTTGCAAACTTCCCTATATCAATGCCTATGTTTAATATAGGATTTAAAGATTATAACGTAGGAATTAAAGGGAAAGAGCTACTTCGTAAAGAGGTTGTTACAGAAATTCTTTTAGATATGATTTTTAAAAGAGGTAGTGAAGTATTTGATGAGTTATATATGAGTGGACTGATAAATGACAATTTTGGGTGTGGATTTACATCTCAAGTTGATTATGCATTTACTTTAGTAGGAGGAGAATCTGAAAGTCCTATGAAAGTAAAAGATGTTATATTAAAGTATATAACTAAGTATCAAAAAGAAGGACTATGTGAAGAAGATTTCAATAGAATAAAAAAGAAAAAAATGGGTCAGTTTATAAAATACTTTGATTCAGTAAACTTTATAGCTAATAATTTTATAGCATATAAGTTTAAAGATATAAACTTATTAGATTATTTAGATGTTATTAAGGAAGTAGAGTTTAAAGAAGTAGAAGAAAGATTAAAAAATCATTTAAAAGAAGAGTATTGCGTAATTTCAATAGTAGAACCTAAGTAAATTTAAAAAGTGCTAATTATAGCACTTTTTTTACGCAATGGACAAAGTCGTTGGTAACATGAGCGAAGTGAATTTTTTACGCTTAAGCAAAGCACAGCTATGAAAGAATTATGGACAATCTATGAAAATTAGTTATATCACGTTTATATGTTTTAAGCTCAAAAAAAGCTTTGTTTTAAAGTGAAATAGTTAAAGAAAATTGATGGTTTATAGGTAATATGTTATTATTTAGTTTATAAAAGGAGGGAGAGATAAATGATAGATATACATTGTCATATATTGCCGCAAGTAGATGATGGGTCAAAAAGCTTAGAAGAATCTATAGAAATGGCAAAAATAGCACAAAACGAAGGAATTAAAAAGATAATTAATACATCCCACTATCATCCAGATTTTAAATATAAAAGTGGAGAAGAGTTAAAAACAATATTAAAAAGCTTTAACAAGAAATTAAAAGATGAAAATATAGATATAGAAGTTCTTTTAGGAAATGAGCTTTATTTTACAGATGATTTATTATGTGATTTTGAAAAATTAGAGTTTCATAGCCTAAATAACAGTAAATATATATTAGTTGAGTTTTCGCCTAATAATTTTCCTAATAATTTAGCAGATATAGTGTATGAATTAAAGTTAAAAAAATACACACCTATATTAGCACATGTAGAAAGATATCCGAAAGTACAAGAAAATCCAAATATTATATATGATTGTATAAATGAGGGAGCTTTAATTCAATTGAATGGAGCTAGTGTAATAGGGAAAAATGGTAAAGAGGCAGAGAAGACTAGTAAAATTTTACTAGAAAATAATATGGTTCACTTTATAGCGACAGATGCACATAGTAGTACAAAGAGAAGACCACTAATTAAAGAAGTATATGATTACATAAGTAAGCAATATGGAGAAGAAAATGCAAAAAATATATTTGAAGAAAATCAAAAATGTATTTTAGAAAATAAAGATATATGCATTTTAGAACCAACAAAATACATAGAAAAGAAAAATTTATTTAAAAGACTATTTAAAAGGTAGGGATTAGTTTATGGATAGAATTGCATTTACTATATTTGGAATAGATGTAATGTGGTATGGAATACTTATGGCAACAGGTATGATTTTAGGTACATTAATAGCATTGAAAGAGGCTAAAAGAGTTGGAATCAAAGAAGATGATATATTAGATTTAGCAATTATTGCAATTCCGGTAGGACTAATAAGTGCCAGATTGTATTACGTAATATTTAATTGGGAATATTATTCTAATAACCCATCTCAAATATTCAATTTTAGAGGTGGTGGAATGGCAATACATGGAGCTTTAATAGGTGGAATATTAGCAGGATATGTATTTTCTAGATATAAGAAGATTAATTTTCTAAAATTAGCAGACACTGTTATACTTGGAATGCCTTTAGCTCAAGCTATAGGAAGATGGGGCAATTTTATAAATAAAGAAGCTCATGGAGGTCCAACTAATTTACCATGGGGAATAATGGTAGATGGAGTAAAAGTACATCCAACTTTTCTATATGAATCTATATGGGATTTTGGTATATTTATATTCCTATGTATATTTAGAAAAAAGAAATCTTATGAGGGTCAGATTATAGTTTTATATGCTATACTATATTCTTTAGGAAGATTTTTTATAGAAGGGCTTAGAACTGATAGCCTTATGATAGGGCCGCTTAGAATGGCTCAAGTTATAAGCTTAGCAGGCGTAATAGGCGGAATAATAGTCCACCTATATCTATCAAAGAAAAATAAAAAAGAAATAGATGATACTAAGGAGCGATAAAATATGGAATTTCATCACGTATCGGTACTTTTAGATGAGTGTATTGATAATTTAAACATAAAACCAGATGGAGTATATGTTGATTGTACAATGGGTGGTGCAGGCCACTCCAAAGAAATAGTAAAAAGACTTTCTAAGGATGGACTTTTTATAGGATTTGACCAAGATATAAACGCTATAAATACAGCAAAAGAAAGATTGAGTGAATATAGTGATAGAGTAAAGTTTGTGCACAGTAATTTTCAAAATTTAAAAAATGAATTAGAAAAAATAGGTGTATATAAAGTGGATGGGGTTCTAGCGGATTTAGGTGTTTCATCACACCAATTAGATGAGGCTGATAGAGGATTTTCATATATGCAAGATGCACCTTTAGATATGAGAATGGATATAAGATGTAGTTTTTCAGCTTATGATGTTGTAAACACATATAGTGAAGCGGAATTATCAAAAATAATAAAAGATTATGGAGAAGATAATTGGGCTAAACGTATAGCTAAGTTTATAGTAGAAGGACGTAAAGAAAAGAGCATAGAAACTACAGGTGAACTAGTTGAAATTATAAAAAAAGCTATACCTAAGAAAGCTAGAATAGATGGGCCACATCCAGCTAAAAGAACTTTCCAGGCTATAAGAATAGAAGTAAACAATGAATTAGGTGTTATAACTGAGATGATAGATGATGCAGCTTCTATTATGAATGAGGGCGGAAGAATATGTATAATAACTTTCCACTCTTTAGAGGATAGAATTGTAAAAAATGCATTTAGAGATTTAGCGACAGATTGTATATGTCCACCACATATTCCTATATGTCAGTGTGATAAAGAGGCTTTAGTAAAAGTTATAACTAGAAAACCAATATTACCAACAGACAAAGAAATCGAAGAAAACCCAAGATCTAGAAGTGCAAAATTAAGGGTTGCTGAAAGAATATAGAAGTCTAAGCGAAAGCTTAGACTTTTTTGTTTTTTATTGTTTTAATTTTGTATTAAGACTAAAAAGGAAGGCGTATATAGAAAGTTAAATATAATATATATCTATTTATTTATAAAAAAGTAAGGGGATATGTATGAAAAGAAAAAATAAAATAAAAGATATAAATGAATATAGAGCAAATAAAAAGAATATCTATAAAAGAAGAATGGTAAAAAAATTTACAAAGTGGGGTATAAAGTTAGGAGCTGTAGCAAGTGTTTGTTGTATAATTTTTGCGTGTATGTATGGATATAGTGAAGTTGCAAAATTAAAATATAAAATCGGGGATTTAGAGTCTGAGTTACATAATAAAACTATAGAAAAAGAAAATTTACAAGTAGATGTAGATCTATTAACTAGAAGTAGAGATATAGAAAAGAAAGCTAATGAGAAATTAGGGATGGACTATCCTAAAGAAAGTCAGATGAAGTACATAGAAGTACCTAATTAGGGGGGATTTGCTTGAGTAAAATAAAGAGATTGAGTAAAAAAAGGTTAGTAATTGTTTTAATACTAGCATGCTTTGTTTTTACGATGCTTATATTTAGGACTGGATACTTACAAATAATTAAAGGGGATTGGCTTACAGAAAAAGCTTTAGATCAGCAAACAAGAGATATACCAATAGAACCTAAAAGAGGTACTATATATGATAGAAATATGAAAGAGCTTGCTGTAAGTGTTACTAAGTATACTGTTTGGGCTAAACCGGTTGAAGTTAAAGACAAAGAAAAATCAGCTAAGGTAATATCTGAAATGATAGGTGAAGACTATGATGATGTTTTAAAATTATTGAAAAAGAAAAACATGGCTTTGGTAAAAGTAAAAAGATGGATAGATGATAAAACAGCAGAGAAAATAAGAGACTCTAAATTACCAGGTATATGGGTAGCTGAGGATAATCAAAGATATTATCCATATGGAAATTTTGCTCCATATGTAATCGGACATACATCAGACGATGCAACAGGAATTGCTGGGATAGAAATGCAGTATGATAAACACTTGAAAGGAAAACCAGGAAGACTTATTGTTAGTACCGATGCATCAGGAAGAGAAATTCCTCATGGTATGGAAAAATATTATGAGCCAGTGCAAGGAAATGGATTAGTTCTTAGTATAGATGAAGTAATTCAACACTATACTGAAAAAGCAGTTCAAAAAGCTTATGAAATAAATAATGCTAAAAGAGTTACGGCAATAGCTTTAGATCCAAAAACTGGTGATATTTTATCTATGGCATCAAAACCTGACTATGATCCAAATGATTCAAGAACGCCTATATATCCATACTACGAAGAAGAGCTTGAAAAATATAGTGATAAAGACAAGATAAAAGGATATTTCTCAATGTGGAGAAATCCTGCAGTTAGTGATACGTATGAACCAGGATCTACTTTCAAACTTATAACATCATCCGCATCTGTAGAAGAGGGTGTTATAAAAGATGGAGAAAAATTTGTATGTACAGGTAGTGTTACTGTAGGTGGAAGAAAATTGAAATGTTGGAGACATTATAGACCGCATGGCGCTCAAGAATTTAAACAGGCAGTTCAAAATTCTTGTAACCCAGTTTTTGTTGAGTTAGGGCAAAGATTAGGGGTGTCTAAGATGTATGATTATATAGAAGGATTTGGATTCATGGATAAAACTAATATAGATTTACCTGGAGAAGCTAAAGGTATTTTATATAATGAAAAAAATGTAGGACCTGTAGAGTTAGCAACTATATCATTTGGTCAATCTATATCTGTTACTCCTATGCAATTAATAAGTGCAATAGGCGCAATAGCAAATGATGGAAAACTTATGGAACCGAGAGTAGTTAAATCAAAAGTTGATAATCAAGGAAACGTAACAGAAAATATAAAACCAAAGGTAGTTAGACAAGTAATATCAGAAGATACATCTAAAAAAATGTTAGAAATAGCTGAATCTGTTGTAAGTGAAGGATCTGGTAAAGCTGCATATATACCTGGATTTAAAATAGGTGGTAAAACAGGAACAGCACAAAAGGTTATAGATGGTAAGTATGCACAAGGTAAATATATATGTTCTTTTGTAGGGATAGCTCCTTGTGATGATCCACAAATAGTAGTATTAGCTATAGTAGATGAACCAACTGGTGTTAGTGCATTTGGTAGTACAACAGCAGGACCTATAGTAAAAGAAATCATGAATGATTCACTAAAATATTTAGGGGTTGAACCTAAATATACAGATGAAGAAAAGCAAGAATATGAAAAACCTAAGGTAAAGGTACCAAATATTGTTGACTTAAGTATAGAAGATGCTTTAAAGGTATTAGAAGAAAATAAATTAAAACCGATACAAGACACAGACACAGAGGTTGAAGGAAGTGCAAAGGTTAAAGAAATTTTCCCTCCTGCAGGATCAGAAGTACCACAAGATTCTGGAATAGTAATTTACACAGATAATTAAAAGACAATATAGGAATAAACATCTTCAAAAATATTAATATATAGTATATAATTAATGAGTTAATAATTTAAAGAGCAATGTATATAATTTATATACATTGCTCTTTATTAGGATTTCTAAAGGTTTACAAAAGTGTAAAATAATTAGTATTCTATAAAATTATATATTAAAATATTATAAGTATAGATGATGAATATAAAAAGATTTATAATATTTAAGGAGATTTACTTTAATTAAGGAGGTTTAGTATGGAATCTTTATCTATAAAAGAACTAGTTATAGCAACTAAAGGTACGTTGGTAAAAGGTAATGAATCAGATGAAATACAAAATATAGTTATAGATAGTAGAAAAGCAAAATCTACGGATGTATTTATAGCTATAATAGGTGAAAGCCTAGACGGACATAAATTTATGCAGTCAGCATATGAAAATGGATGTAAAACTTTTATAAAAAACAGAAGTAATAGCATAAAATTTGAAAGTTCGGATATAAATTTAATAGAAGTAGAAGATACAACGAAGGCTCTTGGAGATATAGCGGATTTTTATAAATGCAAATTTGAAATACCATATATTGGAGTTACAGGTAGTGTCGGAAAAACTACAACAAAAGACATGATATATGCAGCTATATCAACAAAATTTAATACTCTAAAAAATGAAGGTAATTTCAATAATCATATAGGGGTTCCTCTTACATTGTTCAATTTAAACTCTAGTCATGATTGTGCAATAATAGAAATGGGAATGTCTCATTTTAACGAAATAGAGTATTTAGCAAATATGGTTAATCCTAAGATAGGAGTAATATCAAATATAGGATTATCTCATATAGAAAATTTAGGATCTCAAGAAGGCATATTAAAAGCTAAGCTAGAAATCACTTCAAACTTTGACGAATCTAACACTCTAATAGTAAATGGAGACGATGAATATCTAAAAAAAATATGCAAAGATGAATTAAATTATGATTTAAAAACTTTTGGATTTGACCACAATAATGATATATATTGTACAGAGTACTCTATAGGAGAAGAAGAACTAAGATTTACATGTATGATAGATAATAATAAAGAAGAAATATATATACCTACAGTTGGAAAACACAATATATATAATGCAATGGCAGCTATACTTGTAGGATTAAGCTTAGAAATGGATTTAAAAGATATAAAAGAAGGTCTTAAAAACTTCAAAGCAAGTAAGATGAGATTGGATATTATTAAAAAAGATGATTTAACAATAATCAATGATGCATATAATGCAAGCCCAGATTCTATGAAAGCTGCATTAGATATATTAGGAAGATATGAAAAAAGAAGAGTAGCAATACTTGGAGATATGTTTGAGATGGGAGAACATTCAGAGTATGGGCATAGACTTGTAGGAGGATATGCAAAAGAAAATGTAGATGTTTTAATAACAATAGGAGGAAGCTCAAAGTTTATAAGTGATGAAGCAATTAAACTAGCTTTAAATAGTTCTAATGTGTACCATTTTGACAATAAAGAAATAGCAATCGAGAAATTAAGTGATATAATAAATAAGGATGACGTAGTTTTAGTTAAGGCGTCTAGAGGTATGCAATTAGAAAATATAGTACAATATTTAAGCAGGTAGACAATAATTAAGAAATAGCCAGCAAGGGAGAGGAGTTATATTATGTTAGGAATAACACAACTTACGTATACAGCGATGATTTCATTTCTAATAGTGATTATACTAGGACCGATTTTTATACCTATGTTAACTAAGTTTAAGTTCGGTCAAACTGTAAGAGATGATGGACCACAGACACATTTACAAAAAAATGGAACACCTACAATGGGTGGTATAATGATGATAGTAGCAATACTAGTTACAGTTCTTACAAGAACAAAAGTAAGCTCAGATATGACAATGGGGCTTTTATGTATAACAGGATTTGGTTTTGTAGGATTTGTAGATGACTTTTTAAAAATTAAATTTAAAAGATCATTAGGATTAAAAGCATATCAAAAGATTTTACTACAAATTGCTTTAGCAACACTTTTAGCATATTATCAATATACTAATTCACCAAGTGCTGCTCAATTATTAATACCATTTACAAGCTTTACGATTAATTTAGGGCCTTTATATGTACCTGTTATGGTATTTGTAATACTTGGAACTGTAAATGCAGTAAACTTAACAGATGGATTAGATGGATTAGCATCAGGAATAACTGTTATAGTATCTGGATTCTTTATGTTACTTGCAGCTAATTATGGATATACAGATGTAGCTATACTAGCAGCAGCTACAGTAGGTGCATGTATAGGATTCTTAGGATTCAACTCATATCCTGCAAGAGTATTTATGGGTGATACAGGGTCTATGGCATTAGGAGGGGCTGTTATTTCATTTGCAGTACTTACAAATAATGTCCTTATAATACCTATAGTTGGAGGTATTTATTTCGCAGAAGCTATATCTGTTATACTTCAAGTAGGTTCTTATAAACTAAGAAAGAAAAGAATATTCAAAATGGCACCTATACATCATCACTTTGAGCAATGTGGATGGCCTGAAACAAAAGTTATATTTGTATTCTGGATAACATCTATAGTATTAGCTTGGATAGGTATAATAGCAGTATTCTAATTTACGGGGGTTAGAGCAATGGATTTAAAAAATAAAAATGTCTTACTTGTAGGACTAGCAAAAACTGGCGTATCAACTATAAAAAAATTAAATAAATTAGGTGCAAATATCATAGTAAATGATATAAAACCTAAGGAAAAATTAGAAGGAATAATAGAAGAAATAGATAATTTAGATAATATAGAATATGTTTTAGGTAAACACCTTGAAAATATAGAAAACATAGATTTAACTATAGTATCTCCTGGAGTTCCTTTAGACTTGCCTTTTATAGAAAAAATAAAATCTGAAGGCATTAAAATAATAGGAGAAGTTGAATTAGCATATAGACTATCTAAAAACCCTACATTCATAGGAATAACAGGAACAAATGGAAAAACTACTACTACTAGCTTAGTAGGAGAGATGTTTAAAAAAGCAAATAAAGATACATATATAGTTGGAAATATAGGTAATCCAGTTATAGACACTGTTGATTTAACTAATGAAAACTCATATCTTGTAACAGAGTTAAGTAGTTTCCAATTAGAAAGTATAGAAGATTTTAAACCTAAAGTAAGTACTATAATAAATATTACAGAAGATCATTTAAATAGACACCATACTATGGAAAACTATATAAATGCTAAAGCTAGAGTGTTTAAGAATCAAGATAAGACGGACTTTACTATACTAAACTATGATGATTCTATTGTTAGAGATTTAGGTAAAAACAGCAATGGAAATGTTTTATACTTCTCAATAAAAGAAGAAGTAAAGCAAGGTGCATATCTAGATAAAAATAACAATATAGTTATAAAGGTAGATGGTGAAGCATTAGTTCTTATGAATAAAGCTGAATTGAGCTTACCAGGAAACCACAACTTAGAAAATGCTATGTCGGCTATTTTAATGGCATACGTATTAAATATCGATACTGACGTTATAATAGACACATTAAGAACATTTAAAGGTGTAGAGCATAGATTAGAGTTTGTTACAAATAAAGATGGTATTATGTTTGTAAATGACTCTAAAGGAACAAACCCAGATTCAACTATAAAAGCTATAACTTCATATGAAAGACCAATAGTTTTAATAGCTGGAGGATATGAAAAGCAAAGCGACTTTACTGAAATGATTAAATATGCAACTAAAAATGTAAAGGCTTTAGTCCTATTAGGACAGACTGCAGAAAAAATAGAAACAACTGCAAAAGAACATGGAATTAATAATATATCAAAAGTTGAAAATATGGAAGCTGCAGTTAAAAAAGCTTATGAAATAGCTGAATCAGGGGATGTAGTTTTATTATCACCAGCTTGTGCAAGTTGGGATATGTATCCAAACTTCGAGGCAAGAGGATTAGACTTCAAAGAGAATATATATAAATTATAGATATATAACCGGGAATGGAGGTAGGTCTAATTAATGCCTAAAGAGATAGTAAAGAAACGTGTTAGTAGGGGGATAAAAACTGATTTTGACAATGTGGTATTTTATACAACAATGTTATTAGTATTTATAGGGATCATAATGGTTTTTAGTGCTAGTTTTATACAATCTACATTTAAACTAGATGATTCCTATTTCTTTTTAAAAAGAAATATAATTTATGCAACCATAGGATTTATTGCTATGATTTTTACATCTAGGATAGACTATAGATTTTGGTACAAAAATGCAAAAATATTAGGAATAGTAGTAGTTGTGTTACTTCTATTAGTACTTTCACCTCTTGGAACTTCGTTAAATGGAGCTCAAAGATGGTTAGGGGTTGGAGGATTAACAATACAACCAGCAGAGTTAGCTAAATTTGCAACAATAATAATAACTGCTAAATTAATAGAATTAAAGTACGATAAAATAAAATCTTTAACAAAAGGAGTTATACCACTTCTTATAATACCTAGTATTTTCTTTGTATTAATAATATTACAACCCAATTTATCAACTGCTGGAACAGTAATATTAGTTACTTTTGTAATGATATTCGTAGCAGGAATGGATATGAAAATTGTTTATGCTATGTTTGGAGCAGGAGTTGGATTATTTGCAGTAATGGTATTGGCAGCTCCGTATAGACTTGCGCGTGTTACTTCATTCATAGACCCGTTTAAAGATCCTCTTGGAGCAGGATACCAAGTCATACAAGGACTGTATGCACTTGGATCAGGTGGACTGTTTGGCCTTGGGCTAGGAAAAAGCAGACAAAAATACTTTTACATACCAGAACCGCAAAATGATTTTATATTCGCCATCATAGGAGAAGAACTTGGGCTTGTAGGATGTGCAATAGTAATAATGCTATTTGTATTTTTAGTTTATAGATGTATAAGAATTGCAATTAAATGTCCTGATGTATTTTCATGTATGCTTGTTGTAGGTATTGGTGGGCAAATAGGGATTCAGGCAGCTTTAAATATAGCTGTTGCAACATCGTCAATGCCTGTTACAGGAGTCGCCTTACCATTTATAAGTTATGGTGGAACCTCCCTTACAATATTTATGGCAGCAGTAGGGATTGTACTTAACGTCTCTAAACATGTAAAAATGAATTAGACAGGAGATGAAAGTTAATGAAAGTTTTATTATCTGGTGGAGGAACGGGAGGACATGTATATCCTGCCATCGCAATAGCAAATAAGATAAAAGAAGAAAATCCAGATGCTGAAATAGTATTTGTAGGAACTGAAAAAGGTATAGAATCTGAAATTGTTCCTAAATATGGTTATGAACTAAGAACTGTTACAGTACAAGGATTTAAAAGAAAAATAGATTTTGATAATGTTAAAAGAGTATTCAAATTATTTAAAGGATTAGAACAGTCAAGAAGGATTGTTAAGAAATTTAAGCCAGATGTTGTTATAGGAACTGGAGGATATGTTAGTGGACCGGTATTATTCAATGCATCTATGGGTAAAGTTCCAGCTATAATTCATGAGCAAAATTCTTTCCCTGGAGTTACTAATAAAATTTTAGCTAAAATGGTAACTAAAGTTTTAACTAGTTTTGAGGATTCTCATGTTAGATTCCCTGAAGAAACTAGAAATAAATTAGTACTTACAGGAAATCCGGTTAGAAAAGAAATACTTATATCTAAAAAGAGTAATTCGAGAAGAAAGTTAGGAATACAAGAAGATAAAAAAATGGTTTTATGCTACGGAGGTAGTGGAGGATCAAGAAAAATTAATGATTCTATGAAGGTAGTAATAAGAAATCTTGTTAATGAAGATGTAGCGTTTATATATGCTACAGGTAAGAATTTCTATGATGGTTTTATGAGTGATATAAGTGACTTACCGTTAAAGCCATATCAAAAGGTAGTACCATATTTAGAAGATATGGCAAGTGCATTAGCAGCTTGTGATATAGTTATAGGAAGTGCAGGGGCTATATCTTTAGCTGAGATAACAGCGCTTGGTAAACCATCTATAATAATACCTAAAGCCTATACAGCAGAAAATCATCAGGAATACAATGCGAAAAGTATAGAAAGCAAAGGTGCTGGAATAGCTATTTTAGAAAAAAATCTTACAGCTGAAACTTTAAATGATACAGTATTTAAATTATTAGGAGACAGAGATCTTTTAATAGACATGTCAAATGCAAGTAAAGAAATAGGAAAACCAGAAGCGATAGACATAATATATAAAGAAGTTATGGAAGTTTATAATAGAAACAATAAAAAGCCGAAAAAAGAGGCTAAAGTTGAAAGTAAAGATGAAAAAATAAGTGAAAATGAAGTAAAAGAAGTTAAGACAATCGGTATAAAAAATAAAAAGTAACATATTTCCCCTCTAGTACATAGTATTAAAAATATAAGAAGTTATATTTTAGGCTAAAAATACTTGCTACTAGGGGGGATACTTTTGTCAAAGTATATAATTAGTGGAGGCAACAAAGTAGAAGGTAGGCTGGATATAAGAGGAGCAAAAAACTCTGTATTGCCTATAATGGCTGCGTCTATACTAAATGAATCTGAAAATATAATAAAAAACATTCCTGATATATCAGATGTACATGTAATGATTGATATATTGAAAAGCATAGGATGTAAAGTTGAATACAATGAGTATACTTTATATATAGATAGTAAAAATGTTAATGTAAACAGTGTTAAAGAAGAGTATATGAAAAAATTAAGATCATCCATTATAGTAATGGGGGCAATGATAGGAAGATTTAACAATATAAGCATAAGCTATCCAGGAGGATGTTCTATAGGTTCTAGACCGATAGATCTTCATTTATATGCTTTGGATAAACTAGGTGTAAAAATAACTGAAGACAGAGGATATATATATTGTAATAGAGAGTATTTGGTAGGAAATACTATAAACCTAACATTTCCAAGTGTAGGTGCTACAGAAAATGCGATGTTGGCAGCCGTAAAAGCAAAGGGAATAACAATAATAAATAATGCTGCAAGAGAACCTGAGATAGAAGACTTGCAAAATTTTTTGAATTTAATGGGAGCAAAAGTAAGTGGAGCAGGAACTAGTTGTATTCAAATTGAGGGTGTAGATAAATTACATTCTGTTGAACATACAATAATTCCTGATAGGATTGCAATAGGGACTTATATGATTGCTAGTGCTATAACTGGAGGGTACTTACAAGTTGATAGAGTTATAAATAGCCATATGAACCCTATAGTTAGCAGATTAGAAGAATTGGGATGTAATATTGAATATAAAGGAGCTGGATTAGAACTTAAAGCTCCAAGTAAAATTTTACCTATAGATATAATAAAAACATCGCCTCATCCTGGATTTCCTACTGACATGCAATCTCAGCTTATGACTTTATTATGTTTAAGTGAAGGCACTAGTATTTTCCATGAATCAATATTTGAAAATCGATTCATGCATTGCGGAGAACTTTCTAAAATGGGAGCAAACATAATAAAAATAACTGAAAATATTTGCATGGTAAAGGGTGTAAATAAACTTGTTGGGGCTAAAGTGGAAGCTTCGGATTTAAGAGGAGGAGCAGCCTTGATATTGGCAGGTCTAGCTGCAGAAGGAATAACTGAAGTTACTAATATTAGCCATGTAGAACGAGGTTATGAGCATATTGAAAAAACATTGAAAAGTCTAGGCGCAAATATAAAAAAAATTTAGTATAAAAAAAGAAATCGAATTAGTTTTATGTACTATTACGATTTCTTTTTTTGTAATTTAAAAATATTAAATAATCAAATAACAAAGGATAAGCTATTGTTATGTAGTATTTTATAATATATAAAATACTAAAGGTGGGTTATTATGAAAAAAAATAAATGCAAGTTAAATAAGAGAGGTAAATTTGCTATATATGCTTTTATTTTGCTAGTTATATTATTTATATATATATGTATAAGTAGTAGTATTTTTGAACTTAAACAAATCGATGTGGATGGAAATAGTAAAATAACTAAAAGCGACATAATTAAAATAGGAGATATTGAAACTGGCAAAAATATATTTAAATATAATTTAAATGATGTAGAAAAAAAATTATTGGTAAACCCATATATAAAATATGTTAAAGTTAGTAGGAAGTTTCCCGATAAGTTAGTAATAACAATTAAAGAAAATAGTGAATATGCAATAATAAAAGAAGGAGCAAGTTATATTTATATAGGTGAAAGTGGATTGGTTTTATCAGAGAAAAAAGATATAAAGAACAAGAATATACCCTTAGTAAGTGGCATTGAAATAAAAAATAAAAAATTAAACACAAAGATTAAAATCAATTCAGATAAATCAAATTATATAATTTTAGCTATAGATACATTGAAAAAGAACAATATGTCAAGGAAAATTGAAAGTATAAAAATAAATAAAAATAAAATGTACATGAAAACAGATGATAACACAAATATTGTTTTGAAAATAGATGAAGATATAGAGTATAATATCAATCGATTAAAGGCTATACTAGTTGATTTAAAATCTAATAATAAAAAAGGTGGTAATATAGATTTGACTTCCAAAGAACAAGCTATATACTCTCCATGATGTTAAACTTTATTATAATTTCAAAATGCTTATATTTACTAAAATATAAGCAACAAATTGTTTTGAAAATTAATTTTTGTTTATTAAATTTTACAAATTGATAACGAAATTTATGTATATTTACAAATTCTTGTAAAAAACATGAATAAAAAACTTGAATAATGGAGGTATTTCAAAGTAAAATATAGAAGGTGAATATTTATAATATAGGTAATTAATGGTAGTTCGCTTATTATAATAACTGGGTATTATATTTAAATGACATTATACAATAGAGTACTCTGGATATAAGTAAATTAAAAATTAAATTAGGCTTTAAAAAATTTACTTACATAGGATATATAATAGGAGTTCCTATGTATTATGTAGATATATTGGTATTTGGGACAAGGTTATTTAATAATTTATCAATTATAAGAAGACAGATTGTATCTAATTTATGCAATAAAAAAAGAGGAAAATGAACTTTTTTGTGGAATAAGTTAGTTAAATATTAACAAAATGCTAATATAAAATGATATAATTAATACATAGATTTACTTTGAATATTAAATAAGGAGGTTTGTAGATGCTAAACTTTGACGTAGAAATGGATAACTTTGCAAAAATCAAAGTAATAGGCGTAGGTGGCGGTGGTAACAACGCTGTCAACAGAATGGTTGAAGCACAATTAAAAGGTGTTGAATTTATAGCTGTAAATACTGATAAACAAGCTTTATATACATCTAAAGCTGAGCATAAAATTCAAGTTGGAGAGAAACTTACTAGAGGTTTAGGAGCAGGAGCAAACCCAGAAGTTGGGAAAAAGTCTGCAGAAGAAAGTAAGGATGAAATTCTCAAAGTTCTTGAAGGTGCGGATATGGTATTTGTAACTGCAGGAATGGGCGGAGGAACAGGAACAGGAGCTGCACCTGTAGTTGCTCAATTAGCAAAAGAGATGGGTATACTTACAGTAGGAGTAGTAACAAAACCTTTTGCTTTTGAAGGTAAAGTAAGAATGAAAAATGCAGAACAAGGTATAAAAGAGTTAAAGACAAAAGTTGATACTTTAATAACTATACCTAATGATAGATTGTTACAAATAGTTCAAAAGAATACATCTATGTTAGAAGCATTTTCAATAGCAGATGATGTATTAAAACAAGGTATAGAATCTATATCAGACTTAATTGCAGCACCAGGTTTAATAAACCTAGACTTTGCTGACGTTCAATCTATAATGAAGGAAAAAGGCCTAGCACATATGGGTATGGGAAGAGCTCAAGGCGAAAATAGAGCTATAGAAGCAGCAAGACAAGCTATACAATCACCATTACTAGAAACGTCTATAAAAGGAGCTAAGGGTGTTTTACTTAATATAACAGGTGGAGCAAACTTAGGACTATTTGAAATAAATGAAGCTTCTACATTAGTTCAAGAATCTTGTGATTCTGAAGCTAATATAATATTTGGAGCTACAATAAAAGAAGATTTAAAAGATGATCTTGTTATAACTGTTATAGCTACAGGTTTTGAAGATGGACAAGATATGGATTTAGATTTAATAAATAGAAACAAAGCAATGAATCAAGGACAACATCAAAACTTTCAACAAAACAGTTTAAATCATAATCCGGCACGAGAGCCTCAAAGGCCAGTAATGCCAGAACAAAAACAAGAAGAAGAAACTGTTGTTAAACAAAATACAAGTTCAACATACATAGAAAGTGATGATATGGAGATTCCAACATTCCTAAGAAGAAGAAGATAGTACTATCTTCTTTTTTTTTGCGTTTTTTTGTTTTATTTAAGAATAAATTAAATTTGGTTCGACTATCAATTATGACATAAAACTCATTAAACCTAAACTATAATATAGGTAAATGTTTCAAGGGGGGGATGGAGGTGTACGTAGAATATTATGCAATTGAAAACTTATTAGTAAATTATATAATAATAAGTTGCACTGCTATAATTTCAAAAAATAATAGTTCTATGAAGAAAAAATGGACAGGTGCTACAATTGGAATGGTATATTCAATTTTATATTTATTTGATAATTTCAATTTATTTTTTTCGATTCCTATGAAAGTATTATTAATTTTAATTGTAACTAAAATAGCATTTAACAATGAATCGTTAAAAGGATACTTAAGGACTTTGACTATATTTTATTTTGTTAATATTTTTATTGCTGGAAGTTCATTTTTTATTATATATTGTACAGGCCTCACACATTTAACTATATCTTTTATAATCTTAATTACATATATAAGTGGAGTAGTTCTTAAATATATCTATAATGACATAAAAGAATTAAAACATATAGCAAGTATGAAAAAGGATATGACGGTATGTATAGATGAAAAAGAGGTGGAACTTAAGGCTTTAATAGATACAGGGAACTTATTGAAAGATCCGATAAGCAAAAGTGAAGTTGTTATTATAAGTGCTAATAAATTATATGGAATTTTACCTGAAGAATTCCAAAAACTAGATCTTAAAAATATAAATATAAGTTCAATTGATAATGTTATAGATAAAGTTGATAAAAATATATCTTATAGGATTAGAATGATACCTGTAAAGCAGATAAATGACAGCAACTTGGTAATAGGCATAAAATCAGATTACATAAAAGTTGATGGACAAAAAATACCTAATGTAATATTAGGGCTTTCCAATTTTAATGAAGATGGTTATAACGCTATATTAAATCCACAACTATTAATGAGTATATAAAATTTAAGGGGGATAGTTTTATGAAAAATTTTATAAAATTAAAGTCAAAGTGTATAGGTTATTTTTATAAAATATTAAAAAGATTAGGTATTTTAAATCCAAAGGGGCTATATTACTTAGGAGGCGTAAATATATTGCCTCCACCGCTTTCTACTGAGGAAGAGCAAGAACTTTTAAAAAACTTAGAACATGATGAAAGTATAAAATCTATCTTAATTGAAAGAAATTTAAGATTGGTAGTATATATATCTAGGAAATTTGAAAATACAGGGATTGATGTGGAAGATCTTATATCAATAGGGACAATAGGTTTAATAAAAGCTGTGAATACATTTAAGTTAAATAAAAATATAAAACTAGCTACTTATGCATCTAGATGTATAGAAAATGAAATTCTTATGTATTTAAGAAAAAATAATAAAAAGAAAACCGAGGTATCATTTGATGAACCTCTTAATGTTGACTTAGATGGAAATGAACTTTTATTATCTGATATATTAGGAACAGAAAATGATGAAATATATAAGTTAATAGAAGAGGAGATAGATAAAGATCTTTTAGTTATGGCTCTTGATAGACTTTCAGATAGAGAAAAACAAATTATGGAGTTAAGATTTGGTCTAGCTAGCAAAGGAAATGAAAGAACTCAAAAGGAAGTTGCTACGATGTTAGGTATATCACAATCGTACATATCTAGGTTGGAGAAAAAGATAATATCTAGACTAAAAAAAGAGATGAAAAAATTTGTTTAGAGAATAAATAATTGCTCTTAAACAGTATAAAAATATACTAGATGTAAATAATTGTATAAGAAATACTTTTTAAGAGAGGACTGAGTTGTAATGCAAATAAATAAAGTTGAAATCTGTGGAGTAAATACCTCTGAGTTACCAGTTCTTAAAAATAATCAAATGACAGAACTCCTTATAAAAATTAAAAATGGAGATGAAGTAGCTAGACAAGAATTTGTAAGAGGAAATCTAAGATTGGTTCTGAGTGTAATTCAAAAGTTTAATAACAGAGGGGAAAATATTGACGATTTATTTCAAATAGGTTGTATAGGACTTATAAAGGCAATTGATAATTTTGACTTAAGTCAAAATGTAAGATTTTCAACTTATGCAGTCCCTATGATTATAGGAGAGATAAGGAGGTATCTAAGAGATAATAATCCTATAAGGGTGAGTAGGTCCTTAAAAGACATTGCATATAAAGCTCTTCAAGTGAGAGAGAGGCTAGTAAGATCTAATTCTAAGGAACCAACTGTTTCAGAGATAGCTAAAGAGCTTGAGCTAGATGTTGAAGATGTAGTAATGGCTTTAGATGCTATTCAAGATCCTATATCATTATTTGATCCGGTATATCAGGACAATGGAGATGCTATATTTGTAATGGACCAAGTTCAAGACAAAAAAGATACGGATGAAAATTGGTTACAAGAAATAGCTCTTAAAGAAGCTATAAAAAAATTAAATGGAAGAGAACGATTGGTTTTAGATTTAAGATTTTATAAAGGGAGAACTCAGATTGAAGTAGCTGATGAGATTGGTATTTCTCAAGCGCAAGTTTCTAGGATAGAGAAAAATGCTTTGAAAAACATGAGAAAATATATATAAAAAATATGCAAAAGTACTATTACTTTTGCATATTTTTTTGATGCGCTCATAATTGTATATTAATTGTAAAAAAATGTAAAATATGGTATAATTCGTAGTGGATAATATTAGTGAAGAGGGAGAATTGAATGTTAAATTCATCATTATCATATGTAATAATTAGAAGTTTTCCAGAAAGCATTTTTTTAGTTTTAGCTGGATACATTTTATTTAACTTAAAAATAGAATTCAAGAACCTTATAAAGAATTCTTTATTTTTTTTGATTTTATTAACTAGTATAAGGATGATGCCTATAAGTTTTGGAATACATACAGTATTTAGCATGTTTATAATAGGTGTAATTTTTTATAAATTTGAAAATCAACAAATTATACCAACCATAATTAATGTTTCTAAAATATATATATGTCTAGCTACAAGTGAGGTTATATATATGCTTGTTGCTGAAAAAATATTAGGTGTACCTACAACAATGTTAGTTGACAATACAAGTATAAACAGCGCAATACTATCACTTCCATCATTGCTAATATTTATTTTATTAATTATTGGATTAAGTGTAATAACTAAAAAAATAAGTAAAAATATATAGGGGTAAACTTATGGATATTATAGAAAAGATTTCATATAATGTTTCAAATAAAATAGGTGAAAAGGCAAACAAAAGTAAAGATGAAATACAAGTTATGAATTATGGATTATTTATTTGGATACATACTATATTGGCTTATATAGCTACGATTTTAGTAGGAATAATGATAGGGAGAACGATAGAAGTTTTATTAATTTCTATTGTTGCATCTAGTTTGAAAAAGTTTTCAGGCGGAGTTCATGCAACATCTCCTAATAGGTGTTTGATAATAGGTATTATAACAACATTAATTTTTACTTATATTTATGTTTTTTTTAATAAATATTGTGGATATAACTTTATATATATTTTTAGTATAGTGAGTATTGTATCATGTTATTATATTTTTTATAAAAAGGCTCCAGTTGGAACAAAAAATAAGCCTTTGAAGAAAGAAGAAACTAGAAATAGACTTAGAAAAAAATTATTTAATAGACTTAATGTTTTTATTGCAATCATAATATTACTTTTAATAGTTAGATTAACTAAAATTTTAAATTATGACATAGCTATGTTTGTATATTGTATAGAATTAGGGATTTTATTACAAACAATAGCAATAACTAAGCTAGGAGAAACAATCATATTAAAATTAGATTGTTTTCTTAAATAAAAAATATTTAAGGGGGATTAGCTATGAACTTTTTAGCAAATTTATTCTCAGATTTTGCAGTGAATTTAGGAAATTCTGCATCTACAATGTGTGCTATGGTATTCTTTGAACCAGAAATGCCAAAATCTTTAAGAGAAGAGTAATTTTAAATAAACCATAAGGATATATCCTTATGGTTTATTAATTAAAAAGGAAATTTAGGAGAAAAGAATGAATGAGTTTGAAAATATAAGGAATAAAAAAGTATTTGAAATATTAGCAATAATAAAAGTTATATACATGCTTCTAGGAATGGTAGCTATGATAAGTTCTTATACAACAATAGAAAGTTATAATTATATGTTATTTTACATATACATAGTTGCTATAATAATACTTTTAATAGTTTACTTTATATGGTTATCAAAGAGACAATATAAATTTATAGATAATCCAGCAAAATCTAGAGACAATATAGAAACAATTTTATTAATGCTAATATGTACAGTTATAATAATGTCAACAGGTAAAGAAGAGAGTCCTTATAAATTTCTATATATTTTTATAATTATAATAGCAGCAATACAATTTGGTAGAAACTATGCTATGATTGTTTCTATAATTTGTTCTATATTAGTTTGCGGAGTGGATGTACTATCAATACAATTTGGAGCTCATCTTCAAGAACCAGCTAAAGAATTAATAACAAATTATTTTCAAATTGATATAGTTATAGTAAGTGCTTTTTTTGTAACGTCATGGATACTAGGAATGTACGTTAATATAGAAAAAGAGCATAGTAAAGAACTTCAAAATCTAGCTAATGTAGATGAACTTACGGGTTTATATAATCATAGATATTTTCAAGAATCATTAGAAACACTAATGGAGTGTGCTGATAGTGAAAATACATCAATCTCGATGTTGTTTATGGATATTGATTATTTTAAAAATTACAACGATATAAATGGGCATCAAGCAGGGGATGTTGTTTTAAAAGATGTAGGTCAAATTTTAAAAGAAAGTGTAAGAGAACATGATATTGTAGCAAGATATGGAGGCGAAGAATTTGCTGTAATTCTTCCAAATACTGTGGAAGAAGATGCTATATTAGTTGGAGAGAGAATTAGAATAAATATAGAAAATACATATTTTTATGGGCAAGAAAATCAACCAAATAAAAACATGACTATATCTATAGGAGTTTCATCATATCCGCTAAGGGCAAGCAATAAGCATCAGTTTATAAATACGGCAGATGATGCTCTTTATAGGGCTAAGTCACTTAATAAAAATAGGGTAGAAGTATATTATAGTGTTTTAGAAGAAATTTCAGACCATATATATATAGACGAAGAAACAGCCAATTCATTAAAAAGACTTATAAATATGATAAATAAAAAAGACAGATATACATATGGACATACAGAAAGAGTAGTCATATACCTAGGTTGGTTTTCAAACTATTTAAATCTCAATGAAAAAGATAAACTGCGTTTAAAACTAGCAGCTTATCTTCATGATATAGGTAAAATTGAAATTCCAGAAGAAGTATTAAATAAAAAAGGAAGTCTAACTGATTTAGAGTATGATATGTTAAAAAAACATCCAGAATTGGGCGTGGATTTAATAAAGCATGTAAAAGCATTTGAAGAATTATTACCAGCTATAAAACATCACCATGAAAGATACGATGGAAGAGGGTATCCAGACAATTTAAAAGGTAAGGAAATTCCATATTTAGCTAGAATAATATCTATAGCAGATAGTTTTGATGCAATGACATCTCATAGACCTTACAATAATAGAAAAGGTCATGAAGAAGCTATAAAAGAACTTAGAAAATGTTCAGGAAGTCAGTTTGATCCAGAATTAGTTGAAAAATTTATAAGTATGATAGAATTAAAAAAATAATTTAAAATGGCCAGTATGGTCATTTTTTTTTATTCTTGTACATATTTATTTTTAAGAGGAGGTAGATTATAATATGATTAGAATTTCTGATATAATGGATAAAGAAGTAATAAATGTTAAAAATGGTAAAAGAATGGGGTTTATTACAGATATAGAGATGGATACGAATGAAGGAAAAATTTTATCATTCACAATTGAAGGTGATGGAGGTATGAACTTTTTTTCAAGAAATTATGATGGGCAAGTTGTTTTTTGGAATGATATAATAAAAATAGGATGTGATACAATTATAGTAAACCAAGGTCAAGATCATAGTTTAGATGAATTTAATATATAAAAGACATAAGAAAAAAGGAGGGATAGGCTTTGTTATGTCCTTACTGCAATTATAAAGAATCAAAGGTAATAGACTCAAGACATACAGATGGTCAATCTATAAGAAGACGAAGAGAGTGTGAATCTTGTAAAAAGAGATTTACTACATACGAAAAAATAGAATTAACTCCTATTATGGTTATAAAAAAAGATAATAGTAGAGAATATTTTGATAGAAATAAAATAAAAAATGGTATATTGAAGTCTTCTGAAAAAAGGCCTGTTTCAATAGAGCAAGTTGAAGAAATAATACACTACATAGAAAATGAAATAAACAAGGCTTACTTATCAGAAATAGAAAGTAAAAAGATAGGTGAGATGGTAATGGATAAATTAAAAGATGTAGATGAAGTAGCCTATGTAAGATTTGCATCAGTATATAGACAATTTAAAGATATAAATACATTTGTTAAAGAGCTGAAAAATATACTAACAGAAAAAAGGTGATTGAGTATGAAAAACTATATAAGATTTGAAGAATTTGATAAAAAGTGTGATTTTGTAAACTTAGCATTTTCCAATATAAATATTGATATGGCATCTAAGTCTGATAAAGAAAATCTTTGTAAAGAGTTAAATATGAATTTTGATAACTTAACAAATAATAAACAAACTCACTCAGATATAGTAAACATAATAAAAAAAGAAGATATAGGAAAAATAAAAGAAGGGGATGCTTTAGTTACAAATTTGAAAAAAACTCCACTATTAGTTTTTGTTGCAGATTGTGTTCCTGTGGCTATTGTGGATCCTAAGAAGGAAGCTGTAGCACTTTGTCATGCAGGATGGAGAGGTACATATTCAAAAATAACTCAAAAATCTATTGAAAATATGGAAAAGCTGTATGGAACAAACCCTGAAGATTTGGTTTGTGTATTAGGACCTTCAATTGGACCTTGTTGTTATGAGGTATCTAAAGATTTAATTGAAAAATTTAACACAATTATTACAAATAGAGATGAAAAATTTTATATAATTAAAGAAAGCAAGTACTATCTAGATTTATGGAAAGTAAATGAATTGATATTGACAAGTTGTGGTGTGAAAAAAGAGAATATAGTTAATTTAAACATATGCACTAGTTGTAACAGTGACAAGTTTCATTCCTATAGAAAACACAATCAAACAACAAAAAGGCTAGGTATGATACTTGAAGTAAAGTAGAGAGGGGCTAACTTAAGATGAAAACTAAAGTGTTAGTTATAGATGATGAAAAGCATATTGTAGAGCTTTTAAAATTTAACTTAGAAACTATGGATTATGAGGTTCATTATTCATACGATGGATTTGACGGATTTATAAAAGCTAAAGAGATAATGCCAGACTTAATATTATTGGATTGGATGCTTCCAAATATAAGTGGAATAGACCTTTTAAAGAAAATTAGAAGTGATAAAGATTTAAAAAATATACCTGTAATAATGCTAACAGCTAAAAATATTGAAAACGACAAGGTAGAGGGCTTAGATTCAGGTGCTGATGATTATATAACAAAGCCATTTAGTGTAAAAGAGTTATTAGCTAGAAGTAACTCTGTTTTAAGAAGATATAATGTTAATAATGATAATAGTGATAAAACAGTGTTAAGTATAGGGAATTTAAAAGTAGACTTACAAAAGCATGAGGTAATTAAAGGTACTGAAAAGATAGATTTAACACTTAAAGAATTTGAACTTTTAAGACTTTTACTAGAAAACAAAGGAAAGGTTTTATCGAGAAACTACTTATTAGATAAAATATGGGGATATGAATATTATGGAGAAACTAGAACTGTAGATGTTCATATAAGATATTTAAGAAAAAAAATAGAAGGAACCAGTGAAGAAGAAAAATATATAGAAACTATTAGAGGAATAGGATATAAAATAGATTAAGGGGCGTTTTAACATGGATAATATAAGCATATACTTTTTAATTGTTTTAGTATCAATTATAGTTTCTATAATTTCAATAAGATATGCTATAAATTTAAGAAATTACTTACAAGAATTTATAGCTGTTTCAAAAAAAATAAGTAACAAAGAATTCCATGCAAAAATAAACATATCAGCAAAAGGTGAATTAGGGCAACTAGTTGATAATTTTAATGATATGATTGATACAATAGATATTACGATTCAAGAAGTTCAATACAAAAACTTACAATTAAAATCTATTGTAAAAAGTATATCACATGGTATTTTAGCTATTGATATAAATGGGAATGTTTTATTGATAAATGAAGAAGCAAAAAAAATAATAAAAAGTGATGGAATTGAGATAATAGAAGGTAAGAATATACATCACGTTATAAAAGACTATAAAATATTAAATGAAATTGCTAAATTTATAGGATCAAAGAAAACTGAAATGAAAGAAATTACTAATGATGAAGACATAGTATATAATATAAAGCTAGACCCCATATACCTTCAAAGTAGTAATAATGTTATCATTGGTTCTATAATAAACATAGAAAACATAACTGAAAGAGTTAAGTTAGAAAATATGAGAAGTGACTTTGTTGCTAATGTAACTCATGAGTTAAAGACACCTCTTACATCTATAAGTGGATTTGTAGAAACATTAAGAATAAATGAAAATATAGATAAAAATATGAGAGATAGATTCTTAGGAATAATTGAAACAGAATCCGATAGACTAAAAAGGCTTATAGATGATATATTATTACTTTCATTTATAGAAAATAAAGACACTATAACATCTGAAAATGTAGAGGTACTAAATGTATTTAAAGAAGTTTACGAGTTAACGATTAACTCTGCCAAGATAAAAAATATTGAATTAAAATTTAAATTTGATGATGAGAAAATTTTTATAAATTCGAATAGAGATTACATTAAACAAATATTTTTAAATTTAATAGACAATGCTATAAAATATACACCTGATGGTGGTTTTGTAGAAACTAGTGTATATGAAAGTGATGAAGAGGTATTTATAAAAGTTTCAGATAATGGAATTGGAATATCTAAAGAAGATAAAGACAGGGTATTTGAGCGATTTTATAGAGTTGATAAGGCTAGGAGTAGAGATGTAGGTGGTACAGGGCTAGGGCTAGCTATAGTAAAACATATAGTTAAATCTTTAAATGGAACTATATGTGTAAAAAGTGAATTAAATATAGGAACTGAATTTACAGTTACAATACCAAAAAAAAATTTCCTTAATTAAGGAAATTTTTTTTTGTTTTTGCACACAATAAATATAGTGAAAAATAAAAGGAGGGAAATAAATGGATGATGCTACATTATTTAGGCGTGCATTTGGGGTAGCTTTAATACTTGGAGTTTTATCAAGGCTTATAGTTTTAAGAATAGTAAATAAACAACAACCAACTCAGCCTCAAGATTATATAGAACAACTTATTTTATCGTTTATTGCATCAGCATTAGGAGCTGTAGCATTCCCAGCTTTATTAGATAAAGAGTTTGCAGCTCTTACATTTTTAGCCGTGGGGATCCAGCAGTTTCAAGAAGTAGCAAGTGAAGAGGAAATAACATTGTCTAATATAGATGATAATGAATTAATTAGAAAAGGAATGACTTATATTCACGATGTGTCTAAAAACTATGAGGTTAGAAATTATCTTAGTATTTTTTCATCACTAGCAGCATCTATAGCATTTATAACAGTATTTAATACATTCAAAGTCAACTTTATTATTTGTACTATATCATCAGTTGTGGCAACTGGAGTAGTTGGATATATATTTAAAAAAATACTAGCAAATAAGAGTTTAGAGGATATTGTAGATGTAGAAGTTGTACCTATAGAATTTGACGGAGCATTGCTAAAAGTAGGTGGAGTTGTTTTAACAAATATAGGTCTAGAATCATCAAAACAAAGATATTTAGAAAAGGGTATAGGGCTTAAAGTTATTCCAAAAGATATGGTATCTGCTGGTATAATAGGAGATCCAGCTCAACAACAAGCTATGCTACATAACGTATATTTACATATGGGAATAGATAGAGATGTTGATGAGCCAGAATTTATACCTATAGCCAGAACAAATCCCAAGGATAATTCAGTTAACTTTGGATATATTCCATTAGTTAGGGATGTGGATTTAACAGTAGAAGCTATAAAAAGTGCACCTATATTAGATAGTTCAAAAGGAAATAACAATGCATATAGAAAGAAAAATAAGAATAAGCAAAATTAAGGGGTGAGTAAATGAAAAGTATATTTATAATTGGTATAGTTATAGGGATTATTTCAAGGGTTATAACTTTAAAGACAGACCGAAAACAATATCCAACAGAACCAAATATGTTAGTATCACAACTTGTTTTAGCTATTATAGGATCAGCTTTAGGAGCAATGCTAGTTCCTGCTTTAATACAAAAATCATATACGTCAATTACATTTTTATCACTTGCAGCTAGTCAATTTAGACAAGTTAGACATAGTAAGAGAAAGTCTTTGACAGATATGGAAGATGCTTTATTAGTAAAACGTGGAGCTGGGTTTATTGAAGAAATTGCCCTAACATATGAGGTTAGAAGTTATACTTGTATTCTTACAGCTTTAACGACGTCAGCGGTGTATCATTTATCTAAGACGGAGCTTTATGTAGGAGAAGGAGGTAGTGTCTTCTTAGGGGCAGCAGCAGGGCTTGCATTGGCATTGATATTTAAGAAGTTGTTTGTAAGAGAAAGTATAGGAGCTATAGCGGAGGTTATTCCGGCGAAAATATCATTTGATGGACCTCTCTTAAAAGTAAATGATGTTGTAATTTCCAATATAGGATTGGATTCTTCAAAACAACGATATTTAGATTATGGACTAGCAGTAGAAATCATACCTAAAGATGGAAATTACATAAATAGCGGCATCATATTAAGTCCAGGACAAAGACAGACAATAGCTAATATAGCTTACTCAAGACTAGGAATAATGAGAACTCCAGATGAACCAGACTTTGTTCCTCTTTTGAGAAGAAATCCTAAAAATGAAAGTTTAGTAATGCCATATATACCTATTGAGAAAGATATAAATCAGCTTATAGCAGCAGTTAAAAGCACACCTATAATTGAGAGCTCTAGAGGAAATAATTGGGCATTGAAGAGGTTTAATATAAAACAACAAAAAGGAGTGTAGAACATGAATGTAGGTATAACTGACGTAACATTAGCTATAATTACTACAAATAAAGAAATGAAATCGGCTAATATTCCTGTTTTTTATGCAGAAGATGAAAAAGAACTTCAAGAAAGAGGCTTAATAATATCTAAAACTATGGGAGGTATGGTTCATGATGTATATCATGGAACTCTAATAGTAGTGAAGCATTAAAGGTACCTTTAAAGGTACCTTTTTATTGACTATTTTAAAGAAAACGTGGTAATATAATGTGATGTACTTATAAAGGAAAAGTGGTGAAATTTATGGAAGTCAATGTAAAAAATACAAATAATATAATCAGCAAAGTATACAAAGATAGCATCGCTTGGGAACTAGGAATAGAAGTTGGAGACTTGTTAATTTCTATAAATGATCAACCGATACATGATATAATAGAATATAGATTCTTGCTAAGTGATGAGTACTTAGAAGTAGAAATAAAAAAGAAAAATAATGAAATATATGTATATGAAATAGAAAAAGATTATGATGAAGATTTAGGAATTGAATTTACAAATCCTATAATAGATAAAGCTAAAAGTTGTAGAAATAAATGTGTATTTTGCTTTATAGATCAATTACCAAAAGGTATGAGAGAAACACTTTATTTTAAAGATGATGACTCAAGATTGTCATTTTTACAAGGGAACTTTGTCACTTTAACAAATATGAGTGAGGAAGATATAGATAATATAATTAAATATAGAATAAGCCCTATTAATATATCTGTGCACACTACAAATCCAGAACTTAGACAAAAAATGATTAAAAATAAGTTTGCTGGAAGGCTTTATGAAATAATGCAAAGATTAGCGGATGCTCAGATACAAATGAATTGTCAGATTGTTTTATGTCCAGGTTACAATGACAAAGCAGAATTAGAAAGAACTGTATCTGATTTAACAAAACTATATCCATATGTAAATAGTGCAGCAGCAGTTCCAGTAGGAATAACTAAACACAGAGATCATCTACCAAATTTAGAAATATTTAATGAACAAACTGCTGGAGAAACTATAGAGTTAGTTCATGAATTACAAGAAAAATATCTGAATGAACTAGGAACAAGATTTATATTCCTATCAGATGAGTTTTATATAATGTCAAATAAAAAGTTATTAGATTATGATGATTATGAAGGCTTTATACAATTCGAAAATGGAGTAGGTATGATAAGTAAGTTAGAAAGAGAAATTCATGATTATCTACAAACTGTTTCGGATGAAAAGATAAATTCTAAAAAGAAAATTTCTATAGCTACAGGACATTCTGCATATGAATTTATAAAAAATATGGCGAGTTGCATAATGAATAAATGTCCAGGAGTAGATATAGAAGTTTACAAGATAGTAAATAATTTCTTCGGAGAAACTATAACTGTATCGGGGCTTATAACAGCGACAGATATAATAAATCAGTTAAAGAACAAGGACTTAGGACAAACTTTATATATACCAAGAAGTATGTTAAAAGCAGATGAAGAAATATTTTTAGACAATATTACACTAGAAGAATTACAAAATACTATGAATATTGAAGTCGTACCTTGCTTAAATGAAGGTAAAGACTTTGTTGATAAGATTTTGAAATAGAGAGGGAGGTTATTATGAACGATAATAGACCGGTAGTTGCAGTAGTTGGAAGACCTAATGTTGGTAAATCAACTTTATTTAATAAGTTAGCAGGAAAAAGAATATCAATAGTTGAAGATACTCCAGGAGTAACAAGAGATAGAATATTTACAGAGGTAGAATGGTTAAATAAGTATTTTACACTTGTAGATACTGGAGGTATAGAGCCAAATAGTGATGATATAATATTATCTCAAATGAGAAATCAAGCTATGCTTGCTATGGATATGGCTCACGTTATAATGTTTGTTGTTGATGGTAAAGCAGGTCTTACGGCAGCAGATAAAGAAGTAGCACAAATGCTTAGAAAAACTAAGACACCTGTAATATTAGTAGTAAACAAAATAGATAGTCAAACTCAATTTGACAATGTATATGATTTTTATGAGTTAGGATTAGGGGTTCCATTTGCAATATCTAGTGCAAATAGTATGGGACTTGGAGACTTACTTGATGAAGTTGTAGCTAACTTCCCAGAAGGATTAGATACAGAGTATGACGAAGATATAATAAGAGTTGCTATAACAGGTAAACCTAATGCAGGAAAATCTTCTATATTAAATAATATGTTAGGAGAGGAAAGAGTTATAGTAAGCCCTATAGCTGGAACAACTAGAGATGCTATAGATACTTATTTAGAAAAAGGAGATAATAAATTCCTTTTAATAGACACAGCAGGACTTAGAAGAAAAAGTAAAATATATGAAAATGTAGAAAAATACAGCGTAATAAGAGCTATGAGTGCAGTAGATAGAGCGGATGTAGTTCTTATTGTAATAGATGCAGAACAAGGTGTAACAGAACAAGATACAAAAGTAGCAGGTATTGCACATGATGAAGGTAAGGCTTGTTTATTTGTAATAAATAAATGGGACTTAATAGAAAAAAATGATAAAACAATGAGTATATATACAAAAACTATAAGAGAAAAATTCCCGTTCATGGCATATGCTCCTATAGTATTTGTATCTGCTAAAACAAATCAAAGAATGAACAAAATATTAGAAACAGTAACTTATATAGCTGAAGAACATGCTAAGAGAGTTCCAACATCAACATTAAATGATGTAATAGGTGAAGCTGTACTTCTTAACCAACCTCCTTCAGATAAAGGGAAGAGACTTAAGATATATTATGGAGCTCAAACTGGAACACAACCACCTAAATTCACATTATTTATAAATGATAAGCAACTTACTCACTTCTCATATCAAAGATATCTTGAAAATAAGATAAGAGAAAACTTTGGATTTGAAGGTACACCTGTATGGTTTGACTATAGAGAAAAAAGAAAATAGGTATTAGGGGGGAAGAAATGATTAATTACCTAATTATTATTTTAGTATCGTACTTTATAGGAAGTATATCGACATCATATATAATAGCAAAAAGAATGATGGGTGTGGATATAAGAACCCAAGGTTCAGGAAATGCAGGATCTACAAATGTTCTTAGGACATTGGGGAAAAAAGCTGGAATACTTACATTTGTAGGAGATTTGTTAAAAGGTGTAATAGCTGTCTTAATAGCAAAGGTAATAGCCACTATAGCCCATACAGATGTAGCTACAGCATCTTACATAGCAGTTGTATTTGTTGTAATAGGTCATAACTGGCCTATATATCTAGGGTTTAGGGGTGGAAAAGGAGTAGCTACTTCTTTAGGAGCTATGATAGCTGTAAACCCTGTGATAGCTTTAAGTTGTTTCGCATTTTTTATACTAATTGTATATGTGACAAAATATGTTTCTTTAGGGTCAGTACTTGGGATATGTACATCTCCTATAATAATGTTTTTTATAGGAAATTATAAAGGATTAGCAGTTACTTTGTTTTTATCAGCATCAGTAATATTTAAACACAGAGAAAATATTAAACGATTATTAAATGGAACAGAAAGAAAAATAGGAGAAAAAAAATAATACTTTAAGTATATTTAGGTGGTGTTTGTATGGAAAAAATTTGTGTATTAGGAGCTGGAAGTTGGGGGACAGCATTAGCATTAGTAGTAGCTAAAAAAGGCTATGATGTCTCTATGTGGACTTTAAACGAAGACCAATGCAATTTAATTAATGAAACTAGAGAAAATAGAGATTATCTTCCAGGTGTAAACATACCAACAAATATTAAAGTTACAACAAATATAGAAGAATCAGTAACAGATAGCTCAATGATAGTTTTAGCAGTACCTTCTCAAGCTATAAGAAGTATTTGTAAGCAAATTAAGCCATTTGTAAAAAGTAATCAAATATTAATTGATGTTGCAAAAGGTTTAGAGAAAGGGACTGGATTAAGACTTTCGAAAGTATGCGAACAAGAAATACCAGAATGTGAATATGTTGTTCTTTCTGGACCATCACATGCAGAAGAAGTTTCAAGAGATATACCTACAACTGTAGTTGTAGCATCTGAAAATTTAAACACTGCTGAAAAAGTCCAAGATACGTTCATGAGCCCTAAATTTAGAGTATATACAAATCCTGATGTTGTTGGAGTTGAATTAGGTGGAGCATTGAAAAATATCATCGCATTTGGAGCAGGTATATGTGATGGATTAGGATATGGAGATAATGCCAAGGCTGCTCTTATGACAAGAGGAATACGTGAAATAAGCAGATTAGGGATTGCTATGGGAGCTGAATCACCTACTTTTTCTGGATTGTCAGGAATAGGAGATTTAATTGTTACATGCACGAGTATGCATAGTAGAAATAGAAGAGCTGGAATACTTATAGGACAAGGAAAAAGTTTAGAAGAAACTTTAAAAGAAGTTAAAATGGTAGTAGAAGGAATAACTGCAACGGAAGTTGCTTATGATGTATCGAAAAAATTAAACATAGAAATGCCTATAACTAATGCTATTTACTCAGTTCTTCATAATGGATCGAATCCAGATGAAGTTGTAGATGAGTTAATGATGAGAAATAAAACACATGAAGTTGAAGAGGTAGTAAAAGAAAACTAGATTATTAAATCTAGTTTTTTTTTATTTTTGTAATATTAACCTGCAGATTAAAATATACTTTATTAAGAATTTGTATGCAGGAGGGTTATAGATGAATAATATATATGAGGACATAGCAAGAAGAACTCAAGGGGATATATATGTAGGTGTAGTTGGACCTGTTAGAACAGGTAAATCTACATTTATAAGAAAATTCATGGAATTATTAGTTTTGCCTAATATAGAAAATGAATTTAAAAGAGAAAGAACACAAGATGAAATACCTCAAAGTGGTTCAGGAAAAACAATTATGACTGTTGAACCAAAATTTGTTCCAGCTGATGGTGTAGAAATAAAGATTAGAGAAAATGTTTCAATGAAAGTTAGAATGGTTGATTGCGTGGGGTACATAGTTGATGGAGTTTTAGGTCATGAAGAGGATGGTAAACAAAGACTAGTATCTACACCATGGTCTAATGAAGCTATGACCTTTGAAAAGGCAGCTGAAATAGGAACAAAGAAAGTTATAAGAGATCATTCTACAATAGGAATAGTTATGACTACAGATGGAAGTATTACTGAAATAGATAGAAAATCATATTCTATACCTGAAGAGAGAGTAATAAATGAGTTAAAAGAACTTAAAAAACCATTTGTAATAGTGTTAAACACATTAGATCCATATGCTGAGTCAACTCTAGAATTAAAAAGAGAATTAGAAGAAAAATATGATAAGCCTGTAATACCATTAAATGTTTTGGCTATGGATGAAGAGGATGTGGAAGAAGTTATGGAAAATGTATTATATGATTTCCCTATAAATGAAATAAATATAAACTTCCCTAAATGGATAGAAGGATTAGAAAAAAATCATTGGATAAAAAATAACATAATATGTGCTATAAAAGACAGTATAAATGAGGTTGGAGTTATAAGAGATGTAAATTCTATAATAGATGGATTTGAAAGTTTAGATTTCTTAGATGAAACTCAAGTTGATAATGTAGAATTAGGAGAAGGTATAGTAAGCATAAATTTAGGAACTAAAAAGGACTTATTCTATAATGTTTTAGAAGAGAAGAGTGGATTTAAAATAGATGGTGAATATGAACTATTAAATCTAGTAACTCGATTATCAAAAGTTAACACAGAATATGAAAAGGTAGAACAAGCGTTAACTGACGTAAGAGAGAAAGGTTATGGTTTAGTAGCACCTACTATAGATGAACTTACTTTAGACGTACCTGAGATAGTTAAACAAGGCAAACAATATGGAGTTAGATTAAGAGCAAAAGCTGGATCTATTCATATGATCAAAGCTGATATATCTACAGAAATTTCTCCTGGTGTAGGAACAGAGCAACAGGGCAAAGAGATGTTAGAAAGTTTACTAAAAGGTTTTGAAGAAAATCCAAATGAAATATGGGAATACAATATGTTTGGAAAATCATTACATGACTTAGTAAAAGACCAATTACAAAGTAAATTGTATATGATGCCAGATGATGTAAGAGTTAAGATACAAAAAACTTTACAAAAAATAATAAATGATGGTTGTTCAAATATAATAACTATTATTTTATAAATAAAAAAGGTGCATACAATGGTATGCACCTTTTAAGTTTTTGAAAATAGTAAGAGGAGTTGTATTTATATTGAAGAAATAAATATAGTATTATATTTATTTTTAGGGGGATATATATTGAAAAAATTAAAATTTAATTATACTAAGTTGATTTTAATATTTATATGCATATATGTATTATCAAATATACTTAGTGGTATAATTAAAAAAAATGCAGATACTTTAGTTTTAGAAAATCAAGTTGTTCGAGAAAGTTTCAAGAAAAAGGGACTAGTAATTAGAGATGAATACTTATTAGAAAGTAGTATGGATGGAAAAGTAAAATACTGTATTAAAGAAGGTAATAAAATAAAAAAAGGTGATGAAGTAGCATACATCTACAATGGTAATGTAGACGAAAAAGCGGTAAGTACGCTAAAAGATTTAAAACAAGATATATCAGATATAGAATCAGGAAATACAAAGATAGTAAAATCGGATATAAAAAACATAAATGAGGGTATAAAAAAACTGAGTTTAAATTTACAAAACGATTTATTAGATGGAGATATAAACATAGATAGTGATTTAAACAAAATATCTAAACTTTTAAAAGACAAAAATGAAATAATAGGAAGTGATTTAAATAGTAAGACATTACAAGATAAAGAAAATGAAGCAGAAAAAGTTTCAAATTTAATTGCAGATAACTCACAATTATTTAAGGCTAAAAATTCAGGTATTATCTCATATAAGTTTGATAACAATGAGAAAAAATTTAACTTAGAAAATATTGGAGAAGTGAAAAAAGAAGATATAGAAAGTACAAAAGAAGAATATATAGACATAAAGAAAGATGGAGAAGTAAAAAAAGGTGAACCTGTTGCAAGGATAGTAAACAATCTAAAGCAATATGTAGCTATAAGCTGTAATGAAAAAGAAATAAAAAAATTAAATGTAGGACAAAAAATAATTATATCTAGTGACGTTGAAAAAATAAATGCAAATGTATATGATATATATAAGGATGGAAATGACTACATTGCCATATTAGCTATAAGCGAACAAAATATGGAAATTTGCGATACAAGAGTAAAAGAATTTGATATAATATATAAGTCAACAGAAGGCTTAAAGGTTCCTAAAGATGCATTTGTAGAAGTAGATGGTAAAAAAGGTGTCTACGTAATTTCTGAAACAGGAGAAGAGAAATTTGTAGAATTACAAGGAACTTTTTATGAGAGTGAAGAATATATAGTTATTGACTATTACAAAAATCATATAAATGGATTAAAAAGTATTAGTATTTATGATGAAGTGATATTAAACCCAAGAGGTAAAAAAATTAGTAAAAGCAGGTGATAAAATGAACTCTATAAAATCTAATTTAATTAATATAGAAAAAAGAATTAATGATTCTTGTAAAACTTCCGATAGAAGTAATGATGAAGTTAAATTAATAGCTGTAACAAAGACTGTAGATATAGATGCAGTTAACGAAGCTATAGAATGTGGAGTAACTGACGTAGGCGAAAATAAGCCACAAGAATTAGCTAGAAAATATGAAGTAATAGGTGATAGAGTAAAATGGCACCTTATTGGAAGTTTGCAAACCAATAAAGTAAAATATATAATTGATAAAGTATATATGATACATTCTATAGATAGATTATCATTATGTGATGAGATTCAAAAACGAGCTCAAAGCATAGATAGACAAATAAATTGTTTAATACAAGTCAATATATCTAAGGAAGAAAGTAAACACGGCATACTTGAAGAAGATGCTATTGATTTTATAAAAAATATATCAAATAATTATCCAAATATAAGAGTTAAGGGGCTTATGACAATGGCTCCAAATACAGATGATAAAAATTTAATAAAATCCGTATTTAGGGGATTAAAAGATTTAGCTAACAAAATAGATCATGAAAATATAAATAATGTGTCTATGGAAGCTCTATCTATGGGGATGAGCAATGACTTTGAGATAGCTATTGAAGAAGGAGCAACATTTGTTAGAGTTGGAACTTCTATATTTGGACAAAGAAACTATAATAAAAAATAATGAATATATATAATGGAGGATGTTAATAATGGGAAATGGTTTCATAGGTAAGATAAAAGATTGGATGACAGATGAAGTAGAAGACGAGTTTATGGATGAAGAGATAGAAGAGATTGAGGAAGAAGTAGAGATATCAGAAGATTTAAGTAATGGAGTTGGATCTATATCTCAACCTAAAAGCAATAAAATAGTAAATATACATACAGCAGGACAAATGAAAGTTGTCATAGTAGAACCAAAGAAATATGAAGAGGTTACATCTATAGCTGATCAATTAAAACAAAGAAGAGCTGTAATAGTTAATTTAGAAAATTTAGATGATGCAGTTACTCGTAAATCTATATTTGACTTTATGAATGGAGCTGTATATGTTTTAGATGGAAGTATACAAAAAGTATCTAAGGCAATATTTATATTAGCACCTAATAATGTAGATATAGATGCTAACATGAAGAAAGAGTTAGAAAGTAAAGCTTTTTTTCCATGGCAAAATAAATAAATAAAAAGGAGTAAGAATTGAAATGATAGAATACTCTTTATTAGTTTTAACAGACATAGTTCAATTTGCGATTGTAATAAGAGCATTAATGTCATGGATTCCAGGAGCTACACAGTCAAAAATCTATGATATTATAGGTATGCTAACAGAGCCTATAGAAGGGCCTATAAGAAACTTTATGTTTAGATATATTGAAGGTCCAATAGATTTTTCTCCAATAATTGCGCTATTTGTACTTCAATTTTTAAGAATGTTAATAATAAATATATTTTAAAATATTAGAAGTAGGTTAAATTATGGACAAGGTATCATTAACAAATCATATTAAAGATATAGATTTAAAAAATAAGATGTTTAAGGTAATAGATAAAGCATATTCTTGTATCAAAAGCTATGATATTAAGTATACTGATTTTCTAAATCCTTATGAAATAAAAAATTCTATATCAATATTAAATAGTTTCGACGATATAAAATATAGGGTTGATGGAGGCTTTGAAGAAGCTGAAAGAAGAGTTATTACTATATTCCCTTATTATATGGAATATGAAGATGTACAATCACCTATAAAAGTGTTACAAATAGAGGGCAATTTTAAATTTAAAGAGATAAAGCATAAAGATTATTTAGGTTCTTTACTGGGTCTAGGTATAAAAAGAGAAAAAATAGGGGATATAAATATACATGATAACTTTTGTCAGGTTATTGTAAGTAAAGATATCTCAGATTTTATTATTATGAATTTAGAAAAAGTTGCTAGAAATAGTGTTAAGGTAAAGGAAATTCCCGAAGATGATATAGCATATTCCAAACCTAAATACAAAGAAATATCATTAACTGTATCATCACAAAGATTGGATTGCTTGATAAGTGGGATATACAATATTTCTAGACAAGAAAGTTTGAAGCTTATAAATACAGAAAAAGTTTTTGTTGATTATGAAAAAATAATATCTACATCAAAAACTATAGAACGGGATGCTCTTATATCAGTAAGAGGTAAAGGTAGAGTGATAATAGCCGATATAGGAGATATAAGTAAAAAAGGAAAAACAAAAGTAAAAGCAAAATTAATAATATAGGAGGGGAATACATGCTAACTCCAGTGGATATTGAAAATAAAGAATTTAAAAAAGGTATACGTGGATATAGAGAAGATGAAGTAGATGAATTTTTAGATCTAATAAAAGAAGACTTCGAAAACGTATATAGAGAAAACCTGGAATTAAAAGATAAAATAAGAATGTATCAAGAACAAATAAGTAAGTTTGAAAACATAGAAGAAACATTAAAGGCAACACTTATAACAGCTCAAACTGCAGCTGAAGATACATGTAGTGCTGCAAATAAAAAAGCTAAGATAATAGTTGAAGAGGCTGAACTTAGATCAAGACAAATAATAGGACAAGCTAATAATAGAGTTATTGAAATAAGAAAAGAATATGATTCTATAGTTAAAGAGTTCAAGATATTTAGAAATAAATTTAAATCATTATTAGAAGATGAAATTAGAAGTGTTGATGATATTTTCTCAGATATAGATGAAAATGGAGTTCAAAGAATAGCTGAGCTTCAAAAAGAATTATCAGATGCTTTAGAGTAAAAATATATTGACTATTTGAATAATTTATTATAAAATTTCATACATATAAACTAATATTATAATAAATGCTATGATGGAGAGAGTAGTTTTTAGATAATTTCACAGAGAGTTGGAGAAGCTGAGAACCAATAAATTTATAAAAATGAAGATCACTCCTAAGCTGCAGGCTGAACGATTAATCTATTAAGCTGAGCCGGTTAAATACCGTTATATTGAAAGAGTGTTACAAATGTAGTGTAATCATATACATTTGTAAAATTAGGGTGGTAACGCGAGTAATAACTCGTCCCTTTCCAGGGACGGGTTTTTTTGTGTGAAAAATAAAATTAAAGGAAGGTGGATTTTAATGGCTAAATTTAAGTCGTTAGTAGATTCTTCTGTAAAAGAAGCTGAAGCTAAAGTATCTGATTACTGGAATGACATAAATATGTTAGAAAAAACTTTAGAAAAAGGAAAAGATGATCCTAGTTTTGTATTCTATGAAGGGCCTCCAACTGCAAATGGAAACCCAGGAATACACCATGTTATAGCTAGAACTTTAAAAGACTCTGTTTGTAGATATAAAACTATGAATGGATATCAAGTAAAAAGAAAAGCTGGATGGGATACACACGGATTACCAGTAGAAATACAAGTAGAAAAAGAATTAGGTTTATCTGATAAGCAACAAATAGAAGCTTATGGATTAGACAAATTCAATAAAAAGTGTAGAGAGTCTGTTTTCACATTTGAAAAACAATGGAGAGACATGACTGAAAGAATGGCTTATGAAATAGACTTAGATAATCCGTATATAACTTTAGATAATAATTATATCGAGTCTGTATGGTGGATATTAGATAAGTTCAACAAAGAAGGATACGTATATGAAGGTCATAAAATACTTCCATACTGTCCAAGATGTGGAACAGGTCTTGCATCACATGAGGTTGCACAAGGATATAAAGAAATAAAAAATAATACAGTAATAGCTAAGTTCAAGAGAAAAGATGCTGATGAATATTTCTTAGCATGGACAACAACTCCTTGGACATTACCATCAAATGTTGCTTTAACAGTAGGTGCTGAAATAGACTATATAAAAGTTAAGCAAAATGACGAAATATACTATGTTGCTAAAGCTTTAGCTAATAAAGTTTTAGGCGAAGATTATGAAGTTATAGAAGAGTTAAAAGGTAAAGATTTAGAGTACGTTGAATATGAACAATTAATGCCATTTGTTGAAGCAGATAAAAAAGCATTCTTTGTTACTTTAGGTGACTATGTAACAACAGAAGATGGTACAGGAATAGTTCATACAGCACCAGCGTTTGGTGAAGATGACTACAACTTAGGAAGAAAATACGATTTACCAGTGTTACAACCAGTTTCAGAAGCAGGTAAGTTTACAACTACTCCATGGGAAGGCAAATTTGTAATGGAAGATGGTGTAGACGTTGAAATTATAAAATGGTTACACGGAGAAAATAAATTATTCAGCAAAGAAAAGGTAGCTCATAACTATCCTCACTGCTGGAGATGCCAAACTCCACTTTTATACTATGCAAAACCAAGCTGGTATATAGAAATGACTAAGTTAAAAGATCAATTAATAGCAAACAACAAAACTGTTGAATGGTATCCAGGTTTCGTAGGAGAAGGAAGATTTGGTAACTGGTTAGAAAACTTAAATGACTGGGCTATATCTAGAAGTAGATATTGGGGAACACCATTAAACGTATGGAAGTGTGAATGTGGTCATAAAGAATCTGTAGGGTCAAGAGAAGAGCTTGCTAACAAAGCTATAGAAGATATAGATCCAAAAACTATAGAATTACACAGACCATATGTAGATGACATACACTTTAAGTGTGATAAGTGTGGAGGAACTATGACTAGAGTAACAGACGTTATAGACTGTTGGTTTGATAGTGGTTCTATGCCATTTGCACAACATCACTACCCATTTGAAAATAAAGAAAACTTTGATGAATTATTCCCAGCAGATTTTATTTGTGAAGGTATAGATCAAACTAGAGGATGGTTCTATTCATTACTTGCTATATCTACTTTTGTTACAGGTAAAGCTCCATATAAGAGAGTTTTAGTTAATGACTTGGTACTTGATAAAGAAGGTAAGAAAATGAGTAAATCAAGAGGAAACACAGTAAATCCTTTTGAATTATTTGATCAATATGGAGCAGATGCATTAAGATGGTATTTATTATATGTATCTCCACCATGGACTCCAACAAGATTTGATGTAGATGGATTAAAAGAGGTTCAAAGTAAATTCTTAGGAACTATGAAAAATGTATATAACTTCTTCACATTATATGCAAATACAGATAATATAAATCCATCAGAGTTTTTCGTTGAATATAAAGATAGACCAGAATTAGACAGATGGATATTATCTAAATTTAACAACTTAAAGAAAGAAGTAGAAGAAAACTTAGAGATATTTGAATTAAATAAAACTGTTAGAATGGTTCAAGAATTTATAAATGAAGATTTATCTAACTGGTATATAAGACGTTCAAGAAGAAGATTCTGGGCAACTGAATTAACAGAAGATAAAAAATCAGTTTATAATACAACTTATGAAATATTAACACAACTTTGTAAGTTAATAGCTCCATTTACACCATTTATAGCAGAAGAAATATATAGAAACTTAACTAATGAAACTTCAGTTCACTTAGCTACTTATCCTAAAGCTAATTTAGATTTAATAGATAATAATCTAGAAGAAAAAATGGATTTAGTTAAAAACTTAGTTACATTAGGAAGAGCATCAAGAGAAGCTACTAGAATAAAAGTTCGTCAACCTATACAAAAAGTATTAGTAGATGGAAAATATGAAGGTACTATAAGTGATGTTGTTGACTTAATAAAAGAAGAACTTAATGTTAAAGAAGTTATATTTGCCAAAGATTTAGGGGAATATATGAACTTTACATTAAAACCAAACTTCAAAGTTTTAGGACCTGTGCTTGGAGCTAAGATGAAATTCTTTGCTGGAGCATTAAATAAACTTGATGCAAGTGAAGTTGTACCTAAATTAGAAGCTGGGGAGTCTATAAGTGTAGATATAGATGGAGAAGAATTTAAGTTTAATAAAGATCATGTATTAATAAATATATCAGCTAAAGAAGGTTTTAATGTTACTATGGAAAACAACCTATTTGTAATATTAGATACAACTTTAAATGAGACTTTAATAAACGAAGGATATGCTAGAGAATTTATATCTAAAGTTCAACAATTAAGAAAATCTAATGACTTTGATGTTTTAGATAATATAGATATTGATTACTGTTCAGATGATGAAATAGCAAATGCTATAAATGAATACTCTGAATATATAAAATCAGAAACTTTAGCTTTAAACATAAATAGAGTTGTTGATGAAACTATAGAAAAACATAACTTAAATGATCACATGACAGGTATAAAAGTTACAAGAAAATAGTTTAAATTGAAGAAGCTGTACTCAAATAGTAGTATGAATAGGATAAATATATAAGTTTTGCTTCCAAAGCTAAAAAGAAGCTTTAAAGGTCGCTAAAACTTATATATTTACTATTTGATAACTATTTTGAGACAGCTTCTTTTTTGTGGGAATTAGGTGGTAGAAAAAAATATGTAGTTTAAATGGTTGACTTTTTTAAGATTAAAACATATCATATAAAATAAATATAAAAATATAATATAAGAATCCAGTGAAGAGGATTAGTAATTAAATTTCTTATTTAATACAGAGAATTGAGGTAGCTGAGAACTCAATATAAATAAATTTAATGAATGGACCTTTGAGGAATTAGGCGAAATTTAAAAAGTAGCTGATATCGTGACTGCACGTTATAGCAGAAATTATTAAGTGATATGTATATAAAAATACGTATAATTTAGGTGGTACCGCGGAAAATACATCCGTCCTATTTATTTAGGACGGATTTTTTTATTATATAAAAAACTAAAGATTAATAACATATAGGAGGAATTTATAAATGAACAAAATAGGAATAATAGGTGCAATGGATGAGGAAGTAGATATATTAAGAGATATAATGGACATAGAAGAAACTATAGAAAAAGCTAGTTTAAAATTTTATGTAGGAAAATTAGAAAATAAAGATATTGTTTTAGTTAGATGTGGAATAGGTAAAGTGAATGCTGCATTATGTGCTCAAATATTAATAAGTGAATTTAATGTAGATGCAGTTGTTAATACAGGTGTAGCAGGAGCATTAAATGAAGAACTAGATGTATATGATATAGTTATATCTACAGATGCGATACAACATGACTTTGATACTACTGTATTTGGTGATAAAAAAGGTATGATACCTAGAATGGATAATTCAATATTTAAAGCAGATGAAAAATTAATAAATGCGGCTTATGAATCATCAAAAGCAGAAGTTAAAACTCATAAAGTTTTAAAAGGTAGAGTTTTAAGTGGAGATATATTTATAAGTAGCAAGGAATTAAAAGATGAACTAGTAAAAGAATTTAACGGATACTGTGGAGAAATGGAAGGAGCTGCTATAGCACATGTATGCTATGTGAATCATACTCCATTTGTAGTTATAAGAGCTATGTCAGATAAAGCAGACGGAAGTGCAGATGTAACATATGAAGAGTTTGTAGGTCAAGCAGCACACAACTCAAAAGATATAGTACTTAGAATGTTAAAAAATTTATAGGAGGCATTAAATATGAGTGAAAAGAAAATAATATTTAGTGGGGCTCAACCATCAGGTAAATTAACATTAGGAAATTATCTTGGGGCTATAAAAAACTGGAAAGAATTGCAAGAAGATTATAACTGCTATTATAGTGTAGTAGATTTACATGCAATAACAGTTCCACAAGAAGCTAAAAATTTAAGAGCAAATACAATGCAGTTACTAGCTCAGTATATGGCAAGTGGTTTAGACCCAGAAAAAAATACTATATTCATACAGTCACATGTTAGTTGTCACACAGAGTTAATGTGGATTTTAAATACAATGACATATATGGGTGAGTTAAGCAGAATGACTCAGTTTAAAGATAAATCTCAAAAAAGCGAAGCTAATTTGAATGCAGGATTATTTACTTATCCAGTTTTAATGGCGGCAGATATACTACTATATCAAACAGATTTAGTGCCAGTTGGAGAAGATCAAAAACAACATTTAGAGTTAGCTAGAGATTTAGCAAATAGATTCAATAACAGATATAGTTCTACATTTAAAGTTCCAGAACCATATATACCAAAAGCTGGAGCTAGAGTAATGAGCTTACAAGAACCAACTAAAAAAATGAGTAAATCAGATGAAAATGAAAATGGATATATATTATTAGTTGATGATGCTGATGCAATAAGAAGAAAAATAAAAAGAAGTGTAACAGATTCTGTTGGAGTAGTTAGATATAGTGATGAGCAACCAGGTATAAAAAATCTTTTAGATATATACTCAAAACTAGACAATAAATCTATAGAAGATGTAGTTGCTATGTATGAAGGTAAAGGATATGGAGATTTTAAAAATGACGTTGCTGAAGTAATAGTAGAAACTTTAAAACCTATAAAAGACCAATATGAATATTTACTGTCAAACAAGGATTACTTAGAAAATATATATGCTAAAGGTGCTCAAAAGGCAGAATATCAAGCTAGAAAAACACTAAGAAAAGTTTATAAAAAAGTTGGATTGATAGAAAAGAAATTTTTATAAACTTAAAATTGAAAGCCCTATTTAATAGGGCTTTTTTTGTGCAATAAAACATTAATTAAGTACTATTAGTAAAGCAAATTCTTGTATTTAAAATATAAAAGTTGGAATAATAAAATTGTAAAAAGTTTTTCTATGTGAAGAGGACGTGTTAAGTTTTGAAGCGATATAGATTAGGAAATAGAAAAAATGAAAAAGAAATATACACAGAAGAAGTTAAAGCATTGAGTATGAAAGATATTGATAAAAGAATTCATGGAAATGATGAATCTAGCACATTATTAAAAGCACTTGAAATTGCAAACAATAGAATAGATAGTCTGCTATACATGTTTGAAAGAAGCAGAATTATGGATTATATGATTTTAACAGATAGTAGAAGACGAATGTTTGCAATTAACTTTATAGCAGGAATTGGGAAAGGGTTTGGGCAAGCTATTGGATTCAGTTTTCTTACAGGTTTAGTTTTATATGTTATATCTAAATGGGTTAACTTACCTATTATAGGAGAATATATAGCTGAATTTTTAGATATGGTAGATAATTTTAGAGGAAGGTAGAGGATTATTATGAATAATAAAAAATATGAGAATATGTTACTAGAAGAAAAAAATAATATAATAAATTTAGTATCAGAAATGGAAGATAACACTGTATTTGGAAATACCACTGAACATACAAGTGAGAAGTATACATCAGGTGAGCTTTCAAGTTATGATAATCATCTTGCGGATATAGGGAGTGAAGTATATATGCAAGAGATGCAAAATAGTTTAACTAATCATGAAAAATTTAAGCTAAATGAAATTGATAATGCCTTATATAAAATAAAAAATGGATCTTATGGAATTTGTGAAAGTTGCAAAAAAGGTATAGAGGAAGATCGCTTAGATTTTATTCCAGAAACTAGATTATGTGTAGATTGTGCTAAAAAAGAAGAAAGACCAGTAAATAATATAGAGAGTGTTAGCATAAAAGATAATTTTAGTGGACCTAATTTATTTACACGAGAAGTTAAAGACTTAGTTGATATGAATAGAGATATGAGAGATGACTACTAGAAAAGAGGCGGTAATATGAAAAAGTTAATTATACCTATATTTTTTTTGATTTTAGCATTAGGTATATTTAATATGCCAAAGCCAAATGAAAGTGAAGTTTTTAATAATAAAAATAATATATCAAAAAAATATGAAGATATAATAATTAAAAGAGGTAGTGATCAGAAAAAAGTTATAGCTTTAACCTTTGATGATGGTCCTGATGAAGATTTTACACCACAAATACTAGACATACTTAAAAAAAATAATGCAAAAGCCACGTTTTTTGTAGTAGGTCAAAAAGTTGGATGGAATCCTGAAATTGTAAAAAGAGCATTTGATGATGGACATGAAATTGGGAATCATACATTTACGCATATAAATGTATGCAACAATTCACCTGAAAAGCTTAACAGTGAAATTATAAAAACTCAAGAAATTATAAAAAAAGTTACAGGTAAAGAACCCACTTGGTTTAGACCTCCATATAGAGCAATAAATGAAAGTTTATTTAACTTAATGAAATCAAAAGATATGAAAGTTGTGTTGTGGTCTGATTTTGATGCTAGAGATTGGAGTAATCCTGGAGTTGGAAATATTATAAGCACAATAGAAAAAAATGCGAAAAATGGTAGTATAGTTTTACTTCATGACTACAACAGTATAAGGAATGATAAATCACAAACTATAAAAGCTTTAGAATGTATAATTCCAGAGTTACAAAAACAAGGATATGAATTTGTAACTATATCAGATCTTGTTAAAGAATAAATCAAAGATAGATAGCAATTGCTATCTTTTTTTGATATTAACATGTATTGCCCATATATATGTTAATATATATAATATATATAGATTAAAACAATTGAGGAGGATATTTTTTTGATATATATACTTATTATATTAGGCTTAATAGGATTAGATCAAATATCTAAATTTTTAGCTGTAAAGTATTTAGTTAATATAGGGAGTATACCTATAATTAAAGATATATTTCATTTAACATATGTAGAAAATAGAGGAGCAGCATTTGGAATGTTTCAAAATAACCAAATGATTTTTGTAGTGGTTGCTTTGGCTGCATGCATATTTGGATTATATTATTTATACAAAAAGCAACTAAACTTACTTGGTAAAAGTGCTATTATTCTTATAATAGCAGGAGCTGTAGGGAATCTTATAGATAGAGTAAGATTGGGGTTTGTAGTAGATTATTTTGATTTTAGAATAGTTTGGAACTATGTATTTAATGTAGCAGATGTATTTGTAGTTATAGGAACTATATTATTATGCATATACATAATATTTTTTGAAAATGACAAGTAGGTGAAATTATGGAAGAAGTAAGACAATTTTTAGTTATAGATGAAGAAGAAGGCGATAGACTAGATGTATATTTGTCTGGACAGTTAGGTGAAATGTCTAGGAGTTATATACAAAAGATTATAAAGGATAAAAAAGTTAAGGTTAATAATAAAATTGAAAAAGCAAAATACTTGGTAAAAGAAGATGATAATGTAATTATTGAGATACCAGCACCAAAACTTCTTGAAGTGACTCCACAAGATATACCAATTGATATTGTGTATGAAGATGGGGACTTATTAATAGTTAATAAACCTCAAGATATGGTTGTTCACCCAGCGCCTGGAAACTATGATAATACGTTAGTAAATGCAATTTTATATCATTGTAGAGAGAATTTATCTTCTATAAACGGAGTGATAAGACCTGGGATAGTACACAGGATAGATAAAGATACATCTGGGCTTTTAATGATTGCGAAAAATAATAAAGCTCATAATTCGCTAGCAGAACAGCTAAAAGATCATTCAATAACTAGAGAATATGAATTTATATGCCACGGAGTTATGAAAGAAGATAAAATAACTGTTGATAAACCTATTGGAAGAAATCCTAAAGATAGATTGAAGATGGGTATAGTTAAAGATGGAAAAAATGCAATTACTCACTTTGAAGTCATAAATAGATATGAAAACTTTACTCATGTTAAGGCAACTTTAGAGACTGGAAGAACACACCAAATAAGAGTTCATGCATTATCTTTAAATCATCCTTTATTAGGGGACCCTCTATATGGTCCGAAAAATAATAAGTTTGGGATAGAAGGACAAACCTTACATGCTAGAAAGTTAGGTTTCATACATCCTACAACTAATGAATATGTTGAGTTCAATTCAGAGCTTCCAAAATATTTCAGTGACTTAATATCTAAAATGAAATAAAAGTGGTTGTTAAAAGGACTTTATTAGTATATAATTATAAAAAATGAATGTTACCTTTAATTGGTCCAGAGAGATCAAAAGGCGAGAGAATGAGAACTTATAGAAAATATAAGATTCATTATATTTGATAAGTATAGCTTCTTGCCTAAGGGTAAGAAGCTTTTTTGAATTTAACCTTATGCCAAAGGAGGATTTTAATGAAAGAAAAGGCGCAATTAATGGATGAAAAAGCTATGGGAAGAGCTATAACTAGAGTAAGCCATGAAATTATAGAGAAAAATAAAGGTGTAGAAGATGTTGTTTTAGTAGGAATAAAAACAAGAGGAGTTCCTATAGCAAATAGAATAGCAAAAAAAATACAGAGTATAGAAGATGTATGTGTAAATACTGGTGAAATTGATATAACTCTATATAGAGATGATTTAAAAAAAGTAGATACAGATCCGGTTATAAATGGATCTAATATAAACTTTGATATAAATGATAAGGTTGTAATACTAGTTGATGATGTTTTATACACAGGAAGAACAGTAAGAGCAGCTTTAGATGCAATTATGGATATAGGAAGACCTAAGTCTATACAATTAGCTGTGTTAGTTGATAGAGGACATAGAGAGTTACCTGTAAGAGCAGATTATGTAGGTAAAAATGTTCCAACATCAAAACATGAGGTAATTTCAGTTATGTTAAATGAAACTGATGAACAAGATTCAGTAACTATAAACGAGTAAAAGCATAAAATTATATAAGGTTAATACCTTTTAATTCAGTACAGAGATACTGAAAAAGGGAGAATTATTTCTCCCAAACTAAAAATAGGGAGGTTTTTTTATGAAAAAAACAATGTTATCATTACAACATTTATTAGCTATGTTTGGAGCTACAGTTTTAGTACCAATATTAACAGGATTTAATCCAGCGGTTGCTATTTTCTGTGCAGGAGTAGGGACATTAATTTTCCATGCATGTACAAAAGGAGTAGTTCCAGTTTTCCTAGGTTCAAGTTTTGCATTTATACCAGTTATAATAGCTGCTAAAGAAGCTCACAATGGAGATTTAGCATATGCTCAAGGTGGAATAATAATAGCCGGAATTATATATTTAATAATGGCAGCAGTTATAAAAAAAGTAGGTGTAGATAAGATTAAAAAATATTTCCCAGCTCAAGTAGTTGGAGCAATGATAGCAGTTATAGGACTTAACCTATTACCAACTGCAGTTGATATGGCATCAAATAATTTTTTAATAGCAATTATGACATTAGGATTAGCAATAGCAATAAATGTATTTTGTAAAGGATTTATAAAGCAATTAAATATAATAATAGCTGTAGCTATAGGATACACTGTGTCTTTAATACTAGGGAATGTAGATATTTCATTTATGAGTACAAATACGGCTCTTTTACAAATACCACAATTTACACTACCTAAATTTAGTTTACAAGCTATAGTTTTAATTGCACCTGTAGTTTTAGCGGTATTCATGGAACATATAGGAGACATGACTACTAATGGAACTGTAGTAGGAAAGAATTTCATAGAAGAACCAGGGCTTCACAGAACGTTAATGGGAGATGCATTGGCTACTATTATGGCAGGATTTTTAGGAGGACCAGCAAATACGACTTATGGAGAAAATACAGCAGTACTTGCTATAACTAAAAATTATGACCCATCAATATTAAGAAGAACTGCTATATGTGCAATATTACTAGCATGTGTAAGTAAGTTTGGAGGGTTTTTACAAAGTATACCTACAGAAGTTATGGGTGGAATAAGTATAATGTTATTCTCAATGATTTCATATGTAGGGTTAAAAACAATAAACGATAGCAAATGTGTAGAAAGTAAAAAGAATATAATAATAATAGCTACTATAATGGTAATAGGCTTAGGAACTACTTACTTAAGTAATAAAGGAATTGTTATAGGAATACCTGTAACTAAAACTGTTACAATTACAGGGTTAAGTTTAGCTGCAATAGTAGGTATTGTACTAAATAGAGTATTAAATACAGAAGACTTTAAAAAGGATACTGAGAAAGAATCAGAAGTTCTTAACTCTCAGCTTATATAACTATAAATAGAAATTAAAAAAACAGGGTTTAACCCTGTTTTTTTAATTTAACTACTAATTCTTCAGATGGAGTTACATAAATAGTACTATTTGTTTCATATATAACCATTCCTGGTTTAGAACCATTTGGTTTTTTTACATTTTTCTTTAAGGTATAATCAACTGGAACTTGAGCTGACATTTTAGATTTACTGAAAAATGCAGCTAGCATTGCTCCTTCAAAAATAGTTGATTCAGGTATTTCCTTACCATCTGATTTTATTATTACGTGAGAACCTGGGATGTTTTTAGTATGCATCCATAAATCATCATTATTAGCGACTCTAAGAGTAAGAAAATCATTTTGCTTATTATTTTTACCTACCAAGATTGTAAATCCATCAGAAGATAAAAATTCATTTGGTTTAGTAGTTAAAGTATTTTTCTCTTTTTTTAATTTAACTTTGCCACGCATATATCCAAGTTTTTGAAGTTCTTCTTTTATATCGTTAAGTTCAGCTAGGTTATCACAGTTATCTACACTAAGCATTATATTTTCAAGATAATTAATTTCTTCTAAGCTAAGTTCAACTTGAGCACTTATCTCTTTCTTTGCATGTTTTAATTTAGTATACTTTTTAAAGTATTTTTGAGCGTTTTCAGATGGAGTTAAGTTTGGGTTTAAATCAATTTTTACTGTAGAACAGTTCTCATCATAGAAATTTTGAACCTCTACAGACTTCATTCCCTTTTCAACCATATAAATATATGAAGTTATAAGCTCTCCCTTAACTTTGTAGATTATAGCATTATCAGATTCTTTAAGTTCTAATTCTTGTTTCTTTAATTTATTATAAAGTCTATCTAGTTTTATAGATATGCTTTTCTTAAAGTCTGATGCACGTTGATTTATTCTTTCCTTAGCATCTTTATTTGAATAGAAGCTTTCTATTATTGATGAAACACTTTCATTATGAACAACTTTTAAGTCATTAAATAGAGAAAGATTTATACAACTAAAATCTAAAAGTTTATCAATAGAAGGATCTAAAGCTAAGCATGGGTTATAATTTGCGTCTTTGACGCTCTGCATAACATTTACAAACTCTTCGTGTAGCATGTTAAAGCTTTCATCATTTAAATCAGAAGCTAGCATAGAGCTATCTAAATTTGATCTAAAGCATATTTCCTTAGACACAGTCGGACTTATACCTAAAAATTTAGAATATATAGATTTTAATATAGGACCATTAAAATCTTGAAGTAATTCTTTAAACTGATCTATAGAAATTAATTCAAGTGGATCTAACTTATCTTGAGCAGGAGGTAGTGTATATGTTATACCTGGAAGAAGTTGTCTAACCCTACTAATACTAGGAGGTATTCTTTTTATTGAATCGACTATTTTATCTTCTTCATGAGTCAAAATTATATTACTATGTCTCCCCATTATTTCTATTATTAAATCTTTAGTAGTTTTTGATTTTAATTCATCTAAAGATTCAACAGTGATTTTTACAATTCTCTCAAATCCAATTTGAGAAACGCTAACTATGTTTCCGCTTTGGATATACTTTCTAAGCAACATACAAAACATAGGAGCATTCATAGGATTTTCCTTTTTATATGAACTAGAAAGGTAAATTCTAGGGTTAGATGAGCTTGCACTAAGTACTAGCTTAAAATTCTCTTTATTGTTTCGTATATGTAAAACTATTTCATCGTTTTCTGGTTGATATATCTTATCTATTTTTCCTCCAACTAACTTAGAAGACAGTTCATCACAAATTGAATGAACAACTAAACCATCGAATGCCATAATATCATTCCTTTCAAAATTTATTAAGTAAGTAAATTATTACACATATAAATAATAATGTGAATATAATATTGAGAATATAGTCTAAAATAATATAGAGTTTACACTCAATATAATTTCCTTTTATGAACAAAATATTGTATAATAAGCTAAGAATTCAATTTTATAGGGGGGATATAAATGAACTTCTGGAAATTACATGGAGTCGGAAATGATTTTATAGCAATTGACGGTAGGTTTGATAATAAAGATTCTAACGACTACTCAGATTTAGCTAAAAAAGTTTGTCATAGAAGATTTGGCGTTGGAGCTGATGGACTACTAGTAGTTAAAACCTCTGATATATCTGATGTAGAAATGGTATATTATAATTCTGATGGATCAAGAGCTAATATGTGTGGAAATGGATTAAGATGTTTTTGTAAGTTTGTGTATGACAATAACATAGTAAAAGATACAGAATTTAGTGTATACACACTTGACGGAATAAAAAAAATATCTTTAAATATAGAAAGTGAAAAAAATTATACTATAAGAGTAAATATGGGAAAACCAAATTTCAATCCAAAAAACATTCCAGTAAATACAAATAAAGAAGTCTTTATAAAAGAAAAGCTATTAATAGATAATAAAGAAGTAGAAGTAAGTTCAATTCTAATGGGAGTGCCACATACTATTGTATTCGTAGATGAACTTATAAAAGAAGATATATATAAATATGGAAAACTTATAGAAGAAAATGAGATTTTCCCAAATAAAACTAATGTTAATTTTGTTAAAGTTGATGATAAAGATAACATACATGTATACACATGGGAAAGAGGATGCGGATATACTCTAGGATGTGGGACAGGTATGACAGCTTCTGTAATTTTAGCTAACTATTTAGGTAAAACTAATGAAATAGTTAATGTAAAATCAGAAGGCGGAAGCGTAAGGATAGAGCTTCTTGATGATGTATATATGATAGGAAATGCAGTTAAAATATGTGAAGGAACTTTGGAGGTATAGCATATGGCTATTAGTATGACAGGTTTTGGAAGAGGCGAATACAAAAATGATAACTATCATTTTACCGTAGAATGTAGAACTATAAACCATAAGTATGTAGATATAAACACACGTCTTCCTAGAAAAATATCTTTTCTAGAGGATAAAATAAGAAATGTAGTCAAAGATTATATAAAAAGAGGTAGAGTTGATTTATATATAAAACTTGACTTAGTAGGTAGTGAAGATGTAAACTTAAAATTTGATGAGAAGTTAGCTTCTGAGTATGTAAATATATTAAATAATATAAAAGACACATTTAGCTTACAAGATGATATAACGGTTATGAATATAGCAAAATTCCCTGATATAATAAAAAGTGAAGAAAAAGAAGAAGATGAAGATTTATTATGGTTAATGCTAAGAGATGCATTAAATGACTGTTTAGTTAAGTTAAAAGATATGAGGGTTGAAGAAGGCTTAAAACTTGCTAATGATATAGATATGAGATGTGATTTGTTAAAAGATTATATTGAACAAATAGAAAACTACTCATATAATGTTGTTAATGAATATAAAGAAAAATTAAACGGCAGAATAGCTGATATTTTAGAAAACCCAAGTCTTGTAGATGAAAATAGATTGGCTCAAGAAGTTGCTATATATGCAGATAAATGCAGTATAACAGAAGAAATAGTAAGATTTAAAAGTCATATAATACAACTTAAAAAAGCTATACATAAAGATGAGTCTATAGGAAGAAAAATAGACTTTTTAATACAAGAGATGAACAGAGAAACTAATACTATAGGATCGAAATCATCTGATTTAAATATAACTAATTTAGTTGTTGAAGTAAAAAGCGAACTAGAGAAAATAAGAGAACAGATACAAAACATAGAATAGGAGATGCGTTTATGAGTACGAACCTTATAAATATAGGATATGGGAATGTAGTTATGGCTAACAAGGTAGTTGCTATAGTAAGTCCAGAATCAGCTCCTATAAGAAGATTAATACAAGAAAGCAAAGAAAATGGAAGATTAATTGATGCTACTTATGGTAGAAAGACTAGAGCAGTTATAATAACTGATAGTCAGTATATAATATTATCATCGGTACAACCAGAAACCGTAGCACATAGATTCACAGACAAAGATGATAATATAGAGAATTAGAAAGGAAGATATAGATGAAGAGGAAAGGTTTATTGCTAGTTGTTTCTGGACCGTCAGGAGCAGGAAAAGGAACTATATGTAAAGAATTTTTAAATAATAATGAGGATGTAAAGTTATCAGTTTCAGCTACTACAAGAAATCCAAGAGACGGTGAAGTAGACGGAGTTAACTATTTCTTTGTAACTAAAGATAAGTTTAAATCAATGATAGTTAATAATGAACTGTTAGAGCATGCTCAAATATATGATAATTTTTATGGTACGCCTAAAGCTGCAATTTTAGAAAATCTAGAAAATGGACATGACGTTGTTTTAGAAATAGAAATGCAAGGAGCTAGACAAATAAAAGAAGTTTATCCAGAAGGGGTATTCATATTTATACTTCCTCCATCTCTTGACGAACTTAAAAATAGAATAGTTGGAAGAGGAACAGAAACTGAAGAACAAATAAATAAAAGATTTAGTTGTGCAATGGATGAAATATGTCAAATAGAAAATTATGACTACTTTATAGTAAATAAAGATGTGAAAAATTCAGCTCAAGAATTAGAACATATAATATCAGCTGAAAAAAATAAAGTTTATAGATACAAAGATAATATAATAAAGAAATTCAAGGAGGAATTATAAAAATGATAAAACCATCAATAAACGAGGTATTAAACCAAATAGATAATAGATACTACTTAGTAGTAACTGTAGCTAAAAGATCTAGAGAATTAATAGATGGAGCTACTCCATACGTTCCTACTACTAAGCATCAAGAAATAAAGCCTGTTACTTTAGCTACTCAAGAAGTTGCAGATAGAAAAATATCATTTAGAAAATTAACTGAGGAAGAAATAGAAATAGAAGAAGCTAAGCATTTATTAGCTCAAACTCAAAATATAATAGAGGAGTAATATCATGCTAAAAGATAAGACTGTTGTTATAGGCGTATGTGGAGGAATAGCTGTTTATAAGGCTTGTGACTTAGTTAGCAAGTTGAAAAAAACAGGTGTAAATGTACATGTAATAATGACTAAATCAGCAACAGAATTTGTAGCTCCGCTTACATTTCAGACATTAAGTCAAAACTATGTAGTTGAAGATATGTTTGAATCTCCAAAAACTTGGGATGTAGAACATATATCATTAGCTAAGAAAGCAGATGTATTTGTATTAGCTCCAGCTACTGCAAATGTTATAGGCAAAGTAGCTAATGGTATTGCAGACGATATGTTGACTACGACTATTATGGCTACAAAAGCAAAAGTTCTTATAGCTCCAGCTATGAATACTAATATGTATGAAAATCCTGTTGTACAAAGGAACATACAAACTTTAAAAGATTTAAATTATAAGTTTGTAGAACCAGAAAGCGGAAGATTAGCTTGTGGAGATATAGGATCAGGAAAACTTGCATCTGTTGATACTATTTTTAATAGTATAATTGAACTTTTAGAAATTAAGAAAGATTTAGAAGGAACTAGCATGATAATAACTGCTGGACCTACAGTTGAAAGTATTGATCCGGTAAGATACATAACGAATAGATCAACTGGAAAAATGGGATACTCTATAGCTAAAAAGGCAATAGAAAGAGGAGCAGATGTAACTTTAGTATCTGGGCCTACAAATATAGTTCCACCTCAGAATTTAAAGAAATTTATTCAAATAGAATCAGCGGAAGATATGTATAATGCTGTTTTAAAAAATATGGATGAAAATCAAGTTATTATAAAGAGCGCTGCAGTTGCAGATTATAGACCTAAGGAATACTCAGATAATAAAATAAAAAAATCTGATGATGATTTAAGTATAAGACTAGATAGAACTAAAGATATTGCTTTAGAATTAGGCAAAATTAAAAATAATAAGATTTTAGTTGGATTTGCAGCAGAAACTAATGATTTATTAGAAAATGCTAAAAATAAAATTCAAAAGAAAAATTTAGATTTTATCGTAGCAAATGACTTAACTCAAGATGGTGCTGGATTTGGTGTTGATACCAATATAGTTAAGATTATAGATAGAGAGGGTGTTGTACAAGAACATCCTAAAATGAAAAAAGAAGAGGTAGCAGATGTTATCTTAGACAAAATAAAAACTCTATTAAACAAATAAGCATCTATATTTATATAGATGCTTAATTTTCATTTATAGGCAAATGTAATAGATATAATATATGAACTTATAAAGAATGAACTTACTGTAAATGATAATAACGATATAAATTTGAAATAGAGGTTAAATTATGAAGCGATTTGCAAAAGTGATAGTGAGAAATAACTCTATATACACTGACAATTTATTTACATATGAAATTCCAAAATTTTTAAGTGAAAATATAAAAATTGGGCATAGAGTACTAGTTCCTTTTGGAATTTATAATAAGCCAGTAGAAGCATTTGTATTTGATATTGTGAGCGAATTAGATGAAGATATAAAGACTAAGAAAGTAGTAGATATATTAGATGAAGAGCCGATTTTTTCAAAAGATGATATAAGCTTAATTGGATGGATGAGAAATAAATACTTATGTACTTATATAGATTGCATAAACTTATTGTATCCAAAAGGCTATAAGTTAAATAATTATAAAGTTTTAACACTTATAAATGATGATTTAGATAATTTAAGTGATAGTGAAATGAATTTAATAAAAATAATTAAAGAAAATCATGGATGTATAAAACTTGAAAAAATAAAGAAAGTACCCAATTTAAATAACTTAATATATAAACTACAGAAAAAAAATATTATAGATGTAAAATGGGAATACAAAAACCATAAAAACGAGAAAAAAGATTATATTATAGATATATCTAAACAAATAAATAACATAGACAGCTATATACTGGAAAATAAGGTAAGGCTAGGAAGTAAACAAAAAGAACTTATTAAGTTTGTACAAGAAAAGAAACCTATTGAATTAAGTAAAATAAATGACGTATTCCCCTCATGTAGACAAAGTATATTAAAATTAGAAGAAAAAGGTCTTGTATGTATTGAAGAAATAGATTTATATAGAAAACCTAAAGAGATATATTCTGTAGAGGATAAAAAAATAAATTTAAATGAAGAACAATTAAATACAGTAAATATTATAAAAAGCGAAATGTTTGAAGAAAATAAAAAACCATATATGATACACGGAGTAACTGGCAGTGGAAAGACAGAAGTATATATGGAGATAATAGAGTATTCATTAAGCCAAGGGTTAGATAGTATTGTTTTAGTCCCAGAAATTTCACTAACGCCACAGACTATATCAAGATTTAAAAATAAATTTGGAGACATAGTTGGAGTTTTCCATAGTCAGTTATCAGAAGGTGAAAAACATGATGTGTATAAACAAATAAAAGAGGGGAAAATAAGGATACTTATTGGGGCTAGATCAGCTTTATTTGCTCCATTTACAAGCCTTGGAGTTATAATTATAGATGAATTCCATGAAGGTGCGTATAAGTCTGAAAAAAATCCAAAGTTCAACTCTATAGATGTTGCTAAATATATAGCTAATAAAAGAGATGTTTCTTTAGTTTTAGGGTCAGCCACTCCATCTGTTGAGGAATATTTCAATGCATTAAATGGAGAATATAAATTATTAGAAATAAATCAAAGAGCAAATAAAAAGCCTATGCCTAAAATCGAAGTTGTAGATATGAAAGAAGAGCTGATGGTAGGTAATAAAAGCATATTTAGTAATAAGTTAAAAGTTGAAATACAAAGCGCTTTAAATTGTGGAAATCAAGTTATATTATTTTTAAACAGAAGAGGATTTTCGAACTTTGTTTCTTGTAGAAAATGCGGCTATGTATTTACTTGTGAAAATTGTGATATATCTCTTACATATCATAAAAAAAATAATACTGGAAAATGCCATTATTGTGGATATGAAAAAGAAATTCCAAAAGAATGTCCAGAGTGTAAAAGTAAATATATAAAACCATTTGGAATAGGAACTCAAAAAATAGAAGAAGAAATAAAGTTGATTTTTCCGAATATAAATGTATTGAGGTTAGATAAGGATACAACATCTAGAAAAGGTGAATTCGAAAATATACTGAATGATTTTAAAAATAAGAAAGCAGATGTGTTAATAGGGACGCAAATGCTTAGTAAAGGTTTGGATTTTGAAAATGTTACTTTGGTGGGGATTTTATCTGCGGATATGATTTTGAAATTCCCTGACTTTAGAAGTTCAGAAACTACATTCCAGTTAATAACTCAAGTAGCAGGAAGAGCAGGGAGATCCGAAAAAGAAGGTAAAGTTATATTACAAACATATGATACTGACCATTATGCAATTAGACATGCTATAAAATATGATTTTAAAGGATTTTATGAAGATGAAATTAAAATAAGAAAAGCATTTGAATATACTCCTTTTAATAATATGATTAGTGTTGTAATTAGTGGAAAAGATAATGCTAAGGTAGAGAAAAATGCTAGAAAAATGTATGATTCATTAGTATATCTACTAAGAGAACGAGGTATAAGTAATTTAGAGTTCATATTAGGGCCAAATCCTTGTTCTATAAGCAAGATAAATCAAAATTTTAGATGGCAAATACTATTTAAAGATGATGATATTGAAATTAATCTATTAAAGGGTATAATAAAATATATATGTATAACTAAGCGCGATATAGTTTTTGATAAGGATACAAATATATCAATAGATATAAACCCTTATAGTGTATTATAAAATTTTAGGAGGAATATAAAATGGCGTTAAGACAAATAGTTCAAATAGGAGAACCGGTATTAAGAAAAAAGTGTAAACATGTTGAAAAAATCGATGAAAAAATAATTCAATTATTAGATGATATGGCAGACACTATGTATGAGGCTGATGGGGTAGGACTTGCAGCTCCTCAAGTTGGAATATTAAAAAGAATAGCTGTAATAGATGTAGGTGATGGGATTATAGAACTAATAAATCCAGAGATAATAGAAACTTCTGGAACTCAAACTGATGATGAAGGATGTTTAAGTGTTGTAAATGAGTGTGGGCCTGTAACAAGACCATACTACGCAAAAGTTAGAGCTATGAATAGAAAAGGTCAAATGTTTGAAATAGAAGGTGAAGAACTTTTAGCAAGAGCATTTTGCCATGAGATAGACCATTTAGATGGAATATTATTTGTAGATAAAATTGAGAAGTAGTAGGAGTTGAAAAATATGAAAATAGTATTTATGGGAACTCCAGAATTTGCAGTTCCGTGCTTACAGAAAATAATAGATGAAGGCCACGAAGTTGTAGCAGTAGTTACTCAACCAGATAAACCTAAGGGTAGAGGTAAAAAATTAGCTATGCCGCCAGTAAAGGAATTGGCTCTAAAATATGATATACCAGTATATCAACCTTTAAAAGCTAGGGAAGAATCATTTGTTGATACATTAAAAGAAATGAACCCAGAACTTATAGTGGTTGTAGCTTTTGGACAAATACTTCCAAAGAGTATTTTAGATATACCTAAATATGGATGTGTTAATGTACATGCTTCTTTACTACCAAGATACAGGGGAGCAGCTCCTTTAAATTGGGTTATAATAAACGGAGAAGAAAAAACAGGTGTAACTACAATGTATATGGATGAAGGTCTTGACACTGGAGATATGATATTAAAAAGTGAAATACCTTTAGATGATGAAATAACTGCAGGAGAGCTTCATGATAAAATGATGATAGATGGGGCTAAAGTTTTAAAAGAAACTATCGATTTAATAGAAAAAGGTGAGGCTCCTAGAGAAAAGCAAAGTAATGAAAATACTTGTTACTCACCTATAATGAATAAGTCACTAGGAAATATAGATTGGAAAAAATCAGCTATAGACATACATAACCTTGTGAGAGGAACAAATCCATGGCCTAGTGCTTATACAACTTATGAAGGTCAAACTATGAAAATATGGAAAACTAAAGTCATAGATAAAAACAGTGATAAAGATCCTGGAACTATAATTAGTGTAGATAAAGAAGGAATAAATGTGTCTACAAGTGAAGGAATACTTCAAATTAAAGAGATTCAAATGGCTGGAAAGAAAAGAATGGAAGTGCCTGAATATATAAAAGGGAACAATATAAACACAGACATTATATTAGGAAGTTAAAATTATGAATTTTAAAAAATACATGACAACTACAGTGTTTTTAATAGGAATATTACTATTTTTATTGGTGGGATTAAATATTTTTATGAATAGTCTTGAAAATATATTTTCTATATTAGTAAATGGGGTAATAATATTATTATTAATTATTACTATATTTTCAACTTTAGTTACCTATATGGTTGTAAATGATAAAAGAGTAAATAAATATATAATGAAGTTTAACTTTAGTATAGTTAGCTTTTTATATCCTGTACTTATTGTTTTAGGGAATACTTTGAATGTGCCTAAAAATGAAATAAGAAAAGTATATATAAAATTAAATAATAATTATATATATAGTAATAGGTATAAGATAAAGCCTGAAGACATACTTATTTTAATACCACATTGCATTCAAAAGAGTGAGTGTAAATTAAAGATCACTACAAATGTAAGAAACTGCAAAAGTTGTGGACTTTGTAATGTAAAAGATTTAATTGACTTACAAGATAAGTACAATGTACAGGTATTTATAGCAACTGGAGGTACATTAGCTAGAAAGAAAATAAAAGAAACTAGACCTAAGGCTGTAGTTGCGGTAGCTTGCGAAAGAGATTTAACTGCAGGAGTACAAGATATAAGACAAGTACCAGTTTTAGGAGTATTTAACAAAAGACCTAATGGGCCTTGCGTAGATACAAAAATTGATGCAAATGAAGTTGAAAATGCAATAAAATTCTTTATAGGAGAGTGTTAAATATGATGCACTATGGCTATGGATATTATTTTGATCCGACATTGTTTATTTTAATACCAGGTATATTATTTACTATGTATGCTCAGTTCAAAGTAAGTAGTACAACAAGTAGATACTTTAGAGTTCAAAGTAGATTAGGTTATACAGGAGAACAAACGGCTAGAAAAATATTAGATGCAAATGGACTTTACAATGTTAATATTGAAATGGTTAGAGGAAGTCTTAGCGACCACTATGACCCAAGAAGTAATGTAGTTAGGTTATCACAAGATGTTTATTCTGGTACATCTATTACTTCTGTTTCAGTTGCAGCACATGAATGTGGGCATGCAATTCAACATGCTAAGGGATATGCGCCTCTTCAAATGAGAAGTAGTTTGGTTCCTGTAGTGAACTTTGCGTCTAATATATCTTGGTTTTTAATATTCATAGGATTATTTATGACAGGTCCTTTCTTAAAAATTGGGATATTATTATTTTCAGCATCTGTAATATTCCAAATAATTACCTTACCAGTAGAATTCAATGCATCTAGTAGAGCTATGGTTCAAATTGGGAATGAAGGTATATTAGAAGGAAAAGAGATAAAACAAGGGAGAGAAGTACTAACAGCAGCTGCTTTAACATATGTTGCAGCAGCATTAGCATCAGTGCTTCAATTATTAAGATTAATTGCAATATCACAAAGACGTGATGATTAATAGAGATTGTCCTAGGGGTTTCTAGGACTTTTTCTATTTAAATATATGGAGGTATTTAATGAACGCAAGAGAATTAGCATTTAAAACACTATACGATATAGAAAGAAATAAAAATTATTCAAATTTATCTATTAACAAAAATTTTAAAAACGTAAATATAAGTGATCAGGAAAAAGGTCTTGCAACAGAACTTATTTATGGAATTATAGAAAATAAATATTATTTAAATTATATAATAGATAAATTATCTAAGATAAAATCGAAAAAAATGTCAACCTATGTTAAAATATCATTATGGTTAGGAATTTATCAAATACTATTTTTAGATAGCATAAAAGAGCATGCAGCAGTAAACGAGAGCGTTTCTCTTATTAAAAAATATGATAAAAAGTCATCAGGATTTGTGAATGCTATACTTAGAAATGTACTAAGAAACAAAGAGACTATAATGGATATAGAAAAAGAAAACAAGGTAGATACTTTATCTATAAAGTATTCATATAGCCCATGGATAATTCAAAAATGGATGAATGTATTTGGAGAAGAATTTACAGAGGATTTATTAGAAGCTAATTCTGAAAAACCTAATTTATATATAAGAGTAAATACAACTAAAATAACTAAAGATGAATTAATCGAAAAGTTAAAGGATCAAGGAATTGTATGTAGCAAAGTCAATGGAATTGATGAAGCTATAATGGTACAAAATCTTAAAAATATAGAAGGTAATAAGTTATTTAGAGACGGCCTTTTCACAATTCAAGATATAAGTTCTATGCTTGTAGGAAAAGTAACTAATCCAAAAGAAGGTAGTTTGGTTTTAGATATGTGTAGTGCACCAGGAGGCAAAACAACACATTTGGCAACTTTAATGAATAATAGTGGACAAGTTATAGCAAGAGATATATTTGAACATAAACTAAAACTTATAAATAATACTGTTAATAGATTAGGATTAAAAAATGTAAAAGTAGAAAACTTAGATGCCTTAGAAATAGATGAGAGTAGTATAGATAAATTCGATTATGTAGTATCGGATGTTCCTTGTTCTGGAATGGGAATAATAAAAAGAAAACCAGAAATAAAGTTTAAAAAAGAAGAAGAACTTAAAGACTTACCGGTTATACAAGGCGCTATTTTAAATAATGCAGCTAAGTATGTTAAAGTTGGTGGTCATTTAATATATAGTACTTGTACTATACACGATGAAGAAAATATAGATATAATTAATAAATTCTTACAAGATAATGAAAAATTTGAATTAGAACCTATTGATGAAGTTAAGATTGATTTAGATAATCAAGATAAAGGATATATAAAAATTTATCCAAATATACATGGTATGGACGGATTTTTTATAGCAAAACTTAAGAGAGTAAGGTAGGCAATTATATGGATAATAAGACGTGTTTAAAAAATTTAACTGAAGAAGAAATAAAAGAGTTTTTAAAAAGTATAGGAGAGAAAGCTTTTAGAGGATCTCAAATATTTAGCTGGATTTATAAAGGAGCAAAATCTTTTGATGATATGAATAATATACCAAAAGCTCTAAGAGAAAAATTAGATGAGGTTTCATATATAGGCAGCTTAGATGTTGAATTAAAATTAGAATCTAAAATTGATGGAACTAGAAAGTATTTATTTTTACTTAATGATGGGAATATAATAGAAAGTGTAATGATGGAATATGAACATGGCGTAACTGTATGTATATCAAATCAAGTTGGATGTAGAATGGGATGTAGATTTTGCGCATCTACTATAGATGGATTACTAAGAAATTTAGAACCTTGGGAAATATTAGATCAAATAATACAAATTCAAGAGGATATAGGTAAAAGAGTGTCAAATATTGTATTGATGGGAAGTGGTGAACCTCTTGATAACTTTGATAATACTAAGCAGTTTTTAAAACTAGTTAATGAAAAGAATGGGCTTAATATAGGATATAGACATATTACACTATCAACATGTGGAGTAGTTCCTAAAATGTATGAATTAGCAGATTTGAAAATACCTATAAATTTAGCGTTGTCACTGCATTCTCCTTTTGATAAATCAAGAAAAGAGATAATGCCAATAGCAAATGCATATTCAATAAAAGAAGTTATAGATGCGTGTAAATACTATATAGAAAGTACTAATAGAAGGGTTACGTTTGAGTATTCATTAATAAAAGGTGTGAATGACTCTACCGATGATGCTAATCAATTATCTAAAATTTTAAAGGGTATGTTATGTCATGTTAACTTAATACCTATAAACAAAGTAGAAGAAAGAGATTATGAAAAACCAGATAAAACTTATGTATATAAATTTAGAGATATGTTAAATGAAAAAAATATACCAGCTACTATAAGAAGAGAAATGGGAGCGGATATAAATGGAGCTTGTGGTCAATTAAGAAGAAAACACAAATAGATGAAGGGGGAAAATTATGAAATATAGTTGTATTTCCCATATTGGAAGAATAAGAAAAAATAACGAAGACTATTGCAAAGGTGAAATTATATCAACAAATTCGGGAGATATAGGAATATTTGCAATAGCTGACGGTATGGGTGGCCATAATAAGGGTGAAGTTGCAAGTGAATTAGCTGTAGAAAATATAGTGAAGTTTTTGAAAAATAACTTAGTTCAAAATGAATTTGTAAAAATAAATTATATAGATGATATTCTTAAGCAAGCTTATAATAACGTAAACTCTATAATATACAAAAAATCTAAAGATGATGAAATATGCACTGGAATGGGAACTACATTAACAACTGTAATAATACATAAAGGTAAAGTATATATTGCAAATGTAGGAGACAGCAGATGTTATATGCTACACGATGGAGAGTTTGAAAAAATTACAAGAGATCATTCTTTAGTCGAAGAACTTATAGCAAAGCATGCTATAACTGAAGAAGAAGCAAAAACACACCCAAATAGAAATATTATAACAAGAGCTCTGGGAACGGAACAAATTATATTAGTTGATATTTATAAAAAAGATATTAATAAAGATGATAAAGTTTTATTAGCTACTGATGGATTAACAGGGTTTGTAGATAAAAGCGAAATAAATGAAATTATATCTAAGGATGAGGAAGTAGAAATTATAGCTGAAAATTTAATAAACAAGGCTAATGAACTATCAGGGAAAGACAATGTATCGGTTATATTAGTTAATTATAATTAGGATGGTGATATAGTGGGAGAAACAGTTTTAGGAAATAGATATGAAATAATAAAAAAAATAGGCGATGGAGGAATGGCTTTTGTATATGAAGCTAGAGATAAGCTTTTAAACAGAACTGTAGCTATAAAGGTTTTAAGACCAGAGTTTGTGGATGATGAAGAATTTTTAACTAAATTTAAAAGAGAAGCCGAAGCCGTTGCAAGTCTTTCGCATCCTAACATTGTAAATGTATATGATGTAGGAGAAGATGGAAAAGTTCATTACATAGTAATGGAGCTTATAGAAGGACAAAATTTAAAGGATATAATAAAAAATGAAGGTACTTTAGATGAATATACAGCGTTAGATATAGCTAAGCAAATAGCAAAAGCGTTAGGTGCCGCACATAGAAAAGGGATTATACATAGAGATATAAAACCTCATAATATACTTATATCGAATGAAGGTCGACTTGTTAAAGTTGCTGATTTTGGTATAGCTAAGGCTGTATCTAGTTCAACGATAACAAGTACTGGGAGTGTAATAGGTTCGGTACACTATTTTTCACCAGAACAAGCTAAAGGAAAATTTGTTTCAAATACAACAGACTTATACTCTTTAGGTATCGTATTATACGAGATGATAATAGGAAGAGTTCCTTTTACAGGAGAAAGCCCTATATCCATAGCGCTTCAACATATAAATGAAGAGATAGAATTTACTCAAGAAGAGAAAGTTTCTATTCCTCAAAGTGTTAGAAATATAATAAAGAAATTAACTTCAAAGTCTAGTGCTGATAGATATCAAGGTGCAGATGAATTAATAGAAGATATCGAGTATATAGAAAAAAATATAGATTTAGATTTTATAAAAGAATATGATAATTACGCTACTCAAAAAATAGATGAAGCTGAGCTAAATAAAGCTTTAAAGTTAGCGGAGACTAAACCACAAAATATATATGAAGAAGATGACGTAGAAGAAGAACTAGACAATGTAGTTCCTGTTAAATCTTCTTCGAAAAGAAATAAGAAAAAAAATAAGAAAGAGGATAATCCTAAAAGTAAAAAAAGATGGAAAATAGCAGCTATAGTTTTAACTTTAGTGCTTATAACACAAATAGTAGTGATAGGTAAAATTGCTTTAGGATTTAAAAATAAGGATACAGCAGAAGGAACTGCTCCAAATTTATTAAACATGGAACTTGATGAAGCTCAAAAGAAAGCTGATGATTTGGGACTAAATATAAGAGTTAGTATAGAGGAATATAGTGATAGTGTTGAAAAAAATCATGTAATATCACAAACTCCAAATGCTGGAACGCAAGTTAACCCAGGAGATACAATTACTGTAACTATAAGTAAGGGTAAAAGTCAAACATCTATACCAAGTGTTGTAGGTAAGACGTTAGGAGAAGCTGGAAATATTTTAAAAGAAAATAAACTACAATTAGGAAATGTAAAATATGTAGATAGTAATGAGGCTAAAGATATAGTTGTAGCTCAAAATCCAAACTCTGGAAATATAAAGCCAGGAGATAAGGTAAATGTAGAAGTTAGTAAAGGACCTCAACAAAAGCCAGAACCTAAACCAGAAGAGCCGACAGAACCAGAGAAACCAACAGAACCAGAAAAACCAACTGATCCAGGAACAGGAGGATCTGGGAATGAAGGAGGAACTACAGAACCAGAAAAACCAACTGATCCGGGAACAGGAGGAGAAACTGGAGGCGATGGTCAAGGAGGAAGCACTGGAGGAGGTCAAGGGACTAATAACGGAGGAGAAGGTCAAGGAACAGGGACACCAACACCACCAACTGCACCCCAAGCTACAAATCATCAAGATGCGAGTAATGGAACAAAACACTAGTAGTTTAAATTAAACATGTAATAAATAATAATTATAAAAAGTCCAATGATTAATAATTATTGGACTTTTTTGTAATATTTATGTAAATTAATATAGATAATATTAATTAGAAGTTTAACTAAATTTTATAGGAGGAATTAAATGATAGAAGGAATTATTACAAAAGGTATTGGCGGATTTTATTATATAGATACAAATCAAGGGGTATACGAATGTAGAGCTAGAGGGATATTTAGAAAAGACAAAATTACTCCTTTAGTAGGAGATAATGTAAAAATAAACATAATTGATGAGGAAAATAAAAAAGGTGTACTTGAAGAAATAGAGGATAGAGATACAGAATTAGTAAGACCTCCAATAGCTAATGTAAATAAAGCGATAATTGTATTTGCTATAAAAAATCCAAATCCAAATTTATCATTACTAGATAGATTCATAGTTTTAGCAGAAAGAGAATCTTTAGATATTGTTATAGTACTTACAAAGGCTGATTTAGCTACAGATGAAGAACTAAACAAATTAAAAAGTATATATGAAACGAGTGGTTACAAAGTAATACCCGTTAGTAATGAAGCTAAAATAAATATAGATAAGGTAAAAGAGGAATTAAAAGGCAATATAGTTGTATTTGCGGGTCCTTCTGGAGTAGGAAAATCAACTTTATTAAATAATATAGATAGTAAATTTCAACTGCAAACAGGTGAAGTTAGTGATAAAATAAAAAGAGGAAAACATACAACAAGACATGCAGAGCTTTTAAAGCTAGAATGTGGAGGTATGGTAGCAGATACTCCTGGATTTAGTTCATTAACTTTAGATGATATAGAAGAAGATGAGCTAAAGGAATACTTCATAGAATTTGATGAGTTTTCAGATGGATGCAAATTCGGAGGAAGATGTATGCATGAAAATGAGCCTATATGTGGGGTTAAAGAAGGGGTAAATGAAAGTAAAATAGCTAAAGAAAGATATGAAAGCTACTTACAATTGCTAAAAGAAAAGAGACAATCAAAGAGGAGGTATTAAAGATGATAAAGATGGCACCATCGATTTTATCAGCAGATTTTGCAAGGTTATTAGAGGATGTTAAGAAAGTGGAAAGAGCAGGTTGTGAATATTTACATATAGATGTTATGGATGGACATTTTGTTCCAAATATAACTTTAGGGCCAGCTATTGTTAAATCATTAAGAAAAGATGTAAATATGGTATTTGATGCTCATTTAATGATAGAGAATCCAGATAACTACATAAAGGATTTTGTAGATGCTGGATGTGATATGATAGTAGTTCATGAAGAGGCTTGTACTCATTTACATAGAACTATACAAAATATTAAATCATTTAATGTTAAAGCTGGTGTTGCATTAAACCCAGCAACTCCTATAGAAAATATTAAATATATACTAAATGATATAGACATGGTGCTTATAATGACAGTTAATCCAGGGTTTGGGGGACAATCATTTATAGGAACAATGATAGATAAAATAAAAGAGTTAAAAGCATTAATAGATGAAAAAGGATTAGATGTGGATATACAAGTTGATGGAGGAATAAAACCTTCAAACGTGAACGAAGTTGTAAAAGCAGGAGCTAATGTTATAGTAGCAGGTTCAGCTATATTTAATAGTGATGATATAGAAGCTACTGTTAAAGAATTCAGACTAAATGCATCTAAGTAAGAGGATATTATGAAAGCATGTATTTTATTAAACGGTAAAATAGAAGATTTAAACTTTTTAAAAAAGACGATTGATAAAGAAAATTACGATTATATAATCTGTGCAGATGGAGGAGCTAATTTTTTATACAAAATAAAAGTAGTTCCAGATTATATACTTGGGGATTTAGATTCTTTGGAATTAAAAGTTAAAAACTACTTTAAAGAAAAAGGTGTAAATTTTAAAAAATTCCCTGAAAGAAAAAACGAAACAGATACGCAATTGTGTATACATTTAGCTAAAGGGTTAGGTATTGTTGATATAGACCTTTTAGGGGCATTAGGAGGGCGTATAGACCATACTGTCGCTAATATAAACCTTATGTACTATATCAAAAAATTAGGACTAAATCCTGTAATAAAAAACAATAAAGAAGATTTACATATGATAGAAAGTGAATATATCGATATATCCGGTAAAAAAGGAGACACGATATCTGTTTTACCTGTTAATGGAGATTCTACAGGTATAACTCTTGAAGGTCTTGAATACCCACTTAAAGATGCAACTATAGAATATGGAGACCCGATAGGTATATCAAATGTAATGGAAAGTGATAAATGTAGAATAACTGTCGACAAAGGAACTTTGTTGATAGTTAAAAACATAGAGCCAGTATAGTTTAAGCTATGCTGGCTCTATATTTTTAATAAAATATCGTATAGCTTGGTCTATTTTTAGTAATTTGTATTAAAGAAAAGAAATCATGAATATGATATTGTAGGAAGTTATTTATAGGAGGGAATAGTTTGAGGAATCAATACAGAAATTTACTTGGAATTTTATGCTTAGCAACGGGATTAACTGTAATTTTAGCGTTGATACTTCCAAATTGGATGTGGATGATACTGCTAGCTATTGTCCTTATAGGGTGTGGAGTAATGTTATTTATGTAAAATAAATATTATTTTTAAGGGGGATATTGGAATGAAGGTAATAACTGTTAAATGTCCAAAATTTTTATCTAAGATAATAGTTTTTTTTATGAGAAAAAAATAGTCTTGAGACAAAAAAATAAAAGCCTACTGCGTGTAGGCTTTTTTTACTAAAACTAAGCTCTTTCAACTTTTCCAGAACGTAAACATCTAGTACAAACTTTTATTCTCTTTGGAGTACCATCTATTATCGCTCTAACGTTTCTTAAGTTAGCAGACCAAGTTCTTCTGCTATGTTTATTTGAGTGGCTCACTTGGTTTCCTGAAACTTTACCTTTACCACATACGTTACATACCTTTGCCATTTTACGTACACCTCCTTAAATGATAACTATAACACTGAAAACACAGTTTATATTAACATAAATCTCTAAAAAATGCAATAGAAATATATATTTGTCTTACACATATTGAAGAAATTCTTGTTATCATATAAAATTATATATATAATTCTATATAAAGTAAATATTAAAGTTAAAAATAAAATTAAAAATAATTTTAGGGGGTCAAACCATGAGCGCTAAAATAAACAACGAATTTGGAACAATAGAAATAGACAAGCATGTTATAGCACAAATAGTATATCAATCTGCGATGGAAAGTTATGGATTAGTAGGACTGGCATATAAGACAAAAGGCATAGTTGAATTATTAAAAGGAGAAAATGCTACTAAAGGTGTTAGCGTACAAGAACTAGAAGATGGAACTATAGCTATAGAACTTTACGTAATAATGCAATATGGAACAAATATATCAACTGTTGCAAATAACATAATAGATAAAGTAAAATATACAATTGAGAAAATAACTGCGTTAAAAGTAAGTAAAATAGATGTTAATGTTCAAGGTATACGAGTTAAGTAATTTAGGAGGAAAAATATGATTCAATATATTGATGGGAAAAATTTAAGAGACATGTTTGTCTCTGGTGCAAATAATCTTCAAAACAGTAAAGATTATGTAGATAAACTGAACGTGTTCCCAGTTCCAGATGGAGACACAGGGACAAATATGTCTCTTACGATATCTTATGCTATGAAAGAATTATCAAAAGTTAGTGAAGATGATATAACTAATATAGGTAAATCTTTAGCAAAAGGATCTTTAATGGGAGCTAGAGGTAACTCAGGTGTTATATTATCTCAAATAATAAGAGGATTCACAAAATCTATAGAAGGAAAAGAAAAACTAAGTTCTATGGATTTAGCTCAAGCATTTAAAAATGGATCAGACACGGCTTATAAGGCTGTTATAAAACCAATAGAAGGAACTATATTAACTGTAGTTAGAGAAAGTGGAGAGTATGCTATAAAAGCTGCTAAGAAAGAGCAAGATATACTGAAATTTTTAGAATTGGTTATAAAAGAAGCTAATGAGTCTTTAGAAAGAACTCCAGATTTACTTAAAAACTTAAAAGACGCTGGAGTTGTTGATTCAGGTGGTAAAGGACTAGTACTTATATATGAAGGTATGTATGAGGCATTAAAAGGGAATGTGATTGCTGCTAATGGGCCAGGATCATCAAGTTCTTCTTCAGTGGAAGCTATGCAAGGTGAGATAAACACTGATGATATAAAATTTGCTTATTGTACAGAATTTATATTAGAAAGTAATAAAGTAACTTATGATAAAATAAGAGATATAATGTTAGATTATGGAGACAGTTTAGCAGTAGTTGGAGATGAAGGATTAATAAAAGTTCATGTTCATACTAATGAACCTGGATCAGTACTTCAAGAGGCTTTAAAATATGGACAATTAGTTACTATAAAAATAGAGAATATGAAAGTTCAGCATGAAAATATTTTAGTTGAAAATCAAACAGCAGTATCAGAAGAACCTGCTAAGGAATATGGATTTATAGCTACATCAATGGGTAGTGGATTAGCAGATATATTTAAAGACTTTGGAGTTGACTACATAATAGAAGGTGGGCAAACAATGAATCCTAGTACAGAGGATTTCATGAAAGCTATAGAGTCTATAAATGCAGAAAATATTATAATACTACCAAACAATAGTAATATAATAATGGCTGCAAACCAAGCTAAAGCATTAAGTGACAAAAACATAATAGTTATACCAAGTAAAAACGTACCACAAGGATTTACTTCTCTTGTAAGTTTTAATGCTGATGCAAGTGTAGAAGAAAATGAAGCTACAATGGTAGAAGCTTTATCAATGGTAAAATCAGGGCAAGTTACTTATGCAGTTAGAGATACTGTTATGAATGATATAGAAGTGAAAGAAGGAAACTTCATAGGAATAGGTGAAGGAAAGCTATTATCGGCAGGAGAAAAGAAAGAAGATATAACTTTAGGATTAATAGAAAAATTAGTAGACGAAGACAGCGCAATTATAACTTTATTCTATGGAGAAGAAGTAACTGAAGAAGAAGCTAACGAGTTTAAATCGATATTAGAAGAAAAATACGAAGATATAGATATAGAACTTTATTATGGCGGTCAGCCAATATACTATTATTTAATATCTGTTGAATAATATTTCAGAAATCCTGTATAATCTTACTATTAGGTAAGTTAAATTATACAGGATTTTTTTTAGGGTGATAAATATGAATAATTTAAATAAAGAAATTAAATATGTAAAAGGAATTGGTCCAAAACGTGCTAATAAACTAAGTAAATTAGGTATATTTACTGTATCTGACTTGCTTTTTTATTTTCCAAGACAATATGAAGATAGAAATAATCTAAGAAAAATATTTGAACTAAAAGATGAAGAAAAAGTAACTATAAGAGCTATTGTAAGTAGTATAGAGACGTCTAATGTTAGAAAGGGTCTAGTGATAACTAAGGTAGGCGTAAGGGATGAAACGGGGTTCGCTAGATTAGTATTTTTTAACCAAGAGTATATAAGTTCTACTTTGAAAAAAGGAGATACTGTATTTGTATTTGGAAAGGTTAAGAAAACTTCCTATGGAATTGAGATGAGTTCTTGTGAAGTTGAACAAATGAGCAACAATCCTAAAAATACATGTGGAATAATGCCTATATACCCACTGACATATGGATTAACAAATAAAGAGCTTATAAACATAGTAAAAACTGTTTTTAGTAATGAGCAAATTTATATTAAGGAATACCTTCCAAATAAAATTATACAAAAATATAAACTTTGCAGTATTGATTTTGCAGTTAAAAATATACATTCGCCGACTAATAAAGAAAGTTTAAAAGTAGCACTATACAGATTAGTATTTGAAGAATTTTTAATGCTTCAGCTAGGGCTATTTCTATTCAAAAATGGTGTTACTGAAAAATCTGGTGTTAAGTTTGAAAAAGAGCAAAATCTTGTTGAAATCTTAAACTCTTTACCATTTAAACTTACAAACGCACAAAATCGAGCATTAAATGAAATTATTGATGACATGAACTGTGAAAAAGTAATGAATAGATTGGTTCAAGGAGATGTAGGGAGTGGTAAAACAGTAGTAGCACTTTTGGCATTGGCAAATTGTGTTTTAAATGGCTATCAAGGGGCTTTAATGGCGCCTACTGAGATATTAGCAGAACAGCACTTTATATCTTTAAATGAAACGCTATCACCGTTTGGAATTAATGTAGGATTGCTGGTAGGTAGTTTAACGAAAAAACAAAAAGAGAATGTATTACAAAGAGTAAAAGATAATGAAATTGATATTTTAATTGGAACGCATGCGCTTATAGAAGATAAGGTAGAGTTTAACAACTTAGGCATAGTAATAACCGACGAACAACATAGATTTGGAGTTAGACAAAGAAATAAACTTTCAGAAAAGGGATATAATCCTGATATTTTGGTTATGACAGCTACTCCAATTCCTAGAACTTTAGCTTTAATTTTGTATGGAGATTTAGATATATCTATAATTGATGAACTTCCACCGGGAAGACAACCTATTGAAACTTTAGCTGTGTATAAGGATAAGAGGGAAAAAGCGTATAATAGTTTAGTAAGGTCTGAAGTTCAAAAGGGTAGACAAGTTTATATAGTATGCCCTTTGGTAGAAGAAAGTGAAGCTATAGAGGCTAAGGCTGCTGTAGATTTAGTAGAGGAACTAAAGAGTGAATTTTTTAGTGACTTGAGATTAGGTCTTTTGCATGGTAAAATGAAACCTAGTGAAAAAGATGAAACAATGAAAAAATTTAAGAACAAAGAATTGGATATACTAGTATCAACAACTGTTATTGAAGTTGGAGTAAATGTACCTAATGCAACCCTTATGATAATTGAAAATGCAGAACGATTTGGATTAGCTCAACTACATCAGTTAAGAGGTAGGGTTGGTAGAGGAAGTCATAAGTCTTATTGTATATTGATTTATTCATCGAAATCAGAAGTGTGCTCTCAAAGAATGTCCATCATGGAAGAAACAACGGATGGATTTAAAATCTCAGAAAAAGACCTTGAGATTAGGGGCCCAGGTGAGTTCTTTGGAACAAGACAACATGGGTTGCCAGAGCTAAAGGTGGCTAATATATTTAAGCATATGAAAATATTGAAAATAGCTCAACAAGAGGCTAGATATATAATAAGTGAAGACCCAAAACTTAATAATTATGAAAATGAAAAAATAAAAAAAGAAATATTGAAGAAATTTGAAAATAGATTGGAAGAAATATCATTAAATTAGGAAATAATTTGTGATAAAATAAAATGGAAGGAGAAATTATATTGAGAGTAATTTCAGGAAAAGCCAGAGGACTAAAATTAAATACACCTAAAAGTGAAGATGTTAGACCAACTACTGATAGAGTTAAAGAATCTTTATTTAATATAATTAACCCATACATAATGGATGGAGATATTTTAGATTTATTTGCAGGTACAGGGTCTCTAGGTATAGAGTGTTTATCAAGAGGTGCTAACAAATGTGTATTTGTAGATTTAAACAGAAGTAGTATTGATATAGTAAAAAGTAATATAAAAAAAGCTAGGGTAGAAGAAAATAGTGAAGTCATGAATGTTGATTTTAAGTCGGCAATTGAAAGAGTTAAAAATAATTCGTACAAGTTTGATGTTATATTTATGGACCCTCCATATTACAAAGATATGTTCCAAGATGCATTAGAGAGAATTGATAAGTCAAACATACTAAAAGAAGATGGTATCATAGTTGTTGAACATGATACAAAACAAGAATTTCCAGAGAATGTTGGGAACCTAGTTAAAAACAGAAATAAAAAATATGGAAACACTACGCTTACATTTTATAGTATGGAGGATTAATAATGGAAAATACAGTTAGAAAAGCTATATTTGCAGGAAGCTTTGACCCTATAACAAATGGGCACTTAGACATAATAGAAAGAGCTTCTAAATTATTCGATGAACTACAAATAGGGGTACTTTATAATCCGAATAAAAAGGGACTATTTACATTTGAAGAAAGAGTTAAGTTAATAAAAGAATGCACAAACCATATTTCTAATATAAAAATAGTTAGTTTTGATGGGCTTTTAGTCAACTATTGTGAAGAAAATGGTATCCAGACTCTAGTAAGAGGTATAAGAAATGGAGCGGATGTAGAGTATGAACTTCAAATGGCTCATATGAATAAAGAATTAAATCCAAATATAGAGACTGTAATATTACCTACGACTACTAAGTATTCATACATAAGTTCATCTCTTATAAAAGAAGTGTTAAATTTTGATGCAAATATAGAGAATTTAGTGCCTAAGGTGATTTTAGAAGAATTAAAAAGAAAAACTAATAGGGGGAAATAACATGAATATAGATTTAGAAATAATGGAACTATTAGAGGAGTTAGAAAGTGCTATAAATAATGCAAGTTCAATTCCCTTTTCGCATAAATCAGGAATAGACAAAGAAGAAGTTTTAAGTATTATATCAGACATAAAAGTTATACTTCCAGAAGAAGTTAAACAAGCTGTATGGATAAATAAAGAAAGACAAAAAATACTTAATAATGCGAATCAAGATGCAGAAATTTTGATAGAACAAGCAAAAAAAGAAGCTATCCAAATAATTGAAAAAGCAAATAAAGAAAGTGAAGATATGAAAAAAAATTCCGAAGAAATAATAAAATCATACATAGATTCAGATGGGTTAGTAGTAGAAGCAGAAGAAAAAGCTAAATCTATAGTGGAAAAAGCAGAATACACTGCAAAAGAGATTAAATTAGGATCTATAAGATATGCAGATGATGTTTTAGAGGGATTACAATACAATCTTCAAAGCATAATAGATGAAATATCAATAAATAGAAATGAACTAAGTGAATAAAAAATAGCTGACTCAAAATGCGATTGAGTCAGCTATTTTTTATTTTTTTAAAAATCATAAAAGAGGATATAAAGTAAATTATTATTAATAAAGGCAAAATTATATGATAGTTATTTATGTATAAGCTCCAAATTGAGCTATTATAAAACACATTAGATGTAGTAGATAGTTTTATAAATAAATTACTAGAATTTATTAATGGATAAAATGCAAAAGTGAAAACGGCTGCGAATACTCCATGTAAAAATTTAGAAATTATATATGTACCTGTATTTATATCTGTTTGAGCTAAAAAACTACAACATTGAGCTAATATAGAAAGACCACTAAATGCTATTATGAAGCTACATAATGAAGCTCGTATTATTTCAGGTATATTAGATATGTTAGATATTTGATTACATCCAATCGTTATTTCAAATAAACCGCTTATAAAAGAAGAACATAGATCAAGAGAAAATCCAAATATAGATAATGGAATGTAAATTATGTAAGAAATCAAATTTATAAATTTAAATATAGATAAAACTTTAAATACAACTGAAAATACTATGACGAATCCGCCAACCATAAGTATTGTATTTACCCCACTAAAAACAGCATCTCCAAATAAAACAAAAAATCCTTTATTTTCTTTTTTTCTAAATTCCATAATTTTTTTTACTTCAAATTTAAAATTGAAGTTATCATTACTTACACTTTCTTTGCCATAATTTTTAAATAATATTCCAACAGTTAAAGATCCTAAGTAATGGCAAAGTAACATTAAATAGCCTAATGAAGGGTTATTAAACATTCCAATGGAAACTGCACCGACTATAAAAAGTGGACCAGATGTAGAACAAAAGGAAACTAGCCTTTGAGCTTCAAATTTAGAAATTTCATTGTTTTGTCTAAGTTCAGAAGCAAGCTTTGCTCCAACTGGATATCCTGATACTGTAGATATAGCGAAAACTAAAGAACTTTTACCAGATACATTAAAAAGTTTTTTTGTAACTGGATTGATTATTAATCCCAAAACATCTACAAATTTAAGTCTAACTATTAAATTAGCAGCTATTATAAATGGTAATAAGGATGGTATCAAGGTGTCTACCCATATTGAAAATCCATTTTTAGCCGCCAAAATAGAATCTTTAGGAAATAAAATTATACCTATTATAAGTAGCATAACGATTAAAGATGGAGTTAAAAACTTTAAAAATTTTATTTTCTTCAAAATATCACCTACTTTGCTATACTCTTTAATAAGTATATTAAAAGTAATTATGAACTATGATAAAATTCATTGGCTTTGAGGAGTTAAATGCTTGAAGCATTTCATATAGTAAAAAATTAACTTTGAAACTGATAAAAACCTACCTAAGAAAGGCAGGTTTTTATCAGTTACTTTATGTATTTAGGTGATATATAATAATCCATAGGGCCTTTAAGTAAAGAATTACTATTTTTATAATAAGGGATATTATACATATTTGTAGCTTTTATATCATATTTGATTAGTGTTTTGAAAGTTTCATTTTCAGCGAAATTTATATCTGAAAATTTATTTATAATTTTTATATCAGAGTTTAATTTTATTTGTTTTATTATCTCTCTACCTTTATCGTTAAAAGCTAAAATCCTGACATAAGGCATTTCGTTTATATCTTTTACTAACGCTATATCTTTCTTTGATATTCCAAGTAATATATTATTCAATATTCTTTTTATTTTAGTTAATGTGTATCTTTTTGATTTAACACTTTGTTGAAGTTCATATAAGTTATTACATGTGAAAATTGATTTGTATATTTTATTTTCTATACCTTCATTAACATCGAAATAACTGCTCAATATATCAAAATCTCGTATAACTAATTCTCTTATAGTATCAAAATAAACTTCATCAAACATAGGATTAAATCCTGAATTTATAGAATCAGATATTAGATTGAAAGTTTTTTCGGGAACAACTGAGTATATGCCATGTATATTTCTTGAATCTTTAAGTGATTTTCTAATTGCAGTAGCAGAACAAATTTCACTACTAATGTCTTCAGAGTTATAAGATGCCTGTACTCTAGTTATTGTGAAAGGCTTTATGTCGCTTTCATGTTTCAATAAACTTTTTATGTATTCCATTCCTAGGATATTATTAGAAGAATTTAATATTGTATTTAAATTTTGCTTATATAGATTATCTATAACATTATTTGTAATCAAATAATCACACAAAGCTTTGCTTCTCGCTGTAGCAAATAAAATTCCTTCATCTAGGTTTTTCTTTAAAAGTAATTTAAAATCCTCAGGTTCAGAAACTAATACTTTTGATATCTCAGTTAGTAAATCTATATTACCTTCTTCGCTACCAAAACATATAGAATCTATGCAATTTAATGAGTTTAGTAGAGTTATAGCCCCATGAGCAAAGAATTCTGCACTTTGGCACGCGAAAAGAGTAGGAAGCTCTACAACTAAATCTACTCCGTTTGAAACTGCAATTTCAGCTCTTTTATATTTATCAAATAGAGCAGGTTCTCCTCTTTGTAAAAAATTACCACTCATTACAGCTATACTATGAGTAGCATTTGTTTTTTTAAAAGATTCTTTTAAATGATATAAGTGACCATTATGAAATGGATTATACTCGACTATAAGACCTAAAATGTTCATAAAAACCTCCTTTTATATTAAATATATACAAAAACAAAGGATTTATTGTTTATATATAGAATTATTTATTGTTTGCTTTTTATAAAAATAAGTTATATCCTATTATAATATTAAACAAAATTGAGAACAATAATTCTTGAGTTAAATATAAATAACTTAAAAAATATCATAAACTATGTACTTTTATGAAAAAAAATGGTATAGTAAATAGTGATAAATTTGTTTAATGTATACAAGTAATGATATCGATTTTTAAAATTGTTAATTAAAAATAATTACATATTATTGTTAAAGATTTAAGGAGGTATACTAATGAAAGTATTAGTATTAAACTGTGGTAGTTCTTCATTAAAATATCAATTAATAGATATGTCAAATGAAGAAGTTTTATGTATAGGATTAGTTGAGAGAATAGGAATCGAAGGTTCTATATTAAAGCAAGAAAAAGATGGAGTAGAAGGTAAGCTTGTAGTAGAGCAACCAATGAAAAATCACCAAGATGCTATAAAATTAGTATTAGAAGGTGTAGTTGATCCTAAATTCGGTGGAGTTAAGGATATAAGCGAAGTTGAAGCTGTAGGACACAGAGTTGTACACGGTGGAGAGAAATTTGCTAGTTCAGTTAAGATAAATGATGAAGTTATGAAAGCATTAGAAGAGTGTGTTGAATTAGCACCACTTCATAACCCAGCTAACATAATGGGAATAGAAGCTTGTGAAGCTATACTTCCAGGAGTACCAATGGTTGGAGTATTCGATACTGCATTCCATCAAACTATGCCTAAGAAGTCATACTTATATGGATTACCTCATGAATTATACACTAAGTATGGAGTAAGAAGATACGGATTCCACGGAACTTCTCACAAGTATGTATCTCAAAGAGCTGCAGAAATGTTAGGAAAGAACGTAGAAGACTTAAAAATAATAACTTGTCACTTAGGAAACGGAGCTTCTGTAGCTGCTGTTGATGGTGGTAAATGTGTAGATACTTCAATGGGATTCACTCCATTAGAAGGATTAATAATGGGAACTAGATGTGGAGATATAGATGCTGCTATATTACCATTCTTAATGGAAAAAGAAGGATTAGACGCTAAAGGATTATCTGACTTAATGAACAAACAATCTGGGGTATACGGAATGACTGGTATATCAAGTGACTTCAGAGATATAGAAGGAGCTGCTGCAAAGGGAGATGAAAAAGCTCAAGTTGCATTAGATGCTTATGTTCAAAGAGTTCAAAAATACATAGGAGCTTACGTTGCAGAAATGAACGGTGTAGATGCTGTAGTATTTACTGCTGGTGTTGGTGAAAATGGTATAGAGATAAGAGAATCTATAGCTTCTAACATGGAATTCTTAGGAATGAACTTAGATAAAGAAGCTAACAAAGTTAGAGGAAAAGAAACAGTAATATCTACTGCAGATTCAAAAGTTAAGATATTATTAGTTCCAACTAACGAAGAGTTAATGATAGCAAGAGATACTGTTGCATTAGTAAAATAATTGCAATTGGATATAATATAATTAAGGTAGGTTAAAACCTACCTTAATTTTTGCCAAGAAATAAATTAACTATCAAGTAAAAATACTTGACAAACAAAGCTTATATTTGTATAATAAATTTGGCAATAAATTGAGGTGAACTTAATGAAGATTAGTTTAGATAAGATTATAAGAAAAGAAACTGATAATTTACACTTGAATTTTTGCGAAAAAATTGATAGTATTAATTATTGTGATAATACTTATAAATTAACTTCTCCACTTAATTTAAACGGAACAATAAGTAAAACTAATAAGGGTTTATTTTTAGATTGCAATGTTGAATTTAATATAGTTGATAATTGCGCTAGATGTTTAAGTGAAGTAGAAGTAAAATTAAGTTATCCTATTCAAGGATTTTTAGTTAAACAAGAAGTGGATGAAAATGAAGTAGAAGAGTTTGATGTTTATACTTATAAAAACGATGAAGTTGATTTCATAGATTTAATAGAACAAACATTAGATTTTAATCTGCCTCAAAGAGTTCTTTGTGATGAAGATTGTAAAGGCCTATGCCCTACTTGTGGGACAAACTTAAATAAAAAAGTTTGTTCTTGTGATGAAACTGCGAACGACGAGGAGATAATAGATCCCCGTTTTGCTAAATTAAAAGAAATGTTTAAAAATGACTAAGGAGGTGGCGTAAATGGCAGTACCAAAGCGTAAAACATCTAAATCAAATACAAAAATGAGAAGAGCAGCTAACTCAAAGATGGTAGCAACTGGATTCGTAAGTTGCCCACAATGTCATGAGCCAAAGTTACCACATAGAGTATGTCCAGATTGTGGATATTATAAAGGTAAAGAAGTTGTTTCTAAGTAATACTTCTAAAAAACATGTAGAATACTCTACATGTTTTTTTTTGCTTAAATATGAAAAAAATTGTGATAATATTTAAGTGTACGCAAAAATTATAAATAAAAAATAAATAAGTAGTTGATTATTTATAATTAATATTATATACTACTATTAGTAGTTGGTACTAATTCCAACTATAAAAACTTGGAGGTAATATGAAAAAGAAGAGCAAAGCACAAAGACAAGAAGAACTTGTTGGAATGCTAAAAGACGATCCTTTTTATACAGATGAAGAATTAGCAAGCATCTTTGATGTAAGTATACAAACCATAAGACTTGATAGACTTGCATTAAATATCCCAGAACTTAGGGAGAGAGTTAAGCAAATAGCTGAAACTGAAACATCTAAAGTTAAAACTTTAGGTATAAAAGAGATAACAGGAGAGATAATTGACTTATCTGTAGGTCAATTAGGCATATCCATGTTGGATATTACCGAAGACATGATCTACTCCAAAACTGGAACTCTTAAGGATGAATATATATTTTCAATGGCTAATTCATTAGCTATGGCGATTTTAGATGCGCCTAAGGTAATAATGAGATTTGCTAATATAAAAACGCTAAAACATATACAACAAAAAGATAGGCTCATAGCGAAAGCTGAGATTTATAAAAACATAGATAAAAAACATTATGTAAAAGTTGTTGTTAACAATAAAGCGCAAGAGCAAATTTTCAGAGGAAAATTTATATTTGAAGAGTTAGTTTAGGAGGAGAATAATATGAAAATTGTAATTGATGGAATGGGCGGAGATAATGCACCAAAGTCTAATGTAGAAGGTGTAGTTAATGCTATAAAAGAATATGGTGTAGATATAATAATCACTGGAGATAAAGAAATATTAGAAAATGAATTTGCAAAGCATGAATTTGACAAAAGTAAATTAGAAATAGTTCATACTACTGAAATTATAGAGAATGAAGATAAACCAGTTAAAGCAATAAGATCTAAAAAAGATTCATCAATGGTTGTAGCTTTAAGAATGGTAAAAGAAAATAAAGCAGATGCAATAGTATCAGCAGGAAATACAGGAGCATTATTAGCAGGTGGTTTATTTGTGGTAGGTAGAATAAAAGGAATAGACAGACCTTGTTTATGCCCAGCTATACCAAATGTAAAAGGTGGAATGACACTTATTGCAGATGGAGGAGCTAATGCAGATTGTAAACCAATAAACTTAGTTGAGTTTGCAGGTATGAGTAACATTTATGCAAACAAAGTATTAGGAATTGAAAACCCTAGAGTTGCTCTTGCGAATGTAGGAATAGAAGAGGGCAAGGGAAATGACTTAGCAAAGAAATCATATGAAGAGCTTAAAAAATTAAATTTAAACTTCATTGGAAATATAGAAGCAAGAGAATTAATAAACTCATATACAGATATAGTTGTGTGTGATGGATTTACAGGAAATATTTTATTAAAATCAGCAGAAGGTATTGCGATGTCAATATTAGGCCTTTTAAAGGAAACTTTCCTAGCTAGTACAAAAGGTAAATTAGGAGCAATGCTGTTAAAAGATGATTTAAGAAAATTAAAAACTATGATGGATTACTCAGAATATGGAGGAGCGCCTCTTTTAGGTGTTAATGGAGGAGTTATAAAAGCTCATGGAAGTTCTGATGCAAAAGCTATAAAAAATGCTATAAACCAAGCAATAAAATTTGCAAAGGGAGATGTAGTCGAAGATATTAAAGAATTTATAAAGACTATAGAAGAAAATAGCGAAGAAGAATAGAAAAGTACCACTTGGAGGTTAATTTATGAATACAAAGGCTGGTATATTAGGGGTTGGAAGTTATGTTCCTAAAAAGGTAATGACTAACTTCGATCTTGAAAAGATAATGGATACATCAGATGAATGGATAAGAACAAGAACAGGAATAAATGAAAGACGATTAGTAGATGAAAATGAAGCAACATCAGATCTTGCAACTAAAGCAGCTATAAAAGCAATAGAAAATGCAAACTTGACTCCAGAAGATATAGATTTAATTATAGTAGCTACAATTACACCAGACATGGTATTTCCATCTACAGCATGCTTAGTTCAAGCAAACATAAATGCAACTAAAGCAGCAGGTTTTGACCTTGAAGCGGCATGTTCAGGATTTATATATGGTATAACAATAGCAAAACAATTTATAGAAACTAAAACATATAAACATGTATTAGTAATAGGAGCAGAAGCTTTATCAACAATATTAGATTATGAAGATAGATCTACAGCAATATTATTTGGAGATGGAGCTGGAGCGGTAGTTATGGGACCAGTTGAAGAAGGCGGAGTTTTATCTACAAATTTAGGCTCTGATGGAAATGGTAAAGATTATCTTAAAGTACCAGCTGGAGGTTCTAAGTTGCCAGCTAGTGAAGAAACTGTTAAAGATAGATTGCATTACATACAAATGGCAGGAAGTGATGTATTTAAATTTGCTGTTAGAATAATGCAAGATGCATCTGTTAAATGTATAGAAAGTGCTAACTTGAGTATACAAGATGTAGATTACCTTATACCACACCAAGCTAATATAAGAATAATAGAAGCTTCAGCAAAAAGATTAAACTTAAGTATGGATAAAGTATATGTGAACTTAGATAGATATGGAAACATGTCAGCAGCATCAATTCCGGTAGCGCTAGATGAAGCCTATAGAGAAGGAAAAATTAAAAAAGGCGATAATGTAGTTCTAGTAGGATTCGGAGGCGGATTGACATGGGGAGCTTCTTTAGTTAGATGGAGTATATAAGGAGGAAATTATGAAGGATTTATGTGAATTATTAAATATAAAATACCCTATAATCCAAGGTGGGATGGCTTGGGTAGCAACTGCTGAATTAGCAGCAGGAGTATCAAATGCTGGAGGATTAGGAATAATTGCAGCAGGAAATGCACCAAAAGAAGTAATAAAAGAGCAAATAAAAAAGTGCAGAGAATTAACAGATAAACCGTTTGGAGTTAATGTTATGCTATTATCTCCATTTGTAGATGAGATAATGGATTTAATAGTAGAAGAAAGAGTAGAAGTAATAACTACAGGAGCTGGAAATCCAGCAAAATATATAGAGCGATTAAAAGAAGTAAATACAAAGATTATACCCGTAGTTCCAACTATTGCACTAGCAAAAAGAATGGAAAAGCATGGTGCAGATGCAGTAATAGTTGAAGGAACAGAAGCAGGAGGACATATAGGAGAGCTAACAACAATGGTTCTAACTCCTCAAGTTGTAGACAATGTAAATATTCCTGTAATTGCAGCAGGAGGAATTGCTGATGGGAAAGGATTGGCAGCAGCACTATGCTTAGGGGCTAGTGGTGTACAAATAGGAACAAGATTTATTTGTAGCGATGAATGTATAGCTCATGAAAACTATAAAAATTTTATATTAAAATCAAGAGATAGAGATGCAATAGTTACAGGAAGAAGTACTGGACATCCGGTTAGAACATTAAAAAACAAATTGGCTAAAGAAATATTAAATATGGAAAAAGAAGGAGTTAATCCTTTAGATATAGATCAAAAAGGTGTAGGGTCATTAAGAATGGCAGTTGTAAATGGAGATGTAGATAATGGATCATTTATGGCAGGTCAAATAGCATCTTATATAAATGATGTGAAGCCTTGCAAACAAATAATAGAAGATATAATGGAAGAATCAAAATCTATATTATCTAAAATAAATAAAAAATTGGAGGTATAGTATGGGTAAGGTTGCATTAGTATTTCCTGGTCAAGGAGCTCAATATGTAGGTATGGCAAGTGATATATATAACAATGATGACATAGCTAAAAAAATTATTGATGAAGCAGAAAGATCAGTTGGAATAAATTTAAAAAAGATAATGTTTGAAGGTAGTGATGAAGAACTAGCTAAAACAGAAAATACTCAACCAGCTATAGTTACTCATAGTATAGCGTTATTTGAAAGTTTAAAAGATAAGATAGATTTGAAATATGATGCATGCTTAGGACTATCACTAGGAGAATATAGTGCTTTAGTAGCAGCAGATGCAATGGATTTTAATGATGCTGTAGCAGTAGTTAAAAAAAGAGGTAAGTATATGCAAGAAAGTGTACCTTTAGGAAAGGGGACTATGGCAGCTATACTAGGGTTAGATAGAGAAAAAGTAAATGAGGTTATAGAACAAGTTGATAATGGAATAATAGAGGTTGCAAATTATAACTCTCCAGGTCAAATTGTAATATCAGGGGAGACAGGTACGGTAAAAGATAGTATAAGTTTATTTAAAGAAAATGGAGCAAAAAAAGCTGTTGTATTAAATGTAAGTGCACCTTTTCATTCATCTATGCTAGAACCAGCTGGGTTAAAGCTAAAAAAAGAATTAGATGATATTAAACTAAGAAAATGTAAGGTATCTGTAGTTTCAAATGTAAAAGCAGATTATTATACAGATAACTATAAAGATCTTTTAGTTAGTCAAGTTAGCTCATCTGTTTTATGGGAAGATTCAATAGAAAAGCTAATAAATGAAGGATTTGATACATTTATAGAAATCGGACCAGGAAAAGTGCTAAAAGGATTTATAAATAAAATTTCCAAAAAGAATAAAGTTGATACTAAAGTTTATAACATTGATAATATGGAATCTATGAATGACTTTGTTGAAGCTTATAAAAGAGGTGAAATATAATGGTTAACTTACAAGATAAAGTAGCAATTGTAACTGGAGGATCTAGAGGTATAGGTAAAGCTATAGCTAAAAAACTAGCATCACAAAAAGCCAATGTTGTAATAAACTATACATCAAATGAAGAACATGCTTTAAAAACTAAAGAAGAAATAGAATCATATGGTGTTAAAAGCATGATAGTAAAATGCGATGTATCTAAAAGTAGTGAAGTTGACAATATGATAGAGTCTGTAGTTAAAGAGTTTGGAAAAGTAGATATATTAGTAAACAATGCTGGTATAACAAAAGATGGACTTTTAATGAGAATGAAAGAAGATGACTTTGACAAGGTTATCGATATAAACCTAAAAGGTGTTTTCAACTGCACAAAAGCAGCTACTAAATATATGATGAAGAAAAGATATGGAAAAATAATAAACATATCATCTGTAGTTGGAATAATAGGAAATCCAGGGCAAGCAAACTACTGTGCCTCTAAAGCAGGTGTAATAGGCCTTACAAAATCAAGTGCTAGAGAATTGGCATCAAGAAACATAAGTGTAAATGCTATAGCTCCAGGATTTATAGATACAGATATGACTAGTGTTTTAAATGAAGATTTAAAATCTAATATGTTAAAAAGCATTCCGCAAAATAGATTTGGAGAGCCTGATGATGTAGCTAATGCAGTATTGTTTTTAGCAAGTGACATGGCAAGTTATATAACAGGTCAGGTTATAAATGTAGATGGTGGAATGGTAATGCAATAAAAAAGTAAAAATATAAGTTTAAATAAAATTTAGGAGGAATTAAATTATGTTTGAAAAAGTTGTAGAAATAATAAAGGATCAATTAGGAATAGACAATAAAGAAGTAACTATGGAGACTTCATTAATGAAAGATTTAGAAGCAGATTCATTAGACGCTGTTGAAATAATGATGGCTCTTGAAGATGAATTTTCAATAGAAATACCAGATACAGAAGCAGAAAAGTTCGTATGCATAGGAGATATAGTTAAATATATAGAAGCAAACAAATAGTGGAGGAAATGTTATGAAAAGAAGAGTTGTTATAACTGGATTAGGTTGTGTTACTCCAGTTGGAACAGGAAAAGAAACATTTTGGACCAACATAAAAGATGGAGTTTGTGGTATAGATAAAATAACTAGCTTTGACGCATCCTCATTTCAAACACAAATAGCTGGAGAAGTAAAAGATTTTAATCCAGAAGATTATATAAATAAAAAAGAATTAAAAAGAATGGATAGATTTACTCATTTTGCCATAGCATCTTCGCAAATGGCAGTAAAAGATGCAAATCTTGACTTAGACAAAGTAGATAGCGAAAAAATGGGAGTTATAATAGGTTCTGGTATAGGAGGAGTTGCTACAATAGAAGAGCAACACAAAATTTTACTAGAAAAAGGAAATAGAAGAGTTAGTCCATTTTTCGTTCCTATGATGATTTCTAACATGGCAGCAGGCCAAGTATCTATTGCATTAGGTGCAAAAGGACCAAACACTAATGTATCTACTGCTTGTGCATCAGGGTCTCATGCTATAGGAGATGCATTTAAAGCTATACAAAGAGGCGATGCAGATATAATGGTAGCAGGAGGAAGTGAAGCTGGTGTTACACCACTTTCATTTGCCGGTTTCTGTAATATGAAGGCTATGTCTACTAGAAATGATGACCCAAAAACTGCTTCAAGACCATTTGATAAAGATAGAGATGGATTTGTAATGGGAGAAGGATCAGGTATATTAATACTAGAAGATTTAGATCATGCTATAAAAAGAGGTGCTAAGATTTATGCTGAAATAGTTGGATATGGAGCAACAGCAGATGCATACCATATGACAACTCCAGCAGAAAATGGAGAAGGCGCAGCTAGATCTATAAGCATGGCAATGAAAGATGGAAATATTCCTCTTGATGAAGTTGATTATATAAACGCTCATGGAACATCTACTTACTATAATGATAAGTTTGAAACAATGGCAATTAAAAGTGTTTTTAAAGACCAAGCGTATGAACTTTGCGTATCATCTACAAAGTCTATGACAGGCCATTTATTAGGAGCTGCAGGAGCAGTTGAAGCTATTGTATGCGCCATGGCTATAAGTGATGGATATGTTCCTCCTACTATAAATGTAGAAAACTTAGATGAAGAGTTAGATTTAGATTACGTTGTAAACGAAGGTAAGAAAAGAGATGTTAGATATGCACTGTCAAATTCTTTAGGATTTGGTGGACACAATGCAACTTTAGCATTTAAAAAATATGAATAAATAATTATTAAAAGAGTTACCTAAAATAGGTAACTCTTTTTTTACGCTTAAGTAGATTATGATTACTAAAAATATGTGGATAATCTATGAAACTTAGTTGTATTAATATTATATTTTTGAGCGTAAAAAAGATTTTTGAGCAACGGACGAAGTCGTTTGAGTAACGGGACACGAGTTGCGAGTGGACGTTGACGACATGAAATTTGAGCGATATGAGCGAAGTGAATTTTTGTTTTTTGTCATAAATATTTAACCTTGAAAATATAATTATATAAACAAAGGAGGACAAGGGATATGAATAAACTTTCAGATGAAATTTTAAATTCTCTATCGCCTAAGCTAAGAGAAAAAATAATAAATGTACAATATGAAGATCTAAATATAGAAGAAATAAGACTTAGAGTAGAGAAACCATTAATAATAAATTCTAATAATAGAGACTATTTTTATAATAACTCTATGAACAAGCTAGATACAAAAAATTCAAATTCGTATGTTGTAAAAAAAGAAGATATAGAACAGACATTTCAACTTATGTGCAAATATTCAATTCATTCATTTATAGATGACATTAAAAAAGGGTTTATAACATTAAAAGGTGGGCATAGAGTTGGAATAGTTGGAAAGGTAATAATTGAAGATGGACAAGTTAAAAATATAAAGCACATATCATCTTTAAATATAAGGATTTCTAGAGAGGTATTAAATTGCTCTGAAAAAGTATTAAATCACATAATTAAGAGTTCTAACGAAGTAAATAATACTTTAATAATTTCACCGCCACAATGTGGTAAAACAACATTACTTAGAGATATAGTTAGAAATTTAAGTAATGGGAACAAAGAAAAAGGGTTTAGTGGAATTAAAGTAGCTCTTATAGATGAAAGGAATGAGATTTCAGGATCATATTTAGGAATAGCTCAGATGGATGTTGGAATAAGAACAGACATAATAGAAACATGCCCAAAAGATATAGGAATAATGATGTTGCTTAGGGCTATGTCACCTAACTTAATAGTAACGGATGAAATAGGTAGTGAAAAGGAAATAAAAGCTTTGTACACAGCTTTAAATGGGGGAGTTAGCTTAATAACGACAGTACATGGGAATTCCATAGAAGATATAAGGGAAAGAAAGGAATTAAGCAAATTACTCGATAAAGAATTATTCAAAAAAGTAATAATACTTTCCGCTAAAAATGGGCCGGGGACAATTGAAAAAATATATGACTTAGAAGAAAAGAGGTGGTATTTTGCAAATTAAAATAGCTCTAATAAGTATTTTAGTAGCATGTAGCTATTTGATTGGAGAGTATTTATACAAAGCTTATACAAAAAGGCATAAACAGTTAAATGAGCTCATAAGGATATTAGAGGTAATGCGAATGGACCTATCATTTGGATTGTACACATTGGAAGAAATATTTTATAGGATAGGAGAAAATAAAGAGTTTTCACTTGGACCTTTCTTTAAACATATGAGTACAGATTTAAAAGAAGATAATAGTAAAACATTAGAAACTATATTATCAAAGAATGCTGATTTTATGATTAAAGAAAGTTATTTTCAAGATAAGGAGGTAGATGAATTAAAAAAATTAATACTTACTCTTGGAAAAGGGGATGTTTATTCTCAAGAGAGGATGATTGATTTATCTATTGAAAATTTAAAAAAACTCACAACAGAAAGTAAAGAAGATGTAGAGAAAAAAGGTATAGTATACAAAAAACTATCTACTATAATTGGGTTAGTTATAGGGATACTTTTAATATAGGAGGGTTAATATGGATATAACTTTGATTTTTAAAGTTGCAGGGATTGGGTTATTAATATCTGTTTTAAATATGGTTCTTGAGAAGACTGATAGAAAAGATTGGACTACCTTAACAACTCTTGCAGGTGTGATAATTGTTCTTACGATGGTAATAACTGAGATAAATGATCTATTCAATGCAGTTAGAACGATGTTTCAGTTATATTAAGGGGGAGATCTTTTGGATGTAATGAAATTGGTAGGTCTTGCGCTTATGTCTACTATATTATGCTTAATTATAAAAAAAGATAGACCAGAAATGGCTATGTTTATAGGAATACTAACAGGAATTATGATTTTACTTTCTGTAACCTATAAATTCAATTTTATAATTGAAAGTATAAATGAATTAGCAAATAAGGCTAACATACCTACTATGTATATATCTTTAATAATCAAACTTATAGGAATAGCATACTTAATGGAGTTTGCTATTCAGATATGCAAAGACTGTGGGGAAGGAAATATTGCAGCTAAGCTTGAATTCGGAGGAAAAATTATAGTTATGACTATGTCATTCCCTATATTAATATCTATTGTTGATATGATTTTAAATTTGATTCCATAGGAGAATGATTACTTATGAAAAAAATTATGACTAGTATAATTTTATGTATACTAATGGGGCTAACATTTGCAAATGTTTCATTTGCACAAGAAGAAAATGATAAAAAAGTAAAAGAAAGTGTAGATACATATATAAGTGAACAATTAAATAAAATTAATTTACAAGAAATTCAAAATCAAATAAAAGATGAAAAGTTTATAGAAGATGTAGATCTTAAAACATTTATGAAAGATTTAATATCTGGTAAGAAAACAATGCTAGATTTATTTGATAAAGAGGGTCTTAAACTATTCTTATTCGATGAATTGAGAGCAAGTTTAAAAGTTGCATCAATAATATTTGTCTTAGCGCTCTTATCATCTATTTTAAAAAGTTTAGACAATTCATTCTCATCTGGGGCGATAAGCCAAGTAACAACCTATATTGTATTTATAGTAATGGTAACTTTAACATTGGTAGGATTTAAAGATGTTTTAAATATATGTAACACCACCATTGATAGCATGATCAATTTGATGCAGATACTAATGCCAATATTAATAACATTTTTAGTGGTAATGGGATTTCCTATGACATCTACTGTTATGACCCCTATATTTATGGGAGGAGTAACATTTATAAATATAGTTTTTAAAAACTTCCTATTTGTATCTATTACAATAGGTTTTGCAATACTTGTTATAAATAATTTATCTAATAGTATAAAACTTAAAAAATTGGCATCTTTTATAAAACAAATAAATCTGATAACAATTGGAGCCATATTTACTATATATTTAGCATTAGTATCTATGCAGGGGATGTACGTTAAGAGTTTAGATGGATTTGCAGTTAAAAGTACTAAGTTTGCGATAGGAAATTTTATACCTGTTGTAGGAGGATTTGTATCAGACTCATTTGATATAATATTATCTTCATCTCAACTTATAAAAAACTTATTTGGAGGAGTCGGGCTCATAATATTAGTCGGGATATGCTTAATTCCTATAATAAAAATTATTTCAATAATATTAGTTTATAAAACATCAGCAATGATAGTAGAACCAGTTGGAGAAGAGAGTATTTCAAACTTTTTAAATGAGATTTCAAATCTTATGGCAATAATGTTAGCATGTATCATAGCTATAACAATAATGTTTTTCGTTACTATAGCTATAGTAGTTTCTATTAGTGTTGTAGCACAGTAAAAGGAGGAATATTATGTTAGAAAGTATTAAAGCTTGGATAATAAGTATTTTAATTGCAGCATTTATAGTTAACATAGTTAATATGATTCTTCCTTCTTCAAAGTTAAAGTCATATATTAATTTAGTTTTAAATTTTATATTTATATTCATTGCTATAAATCCAGTCATTAATTTTTTTTCAGATGGAACAAGCTTAGAGGACAAATTATTAAAAACATATACGAAATATAATCAACAATATGTTGATAGTATGAATAGTCTAGCTAAAGACACAGGGGGAAAAAGCATAAAGTCTGGTTATGAAGACGGATTAAAAAGTATATTGGAATTAAAACTAGATGAATATGGTTATGAACTTGAAGATATTGAATTAGACGGATCTGATGTGAGTAAAGTTAAGGTTAAAGAAAAAAATAGTAATAAAGAAGAAAAAAAGGACATACAATCTAGTGAGGGTGAAAAAGATAAACAAGTATTTAAAGAAAGCTCAAATGATAAAGATACAAAATCAAAAGATGAAGTTAAAAAGAGCTTAGTAGACATACTTGATATATCCGTTGAAAATATAGAAATTGATAAATAGGGGTTGAGAATAGGTATGTTTAAAAACTTAAAGGAAGATGATAAGAAAAAGATATACACTCTAGCCGCGCTGTCGTTTGTGTGTATTATGGGACTAGCTATATTTACAAAAAATCCAGTTGACAAAAAAGATAAAGAAACTTTTGAGGAAAAAAAAGATCAAAAGTCTGCACAAGTAGAAGTAAAAAAAGATAATGATTTAGAAAGTCAACTTAAAAATATATTATCTCAAATAGAGGGAGCAGGAGAAGTTGACGTGATGATTACTTTTTCATCTGGGGAACAAATAGAACCAGCATTCAACTCAAATGCTACAAAGGAAGAGACGACTGAAAAAGATGCTCAAGGTGGAGAAAGAACAGTTACTACGTCAAGTGAAAATAAAACAATGATAACTTCAGGAGAAAGTAAACCTGTAGTTATAAAAACGTCAGAGCCAGAAATAAAAGGGGTTATAGTGGTTTCTAGTGGGGCTAGTGATCCAAATGTAAAACAAAGTCTATACTCAGCAGTTCAAACATCACTTCAGGTTTCAGGTCACCAAGTTGAAATTTATTCTAAATAGGTAAAAAAATATTCATAATAAAAAAGCTCGTACATATAAATATTACAAGAATATAATTATTAATTAGGGGGAGTATAAATGAAATTTAACAAAAGTATGTTTAAAAGTAGAGGGTTTGTCGTAATGTCATTAACACTTATGTTAGTGGTGGTTGGGACAGTAAATTATAATTTAAGTAAAAAATCTGTATTAGAAGCATCTAAGGAAATGGAAATGTATGAAGATGCTCAACTATCAAAAAATGATGATAAAAAGGACTCTAAAAAAGATGTTAAAGTTGTAGACAGCAAAGACACTGTAGTTAATGAAAAAGCTAAAGAAACTAGTAAAGAAATAGAAAAGAAAATGACTTCTGATAAAAATATGAAAAAAGCATCATATGCAGTAGATATGAAAATGAATAGAGAAAAACAAAGAAATGAGTTAACAGAAGATTTAAATGAAATAATAAATAATCCATCTACATCAGAAGAAACTAGAAAGCAAGCATCTAATATGAAATTACAACTTGTAAAAGATCAAGAATTAGAAATTAAAATAGAAGATTTATTAGGAGCAAAAGGATTTGAAGATTCATTAGTGTACATAAGTGAAGAAACTGTTAATGTAGTAGTAAACAAAGAATTACAACAAAAAGATGCAGCTAAAATATTTGATTTAGTTGCAAATGAGTCAAAAGTTAACTATGATAATATAAAACTTATGAGTAGTAATTCTAAATAAGTATAAATGCCTCAGTTATACTGGGGCTTTTTTACGCTTAAGGAAATTATACTTAATTAAATTTTGTGGATAACTTATGTAACATAGTGATACAAATTTTTTGGTGAAAGTAAAAAATGACATTTTGAGCAACGGACGGAGTCGTTGGCGACATGAGCGAAGCGAATTTTTTATGCACGGTAATAAGTTGATTACATAAATACTAGATTAAGCAAATCGAACTTTTTATTGCAAATTAAAGCTCTATTTGGTATTATTATATAATAAAATAGTTTATATAGGGATGTGATATATGATGGAAAATAATAACTTTGGACAAGTTAAGATATCAAATGATGTCATCGCTACTATAGCAGGATTAGCAGCTATTGAAGTAGAAGGAGTAGGAACTACATCGACATTCACAGATAAATTACTAAAGAATAATGGTGTTAAGATACAAATAGAGGAAGACGAAGTTATCTTAGATGTTATGATAATAATTGATTATGGAATATCTATACCTGATATAGCTTTTAAAGTACAGGAAAATGTAAAAAATACAGTTGAAACAATGACTGGATTAAAAGTTTCTCAAGTTAATATACATGTTCAAGGAATCAACTTTAAAAAGGAAAAAGTTGAGAAGGCAGAAGCAAAGTAATCATCTACGATAAATTAATATTTCCCTCTGAAAATCAGAGGGTTTTTTTATGAGTAAATATGTATATACTAAATTCAAAGGAGGAATAAGCAAATGAAAAAAGCAAAAATGATAACGACGAGAGAGTATATGATGAAGTTTATATACCAAATAGACATGAATAAAGAGGATCTAATTGATTTAAATGCTAAATTAGAAAACTTCTTAAACGATAACTTTGAATACATAAAGAATAGATATGAGGAATTAAAATTACAATTTTCAAATGAAGCGGACGTTGAGTTAGAAGAAACAGAGTTAAGTCAATTTATTGATTTAAAATACAGCAAAGAATTAGTTGAAAGTTTTAACGAAAATAAAGAAAATATAGATGCTTTAATAAATAAATATGCTAAAAACTGGACTATAAATAGAATGGCTAAAGTAGACTTAGCAATACTTAGACTTGCTATTTGTGAAATACTATACATGTCAGAAATGCCTACTAAAGTTTCTATAAATGAAGCTATAGAATTATCTAAGCTTTACTGTGATGACAAATCTCCTAAGTTTATAAATGGAATATTAGGAAGTGTTGTAAGTGAAATCGGAGAAAAATAAAAATATAATAATAGGAATAGATACTAGCTGCTATACAACTTCTATAGCAGCTATATCTTTAGAGAAAAGTATAGTATTTAATAAAAAAATCATGTTAAAAGTAAAGAAAGATTCAAAAGGGCTAAGACAAAGCGAAATGGTTTTTCAACACGTAAATAATTTAGGGGAAATAAGTGAAGAATTAAAAAATATAATGAACGGATATAATATATGTGCAATATGTGCATCTGAAAAACCAAGGCCGATAAATGATTCGTATATGCCTGCATTTACAGTAGGATATAATTTTGCAAAATTATTTAGCAGTATGAATAATATTAATTTATATTCAACAACTCATCAAGAAAATCATATTGAAGCAAGCGTATATGAAAAAAAATTAAAAAGTAATAGATTTATTTCTGTTCATATGTCGGGAGGAACAACAGAAATATTATTAGTTGAAAAACATAACGATATATCAAATATTAGAATAATAGGTGGAAGTAAAGATATAAGTTTTGGACAATTAATAGATAGATTAGGTGTTCAATTAGGATATGAGTTTCCATGTGGAAAATATATAGATAAAAATGCTTTAGAATGTAATCAAAATATAGATGTAGGAATAAAGACATCTGTAAAAGATGGGTATATGAACCTATCTGGAATAGAAAATCAAATCACTAAGCTGAAAAATGATTTTGATGAAAAATATATATCTAAATCACTAATGGACTCGATAGTGAGAAGTTTATATAAAGCGCTTAGATTTTTATGTAAAGAGTATGATATAAGCGAAGTTGTATTTGCTGGAGGGGTTGCATCAAGCAAATATATAAAAGAGGAGTTAAGTCAAAAACTATATAAGGATAAAGTAATAAGCTTTTTTGCAAAACCTGAATATAGCACAGATAATGCATTAGGTTGTGCACTTATAGGATTAAATAAATTTATAGGAGAATAGCTATGAAATTAAGAGCTTTAGATGTAAGTGAAGTTAATTCATACGTAAAAAGAATCTTAACTAATGATGCGGTTTTATATAACTTAAAAGTAAAAGGTGAAATTTCAAACTTTAAAGTTCATAGCAGCAAAAATGTATATCTGACTCTGAAAGATAAATCATCTAAAATAAACTGTGTAATTTTTAAAAATAATTATGATAGTTCACTAAATTTAGAAGATGGAATGAAGGTTATAGCAACAGGATATATATCTGTGTACGAAAGAGATGGATCATATCAATTGTATATAGAAAACGTGGAATTAGATGGACTGGGAAATTTGTATATAGAATTTCTAAAATTAAAAGAAAAGTTAGGAAAAGAAGGCTTGTTTGACTATATACATAAAAAGCCTATACCTAAAATGCCTAAAAATATAGGTATAATAACATCTGAGACAGGAGCCGTTATAAAAGATATAATTAATGTTGTAAAGCGTAGATATCCAAAAGTAAATATAAAGCTTTATTCTGTTTCAGTTCAAGGAAAAAACTCTTCTGAACAGATATGTGAAGGAATTAAATTTTTTAATAATGCTAATAATGTAGATACAATAATACTTGGAAGAGGTGGGGGATCCATAGAGGAATTATGGTCTTTTAATGAAGAGAGCGTTGCAAGAGAGATATTTAGTTCTCACATACCTATAATTTCAGCTGTAGGACATGAGACAGACTTTACAATAGCTGATTTTGTGGCTGATATGAGGGCACCTACACCATCTGCAGCTGCAGAAATAGCAACCCCAAAATTAGAAGATCTATTATACAAGTTAAAAAACTCTAAAGACAGATTAGATAAGGCTCTTATAAATCAATCTAAGCTAGATAAAAATAAATTAAATAATGTTTATGATAGACTAAATACTATTGTTAAGTCTTATATAATAAGAGATAAAATTATACAAATAGATATAATATATGATAAAATAACTAATGAGATTAATGATGTAGTAAAACTTAAAAAAGGAAGTTTAGATAGTAGTGGATCTCTTTTGCATAGCTTAAGTCCACTTGCTACATTAGATAGAGGGTACAGTATAGTACAAAAGGATAAAACTACTATAAATACAATAAATAGCCTGAAAGAAAAGGATAGTATAGCAATTAAATTTAAAGATGGTACAGCTGATTGTATAATTGAAAAAATTAAAGATTAAAGAGGTATAAAAATGAATTTATCTTATGAAGAAGCTTATCAAAGACTGGAAGAAATTTTAAATAAATTGGAGTCTGGAACTACAAGTTTAGATGACTCTCTTAATTTATATGAAGAGGGAATAAGACTTTATAGTCATTGTAATAAATTATTAGATGAAGCAAATTTAAAAATAGATAAGTTTAGCAAAGATGGGAAAGAGGTACCCTTTAGTATAGAGGAGGAGTAGTTATGAATTTTAAAGAAGAATTAAAAAATAGAGTTGGAAATATAGAAGATTTATTAAATGAGTATATGCCTAAAGTTGAAGGATCCCAAAAAACTATATTTGACTCAATGAATTATAGTTTAAAAGCTGGAGGAAAAAGACTAAGACCAATACTTACATTAGAAGCTTGTAAACTAGTTGGGGGAAATGAAAAAGATGCATATCCATTTGCTGTAGCTATAGAAATGATACATACATATTCTTTGATACATGATGATCTTCCAGCTCTTGACAATGATGATCTTAGAAGAGGAAGAAAAACTAATCATAAAGTGTATGGAGAAGCTATGGCTATTTTAGCTGGAGATGGACTTTTAAATTATGCTTATGAAATAATGCTTAGAGAGTCTTTAAGTAAAGGTGAGCCAGAAAAATATTTAAAAGCTATAAATGAAATCGCTAAAGCTTCTGGGATATATGGTATGATTGGTGGACAAGTTGTTGATATTGAAAGTGAAGGTAAATCAATAGATATGGAAAAACTTGACTTTATACATATGAATAAAACAGCAGCAATAATCATTGGATGTATGAGAGCAGGAGCTATAATTGGTGGAGCAAGTGAAGAAGAGTTAGAGAATGTAACTAAATATGCAAAAAACATAGGATTATCATTCCAAATAGTTGATGATATATTAGATATTGTTGGAGATGAGGCTAAGCTTGGTAAAAAAGTAGGAAGCGATATAGATAATGAAAAATCTACTTATCCATCACTTATAGGACTTGAAAAGTCAAAAGAAACTGCTAATAAATTAATAGCAGAAGCTAAAATGAGTATTGATTATATAAATAAAGATAGTGAGTTTTTAAACAACTTAGCTGATTATATAGTAGATAGAGAGTATTAAGGAGGAACGATGAGCTTTATTTCAGAAATTTTTAGCAACAAAGTGTTGCTTATAAGTATGTTTGCTTGTTTCTTGGCACAACTTTTTAAGATTTTTACAGGAGATCAAAAAAAGATTCAAATATCTAGGATATTTACTTCTGGGGGTATGCCAAGTTCTCATAGTTCTTTTGTTACATCCTTATCTACATTAGTAGGAATGGAGTATGGGTTTAATTCAACAGAATTCGCAGTAGTTGCAGTGTTTTCTATGATAATAATGTATGATGCATCTGGAGTAAGACGTGCAGTTGGAAAGCAAGCAGTAATATTAAATCAAATTGTAGATGATTTACAGCATAAAAAGCATATTGAACAAAAAAAATTAAAGGAATTAGTAGGACATACGCCAGTAGAAGTTTTTTTTGGCGCTATTTTAGGAATTATTACAGCATTGGTATTTAGTTAAAGTATTAATGCTAAAAACTACTTAGATAAAAGGTGAGAAAGTTATGTATAATTATTTAAATAATGTAAATTCTCCTAAAGATATAAAAAAAATGAGCACTAAAGAGCTAGATTTACTAGCTAAAGACATAAGAAAATTTTTAGTGAGATCAGTTTCTAAGACAGGTGGACATTTAGCATCTAATTTAGGTGTTGTAGAGCTTGCTTTAGCACTACATAAGGTATTTGATAGTCCAAAAGATAAATTTATATGGGATGTAGGACACCAGGCTTATGTTCACAAGATACTTACAGGAAGAAAAGATCAGTTTGATACATTAAGACAATTTAATGGATTAAGTGGATTTCCGAAAGAATGCGAAAGTGAACATGATATATTTGATACAGGGCATAGTAGTACATCTATATCTGTAGGAAGTGGAATTGCATGTGCTAGAGATATAAAAGGTGAAGATTTTTCTGTAGTTTCTATAATTGGAGATGGATCAATAACAGGAGGAATGGCTTTAGAGGCTCTTAACCATATAGGATATATAAATACGAATATGATAGTAATATTAAATGACAATGAAATGTCTATAGATGAAAATGTTGGAGGAATGTCTAAACATTTATCAGCTATTATAAAAAATTCAACTGTCAATAAGGTTAAAGATGAAGTTGAAAAAATATTAAATGTTACTCCTGGAGGCAATATACTATCTAAAACGGCAAGCAAAGTAAAAGATAGCATAAAAGGAAACTTTACATTACAAGAATGTGCTTTTTTTGATTCTTTAGGAATAACATACTTAGGGCCTATAGATGGACATGATATAGATGAAATAGTAAAAACATTAGAAAAAGCAAAACAACAAAATGGACCAATATTACTTCATGTGATAACTAAAAAAGGTAAAGGTTACAAGTTTGCAGAAGATGAGCCACATAAATACCATGGAGTTTCTAAATTTGATATAAAAACTGGATTAAAGCCATCTTCATCAAAGAGTATATCTTCAGTAGTAGGAGAAAAGTTAATAGACCTTGCAACTAAGGATGAAAATGTTGTTGCTATAACAGCTGCTATGCCATCAGGAACAGGCTTAAATAAGTTTTCTGAAATATACCCAAACAGATATTATGACGTTGGTATTGCAGAACAACATGCAGTTACATTTAGTTCAGGACTAGCAAAAGCTGGAATGAAACCATATTTTGCAGTATACTCATCTTTCTTACAAAGAGCATATGATCAAATAATACATGATATTGCTATAACAAGTAAGAATGTAACTTTACTTATAGATAGAGCGGGACTTGTAGGTAATGATGGAGAAACACACCATGGAATATTTGATTTAAGCTATTTAAATAATATACCTAACATGACTGTGATGGCTCCTAAAGATACAAAGGAACTAGAGCTAATGATGGATTTATCTTTAGAAATAGAAGGACCTATGGCTATTAGATATCCAAGAGGAAGTAGTTACTTTGTGGATAAGGGCGAGTATAAGCCTATAAAAGTTGGTACATATGAACTATTAAGTGAAGGTAAAGACATTGCTATATTAGCAATAGGCAATATGGTTAAACAATCAATTGAAGCAGTAGACATATTAAATAAATCAGGTATTAATCCAACTTTAGTTAGTGCAAGATTTTTAAAACCTATAGATGAAAAATTGATAATGGATTTAGCTAAAAATCATAAATATATTGTTACTGTAGAAGATAATGTACTTACAGGTGGATTTGGAAGTAGAATAAATAAATTTATTATAGATAATAAACTTGATAATGAGATTATTAATATTGGAATTAAAGATGAATTTATTCCTCACGGGGATGTTAACGTACTATATGAACAATGTGGAATCTCACCTTCAGGTATAGCTCAACAAATTGAGAGTTTATTAAGATAGAAAGGTAATTTATATGAAAAAAAGAATAGACGTATTACTTGTAGAACAAGGATATTTTGACAGTAGAGAAAGAGCTAAAAAAGCTATAATGGCTGGACTAGTATTTGTAGACAATCAAAGATGTGATAAGGCTGGCTCAGAGGTTAAAGAGGAAAGTAAAATAGAAGTAAAAGGGAATCCTATACCATATGTTAGTAGAGGTGGACTAAAGCTTGAAAAGGCAATGAAAAACTTTGATATAACATTAGAGAACAAAGTTTGTTTAGATATAGGAGCATCAACAGGTGGATTTACAGATTGTATGCTTCAAAATGGAGCAAAAAAAGTATTTTCAATAGATGTAGGATATGGACAACTTGCTTGGAAACTTAGACAAGATGAAAGAGTTGTATGTATGGAGAGAACAAACATAAGACATGTAACTATAGAAGATACTAAAGAATTTGGACAATTTGCATCTATAGATGTTTCTTTTATATCACTTAAATTAGTTTTACCAAAAGCAAAAGAATTATTAGATCCAAGTGGACAAGTAGTAGCATTAATAAAACCTCAATTTGAAGCTGGAAGAGAAAAAGTTGGTAAAAAAGGTGTAGTAAGAGAAAAATCTACACATATAGAAGTTATAGAAAAAGTAGCAGATTTTGCAGCAGAAATCGGGTTTACAATATTAGGATTAGATTACTCTCCTATAAAAGGACCTGAAGGAAATATTGAATATTTAATTCATTTAAAAAACTCTAATGAAGGTTATGAATACAATAAAGAAGAGTTTAAAATAACTATAGATAAAGTTGTAGACAATTCACATAATTTAATGTAATAAAGAGGGGGATTTAAATTGATCCTTGAATTATATATGAAAAACTGTGCATTAATAGAGGAACTAAGGCTAGATATAGATAAAAATCTAAACATATTAACTGGAGAAACTGGATCAGGTAAATCTATAATAATAGGAGCTTTAGGTTTATGTCTAGGTGGTAAATATGATAGATCCTTTTTAAGAAAAGGCACAGAAAAAGGTTTAGTAGAAGCGTTATTTGATGTTAATAATCAAAAGCTTAAAGAGAAGCTACTAGAAAATGGAATAGATATAGAAGAGGATAATCAAATAATAATAAGCAAAGAAATATTTGATGACGGAAAAAGTATATCAAGAATAAATGGAAGAAATGTAAAAGTATCATTTTTAAAAGAAATTTCTAACTACTTAATTGATATACATGGACAACATCAAAATCAAGTTTTATTTGATAAAGATACACATATTGATTTTTTAGATTTATTTGGAGAAGAACTCTTATATGAATCTAAAAGTGATTATGAAAAGACATATATTGAATACAATGAAGTAAAAAAAGCTTTAAATGTACTAACAGAAAATAAAGACGATATGCAAATTCAAAGAGAAATAGACTTGATAAAATTTCAAATAAATGAAATAGAATCGGCAAACTTAAATGAAAATGAATATGAAGATTTATTAAAACAAAGAGAAGTCTATAGAAACGGTGAAAAGATTTTTACTAACTTAAATAATGCATATTTAAATTTATATGATGGAAGTATAAATTCTGTAGATCTTATATCTAAATCACTAGGTGATTTAGGTGCCATAGCTCAATATGATGAAAAATTAAATGATTATAATGATACAATAGAGCGAATAATGTATGAGCTTCAAGATATATCTAGAGACATTAGAAGTTATAAAGAAAACATTGATTTTTCACCTTATGAATTAGAACAAATAGAGCAGAGGGTAGATGAAATAAATACTCTTAGAAGAAAATATGGAGATACAATAGAAGAAATTTTAGCATATAAAGATAAAATAAATGAAAGATTAGATGAAATATTAAATAGAGATGAGAAAGTTGAAGAGTTAAAATTAAAGCTTAAAAAAGTCGAAGACATTTTAGTAATTAAAGCTGAAAAATTAACTCAGAAAAGAAAAGAAGTTGCAAGAAACCTTCAAGAAAAACTATTGTATGAGCTTAAAAGCTTAAACATGAAAAATGTAGTTTTTGAAGTTTCATTTGGTAAATCTACATTTAATGCAAAAGGACAAGATGATATAGAATTTATGATTTCATTCAATCTAGGTGAAGATATAAAGCCTATATATAAGGTAGCATCAGGCGGAGAGATGTCTAGATTTATGTTAGCGTTTAAGACGATTTTAGCGGACATAGATGAAATAGATACTCTTGTGTTTGATGAAATAGATACAGGTATAAGTGGTATAGCAGCTCAGATTGTTGGAGAAAAATTATCATTGATAGCTAAGAAAAAGCAAATAATTTGTATAACGCATTTACCTCAAATTGCAGCAAATGCAGACACTCACTATTGTATTGAGAAAAAGACATCTAATGAACGAACATTTACTGTTATAAGTAGACTTGACGATAATCAAAGAAAAGATGAAATAGCAAGGCTTATAGCAGGAAGTAATATAACTGAAAAAACAATGGAACATGCTAGTGAAATAATAGAACTTGCAAAAAAAGTACCTAATTAATTAGGTACTTTTTTTGTGTAAAATTATATTTAGATTAAGCTGGATAAAAATAAATGAAAAATGGAACTATATGTATATAAATTTATGAAGGGACGATATAAAATGAAAAAAATATATATAGTTTTATCTTTAGTCTTAATAATACCTATATTTATACTGGGAATATCGAAACCAGAAAATAAAAAAGAAACAAGATATTTAGTTCCACTTGGAAATGTTGTAGGTATAAGGGCTAACACAGATGGAATATTAGTATTAGAAAATGAAGATTCGAGTGTTGATTATATAGATGGAGTGGAAGCTGGAGATAATATAATCAGTATAAATGGAATTAATGTATATAGTAGTAAAGATGTAAAAAGAGTTTTACATAACTATAATAAAGATTTAGTTGAGATAATAATGGACAGGGATGGAGAACTAATATCAAAGCAAATTCCAGTTAAAAAAGAAAATAACGAATATAAACTTGGAATTTGGATTAGAGATAAAATTTCTGGAATAGGAACTATGACATTTTATAATCCGCAAAACAATACATTTTCGGCATTAGGACATCCAATAAAAGATGTAGATACAAATGAATTGATAAAAGTTAAGAGTGGAAATATATACAATGCTAAAGACATTTCGATTGAAAAGGGAAGAGTTAAACATGTAGGGCAAATAAAAGCTGAATTTGATGGCGATAAACCGATAGGTAATTTTAAAAAAAATAACAGTTTTGGAATAAGTGGCAATTTAACGACATATGATAATGAAGGAAAAGAAAAAATGTTAGAAGTTGGTGACAGTAAAGATATAAAGCTTGGACCAGCGATAATTTTATTTCAAAATAAAGATGGAAAAATCGGGCAATATCAAATAAACATAAAAAAAATTAAATATAATAACAAAAAAGATGATAAAGATATGGTGATTGAAGTAGTAGATGAGAGATTGATAAATTATACTGGTGGTATAGTTCAAGGAATGAGTGGAGCACCTATAATACAAAATGATAAAATAATTGGGGCTGTTACGCATGTTTTTATAGATAACTCTAAAATAGGATATGGAATTTTTATAGATAAGATGATAATATAAGTATATATATAAAAATAAAAATAAACAGAAGGAATATAAATATTAAATGTCGAATAGGTTATTAGTGAAAAATTAGAAAATATTTAAATAAATTTATAATTCTATGGGGGGAAAAATTTAATGAGCGAAAAAATAAAAATAGTTTTAGCAGATGACAACAGGGATTTTTGTCAAGTATTAAGAGAGTATTTATCTAATGAGGATGATATTGAAATATTAGGAATTGCAAAGGATGGAATAGAAGCTTTAGATTTAGTTTCAAGAACACAACCAGATGTATTAGTTTTAGATGTTATAATGCCACATCTTGATGGTTTAGGGGTAATTGAAAAACTAAATGCTATGAACTTGCCTAAAATGCCTAAGATAATAGTATTATCTGCAGTAGGTCAAGATAAAATAACACAAAGTGCAATAAACTTAGGAGCAGACTATTACATAGTTAAACCTTTTGACTTTGTAATATTTATAAATAGAATAAGAGGATTAGTTTCAAATAAAAATACAGTAGTAGATTCTAATTCAAGATCAAATCATAATATGGATATAAAAATGACTAAAACTGATTTCGTTAAAAATGTAGGAAATATAGAAACTGAAATAACAAATATAATACACGAAATAGGAGTTCCAGCTCATATAAAAGGATATTTATATTTAAGAGAAGCTATAAAAATGGTTATAGACAATGTGGAATTATTAGGGGCAGTAACAAAGGAACTATACCCAAGTATAGCTAAAAAGTTTAACACAACTCCAAGTAGGGTTGAAAGAGCTATAAGACATGCAATAGAAGTTGCATGGAGCAGAGGTAAGGTTGACACTATAAATCAATTATTTGGATATACAGTTCATAATACAAAAGGTAAACCAACAAACTCTGAGTTTATAGCGATGATTGCAGATAAATTAAGATTAGAACACAGTATGGTTAAATAATAAATTATGAAAAAACAAAGTCTTCATAAATTGAAGGCTTTATTTTTTTGTGTAAATGTATAAAATATATAGTAATTTACTAAACTGAGGTGAAATAATGAAAATAAACATACCAATGGATGTAAAAGAGATAATAGATGATATATATGAAAATGGATATGAGGCTTATATAGTAGGAGGATGTGTAAGAGACTCAATTGTAGGAATAAAACCTAACGATTACGATATAACAACAAATGCAAAACCTACAGACACAATAAGTATATTTAAAAATTATAAAATAATTGAAACTGGAATAAAGCATGGAACAATAACTTTAATAAAAAATAAAAATGAATATGAAATTACAACATATAGAATTGATGGAACATACACTGACAACCGAAGACCTGAATATGTAGAGTTTACAAGGGATATAATAGAAGATTTAAAAAGACGCGATTTTACTATAAACTCTATTGCCTATAATCATAAAGTAGGTATAGTTGATGCGTTTGATGGGATAGAAGATATAAATAAAAAAATAATAAGAACAGTTGGAAATCCAGATGAAAGATTTAAAGAGGATGGGCTTAGGATAATAAGAGCTGTTAGATTTAGTTCTAAACTTAATTTCAAAATAGATAGTAAAACATTGGAAAGTATTTATGCAAATATAAAATTGATAAAAAATATAAGCTCAGAAAGAATACAAGAGGAATTAAATAAAATTTTACTTAGTAATTATCCTGAAAAAATATATATACTTTACGATGCAAAAATATTTGATATATTTGAAATGAAAAATATAAAAATGAATAAAAATGACTTAGCTAAACTTAAGTCGAGTAAAAAAGATTTAGTGATAAGATTAAGTATATTTATGTATATTCTAGGGGACATTAACGAAAGCAAAAAAATATTGGAATTATTAAGATATTCTAACAAAATAAAAAGTCAATGCATTACAATTTTAGATAATCTAGATAATAAAATAATCGATGATAAAGTGTCTATAAAGATTTATTTAAAGGAAATAGGACATGAAAGTCTAAATTATCTATTATATGTAAAAAAAGTATTGGATATGGAATTTGAAAAAAAATATTATGACAAAATAAATAATTTAATTAAAGAAATTGATTTAAAAAAAGAGTGTTATTCATTAAAAGAATTAGCACTAAATGGAAGGGATTTAAATGATTTAGGCTATAAAGGCAAGGAAATAGGTGAAAAATTAAACTTTTTACTATATAATGTGATTGAAAATCCTAATATAAACAATAAAACAGATTTAATTAATATTATAAATAGCTTATAAGAAGGGCGCGTAATTTTAATTATTTAAATTGTTGTAAAATAATGCTATAATGTAATGTGATTTCAAAAACGAAAATTGGAGGTTTTAAGTATGAGAGTCGAAGCCCCTATTAAGGTAGACAGAAAAACAAAAAGGCTTGCAAAGCGACTTACTGGCGGAGAAATAGCAGTTATAAATCATAAAGATGTAGATGAAGTTGCTGCAAATTCATTAGTAGAGGGAAAGATAAAACTTGTTATAAATGCATCTCAATCTATAAGTGGTAGATACCCAAATAAAGGACCTGGAATACTTGTAGATAAAAATATACTTATTGTAGATAATGTAGGTGAAGAACTATTCAATAACTTACAGGAGGGGCAAATAATAGAAGTTATAGATGGAAAAATCTATAGAGATGGAGAATTATTAGGCCAAGGAGAAGTATTAGATAAAGACGAAGTTGATAACAAGATAAGATTGGCATATGAAAATTTGGCTGTAGAGTTGGATAGATTTATAGATAATACTATAGATTATGCTAAAAAAGAAAAAGGACTTATTCTTGGAGAAGTTGAAATACCAAAAGTAAGTACAGATTACAAGAATAGACATGTATTGATAGTTGTTAGAGGTCAAGACTATAAGCAAGACCTAAGCACAATATTATCGTACATAGAAGAAATGAAACCTATACTAGTAGGTGTAGATGGTGGAGCTGACGCTTTACTAGAGTTTGGATATACTCCAGACGTAATTGTAGGAGATATGGATAGTGTAAGTGATGAAGCTTTACAAAAAGCAAAAGAAATAGTTGTTCATGCATACACAGACGGAAGAGCACCTGGACTTAAGAGAGTACAAGACTTAGGATTGGAAGCTGTGGTATTTCCTGCGCCTGGAACAAGTGAGGATATAGCGATGCTTACTGCTTATGAGTATAAGGCTGAACTTATAGTAGCTGTAGGGACACATTCTAATATGATAGACTTCTTAGAAAAAGGAAGACCTGGTATGGCTAGTACATTTTTAGTAAGACTAAAAATAGGATCAAAGCTAATAGATGCAAAAGGTGTAAACTTATTATATAGAAGTAAATTAAAATTAAAGTATATATGGGCACTTATAGCAACTGCTTTATTCCCAGTTTTAATACTTGCATCATTCTCTCCAAGTGTTCAACAATTTATGCACTTGATGGAATTAAAAATGAGACTACTATTACAGATGTAATTAATTGAGGAGGATTAACATGCATATAAATATGAAGTATTATATAGTAACGATAGGTGCTATATTTATTGCATTAGGAATAGGAATGCTAGTAGGATTTAACTTAAATTATGATCAAGAACTTAGCAAGCAACAAGCTGCTATAATAGATGATTTAGATGCTAAATTTGAAGACATAAAAACAACAAATGATGAATTAGAAGGTAAACTAGACAAAAAAGAAAGCGAATACAAAAAACTAGTAAATTATTTAAATCAAAATTATTTAGTATTAATAAAAGACCAATTACAAGGTAAAAATGTAGGAATAATATCAACAACAGAAAATTATGATTATACACAAGACATATCTAAGACTATAACAGATGCAAATGGAAGTGTAGCATATGATATTGTTTTAAAATCAGGGTTAACTAATAAAGATAAGATAAAAGAACTTGATAGTGCATTACAATTACAGTTAAAAACTGAAAAAGATGTAGTTAATTACATAATGAGCTGCTTAAAAGAAGAAAATGCTATGGATAAACTACAACAATTAGAAAAATTAGAGATGATAAAAATAAATTATTTATCAGATAACTATTTAGACTCTTCTCAAGTTGTTATGGCAAGTGGAGATACAAATGAATCTTCTAATAAATTTACGAATATAGATAAAATAATAATAGATAAATTAAAAGAAGATGGTAAATATGTAATAGGAACTCAAAAAAGTGATGTTAAATTCTCTGATTTAGAAAACTATAAAAAAGATAAAATACCAACTATAAACAATTCTCAGCAAGGAACAGGTAAACTATCTTTAGTTTACGCTCTTAGAGATTCTGTAGAAAAAGGAAACTTTGGTATAGGAGATAAAGTAGATTCTATAATACCGTTTAAGTAAAAATAAAGGAGATGTAAATATGAATCCTTATGTAAGTATAATAATACCTGCATACAATGAAGAAAATAAAATAAAAGATACTTTACTAGGAGTAGTAGATATTGAAGAAATAAATGAAATAATAGTTGTAGATGATGGTTCAAGTGATAACACTGAAAAAGCAGCTAAATCTATTGTAAATGATAAAATAAAAGTTTTTAAGTTAGATAGAAATAGAGGTAAAGGCTATGCATTAAACTATGGATTAAAAAAAGCTATGGAAAATGCAGACATAATAGGATTTTTAGATGGAGATTTAGGTAGTTCATCAAGTGAAACTATTAAGCTTATAAAACCTGTAATAAATAATGAAGTTGATGTAACAATAGCAAAATTCCCACCTGCTAAGAAAAAGGGTGGGATGGGATTTGTAAAAAGATTAGCTAAAGATTCAGTATTTGAGATGACCGGAGTAGAGTTAGATGCTACTATATCTGGTCAAAGAATATTCAAAAAAGAAGTTTTAGAAAAATTTGATGAAATACCTTTTGGTTATGGAGTTGAAGTTGGAATGACAATAGATATATTAAAATATGGTTATTCTATAAAAGAAATTTTAGTTAATATGACACATAATGAAACAGGAAGAGATTTAAAAGGTTTTATACACAGAGGCAAACAATACTACCATATAAAGAAAATTGCTAATAAGAAGAGAAAAGAATGGAGGTAGTGTTATTGAATAATATGATACTGTATATGATAATGCTACTAGTTGGTGTAGCAACAACTTATGTTGTTATGCCATTTTTTAGAAATATGTTGGTGTCGAGTAATGTAATAAGACCAAATTATAAAAAAGATATGATACCTGTAAGTATGGGATTAGTTTTTCTACCTACGATAGTTATAAATAGTATTATTTTAGTATACTTTACAACTAACTATAGCGACTTAGTATATACATTTATGTATATATTTGGACTATTATCTATGTGCTTAGTAGGTATTTTAGACGATATTGTAGGCAACAGAGATGTAAGTGGATTAAAGGGACATTTTAAAAGTTTATTAAAAGGACATCTTACAACGGGTGGATTTAAAGCATTATTTGGAGGATTTGTAGGTCTTGCTATATCAGTTGCAATATCTAAAAATATAGCTGATATATGTATAAACACTTTAATAATAGCTTTATCTACTAATTTAATGAATTTACTAGATTTAAGACCAGGAAGAGCAATAAAAGTATATTTAGTTATAATTATAACGCTATTATTAACTTTAGTAGGTTATCCTAAAGGTTTAGTTCTTATATTATTACCGAGTGTAATTGTATATTTCTTTGATGATTTAAAAGCTAAAGCTATGATGGGAGATACAGGATCTAATGTATTAGGTATATCTATAGGAATCTTAATTGCTATAGGATACGCTAGACCTATAAGAATTGGATGGTTAGTATTTTTAGTATTTATACATGCACTTACTGAAAAATACTCTTTAACAAAAATAATAGAAAATAATAAGGTTTTAAATTTTATTGATAAACTAGGAAGGTAATCTTATGATAAGTAAAAGAATTGGAGTAGTTGAATCTATAAAAAGTAAGTCACAAAACTTAGAAGAAATAACTGTAAATATTAATGGTAATATAGAAAAAGCTTATAATTATCCTAAGATGACGGGAAGTGTAGATATAGGCGATGAAGTTGTATTAAATACAACTGCAGTTGAATTAAGTCTTGGTACAGGTGGTTATCATTTTGTAATAACTAATTTAAATAAAATAGAATCTGATATGACTCCGGGTGGTCATATTATGAAATTGAGATATACACCGTTACAGGTTAAAGTAGATTCTGTAGAGGAACAAGATAGTAAACTACATGATAAAATAAATGAGTTTAAAAGCCTAGATAACCTACCTGTTGTTGTTGGTACATTACATAGTATGCTTACTCCATTTGTTGCATCATACAAAAGACATAATCCGGATAAAAAATTAGTATATATAATGACAGATGGAGCATCTCTACCTATATACTTAAGTAAGAATGTAGAAAATCTAAAAAATAAAAAATTGATAGATGATACTATAACAATAGGTAATGCATTTGGCGGAGATTATGAATGTATAAATATTTATTCAGCATTAATAACTGCAAAAGAAGTTTTAAATGCTGATGCAGTATTTGTAAGTATGGGGCCTGGAATAGCAGGTACAGGAACTAAATATGGTTTCACAGGTATAGAACAAGGGCCAATACTAGATGCTGTTAAAAAGCTAGGAGGCAATCCTATTGCAATTCCGAGAATGAGCTTTGCAGACAAAAGAGATAGACATGTAGGTATAAGTCATCATAGTATAACTGTATTAAGCGAGATAGTAAATGTAGAAGTTAATATACCTATAGGGCTTAAAGATAAAGAAAAACTAGATTATGTAAATAACCAAATAAAAGAAAGTAAATTAGCTGAAAAGCACAATATAGCATATGTAAATCCAGGCAGTACCTTAGACGATTTAAACTATTTTGAATTGAAAGTTAAGAGTATGGGTAGAAATTATGAACAAGATAGTGAATTCTTTGATGCTGCAAGTAGTGCAGCATATTACTTAATGGAGGTTTGTTATGATAATAGAAGAGCAAACAGTAAGTAGTGACAGGATATATACTGGAAAGGTTATAAGCCTGAAAGTAGATACTGTCGAAGTTCCTAAAAAAGGCTATCAAAAAAGAGAAATAATAGAACATCCTGGGGCAGTTGGAATAGTAGCTATAACTGATGATAATAAGGTTTTATTAGTTAGACAGTTTAGAAAAGCAATAGAAAAAGTTTTATGGGAAATTCCTGCTGGAAAGTTAGAACAGGGAGAAAGTCCAAAAGACTGTGCTATTAGAGAACTAAAAGAAGAAACTGGATATAGTGCAAATAATATGAAATTAATACATAAATTTTATACGTCATCAGGATTTTCTAATCAAAAAATATATGTTTATCTAGCTACAGACCTAGAAAAGGGTGAGTGTTGTCTAGATGAAGATGAATTCTTAGAATTACATGAAGTTAATTTAAATGATGCATATGAAATGATTAATAAAAATGATATAGAAGATGCTAAAACATCTATAGGTCTTTTGCTTGCGAAAGAACTTTTATAATTAGGAATAACCTCCTCTTCTCTTGCATAAAAATTATGTAAGAACAAAAGAGGGGGTTGTAGTTTTTGAGAAGGATAAATAGAAGAACCACATTGGATAAAATAAGTAAGGATATGATAATTATATCTAGTTTGTTTATATTATTTGTTATTTTAGGATCATTGTTAAATAAAATTTTTCCTCAATATACAGAGGTAATAAGTAATAACATAACTTATACAAATAGCTACTATGATTCAGGAATGAAAATAAAAGAAGTTTTAATGTCAAATTTTAAAATGGACTTAAGTTTATTAGCAGGGATGTCGATATGTACATTAAGCATAATTTTAGCACCTATAGCTTTAATTGTTTTTGCGGTAAAAGGCTTATCGATAGGGTATACTATAAATACTTTCATAATAGCTATGAAGGCTAGTTCATTTAAAATGTTATGTGTGACACTTATTAAATTTTCAATAGTACTTCCAGGTATGATAATACTAGCATTAATATCACTTAAGTACTTTGAAGAATTTATAAAAAATGTAAGAAAACAAAATAAAACAAACTGTACATATTTAATGAAAAGGTATATAATAAACTCATTTCTTATAATAATGATTAGTGTATCTGCACAAACTATTTTAAATGCTATATCTACAATAACACTAAAAATATTTTAAAGGGACTACAATATGCAACTACTAAATGAATATATAGAATATATAAAATCTATAAGAAAGTTGACAGAAAATACAGTGAGCTCTTACTTTATAGATATAAAAAAGTATTTAACATATATAGAAAATAAAAGTATTAACTTATTTGAATCAACAGAAAATGATATAATAAGTTATATAATAGAATTAGAAAAAAATAATGTATCTACAGCTACGATTTCTAGGAGTATATCATCTATAAAGTCTTTTTATGAATATTTATTTTTAAATAGATACATAGAAAGTAATATATCTAAAAATATAAAAAAACCTAAGATAGAAAAAAAAGAAATAGATATTTTAAGTTTAAAAGAAATAGAGGCCTTACTAGATTTTCCTGAACCTAAAAATGCAAAAGATATAAGAGACAAGGCTATATTTGAGATTTTATATGGGACAGGTATGAAAGTAACAGAGCTAATAGATTTAGATTTAGATGATGTTAATTTAGAATTTGATTATATTTGTTGTGAATCAGGAAAAAATCCTAGAGTAATACCTATGTCTAAAACTACAAAAAAATATTTAGACAACTATTTAACTAAGTCAAGAAGTGAGATTTTAAAAACTAACTTCCAGGAAAAGGCTTTATTTACAAACTCTAATGGAACTAGATTTACAAGGCAAGGTCTTTGGAAATTACTAAAAAAACATGCAAAAAGAGCAAATATAAATAAAAATATAAATCCAACTATTCTTAGAAATTCATTTGCTATACACTTATTAAATCAAGGTGCAAACATAGCTGTAGTCAGCAAAATTTTAGGAAATTCTAATTTATCAAGTTTACAATATTATTTAAATTGTATAGATAAGAATATAAGACAAGAACTAAAGGAAAAACATCCTAGAAAATAAACTAACATTTAGGAGGAAAAATTTTATGAGCAGAGTTATATGGATGATAATTGATAGTGTTGGGATAGGAGCACTTCCTGATTCAGAAAAATTTGGAGATGTAAATGTAAACACTTTGGGTAACATAGTTAAAAATTATAAAGATATAAAATTACCTAATATGCTGAAATTAGGGTTAGGTAATATAGATGGTATTGATAGTTTAGAAGGCGTAGAAAGCCCTATAGGAGCATTTGGTAGAGCTAGTGAAGTATCTAAGGGTAAAGATACAACAACTGGACACTGGGAGATGACAGGAGTTTTAGTTGAAACACCTTTTAAAACATATGAAAATGGATTCCCAAAAGAAATAATAGATGAATTTGAAAGAAAGACAAATAGAAAAGTTATAGGTAATAAGCCTGCATCTGGAACAGCTATACTAGATGAATTAGGAGAGCAACAAATGAAAACTGGAGAAGTCATAGTATATACTTCTGCAGATAGTGTATTCCAAATTGCAGCACATGAAGAAATAATTCCTTTAGATGAATTGTATAAAATGTGTGAAATCGCAAGAGAAATAATGATGGGCGATAATGCAGTTGCAAGAATAATAGCAAGACCATTTGTTGGACAACCAGGAGCATTTGAAAGAACTTCTAACAGAAGAGATTACTCTTTAAGCCCATTTGAAGATACAGTTTTGGATAATATAAAAAATTCAAACCTAGATGTTATAGGAGTTGGAAAAATAGAAGATATATTTAATAAACAAGGTATAACAGAGGCTATACATACTAAAGATAATATGGATGGAGTAGACCAAACTATAAATTACATGAAGAAAGAAAATAATGGTCTTATATTCACAAATTTAGTTGATTTTGACTCTAAATATGGTCATAGAAGAGATGTTAAAGGATACAAAGAAGCATTAGAAGAATTTGATGCTAGAATACCTGAAATATTAGAAAACATGGAAGATGATGATATATTAATTATAAACTCAGACCATGGTAATGATCCTACATACAAAGGAACTGATCATACAAGAGAATATATACCTATGTTAATTTGCGGTAAAAACGTTAAGAGTGGATTAAATTTAGGAACTAGAAGCAGTTTTGCAGATATAGGAGCTACAGTTGCTGATCTATTAAATGTAAAAATGCCTAAACATGGTAATAGTTTTAAAAATGACATTATAAAATAATTAGCTAGTTGGAGGAAAAATATGAAAAATTTATATGATAAAATTCAAGAGAGTACAGATTATATAAAATCTAAAATAGAACAAGCTCCAGAAGTAGGACTTATATTAGGTTCTGGGTTAGGTGTTTTAGGTGATGAGATAGAAAATCCTGTAAAAATAAAATATGATGAAATACCAAATTTCCCAGTTTCTACAGTAGAAGGACATAATGGACAATTAGTAATAGGAACTTTACAAGGAAAAACTGTTATAGCTATGCAAGGAAGATTCCATTTTTACGAAGGATACTCAATGGAGAGCGTAACATTCCCTGTAAGAGTTATGAAAGCTTTAGGTGTTAAAACTGTAATAGTTACTAATGCAGCTGGTGGAGCAAATAAAGATTTCAAACCAGGAGATTTAATGATAATAAGAGATCATATAAACTTTAGTGGTCATCATCCACTAATAGGATCTAATGATAATAGATTAGGAGTAAGATTCCCAGATATGTCAACAGCATATACTCCAAAGTATGTAGAATTAGCAAAGGAATGTGCTAAAGATTTAGGAATACAAGTAAGAGAAGGCGTATACACTTTCTTTAGTGGTCCAACTTATGAAACACCTGCAGAAGTTAAATTAGCTCAAATTTTAGGATCAGATGCAGTTGGAATGTCAACTGTTCCAGAAGTTATAGTAGCTAGACATTCAAACTTAGATGTTATAGGTATATCTTGTATAACAAATATGGCAGCAGGAATATTAAATCAACCTTTAAATCATGAAGAAGTTATAGAGACAACACAAAAAGTTAAATCAGAATTTTTAAACTTAGTTAAATCAATAGTTAACAAATTATAAGAATTTAACGTACTACAAAACTATAAAATAATGATACAAAGGAGACTCGTTATGAGAATTTATGACATTATAAAAAAGAAAAGAGATGGAGAAGTATTAACTAAAGAAGAAATAAACTTTTTCGTAGAGAAATACTCTAAAGAAGAGATTCCTGATTATCAGGCATCTGCTCTTTTAATGGCTATATATATAAATAAAATGTCTAAAGAAGAAACTGCGTTTCTAACAGAGGCTATGATGAACTCAGGTGAAGTTATAGACCTATCAGCTATAAATGGAATTAAAGTGGACAAGCATAGTACAGGTGGTGTAGGAGATAAAACTACAATAGCATTAGCACCGTTAGTTGCTGCATGTAAAGCACCAGTTGCTAAGATGTCAGGAAGAGGTCTAGGGCATACAGGAGGAACATTAGATAAACTAGAAGCTATTCCTGGATTTTCTATAGAAATGGAACCAGAAAAATTTATACAATCAGTTAATAAGCATAATATAGCTGTATGTGGACAAACTGCATCTATAGCTGTAGCAGATAAAAAGATGTATGCACTTAGAGATGTAACAGCAACAGTTGATAATATATCGTTAATTGCAAGTAGTATAATGTGCAAAAAATTAGCATCTGGAGCTGATGCTATAGTATTGGATGTCAAAACTGGAGACGGTGCATTTATGAAAACTATAGAAGATTCATTTGCACTGGCAAAAGAAATGGTTGATATCGGAGATAATATGAATAGAGAAACTATAGCACTTATAACTGATATGGATGAACCGCTAGGATTTGCAGTAGGTAACTCATTAGAAGTTATAGAAGCTATAGAAACTTTAAAAGGAAGAGGACCTAAAGATTTCGTAATGTTATGCGAAACATTAGGTGCATATATGTTACTATTAGCAAAAGTAGTTGATAATTTTGAAGATGGTAAAGCCAAGATTCAAGAAGCTATAACTACAGGAAGTGCACTTGATAAATTAAAAGAATTTATAGAAAATCAAGGTGGAAATAGTAATATAGTTGATGATTATTCTCTTTTACCTCAAGCAAAAGAAATAATGGAAATAAAAGCTCCGAAAACTGGTTATATAGCAAAAATAGAAGCTGAAGAAGTTGGAGTTTCTGCTATGATGCTAGGGGCAGGAAGAGAAACTAAAGAAGATGAACTAGATTTATCAGCAGGTATAGTTTTAACTAAAAAAGTTTCAGACTTTGTAAATGAAGGCGAAACAATAGCATATATGCATTACAATAAATTAGATAAAATTGAAGGAGCAAAAGATAGATTCTTAAAAGCTTATACAATATCTGATGAAAAAGTGGAAGCAGGAAAACTAGTTTATGGGGTTGTAACTAAAGATAAAACTTTAAAATTCTAATAGATATGATTAAAAAAAGCCTAACGTGTAAAAAATAACGTTAGGCTTTTTATTTAGTTTCGACAATTTTATTGAAAATTTTTATTCTTAGATTTATAATATAAAGGATATAAATATACATAAGGAGTAGATAACCCTATGAATTTTAGAAAGGTAAACTTGAAAATAGTAGCTATTATAATAGTAATTATATTGGCTTTACTTGCTGGATATATATATAGTCAAATAGGACCATACAATAAAAGCAGCAAAAAAGAAATAATAGTTGAAATACCTAATGGAGCAACATTAACTGATGTAGCAGATATTTTACAAGAAAATAAATTAATTAAAAATAAAGTTTTATTTAAAGCTGTAGAAAAGGTAAAACCTAATAAACATGGAGTCAAAGCGGGGACGTATTTATTACGTCAAAGTTATTCAAACTCTAAAATTTTAAGTATACTTACTGATGGAAAAGTTCACAACGATGGAACAAAGGTAACTATACCGGAAGGATTAACTTATAAGGAAGTAATAAAATCTTTAACAGATAAAAAATTAGGAAGTGCTGAAAAATATGAGCAATTAATCAATAATCCTAAAGAATTTTACGCTGATTTTGCATTCTTAAAAGAATCCGATATAAAGAACTTAGAGGGATTTTTATATCCTGATACTTATTATTTTGATAAAGAAAGTACAGAAAAAGAAGTTTTATATGCAATGCTAAAGAGATTTGAACAAGTTTATAATGATAAATTTAAAGAAAAGCAAAAGGAAATGGGATTAACTCTTCAACAAGTTGTAAACTTAGCTTCTATAATAGAAAAGGAAGCTGTTGTAGATGAAGATAGACCTATGATTGCTAGTGTTTTTTATAATAGGTTAAAAATAGGAATGCCTCTTCAGTCAGATGCTACTTTACAATATGCGTTTGATAAAAGAAAAGAAAGAGTAATGTATAAGGATTTAAAAGTCGATTCTCCTTATAATTCTTATTTAAATAAAGGATTACCACCTACTCCTATATGTAGTCCCGGAGTTAAATCGATAGAAGCTGCACTATATCCATCTAATACGGATTATCTATATTTTGTAGCAACTGTAGGAGGAAAGAATAATTACAGCAAAACGTATAAAGAACATTTAAAACATGTAGAAAGTTACAAGCAAGAAAGAGATAAAGTTAAAGAAGACAAAACAGAAAAATAAATAAAATATTTGTCCAAAAAGGCAAAGGATTATCGCAAAGCTTAATATAAGTTTTAAGGCGTAACTTTGTCTTTTTTTAGGGCAACTCAAGGAGTTGAAGATATGAGTAATATAGTTGATGATTTAGTTGAAGATTATATAAGAAATACTTTAAGGGATAAAGAAGGGTTACTAAAAGAATTGGAAGAGTATGCTAAAGAGCATAATGTTCCAATAGTTCATAAAGAAGTTTCAGATTTTTTAAAAGTATTATTAAAAGTTCAAAGACCAAAGAGAATTTTAGAAGTTGGTTGTGCAATAGGATACTCATCTATACTATTTGCAACAGTTTTAGATAAAAATGTAGAAATAATAACTGTTGAGAGAAATGAAAAAATGATCGAAAAGGCAAAAGAAAATATTAAAAAAGCTGGATTAGAAAATAATATAACTATATTAGAAGGAGATGCAGAAGAACTTTTAAAACAAGTTGAAGGTGAATTTGACATGATTTTCCTAGATGCAGCTAAAGGACAATATAAGTTATTTTATGATATGATAATAGATAAATTAAAAGTAGATGGACTTTTAATATCTGATAATATTCTGTACAAAGGAATGGTAGCTCATGACAGTTATGTAATCAGAAGAAAAAAAACTATAGTTAAGAGAATGAGAAGTTATCTAGATTATATATGCAATTGTGATTACTTAGACACATCTATAATCCCTATTGGAGATGGAGTTACACTTAGCTATAAAAAGAAAGTAAGAGGTGATTTTAATGCATAAAGTTGAGCTTTTATCATCAGCTAAAGATTTAAATAGCTTGAAATTAGCGTTTGAAAGTGGTGCAGACGCTGTTTATATAGGTGGAGATTCATTTGGAATTGATGCTATAGCTAAAAACTTCTCAAGAGAAGAATTACAGCAAGGCGTTGAATTTGCCCATCACAACAATAAAAAAGTTTATGTAGCTGTTAATGTTATGCCACACAATGAGGACTTTGATAGTTTAAAGGATTACTTAGTAGAACTTGAAAAGTTAAACATAGATGGAATAATAGTAACAGATCCTGGTGTTTTAACAATAGCTAAAAATACTATACCTAACGTTAAAATTCACATGGGGCAGCAAGCAAACGTAACTAATTTTAATTCAGTTAACTTTTGGTATGACCAAGGAGTTAGAAGGATAATTATTACTAGTGAATTATCTTTTGATGAAATAAGTACAATAAGAGCTAAAACTCCATTAGATATGGAAATAGAAACTTTTGTCCATGGACCTATATGTATATCTTATTCAGGAAGAAGGCTTTTAAGTAGCTATTTAGGAAGTAAAGATAATGTAGAGTACAAAGAAGGAAACAATAAGTATAACTTATTAGAAGAAAAAAGACAAGGGGAATACTACCCAGTTTTTGAAGATGAAAAAGGAACTTTCTTATTTAACTCAAAAGACCTATGTATGTTAAACTTTGTACCTGACTTTGTAAAAGCAGGTGTGACTAGTTTAAAGATAGATTCAAGATTACAAAGCGACGAATACTTAGAAACAGTTATAAAAGTCTATAGAAAAGCTCTAGATGAATTTTATAAAAACCCTAATGAATGGGAATTCAATCCTATTTGGTTAGAGCAAATAAAAGAAAAAAGTCATAGACCATTGACACATGGATTCTACACAGGCGAAGCTATGCCAGATGATTATGAATAAATAAAAAATTTTTAAGGAGAGATTCAAAGATGACAAAGGACAAAAAGACACTGATAATAGGTATTACAGGTGGGACAGGATCAGGAAAAAGTACAGTTTGCAAATCAATAAAGGAAAGTATACCAGAGGAAAACATAGCTATAATAGAACAAGATGCGTACTACAAAGATCAAGCGCATTTATCATTTGAAGATAGATTAAAGACTAACTATGACCATCCATTAGCTTTTGATAATAAATTATTAATAAAGCACTTAGATATGTTATGTAATGGAGAAAGTATAGAAAAACCTATATATGACTATGAACTTCACACTAGAGACTTAGAGAATACTGTAACTACAGAGGCTAAGGACATAGTAATTGTTGAAGGGATAATGATACTTGAAGATGAAGAATTAAGAAATAAGTTAGATATAAAAATATATGTAGATACAGAAGATGACCTAAGAATTTTAAGAAGAATTCAAAGAGATATAAAAGAGAGAGGTAGAACAGTAGATTCTGTTATAGAGCAATATTTAACAACTGTTAAACCTGCACACGATCAATTTATAGAGCCATATAAAAAATATGCAGATATAATAATACCAGAAGGTGGACAAAACGAAGTTGCAATAGATATGGTAATAGCAAGAATAAAAACACAATTACATTAACAATAAATAGTATTAACCCCTTAGAAATTGTCAAGAATTACAATTACTAAGGGGTGATTTTATGTCTAGAAAAAAGAGTTCAATAAAATATACAAGTAAAAACAGAATGTATTCTATATTTGTATTGTTTATATTAATTTATGGATTTTTAATATATAGATTGGTAGACATCCAAATTACACATTCTGACTTTTATAAAAAGTGTGTTAGAGATCAGAGTAGCTCTAGCATAAACTTAAGCTCAGGGAGAGGTACTATATATGATAGAAACAATAAAAAAATAACAGATACTAAAAGTGAAGATATAATAATAATTCAAAAAGATAAAATTAATGTGGATGATGGATATATGGAATTAATACAAGAAGTTACAGGGCTTGATAACTCCCATATATATGAAAAAATACAAGAAAATCCAGTTTCACCAATAGTTGAATTAAAAGTAAGTAAAATGAATGATAACTTAAAAGGTAGATTGGAAAAGGAAAACATAATAATAGACAAAAAGACATATAGGTATTCAGATGAAGATATACTAGCTCATACTATAGGATACATAGATAAAGATAGTAATGGAGTAAGTGGTATTGAAAAAAGTAAGGATGACGTATTAAAAGATAAAAATTTAGACTATGTAGAAGTATTTAAAGCTGGAAGTTCAGGTAATGCAGGTAAGAACAAAAAAATTGGAGTTCTAGATGGTAGTGTAAAAGTAAATGAAAAGAACAAAGATGATAGACATTTAAAGTTAACTATAGATTATGATATTCAAAAAAAATTAGAAAAGCTAGTAGACAAAGAACAAAATCCAAGCTCGGTAGTTATATCTGATGTAAAAAGTGGAGAAGTATTAGCTATGACATCTAGGCCTAATTTTGATAGAGATTCTATAAGTGAATATTTAAAGATGAATAATGGAGAATTGGAAAATAGAGCTATAAAATATATGTATGCACCTGGTTCTGTATTTAAGATAGTGGTTTTATATGCTGCACTAGAAGAAGGTGTAGTAGATGAAAATTACACTTATACATGTACAGGATCTTCAGAAGTACATAATAGAGTTCTAAAATGTAATAAATTGGAGGGACATGGAACCTTAACTCTAGAACAAGCATTTGCTAATTCTTGTAATACTGCATTTTTAGATATAGGGCTTAAAGTAGGTAAAGAAAAGATAATGGATACTGCTAAAAAACTTCATTTAGATCAAGAAGTAGGAATTGATATATATGGAGAAAAAAGCGGAACTATAAAAGATGAAATAGATATAGTTAACTTATGTATTGGTCAAGGGCAAATGATGTTTACACCGCTTCAAGTTAACCAAATGACGCAAGTGATTGCCAACAATGGGACATATGAGCCTTTACAAATTTATGATAGTATAATAAACAATAAAAAGGAAATCGTAAAGGCATTTAGGTCCACGAAGGAAGATAAAGGAGATATATCTCCATATATTGTAAGTAAAATAAAAAATATGATGAAGTCCGTAGCGAGTGAAGGAACTGCAAAAGAATTAGCTACATTAGAAAAAGGAAGTGGAGTAAAAACAGGAACGACTCAGGCTACTATTAATGTAGAGAATGCAGATAAGACTATGGGCAAAAAAATAATAACACATGGATGGGTAACAGGATTTTACCCTAAAGAAAATCCTAAATATGCAATAACTGTAATAATTGAAGGTACGAAGGATTCTAGCAAGCCTGCAACGCCTTTATTTAAAGAGATTTGTGAAACTATATTAAAATAAATTTTTTTATACAAGCAATTTTATCAGGCCACTTTCATATAATTTAAAATGACATGGAAGGAAGAAAGGGGTGGCCTGATTGACTATATTAAAATCTTTTGAAAAACCCTTAACTCCTGAAGAAGAGTATAATTATCTAACTAAATTTAAATTAGAAAAAGATGAATCAGCTAAGGAAGTATTAATTGAAAGAAACATGAGATTAGTAGCGCATATAGCAAAAAAATATAATAACTCAACTGAAGATCAAGATGATCTTATTTCTATAGGAACAATAGGTCTTATAAAAGCTATAGAAACTTATAACGTGGAAAAAGGAACTCGATTAGCTACGTATGCGTCAAAATGTATAGAAAATGAAATATTAATGAACATAAGAACTAATAAGAAAAATAAAGTGCAAGTTTCATTACAAGATCCTATAGGTACTGACAAAGAAGGTAATGAAATAAGTTTAATTGATGTACTTGGTACTGATATAGACCATATTTTAGACCAAGTAGAGTTAAAGGTTCAAATCAGTAAGCTTTATGAAAAATTGGAAAATATATTAAGTCCAAGAGAAAGAGAAATTGTAAAGTTAAGATATGGATTAACTCCTCTTGGATATAAAACACAAAGAGAAATTGCTCAAAAGTTGGATATTTCTAGATCATATGTTTCTAGAATAGAAAAACGAGCATTGAAAAAGTTAAGAAAAGAATTAAAATGTGAAAAAAGCCTTAATTAAGGCTTTTTTTGCGCTTAAGAAATAAAAATTATTTTTTTGCTTATTCAAGAAATGACAAAATATTTGGAAAGTATCTGCTAATATAATTGTAAATAGTAAATTAAGGGATAAAAGGTGGGAATATATGATTAATTATACAAGTAATTTTGGGAGAATCTTGGATATAAACTTAATCATTGTGATAGCTGCACTCGTAAATGGTATATACATAGGTTTTTTTGAAAAAATTAAAAATACAAAATATATAAATTTTATATATTTTGTAGAAGTTTTGATATATGTATATATAATTTCTAACAATTATAGATTTACAAAAATAGATATGTATATATTAGCTGTATATACGTTTATAAAATCTATGTATTTTTGCTTTATAAGGCACAAATTAAAGATTAAAAACATACAATTTATATTTGTAGTGACATTAAATATTATAAGTTTAATTTATATAGGGATTAACTTTAATATATATATATCTTTGAATATTTTAATGAATTTACTTATATGCAAGTTTTTTATACTAGACAATATGAAAATTAAAAAAGAAAAACTCGATGAAAACATACAAAAACTAAAAAAATTAAATGAAAATATAAGTGTACTGAACTTAAATATAAAAAATGAAGCAGTAAAACAATTTGAATATAAAGAAGATACGTTAAAAATAGAAAAGAATATAAATAAATCTATTGAAGAGTCTGATATGCCTATAGTTATGTTAAATAAAAAAAATAATATGATTTATTGTAATCAGAATTCTTGGAGAAATATTAATCTAAATAAGGTTAATATTTTAAATTATTTATGCACTAATTTTAAAAATGGACAAGAGTGTATAGATATGATTAATAAAGTAGGAATAAATAGCTTTGAGTCTATAAACTTGTATGATAACGAAGAAAAAGTATATAGGTTTATATGTACAAAAGAAATAAGAGATAATAAAGAAATCAAAATATGTATATTTAATGATATAACACAAAGTACTCTGATTCAAAAACAACTAAATGATAGTGAAGAAAAATATAGAAAACTTATGGATGTTTTAACTGATGGAGTTATAATTCATGATATGAATGAGATAAAGTATATAAATGACTCAGCATTTAAAATATTAAAAATAGAAAAGAGTAGAAAAAATATTAGCTTAGAAAATTTAAAAAGTAAAATACATATGAATGAAATGAATCAATTAAATGAAAGTTTAGAAGAAGTAAAACTTGGAAAAGTAAGTAAATGCATAAATAAATTTAAAACTGTAGATAACATTTTTATAGAATTGATAACTACAAAAATAGAAACTGATGATTCAAATATTTTATTGAGTATAGTTGTAGACATAACAGAAATGGAAGAAGCACTTAAACAATTAGAAGCAAATCAAAAAACATATAGAGCACTAGCACAAAATTTACCAGACGGAATTGTAGTTATAGATAAAGACAGTAAAGATTATGTATATCAAAATAAATCCATGATAAAAATTTTAAAGAAAGTTAAAATGGATAGCATAAATAAATTTATAAATGATTATATTTCCAATGAATACTATGGAGAAACTAAAAGGTATGAAATAGATAAAAGTAAAAGTTGTTTTGCAAGTATAACTATTATAGATAGAAAAGAAGAACAACAGTTATTAGCTATAGTAAGACTGCTAGAAAATGAAGAAAGAGTTTTAGAAGCTATAAAAGAACTCGATTTAGTAAATGCTCAACATCATGTAAAAAATGAATTTTTAATAAACACATCTAAATTACTAAAAGACCCTATAAATAATGTAGCTAATATGAATAAGATATTAGAACAAAATAAATCTGAATTTAACTCCAAACATATAGAAAATTACACAAAATTAGTTAAACAAAACTGTTATAGATTACAAAGAGTTATAAACAACATGAATGAAATTGTAGATGTAGAAAATGGAGTTTGCGGCGTTGAATTTGTGTACTGTGACATTATAAATCTTACAAAACATATCGTAGATTGTGTGAATGGCTATTTAAACGACAAAGGTGTATATATTAAATTTAATAGTGATATAAATTATAGTATTTTAAAAATAGATTTAGATAAAGTTCAAAAAATAATTTTAAATTTAATTTCTAATGCTATAAAATTTAGTGAAATTGGGAGCTTGATAGAAGTATATATATACAAAAAAAATGATTTTATAAATATAGCTGTTAAGGACAATGGAGTAGGGATACCTAAAGATAGATTGAAATTTATATTCACTAAGTTTGGACAAGTTGATAAAACCTTATCTAGAAATACAGAAGGGTGTGGAGTTGGATTAACCTTAGTAAAAGCATTTTTAAAATTACAAGGTGGGGATATAAATGTAAATAGTGAGGAAGGTAAAGGTAGCGAGTTTATAATCTCATTAAAAGAGTTTGAAAATATAGATGAAAAAAAATTAGTTGATACAAATGTATTAAAAGATTCTATATTTGAAAATATGCATATAGAGTTTGCGGATATATATTTCTAATAAGGCCATAAATACATAGGGGGCGTAAATTATGGGATATAAGCTGATATATATATTAAATATATCAATTTTACTAGCTAGTGGATTTTATATTTCCTCGTATGCTAGAAAAAATAAAGTTTTTATGAGTTCAATGTTGATAATATCTATAGTTTTGAATTTTATAAATTTAAAGCAATCACCATATTTATATATGGCTGCTACTATTAGTAGTTTTATGGTTATACAATCTATTTACAATTTTAATATTAAAAAATACAAATACAGAGAGCTTAAAATAGGCTCTTTGTGTTTAATATCTTTATTAATAATCTTTTTAAATAAAAATTTTTTACAATTTAACATAGTAATGAATGCATTTATAAGTATAGGATTGTTTTTTATAGTTTTAAGGAGATATTCAAAAAAAGATAGGGACAAGAACAGTCATCTAGTAATTGATTTAAAGATTCTTAAAAATAAAATTAAAGGTAAAAACGACAATCTAAAAGCTAGTAAAAAAGAAACAAAAAAACTATTGGATATATTAAACAATAAAAAAGAAATTTTAAATATAATATTAGAACAAAATAACAAGTGTGTAATTTTAATAGATAAGTACGGATATATTTCAAATGAAGATAGCAGCTTTTCAAATGTTTGGAAAGAATACTCATGTTGCAATTACAAAATAAAGTTTTCACATTTTTTAAATAAGAGTATAGAAAACAGTACGGATGTATTATTAGATGTGCAGAAGGTATATGATATAGGGATTAAGCTAAATAGAGAGATAATTAGCAAAGACAATAGATATTTTGACTGTGAGTATACTCCATTAAAAGTGAGCAATCGAATAATTGGAGTTATATGTATAATGACTGATATAACATATAAAAAATACTCACAGAAAATAATTAATTATAACAAAATAAAGTATAAAAAAACTATAGAAACTATACCTCATACTATTGTGGTGACAAAGGACAATGAAATTACATACAACAATAATAATAATTTAGAAATTGATATATATGAAGATAGATTAAAAGATTTTATTTTAAATACAAAATCAAAAGGAAGTTTTGAAGGATATTTAAATAAAGATACTAAAAAATACTTAAATATAAATAAAGCTAGTTTTGAAGAAAACAATATAAAAAAAGATATAGCAATAATAAGGGATACTACAGAGTATAATGTGCTTTTGAAAAGCATAGAACAAAGTGCCAAAAACTACATATCGTTAGTTAATGCTATTCCTCAAGGAATATATATATATGATTTTGAAGATAAAAAAACTACTTATGTAAATGAAGTACTTTTGAATATGTCGGGTTTTGAAAGTTTAAATGAATTTAATGATAGCCATATAATTAAAGACATTTCTTGGGTTTTAAATAAATTTGGGCAAGATGTCAAATTTATGCGACATAAGATACAAAATAGGAAAGGAAAATATATAGATGTAGAACTAGGGGGAATTACCCTGGAAATAAATAATAAAATGACATGTATAGGGATAATGAATGATATAACTGAAAAAGTTAAGGCTGAAAATATAGAAAGAGAAATAGCTAAGAAAAAACTAGAATATAAACAAAAAAATCATTTTTTTATAAATATGTCGCATGAATTAAAAACTCCATTAAATTTAATAATGTCATCTAATCAATTGATTCAATCTATTTTCAAAGATGAGATTTTAAATAATGAAAGCGGATTGATAGCTGCTGTTACGAATTCAGTAAAAAAACAAAGTTATATTTCTCTAAGGCTTATAGAAAATATAATGACATTAACTAAATTAGAAGCTGATTTTTACAAACCAGAAGTAGATTGTTATGATGTTGTAAGTTTAGTTGAAGACATAATAATTGAAATTAATAAATATTCAATAGATGATAAAATAAAATTTATATTTGATACAAATATAGAAGAAAAGCTAGTAAGAGTAGATCCTTATGATATAGAAAGAATAATATTACTACTTTTTAGTAAATTGATAAAACAGTCAAAACAAAATAGTACTATATATATTGAGCTTTTAGATAATATAAAAGGCTTAAATATATATATAAAAAATATAGGGGGATATGACAAAGACATATGTCTAAACAATCAATCCAGAGATAATATAAACATGAATGTAGAAGTTGCAAAATCTATAATCAATATTTATGGAGGTTCAATAAATATAGTTGAAAATAAAAATAGTATAGAGATAGATATAAACCTCGATATTAAAGAAAGTTTAGACTATAATGAAAAGAAAATTTGCACACTAAATAAAGAATCTATATACGCTGAATACTCTATGATAAATGCTTTATAAAATAGGATATCTCAAATTTAAATTTGAGATATCCTATTTTGAGTTTAAAAAAGAACAATTAAAGCTGTATAATATATATAACAAATGGAAATAAAAGCTAACAGGAGGTAATTATGGATATAAATGCAAAGACAAATTTATTATGTTTAATAGGAAGTCCTGTTGAACATAGTTTTTCACCTAATATACATAACTATTTAATAAAAAAAAATAATCTGAATATGAAATACATGTGCTTTAATGTTAAAAGTGATGAATTGGAAAATGCTATAAAAGGAATTAAAGCTTTAGGTATTAAAGGATGCAATGTAACTATTCCCCATAAGGTGGAAATAATTAAACATTTAGACGCAGTAGATAAGAATGCTCTATTGATTGGAGCTGTAAATACTATAAAAAATGAAGGTGGAAAGTTAATTGGATACAATACTGATGGTATTGGATTTGTAAAATCAATAACAGACAAGGGCTATGATATTAACAATAAAAAAGTTTTAATAATAGGAGCGGGAGGAGCTGCCAGAAGCATAGCTATAGAAATGGCATCAAATGGAGCTAAAGAAATAAATTTAAGAAATAGGACTATAAAAAATGCTAAAGAAATATCTGGTGTTTTAATTGATAGTTTTGGTATAAATTCAAAATTTTCAACAGATGAAATAACTAAGGATGATTTAGAAAATATAGATATAATAATTAATACGACTCCTATTGGAATGGATAAAGATAAAGATAGTTGTCCAATAGATGAAAACGTCAATTTAATTAATAAAGATATACTTGTATGTGACATTGTTTACAATCCTCATGAAACTAAATTTATTTCTTGGGCTAAAAAAAATAAATTTGATATTGTATATGGAATAGATATGCTTATAAATCAAGCTGTACAAGGATTTAACATATGGACAGGTATTTATGCAAATGAGCATGAAAAGTTAAAGGATATACTAAAAAATGTATAACTATAAACATAAGAGGAACGGATATTTAATTTTAGAGAATATTGTATCTTTAAGCTTAATAGGAATAATGGCATCACTAGTTGTAAGCATATTTTCAACTAGTGTTTTTAATTTGGAAAAATCATACAATACAAGTAAAATGATAAATTTGGCAAAAAAAGAAATGTGTAGTATAGAGTATGGAATTCAAAACAATAAAGAAGAAAATTTATTTAAAAGGACTAGCAAAAATATTGAAGGATACACTGTAAAATCAGAAGTGATAAAAGAAAGAGATTACTTTAATTGTTATCATGTTTCTGTTTGTGTTAGTTGTGAAGAGAAAAAAATGATGATAGATAGTTATGTGGTGAGAACATGAAAAAAAGAAATGGATCAGTGCTGATAGTAACATTATTGTGTTGCTTTATATTAAGTTGTATATGCTTAGGATGTATAGAACTGGTTAAAACAAATAATGATATAGTTTCTACAAAGGAAAAGTCAGTGAAGATGGAATATGAGGTAAAAGGAGGCATAAATTTAGGATGTAGCAAAATTGTAGAAGAAGTTAATAATTTAATTGAAAATAATATAGAAGAGAATGATTTAGAATGCAATTTTAAAAATCACTTTTTAGGAAATAACAAAATAAATATAATAAAATCTATAGAATCTATGGGAGATAATCAATTAAAAATAAGAGTTGTAAATAATGACATTTACCTAGACGATGGTTATATAAAATTAGATATAGAATCAAAAAAAGAAGATAGCAACTTTAAGAAAACTGCTATATGCTCAGTAAAAATAAATATTAAATCAACCGAAGAAAATGAAAAGAGAGTATTCAAATACAATTATAAGGAGACTTAGAGAAATGAAAAGAGAAGGAATGTGACTTTAGTTGAAGTTGTAATAGGTATAGGAATAATTATGACTATATTAATGATAAGTTTTCCAAAAGAAAAATCACAAAAATATGAAATGGATTCTTTTGCAAGACAGCTAGTAGGAGATATAAGATATGTTAGAAGTATGAATTCAAATGGAAATCTTAGTGTTTTTCTAGAAAATATTAGTACACAAGATAATCCTAGATATGTAATAAAAGAAAATACCGACATAGTGAAAACGGTATACCTGCCTAAAAATTCGAGTTTATCATATCCATCATCAACAATAAAATTCAAATCAGATGGAACACTTAGCTCAAAAGGAGAAACTATAATAATTGATTCAAAAGATAGAAAAATAAAAATAACTATAATTCCATTTAGCGGAAGAGTTTTATTAAAAGAGGATATGTATGAAACGTAGAGAGGGTTATCTTATATTAGAAATTTCAATATCTATGGTAATAACGAGTATCGTATTAATTATACTGTACAGTTTATTATTTACTTCAATGAATATGTACAAAAGAATTTACAGTAGTATAGAAATACAGCAGCAGGGTTTAGAAATTCAAAAGCATATGGAAAAAGAGCTAAGTGGAGATATAGAAATAACTGATGTAAAAACAGAAAATAGTCAAATTTTAACTGGTAAGGAGTTTGAATTTACAAAAGTAAAATCTATTTACTATAAATCCAAAACAAATTTGGAATGCAATGACTGTGATGAACTATTTTTAAATAAAAAAACTAATAAGCTTTTTATAAAGAGAATGGGATACAAATCAGGATATGAAGTAGGAGATTATATAGATGACATATACATATCTAAAGAAAAAGATGGTAGAATTGTTAATATAAAATTAGAACTATCTAAGAATAAGCAAAAACATTGCATTGAATTTTCAATATACAATGATGATATAGGAGAACTTGTATGAAAAATATAATCTTAATTGGATTTATGGGGACTGGAAAGACTACAGTTGGAAAGGAATTAGCTAGAATTAAAGGTATGGATTTTTTAGATATGGATTTAGAACTTGAAAAAAAAGAAAATAAAACAATAAACCAAATTTTCAAAGAACATGGAGAATCATATTTTAGAGAGAAAGAATCAGACTTACTTAAAGAAATATCTTGTCTAGAAAATACTATAATATCTACTGGGGGTGGAATTATAGAGAATGAAAGAAGTGCTAAAGTTTTAAAAAATATGAAAACTGTAATATGGTTAGATGGAAATGTTAATACTATAGTTAACAATTTAGAAAATGAAATAGACAAAAGACCAAAACTAAAAGATATAAATGATTTAAAAAACTATATCCAAGAACTATTAAATCACAGATATGAAAAATATAGAAAATGTTCAGATATCAAAATAAATATTGATGATAAAAATATAGCCCAAGTAGTTAGTGAGATACTTGTTTATATTTAACAAAATATGTTATTATATAGAGTATAAACGAGTTTTTAACAAAAGGTTGGTGGATGCTATAAAAATATTAATAATTAATGGTCCTAATTTAAATATGTTAGGAAAAAGAGAACCTGATGTATATGGGAAAAATACATTAGAAGATTTAGAATATAGCATAAAACAAACATTTAAAGATACTATTGATTTTGAATTTTTTCAAAGTAATCATGAAGGATGTATAATAGATAAATTACATGAGGCTAATTGTAATTTTGATGGAATTATTATAAATCCTGGAGCGTTTACACATTATAGCTATGCTATAGCAGATGCCATAAAATCTATTAGTACTAAAGTAGTAGAAGTACATATATCAAATGTGCACAAAAGAGAAGAATTTAGACAAAAAAGCGTAACAGCTAGTGCGTGCATAGGGCAAATTACAGGATTTGGATTTTATGGATATATTTTAGGGGTAAATGCAATAATAAATTGTGAGGTGGGTATAGGTGAAAAATAGAGTTTTAAAATTAAGAGCAGAGATGGAAAGATTAAACTTAGATGCAATTTTAATTGAAGAGTCTAAAAATAAAAGATACATATCTGGATTTACAGGAACTGCTGGTTCTATAATAATAACTAAAGAAAAAAACATATTATTTACAGACTTTAGATATACACAACAAGCTAAAAATCAAACAGAGGATTTTGAAATAGTTGAAATATCTAGAACAAACCCGATCACAAATTTCTTGAAAAAAATGGATATGAAAAGACTAGGATTTGAAGATGATAAAATGAGTTTTTCAACATATTCAAATTATAAAGAAGCTTTATCTAGTACAGAAATGGTTCCATTAAAAGGATTAATGCTAGATTTAAGAGCTATAAAGGATGAAAAAGAATTAGAAGTTATAAGACAAGCTTCTAAAATTGCAGATAATGGATTTAAATATATATTAGGATTTATTAAACCAGGAATGAAGGAAAGTGACGTAGCTTTAGAGCTTGAGTTTTTCATGAGAAAACAAGGTGCAACTGGAGTATCATTTGATTTTATAGTAGCATCAGGAAAAAGATCATCTATGCCTCATGGAGTAGCTAGCGATAAAGTTATAGATTTAGGCGATTTCGTAACAATAGATTTTGGATGTGTATATAATGGATATTGCTCAGATATGACAAGAACTATAGTTGTAGGAAAAGCTAATGAAAAGCAAAAGGAAATATACAATATAGTATTAGAAGCTCAATTAAAGGTTATAGAAGCTGCGAAAGCTAATATGAGTGGAATAGAACTTGACAATATCGCAAGACAATATATAATTGAAAAAGGATATGGTGATAAATTTGGTCATGGCTTAGGACACGGAATAGGCCTTGATGTACATGAACTTCCAAATGTTAATACATTAGGAGAAAAGTTATTAAAGCCTAATATGGTTATAAGTGATGAGCCAGGTATATACATAGAAGATTTTGGTGGTGTAAGAATTGAAGATCTACTTATAATAACAGAAGATGGATGTGAAGTATTAAATTCATCACCAAAGGAATTAATAGAATTAGAATTTTAAGTATAATTATGGAGGGACACATATGGTAACAGCAGGTGATTTTAGAAAAGGTGTAACGTTTGAGAAGGATGGTCAACCATGTTTAATAGTTGATTTCCAACATGTTAAGCCAGGAAAAGGTGCTGCGTTTGTCAGAACTAAGTACAGAAACTTAAAAACAGGAGCAATAAGAGAAGAAGCTTTTAACCCAAGTGACAAGTTCCCTAAAGCTCATATAGACACTAGACAAATGCAATATCTATACAACGATGGTGAGTTATACTACTTTATGGATAACGAAACTTTCGAGCAAATACCACTAGACTATGAAAAAGTTGAAGATGCAATCAAATTCTTAAAAGAAAATGAAACTGCAACAATAAGATTCTACCAAGGGCAACCATTCCAAGTAGAAGCTCCAAACTTTGCAGAACTTGAAATAGTTGAAACAGAGCCAGGAATCAAAGGAGATACTGCAAGCAACGTTACTAAGTCAGCTACAGTTGAGACTGGTGCAGTAGTTCAAGTACCTTTATTCATAAATACAGGAGATAGAATAAAGATAGATACAAGAACTGGAGAATATTTATCAAGAGTTTAATAATTTATGAATATAAAAGCTTATATATCTAATAATAGGTATATGGGCTTTTAAATTTATACAAAAAAATAAGGAAAGTGAGGGGTTTTAATGAAATATTTATATGAAGAAGTTGCATACTTAAAAGGTCTTGCAGAGGGATTGGAAATAAGTGAAGAAACAAAAGAAGGCAAAATAATAAATAAAATAGTAGATGTTTTAGAAAGTTTTGCAGATGCAATAGTAGAATTAGAAGAAGAACAGATAGAACTTATAGATTATGTAGAATCTATAGACGAAGATTTATCAGATATAGAAGATGATATATACGAAGAAGAAGATGAAGACGATGAAGATGATGAAGAATATAACTACATAGAAATGGAATGTCCTAATTGTAATGATTTTGTAGAGATAGATGAGGACTTACTATATAATGAAGACATAGATATAGTATGCCCTAATTGTCAAGCAGTTATATTATCATCAGAAGATGAGTGTGAATGTTCAGATGAATGCATATGTGATTGCGACGATGAAAAATAAAACTGTATAAGTGAAGAATTTATAGAGCCTATGAAGTTATATAAGATTCATAGGCTTTTTTACGCCTAATTAAATGACACTTACTAAAAAGTTATGGATAGTTTATGGCACTTAGTTATATCTATATTAACTGTTTTGGGCGTAAAAAAAGTTTATATTATGTTTTGCAATAATTTTAGAAAAATAGTACACTATAGTCTATAGATATTTAAATGGAGGTAAATAAATGAAAATAAAATCAAGTATATTAGTTAATATATCAAAATTTGAAGATATTATTAAATATAAATTTAAAAATAAAAAATTTATATTAGAGGCATTAACACATAGTTCATACTCTAATGAGAATAAATCTTATTTATTCAATGAGAGATTAGAATTCTTAGGGGATTCAGTATTAGGGATAGTAATAAGTGATTATTTATTCCAAAAGGAACAAGATTTACCTGAAGGTGAGTTAACAAAATTAAGAGCCAATATAGTTTGTGAAGAGTCTTTAAGTGACGTTGCTAAAGAAATAAATTTAGGAAGTCATATTCTTTTAGGAAGAGGAGAAGAAGCTACAGGAGGTAGAGATCGTATATCTATATTAGCCGATGCATTTGAAGCGGTAATAGCTGCAATATACCTAGATGGTGGAATTGAAAATGCAAAAGAATTTATATTAGATCATATGGAAAGTATAATTCAAGACTCTATAAAAGGAAGAATCTTCAGAGACTATAAGACTCATTTACAAGAGGTTGTACAAAGTAAAGGTGAAAGTATAATTTCATATAACTTAGTAGAAGAAATTGGACCAGACCATAATAAACGATTTGTAATGGAAGTTACTCTAGACGGTGAAGTTTTAGGAAGAGGAGAAGGTAAGAGCAAAAAAGAGGCAGAACAATCAGCTGCAAAACAAGCATTAAGAAGGATGATTTAATATGAAAAAGAGAATTATACCTATATTTGTGCCTCATAGGGGATGCCCTCATGATTGTATTTTCTGTAATCAAAAGAAAATTACTGGAGTAAGCACAGATATTACAAGTGAAGATGTAAGAAATATAATTGAAGAATATTTAACTACAATAGATAAAGATGCAAGTATTGAAATTGCATTTTTTGGAGGTAGTTTTACTGCTATAGATATTGATATTCAAAGAAGCTTACTTTCTGTAGCTAAAGAATATGTAGATAAAAATATCGTAGATGATATAAGGATGTCTACGAGACCTGATTGTATAAATGATGAAATACTAACTATGCTAAAAGAATACAAAACAAGTATTATAGAACTTGGAGTTCAATCCTTAGATGAGAAAGTATTAATAGATAGTGTAAGAGGTCATAGTGATGAAGATGTATTTAAAAGCTCAAAGCTTATAAAGGATTATGGTATAAATTTAGGATTACAGATGATGGTAGGGTTACCATCAGACACAGAAGAAAAATGCATAAAAACAGCAAAAAAATTTATAGAATTAAAACCGGATTGCGTAAGAGTATATCCTACTTTAGTAGTTAAAGAGACAGGTCTTGAAAAACTATTAAAGGAAGGCAAATATAATTCATTTACACTTGAGAAAAGTATAGATATAGTAAAAAAAGTTTTGGTTTTATTTTATATAAACAATATAAATGTAATTAGAGTTGGATTGCAAGCAACTGAAGATATAGCAATAGGAAAAGAAGTTCTTGCAGGCCCATACCATCCAGCTTATAGAGAGTTAGTTGAAAGTAAGATGTATGGAGATTTTATTGAACACTTAATTAAAACATATGAGGTTAAGAAAAATTTAGTAGTTTTAGTTAACAAAAGAAATGTATCTAGAATATTAGGAAATAAAAAATCTAATGTAATAGAAATAAAAGAAAAATACGATGTTTTATTAAAAACTAAGGAAGCAAATTTAGATATAAATGAATTAGAATTTGTATTAGATGATGAAAAAACTATAAAGTTTGATACAAAAGATATATATATGAAATTAAGCGATATATACAACCTTTAGTTTTATTTTGAAGGGAGAGAAAGGTATTGTATTTAAAAAGATTAGAACTTAAAGGATTTAAATCCTTTCCAACTAAAACAGATGTGCTTTTTAACGAAGGTATAACAGCTATAGTTGGTCCAAATGGAAGTGGAAAAAGTAATATATCAGATGCAGTAAGATGGGTATTAGGGGAGCAAAGTATAAAAAGTTTAAGAGGCGATAAGCTAGAAGATGTAGTATTTGCCGGAACAGACACAAAAAAAGCAATGAACTATTGTGAGGTAGCATTAACTATAGATAATAGTGATAAAAAATTAGACATAGAATATAGTGAAATTACTATAAAAAGAAGAGCTTACAGAAGTGGGGAAAGTGAGTTTTTCTTAAATAATAAGTCGTGTAGATTAAAGGATATAAAAGAATTACTATTAGATACAGGAATAGGTAAAGATGGATATTCTATAATAGAACAAGGTAAAGTTGATGAAATTTTAAGCAATAACCCTGTAAATAGAAGAAAAGTATTTGATGAAGCCTGTGGAATATCAAAATATAGATATAAAAAACAAGAAGCGGAAAGAAACTTAAAGAATACAAAAGAAAACTTAAATAGAATAGAAGATATATATGTTGAGATAGAGAATCAGTTAAAACCTTTAGAAACTCAACAGAAAAAAGCTATAAAATATTTAGAAATAAAAGAAGAGTTAAAAAAGATTGAAGTAAATAGTTATATAAGCGAAATTGAAGAATTAGAGATTCAAGCGGAAGAAACATTGAATCATGATAAAGTGCTGAAAGATCAAATGGTTTCAGTTAAATCTAAAAAAGAAACTTTAGAAAAATCTATAACTGATTGTGATGAGGAACTTGAAGAAATTGACGTTAAAATAAACAAGACTATTGAATATATAAACACTATAAAAGGTGTAATAAACAAAAAATATTCAGAACTTAGCGTTCTTAATGAAAAGATAAAAAATTGTAACAGTGATATACAAAGATATACAAATGAAATTAGCTATATAAACAAAAAAATAAATGATGATAGTTTAGAATTAAAAAAATTAAATGAAAGTAAAGATAATGCTTTTAAAAATTTAAAAGATATAGAAAATAAAATAGATGAAGTTGAAATAAAGAATAAAGATAAAAAAGAAAGTATAAATAAAGTAAGTCAGACTATTGAAACTTTAAAAGATGAAATAATAAACTTACTGGATATTAAACAAAATAGTGCAAATAAACTGTCTACTTTAAATGCAAACATTGAAAATATAGAAAATAGAACTAAAACTATAGATATAGATATAGAACATATACAAAAAAATATATGTAATAAAAAAGATGAAATATCAAAATTTAATTCTCAAAAACAAGAAAAATTAAGTTTAATAGAAAACTTAAAACAAGAATTTGAAGATATTAATAAAAAGGTAAATTCTCTAAAAATAGAATATGACAAAATAAGTAATGATATACAAGGCTCTAAACTTAAAATAAATGAGTATAACTCTAAATTAAACATATACACTGATATGGAAAAGCACTATGAAGGATTTAATAAAGGTGTAAAAGAAGTGTTAAAGAATAAAAATTTAGAAGGTATATATGGAGCATTAGGTCAGGTTATATCATCTAGTCAAAAATATGAAAAAGCACTAGAAGCATCGCTTGGAAGTTATATGCAAAATATAATAACTAAAGATGAAAATAGCGCTAAAAATGCTATAAATTACTTAAAGAAAAATAATTTAGGAAGAGTTACATTCTTACCTTTAAATATAATTAAATCTAATAAAATAGATAAGAATGCAATAAAAAGCAGTACTAAATACATAGGTATAGCCAGTGAATTAGTTAAGTTTGATGAAAAGTATAAAAATATAATTGAAAATGTTTTAGGAAGAACTATAGTTATAGGAAGCATGGATGAAGCTATAAAGTTTGCTAGAGAAACTAACCATAGATATAAAGTTGTAACTTTAGATGGAGAAATTCTAAATCCAGGAGGATCTTTAACTGGAGGAACGGTAAGAACTAATGGAAATATACTTTCAAGAAAAAGATTGATAGAAGAGTTTAAAGAGAATATAGAAAAAGAACAAGAAAAACTAAATTCATTAGAACAAGAAAAAATTAGTTTAAGAGGCTCTATAGATTCGAACCTTACAAAAATCGAAAAAATAAATAATGAATTACGTGAAAGTGATAAAAATGTAGTTGTTATTAATGCAAACATAAAAAGTGCAAATGACGAAGTTTCAAATTTAAATAATAACTTAAATAAATTTGAAAATGAGAAGTTGAGTTTAGGTGAAAATTTAGAATATACACTAACAAAAACTAAGTCATTAAAAGAAAATATAAATGAAATAGAACAAAATCATCTGTTAAATAAAAATGAAATAGACACATTAAATTCAAAATTAAAAGAAATAAATGATGGTTATGAAGTAGATAAAAGCAGATTTGATGATTTAAATATAGAATATGCTAAATTAAATCAAATTCACCAAGCTACAATAAAGGATATAGATAGAATTCAAAAAGAAATAAAATCACAAAATGATGTCCTTAGAACTACAAAAGAACAACTTGAAGAAAGTAAATCTAATACTGTTAAAATTCAAGATCAGATTAAAATAGAAACTTCAGAAAAAGAAAACTTGGAGAATCAAATTATAGATGAAAATAAAAAATTAAGTCTGCAAAAAGAACAAAAAGATTCTATTAAGAAAAATAGAGACGCTATAACTACTGAATCTAAAAATATAGATAGACAGTATATGGAAGTTAAAGAAAGTTTATTTAAGATAGAAAATAAAATAGAAAGACTAAGATCATCTAAAGAAAATTATATAGCTAAACTTATAGAAGAATACGAATTAAGTTTAGAGGAAGCAAAGTCATTAAAAGATGAATCTGTAGTTATTGATAAAAAAGAGCTAGAAAACCTAAAAAGACAAATAAAAAGTCTTGGAAATGTAAATATAGACTCTATAAAAGAATATGAAGAAATAAAAGAAAGATATGATTTTTATAGTGAACAAAAGAAAGATTTAGAAGACTCTATAGAAGTTATATATAAACTTATTAAAGAACTAGAAGAAAATATGAAAAGAGAGTTTAATGAAAACTTTATTTTAATAAATGAAAACTTTAAAGTTGTTTATAAAAAATTATTTGGTGGAGGAAATGGAGAACTTAGAATAGTAGATAAAGATAATATTCTAGAAAGTGACATAGAAATAGTAGCTCAGCCACCTGGGAAGAAAATGAAAAATTTAAATCTTTTATCAGGAGGAGAAAAAGCACTTACTGCAATCAGTATATTATTTTCAATAATATTAGCTAAGCCAACTCCGTTTTGTATACTAGATGAAATAGAAGCCCCACTAGATGATGCAAACATATATAGATTTGGAGAGTTTTTAAAAGAACTGTCTAAAGATACTCAATTTATATCTATAACTCATAGAAGAGGTACTATGGAGGTTGCAGACTATATATATGGAGTTACAATGCAAGAAAAAGCAATCTCTAAGGTGATAAGCCTAGATCTAAAAGAAGCTAAAAAATTAACTGAAGATATAATATAAGGAGGCAAAATGTTTAAGAAGTTATTCAAATTTGGAAAGAAAAAAGAAGAAGAAGCTGTAGTTGAAGAAGATATTCAAATCGAAGAAGTTAGTGAAGAATCAGCTACTGATGAAGAAGAGCAAAAAGAAGAACTAGTAGAGTCTAAAGAAGAAAACAAAGAAGAAACTGTAGTTGAAGGCGCAGAGTTTGAATTAGAAGAAAAACATCATTTAGATGAAGAGTCAGAAAATAAAGAAGAAATAATAGATATTGACAAGGAAGATCAAATTGAACAAACTTCGCTAGAAGAAGAAGAAGAAGAAGAAGAAGAAGAAGAAGAAATTACAAAAGAAGGTTTATTTGCAAGACTTAAACAAGGACTTACTAAAGCTAAACAAGGAATAACAGATAAAATTGATGCTGTTTTAAATTCATATACTACAATAGATGAAGATCTTCTTGAAGAACTTGAAGAAATACTAATAACAGCAGATGTTGGTGTAAACACTACTATGGAAATGATAGATGGACTAAGAGATGCTATAAAAACTAAAGGTATTACAGATCCTTTAGCTGTAAGAGGTGAGTTAAAAGCTGTAATATGCGATATGTTAGGCGAAGAAGATTCTAAATTAAACATAGAGCCTGGTCCAAGTATAATATTAATGGTAGGAGTAAATGGGGTAGGTAAAACTACTACAATAGGTAAGCTAGCTAATAGATACACTAAAGAAGGTAAAAAAGTACTCCTTGCAGCAGGTGATACATTTAGAGCAGCAGCAATAGAACAACTAGAAGTATGGGCTAACAGAAGCAATGTGGATATAATAAAGCACCAAGAAGGAGCTGATCCAGGAGCTGTAATATTTGATGCTGTTAAAGCTGCTAAAGCTAGAAAAGCAGATGTATTAATTTGTGATACAGCAGGAAGGCTTCATAATAAAACTAACTTAATGAATGAGTTAGGTAAAGTATTCAAAATAGTTGATAGAGAATATCCAGAAGCGCAAAAAGAAGTTTTATTAGTTGTAGATGCTACAACAGGTCAAAATGCGGTATCTCAGGCTAAAACATTTAAAGAAGTAGCTGATATAACAGGAATAGTTTTAACTAAATTAGATGGTACAGCAAAAGGTGGAGTTGTTTTAGCTGTTAAATCTGAAGTTGATGTTCCTGTGAAACTTATAGGTGTTGGAGAGAAAGTAGAAGACTTACAAGATTTTGATTCAAAAGCATTTATAGATGCGTTGTTTGGGAACTAATTAGCTTTTTAAAATAATTGTTGACAACTTTATTAGTATGATATAAAATACAATGTGTAAAGGAATTAACCTTTACAGTAAAGCAAGTGGGAAGTGTAATAATGAATCTAGAAAAATTAGTAGAAATTGGGTTGTTATTTGAACAATACAAAATGCTTCTAACTGATAAGCAAAGAGAAATTGTATCACTTTATTACAATGAAGATTATTCTCTTGGAGAAATCAGTGAAAATCTAAGTGTTTCAAGACAAGGAATATATGATACATTAAAGCGTTCTGAAAAAATTTTGAAGGATTATGAATCAAAATTAGGCTTAGTTAAAAAGTCAAAAGAACGTGAAAAAATTACACAAGACATATATAATAAAGTTGTTGACATTAAACAAGATTTATTGCAAAATAGAGATTGTGCTAATTTAATCCCTAAGGTAGAAAATATAGAAGATTTATGTAGGGAGATGTTAAAATGATATTTGAAGGATTAGCAGATAAACTACAGGGCGCTTTAGGTAAATTAAAATCTAAAGGTAAGCTTACTGAAAAAGATGTTAAAGATGCTATGAGAGAAGTTAAGCTAGCTTTATTAGAAGCTGATGTTAACTTTAAAGTAGTTAAAGACTTTGTTAAGAAAGTTCAAGAAAGAGCTGTTGGACAAGATGTTATGGAAAGCTTGACACCAGCACAACACGTTATAAAAATAGTTAATGAAGAACTTACAAGTTTAATGGGTGATGTTCAAAGTAAAATAATGATATCGCCAAAGCCACCAACAGTTATAATGATGGTAGGTTTACAAGGTGCAGGTAAGACAACTACATCTGGTAAGCTTGGAGGATACTTTAAAAAGCAAGGTAAGAAGCCCTTACTAGTGGCTTGTGATATATATAGACCTGCGGCGATAAAGCAATTACAAGTTGTAGGTGAAAAATTAGATATACCAGTGTTTAGCATGGGAGATAAAGAAAGCCCAGTAAATATAGCAAAAGCTGGATATAATCATGCAGTAAAAAATAACCACGATTTAGTTATAATAGATACAGCGGGTAGACTTCATATAGATGAGACTTTAATGGAAGAGTTACAAAATATAAAATCTGAAGTTAAGCCACATGAAATACTATTGGTTGTAGACTCTATGACAGGACAAGATGCAGTTAATGTTGCACAAAGCTTCAATGATGCTCTTGGGGTTGATGGAGTAGTTTTAACTAAGCTTGATGGTGATACTAGAGGTGGGGCAGCACTTTCAATAAGAGCTGTAACACAAAAGCCTATAAAGTTTATAGGTATGGGAGAAAAGCTAGATGACTTAGAGCCTTTCCATCCAGATAGAATGGCATCTAGAATATTAGGTATGGGAGACATCCTAAGCTTAATAGAAAAGGCTCAAGAAAATATAGATTTAGAAAAAGCTAAGGAATTAGAAAGCAAAATTAAAAAGCAAGATCTTGATTTTGAAGATTTCTTAGAACAAATGGAACAAATTCAAAAGATGGGTCCTTTAAACAAGGTAATTGAAATGATTCCTGGTATGGGTCAAGTCAAAGACCAACTTGGGGACATCGATATGAATAATAAAGAAATTGTTAGGACTAAGGCAATCGTACAGTCTATGACAATAGAAGAAAGAAGAAATCCTAGTATCTTAAATGCTTCAAGAAAGAAAAGAATAGCAAGAGGTAGTGGTACTAGTGTTCAAGATGTAAACAGACTTATAAAGCAATTTGATGAGATGAAAAAAATGATGAAGATGTTTACAGGAACTCAAAAAAGCATGAAGAAAAGGGGAGGCTTTGCCGGTTTACCTTTCTTTAAATAATAGAAAACAAAAAGATAAAAATTTTTCGGAGGTGTCGATATGGCAGTTAAAATAAGATTAAAAAGAATGGGATCAAATAAAAAACCTTTCTACAGAATAGTAGTAGCAGATTCTAGAGCTCCAAGAGATGGAAAGTTCATAGAAGAAATAGGATTCTACAATCCAATATCTCAACCAAAGCAAGTTAAAATAAACGATGAGAAAGCTGTTAAATGGTTAGGATGTGGAGCACAACCAACTGATACAGTTAAAACTTTATTAGTTAACAACGGAGTAATGGAAAAGTTCGAAGCTTCTAAGCAAGCTAAGTAATTTTCTTTTAGGAGTGAATTGATATGAAAGAGCTAGTACTAGATATAGCAAAGGCTCTTGTCGATAATCCAGAGGCAGTTGAAGTAGAGGAAACTTTTAATGATGGAGAAACTATCTTAAAATTAAAAGTAGCCCCTGATGACATGGGTAAGGTTATCGGTAAGCAGGGTAGAATAGCTAAAGCTATAAGAACTGTTATAAAATCTGCTTCAAATAGAGACCACAAAAAGGTTACTCTTGAAATAATATAAAGGATTAGGTATTAACCTAGTCCTTTTTGTATATACTGTGTATATATTACGCAAAGATAAAGCATAATTTTTAAAGAAGGTGAGATTATGGAAAATAAATTAACTCATTTTAAAATAGGACAAATAGTAAAAACACAAGGTTTAAAAGGTGAAGTAAGAATTTACTCCACAACGGATGATATATATAGATATGACGACTTGGATACTTTTTATATAGGAAAAGACCTTGATACAGAATATAAAGTACAAAATGTTAGATATAAAGGTAACTTAGTTATAATGAAAATAAAAGGAATAGATACAGTAGAAATGGCTGAAAAGATAGTTAACAAAAATATCTATGTATCTAGAGAAGAGTCAAAAGAATTAGATGAAGACGAGTTCTTTATTGCTGATATGATTGGTATAGACGTTTATACAGTAGATAATAAACATGTAGGTGTATTAGATGATGTTTTACAATATGCAGCTAATGATGTTTATGTAATTAAAGGTGAAGATAATAAAGAATATCTTATACCAGCTGTTATGAAGTTTGTACCTGAGATAGATATAGAAGAAAGAAAAATGATAATAGACCCTATAAAGGGAATGTTAGATTAATTTTAAGGTGATATTATGAGATTTCATATAATGACACTATTCCCAGAAATATTCAACTCTTATATGAATGAGAGTATAATGAAAAGAGCTGTAGAAAAAGGTATTATTGAAGTAAACATATACAATATAAGAGATTTTTCTACTAATAAGCATAAAAAGGTAGATGATTATCCTTTTGGAGGTGGAGCAGGTATGGTAATGACTCCACAACCAATATATGATACATATAAACATATTACAGATAAGTTTGATATAAAAGATCCTAGAGTTGTATATTTAACTCCTAAGGGTAAAGTTCACAATCAAAATATAGCTAGTGAAATGTCAACATTTGAAGATGTAATACTTTTATGTGGGCACTATGAAGGAATAGATCAAAGAATTATTGATTCTATAGTTACCGATGAAATATCTATAGGAGATTATGTATTAACAGGAGGAGAACTTCCTGCACTAATTCTTATAGACTCAATTTCAAGGCTTATACCAGGTGTATTAAGTCAAAATGAATCCTTTGAAGAGGAATCATTTAAAGATGATTTATTAGAGTACCCTCATTATACTAGACCTAGAGAATTTATGGGAATGGAAGTTCCGGAAGTTTTACTATCTGGAAATCATAAGAAAATAGATGAGTGGAGACATGAGAAATCTATTGAAATAACTAAAGAAAGACGTCCTGATTTATACAAAAAAGCTTGTAAATAAATAGGACATATAGTATAATAAAATCTGTTGAAAAAATAAAACGGGCGTTCCTCTGCTTACAAATGGTCAAGTAATTAAGAGCGTCTATGATACCAGGAGGATTAAAATGAACGAAATATTAAGATCATTAGAGCAAGAGCAATTAAAAAATGAAGTTCCTAACTTTGGACCTGGGGACACTGTAAAAGTACACGTTAGAATAGTTGAAGGAAAAAGAGAAAGAATACAAATATTCGAAGGTGTTGTATTAAAGAGACAAGGTGGAGGAGCTAGAGAAACTTTCACTGTAAGAAAAATATCTTTCAACGTTGGAGTAGAAAGAACATTCCCTGTTCATTCTCCAAAATTAGAGAAGATAGAAGTAACTAGAAAAGGTAAAGTAAGAAGAGCTAAACTAAACTACTTAAGAGGTAGAGTAGGTAAAGCTGCTAAGATAAAAGAAGCTAGATAATAAACTTTACTATACAGGGGACTGAGATTTCAGTCTCCTTTTTTACTATTAATTAGATTAAAATAAATTTTTATAAATATAAATTATAAGTTTAGATAAAATAATTTGTGTTTTTAATATTAGAAAAAGGAGAAAATATATGAAAATACAAAGAATGACAGATGAATACTTAAGAGATGATAGTTTACATATAAACTGGTATCCAGGGCATATGAAAAAAACTAAAGACTTAGTAAGAAACAACTTAAAATTAGTCGATGTTGTTGTAGAACTTTTAGATGCAAGAATACCACTTAGTAGTAGAAATCCTGATATAGATAGATTCGTTGGAGATAAACCAAGAGTTGTAGTTTTAAACAAAAGTGATATATCAGATCAAAATAAATTAAATCAATGGGTTGATTATTACAAAAAAAGAGGAATAAAAGCTATCCCAGTAGATACTTTAAAGGGAAAAGGCGTAAATAAAATAATAGAAGAATGTAAAAATGAAACTAGAGAAAAAATGGAAGCTTTAGTTAAAAAGGGAAGAATAGAGAGACCTATAAGAATAATGATAGTTGGAATTCCAAACGTAGGTAAATCTTCTCTTATAAATAAGCTTACAGGAAGAAAAAGTACTCAAACAGGAGATAAGCCAGGAGTAACTAAAGGTAAGCAATGGGTTAAGCTAAAAGGTAACTTAGAGCTATTAGATACTCCGGGTATATTATGGCCTAAATTTGAAGATGAAGAAGTAGCTTTAAAATTAGCATTTTGTAGAGCTATAAAAGATGAAGTTTTAGACGTGGACACTTTAGGTCTTAAATTAATAGAGAAATTAATGGAAATAGAACCAGAAAAATTAAAAGAAAGATATAAACTGGAAGAGCTTGGAGAAACTCCTATAGAAACTATGGATAAAATAGGAATTAAAAGAGGTCTTATTTTGAGAAAAAATGAGTTGGATTATACAAGAATTGCAACAACAGTTCTAAATGAATTCAGAGATGGTAAGATGGGAAGAATAACTTTAGAAGTACCTAAAGATATGATTGATTGTTAAAGCGATAAAAAAAATAGAGATTAGATAAAAAAATAGAATCCTTCAAAGTCAGTATTTTCACTGTAAAGGGGCTATTTTTATAAAGTCTAAACTCTATTTTTTTTCATTTATACATAAGCCATAAAAAAAAATTTTTATGATAAAAATTTAACTTAAAGGCTGAAATATTTGGAATAACTTAACTCTAGAAATATGTAATTTTAGACAGAATATTCATAATATTTTGTATATTGACAATATTATTGACAGTTAGAAAAAAGTATCATATAATATTTTCAGAATATTTAATCTAAATAAAAAGAAATTTTTTAGGGGGCTTTAATATGAAAAATACGAACAAAGATATAATTATAGTGGGATTTGCACTTTTTGCTATGTTCTTTGGAGCAGGAAATCTTATCTTCCCACCATTTTTAGGACTTATATCTGGTGAAAGTTGGATGACGGGATTCTCAGGATTTATATTAGCTGACGTAGGACTAGCATTACTAGCTATAGCAGCAGCAGCAAAATGCGGAGGAGATGTTAATAAGATTTTAGGAAGAGCAGGTAAATCTTTATCAAAAGTTGTAGGAATAGCTATAATGATTTGTCTAGGACCTTTATTAGCAATACCTAGAACAGCAGCTACAACATTTGAAATGGGTGTACAACCTATAATAGGAAATGCTGTATCTCCAGTAATATTCTCTATAATATTCTTTGCAATAGTGTTATTACTTACAATAAGACCATCTAAGGTTGTAGATATAATAGGAAAAGTGTTAACACCAGCATTACTTGTTGCGTTAGCTCTTTTAATAATAAAAGGTATAATAACACCATTAGGACAAATAAGCCCAGACACTTTAGTAGACAACGTATTTTCAAATGGAGTATCACAAGGATATCAAACAATGGATGCGTTAGGAGCAGTTGCACTTTCAACTATAATAATTGCATCTTTACACAATAAAGGATATGAAAGTAACTCAGAAAAAGTGAGTTTAACAATAAAAGCTGGTATAGTAGCAGGAGTAGCTTTATGTTTTGTTTATGGAGGACTTACATTCTTAGGAGCAACTATATCTCAAAACTTTGCAGGACAAGATATAAGCTCAATATCTCAAGCTTCATTAATAGTTGGAATAACAGAACAATTACTTGGATATCCAGGTAAAGCTATACTAGGAATAATAGTAGCTCTAGCTTGTTTAACAACAGCTATAGGATTAACATCAGCTACAGGACAATATTTCACTAAAATTACTAACAATAAATTAAAATATGAAGTAGTAGTAGTTGTTGTATGTGTATTCAGTGCTATAGTATCTAACTTTGGAGTTGACACTATAATTAAATTCTCAGCACCAATACTTGATATGGTTTACCCAGTAACTATACTACTAGTAATAACAACATTATTTAAAGATCAAATTAAAAATGATAATGCTATAAAAGGTGCAGCATATGTAACTTTAATAATAAGTATATTAGGTGTAGTTAATTCATTAGCTAAAACTTATGGATTACCAGTACACATACCATTCTTAGAAGTATTACCATTTGCTAAGATAGGATTTAACTGGATAGTACCTGCAATAGTAGGTGGAATATTAGGAAACTTTGTTAAGACAAGTAACTGCATGAGTGTAGAATACGAATAATAAAAGTTAATATAAGAAAGTAAAAAGTCGTTGATAAAACTATCAACGGCTTTTTGTATTAGTAACAAAAACATCTTTTGTCTGATTTTATAAAATCTATAAATTTACGGTTTATATTACTTCTTTTAATACTTATATCTCCAACTAGCTTAGGAAAAGAATATCTGATAGGATTAGTAGTTTATATATTTAATAAATGGGAAAACTTACAATGAAAATAATGTTGCGCACGCAACTAAAATATATTATAATAACTTTAAAATAAATAGACTTGATAAACAAAGAAAATTAAAAATATGATATTAAAAATTTTAAGGTTATAAAATAATTTTACTTAGGAGGAAAATTTATGAAGGTTAATATATTACATTTTTCGGGAACAGGAAACACAAAATATGTAGCAGATTATTTAGGTGAAAAATTAGTTAATACTGGACATGATGTTAAGATTAATGGTATAGATACAAATCCTACTATAGATGAAGATGTAGAACTTTTAATTTTAGGAGGACCGATTTATGCAGGTAATGTACCTGAAAAAATGATAAGATGGATACTTAGAAACATAAAAAACAAAAATGCAAATTGCATAGTATACTCTACCTCAGCGGGTCTTAAAAATGCTAATGGAGTTGACTCTTTAGCAAAGAAGTTAGATAAAAAAGGATACAATATTTTAGCTAAAGAAACATATGTAATGCCTAGAAATTTTTACTTTGGAAAATATCCTAAAAACACAACGCAAGAAGTAAATGATATGATAAAAAACACAAATAAACAAATGGACATTTTAGTTGATAGATTGAATAAAGGAAAATTATATTTAGCAGATACAGAAAATAAAGGAGTTTTAGGAAAAGATTTATTAGCAGAAACTTTTTCGGTGATGGCTAAATTCATGGGAAAAAATTTCTCGGTAGATGAAGATTGCGTTAAGTGTGGTATATGTGTAAAAAATTGTCCAGAAAAAAATATAATATTTGATGATAATAAGGAAATAAAATTCTTAAATAAGTGTATGCTATGTACAAGATGTATACACAATTGTCCTAAAAATGCTATAAATTATAAAAATAATAAATATGCACAATATAATTTAAACAGTTATATAAAAAAATAAATTATTTAATGTTTAATATAGCGTTTAAAAAGTGTATTTATATAAGAACGTTTATAATTTATAGTTTGGAGGTATAGTATGAAGAAAATCATAAAAAGAGATGGCAGTATCGAAAAATTTAGTAAAGTAAAAATTGCAGATGCAGTTTATAAATCAACAATAAATAGTGAAAAAGGAATAGATAAAAATCTAGGAAATGAAATAGCAAATAAAGTTGAGAAAAATTTTGAAAACAGTGATAAGTCTTTAAATGTTGAAGAAATTCAAGACTTAGTAGAAGTATTACTTATGGAATCTAATAGAAAAGATGTAGCAAAACACTATATTTTATATAGAGAAAAAAGAGCTAATATAAGAAAAAAACCTTGGGATATGGATGAATTACAAAAATCTATATGGAAAAATAAATATAGATATAATAAAGAAAACTTTGATGAATGGATAAACAGAATATCTGCTAAAAATACTAGAATAGGAAAGTTAATAAGACAGAAAAAGTTTTTATTTGCAGGTAGAATTTTAGCTAATAGAGGATTATATAAAGATGGATTAAAAGTTACATACTCAAATTGCTACGTTTTAGAACCACCAAAAGATAATTTAGAAGATATATTCGATACAGCAAAAAAACTTGCAAGAACATTTAGCTATGGTGGTGGAGTTGGAATTGATATATCTAAATTAAGACCTAGAGGAGCTAAGGTTAATAATTCTGCTAAAAATACAACTGGGTCAGTTTCATTTATGGAATTATATAGTATGACTACAGGATTAATAGGTCAAAGAGGAAGACGTGGAGCACTTATGATTTCAATGGAAGTAAGTCATCCAGATATAGAGGACTTTATAGATATAAAAACGGATTTAACTAAAATAACAAAAGCTAACATATCAGTTAGAATAAATGATGAGTTTATGAAATCTGTTGAAAATAATGAAACTTATAGATGTGAATTTATAGTAGAAGGAAATAATGAACATGTTATAAAGAAAGTAGATGCTAAAAAGTTATTCATGAAATTATGTAAAAATAATTGGGACTATGCAGAACCAGGAATATTATTTTGGGATAATATAAAGAAACATCATCTTATGAGTGAAGATAAAGAATTTGCCTATTCAGGAGTAAATCCTTGTGCAGAAGAGCCATTGCCAAGTGGGGGAAGTTGTTTACTAGGGTCTATAAATTTAGCTGAGTTTGTAATACAACCATTTGGGACAAGTGCTACGTTTGATAGTAATAAATTTAAAGCGTGTGTTAGAGAGTCTGTAATAGCTCTAAATCAAGTTTTAGATGAAGGCCTGGATTTACATCCATTACAAGAACAAAAGACAAGTGTTGATAAATATAGACAAATCGGATTAGGTGTTATGGGTATAGGGGATATGCTTATAAAAATGAATATGAGATATGGGTCTGATAAATCAATAGATCTATGTAAATTCATAGCTAGAACAATGCTAAATGAAGCAGTTAAACAGTCATCATTACTAGCAAAAGAATATGGTCCATTTAAAGAATATAAAAAAGAAGCTATTTTAAAATCTAAATTTTTCAATGATAATATAGATGATGATATAAAAGAATTAGTTAAATTATATGGACTTAGAAACTCTCAACTTCTAACTATACCACCTACTGGATCTATATCTACTATGTTAGGAATAAGTGGTGGAATTGAACCTATATTTAACATTTCGTATATAAGAAAAACTGAAAGTTTACATGACGAAGATGTATATTACAAAGTATATACTCCTATAGTAAAAGAATATATGGATTTAAAAAATATAACTGATGAAAAAGATTTACCTGATATATTTGTAACAGCTATGAATTTAGATTATGAAGATAGAATAAAAATGCAACAAGCATGGCAAAAATATATTGATGCATCAATTTCATCTACTATAAATCTTCCTTATGAAACAACAGTTGAAGATGTGTATGAAATTTATATTAAGGCTTGGAAACACAACTTAAAAGGAATAACTATATTTAGAGATGGATGTAAACGAAGTGGAGTACTTATAAATGAAAAACCTAAAGATCAAAAAGAAGAAAATGATGAAAAAGAAGAAATATGTGTAACTGAAGATAATAAAAATGAAAAATTCATATGCCCAGAGTGTGGAAATGAACAAATGGCAAATACAGGAGGATGTAGTATTTGCTTAAAGTGTGGATACAGCGGGTGTAATTAATAAAATTTAAAATTAAAGTGCTTAAATTTATATTAAGCACTTTAATTTTTTGATAAAATATAAAGTAAAGATAAAAAATAAGGAGATAAAAGATGAAAGATAAAAGTGTTAAGGAAATAAATGCAATTATTGACTCGATAAGCACAGATGAGTATTTAAAGTATATAGACATTTTAAAGGATGATGAGAGAAAATCAGTTAAAAATATAGCTATAAAATTAGCTAAAAAACTAGATAAAATAAGAGCGGAAAATGAAAGATTAGAGCTTATAAACACATTTGAAAATGAAGGATATGAAAACGGATATACATATATTGGAGGAATAGACGAAGCAGGTAGAGGTCCACTAGCAGGTCCTGTTGTTGCAGCTGTTGTAGTTTTTAAACCAGGAACTAAGATAGAAGGTATAAATGACTCTAAAAAATTGAGTGAAGCTAAAAGAGATGAATTATTTGATATAATAAGAGATCAAGCTCTTGATTATGGAATAGGTATAGTTCAAAGAGAAGAGATAGATGAATATAACATATTAAATGCAACATATATGGCGATGAAAAAAGCTATAAACTGCTTGAAGAAAGCACCAGATTATTTATTAGTTGATGCTGCACATGTTCCAGATGTGAGTATAGATCAAAAGTCTATTATTAAAGGTGACTCTAAATCTATATCTATAGCTGCAGCTAGTATATTAGCAAAGGTTACAAGGGATAGTATAATGTATGAATATGATAAAATGTATCCTGAGTACGGGTTTGCTTCTCATAAAGGATATGGAACAGACCAACATTACAAAGCTATTAGAGAGCATGGAATAACAACTATACACAGAAGAAGTTTTTTAAAAAATATATTATAGTGATATAATTTAATTATAAACTATGCTAAGGGAGAGGTTTTTATGGACTATAAAGAAATGTTAAAACAAGCAAGAGAAAATCTAAATGGAAGCTGTAGAGTTTGCAAAGTTTGTAATGGAGTAGTTTGTGCAAGTGAAGTTCCTGGAATGGGAGGGAAAGGGACTGGAAGTGCATTTATAGAAAACTATGAAAGCTTAGATAAAGTAAAATTAAATATGAGGGTTATTCATAATGTGAAAAATCCAGACACAAAAGTAGAAATGTTTGGGAAAAAAATGAAAGCTCCTATATTTGCTGCGCCTATAACAGGCACAACACTTAATATGGGTGGTAAGTTAAGTGAAAGAGAATATATAACTAGTGTTGTAGATGGATGTTTAAAAAATGAAATTTATCCTATGGTAGGAGATACCGCAGTAGATGAATTTTTAATAGAAAACTTAAGAGTAATAAAAGAGTTTGATGGAAATGGAATAGTATTTATAAAGCCTTGGGAGAATTCAGATATAAAAAGAAAGATTAAATTAGCTGAAGAAGCTGGAGCATTTGCAGTAGGAGTAGATATAGATGCATGCGGACTAGTTACTTTATCTATGCATGGTAAAACTGTAGAACCAAAGTCAATTGATGCTATAAAGGATTTAAAAGCATCTACAAACCTACCGTTTATATTAAAAGGTATAATGACTAAGGAAGATGCTTTAATGGCTGTAGAAGCTGGTGTAGATGCTATAGTTGTATCTAACCATGGAGGTAGAGTTTTAGACCATACTCCAGGAGTATGTGATGTACTTGAAGATATAGCTTCAGCTGTTAAAGGTAAGGTTACTATACTTGCAGATGGAGGAGTTAGAACTGGGGTTGATGTGGTCAAAATGCTAGGACTTGGAGCAGATGGAATTTTAATAGGAAGACCATTTGTGACAGCTTCATTTGGCGGACTTAGTGAAGGTGTAGATATGTATGTTAAGAAGGTTATAAATGAAATTGAATCTACTATGATTTTAACAGGGTGTCAAACTATAAAAGATATAGATGAGAAAGTAATATTTAAAAAAGCATAAATTAAAAAAGCTATCTCAAAATAGCGTATTAGTAAAAAGGTTAAAACGTAAGGTTTGCTCCTAAAGCTGGAAAGATGCTTTAAAAGTCGCTAAACTTTACATTTTAACCTTTTACTATATTGTTTTATTTTGAAATAGATTTTTTTATTTTGCCACATTTATAATGTCGGAAGAGCCTATTATAGATGTAGTGTTATCGTATGATTTTTTTGCCTTATCAAGTGGTAAATTATCTATTTTAGAAAGTTGTTTTTCGTTTATTAAAGGTATTATTTCATATGTAAGTTTACCATTTTTGTTGTTATATTTATTAACCCATGTAGGTATGTATTCAACATTTGAAATTTTAGTTTCTCCGGTATTTAAGTTTTTATTTATGCCTATGTTGGCAATAACACCATCTTCAGTATATTTTTTATTTAAAATTTCATTTCTTTGATTGCTTAAGAAGTTTCCTAATGAATATATAACCAAAGTCTCATTATCATTTTCATCAGATTTTATCATTTCAATAGGTTGGACCATATGAGGATGAGAACCTATGATTATATCAACTCCATAGTCACATAATTTTTTAGCTAACTCTTTTTGAAACTCATTAGGTTGTCTTGTGTATTCATCGCCCCAGTGTAGTATAACAACTTGAAGATCAGACTCTTTATTATTCATAACATCTAAAGTATCTTTAATTTCATTAAAGGCTATATCTACATAACTTGAGTTGAAAATATTTAAATTATTAAGGTCATTATAATCTATATTCAATCCATTAAGTGCTGTAGTACTTCCATACACTTGTCCATATGAGTAAGCAGTTATACCTAGCTTTACTCCATCAACGTCTTTTATTAAAAAGTTTTCGTCTTCATCATTTTTTTGAGTACCGACATGTTCTAGGTCTTTAGAATTTAAAACATCTAATGTTCTATAAACTCCATCAGAACCCCTATCATATGTATGATTGTTTATTGTGGATACTATATCCACCCCACTATCTTTTATTGCATCAGCCAATTCATCAGGTGAATTGAATTTTGGAAATGAGCTGTACTTTGCCTTAGGACCAGCTAAAGTTGTCTCTAAATTTGCTATAGCTAAATCTGAATTAGATATATATGGTTTTACATATTTAAAGTTATTATTGAATGAATATGTATTATTATCTTTATCAAACTGAGCTTTTAATTGATCATCGTGAGCCATTATATCCCCTATTGCACTTATAGTTATATTTTTTACACTACTATCATCATTTGCTATTTTTGTTGCATTAATTTCGAAAACCTTTCCTTTAAATATATTTACTGCTAAAAATGACATTATAAAAAATAAGCACAATGAAATTGCAGAAATTATAATAATTTCACTTTTCTTATTTTTTAGTTTCCTTTTCTTTGATGTTCTCTTCATACTTCCTCCAAATGCCCAAAATTAATATATATTAAATCATAATCTTATGAAAACTAATTATCAAGGCTTAAAAAGTTACATTTAAAAAATTGTATACTAAACAACAGTATTGACTATACTTTATAAAAAAATCAAAATAAAAGGTAATTTTTATGAATAATATACAAAAAGGTAGTTTAGGTGAAAAATTAGCAACAAATTATTTGAAATCTAAAGGAGCTTACATATTAGAAAACAACTACAAATTAAAATTTGGAGAAATTGATATAATAGTAAAATTGAATGAAGAATTGGTATTTGTAGAAGTAAAAGCAAGAAGTAATATAAACTTTGGATATCCATCAGAAGCTGTAAATTATAAAAAGAAAATGAAGATAAAAAATGTTGCTAAATATTATATAGTTAAAAATAAATTAGAAAAAGTTCCAATAAGGTTTGATGTTATTGAAGTTTATTTGAAAAATAACGAAATAAACCATATTGAAAATGCTTTTTAATAGTAATAAAAAAAGAGGTAATAAAATGTTAAGTATTATAAACTCAAGTACCTTGGTAGGTATTGAAGGAATAATAGTAGAGGTAGAAGTTGATATAACTAATGGAATACCAAGTTTCAATATTGTTGGATTAGCAGGAGCATCTATAAAAGAATCTAGAGAACGGGTAAAGTCTGCAATATTAAATAGTGGATATAAATTTCCTAATTCAAGGATAGTGGTAAACTTATCTCCTGCAGATATGAAAAAAGAAGGAGCTTACTTCGACTTACCTATATCCATAGGAATACTAAGAAACTTTATAAATGAAAGTGATGAATATTTAAATGAAAGCTTATTTATAGGAGAACTATCATTAGATGGAAAATTGAGAAAAGTAAAAGGCATTTTATCTTTAGTTATAAATGCTAAGAATAAGGGTATAAAAAGAGTGTTTTTACCTAAAGAAAATGAAAGAGAAGCTTTATTTGTAAAAGAAATAGAAATAATACCTATTGAAACATTGAAAGAGTGCATAGGATTTATAAATAAAGAAATAGATATAAAGAAAGAAAAAATAAAATTTATTCAAAGTAAAGAAAATTATGATGAAGATTTTTCAGATATAAAAGGAAACTATTTTGTAAAAAGAGGAGCAGAAATAGCAGCTGCAGGTAATCATAATTTTTTAATGATAGGACCTCCTGGATCAGGAAAGACTATGATTGCAAAAAGAATGATAACAATACTTCCAAGTATTAATGAAGAAGAAACACTGGAAGTAAGTAAGATATATAGTGCAGCAGGACTTTTAAAATCAAATGAAGGAATTGTTTTAAATAGACCATTTAGATCTCCTCATCATACTGCAACTAAACAGGCATTGATAGGAGGTGGCGTTGATGCAAAACCTGGAGAAGTTGTACTAGCACATAGAGGGATACTTTTCTTAGATGAGATAGCTGAATTTGATAGGAAAATATTAGAAACTCTAAGGCAACCAATAGAAGATAAATATATAAATATATCAAGAGTAAAGATCAATTTTAAATATCCATGTAATAGTATGTTTATAGGAGCAATGAATCCATGCCCATGCGGATACTATATGTCAAATACAGAATGTAAATGCAGTACAAGCGATATAAATAGGTATTTAGGTAAAATTTCAGGGCCTCTATTAGACAGATTTGATATGTTTATAGAAGTAAACTCTATACCTTATGAGGAATTCAATAGTAATAAAAAAGAAGAGAGTTCAATAGACATAAAACTAAGAGTAGAAAATGCAAGGAAAATTCAAAAAGATAGATTTAAAAATGATGTTATAGATTTTAATAATGAGATTAAATCTTCTAAATTAAATTTATATTGTAGGTTAAATGATGAAGCTGAGGAAGTATTGAAGTTAATTTTCAATAAATATAGGCTAGGAAATAGGAGTTACACAAAGTTAATAAAAACTGCTAGGACTATAGCTGATTTAGATAATAAAAAATTAATTGAACAAAACCATGTGCTAGAGGCATTTTCATTTAGAAAAGCTTACTATAATTACTTTATGAATGAATAAATATGTTTTAATTTAGAGGTGAGTTATGAATAAGAAAGATATATACTTATGGTTATTGTCTATAGGAGGTATAGGAAATAAAACTATAGAAAAAATTGAAGACAGTGTAGATGATATAGAGGAGCTTATGGACCTACCTGATAAAGAGATACTAAAAATTGAAAATTTAAATTTAAATATTAAACAGAATATAGTAAAATATAAAAGTCGCGCTTATCTAGATTCGCTAAAAGAGGAGTTATATAAGCATGAGGTAAGCTATATAGGAAAGAATGAGAGTACATACCCTTCTAAATTAAGACATATTTACAATGCTCCTAGTGTACTCTTTTACAAAGGAGATGTAAATCAATTAAATAAGTTATCTTTAGCTATGGTAGGATCTAGAAAACCTACATCTTATGGAGTTTGGTGTGCTCAAAGTTTAAGTGAAGAATTATCTAACTATAATATAAACATAGTAAGTGGCATGGCTATGGGCATAGATGAACATTCTCACAAAGGATGTATTAAAGGATCATCAAAGACTGTAGCTGTTCTAGGATCAAGTGTAGAGAATCCACTTCCTAAGAAAAATTTTAACCTATCTAATAAAATATTAGAAGATGGAGGTCTTTTAGTATCAGAATACAATGTAGGACATCCAGTGGCTCCATCAAATTATCCAGCTAGAAACAGAATTATAAGTGGGTTAAGTGATGGGGTTATAGTAGTAGAGGCAACAAAGAAAAGTGGAGCATTAATAACTGTTGACTTTGCACTTGAACAGGGTAAAAACGTTTTTGCAATTCCAGGTAATATTAACTCAGACATGAGTAAAGGTTGCCATATGATAATAAAAGATGGTGCAAAGCTTGTTGATGATATAGAAGATATAATAAATGAATATAATTTAAAAAAATTTAACAAAATAGCTAATAATAGCAATAGCAATGGATTAACATATGTACAGCAAAGCATTTTTGATATTATTAAAACAAAAGGAAGCTTGCATATAGATAGAATTTGTGATTATACTAATATGAATATACAAGATATAAATTGCATTTTAAATATGCTTGAAATAGAAGGTAAGATAATAGAAATGCGAAACAAGATATATAGTGTAAAATAAAAATTGTGGGGGTGTGGATATATGGCAAAAAGCTTAGTCATCGTTGAGTCGCCTGCAAAAGCTAAAACCATAGAAAAATTTTTAGGAAAAAGTCATTATACAGTAAAGGCATCTGTAGGGCATATAAGAGATTTACCTAAGAGTAAATTAGGAGTAGATATAGAGAATAATTTCGAGCCTCAGTATATAAATATAAGAGGTAAAGGGGATGTAATAAAGGAATTAAAAAAAGAAGCTAAAAAAGCAAAACAAGTTTTTCTAGCAACCGACCCCGATAGAGAAGGAGAGGCTATATCTTGGCATCTAGCACATATATTATCATTGGATGAGACTGAAAATTGTAGAATTGAATTCAATGAAATAACTAAAGATGCTATAAAAAAAGCTATAAAAAGTCCTAGAAATATTAAACTAGATTTAGTAGATGCGCAGCAGGCAAGACGTGTTTTAGATAGATTATTAGGATACCAAATAAGTCCTATACTTTGGCAAAAAGTTAGAAAAGGGCTTAGTGCAGGTAGAGTTCAATCTGTTACAACAAAATTAATATGTGATAGAGAGAAAGAAATAGAAGCTTTTGATCCAAAAGAATATTGGACAATAGAATTAGATGCTAAAACAAAAGAAGGTAAGGAAGTTACCTTAAAATATTATGGAGAAAATGATAAAAAGGTAGAACTTGAAAACGAAGGTCAAGTAAATGAAATACTAGAAAAAATAAAAGGTAAAGATTTAACTGTACATAGTATAGAGTCAAAATCAAGAAGAAAATCAGCTCCTAAGCCATTTACAACAAGTATGTTACAACAAGAAGCTGCAAATAAACTTGGTTTTACAACTAAGAAAACTATGATGGTAGCACAAGAATTATATGAAGGTGTAGATATAGACGGAGAAGGAACTCTAGGTTTAATTTCATATATAAGAACTGATTCAAAGAGAATATCAGAAGAAGCTAAAGAAAAAGCTAAAGAATTTATATTAGAAGAATATAGTGAAAAATATTATAAATTTGAAGAAAATAAAAAAGCTAAAACTGAGTCTAAAAAAGTTCAGGATGCTCATGAAGCCATAAGACCGACATCTGTAGATAGAACACCAAGCAACATAAAAGCATCTCTAAGTAGAGATCAATATAAGTTATATGATTTAATATGGAGAAGATTTGTTGCAAGTCAGATGGAAGACTCAGTATTTGATACTTTAAATTTAACTTGTAAAGTAGATAATCTAATATTTAAGGCCACAGGATCAACATTAAAATTTGATGGTTATACTAAAGTATATAATTTTACAGATAGAGAAGATAAAATTCTTCCAACTGTTTACGAAAAAGATTTATTATCATCAGAAGAAGTTAGACCTTCTCAACATTTTACGCAACCGCCAGCTAGATATACAGAAGCTAGTTTAGTAAAAACTTTAGAAGAACTAGGTATAGGAAGACCATCTACTTATGCACCAACAATAGCTACTATATTAAATAGAGAATATGTTGAAAAAAATGCATCTAGTTTATGCCCAACTGAGTTAGGGAAAATAGTTACTAATATATTAGAAGAAAACTTCCAAAAATTTGTTGATGTAGATTTTACAGCACAGATGGAAAATATGCTAGATGATGTTGCAGAGGGAGATACATACTGGAAAGAAGTTGTAGCAGATGTGTATGCACCACTAAAAGAGGCTATAGAAGTAGCGATTGAAAATATTGAAAAAGTAAACATGGATGAAGAAACTGATGAAATTTGTGAAAATTGCGGATCTAACATGGTTATAAAATATGGAAGATTTGGTAAGTTTATAGCTTGTAAGAATTATCCAGAATGTAAGACAACTAAACCACTAGTAAATAAGGTAGGGGTAAAGTGTCCTAAATGTGGAAAAGGTGATATAATTCTTAGAAAATCAAAAAAAGGTAAGGCCTTTTATGGATGCTCGAATTATCCAGAGTGTGATTTTATATCATGGAACAAACCTACTGGAGAATTATGTAGTGAATGTAATTCATACTTAGTAGAGAAGGTAACAAAATCAGAAACTAAGGTAATTTGTTCTAATAAAGAGTGTAAAAAAGAGAAAAATTTAGAAAATAATGATAAAAGCAATGAATAATGTCAAATAATGTGTCTAAAACCAATTTATAGTATTGAAAAAGATTTGAAATTATGATAATATGACAGTGCTAAAGTAAGAACGTTAAAATAATATAAATGTATTAAGGGTATAAAAGTGGCCAAACTTCATGAGGAGATGATAATAGATGGCAAGTGAAATGCTAGAAAAAACAAGAAAAATTAATAAAACATTACAAACTAGTGGTGGAAGTAATGTGTCATTTAATTTATTAGCTGAAGCATTAGGTGAAGTTTTAAGTTCGAATGCTTATGTTGTAAGTACTAAAGGTAAAATATTAGGTGTTTACCTTAATGTTGAAAAAGACAGCTCAGTTATAGAAGATGAAAAAACACATAAAAAGATGTTCCCAGAAGCATATTCAAAAAATATATTAAAAATAAACGAAACAAAAGAAAACTTAACTGGGACAGAAATGATAGAACTTCTTCCATACGAAGAAGATAGAAAAGAAAAATATTTAACAATAGTTCCAATATTATGTAGTGGACAAAGATTAGGTACATTAATACTTGCGAGATACGACCAAATGTTTACAGATGACGACTTAGTAATAGCAGAATATAGTGCAACAGTTATAGGTCTTGAAATATTAAGATCTATAGGTGAAGAGCTAGAAGAAGAAATGAGAAAGAAAGCTGTAGTTCAAATGGCTATAGGAACATTATCATATTCTGAATTAGAAGCTGTAGAGCATATATTCGAAGAATTAAGCGGAAGAGAAGGACTACTTGTTGCAAGTAAAATTGCAGATAGAGTTGGAATAACAAGATCTGTAATAGTAAATGCATTAAGAAAGTTTGAAAGTGCAGGGGTTATAGAATCTAGATCTCTAGGAATGAAAGGAACTCATATAAAAGTTCTTAACGACAAATTAATAGAAGAATTAGAAAAGTTAAAGTCTAATTAATTATAAAAGATAAGACATCCATAAGGATGTCTTATTTTTTTTTCATAAATAATCATTAAATCTAACTAATTGTAATATGTATTAATATACAAGTATTTAGGAGGGATTTAATGATTACGTCAATGGCGGCTAAACATGCTATTTGGCCAAAAGAAGAAGATATGATATTCAATTTATCTAAAAGGGCACAAATATGTGAAAAAGAAAATGGAAAAGAAAATGTTATAAATGCTACTATAGGAGCACTTATGGATGATAAGGGAAACCTTATAACTTTAAAGTCAGTTTATGATGAATATAAAAACTTAGACAACAAACAAATAGCGGCATATGCTCAAATTGCAGGGCAAAGCGACTATATAGAAGCAGTAAAAAAAGCTTGTTTTAAAGAATTTATGCCAAACAGCAATATAAGAGTAGTTGCATCTCCAGGAGGATCTGGATCTATAAAGTTAGCAGTTTTTAATTATACAGAAAAACAAGAAACTATACTTGTACCAGATTGGTATTGGGGACCATATAAAATTATTTGTGAAGAGATAAATAGAAATATTACAAACTATGAATTATTTAATAAAGAAGGCAATTTTAATTTTGAATCATTTAAAGATCAATTTATAAATTTATCACAAAAACAAGATAGAATTTTTTCTATATTTAATACACCAGCTCATAATCCAACTGGATATACAGTTTCTGATGAAGAGTGGGACAAAATATTAAATTTATGTAAGCAAACTGTAAAAGATACAAATAAAAAAATAACTTTATTTGTAGATGTAGCATATATAGATTTTTCAGGTAAAGGATCTAATGATACTAGAAGATTTTTCAAAAAGTTTGAAAATCTACCTGAAAACATATTGGTAATTATAGGGTTTAGTATGTCAAAAGGATATACGGCATATGGAATGAGAAGTGGGGCTTGCTTATGTGTATCTAGTAATAAAGATATAGCTGATGAATTTTATTATTCATGCTCACATTCTGCAAGAGCAAATTGGTCAAATTGCAATAGAGGGGCTATGGAGTTATTAACAACAATTATAAATGATGAAGAAAAGCTAAAAAGATATGAAGATGAAAAAAATTCATATAAATCAGTTTTAAAAGAAAGAGCTAAAGCATTTGTAGATGAAGCTAGAGATATAGGGTTAAATATACTTCCATATAGAGATGGATTCTTTGTAAGTATACCTTGTAAAAGTCCTATGAAAGTATGTGAAAAAGCAATAGAAAGCAATTTATATACTATACCGTTAAAAATGGGAGTAAGATTTGCTGTATGTGCTGTAAATAAAGAAAAGTGTAAGGTTGCACCTAGGATTTTAAAAGAAGCAATTGACTTAGTTGATTAAATTTAAAGTAGAAAAACTTAAAGATTATAAAAATAGGGGGATAAAAATGAAATTATTAATGACTGGAAATGAAGCAATAGCTCGTGGAGTTTATGAAGCAGGGGTTAAGTATGCATCTGCATACCCTGGAACTCCAAGTACTGAGATATTGGAAAATGTAGCTACATACAAAGATAGCATATTAGCAGAGTGGGCACCAAATGAAAAAGTAGCACTTGAAGCAAGTATAGGCGGTTCTATAGCAGGGGCTAGAACGCTAGCGTGTATGAAACATGTAGGTGTCAATGTAGCAGCAGACCCATTATTCACATTTGCATATACAGGAGTAAATGGAGGAATGGTATTAGTTTCAGCTGATGAGCCGGGAATGCATTCATCTCAAAATGAACAAGATAATAGAAATTATGCTAAGTTTGCTAAAATAGCTTTATTTGAACCATCAACTAGCCAAGAAGCTAAAGATATGCTAAAAGAAGCTTATAGTGTAAGTGAAGAATTTGATACTCCAGTTTTATACAGAGTTACAACTAGATTATGTCATTCAAAAGGTGTAGTAAATTGCTCAGAAAGAGAAGAAGTAGGAGTAGCAGATTATGTAAAAGATGTACAAAAACGAGTTACTGTTCCAGCGCACTCTAGAAATCTTAGAGTAAAGGTTGAAGAAAGATTAAACAAGTTAAGAGCTTACTCAAATGCAACGGATTTAAACTACATAGAACTTAATAGTAATGATATAGGCATAATAGCTAGTGGTGTATGCTATAACTATGCAAAAGAAGTATTTAAAGATAATGTATCATATTTAAAATTAGGATTTACAAATCCATTACCAGATGTAAAAATAAAAAAATTTGCTAGCAAAGTTAAGAAAATATATGTAATAGAAGAAAACGATAGATTTATAGAAGACCAAGTAAAAGCTATGGGAATAGATGTAATAGGAAAAGATATATTCCCATACACAGGAGAAATGACTCCGGATGTAATAAGAAAGGTTATGTTAGGTGAAGAGAAAAAAACTATAGAATATAATGAAGATTTAGTAGTTGGAAGACCGCCAACATTATGTTCAGGATGTCCACATAGAGGATTTTTCTATGAAATAGGAAAGAGAAAAAATGTTATGGTTTCAGGAGATATTGGATGTTATTCACTAGGTTTTGCAAGTCCATACAACGCATTAGATTCAATAGTATGTATGGGAGCAAGTTTAAGTGTAGGCCATGGAGCACAACAAGTGTTTAATATGAAAGAAAATAATAACATGAGAGTAGTTGGAGTTTTAGGAGACTCTACATTCTTCCATACTGGAATAAACTCACTTATAGATATAGCATACAACCAAAGTAATGCAATATCTGTAATTTTAGATAATAGAATAACAGGTATGACCGGTCATCAACAAAATCCTGGAACAGGATATACATTACAAGGAAAAGAAGTAAAAGAATTAGATATTGAAAAATTAGTTTTAGCTTGCGGTATAAATCATGTAAGAACCATAGATCCAAACAACTTAAAAGAAGTAAATGATGCACTAGATTGGGCACTTAAATTAGATGAACCTAGCGTTATAATAACAAGATGGCCATGTGTTCTTAAAAAGTTTTCTAAAGAAGATAAAGCAGAGTTTAGAGGTGCGTTTAGACAAAAATGCAATATAGATAAAGATTTATGTATAGGATGTAAGTTATGTATAAAATCTGGCTGTCCATCAATATCATTTGATAAAGAAACTAAAAAAGCATGTATTGAAAAAACTAGCTGTGTAGGATGTGAAGTATGTTCACAAATATGTCCAAAACAAGCTATATATAAGGGGGATAAATAAATGACAAAGAGCGTACTTTTAGTTGGAGTTGGTGGTCAAGGTACTATACTTGCGAGTAAGCTTCTAACAATTGGTCTTATGGAGTCAGGATATGATGTAAGGATGAGTGAAATACATGGTATGAGTCAGCGTGGTGGATCTGTATCTTCTCAAGTTAGATATGGTGATAAAGTTTATTCTCCAGTTATAGAAAAAGGTGGAGCAGATATTTTAGTTTCATTTGAAAAAATGGAAGCATTAAGATGGTTAGATTACTTAAAAGATAATGGAAAAATAATAGTCAATGACTATCAAATAAATTCAATGCCAATATTAAATGGAAAAGCTGAATACAAAGGGAATGAAATAAGTGAAGAGTTATTGAGAGTAGGAGCTAAATTGATAAATGCATCAAAGAGTGCTATTGAACTTGGAAATCCAAAAACAATGAATATAATTTTACTTGGAAGCTTAGTGAAATCTATGAACCTTGAACATATTGACTGGAATCAAATTATAAGTGATAATGTAAAAAAGGAGTTTGTAGACATAAATATAGAAGCATTTAAAGTAGGAATGAATTTAGTCAAAGGGGAGTAGTTTATGGGGTACAAAATATTAGCGATTAATCCAGGTTCAACATCTACTAAAATTGCAGTATATGAAGATGAAAATATTCTTTTTTCGAAAAGTATAAATCATAGTGCAAATGAATTAGAAAAATATAATAGTATAACTGATCAGTTTGAAATGAGAAAAGAAAGCATTTTAAATACCCTTCAGGAAAACGATTTTAAGAAAGAAGGGTTAGATTCTATAGTTGGAAGAGGAGGGATACTTCCGCCTGTAAAATCAGGAGCTTATTTAGTAAATGATGCTATGGTAGATAGGTTAAAGAATAAACCTATAATAGAACATGCATCAAATTTAGGAGCGCTTATTTCTTATGAAATAGCTAAAGAAATAGGAGTAAATGCATATATATACGACAGTGTAGCAGTTGATGAATTAGATGATGTAGCTAGAGTATTAGGGTTTCCAGAAATAAAGAGAAACTGCTTGAGCCATGCATTAAACTCAAGAGCTATGGCTATTAAATTTTCAAAGGAAAACAATAGAGATTATAAAGATATGAATTTAATAGTAGCACATCTTGGAGGAGGAATAACTATAGCTGCACATAAAAATGGGCACATGGTAGATGTAGTATCTGATGACGAGGGTCCATTTTCTCCAGAAAGAAGTGGAAGAATACCTGTTAAAAAGGTTGTAGATATGTGCTTTAGTGGTAAATATACTCAAAAAGAAATGTTGAAAAAAATTAGAGGAAAAGGTGGAATAGTAGGCCATTTAAATACTGTAGACATTAGAGAAGTTGAACAAATGATTGAAAACGGTGATGAAAAAGCTAAATTAATATATGAGGCTTTAATTTACCAAGTTGCAAAGGGAATTGGGGAGTTATCTACAGTTTTAGATGGTGATGTGGATGCAATCATTTTAACTGGAGGAATTGCATACTCTAAAAATTTAACTAAAAAACTAAGTGACAAAGTAAGATTTATTGCACCAGTAACTGTACTAGCAGGAGAAAATGAGTTAGAAGCTCTTTCTTATGGAGCGTTAAGAATTTTAAAAGGTGAAGAGAATTATAGAGAATATGAAGAACTAATCGAAGATCTAAGTTTCAATTAAAATAAAAAGAGCTGATTAATATATAAAACGCTTAAGATAACTTTGTATGATTTGCTCCATGAAAGCAAAATGCGCTTTCAAAATGTCGCTAAATCATACAAAGTTATCATCAGCTATATATTATAGTCAGCTCTTTTTTATTTTGTAAATAATATAGTGTGGGGACTATTTAGTTACAAAAGTTTCGCAAGATGCATCTTGCATGTTTATTTGAACAGACTCAGCCTTACAGCATCCATTGCTATTGTGCTTACAGTGATCAGCACCACAAGAGATAGAATGAGTTTTAGCGCAAGTACATTCTCCAGAACAGTTAGTGAATGAACTTGATGCTTTATCTTGGTAAGTTGCACAGTTTGTTTGAGCTGTTGTTTTTGCTCTAGAACCTTTTACTTGGATTCCAGATGCATAACAGCCTCCACTGTTGTTATATGCACAACTTGTAGCTGAACAGTTTATAGGATTTGACATATAAATACCTCCAAAATAAAATAAATTCATAGTCAGTTGACTATGAATTTATTATTTGTTTATTTTTAAAAAATATTAGTAGTATATAAATTTAATTTCTTAAACAATTTTCACAAAGTACATTTACATCATCGAAAGTTTCTCGGCCGAAGTTATCATTTATATGATAAACATTTAAATTGTTACTACATCCACACTTAGAACATTCATAGTCGTAAAAATCTAAAGTTTTTTCTTTAAATAATTTCCAATGTAGCGAGTTTAAGTAAGATGCATAATCAACTTGAATAGCTGACTCTAAAAATTTTAAATATAGAGTATCTAAGTCAACATGATTTAAATTAGTATATTCTGGGCTAAAATCATTGCATGAATCTCCATTTAAAGGAGTACTATTTGAAAGCACACATTTTATATCATAAGTAAAATCATCATTAGGACCCTCTAAAGAAAGATGATTACAGTAGGAGCAACATTTTTTTGGTAGTTTTTCCTCTAAAACTTTTATCTTTGTATTCATAAATTTATCCTCCCCCAAATGGTTATTTGTACAAGTATATTAAGAAAAGTAGGACATTATGATAAAAATGATATGACAAAAATTTTATTTCAAAGGATTCTCAAAATATTAAACCGAAATAGTTAATATTATAAAATTATTTTTGGAGAATAAATATGAAAACTATTGAATTTAATAAATTAAGAAAAGTCGCTAACCACGAAGTTAATAATAGACTTAATGACAAAAATATAAAAGATATAAGTTCTTATGAATTTAATAAATATATAAAAATAGATGAGATTTTAGATTTAAAAGTTGTTAAAAACACAAAGTTTGAAAGTAGAAAGATAAAGGATATGCAATTTGAAAATATAGAATTTATAAATTGTAGTTTTGAAAATAGTATATTCATAAACTGTAAATTTAATAAAGTTAGGTTTATAGATTGTAACTTTAAAAATTCAATATTAAGATACACTCAATTAAATAATCTTATAACTGAACATAGCAACTTTAAAAAAAGTATTTTTATTAATTCTCATATAGATTTTATGACAATTAAGGATTGTGATTTAAAATCATTTAAATTAACTGAATCTTATATATATAATTTAGAATTTGATGATAGTTTAGTGACTAAGTTCAATGAAGATACATTCTTTGACGAATTAAATAATGAAAGTTATGAAAGTTGTTATAAATTTTATAGAACTATAGCTTATAAATTTCAAGAAAATAATTTATTAGCTAAGTATGGAGAATACTTATATATTTATAAAACTATAGAACGAAAAACTTTAAAGGGAATAAAAAGATTTAAATCAGATGCACTTTGGTTAATTTGCGGATATGGAGAAAGACCAACTTATGCACTTATAACATCTTTAGAACTTATATTTTTATTTACTATATTATATCTAATCTTTGGACTTAAAATAGGAAGTGAAATTATATCGTATAAAGAACTATTTTTTACAGAAAAATCAGCAAATGTGATGATAGATGATTTTGTGAGAGCATTTCATTTTAGTATAGTTACATTTACAACGGTTGGTTATGGAGATATAACTCCATTTGGATATAGCATATTTTTATCAGGAATAGAAATGTTTTTAGGGGTAACAATGGTTGGTATTTGGACAGCAACGCTTGCAAGAAAAATAAATAGATAAAAAACGAAATAGAATATATCTATACTATAACGTTGTTATATAGATATATTCTATTTTACAATGTCTGAAAATTCTATGTATAATAAAAGAGCTTGAGTGTAAAAAAATGTAAATAAAACGGGAAAAAGGAAAAAACAAAGGAGGAGAAATGGCAAAAGTTTTAGTAGAGTTTATAAATACATGACCTACATGTGATGAGCATGGAATGCTAATAAGAAAGCTAGGGGAACTTTATAAAGAAAAGATTGATATAAAATTATATCAAGCGGGAAAAGATTTTACTTATTTAAAAAAATACGGAATTATAACAAAAGGAACAATGATTATAAACCAAAGAAAAAAATATGATAGGCTTTCAAAGGATATCATAGAAAAAGCAATAACAGACGCTATAAATAATTAGGGGAGAATTAAATGTATATTTTAGATTTTTTCAAAGATGTACTACTAGCATCTATAAGTATATTAAATGGAGCTTCAGGTTGGTTAATAATAAGTTTTATAATAGCAGGTCTACTACATAATCTAATAAGTCCAGAAAAATTTCAAAAATCTCTTGGAAATAAAAAAATATCATCATTATTAAAGAGTACAGTTTCAGGAATGTTACTACCAATATGTAGTTGTGGAGTTATACCTATAGGAATAAGCATGTACTATTCTGGAGCTTATCTAGGGCCAGTTTTAGCTTTTATGACATCAACTCCAATTATAAATCCAATAGCAGTAGTATTAAGTTTAGGATTATTAGGGCCAGATATAACTATTATTTATGTTATATCGGGATTTGTCGTGCCAATAATAGTAGGACTTTTAGGAAACTACTTAGGTAAAAATGAATTATGTATAAACCAACAAGATGATGAAGAAATAGCTATTGAGCTAAAAGAAGATGGGTTAAGCTTTAAAGAAAAAGTGATAGAAGGATTAAAATGGTCATTTTCTGAATTAGCACTTACAATTAGTAAATATGTTGTGATAGGTATGCTTGTTGCAGGATTTATAACAACTGTATTTCCAAGTAGCATAATTCAAAAATACTTAGGAAATCCAGGGGTACTGTCTTTAGGTAGTATAGCAGTACTTGCATGTATTATGTATGTTTGTGCAGTTGGACATATACCATTTATTGCAGCATTAGTAGCAAGTGGGGCATCACCAGGAATTGCTATAACATTTTTAATAGCTGGAGCTGCTACAAACTTACCAGAACTTATAAGTATGTATAAAGTAATAGGAAAGAGAACTGTAGCTATATATTCTATAACACTTACGACTTGCTCGCTAGTTATTGGATATATAACAAACTTCCTTTTAATGGGAAAGGCAACAAATATAAATATAAGTTACAAGCAGGAATCTATAAGCATAGCTAATACTATAATGTTAAACATACCTGATTCAGTAAAATACATATGCTCATTTATAATATTCATATTTTTCATAAAAGCTATAATGCCTAGCTTAAGAAAGGTTGTAAAAAATGAAGCGTAAAAAAATTTTAATAATACTTTCTATAATAGTTTTATTAATAGGAATTGCAGTATATAGCAAAGAGAAAAAGAAGCAAGAAAGTAGCCTTCCAAATGTAAATGAAGAGTATTTAAATTATTTTAAAAAAAATGCTAAATATGAAAAAATACTTACGTACACACAGCACGATATAAATAACGATAAAGTCGATGATTTATTAGTTGTTTATAAAAAAGGCAAAAATCATAATGAAATGGTTGGAGTTATAAGTGATGATGAAAACGTTTATATGACAGAGCCTATAAGAGCACCAATAGACGATATTTTAATAGAATTTAAAGATATAGATGATAAAGATGAAATGGAACTTATATTATCTGGATCTAAAAATGGAAATGTAGGATATGCAATATATAGATTAGAAAATAAAAAATTAGTAGATTTATTCGGCGAAGGCATGAATGCATGTTGCTAATACAAATTCAACAAAGGGGAGAATTAAAAATGAAAATTTCAAAGAAGGTAAAGTCATTAGTACTAATAGGTGCAATAAGCACTACAGTTTTAACAGGATGTGGTAGTAAGGAAAACAAGCAAGAAACGGCAACAAAAGGGAGTTCAGATTATGCAATTAAATTAGGTTATTATAATTGTGACCATATGACGGCTGCTCCAGTTGCTGTGGATGCTGGTATTTATAAAGATTTAGGACTTAACGTTCAAGCTGTAGGAAACGGAAAAGTACCAGAAGCTATGGCAGCTGGACAAATGGATGCAGGATATATTGGGACTAAAGGGTTAGTGGGTGCTATTCCAAAAGGATCACCAATAGTTGTAGCTGCAAATAACCATAGAGGTGGATCTGAATACTTAGTAGTTGCAAATGATATAAAAGATCCTAAAGAATTAATAGGACAAAAAATAGCTTCAGACCCAGATGGTGATTTATTATGGACTACAGACTACGGCCCAGAAACAGGACTTCCAGTAGACTCATCTAAATATCAAGTTGTAAATATAGACTCTAGCAAAGACGCATATTTAGCATTAAAAACAGGACAAATAAAAGCATTCAGTACATGTGATCCATGGGGATCTGTAGCGGAGAAAGAAGGAGTTGGAAAGATAATTTCATCGACTCAATATAAAGAAAAAAATACAGGAAAAGAATACAACTGTTGTTCATTCTCATTAAATACAAACTTTATAAAAGAACATCCAGACTTAGCTGAAAAAATGGTTTTAGCACATACAAAAGCTATAGAGTATATATACACAAATCCAGTTAAAGCAGCTAAAATATTTGCTAAAAACTATAGTGTAGATGAAGAAGTAGCATTAATGACTATATATAAAAAGACTGTAGGAGAAGGAAGAACTCTTACATGGAAAATAACTGGAGACGAATATAAAAACAATTTAGATATGTATAAAGATAATAAGGCATTAGAGGAAATACCTGATTATGATAAAGTTGTAAATGATAAGCTTTTAAAATCTTGTGGAGCAGATGATTTTGATAAATTTATAAAAGAAAAAGTAGATCCAGTATTCCCTAAAGGTATGAACTATGAAGATTGGAAAGCAAAGGCAATGGAGATAGATGGACAAAACTAAAAATATAATTTTAGGTTTAATTATTATAATAGGAAGCTTAGGAATATTATTTTTTAATCCTAAGACTGAAAAAATAGATGGAAATATAAGAATAGGGGTATCAGATGATACCTCTGGTTTTATCATTGATTATATGATAAACAAAGATTATTTTACAGATGTTGAAATTGAAAATTTAATAGAGCCATATTCTATAAATGATTGTTGAGCGAGCACTATGCAGTGGGCTCTGAGTTCAGAGCAAATAGATATGGCTATAATTTGCAAAGAAGCGGCGAAAAAATTTGTAGAGTATGATAAAAATTTTGAAATTTTAGATACTGTAGTTCAAAACTCTGATGTATTTTTAGTTAAAAATGAAAATATAAAAAAAGTAGGAGTTACACAAAATAGAAATTATCAAATTGATTTAGTAAAAGAGTATTATGAAAGTGCAAAGGAAGTACCTTTTATAAGTGGAGGACTAGCTTATGCATTAGAAAGCGATAAAGTAGATGCTATAGTAATTGATAGTATAAAAGCACTTAGTTTAAATGGTAAAAAATTTTCCACAGCAATAAATAAGGATTATGATACATATGTAATGGTTGTAAATAAATCATTTAAACAAAATAAATTATATACTCAATTTATAAAACTATATAACCAAAGTGTAAAAGAATTAAATGATGAAAACTTGTTTAAAAAAGAACTAGAAAAATATACAGATACAGAGATATCAAAAGAAGTTTGGGGTGAGTTTAAAAAGTGGAATTTAAAGTTTCTGCAAATACAGAAATAAATAAAAAAAGAGGATTAAATAAAAAGTTTTTAGATGCATTTTATAAAATATTATTATTTATAGTGATAATAGGAATATGGCAAATAAGTGCACAAAGGATAGGAAGCTCACTTTTACTTCCTATGCCAATGGATGTGTTTCATGGATTTATAACATGTATAACAGACCCTGAAATTGTAAAAAACGTATTAATTACTATGCAAAGAGTATTAAAGGGATTTATGTATGCTATGGGATTTGGACTTCCTCTAGGACTTATTATGGGGTTCTCATCAACGTTTGAGAAGGTATTTTCTCCAGTAGTAGATTCAGCAAGACAAGTACCTATAATGGCTTGGGTTCCATTAACTATAGTATGGTTTGGTATAGGAGATGGACCAACAATATTCTTAATAGCTTTTGCAGGAGTATTTCCTATAATCCTTAATACAATTCAAGGAGTTAGATCTATATCAAAAGATTATTATAACGCAGCAAAAAGTATGGGAGCATCTCCGTTTGTAATATTTACTAATGTAATGCTACCAGCAGCTCTTCCAGATATTTTAACTGGAGCGAGACTTGCAATAAGTACTGGTTGGATGTCTGTAATCTGAGCCGAGTTTATAGCAACGAGTGCCGGTCTCGGTTACTCTATGGTACAAGCTCAAACAATGATGAATACAGAACTTTTAATTGGGCTTATGATATTTGCAGCATTAATAGGATTTATAATAGATAGAATATTAAAATTTATAAACAAGAGCCTTTGCAAATGGAGGTTTGATAATTAATGAAACTAAAAATAGACGATATAAGTAAAACCTTTATAAATAATAAAGTAGAACATAAAGTATTAGAGGATATAAACCTAGATATAAAAGAAGGGGAATTTGTATCATTACTAGGTCCATCTGGTTGTGGTAAAACTACATTATTAACTATAATAGGAGGTTTTCAAACTTGTGAAAACGGTCAAGTTTTACTAGATAATAAAGTAGTAGATAAACCAGGTATAGATAGAGCATTTGTATTTCAAAATTATGCATTATTTCCGTGGAAAACAGTAAAAGGAAATGTTGAATTTCCAATGAAGCAACAAAAAATGTCTAAAAAAGAAAGAGAACAGAGATTAGAAGAACTATTATCAATATCAGATTTAAAGGGAAAAGAAAAGATGTATCCACATCAGCTATCAGGGGGAATGAAGCAAAGGGTCGCTGTTATAAGAGCGCTGGCATGTAACCCAGAAGTTCTTTTAATGGATGAGCCTTTAGGAGCGGTTGATTTTCAAATGAGACAAAATCTTCAAGAAGAACTAGAAAATATTTGGATGAAAAAAAAGATAACTGCAATAATGGTTACGCATGATGTAGATGAAGCGGTATATATGAGTGATAGAGTTGTAGTTATGTCTAGAGATAAAGGGCGTATATTAGAAGATTTAAAGATAGATTTAGATAGACCAAGAGACAGAGAGAGCGAAGAATATTTAGAATATAAAAATAGATTAACAAAAAAATTATCAGCATGTTATGGAGTATAAATTAAAAATGAAAAACAACAAGTATAGAAGTTTAGATGAAAAACAAAAAAATATTAGAGTATCAATTATGGATATGATAATCGAAAAAGAAAGACCTGTAAGTATAGATGAAAGTATAGTTTTTTTAGAAGATAGACTAAGTTTAAAAAGAGAGTACATAAAAGAAATGTTAGAATTGTTTGTAAAGAAAAATATAATGGTAGTGGATGATGAAAACTATATAAATTTTATATATCCAGTATCAGCACACCCAACTATGCATAGAGTTAAGTTAGCAGACAATAGAGAATTTAATGCAATGTGTGCAATAGATGCAATGGGATGGAGATGTACTTTCAATCAAGATATAGATATAAAATCTAACTGTTATGTAACTGGAAATGAAATCAATATATCTATAAGAGATGGAAAAGTAACAAGTTTAAATAATACTGATTTAAGAGTACTTCATTTAAATTTGGATAAGCACGAAAATTGGGCAGCAAACTGTTGAAACATCATGAATTTCTTCTGGACGAAGAATGAGTTTGATAAATGGGTAAAAGAAAATGGACTTGAAAATGATGAAGATATATACTGTTTAGATATAAATGAAGCTATGGATGCTTCATATGATATATTTTATACAGGATAAAAAAGAAGCTACCTTAAACAGGTAGCTTCTTTTGATTCTTCAAATAAAATTCATTTACTATTTTCAGATTTGTAGTATAATAAGTACTTATATAAAAGTGATTTATCACTAAATTAAACTTTTAGGTATATATTAAACTTGTGCCTATATTGTGAAAGACAGGTGATGGAAGTATGAAAAAAATAGTATGCTTACTACTAGTAGTAATGACTGTGGGAGGTATGTATTATTTTTCTAGTCAAGAAGGAAATGTATCAAAACAACAATCTGATACAGCTGTTAGTGTAATTGATAAAATTAGATCGGAAGTAACTTTAAAAGATCATAATATAATAAGTGTAAAAGAAAAAGTTTTTGACAAACTTAAGCAGTATGGAGATAAGGGGTATATAGTTAGAAAAATGGCTCATTTTAGTATATATGCAGGTATAGGATTTTCTATAAGTTTACTTATATATGCGCTTAGTAGAAGAATATACATAGCTAGTATTGTAGCCATGATAGCAAGTATATCATATGCTTATTATGATGAGATGAGACAGTTAGCGGTAGCTGGAAGAGTAGGTAGTATGAAAGATGTTCTTATAGACTCGTCAGGAGCTCTTACGGGCATATTAATACTATTTGTAATAGTGATAGTGTTTAAAGGTATTAGAGGGTTCTTTAATTTTATATTTAAAAGACATAGTAAAGCTGTATAGGTTACTTTGTGGGATTATGTATAAGTTTCTTACAACAGGCTGGGAGAAAAGCCTGGAATGTTTCGAAACTTACACATAATCCCACTTCGTTTTTATGAGTAAAAATTATATATAAAAAGTGAGAAAGATTCTCAAAAGGACTAGAATGTTATTGGTAAGATTTGGTATAATTAGAAAGCTAATGATTTGTAATTACAATTTTAATAATAAATTATTAGAATTTATAGGGTTTATATCATTTTAAGGAAGGGAATTTAACGATGATAAATGAAGAAAGATTGCCTCATGTTATATTTAGGGTAGCTGAAAATTTATATGCAATTGATAGTAGAGTTACAATTGCATTAACTGAGTTTCCTGATAATATAACTCCAATACAAAAAAGTGAAAAGTTTGAACTAGGGGTTATGCAATTAAGAAACCAAATAGTACCAGTTATGAGTATGAGAAGTTTATTTGGATGTAAATCATCTGAAGAAGAATATGAAGATTTTAAAGCTATGATAGATATTAGAAAAAATGATCATATTAAGTGGGTAAATGAATTGAAAAATTCAGTGAATGAAAATAGAGAATTTACTTTAACTACAGATCCACATCAATGTGCATTTGGTAAATGGTATGATAATTTTTCAACTGATATACAAAGTATCAATTTTCATATGAAAAAGATAGACTCACCACATACTTTACTACATGAGATAGCTATAGAAGTTGATAAATGTAAAAAAGAAAAAAATGAAGATATTAGGGAAAAAAAATTGCTAGATTTGCTTAATAAAGCAGAAAAACAATATATGGAAAAAGTACTTGAATTATTAGATAAAACAAAAGACATTTTTAAAGATCATTATCATGATATGGTAATTGTAATTATGCAAAATAATAGATTTATAGGTCTTGCAGTAGATGAAATTTTAACTGTAGACAATTTTATAAAAAATGAAACTTCAGAAAGCAATTTTATAATTGACCAACCTAAATATATTTCTGCAATTGGATCAACTAAAGATATCGATGAACATATATTTTTAATTAAAGAAGATAAATTATTTGAGTTATATAAATAGATAGAATATTACATGAAAAAAGGGTGTCGCAAATATTAATGCGACACCCTTTTTTACAGAGTGCTTTAAAAAGGTTATTATATTATGAAACTTTATAAGTCTGTTTAGAAAACTGAGATATAAAGTTTTTTGGCATTTTACTTAAGAAATAAACCACTAAAATACAAGATAAAGGTTTATCTACTATATTACTAATAATTCTTGGGATAAAAGCAGCTGTAAAAATTTCTTGTCCAGATTGAACTAAAAAGCCAACCAATAAGTCTGCTCCACTTCCACTTAAACCTCCGAATAATAGTATTGAAATAGGTGTTCCTATTAAAGGGCAAACTACAGCTAATAATAATCCTGTAAGTATAGCTTCTTTGTAACCAAATGATTTTTTTCTAGCTATAAATCCAACTATAACACCTAGTGCTATATTAACTAAAGCAAATGGTATATTTGTAGGATCGGATATTACACCAAGGACTAAATTTGTTCCTCCCCCTATAAGTGCTCCCCATAAAGGTCCAAGTACAACAGCCCCAAGTACTGTTCCAACGGTATCTAAAAATAGTAATGGAATGTTTAACATACCGACAAACATACCGAAAACTATATTTACTAATATACACATTGCGCTAAATGTTATTTTCTTTGTGTTCATGATTAAGATTTCCTCCGCAATTAAATTATTAGTACATAATTAATAATAATACAAAACTACCAATTTTTGAAATCGGAAATATTTATAAGTAAATTGTCTAAAATAGTAAAAATCTATAACACACCAATTATTTGCTGTGATACTATGGAAATATTAATAAAATTAAGGAGATATATATGGAAAGAAAAAGGGAAATAGTAGCTGTTTGCCACTGTATATTAAATTGTAACTCTAAAGTGGAAGGACTATCTAATGATAAAGGGTCACATAATGTTTCTTTACAAATTTTAAGTAGTGGGTATGGAATAATTCAATTACCTTGTCCTGAGATGGTTATGTATGGAATTAAAAGGTGGGGACATGTAAAAGAACAATTTGATAATTTATTTTATAGAAATCAATGTAAGATTATGCTAGATCCATACATAAAACAATTTGAAAACTATATTACAAGTAACTATAAAATTAAAGCTATAATAGCTATAGATGGAAGTCCTAGTTGTGGATATAATAAAACTTGTAGCTCTGATAATTGGTTTGGAGAGTTAAGTGGATGTAATAATTTATCCGAAAAATTAAGTGATATAAAAATGATAGATGGAAAAGGGATATTTATTGAAGAACTAGAAAAATCATTAAAGGAAAATAATTTAGAAATACCAATTATAGGTCTAGATGAAAGTGTTGGATTAGATATAAATACAATTTAAATGGATATTAACTATAATGAAAAGGTGAACTAAATTACTGCTGAATTAAGCATTAATATAGTTCACCAATATTAAAATAAATTTAAAATCTATAATATAAAGTCAGATATAACCTTAGCAACACCGTGGTTATTATTAGTTTCAGTAACATGATTAGCTATTTCTTTTATACTATCTCTAGCATTACCCATAGCAACTCCAAGTCCTGCAAACTCAATCATATGTCTGTCATTTTCTTCATCTCCAACAGCTATAACTTCAGACGGATCTATGCCTAACTTATCACATAGAGCTTGTAATCCTGAACCTTTGTTAACCTTTTTATTTAAAAATTCTAAGAAAAATGGAGCTGAACGAACTATAGTGTATTTATCATGGAACTCTTGTGGAATTTTAGTTATGATATTTTCTATAACTTCAGGTTCATCAACTAGCATAACTTTACAGAATGTTAAATCTGAATTAATTTCATTTTCATCCATACAAATAACAGGAATGTTATTAAGTGTAGATTCATGAACACTGTATTTAGGAACTTCTGTATAAGGAACAACTAAAGAATCTGGAGTGTTTATATGAATTTTTATATCATGTTTTTTAGCTAATTCATTATATATATAATCGAAATCTTCATGACTCATTTCTATATTAGAAATAACATCTTGAGAAGTAATTTCTTGAACAAGTCCACCATTAAATGTAACAACATAATTTTCTTCGTCATTAAGCTTTAATTCTTTTAATAAAGTTTGAACCCCTGGAAGTGGTCTACCAGTTGATAGTACAACTTTAACACCTTTTTCTTTTGCATTTTGTATTGCATCAAAAACCTCTTGTGTAACTTTTTTTTCACTATTTAGTAATGTACCGTCTATGTCTAATGCGATTAGTTTATACATAAATTCCTCCCAATAAATCAATTTAATTTGTTAAGTACAGTTTATATTATAGTCAAAATTTTATCAATAGCTTAGGGGCTAGTAAAATACAAAAACTAAATGAATAGTGGGTTAATTGACTTTAAATTATACGTATAGTAAAGTAAGTTTAAAGATATAAATTAGTAAAAATTTACATAAATTATAGCTTTTAACATAAGCTAAAACTACAAATAATATATAACGAGGTGATAAAATGAAATTTAAGGATTTTAAATACAAAAGACCTAATTATGAAAAAATAAAAGATGAATTTAAAAATCTAGTAAAAAACATGGAAACTAGTACAAATTATGATGAGCTTAGAAAGAATATAGATGATATCAATAAACTAAGAAATCATATAGATAGTATGGCAACGCTAGTTTCTATAAGATACAGTATAAATACTGAAGATGAATTTTATGCAAAAGAAAAAGAGTATTGGGATGAAAATGGACCTCATTATGAAGAGTTAAACTCGCTATTCTATAAAGCTCTAGTGAATTCAAAATTTAAAGATAAACTTACACAAGAGCTAGGCAAACAATTTATGTCTATAGCTGACTATTCTCTACAAGCATTTTCCAAAGAAATAATATCTGAGTTGCAAGAAGAAAATAAATTAGCATCAGAATATACTAAACTTTTAGCATCTGCAAAAATTCCTTTTGATGGAGAAGAAAGAAACCTTTCAGGACTAGGGCCTTATATGACATCTCCATTTAGAGATGAAAGAGAAAAATCATCACAAGCATATTATGGATTCTTTGAAGCAAATGAGAAAAAATTTGATGACTTATTCGATAAACTAGTAAAAGTAAGAGATAAGATGGCTAAAAAACTAGGTTTTGAAAATTTCGTAGAACTTGGTTACATAAGAATGCTAAGAACTGATTATAATGCAGAAATGGTTGATAACTTTAGAAAACAAGTTAGTGAGTATATAGTTCCTGTTGCAAATAAATTATATAAAAGACAAAAGGAAAGATTAGGACTTCAACAATTTAGATACTTTGATGAAAACTTTGAGTTTAATAGTGGGAATGCAAAACCTAAAGGAGACTCTGATTTTATAATGAAAAATGGTATTTTAATGTATTCAGAGCTTTCTAAGGAAACTGATGAGTTCTTTAAATATATGATGGATCATGAATTAATGGACTTAGAAACTAAAAAAGGAAAAGGTGCTGGAGGATATTGTACATATATACCAGAATATAAGGCTCCTTTCATATTCTCAAACTTTAATTCAACAGCAGATGATATAGATGTTTTAACTCATGAAGCTGGACATGCATTCCAAGTTTATATGTCAAGATGGATTGAAATTCCAGATATAAACTTCCCAACATACGAAAGTTGTGAAATACATTCTATGAGTATGGAATTTATAACTTGGCCTTGGATGGAGCTTTTCTTTAAAGAAGATACTGATAAATATAAATTTGTTCATTTAGGTAGTGCTATTAAGTTTATACCTTATGGAGTTTTAGTAGATGAGTTCCAACACATAATATATGAAAATCCAAACATGACAAAAGATGAAAGAAAATTAGTTTGGAGAGATTTAGAAAAGAAATATCAACCACACAAAGATTATGAAGGCAATGACTTTTTAGAAAGAGGTGGATGGTGGTTTAAGCAAGGCCACATATTTAAAAATCCATTCTATTATATAGATTATACATTAGCTCAAATTTGTGCACTTCAATTCTGGAAGAAGATGCAAGTTGATAGAGTTAAAGGATGGCAAGACTATCTAAATATTTGTAGAATAGGTGGAACTAAGTCTTTCTTAGATATTGTTAAATATGCTAACTTAATATCTCCTTTTGAAAAAGGTTGTGTAAGTAGTGTTATTGAAAGTATTGATGAATATTTACAATCTATAAATGATAAGAATATGTAAGTGATTTAGATAGCTAGGGTGTTTATTTAGTATTTCCTTCACACCAAGTCCTAAAGTTCGAGGACTTGAAGTGTTACGTCAATACTAAATAAACACCCTTTATTATTTTAAAATCATAGTGGAGGTGGTGTGAAGAGACTTGAAGTATTACGAAAATAACAACTACCACCCTTTGCTATTGTAAACTTATGGCGAGGGAGTTGAGCGGACTTGAAGTGTTACGTCAATACTAAATAAATACCCTTTATTATTTTAAAATCACAAAAAACATTTAAAGAAAATAATGGAAAATTATAAAAGTAATTGACTATTATTCTCAATATTGCTATAATAGGAACAAATAAAAGTGATAATTAATTTCAAATAGTAATTAAAAATAATTGGGAGGTTTATTCATGAAAAAACGAAAGTCATTAGTATTGCTTGCAGCAGTAGTAGCCACGTTAGGGTTAGTTACTGGGTGTGCAGGCGGTAATTCATCAAATAAAGAAAGTAATGAAAAAAGAACGGTTCAATCAGTAAAAGGAGATGTTGAAATACCAGCAGATCCAAAACGAATAGTAGATATTTCAGGAAGCAGTGAAGAACTTTTAATTTTAGGACACACACCAGTTGCTACAGCTAATGTAGACTCTTATGAAACTACTAAAGTACCTTCATACATAGAAGATAAATTAAAAGATACTAAAGTTGTAGGACATTCAATGATGGATACTATGGATGTTGAAGCAATTTTAGGAACAAATCCAGACTTAATAATAATGAGTCAAAGACAAGAAAAAATATATGATCAATTAAAAGAAATTGCTCCAGTAGTTATGATAAAAGACTACGCAAATGATTGGAGAAGTAAATTAATAGATGTTTCAAAGTTATTTAACCAAGAAGATAAAGCTAAAGAGTGGTTAAGTAATTATGATAAAAAAGCTGAAGAACTTGGAAAAGAAGTTGTAGCTAAAAATGGAGATCAAACATACTTAACAGTTTTAGCAACTCAAGGTCAATTTATGGTATTTAGTGATGCGGGTATAGGAACTATTGTAAATGATGATATGAAACTAGCTAGACCTGAAAATATGCCAAAGCAAGATGGTATAACATTACCAACAGTTAGTATGGAAGGTTTAACTGAAATAGATGCAGATCACATTATTGTTATAGCTACAGATTCTGATAAAAAAGATTTAGAAAATAGCTCAGTATGGTCACAAATTAGAGCTGTAAAAGATGGGAATGTAACAATCTTAGATGCTTCACCATACTTTACTCAATCATATAACCCTATAGGTAGAGAGTTATTATTAGAATCAGTTAAAAATGAATTAATAAAGTAATTTAGTATAGCAGGTGTGTATAATGGATTTCATTTTCACACCTGTTTTTAATCATAGAAATATAGAAAGGTATGTTTAGACATGAAATTAAGTAAAAAGAGTTCGGCTTATTTATTAATTACAATTGGAATAGCAATTCTTTTTATTGGTATTTTTATATCGGTATCAATGGGACCTAAGGATATAAGCTTAAATACCATGATAAATAGTTTTATATCCAATTCAAGTGATGTAGATACAAAAATAATTAGAGATGTTAGAATGCCAAGGGCTATAGCTGCGGCATTAGTTGGAGGTTTCTTAGCTGTATCGGGGGCTATAATGCAAGGTATTACGAGAAACCCTATAGCAGATCCATCTGTAATGGGGATAACACAAGGAGCTACATTTACTATAGCTATAGCTTTAGTTTTACAAAAGGTAGTACCAGGGTTTGCACCAGGAAGTTTTGGACTTATGATATTTTCTTTTTTAGGAGCTAGTATAAGTGGATTGTTAGTTTATTTTATAAGTTCTAGAACAAGAAAAAAAGTTGATCCAGTAAAATTAGCATTAGCAGGAACAGCCTTAGGTACATTATTAGTGTCATTAGCTATGGCGTTTGCTATGTACTTTAACTTATCTCAACAATTAAGCTTTTGGATTTCTGGAGGATTAGTAAGTGCTAAATGGGAAGGTGTAAAGCTTTTATTAATTATCGGAGGGATAGGTTTTATATTAGCTATGATAATGGCTCCGAGAATTACAATATTAAGTTTAGGTGAAGAAGTTGCCATAGGGCTTGGACAAAAAACTAACTTAGTAAGATTTATATCTTTAGTAGTAGTAGTTTTAATGACAGGAGCAAGTGTATCTGTTGCTGGAAATATTGTATTTGTAGGTCTTGTAGTGCCTCAAATTGCAAAAGGAATAGTTGGAGCAGATTATAAATATATAATACCTAGTTCTTTAGTTTTAGGGTCTTTGTTATTAGTTTACAGTGATATCTTATCAAGAATGATAAATCCACCGTATGAAACACCAGTAGGTTCAATAACTGCACTTATCGGAGTACCGGTCTTTATATATCTTGTAAGAAAGGAAACTAGATAAAATGAAAACTAATAATAAAAAGTCTAAAATTATATTAATAGCATTAATTTTATTAGCACTTATATTTATTACTGTGTTGATAAGTTTAAATATGGGATCGTTTAAAATAGCACCTATAGATGTATTAAAAACATTTATAGGACAAGGACAGAAAAATTATGAAATAGCAATTTTTAAATTAAGACTTCCTAGAATAGTTATTGCAATATTAGTAGGAAGTGCGTTAGCAACAGCTGGAGCAATACTTCAGGGAGTTACTAAAAATGATTTAGCAGATTCAGGAATATTAGGTATAAACTCAGGAGCTGCATTGTTTGTTGTAGTGTATATATATCTAATGAATGGAAATGTATATGATGGAGTAAGCAACTTAACTATATTTACAATGCCTATAGTTGCATTACTGGGAGCATTATTTGGAGCTTTTTTAATATATGTATTAGCATTTAAAAATGGAATTAGCTCTCAAAGGTTACTTTTAATAGGAATAGGTATAAATATAGCATTTACATCTATAATGACAATTTTCCAATTGAAATTTACAACTCAGGAATTTAATAGAGTAATGGCGTGGACATCAGGAAGTATATGGGGTAGTAACTGGAAGTATGTACTAGCAATACTACCTTTTATAATAGTATTTATGTTTCTTGCAATATATAAATCAAGATATCTAGATGCATTAAATTTAGGAGATGAAATATCTACAGGGCTTGGTGTTAATGTAGAAAAGGAAAGAAAAAAGCTAATAACTTATGCAGTTATATTAGCCGGAGTTGCAACATCAGTAGCTGGAAGTATTTCATTTTTAGGATTAGGCTCACCTCACATTGCTAGAAAGCTTGTTGGACCTAAACATAAAAGATTAGTACCTATATCAGCATTAATAGGAATATTACTTATATTAGCAGCTGATACTGTATCTAGAAATTTACTAGCACCAATAGAAATACCAGTAGGAATAGTTATATCTATAATAGGTGTACCTTATTTTATATATTTAATGTTAGCAGATTAGAAAGAGGTAAAAATTATGAATTCAATAATAACTAAGGACTTAAACATATCTTATGGAAATATAGATATTGTAAAAAACTTAAATTTAAATATACCAAAAGGAAAAATAACTACAATAATAGGAGCTAATGGATGCGGTAAATCTACTATTTTAAAAACTATAGGAAGAATAATAAATCCAAAGAGCGGAAGTATTTATATAAATGGTAAAAATCTTCATGAGGAAAACCCAACAGATATTGCAAAAGAAATGGCAGTACTTCCACAAAATCCACAAGCTCCAAGCGGGCTTACTGTAGAGGAATTAATATCTTATGGTAGATTTCCTCATCAAAAGGGATTTGGAAAGATGAATAAAGAAGACAAGGATATTGTAAGCTGGGCTATGGAAGTTACAAAAATATCTGAATTTAGAGATAGAAATATTGATGATTTATCTGGTGGACAAAGACAAAGGGCCTGGATAGCAATGGCTCTTGCACAAGAAACAGATATATTATTACTAGATGAACCTACAACATATTTAGATTTAGCTCATCAATTAGAAATTTTACAGTTATTAGATGAATTAAATAAAAATGAAAAACGAACTATTGTAATGGTTATTCATGAGTTAAACAATGCATCTAGATTTGCAGATCATATGATAGGAATTAAAAAAGGGAAAATTGTATGTGAAGGTGAAGCTCATGATGTTATGACAAAAGAAAATCTAAAAGAAATTTTTAATATTGATGCAGAAATTGTTGAAGATCCACGAACAAAAAAACCTGTTTGTTTAACATATGATATGGTTAAAAAAAATTAAAAAATAAAGGAATAAAAAAGGAATACTTAAAAGAAATTAGAATAAATATAAATTGAAAGTTAGAAAATTAACTTAATAGATAAAATCTATGCAAAGAAGTTAATAAAAAGATTATAGCTATACCAACGGTTTGACAAAAAATGGACAATATCAACAAAAAAACATAAAAAAATATTTGGAAAAGTATTGTATATATTTACCAAGCTAGATATAATGTAATTAAGAAAAGCACCTAAGGGGCAAAGACAAAATTAAAAATTAAACCGTTTGAAGGTTAAAAGAGACGGTCTCTAATTTGGGGAAATTAGAGATGACCGAAGGGACAAATTTAAATTCATCCCAAAAGGATTTAAATGAAATTCTCAGGTAAAAGGACTTTAACTGGACGGATCTCTGAAAGATATTTTGACAGGGAACTAAGTGGGGACTTAGTTTCCTGTTTTTTAGTTTAACAAAAGAAATTTTGAAAGTGAGTGTAGACAAATGTTAATAATCACTAACAATCCTATGATTCAGGAAAACGTTACTGACAAAGAAGTTATAATGTTAGACACTGACTATATAGGAACATTAAAGGAATGTAGGGATTTAGTTCATAAGGGGTATGAATTATTATCACATCCGCTATATGGGAGCGTAAAACCCAATGAGACACCATATCGTACAGTCATAATTAAAAAGGGGAAATCTCTAGACAAAAATTCATTAAACTTAATAGAAGAAGCCATAGAAACAGCAGAAAAATTTAAAAACAACAAGTTAACTCCTATGTGGACTGAAAAAGTTTTAGACGATTTCAGAGTAATTGATTTTGATATAATGAGAAATACAATCCAAAGAATACAATATGTATAAACTTTGGTGTATATATATTAATAAAAATAGGGGGTCGAGATAATGGAAAATTTATATGACATAGTCATAATAGGTTGTGGACCTGCAGGTCTTGCAGCTGGTCTTTACGGCGCAAGAGCTAAAATGAAGACTTTAATACTTGAAAAAGGAAAAACTGGTGGACAAATAGTTATAACTCATGAAGTTGCTAACTATCCAGGATCAGTTGAAAATGCTACTGGACCAAGCTTAATAGCTAGAATGGTAGAGCAATGTAAAGAATTCGGTGCTGAAATAGTTAGAGACTCTATAGTAGACACTGAATTAGAAGGAAACATAAAAGTATTAAAAGGTGAAAAAGGTGAGTACAGAGCTAAAACTGTTATAATAGCTACTGGAGCTACTCCTAAAAAATTAGGATGCCCAGGAGAAAAAGAATTAACAGGTAAAGGAGTTTCTTACTGTGCTACATGTGACGCTGACTTCTTCGAAGATTTCGAAGTATTCGTAGTTGGAGGAGGCGATAGTGCTATAGAAGAAGCATTATACTTAACTAAGTTTGCTAGAAAAGTTACTATAGTTCATAGAAGACAAGGTTTAAGATGTGCTAGATCTATAGAAGATAAAGCAAGAGCTAATGAAAGAATAGAATTCTTATTAGATACAGTTATAGATGAAATAAAAGGTGATGGATTAGTTGAATCAGTAGTATTTAGAAATACTCAAACAGGTGAAACTAATGAATACTTCGCTGATGAAGAAGATGGAACTATGGGAATATTCATATTCGTAGGATTTGATTCTCAAACAGAGTTATTCAAAGGTAAAGTAGATATGGATGACTATGGATACATCAAAACAGATGATAATATGTTAACAAATATACCAGGTGTATTTGCTGCAGGAGATTGTAGAGTTAAATCATTAAGACAAGTTGTTACAGCAACAGCTGATGGAGCTATAGCTGCAGTAACAGCTGAAAGATATGTAGAAGCAAACTTCGAAGAAGAAGTTACTAATTGCTAATAAAAAAGTACGTTTAACAAGGTTATCGGGGGATGATGTTTATCAAATTAAACATTACTTAGTGAACGGTACTTAAATTAAAATAGCTATTAATATATTAAAAATATATTAAAATATATAAAATCCAATAAGGGGGATACTGAAATGATAGCATTAGAAAAAAATACATTCGATCCAGAAGTATTAGAAGCAGAAGGGCTAGTATTAGTTGATTTCTGGAGTCAAGGTTGTGAGCCTTGTAAAGCATTACTTCCAGATATAGAAAAATTTGCAGAAGCATATGGGGAAAACATAAAGTTCTGTAAATTCGATATAACTAAAGCTAGAAGAGTTGCTATAAAAGAGAAGGTTTTAGGTCTTCCAACTATAGCTATTTACAAAGATGGAGCTAAAATAGATGAAGTAACAAAAGATGATGCTACAGTTTCTAATATAGAAGCTATGATAAAGAAGCACTTATAAGTAATTAATGGGGATTCAATTCCCCGTTAAAATAAATTAAGTTCAAAAAATTAGGGGGTGCCAATATGCGTCTTGAGTTAGGGAAAATCTTTATAAAAGATGTACAATTTGGAGCAGTAACAGAAGTTAAAGATTCAGTATTATACATCAACAAAGAAGAGATGTTAAAAGAAATTGGTGGAGATGAACATATAAAATCAATAGATTTAGATATAGTTCGTCCAGGGGAAAGCGTTAGAATAATACCAGTTAAAGACGTTATAGAACCGAGAGTAAAAGTTGATGGTAATGGAGGAATATTCCCAGGAGTTATATCAAAAGTTGACACTGTTGGAGAAGGTAGAACTCATGCACTTAAAAATGTTGGAGTTGTAACAACTGGTAAAATAGTTGGTTTCCAAGAAGGTATAATAGATATGACTGGTCCTGGAGCTGAATATACACCATTCTCTAAGTTAAACAACGTTGTTGTTATAGCTGAACCAATAGATGGTTTAAAGCAATACGATCACGAAAGAGCTGTTAGAATGATAGGATTCAAAGCTGCTACATACTTAGGAGAAGTTGCTAGAAACTTAACTCCAGATGAAGTTGTAGAGTACGAAACTAAGCCATTATTAGAGTCAATAGCAGAGTATCCAGAACTTCCTAAAGTAGGATATGTATACATGCTTCAAACTCAAGGATTATTACATGACACATATGTTTACGGAGTTGACGCTAAGCAAATAGTACCAACATTATTATACCCAACTGAATTAATGGACGGAGCTATAGTAAGTGGTAACTGTGTTTCAGCTTGTGATAAAAACCCAAGTTATGTACACATGAATAACTCAGTAGTTGAAGATTTATATCTACAACACGGAAAAGAAATAAACTTTGTAGGAGTTATTATAACTAATGAAAACGTATACTTAGCAGATAAAGAAAGATCTTCTAACTGGACTGCTAAATTATGTAAACAATTAGGCTTAGATGCTGTAATAGTATCTCAAGAAGGATTTGGTAACCCAGATACAGACCTTATAATGAACTGCAAGAAAATAGAAGGTCAAGGTGTTAAAACTGTTATAGTTACAGATGAGTATGCTGGTAGAGATGGAGCATCTCAATCATTAGCTGATGCTGATGTTAAAGCTAACGCTGTTGTAACTGGTGGAAATGCTAACCAAGTTGTTGTATTACCTAAGATGGATAGAGTTATAGGACACGTTGAAGTTGCTGATGTTATAGCTGGTGGAGCTGCTGGATCTTTAAGAGAAGATGGATCTATAGAAGCTGAGATACAAGTAATAACTGGAGCTACTAATGAAACAGGATTCGGATTCTTAACAGCTAAGGGGTATTAGAAACTGTAATACGATGAGGTCGCTTCGTGCCATTTAAACATTGTTTCCTTCGCACAAAGACTTTTAGTCTTTAAGTGCTACGTCAACAAACGTTTAAACGTCACTACGCTACATTCGTAAATACAAGTGTTTCATAATATAGCTGAGAAGAATATAGTTAAATAAAAATAGATTTTTAAAGAGTGTGAATTTAAAAAGGTATTAAAATGACAATATTAAAATAAATGGGAAAAGGAGATATATTATGAGCTTATTAAGTAATAAAAAGATCATAATCATAGGTGACCGTGACGGAATTCCGGGACCTGCGATAGAAGAGTGTGTAAACACTGTAGAAAATACTGAAATAGTTTTTGCTTCAACAGAATGTTTTGTCTGAACTGCTGCTGGGGCTATGGACTTAGAAAACCAAAACAGAGTTAAAGATGCTACTGAAAAATTCGGTGCTGAAAATGTTGTGGTTTTACTAGGTGCTGCTGAAGCCGAAGCTGCAGGTCTTGCAGCTGAAACAGTAACTGCTGGAGATCCAACTTTCGCTGGACCACTTGCTGGTGTTGAGTTAGGATTGGCTGTTTATCATGTTGTTGAACCAGAAATGAAAGAGTTATTTGATGAATCAGTTTACGAAGATCAAATAAGTATGATGGAAATGGTTCTTGAAGTTGATGAAATAGTTGAAGAAATGAACGATATAAGAGGTCAATTCTGCAAATATAATGCCTAATTAAATCAAAAGGGGTTGAGATAAAGATGGAAAAGATAAAAGTAGTTCACTACGTAAACCAATTCTTCGCAGGAATTGGAGGGGAAGAAAAAGCTGATACGAAACCACACATAGCTGAAAAATTACCTCCAATAAGTTTACAATTAAACAAGTTATTAGGGGATGAAATAGAAATAGTTGGAACTGTAGTTTGTGGAGATAGCTATTTCGGAGAAAACATGGAGTCTGCTAGCCAAGAAGTATTAGGAATGGTTAAGAGCTTCGAACCACAATTATTTATAGCTGGACCAGCGTTCAATGCAGGAAGATACGGGGTTGCTGCAGGAACAATAACTAAATTCGTAAAAGATGAATTAAATATACCAGCTTTAACAGGAATGTACATTGAAAATCCAGGAGCAGATATGTTCAAGAAAGATTTATATATAGTATCAACATCTGACTCTGCTGCTGGTATGAGAAAGGCTCTTCCAAAAATAGCTACATTAGCTAAGAAGTTAGCTAATGGAGAAGAAATAGGATCTCCAGCTGAAGAAGGTTATATAGAAAGAGGAGTAAGAGTTAACTACTTCGCTAAAGAAAGAGGTTCTAAGAGAGCTGTAGATATGTTATTAAAGAAAATAAAAGGTGAGGATTTCGTAACTGAATATCCAATGCCAAACTTTGATAGAGTTGATCCACAACCAGCTATAAAAGATTTATCTAAAGCTAAAATAGCTCTAGTTACTTCTGGTGGTATAGTTCCTAAAGGAAATCCAGATAGAATAGAATCTTCTTCTGCATCTAAATACGGTGAATATTCTATAGCAGGAGTTGACGATTTAACTGAAGAAACTTACGAAACTGCTCATGGTGGATTCGACCCAGTTTATTGTAACTTAGACTCAGATAGAGTTTTACCAGTAGATGTTTTAAGAGACTTAGAAAGAGAAGGAGCTATAGGTTCTTTACATGAGTTCTTCTATACAACTACAGGTAACGGAACTGCTGTTGCAAGTTCTAAGAAGTTTGCTGCTGAATACGCTCAAAAGTTAATAGCTGCAGGCGTTGACGCTGTAATACTAACATCTACTTGAGGTACTTGTACTCGTTGCGGTGCAACGATGGTAAAAGAGATAGAAAGAGCTGGTCTTCCAGTTGTTCATATCTGTACAGTAGTACCTATATCTTTAACTGTTGGAGCTAACAGAATAGTTCCAGCTATAGCTATACCTCATCCTCTTGGTAATCCTAAGTTAGATCCAGCTGAGGAAAAAGCTTTAAGAAGAAAATTAGTTGAAAAATGCTTAGTTGCATTAGCTACTGAAGTTGATGGTCAAACAGTATTTGAAAAAGATATAACTTTAAAGGATATAATGGCTAACGCTTAATATTGAATTAAATAAAGTTAAAACTAAATAGGTGGGTTATTTTCCCACCTATTTTTTATAAAGTCATCCAGTCTTTTATCATAATAGAATTCAAGTAAAAATAATAACATATATACATTGGGGGTAAATATTATGACATTTCCAGTTTTAAAAGGTGCTAGTTATATTTTAGTTCACACACCAGATATGATAGTTAAAAATGGTACTACTTGTGCTGTTGAGAGAGAAACACATCCAGAATCAGAATTTTTAAAAGAAGTTACTAATCATATAAGAAGTTATGAAGAAGTAGTAAATTATATACCAAACCAAGTTTACATAGGAAACAATAGACCAGAAGAATTAAGAGAAATAGCTCTTCCATGGTGCGAATACAAAATGGAAGGAAAAAGAGATGGTAAGCGTGGAGAAATAATGCCACAAGATGAATTTTTAGCAATGATGCAAATATGCGATGCTTTTGACTTAGTTAAATTAAAAGAAGATTTCGTTAACAATATAAGACCTAACTTTGAAAAGAACTACCCAGAGCTAGCTCCATTCTTTGGAAAGCTTAAAGGTGATAATATAGATGATGCAAATGAATTAATAGATTCACACCATGCTGAAGGATTATACCATAATGATCAATTAGTTGGATATGTTAAGAGAGCTCATGATGTTGACGTTAACTTAAACGCACATACAATGTTTGAAAACTTAGTTGTAAAAGCTTCAGGAGTGGTGGCTGCAGTACAATTAATAAGAAAAGAAAATGTTAATCCATTGGATATAGATTATGTAATAGAATGTTCAGAAGAAGCTTGTGGAGATATGAACCAAAGAGGTGGAGGAAACTTTGCTAAGGCTATAGCTGAAATGGCTGGACTTCAAAATGCTTCAGGATCAGATACAAGAGGTTTCTGTGCTGGACCTACTCATGCTTTAATAAATGCAGCTGCACTTGTTAAATCAGGAATATATAAAAATGTTATGGTAGTTGCAGGTGGAGCTAGTGCTAAACTTGGAATGAATGCTAAAGACCACGTTAAAAAAGGTCTTCCAGTATTAGAAGACGTTGTTGGAGGATTTGCTGTTTTAGTTTCTGAAAACGATGGAGTAAACCCAATAATAAGAACTGATTTAACAGGAAAACATAGTGTTGGAACTGGATCTTCTCCACAAGCTGTTATGACTGCATTAATAACTAGTGGACTTGATAGAGCTAACTTAAAAATAACTGATGTTGATGTTTACTCAGTTGAAATGCAAAATCCAGATATAACTAAGCCTGCTGGAGCTGGGGATGTTCCAGAAGCTAACTATAAAATGATAGGTGCTCTTGCTGTTAAGCGTGGAGACTTAGAAAAGAAAGAATTAAAGAATTTTGTAAGCGAAAAAGGTATACCAGGTTGGGCTCCAACTCAAGGACATATACCTTCAGGAGTTCCATATATAGGATTTGGTATAGATGATTTAACTTCTGGAGATAAAAACAGAGCTATGGTAGTTGGTAAGGGAAGTTTATTCTTAGGAAGAATGACTAACTTATTCGATGGAGTTTCTTTCATAGTTGAGAGAAATCAAGGTGTAGAGGAAGAAGCAGCTGCAGTATCTAAAGAAGAAATCAAGAAAATTATAGCTGAATCTATGAAAAAATTAGCTCAAGATATGTTAATAGAAGAGTAGGAATAGAAGACGTATAGAATTTTATAAAAATTCATTTTGAGGGGAGATCTGGTTATGCCTAAAAAGATTATAGCCGAAACTTTTTTAGATATAGCAAATGCTATTGAAAGCGGCGAATTTGGTAAAAAAGTTAGAATTGGTTTGACTACATTAGGTAGTGAGCATGGAACTGAAAATTTAGTTAAAGGTGCTCACCTAGCTAAGTCAAATTTATTTGATATAGTTTTAATAGGACCTAAAGTTGAAACTGAACTTGAGGTTGTTGAAGTTAATGAAGAAAGCGAAATGCATTCTAAAATGGAAGAATTATTAGATTCAGGTTACATAGATGCTTGTGTAACTATGCATTACAACTTCCCTATAGGAGTTTCTACAGTTGGTAGAGTTATAACTCCAGGTAGAGGAAAAGAAATGATACTTGCTACTACTACAGGAACAAGTGCTACAAACAGAATAGAAGCTATGGTTAGAAATGCTGTTTACGGTATATCTACAGCTAAGTCTATAGGAATCAAAAACCCTACTGTTGGTATATTAAATGTTGACGGTGCTAGACAAGTAGAAAAAGCTTTAAAAGATTTACAAGCAAATGGATATGATATATCTTTTGCTGAATCAGTTAGAGCAGATGGTGGTTGCGTAATGAGAGGAAATGACTTATTATGTGGTGCTCCAGATGTTATGGTTACTGATACTTTAAGTGGAAATATATTTATGAAAGTATTCTCTTCATTTACTACTGGTGGAGATTATGAAGCTCAAGGATTTGGATATGGTCCTGGTGTAGGTGAAGACTATGATAGAAAGATATTAATATTATCTAGAGCATCTGGTTCTCCAGTTGTTGCAAATGCATTAAGATACGCTTATGACGTTGTTAAAGGTGATGTTACTAAGGTATCAAAAGATGAATTTAAAAATGTTAAAAATGCTAAATATGACGATATTATAGCTGCTTTAACTAAGAAAGAAGTTAAGAAAGATAATGATGAGGAAGTAGCTATGCCGGCCAAAGAAGTTGTTACTCATCAAATATCTGGTGTAGATATAATGGATTTAGAAGATGCGGTTAAAGTTTTATGGAAAAATGGAATTTATGCAGAAAGTGGTATGGGATGTACGGGTCCTATAGTTCTTGTTGCTGACGGAAAAGGAGAAGCGTGTGTTAAGATGCTTCTAGATGCAGGTTATACTGCTAAATAATTAAAAAACGAATCCTTGCCATGGAAGTAGTTTGAAGACTGAGTTAGTGGGAGGAATGGGATTGAAATTATGTTTTGCTCCATACAAGCTGAGAATATGCTTGTAAATGTCGCTGCAACATAAAGTTCAATCCCATTCAAACCTACAACTCAGTCTTTTTTTGTGGAAATGATATGTAAATGTCGCTGCAATATACACACAAATCCTACACTTAACTGACAACTCAGTCTTTTTTGGGATGTTTTTTCAAAATTACAATAAATTAAAATGAGTATCGACTTATCAATTTGTGTCAAAAAAATAGTGAAAATGTCGCAATAATGTATAATTTAATTTATTGAATTAATAATATTTAAAATATAAATTAAAAAAGTTGAAAAACAATGTAAACAGTAAATTAATTAAATAAAATGTAAAAAAATGGAAAACGATTAAGGGTGTTTTAAGGGATATTTTTCAGTATAATAAAAAAGAAGAATAAATTAAAAAGAAATTTAATAGGTTTAAATATAGAGGCTATGAAATATGTTTTGTATATGGGCACTTGAAACATATGGAGCTAATAGTGCAACCGGCTATTTAAAGATATAAGTAAAAAATTACTTTTATCATTTAAATAGCCTTTTTTATGCTAAAAATGTTGTATTTACTAAGAATTTGTGGAGAATCTATAAAAATTAGTTATATAAATATTATATGTTTTGAGCATAAAAAAGCTTTTTGAGCAACGGACGAAGTCGTTTGAGTAACGGGACACGAGTTTACCGAGTGGACGTTGACGACATGAAATTTGAGCGACATGAGCAAAGCGAATTTTTATGCTAAAAATGTTGTATTTACTAAGAGTTTGTGGAGAATCTACACAATAAAGCAAAGTGAATTTTTAGTTATTATGAAAAATTAAGGAGAGTTAAATGAGTAGAAAAAGAATTAAAGTTGGAGCAATAGCTATACTTTTATTAATATGTGTCGTCACCGTTCAAAAGATATCATATGCAAGTTTGACATCCAAAGATAAAGTAACCAATACATTAAATTTGGGGGATATAAATATAGAAGTAAGTGAAAAGTTTACACCACCTAAGGATTGGGATGGAGATGAATATAGCAAAGCAGTAAAAATAAAAAATAATAGTACATCACCGGCACTTATAAGAGTATCGATAATCCCTAGATGGGTAGATGAAAAAGGAAATGCATGGCCAGGAGATACTAATTTAGTAACTTTAAACTATGAAACTAATAATATAATAGCAAATCAAAATACGATAAAAAATAATAAATGGATCTATGGCAACGACAATTATTATTACTATAACACTATGGTTGCAAAGAACAAAGAAACAGAGCAAATATTAAAATCAGTAAGTGCGAACATTCCGGAAGAATTAAAAGAAAGATATAAAAATAAGACTTTGATAGTAGATGTAAAAGCAGAGGCTGTGCAAGCTACAAAGGATGCATATAAAAAAACTTGGAACAATATTGAAAATCAAGGAATACATAAAATGCTAGAAAATTTATGTACTAGGTAAAAAAATTTCAGGGAGAATATACTATGGAAAACAAAAAAATGTTTAAAAAAATAGGAAATATACTTTTTTATGTAGTTCTAATATCTTTATTATCCATATCATTTATTATGGTAAAGTCTGTAAAAGAGGGAAAACAGCCAACTATAATGGGACATAAGTTTTTTACAGTAATGACAGGAAGTATGCAACCTTCAATAATGGTTGGGGATTTAGTAATAGCTAAAGAATTACCACCTGAACAAATAAATGTAGGGGATGTAATAACATTTAAAAGTGAAAATTCAGGAAATATAACAACACATAGAGTAAAAGAAGTTATAAAAGATGGAGCAGGAATAAAATACATAACACAAGGTGATGCAAATAATGTGCAAGATCAAAATCCAGTAGAATCAAAAGCAGTTGTAGGTAAGGTTGTTAAATGCATACCGAAAGTTGGAACTATTATGTCATGGATGAAGTCACACCTATCGCTAATTATAGTAGGAATATTTGCAATAACAGCATTAAGTGCTATAGGTAGCAATCTTAGAAAAAAACTAAAATCTATAGATGAAGAAGAAAGACAAAGTAAAGAAAAAGAAAAAGCGGATGCATAAAATAACTGTAACAGTAATAGCTGATTACATAGATTGAGTAAATATTTAATTTTGGAGGGGTTAATATGCATAAAAAGAAAATTCAAGCTTTAGCAGTAGCAGGGGTACTTACAGTAGGGGTAGCAGGGGGAACACTTGCATGGTTTACATCTCAAGATAAAGCAACTAATACTTTTAACACAGCATCAAATAAAGATAATAATGGGAGTGGAATAAAAATAATTGAGGAATTTGAAAAACCTACAAACATGCTTCCAGGGGATAATGTAAATAAAGATGTACAAGTAAGCAATACTACAACATACGACCAATTTGTAAGAGTTAAACTTACACCTAAATTTGTAGAAGTAACAAAAGATGGTAGTGGAAATGAAGTTAGAAAAGAAATAAAAGAAGTAAATGGACAAAAATTAGAAACTAATAAAATAATATTAAACTTTACTAAAAATTTAAATGAAAGCAAAACTAATGGAACTTGGTTTGCTGGAAAAGATGGATACTATTACTACATGGGAAAAATAGGACCGGAAGGATGGACTAATACATTACTTGATTCTGTAACATTAGATAAGGAATCAGGAAATGAGTACAGAGGATTAGGTTTTGACATAGATATTGATGCTACTTCTATACAAGCTTCAAATGATGCATATAAAGATTGGGCTAAAGACAGTGGATTACTTGAAAAATTAGATGAATTACAAAAACAAGGGGCTGTAGCTGCAACGGATTCTAAAGAGCCAAATAAAAATAACTAAGATTAAAATTAAAAAATCTAATAAAGGAGTGAGAATGTGAAAAGCTGTCTAAGAAAAATTTTAGTAGTCACTTCACTTCTTTCAATAATAACAACTATAAAGGTGGATGCAGATACACTGGCTCCACCTAATGTTCAATTATTGGGAAATGCGAATGAATTAGTATACATACCTGATGATGATTTATTTCTACAACATCCTAACATGATTCCAGGAGATTATATAAGAAGAACTTTAGAAATTAAAAATAAGCATAAATATCCATACGAACTTTTCTTAAGGGCAGAACGAGTAAGCCCGAAAGAAGAATATGATCTTTTAGATAAACTAGATTTAAAAATTTCATATAAAGATGAAGTTATATATGATGAAGCAGTTAATGGAGAAGATAAATTAACCAAAGGTATTAGTTTAGGAGTATTTAATCCAGGGCAGGAAGAAAATCTTATTGCGGAAGTTAAATTAGATGGAGCATCTACAGGAAATGAATATAAAAACAAGTCTGCTCAGATAGATTGGATATTTACAGCAGTTAGAAGTGAAGAGGAAAGTAATGATAATGATAAAGAAACTGTAGATAAATCAGATAAAGTCGACAACAAAGACAAAACAGATCAATATCCAAATGATTTAGAATCAGATGAAGATGACATGTGGAGTGAATCGCCAAAAACAGGAGAAGACGGGATTTTTATATATGTAATATTAGGGATAACTAGTATTTTACTTTTATTAATTAGTAGAAAAAACAAGAACTCTAAAAAGTAAATATGTTTAGGCAAGGAGTGTGGAGGAACATTAAATGAAAAAAAATAGATTAGTATCTTGTATAATGGTACTAACAATGTTGATTATATCAAGCTTAGGAAATATTGAAGGTAAATCTACTTCATATGCTCAAGAAACAAACAATTTAACTATTAAGGAAGTAGCAAGCGAAAATCCAATACATACATTGGATAATAAACTTTTGTTAGAACAAAGTACTGAAAAAATATCAGATACACAGTTGAAAGTAAATTTAAAAATAAAAGGGAATGAACAAGATGTAAATATTAAAAATACATCTTTTGAAAATAAAATATCTGACAACTTTGAAATAAGTTCAGAGAATATTTCTGTAAACGGAATTAAAGAAAAGGAAAATATAAAAAGTGAAGTAACAAACGCTAAAGATAGTATAAGCGTTAATTTAGGAGATATATCTTCAAAAGAAGTAGATTTATCATTTGAAGCAAAACTAAGAGATAATGCTCAAAAACGTGAAAATGAATCTTTAAATTTAAAATCGGAGATTAGATATAAATTAGAAAACAGTGAACAAGAAGTATTAGAAAAATTCCCTAATGCTAAAGTTACTTTAGACAAAGGCGTAGAAAAAATAAATTCAGAAGCTATACAATCAGAATATAAATCAGCACCACAAACAATACAAAATACTGAAAGATGCCAAGGTAATAAAAATTTAGAAATCAATAAAAGCGCTAAAGTAAATGAAAATGGAACATATAATATAACGTTGGAAGCAAAAGGGGAAGGATCAATTGAAAACTCTAAAAAAGCTGACATAGTGCTTGTAATAGATTCATCAGGAAGTATGAATGATAAAATAAATAAAGTAAAATCTGCAGCTAAAAATTTAAGCAAAAATATTTTAAACGGAAGCAATGATGGTCAAGTTAAAATATCTGTAGCTAATTTCTATTATGATTCATACAAATACAATGTAAGGGGCGGAAGTTCTAAACTACAGACAAACTTTACATCAGATTTAAATACAATAGATAGTGCTATTGAAAATATACCATCAGGTGGAGGAACTCATACTCAAGATGGTATATGGAGAGCCCAAGATATATTAAGTAGTAAAGAATCAAGAAAAGATGCAAAAAAATATGTAGTCTTTTTTTCAGATGGACTACCATCAGAGTCTTATCAGTGGGGATATACAGGATTTGATATACACGTTAAGCATGCACAAAGAGAATATTATAGCTACTTTACAGGATATGGAGCTCCTACAAAAGTTAATATCGGAGGAATTGCATATGAACCACGTCCAGAGACTATACAGGTAAATAATAATCCTAGGTATAAAGATGCTAAATTTTATAGTGTAGGATTATTTACTAATGCTCATGCGGAGGAAAAAAGTCAAGCTGTAAACTTTTTAAAAACTATTCAAAATGTAATTGATCCAAGTGAATATGCAGGTAAATATTATACGCAAGATTTAAATAGTATAAATGGAATATTTAATGATATAAGTAATGAAATAAAAGAAAATATTAATGCTTCCGTAGCTAAAGAATCTGTTATACACGATGTAGTTTCAAAAGAGTTTAATATAGTGGACAAAAGCTGGAAAATAACAGATTTAGATGGAAATGAAATACAGATACCACCTGAAAATATTGTTGTATCTGAAAATTCAAAAGGCGAAGATGAAATAACGTTTAAAATAGGTAATATTATTGCAAATAAAAAAGCTGGAAATGGAAAACTTACAGGGGGAGTTAAAGTAAGTTTTGATATTTCTACTAAAGATCCATACTTTGGGGGTGAGAAAATTCCCACAAATGCAAATGCAGAAATTAAATATAAAGATCCTATAAATGGAAGTGATAAGGAACAAGTATTTAATAAGCCAGCAGTTGATATACCTTATCAAACGGGAAAGGTAACTATAAGAAAAGAAATCGTAAAGAAAGATAAAAATGGAAACTGGACGGTAGCTAAAGATAGTGATGTAAATCGCAATGATAGATTTTCTATATCAATACTTGGAAACTCAGGTAGCCAAAATCATAAATATACAGTTGATTTAAATGGAAACATGGAAACGTCTATGCCTTTTTATTTAAAAGGTGAAAAAACTGATATATCTAGTAATAAGGATTTTTCTATGAACTATTTTACAGAAGGTTTATATGATGTAGAAGAAATTTTACCTATGAATTATGAAAAAGTTCAGGTATGGATAGACAAAGATCCTACAGATAATGGGACTAAATGGGTTAAATTCAAAGAGTATGTAAATGATAAAGAAAATATTGATAAAAAGAAAGTGAAAGATGGTAAATTATTTATAGGTAAAGATAATAATAATATTAATATTAAAGTAAGTAATACTTTAGTGAATGATATGTTTTGGCAAGATAAAGCATATGTAGAAAATAAACTTAAGTATGATTAAAGACTGGGTTACTTGTGGGCTCGGGATTTGTGTGTATGTTTTGCTCCATACAAGCTGGGAAGATGCTTGTAAATGTCGCTACAACATACACACAAATCCCTCGCCCGAAGTATAGCCTAGTCTTTTTGTATGGAGAGATAGATAAATGTCGCGGCAACATAAAATTCAATCCCGAGCTCAAGTACAGCTCAGTATTTTTGTGTGTGGAGAGATAGGTAAATGGATTATTAAAAAATTTTAATATTATTTTTATGTCAAGTTAATGCCTGTTTAAAGTAGTTTTCATGATGGCTATATATAATAAGCTCATAGTAAAAATTAAAACTTTATGGAGGTATTGATTATGAAAAAGGAAGATGTAATAAATAAGATAGAAAATTTAAAGGGTTATAAAGGAAAGTTTAAAAAATTTGCAGTTTTAACGATAAGTGGAGCTATTGGATTGAGCGTTTTAGGTACAGGTGCAGCTTATGCTTACGTAAAGTCGAATGAAAATTATTCACAAGCGCAATTAGAAAAGGTAGCTTTAAAGCAAATCCCAGGAGATGTTGTTGGAGTTAAAAAGGATTTAGATGATGATAATATGTCTGTAGTATATGAGTTTAAAATAAAAGATAAAAACAACATGTTAAATGAAATAGAGTTAGATTCAAAGACTGGTGCTATAATAGATATGGAAAATCATAATGAAAAAGATGATAAAGATTATGACAGTAATGATGAAAAAAGCTATAATTATAATGAAATAAAATCTAAGAGCAAATATTCAGAAGAAGAGCTTAAAAATATTGCATTGAAAAAGGTACAAGGTGAAGTTATTGGGGTAGATAAAGAAATAGATGATGATAGAAGGTCTATAGTGTATGAGTTTAAAATAAAAGATAAAAATAATATAATAAAAGAAGTAGAAGTTGATTCTGTTACTGGTGAAGTAGTAGATATAGAAAACTATGATTCTACCTCAGATAAAAATAATGAAACTATAGATTATGAAAACACAAAGCAAGGTATAAGCAATTTGGATTAATAAATATATAAGAAGGTGAGTTTTTTGTACAAAGTATTAATAGTAGAAGATGAAGAAAATATAGCATCATTTATAAATATGGAATTATCACATGAAGGATACAAAACTGAAATGTGTAATGATGGAAAAGAAGGCTTAGAAAAGGCCCTAGAAAAAGATTATGATATGATTATACTAGACTTAATGTTACCAACCTTAAACGGTCTAGAAGTCTGTAGACGTTTAAGGAAATCAAAAAACACACCTATAATAATGTTAACAGCAAGAGATAATGTTATGGATAAAGTTTCTGGACTACAAATGGGAGCGGATGATTACATTGTTAAGCCATTTGCAATAGAGGAACTTTTAGCAAGAATAGAAACAATATTAAGAAGAGTTAATTTGAGCAACAACAACACAAGTACTTTGAAATTTAAAGATATAACTATAGATATAGAAGCTAGAATAGTGAAGTGTGGAGATGAAGTAGTGAATTTAACTACAACAGAATACGAACTATTACTTCAATTAATAAGACACGAAAATAAAGTATTAACTAGAGACTACTTATTAGAACATGTATGGGGTTATGATTACGATGCAGAAACTAATGTAGTAGATGTTTATATAAGGCATCTAAGATCAAAATTAAAAAATGATGATTATATACATACTGTTCGTGGTGTAGGATATGTTTTAAGATGATTATAAAGAAACTAAAATCTTTATCGACATTTTGGAGAATGACTCTTATATCGTTTATATCTATAGTGGTAATATTTTTAATAACTTATATATCTCAATTTATAGTATTTAGAGTTTGGACTATAAAATATGAAAAAGAAGAAATTCAATCAAGAGCCAATGAATTAGAAATTTTACTTAATAACAACAGCTCGGATGAAGTGCAAAAAGAAATTTTAGAATCTATGAACTTAAACGCTATTATATATAATTCAGATAACAAAGAAATTTTAAATACAATGGATGAAAAACCTAAACATTTCAATTATCAAAAACCAAGTTCATATATTATAGATACATCTTTGAGCGTAAATAACGACAAGGTAAGTTTAATAACACCTGTGCATATAGGCAATCATAAATACTATATGTATTTAGAGCGAGAAAGTGAATTATATGATGATTTCCTGGAAAATACAATCCTTATAATTGTTTTTATGTTGATAATAGGATTAATAATAAGTTTAATAGCAGGAATATATATATCAAGACAGTTTATAAAAAAATTAAACAACTTAAGCAACACTATGAAAGAAGTACAAGAAAAAGGAATAACAAGTAGAGTATATATACAAAATCCAAAAGATGAGTTTGATAAAGTTAATATAATATTTAATGAGATGATGGACTCAGTTGAACATTCATTTGGAGTACAAAGACAGTTTGTTCAAGACGCATCACACGAACTTAGAACACCTTTAACCATATTAAAAGGGCATTTAAAGATGTTAGATAGATGGGGGAAAAATGATCCTGAAACACTAAATAAATCGCTTAAAATAAGTTTAGATGAAGTTGATAGATTGACAAAACTTGTAAATGATTTATTAGAACTTGGAAAGTTAGACAACAAAACAATAGTTGATGAAGAAATAGAAAAAATAAACTTAGAAGCTTCAATCGATCAAATTATATATGACTTTGAAGTCATAAGAAAAGATGTTGATTTTAAATTTGAGTGTGAAAAAGATGCTTATATTTATATGAACAAGAAACATTTTAAGCAACTTTTCATAATATTTATAGATAATGCTATAAAGTACTGTGAAAAAGATGAAAAGAAAATACAAATAAAAGTGTACAGAGAAAAAAGGAAAATGTACATATCTATAAAGGATAATGGCATAGGAATAGAAAAAGAAGAAATTCCAAAGATAACAGATAAATTCTATAGAGTTGATAAATCAAGAAAATATAACAATAGCTTTGGAATAGGACTATCTATTGCAGCTCAAATAATTAATTTATACAAGTACAAATTGAAAATTAAAAGTGAAGTTGGAATAGGAACAGAGATACTTATAGAATGCAATCAATAAACCAAGGACAGATTAAAGCCTTGGTTTTATTTAATGTAAATATAAATAAGTAGTATCAGGTATTTATATATGATAATATATGTATATCCATATTAATGAGGGAGGATTTTATGAGTACTTTAAAAAAAATAGTCATAGGATTAGTTGTGTTTATAATAGCTATTCCGCTTGTGGCTTTTGGTTATTTTTATTTTAAGCTAAACTCTATATATGATAGTAGTGCAGCTAAAGACGTGAAAAATAAGATTGAAAAAGCAGACGACAAAGATGGTATAACTAATATCTTATTAGCTGGAGTTGATGGAAACAACCTAGACAAGGGAAATAGATCTGACTCTATGATGGTTTTAACTATTGATGAAAAAAATAATGATATTAGAATAACTTCTCTTGCACGTGATACTTATGTGCAAATTCCAGGTTATGGAGAAGAGAAATTAACTCATGCTTATGCTTATGGAGGGCCTGCACTTTTACTTCAAACTATAGATAAAAACTTTGGACTAAAAATTGATAAATATGCTGTTGTAAGCTTTAGTTCTTTTGAAAAAATTATAGATGCTATGGGTGGAGTTGAAATAGACGTGCTACCTAAAGAGGTAAGTTATATCCAAGGCGTAGACAGTGCTGGTAAACAAACTTTAAATGGAGCAGAAGCTCTGGCATACAGTAGAATAAGATATGCAGATGATGCTTATCAAAGAGACAATAGACAAAGAACTGTTATGCAAGCTGCATACAACAAACTAGCAAGCAATCCTGGAGATCTTATGGAAATAGGAAACACTATATTAGGATATACAAAAACTAATATGCCTCCAATGGAAATATTTAAGCTAGCTAATAAGGTTATAAAAATGAACTTTACAGAATTCCCACAACTTGAATTCCCACTTGATGGACATAGAGAGGGAAAAACTTTAAGTCAAGAAAAAGGCTGGGTAATTCTTTGGGATAAAGAATATAATAACGAACAACTTAAAAAATTCATATTTGATTATAAAAATTATACTCAACAATAAGTGAGGTAAAATAAAGCTATCTATTTAGAGTAGGTATCGATAGAAAGACTTTGAGTTTTGCTCCCAAAGCGGAAAGAATGCTTTAAAGGTCGCTAAAACTTAAAGGCTTTCTATTTTATACTCTAAATTAGATAGCTTTTTGTGATTGGTAAAAGTGAAATTTATTTTGACGAAATGTGTAAAAAAATTGAAAAATTTAGCTAAAAGGTGTAAAGTTTTATAATAAGGGGTCGATACATAAATCGTATGGGGAAAATATATGAATTTTAATTATATAAAATAATATATTTTTAAAACACTAAGAGGAGGGCCAAATGGAAGAAACGATAGACTTAAGGGAATATTTCCAAATAATTAAAAAACGAGCGTGGATAATCGCACTAATAACTGTAATAGCAATGATAATAAGCGGACTTATAAGTTTCTTTGTATTAAAACCAGAATACCAAGCAAGTACAACTTTAATAGTTAATGCAGAACAAAGTGCTGCAACTAATAACATGATAACAGGAGACCAGTTAAATGTTACTCAAAAGTTAACGTTAACATATGGTGAAATAATAAAATCAAAATCAGTACTAAATTCAGTAATAAATAAATTAGATTTAAATATGACTTATGATGAGCTACTTAATAGCTTAAAAGTAGAACCAGTTAAGGACACTCAAATATTATCTATAAGCGTAACAAATACAAGTCCAAGTAGAGCAATGAGAATAGCTAATGCTATACCTACAATATTTTCTAAAGAAGCAAAAAGGATAACGAATGCAAATAGTGTTGAAGTAATAGATAAGGCAAGATTACCTGAAGATCCAGTAAAACCTAATAAAGTTATGAATGTAGCAATAGCTGGAGTATTAGGGTTTATGATAGGACTATTCATAGTATTCTTATTAGAATTTATGGATAGAAAAATGAAAACAACTCAAGATATAGAAAAATATCTGAACTTACCTACACTAGGAGTAGTACCTAACGAAAATATAGAAAAGAAAGGTAGAAAAAAGCATGCTAAAAAGACTAATAACTAAAAGAAATCCAAAATCACCAATATCAGAAGCATATAGAACTATAAGAACTAATATAGAATATTCAAATGTAGATAAAGAAATAAAGTCAATACTAGTAACAAGCTCTCAACAAAATGAGGGTAAAAGTACAGTAATAGCTAATTTAGCAGTAAGCTTTGCTGCTATGGAAGGTAAAAAGATACTAGTAGTTGAGGGAGACTTAAGAAACCCAACAGTACACAGAATGTTTAATATAAGCAACACTCATGGAATTACAGATGTTTTAACAGGACAAAAATCATTTGATGAATGTGTTAATAAAACAGAAGTAGATGGTTTAGAAGTATTAACTTGCGGTAAAATACCTCCAAACCCAGCAGAGATGTTGGCATCAAAAAAAATGAAAATATTCTTAGAATCTTTAAAAGATTACTATGACTATGTATTTATAGATGCACCACCAATAGGAATAATAACTGATGCAGGAATACTATCTACATATACAGACGGAAGTATATTAGTAGTTGCATCAAAAGAAGTAGATATAGAAATGGCACAAATAGCAAAAGAAAGATTAGATAAAGTAGGTGCTAACATACTAGGTGTTGTACTTAACAAGTTTGAAGACACTAATGGATCTTACGGATACTATAACTATTACTATGGAGCATAAAACTTTTAAAAAAGTTACCTATTTTTTAAGGTAACTTTTTTGTATTCGACAAGTTTAGGCAAAAAAATAAAAAAGTAAATGTTATATTATATCAGAGAGTGAATATTAGGAGGAAATAATGATGAAGTATAAAAGAAATGAAAAACTTGTTATAGCTATAGCTTGCTCTTTAACTGTAGTTGTAGTATTAGGATTTACACTCATGGGGGGATCTTTTAAATCTAAAGAAGAACATTACGTATCTAGAGTATCGAGCTCTAAATCTCAAATAACCATATCTAAAGACGACTATGAAATTATAAAAGAAGAAGAAAAAGATGGAATAAACACATTTATAATTTTAGAAAAAAAGAACTTCAATAAAGAGGAAATGGGACAACTTTCAAAAAATATAATAAAGGATATGAATAAAAACTTTAATATATATATATTCGATGATAAAGAAAAAGCACAAAATTTCAACTACGAATCAGATAAAACTCAAACTCTTATAAAAGCAGTAGATCAACAACAAGTAGAAATTCAAACATACCATACAATAAAAGAAGAACCTAAAAGTGTACCTCAATATTATGCAGTAGAATCTATAAAAGATGTAAATGGAAAAACTCAAATTTCATTAAGTCTTGAAAGTATAAAAGAACCTGAAAAGGCATTAAGTCAAATGAAGTTTTTAGGAGAAACAATAAAAAATTTAAACAAAGATAAAAAAATAGATAACTTAGAAATAAAAGCATATAGCAAAAATGAGCAAGCACCAAATTGGGAATATACATCAGAAAACAAAAGCTTAGTTATACAAAATGAATTAGTAGAAATATAAAATTAGAAAGGAGTACACTATGAAAAATAAAAAAATACTAGCATTAACAACAGTACTAGCGTTATCTACAACAACTCTTGCATTTGCAAATGAAATAAAAATGGTTGAAAAAAATGGACATGATTATGTTCCTTTTAAAACATTAGTAAAAAAACTAGGTGGAGAAGTAGAGGAATCTAAAGATGAATTAAAAGCAAACATAAATTCAACAAAAATAACGATTCAAACAAAATCATCTTTTGCAAAAGTAGATGAAGATTACTATCCATTGGAAGAAAAAGAAATTAACGGATATAAAGTTCCAATAGATACAAAACCAATATATGAAAATAAAGAGTTATATGTATCTCCACAGTTTTTGAAAAGTGCTAACTTATTAAACTTTGATGTAGAAGATGGAAAATTAATAATAAATAACAAAGTTGAAAAAGAAACTGTATCAACAGTAAAGGAAGAACCTAAAAAAGAAGTACCTCAAAGTAGTTCTGAAGTAAAAAAAGAAGAACCTAAAAAAGAAACTCAAGAAAAACCTCAAACTACAACAAAGCCTAGTAAACCAAGTAAACCAAGCAATAATCACAATAATAATAATAATAATTCAAATAACAACACTACTAGTAAACCGGATAACAATAATAATTCAAGTAATAACTCAAATAATAATAGTAGTAACAATAATAACTCAAATAATAACAACACTGGTTCAAATAATGGATCTAGTGAAGATAACAATAATAACACTGAAAGTAATAACGGAAGCAATACAAATGGAGGAAATACTAGTACTGATAACTCACAAAATAATGATTCTCAAACTAGTACAGAACAGTAAAAATTAAGGAAAAACAAGAAATGTCGAAAAAATCCTAAAGAATATTCTGAAAAAGTCGATATATGTAAAATAAAGAGATCCTTTGTAGAAACTATATACAAAAATGGTATTAAATGCTAATATATAGCACGTAAAATAGATCAAAATAGGCAGAAAAACGAAGAAAACAAGCAAAAAAACAAGAAAATGGAGGGGAAAATGGAAGAGACTATCGACTTAAAAGAGTATTTTCAGATTATCAAAAAAAGAGCATGGATAATAGTTTTGATAACATCGGTAGCAATGATCGTAAGCGCAATCATAAGCTTTTTTGTACTAAGTCCAGTATATGAATCAAACACAACTATTTTGGTAAATAGTGATAAGGCACCTGGAACTGATGTCATAACAACTGATCAGATAAACGTTTCTGAAAAGCTAGCAGTAACTTATGGAGAAATAATAAAATCAAAGGCAGTATTAGACGAAGTAACAAAATCACTAGGTATAAAAGGTGGTTACGAAGAAATAGCCGATAAAATAAACGTCTCGTCAGTTAATGAAACTCAAATAATTTCAGTATCAATCCAAGATACAAATCCTCAAAGAGCAGCTGATATAGCAAACGCTATACCGAAAGCATTCACTAAGGAAGTTAAGCGAATAACAAAAGCTAACAGTGTAAAGGTGATAGATAAAGGGATTGTCCCTAAAAAACCTATAAAACCAAATAAAGTAATGAATGTTGCAATTGCCGCAGTACTAGGAATAATGATATCTTTATTTGTTATATTCTTACTTGAGTACTTAGATAACAAATTAAAGACACCACAAGATATAGAAAAACACTTAGGATTACCACTACTAGGAGTAGTACCTCATGAAAATAAAGGTAAGAAAGGTGGTAAATAAGATGATAAATATAACAGCATTTAATGATCCAAAATCACCAATAGCTGAAGCATATAGAAGTATTAGAACTAACATACAATTTTCAAAACTTGACAATGAAATGAAAACAATAGTAATAACAAGTTCTAAACAAGATGAAGGAAAAACAACAGTTGCATCTAACTTAGCTGTAAGTTTTGCTTCTTTAGAAGGAAAAAGAGTTTTACTAATCGATGCTGATCTTAGAAATCCAAGTGTTCACAAAATGTTTAGTAAACCTAATGCATTAGGTTTAACTGATGTTTTGACAGGTAAAAAAGAATTAAAACAATGCGTGCAAATGACAGAATTAGAAAATCTACAGATTTTAACAACGGGTACTACACCGCCAAACCCAGGGGAAATGTTAGAGTCTAAAAAAATGAGAGAATTTATAGATGTATTAAGAGATTATTACGATTATATATTTATAGATACACCACCTATAGGAATTATAATGGATGCAGGGGTTTTAGCTAACTATGCAGATGGAACAATTTTGGTAGTTGGATCTAAAGATGTAGAAACAGAAAGAGCAAAAATGGCGAAAGAAAGACTAGAAAAAATTAAAGCAAATATAATTGGTGCCGTACTTAATAAATATATAGAAAAAAATGGTTCGTATGGTTACTATAGTTATTATTATGATCAAAGTGATTCAAGTAGGGTATCTAAACATAAAAAGAAAAAGAAGCACTAAAATCGGCGAAAATTTCAGTGCAAAAACAAGTTAAACATTATGAAAATTTGAAAATAATTGCTTAGGGGTTATGGTAGCACCCTTGTAAATATATATTACGGATGCTACCTAAAAAACTTTATATTAAAATTTAAAAATTATATTAAAGGGGGAGAATGAATGTCAGAAAGATTTCTATTTGAAGAAGAAATAGGAAATGAAAGTACGGTTGCACTAAGAGACATAAAAGTTAAAAATTCTTTTATATATTTATTTTTAAAAAGAACTATAGACATAGTTGGTTCATTTTTAGGGATATTACTTTTGTCTCCTGTGTTTATTATAGTTGCAATTGCAATAAAAGTAGAAGATCCAAAAGGCAAGGTTATATTTGGACATAAAAGAGTGGGCAAAAACGGTAAGTTATTTCCTTGTTTGAAATTTAGATCAATGTTTGCAAATGCAGAAGAAATGAAAAAGCACTTTACTACAGCTCAGAAAAAAGAGTATGCAGAAACTTTTAAGTTAAAAGATGATCCAAGAGTTACGAAAGTAGGAAACTTCATAAGAAAAACTAGCTTAGACGAATTACCGCAATTATTTAATATTTTAATAGGACAAATGACTATAGTTGGGCCAAGGCCAATAGTAACTAAAGAACTCGAGTTTTATGGAGAATATTCGGAGTTTTATAAAACTGTACAACCAGGGCTTACAGGATTATGGCAAGTTAAAGGCAGAAGTGATACTACTTATGAAGAAAGAGTAGAACTAGACATGGAATATGTTGAAACGAGAAGTACATTAAAAGATATATATATAATTTTTATGACAGTTTTGAAAGTAATAAAAAAAGATGGAGCATATTAAAAGAGGGTGAAAGTAGTTGAATAGTTATATTGAAAATTATAATGAATGGATAAATAATCCATACTTTGATGAAAAAACAAAAAAAGAACTTTTAAGTATAGGGAAAAATGAAAAAGAAATAGAAGACAGGTTCTATAAAAATCTAGAGTTTGGAACAGGTGGACTGAGAGGTGTAATAGGAGCCGGGAGCAATAGAATAAATAAATACACAGTAAGAAGAGCTACATACGGGCTTGCAAATTACATATTAAATAAATGTGGAAATGAAGGTAAGAAAAAAGGGGTAGTAATTGCGTATGATAGTAGACACAAAAGTAAAGAGTTTTGTTTAGAAACCGCTAAAACATTAGCTGCATGTGGAATTAAAGCATATATATTTGATAGTTTAAGACCAACTCCGCAACTTTCATTTGCAGTACGACACTTAAATTGTGTAGCTGGAGTTGTAATAACTGCAAGTCACAATCCACCAGAATATAACGGATATAAAGTGTACTGGAGCGATGGAGGGCAAGTTTGTCCAGAAATAGCAGGGAAAATAATCAATGAAGTAAATAAAATAGAACAGTACAATACTATTCCGACAACTAGTGAAGATAACGAGTTAATAGTGAAACTTGATGAAAGTGTAGATATTGCTTTTATAGATGCAGTAAAAAAACAAGTTATAAATCAAGAGTTAATAAATAAAGTAGGAAAAGATTTAAAAATTATATATACACCTATACATGGAACAGGAAACATACCTATAAGAAATGTATTAGATGAAGTTGGATTTAAAAATTTATCTATAGTTAAGGAACAAGAATTACCTGATAGCAACTTTTCTACGGTTGAGTACCCTAACCCAGAAGAAAAAGCAGTATTTGATATTGCTATAAAAATGGCAAAAAAAAATGGAGCAGATTTGATAATAGGAACTGACCCTGACTGTGATAGAGTTGGAGTTGTTGTAAAAGACAATGATGGTGAATATGTAGTTCTTAATGGAAATCAAGTGGGTTCATTATTAGTTGATTATGTATTAAGTAATAGAGTAGATGAAATAAAAACTATGAATAATCCTACAATAGTTAAAACAATAGTAACTTCAGAACTAGGAGCAAAGATTGCAAAATCTTATGGAGTTGGATTTATAAATACATTAACCGGATTTAAATTTATAGGAGAAAAAATTCATGAATTTGAAATTTCTAATGAAGCTACATTTATAATGGGATACGAAGAGAGTTACGGATACCTAGTAGGTACACATGCAAGAGATAAAGATGGAGTGGTATCAGCTCTTTTAATATCTGAAATGGCAGCTTATTACTATAATAAAGGAATGTCATTATATGATGGGCTTCAAGAAGTTTATTCAAAGTATGGATACTTTAAAGAAGAATTAAAGTCAATTACTTTAAAAGGAATAGATGGAATGGAACAAATGAAATCTATAATGAGCTACTTTAGAAATACAGCAGTTGATGAAATAGCCGATATAAAAGTTATAGAAATAAAAGATTATAAAAATGGTATAGATGATTTACCAAAATCAGATGTACTTAAATTTATATTAGAAGATGGAACTTGGATTGCGGTTAGACCATCAGGAACAGAACCGAAAATAAAGTTCTACTTTGGGTGTAATGGAGAAAATAAAGTAGAAGTTGATAATAAATTAGAAAAAATAAAAGAAGTTATGAATAATACAATTGATTCTATATTAAAAGAAGGTGTTTATGCATAATGAAAATATTTAACGTTATAATGGCTGGAGGGGGAGGAACTCGTTTCTGGCCTATTAGCAGACAAGAAACTCCAAAACAGTTACTTAACCTAAGTGGAGAAGACACTTTAATAAATGAAACTATTGATAGAGTAAATAAATTATCATGTAAAGAAAATTTGTTTGTTGTAACTAATAAAAAACAAGTAGAACCACTTAAAGAAACAACAAAAGATAGATTACTTACTCAAAATATACTAGTAGAACCTGATGCTAGAAATACTTCGGCAGCAATAGGATATGCAGCATTTAATATAATGAAAAAACATGGTGATGGAATTATGTGTATATACCCTGCAGATCATCACATAAAGCATGAGGAAGAATTTTTAAATGTATTAAATAAAGCAATAAAAGTAGCTGATGAAAGCGATAAAATAGTTACTATAGGTATAAAACCTACATTTCCATCAACTGGATATGGATATATAAACTTCGATAAAGGTGAAACGGTAGGACAATTTTCACATGAGGTTATAGAGTTTGTAGAAAAACCAAAGTATAACAAAGCTCTTCAATATTTAGAAAGTGGACGATATTTATGGAATAGTGGTATGTTTGTATGGAAAGTATCTAAAGTCTTAGAAGACTTTAGAAGATATTTACCAAAGTTATATGACAAGTTAGAAGAATTAAGCAAATATATGAGTACTGAGCAAGAAATTGAAATGATTGAAAAAATATACCCTACAATTCAATCAATATCAGTAGATTATGGAATAATGGAAAGAAGCAATGATGTTGTAGTTGTCCCAGGTGACTTTGGATGGAATGATGTAGGTTCTTGGGATGTTTTAGGTAGTATATTCCCTACTGATGATCAAGGAAATATACGAAGGGGAGAAACTATAGCAATTGATACTCAAAATTCAGTAGTTTATTCTGATGAAAAGCTTGTAACTGCAGTAGGTATTAAGGATTTAATTGTAGTTTCTACAGAAGATGCGGTTATGGTTTGCCCAAAGGATAGAGCACAAGATGTTAAGTTCATAGTTGAAGAATTAAAAGAACAGAAGAAAGTATCTTACTTATAGAAAGGACATGTATATGAATATACTTTATTTAACCTCATTTGTACCAAAGAGAAATGCATCACAGGCTGGAGTAAATGTGACATTTGACATAATAGAGACAGTTAAGAATAACTATCCAACTAGTAAAATTGATGTTATTGGGCTAATAAATAAAGATGAATTTAGTTGCTTTGAAAAAATAAGTTTAGAGTATATAGATGAACAATACTTTATACCTATAACAAAATTTAATAAAATTAAAAATATAATTTTAAATATAGAAAAACCATTAATTTGTGGGGTGCGATTTGATAAAGAGTTAATAACTTTGCTAAAAAATTTGATTTCAAAGAAAAAATATGATTATGTTCTTGTAGATTATACTCAGAACATAGCATACATAGATATTATAAAAAATATAACCCCTGGTTTAAAAGTATGTGTATTTGAACATGATGTGTCTTTTTTATCATTTGAAAGAAAATATAAAAATTCAAAAAATATAATAAAAAGAATGATTTTAAAAGCAGAATATAACAGACTTTTAGTCTATGAAAAAAAGATGCTTAAAAAATATAACTATATATATACATTAAACCATAAAGACCGAAATTTGCTTTCAGAATTTGAAAATGTAGATGTATTAGTACCATATTTTAATAAATTTAAAACTACTAAACATCCACATAAATCATTTAATATAATGTTTTGGGGAGCTATGAATAGAAAAGAAAATGAAGATGCAGTTCTTTTTTTTATAAATGATATATGGCCTTATATAAATAAAACTAATTATGATATTAAATTTTTTATAGTAGGGTCTAATCCTACTGACAGAATTAAAAACTTAGCAAGTGAAGATATAATTGTAACGGGTTTTGTAGAAGACCCAACAGTATACTTTAACTATGTAGACTTATCTGTGATTCCGCTTAGATATGGAGCAGGAATCAAAATCAAAGTTTTAGAAAGTTTAGCGGCAGGAATTCCTGTTATAACAACAGATATAGGTGCAGAAGGTATAAATTTGGAAAACAAAATAAATGCATACATAAATAATAATGCTAAAGAATTTATAGATAGCATTAATTACATGTTAGCTAATGAAGCTGAACTAACTAAATTATCAAAAGAAGGATTAAGGTTAATTGAAAAAGATTATGATTATGGTACAAAAATAAATAGTTTGAATAAATTTTTAAATAGTTAGTAGGTGTATGAATGAAAGAACCTTGTGTTTATATAATAATTTTAAATTACAATGGATATAGTGACACTATAGAGTGCATTAAAAGTTTGGAACGTATAGAATACAGAAACTATAAAATTGTAGTTGTGGATAATAAATCAACTAATGAATCTGTAAAAATTATAAAAAGTTTTATATTAAAAAATGAAAAGATAAAGTTTATTGAGAGTGAAGTGAATTTAGGATTTTCTGGAGGCAATAATTTAGGAATTGAGTATGCTTTGATTCATAAAGCCGAATATATTTGTTTACTAAATAATGATACTGTAGTTGAACCTAATTTTTTAGGACCGTTGGTAAATATAATGGAAACTGATACTAATATAGGAATTAGTGGAGGGAAAATAATGTATCACAAAAACAAAAATATAGTTTGGGCAGCTGGTGGATACATTGAAGAAAACAAAGCAATAGGAGTAAATTATGGTATAGACAAAAATGAAAATGATATAAACGATGAAATAAGAGAAGTTACATTTCTTACAGGATGTTTACAACTCATCAGAAGAGATGTGTTTCAAAATATTGGATTATATGATGATGAATATTTCTTATATATGGAGGATGTTGATTTTTGTAAGCGAGCATTTGAATATGGATACAAGTTAATATATGATCCAAGTAGTAAGATATATCATAAAGTAAGTGCATCTACAGGAGGAACGGTATCTCCTATGGTAGTTTACTATATGACAAGAAATAGATTGCTATTTAATAGTAAATATAGTAAAAATAAAATTAATAGTTTAAGATTTTATGTATTTTATTTTATGAAAATTTTAGCAGAGCCTGTAAGAAAAAAGGTGAGTTATAAGTACGTAATGCATGCAATAAAAGATTTTTACAACAAAAAATTTGGATATAAAGATTTAGAAAAAATTTAACAATATATGGAGTGATACGTATTGGATATAAGCATTATAATCCCAACTAGAAATGCTGAAAAGTATATAGATACATTAATTAGAAACTTAATAAACCAAACCATAAAGCCGTCAGAAATAATAGTTATAGATACGGCATCAAAGGATAATACAAAATCAATTTGTAATAAATTTAGCATTGTAAAGTTTCTGGAAATAAATGATGGAGAGTTCGATCATGGAGGAACTAGAAATAAAGCTGCAAAACAGGCTAAAGGCGATATTTTAATTTTTATGACACAAGATGCTATGCCTAAGAACGACAGATTCATAGAGGAGCTTATTAAACCTTTGAACGATAATACAGTAGCAACCTATGGAAGACAGTTACCGAGGGAAAATGCAAGTCCTATTGAAATTTTTGCAAGAAAATTCAACTATTCAGATAAGAATATCACAAAATCAAAAGCTGATATTTATAAATTAGGAGTTAAGACATTTTTCTTAAGCAACGTATGTTCTGCATTTAAAACAGAAAGCTTTTGGAATGTAGGCGGATTTCCGGAGAAAACTATAATGAATGAAGATATGATTATATCATCCAAATTGATATTTAACGATAAAAAAGTATGTTATAGTTCAAAAGCTGAAGTTATACATTCTCATGATTATACATATATACAGCAATTTAAGCGAAACTTTGATGTAGGGGTCGTTTTTACAGATAGTAGTTATTATTTTAGAGGAGTTAAATCTGAATCAGAGGGAATTAAATACGTAAAATCGGCAATTGGTTATTTAGTAAAAGAAAAAAAGGTATATTTGATACCTCATTTAATAGTAGATAGTGGATTTAGATTTATAGGATATAAATTAGGAAAAAACTACAAGAAAATTCCATTAAAACTAGTAAAAAAAATGAGTATGCACTCATTTTATTTTAAACAGTAGAAGTTATCGGAGGGAATATGATGAAAATTCTTATAACTGGAGCAAGTGGACAATTAGGATTAGAAATAATTGCTCAATTAGAAAAACAAAGAGAAGTATATAAACTAGTAAAAGCAGATAGAAGTAATTTGGATATAACAAACTTCGATGAGGTAGATGAAAAAATAAGTTTAGAAAAACCAGATGTAGTAATAAACTGTGCAGCTCATACTGCAGTAGACTTATGTGAGGAAGATATAGATAATGCATATAAAGTAAATGCTATTGGCCCAAGAAATTTAGCTCTAACATGTGAAAAAATAGGTGCCAAGTTTGTACAAGTATCTACTGACTACGTATTTGATGGTAAAGGAACGAGACCATACAAAGAAGATGATAGAACTTGCCCAAACTCAATATATGGTAAGAGTAAGTTAATGGGAGAACAATTCACTAAAGAGTTTTGCTCTAAATATTTTATTGTTAGAACTGCTTGGTTATATGGAGATGGAAATAACTTTGTAAAAACAATGTTAAAATTATCGGGAAATAATAAAGAACTTAACGTAGTAAATGACCAATTCGGAAGTCCTACAAGTACTGTAGATTTAGCAAAAGCAATCATAGCGTTAATAAACACTGAGTATTATGGAACTTATCATGGAACTTGCGAAGGGCAATGTAGCTGGTATGATTTTGCCAAAAAAATATTTGAAATTAATGACATAGATATAAAAGTTAACCCAGTCACAAGTGAAGAATTCAAACGCCTTGCACCAAGACCTCAATACTCTGTTCTGGATAATTTTATGTTTAAATTAGTAGGATTAAATTCATTTAGAAATTGGGAAGATGCGTTAAAGGAATACTTAAAAGAAGAACGTTTAGCTTGTAATTAAAATAGAAGGGAGTTTTAACATGAAAGGAATTATATTAGCTGGGGGATCGGGAACTAGACTATACCCAATAACAAAATCAGTATCGAAACAATCATTACCAATATATGATAAGCCAATGATATATTATCCTATGTCTGTTCTTATGCTATCTGGGATAAGAGATATTTTAATAATATCTACACCTAGAGATATAAATACATTTAAAGAATTATTTGGAAATGGATCAGAATTAGGACTTAATATTGAATATGCAGTTCAAGATAAACCAAATGGTTTAGCAGAAGCATTTATTATAGGAGAAGAGTTTATAGGAGATGATAAAGTTGCATTAGTTCTTGGAGATAACATTTTTTATGGATATGGATTTAGTGAAAGACTACAAAATGCTGTTGAAAGAGAAGAAGCTACTATATTTGGATATCATGTAGTAGATCCTCAAGCATTTGGAGTTGTAGAATTTGATAAAGAATATAATGTCTTATCAATAGAGGAAAAACCAAAAGAGCCAAAATCAAACTATGCAGTACCAGGTCTATATTTCTATGATAATGATGTGGTAGACATTGCAAAAAATGTAAAGCCATCAGATAGAGGCGAATTAGAAATAACATCTATAAATAATGAATATTTAAGAAGAGGTAAGTTAAAAGTTGAATTACTAGGAAGAGGAATGGCGTGGTTGGATACTGGAACATACAGAGGCTTACTAGATGCATGTAACTATGTTGAAGCAGTTCAAACAAGACAAGGCCTTTATATAGCGTGCCTTGAAGAAATTGCATATAGAAAAGGATATATAAATAAACAACAATTATTAAAATTAGCACAACCACTAATGAAAACAGAGTATGGTCAATATTTATTAAAAGTATCTATGGAAAAAAATGATCAAGAAGATGTAGAAGAATTAGTGGCAGCGACTGTAGAGGTGTAATTATGGGTAATTTTAAATTTACTAAAACAAAAATAAAAGATTTATATATAATCGAGCCTAAAGTATTCGGAGATGATAGAGGGTACTTTATGGAAAGCTACAATAGAAAAGATTTTGTAGAAGCTGGGCTTGATATGGTATTTGTACAAGATAATGAGTCCAAATCTAAAAAAGGTGTATTAAGAGGGATGCATTTTCAAACTAAGCACACACAAGGAAAGCTTGTTAGAGTGACTCAAGGAGCTGTTTATGATGTTGCTGTAGATTTAAGAAAAGGATCACCTACATTTGGGAAATGGGAAGGAGTACTTCTTACATCTGAAAATAAAAAGCAATTTTATGTTCCAGAAGGATTTGCACATGGTTTTTTAGTTGTATCGGACGAAGCAGTATTCAATTACAAGTGTACAGACTATTATGCACCAGAGTACGATAGTGGAATTTTATGGAACGATCCAGATGTGGGTATAGAGTGGCCACTTGAATATGTAGAGAATATAATACTTTCAACGAAAGATAAAAAACAAAAAAAATTATCACAATTAAAACTAAATTTTTAACCCACAATATATAACTTAAAAGGAGAAGATGCTATGGACGTATATAGCTTAAATAACAATAAAAATTCAATAAAACTATTTAAAATATATGAATTTTTTATATGCCTGCTAATATCAAGTGCATTAATAGGTAGTAAGATATTTGGTATAGAATTAGCAGGATTTACTCTTTTTATGGATCGAATAATACTATTTATAATTTTATTTTTATTTTGGCCTAAAATTATGAATAAGATTATAGCTAATAATAGTTATGTCTACTTATTTTTGCCAATGATACTGATTGGACTTATATCCCTAGCGAGTCAATCTATACTAGGTATAAATCAATCATATGTAATTCCTAGTATAAAGTATATAGTTTTATATGTCGAGTTTGCGCTATTTGTAGCTGTTATTTCTATAGTTCAAGATAAAAACAAACTAAATAAGTGTTTTGTATATATTATGATGGCTGTGCTAGTAGTGGGCATACTAGAAAGTTTAGAAATAGATGTTTTAAATTTACCTATTTTTAGGTGGCTACCTAAAACTCAACAACAATATGCTGATTTAAATACAATATTTTACAGAGGGAGTACAATTAGAATATCTTCTGTTTATACACACTCTTTAGCATTTGGGACTGTATTGAGCTTATACATTCCGTACTTATTTTACTTATATAATAATAAAATTGTAAGGCGAAGTATACTTATAATATCGTTAATTTTAACCAATTACTGTTTATTTTTAACATATTCAAGGACTGCTATAGCTATTACAATATCGTTTTATATATTTATGTTTATTAGGGCTATAGTATCTAAGAAACAACACCCTATAAAAAAAATAGTGCTTTGTTTGGTAGTTATAATAATTTTTAGTTTTATAACAAATATACTTATGAATAACTTGGATGTGTTATTTCCTCAAGGAGCGAATGATACTAGTGTAGAAATGAGATTAGAAGATTATAAATTTGTAAAAGATGGTTTTAATCAATCACCAATTTTGGGACTAGGAGCTGGATCATATAGAGATAATTTTAATAATGCAATAGATAATTTTTATCTTACGACATTATATGAAAATGGATTAATAGGATTAATTCTACTAATAATTTTTATAATTATAAATGTTAACTATTTAAATAAGTGTTTAAGTGGAAATGCAATATTTACGATAAAATATATATTTTTTATGTTAGTTTTATACAATTGTACAATGGATGCTTTTGGATTTATAGAAATAATGAAATTTTATTTAATAATAGTAGCTTTAAGTAGTAAAATTGAAAAGCAAGAATTAATAAAAGGAGATAAGATTTTATGAAAAAAATATTAGTAACTGGCGGAGCAGGTTTTATTGGTGGTAATTTTATCCATTATATGGTGAATAAGTATCCAAATTATATGGTAGTTAATTTAGATGCATTAACATACGCAGGAAATTTAGAAACTCTAAAAGGAGTAGAAGATAAGCAAAATTATAAATTTGTTAAAGGTGATATAGCAGATAAAGGATTTATATTTAATTTATTTAAAGAAGAAAAATTTGATATAGTTGTAAACTTTGCAGCTGAGTCCCATGTTGACAGATCAGTAGAAGAACCAGGCATATTTGTTAAAACAAATGTAGTTGGGACACAAGTACTACTTGATGCATCTAAGGAATTTGAAGTTGAAAGATACCATCAAGTATCAACAGATGAAGTTTATGGAGATTTACCAATTGATAGAACTGATTTGTTTTTTACAGAACAAACTCCATTAAACCCAAGTTCTCCATATTCAGCATCTAAAGCTAGTGCAGATTTTTTAGTTAGCTCATACCAAAGAACTTTTGGATTACCAACTACTATATCTAGATGTTCTAACAATTATGGGCCATATCATTTCCCAGAAAAATTAATTCCGTTAATGATATCTAGAGCATTAAATAATGAATCTTTACCAGTTTATGGAAATGGGGAAAATGTAAGAGACTGGCTTCATGTTGAAGATCATTGCTCAGCTATAGACTTAATAATACATAAAGGTAAAGTTGGTGAAGTTTATAATGTTGGAGGACATAATGAAAGAACTAACTTAGAAGTTGTTAAAACTATACTAAAATCATTAGAAAAACCTGAAAGTTTAATAAGTTATGTAAAAGATAGACCAGGGCACGATTTAAGATATGCAATAGATCCAACTAAACTAGAAAATGAGTTAGGTTGGCAACCTAAATATAACTTTGATACAGGAATACAACAGACTATAAAATGGTATTTAGATAATAAGACTTGGTGGGAAAATATAATAAATGGTAATTATAAAAAATTAGAGAAACTATAATTAAAAAATAAAAAACAATAAGTTTACTAAAAATATAGGAGAAAAAGTATGAAAAAAATTGTTATAGCAGGTGGAACACTAACATCTGCAAATAAAGGATGCAATGCATTAACAAGAGGAACGATTACATCTTTAGTAGATAAATATGGAGACATCATAGATATAAAATTACTAAACTACTCAACAGATAAAAAAAGTGAAAGATTTGTAAAAATAAATGAAAAAAGTATAAAGGTAGTAGAAATACCAGCAGGTGGCTATCAGGGGTTATATTTCTTTTTAAAAACATCAATAAGATGTATTACTGGATCAAAAATATATAATAGTATAATTGGAAACCAAAGAGACATACTGGAAGCTATTGAAAATGCAGATATAATTTTAGATATAAGTGAAGGTGATAGCTTTAGCGACATATATGGATTAAAAAGATTTTTAATACATTCCAATATAAAAGAATCTGTAATAAAATTAAAAAAGCCTCTAGTACTTTTACCACAGACATTAGGTCCTTACAAAAGTAAACTAGTAAAGATGAGAGCTAGAAAAATAATGAATAAATCCAAATTTACGTTTGCTAGAGATAAAATAAGCTATGATGTAGCAATAAATGATTTAAAAGTAGACAAAAATAAATTGAAGGTTATACCAGATATGGCATTTTATATGCAGCCAGATAAACAAGATATATTAAAGGACTTAGGGATTACAAAGTGTAAAAATGATATATATTTTGGATTGAATGTAAGTGGTCTTTTATATAGTGGAGGCTACACTAAGGATAACATGTTTGGATTTAAAACAAATTATAAGAATCTTATTCAACAAATTATAAATTGGATAATGAAAGAGGATAAAAATACAAAAATAATATTAGTTCCTCATGTAATAGTAAAAGATGGAGGAGTAGAAGACGATACAAATGCATGCAATATAATATACAATGAATTTAGTCAGATATATCCAGATAGAATATTTTTTGTTAGCAGAGATTATCATGAACACGAACTGAAAAAAATTATATCTGAGTGCGATTTTTTTATTGGGGGAAGAATGCATGCTTGTATAGCTGGAATATCAACGAATGTACCCACTATGCCAACTGCATATAGTAGAAAATTTATAGGAATATGGGATGGATTTGAATTAGGACAATTTGTCGCAGATCCAAGAGAGCATAGTGAAGAAAATATAATGGAAATATTAAAAAATTCTTATAAAAATAGAGAAATTATAAAATCAACATTACAAGAAAAGAATAAAAACATAAAATCAGAAATTAGAAAAGGGTTAGATCTTGTATTATAAAAAGGAAACCATATGAAAAAAATTTTATTAAATATATTAATTAAATTATACAAAATAAAAAATAGAAAAATAAAAAAGCTAATAATAAAATGCATATTGAAATTAGAAGGAGGCTACTTTTGGTCTAGTAGTGTAAGGAAGTTGTATTCTGAATACCACGGAATTGATATTGGAATAGGTACTTATGGGGGGTGCTTTGATATCGATAAAATACCTGGAGGAACTAGCTTTGGAAAGTATTGTTCTATAGCACCTACTATATACGTTTTCAATGCAAATCATCCAAAGGACTTTGTATCTACACATCCAATTTTTTATAATCCAGATTTAAAATTTGTAAAAGAAGAGAAAATACAAAGAAATAAATTGAGAGTAGGTAATGATGTGTGGATAGGTCAGAACGTAATTATAACTAGTAATGTGTCTATCATAGGAGATGGAGCCATAATTGGTGCTGGATCAGTAGTTACTAAAAATGTTGGAAATTATGAAATTATTGCAGGAGTTCCAGGAAGAGCAATCGGAAAGCGATTTAAAGATGAAACTATAGAAAAATTAAAGAATAGCAAGTGGTGGGATTTAGACATAAATTGCATAAAGGAAAAGGTAAATGTCTTTACCGATGTAGATAATATTTATAAATTAAAATAAAATTAACTAAAGTTTGAGCTAGTGAGGATGTGGTAGTTTGAAGAATATAAGCGATGTACAAAATTCTGGATTTTGTTGTGGATGTGGAGGATGCAGCAATATATTTAAAGATATAACTATGGAGTATGACAAGCAAGGAAATTTGAGACCGTCAACAACTAGGGGGTTTTATGGATTAAATAGCAATATTTACGAAAAAATTTGTCCTGCTATAAATACTTATGAATTAAATAAAAATTCTGAAGGTAATAATCATGAAATTTGGGGAGAATACTACGATTTAGTTATGGGTTATTCTACTAATAAAAAAATAAGGCATGAATCTTCATCAGGTGGAGGAATTACAGGGATTTTAGCCTATCTAATGGAAACAAACAAAGTGGATGCAGTAATTCATATTGGAGTAAGCAAAACAAACCCAATAAAAAATGAATTAAAAATTAGTAGAAATTTGAACGAAATTATTTCAAATGCGGGAAGTAGATACTCACCATCTGCTCCATTAGAAAAAATAGAAGAAATATTGCTTGAAGAAGAAAAGTTTGCTTTTGTTGGAAAACCTTGTGATATTGTAGCTTTGAGAAATTATACAAATTTAAATGAGGTAGCCAAAAGAAAAATAAAATATATGATATCTTTTTTCTGTGCAGGAACACCTAGTATAAAAGGTACTGAGCAAATTTTGCAAATGCATTCAGTTGATAAAAAAAATGTAAAAAGTTTTAGATACAGGGGCGAAGGATGGCCTGGAGATACAAAAATAGTCACAAATGAAGGAAAAGAGTTCAAGATGAGTTATGACGATTCTTGGGGGAAAATATTAAATAGATACCTTCCTAAAAGATGTAAATTATGTCCGGATGGAATAGGAGAAGCTGCTGATATAGTATGTGGAGATGCTTGGTTTGGAGATGAGAATGGATATCCTGTGTTTGAAGAAAAAGAAGGAAGAAGCTTAATTATTTCCAGGACTCTAATAGGTAAATCTATATTAAAAGATTCTATAAAAAATGGATATATAAATATATCTGAGGGTTTAAAAATAGAACAATTAAAACAAATTCAACCATACCAATTTTCAAGGAAAGCATCCTTAAAATACAGATTATTAGCAATGAAACTATGTTTTAAAGATACTCCTGATTATGATAAATCTATATTAAATAGAGCGGGCGTACATATAAGTAGTAAAGAAAAATTGAAATCATTTCTAGGAACATTTAGAAGAGTGATTCAAGGGAAACTTTAGTATTAAGCATTATTTATAATATTATTTAAATAATATTATGAATAATGCGTTTTATATTACAAAAAATGTAAAAATAACAAAAGAAAGTAAATTAAAAAATTACTTGAGCAGTAATTAAATTTAGAAATTAAAAGTTAATAGGAACTATGGTTAATATAGAATAAAAGATAAAGCTATAGTTAGAAATAAAAGTCATTTAGGATAAACACTAAGTATAAAGTGAGGAGGATATTATGAGAAAAAAAGTAAGAAAAGCAATAATACCAGCAGCTGGTTTAGGTACAAGATTTCTACCAGCAACAAAGTCTCAACCAAAGGAAATGTTACCTATAGTTGATAAACCAACTTTACAATACATAATCGAAGAAGCAGTAAATTCAGGCATAGAAGAAATACTTGTTGTTACTGGTAGAAATAAAAAAAGTATAGAAGACCACTTTGACCGTTCGATTGAGTTAGAAGTAGAACTTGAACAAAAGGGTAAAACAGCTATGCTTGAAATGGTAAAAGAAATATCTAATATGGTAGATATACATTTCATACGTCAAAAAGAACCCAAAGGACTTGGACATGCAATACACTGTGCAAAGAATTTCGTAGGAGATGAACCATTTGCAGTATTACTTGGAGATGACATAGTGGACAATGAAGTTCCTTGTTTAGCTCAACTTATAAATGCATATAACGAGTACAATACATCTATATTAGGTGTTCAAGAGGTGGCAAAAGAGAACACTGACAAGTACGGAATATTAGATGTTAAAACTATAGAAGATAGAGTTTATAAAGTAAGAGATATGGTTGAGAAACCAAAAGTAGAAGAAGCTCCATCAAATATAGCTATATTAGGAAGATACATAATAACTCCTGCTATATTTGAAATACTTGAAAATCAAGCTCCAGGAAAAGGTGGAGAAATACAATTAACAGATGCTTTAAAAACTTTAGGAGAACACGAAGCTATATATGCATATAACTTTGAAGGTAGAAGATATGATGTAGGAGATAAGTTAGGATTCTTAGAAGCAACTATTGATTTTGCTTTAAAAAGAGAAGATTTAGGACATGAGTTTATGGAGTTTTTAAAAACTAAAATAAATAATAACGAAGAAGTTGTAGAAGAAGAAATATTAGAGGAAGTAGCTGCAACTGAAGAATAATTAGACTAATCAAAGGTGGGGATTATATGAAAAAGTCCACAAAGATAATCATAGGTATATTTATAGCAATAGCTATTGTTATTTTAGGATCATTTGGATATGTGTATGCTAAGTTAAATGGTATATATGTAAAAGATAGCGATTCAAAAGTAAAGGCTACTAGTAAAGAAGAACATGAAGGTAAGTTAGTTGATGGAATAACTAACATATTATTAGTAGGTATTGATGGAACTAATATTGATAAAGGAAATAGATCAGACTCTGTTATGTTAGCTACTATAGATAGTAAAAGCAAACAGTTAAAGATAACATCAATAGCTAGAGATACTTATGTAGATATACCAGGTCATGGATATGAGAAATTAACTCATGCATATGCGTATGGGGGAATTGATTTATTAAAAGAAGTATTTAAAAACAACTTTGATATAAATATTGATAAATACATTGCTGTTAACTTTGTTTCGTTTATAGATGTTATGGATGAAATAGGCGGAGTTGAGGTAGATGTTAAATCTAAGGATATAAACGAAGTAAATAAATACATAGATGCATGTTACGAGTATTATGGAGATAGAAAAAACAAAGAACCTAAGGAGTATATAACAGAGCCTGGAGTTCAAAGATTAAATGGATATCAAGCTTTAGCGTTTAGTAGAATTAGATATACTGATAGTGCTTACGCTAGAGATAACAGACATAGAGAAGTAGCACAAAGTGTTTATAATGAATTTTTAAAACAAGATCCAATGATGTATAAAAAAGCAGCTGATATATTATTAGAAAATACTAAAACTAATATAAGTCCTATGGAAATGTTAGATTTAGGATACACTGTGTATAACATCAAGGATAGTAAGATAGAACAAATGGAGTTTCCATTAGATGGTCATAGAAATGGTCATATAATAAGTAAACAAAAAGGTTGGGTTCTAGAGTGGGATAAGGATTATAACTTAAACGCTTTACATGAGTTTGTATATGGACAACCTTATAAACAAAAATAAAATTATACAAAATAAAAAAAGATAACCAAATTTAGTTAGCGAAGAATAAAAATATAAGTTGTAGCTACCTTTAAAGCTTTATTGTAGCTTTGGTAGCAAAACTTATACTTTTTATTCGAGCGACCTACTAGAGTTGGTTATCTTTTTTATTACCATACATCTCTCTCCAATCTAAAATATCTATTACATCACTATTTTCAAAATAAAAATAATTTAAATAATCTCTAAAATCCTTAGATTCATAAATAACATCACCTTCAAAAATAGCTTTTCTAAGAGCAATTGTATAATTATCTGTAACTATCTTTAAATCTAAATCAATATCTAGAATTTTTTTTAGAACTTCTGTTTTGACTGCAAGTTCTGTAATAGGGACCTTTTTCATAGGAACCCAGGCTATATCTATATCGCTATCTAAAGTTTGCTTATCTGTGCCATAACTACCAAATATTATAATAGCTAAAGTATTATTTTTTGGAAACGCATCTATTATTGAATTTTTAAGTTCTTCTGGCATATTCCTCACAAAATCACCTCTTTAAACCATAGTATTTGCTAAAATAAATCTTTGTAGTAGATAATATCATAAATTATTATAACATAACGAAAATCAGTTAGCGAAGAATAAAAAATGTAAGTTGCAGCTACCTTTAAAGCTTTACTGTAGCTTTGGTAGCAAAACTTATATTTTTATTCGAGCGACTAGATTTAGCTATCTTTTTTAATAAAAAAATAGTCACACAAAGTAAATCAATTTAATAAGATAAAGAAGGGTAAAAAACATGTAGAATAAACAATAAAATTGTAAAATAAAGTAAATGGAGGTCAAATATGGAGGATAATATTGGCATAAAAGGATACTTACAAATTATTAAAAAGAAATCATGGATAATATTTTTAATAACATTCATAGCAATATTTGTAAGTGCAGGTGTAAGCTTCTTTGGAGTAAATCCAGTATATGAAGCAAATACAACTCTTTTAGTAGATATTAACAAAAAAACTGGGTCTGAAATGATAACAACTGAACAGCTCAGTGTTTCTGAAAAATTAGCAGTAACTTATGGAGAAATAATAAAATCAAAATCAGTATTAAATGAAGTAGAAAATTCACTGGATTTAAAATGTGGATATGAAGAACTTTCAGACAAGGTAAACGTCTCATCAATTAATAAAACGCAAATCATTTCAGTATCAGTTCAAGATACAAATCCAAAAAGAGCAACAGACATAGCTAATGCTATACCAACAGCATTTCAACAAGAAGTAAAAAGAATAACACAAGCTAATGACGTTAAGGTAATAGATAAAGCTGTAGTTCCAAACCAACCTATAAAACCAAACAAAGCAACAATCATAGCGATATCAGCGATATTAGGAATCATGATATCCTTATTTATTATATTTTTACTTGAATATATAGGACCTAAGGAAGGTGTCAAAAAAAATGACAAATAAAAATTTAGAAAAAGAAAGAGCTAATATAACAGGGTTTATTCTAGATAATTATGTGCAAAATTAGGCAACTAATTTTAATTGCAATAGATATAGTATGTATAGTAGTAGCCTTTCTAATTTCTAACTGGATAATATATTCTAAATATAAATTACAAGATGTAGGCTTATATGAAATTTTAACTTTTATTATTGTAAGTATAGTGATTTTATCTATCTTCAAATGTTATAGAAATCTATGGAGATATGCAGGAGAAGAAGAATTAATAGCAATAGTATTTGCATGTATATTATCAATAATTACAACCTATTCAATACATTTATTGATAGGCATAGAATTTTCACAAACCTTTTATATACTAAATTTAATAATAACAACCTCGCTAATCAGTTGGGCAAGACTTACCTACAGAACAGGAAGACGAGTTTTAATAAGAAGTAGATTAAAAGAAAAACCATCTAAGATACTTATTGTAGGAGCAGGAAGTGCAGGAGATATAGTAATACAAGAGCTTAAAAATAATCCTAAACTTTTAAAAAAACCTATAGGAATAGTGGATGATGATATAAAAAAACAATGTAGAAGAATGCATAACGTACCTATTATAGGTATGGTAAAAGATATAGATAGTATAGTAACTAAATATGATATTGATGAAATTATAATAGCTATAGCTAATATAAGTAGAAAAGATAAAAATAATATTATAGAAGTTTGTAAGAAAACGAAATGTAAATTAAAAACTATTCCAGGTATATTTGAAATTATAGATGGGAAAGTAGATATAAAAAAAATTAGAGATGTTCAAATCGAAGACTTACTAGGTAGAGAACAAGTAAAAGTAAACCTAGATGAAATAAGTGGATATTTACAAAATAAAGTAGTATTAGTTACGGGTGGAGGAGGAAGCATAGGTAGCGAACTATGCAGACAAGTATCAAGCTTAAACCCAAAACAACTTGTAATACTTGATAACTATGAAAATAACGCATACGCAATTCAACAGGAATTAGTAAGAAAATATGGTACGAGTCTAAATTTAATTACAGTAATAGCATCAATTAGAGAAGAAAAGCGTATGGATGATATATTTAAGAAGTATAAACCAGATGTAGTATTTCATGCAGCTGCACATAAACATGTTCCACTTATGGAAAAAAGCCCAAGTGAAGCTGTAAAAAATAATATATTTGGAACAAAGAATGTAGCAGTTTTAGCAGACAAATACAAAGTTAAAAGGTTTGTGCTTATATCTACAGACAAAGCTGTTAACCCAACTAATATAATGGGAGCAACAAAAAGAGCTGCAGAAATGATAATACAAACTATGAATGAAAAAAGCGAAACAGAATTTGTAGCTGTTAGATTTGGAAATGTTTTAGGTAGCAATGGAAGTGTTATTCCATTATTTAAAAAACAAATTGAAGAAGGTGGACCAATAACTATAACTCACCCAGAAATCACTAGGTATTTTATGACTATTCCAGAAGCTGTACAACTTGTTATACAAGCAGGTGCAATGACAAAAGGTGGAGAGATATTTGTCCTTGATATGGGAGAGCCTGTTAAGATAGTTGACTTAGCAAAAAACTTAATAAAACTTAGTGGTTTTGAACCAGACGTTGATATATGTATTGAGTTTACAGGACTTAGGCCAGGAGAAAAGTTATATGAAGAACTACTTATGAGTGAGGAAGGACTGACTGATACAAGTCATGAAAAAATATTTATAGGAAAACCAATCAGTATTAACGTAGAAAAATGTAAGATGAATTTAGAATTTTTAAAAGCGATAGTAGACAAAGAAAGAGTAGAGCTAATTGATATTATTATGAGAGAGTTAGTTCCAACTTATATTACACCTGAAGAAGCAAACAAAATGTAAAAGAGGTGGAAAGATTTATGCAGCAGTTTATAAAAAGAGCTATTGATATTTTAGGTTCTTTTTTAGGGGGATTATTAATTTCTCCTATTTTAATTATCATAGCTATTTTAATAAGAATTAAGTTAGGTTCTCCAATATTTTTTACTCAAGATAGAGTAGGAAAAGATGGTAAGGTCTTTAAAATAGTAAAATTTAGGACAATGTTAGAAGCTCATGATAAGTTTGGGGAGCCACTATCTGATAAGGAAAGAGTAACTTCATTTGGAAATTTTCTTAGGAGCACAAGTTTAGATGAGTTACCAGAACTTATAAATGTGCTAAAAGGAGATATGAGTTTGGTTGGACCAAGACCATTACTTGTTGAATATATAGATCTATATTCTAAAGAGCAATTTAGAAGACATGAGGTTAGACCAGGAATGACAGGGTGGGCCCAGGTTAATGGAAGAAATAATTTAAATTGGGATGATAAATTTAAAATGGATGTTGAGTATGTAGATAATGTGAATCTCTTACTTGATATAAAAATTCTTTTCTTAACTATATTTAAGGTTTTAAAAAGAGATGGCATAAGCAAAGATGGTCATGTAACTATGGATAAATTTAAAGGTAATCAATAGTAGGTGATTGTATGAAAGAAGTTATTGTTATAGGTGCAGGCGGCCATTCATCTGTAATAATTGAAATTATCGAAGCTATGATAAATTCTGGGAATGATTTAAAAATCAAAGGATTATTAGATGATAATGAAAAAGTATCAGAATTTATGGGATATAAGATAATTGACAAGATAGAAAATGCAAAGCTTTATAATGATGAAAATACAGAGTATATAATAGCAATAGGCAATAATCAAACAAGAAAGAAAATATATAATAAATTTAAAAACTTAAAATATTTTACAGCCATTCATCCAAGTGCCATTATAAGTAAAAGCTCAGTTATAAAAGAAGGAACTGTTGTAATGGCTAGGGCCGTAATAAATGCAAATAGTGAAGTTGGAAGTCATGTGATTATAAACACTGGAGCAATTATAGAACACGATAATAAAATAGGTGATTTTTGCCATATATCACCTGGAGCAACATTATGTGGAGGAGTTACTATAGGAGAAGAAACTCATATAGGTGCAAACTCAACTATTATTCAATATAAAAGTGTAGGACCAAAAACAATAATAGGTGCAGGAGCTACAGTTATAAATGATATACAATCAAATGTTGTTGCAATTGGATGTCCTGCAAAACCAAAACAATAGGGGTTATAAAAATGGAAAAGAAGATATATCTATCTTCCCCTCATATGGGAGGAGAGGAGTTAAATTATATAAATGAAGCATTTGATACAAATTGGGTTGCCCCACTTGGACCAAATGTTAACAACTTTGAAAAAGCAGTGTGTGAATACACAAATTCAAAAGCTGCTACAGCCTTAGCTAGTGGAACTAGTGGAATACACTTAGCACTTAAGTGTTTAGGAGTAGGACAAGGAGATATTGTATTTTGTTCAACATTAACTTTTTCAGCTACTGCAAATCCTATAATATATCAAGGTGCAGATCCTGTGTTTATAGATTCTGAATATGAATCTTGGAACATGAGTCCAATTGCACTTCAAAAAGCTTTTGATGACGCAGAGAAAAATAACAAAATGCCAAAGGCTGTTATAGTAGTTAATTTGTATGGGCAAAGTGCAGATTACGATAAGTTAAAAGATATATGTAATAAATACAATATTCCTATTATAGAAGATGCAGCGGAGTCTTTAGGTGCAACTTACAAAGAAGTTCAAAGTGGAACTATAGGCGATATAGGTATATATTCATTTAATGGAAACAAGATAATCACTACTTCTGGTGGTGGGATGATGGTTTCAGATAATGAAGAATATATAAAAAAAGCTTTGTTTTGGGCGACTCAATCTAGAGAAAATGAGAGACATTATGAGCATAAAGAATTAGGGTTTAATTATAGAATGAGCAATATTGTTGCTGGAATCGGCATAGGGCAGATGAAAGTTCTTGATGAAAGAATAGAAAAGAAAAAAGAGATTTATGAAACTTATAAAAGTGCTTTTAAAGATATAGATAATATACAAATGATGAATGTATGTAACTTTGGTAAGCCAAATTACTGGTTATCTGCAGCTACGATAAATGTAAAATCTGAAATTAAACCATTAGATATAATATTGGCTTTAGAAAAAGAAAATATAGAAAGTAGACCAGTATGGAAACCAATGCATATGCAGCCTTTTTTTAAAGAATATAAATTTTTTAGTTCTTTAGATATAGAAAGTGTATCTGCAGATTTATTTAATAGAGGCATATGTTTACCATCAGACACAAAAATGAACGAAGAGGATATAAAGAGAGTAATAAATATAATTACACAAATGTTTTAAGGAGTGTCTTATGAAAAAAATTCTAATTTTAGCTAACAATGATATAGGATTGTATAACTTTAGAAAAGAATTACCTCAGCGATTGTTAAGGCTTGGATATGATGTAACAATAGCTTTACCATATGGAGAAAAAGTTGAAAAGTTTAAAGATATGGGATGTAATTTTATAGAAACTCCTATGAACAGAAGAGGTATGAATGTTATACAAGACTTAAAGTTATTGATTCAATATATAAAAATTATAAAGAAAATAAAACCTGACTTGGTTCTTACTTACACTATAAAGCCTAATATTTATGGAGGCATAGCGTGTAGAAGTTTAAACCAAAAAGTAATTCATACAGTTACAGGGTTAGGTAGTGTATTTATACGAGATTTATGGATAAAGAAAATATTAATAAAATTAAACAAATTTTCATTCAAAAACGCATGTCATATATTTTTCTTAAATAAAGAAAATCAAGATTTTTATGAAAACATAAAGATAATAGCAAATCAACAAAAGATAAGTGTTGTTCCAGGATCAGGAGTAAATCTTAAAGAATTTCAATTCAATGAATACCCTAATAATGAAAAAATCAAATTTACCTTTATAGCTAGAGTGATTAAAGATAAAGGAATAGACGAGTTTTTAGAAAGTGCTAAAAATATAAAAGATAAATATCCAAATGTAGAGTTTGATGTAGTTGGAGCAATTGATGAAGATATATATCTAAATAAATTAAAGGAATATGAAAAGTTAAAAGTTATAAATTATTTAGGTCATAGGTCAGATATCCAAGAGATAATGAAAAAATCATCATGTATAGTATTACCATCATATGGAGAAGGAAGAGGAACGGTACTTCAAGAAGGTGCAGCAATAGGAAGACCATTGATAACTTGTGACACATATGGATGTAAGGATAATGTAGATGATGGATACAATGGATATTTGTGCAAAGTTAAAGATTGTAAAAGCTTACAAAACTCTATGGAAAAATTTATAAATCTATCTTTTGAAGAAAAGAAAGAAATGGGTTTAAATAGTAGGACTAAAGCAGAAAAAGAATTTGATAGAGATATAGTAATAAAAAGCTATATTGATAAGATAAATCAAATTACACAAATGTTATAGATAGAAAGAGGTTTATAAAATATGAGTCTTTTATTTATACATGATCATAAATTTCCTAAGTTTAAAGATGAGTATTTTTCCTCATATGGATTTGATGATAAATTTTGTGATAGATATATTCAAAACTTTGGAAAAATCAAAATTATGGCTTGTCATACTAAAGCAGATATAAATGAAACCAAGTTTTCAGATACAATAAGCGAAAATACATCATTTATTACTTTTAATAGTATAAAAGATATATTAAAAAGAAAAGTTAGAAAACAGATAGAAGAAGAGATAAAACAAAGTGAATATTTGATAGTAAGATTACCAAGTTTTATAGGATTAATGTCTTTGATATATATAAAAAAATTAAATAAACCTTATTTAGTTGAAATGGTAGGTTGTCCATTTGATGCTTTATGGAATCACAGTATATATGGAAAAATTTTAGCACCAATTATGTATATGCTGTGTAAAAAAGAAATTAAAGAAGCTCATTATGTTGTTTATGTAACTAACGAGTTTTTACAAAAAAGATATCCAACCAAAGGTGAAAGTATATCTTGTTCAAATGTTATGTTACCTAAAAATGAAAAAGATATATTACAAAATAGATTGAAAAAAATACAAAGTGAAAAATTAAATAAAAAAATTATTTTAGGAACATGTGCAACTGTAGGATCCAGATATAAAGGACAACAAAATGTAATTAAAGCAATAAAAGTTTTAAAGGAAAAAGGATATGAAATAGAGTATCAGCTAGTTGGAGGCGGAGATAATTCCTACCTCAAAAATATAGCTAAAAAATATGATTCTTATGAAAATGTTAAATTTATGGGAGCATTAACGCATCATGAAGTATTTGATTGGCTAGATACTATAGATATATATGTTCAACCTAGTTTAACAGAAGGATTACCAAGGGCATTAATTGAGGCATTAAATAGAGGATGTCCAGCTATAGGAAGTGATGCAGGAGGAATACCGGAGTTACTTTTAGATAAAAGTATATATCCAAAAAAATCATACAAGGAATTTGTAGATGCTTTTGAATATGTAAATATGCACAGAGAAGAACTAGCAATTATAAATTTTAAAAAAGCAAAAGAATATGAAAATAATAAATTAGAAGCTAGAAGAAGTGAATTTTTTAAAGTGTTTAAACAATTTACAGATATATTGAATTAAATAAATTTAGTTTAAGTAATGGAGAATATTATGAGATTAAATAAAAAGCTATCAATATATTTAAACTTTATATTCAGAAACATACCAATACACATGGTGTTTTTAATTACATCATTATTTCCAAATCATTTATATACCAACCTAATTAGAGGATTTTTAATTAAACCATTTATAGGATCAAGCGGTAAAAAACTACAAATCGCACCTCGAGTTACCATAAATAATCCAGAAAATTTACATGTGGGAAACAACTGCTATATATCTCACAATGTTTATATAAATGCTAAGGGAAAAATTATCTTAGATGATAATGTTATTATTGGACCCATGAGTGTATTAGCTACAACGAATCATGTATTTGAAAATGGAGTTGTAAAAAACAAAGGAAAAAGTAAGCCTATTCATATAAAAAAAGGAACTTGGTGTGCGTCTCATGTTGTTATTACAAGTGGGGTAACAATAGGCGAAGGAAGTTTAATAGCTGCAGGATCTGTAGTAACTAAAAATGTAGAAAACAACATTATAGTAGGCGGAGTTCCCGCTAAATTTATTTCAACTAATGATTATATATCATAAGTTGAAAGGAGGATTTTAAATTGACATTAGAATTGTATCATAAAATAAAAGATAAAAAAGAAAATATATCAGTAATTGGATTGGGATATGTAGGTATGCCATTAGCAATTGCTTTTGCTAAGAAAATAAATGTAATAGGATTTGATGTAAATAAAGAGAAAATAGAACTATATAAACAAGGAATTGATGTTACTAATGAGGTAGGAAATAAAGCTTTAAAAGAAACAACAGCTTTAATGACAAGTGATGAAACTAAATTAAAAGAAGCTAAGTTTCATATAATTGCAGTTCCAACTCCAATAAATGATGATAAAACTCCAGATTTAAGACCAATAATTGGAGCAAGTAGAGTTTTAGGAAGAAACTTAACTAAGGGATCTATAGTAGTATATGAGTCAACTGTATATCCTGGAGTTACTGAAGAGGTATGTATACCTATATTAGAAGAAGAATCTAATCTGAAGTGTGGAGTTGATTTCAAGGTTGGGTATTCTCCAGAAAGAATAAACCCAGGAGATAAGCTTCATAGATTAGAAAATATAACTAAAGTAGTATCTGGAATGGATGAAGAAAGTTTAGAAAATATAGCTAGTATATATGAATTAATTATAGATGCAGGGGTTCATAGGGCAGAGAGTATAAAAGTAGCAGAAGCCGCTAAGGTTATAGAAAATTCTCAAAGAGATATTAATATAGCTTTTGTAAATGAGTTATCTATGATTTTTAATAAGATGGAAATAGATACGAAAGCAGTTTTGGAAGCGTCAGGAACTAAATGGAATTTCTTAAAATTTTATCCTGGATTGGTTGGAGGACACTGCATAGGTGTTGACCCTTACTATTTAACACACAAGGCTGAACAAATAGGATACCATTCACAAGTTATATTATCAGGAAGAAGGATAAATGATGGAATGGGAAAATATGTAGGAGAATCTACAGTGAAGAATCTAATAAAAGCTAATAAACAAGTAAAGGGAGCTAGAGTAGCAATTTTAGGTATGACATTTAAAGAAGATTGTCCAGATGTTAGAAACTCTAAAGTTATAGATATAATAAATGAATTAAAAGAATACGGAATAAATGTGTTTGTTGCTGATCCTATAGCAGATGAAAATGATGTCAAAAGAGAATATGGGATAGAGCTAACTAAGTTTGAAAATATAAAAAATATGGATGCAGTTATAGTGGCTGTAGGTCATAAGGAATATATGAAATTAACTTTAGAATCTATAAAAAAATTGTATGAAGAAAAGCCTGTATCATTAAACAGTGAAGATAAATTAGTGTTGGTTGACGTTAAAGGTATATTTGATAAAAAAGAAGCTCAGTTAAAGAATTACTTATACTGGAGGTTATAAAGTTGGGATACCAAGACGTGCAATTTCCTAAAGGAACTAAGTTTTTAGTAACAGGTGGAGCTGGATTTATCGGCTCCAACATTATTGAAGCACTATTAAATAAAGGTTATTTTGTAAGAGCTTTAGATAATTTTTCAATAGGAAAAAGAGAGAATATAAAAGATTTTATGGAAAATGAAAACTTTGAGTTTGTAGAAGGAGATATAAGAGATATACAAATATGCCAAGAAATTTGTAAAGATATAGATTATATATTGCATCAAGCAGCTTGGGGTTCTGTTCCTAGATCAATAGAAATGCCTTTGTTATATGAAGAAATAAATATAAAAGGAACTCTAAACATGATGACAGCTGCTAGAGATAATTCGGTTAAGAGGTTTATATATGCATCATCATCATCTGTTTATGGAGATGAACCTAATTTACCTAAAGTAGAAGGAAGAGAAGGAAAGTTATTATCTCCTTATGCTATAACAAAGAAAGTTAATGAAATATACGCTAGAAATTACTTTGATTTATATGGATTAGAAACTGTGGGAATGAGGTACTTTAATGTATTTGGTAGGAAACAAGATCCAAATTCTTATTACTCAGCAGTTATTCCAAAGTTTATTAAATTACTTTTAAGTGATGAACAACCTATTATAAATGGAGATGGAAAGAATTCAAGAGACTTTACTTATATAGATAATGTAATAGAAGCTAATTTAAGAGCTTGTTTAGCTCCAAAAGAAGCTTGTGGAAAAGCTTACAATATAGCCTATGGAGGTAGAGTTTCTCTAAATGAATTATATGAAAATTTAAATAAACTATTATGTAAAGATATAAAACCTATATATGGACCATCTAGAAAAGGTGATATAAAACATTCAAATGCAGATATATCAAATGCTAGAAAATTATTAAATTATAATCCAAGTTATAGCTTTGAGGATGGAATAAAATTGACGATAGATTGGTACAAAAAAAATTTATAATAAAGGAAAATTACTATGGAATTACTATTTACTATAATAATATTTATTCAACTAGTAATAGCTATTATCATATTAAAAGAAACGCTACATCCATTAGTTATTTTAAAAAGTGTAGTATTTTTAGGGTCCATAGGGTTATTAATATTTCATAAAGAATGGGGTATTAATATTTCAGCTATGACAGTTTTTATATTGAGTACTGCAATTATGTGGGTGGACTTAGGTTTTGCATTTACAATGATGATAGCAAATACATCAAATAGAGGAAATTTATACTTAAAAAACAATAACAATTTACAAAATAAGAAATATGAACAAAAGATATTAAATATATCAACCAACAAGGCAATTTTATCAACTATATTAATTTTAATAACTATTATAGTGTATTTAAGTATTGGTAGTGATTATATATTAGGATCGGACAATATAAAAGAGTTTACTAGAAACTTGATGATATACAAAGGAGAAACTAGATCTAATGGGGCTGTGGACTTAGGTATATGGACATATATTATATTAGTATGTCGTATGTTAGGTGTAGTATATTTATACTTTGCAGTCAAGGAATACATGACTAGTGGATGGAGTAAAAAAGTTAGTATTTTATTAATGCCGTCCATAGCTGTGTTTATAATGGGATATATTTTAGGGATAAGATCTATACTTGTAATATATTCATTAATTATTGTATTTGTAGCATATAAAATTCAAGTAAATAGCGATAAATATGAAAATGGTAGAGATAAAAAAAGATTAGAAATTAAGTATCTTATCATGGGAATTTTGTGTATAGGGCTCATTTTTTCTTACTTTTTTATAGCGGGTAAACTAGCAGGAAAAATAGATCCTAATGAAGGCTTGAATAATATTGCTATTTATCTAAGTGGAGGGATAGGTGCATTTGATAATGTGTATAGAAACGTAACATTTACAAGTGATTTATTTGGGCAGCAGACATTTAGGATAATATATAAAGCATTAAATATAATTCCATTGTTTGATTTTGAAACTCAAAACACTATAAGTACTACTATATATGGAACTGGTGGATTTAGAACTAATGTATATACTGCAAATCTAAACTTTATGGCTGACTTTGGATATATGGGAGTTATATTATGCAATATGTTAATAGGAATGTTTCATGGTTTTTTATACAATAAATCGAAAAATGAAATTGATGCAGGTGTATGGACTGTGTTAAATGCGTTTTTTATGATGCCTCTAGTATCTTATTTAAATGCAGAAAAATACTTTGCTGCTATGCCATTAAATGCAATATATTTTATAGCAATATATCTTCTTATAAAGCTCCCAATTTTATATAAAAGGCGAATAAGATGAATAAAGTAGCCAAAACCACATTGATGTTAATGATAATAACTATAATATCTAAAATTTTGGGTTTTGCAAGAGAATTAGTGTTGGGTGGGATTTATGGGACTACATTTTACAGTGATGCATATATAGTCGCTATGAATATACCTGGAACATTATTTTCTTTAATAGGAATTGCATTAGCTACAACCTTTATACCTTTATACTATGAAAATAATAAAAGTATAAAAGAGAGCAATAAATTTGTAAATAACATTTTTAATATAACCTTGATTTTAAGTGGGGCACTGGTATTATTAGTGCTACTATTTACAGATCAAGTAGTAAAAATATTTGCAATGGGATTTGATGGTTACACTTTCAAGTTAACCGTAGAATTCACAAGAATTATGATATTTGGAGCATTGTTCATGGGAACAAGTAGTATAATAACATCTTTTTTACAAGCTAAAGAAAATTTTATGATTCCAGGGCTTGTAGGAATTCCATTCAATATTATTATAATAATAGTTATTATACTGAGCCTTAAGATAAATATATATATACTACCAATAGGTACTGTAATTGCGATGGCAAGTAGACTGGTTTTTCAAATTCCAAGTGCTCGTAGATATGGATATAAATATAAATTTGAAATTGGATTGAAGGAAGATTATATAAAAAAAGTTATATGGTTAGTAGGACCTGTATTTATTGGAGTTGCGGTGAATCAAATAAACACAATGGTAGATAGGACTTTAGCATCTACATTATTGGAAGGAAGTATTTCAGCTTTAAATTATGCTAATAGATTAAATTCTTTTGTAATGGGATTGTTTATAGCATCAATAGGAACAGCTATATACCCCGCATTATCTAAAATGTCGTCTGATAGTAATAAAGAGAGCTTTACAAAAACTGTGTATAAGAGCGTTAACAGTGTAATACTTTTAGTTATTCCAATATCAGTAGGTGCTATGGTTTTAGCTACTCCGATAGTAAGTTTATTGTTTGAAAGAGGTGCATTTGATGCAAATGCTACTAAAACTACAGCAAGTGCATTGATATTTTATTCTATAGGAATGGTTGGATTTGGACTCAGAGATATATTGGGTAAGGTATTTTATTCATTACAAGATACAAAAACTCCTATGATAAATGGAGCTATGGCTATGGGAATGAATATAATACTAAACTTAATATTAGTTAAATTTATGGGTCATGCAGGATTAGCATTTGCTACAAGCTTATCAGCGATTATATGTATATTGATTTTATTTAGGAGTCTTAAAAAAAAGATTGGATATTTTGGGCAAGATAAAATAATAAGAACTACAATTAAATCAATAATAGCATCTATTTTAATGGGAATCACAACATATGTTATATATAGTATGTTATCAGGGATGTTGGGAATTGGCACAATACAAAAAGCTATATCATTATTTGGATCTATAGGAATAGGTGCTTTAACATACGGAGTAGTAATAGTAATATTAAAAGTTGAAGAAGTAAGTATGATAATTGATTTTGCAAAGAAGAAATTGAACATGTAGTTTTATGTAATACAAACTAAAAAAGATGACTAAGTTATACATCAACTTGGTCATCTTTTTGATTATTTATTTTGACACAACTTATTTTTATTTATGTATTTTACAAAATAAAAAGCTAATATTAAGCCTATATATCCACCTGCAAAGTTTGTAATAACATCGTCTACATCACATAAACGAGCAGGTAATAATAATTGAAGTATTTCCACAGATATAGTAATAGCTAAACACAATGAAAGTGTCTTTGCTTTATTTTCTTTAAATATAATATATGCAAAAAAACCTAATGGAACAAAAAGTATTATATTTCCTAATATGTTTGCACATATATCTATTATATTTTTATTGCTTAAAAAAGTTAAAATTGTTTTAAAAGGAATCAAGTTATAGTTAACTGAATTTTTATTTACAATTTCAACTGGAAAAAGGGTTAAAGCTACTACAAATAGTATAGACATAAAAAAGCACGTTTTCATATTATTATCAAATTGAGTTTTATTATCAATTTTTATACAATCTACTATTTTCACACCCATATATCCAAATATACATACGAATATTAAAAATATATTAAATCTCATTAATGTTACCAAATTTTAATCACCTCATATCCATTATATCCCATTGTATTATAGCATAAACCTATTTTTAAGTTATAATATAAAATATATTTTAAATATGGAGGTTAAGTTAAATGAAAAAGATATTAATAACAGGTGGAGCAGGATTTATAGGAGCAAATCTTGTTAAATATATGATAGATAAATATAAAAATTATAAAGTTGTAAATTTAGATTTATTAACTTATGCAGCTAATTTAAATAATTTAAAAGATATAGAAAGAAACTCAAATTATAAATTTATAAAGGGTGATATTGCTAACAGAGAGTGTATATTTAAATTATTTAAAGATGAAAAATTCGACATAGTTATAAATTGTGCAGCTGAGTCTCATGTTGATAGATCAATTACTGAACCAGGGATTTTCATAAAAAGTAATGTTGTAGGCACTCAAGTATTATTAGATGCTTGTAGAGAATATAGTGTAGGTAGATTTCATCAAGTTTCAACTGATGAAGTTTATGGAGATTTGCCAATAGACAATCCGAATTTATTGTTTAAAGAAGATAGTATTATAAGACCAAGTTCTCCATACTCAGCATCAAAAGCTAGTGCAGACTTGCTAGTTAACTCATATTACAGAACATATAATACTCCAATAACTATATCGAGATGTTCTAATAATTATGGACCTTTTCAACATAATGAAAAATTAATACCGCTTATGATAAGTAAAATTTTAAAAAATGAAAAACTACCTGTATATGGAGATGGAAGAAACATAAGAGATTGGTTACATGTATATGATCACTGTAATGCTATTGATTTAATAGTTCATAAAGGAAAATTAGGAGAAGTTTATAATATAGGTGGGAATTGTGAATTAAGTAATATTGAAATTGTAAAATTTTTACTTGAAACTTTAAACAAAAGTGAAGATTTAATAACTTTTGTAAAAGATAGACCTGGACATGATTTAAGATATGCAGTTGATTCTACTAAAATAGAACGGGAATTAGGGTGGGATAGAAAATATAATTTTAGTTATGGTATAATGGAGACTATTAATTGGTATAAAGTTCATGAATATTAAAAATTGAATAAGTGGGGGACATATTAGATGAAACTAAAACTAGTAGTCATAGGGGTATTATTGATAGCGCTTATATTTATGATAAGCTATAACAAGTCAAGTAAAATTAAAGAAAAGCCTAGAGAAATAACAAATGAAAATAACATTCAGAATCAAGAAAACGAAGATTCAAAGGAAATTAATATACAAGAATTGGAACAAAAACTAACGCAAGCATCATATAGTAGCGAATCAGAACCTATACAACGTAGTATGGAAGGTTCTGTAGCATATGTAAAAGAAATTTTACCAGAAGATGCAAAAGAGATTGATAAAACTTATGAAAGTGAGGTTGGGGTAACAGCAGTTACATATAAAGCAGATGACATAGAGTTTGAAGTTAGATATATGCATCCATATAAAGACAATGGAAATAGTGACGAATATGATTTAAGTAAGACTGCAGGAATAGATTTAACATTAAAATAAAAGTTTGAAAAAAGTTCATGGATTATAATCTATGAACTTTTTTATGTTAAAAAACAATTTACTATAAAGATAATCAATATAAGTAAAGGTATATATAGAAAATAACTATAAAAGGAAATATTTACTAAATGTTATAATTATAAAGCAACTTTGTATTATAATTGATAAAAATGATGGGATGATAAATCGAAAATGATAGAAATAAAAAACTTGAGCAAGAAATATGGAGAAAATGAAATATTAAAAAATATAAATCTAACTATCAATAGTGGAGAAAATTTTGGATTAGTTGGAGCTAGTGGAGCTGGAAAATCAACGATACTAAATTGTATAAATGGAATAGATGAATACCAAAATGGATCTATACTAGTGGATGGAACTCAGATAGAAAGTTTAAGTTCAAGTGAACTTAGAGAGATGAGGAAGAATATTGGCGTTATATTTCAAAATGCTTCATTACTAAAAAGAAAAGATGTATTTCAAAATATTTCATTGCCATTAGAATGTTGGGGATATGACAGAGGATTTATAAAGGATAGAGTATATAAGCTAGCTGAAATGGTAGGGATAGAAAATAAACTAAATTCAAGACCTGATGAGTTAAGTGGAGGTCAAAGACAGAGGGTGTGTATAGCAAGAGCCTTAGCTTTAGAACCTAAATACCTTTTGTCTGATGAGTCAACTTCTGCGCTTGATCCAAAAACAACTTTATCCATTTTAGAATTAATAAAACAAATCCATAAAGAGATTGGGTTGACAGTAGTTTTTGTTACTCATGAAATGCAAGTAATACAAAACATATGTGAAAAAATGGCTATTTTAGAAGATGGAAATATTTTAGATTGTGGATATGTAACAGAAATGTTTCTTAATAAACCTAAATCATTACAGCGTTTATTAGGAAAAGATGAAATAGAACTTCCTAAAGAAGGAATTAATTTGAGTTTTAATTTATTGTCAAATACTGTAGATATGCCTATTTTATGTGATCTAGTTAAAGTATCAGAAAATAAAATATCTATAGTTGATGCTAAATTTTATAATTCTGTTTCAGGTAAAATATGCAATATAACTATAAATTTAGTTAAAGAAGATTTATGTGTTACAACAAACTATCTAAAAAGTAAAAACATTTTATTTAAAATAATTGAAAATGGAGGGAGGTAGTTATGTTTACAAATACGAGGCTATTTAAATATCTTCCTAACATAATAATTCCATCAATAATTGTTACACTTAAAATAATGTTTTTCGCAGCTATACTATCTATTACCTTTGGAATTTTTTTAGGGATAGTACTAGTTATTACAGACCATGATGGGTTGAATCCAAACAAAATAATTAATTCAATAATCAATAAAACAATAGATATCATTAGATCCTTTCCAGTTTTAATATTAATTGTAGCTCTTATGCCTCTGACTAGAATTATAGTTGGCACAACTATTGGGGCTAATGCTGCAATTTTTACTATTACAGTTGCCTGTACTCCATTTGCAGCGAGAATGACTCAAAATTCATTGCAAACTGTTGATAAACAAGTTATAAAAATGGCAAAGTCTTTTGGTTTGAAAAACTGGCAAATTATTTTAAAGGTTATGATTGTTGAAGCATTGCCAACATTAGTATCAAATTTAACTATACTTTTAATTAATATGTTGAATATAACATCAATTGCTGGGGCTGTTGGAGCAGGTGGATTAGGAGCTGTAGCGCTTACATATGGATACCAAAGATTCGATGATGCGATTATGTATTTCGTAGTTGCTATTTTATTAATATTTGTAGCAATTATTCAAGGTATAGGAAATAAATTATATAAATATTTACAATGAAGGGGTATATAGAATGAATAAAACTAAATTTAGAAAAATAATTTTAGCTATATTGAGTATCGTTTTGTGCTTACCATTAGTAGCATGTAGTAATGATAAAAAAGAAAGTGAAAATAAGGTAATTAAAGTTGGAGGAACTGAAATTTCTCAAATATCTTATGAAGCAATGAATAAAGAGTTTGAAAAAATGGGTTACAAAACAGAATTTATTTGTTTTGATTCAAATCCAGTAGTTTTAGAAGCTTGTAATAATGGAGATGTAGATATTGCATTAGGGCAACATAGTAAATTTGTAAAAAGCTTTGATGAAAATAACAATGGGGATTTAGAAATGGTAAAACCATATGGTTACTACACAGGTATAGGCTTGTATTCAGAAAAATATGATTCTGTTGAACAATTTCCAAATGGAGCAACTATAGCTATTATGAATGATGCAATGAATATGGATATTGGATTAAGGGTGTTACAAAAATCAGGACTTATTAAATTGTCTGCTAAGGATACAGGAGCTTACACTATAGCTGATATTGTAGAGAATCCTAAAAAAATTAATATAGTAGATATGGAACAAGCACAGACCGTTAGAAGTTTAGAAGATATGGACGGAGCTTTAGTATTTTTTACTCATATGAATAATGCTGGGAAAGATCCAAAATCTTATATTATAAGAGATGAAGAATCTATAAATTGCCCTATGGGTCCAATTGTTAAAAAAGAAAATGCTAAAACTAAATGGGCAAAAGATTTCGCATCTTGTTTAAAAGTTGAATCTGTTCAAAAAGAAATAGATGGAGAACTACCAGGAGTTTTTACTTTTTATAAAGATGATAGTGAAGTAAAGGAATAAGTGAAAATATATGTGTGAAAATTGGAAGAAATCAATAGAGATTATATATGCGTCGTTAGAATTAAAAAGAAAAATAGTGGGGGTCAAATTTATACAGTCAAAGTCTGAATTTGAAAATATAGATGCTATTATACCTAAAAATCCTATGAATTATTGTGGTATGATTAAGAGTTCAACTTGTGGATATAAAGTTAAATTAAATGAAAATTTAATAGCATGTAAAAGTGGAGTAAAGGTACTTGGTATTAATTCACTAGATTTGGAAAACTCTAATGGAGAAAACTGGACAAGGCTTGGGCTATATAAAGATAAAAAAATTAGCAAGGATGTAAGAGCAAATTTAGCGTATAAGAACGATAAAATTTATGGAATTATAGCTCAACCCATAGAACTATTTGAAGAAAAACCAGATATTATTATTATAGTAACTAATCCGTATAATATTATGAGATTGGTACAAGGGTATTCATATCATTATGGGATAGCTAAAAACATAAACTTTATTGGGAATCAGGCTATTTGCTTAGAGTGTACTGCTCGTCCGTTTGTAGTTAAAGACTTAAATATTTCAGCTTTGTGTATTGGAACAAGGCATAGAGCTGGGTGGTTAAATGATGAGTTAGCAGCAGGTATACCGTTTGATCAATTTGAAAATATAGCAGATGGTATTTTAAAGACTATAAACATAATGGAAAGTAATGAGAATAAGAAAAAAATTGAAGAAAAAATGAAATATTATAATATTGAAGATTTTGATGTTAAATATAACTACAATTATTATAATAATGTTTAAAAAGGATATACACCTAATAAAATACTTTACAGTGTTTTGTTAAGTGTATATCCTTTTTTCATGTTAAAGAGAAGCAAATTGTATACTACTAAAGTCTTAAAAAGTAGAAGAAAATGTATACTACCGTATAATATAAATCTCTTATAAAGCTCTATAAAATTATACATGGACTTAGACTAAATATGTATGCTATGGGGGTGGCAATTTGAATTATTAGTCTAAGAATATATAGAATTTTAGGAGGGGCAATTGTTTAATAAGAAAAAACGTAAACAAAAAATAAGTATAGCTACATTCTTTATAGTTTTGTTGAATATTATATTTACTTCGGTAACTCAAATGGGTGTAGCTTATGCAGCGGGGACTCCATTTAAACTTAACTCAGACGTAGTTATGAAGGTAAATGGAAACCCTGTAAACTTAGGCTCTATAGTTGAGCTTGCACCGGGAAATAAAGTTGATTTTGAAGTGACATATAGTGCAGATAATGAAGCTCCGGTACCGCAAGAGGGAGACGAATTTAAATTTGTACTACCTAGTGTATTTAAGGATATAAAACCTGTTTATCCAGAAAATCATTTTAAAGATATGACAATAGAAGAACAAAATGGAGAAACTGTAGTAACTTTAATATGTGGACCAGACATAGATACTGCAATCGGAGGATTTCTTAAAATCGGTGCAACTGTAAGTCAGGTAGAGGTAGAAGTTCCTGGTAAAATTATAATCGAGATAAATGGAAAAGAGATTGTAATAGATACAGAAACAAACCCACCAGGCTCTAACGATAAGTTAATAGATAAAAAAGTAAATGGTCAAGATAATGACTACACTATAAATCCAGGTAGTAATGGAGATGTAGTTGGGCAAGAAGTTCCATACTCTGTAATGGTAAATGAAAAATATACACATATGGAAAATGGTGTATTTACAGATGATATACCAGAAGGAATGGAATTGGTTGATGGAAGTGTAAAAGTAGAAAAAATAGTAAATGGAGCATCTCAAGTAATAAAAGATTATGAAATTAAAAGTACAAATCCATTAGTAATTAATTTAAATAATATAAATCATAAGCATAAGATATCATACAAATTAAAAATAACGGAATTTAAAAATGAATATTTAAACAGAGCAACTATCACATCAAGTACTACAGGATCAGAAAGTGATTCTGTAAAAGCTATTCCTAAAGAAGATGCTAAAGGAGATTCACATATAAATAAAACTATACGTTATCCTGGAAGTCAGATAAATCCAAACTCAGATGGAACTATTATAGGTCAGAAGGTTGGGTATAGAGTAGAAGTAAACTCTGTTAAAGAGTCTAAAGAAAATGTTGTATTTAAAGATAATATACCAGATGGAATGAATCTTGTAAAAAATAGTGTGAAAATTTTTAAAGAAGTCAGAGGTCAAAATATTGATGTAACTTCTGAATTTTCAAGTAAGATAACTCAACAGGATAATTTACTTAAAATAGCATTTGGGGATATAAGTAATAAGTATATAGTTGAATATGAAACTGTAATTGTAAAATATAAAGAAGAATATAAAAACGATGCAACTATAACTTACAATGGAAGTGAAAGTAGTGGCAGTAGCACTGTTACAAAGCCAAGACCTCCAGGAGACGGGAATTTAAATAAAACTGTAAATGGAAAAGATAATATAAATTTGAAACCTAATTCAAATAATGAACAAGGTTTTGTAGGACAAAAGCTTAAATATTCTATATTAGTAAATCATGAACTACAACAAAAGAACAACTTGGTATTAAAAGATGTTATACCAGAAGGAATGAAAATTCTTCAAAATACTATAAAAGTGTATATTGATAATGGGTATAACTCATTTAACGAAGTTAATGCATCTAAAGTTCCAAGACATGTTGAAGTTATTGATGGAAAAGAAGTTCTTGTTGTAGATTTTGGAGACACAAATAGAAGATATAGAGTTGATTATCAAACAGAAATAACTGAGTTAAAAGATAGTTATAAAAATACTGCTGAAATAACTTGGGATGGTGGCAAAAATAGTGATTCATCTACAGTTACACCTATCAAGCCTACACCTGGGAAAACTGATTTAAATAAAAAAGTTAATGGAAATTCAAGTATAACAGTATCCTATGATAAAAACTTTATAGGAAGAACATTTGATTATGAAATAATTGTAAATGATAAAATGCAACAAAAGGACAATGCAGTATTAAAAGATAGTATTCCAAAAGGTATGGAATTAGTTGATAAAAGTATAAGAGTTTTAAAAGACTATGGATCAGGAGTATATAAAGATGTAACGTCTGATTTAAAAATAGAAAGTGATAAAAATTCATTTACTATAAATCTTGGTAATATAACAGATAGATATAAGATTACATACAAAACTAAGGTTACAGAGTTAGTAGAAACTGGATATAAAAATACTGCGGTATTAACACATAGTAAAGATCAAAGAGAAGAATCTAGCGCAGTTGTAAACATAAAAGCAGGAAGTATAGATCCAGGTGAGAACGAGAGAGTTGTAATAAAAGGATCAGATAAAAATACTATTTCAAAGGTTGGAGACAAAGTAAAATATCATGTAGATATAAATCCTAACAATAAGAGAATTTTAGAGTTAGTGTTTGAAGATACAATTCCAACTGGTATGAAATTAATAAAAGATGGATTTAAAGTTACAGAAACAGATAATAGTGGTAAAGTTATAGATCGCACACAAGAATTCCTAGATAACTGGGATAAAATATATGGAAAAGATGAGTCAGGAAAAAATGATAAACTTACAATAAACTTTGGTGATACATATAGTAAATATAGAATTGAATATATGTGCGAAATAACAGCATTAAAGAAATCTTATGAGAATACAGCTAAAGTAACAGGAAGAGATATCGATAGGGTATCTAAAGATGAGGTAAACTATGCAGTAAGTGCAGGTGGAATAAATGCAACTAAATATGCTAACAAAACTGAACTTAAAGATGGAGACTCACAAATCGTAGACTATACTATAAAAGTTTGGAGTAATGCTGTTTTTCCAGCTGAATATTTAAATATAGTAGATAAACTAGATTCTAGAGTTGAGTATAAAGGCTGTGAAGCTCCAGAATTTATGAAAGTAGATTATGATAAAAATAGTCATACTGTAAAAATTGTTAATATAGATGATATACCTACATCTAGTAAGGATAAGCCAGTTGAAGTTAAGTTGAAAGTAGATTTTACAAATGTTCCAGTTGGAGAAACAGTTAAAAATATAGCTAAAATAAATGATAAAGAAACACCTCCAGCTATAGTTAAAAAAGGATATAAGTTTGAAGCTGTAAAAGTTGACGGAGACAATAACAATGCTCCTTTAAAAGATGTAGAATTTGATTTATACAAAGTAGAGCAATCTAAATTATTCAATTTAATTCCTTATGGATCAAAAGATTTAGTTCATATTAAAAAACTTGTTAGTAATGATAAAGGATTAATTTCATCAGAGTTAAAAGATGCAGGTAACTATATACTAAGAGAAATAAAAGCACCAGAAGGATATAATAAACTTGAAAAAGATGTAGAATTTGAAGTTAAATCTGACTCTATTGGAAGAGTTGTAAAATTACCTTATATAGTTAACAACAAATATTATGAGTTTGGAGCTCAAAAAATAGACAGTGAAACTGGAAAAGGATTACAAGGGGCAGAGTTTAGACTAGAAGATGAAAAAGGGAAAGTTATAATTGAAAAACTTACAAGTGGTGATGATGGTAAACTTTATGGAAGAGTAAATGAAGCTGGAAAATACTATCTAGTAGAAACAAAAGCACCACAAGGATATATGTTAAGTCCTAAAAAAGTAGAACTTAACATAGAAAGAGGGAAGTTTGAAATAGTGGATCTAGGAAACATAGAAAACAAAGTAGATCCAGAAGCGTATAAGTTTGAAGGAAAGAAAGTAGATAGTGAAAATGGAAATGCACTACAAGGAGCAGAATTTAGATTAGAAGATGAAAAAGGAAAAGTAGTGATAGAGAAACTAGTAAGTGACAAAGATGGAAAGATATATGGAGCAGTAGAAAGAGAAGGAAAATACTATCTAGTAGAAACAAAAGCACCAGACGGTTATATGTTAAGCCCAAAAAAAGTAGAGGTTAACATAGAAAAAGGGAAGTTTGAAATAGTGGATCTAGGAAATATAGAGAATAAAGTAGATCCAGAGGCGTATAAGTTTGAAGGAAAGAAAGTAGATAGTGAAAATGGAAATGCACTACAAGGAGCAGAATTTAGATTAGAAGATGAAAAAGGAAAAGTAGTGATAGAGAAATTAGTAAGTGACAAAGATGGAAAGATATATGGAGCAGTAGAAAGAGAAGGAAAATACTATCTAGTGGAAACAAAAGCACCGGAGGGATATATGTTAAGTCCTAAAAAAGTAGAGGTTAACATAGAAAAAGGTAAGTTTGAAATAGTGGATCTAGGAAACATAGAAAACAAAGTAGATCCAGAAGCGTATAAGTTTGAAGGAAAGAAAGTAGATAGTGAAAATGGAAATGCACTACAAGGAGCAGAATTTAGATTAGAAGATGAAAAAGGAAAAGTAGTGATAGAGAAACTAGTAAGTGACAAAGATGGAAAGATATATGGAGCAGTAGAAAGAGAAGGAAAATACTATCTAGTAGAAACAAAAGCACCAGACGGTTATATGTTAAGCCCAAAAAAAGTAGAGGTTAACATAGAAAAAGGGAAGTTTGAAATAGTGGATCTAGGAAATATAGAGAATAAAGTAGATCCAGAGGCGTATAAGTTTGAAGGAAAGAAAGTAGATAGTGAAAATGGAAATGCACTACAAGGAGCAGAATTTAGATTAGAAGATGAAAAAGGAAAAGTAGTGATAGAGAAATTAGTAAGTGACAAAGATGGAAAGATATATGGAGCAGTAGAAAGAGAAGGAAAATACTATCTAGTGGAAACAAAAGCACCGGAGGGATATATGTTAAGTCCTAAAAAAGTAGAGCTTAACATAGAAAAAGGGAAGTTTGAAATAGTGGATCTAGGAAACATAGAAAACGAAAAAGTTAAATCTACACCTAAGCCAGATCCAGATCCTGAAAAACCAAAACCTGTTGATCCAGAAAAACCTTCAATAGATAAACCTAGTACAGATAAGCCAAATAAACCATCAATAAACCCAGGAGTTACATCTCCAGCTACAGGAGATGCTAGCATCTTAACATACTCTTTATTAGGAGTTGGAGCAACTGGTTTAATGATTGGAATAAATAGAAAGAAAAAGAAATAAAGTTTAAATGGAAAAGTTAGTAGTTTGTAAACTACTAACTTTTTTTATTTACATTTAACAAAATATAGTGAATTTTGCTAAAAATTGCATGTTGGAAAATTTATGCTATAATCTATGTCAAAGGGGCAAATTATAAGGGGGTAATCATGTGAATAGGTTGAAAAATCTAGTAATAGTGATGTTGTTAATAATAGTACCATCATTTTTAGTTGGATGTAGTGCAAGTGCTCAGGCAAAAATAGATATACAAAAAGACAAGGCAAAGGGATTTTTCTGGGAAGCAAAAAAAGATGATAAAGTAGTTTATTTAGTAGGAACATTGCACCCGGCAAAAGGAAATATAAATTATTTAAATTCAACAATGGAGAAAATTTTAGATAATACGGATGCACTGGCACTAGAAGTAAACTTAAATGATAAAGAAGTATTAGAGAAAGCTCAGGAGATAGATAAAGAAAATCTATATCTAGAAAAAGGAGAATTAAAAGATTTATTAACTAAAGAAGAACAAGTTAAACTTGATAAGGTTTTAAAAGATTTTAATATTGAGTACAATGAAGTCAAGTATCTAAGTCCTGATGGCTTTTCATCATACATTGAAGAAAAACAAGAAGAAGATGGTGGATTTACATATAGCTCAGATTTATGGTTACAAGAAATTTATGAAACTAATAAGAAAGATATAGTAGGGCTTGAAAATGCAGAGGAGCATTACAAATTATTATATGAATTAACAGGTAGTTTTAAAACTTTTTTAGCTGAGTATAACTCGGATTTAGTTGGAAAAGGTGAAAAAACTATGGATGAAATTGGGAATGCATTTATAAAAGGTGACTCGGAGTATATGGAAAAAAGATCTGAAGATTTACGTAAATCAAATAAAGAACTATACGAAAAGTTAAGCAAAAATAGAAATATAGATATGGCTAATGAAATTGATAAATTAGTACAAGGAGATAAGAGATATGTTGTAGCAGTTGGGACATTGCATTATTTTGGGCAAGACAGCATATTAAAGCAATTAGAAGAAAAAGGATATAAAATAACTAAATTACAAAATTAATAAGCATAAATATAGAGGTTAGACACACTTATCTAACCTCTATATTTATTTTAAGGAATAATAGTCTTTTGTTTAAAATAATATGAGCCTGATTATCAAAGTGAATACTTTAACAATCAAGCTCATACTAACAATGCGGAAAAAAGATTTCAAAAATCTTTGATGAAGGGTCAATGGCATAACCCTCAAATACATTATACGGAGATTAAAATAAAACCTTTACATAAAAAATAAAAAACATTTTTATACATAAACTAAAAGGGTATTTATAAAACTATAAAAAATGAGTTAAACCCGGAGGCAATTATGAAAAAGAAAATTAGAAAAGCAATAATACCAGCAGCAGGACTAGGAACAAGATTTTTACCAGCTACAAAGTCTCAACCTAAAGAAATGTTACCTATAGTTGATAAACCAACGCTACAATACATAATAGAAGAAGCTGTAAATTCAGGAATAGAAGAAATTTTAATAGTTACAGGAAAAAATAAAAAATCTATAGAAGATCACTTTGACAGAAGTATAGAGCTAGAGTTAGAGTTAGAACAAAAAGGAAAAACAGAAATGTTAAAAATGGTGAAGGATATATCTAATATGGCAGATATATATTTCATACGCCAAAAAGAACCTAAAGGATTAGGAAATGCAATTTATTGTGCTAAAAGCTTTGTAGGTGATGAGCCATTTGCTGTACTTTTAGGCGATGATATCGTAGACAGTGAAGTGCCTTGCTTAGCACAATTAATTGATGTATATGATGAATACAACACTTCTATATTAGGCGTTCAAAGAGTAGAAAAAGATGAGGTTGAAAGATATGGAATAATAGATGCAAAGTATATAGAAGAAGGTGTTTATAAAGTTGACGATTTAGTAGAAAAACCTAAATATAATGAATCACCATCTAATATAGCTATATTAGGTAGATATATAATAACTCCAACCATTTTTGAAGTTTTAGAAAATCAAAAACCGGGAACATGTGGAGAAATACATTTAACAGATGCATTAAAAACGTTAAGTAAATATGAAGCAATATATGCTTACAATTTTGAAGGTAGAAGATATGATGTTGGAAATAAATTAGAATTTTTAGAAGCTACAGTAGATTTTGCACTAAAAAGAGCTGATTTAGGAAAAGAATTTATGGAATTTTTAAATCACAGAGTAAACCATGGAAATGATGATTTAAATCATAAAAAAGTAGATAAAAAAGAAGTTGAAGAACTTGAAATGATAATACAAGAATCTGATAAAACTAATTATTAATACATTAAATCAGTAAAAATAAAATTTATTTTAAATCAATATAGAGAAAAGATAGACAATGGCAGTAATATGATGAAATACTAAAAGTATAATTACTTTTAGTATTTCATCATATTACTGCTCTTATATTTTTAAGATTATTTAATTATATTTGACATAAAAACTATAAACCAAATATAATAAGCATATAAGAATAGAAAGGGGAGAAAAAATTGAATATACAAAAAAACTTTCTACATAAAAATGGATTAGTAACGATAAATTTAGCAAGAGAACTAATCCTAATGGAAGAGGGAGATAAAATAAACACAATTGATAACTACTCTAAAAAATACAATGTAGGAAGAGGAACGATACAATCAGTTATTAAACATCTGGAAAATGAAGGGGCAATAAATTTAGAAAGAAGGGGACATTTAGGAACATTTTTAATATATATAAACTATAAAAAACTTTGGGAGTTTACAAATTATAAAACAATTGTAGGTGTTATGCCTTTACCATATTCAAAACTATACCAAGGTTTATCTACTGGACTAAATGTTGTACTTGGTAAAAATGACTTTTCAGTGGCAATGGCATATATGAGAGGGGCTGAAACAAGAATAGAAAGTTTAAAATATGGAAGATATGATTTTGCGATAACATCTAAACTAGCTGCAGATCAAATATTGAAAGAAAATGACGATATGAAAGTGATTTTAGAACTTGGAGAAAATACTTATGTAAATAAACATGTATTAGTATATGGACAAGGTGAAAAAATTGAAATAAAAGATGGGATAAAAGTTGGAGTGGATAAAACTTCAAGAGACCAGTACTATTTATCGATAAAAGAATTTGAAGGTGTAGATGTAGAATTTATAGATATGTCTTATAACCAAATTGTTACTAAAATATTAAATAAAGAAATAGATGCAGCTGTATGGTCAATAGATGAGATAGAAGAAAAAGAGATACTTTTATCATATAGAGATTTAAAAAATCATAAAAGTAAAGATTCAAACACGGCTGTAATTATAATTAACAATAATAATAATGGTTTTGATCAACTAATAGAAAAACTAGTAAAGCCAAGTGAAGTAAGAGATATACAGCAGAAAGTGATACAAGAAAAAATAACACCTAAATATTAAAAAATAAAAAAATGAGGAAAACGATTGACAAAAATGATTAGATTAAGTAATATAAAGACAAGAAATATTTAAACTCAATATACAAAAAAATGTACATTGAAAGAATTAAGAAAGCCTTTTAGTTATAAAAGGTTTTTATATTAAACCCAATGTACAAAAAAATGTACATTGGGTTTAATATAAAATAAACGAGAGGTGTATATTATGGATATAAGACTGGTAACATTACATCAAGCAGGTATAATTGATAAGCAAACGCTATTATATCTAAGAAATATAGTAATAAAATTAAAAGGTATAGGAATTGAAGAAAATAGTGATGATATGCAACGAATGATAACTCACTTTGCAATGGCAATATCAAGACAACAAAAATGTGAAGTGGCATATGAGATGGAAGACTTTTTATATGAAGAAGTAAAAAAAGATAAATATTATAAAGAAAGTCTTAGATTATGGGAAGACATACAAATTGATATACCAATAGAGTTTAGTGAAAATGAAAAGAAATTTATGATTCTACATCTTTGTACATTAATCAATAATAAATAAAAATAATAAAATAAAAAGGAGAGATTAAAATGATAAGAATAGTTGTAGGCGGACAAATGGATAAAGAAAGAATAGCTAAAAAGATAGAAGAAATAGGAAAAGATAAAATTACTCTTGAAGTAAAAACAGACTTAGATGCAGCTATGGCAATGAAAACTGGACAAGCTGACTATTATTTTGGAGCATGTAACACAGGTGGAGGTGGAGCATTAGCAATGGCAATAGCGTTAGTTGGGATGAATGAATGTTTAACAGCATCGATGCCAGGAACTATGTTACAAAAAGAAGATATAGTAAAAGGAATTGAAAATGGTAAAAAGGCATTTGGATTCACACCTCAACATGCGGATGAAGTTATAGAGATAATATTAGAAAAAATATTAGGCTAAGGAGGTAAATATAGTGGAAAATAACACTGTTGAAATTAATAATACAAACTCAAATATGACAAAAAAGATAGTGTCATTAGGTTTATTAGCCCTTTTATTTTCAGGATTATACTATATAACACAAGGTATGGGAGACGTATTTAAATATATAGTAGCTGCATTACTTGGAGGCTTATCATGTGTACTAGTAAATAAAAATATAGCAACATTTAATGATGCGCTAAGACCTATAATGCCAGAGTATATCGAAGGAAGAATGAAGAGAGCTGAACTTGCAGCAACTAGTTTTGCATTATCATTTGGATTAGTTGTAGGATTTGGGATACCGTTTTCAATAGGGTCACCAATAATATTAGCACACAGCATACTATTAGGTTCTGACATAATAGGTACATGGTGTCCGGATTCTAAAAAAGGGACTATAATGTCTGCTGTAATTGGTGGATTATATGGAGTTGGAGTTGTATATGGACTAGAAATAGTTGTTCAACTATTCGCAATGCTTCCAGTAAACTTCCTAGATGCCCTAGGTCAAGTTGGAGCACCAGTAGTAGCAGCATTTGCGGTGTTTCCAGCTATAGTTGTTGGTTACCAATATGGATTTAAAAAAGGAATAATTACATTTGCAATAGTAGCACTAGTGAATCAACTTGTGATGACATTTGGCAAAATAAAAGTTGGAGAATCTGTTATAAGTTTAAGTCCAGATGGAATGGCATTACTAGTAGGTGTAATAATAATGTTAGGATTTGCTATGAGGGAAAAAAGTGATGGAAGTAATTCCAATCAAGTACTAATCGGTATATTTGAACAAAGACTTAAAAATATAAAGAAAAATGTATTTATAATAGCTGTAATGGGTGGATTAGTAGCAGCAGCTACAAGTTTAATGTTCTTTGCTGGAGATCCAACGTCTCTAAAATTACTAGCAGAAGGTAAGACTATGGAAGCTGGAATATCAGCAGCAGCAAGAGCAGTAGGATTTATACCATTAGTATATACAACAGCTATAACAACTGGAGTATATGGACCAGCAGGAACTACGTTGGTATTTGTAGTAGGGATAATATTTATGCACAATCCAATACTTGCATTTATAGTAGGAGCATTAGTAATGTTCTTAGAGGTAATATTACTAGAAAAAGCAGCAGCAGGACTAGATAAATTCCCTGGAATAAAAAAATCAGGAGATCATGTAAGAACAGCTATGAATAAAGTACTTGAAATAGCTATAATGGCAGGGTCTATGATGGCAGGAAATGCACTAGCTCCAGGAACAGGATTTTTATTCGTAGCAGGTGCATATGCATTAAACAAAACTGCTAAAAAATCTATGGTAGAAATAGCTGTAGGACCAGTAGCTGTGATAGCACTTGGAATATTATTAAACATATTATTTGTATTAGGATTGTATGTACCAGCAGTGTAATAATTAGTTATTTAAAGGGATGGTTAAAAATACCGTCCCTTTAAAAATAAGGAGATGGAAAAATGAAAAATTACACAAATATACAAATACATGCTAAAGCAAGTTTAAAAGCTATGAAACAAAAAGGAAAAACTGTAGTTCATATGAATGAAGATGCGATTATAGATTATACAGAAAAAATAACAAATAATGAAAATTCTATGTATATGGGAGTAAAAGATAACAAAGGAATAAGCAGATTAATACTTAAAAAGCTAAATAAGGAAGGATTTATACTTCATACAATAGATAATAAATCAGTTGGAGGAAGGGCTATAGATACAAACCTAATAAACCCATTAACCGGAAAAGTTATGACGGGATCATCAAGCGCAAGTGCAATAAATGTGCTACTTGGAATAAATGATTTGGGGATAGGAACAGATGGTGGAGGTTCTGTATTAGCACCGGCTATATGTTTAAATTTATATTCATATCTTGCAAAAGGAATGAACCTTAAGATTTCTCAAATTAAAAAATCAACAGATGGTATTAGCTTTGAAGCAGGAATAGGTTTTATATCAAAGGATATTGAAGTATTACAAAGAGCAGTAAATGTATTTTTAGAAAAAAATAATCACATAAAAGAAGGCGTAAATTATGAAATATATGGGATAGGAGATAAAAATTACTTAGATAAATTCAAAAAAGTTAATAATATATCAAAGTTTATAGATTTAAATTTATATTTAAAAAGAGAAGAATTAATTAAAAATTTAAATGAAATAAAAAAAGAAGGAAAGATATTTATATCATATGAAAAAGAAATAGATATAAATGGAAATGGAGATTCTCTTATAGGTATGTTTGGAGAGTGTGGAGCGAATATTCAACAAAATGGAAATAAGGGAATTATAAGAATATTAAATATGATAAATGCAAATTGTTTGGCTATACCTGATATAGAATTAGGATCAGCGTATTTAATATATACATTTGACAATAAATTAGTTGGAAAACTATTTGAAATAGGAATTGAAATAGACAAAAAAATAGAAAAGAACAATGTGTTTGAAAGATATTTTAAAGAAAATTACAACTTAAGAGAAAACAGTATAATATTTGATTTAGGAGATTGATTATGAAAATAATAGACGGATACACATTATGTCATGAACATATGTATATTGATTTATCTAAAGTAAAACAAAATGAAGATTGTAGATTAGACTGTAAAGATGAAACTATAAGAGAAATAAAAAAGCTATATGAAAGTGGGGTTAGAAACATAGTTGAGGTAACCAATATAGGTATAGGCAGAGATATAAATTATATAAAAGATATAGAAAAAGAAAGCAATATAAATTTTATATTATCAACTGGATTTTATAAAGAACCTTTCTTCCCAGATATAGTAAGTGAAAAAAGTGAAAAAAACCTAGCTAAATTAATGTTAAAAGAGTTAACACAGGGTATAGAAGATACAAATTGTAAAGCTAGTTTGATAGGTGAAATAGGAACTAGCAAAGACTTTATGACAGAACTTGAAAAAAAGGTATTTGTAGCAGCTTCTATAGCTCATAATGAAACTAATTGTCCGATAACAACTCATACAACACTAGGTAGTTATGGAATAGAGCAAGTAAACTTATTCAAAGAATATAATGTGAATTTATCTAAGGTAGTTATAGGTCATGTAGATTTAAGTGGAAACATAGATTATATATTGAGACTACTAAATGAAGGTGTTTATGTAGAGTTTGACACAATAGGAAAGATAAATTATTTACCAGATGAGAAAAGGGTGGATATGTTAGTTGAAATATCTAAAAGAGGGCTTATAGATCAAGTTGTTATGTCTGTTGATATAACTAGAAAGTCTCACTTAAAGTACAAAGGTGGAATAGGATACAATTATTTATTTGAAACTTTCATACCTAAACTTAGAGAAGCTGGTATTAGTGAAAATAACATAGATAAAATGTTAAAAGAAAATCCAAAAAACTTATTTAAATAACAATTCTTAGGAGGATTAATATGAAGACATATCCATTACAAAGTATATCAATAGAACAAGCTAAACAATTACAATTTAAACTTATAGATGAAATAACTAAAGAATTTAAAGGAAGTGAAATATTAACAAGAGGAGATTTAGGAGTTGTAAAGGGGCTTAACAAACCAAACACAACTTTAAAAGTTGAAAAAGTAATAGCTAATTTTTTCAACCAAGAAAAAGCTATGCTTGTAAGAGGGGCTGGAACTATGGCTATTAGAATGGCGTTATATTCATCAGTAAAAAGAGATGAAAAAGTTTTAGTTCACACAGCACCTATTTATCCAACAACTAATACCTCTATAGATATGTTAGGTATAGACACTATAAGTGCGGATTACAACAATGTAGAAGATATAAAAAATGTTATAGAAAATAATAAAGATATAAAGGTTGCAATAGTTCAATACACAAGACAACAGCCATCAGACTCTTATGATATAAAGCAAGTAATAGAAACCATAAAACAAGCTAATAAAAATATAACTATTATAACTGATGACAATTATGCAGTTATGAAAGTTGAATATATAGGAGTTGAAGCTGGGGCTGACTTATCTTGTTTTTCACTATTTAAGTTATTAGGTCCAGAGGGAATAGGTTGTATTGTAGGAAAAGGTGAATATATAGATAAGCTTATAAAAACTAATTACTCTGGAGGTTTACAAGTACAAGGTCATGAAGCTATAGATTGCATGAGAGGACTTGTATATGCACCTGTAATGCTTGCTATACAAGCTGATGTAACAACTAATATAGTTAATAGATTATTAAATAAAGAAGTAGAAAAAGTAAAAAATGCATTTATAGCTAATGCTCAATCAAAAGTTATACTAGTTGAATTAGAAGATGAGATAGCAAATGAAGTATTAATAGAAGCTGAAAAACTAGGGGCAGCGCCAAATCCAGTTGGGGCAGAGTCAAAATATGAATTTGTACCAATGTTTTATAGATTATCAGGAACGTTTATAAATGCTGATCCATCATTAGCTAAGAAGATGATAAGAATAAATCCTTTAAGAAGTGGTGAAGATACTGTTCTTAGAATATTAAATCAAGCTATAAAGAATGTAGAAATCAAATAGAATGGAGGTGTAGTGTATGTTTCTTGACAAAACAATAAAAGACAATAAAAAGCTTATAGACTACTCAATAAATCTTCATAAAGAAGGAAAAATTCTACCAGACACATATGTAATAGATGTAGATACATTAATTGATAATGCTACAAAAATATACAATGAAGCAAATAAATATAATATAAAACTTTATTATATGACTAAGCAATTTGGACGAAATCCATATATAGCTAAAAAATTAAAAGATATAGGCTACGAAGGGGTAGTAGCAGTTGACTACAAAGAGGCTTTAATTATGCATGAAAATAATATAAAAGTTTCGCATATAGGTCACTTAGTTCAGGTACCTAAATACATTTTAAAAAAAGTAATATTGGACATAGAGCCTGAGGTCATAACTGTATTTTCTATAGATAAAATAAAAGAAATCAATGATATTTGTAAGGAGTACAACATAAAACAAAAAATTCTTATAAGGGTATATGATGATGAAGATACACTTTATCCATCTCAGTATGGAGGATTTAATATAGATTCATTAAATAAAACTATAAAGGAAATAATTAAATTTGAAAATATAGAAATAGAAGGATTAACAGCTTTTCCTTGTTTCTTATTTGACACAGAAAAAGAGGTTATAAAAGCAACAAATAATATAAATACGATTAAAAAAGCAAAAAAATTAATAGAGTCTAATCACGATATAAAGATAAATCAAATGAATATGCCTTCAGCAACATCTGTATATAATATAAAGGAAATAAAAAAATATGGAGGAACACATGGAGAGCCTGGACATGCTTTAACAGGTAGTACACCGATGCATGCTGTAAAAGATTTAGAAGAAAAGTTATGTATGGTGTATGTATCAGAAATTTCACATAACCTAAAAGATACAGCTTATTGTTTTGGAGGAGGCAATTATAGAAGATCTCATCTAGCTAAAGCTATAGTTGTTAATGATGACTCTAGACAAGATATTGTTGATGTTATAGAAAATGATCCTTTTAGTATAGATTATTACTTTGAACTTAAAGGGAACCATGAAATAGGATCAACTGTAATTATGAATTTTAGAACTCAAATATTTGTAACTAGAAGTGATGTTGCTTTAATTGAAGGACTTAAATATAATTCACCAAAATTAGTTGGAATATATGACAGCTTAGGAAGAAAGAAGGGGCTATAATATGAAAAGATTCATAGTAGTAGTTTTAGATGGATTTGGAATAGGGGAGATGGAAGACACTAAAATTGTTAGACCAAAAGATATAGGAGCTAATACTTTTAAACACATAGTAGAAGAAACTAATATATACCTTCCAACTTTAGAAAAATTAGGTATATGTAATGCAGTGGAATTCGAATTTGGAGATATGAAATTCTCAAATTCTGCGTTATTTGGAAAATGCAATCTTATGCATTTTGGAGCAGATACATTTTATGGACATCAAGAAATAATGGGATCTACACCTAAAAAACCGCTGAAAGAACCTTTTTCGGAGGCAAAAGACAGAGTTAAAAAAATACTTATATCAAATGGATATAAGGTAAATGAGTATGGAAATGAAGCTAAAGTATTGGTTATAGATGATTGTGTTACAGTAGGGGACAATTTAGAAGCAGATCTAGGACAAGTTTACAATATAACTGGATCTTTAGATTTAATAAGTTTTGATGAGCTTATTAAAATTGGAAAAATAGTAAGGGAAAGTGTTTATACATCTAGAGTTATAACTTTTGGAGGCGAAAATGTAAGCCTTGAGGATTTATTAAATGCATATGAAGAAAAAGAATGTATATATGCAGGAATAAATGCGCCTAGAAGTGGAGTATACAATAAAGGGTATCAAGTGATACACCTTGGGTATGGAGTAGATCCAAATACTCAAGTTCCAACAATACTAGGTAAAAATAATGTAAAAGTTTATTTATTTGGAAAAGTAGCAGATATAGTTGAAAACAACTACGGTATAAGTATACCTGGAGTAGATACAGCTGAAGTGTTTGATCAACTTGTACAAAAGGTAAGAGAAAATGAATCGGGATTTTTCTGCTTAAATGTTCAAGAATCAGATTTAGCGGGACACCAACAAAGCAGTGAGAAATACGCTAAAGTTCTTAAAATATCAGATTATAAGTTAAAAGAACTTATAAATATTTTAGATAAAGAGGATATACTAGTAGTTATGGCAGACCATGGAAATGATCCCACTATAGGTCATAGTCAGCACACAAGAGAACAAGTTCCAATACTTATATATAATGAAAATGTTAAACCAGGGTATATAGGTGAATTAAAAACATTAGCAGATATAGGAGCAACAGCCATAGATTATTTTGGTCTAGAAGGAACTGAAAATGGAGATAGATTTTTAGATAAAATACTAATTACTAATAAATTATAAATAAAAAAAGGTGCCGAATTAACGAAGTGAAAATCGTTAAAGGCACCTTTTCTTATTTCTTTATATGCACGTCCATTTGAGGGTAAGGTATACTGATACCTTCCTTATCAAATCTTATTTTAACTTCTTCTAATAAACTACCATGAATATCCCAGTAATGTTCAGATTTACACCATACTCTAACTGTAAAATCTATAGAACTAGGACCATGAGCAGTTATACCTACAAAGTAAGATGGATCAGATAAAATAAAATTTTGTTTGTTAACAACATCAATCAAAACATCTTTAACATGATTTACATCATTTTCATAACTAACACTAAAAGTTAAGTCTACTCTTCTTTTTTCTTTAGCAGAGTAGTTAACTAAGCTACCATTTGATAAAGATCCATTAGGAATTAGTATCAGTTTATTATCTACTGTTGTAAGCTTAGTATAGAATAAACCAATCTCTTCAACGCTTCCTTGATAAATTCCTGTTTCTATATAGTCACCAACTTTAAAAGGTCTAATTAAAAGTATTATAAAACCTCCTGCAAAGTTTGATAAACTTCCTTGAAGAGCTAAACCAATAGCAACCCCTCCAGAAGCCACCAATGCAGCAAGTCCTGTTAATTGAACATCCCAATATCCAAGTATTATTAAAAATAGGAATGCTTTTAATGTTACTTCAGCAAATGCATGTAAAAACTTAGTAAGAGTTACATCAACAGATTTCTTTTGTAGGAAAGTTGTAAAGTGCTTCACAACCTTTTTTATAACTTTTAAACCTATAAATATAACAAGTAATCCTATAATAAGTTTAGCACCAAAAGTTGTAATCCAGTTTAAAAACTTATGAGTTATTATATCTAAAGGCATGTTACTTATTTTCTCAACATTTTCAGTAACCGATTGTACTATATTTTCATCCAAAACTTAACACCTCTCTTTTATTTAAAAACTTAGCCAATAGATATGATATAACATTTTTCAACAAAAGTCTACAAATGGGGGATTGGTATAAATTCCTAAAAAATATAGAAATGAAATTTTAAGATTAAAATATGTAACAAATAATCAACAAAATGTAACTTAAAATAAGAAAATATTATACTTTCGAGTCTTTTTATTTTTCTATAAATTTTATATAATAGAATTTAGGCGAAAGTAGAACTAGGAGGAACGTATGAGTAATTTGGCAAAATCAGCATTTTGGCTTATGGTAGTCACAATGTTATCAAAAGTACTAGGATTTGGAAGGGAAATTATATTAGGGTATTTTTATGGCACAAGTGCATATAGTGATGTATATATAGTATCTATGAATATACCATTAGTAGTATTTTCATCAATAGGAGTAGCATTAGTTACAACATTTATACCATTATACCAAGAGGTATTAAGTGAGAAGGGTCCTAAAAGAGCTCTAAAGTTTTCTAATAACATAATGAGTATAGTACTAATACTAAGTGTATTATTGGGTATATTAGGATATATATTTGCAGAACCTTTAGTAAAGTTATTTGCAATGCATTATACAGGGGAAAAGCTAATATTAGCAGTTAAATTTGTAAGAATAATGATCGGTGGAGTTGTATTTATAGGATTAAGTAATTTAATGACATCGTATTTGCAGATTCAAGGAGATTTTACTATACCAGGTATGATAGGATTTCCTAATAATATAGTAATAATAATATCTATAATATTAAGTGCAACTACAGGAAATATATATATATTAGCAATAGGTACTTTAATTGGGATGGCATCACAATTTTTATTCCAAGTTCCATTTGCTATAAAGCGTGGTTATAAATTTAAACCAACAATAGATTTAAAAGATGAGTACCTAAGAAAGATGTTATGGCTTGTGATGCCTGTACTTATAGGGGTAGCTGTAAATCAAGTAAATACAATGGTTGACAGGAGTTTAGCATCGGGCCTTGGAGATGGAGTAATAACAGCACTAAATAATGCTAATAGATTAAATGGATTTGTTATGGGATTATTTATATCCACATTAGGTGCAGTTATATATCCAACTTTATCTAAATTATCTACTGAAAACAATCAAGAAAAATTTGCAGAGTCTGTAGCAAATAGTGTAAACTGTGTAAATTTATTAGTTGTTCCTGCGTCAGTGGGAGCTATGATACTTGCAACACCAGTTGTTAGAATATTATTTGAAAGAGGTGCTTTTGATGATAGATCAACAGCTTTAACAGCAACAGCTTTAGTATTTTACTCAGTTGGTATGATAGGATTTGGATTAAGAGAAATTCTGAGCAAAGTGTTTTACTCATTGAAAGACACAAAAACACCAATGATAAATGGTATTATAGCAGTTATTTTAAATATTGTGTTAAACATAGCCTTAGTAAAAGTTATGGGGCACGGAGGATTAGCTTTAGCAACTAGTCTATCATCTATAATTTGTATTTTATTATTATTTATAAGTTTAAAGAAAAAAATAGGATATTATGGACAAGATAAAATAAAATCTACATTTATAAAGACATTATTGGCATCTATTGTAATGGGGATTATAACATATTTTGTATATAAATTCTTATCTGGAATTTTAGGTATAGGGTTTATACAAGAGGCAATATCTTTAGGCTCTTCTATAGCAATAGGTGGAGTAATATATTTAGCACTTATTGTAGTATTTAAAGTAGAAGAAGCAAATATGGCAATAGATATGATAAAGAAAAAGTTAAAAAGATAGTTAAGTTAAAGGGTGAGTGTATAAGTTTTGCTACCAAAGCTGAAAAGATGCTTTAAAGGTAGCTAAAACTTATACACTCACCCTTTTTTCATAAATATTAGAAGAGTGAGATGAGTAGGGAGATCAATATTCAACTGACGAAGGACTTTGTCTGAAGGAAGTGAATATTAATATCCCTCATTAGTATACTTAAAATTCGCAATAAATAAAAAACTATGTTACAATTATAACAACATAAGATAATTGACGAGGGGGATTTACATGAAATTTATAAAGAAGTTACTAGTATTGACACTACCAATTGTAATTTTAGTCCTAGGAGCAGGATGTACAAATAAAAGTACTAATACAAATCAAAGCGAAACTTCAGGAAAGTCAACAGTGCCTATGAAAGGGTTTTTCTGGGAAGCTAAAAAAGGAAATGATACTATATATTTAACTGGATCTATGCAACCAAGCAAACCGAATTTAGATTATAATAATGAAACAATGAAAAAAATATTGAAAGAAACAGATGCTTTAGCACTTGAAATAAATTTTAAAGATCAAAAAACAGTAAAAGACCTTCAAGAACAACAACAAAAAGAAATATATTTAAAAGATAAAAAACTAAAAGACTTACTTACAAAAGAAGAACAAGGTAAGTTAGATAAAATTTTAGAATCACTAGGAATAAAATATAAAGAAGTTGAAAATCTAAGTCCAAGTGGATTTTTATCATTAGTTAAGCAAGTAGAAGCAGAAAAAGCAGGCTTAACAGGTACTTCTTTAAATGGTTATTTAGCAAATAAGTTTAGTGAAGACAAAAAGACAATAGTATCACTGGAAAGTAATAAAACACAAGTAGACATATTAAAAAAATCAACACAAGATTTAAAAGACTTTGTAAATACATTTAGCTCAAAAACGTTAAAAGATACAACGAAAGATTTGAATGAAAATATGTATGCCTTTATAAAAGGAGATACTGGATATATGGAACAAGAAGCTAATAAACTACAAAAAGAAAACTCAAAAGAGTATGAAACACAATATTTAAAAAGAGATGAACAAATGGCAAAGAAAATTGATGAATTAGCAAAACAAAAACAAAAATATATTGTATCAGTAGGAGCTTTTCACTTCTTCGGAGAAAACAGTATATTAAAAAATCTTGAAAATATGGGATACACAGTAACTCAAATCAAGTAAAAATATAAGTTTTATATTAAAAAAATAAACACTAATCAAACAAGAAAAAGGGGAAGTATTCAACTGACGAAAGACTTAAAGTCCGGTTTTAAGGACTTTGTCTGAAGAAAGTGAATACTTCCCCTTTTTCTAAAACTCAAAAATGTAAATACAAAAATGATAGGTATTCAACTGACGAAAGACTTAAAGCCTGTTTTTAAGGACTTTGTCTGAAGGAAGTTAATACCTATCCTTTTAGTAAAATTTAAATAACTATACTAAACTTTTAAAAATACATGTCGTATAACTATTTATAAGTATATATTAGAGGTGATAAAATGATTGACAATATAGATTTATTAAAAATGACAGCATTAATGTCAAATAACAATAGTTATAAAACTTACAATAACACACAGAGCGGACAAGCATTTGATATGTTAATATTAGGCTTATTAAAAGCAGTAGCAAATACGCCGCAAGGTAGAACTAATCAATATGTAAACAATTGTTGTACATGTTGTAATCATAATAACAATAACAATATACAACCATCAAATAGTAAAACTGAAAACTTAGATACAGTAAATTCTATGCACAATAGTAATAAACTTACGGCAACATCTAAAAATAAAGATGTAAATGCACAAATAGAAAATGCTATAGCTATATCATCTAAGAAATATGGGGTTGATGAAAATTTAATAAGATCAATAATAAAAGTAGAATCAGATTTTAATCCCAAGTGTACATCGAAAGCAGGAGCTAAAGGATTAATGCAACTTATGCCTGAAAATTGTAGAGATCTAGGCGTTAAAAATCCATATGATATATATGAAAATATAGATGGTGGAACAAGACATATAAAAGAATATCTAGATAAGTACAATGGCGATACGAAAATGGCTTTAATGGCGTATAATGGAGGACCGACAAGAATGAGGAAAAGAGGAGTTAATTCTCCAGAAGATATATATTTAATGCCGAAAGAAACACAAAATTATGTGCCTAAAGTTATGAAATATTATAAGGGATAAACTAAATATTACCTTGTAGATACTTAAATATACATCTAGCGATTTTTGCGCAAGGGGGTAAATATGAACTACAAGCAATTGATAGAAATTAAAAATAATGTAAGAGCACATATGAATAAAAAAGACACGTTAACAGGTATATACAATAAGGATTACTTTTTTGATTATATATCAAATAAACCAAATGGAACTATTATAAAGATTAATGTAGATGGAATAAATTTTGTGAATGTACATTATGGAATGGAAATTGGAGACACATTGATGAGATTTATAGCTATTTGTTTAGAGGAAAACTGTAATTGTGAAAATGCAGTAATAGCTAGACTTTCAAGTTTTGATTTTATAATTCATAAGACAAATACAAATAATGAGAGAATTTATGAATTCATGGAAGAAATTAAATCTATATTAACAAAAGAAATAAAAGATATATATAAGGTTTACATCAATTTTAATATAGCTGCAGTTATATACAAAAATGATGATTTAGACATAGCTGATTCTATTAGCAAATTAGATATATGCATGAAAAATTTAATTAGCAAGGGGAATAGGGTTGGGATATATAATGATACATACGAAGAACATATAAGTATACAATCGATAGAAACTGCAATAAAGAGTAATGAAATTAAGTTGCATTACCAACCTAAAATAGATTTAAATACAGAAAAAATAGTAGGTGTAGAAGTTTTAATAAGATGGTTTAGTAAAACACACGGATATATACACCCTGAAAAAATAATATCCTTTGCAGAAGATTGTGGATATATAAATATTTTAGGCAAATGGATACTAGAGAAGGCTTGTATAGATATAAATTACTTAAATAAAAAATTAAACACAAATATAGATTTATCAGTAAACATATCACCACTACAATTAGAAGAAAAAGATTTTATAAGCGATATAATTGAAATATTAGAAGAGACTACATTTGATTCTAAATCCTTAAAATTAGAAATAACAGAGAGTGAAAATATAGAAGATATAATAAAGATAAATGATATAATAAATAATATTAAAAAAACTGGAATAAAAATATCAATAGATGATTTTGGAAAAGGATTCAACTCAATTAACTATATAAAAAATTATAATGTAGATGAAATAAAGATAGATAAATCCTTAGTTGAATATTCAAATAGAAACCCCATGTTTGTTGAAAGTTTAATAAATATGATTCACACAACTCAAACAACTGTTGTTGCTGAAGGTGTAGAAACAGAAAAGGAATATTTAAGGTTAAAAAGTATGGAATGTGATTTAGTACAAGGATATTATTTTTATAAACCCATGGATTTAAATGAGTTAATTGAGTCAGTAAAAGAAGAAAAACTTACAACAGAGGAAGAATTAACTGTAGGGGAATTTTATTAATTAGAGGTAAATATGAAAATAAGAGAATTTAAAATTTCTAGTGAAAATAGTTCAATAGATATAAAGAAGCCAAAACAGTCACTAAGTTTTAATGATAGTTTTAATAAGGTAAGTATATCTAAAAGTAAAGAAGAGGTAGATAGATATTTAAATCAAATTAAAGACATAGGAAAAGACTTAGCAAATACAAGAGGATATTCACATGTTATTAGATATAAGCAAGCGATACAGAAATATTTAAAGTCTGTAGTTGATTATACCTATGAGACAGATAAAAAAGATTCTTTTTGGAGTAATAATTATTTTAAAACAGTAAGAGTAGTTGATGAAAAATTAGAAAATTTAACTAAGTCTGTTTTGGAAAATGAAAAAGATAATATAGATATTATTTCAGAAATAGACGACATTAATGGGCTTTTAATTGACCTATATTTGTAAAATAAGGAGAGGCACTTATGCAAAGCAAAAATGAAATAAAAGAGATATATGAACCTCAGTTTGAACAATTACAAAAGGGTGAGACAGCATCTATAAACGCTATAGAAGCTATATCACATGCAGAGATGGAATTAGAAGTTTTAGTAGGTAGTACTCGAGAAAAAATTTCTAGTATAGTAAATCTCAAAGAGGGAGATATCTTAGAGTTAGATAAGTATTTAGAAGAACCATTAGATATAAGTATAAATGGGGTAACTATAGCAAGCGGAGAAAGTATGATAATAAACGATAAAATAGCGGTAAGATTATCAAAGATAAAATCAATGCAAGAAGAATATTAAATTCTTGAGGAGGTAGCGTTTTGAAAGTTACTAATGATAAACATATAGCATTCAATAGCATATATAAAATGGATAAATTAAAAAATAACAATGAAAATAAAAGTCAAAATAAAACTGATAGTGTACAAATATCAGAACTAGGAAAATATTTAAGCAAAGTTAGTTCAAAAGAAGAACCTATGGATATGGAAAAAATAAATCGACTTAAACAGCAAATTGAAAATGGAACTTATAAAGTTGATTCTAGAATTTTAGCTAAAAAAATAGTAGAAAAATTGTAGGAGGAGAAAAAAATGAGTCCAGAGTTAAAAGTTATAATGTATGAACAACGAAAACTGTTTAAAGAGTTATTAAATTTGCTAGATGAGCAGTACGATTTAATACTTGGGAAAGATGCGACATTGTTAGATAAAGTTGCAAGAAAATTAGAAAATGTATCAAAAGATATAGCTAAATTAGAAATTCAAAGAAGAAACATAGTTGGATCTGATTTCAGTATGGGAACTTTAATAGAAGAAAGTGATGATAAAAATATTAAAGAAGCTTATGAAGAAATAAAACAGACTATAAAAATGATAGAAGTTCAAAAAGAATCAAATCATGTTCTTTTAAAGCAAAAATTATTTTTTACTAAAAAAATGTTAAATGTAATAAAGCCAAACCAAGGAACAGGTACATATAATTATTGTGGACAAGTAGGAAAGTAAAAATTAAATAAGTGGAGGGAATATATGTCAGGATTATTAGGCAGTTTACAATCAGCAAGAACTGGTATGAGTGTAAGTCAGGCATCAATACAGACAACTTCTCATAATATAAACAATTTAAATACTCCGGGATATTCAAGACAACAAGTAGAACAGAAAGCAAGGAGTGCATATAGTTATCCTGGGTATAATAGTCAGTTAGGTGCTGGACAATTAGGGACAGGAGTTGAAGTTACTGATATAGTTAGGGTTAGAAATTCATTTTATGATTTCCAATTTAGAAATGAAAGTCATACATATGGTGAAATAGGTATTAAATATGATCACTATAGTACTATGGAAAAAATATTTAATGAACCATCTGAAACTGGCATTTCTTCATCTATAAATAATTTCTTTATGAGTTGGCAAGAACTTTCAAAAAATCCTAATGATGTTGGATCTAAAGATATAGTTATTCAAAATAGTGATTACCTAGCTAAAAATATAAGCAATGTATATAAGAAATTAAACGAGTTAAGTGAAAATGCGAAAAAGAAGTTAAATGAAAATATAGATGATATAAATGGAAAGCTAAAAGAATTAAAAGAGATTGATAAGCAAATTAAATTAGTTGAGGGTAGTGGAAAATCGCCTAATGACTTATTGGATGAAAGAGATAGAATTTTAGATGATTTAAGTTTTAAAATGAACATAAATGATGAAAACGTTCAAAAGCTGTTAAAGGATAAAATAGAAAGTGGAGAAAATATAACCGAAGATGATCTAAAAAAGATACCAGGTGTATCTGGAGAAATTAAAGGTTCTTTTGAAATGCTTGATAAAATAGATGGCTACAAAAAGGATTTAGAGGAATTGGCAGAAGGAATCAAAAAAAGTGTAAATGATGCTTTAGGAGTAGATATATTTGAAACTGGAACAGACTCTATACTAAAAGTAAAAGACGATATTTTAGATAAAACTACAGATTTAAATATAACGGCAGAAACTGCACAAAAAATGTATAAATTAAAAGATGAAAAAGTAAGTATCGGCGGAGAAGATATAACTATAAATAACTTCTATAATAGTATAATACAGAGATTAGGAAATGAAACTCAAGAAGTTAGAAGAAATGAAAAAAATCAAAGTAAAGTTTTAAAAGAAATAGACAATTCTAGACTAAATGTATCAGGAGTATCATTAGATGAAGAGATGATAAACTTGATACAGTTTCAACATGCATATAATGCTAGTGCAAAAGTAGTTTCGACTATAGACTCATTACTAGATGTTGTAATAAATGGGCTAGTAAGATAATTTGGGAGGATAATTATGAGAATAACAAATTCATCAATGATTAGAAATCATATGTATGACGTTCAACAAGGATTACAAAGAGTAGATACTTTAAATAGACAATTAGATTCAGGGAAATTAATAAATAGAGTATCAGATGATCCACATAAGGCTATAAAAATAATGAATTTAAATAATGAAATAAAATATGCAGAAAAACACAATCAAAATGTAGATGAAGTTGTTGGATGGATGAATAATACAGATGCCAACCTAGAAGAGTTTGGAACTCTACTTGGAGATATAAAAAACAGTATATTAAAAGTTGGAAATGGAACTTACTCAGATGAGGAAATGAAGGCTATACAAGCTGAGATGAATGAGAAAATAAAAGCTTTAGGTGAAACTTTAAACACTACTCATGGCGGAAGATATATGTTTGGAGGAACATCGGTAGATGAACCACCTGTATTAATAGAAGAAAAAGACGGGGTTGTTAGCTTAAAATTAAATCCAAATATAAATGATGAAGATTTAAAAGCTGAAATTTCTGATGGAATAAATTTAGATTATAATGTTTCTGCAAGTGAAATATTCAATAAAGATGGGAAAAATTATCTGGATTCAATAAATGACTTATCAAAGCTTATGAATGATATAGCTAATGGGGTAGATGTAGAAGAAAATAAAAAAGAGTTACTAGGAAATGTAAAGCAAGATGTAGATAACTTTTTTAATCACACTGTTGATACTAGAACTAAATTTGGGGTTAAAGTAAATACAGCTGAAAAAATAAAAGATCTTAATGATGAAAATATCTTAAATATGAAAGGTGTATTATCATTAGAACAAGATGTGAATTATGTTGATAAATTTATAGAATTAAAATCTGCAGAGATGATATACAATGCATCTGTTCAAGTTGGAACAAAACTTATACAACCTAGTATATTAGATTATTTAAGATAGAGGTGAGATTATGAAAATCGTATTTGAAAAAGGACTTCCAGGATTTGAAAATCACAAAAACTTTGAGATAAGTGAAATTGAAGAAAATCAAAAATTTAAAGTTGTAAACTCTTTAGATGATAAGAGTGTAGGGTTTATAGCTGTATCTCCGTTTGATATAAAAAAAGATTATGAAATTAAATTAGATGCTGATACTATAAATTTATTAAAAATAGATAAGCCAGAAGATGTACTGCTACTAAATATAGTAACACTTGGAAAAAAATTAGAAAATAGCACAGTAAATCTAAAGGCACCTTTAGTAATGAGTGTAAAAAATAAATTAGGTGCACAGTTAATATTACAAGATGATAAGTACAATATAAAAGAACCTTTAATAGGATGTGGTAAAGATGTTAGTAATTTCTAGAAAAAAAGATGAGTCATTATTAATTGGAGATGACATAGAAATAAAGATAGTTAAGATAGATGACGGAAGTGTTAAATTAGCTATAGATGCACCAAAAGATAAAATAATACTTAGAAAAGAAATATATGAAAAAGTAAAAGAAGAAAATTCAAGTGCGATAGCTAAATTAGATGATATTTTAAATTATTTTAAGTAGGTGAGGTAATATATGTACACGGCAAATCCATACAATGCGTATAAACAAAATTCTGTAAATACGGCATCTAAGGAGCAATTGCTTTTAATGCTAGTAGATGGGGCAGTTAAATATACAAAAATAGCCAGGTTGGCGATACTTGATAGAAATATAGAAAGAGCTCATAAAGAATTAGTTAGAGTTCAAGATATATTTTTAGAACTTATGATAACTATGGATAGAAGCTCTAAGGCTATGGATGATTTATATCAGTTATATGAATATATAAAAAATGAATTAGCTAAAGCAAATATGAAAAAAGATGTAAAAATAATAGATGCAGTGCTTCCTTTGATAGAGGAAGTAAGGGATATGTGGCATGAAGTTGATATGAAAATAAAAACTGGTAAATAGGGGGAATTTTTATGACAAGTGTTGGAAGTGCAAGTAGTGTAAGAATCCCAGGCCTTGCAACAGGTATGGACACTGATGCTATGATAAAAGACATGCTTTCAGGAGAACAACAAAAAATTGATAAAGTAAAGCAAAAACAACAAGTAGTAAAATGGCAACAAGAAATATATAGAGAAGTTATGAAAGATATTAAGTCTTTTCAAGATAAATATTTTTCAGTAACTTCTCCAAACTCTATAATGAGTAGCAAAGCATGGAATACATTAACTATAGGAAGTTCGAATGAAAATGTAATTACAGCGTCAGGAAGTGCAGGAGCTAATAAAGTTGATTATAGTTTTGATGTTAAAAAATTAGCTGAGCCAGCTAAAATGACTTCTAACAAGGCAGGATTGAAAAAAGATAGCTCTTTAAAAGATTTAGGACTTAGTGGAGAAAAAACATTTTCTATAAAATATGGAGATGGGGATAAAGAAATATCGAAAGAAATAACTATAAGAACAGAGCCTTTATATGAAACAGATAAAGACGGTAACCAAGTAGTAAAAGAGCCTGCTGATACTATAGATAGTTTAATAAAAAAGATAAATGAGAGTACAGGTGGAAATGTTAAAGCATCTTACAGCGACATGACAGGTGAATTTACTATTCAAAGTACTAAAACAGGACAGAATTCTAAACTGGAAATAGTTGATGATTCAGGAAAAGAAAGTGGAGCTTTAGATTTTTTAGGAGATTTTAAAAGTACAAATGGATCAAACTCAGAAATAGAAGTAAAATCAAAAAATGGAGTGACAATAAAGACTTTAAATGAAGAGGCTAACTCATTTAGCATAGATGGAATAACATATAATGTACATACTACAGGAACTTGTGATATAACTTCAAAGGAAGATGTACAACCTGCTGTTGATAATATGAAGAAATTTGTAGAAGACTATAACAAGATAATGGATAAAATATATTCTCTTGTTACACAAAAAGCAAATAAAGATTATCCACCATTGACTGAAGAACAAAAGAAAGATATGAGTGAAGAGGAAATTAAGGTATGGGAAAAGAAAGCTAAAGATGGTCTATTAAGAAATGATTCTGAAATGAGAAGCTTTATAGATAAAATGCAAAGCTCAATATTTGGAGATAATGTTAATTTTCTAAATGAATGTGGATTAACTTCACATGAAGATTATACAAAAAAGGGTCAATTATCTTTAGATGAAGAAAAGTTTAAAAAAGCACTTCAAAATAATAGTGAAAAGGTATATGAAGTATTCGCAGGAGGTAATGATAGTGTTTTAGAAAAAATGAAAGACACTATGTACGATTATGTAGGAACTTCATCATCCGTTTTTGCAAAAAAAGCTGGACTTGAAAAAACTTCTTCAGTTGTAAATAATTTTTATTCAGAACAAATAAAAAGACAAGAAGAATCTATAAAACTTTTACAAAGGAAAATGGATGATAAAGAAAATAAATTATATAAACAATTTGGACAGTTAGAAGCAAGTATGAATAAGCTTAATTCACAAATGAATTATTTTGCTCAAATGTAAATTTAGAAAGGTTAAACTATGATTGAACTTGCTAATAAATATAAAGAAATATCACTTAATATAATTGATAAATTAGAAAATAAAGATTTTGAAAGTACAAATTATCTTTTAGATATGAGACAACAAGTTTTAGAGTCAGTAAAAGATACTAAAAAATTTAAAGAGAAACTTTTAAAAGATAATATAATTGAAATCGATAAAAAAATAAAAAAAATGCTTGAATTAAGCCAAAGTGACACAAAAGAAAAAATAAAAAAACTTAATGAATCTAAAAGAGCAAATATTACGTATATGAATTCAAGTAAAGAAAAATTAAATATTTTTAATAAAAGTATATAAAGGTTTTTAAATAAGTTCCGATATATAGTATTGTAAGCGATACTTGGCCAAGTATTTGCAAGTAAAAAGACAAGGATGTCGAAGAAAAAAACTAAGGAGAGTATAGTCATGAGAATAAACACTAATATGAATGCCATGATAGCAACAAATCAAATGGCAAAAAACACTGCATTATCAGGAAAATCAATGGAGAAGTTATCTACAGGATTAAGAATAACTAAAGCTGGAGATGACGCTGCAGGATTAGCAGTTTCAGAAAAAATGAGAGCTCAAATAAGAGGTATGGAACAAGCAGATAGAAATGTACAAGATGGTATATCAATGGTACAAACTGCAGAAGGTGCTTTAGAAGAAGCAGGAAACATAGCTCAAAGAATGAGAGAACTTGGAGTTCAAGCAGGAAATGATACTTTAGAAACTAAAGATAGAGAAAAGATAAAATCTGAGTTAACTCAGTTACAATCAGAAATGAGTAAAATATCTGATGAAACTAAGTTTAACGGACAAAGCTTATTAAATGGTAAAGGTGGAACTAGTGGTACATTTACTGTACAAGCTGGAGCTAATAAGGAAGTTAGATCTGTTAAAATGACAGATTTATCAAGTATAGCTGGAACATTATCAAAAATAGATGTTGCTAGTACATCAACAGCTCAAAGTTATGTAGCAACTATAGATAAGGCTTTAGAAAACATAAACACAGCAAGATCTAACTTAGGTTCTATGCAAAATAGATTAGAGTACACATCTTCTAACTTAACTACATCTACAGAAAACTTAACAGCTGCAGAGTCAAGAATAAGAGACGTAGATGTTGCTAAAGAGATGGTTAAGTTATCTAAGTTAAATATATTAAACCAAGCATCTCAAGCTATGGTTTCACAAGCTAAGCAACAACCAGAATCTGTAACTCAATTATTAAGATAATTTAGTTAGATAAAATTAATTAATATAAAAATATAAAAGACAAGGATGTCGAAGAAAAAACTAAGGAGAGTAAAATCATGAGAATAAACACTAATATGAACGCTATGATAGCGACAAACCAAATGGCAAAAAACACTGCATTATCAGGAAAATCAATGGAGAAGTTATCTACAGGATTAAGAATAACTAAAGCTGGAGATGACGCTGCAGGATTAGCAGTTTCAGAAAAAATGAGAGCTCAAATAAGAGGTATGGAACAAGCAGATAGAAACGTACAAGATGGTATATCAATGGTGCAAACTGCAGAAGGTGCTTTAGAAGAAGCAGGAAACATAGCTCAAAGAATGAGAGAACTTGGAGTTCAAGCAGGAAATGATACTTTAGAAACTAAAGATAGAGAAAAGATACAAGCAGAATTAACTCAATTACAAGATGAAATGAGTAAAATAGGTAAAGAAACTAAGTTCAACGGTAAAAACTTATTAAGTGGAACACAATCATTTACTATTCAAGCTGGTGCAAACAGTGAGACTAGAAAAATATCTACAATAGACTTAGTAGGAGAAGCAACTAAATTAGCTGTTACAAGTGGTATAGTTTCTAACACTACAAGTGCACAAGCTTTCGTTACTAAGGTAGATGCTACTCTTGAAGAAATAAATAAAGGAAGAGCTAATTTAGGAGCTACACAAAATAGATTAGAATATACATCTTCTAACTTAACTACATCTACAGAAAACTTAACAGCTGCAGAGTCAAGAATAAGAGACGTAGATGTTGCTAAAGAAATGGTTAAGTTATCTAAGTTAAATATATTAAACCAAGCATCTCAAGCTATGGTTTCACAAGCTAAACAACAACCAGAATCTGTAACTCAATTATTAAGATAATTTTTAAATTTAAAACTGAGGGGTAAAGCATTTGCTTTACTCTTTATTTTTAAATTTAATAACTTGAAAGGAATAATAATATGCTACTGAGTATTGTAATGATGATAAAAAATGAGGAAAAACTTTTAGGAAAAACTTTGAATGCCCTTAAACCTTTAATGAAAAACATAAATAGCGAACTTATTATATTAGATACGGGATCTACTGATAATAGTGTTGAAATAGCTAAAAAATATACTGATAAAGTTTATTTTAAAAAATGGGATAATGATTTTGCTCATATGAGGAATGTATCTATAAGTTATGCCTCAGGAGATTGGCTGCTTATATTAGACGCTGATGAAGAATTAGTTAATTATGAAAAGTTAATAGATTTTTTTAAGTCGGACTTACATACTAAATACAATAGTGCAACTATAAAACTTAAAAACATTTTTTCAGAAGATGAAAAACGTTATAACATAAGTCCTTTATTAAGAATGTTTAAAAATGACGAAGATTTCAAATACAAAGGTAAAATACATGAACAGCCTTTATTTAAAAAACCTATATACAATGAGATTGCATTTTTTAACCATTATGGCTATTTATTTGAAAATGAAGAATTAAAGCAGATAAAAGATAGTAGGAATAAAAAAATACTACTAGAAGAAATCAATGATAAGCCTAATGATCCATACATAAACTATCAATTAGGAAAAAACTATATAATATCAGGTAATTGTGAGGATGCTCTTTATTATATGGAAAAGGGATATGAAATATATGAAAAGTTAAAACTTATTCCACTATTTGTAATTCAAGATTTAGCAAGTTTATATATAAGTTTAAGTGAGTTTATAAAATGTGAAAAACTATGTACTAAATATATAAAAAGTGATAATAAAAATATAGATATGTACTATTATTTGGCTACAAGTCAAAAGCACTTAAGTAAATATAAGCAGAGTATAGAAAACTATAATAGATATTTATATCTTTTAGATAATTATGAAATAACAACTCAAGCAAATAATTCGGAAGCAATATTAGATACTCTTGTAAATAAGGAAGAATGCAAAATTAATATTATAGACATTTGTTATAAATTAGAAAACTATGAAGAAGTTATAAAAAGAGTAGAAGGTTTAAAAGAAGAGAGCTTAAAAGAAGTTTTTTCAGTGGCGATTATAAGTTTATATAAATTAAATAAAGAAGAAGAAATAATAAATATATACAATCGAATATCAGGATCTGATGTTCAAGAAAATGAGTTCAAGATAACTTTAGAGTCAACTTTAAAATTTGTAAAAGAAAAAGATATACAAAAAATTTATAATGTTTTTACTCAGTTAAATGGAAGTTATAAAGTTTTAAATGAAATAAGATTAGGAAAAAAGTTAGATGTTAAACAGTACAATAACCTATTAAAAATAGAGAAAGATATTTATTATGCAGATATTTTATATTACGCATTTAGAGATGGATTAGATATTTATGAATTACTAAATGGTGTAGACTACTTAAAAATACAAGGATATATTAATTATTTAGTACAAAATAAAAGAGATATTATAGTAGATTTATATAAGTACATAGAAAATGCTGAAAATACTTTAGATATTTATAAAATACAAATTTATGCATGTATATCTAAGGCTTTACTATTAAGTGGAAATTTAATAAAAGAAAAATATGAAAAATTATTTTTATTGTATATAAATTATAATTATGAATGTATTAAACAAATATACAACAGCACAATTAGTAATATTGATTTAGTAGACATTTTAAGAAATAAAGAAGACAAATTTGTGGTGGAAGTTAAGAATATAGATGAATTAAAAAATAATGATAAGTTGGGATATTTAAGAAAACTAAAAGATTTAGCAGTAAATAATATTATGTATAAAAAAGCCATAGAAATTTTGATTTCTAAGTTTGAAGAAGCTCTAAATGAAAGTGAAGAATTGAAGGGACTTAAAATTAAGTATAAAAGGTTAATTGAAAATAGCATAAATTCCTCTAGGATCGCTGAAGCATTAACAATGATTAGGGAATATGAGTCTATATTTGGAGAAGAAGCTGAAATTTTAAATATGAAGGCAGTAATATCTTTATTACAAAATGATTTGAATGAATCAGAAAAACTACTTAAAAAATCATGGATTTTAGATAGTTGTAATTTTAATTCTATGTTTAATATAGCCTACTTAAAGGAATTAAAAGGAGACTTTGAAGAAGCTAAGCGATTTTATATTAGAATAATAGATAATTGTACAGATATAGAGGTTGTAGAAGAAGCTAAATCAAAAATAAATTTACTTTAGAACTTTAAAGATTAGGACAAGGAGTTTTGTTTGATGGACACTATTAATAAAGTACAGGAATGTATATTAAATAATGAGATAGAAAATGCATATAATTTGATAATACAAAATGAAAAACAATACATAAATGATTATAAGTTTTGGAATTTAAGGGGTATGCTATGTTTCAAAATACAGGAATATGAAGCTGCAATAAACTGCTATAAAACTTCGATTAATATTAATAATAACTATTTAGATGGATATTTTAATTTGATCTATACCTTAAATGTATGTGGAGAAAAGTTAAAATCAGCTATGTATTCAGGCGTGGCTATAAGAGATAACTATAAAGAAGAGTTTATAGAAGATATAAACTCTTTGTACTCAGAGGAACATTTAAAAAGTGCTTACAAAGAAGTTATAGAGGAAGTAAGAGATAGTAAAGTTGATTATAAAAATTTTGACTTGGTAGAATATATAGGTTCTAAGTTTTTGGATGTAGATAGTGAATATATAGAGTTACTATCAAATGAAAGTATATGCGAGGATTGGGCATATATTAAAAATAATTATGTGATTACGAACAAAGAAATATTAACTATAGATGAATTTTTAAACTGTAAAGATAGCTATAAGCTTGAAGTTTTAGTGCCGTATGATGTTAATTACATAGATTCTATTAGACACTTAGCTTCAAAAGGGCTAAAAAAATGTTTTGTAATACTATCTTCAAATAAAAAACTTAAATTAATTGAAATTGAAGAAAGTATTATGGAGAATTTAAGCAATAAGCACCACGAAAGAACAATAACATTAAATAAATTTAATGCAGCAGATTCTAATATACATGCACTTATAAAATATATGCCTGAAAAATATAAGGAGATATACAAACTAAACATAATATATGGAAGAGATGTATTTGAATTAGAAAATATAGTAAAGGTGCCATTGGTATCGAGCTTAACTGTATCAGGGTTTAATACATTTGTAAACTATCCTAAATTTACATATAACGTAGATGTAGGTCATGGATCTTTATCTTTTAAAGCGGCAGGACTTATGGATAAAAAGAATAAAAACTTTGCCTTTACACCAGATGAGTATGAAAAAATAGATAAAGTTTGTATAACGTCTAATATGAATATGCTAACTCTTAGCTCTATGGCGGCTATACCTGAAGATAAATATATAATTACTGGAAATCCAAGGACAGATACTTTATTAAAGACTAATGGATTAGAAAATTTAGAAAAGCTTTTGGGAAAAAACTTTTCTAATAAAAAAATAATATTCAATATGCCTACTTTTCATGTTCATGAAAACACTGGGCTGGCAAGTGGGGATAAAAACCTTACAGACGTTATAAAAATAAAAAACTTTGATTATGATAGATTTGACAAGTTTTTAGAAGAAAATAATATGATCTGTATAGCAAAAGTACATCATGCAGAAGAACGAACTGTTGGCAATAAAAATCAAGGTAGAGAATTAAAAAATTTAATATTTATATCAAATAATGATTTAGATAAGCATAGGCTAGATTTATATGAAATATTAAATTGTGCAGATATATTAATAACGGATTACTCAAGTATATATGGAGATTTTTTATTTATGAACAAACCATCTATATTTATAAATACAGATATAGATCAATATAGAAAAGAAAAAGGAATACTTTTAGAACCATATGAATTTTGGACAGCAGGGCCTAAGGTTAAAGATCAGGAAAAATTAGAGATTGAATTATTAAAAAGTCTAGAAGAAGAAAATTATTACGGTGAAAAAAGACTTGAATTAAGAGATTTATTCTATAAATATAAAGATGATAATGCAACTTTAAGAGTTTGGGATTTTATCGATAATACAATTTTTAGGGAGAATACAAAATGATTTATGCAGAAATTTTAGCTGGTGGAAAAGGAAGTAGAATGGGTAAAACAGATATGCCTAAACAGTTTCTAAACATAGGAAATAAGCCTATTGTTATACATACGATTGAAAGATTTTTATTAAACTATAAAATAGATAAGGTAATAGTTGTAACACCAAAAGAATGGATTGCACACACTGAAGATATAATTAGTAAACATATATTAAAAGCATACCTGGACAATATAATTATTTGTCCAGGTGGAAATGACAGAAATGAATCTATAATGAGTGGGATAAGCTATATTGAATCTAATTTTGGAATTAAAGATGATGATATAATTATAACGCATGATGCAGTTAGACCATTTTTAACACATAGAATAATAGAAGAAAACATTGAAATGGCTATTGCGTATGGAGCTACAGATACTGTTATTCCAGCAACAGATACAATAGTTGAATCTGTAAACGGTGATACAATCAGTAATATACCAATAAGGGCAAATATGTATCAAGGACAGACTCCGCAGACTTTCAATATAAAAAAACTTAAAAAACTATATAACTGTTTAAATAAAGAAGAAAAAAAGTTTTTAACTGATGCTGCAAAAATATTTGTAGTAAAAAATGAAAAAGTGAAATTAGTAATAGGAGATGTTGCAAATATAAAAATAACAACACAGTATGATTTGAAAGTTGCAAATATAATGGTAGGTGATAGTATATCATGATAAATAGACTATATAAACTTATATCACCAGGACAATTTGTAGTGGATTTTGAAGAAGTTGATTTAAGTGGAGAAAAAATAATAATAAGACCTGAAAAATTATCAATTTGTGCAGCTGACCAAAGATATTATACAGGAAAAAGAGAAAGATCTGTGCTAAGCAAAAAATTACCTATGGCCCTTATACATGAAGGTGTTGGAAGAGTAATTTATGATAATAAAGGAGAATTTAAACCTGGAGATAAGGTTGTAATGATTCCAACTACACCCATTGAAAAAGACGAATTTATAAGTGAGAATTACTTAAAATCAAGTAAATTTAGATCTAGTGGATTTGATGGATTTACACAAGATTATATACTTATGGATAGAGATAGAGTTTTAAAGTATGACAATATTGATACTGATATAGCTTCTTTTATAGAATTAATTAGTGTAGCTTTTCACGCAATAAATAGATTTGAAAAAAAATCTAGTACAAAAAAAGAAACTTTAGGGATTTGGGGAGATGGGAATCTAGGGTTTATAATTTCCTTGGTTTTAAAAAATAGATATCCAGATTCTAATGTTATTGTATTTGGAAAAAATCAAGAGAAACTTAGTTTTTTTTCTTTTGTAGATGAAGTTTATAGAATAGACGAAATTCCTGAAAATCTTAAAATTGATCATGGATTTGAGGCTGTTGGAGGTGTAGGAAGTAACTTTGCTATAAATCAGATGATTGATTTAATAAACCCTGAAGGTTGTGTGATATTGTTAGGCGTATCTGAAAATCAGGTTGAAATAAATACTAGATTAATACTAGAAAAAGGATTAATTTTAATTGGAAATAGTAGAAGTACAAAAAGCGATTTTGAAGATGCTATATATTTTTTAGAAAAAAATACAAGTTGTCAAAATCATTTGCAGAAGCTAGTTTCACAGATTATAAATATAAACTCGATACAAGATTTAACTAAATCTTTTGAGAGAGATTTAGCATCTACATTTAAAACTGTTTTAAATTGGAATTTATAATATGCAAAGGATATAGATATGAATATTTATAGTAAATTAAATAAAGATTATAATTTAGAAATACATATTAGAAACAAAGGTATATTAGAATCATTAGAAAAAATTTTAAATCAACCTGATCTAAATAGTTCAGAATTGATAGATACAATAAATATTTTAGCTGATTTTATACAGTATAATGAAGTACACTATAATGAAGTTAATGAATTTATTTATTTAGCAGACTGTATAGTTTGTGTAATTGAAAATTTTAATAATGGAGAAATTAATTTAAGTTGCACATCAGAAATTATATATAAGGCTTTAAAATGTTTTATGAGTTTTTTAGAAGAGAAAGTTGAAATTGAATTAATTTTTTATGGTACAGACAAATATAAACTACTAGATAAAATTGCTAAACTTAACATAACTTATGTAACTAATATTGAAGAATATTTAAAAAATACATATGATAAATTTAAAATAAATATACTATTATATAGTGATGAAACTGCGAACTTAAAGTTGAAAGATGAATTGAATTTTAATGAAATAATATACTACGATAAAGTTATGAACTATATGTTCAACATAAGTGAAAAAATTTATTATAGTAATTATGACTATAATTATTTAACTAAATCACTGGAAAAATCTAAAGAGAGCCAAGTGGAAGCTATAGTAGTTGGAAATTCTTATCCACTAACAGGTATTATTGAAGACTTGTTAGATATAAAATCAATAAAATTGGCTTTATCAAGTCAAGATCTATATTATTCTTATAAATTAGCAAAGTTATCAATAGAAAATAATAGCAACATAAAAAAATGTATTATTGGAGCTGGATATTACTTAGTAAATCATGATTTATCTAAATCAAGAAGTGAGTATTCAGTAAACTTAGTTAAAAATACATATTATCCAATTTTAAGAGATAAGCATAATGCAACTAATGTAGAAGAAGTAGAACTATTAAATATTTCAAAAGTTATAGATAACAATAGTATTAATTATATATTTGACTTAGATATGTTAGATCTTTATTTTAAAGATTTAATATATAGAGATAATAAAGGATATTTCAATACTAACTTTACAAGAGAGATGAATAGTGCTCTTAGAGGTGTGAAATTGACTGATATTAGTGAGAATGACAAAATAAGGTTGGGAACTGAAAGAGCAAATCAACATAACAAGCTTGAAACATATAAAGAAACATATAAAGAGTATAAGGATATATTTAAATCATTTTTAACGTTTTTAAAAGACAACAAAGTAGAACCTATAATAGTAGTATTTCCAAACACTTCATATTATAAAAATTCATTGAGTCCAAACTATGAGCGTGAATTTTATTCAATAATAAATGAAATAGATAAATTATATGATATTAAGTTTGTCGATTTTTCAAAAATAGATATTTTTGATGAAGTTGATTTTATAGATTTTGATCATATGAGTGAACTAGGAGCTATAAAAATTACAAAAGAATTAAATAAATACATATAATAGTTAGAAATTTTAAAAAAACTATACAGTTTACAAATAAAATGCCGATTATTAAACTAAATGAGAAGCTTTTGCAAATTAATGTAGAATAATGAATTATTCTGTTAATAAAAAATTAAAATTTAGAATTATCCAAAATAAAAGTAAAAGCTTGAAATAAGTGATATTTTGGTATAAAATGTAAGTGTAAGTCGAAAAATGATATTTAAGGGCAAAACTAGGGAAATCTAGCTACGCAAAACTATAGGGGCTAAGGCTTTGAAAAGCTATGCTCGCCAGTTACCGAAGAGTTAATAAAACTTTTTGTTATCATTGCTAATATTAAAATTGTAAAATTAAGCAAAGAGATACTAAAAATTTTAAGAAAATCTATAAAATCATGTTAATGCATATTGGTGAAGTGTGTATATTTTTAAAATACATAAAATTTACATACACTTTTTTTATAAAGACTATCTGTGTAAAAATTCACAATGAAGTTATGATTATTATTAATTTTCTTTTCTAGTTTTGTTTTAATTTTTCAAATAAAAAATTAGTAATAATATTCTATAAAAGTGATGAACTACTCTTTCAGAGTAGTTTTTTTTAATTCTAAAAAACATTTTAAGCATTGGAGGGGAAAATGGAAGTTTACAATTTACTAAAATCAGGATTAGATGCAACAGAATTAAGAAGTAGAGTTATTGCTAATAACATTGCAAATATTAATACTCCAAATTACAAGAGAAAATATGTAGAGTTTGAAAATACACTAAAAGAGTCTATGGATAAAAATACTAAGCCTGAGATAAAAACAGATACATCATCAAAAGTCAGAGAAGATGGTAATAACATTGATTTAGAAAATGAAAAAGTTAACCAGGCGGCTACAACTCTTGAATATAACGCACTTATAACTTTGACGAATATAAAACTAGGGATGAGTAGAAGTGTAATAACAGGGAGGTAAGTAAATGAGCATTTTTTCAGGAATGAGAATAAGTGCAAGTGCACTTTCGGCAGAGCGATTAAGAATGGATGTTGTTTCATCAAACATAGCTAATATGAAAACAACTAGGACACCTGAGGGCGGAGCTTATAAACGAAAAGTGCCTGTATTTGAAGAAAATTATGATAAAAAATTAGGGATGCTAGGCGTGAAATCAGTAGCTATAGAGGAGGATAAGTCTCCACTAAGAAAATTATACGAACCAAATAACCCAGATGCAGATGCTCAAGGTTATGTGGAGTATCCAAATGTAGATATTTTAGTTGAGATGACTGATTTAATGACAGCATCTAGATCTTATGAATCAAATATAGATACATTAAATGCACAAAAAAGTATGATTTCGAAAGCTTTAGAAATAGGTAGGTAAAAGGAGTAGTTTATGAGTGGAATAAGTACTATAAATGCAATAAACAATATAGCAACAAATAACAACTTACTTACAGGAGCTAGTAACACAGGAAAAGTTGAAAAAGAAAATAACTTTGGAGATGTAATAAAAGAAGCATTAGATAAAGTTAATGATAAGCAGGTACAATCAAATCAAAAAATTCAAGACCTTATAAAAGGAGAAAATGTCTCTATGCATGATGTGATGTTGTCAGCTCAAGAAGCGCAATTGTCAATGCAGTTGATGATTGAGGTTAGAAACAAGATATATGAAGCTTATCAAGAGCTAAATAGAGTCCAATTATAACTTCATAGCAAGGAGAATTTTAAATGAATATAAAGGAATTTCCGCAAAAAACAAAAGATTTTGTGATCGTAAAAAAAGATCAATTTATTGAGCTTCCTAAAAAAAAGAAAATAATAATTGCAACTGCAATTGTGACTTTGGTTGTAGCAGGAATATTTGGAATTAATTATGCAAAATCAAATAAATATGCAGTGCTTTTTTCAGGATTAGATTCTAATGATGCTACGGTGGTAACTAAAGAGCTAGAGTCGAAAAAGGTGGAAACTAAAATAAAAGGTGATAGTATTTTAGTACCCAAGGGAGACGTAGATAAACTTAGGATGGAATTATCAAGTAATATTTCTAATGGATCTAAGGGATTTGAGTTAATGGATGGGGGATCATCATTTGGTATGACAGATGAAGAATTCCAAATTAAAAAACAAAGGATGATTCAAGGGGAAATTGAAAAAACTATAAAAGTTTTTCCTCAAGTACAAAGTGCTAGAGTTCATATAACCCAAGGAGAAGAATCTGTATTTGCGAATGAAACAGTACCTGGTAAAGCTGCTGTTTACGTAGAGTTAAGCCCTGGACAAACTTTAAAACAAGACCAAGTAATATCTATAATGTCGCTTGTTTCAGCGAGTACACAAAACGTACCAAAACAAAATGTTGAAGTAATAGATCAAAATATGAAATTATTATCAGATGGATTAATTGATGATAAAGGGAATGTACATACAAATAGCTTAAGTGAAGTTGATGAATCTATCAAAGCTGAAAAAGACTTAAGTAAAGACTTAGAAAGATCAATATTAGGTTTATTAGAACCTATATTTGGAGAAGGAAATATAAGAGCTAGTGTTAATACAGACTTAGATTTCGATTCAAGTGAAAAAACTGAACTTATAATAGATCCAAATAAAGTAATTACAAAAGAATCAAAGTCAAACAGTAAGTCGAGTGAAAGACAAAACTCAGGCGGAGCTGTAGATAATAATATGAGTAATATTAATGAAAGTGGAAAAGGAACAGATGAAGATACTCAGCAAGAAGTAGAATATCAAACTGGTAAAACGGAGACAAAAGTAATAAAAGCTAAAGGTGGCATAAACAGGATAACTGCTTCAGTTGCTATAAATGGAACACTTACTAGTGCAGAACTGAGAAATGTTGAAGGAATGGTAGCAAATGCAGTTGGTATGCAACCTAAAAGAGGAGATAGTGTTAAAGTAGTTTCTATGGGATTTGGCTCAGAAGACGAAGATACTTCTACATTTGGAGTTATAAAGAGTGCTATAAGTAAGGACAAATCATTAGGAAGGGTGTTAATTATAGCAGGTGTACTGAGTGTAATTATTTTACTTTTAATAATAGGTACAATAATTTATATGATTATAAAGAAAAAGAAAGCATCTAGTGAGCTAGATTATGTAGATGAAGAAGATGAAATAGAACTAATCAACAAAAAACTAGAAGAGTTAGAACAAAATAGATTAAATAGTAACGAAGAAGAGGATGAGGAAAATATTAGCTTAGAAGATGAAGTTAAACAATTTGCAGCTGATAATCCGGATCAAGTTACAGACCTAGTAAATAGTTGGTTAAATGAGTAAAGGGTGAGATTATTTGCAGACAGAAGGTATAAAAGGTAATGCATATGACTTAGGCGATATCCCTAAGTTTAGAAGAGTAACAGGATCTAGAAAGGCGGCTATACTTTTAATGACATTAGGTCCTGAGATTGCTTCAAGTGTAATAAAAAATCTTTCAGATAGAAAAATCCAAAAAATAGGGGTTGAAATAGCTAATATAAATACTGTAAAGCCGAGAGAAAGAAGAGAGGTTTTACAAGAATTTATAGAGTTAAACAAGGGAAAAGAGTTTGTAATAGAAGGTGGAATTGACTGTGCGAAATCTTTACTTAATGGAGCATTAGGAAGTCAAAGAGCTACTAAATTATTAGAAGGTATAAAATATGATGCATATACAAAGTTATTTATATCAGCTAGAAAGGCTGAGCCTGAACAAATACTAGCATGCATACAAGGTGAAAGTCCTCAGGCTATAGCCATAATATTAGCTCATATTCAACCTGATAAAGCAGCAGTAGTATTATCTGAATTACCTGATGAACTTAAGCTTGAAATTGCACTTAAGATAGGAACTACATCAAACATATCACCAGCTGTAATAAAATCTATAGACAAAGCTATAGAAGAAAAATTAAATAGCTTAGGAAAGTTAGAGATGGAAAGTGCTGGTGGTGTTAATAGCTTGGTAGATATATTAACAAATGTTGATAGAAAAACAGAGAAAAATATTATCAAATTTATCGAGCAGAAAAATGAAGAATTGGCTGAAGAAATTAAATCTAACATGTTTATCTTTGACGATATCGTTAGACTTGATAATATGGCTATTCAAAGAATTCTTAAAGAAGTTAATGTTAAAGACCTTGCATTTGCGCTTAAAGGAGCATCAGCAGATGTCTCAACTGCAATATTTAAAAATCAATCTCAAAGAGCATCACAAGCATTACGAGAAGAAATTGATTTACTTGGTAAGGTAAAGATATCTCAAGTAGAAGAAGCTCAACAAGCTATTGTAAATGTTGTTAGACGACTTGAAGATGCTGGTGAAATAACATTATCTAGAGGTTCAGACGATGAGTTTATTTAAAAGTAACAGTATTTTAAAATCTAATGGAGTAGTTTTTAAAGGTGTTAAGCCTTTAAAAACTACTTCTAAACCCAAAAAAGTTAATAATGAAGAAATAGTTGATGAAAATAAAGAATTAAAAGTCAAAGAAGAAATTGAAGAACAACTAAATCAAGCGAAAGACACTTGTGAAAATATGATATCAAATGCACAAGTAGAAAGTGAAAGAATTGTTCAAGAAGCACAAAATGAATGTGAAGAAATAAAAAAAAGAGCATATGAAGAAGGCCACAACATAGGATTGAGAAATGGTTATGAAGATGGATACAAGGAATCATATGAAGATAATATTGAAAAAGCAAAACAAGAGTCAGAAGATATTATAAATAAAGCAAATAATATTTTATTACAAGCTAATGAGCAATTTACAGACTTTTTAAAAGATAGTAAAAAAGAAATTGTTAGTTTGAGTATATCTATAGCAGAAAAAGTCCTTAAAGAAAAATTTAAAGATGTAGACTCTATGAATAATATAATTGAAGCTACTATAAAAGAATATGAAATTAAAGAAAATTTTGTAATAAGAACTAATGCAATCTACATAGAAAAAGTTAATGAACAATTAAATGAGTTAAAAAGCCAACAATTAATAAAAGGAGAATCATTTATACTAGCAGATGAATTTATAGAAGCAGGAAACGCAATAATTGAAACCAATAAAGGTAGATTAATAGTAGGCGTTGACTGTGTTTTAGAAAAGGTGAAAGAGGAACTTTTATGATAGATATAGACTTTGAAAGATTGAAAAATAAAGTTTTAGAAGTTAAAGAAGTTATATCAGAAGGTAAGGTAACTAAGATAATAGGTCTTACTGTTGAAGTAGAAGGTATAAAGGCATTTGTAGGAGAGCTTTGTACAGTTTACAATTATGCAGATGAGCCTATAAATTGTGAAGTTGTTGGTTTTAAAGATAAGAATGTAATTTTAATGCCACTAGGAGAACTTGCAGGAGTAGCTCCTGGGTGTAAAGTTGTTGCTAGAGGAATACCACTTAGTGTTAAATGTAGTAATGATTTATTAGGTAAAGTACTTGATGGAATCGGAAATCCAATAGATGATGAAGAGGTTTTAGGAGGAGAAAGATACAGTCTTTCAAATGAACCACCAGATCCAATGAAAAGACCAAGAATAAAAAATATCATGCCTACAGGTATAAGGGCAATTGATGGATTCTTAACTTGTGGAGAGGGTCAAAGGATAGGTATATTTGCAGGAAGTGGTGTTGGAAAAAGCACAACTTTAGGAATGATAGCAAAAACAGCTAAAGCTGATGTAAATGTTATTGCCCTTATAGGGGAAAGAGGTAGAGAAGTACTGGACTTCATAGAGAGAGATCTAGGTGAAGAAGGTATGAAAAAATCTGTAGTAGTTTGCGCAACTTCTGATAAATCACCTTTGCTTAGATTAAAGGGAGCACTAACAGCAACAGCTATAGCTGAGTACTTTAGAGATCAAGGTAAAAAAGTTATTTTAATGATGGATTCTGTAACAAGATTTGCAATGGCTCAAAGAGAAGTTGGACTAGCTATAGGCGAGCCACCTGCACAAAAAGGATATACACCATCAGTATTTGCACTACTTCCAAAGCTTATGGAAAGAAGTGGAATGTCTGATAAAGGGTCGATAACTGCTTTTTATACAGTTTTAGTTGATGGAGATGACTTTAATGAACCAATTGCAGATACAGTAAGAGGTATTTTAGATGGGCATATTGTTTTATCTAGAGACCTTGCACATAAAAATCATTACCCAGCTATAGACATTTTAAATAGTGTAAGTAGACTTATGAAAGAAATTTGTGAGGATCAACATCAAGAGTGTGCATCTTTAGCAAGAGATATATTAGCTACATATAAAGAGGCTGAAGATTTAATTAATATAGGTGCATACGAACATGGATCTAATAAAAATATAGATTTAGCGATTGAATACATAGATAAAGTTAATTCATTTTTAAAGCAAGGTGTAAATGAAAAAACTAAATTTGAAGAGAGTATAGTGGAACTAAAGAACATATTCAAATAACGAGGAGAGGTTTAAGTGACAAACTATAAGTTTAAGCTACAAAAGTTATTAGATATAAAAATAAAAGAAGAAGAAGCAAGTAAATTAGAATATACAAAGGCACAAAATGATAAAAAAGTATTAGAAGATAATATAAAAGAATTAGATTGTAGCTATAAAAAATATGCTCAGTTTGAAGATGTAGAGGATACTGTAAGTCAGAAAGTAAGATTAAACTATCTTCACTCAATAAGTCAAACTATAGAGCAAAGCAATAGAATATTAGTAGAAAAAGAAAGAATAGTAGTAGAGGCTAAAGATAAGTTTATTGAAAAACAAATAAACAGAAAATCTTTAGAAACATTAAAAGAAAATAAATTTATAAAGTTAAGAAAAGAAGAAGCGAGAAAAGAACAAATAGAAAATGATGAATTTGCTTTATATGCGTACATGAGAAATAAAAAGAATATATCATAAAGGATGATTGAGATATGAATTTTAACTTGAATTTTTCCTTCGACTTAGTAAACTTAGCACTTGGAAAAAGTAATTTAAGCACTAAGTTATCAAGTAAAGGTGGATTTGAAGATTTACTAGCTTCTTTAGATATGGACATTGAAAATACAAATGTAGATCAAAAAAATGAAGATTGTGATTTAATAGCATCATTAATTCAAAACCTTTTTTCAAATTTAAATAAATTAAAAGAAATGGATAATTCAGGTGTAAATCCAGATTTGAAAAAAGAAGAAATTTTGAAGTCAATAAACGATACTATTTTGAGCATAAATGATAAATCAAACTTAAGCTTAAAAACATTAGATATTGATAAGATGATTAAATTAAGTAATGATGAAATAAGTAGTTATATTGATTTAAATTTTAATTTAGATAAATTTACTAAAACTGATGGTTTAGATTTACCAACTGATGATGAAATTATTTTACCTAAAGGTTTAAATTTAGATAAATTGTCGAAAAAAGCTGGTGAAGAAAATATTAAACTGGCAGAAAATATCAATGAACAGGATAAAAATCCTAAAGATGGAATTAAAAAAGTAGACAGTGAGATAAAATCTTTAAAGTCATATGAAGAATTAAATGTAGCAACAAATGTTAATAAAAATAACATTGTAGATATAAATCAAAAAGATAAAAGCAAGGATGAAAGCTTAAGTATCTTAGAAAATATAGCAGATAAAAATGCAAGTGATTTATCCATAATAAATAACAAAACATTTACTCAAGAATCTTCTGCAAATAAAAATTTACCAGCAGTAACCATACGTGCAAGTAATATTGGTGATGATTTTATAAAAATGGTTAAATACTTGAAAAGTAATAATATAGAAGAAATTAAAGTAAATATAAATCCTAAAGAGCTAGGGGATATGACGATAAAGCTTTTAAAAGACGGGGAAGCTACAAAAATATTTATACATGTAGGAAAAGAAGAAACTTTTAATATGTTAAATAAAAATTTACATGATATAAATAAGCATCTAACAGATTTAGGAATAAAGGCTAAAGACATAGTTGTTGAAATGAAATCCAATGACCAAAATTTCTTTTCAGATAACTTAAGTCAAGAATTTAGCAAAAAAGAAGAACAAAAAAAGCAAAAAAAAAATAATAGAAACAATAACACAGTACTAAATTCTGTAGAAGATTTAGATGAAAATAAAATAGATGAATCAAATCTTAATATATTAGCTTAGAGGTAAATTATGAATAATTTTATGAAAGTAAATACACAACAAGCAAGTACTAAAACTACATCGAATACTAAAAATGTAGGAAATACCAAGTCATCTGGTAAAACAGATAATGGAACACCTATAGTTATGCCTGGAGAAGAAACTAATAAAGATTTATTTTTAAAGCTACTAGTAGCACAAATGAGTAACCAAGATCCTCTAAACCCACAGGACCCTACACAATATGTAACACAGCTTGCTCAATTTAGTTCGTTAGAGCAGATGCAAAATTTAAATGAGGGGATGGAATACCTAGTAGGATTAACTAATGGAGTTTTAGTAAACTCTGCGATGAGCACAGCATCAGCACTTATAGGAAAGAGAATAGAAGCTTATGCTCCAAAGGAAGATGATACTGAGGAAACTAACAATGTAGTTAAAGATGATGAAAAGCCAGATGATAAAAAAACTATTACAGGAGTAGTAGAAGGCATAAAAATTAAAGATGGTATTGTTTATATGGAAGTAAGAGTAGATGAAACAGGAGAATTAAAATCTATAGAATATGGATCTCTTATAAAAGCAAGTGAAAATAAAGGCTCTTTAGAGTCAAATACAAATAAAAAGGGAGAGTAATGATATGTTAAAGTCAATGTATTCAGGAATAAGTGGAATGAAGGCAAATCAAACTAAAATGGACGTTGTAGGTAACAATGTTGCAAATGTTGGAACAACAGCTTTTAAAAAGTCAGGTGTTAGATTTTCAGATGCATTAAACCAAACAGTAATATATTCAAGTGTTCCTGGTGGAGCTGCTGGAGACCCTAATGTAATAGGAGGGGTTAACCCAGGACAAGTAGGAATTGGGACTAAAGTAAGTGGAATATTTAGAAATATGATACAAGGAAATGTACAGCCAACAGGAAGACCAACAGATTTAGCAATAGATGGAGATGGATTTTTTGTTGTAAGTGTAGGACCTAATCAAGAAGCTTACACAAGAGATGGATCTTTTACATTAGATGCTAATGGAAACTTAGTAACAGCTGATGGATATAAAGTTTTAAATACAGATGGAAAGCCAGTAGAAATACCAAAAGAACAACCTAATCCAGATGGAGAAATGCAAAAGGTTTTATCTTTTAATATATCAAAAGAAGGTAAAGTGTCATATTTACTAGCAGATGGAACTAAGGTTGAAAATGCTCAAACATTAAAGATAGCAGTATTCCAAAATCCAGAAGGGTTAGAATCTTTAAGTGGTAACCTTTATGGAGAAACTGCTAACTCAGGAAATGCTATGTATGGAGTTAAATATGGTCTTATAAACCAAGGTGCTATAGAAATGTCAAATGTTGATTTATCAGATGAGTTTACAGAGATGATAGTGACAACAAGAGCATTCCAAGCAGCTAGTAAGGTTATAACAACAAGTGACGAACTTTTACAGGAAATAATAAACTTAAAAAGATAGTAGGAGGATAATATGAAAAAAAATGATATGTTAACTCCCGTAGGTCTTGTATTAGCTCTTGGATTTGTTGTATATGGTATATCACTAGGAAAAACAGGGATAGGCGCATTTATAGATGTGCCATCCTTAGCAATTACAGTTGGAGGATCTTTTGCATCAATCCTTATAACATTTTCTATGGAAGATTTAAAAACGGGATTTAAAATAACTAAGGAAATATTACGATCAGGGAATATAAATAAAGTTGATTTAGTAGATCAATTTAAGGAATTAGCTAGAAAAGTTAGAAAAGATGGACCTTTGGCAGTAGAGCAAGAAGTTTCTGAAATAGAAGATGCATTTTTAAGAAAAGGCTTAGAACTAGCTATAGATGGTATTGACATGGAAGATATTAAAGAAATATTAGAAATAGAAATAGATGAAGTAGAAAGTAAATACAGTACAGGGTCAAAAATATTTAAGATATGGGGATCTTATGCACCTGCATTTGGTATGGTTGGAACATTAATAGGATTAATTCAGATGCTTTCAGACATGGGAAGTCCAGATACTATATCAAGTGGTATGGCTGCAGCTCTTATAACTACATTTTATGGGGCATTAATGGCTAATGCTATACTAAATCCAATTGGATTTAACATTCAAATAAAAGGGGAAAGAGAATGTGAACGTATGGATATGATGATTTGTGGAATTATGAGTATCCAAAATGGAGATAGCACTAGAGTTATTGAAGAAAAACTAGTGAACTTCCTAACTCCAAAAGAAAAGAAATCTTATTATACTAGAGGTACGATAGAAGGTGAAGAAGTAAATGTCGCGTAGAGATAAAAGAAAAAGAAAAGGCGATGATGTAGAAACAGGGTCTTGGATGGATACATATGCTGACACAATAACACTACTTCTTACTTTCTTTATCCTACTATATTCAATATCGGCAGTAGATAGTCAAAAGTTAAGTGAATTATCAAAAGCTTTAAAAAGTTCTTTAGGTGGAAGTACATCTATAGAAAAAATAGAAAATTTAGAAGATTTAAAGGTGCAAGTAGGTAAACCTAATTTAGAAAAAGAGGATCTTGCAAAGAAAGTTAATAAAGCAGTGCAAGATAATAACCTTCAAGACTCGGTTAAAGTAAGAGAAGAAGATAGAGGTATAGTACTTCAATTAGATGAAAATATACTTTATGATTCAGGAAAATCAGATTTAAAAGAAACAAGTATAAAGGCATTAGATACTATAACTAAGCTAGTTACAGATATGGATAATGATGTTTTAGTAGAAGGACATACAGACAATGTTCCTATACATAACTCACAGTATGCATCAAACTGGGAACTTTCAACAGCCAGAGCTGTAAGTGTTGTAAGATACTTCGTTGAAAATAAAGAGGTTCCACCAACTAGATTTGCAGTAAAAGGATATGCAGAGTTTAGACCTTTAGTAGCTAACGATACTCCAGAAAATAGATCTACAAATAGAAGAGTAGATATCTTAATAGTAGATAAAAAAGAAAAAGCTAAGCAGCAAGAAGAACAAAATCAAAATCAACAACCGCAACAAAGTCAAGACACGAAGGAGTAAGATAACTTATTATGTATGAAACATTGAGATACTTAGTAAACTTAAGTGCATTTATCATTCTGATGATTGGAGTAATTGCTATTGCTTATAAAATGAATGGAATAAACTTACAAAATGTTGGAATTTATAAATATGCAAAAATTTTAGAAAAAGTTGGGATTAACAAAGATACATATTTAGTTGTTTTAAAAACAGGAGAAGATGGATGTGTGTTGTTAGTTTCAAATAATAATATAGAAAAAATAAAAGATTTAACTCCAGAGGACATAAAAGAGATAGAAGATAAAAGACAAAATAACAATGTATTAAAAGCAGATAAATTAAAATTTAAAAAATTGAACTTAAAAAAAGATATACAAAACCCTATGAATTTAATAGGTAAGCTAAAGGAGAAAAAAGATGCAAACATTAAGTGATATAACACCATATTTAAGCGATTATACTCCTTTAATGAAAATGTTTATAGTTTTAACAGGTTTAATGTTTTTAGGTGCAATTGTCTTTATGATGACAAGTTTTGTAAGAATTATAATAACTTTTTCTTTTATAAAGTCTGCACTAGGTGCTCAGCAAACAATACCTAATCAAGTATTAGTTGGACTTGCAATATGTTTGACTATGTTTATTATGGCTCCTACCGTGAAGCAAATAAATGAACAAGCACTAAAACCCTATATGAGTCATGAAATTAAGTTTGAAGAAGCCGTAGAAAAAGCAGAAAAACCTATAAGAAAATTCTTATTAAAACAGACTAGACAAGAAGATATAAAACTATTTGTTGAAAACTCAGATTTAAATGAAAAAAATTTAACTAGAGAAAATATACCCTTATATATATTAATACCAGCATTTTCTATTAGTGAATTAAAAACAGCTTTCCAAATAGGATTTTTAATTTATTTACCATTCTTGTTAATAGATTTAGTAGTATCAAGTGTACTTATGTCTATGGGTATGTTTATGCTACCACCTGTTATGATTTCACTACCATTTAAACTATTGTTATTTATTATGGTAGATGGATGGAATTTATTAATAAAATCTTTATTGCTAAGTTTTCAATAATTGAGGAGCGTACTAAAATGAGTGAAAGTGTAGTAGTCAGCATAGTAAAAGAAACTTTATATACAGGAATGTTAATAGCAGGGCCTATTTTAATATTATCTTTATTGGTAGGTTTACTAATAAGTATATTCCAGGCAACCACTCAAATCCAAGAACAAACATTATCTTTTATACCGAAGTTGATAGTTGTAGCGATTACATTGGCGATCGGTGGAGCTTGGATGTTAAATGAGCTTATTCAATTTACAAATAAAATTATGAATATGGTTGCAAATATAAAAGGATAACTTTTAAAATTGATATTTGTATTTTTAAGATTGATTGCATTTTTTTCATGCATAACTATAATTTTCCCGAGTGGAACGCCAAATGTATTTAAAGTTACTTTCACACTATTTATGTCGGTAATAATTACTTCTACAATAAATGTTAATGTAGAGGTTAAAAATGTGTATGAACTAGTCAATATTGGAGTAATGGAAACTATAACAGGATTAGTTTTAGGTTATATAACAAGTATATGTATAAACAGTTTAAAGATAGCTGGAAGCTTAATAGATCAACAACTTGGGTTATCGATGATAAATATTTATGATCCAACAAGCCATGAAAGTAACACACTAATTGAGAATATAGTTTATTGGATTGGAATAATGGTATTTTTTAGTATAAACGGGCATCATGAGCTTATAAAAGGTATAAGTCAAAGTTTTAAACTTATCGAGGTTGGGAGTTATATATTAAAAGATAATTACACATATGTTGTAAATATATTTATTCAGTGCTTTATAATCGGATTTAAGATAGCAGTTCCTATAATACTAGCACTTATAATAACAGATTTTATAATGGGTTTAATTTCAAGAAGTGTACCACAATTAAATGTAATGGTAATAGGAATGCCTTTAAAAGTAATTGTTGGAATAATGTTTTTTGTGATTTCATTACCATTTATATTAAATGAATTACATAATTTATTGATTAATATGACTGATATTTTAGATGGAACTTTTAAAGCCACTAGCAAAATGCATGTAACATCTATGGCGCCGTTAGGTTTTTTGCTTTCAACTGATGATAAGACAGAAGAGCCTACTGGTAAAAAAATAAAAGATGCTAGAAAAAGTGGAAATGTAGCAAAAAGTAAAGAGGTTGTAACGACAGTAACACTTTTAGGTGTCCTTATGATAATTTACTCTATGTCTGATTTTATAATTGGAGAGTTACAAAGCTACATAGTTCAATATTTAAATACTGGTTTTACAAATGAGTTTTCAATAGCATTGGTAAGAGATTTATTGATGATTCTTTTAATGGGGTTTATGAAAATTATAATACCTGTTGGTATGATTATCATACTTTTTTCATCAATAGGAAATCTTATGCAAAGTGGTTTTTTAATGACAGCGGATCCATTAAAGCCAAAGTTGTCAAAATTAAATCCTATAAGTGGATTTAAAAATATGTTTTCGAAGAAGGCATTAGGAAATTTAATAAAAAGTATAGTCATTGTAACTGTTCTTTTTAAGGTAGGATATTCATTTATGGAGAAAAACTTCATGGGAATAATGAAAACCGGAGATATTTATCTACCATATTTAATGAGAACTATAGTTGAGTTAATTAGAGATTTAATACAAAATATAATTCTTGTTTTAGTAGTTGTATCTACGCTAGATTTTGCATATCAAAAGTATGTACATAAAAAAGATCTTAAGATGACTAAACAAGAAGTAAAAGAAGAGTTCAAGCAAATGGAAGGTAATCCAGAAATAAAAGGTAAGATAAAGCAAAAGCAAAGAGAAATGTCATCAAGAAGAATGATGGAATCTGTACCATCAGCTAGTGTAATTGTAACAAATCCTACTCATATATCTATAGCTATAAAATATGAAAAAGGAGCAGATTCTGCACCGACAGTTGTAGCAAAAGGAGCAGATTTAGTAGCCTTTAAAATAAGAGAAATAGCAAAAGAGCATGATATACCTATTATAGAAAATAAGCCTTTAGCAAGACTTATTTATAAAGAAGTAGAGATTGAACAAGAGATACCAGAAAAGATGTATCAAGAAGTAGCAGAGGTATTAGTTGCAGTTTATAAAATAAAAAATAGATATAAAAAAATATAAAAAGAGGTTTTAAATGGAAAAATTAGGGCTTAAAAAAAGAACTGATATATTAGTTGGATTTGGGATAATTGGAATTATACTTATGATAATAATTCCACTACCACCTTTTTTATTAGATATAATGCTAGCTATAAATATAGGGCTGTCAGTGCTTATATTACTAATGACGATATTTTCAACTAGTATATTAGAATTATCAATATTTCCAACGATACTTCTAGTGACAACTTTATTTAGGCTAGGTCTTAATATATCATCTACAAGACTTATATTAGGGCAAGGTTATGCAGGAAATGTTATAGAGTCTTTTGGAAGTTTTGTTGTTGGAGGAAATTACGTAGTTGGTATAATCATATTTTTAATAATTGTAATAATACAATTTGTTGTTATAACAAATGGTTCGAGTAGAGTATCTGAAGTATCAGCAAGATTTACCTTAGATGCAATGCCAGGTAAGCAGATGAGTATAGATGCAGATTTAAATGCAGGAGCTATAGATGAAAAGACAGCTAGAAAAAGAAGAAAAGAATTACAACAAGAAGCTGAGTTTTATGGTTCTATGGATGGGGCATCTAAGTTTGTAAAAGGTGATGCTATTGCAGGGATAATAATAACTACAATAAATATACTTGCAGGTATAGTTATTGGTGTTGTAATGCTTGATATGGATTTTATGGAATCTATTCAAACCTATACAACACTTACAATTGGAGATGGTTTAGTAAGTCAGGTACCTGCATTAATTATCTCAACATCTGCAGGTATATTAGTAACTAAAGTTAATGGCGATGAAAACTTTAGTACTCAATTAGGAAAACAGTTAATATCAATTCCTAAAGCGGTAATTATGGCAGGTATAGTTTTAGTATTACTAGGATTATTGCCTGGGTTACCTAAATTATCATTTTTCACTTTAGGTGCAGGAGCTATATTTATAGGATACACACTTAAAAAAGAAGAAAAAGAGGCCGAAGAGGAAGCTTTATATGAAGTTGAAGCTGCGCCGACAGCTGAGGAAAGTCTGGAAAATGCAGAAGATGTTTCATCTCTTTTAAATGTAGAACCTATAGAGATAGAAATTGGATATGGAATAATTCCTTTAGCTGATGAAAGTAGTGGCGGAGATTTATTACAAAGGATTGTATCGGTTAGAAGACAATGTGCAATTGATATGGGAATAATAGTTCATCCGATAAGGATAAGAGATAACCTACAGTTAAATCCAAATCAATATACTATAAAAATAAAAGGTATACCAGTAACAACATATGAACTTATGCCAAATATGCTTTTATGTATGAACCCAATGGGCATGGACGTAGATTTGGATGGTATATCAACTAAAGAACCTACATTTGGGTTAGATGCCTTATGGATAGAAAAAGACAAAGCAGAAGAGGCAGAATTATACGGATTTACTGTTGTAGACCCTACAACTATATTAGTAACTCACTTACTTGAGACTATAAAATCTAAATCTCATGAACTTATGGGACGTCAAGAAGTAAAGGCGATAATAGATGCTACAAGAGAAAAATACAGTGCAGTTGTAGAAGAGTTAATACCAGATTTAATGACATTAGGAGAAGTTCAAAAAGTATTCCAAAATCTATTAAAAGAAAAGGTATCTATAAAAGATAGAGTTACTATACTAGAAACTTTAGCAGATAATGCAAGAAATACTAAAGATTTAGAGCTACTTACCGAATATGTAAGAATGGCTATGAGTAGAAGTATATGTCTTGAATTAATAGATGAAAACAATTCGATAGTAGTTACAACACTATCTATGGAAATTGAAAATTTAGTAGCTAATAGTTTACAAAGATCTGTAAATGGAACATATCCAGCTATAGATCCAGAAACTACTAATAAGATTTTTAAAGGAATACAATCGACTATAGAGTCTGTCAATTTTAATAATAATAGACCAATAGTATTAGTTTCTCCTAAGATAAGAGCACCATTTAGAAAATTAGTTGAAATGGTGTTTACTAACTTAACTATATTGTCATTAAATGAAATACCTAATGATGTACAAATAAAATCTCAAGGGGTAATTAATATATAGTGATTGGAGTTGTTGACATTATGATTAGTAAAGAAGAACTTATAAATCAAAATATGCCTATTGTTAGAAGCATTGCTTCTAAGTATTATACAAATAAAATAGGAATGGAATACGAAGACTTAGTAAGTTATGGGGTTATGGGATTATTAGATGCAAGTGATAAGTTTGATGAAGGAAAAGGCGTTAAATTTTCAACTTATGCTTCTATAAGAATAACATCTTATATAATAGATGAAATTAGAAAACAATCACCAGTATCTAGAGGATGTATAAGTAAAGTAAGATCATATAAAAATTGTATAGAAAATTTACAACACAAAAATTTTAGAGAACCTACAGTAAATGAAATAGCTGACTTTATGGAAATATCAAATGACGAAGTTCATAAAATAAGAAAAAGCACCTTAAATTTAAGTACAAGTTCTCTTGATAATATGGTTTTAGATAGCGAAAATGATTTAAAGCTTATAGATATAATAAAAGACGAGTCTATAAACGTAGAAGCATCAATAGAAAAAGAAGAACTTATAGAAACAGTAGCTAAGGCGTTAGACTTACTAAAGGAAAAGGATAGACTTGTGCTATCACTGTATTATTATGAAGAATTGACACTTAAAGAAATTGGCGAAATATTAGGAGTTACAGAGTCTAGAGTTTCACAGTTAAGTAAAAAGGCTATTTCAAATTTAAGAGGTATGATGAAAAAACTAAAATACCTGGATTAGGAGGAAATATGATAAGAGGACTATATGCATCTGTATCTTCGATGTTAAATTTACAGTCGAGACAAAGTACAATAACAAACAATATAGCAAATATAAAAACTAATGGATATAAAGAAGATAAATTAATATCTAAAAGTTTTGAAGAAATGACTTTATCCAATAATGATAATTACCAAAATGGAAAAGCATATCAACAAATTTTAGGTGGAGTAAGTTTTGGTACTAGAATAGACGAAGTTAATACAAATTTTAAGCAAGGTACATTTGTAGCAACTGAAAATAATTCCGATTTTGCAATAGATGGTAGTGGATTTTTTCAGATAAGAGACTTTGGTGGAAATACATTTTATTCTAGAGATGGATCATTTAAGGTTAACTCACAAGGATACCTTGTAACAAATGGTGGCCATAATGTTATGGGATTAAATCAGGCAAGTGGAGCTAATGAACCTATATATGTAGGTAATGGTAAAATTACAGTTACACCTTCAAACGAGCTTATGGTAGAAGGTGGAGCTAGTTATAAATTTTCTATTGTAGATTTTAATGATTACAAAAATCTTAAAAAAGTTGGAGATAACTTATACTCAGGAAATAACCCTAAAAACTCAAATAACTATTCTATAAAACAAGGATATGTAGAAGGGTCAAATGTAGATTACATAAGCTCAGTAACAGAAATGATGGAAACAGTAAAAGAGTTTGAAGCTAATCAAAAAGTTATACAAACTATAGATTCAACATTAAGACAAATAGCTAATGAAATCGGAAATGTAAGGTAGGTATAAAATATGTATAATATAATGCATAATAGTAAGTCTGGGATGTTATCAAGTCAATCTAATATAGATTTGATTTCAAATAATATAACAAATTCACAGACTGTAGGATATAAAAAATTAGATGCTAATTTTTTAGATTTATATCAAGAATCATTACATAAAAATTCATACCCAACTAACTCTACAAGTGTTAGAACTGGTACTGGAAGTAGGATATCTCAAGCAACTAGAAATTATGAACAAGGTGCAATTAAAGAAACTAAAATAAATACTAATTTAGCAATAGATGGAGATGGCTTTTTTAGAGTGATGAGATCAGATGGAAGCTACGCATACACAAGAAATGGAGAATTTAATTTAGATTCAACTGGTAAATTAGTAGATGATAAGGGTAATATATTAGATATACAACCTTTAAATGGGAATGGTAAAAATATTAATCTAAAAAATGGAGATTTAAGTATACATAAGAATGGGGAAATATATCTAGATAATAACAAAGTTGGAGTGATTAATTTATATCAACCTAAAGGAGATGCTGATTTTGTATCAGTAGGAGATAATTTATTTACTGCAAAGCCAACTAATGTTGAAGCTGTACAAAATAAAAGCATATTACAAGGACATGTAGAAATGTCTAATGTAAATATGCAAGATGAGATGGTAAATTTAATAATGGCTCAAAGGTCATTTCAGTATAACAGCAAGGGTATACAGGTAGGAGACGATATGTGGTCAATGGTAAACAATCTTCAAAGTAGATAGAATCGGAGGCATATAAAATGGAAATTACAATCAGAGATTATGATTTTAAAAAACCTCAAAGATATTCTGCTGATAATATGAGATTTTTATCACTTATAGCTGAAGACTTTTGCAAGTATATGAATTTAAATATAGCATATGATTTAAAACAGAAAAGCATAAATGCTAAACTTAAAAAAGTAAGGCAAACTAATTTTGAAGAATTTATGAAATCGATTGAATATGACTCGATAATAATAGAACATGACATATTACCCTTAGTAAAGGGACTTATATATCAAATGGATAAAACAGTAGCTCTTACACTTATAGATTTAATGTTAGGTGGAGATGGAAGCTTTAAAAATAAAAATAGAGAATTAACTGAAATTGATAAGCATCTAATTTTGAATATTGCTGAAACTTTTATAAAAAGGTTACACATAGTAGAAGGATGTAATAAACGGGAAGTTTCAAATATTTATACCAATATTGAATCCAGTAATAAGTTTTCAGTAAGTGAGTCTGTACTTATTGCACAAATGACTATGTATAATGGTACCGAAGAAATTGGAAAGATGCATTTTTGCAATCCTTATTGTTGTATGGAGCCAGTACTTGAACAATTAGAAACAAAAAAACTTCTAAAAACTAGAGATATAGAAGGTCAATATGAATTTACCAATGCTATATATCAAAACATTTGTAGTGTAAAGGCTGATATGACTGCAACATTAGGAAATACAAACATATCTGTAAGAGACCTTATTAATTTAAATGTAGGAGATGTTTTGAAACTAGACAATAAAGCGAATGGAGTTGCACTACTTAGCGTAAATGGATATAATGTTTATGAGTGTAAGCCAGGGCTTATAAAAAATAAAAAAGGACTTATTATAGTAGACACAATAGATAAACAACAACCATAGATAACAAAGTTCATTTGTAAAGGGTGAAAATTATATATGACAAAGATACTAAAAAGCAAATATAGTAGCAGTGGCGAACGATGTGTTGATGCATGTCTGAATTATGGTGAATTAAGGTTTATAAACGAAGATGGATCACCTGTGAGTATTGAAATACCTCTAGATAAATATGAAGAAGCTATAGCGGACTTTGAAGATAGAATAAAGGAAGGTATGACGCATGCAACATTAGAGCCAAAGGAGATATTAAAAAGAGGAGCTTTTACATACAATCAAGCTAAAATTATAGCTAATGAAGGTAAAGTAAGAGGAGTAGAATTTTTTGAAATTGATGGAAGTGTAGAAACAGAACATATACTAGGCATGTCAGGGTGTATAGAATATGCACTATCTATATGGAATGGAGATTCGAAAAATGAAGCGCTTATCAAATCTATTTTGAGAAGTATAAAAATTTACGGAGATAAATTTATTGAAAGTATAAACTTGGATAATACTGTGGATAAAAGTGAATACTGTAGATTTGCAAATAGTCTACACTCTACGAATAATTCACTTGATATAGATTTGTATAAATATAGAAACCATACAATAGAAGATGATTTTTATTTAGAAGACGAAAAAAATTATCAAAAGATTAACAATGTGAAACTGATATTAGGTATTTTAGGAGGTACATTAGCCTTCTTTATATTGGCTCTTATTACTAACTTTGGGAAATTATTAAATAATTCTTATATATACATATTGCTAAACATAGTAGGAATAGGTGCAGGAGGATTTGCAACAGCTAGATTATCAAAATTAATACTTGATAAATATATAAAAAATACTAATCAAGAAGTTATGGAAATGTTCAATGAAGAAGTTGAAAGAGTTTCAAGAGATAATTTATTAACAGAAAAAGAAATTTACATAATCTTAAAAAATATTACCAAAGGTGAATTTTCAAAACTACTTTTAGATATGAAAGGTAGTGTAAATAAGAAAATTTCTAGTGTTAATATAGTTAATAAGGAAAGTAAATTTATATTAGATGCAAGAAGATATGTAATATTACCAAGTGAATATGAAATAAAGCAAGCATTAGACTCACTAGTTAATGGATATAAATCAAAGTTAGATAATGATTATAATGTAGAAAACGTAAAATAACATGAAAAAAAGAGCTATATAAATAGCTCTTTTTTATTTAAGTTTTAACTTTCAAGTCCTTTTTTCATTGGAGAGAATACTAACCCTGAAAATATAAGTCCACATAATGCGCAACCTATATAAAGTACAGGAGTTAATACAGGTTTATCTAGTAAATTTCCAGATATACCACAGATTAGTCCTAATAATAAGAACATAACCATATTATAACTTCTTCTCAACCGATCCATTGCTGATTACAACCCCCTTTAAATTTACGAAAATCGTAGGAAGTAAAAACACGAGGTAGCCAATTAAATTTCAAATTAGCTACATATATATATATTAACACAAATTTAATACTAAACCAATAAAACTAGGTATTTTACTGATTTTGTTAATAATATTTAACATTAAAATTCTATTAAATATATATTAAAGTTTGATAAAAAGATATACATGGGTTAGCGACATTTCAATATGAACTTTGTTTGTGGAGCAAAACACGTATATCCTCTTATATCTAAGACTTATGTTATACTAAATATGGTGTTTAATTAAAGAAAAGAGGTATAACAATGAACAACAAAACATTAGTCAATTTTGAAGAAATTCAAAAACTAACAGAAATAGATAAAAAAACAATAGAGCAAAGGTCTTTAAAATTAACAGAAGAAACAGGAGAAGTAGCACAGGCGATACTTAGTAGTATAAACGCATGTGGATGTGGATATAAAAATAAGTCAAAGCATGATATAACTGAAGAATGCTTAGATGTTATTATAGTTGCAAGTTCAATAATAAGTCAAAATTATGAAAATGAAGTGGATATTGAACTTATAAAAGAAATATACAATAAAAAATTAGTAAAATGGAAAGAAAAGTGCAGTCAAAAGTAGAAGTTAACTCATAAAAAGTGAGTTAACTTTTTTAGTTTTAGGAAAATGTATTCGCTTAAATATATTAATAGGATATAAATTTTTATCATATGTATAAAATAATATTTCTTTATTTATAAAATATATTGAAATGATATTTCAAACATGGTATTATGAAATTACAAACAAGAAAACGAATTCATAAAAATATGGAGGTAAAAAAATGGATAAATTAAACTTATCGAAATTAACAACAGAAAGTAGGAATCAAAATACATTAAATATAGATAAAGTATCAACTTTAGAAATGGTTAAGATGATAAATGAAGAAGATAAAAAGGTAGCAAATGCAATAGAAATAGAACTACCTAAAATAGCAGAAGCAATAGATGGAATAGTAGAGAGAATGCAAAAAGGTGGAAGATTAATATATATAGGTGCAGGAACTTCTGGAAGGTTAGGAATACTAGATGCATCAGAATGTCCTCCAACATATGGAGTATCAGAAGAATTAGTTCAAGGATTAATAGCAGGAGGTCAAGAAGCCATATTTAGAGCTAAAGAAGGTGCTGAAGATTCTAAAGAATTAGCTGTATTAGATTTAAAGGATAAGCATTTAAATGAAAATGATACGGTAGTAGGCATAGCTGCATCAGGTAGAACACCATATGTAATAGGGGGATTAGAGTATGCAAATGAAATAGGAGCCCTAACGATATCAGTTACATGTAATGCAGACTCACAAGTAGCAAAAGAAGCTAAAATAGCAATATCTCCAGTTGTTGGAGCAGAAGTTGTAACAGGGTCTACAAGATTAAAGTCAGGGACAGCACAAAAATTAGTATTAAATATGCTATCAACAGGAAGCATGATAAAAATGGGAAAAGTATACGGGAACTTAATGGTAGACGTAAAAGCAACAAATGAAAAATTAGTTGAAAGAGCTAAGAAAATAGTATGCGAAGCTACAGGAGTAAGTTTTAAAGAAGCAGAAACTATTTTAAATGAAACTGGTTTTGATGTAAAGTTATCTATATTTATGATCTTGTCAAACTTAGAAAAAGAAGAAGCTAAAGTAATATTAGAAATGAATAATGGATATATAGCAAAAGCTCTTAAAAATATATAAAAATAGATAGGAGGAATTGTAATGACAAACCAAGAAATAGCAAAGAATTTAATTGAGTTAGTTGGTGGAAAAGAAAATATTAAAAGTGTACAAAACTGTATGACACGTTGTAGACTTGAACTTTTCGATTATTCAAAAGTTCAAATGGAAGAATTGAAAAAGTCAGAAGGTGCGTTGGGAGTAGTTCAAGCAGAGGGACAATTACAAATTATTTATGGACCAGGTAAAGTAAATAAAGTAACTGAAGAAGTAAATAAGATAGTTGGTAAAAAAGTTTTATTAGGTGATGATGCAATAAAAGAAACAAAAGATAAATTAAAGGAAAAAAATAATACAAAATTCAAAAACGCACTTAAAAAAGTTGGAAATATATTTATACCTTTAATACCGTTATTTGTAGCATGTGGATTGGTTTTAGCAGTTAACAATATTGCAGGTGTATATTTTGGAGAAGCATATACAAGTACAACTGCAGCTAAGATAATAGGGTTAATAGGAAACGGAGTTTTCTCAGTTTTATCTATATTAGTTGGATTAAATGCAGCAAAAGAATTTGGATCACAAATGCCTATGATGGGTGGAGTACTTGGAGGAATTTTATCATCTCCAGTACTTGCTGATATAAATTTATTTGGAATGACATTAACACCAGGTAGAGGTGGAATAATATCAGTAATACTAGTTGCACTATTAGCAGTTTACATTGAAAAAGGATGTAAAAAAGTAGTACCAGATGTACTAGATTTATTTATAACACCACTAGTGACACTAACAGTTTCAGTTTTAGTTGCATTATTAATATTGCAACCAGTAGGTGGATTTATATCTGATTCAATAGGCTTAGTAGTAGCAAATACTGTAGCATCAGGAAATATGATAGTTTCTGTTATATCAGGAGCAGTGTCAGGAGCATTATTCCTACCATTAGTTATGACTGGAATGCATCAAGCTTTAACACCTATACATGCAGATTTAATAGCAAGTACAGGGTCAACAGTTTTGCTTCCAATACTGGCAACAGCAGGTATGGCTCAAGTTGGGGCTACAATAGCAGTTTTTAAAAAGACTAAAAATAAAAGATTAAAAGAAACAGCAAAAAATGGATTAGTACCAGGTTTTTTAGGTATAGGAGAGCCTTTAATATATGGAGTAACATTACCTCTTGGAAAACCTTTCCTAGGAGCTTGCTTAGGAGCTGGAATAGGTGGAGCAGTAATGGCATTTTTCAAAGTTGGAGCAGTTGCAATGGGAGTATCAGGATTACCACTTGCACTATTAATAGCTGATGGAAAAATGTTTGTATTCTTAATTGGAGTTGTAGCATCATACGTAGGTGGATACTTCTTTACAGAATTATTAGGGTTTGAAGATCCAGTAGAATAAAAAATAGTAAAGGACTGACCTAATATTGGGTGTTTCAGATATAAGAATAAGTTTTGCTCCCAAAGCTGAAAAGATGCTTTGAAGGTCGCTAAAACTTTTTCTCATATCTTCACCTAAAAATAAGGTCAGTCTATTTTAATATAAATAGGAGGAAGTAATTATGAGTTTAGGATTTTCAGTTTATTTTGGATTAGATAATACAAAAGATGAAAATATACAATTATTAAAAGATGCTAAGGAATTAGGATTTACTAGGATTTTCACATCGCTACATATTCCAGAAGCTAATTATGATATTTTAAAAGTTGAAGTGAGAGAGTTTTTTGAATTAGCAAAACAATATGATATGGATATAATTAGTGATGTATCTCCAAATACTTTTAAATTTTTAGATTTAGATAACATGGATTTAAAAGGGTTAAGAGATATGGGAGTAAAAACTATAAGAATTGACTTTGGATATACAGAAGAAGAGATATCTAATATGAGTAAAAATGATTATGGTATACAAATACAATTAAATGCGTCTACAATAACAGAATCATTTTTCAAAAACTTAGATAAATTTTCGCCAAATTATGAAAATATAGATGCCCTTCACAATTTTTACCCAAGAATCGGAACGGGGATATCTGAGGAATGCATGTTAGAAAAGAATAAGATTTTAAATGATAGAGGAATAAAGGTATGTGCATTCGTTCAGTCTAATAACAGAAAAAGAAGTCCATTAAAAGATGGATTACCAACATTAGAAGATCATAGGAATAAAGATGTAAGACAAGCTGCAAATCATTTGTTTGCAATAGGAAATCAGTCAGTTTTTATAGGTGATTCACTTCCAAGCAAACAAGAGTTAAATGATTTAGCTAATCTTTTCACTGAAGGAGTAGAATTAAGAATAAAAGTAGATACTAAAGAGAAAGTTTCGTTAAAATTATTAGAAGAAATATATAGTTCACGAACTGATGGAGCAAGAGATGCTATAAGAGCTAGTGAAAGTAGGTTAATATTAAATGGGAATAATATAAAACCTGAAAATACAGTAGATAAAAATTATGGAGATATAACTATAGACAATGAAGGATATAAGAGGTATATGGGAGAGCTTCAAATTTTAACTACAAATCAAGCTCACGATGCTAGAATAAATAAAGTAGCATCAGTTTTACAAGATGACTTTTATCTATTAAAATATATAAAGGATGGTAAAAAGTTTTATTTTAGAAAGGTTTAAGTTATGAATATTTTAGAGTATATAAAACAAAATTATGAAGATTTTACAGATAGCGAGAAGCTTATAGCTGATTATTTACTTTCTAATAATGAGAGTATAATTAATTTATCAGCTAAAGAAATAGGGGAAATAACAAATACTTCAGCAGCTACACTGATTAGATTTTCAAAAAAGTTAGGTTTTGAAAGTTTAAATGAAATGAAGTTAAAACTATCTATTAGTTTAAGGGATATAAAAGAAAAAGCTGATTTTGAGTATATAAACAAAAAACTTGAGACAACAGATATAATATATGGAATAAAAAAATCGATTGATAAAGTTATGGATAAAACTGTAAATCTAATTCAAGAAGAAGATTTAGAAAAAGCGATAGATTTGCTTTCTAAAGCAAAGAATATATATATCTATAGTGTTGGAGTTTCAGGATTAGTAGGACAAGATTTTTATTATAAATTAAGTAGAATAAATAAAAGATGTATAGCACATGTGGACACTCACTTACAAATTACTTCATCTATTTTAATGGAACCTGAAGATGTAGCAGTTGCAATATCATATTCAGGAACGACAAAAGAAGTAATAAAGTGTGTAGAAAATGCAAATAAAAATAATGTTCCAGTGATAAGTATAACAAAGGCAAGTATAAGTAATAAATTGGAAGATTTATCTGATATAACGTTAAAGGTTCCTTATGTAGAAAAATCTTTAAGAGAAGGAGCTATGAGCTCAAGAATCTCTCAACTTGCGATAATCGATATGCTGTTTATAGGTATGGCTAAAGAAAATATCGAAGAAATAGAAAATAAATTAGTAGTAACAAGAGAAGCAGTAAAAGATTTAAAGTTATAAGTAAAGATAGGGATATAGTTGTATTTTGCTACACAAGCAAAAAGACGCTTGAAATGTAGCTAAAATACAACTATATCCCTTTGCTTATTGTGGAAAAGAAGGAGAAGAAGAAGGGTGTAGGTAGTTGATTTTAAACACTTAAAAGTCAGAGACTTTGGTGTTAAGAGTCAACTACCTACACCCTTCTTTACAATACAAAGTAAATCCACAAATTATGAGAAGCTAGTGAAAAATATGAAAGAATTTAACTAAAGGAAAACTATTGAATTTAAGTGAATAGATAATATAAAACAAATAGAATAATATTAAGCAAAGGAGTTAACAAATGAATAAAGAAGGAAAAGTTGTAGTAGTCTCAACAATTTTAACAACTGCACTAGTTTCAGGGTTTACTTTAACACAAGCTCCCATTATTGCAAATGAAGAATATAAAAGGGTAGAGAAGCAAGAAGTAGCTTTAAAAAATATCGAAGATAGGACTAATAAACAAGAAAATAAAAAAGAGGAAATCACTAAAGAAGATGAAAATACGGTCAAATCTAATAAAAATGAAAAAAAACATAAAAAAAATTATTACGTCAATAAAAATTCAAATCAGCAGACATCAATAAATTCTCAGTATAAACCTACAAATGAACAACAAAATCAAGTAAAACCTTCAGTAAAGCCGGAAAAGCCAGTAGAACCTTCAGTAAAACCTGATGAACCGACAACACCGGAAAAGCCAGTAGAACCTCCAGTAAAACCTGATGAACCGACAACACCGGAAAAGCCAGTAGAACCTCCAGTAAAGCCAGAAGAGCCAACAGTACCTGAAAAACCAGAGGATCCTATAGTGAAACCAGAAGAAGAATCAGATAAATCAAATACAAGTAGTAATCTAGGTGAGGAAGTAAGTCAAAATGTTTACTATAATGATATTAATAAAAAATAAATTTATTAGTAAGTTTTAATATATAAATAAAAATAACTTAATTTTGATAGGGATAATCAATAGATTACATCAAAGTTAAGTTATTTTTTGCTGCAACAGATTTAGAAATACAATAAAAGAGAAAAATTTATTAAAACAGATAAACATTGGGTATATCAATTAAGTAAAGATGTATAATATTAGCTTAAGTTAATAAATTAATTACATTTTTTACCATTAAATAAATAAAATATTGTCTATGATGTCGAAAAAAATAAAAAAATATCGTATTATGTTAGAATGTAAAATATATTAACTAGAAAATTTTCAGAAGGAGTGTAAATTTTGATAGTAAATAGAAGAGAACTTAAATACCCGATAGGTGAAATGGATTATTACAAAGTTAATGAACTTTTTAAGGAGGTATTAACACCTGATCCAAACAATAAAAGTTATGGGTATCGTATACGAAGCTTATACTTTGATAGTTTAAACAATGATGATTATTATGCAAAAGTAAATGGAGAAGAGATAAGAAAGAAAATAAGGTTGAGAATATATGACACCAAAACAGATAAGGTCAAACTTGAAATAAAGCGAAAGATGAATGTAAGCCAAAGAAAAGAGACAACTACTATAAGTAGAGAAGATGCAATAGCTCTTATAAATAAAGACTATAGTGTACTTTTAAATTATGAAAATGACACAGCTAAATCCGCGTACAATATAATGACTATAGGTCAATATAGGCCAGTAGTACTTGTAGATTACAATAGAAGGGCTTATATACATAATGAAAATAATATACGAGTTACATTAGACAGTGATATAAAGTCTAATGAATTTGACTTTGATATGTTTAATGAAGATATATTAATGACACCTATTGTAGATTATTATAATGCAGTTTTAGAAGTTAAATTTGATGGGGAGCTATTTTGTTGGATATCGCAAGCTTTAGCTGGATTAGACACAACAAACAGATCTCTTAGTAAGTATTGTAGCTCAAGACAGTTTTTTGAAAATTATATATTATAAGGATGTGGTGGAATGAAGGAAACATTATACAAATACTTAACAAATCAAAGTGGAACTATAACAGCTTTTGGAGCATTGGAAACAATGTGTATAGCACTATTACTATCGGTAGTAGTATTTTGGACATATAAAATAACATTTAGCGGAGTTATGTACAATAGAAAATTTAATGTATCTTTAGTAATGCTTACTTTAGTTACAACTATGGTAATGATAGTTATTGGTAGTGATATAGCTTTATCTCTAGGTATGGTAGGGGCATTATCTATAGTTCGTTTTAGGACTGCAATAAAGGACCCAAGAGATACTGGTTATATATTTTGGTGTATAGCAATAGGCCTTAGTGTAGGTAGCTCAAATTATATGGTAGCAATTATAGGTTCATTATTCTTATTTGCAGTTTTATCTATGTTTAGTTTCAGTGGTTTTGGAAAAGAAGATAGATATATATTAATAATAAGGGGTTTAAGAGAAAAAGAAGAAGAGATCATGAGATGTGTATTTAACTCATTTAAGGGTAGTCAATTAAGAGCTAAAAACTCAGTAGGAGACAATATAGAAATAATATATCAGATAAAAATTAAAAATAATGAAGATAAAAATATTATAGGTAGCTTATATAGTATAGAAGGGGTTAGCACTGTAAATATAGTTGCTCAAAATGGAGAGACAATAGGTTAGGGGATATATTATGAAAAAAGATATATTTAAAAGCTTTGTAGCAATTACTTTTTTATTTTTAACATTATTAATAGTAGCAAACCTAAGTTATATAAAAGAATTATCACAAAAAGAATTCGAAAAAGTTAAACAAAAAAACTTCAAAGCATATCAACAAGAAAGTAAAATAAGCAAAGATTACAACTTACCTATAGTTCTGATTGATACAGATGGAAACACCATAAAAAGAGAAGATAAAACTGTTGGACGAATTCAAATTTATGATAAAAAATCAGGATTGAATAGATTAAGTGATACACCGAACCTCACAAGTAGAGCGAGTTTTAAAATAAGAGGAAATAGTACTAGTAAATACCCTAAAAAACAATACATAATAAAACTTATGGATAAAAAAGGTGGGGAGAAAGAAAAAAGTTTACTAGGAATGCCAAGGGATTCTGAATGGGTGTTAAATGCGCCTTTTGCGGATAAATCTTTAATGAGAAATTATATAGCATTAGAAACATCTAGCAAAATAATGGGATATGCACCTAGAGTGAAATTTTGTGAAGTGTTTTTAGTAGATGACAAAAGTCTTAATATAGATGATTCTAATTATCAAGGTGTATATATGATGATTGAAAAAATCAACAGAGGAGAAGACAGAGTAGATATAACTAAAACTATAGAGGGAAGAAATGATACTAGTTTCATATTAGCTAAAAATAGACAAAAAGAAGGAGATATAGAAGTTGATAGTTATGGAAAAGAAATTTCATTATATAATAATGGATTAAACATTGAATATCCTAAAAAAAATTTAACACCCGGGAAATACCGATACATACAAAAATATATAAGTGAGTTTGAAAGAATACTTTATTCTGATAAATTTAATGATCCAGATATAGGATATAAAAAATATATTGATGATGATTCATTTATTGATTTTTATATAATTAATGAATTTTTTAAAAATACTGATGCTGGAATTTATAGTACATATATGTATAAGGACTATAATGGAAAAATGAAAGCTGGTCCAGTTTGGGATTTCAATCAATCATTAGGAAATCATACTGAAGATATAGGACAACCATATGACTATAAAGGTTTTTTTATGAATCAAAGACCTTGGTTTGATAGATTAATTGAAGATAAGATATTTGCTAATAAAGTTGTAAATAGATACAAAGAACTGAGAAAAACTTATTTAAGTGATGAATATTTGATAGGAGAAATTGATGAAGCTCAAGGAAAATTAGGCAAATCAATTGAAAGGAATTTCAATAAATGGCCAATAAAACTATGTAATCAAGCAGAGATATTTGAGGAAAATAGTTTAGACTTATTTGGAGATTCAAATATAAAAACACCTCAAGAATATATTGAGTTTTTAAATAAGCACTCTCACTTATTAAAATCGACAGAAGGCAAAGCTAAGTCATACCAAGAAGAATTAAATCTAATGAAAAATTTTATAAAAAATAGAGGTAAGTGGATGGATCAAAATATAAATACCTTAAGTAAGTGGGCGATTTAATAGGAGTGAAATTAGATGAAGAAGTTTTTAACTATTTGTATATTAGTTTTTGTAATAGGTACGGTTGCATTTCAAAATTTTATATCAAATGATATTTTTGCAAAAAATAAGACTTATTTTGTGAAAACTAAAGGAAAAGATATTTATATAGCTAAGAATGATAAATGGGAAAATTTAAAAATTGTAGGTGTAGATTTGAATTCTACTAAACCGGGTGTATTTCCAAGTGAAAATATGATAAGTGAAGAAGAATATTTAAGATGGATAAGTTATATTTATGATATGGGGGCCAACTGTATAAAGGTTTCGCATACAATGGATGCTAGTTTTTACGATGCACTACATAAATTTAATAAAGATAAAAAAAATCCTATATACTTAATGCAAGGAATTTATTTTGATGAAAAATTGCTTAAAAATGGTAAAGATCCGGAAGGAAAAACGGCATCTGAAGCATTTAAAAATAATATTAAAATTGCAATAGATTCTGTGCATGGAAATTTAAATAACTTAAAAAAATCAGATATATTTGAAAGATATAAGACAGATGTATCAAAATATGTTATTGGGTATAGCGTAGGAATTGAATTTGCAAAGCATGACATAATATATGCAGATATAATGAACCAAAAATCTCCATACAATGGGAAATATATGTATACAAATAAAGATGCATCTTCATTTGAATCATACCTAGCTAGTATGGGTGACTATTTAACTAAATACGAGTTTGAAAAATACAAGAAACAAAGCTTAATAAGTTTTATAGGAACATCGCCATCTAACATAGTTAACAATAAATCTAGCAAAGATAAAAACAAAGATAAAAAGGAAATAAAAAACTTTGTAGATGTTAGCGATATAAAAAGAACAAGATCATTAAAAACAGGTATAGTTGCTAGTTACAATATATATCCATCTTTTACGGACTTAAAAGAATATCAGGACAATATGGGTGAATACTTTAAAAAGATTAATGATCATTATAAAATACCTGTTATAATCGGAGAAATGGGTGTCCCATCAAGTAGGGCAGGAGGAGATTTTAACAAAGATGTTAATAAAGGTTATATTACTGAGCAGGAACAGGGGAAAGCTCTAGTTAGTGCATATAGAGCTATAAAAAAATCGGGTATTTCAGGATGTTTTTTATTTGAATTTCAAGATAGTTGGGCATCATCATCATGGAATACTAAAGATAGCAAGATACTAGACAGATCTGCATATTGGAGTGATGCACAAACATATAGTCAAAGTTTTGGACTTATGGATTTTGAGCCAGGTAAAGTGAATGAAACTCCATACCCGGATGATAGCTTAAGTGATTGGAATAATAGTGATATTTTAAATCAAAATGATAAATTAAGTTTATATGCAAAAAGTGATGATAAGTATCTATATTTAATGGTTAAGTCACAAAGAAAGCTGAATTTAAAGAAAGGAGGATTATATATAGATTTAGATGTAACTCCTAAGTCAGGATCAAATAAAAGTACTCAGTATAATCTAAAATTTGATAAACCCGTAGATTTTATAATTAGTATAAATGATAATAAAAATTCGATGGTATCAGTACATGAATACTATAATAGATTTAACTTTTATGAAAGTAAAACACTTTATGAACAACGACCAGATTTAATAAAAAATACACCTGATATGGACTATTTCTCACCTATTTATATGGATATAAGACCTAAGATGTATGTTAAATCATTAAACGAGACATTAAATAAAATAAGTTATGAGACTGGAAAATTAACTAAAGGCAATGGAAATCCTAATAGCAAAAACTATAATTCAGCTACAGATTATTATATAGGAGACAATTATGTAGAGGTGCGTATACCATGGGGTCTTATAAACTTTATGGATCCTTCAACAAAACAAATTCAAGATGATTTTTATAAAGAATTTAAGACGAAGCCTCTAAGAATAAATGCTATAAATATAGGAGTAACTGAAAAAGAAGAGAATAACACTATAAATAGATTAAATAGCAAAGCGTACAATTTAAAGGGATGGAATGTACCTGAGTATCATGAGCGTTTAAAGCAATCTTATTATATAGTTAAAGATGAGTTAAAAAAGTAAAGAGGAAAATTTTATGAAAAATATAGTTGATATATATTTAGTACTGAGCTTTTTTATTTATATAATAGCTTGTGCTGTTATTTATATGATAGCAAAAGATATTTTAAACTTTAGATTTTTTAAAAAAGTAAAAGCTATAAAGCCAAAGTTTGAAGCTGAAATTTTAAAACAATTGAGTTGTGTAAAAAATGGAACTGATATATCCAAAATGGATATATCATATGTTATAGAGAAATTAAAATATAAACCCTATATTAAGGTTTTTAATAATACTATAGAAGTTTTTAATAAAGATATAAATAATCATAAATATACAAAAACTTATATGGAGAATTTCGAAGATATAGTAAATAGATACGTTTTAAAGCATAAATTAAAGGATAATACATTAAAAACATATATGGCTATAAATCTAGGAGAATACAAGCTTAGTAACTATGAAATAAGTGAGTTTTTACTTAGCTGTATAAATACTAAATCTATATATCTAAGAGTAACAGCATTAGAATCAATATCGAAAATAGGAAATATAAATACATTGAGAAGTGCTATTGAATATGTATCTAAAGAAGAAAAATATATAAATAATAAAGTTTTCACAGATATAATAAATCAATTTGGAGGAGACAAAAGTGAATTAGATAAATATTTGATAAATGATTTTAAAGAGTTTAATGAAAGCCTACAAAAAGTAATTGTTGAACATTTTAAAAACAATAAAATTAAATTTGTAAAAGAAGAACTATTAAACATATTAAAAGATAATATAAGCAAAGAAATTAATATAAGTATAGTAAAATACTTTACTATTATAAAGTATGATGAATGTAAGGATACAATCATTGAATTATTAAATAATGGGGATTGGGAATATAGAGCTGTATGTGCAATTGCTTTAAAAAATTATAAGTGTAAATGTAGTGAAAAAGCACTTTTAAAAAGTATAAATGATAAAAACTGGTATGTTAGATATAACTCTGCAATAAGCATATTAAAATTTGGTGATAAAGATTTAATAAATTATATATTGGAAAATGATGATAAATATGCAAAAGATATACTTTTCTATGCAATGTTTATGGACAACAAGATATCGTATGAAGAGTATTTAGAAAAATTAGAGGAGATAGAGGTAGAATATCAATGTTAAGATTATTCGTAGATTATTTAAATGCGTTCTTTTTATATTATATGTTTATTTACGCTATAGTATTTTTTATATCTACTATATTTGCTATTTTAAATTTAAATGAAGATAAACGTAATAAAATGTATTTAAACGAACTTTCACTGAAAAGCACAGATAACTATGTACCTGTTTCTATATTAGTTCCAGCTTATAATGAGGAGGAAACAATTTGTGACTGTATTGAATCGTTATCGTATGTAGATTACCCAGAATATGAAATTGTAGTTATAGATGATGGATCAAATGATGATACTTCTAATAAATTAATAAATAAATTTGAATTAAAAAAAGTTCCAAGACCTATAAGAAGATTGGTTAAATGTAAGAATGAACAATTTATATATGAAGGCTATATCAAAGATGGTATAAAGTTGACATTGGTAAAAAAAGAAAATGGAGGAAAAGCAGATGCATTAAATATGGGCATAAATGTATCTAAATATCCATTGTTTATTTCTTTGGATGCAGATTCAATTTTACAACGTGATTCAATTAGTAATATAGTTATGCCATTTATGGAAGATGATACAACTATAGCTGTAGGAGGTAGTATAAAAGTAGCCAATCAAGTTGTTTTAGATAAAGGCCAAGTTATTAAAGTAATGCCACCTAAAAAGATTCTTACAATATTTCAAACAATAGAATATTATAGAGTGTTTTTAACAACAAGGGTTTGGTTTAATAGTTTTAATGGAAATTTAATAATATCAGGAGCATTTGGGTTGTTTAAAAAAAATGCAGTTTTAAATGTAGGCGGCTATGATACAGATACTGTAGGGGAAGATATGGACCTTGTGGTAAAACTGCATTCCTTTTATAGGAAAAATAAGATTAAATATAAAATTAAGTATGAATATAAAGCTATATGTTGGTCACAAGTTCCGGAAAAACTTAAGGATTTAAAAGGACAAAGAAGAAGATGGCATATAGGTCTAATCACTAGTTTAAATAGTCATAGATACATATTTTTAAATCCTAAATACGGATTAGTAGGTATTTTTTCTTTTCTTTACTTTGTTGTTTATGAAATGTTTTCATGTATAATTGATGTTTTTGGTTTGATTATAATTTTAATATCGTATTTTAGTGGATTACTTAATTTAAAATTTTTAATCACTTTTTTATTTATATATATTTTTTATAGTGTAATAATCTCTTTGACAGCGATAATACTTGAAAACTACATGTTTAAATATATTTTAAAATTATCAACTTTATTAAAGCTCATGTTATTTGCATTTCTTGAAAGTTTTGGGTATAGGCAACTATGTTCATGGTATAGGATAACAGGATTTATTGGATATAGAAAAAGAAAATATCAATGGAATAAAATAAGTAGAAAAAAACAAAATAAGATAAAATAACAGAGAGATTATTAGGTATAAATTTGATAATAATATTTTTGATTATAGCACAAAATTTGTAGTAAAATGGCGAAGAGAAAATATGGTATACAAAAGTATACTGTGGTAGAATTAGTTAGATTAATACATAAGGTAGGAAGAGGTGTTGAAGTATACTCTTTATATGGGCGCTTGGAGTATATGGAACTAGTAGCGCAACCGGCTTTTCTAATTTGCAATTTAAGATATTGTTTAAAGGAAAAGGAGGGAAATATATTATGGCAAACCTAGTTATATCAATGTCATTTATAACTAGAGAATCTTTATATCGTGTATTTAAAGAAATTTTAAAGATGGATAATATAATATTAAAAGAAAGATTATCAGATTTGACTAAAGAAGAACTGTTAAATTCAGAATTGATATTTATAGAAATAGAAGATAAGACAGAAATTGATTTAGAATTAATAAGGTATATAAAGTTATATTCAAAGGACACAAAGATAATTGTTTTAGACAGAAATAAAAGTGAATTTATATTTACAAAATTAGTTCAAATCAATGTAGATGGATATATAGTTAATATAAAGGATAAGGATGAATTTATATATAATATAGAAAAAGTATTAAGAGGTAAAAAAGTATTTGAATCGGATTTAATTGAAAACATAGTTCAAAATAAATATATAATTAATATGGATCTACTCACAAAAAGAGAACATGAAGTATTACAAGAAATTGCAAAGGGAATTAATAATAAAGAAATTGCAAATAATCTTTATATAACTGAGTATACAGTTAAAAAGCATGTAAGTAATATTTTTTGTAAGCTAGGGTTTAAAAATAGACAAGAAGCTATAATTTCAATGTTAAATATATCATAATTAGATGTTTCAAAATATAAGTTTGAAACATCTTTTTTTATTTTAAACTTATATAATGTGTTAACAGATATCTAAATTAATCTCTAGACTTTTATATAACACTTTTAGGTACCGTCATAATACTTAAAGGTGATAATATATACTTTAATCTAATAATATATTTTTAAATTTTAATAAATTAATATATTATTAGATTACTTTTAGTGATAAAAGTTTATTTTAGGGGGGGAAAAAATGAATTTTCTAGTAGTTTCAGAGTGCTTTTTATTTAGAAATTCACTTACACATTTATTTGAAAATATTTTTGATGATATGAATGTAAAATCTTTACCGAATTTAAAAGATATAAGTATAGAAGATGTAATGAACAGTGAATTACTATTCCTAGATTCAAATAGTCAACAAAATTATATTACAAAAGCAGTGAAAGATATTAAAAAATTTAAAGATATAAAAATAATAATATTAGATACAAAAAAAGATAAAAGTTTATTTTTAGATTTACTTAAAGTTGGAATTGATGGATACATATTAGATATATCAGATGAAGATGATTTTAAATATATAATAAAAAAGATAATTAATGGAAAGAAGTTTTTTGATTCAGATTTATTGGGGAATTCTAAGAATGAATGTGTATCTAATTTTGAAAATCTAACAAAAAAAGAAGAGCAAGTAATGAAATTTTTAGTTAAAGGATTAAGCAATAAAAGCATAGCAAAAGAAGTAGATGTAACTGAATATACAATAAAAAAACATGTTAGTAGTATTTTATCTAAGTTAAATTTGAAAAACAGACAAGATATAATGATTTATGCAATTGAACAAGGGAAAATGTAGAAAAATAAAACTTGTATTATACTTTAGTACCATTACAAATACAACTATTTTATGATTACGCATACTCAATATAGATATATACTATAAGTATGATTGCTAAACGAAAGTAGTAATTTTGATTAATTTAAGTGGTTTAGATGCTAAGAGGTATATTTTGTATTTGGGCACTTTGAAATATACTGAGCTAGTAGTGCAACCGGCTAAATAGCTTGATATTTTATGGGGGGGAAATATGCAAGTTATAGTTATTTCTGAGTCATTAATAATAAGAAAAGGTATAGTACAAATATTATCAGAAGAAAGTTGTGTAAGTGAAGTTATTGAAAGTCATTTATATTCAGATATACATAAAAAAAATTATGATTTAATTATCTTAGATTTAAAAAAGACAAATGAAGGATATATTAATGATTTAAAAAATATAAAATTGACTACAAAGACAAAGATTATGATACTAGATTTTTATGAAGATAGAAGCTTATTTGCAAAATCTATGAAAATAGGTATAGACGGATATATACTGGCAAACATAGATTCAGAAGATATAGGATATGCTGTAAAACAAATATCTAAGGGTAAAAAATATTATGATTCTGATTTAATTGAAACCTATATCTCTAGAGGTGAAAATGAATGTATAGAAACACTTACAAAAAGAGAACAAGAGATATTAGTTTGTATAGCAAAAGGAAAAACTAATATTGAAATTTCAAAAGAATTGTATATAACAGAACATACAGTAAAAAAACACACTAGTAATATATTTTCGAAATTAAATTTAAAAGATAGAATGCAAGCCGCTATATATGCGTACAACAGAGGAATTGTTTCTTTGTAAGAATATGAATAAAAAAATAATGGTATGACTTAATTTAAGTCATACCATTATTTTTTATTCATAAAATTTAAGTAGGACAATAAATAAAAATTAAAAATGTTTATAGGGGGAATAGAATTTGTATAAAGTAGATTTAAATAGTGATTTAGGAGAAAGTTTTGGTTGTTATAAAATAGGTATGGATGAGGAGGTTTTAAAGCATATAACCTCAGCAAATATAGCTTGTGGATTTCATGCAGGCGATCCAATACAAATGGATAAAACTGTAAAATTAGCTATGGAAAATAATGTGCAAATAGGCGCTCATCCAGGGTTTATGGATGTTATAGGGTTTGGAAGAAGAGAAATGAAAATTAGTAAAGATGAAGTTAAGGCTTACGTAAAATATCAATTAGGGGCACTAAATTCTTTTGTTATTTCAAATGGAGCAAATATACAACATGTTAAAGCTCATGGTGCTCTTTATAATATGGCAGCGAAAGATTATGAGATATCTTTATCTATAGCACAAGCAGTATATGAGGTTGATAAAAATATAATTCTTCTTGGACTTGCAAATAGCTCAATTATAGATGCTGGGAAAGATGTAGGGTTAAGGGTTGCAAATGAGGTATTTGCAGATAGAGCATACAATAGCGATGGAACGTTAGTATCAAGAAGTCTTGAAGAATCTATTATATATGATCCAAATATAGCAATAAAAAGAGTTATAAAAATGGTAAAAGAAAACAAAGTAGAGGATATAAATGGAAAATACATAGATATCAAAGCGGATTCTATATGTGTACATGGAGATAATCCTAAAGCTATAGAATTTGTAAAAAGCATAAAATCAGAGCTTATAAAGGAAGGCATAAATATATGTTGCATAAGTGAAGTTATTAAATAATTGGAGGAGTATTTATGTATAATAAAAAAAACTTGACAGCTCTTATGGGAGCTGCTTTTATAATGGCTACTTCAGCTATTGGACCTGGTTTTTTAACTCAAACAGCTAAATTTACAGAGTTATATGGAGCTAGTTTTGGCTTTGTAGTTTTAATGACTACTATATTTTTTGTTGGAGCACAGCTTAATGTGTGGAGAATAATAGGAGTATCTGGGCTTAGAGGCCAGGATATAGCAAATAAGGTTTTGCCGGGATTAGGTTATTTTATAGCTATATTAGTAGGAATAGGAGGACTTGCATTTAACATTGGAAATGTAGGGGGAGCAGCACTTGGGGTAAATGTAATGTTTAATGCCAATGTTACAATATCTACTTTAGTATGTGGATTTATAGCTATAGCAATTTTTTTAATAAAAGAATCTGGGACAATAATAGACAGATTTACAAGATTATTAGCAATTATAGTAATAGTTGTAGTAGGATATGTTGCTATAATAAACAAACCTGATATGTATCAAGTTGTAAAAGGAACATTTATTCCAGAAAACCCAGGTGGATTGATTTTTCCAATAATAACTCTTTTAGGCGGTAGTGTAGGGGGATATATAACTTTTGCAGGAGGACACAGACTTATTGATGCGGGAATAACAGGAGAAGAGAATTTAAAGGATGTAACAAAATCTTCGATATTAGGTATAAGTGTAGCAACTATAGTAAGAATTTTATTATTTTTAGCGGTATTTGCAGTTGTTTCACAAGGATTAAGTTTAGATCCTGAAAATCCAGCTGCATCAGCTTTTAAATATGGAGCTGGAAATTTAGGATATAAATTTTTTGGATTAGTATTATGGAGTGCTAGTATAACATCAGTTATTGGAGCTGCATATACATCTGTCTCTTTCATAAAAACGCTTCATCCGTTAATAGATAAACATGAAAATAAATTTATAATTTTGTTTATATTTATTTCAACATTAATAATGGCAGCAGTAGGAAAGCCAGCAAGTTTACTTATTTTAGCTGGGTCTTTAAATGGATTGATTCTTCCTATTACCTTAGGCGTTATACTATTAGCATCTAAAAACAAAGAAATTGTGGGTGAATATAAGCATCCAAAATGGTTATTAATTTTAGGGGTTTTAGTAGTAATAGTTACTGCTGTAGGTGGTTTGATATCGCTTAAAGATATAACGAAGTTATTTTAAAAATACTTTTTGGGGGGATAAAATTAGTTATGGAAACAAAATACTTGTTAGCAGGAGATAAAGCTATAGTAGTTGAATTTGGAGATATTATAGATGAAGATATAAATAGAAAAGTTATAAATTTAATGAAGAATATAGAATCGTCTAGTTTGATTAATTCTATATATGAGATGATACCAACATATAGATCTCTTATGATAATTTATAACCCTTTAAAAATAACATTTAATGATCTTATAAACTCAGTAAAAAATATAGAATTTAATTTGAAAATTTTAGATAAAAGAGAAAAAAATATAATCAAGATACCTGTTTTGTATGGAAATGACTGTGGTCCTGATATAGATACTGTTGCAAAACATAATAGATTAAGCATTGAAGATGTTATAAGACTTCATAGTGAAGCTGAATACTTAGTTTATATGTTAGGATTTACTCCTGGGTTTACATATTTAGGGGGAATGAATAGCAAACTAGAGACTCCTAGGTTAGATAATCCAAGGGTTAAAATACCGGAAGGATCTGTAGGTATAGCTGGAAAACAGACAGGAGTATATCCTATAGAGAGTCCTGGAGGATGGCAATTAATAGGAAGAACACCTATTAAATTGTATAATCCTAAAAGAGAAAATCCTATATTATTAAAAGCAGGAGATTATGTGAAGTTTACACCTATAACAAAGGATGAGTTCAATACATTTTTAAATGAAGGGGGAGCTAATTAGTGGGAGCTAAAGTTTTAAATAAAGGATTACTAAGCTTAATTCAAGGTGGTCCTAGAATAGGGTTTCAACAATATGGGGTTCCTGTTTCTGGAGCAATGGATGATTATTCATTAAGAGTTGCAAATGTATTAGTTGGAAATGATGAATATGAAGCATGTATAGAATCATTAATAATTGGCCCTACTATAGAGTTCGATGAGAAATCTATTATAGCAATAACTGGTGGAGATTTAGGCCCTATGTTAAATGGAATTAGAATTGATATGTATAGAAGTTATATTGTAAGTAGCGGAGACATATTATCTTTTTCTGGGATGAAAAATGGATGTAGAACTTATATTGCATTTGGTGGAGGAATAGACGTACCTATTGTTATGGGGAGTAAGTCAACGTATATAAAAGGTAATCTAGGAGGATATAAAGGTAGGGAACTCATAGATGAAGACTATATAAGACTTTTAAAATTTGATGGGAATATAAACTCAATTTTGCCTAAAAAATATGTAAAAGAGTATGATAAAGAAATTATATTAAGAGCAATAAGGGGACCACAAGATAATATGTTTGACTCAAAAAATATAAAAACTTTTTATAACTCTGTATATACTATAACAAATGAATGTGACAGAATGGGGTATAGATTATCTGGGGATAAAATTAATCATTTAGATGGTGCAGATATAGTTTCAGATGGAATAGCGTTTGGGGCAATTCAAATTCCAGGACATGGAAATCCTATTATTATGATGTCGGATAGACAGACAGTAGGAGGTTATACAAAAATAGCTAATGTTATAAGCGTAGATCTATGCAAATTAGCTCAATGTAAACCAGGAGATAAAGTTAAATTTAAAGAAGTAGATATATATGAGGCGCATAGAACTTTAAAAAAATATGAAGATGAAATTTCTGAAATTAAGAACAATATAAAAAAGTTTGAATTAGTGAATGAAAAATTTTACAGTATAAATTTAAATGGGGTTAATTATAGTACTGTATGTGAAGAAATACGTTGAATTTTAACAACTTTTAATAAATAAAAAAATTACCAATATATAATTATATATTGGTAATTTTTTTATTTATTTTACTCATAACATTTCACAATCCCTATATTTAGGACAAACCTTAACGCTACTCATAATGCCTGTTATTTTAAATTTAAATATTTAATAGTATTTTTTTAAGATTCTGTACAAAATTTTAAAAAAATACTAATTTCGACAAAAACTTACAGTTAAAAAGTGTATACTCGTAGTAATAACAAAAGTATTAAAGGAGTGATTCCATGAAAATAAAATTTGATTTATTTAGACGGGAAAATTCTAACTGTAATGAAAAAAATTACATAGCAGAAAATAACAAAAGCTATTTAAATAGAAAGTATGCAGGATGTAGTTACTTAAAAGAATTTAATTTAAATAAAGACTGCTTGGATAAGTCTGATTTTGAATCTGGAGGTAAAGGGTTTTTAAAAAAAATAGATTGGGCTAAGTCTAGTGATAGAATAAAAGAAATTAAATCATTAAATGAAGAAGACTGTTATACCTCTGAATTTAAAAAAAATTCACTGTATTATAAATCTATATATATATGTCCTAGCTGCAATAGTCATATGCTTTACAAAATTAGAGCATATAATATAGATACCGAATTTAAAAAGAAAAATAAAAGGATACATCATATATATACGTGTCCGGATTGCAAAATATTTTTAGCATCAATTAGGATATATAGCAAAATACATTCTAGATGGATAGGAAATAAGCTTTCGAACTATGCACTTATAAGTGATAGTTACCCAAGATTAAAGTATAAAAAAATTTTAAACTATACTGAAGGTCTACACAGCGATTAATAAGTAAATATTTAGGAGAAAAAATTTATGCAAAGAATAAAATACTTAAAACTATTTATATCTATAGTTTTTGTAATGATACTCAGAGTTGATATTTCTAATGCACAAGAAAGTATAAATTTTAAAAATATAACTATAAACCAAGGATTATCTCAGGGAACAGTACAAGCAATAGAACAAGATAGTAAAGGGCGAATATGGATAGGAACAAATGATGGACTAAATGTTTACAATGGATATGAATTTAAAGTGTATGGTCAAAAAAAAGACCCCAAAAAAGGAATAGCAAATAGTTATATTATCGATATAAAAGAAGATAAGAAAGGCAATTTGTGGGTTGCAACTATAGGAGGGGTAAGTAAAATAAATACTGAAACTGATTCTATAAAAAACTACTATAATAGCAAAGATAATGGGAATTTATCAGATAGCAGTGTTTATGATATTTTAATAAACAAAGATGGTGAGGTTTTAATTGCAACAGCAAATGGTGTAGATATATATGATGAAAAAAATGATAAGTTTAAACCAGCAATTAAAAATTTGACTGAATTAAAAAGTAAACATATATACGATATAACTGAAGATGATAGTGGTAACTATTGGATTGGGACTAAAAAGGGACTATATAAATTTGATAAAAAAGATGAAACGGTTGAACAATTTTTGACTAAAGATACTTGTGGAAAAGATTTAACTGTATACAAAGTTTATTTTGATGGGGATAAAAATTTATGGATTGGGACTAGAAATGAAAATCTATATAAAATAAATACAAAAACAAATAAAATAAAAGAGTATGACCCTCCAGAAGGAATTGATAAAAATTCATCTATAAGAGACATATTACAGGATAAAAATAAAGAACTTTGGATAGCTACAGACTCGGGACTAGTAAAATACGATAAGTTAAAAGATAAGTTTAGAGTTTATCAAAAGGGAAAGTACGATGTAAATGGGTTAACCGATAACTTAATATTTTGCATAATGGAAGATAAAAGTGGTCTTCTATGGCTTGGTACTTATTCTGGGATAAGTATATTTGATTCAAAGACTAATATAAATTATTATAAACATGATCCAAATCCAGAAGATAAGACATCCATTTCAGATAATATGGTAAGTGGGGTTTATAAAGATAATGATGGTGTGCTATGGGTTGGAACAAATTCGGAAGGAGTAACGGTTTTAAATAGAGAAAAGGAAAAAACTTATTATATAAAAAGAAAAGATGGGTTAAGTAGTAACAAAGTGTATGATATAAAGGGAAAAGGAGACATAATAGTAATTTCCACAGATGATGGACTGAATGTAATAAATAAAAAAGAAAAAACGTTAAAGGTGTACAATAAAGATACTGGTTTAAAAAATAGTAATATAAGAAGTGTGATTATCGATGATGATAATAAAGTATGGCTAGGAACAACTGAAGGGGTTGTAATATTAAATATATCTACAGGTGAAATAGTAGATATGTCTAGTTTGTCATCTAAATATAATATAGAAGATAAATTAAATGGATGTATTTATAAAGATAGACATGGAATATATTGGATAGGATATTTTTTAGATGGGGGACTTTTAAAATTTGATCCTAAGACTCAAAAAACAAAATTATACAGGATGAGAGAAAATGACTCAAATTCTATAAGTAATAATTCTGTAAGAGTTATAAATGAAGATAAACAAGGTAACTTGTGGATAGGTACAAATTATGGACTTAATAAATTTAATCCAAAAACAGAAAAGTTTGAAGTTTACACAATGGAAGATGGATTGCCTAATAATACTATATACGGAATAGTTATAGATAAATCAGATCATATATGGGTAAGTACAAATTACGGATTATCAAAATTTGATTACAAAAAAAATGAGTTTACAAATTTTGATATAGTAGATGGATTACAAGGAAGAGAATTTAATGGAAAATCATTTAATATAAGTGACGATGGTGAAATTTTCTTTGGAGGAACAAACGGCTTAAACTCATTCAGATGTGAAGAGCTAAAGAAGAAGAAATATTATATAGACTTATCTATAGGAGATATATATGTAAATGATAAAAGATATAACAGTATTGAGGATGTTAACTTTAAATTCAATGAAAATAATATAAGTATAGAGATGTTTTTACCATACTATAAGAATATGAGGGATACTAAGTATTATTATAAGATAGAGGGAGTAGACAAAGACTTTAAAGATGTTAAAAGTAATAAATTAAACCTGGTAAATTTAAACCCGGGTAAATATACTTTAAAGCTTAAGGCAATAAACAATAATGTAGCTGAATCTAATGAAAAAACAATTAAATTTTCTATAAAACCTCCAATTTGGAAAAGTAAAATAGCTATGGTTATCTATGGAATTATATGCATATTTGCTATTTTATACTATGATAGTAAAGTAAAGTTACTAGACTCTATGGTAAATAAAAGAACAAAGGCACTTACAAAGGAAATTGAAAAAAATGAAAAATTATTTAATAAAGTTTTAAGTTTAGAAAAGAAAAAAAATAGCTATTTTGTAAACTTGTCTCATGAATTAAGAACTCCATTAAATGTTATATCATCAACTGAACAGCTAATAAGTATTATGCTTGATAAAAAAGGTTTAAGTAAAGACAATCTAAAGTATCATATGAGTGTAATTAATAAAAATGCAGAGAGACTGTTGGAATTAATTACAAATTTAATGGATATAGAAAAAATAGAATATGGAAAATATAAAATCAATAAAACTAAGCAAGACATAGTTGAGGTTATAGAAAATGAAGCTTTAAGGCTGAAAAATCATGTAGAATGTAAAGGAATAGAGCTGATAATAGATCCAGAGATAGAAGAAAAAATAGTTAGCTTTGATAAAATAGAAATAAAAAGATGCATAGAGAACTTAATAAGTAATGCTGTAAAATACACACCAGAAGGTGGAACTATAGAATTAGGTATAAAAGATCATATAAATGAAGTAGAGATATATGTAAAGGACAATGGAATTGGAATAGATGAAGAACATAAAAAGATTATATTTGACAGATTTAGGCAAGTAGTAGATGCAAATGAAGAAATTCAAAACTCCAGTGGATTAGGGCTTACGATAACTAAAGAAATAGTAAACCTACATGGAGGAGAGATTTATATTGAAAGTGAATTTGGAAAAGGTAGTAAATTCATTATAATACTACCAATTGAATAACTAAATAAAAAATAGAATACACTAAGTGTGTTCTATTTTTTATTTTAGAAGTTTTAAAGGCAAAAAATGTTAAAAAAAATCGAAAAAACGCGAAAAAAGTAAAAAAAGGAGTATAATATACACATGATTAATTAAGTAAAAAATATAAATAGGAGGGGAAAATGGATAAGTTATCAAAGAAAATAGACTCGTATATGATAGCACTAGTATTAGAATTATTTATTGTTGTAGTGATATTATTTATATCAAAAGAAAATACTAATTTTTTATTGAATTTTATCATGCTAGGAATTACATTTTTAATTTCGATAACAACATATATAGGAGGCATTATATTTGGGCTTATATTAACATCAGTAGCAATATTTTTATATGCATCTTTAATATTTTATAGAAATACAGTATTGAATATAGATATAAACTATATATCTTATATTTGGATGTTGAGTATGCCTATCATATGTATGACTAGTGGAAGGTTATCTAATGTTATTTTAGCACTTCAAAAAGATAACAAAGTATTAAAAGACAAATATAAAAATCTTGTTACAGTTGATGAAGTAACAGGTCTTGGAAATATTAAACATTTCTATTCTACTTTAGAAAAAGAAATGAGTAAATCAAATCGACACAAAAATAAGCTAACACTAATGATGATAAAGCTTCCTTATTATAAAGAAATTAGAAAAATAATTGGAGAAGAAAAAACATATAACTTAGTTAAAAGTGTAAGCAATATAATAATAGATTCTACAAGATCTGAAGATGAGAGATATTACTTGGAAAGTGACATGATAGGGATTATAATGCCATATACCGATTTTGACGGTGCAAACACAGTAAAAGAAAGAATTAAAAAAAATATAAGTGAATTAAATTTAGAATTAAATCAAGGAAAGTCATATATAGACATAGATACAAAAATAGCTATTGTTGAATATAAGGAAAGTATAAATGGTTCTATAGAATTTAAAAATTTATGTGAAGAGGAGCTTCAGTATGATGTGTAAAAAATATATTGCTATAATTCTAAGTGTTTTATTAGTTTTTAGCAGTAGCAGCATAGTTTTTGCAGACATACAGAAAAAAGAAAAAGCTCTAATAATATATGAAAATCAAAAGACATTTTCGTATAAAGAAAATGTAGTAAATCACTTAAATGAACTTTTATATAGGTTTAACAAAAGTGTAGATAATATATATGTAAATGATTACAAAAAAGGAAATCTAACAAAATATGATTCAGTATTTGTAATAAATATAGAAAATGAAATAAATAATACTGATTTGCTAGATGATTTAGCAAATTATAAAAACAGTATATATTGGATAGGAAATAGAATTGAAGACTTTTTAAGCTATAGTAAAAAGTATGATTTAATATATGATAAAAAGGTAAATAGCATAAATGAATTAAATTATAAAGGGAAAAAACTAACTATATCTGGAAGTGATTATTTTGATGTAGTTAACACTAGGGGTGAGAGTAATAAGGTATTAGCAACTATGAAAGATTCTTATAATGAATATCCTTATGTTATAAACAATAAAAATTTATATTTCATTGCAGAGTACAAAATAGATCAGTCCTTCATATTTGAAGATACTTTAAATGATTTTTATAATATAAAAAACTTTGAAAAAGGTAAAGTATTTGTAAGGATTGAGGATGTGCATTTATTTAGAGATAAAAATAACCTAAAAGAGATTGCAGACTATTTATACTCTGAAGGCATACCTTTTATGATAGCATTAATTCCAGCGTATGTAGATAGCAAAACTGGTAAAATAAATACCATAAAAGATGATCCAGAGTTTATACAAACTATAAAGTATATGCAAGATAGAGGTGGTAGCGTTATTCTACATGGATATATGCATTCTTTAGACAAAAGAGAGATTTCAGGGGAAGGATATGAGTTTTGGGATATGGAAAAAGATGAGCCTATATCTGAAAATATGGAGAACTATGTTAAGTATAGAGTTTTAAGTGGATTAAGATTGTGTGTAGAACAGGGTATTTACCCTCTCGCATTTGAAGCGCCTCACTATGCTATGGATCAAAATGGCTATACAGAATTAAAAAAATATTTTTCAACTTATGTTGGTCAATATCAAAACAATAACGAAAACTTTGCGACAAGTAGTTTTCCATATATCATAGAAGGAAGTAAAAACTTCAACATTTTAATTCCTGAGAATTTAGGATATATAGAACGAGACAATAAGTTTTCAATAGATATTATAAAGAATAACTTTTATAAACTTTCTATGGTAAGAGGATACACTGGAGGTTTTTTCTTTCATCCTTATATGAATATAGATTATTTAAAACAAGTTATATCTTACTTAAAAGACAATGATGCAGAGTTCTTAAATTTAAAAGATATAAATAATTATGTAAAAATTGATGATATAAATATAAAGTCGAAAGATGGCAAAATAGATGTTACGTATGATAAGAATAAGTCAAATGAAAAATCTAAATCTGAGATGAACTTTGAAAACTCTATGTCTAATATAAATAAGATAATCGTAATATTTGTGTCTGCTGTATTGGTTGTATTTACGATAATATTTATATTCTTTAGATTTATAAATAGACGAAAATTTAGAAGGAGATAGTTATGAATAGATTTACTATAGTAGATTACTTATTTTTATTTTCTTTAATATCTATATGGGCAATACTTTTTATAAATATTCTTTTAGCTGCAAGTGGATATGTATATTATCTTAAAAATCTTAATTTTAAAGATGAAAGATTAAAAGAATATCCATTTGTATCTATATTAGTTCCAGCTCATAATGAGGGAAAGGTTATAGGAAAAACTGTGGAGTCATTATTATTATTAGATTATCCTAGAGATAAGATGGAATTGATAGTGATAAATGATAATTCAAGTGATGATTCTAAAGATATACTTCAGAGTATAAAAAATAAATACAAAAAATATAATTTTACCATTATAAATACAGATAATATTACTGGAGGTAAAGGAAAATCAAATGCACTAAATATTGGATATCAAGAAGCAATAGGAGAGTTTATTGCAATATATGATGCAGATAACACTCCAGAAAAAACAGCACTTAGATATTTAATCCAAACCATAGTAAAAGATGATAAGTTAGGTGCTGTTATTGGAAAATTTAGAACTAGAAATAAACATAAAAACATTTTAACAAAATTTATAAATATAGAAACATTGAGTTTTCAATGGATAGCTCAAGCAGGACGAAGACAATTATTAGGGCTTTGTACGATACCAGGAACTAACTTTGTATTAAGAAAAACAACTATTGAGCAGTTAGGTGGATGGGATACGAAAGCAATAGCCGAAGATACAGAGATAAGTTTTAGAATTTATAAATTAGGGCAAAGAATAACGTATGTTCCTCAAGCTGTAACTTGGGAACAAGAGCCAGAGACTATAAATGTATGGATAAAGCAGAGAACTAGATGGGTTAAAGGAAATATATATGTACTAGTTAAGTATATAAAAAATATATTTAAAGGTAAGCAAAATAGAGTATTATTCGATATAGTATATTTCTTCTCAGTATATTTTTTATTTTTAACTTCAGTTGTAATATCAGACTGTATATTTGTTTTAAGCTTATTTAATATAGTACAGGTCAATATACCGTTTAACTTTTGGATTGTATGGGTATTATCATATATCCTATTTATTTTGCAAGTTAGCATAACTTTATCTATGGAAAAAGGAGAAAGTGGACTTGAAAATATATTTTTAGTTGCAATTATGTACTTCACATATTCACAAATGTGGCTATTAGTAGCGATTAAGGGTATGTTTGGACATTTCCAAGATGTATTTTTAAAAAGAGAAGCTAAATGGTATAAAACAGAAAGGTTCTAGGGAGGTACTTAATGAGAATAATAACTATAGCATTATCGTTAATACTAACTTTTTCTAATATTAGTTTGATATTTGCAGATAATGAAGATGTAAAAGCATATAAATTTCAAGATGACGTGACTATAAATGGTGTTATTGGAAGCACCGAAAGATTTTTTAATGTATCTCAAAATTGGGATGTTAAGGATTTGAAATTAAATTTAGTATATACAAAAAGTGAGCTATTGGATGTAAACTATTCAACCATTACAGTATTTATTAATGGAGAGCCTGTAAGCTCAAAAAGGTTAGATGGAGATAGAAAATATCAGGATAAATGGCAAGTTAACATTCCTAAAGAACTTGTAAAACCAGGATATAATAGCATTTCTATAAAAGCATATAAAACTATATCAGATAAAATATGTAGAGATGATTCTAATACTGCAAATTGGTTAGTAATACATAAACAATCAGATATAGAATTGAATTATTCATTAAAATCTAACTCAAATGAAATAAAAGACTATAATAGTACATTTACAAATATAGGTAATGAGGAGTATGTAGATACAACTTTTGTATTACCAGATAAGTATAATAGTAATGAATTAAGCTCCATAATGAATTTAAGCTTAAATATGGGACAAAAACTAAAAGCTGACAATTTCAAATTAGATGTAAAACTAAAGTCAAATTTAAAAGAATACAATAATAATATTATCTATGTAGGTGGAACAAATGATACATCTACAGATTTTTTGAATTTACTAAGCAATGACGAAAAAAATCAGGCTAAAAATAAAGCTGTTATAAAGCAAGTAATTTCTCCGTTTAATAAAGACAAAAGAATGATTTTAATAATCTCAGATAATATCAAAGCTCTTAAAAATGCAACTAAATTAATATGTAATAATGAGCTGTTAAATGAATTAAATAGTAGTAGCTTCATAATTGATGAAAATAAAGATGTTTCAGATATAAAAAAAGATACTAAAAATAAATTAACTTTAAATGACTTAGGGTATAATGATTTTTTACTTAAGGGACCTTTTTCACAAGAAACTAACTTTGATGTATCTATACCTAAACATAAAATAAGTACGGCTGGATCAATTTTGAATTTAAAGTTTAGATACGCTAAAAATTTAGATTTTGAAAGATCATTAGTTACTGTATATGTAAATGATAAGCCTATTTCAAGTAAAAAATTATCTTTAGAAAAAGCAGATAATGATAATTTAGAAGTAAATCTTCCAACGGATGTTTTAGGTAAAAATTATTATAAAATAAAAGTTGAATTTAATTTAGAGTTAAAAGATTTAATGTGCGTTACAAGAGATACAGATAACCCATGGGCTTATATTTTGGATAGTTCATTTATAAAGTTTGATTTTAAAGACAATGATAGTTTGAATTTCAAAAGTTATCCGTATCCTTTTATAGATAATCAACAAGCAAATGATATAAATGTAGTTGTTTCTAAGAATTTAAACTCTTCAGATTTAAGTAACATAGCTAATATAATTGGAAATATGGGAAGAGATGCAGTTTATAATACAGGAAATTTAAATGTATTAACTGATAGTGAATTTTTAAACACGAACAAAAAAGGAAATCTTATAGTTATAGGAACTCCAGATGACAATAGTATTTTAAAAGATATAAATAAAGACTTATACATTAAATTTGATAAGAATTTTAGTGGATTTGAAAATAATGATAAGATTAAATTTTTAGATGATAAATATTCAAAACAATTATCAACAATACAACTTATAAATTCACCTTATAGTAAATCAAATTCAGCTATTATAGTATCTTCTTTAGATAAAAATAGCTTGAGTTCATCAGTAAGGTATTTATCTGATAACAATTTAACCAGAGATTTAAAAGGGGATGCAGCTGTAGTAAATAGAGATGGAGGTATTCAGGATATAAGTTTCAAAGAAAACAACACAAGAGATGGAGAACCCGAAGATAACTCTGCTAAATTTAAATTAGAAAAATCAAGTTTAACATTTGTACTTATTGCAGGATTTTTATTCTTAACTGTAATAATATCAGCTATATTATTAATATTAAAATATAGAAAGTAGTTGATACTCTTGAAAAAGGTAATAATTTTAACACTTATATTAGCTTTATGTGGAGGCATAGTTGCATATAGACATGATAAAGCAGAAGTACCAGATAAATTAAATTCAGTAAATTTATCTACAGATTATGAAATTAATCAGGCATTACAAGATATAAAAATGTTAAATGCAAATACTGTAAATGTACCTATAGTTATAAAAATACCTTCTTTAGAATCTAACAAAATGATTATAGATGAATATAGTAAAAATAAGGCCATACAGATTATTAAAATTTTGAAAAAAAATAATAAAACAGTAATATTAGAAGCATTTCCATGGATTGACAATGGTAGTAAATATGAAACTGAATATAATCCTAAAGATAAAAAACAATTTTTTAATGATTGGAAAAGTATATTAAGTGAGCTAATTGATGAGGTAGCAGTTCCATGTAAAGTAGATATTATAAATACAGCATCTAATTTCAGTAAGCTTGAATCTTATGAACAACAGTGGTGTGACATAATAGACTTTACGAAAAAGAGATTCAAAGGACTTGTAACATATAAAACTTCATGGTGGTACACTGCTAAATGGGATCTTAAAAGTAAAGAATTATATAATAAAAAATTAAATAACAAATTGTTTTCGAAAGTAGATTTTATATCTATTGCAGCTTATTTTGAGCTTAGTGATAAGCCTATAAATACAGTTGATGAGTTGGTTAAATGCATCAATAGTTCTACAGTAAATAATAGAAATCAAAATATAAAGCAAGAAATTGAGAACTTTGCAAATAAATATAATAAAAAAATTTTTTTAGGGGAATTAGGATTTCCAAGACTTGAATATGCGGCAACACACCCTTGGAACAATAATGTATCTGACTTGGTAAATGGAGATGAGCAAGCTAGATGTTTTAACGCATATAAAATAGCCTTTGACAATGAAAAGTATATTAAAGGGTTTTCTATTTTTGCTGTAGGAGAAAAAAGTAAAGATAAAATGTTTTACCCATCAAAAGAGAGTATGAATTTTATTAAACTATGGTATGAATAAAATGGGAATATATGGTTAGGAAAGATTAAAGATAATATTATTATTAAATACAAAACGATTGAAACGGAGAGAATTATGCTTAAAAAAATAAGTAACATTTTAGTTATTCTCATAGTATTAATACCCATAATTGATAATAATATATATTCACAGGAGAAACCATATAAAAATAAAGTTATAAAAGTTGGATTTTATGATTATAACCCGTATTTTTATATAGACAAAGGAAATCCAACTGGATATTATAACGATATATTAGACACTATATGCAACGATTTGGGAATTGAATATGAGTATAAATATACCAATATTTTACAAGCAATGAGTATGTTAAAAAATGGAGATTTAGATTTACTTATTGGAATTAATAGAACAGAAGATAGAGATAATGAATTTGAATTTACAGATAGCTATATAACTTTAGAAACTTATGGAGTATATACTAATAAGCCTATAGACTATGGTAACATAAAAGGTTTAAACAATTTAAGATTTGGATATATACCTGGAGAGACTAACTCGAAATGGATAATGGATTTATTAGAAAATAGGGATATAAAAGTAATTCCTGTTGAAGCTCAATCTTATAAAGAACTTGATGATTTACTAATAAAAAATGAAATTGATGCTACTATTTCTCATATAAATAATACAAAGTTAAGTGATATGAATGAGATTTTTGAATATTCAACAGGACCTGTTTACATAGCTGGAAATAAAAAAAATAAACAACTTGTAAAAGATATAGATAAGAAGTTAAAGTTATATTCTAAACAAAAATATAGTCCGATAGATAACCTTAAAGATATATACTTCAATAAAGGAGAGAGTAGGTATAAAAGTAATTTCAAAATAATTATTTTAATAGGATTAAGTATTGTTGCATTTTTAGCATATATTTTTTATAAAAAAAAATTACCATATATTAAAAAGTGCAAGATGAAAAAAATCATAAGAGAAGATTTGAAGAAAAATAAATATTTTTTATATTACCAACCTATAGTAAATCCTAAAAAAAATGTAATAATTGGATTTGAAGGGTTGTTGAGATTGAGAAAAGATAATAAAATACTAACACCTTATTTTTTTATAAAAGAGATTGAAAACAATGATATGTTATTTGAAACTTCATTACATATATTAAAACTTGCAATAAATGATTATGACATTATAAAAAAATACAATAATATTAAAAACGATGAATTTTATATATCACTAAACATGTCTTTAAATGAAATTGAAAATGATACATTTATAAAACAAATATGTGATATATCAACTTTAATGAATATGAAAAAGCATAGCATATGTATAGAAATTTTAGAAAAAGTGGGGATAAATGATTTAAGCAAAATAAATAGGTCTATAGAAAAATTAAAAAAATGTGGATTTATGATAGCTATAGATGATTTTGGTGTTGAATATTCCAATTTAGATATATTAGAAAAATTAGATTTTGATATAGTTAAAATAGATAAATACTTTATAGATAGTATAGAAAGTTCCATTTTTGTAAAGGAAATTATTATATTTTTATCTAATATATGTAAAGCCACGAATAAGTCCATTGTATGTGAAGGCGTAGAATATAAATGTCAAAAAGATTTTATAAAAAACATAAAAAATGAAAAGATGTATATACAAGGATATTATTATTTTAAACCACTTAGCATAAATGAGATAAATAAAATAAATATTGATTAATACATACTAATGATTTATAATTAGATAAACTGATTACAATATCTGTATAAATTTGACGATAAGGGTCAAGAGTTTCTACCAAATCACCGTAAATGATTTGACTACAGGAAGTTTGTTTATTATTTTTTATAGTAAATACAACTCCTGTCTTTTTAGACAGGAGTTTTTTTAAACTTTCTCAACATTATTTATGCAGTATACTAAAATTTGGAGGCATATTTATGGAAAAGTTAAAAGAAAAAATATTAACTGAAGGAAGAATTTCAGGTAATGATATATTAAAAGTAGATAGTTTTTTAAATCATCAATTAGACGTAGCGTTTTTAAATGAAATAGGAAAAGAGTTTTCAAAAAGATTTGAAGGTAAAAAAATAGATAAAATACTTACAATAGAAGCTTCAGGTATAGCTATAGCATCTATAGCATCTCAACATTTTGGGAATGTACCTGTAGTATTTGCAAAAAAAGTTGAATCTAAAAATTTGGATAAAGATGTTTATGAATCTGAAGTATATTCATTTACTAAAGCTAAAAATTATACAATAAGAGTTTCAAAAAGGTATTTAAATAAAGGTGAAAACATATTAGTTTTAGATGACTTTTTAGCAAATGGAAGAGCTGCAATAGGTTTAAATGAATTAGTTGAGCAAGCTCAAGCTAACTTGGTTGGAGTTGGAATAGTTATAGAAAAAGGATTCCAAGATGGGGCTAAACTTTTAGATGAAAAAAATATAAATTTACAATCATTAGTAGTTTTAGAGTCGATAGAAAATGGACAAATAAAGTTTAAATAAAAAAGCTGGTTTTAACCAGCTTTTTTTTATGCATTAATTTGTAGAAAAAAATAGATAATAATTTCTGTTAAATAGTCAGAAAATGTTATATAATTTAATTAGGTAAAAAATGGAAAAAAGGGGAGGTCCCATATGAGGCTAAAGATAAAACTGGTAATTGGGATTACCTTAGTTTTTATATTTTTGGGGTTAGGTTATATAATTATAAATACGACTATGAGATATCAACAAGAGTTTGGAAGCATTGTATACAATTACAGTGAAAACGAAGAAATCGGAAAAGAAAAAAGTTAATTAGTATTAAAACAAACTGCGTATGCAGTTTTTTTACGCATTAGATAAACCAATAAAACTTAAAAATAATATATAATTATTTAATAAAATTTAAAAAACAGGAATAAAATTATTAAATTTGTTTTAATTTTTTCAATATGTTACCATTTTGAAATAGTTGTTACGAAGCTGTAATACACATAATGGATTAATTAGAGTATAATGTATATATAATAAAAAGTGACATTAAGTGACAGTAAGGGGGAAGTTATGAAAAAAAATAACAATATTTTTTCTGGCTCTAATAAAAATAAGAAACGGGCAAAACTAAATGTTAAAAGAGCATTTTTACTAATGGTAGTATGTGTAGTTATATTTGGTTCTTTTAATAAAGTTAAAGCTTATGTGGATGAAACAATAAAAGAAAAACAAGAGGAAAAAGTTGCAGAGGAGAAAAGACTTGCAGCAGAAGAACAAAAACGTAAAGAAGAAGAAGAAGCTAAAAAGAAAATGATCGGAGTTAAGCATGGAGCAGAAAGTTACAGCTATAGTGCCGAAAAAGTTGCAGAGAAATTAAAAAGTGGAGACTATTCAAACAATGGAGAAAAGGTAGTATTTTTAACTTTTGATGATGGAACATCAACTACAGTTACTCCAGAGATATTAAAAACATTAAAAGATGAAGATGTTAAAGCTACATTTTTTGTAACAGGATCTAATATAGAACGTGGTGGAAAGAAAGCTGAAGATTTACTAAAGCAAGAATTTGAAGAAGGACATGCAATAGCAAATCACTCATATAGCCATGATTATGGTATATTATACCCAAATAGAACATTAGACTTAGAAGCTTTCAAAGGCGACTTTAAAAAGACTGATGATATATTAAAAAGAGTTTTAGGACCTTACTTCTCAACAGAGGTTATAAGATGTCCAGGTGGACATATGTCATGGAAAGGTATGGAACCTTTAGATGAATATATGGCTGCTAACAGTATGGCTGCAATAGATTGGAATGCCTTAAGTGGAGATGCTGAAGGTAAAAAGAAATCACCTGAAGAACTATACAACTATGCAGTAAAAACTTCAGAGGGAAAAGAAATGGTAGTTATTTTAATGCATGATACTTATGGTAAAGAAAATACTGCAAAAGCTCTTCCACAATTAATAAAATACTATAAAGATAATGGATATCAATTTAAAGTATTAGTATAGTGAAGATTAATTAATTATATATTAAAAAGAAGAGGATACGATGTATATAAAGTTACATTGTATCCTCTATATTTTTATTTAAAATAAAAATATAGAGATTAAGTTGTATATACAAAATCTCTATATTAATTAAATTTATTAAATTTTATTTAAGGCATTAAATAATACTATATCAATACTATCATTTATAACTAAATCAGCTTTATTATCAGCATGAGTAGTACTTTTATTTATAAGGATTAAATTCTTGCCTTTAAAGTAGTCTATAAGTCCTGCTGCAGGATACACTACAAGTGATGTGCCTCCGATAATTAAAGTATCAGCTTTAGATATAGCATTAATAGATCCTTTTATTATAGAATCATCCAAACCTTCCTCATAAAGAACTACATCAGGTTTAACTGTATCTCCACATTTAGTGCAAGTTGGGACATTCTTTGAATTAAGAATGAAATTAGAGTCATAAAACTCATTGCAACTAACACAGTAATTTCTATGTACAGAACCATGAAGTTCAAATACATTTTTGCTACCTGCCATTTGATGAAGCCCATCTATATTTTGAGTAATTACAGCTTTAAGTTTACCCATTTTTTCAAGTTGAGCCAAAGCAATGTGAGCATTATTAGGTTTTGCATCAGGATATATAAGTTTTTTCTTATAAAAATTAAAAAATTCCTTAGTATATTTTAAATAAAAAGTATGAGAAACTAATTGCTCTGGAGTTAAAGTAATATTTAATTTCTCATTAAATAATCCGTTGGAACTTCTAAAGTCAGGTATATTAGATGCTGTTGAAACTCCAGCGCCACCAAAGAAAACTATATTATCACTATTTCTCAATATATCAACTAATTTTTCTTCTTTATTCACGATAAAACACCTCTTTTTTCAGTAGAATACTATTGTATCTAAAGTAAGATTTATTTTGAAATAAACATTACTTTAAATATTCATCTATAGAGGTAGCAACAATTTTAGCAGCTACAACAGCTTCTATAACAGTTTTAGCACCATGAGTAACATCGCCACAAGCAAATACTCCATCGCGAGTAGTATGTCCACTATTATCTGTCATAATAAGTCCTCTATTATTAACATCTAAGCCTTTGTTATTAGAAACAATAGTATTTCTAGGAACTTGGCTAACTGCGACTAGTATAGAATCACACTTAAATAACTTTTCGCTATCTTCTACAGTAATTAAAGAAGTAGTCCCATCTTCATTAACTACTTTTTTAGTATCAGCTAAAATTATACCTTCATTAACTATTTTTATAGGAGCTTTATAAGTCATAAACTCTACACCTTCTTCAATAGCTTCATGAATTTCAGCTTTAGTTGCTGTCATATTGTCAAAGTCACGTCTATATGCTACGAAAACATCTTTTGAACCATAATGCTTAGCACTTCTAGCAGCATCCATAGCAACATTACCAGCACCTATAACAACAACCTTATTTCCTAAGTCGTAATTTTTAGGAGAACGTAGGTAATCGATAGCATAGTGTACATGACCTAAGCTTTCTCCTTTTATTTCTAATCTTCTTGGATTCCAAACTCCAGTACCTATAAATATAGAATCATATCCATCTTCAAGTAACTTGTCTAATGTAAGTATAGGACCAACTGTAGCGTTGATTTTAAACTTAACTCCCATATTTTTTAGTATATTGATTAAATTATCAATTATTTCTCTTGGAAGCCTAAATTCAGGTATACCGTATCTAAGAATTCCTCCAAGCTGCTCATTTTTCTCAAACACAGTTATATTATAGCCTTTTTTTGCTAACTCAAATGCAACTGTAAGACCAGCAGGGCCAGATCCAACTATAGCAATGTTTTTTCCGTTTTTGCTTATATTCGAAAAATCAGCATCTTTTAAATAGTTTTTAGAAATTTCTTCTTCTATTTTATAAAACTGAATTGGTTCTCCTTTAATTCCTCTTATACAATTACCAGCACACTGATCTTCATGTGGGCAAACAATTGCACAAACAGCAGAAAGAGGATTATTATTAAATAGAAGTTCACCAGCTTCTTTTATTTTACCTTCTTTATATAAATTTATTACAGTAGGTATATCTGTACTTATAGGACAAGCACTTTTACATCTAGCATTTTTACAAACTAAACATCTATTAGCTTCTAAATTTAAATCTAACAAAAAATCACCACCTATATTAATATCTATTATTATACCCCAGAATAAGTACTTATAACATAGGTAAAATGTCGGAAAATGTAAAAATATATAAACAAACGCATATATTTGACTAAGAAATGAGCTGAATATATAATAAAAAGTATAAATTAATAAAGCGTAAAAAGGTTATGAAGAAATTTTATAATCTTTTAATATTTTAGATTGGAGCAATATATGGATATTTCGCCATTAATTATATCTATCAAAACATCACTTGTGGCAACTTTAATAACTTTTATTTTAGGTATTATTATATCTTATAAAATATTTTGGTATAAAGGAAGATATGAAAGTTTGATAGATACTATACTAACTTTACCACTTGTATTACCTCCCACAGTAGTAGGATTTTTTATATTAATTATAATAGGAAAAAATGGACCTGTGGGAATGATACTTAAAACAATAGATATAAATCTTATATTCACATGGACAGCTACTGTAATTTCAGCTGTAATCGTATCTTTTCCTATAATGTATAGAAGTTTAAAAAGTTCATTTGAGCAAATAGACAATAACATGATATTTGCAGCAAAGACGTTAGGGCTTAGTGAGAAGGAAATATTTATGAAAATAATGTTACCAATATCATACCCTGGGGTAATCGGAGCTGTAATTTTATCATTTGCAAGAGCCATTGGAGAGTTCGGAGCGACACTTATGATTGCTGGCAATATACCTGGAAAAACTCAAACTATGCCTATTGCAATATTTTTTGCAGTTGAAAGTGGTGATATGAATAAAGCTATGATTTGGGTTATGATTATCATTGGAATTTCATCGATTGTAATAACTATATCAAATTTTATATCTAAATCTAGAGATAAAAAATTTGGGAAAGGGAATTAAAATGTCTTTATATGTGGATATAGAAAAAACTTTAAAAAATTATAAGCTAAGGGTATTTATAGACCAAATAAATAAAATTACAGGATTATTAGGCGAGTCTGGGTGCGGCAAAAGCATGACTTTGAAATGCATAGCAGGACTTGAAAATCCAGATAAAGGTAGAATTACTTTGAATGGTAAAGTTTTATATGATTCAGAGAAAAATATAAATTTAAAACCTCAAGAAAGAAATGTGGGCTTTGTATTTCAAAACTATGCGTTATTTCCTCACATGACTGTATATGAAAATATAGAAATAGGATTAAAAAATATAGATAAAAAAAGCAAAAATTTAATTTGTAATAAATACATAGAAGATTTTAATTTAGAAAAAGTGAAAAATAATTTACCAAATCAACTATCAGGAGGGCAGCAGCAACGAGTAGCATTGGCAAGAGCTTTAGCGAAAGAACCAGATATATTACTTTTAGATGAACCATTATCAGCGTTAGATTACCATTTAAGAGGTGAAATTGAAGAAAACTTAAGAGTTATACTGAACAGATATAAGGGGAGCACAATATTTGTAACACATAATATAAATGAAGCTTATAGAGTATGTGAGGATATAGTTGTATATGATGAAGGTGTTGGAGTAGTAACAAGAAATAAATATGAATTATTCAATAATCCGAAATCTATAAAAGAAGCAAAATTAACAGGGTTTAAAAATATATCAAGATTTAAATTTATAAATGATAATTTGATTTATGCAATAGATTGGAATTTAAATATTGATATAGACAATGCAAACCAATATAAAAATTTACAATATTTATGTATACGTGAATATGATATAAAAATTAGTGATAATAGAAGGAGTGATGAGATTTATATGGAAGTTATAAATATTACAGAAAATCCTTTTGACTTTACTATTGTAATAAAAAATGAGAAGTTTAGTAATGCAGCTGTTATTTATATGAATATTAAGAAACATGATATAAATACAATTATAGGTGACTCGATAAAAGTGATTTTTAATAAAGAAAAAATCTGCTTTTTTTAGAAAATTCAAAACAAAGGAGGAGTTGCAATGAATAATTTAAAGATAGTATGTGATAGTTTATCTGATATATCAAAAGAGTTAAGGGATAGGTATGATATCGAAATGGTTCCGTTGACTGTTAGATTTGATGATAAAGAATATAGAGATGGTATAGATTTAGCGCCTAAAGAATTTTATGATATGTTGAGAGATGGAAAAATGCCTCAAACATCACAAGCTACATACTCTCAATTTAAATCTGTATTTGATAAATTTGTAAATGAAGGTAGAGAAATTTTATACATATCAGGATCATCTAGGGCTACAGGAACATATCAAAGTGCAATAATGGCAAAAAATGATACGGATGGTAAAATATATACTTTTGATACTATGAACTTTTCATATGGCTGTGGGATGCAAGTTGTTAAAGCTGCACAAATGGCTAGAGAAGGTGCTAGTATAGATAATATTTTAAATAAATTAGAATATATGAAAGAGAATATGTATGTAGTATTTTCTGTAGATGACTTAAAATACTTGCAAAGAGGTGGTAGGATATCATCATCTAAGGCTGTTATAGGAAATATGTTAGGGATAAAGCCTATATTAGAAGTTAAAGATGGGCTAGTAACACCGGTGGCGCAAGTAAGAGGAAAGAAACATATATTTTCTAAGATGGTAGATATGACTAAAGAATATTGTGGAGAAGGAAAAGAAATTGCTATAGGACATGGTGATTGTAATCAGGATATGAGTAAATTAAAGGATCTTGCAACTTTGGAGTTAAATCCTAATGGAATTTCAATAGTAGATGTAGGATCTTGTGTAGGCGCTCATGCAGGTCCAGGAATTTTAAGTGTATTTTGTGTTAGATAGATAAGTGCTATAAATTTAAAAGATAAAAATTAGGCATAGGTCATTGGACTTATGCTTTTTTATCTTTAATGAAATTTGAGATATGTTAGCTAAACTGGCGATTTGTTAAAAAATTACCATTATATTTGGTGTATTTGTAGTCAATTGATTGCGATTCGTATACAATTTATGTGGGAGGGGAGAATTATGAAGTTATATGCGCTTTGCTGTATCACTGTTTTAGGCATATTTATATATGGAGGACAAGGAGAAGAGCCTGTAATGAAAGAAGTTTTTAATGAGATTCAAATAGAAGAATCAACAAAACTAGACATTGAAATTTTTTGCGCATAAAAAAAGCACATCATATGATGTGCTTTTATAATATGCTGACTAAGCAGCAGTATCTTCGTCATTTCCGTTACCACGTATTATATCAGCAGTAACTATTTTGTAGTTCTTGAATATTGTATGTCCTAAGAATCCAGCGAATATACTTACTACTATACATCCAGCAGCAGCCATTAAAGCAGGAGTTCCGTTTTGTCCAACTGCTACAGCGAAACCAGCTATTGGAGTAGCCATACCTGGAACACTTATTGCAAGAGGTGCAACGTAAGTACTTATTAAAGCAACTACAACACCTGATAATGCTCCACCTATAAAGTTAGTAGTGAATACTGGTATTGGGTTTGCAGATATTATATCTGATTGAGTTAATGGCTCTATAGCAACAGCTATAGTATCTTTCTTATCACCAAACTTCATTCTAGAGAAGAATACAAAGTTCATGAAAGAAGAACCAAATACTGCTAATGCACCTATTGCCATTGGAAGACCAGTTAAACCTATTATAGATGTTAATGCCATTGATGATAATGGAGCAGTAGCAACAACTGTTATTAATCCTCCAAGTATTATACCCATGAATATTGGAGAAGATGTAGAAGCAGCTGTTAAAGCTTGTCCTATTTGCATTAATGTATCATTAACTATTGGGTTCATAAACATAGCTATTGCTCTTGATAATGGAGCAGCAACTAATATTATAACTATTAAGTCAAGACCAGCAGGAGTTTTTTCCTCTAAGAACTTAACAACGAATGATATTAAGTATCCTGCAACGAATCCTGGAAGTATTCCGAATCCTGAAACTGTTAAACCAACTAAAACTGCATAAACTGGAGATACTCCTAAAGCTAATGGTACTAATATACCAGCAGCAACTCCTCCTAAACTACCGTTTGCAGCTCCAACTTGCTCTAAGAAAGAGATTCCGAATTGTTGTCCAAATAATGAAGCGTGGAATGCTTCAACTAAGAAACTTGCGCAAGCAGCACTTGCTAGTGCACCCATAGCTTTCATACCGTGAGGTGCTTTGTAACTGAATAAAGTGAATAATGCCAGTACAACTAATAATAGTGCCGTACTCGTTATAATTTGCATCATAAAAAGTTTTCCTCCTCGTTGATTAAAATAAATAAATGCTTGTTATTGTTTTCCCGCTTTTTGCGGTTATGATTCAATTATATTATATAAAATTAATTTTGTAAATAGTTTAAATGTAGAAAAATGTAGAAAGAGTTAGAAAATAAAATCAAATTTGAAAAATAATGTTAAAATTGCAACACAATCAGATTGCTGTTTTTGGGTGTTGTCTATACAAAGGAATTAGTGTAAACTAGAATTTGACAATACTTTTAAGGGGGTGGAGGTGAAGAAATGAATGAAATAATAAAAGAAATTATAGACTTCGTATCAAAAACTTTTCCTAAGATACATGCTAGTCTATATTTAGAGTCTTTAAAAGAGTATGCCGCAAATATAAATGTAAACAGAACACAATTAAGAGCACTTGTATTCATAAATAATAATGGGGAAATAACAATGACGGACTTATGCGAAAAATTAAATATAGAAAAAGGAAGTCTTACTACTATGGTAGATGACTTAACTAAAAAGGGATACCTAACTAGAACAAGAGATTCAAGAGACAGAAGAAAATATATATTAAACTTAACAACTTCAGGTGAAGAGATAGCTAAAGACTTTTTAGAAGCATTAGGAACTAGATTAGAATCAAGATTCTTGGAATTAAATGAAGAAGATCGTAATAAATTTATGGATTCTATAAAAAACTTAGAAGAAATACTTATAAAAGAAAGCTAGGGTATGTGCATAAGCACCCAATTTAAGAGACAAGTTAACAGTAAGTGTAAAAAGTGGCGAAAAAATAGACTAATCATTTGATTAGTCTATTTTAAATTTAGTTATTAGTTGCTAAATCATTTTTAACTTCCATATATTTTTCAAGACCTTCTTTTAAAATATTTGCAGCTTTCTTTAAATCATGTTCATTTAATATATAAGCAAGTCTTATTTCGCTTTTACCTAAGCCTTCAGTTCCATAGAATCCTTCAGCAGGGCAAGCCATAACAGTTTCTCCATCTACATCAAATTCATTTAACATCCAGATTACAAAATCTTCTGCATTTTCTATTGGCAATTTAGCAAGTATATAAAATGCGCCTGTTGGCTTTTTGCATATTACTCCTTCAACTTTCATTAACTCACTATATAAAACATCTCTTCTTTTTTCATATTCTTCATTAACTTTTTTAAAATAAGTATTAGGAGTTTTGTACAATTCTATAGATCCTATTTGGTCAAGAGTAGATACACACAATCTTCCTTGACATAATTTTAAAACCTGAGCAATGAACTCTTTATTTTTACAAGCTAAAGACCCTATTCTTGCTCCACATGCACTATATCTTTTTGATACGCTGTCAACTATTATTACTCTATCTTTGATTTCTTCTATATTTCCGAAGCTTATATAATCTAAGTTATCATAAACAAATTCTCTATAAACTTCATCAGCGATTATCCATAAGTTATTTTCTTTTGCTATATCAGCTAACATATGAACCTCTTCTTTTGTATAAACAGTTCCAGTTGGATTTCCTGGATTTGATATAAGTATTGCTTTAGTGTTTTTATCAATCTTAGAACAAATTTCTTCTTTGTTTGGAAGATGGAATCCATTTTCTGGATGCGTAGTTATAGGTTTTACAAAAACGTTTACACAAGAGCTAAAACCATTGTAGTTTGTATAAAATGGTTCAGGCACTAGAATGTTGTCACCAGGATCACAAATAGCCATCATGGAAAATAATAAAGCCTCACTACCACCATTAGTTATAAGTATTTCATCTTTTTCAAAATTCATGTCATATGTAGCATAATAATCAATCATTGCATCTATTAACTCAGGCAAACCTTGAGATACAGCATACTCTAAAACATCGCTATTAAAAGTATTGACAGCATCAAAAAAACCTTTAGGTGTTTTTATATCAGGTTGACCTATGTTTAAATGATAAACCTTTATTCCCTTTTCCTTTGCAGCTGTTGCATAAGGAACTAACTTTCTTATAGGTGAAGATTGCATAGAAATAACTCTATTAGAAAAGTACATTTTTAATACCCCCTGTATTATGAAAAATATGTAAAATCCCCTTACAAGAGAATAATATCATAAACGAAGATAAAAAGCACTCAGTTTTTTCAGATATCATAAGGGTTTTATAAGATTTGCAATCTGTGATAAAATATGTAAAATTATAACTATAGATTTACAAAAAATATTATAGCAAAGTAGTATTTTGAAGATATTATATTAAGTATATATTTAAAAATTAATTAATTAATAAATACTCTGAATAGAGGTGTTAAATTTGAGTGATTTAAGGGTAGATTTATTTAGTGGAGATGTAATTATATTTGCTCCTGATAGAACAGGTAGACCAACTGATATGAAAAAAATTGAAGATGAAAAAGAATTAGCTAATATTTATGAAGAGAAATGCCCTTTTTGTAGAGGGAATGAAGAACTTTCAGCAGGAACGACTTTTCAAATAAATAGTGATTCTGGATGGATATGCAAATCTATTTATAATAAATATCCAATAATAGAAGAAGGGGCAATAGGAATAAGTGGAATTCATGAAGTTATTATAGATACATACAGACACAATGGTTCTTTTTATAATATGAGTGAAATTGAATTTAAAAATATGTTTCTCGCATACCAAAATAGGTATAAAGAGTATATAGAAAATAAAGATACTGTATATATTAGTATATTTAAGAACTTTCTTAAGAAGGCTGGAGCATCTTTAGCTCATCCTCATTCGCAAATTATTTCTATGTCTTTAGTACCTAAATATATAAAAAATGAAGTAGAGATACTAAAAGAGTACTATGAAAGTAAAAAAGAAAGTTTGTATGAGAAAGTAATAAATGAAGAAATAAGTTTAAATGAAAGAGTTGTGCATAACGGAGAAAATTTCTTGGTGCTAATTCCATATGCATCCATGTATAACAATGAAGTTAGAATAATATGTAAAGATAGTTCTAAGTTTGAAAATTTAAGTGAAGTAAACTTAAATGAACTTGCCTATATATTTAAAAAAGTATTTGAAAAAATATACATTGAATGTGGATATATGCCTTTTAATTTATGTATGCATGCGCATCCAAAGGGATTAGAAAATGATAATTTATTTCATTTGCATTTCCATGTAATTCCTAGAAAATATAACTTTGGGGGATTTGAAGTAAGTAATGGGATATATGTATCTTCAACTAAGCCACAAGACTTTGCGAAAAAAATAAAATTTAAGTAGATACAAAGGAGAAAAATATGAAATTTATATCTTGGAATGTAAACGGCCTGAGAGCTTGTGTAACTAAAGGCTTTATGGAATTTTTTAAAGAAATAGATGCAGATATATTTTGTTTGCAAGAAACAAAACTTCAAGAAGGTCAAATTGACTTAGATATTGAAGGATACTATGATTATTGGAATTATGCTCAAAAGAAAGGTTATTCAGGGACTGCTATATTTTCAAAAAATAAGGCATTAGATGTTAAGTATGGAATAGGAATAGAAGAGCATGATAATGAAGGAAGAGTTATAACATTAGAATTTGAAGATTTTTACTTTGTTACAGTATATACTCCAAATTCACAACAGGGTTTAAAAAGACTTGAATATAGAATGCAGTGGGAAGATGATTTTAGAGATTATTTAAATAGGTTAGATGAGATAAAACCTGTTATAATGTGTGGGGATTTAAATGTAGCTCATACAGAGATAGATTTGAAAAATCCTAAGACAAATAGAAAAAATGCTGGATTTACAGATGATGAAAGAAATAAATTCACAGATTTTTTAAATTCAGGATTTATAGATACTTATAGATTCTTTAATCCAGATAAAGAAGGCGTATATAGCTGGTGGTCATATAGATTTAATGCTAGAAACAATAATGCTGGATGGAGAATTGATTATTTCTGTGCATCTGATAAGTTAAAAGATAGATTGGTATCAGCGAACATTCATACTGAAATACTAGGTTCTGATCATTGTCCAGTTGAGTTAGTGATAAAATAAAACATAAAATCATAATACCTTTAATATAATTTAATAAACTATTAAATAAAGGAGGGTATTATGAATATAGTACAGCTTAAAGAAAAAGTAAATAAAGGGATAGCTTTAGGCGCTGAAGTTGTTTATATAAAAGAAGAGAGTCTTTTGTTTGGAATAGAGTCTATAGTTAGAAATGAAGATAATGAAAGTGTAGTATTTATAAAGTCTAAAGGAGAAAGCTTAAAAAGTGAAGATTTTATAAATATTATAGATGAAGTATACAATCAAGTTGGAAATGTAAATGTATATGTAGGAAAAGAAAGCAAATTTAGAAATGAAGATAAACCAATAGATGTTGTAGAGTTTGCACAATATGAAAATATAAAAATGTTGTTTTTGAATGCATAAAAATATATAAAAAAGATAAGTCCTAAAATTAGGACTTATCTTCTTTTTTTATACTTAAAACCATGTTTTGATTTTTTCTTACTAGATTTAGGTGAAGCTTTAGGTGTTGGAGCTGGTATATCATCTATTAAAAACTGATTAGTTTTCCCCATCTTATAAGCTAAATCTATAAGTTTCTTATCATCTGAAGTTAAATCTCTTCCTAGTATCTTTTTAAATTCTTCAAATAAAGCAAGGTAGTTAACTTTCTTTTTAACTGATTTAGATCTAGTTCTATTGGATTTAACAGGTGTATATACATAAGTATCTGCAACTATATTTTCATCGTAGATATTTTTTAAAACTAAAGCTGTATAGTAAGCGTCGTTTAAAGCATCGTGGTATGCCTTGTCTTGTTCAAGCTGTAAAATTTGTATAGCATTTTGAAGGCCGATACTTTGGCCAGTTGGATTATTAAAGTAAGATGATGCGTACTGCTGAACGTTTATATATAACTGGGGCAATCCTTTTGAAGGAAGTGAGTAATAATTTATATTTCTGTATAACTCCTTTAAATCTCCAGAACCCCAAACGCACATTATACTAGACTTGCTAGAAATAAACTTTCTAAATTCCTTATATACGTTTGAAAAAGAAGGTGCATCTTTTACTTTGTCCAATGTTATATGAGTCATTTTTCCAACGAATGGATGGATGGTTTTATATATATTGGGTTTTACAAAACTACTAAATTTGTCGATTATATTAAAATTAGCATCAAGTTTTATAGCTCCTATTTGTATTATTTCAAAAGGGCATTGTTCATTAGAAAATGTTTTGTTATTTTCTTTATCAAATCCCTGATTAAATTCTAAATCGAAAACTATATATTCCATACGAATCTCTCCTAAAAATTTTTGGTTATTAATTTAGTATACCCTATGTAAAAAAAAAATCATACACAGGATTTTTAAGTAAATTTAAAAAATTAAATATATTGCGAACAAAATACAAATATATTATAATAATATAAATTATATTGCGAATTAAAAGTGTTTTATTCTGAAAAACATTATAACTTGCAAATCATAAAATAAAATCAGTGAATTGGGGGATAAAAATGCAATCTTTATTATATGTTATTGAAAAACATAGTCACAATGAAAAAGATTTAAAGGAACTATTGTCTCAACATGAAAATATAAAATTTGTATCTCTGATGGGAGTTGATCTAGGTGGAAATGCTATAGATGAAAAAATACCTATAGAACTTTTTCTAGATGATATTACAGGATTTTTAAATTCAGGGATACAAACTGATGGTTCTAGTGTTGAATTATACAATATAGCAACATTAAACAATGCAAAAGTTGATTTAATGCCAGATAATGATGCTATTTGGTATATAGATTATAATATGGAAAATATGTGTAATAAGTGCAACTTACCGATAGGAACTTTAAAAATACCAGCATTTTTATTACATGAAGGAAAAAGAGTTTGCTCTAGAGGGATTTTAAAAAAGTCAGAAGAATACACAAAAGAAGTTATAATGAACATAATATCACAACAACCACACATGCTTGAAGGTCTAGGGATAAGTAGCATAGATGAAATAGAAAGTATAAATCTAACTGCTGCAACAGAACTAGAATTTTGGGTAAACACACCAGAAGATAAAGCTGATATAGAAGCTCTTCATGTATCTCAAAGTTTAAAAGAACAGTATTGGAAAAGAACAAAAGGAATTATAAGAACTTGTCTAGAAAATAGTCTAATAATACTTCAAAATTTAGGGGTAGAACCAGAAATGGGTCATAAAGAGGTTGGAGGAATAACAAGCTCTATTAGTATAGATGGAAAAACTAACCATGCAATGGAACAATTGGAAATAGACTGGAAATATTCAACACCACTTCAATGCGCGGATAATGAATTATTGGCTAGAGAAGTTATAGAAGACGTTTTTTGTAGGAGTGGTTTAGAAGTAACTTTCAAAGCTAAGCCTTTAGATAGTGTTGCAGGAAGTGGAGAACACACTCACTTTGGAATTAGTGCAAAGCTTAAAAATGGAAAGATAGTCAATTTATTTTCGCCAGAAGATATGAAAAATGATTATACTACAAAGTTTGGATATGGGGCTTTAATGGGAATACTTAGAAACTATGAAGTACTAAACCCATTCGTTACTTCGTCTAATGATGGATTCAATAGATTAGTTCCAGGTTTTGAAGCCCCTGTTTGTATAGTTACATCAGTAGGTCACTCTTACGAAGTTCCATCAAGAAATAGATCTATATTAGTTGGACTTATAAGAGATCTCAATAGTCCTTTAGCTACAAGATTTGAGCTTAGATCTCCAAATCCATTATCTAATACTTATTTAGTTATAGCTGGAGCATACCAAACTATAATTCATGGAATAAAGGCTGTTGCAGAGAGTAAATTAGGTACAAAGGAATTAGAGAAGGAACTATCAAAAGATATAGGCGAAAATAGTTTTTATCTAGAAAAAAATAGAGCCTATAGAGACGAAAATGATGTATTTGAAGATTATGAAGAAGAAGAAAGAAATCAAAGATTTTCAACTCCTCCAGCTACTGTATATGAGAATATGAAAAACTTAGAAACTCAAAGCTATAAGTTAGAATCATTAACTCAAGGAAATGTATTTTCAGATAAAATAATAGACTCATTTAAAGTAGGGGCTATAGACAAATGGAAAAAAGAGCTTAAAAATAGAATTATACAAGATAATATAGATATAATAAGAAGTTTAAAAAAATTACACATAAATGATGATATGGACGTTTTAGATGAAGTATTATGGGAAGAGATAAACTATATAAAACATTATTTAATGAAAGATACAATGAATAAAAAATCTTTATTTACAAGAATAAAAGATTCTATAGAAATTAAAGATTATGAAACAGCATCGAATCTTCAAATAGAAATGAAAAAGAAAATGAAAGAAGTTCAACAAAAATATATTCAATATCAAAAAAACATATTTTAATAGTTTTTATAATTAGATAAAAGAGTATATTAAACTACTTTTATTTAGAATTTAGAAAGGGATTAAGCAAAGCTTAATCCCTTTTGTTATATTGAATGAACTTTTTATCTGAAAAATATATGAACAGATAAACTTACTATTAATAAATAAGCAATTATAGATGAGTATTGTTTTATTTTTAATTTATTTAAAAAATTTAACTTTGTGCAAGTTGCCATAAACAATACAAATAATAACATAGAACTACTATCAAATATAGAAAAATTAGCTTTTAATGTATAAATATGAGGTATTAAACATGCAAGTGATAGTATTAGTGAAGGTGTATTTAGTTTGCTAAGCGTAGGGAGTACTTTATTTATATTTGATTTTAAAGTTCTAGAGTTCACTATCAAATATATATCAGAAAGTATGTATGATGCAGAATATATTATTATGAATATAGCAGATATAATTCCAAAGATAACCTCTTGATTTTTAATCATATTATCTTCCCCTTTTTAAATAAATTAATAGGTTTAAACAAATAGTTTATATTATTTTATTAAGTTTGATTGTCCATTGTGATTGATATTAAGTTAAATTTTGAATAATTTATATTTAACTTGTCTATATTAAGAAATAGTTATTAAGAAGGAGGAAAAAGTATGGTTAAGAGTTTTAAAATATTAATGGCTGTAGGTTTAATAACGACTATGAGTACACTTAATATATATGGAGCAGAAACTGAAAATTCATCAGGTGAACAAATTGTAAAAGATATATACAACTTAAAAATTGAACAAAAAAATATCAATGAAAAAATTTCAGATATAGATAAATCTATAGAAGAAAAAAAGTTAATTCAAAAAGAATCTAGTGATGTGGAAGTTGTTCAATTAAATTTTGTTGATGATGAAAAGAGCTTAAAAGACAATGAAGATTTATTGAAAAATTCTGTAGAGTTAGAAATAAAAGCTTTAGAGGAGTCGAAATTACCTTTAAATGATCAAGTTAAAAATTTAGAAAACCAAGAAAATAATTTGAAAAATGAAATGAATGGAAAAGTAAATTATGGATCTTGGCCTGTTCCAGGATTTACAGAGTTGAGTTCGCCTTTTGGTTATAGAATTCATCCTATAACTAAAGAAAGAAAACTTCATAAGGGTGTAGATATACCTGCTGATTATGGAACTGAAGTATTATCTACTGACTATGGGGTTGTAAGTTTTTCAGGTATTCAAAATGGATATGGAAATGTAGTGGCTATAAAACATTTTGATGGAAAAACTTCTATATATGGACATAATAGTCAGAACATAGTCAACGAGGGTGATTTAGTATATAAAGGGCAACCTATTGCTAAGGTAGGTTCAACAGGACGATCAACAGGTAATCATGTTCATTTTGAAGTAACGATAAATGGAGAATTAAAAAATCCTTTAGATATAACTTCTAAATAAAAATTAAAAAACTATTGAAATTAAAGGCTTATATGATAAAAAATTAAAAGTTTATTATATAAGCTTTTTTATTGTTTGATTTAATAAAGAAAGAATTTTAGTGAATTTATTTTATTCTTGAAATTGGTATTACCAATTATTTAATAAAAATTAAAATAAAAAGGTTTTGAAGGTAATTGTTTGAGTTTTTTAAATATAATGAAAAATTATTAAGTAATTGACTTTATATTTCAAGAGTACTATAATTATTAATTGTTTGATAAGAAAACAGTTAGAAATCTAATTAATGGAAAGAATGGGGTGAACAGTATGGAAAATACAATGGAGGCAATTGCTACCAACAATCTATTGTTTATATTTTCAGTAGTAGTAGTAACAGGTATAGTATTAGGTAAATTAAGTGAAATACTAAAATTACCCGATGTAATTTTATATTTAATAGCAGGAATAATAATAGGGCCAGCTGTTTTAAATATAATAAGTATAGAAGCTTTTCCAATAGAAAATAATCTTATACTGACTTTCGGATCGGCATTTATATTATATGAAGGCGGTAGAGAGATAAATTTAAAAGTTTTAAATAAAGTTAAAATTAGTGTAGGTTTACTTTCGACTTTAGGAGTTGTAATATCTACAGTTGTAGTTGGATTAGCAACTAGTAAAATTTTCCCAGTATCAATTATGACGGCTTTACTTATAGGTGCAGTCATAGCATCTACAGATCCAGCAGCACTTATACCAGTATTTAAGCAAGTTGCAATAAAAGATAAAATTAAGCAAACAGTAGTAAGCGAATCAGCATTTAATGATGCAGTAGGAGCAATACTAGTAAGTACTTTATTGGCAGTTATAACATCAGGATCATTTTCACTTGGTGAAAGTGCAAAGGAATTATTAATTTCAGTAGTAGTAGGATTAGCAGTTGGAGTTGTTATAGGTTTATTATTTTCACTTTTAGTGTCAGACAAAAAATGGGGTGTATTCCACTCATATGCACCAATAATTTCTGTTTTAAAGGTTGCATTAGCTTATGAAATAGCTACTAAGTTACATGGAAGTGGATATATGGCTGTATTTATAGCAGGACTTATAGCAGGAAATAGAAAATTATTCGGACTATGGGTACCAGATATTGATTTTCATGCAGAACATTGTTTTAGAGAGAGTGTAGGAGCATTATGTAGAATGGCTATATTTATAGTCTTAGGAACTCATGTAGACCTATCTGCACTAGCACAATATTGGTTACCTTCACTATTAGTAGTTTTAGTTTTAATGTTTGTAGCAAGACCATTAGTAGTTTTAATATGTACATTATTTGATAGACAAGCTAAATGGAATTTTAAAGATAAGTTGTTTATGATGTGGGTAAGAGAAACAGGGGTTATACCAGCGGCTCTATCAGGAATAATTGTATCTATGCAACTTCCAGGTTATCAAATAATTTCATCAGTTGTATTTATGACAATTTTAATAACATTAATCGTACAAGCTAGTACTACAAAGATATTAGCTAAAAAATTAGGTTTATTAGAAGATGATAAAAATGAAAATTCAAAAACTGAAAAAGTAGCATAAAAAATAAAGGCTATCTAGGTAAAGTAATATGATCCATATAACTTTCGTTAGATAGTCTTTATTTTTGTGAATAAAAACTATGGAAAAGGAGGAAAAAAAGTAGTTTAATAGAATTTATTTTATATAGAGAAAAATTATAGGAAGATTTGAAATATTCAATAAAATGGAGGTGGATTTATGAAAAAAAGGCTTATAGGAGATGCCTTGGTATATTTTATTGCTCCGGTTGTTCTATTTTCTATATTTAAAGGAGAATCTAAAATATATTCTCTTATGACGACTACTATGATTTTAATTGCATACTCTATGATCATTAAATACAATCAATTTAGGTTTAATTTTTCAGGTTTATTTTTTTCAATTGGATACACCTTTATGCAATCTTTAAAGATAGGATTAAATGAGCCTTATCATATATATATATATAATATATATTGTTTAATAATTGCTTCTATAGTTATAGTGATATTAAACTTAGTAGATAGAAACATATTTAAACAGATATACATAGATATATTGAAAATCCTTAATTTCAGCCAAATTCAAATCATTAACTCAATCAAAAAAAATAACTTATATAAAGAATTTTATAAGCTTACATCGATTGTAATTATCCATATATTAATTTTAATTTTAGTAAAATCTCATTCAGTATTTAGCTTAGGAAAAACAGGATATTTGAATAATTTAAACATTGAGGCTTCAATATGTATTATATTTTTTATAGGAGAAGCTGTGCTAATTTCTAAATTTATAAAGAACACAAAATATATATTAACTAAAAGTAATATAAAAAATATTAAATTTGTTACAAATGAATCAAAGATAATAAATATTAATAAATATAAAAATATTAATAAATAAGGGACTATTTTATAAAGTCCCTATTAATTGTGTAACAAAAGATGCAATTTTATTATAATCTATAGAATTTTTAAAATTAATTATATTGTCTACCATGAAGTTTATTCTATCGTTTAATCTTTTATCAACTAAAGCATCTAATAAGTTTTTTAAGTCATCTTCATCGTTATATACAATGCCGATACCTTTATCTATTATAAATCGGGCATTTTCTATCTCTTGTCCAACTTTAGGAAGCATGACAACTACTGGAATTTCACTTTTTATAGCTTCAAATAAAGTTGCACCACCAGGTTTTGTTATCAATAATGTATGTTCTTTCAATAGATATGGCATATTTGTTACGAATCCTAAAACATTAATGTTTTTAAGAGGTTTTTTTTCTGTTAATTTATCATAAAGTTTTTGATTTTTACCACACACTATAGTGACTTTTAATGCATCTCCATTTAAGTCTAATAAATCATCTATGTAGTAAAAAAAATCATCTTCCATATCAAATAAACCTCTACCACCACCAACTATAAGTAGCTTATGTTTTTGAGATGAATTTTGTTCTGAGTTATGCTCAAATTCTTTTTTTACAGGAACTCCAGTTACTTTAACTATATTAGGATTTATGCCTTTTTGAACGTATCTATTTTTTATCTCATGAGAAGCTACAAAATACATATTAGTAGTTGGATAAATCCATTCAAGACTATCGACAACGTCAGTAACTACTGTAATAGTTGGAACCTTAAACTCAGGATTTTTAGTTTTAAAATAATCAACACAAGTGCAAGCCATAGGAAACGTTGAAATTATAAGATCTGGATTAGTTTCCATTATATACTGGGATAATTTTGGAGTATACATTTTATAAGCTATATCATGTCTAGAGTCAAATGATTTTTTTAAATAGTAATAATAATTGTATAGTCCAGGAGTATATTTTGTATTAGCTTCATAAAGTTTAACAAGTGGCTTATTCATTTTTGGAACACTTGCACTTATAAAGTTTTGTATAACAACTTTATATGAAGGCTGTTCTTCAAGTATGTATTCTTTAATAGCATTAGCTGCACTTATATGTCCGGCTCCAAATTGAGCGGTAAGAATCAATATTGTTTTTTTGGTGTTATTCAATATATCACCTCTTTTTTAAAATTTAATTAATGATAGTATTATACATTTATATAAATATTAAATCAATTATATATTATATGTATGGAGGTAATGGATGGAAGGAATTGATACAAAAGAAAAAAGCAATGAATATAAAAATTTTGAATTAATGGATTCATTTAGAATAGTAATATATTCAATTTGTGGTATTTTTATATTTTTTTTGCCGATAAATTTAAAAGGTTCTACAAATACAATTATATATCATTTATACTTTTTTATTCAATCTAGGTATATAGAATTAATTAAGTTGTATTTATTTATAATGGTATCTATAGGATCTGTATTACCTATAATTAAACACAAAGAAAAGGAATATGATGCACTTAGTAATATAATAAAGTGCATAAAACCTATAAGTATATTATTCATACTTATAATTTTTTCTAAAATTGAATTTAGGGCATATAATAATAGCAGTTTACTATTTATGAGAGATTTTTTGTTTAAATCAGTTATTATTCTATCAATAAGTTCTTTCTTTTTACCTCTTATAACAGAGTATGGTCTATTAGAAATTTTTGAAGCATATTTTCAAAAATACACTAAAAAAGCTTTTAAACTAAGTGGAAAATGTGTATTAAATATATTAGTGTATTTATTTGTAGATATATTTAGTGGGATGTTTATGACTAGCCATCTATATAAAAAAGGAAAACTTAGACAAAGTGAAGCGTGCATAATGATTTCTTGTTTCTCTTTTACTAGCATTTTAAATTGTTACTATTTAGCAGATGAATTAAGCTTAAAGTCTGTAGCATTTACTATTTTTATGGTTATAAATTTATCCTTAGTTGTTAACTGTTTAATGTGTAGGATATGGCCTTTAAAAGTTAAGAAAAAATCTTACTTATACAAAAGCGCTTACAAAGAATGTAGTTTTAAAAAGGATAAGTTTAAAAATGCGATAAGGAGACATGTATCTACTAAAAAAAATAATAAGTTAATATTTTATATGTTTGAAAATTTTAAAGAATCATTTAATATAATTATGACAATATTACCCAATTTAGTTATAATTATATTTGTAGGAGAGTTTTTAATAAATAATACAGGATTGATTGACACTATAGGTGAAATTACTTATCCAATTATAGAAATGTTTAATTTGCCATCAAAAGTTCAAATAAACGAAGCTTTATGTTTAGGCATGTTTAATGGAGGTAGGTATATAGAACTTATAAATAATGATATAAAAGATATATCTGGTCTTATAATATTTATAATATCTATAGTGCAAACGATATCAATTAGTACTAATATGGTATATGTAGATAGTACTGATATTCCGATTAAAAAAATGGAACTTTTAGTGATTGGAATAGAAAAAATATTAATATCTCTGACAATAATTTATTTATTTTACTATTTAATTATAGGAAACTTATAAAAATAGGGAGGTTTAGGTTATGGAATATAAATCTGAGTTAGTAAAAAAATATTTAACGGAAGTGTTAAATATACCAAGTCCATCTGGTTATACTCAAAATATAATGGAGTATATAACAGGAGTTTTAAAAACTTTAAATGTTGATTATAAAGTAACAAATAAGGGTGCTGTAGTTGCTACAATAAAAGGTGATGACGATGAATATCAAAAGACTTTATCTTGCCATGTAGATACATTAGGGGCAATGGTAAAAGAAGTTAAAGGAAATGGAAGATTGGCATTAACTCAAGTTGGTGGATATATGATGACTTCAGTTGAGGGTGAATGTTGTAAAATACATACAAGATGTGGAAAGGTTTATGAAGGCACTATTCAAACTATAAAACCATCTGTGCATATACACTCTGATTGTAGAGAACTTCCAAGAGTTCCAGCTAACTATGAAGTTGTTATAGATGAGCAAGTTTGTTCTAAAGAAGATACTAAAGAATTAGGAATAGAAGTAGGAGACTTTATATCTTTTGACCCTAGAGTTAAAATAACTGATTCTGGATTTGTAAAATCTAGACATTTAGACGATAAAGCTTCAGTTGCAGCAGCTTTATATGTTATAGAGTATTTAAAGCTTGTTGGAATAAAACCAAAACATACTGTAAACTTTTTCTTCAGTAATTATGAAGAGGTTGGACATGGATCATCAGCAGCTGTGCCAGAAAAAACTAGAGAGTTTATAGCTATTGATATGGGGTGCCCAGGAGATGGTCAAAACTCAACTGAATACGATGTATGTATATGTGCAAAAGATTCAGGTGGACCATATGATTATGAATTAACAAATAGACTTATTCAAATTGCTAAGGATAACAATATAGGATATAAAGTTGATACTTATCCTAATTACGGATCAGATGCAGGGGCTATGTTAAAAGCTGGATATGACGTTAAAACAGCTTTAATAGGTGCTGGAATATTTGCATCTCATGGATATGAAAGAACTAATTTAGAGTCTATTATAGAAACTATAAAATTAGTAACAGAATACGTTAAATAATAAAAATTAAAAAGTCGTACTTTTCGTAAGCCTTGATCAGTATAACTACCTAATTTGCTCCATACAGGTATAAAATCAACCTGTAAATGTCGCTTAAATTAGTTAGTTATACTTGATCTGTGAAAACGAATAGTACGACTTTTTTAATTAGAGGGAGCAAGGGGAGATAAATAAAAAATTTAACAAGGTATTGTGTAGCGCACAGTAGTGTGCTATCATATGATTATGACGATGATTAAACAAGGTACTATATAAAGCATAGTAGTTATTTTTATAGAAAGGATGGAGTAAATGAATACACAATTCAAAAAAGGTGTTTTAGAGATATGTGTTCTAGCTCTTATATCTAAAAAAGATATGTATGGATATGAAATAGTTCAAAACATTTCTAAGGTTATAGAAGTAAATGAAGGAACTATATATCCTTTACTTAGACGTTTGACTAAAGAAGGGTATTTTGAGACATATATATTAGAATCAAATGAAGGGCCAGCTAGAAAGTATTATAAGATAACGGGGTTAGGTAAAGAAAATTTAATAAGTCTTATAAAAGAATGGAAAAACTTTACCAACGCAGTAGATTATCTTATTAATTTAGATTAAGGAGGTATTAAGGTTGAATAAAAGAGAATTTTTAGAAATATTAAAAGACTATTTATCTAATCACTTTTCTGATGATGAGGTTAATGATATATTAAGAGATTATGAAGAATACTTTATAGATGGAGAAATAGAAGGAAAAAGTGATTTACAAATTATAGAATCCCTAGGATCACCTAAATCTATAGTTAGAGATTTAGTAGGAGAGATGAAAGAAAGCAAAATTAATAATAGTAACAAAAAATTTGATAAATTTCATGACGGTGTAAACCAAGTCAAAATAAGATTAAAAGACAGTTACTATAAAACTAAAGATGTTATAAATAATAAGTTAACTCCAAATTTAAAAAATGATGATGAGGGATTATCAACTAAACTTATAAAAGTACTACTAGCTTGTTTGAGTTTTGGATTAATGTGTATTTGGGTTTTATTTATATTAATGATGGCAAGTGCAGGATTAACTATTGGGGCATTAAACATAGCATTTATCGCGTTATTAGGAACTTCAGGACCATTATTTGGATTAGACAGCTCTATAGCTTCACTTATAGTATTTTCTAGTATAGGAATTATAGGATTTGATATATTAGTAGTACAGGTTTATTTATATATTATGAAGCTAGGAAAAAAAATATATAAGCAATATATAAATTGGTTAAGAAATAAGAAAAAATATATCCATGCAAAAGAAAACAAAATAAATTACAAAGGAGATGATATAGATGAATAAAAAAATAACTATATTTGCAGTTATATTGATTGCTATAGGAATTATAGGGACTATATCATCATCGATAGCTGCAGTACCATTTGCAACTAACTATATAAATGAATGTGCAAAAAAAGCAAGTGAAAAAGTTACAATATATGAAAAGCAGATTGATGTAAAACAATTAGACATAGACACTAAAAACATAAATGTAGAAGTTAAAAAAAGTAACTCTGACAAACTTAAAATTGTTCAAGTAGGTACTTTAAATAATAATACGCTAACTATAGATAACAAAGAAAACATATTTAATATAAAACAGAATGAAGAAAATAGACATATAGATATGGAAATTCAGGGATTTGGGGATGCTGTAATAAACATGCTAAACTTAGGTTCAAATAAAATAATTGTGTATGTTCCAAATAATGTAGATATACAAGCTAAAACTAGATATGGAGATCTAATTATAACGGATAAGGATGTATTAAATGAAAGAGTAACTTTTTCAACTGAATACAGTCAAATAACATTGCCAAAAGAAGTTAAAAGTTTAGAGAACTTAACTATAAGTTCAAATGGAGATATAAATCTAAAAGCTAGTGAAATATTAGGAATAAAGAATATAAATATAAGTACTACTGCAGGAGTATATTTACAATCTATGCCTGATGATGTATTTATTGAAAATATAGAAAACTTTATACCAGAAACATTTAATATAATAGCAACAAAATATTCACCTAGTATAAACATAGAATCTACAGTTCCTATTGCAAAAAAATTAAATATAGACAATAAAAATGGAATGACGTATTTAGATTTACCTACGGATAAATATAATATAGAATTTAATTTAGATGCATCTGAGAATATATACTTTGAAGATGAACAAGATAATAATCAGGACCCTATGAAAAAATTTAATGGAACTATAAAACAAAATGAAGAAAATCAAAATAAATATAATGTAGATATAAAATCACAAATAATAAACATTAGAAATATTTAAAATAAAAGGAGCTTTAAAAGCTCCTTTTTTATTAGTTATAAGAGTTAAAGTCAGATTTACTTGATAAGTAAGTAGCCATAGCTAACATTCCAACTCCTAATGTGAATTTTGCTTGTTGCTTAACTGCATACTTAGCAACAGGTACAGTTACTTTTCTTGTTTTTGGACTAACTAAGCTAAGTCCTGTTAGAACTGTAGCAGAAACTGCTGTAGCTGTCATTACAGGATGTTCTTTAGCATAATCCTTTATATAGTCAACTGTAGTTTTTGGGTCATCAAAACACTCAAAATTTGTACCACAGCAACATTCATCATAAGGATAGTCTACTTTAGACTCATAGTTGTCTTTTTTTTTACTGCATTTTCCACATCTTCAGCCATGTCGTTTGTTTTATCAGCCACATCATGTGCAACACCATTAGCTTTTGACAAAAGTTCATTAGCTTTTTGTTCAGCTTTTTCTATATACTCTTGTCCTTTTTTAGTATAATCATCAATTTGATTATTAATGTTTTCATTATTTATTTTGTTATTATTCAAATTAATCACTCCAATCAACTATAATTTAGTGTTTTGATATAAATTTTAATCATATATATCTTATGTAATAAAAGAAAATTTATAGTAAGAAAAAAATAAATTTAAAGGTAATTTTTGTATATATTTTAGACATTATTAGTAACCACACAAAGATACTTTCATATAATTAGTATTAAGCATATTAATTTGCTTAGTTAAAATAAAATACAACAAAGGGGTTTTGACTAGCTATGAGTACAATGAGAAAAAAGAAAAAATGTTATAATAGCTGTTCTGCAAATATAGGTTGCAATCCAAAAAAAGAAAAAGAAAGCTACTGTGAACCATGCAAAAAAACAGTTTATAAAAAATGTGAACCGGTAAAAAAATTAGAACCAACTTGCTGTCCTCCAGGGCCATGTGATGACTGTGAAATAAAATTTGATGATACATGTGTTAAGTTAGCACAAGAAGCTGAGAGATTATTTAAAAAAGCTTTAGATTGTGAATGCTTGGCTGTAGAGTCATATGAAGAAGCTAAAGAATTTGATAAAAAAGCTAAAGCGTTAGAAGCTAAAGCTAAAAAATTAGCTAAAGAGTCTATGGACAATGAAACAGAAGCTGAGAAACTTAGAAAACAAGCAAATCAACTTTTATGTAAATCGGAAGACCTTTGTGCAAGAGCGAAATGTTTATACAAAGAAGCAGAGCAAGCAGGAGATGAAGCAGAACAATACTGTGAAAAAGCAAAATGCTTATATGAAAAATCTCAAAATGTAAATGAACAAGCAAAATGTCTATATTCTCAAGCTATGAAGTGTGATGAAAAGGCTATGAAGTGCTACAAAGTTGCTGGAGAAAAGATAAAAGAATACGAAGGTAAATCTAAAAAATGTGAAGATATGATGAAAAAATGTCAAGAAAAAATTGCAGGATGTTATGAAATGGAAGACTGTAAGCCGAAAAAATCTTGCTACGTGGATTTAGGAATAGAAGAACCATGTAAAGAAAAGAAATCATGTAAGCCATGCAAACCAATGCATACATGCAAAGAAGAAAAATCATGTAAACCAATGCATACATGCAAAGAAGAAAAATCATGTAAACCAATTAATACATGTAAAGAAGAAAAACCAAGTTGTACATGCGAACCTAAATATGTAAGTCCAACTTATTGTAAACCTAAAAAAGAAATGAAACAATCATGTGGATGTGAATTTAACTTCTGCAATGGACAAAACAATAATAAAAATGATGATGAATATTGTAATTTAGACGATATAATGTTAATCAAAGAAGAGGAAACTGGATTATATATAAATCCTATATATAATATGGAACCAATGCAATATATGGGTGAGTTTGCAAATAAATATCCATCAATGGATGAGCCATATATGTATATGGAAAATATGGGAATGGAAGAAATGCAAGATATGTGGATGAACTATTATATGTATATGCAAAATATGATGAACAATATGATGTATAATTTAGAGGATTAATTAAATAAAAAAATCAAAGCTCATAGTTATTAGCTATGAGCTTTGATTTTTTTGGCGTAAAATAATAATATAATATATGTATAGTTAATTTTAAGTAGAGAAAGGAAAAGTTATAATGTTTTTTAAAAAAATTTTATACGTAGCTATAATTAGTTGCGTGATTTTAGCTTGTATTGGGTGTAATACATTTAATGAAAAGAAAGAATCTAATAATGTAAAAGTAACTAAAAAAATAGAGAAAGAAGAATTTAAACCTTTATTTGAAGTTCAAAATATTCCAGATAATATATATGAAAAGATGATTGGGAACTCTATTCCTGATAAAGATTCTGTTGATAAAGATTCTTTGGATTATTTAAAAATAACATACTATGGATTTGATAATAAGCCACACATAGGAGATATGGTAGTTAGTAAAAAGGTATCGAAAGAAGTTATAGATATATTTAAAGAACTTTATGAAAATAAGTATCCTATAGAAAAAGTAAGTATAATTGATAATTATGGTGCAGATGATGAATTATCTATGTCCGATAATAATACATCTTCGTTTTGTTATAGAGTTGTAGACGGATCAAAAGTATTATCAAACCATTCAAAAGGATTAGCTATAGATATAAATCCTCTTATTAATCCTATGGTCAAAAATGGAGTTGTAAGCCCTAAGAAAGGTCAAGATTACATAGAAAGAAATGAAAATATTAAGGGGATGATAAAAAAGGGTGATGCATGCTATAATGCCTTTACTAAAAGAGGGTGGACATGGGGTGGAGAATGGTCTAATTTAAAAGACTATCAACACTTTGAAAAATAAAAGAGACGTAATCGTCTCTTTTATTTTTTATTTAGTTAATTCAGATTCTATTTGTTTATATAAGTTTTCCATCATCGTATTAAAATTCCTATTTGCATTCATATAATTAGAAACTAGAGGATGATTAAAAAATTTATCATAATCTCTATTTAATTGGCTTATTTTTTTTGATGCATCCTCTATCTTATATCTAGAATATATAAGGTTTTTCTTTTTTACATATTCATCAAATTGTTTTCGTAAAGTTGAATTTCTATCAAGATCTTTCTTTGCTTTATTCATAGTTTTAAACTCACTAGTATTTCTTATGCATAATGCCAAATCTTTTGCCTTATCATTAATATTCATAAAATACCCCCTTGAAAAGTATAAACTAACTTAATAATATATTATAAAAATAAATAATAAGTGTTACTTATCTTTCAAATTAAAGTGTAGCAAAATTAACAATTATGAATAATATATACTATGAAGTACAAAGACATATAAGAACCTTACAACGTGGAAAAAGAGACCTTTATTTTAAAGGTCTCTTTTATATTACATCAGTCATAATGTTGTTATCTATGAAATTTTCATTTTCATCACAAGGGAATAAATCTTTTAAGAATATGTTTCTTAAAATTCCATATTCATTTTCCTGTTGAGTTTTGAATTCAAATCCTTTATTTAAAATATTGTTTATGCTGTGAATATTATCTACAGCAGCTACTGTTAATATATATTTTTTACGTTGAGATTTAGCTATATCTATTCTTAAATCAAGTAATTTACTTTGAAGCGAATTTCCTCTGTACATAGGATGAACCATAACAAAACCTGATATATAAGTGCTTTTAAAGTCTTCAACAGAAACTCCTAAAGAAGATAAAAGTTCTAAATCCTTTATGCTAGGGACATCACAAAGAGCACAAGCAATAAGATCTAAACCTACATAACAACCAATTATAAAACCACCATTATCGACGGTTTTTTTTAATCCGGCATGATCTCTACTTTTTAACCAATTTTTATTATCCATAGAATTACTCACTTCTTCGTAGAGTTTTGAGACATCACCAAAATTTTCCTCACTTAAAAAACGAAAATTTGCATATATATTATTAGTAAGAACATTATTTACTTTAGACAGTTTCATTTTTGTTAGCAACTGAGCACCTCTTTCCTTTAATTTAATGTTAGACAATTATACCATAAATTTAATTATATTTGGCTAAAAAAATGTAAAAACTATATAAAATATTATATTAGCTTTGAAATACTCTATATTCTTAAGATAAAGTCTATTATTTGATAGGAGGAACAAACTTGAACATAAAAAATACAAAAGGCAAAAAACTAAGGAGAATATTAGTATTAGCAGGAATTTGTATTATTACTACAATTATTTTAAACAATAAAAATGACCTAAAGTTGAATGCATTTATAAGAGGAAATGAAATTGTAAAAGCTAATAAAGATCCAGAAAAAGAACAATTTCAACTTTTACTTGAAAATTTGTTTGATCATAGAAATGAGGCTATATTGACTAAAAATGATGATGTTTTGAAAAAATTATATGATGTAAATCATAAATTTGGATTATGGGCATATGAACAAGAAGTGACTAAAATGAAATATTTAGAAAACTGGTCATATAAGCAAGGTGTTAAATTTAATGATATAAAAACTAGAGTTAAAATTAGTAAAGTAAAAGAAAAAGAGGAAAATTTATATGGAATTATATGTTCTGTATCTACTGAATACAATTATTCTTATGAGAATCAACCAGATATGAAAAATATGTTTAGGATAGGAACATATCATTATCTTAATATGAGAATTGTAGATAATGAATATATAATTACAAAAGAATGGTATACTGATCCATTTGCAGATTCTCTTCATCTAGATAACATAAAATCAGATGATATTAGAAATTATATATTAGCTCAAGAAAAGAAGGGTGCAAACTTAACTACTGAACAGATTAAAGCAATTGACTATGCACATAAATATTGTGGAGCTGCAGCAGATGAAGAGCATGGAATGAAATTTAACTCAAAATATAAAGATTTCAATCCCGATGGAGGAGATTGTGCAAATTATGCATCTCAAATTATGTTTGAAAGTGGAAGATTCAAGAAAAATGGAACATGGAATTACGAAGGAACAGAAGGAACTAAAGCTTGGGTAAATGCCCAAGGATTTAAAAATTATTTGGTATATAGTGGAAGAGGATCATTAATAGGAAAAGGTTCGTACGAAGAAGTGTACAAGCTAGCATATAACATGACTCCTGGAGATATAGTTGCTTATGAGAAAAATGGTAGAATAACTCATGTATCTACGGTCACAGGAGTAGATTCTAAAGGATATCCACTTGTAACGTGTCACAATACTGATAGGTTATTAGTTCCTTGGGATTTAGGTTGGAGTGATAAATCTATAAAGTTCCATTTAATAAAAGTTAATTATTAATAGTAAAAAAGCTATTTTTAGTAAAATAAAAATAGCTTTTTTATTTTAAGATATTAAAAAGTCGCTTAAGCAAAGTAAATTTTTTTAATTAGAAATAAAATCTAATTTATTCAAATCTTATTAAATATATGATAAAATATGGATAGATGTATTTTTAAGTTTATACTACTTAATAGGAGGTGTAGTATTTGAATATACTATTTTTTATAACACCCAAAAGTGAAGTAGCATATATATATGATGACTATACAATGAGACAGGCATTAGAGAAGATGGAGTATCATAGATATTCTGCTATACCTATTATAAATCGTGAAGGCGCGTATGTAGGGACTATTACAGAGGGGGACTTACTATGGTATCTAAAGAATGATTTAAATTTAGAATTAAAAGCCATAGAAGATGTATATGTATGTGATGTAAAAAGAAGAATGGACAATAAACCTGTATCTATAAATGCAAATATAGAAGATTTGATATCTAAATCTATGAACCAAAATTTTGTGCCAGTTATAGATGATCAAAATATTTTTATTGGGATAATTAAAAGAAGAGATATAATTGAATATTGTTATAAAAAGATAAAATCATAAAAAAGATAACTAATGTTTAGCCATTAGTTATCTTTTTTTATTAGTCGTTTAATTTTACTAAATTATTATACTTAGCTTTTAAGTCATTTATTTTTGAAGAGTAAACTTCATTTTGTTTTTGGTACATTAAGCTTTTAGCTATTTCTTCCTTAACTTCATCAAGTTCAGATTGACCACCTTCATGTCTATCTTCTACTTTTATTAAGTGATATCCGAATTGAGTTTTAACTGGACCTTGTACGTCGCCTCTATTCATATTAAATACAGCTTCTTCGAACTCAGGAACCATTTGTCCTCTAGGGAAAGTACCTAAGTCTCCATCAGCATCTTTAGATGGGCAAGAAGAATGCTCTCTAGCTGCTTCTTCGAATGATATTTCATTACTATTTATTTTGTTTAATAAGTCATTAGCTAATTCTTCAGTATCAACTAATATATGTTTAGCAGATGCTGTTTCAGGTTTAACAAATTTAGTTTTGTTAGCTTCATAGAAGTTAGCTATTTCTTCATCAGTTAATTTAACAGATGCTAAAACTTTATTTATAGAATATTGTTTTAACATATTTTCCTCTATTCTTTTCATTTCAGCTTTGAAGTTTTCGTCATTATGTAAATTTTCGTCTTTAGCTTCAAGGTAGAATAACTCTTGATTTACTAAATCTTCTAGTAATCTTTTTTTACCTTCTTCTGTATTAAATTGCATAGCTTGGTATGGGTCTAAGCTTTTTAAAGCATTCTCGATATCAATATTAGTTATTTCTTTTTCACCGATAGTGGCTAAAACTGTTCTTTCCATTATAATAACTCCTTTTTATTTGATTATTAATAGTATTTTACTACTAAGATAAATAATATCAAAAAATACTAAATATGTCTAATATTTCAAAAAACTAATAATTTTAGTATCTAAGAAACATAAATAGCATTAAAGCAGATGCTAGTATACCAACAACGCCTTCTTCAAGTTTGTATTTATAAACTTTTAATATAGAAATATACATATATGTAAATAATAATGATAGCTTAATTAAAAACCACATAATGCTAATAGGAAATATATAGTAACTTAATGTGGAGAAAATAAATGATAAAAGCGTTGAAATTTTATAAAAAACTTCTATCTTTTTTTCAAAATTATTTGAAGCTTTCATATAAATTACATAACTAATAATATATATTATACAAACTGAACTATATGCAATAAAAAAGTATATTGCTATTTTATTAAATTTATAATCTGTAAGGATTATTCCTATAAACCAAAACATAACCCAAAACATAAGAAATAAAAATTTAAATAAATTATTAAATAAGTTTAGTTTGTTTTCTTTTAACACATCACTCATAAGTATCACATCCTAAAAGATAATCTAATAGATTATATACACAATCTATCTAATATATTCAGAGCAAATATAGCTATTATTATAATTATAACTACTAATTGATATATATAAAATATAAATTATAAAAAAATATTTAAAATCCTCATAAATTATACTGTTTATAAATAAATATGTATAAAATATTAAAATAAGGTGATGTGTATGTATAGATATTATACTAGTGGTGTTTGTTCAAAATCAATTTTATTAGACATAGAAGGAGATATGTTAAAAGATGTAATATTTGAAGGGGGTTGTGCAGGAAATTTAATCGGAATTAAAAATTTGATTGAAGGAAAGAATATTGATGAAATTATAGAAGCATTTGAAAAAATTCCATGTAAAAATAGAGAATCATCTTGCCCAGATCAGCTTGCGAATGCGCTTAAAATATATAAAAAGTATGTATTAAAAGAGTAATATAAAAAAGCTTCTACATTAATTTAGTAGAAGCTTTTCCTTTGAAAAATTATTTAGTTACAACGATTGCAATTTTTTCATCTTTATTATAACTTATTTGAACTAATTGGTTCTTTTTAACTTTTTCTAACTCTTCGCCACCATATTTTATTTGTAACTTATCAACTCTTTTACCTTGTTTTATTATAGCTACATATTCTTTTTTACCCTTTTTCTCAAGGCTTATTAAATTTCCAACAAAAGGTTTGAAGTTTTGATATTTGTCACCTTGTTTTTTGATGTAAAAATAAGTACCAACAGCGATAACAAGTACGATTCCGAATAATACCCAACCATTAACTTTAAAGTATATACCTGTCATCCAAACAACTAACATTATGATCATAGGAATAATACTCTTTTTAAGTAATAATTTCCCCATTATTTCATTAGCTTTTTTTTCAGGGCCAGACATTGTTTTAGATCTAGCGTATGATGCTGCGAATTTGTCTTTTAAGCTCATATTAATCCTCCTAGATTATTTCAAATTTAAATTATGATAACAAGTTATGCTTGAAATTTAAAATATATTTATAGTATGTACAAGTTTCACAATTAAATTTATATTCAAGCAAGCATAAATATATAACATATTTTATCATAAAAACATTAAAAAGAAAATAAATGGGAATGTAAAATTTTAATGTAAAATAAAATTTTACCATAATAAAGATTTTCATGCTTTTAATTATTAACAAAAAAATTAAAAATGTAACGTATGTTACGGAAAAAAGTTTAAAAATATTATAATATTAAGATATAATAAAATTAGAAAAATACGAACTATTATTAAAGGAGAATTTAAAATGAAAATAGATAAAAATACCTTAATAGGAGATTTAATTAATAAAAAACCAAACTCAGTAAATGTTTTAATGTCTTATGAAATGGGATGTTTAGGTTGTCCTTCAGCACAAATGGAAACTTTAGAACAAGCTGCATATATACATGGTATAGATTTAGAAGAACTACTTCAAAAACTGAATGAAATTTAAAAAATATGAAAGATACTTCGATTGCGGAGTATCTTTTTTGTTTTTAACACAAATTTTAAAAATTATGTATGGACTTTATCAAAAAATAGGATTAATATATTAAATGTTGCAATATTTAGTTTTGGAAGGAAGTGTTTTCGTGTCACCAAAGTTATTTAAAATGATTAAAGATAATGAGCTTACTAAAGATCAAGTTGGAAAAGATATAATAGCAGGTATAATAGTTGCTATAATAGCTTTACCGCTTTCGATAGCATTAGCTATATCTTCAGGAGTATCACCAGAGAAAGGTCTTATAACTGCTATATTTGCAGGGTTTGTAATTTCTCTTCTAGGTGGTAGTAAGGTTCAAATAGGAGGACCTACAGGAGCATTTGTTGTAATTGTTTATGGAGTAGTTAAAACTTATGGAATAACTGGACTTATAACATCTACAATGATGGCAGGAATTATATTAGTAGTTATGGGACTACTTAGATTTGGATCTTTAATAAAATATGTACCACAAACAATTACAGTAGGATTTACAAGCGGAATAGCAGTAACATTACTTACAACTCAATTAAAAGATTTTTTTGGATTTAAAATAGCGGATGTGCCAGCAGAGTTTATAGGCAAAGTTGAAAGCTATATACAAAACATATCTACTTTTGATATAGCATCATTTCTAATAGGTCTATCTTGTATTTTAATTTTAGTTTACTGGCCTAAGGTAAATAAAAAGATTCCAGCTTCAATAATAGCGCTAATAGTTTCTACATTAGCTGTAAATTTATTGAACTTACCAACAGACACAATAGGTACTAGATTTAGTGAGATATCATCTTCAATACCTAAGCCACAAATACCACATATGGATGTAAAAACAATTATAAACTTAATAAAACCAGCACTTACAATTGCATTATTAGGAGCTATAGAATCACTACTTTCTTGTGTAGTTTCAGATAATATGATAGATGATAAACATGATTCAAATATGGAACTTGTAGCACAAGGATTAGGAAATATCGCATCTTCTTTATTTGGAGGAATTCCTGCAACTGGAGCTATAGCAAGAACTGCTGCAAACGTAAAAAATGGGGGAAGAAGCCCTATATCAGGAATGGTACATGCTATAACATTATTACTTATAATGGTTATTCTTATGCCTTTTGCAAAGCTAATACCAATGACTACTTTAGCAGCTATACTTATTATTGTTTCATATAATATGGGAGAATGGTCTCATTTTAAGGAACTATTATCTTCAAGTAAATCAGATGTTTTAGTACTGCTTATAACTTTTACATTTACAGTAGTATTTGACTTAGTATTTGCTATTGGAGTAGGTATGGCAGTTCATTATGTATTTAAATTTATAAAATCTAGACAAGAAAAAGATGAAGAAGAAGAATTAGAAGCTGCATAATAAAACTTTAGTAAATAGTTATTTTCTTTGCATAATTGTCAAAAAAGGCAATATAAAATGCTACGTTAATAATTATTTATTAAAATAATTCTTTTAAAAGCATGAATTAATATATTAATTCATGCTTTTTTTGTATAAAATTGGGAACACTAAAAAGTAATAATATTGAGATTTTGGAGGATGTAATGAAAAAATTATTATTTTTATTGTGTTTAATAATGGTATTTACTGTTGGATGTTCTAAGGAAGTTGTTGAAAATAGAGTTGAAGTTGAAAAAACAATCCCATCTGGAGTGGAAGGGGATATAGGTAAGGGAAGTATAATAGTTACTACTCATGTTTCAAATTCAGAAGATGGCTCTATTCCTACTGTATATAGAGATGAAAAAAAAGGTTTAGGACAAGTTGGACTTAGTTCAAAAGACTTTGATGACTCTAGAGCAAGTTATATATATATAGATGGCAAGTTAAATACAGTTGAAAAGCTAGGGAAAGAAAGTTCTGTTACGTTAACTATATGTGATAATGATTTAAAAGAAGGTAAACACAAAATTGAAGTTGTTCAATTTGATAATGATAAAACAAATGGAACTCCTATAACTTACAAAAAATGTGAATATGAAATATATATCAGATAAGTTGTTTAAAAAATAACTTTATTTAAAATTATTGTAGTAGGTTTGTTTTATTGCTAATATTTACTTAAAGAACAATATGTTAACAAAGGAACTTAAGGAGAAGTATTATGGAAAAGAAATATATAATAGCATTAGACCAAGGAACTACTAGTTCAAGGGCAATATTATTTGATAAATATGGTAATATAGTTTCAACTGCACAAAAGGAGTTTACTCAAATATACCCAAAGGCTTCTTGGGTTGAACATAATCCTATGGAAATTTGGGGAAGTCAAAGTGGTGTACTAAGAGAAGTTCTAGAAACATCTTTTATAAGACCTGATGAAATTGCAGCAATAGGTATAACAAATCAAAGAGAAACTACAATTGTATGGGATAAAAATACGGGTAAACCGGTATATAATGCTATTGTGTGGCAATGTAGAAGAACAGCAGACATATGCGATAAGTTAAAAGATAAAGGCTTAGAAGCTACTATAAAAGAAAAAACAGGACTTTTGGTAGATGCATATTTTTCAGCTACTAAAATAAATTGGATTTTAGAAAATGTAGAAGGTGCAAGAGATAAAGCTGAAAATGGAGAACTTTTATTTGGAACTGTAGATACATGGCTTATATGGAATTTAACGAGAGGAAAAGTTCATGTTACAGATTATTCAAATGCATCAAGAACAATGCTTTTCAATATAAAAGATTTGAAATGGGATGAAGAAATTCTAGGTGAATTAAACATACCAAAGAGTATGTTGCCTGAAGTTAGACCATCTAGTGAAATTTATGGATACACAGATTCGGAAATGTTAGCTGGTGCACAAATACCTATAGCAGGGTGTGCAGGAGATCAACAAGCTGCATTATTTGGGCAAACATGTTTTGAGCAAGGTAGTGTTAAAAATACTTACGGAACTGGGTGCTTTTTATTAATGAATACAGGTGATACGATAGTTGAATCAGAAAAAGGATTATTGACTACTATAGCGTGGGGAGTAGATGGAAAAGTTAACTATGCTTTAGAAGGAAGTATATTTGTTGGAGGAGCATCGATTCAATGGTTAAGAGATGAACTTAGGCTAATATATGATTCAGGACAATCGGAATACTATGCAAATCAAGTTCAAGATACTAATGGAGTTTATGTAGTTCCTGCATTTACAGGATTAGGGGCTCCTTATTGGGATATGTATGCTAGAGGAGCTATATTTGGATTGACAAGAGGAGCAAAAAGAGGACACATAGTTAGAGCTACATTAGAATCTATAGCATATCAAACAAAAGATGTTTTAATGGCTATGCAAGAGGATTCTAAAATGCAGTTAAAATGTCTTAGAGTTGATGGAGGAGCAAGTGCAAATAACTTCTTAATGCAATTCCAATCAGATATATTAAATGTGAATATTGATAGACCTAAAATAATAGAAACTACAGCTTTAGGGGCTGCATACCTTGCAGGTCTTTCAGTAGGATTTTTCAAAAGTATAGAAGAAATAAAAGAAAAATGGGAAATAGACAAGGAATTTACACCAAGTATGGATGATAGAAAAAGAACTATTTTATATAAAGGATGGAAAAGAGCAGTTGATAGAACTCTCTTATGGGCTAAAGAAGATGAAGAATTGGCGAATGAATTAAGCAGTATAAACAACTAAAAATATATAAAATATTTCTATATTTGATTCATATAATTAAAATAGATGTTATATGTAAAATATGGAGGTATAAATATGAAAAAGTTAAAAAAAATTTTTTACTTAATATTTATATGTATGTTGGTTTTAAGCGGATGCAACAGCAAGGTTGATGTTAAAGGTGATAATAAATCTGAGATGCAAGTATCTAGTAATTTAAATACTGATAAGCAAAATGAGGAAAAAAACTCAAAAACTTATGACGCTAAAATAATAAGTATGGATTCTAATACAAGTGAAAAGAAAATAATAAGTGATATCAAAATCGATGATAATTTATCTATGAATGATAAAGTAAATATAATTATCAAAGAAGTATCAAAATTACAATTTAAAAATGCCCCAATAGAGTTAATTAAAATAGAGAATAATATAGCTTACATAAATATTAAAGAAGATAAAGAAAACAAATTGTGGAGCAATAAATTTTTTCAAGGAAGTACAGGAGCTAGTGTGACAACATACACAATTGTTGAAAGTTTACTTCAACGAGATTACAAAGGTAAATGGATTGATGGTATATACATTACTTATGAAGGAAAAACAAATGTAGAGTTTGATCATATAGACGTTGACTTCTTTGGTAGTGTAATAAAAAGATAATAAATCAATCAAAAAGGTAACTATAAAAATTTTATTCCTAAAATTATATAGTTACCCTTTTATTTTACTTGTTTTTTGATAAACAATTTTCATTTAATAATTTAAATCCATAATCCTTTGTTAATACTTCAATTAATTCATCATAATTGTATTTAGGATAATTTATTATGCAATACTTAGTATCGTCTTCTAATTTATCGAATTCATTATAAACGTCAAATGTAGTAGACATTTTAGCCATATCATCTCTAAGTTTATCCATATCAACTAATATATGAGCAAATTCAAAATCAATAGATTCATTAACTATCATATCAGCAATTGTGCTCAATAAGCTTTCTTTGTTTTTAAATTCTATTTTTATTGAATTATTTTTATATTTATCTAACTTAATTGATAACTCGTTCAAACAACTATCTAAATCATTATTCACAAAGTTTACAAACCCTTCTTGGCTAAATAATGATTGAATATCTGATATTAATAAATTGTTCATATGCTCTTCCCAAAGTAAAAGTCCAAATTTAGAATAACTAGAATCAGATACAGGCTCTCCTTTGTAGTTTTCAAATCTTGGATGAAGTCTGTCATGATGTTTTGATATTGATACTCTAAATAAGTTCCCCTCATGATCTGATGGGATACAGTTTATAATAAACTTATCTAAATCACTTCCAATAAAAACTTTTTCACTTAAAAGTAGTTTTTTTGTTTTATCTAAATTTTCTTTTGAAAAATCTATGTTTTCATTACTTACAGCCATTCTAAAAATAATTTCTTTATATGTTTTATTTAATATATTATTTAACTCTTGCGTGTAGTTATACTTCATAGTCAGAAACCTCCAAATTTTAAGTCAAATGATATATACCCAAAATAATACTTTTTAATCTAAAAATAATAATTGTTACTATCTAGTAAATATTATTGAATTACTATCAGATAAATTTGCATTAAAAGTATATCCATCGTAATTAAAGCTTTTAATACCTTCTATAGAATCTATTTTGTTTTTAATTATGTAGCTAGTTAGGTGACCTCTAGCTTTTTTTGAGTAAATACCTATAACTTTATAAGTATTACTGCTTTCTTTGAAATCTTTAAACTCTACATTTACAACTTGAAAATTTTTAGATAATTTTTTAAAATTTATAGCTTTAGAATATTCATTTGATGATAAATTAAGCAAAATTTTATTTTCCTGATTATTAAGTTCATTATAAATATAATTAGTTATTTTTTCTTTCCAAAATTTATACAAGTCATTTCCTTGTTCATTTTTTAATTTAGCTTTCATTTCAAGTCTATAAGGTTGTATCATATCTAAAGGTTTTAGTACACCATACAAACCTGATAAGATTCTTAAATGAGCATTTGCAAATTCAAAGTCTGACTCATCAAATTCATTTACTTTAATGCAATTAAACACTTGACCATCAAAAGCAAGTAAAGCTTGTAAGTATTTGCTAGATTCACTACCTAATGTTTGATATCTATCAAAATTTAAATTAGTTAAGTCATTGCTTAGATTCATTATAGCGCTTATTTCATCTCTAGTTAACTTTTTTAAAATAGATATAAGATACTTAACTTCAGACTCAAAAAAAGGAGTAGAAGACTTGAAATTAGTGTTTATATCAAAATTCATAGTTGTTGCGGGGGAAATTATTGTTATCATTAAAAATCACCTCGAAAAAATTTTTTATATAATATATATATCAATAAATTAATAATTTAATCAATAAATAAAAAGTTTTTAATATAATATAATGTATGTAGTTTTAAATGGCATACAAATTAAAAATAAGGGGGCGTTTAAAATCGATAGAGTTCAACTAAAAGAATTATCAAAAAGTCAACTAAAGGGAAATTGGAAGATACCTGTATTATTGACACTATCTTATAGTGTAGCATCTATAATAATAAGTATGTTGCAAGGACAATCAGACTCTATGTTATTAGCTTTAGTAATGTTTGTAGTGTCATTTGGATTTGGAGTATTTATAACTATAGGAATTCCTAACTTTTACTTAATGTTTATTGAAAAAATGGGGAATGGTTCTTTTTCAGATGTTGTAGTTTCTAAAAGTAAATTTATAAAGGCATTAATATATACAGTTATATTATCTGCAATTGTATTTGTAGCTACATTTATTATAATAGGTATAGCACTAGGTGGAACAGTTGTATTTACTTTTTCAGAATCAGGATTCGGAGCAGGATTTATATTTGGAATTTTGGTGATATTGGTACTGTTAATACTTTTAACTATACTTGAACTAGCTTTAATGCTAACTCCATATATAATAATAGAACATGAGCACTTAGGTACTATAGAAGCTATGGGATTAAGTATAAAAATGATGAAGGGTAATAAATGGAAATTTTTTGTTATAGAGTTAAGCTTTATAGGCTGGGCTATTTTATCTGCACTTACATTTGGAATAGGTTTTTTATGGCTAATTCCATATATAAGTTTAACTCAAGCAAACTTTTATAGAGATTTAAGTTTTAACTATTTAAATAAATAAAAAATAAGCTATCTTTTTTAAGATAGCTTATTTTTTATTTATTTAAAGTTTTTTATTTTTTCTTTTCTTATAAACATAATAGCTTCTTTTATTAATATAATAGCTAAAACAAGTAAAAGAACTGCTATTATTACAAGTGCATAATTGACCCCTATATTAGCCTTTATATTAAAACATAATGATACTATAGTAACTATAAACATAAAAATGATAGGAATTATAAATTCTTTAAAGCTCTTATTTGAATTAGCAAGCCATATAGCTATGGACATTAATGCTATTGCTGCTAAAAGTTGGTTTGCAGATCCGAATATAGGCCATATTTTTTCATACCCCATAACAGCTAAAAGGCCAGAGCATACAACTGTTATAGTTGTAGAAACATACATATTGCTAAGTGGATTGGCTTTTGTAGCTTCTTTGTTGTTCAATCCATTTGTATCGAAAAACTCTTGGAATATAAATCTACCAAGTCTAGTAGCAGTATCTAAAGATGTAAGCGCAAATGCAGATATAGCAAGTGATGTAAATGTTTTACCTATGCCAAATTGTATACCAAATGATGCCATAAAATTAGCGATTCCTTCAGAAAATACATTGACAGGTCCACCGTTTCCTAATAAACTTCCAAATTGTTTGTTAGAAATATAAGCTACAGTTATAAGCGCAACAATTGCAAGAAGACCTTCTATAAGCATAGCTCCATAACCTATTTTTTTAGCATCTGATTCTTTATACAATTGTTTTGAAGATGTACCAGATCCAACAAGTGAATGAAATCCTGAAATAGCTCCGCAAGCAACGGTTACAAATAGTACAGGGAATAAGTATTGGCCTCCGACATTAAAGCCTACAAATCCATCCATTTGTATTTCTGGTCTTAATATAACAATACCTAAAAGGGCTCCAATTATCATTGCATATAATAGATAAGAGTTAAGATAATCTCTAGGTTGAAGTAATATCCAAACTGGAGTTACAGAAGCTATGAAAATATAGATCATAAGTAATATTATCCAAGTTTGTTTACTTAAAGCTATAGGAAATAAAAAACCTAAGTAAATACATCCAAATAACATTAGAACACCTACTACAGAAGCTGGAATTAAAGGCATTTTAAATCTATAAACTGCTATACCAAACAAAATTGCTAAAACTATAAAAAATATTGAAGCGCTAGCAGCTTGTGGGGTAGAAACAAAGTTATCAGCCACTATATTTGCAAAGGCTGCAACAACTAAAACTAGAGTTAACCAAGCAAATAATGCGAAAAGTTTTTTACCCTTTTTACCCATGTTGGATTCTATTATTTCACCTATAGATTTACCCTCATGCCTAATAGATGCAAATAAAGAACCAAAGTCTTGAACACCACCAAAGAAAATACTACCTATTAATACCCAAAGGGCAACTGGTATCCAACCAAATATAGCTGCTTGGATAGGACCTACTATAGGGCCAGCACCAGCAATTGAAGCAAAGTGATGTCCGAGTAATACTGGCGATTTAGCAGGAACATAGTCAACCCCATCATATTTAGTATGAGCGGGTGTTTTTCTTGTATCATCTACGCCCCATTTTTTAGCTAAATATCCACCATAACATACATATCCTATAAAAAGAATAAGTGCACTTATTAAAAGTAGTGTTAATGAATTCATAATAAAACCTCCTTATAAAAATGAATAACATCTTTAGAATCGCAGTTATAGATAAATTCATTTGTGGATTTATCAAAAAGAATTATTCTGAGTGATGAATAGCCTTTAAGTCCTAACATATAGCTTTTTCTTTTTTTTATCTTGGGTATTTTAGATCTTAAAATTTTATCGATATGATTTGTAGATATAAAGAGAGTGATGGTTGTAGACATGTGATTTTCATTGACCTGTACAAGGTTTTTCATAGCAAAATCAGTAAAAGACAACAAGTTTTTTTCTAAGTAATCAATTGACAGATAATCTAATTCTTTTGCAAATACATACTCTTTATTATCATAAGACCAAATTACTCTTTTTTTATTTAAAAAGTATTTTGAATTAGTAAGTATATACTCCCCCATAAAATCAAAATTATAGTTAGACACTTTATAGTTTTCGTATATATTAAATTGATTCTTCATAGAGGATTTAAGTTTATCTAAAATAAAATCACCTCCTTAATTCATTTATATAAATATGAGGGCTTTATTATGTATAGGTTAACAAATTAAATGTATTTATATATATAAATGACTTTATTACTTAAATTTACAGTTGAACTCTAAGTGTACTATATATATAATACACTTAGAGGTGTACTATTTGCATGGTACAGTGATACGGAGGTGAAAATTATGAGCTTTATTCCAAACGATAAAGAACCAGTATATATTCAAATTATACGATATATAAAGCAACAAATTGTAATAGGAAAATTAGGAATAGGAGATAGCATACCGTCAAGGAGAGATATGGCGGTTATGATAAAGGTAAACCCAAATACTGTTCAAAAAGCATATAAAGAAATGGAAGAAATGGGGATAATAACGACTCATAGAAACTATCAAAGTAACATAACGGATGATAGTTCTATAATAATAAAAATAAAGGAAGATTTAATAAATGAATCCATGGATTCGTTTATAGAAAGCATGAAAGCTATAAATGTTAAAAAAGAAGAAGTTATAAACATAATAAATGATAGGTTTTAGGAGGGGTAAATTTGATAGAAATTAAAAATGCTAGTAAAAAGTACAAAAAAGTAAAAGCATTAGACAATATATCCTTTGAAATCCATGAGGGAAAGATAACTTGCATTTTAGGAATAAACGGTGTTGGAAAGTCGACCATTTTGAAATCTATATGCGGACTTGTAAAATTAGATAGAGGTGAAATATTAATAGATGGAGAAAAAATAGATTATAAAACATATGAAAAAGTAGCTTTTGTCCCAGATGTGGACAACTATTTTGCACAACTTACAATAAAAGAAAGTTTTGAATTTATGAAAGAATTTTATAAAAAATGGGATAGAGAAAAAGCATATGATATGCTGAAATTGTTCAATTTGACTGATGATAAAAAAATTTCAGAGCTTTCAAAGGGAAATATTGCTAGGGTTAAAATTATACTAGGATTTGCTCAAAATGCTAAGTATACTATATTAGATGAACCATTTTCAGGAATAGATATATTTAAAAGAGAAGATTTTTTAGGTGTAATGACTAAGTATGTAGGTGATGAACAAAGTATAATAATAACTACTCATGAAATTGCTGAAATTGAAATGATAGCAGATGACGTAATTCTTATCGATGAGGGGAACCTTTCTCTAGTTTTCAATGCAGAAAAGACTCGTGAAGAAGAAGGAAAATCAATAATAGATAAAATGAGGGAGGTATATAAAGGTGAATAGGATACTCACTTTATATAATATAGAATTTAAAAGAATATACAAACTGTACTTCTTGCTTATAGGAACCTTATTGATAGCTAACTTAGCTGGAGTTATGAAAACTTTATATGATTCTGTAAAAAGGATTAGTTTAGAAAATAATTTGCCTATGAATATAGATATATTGAAAACGAATTTAGGTTATAGTTTTGTAAATGAATTTACAAAAAATGATATATACGTATATGGGAGTATGGCTTTAGGAGTAGCGGTATTATTTTGCTTATTATATGCAACTATTATATGGTATAGAGATTATTATTCAAAGAGTAAAACCATATATACATTATTAAGCCTTCCACAACCGAGATTCAACATATATTTAGCTAAGTTAATTATGGTGCTTGTTATGATATATGGAGTAATCGCATGTCAATTTTTATTTTGGTATATTGATTTAAATATTATAAAAATACTTGCTGGAATAAGTTCTCCAAATTTTGCGAACGTATACTCTAATATGATGCAGTCAGTTAATCAAATAAATGTAGTATCACCATACTTATTAGATTTTTTTATGATAGATTTATTTGGGGTAATACTTGCTGTTGTAGTTATATTTACTGGAGTGTTAATAGAAAGATCATTTAAAAAAGCGGGAGTATTATTAGGGGTTGGATACATTTTAATTACTATAATAGGATATGTATTTATAATAGGATTAGATAGTGGTATTTTAGGAAACTTACTATTAAATCACATAATGTATTATATTTTATTGCTTATGGTATCCATCTTGATTTCGTATAGATTAATAAATAAAAGGGTTTGTGTATAAAGGAGGATTTATATGAATAAAAAATTATCAATTACAATTTTAGGATTAGCAGTATTCTCTTTTATACTAGTTTTATTAGGGGTTATTATAAATCAACCAAAGCATGAATTAGTAGATATAAAGGGAGATAGGAATGAAATCGGAGATGTATTATTTATATCTCAAACTCAAAATGGATTGTATGGAAATGTTCAAACTATAACATCAAAAGATAAATTTACAGTGAAAAAGAATTCAAAGTCAATATACAACCTAAGCGAAAACATTAAGGTGAAAGATGAACATAAAGAAATGTTTAAAAATGTACATCAAGATAACCAGAGATATTGTAGTGAAGAAAATATAGGATACATAGAGGATACGGGAATAAACTATACAGGTACAGGGGATGCTAACTTAAGTTTTAAAATAGTTAATAAAAACCTTAGGAGTGGTAATGTTGAAGAATATGATTTAAATTTACCAAAAAGTTTTGATGGAGAAAGTAATTTTTCTTATGGACTAACTGTTGGTATTAAAAATGAAGATATATATATATTATCTAGTGTATCTGAAGATGTTGAGTACTCTGCAAAAGGAAATATTACAGGTAGCGGTGATGTAGCAATTGATATTTATAAATTTAATTTAAATAAAAAAGAAATTGATAAAGTTGGAGAATTTGTTCAAAAGAAAAAAGATAGTGAAATAATAATAAGTAATAATCAAATATGTTTTGAATATGAGGATAAATTGTATTCAACAATAGAAACTTATCCCAATGATAAAAAGAAAAATGGAGAAGTATATTTAATTTATTATGATATGAAAAAAAATAAGTTTGAATATATGGAAGGACCTATAATTAACAATAAGGATATTGAATCAATCGATACAGATACAATTCAATATAGCATAGAAAATGGAAAATTATATTTACTTAACAAAAATGATAGAGATGAGAGTTATACAAATATAATTCAATACACAATCGATTTGAAAAATAACAAAATAGATAAAAATAAAGAGTATAAAGTTGAAAAATTAAATGAAATGTCACATATAGAATCTTTTAGAGTTATAAATAAAAAGCTGTATCTTTGTATGGGAAGTTATAAGCCAATTAGAGGAGAGTACTCTGGTGATGAGGATTTGAAAAATACTATAGTTGTAGTAGATGAAAAAAATGGGAATACCTTGTATATGGGAGAATATATAGAGGATAAACCTGAGGATAGTATAAACTTTATATTAAAAAATAATGAAATTTAATTTTAAAGCTATAAAATACAAATAAATTTGTGTTTTATAGCTTTTATTCTTAATTATTTAACTGCTGCAGTAACAGACATCTCAACTAATAAAGCTTCTCTAGCTAATCTAGCTTCAACACAAGCTCTAGCAGGCTCAGAACCCTCGTTTACCCAAGCATCCCAAACAGAGTTCATATCAGCAAAGTCTTTCATATCTCTTAAATATATAGTTACAGATAATATATGATCTTTATCAGAATCATATTTATTTAGTAAATCTTCTACTTTTTGTAATACCATCTTAGTTTGTTCCTTAACATCACCTTCTCCATGTGTTTGACCACATAAATATATTGTGTTGTTATGTACAACTGCCCTACTCATTCTACCAGTTCCTTCATATCTTTTTATTTCCATTTTACAATTTCCTCCCATAACATTAAAAAATTAAGTTCAATATTTAATTATAGATGAATATAAAAACATTTTCAATTACATAATAATACAAAGTATAAAATGAAAACACATACATAAACATACAAAAACAAAAAAATATTCGAAAAAATGTGCATAAAAATTTAAAATATGATATGATAGAGTTCTGTGAAAAAACAAAATTCGACAGAAAGAGTGAGGACGTAAATGGAGAAGTATTTTAAACTTAAAGAAAATAATACTACGATAAAAACAGAAATTTTAGCAGGTATTACTACTTTTATGACAATGGCGTACATATTAATAGTAAATCCTAGTATATTATCTGCAGCAGGAATGGACTATGGAGCGGTATTTACAGCTACAGCTTTATCTGCAGTTATAGCTACTCTTATGATGGGATTATATGCGAAATTACCATTTGCTTTAGCCCCAGGTATGGGATTAAATGCATTTTTTGCATATACAATAGTAATAGGAATGGGATATTCATATCAATTTGCATTAACAGCAGTATTCTTAGAAGGACTTATATTCATAATGTTAACATTATTTAATGTGCGTGAAGCTATTGTTGATTCTATTCCAAATAACATAAAGAAAGCTATTTCGGTAGGTATAGGACTATTAATTTCACTAATAGGATTAGAAGGAGCTGGAGTTATAGTTCACCCTGAAGGTGGAGGAACTATATTAGCTCTTGGAAATATAGTTTCAGGAACTGGATTATTAGCTTTAATAGGTATATTAATAACAGCTGTATTATTAGCTAAAAACATAAAAGGTGCATTATTTATAGGAATGATAGTTACAACTATAATTGGAATACCTATGGGTGTTATAGACATACCAACAAAAGTAATGAGCATGCCTCCTTCAATTTCATCAACTGTACTTAGCTTCGAGTGGCATAACATATTCTCTTTAGATATGGTTATAGTGTTATTTACATTATTATTTATGGATATGTTTGATACTATAGGAACTTTAGTAGGAGTTGCTACAAAAGCTAAAATGTTAGATGGAAATGGTAAAGTACCAAACGTTAAAAAAGCATTATTTGCAGATGCAGTAGGAACTACTATAGGAGCTTGTCTAGGTACAAGTACAGTAAGTACTTTTGTTGAAAGTGCATCAGGAGTTGCAGAGGGTGGAAGAACAGGTCTTACAGCTGTATCAACTGCAGTTATGTTCTTTTTAGCATTATTCTTTGCACCTTTATTTTCTATAATAACTCCAGCTGTTACAGCATCGGCACTAGTATTAGTTGGACTATTTATGATAGAGCCTATAAAAGAAATAAATTTAGAAGATTTTACAGAAGCTATTCCAGCATTTTTAACTATAATAATGATGCCTTTATCATACTCTATAGCTGATGGTATAGTATTTGGTGTTATATCTTATATAATATTAAAATTGTTCTCTGGTAGAGCTAAAGAAATAAGCATAACTACAGTAATTATAGGATTTGTATTTATACTTAAATTTTTAATATAGATATTTAAAGCCTTGTCTCTTTATGAAGAATAGAAATATAAATTGTGAGCAAAATAATTTATAAAATAATAAAGAGGTGAAAATGATGGCTAAGAAAAATAAAATGTTTAAAGAAATGGGACATAAAATGGAAGAACTAGGTCATGATATGTCAAAAGGTATACAATCTTTTTCGAACTCAGTAGAACATGCAGGAGAAAAAGTTGCAAAAGATATGAAAAAAGCTAGTAAAAAAATGTTTAAATAGCAATAAAAAAGATCAGATTTGAATCTGATCTTTTTTATTGCTATTTAAACTTCAGGTTTAGCAAGTTGAATAGATTTAAACTATACAAAATAATAAGTATATAGATTTTTTCTATAATTGATATAATATGTATTATGATATAATCCAAGATGTAATACAAAAAGTGACAAAAAATTCTTGAAAATTATTTGGGAGGATTCATATGAAGATTAGAAGCAAAAAAGCAATATTAATAGTTAGTTCATTATTAATAACTAGTGGGCTAGTAGTAGGTTGTGCTGATAAAAAAAATGAACAAAATAGTAATACTGCAAATAAGGAACAAAGCGTACAAACAACAAAAGAGGATTATACATATGAAAATAATGATTACTTCACAAGTGTAGACTGGTTAAATAAAAATTTAAACAATAAAGATATATTAATAATAGACGCTAGAAGCGAAGATGACTATAATAAAGGTCATATACCAGGAGCTATAAATGTAGCTTGGCAAAGTTTTTGCAAAATGGAAGGTAAAGCAGGAGACAAGGATTGGGGAACTCTTTTAGATAAAGAACAATTATCTAAGATATATTCAGACCTTGGAATCGATAAAGATAAAAAAGTTATCGTTTATGCTCAGAAAAATGGATGGGGTGAAGATGGACGACTAGCTTGGATGTTCAAAGAAACAGGAGTAGATGTTAGAATGTTAAACGGAGGAATGGACCTTTGGAAATCTAACGGAGAAGAAATATCTAAAGAAAAAGTGGATCCTAAGAAATCAGAGTATGTTATAAAAGAGATTAAAAATGATATAAACATAGATACAAAGACTTTAAAAGAAGAAATGAATGATGTTAAAATAATAGATACAAGAGAAAAAGATGAGTATGATGGCGCTACTAAGTTTGGAGAAGCTAGAGGTGGACATATACCTAAATCTATAAATATACCATTTAATGAAGTGTATAATGAAGATGGAACTATAAAATCTAAAGCAGATTTAGAAAAGTTATTCAAAGATGCAGGTATAAATAAAGATGATGAAATAGTTACTTACTGTACATCTGGAATTAGATCGGGGCATATGGCATTAATATTAAAATCAATAGGATATGATAATGTTAAAAATTATGATGCATCTTACTATGAATGGGCAGGAGATAAAACTAATTCTGTTGAGAAATAAGAGGTAAAGTATGAATCAAAAAAAGAAAAAATCTTTAATTGTAAAAATAGGAGTTTTACTTTTAGTTATATGTATATATTTATTTGTAGGACCTGTTAATCGATTTATAAATCAAATGATATTTTATTTAAGCATGCTAAATTTAGAAAGTTTAAAACAATATATTTTATCATTTGGAGTTTGGGCGCCAATTATATCATTTATTTTAATGATACTTCAGTCTGTAGCTGCTCCTTTGCCTGCATTTTTAATAACATTTGCAAATGCAGCATTGTTTGGATGGGTAAAAGGGGCGCTTCTTTCTTGGACTAGTGCTATGGCAGGGGCAGCACTATGCTTTTATATAGCACGATTTTTAGGAAGAGATACAGTAGAAAAACTTACAAGTAAGTTTGCAATTGATAGTGTAGATGGATTTTTTAATAAATATGGAAAACATACAATATTAATAGCGAGATTACTTCCATTTATGTCATTTGATTTAGTTAGTTATGCAGCAGGATTAACATCTATGAGCTTTGTATCATTTTTGATAGCTACTGGAATTGGACAGCTTCCAGCAACTATAATATATTCGTATGTTGGGGATATGCTTACTGGTGGGGCTAAATTAATGATGATGGGAATTCTTACACTTAGTGCTATAAGTGTTTTGATATATGTACTAAAGAAAATATATAATGATAAAAATAAAGTTAGTTAATATTTAGTATAAGAAATATCCCAAATTTGGTAATCAAATTTTGGGATATTTCATTTTGTATATATGAGAGGTGAGGATGAATGGAGCTAAATGAAAATTTAAAAAATAAAGTTAAAGATGATGAAAATAAATGTATAAATTGTAAGCTATGTTTTCATAACTGTCCTATGATGAAAGAGTTTGAGAACTCACCAAAGGATTTAATGAATAGGATTTTATCCGATAATATAGATATAAGAAAAGTTGCATATTCATGCATGCTTTGTGGCTTATGCACGAGTAAGTGTCCTAAAGGAATAGACCTAAAATCCACATTTTATAAAATAAGAAAATATGCAGTTTTAAATAATAAACAAGAAGTAAAAAGAGATGGATATAAAGTTGTTAGGTTTCATCAAATGAATAGTTTTTCACCTATATTTTCAAAAAGCTTAAAAATTAATAATAATAAAACTGTATTTTTACCAGGATGTAGTTTAAGCAGTTATAGTGAAGATATTGTTTTAAAGACATATGAATACTTGAAGCAGTATTACACTAATATTGGAATGACTTTAAAGTGTTGTGGAAAACCCACATTATCAATGGGAGATGAAGATAAGTTTAAAAAATATTATTCTAGCTTAGAAACGTATATAAAAAAAGAAGGAATAGACGAAATTATAGTTGCATGTCCGAATTGCTACAATACTATAAAAAATTACAGTAAAAATGTTAAGATAAAGACTCTATATGAAGTTATAAATGAAATTGGAGTTCCAGACAATTTGAAACATAATTATGAAGGAATAGAGGTAGCAATCCATGATTCATGTTCAACAAGGCATGAAAACCAAATACATGAAAGTGTTAGATGGATATTAAGAGAGCTAGGGTTAAATATAATCGAGTTTAAAAATAATAAAAAAGATACTGTTTGTTGTGGAGCTGGAGGTATGGTGGGAGTAACGAATTATAAACTTGCTTTAAAACAGATGAATAGTAGGGCTGATGAGACTGTGTGTGAAAATATAGTTTGTTACTGTGAATCATGCTGTGAATCATTGTTAAATTCAAATAAAAATATACTCCATATATTAGATTTACTATTCGATGAAGAAGTTATAAACAAAAATTTATTTACACAATCTAAGACAAAAACACTTAATAAATGGATTACAAGATATAAAACAACTACACTATGCAAATAATTAATTGGAGGTTGGGATGAATTATAAATTTAGCAAATTTTTAAAAGTATTGTTATCGGCAATTATAATTTTTGTAATTGGAAGTATTATATACAAAATTTTAAACATGGATATAGGACCAAATGATATACAAAAGTATGTTACTTCATTTGGGAAACTAGCACCGTTGGTATACATTGTAATGTTTGCATTAGTACCTTTAACTCTTTTTCCAGATTCAATTTTAGCAATTGGAGGAGGTATTATATTTGGCTTATACAAAGGGTACATATATACTCTGGTAGGTGCTCTTATAGGGGCAAGTTTATCTTTTTATATATCTAGAAAACTTGGAAGAAATTTTGTGAAAAAAATTACTAAAGAAAAATTAGATTATATAGAAGAAATGATAAACACAAAAGGTTTTTTTGTGATTTTATTACTTAGGCTTATACCGTTGTTTCCGTTTGATGTGATTAGTTATGGAGCGGGTCTTACAAATATAAAATATAGAGATTTTATATTTGCAACTATAGTAGGTACTATTCCGGGCATTCTTGTCTTTACAAATATTGGGGCTCAATCGGTTGATATAGGTAGCAATAGTTTTTATCTATCAATAATGGCACTTATACTGCTAATTTTATCGTCAATAGTTTTAAAAAATAAGTTTATAAATACACAGAAGAAGTAGGTGAAATTATGTTAGATACACACGGTAGAAAGTATGTAGATCCAATTATAAATTGTGGAGCTAATTTTTTTATTAAACTAAATTTAACTGCAAACAATGTAACTATTATAGCTTTGATTTTAGGAATATTGACAAGTGTATTTATATATATAGATATGAATATACTTGCAGTTATAACTCTTTGGATTTCAGGATACCTAGACGCTGTAGATGGTTGTATAGCTAGGAAAACAAAAACAACATCTTTATTTGGAACGTTAATGGATATAACTTTTGATAGAATTGTTGAAACTTCTATAATATTATCATTAGCAATGAGGTACTCAAATGCAAGAATTAATTTTATTGTGCTACTTATATGTATTATAATTTCTATGACTATATTTTTGACAGTAGGAGCTTTAGTAGAAAAAAAAGGTATGAAATCTTTTTATTATCAAGCTGGAGTTGCTGAAAGAAGTGAAGGATTTTTAATGTTTAGTTTAATGATACTAGTTCCAAACTATATAGTAATTTTTACAAATTTATTTTCGGTTATTATATTTATAACGATAATACAAAGAATAATAGAAGCTAAGAAGATATTGTAAAAACACCTTTTATTATATGTTATACTGTATACAATATATATTTAGCTACGGAGGTGTTAAATTTGGGAAAATTAAATAATTTAAGTGATAGAAATAAAGGAATTGTATTTATAATTTTATCTGCATTTGGGTTTGCGATGATGTCAGCTTTTATAAAGCTATCGGGTGATTTACCTAGTATCCAAAAAACTTTTTTTAGAAATTTAGTATCATGTATAATTGCATTTTCATTAATACTAAAATATAAAGAAAGCGCGTTTGGAAATAAAGAAAATAGAAAAATATTAATTTTAAGGTCTATATTTGGGACTTTAGGAATAATACTAAATTTTTATGCTATTGATAGATTGGTTTTATCAGATGCAAACATGTTAAATAAACTAAGTCCATTTTTTGTAATAATTTTTTCAGCTATATTCTTAAAAGAAAAAATTAAGTCAAATCAAGCTATAGCGGTAATAATAGCATTTATAGGAGCTTTGTTTATAATAAAACCTACTCTGAATTTTGCTATAATACCATATGTTGCAGGGATTTTAGGGGCAATATTTGCAGCAGCAGCGTATACTTGCCTAAGAGTTCTTGGTGGAAAAGAAAAATTTTACACTGTGGTATTTTTCTTTTCGTTATTTTCAACTGTTTCAATATTTCCATTTGCCATTATGGCATACAAATCTATGACAATTATACAATTTGTATATTTAGTTTTAGGAGGAGTTTTTGCAAGTATTGGACAATTCGGAGTAACACTTGCATATAAATATGCACCGGCTAAGGAAATATCTATATTTGATTATTCAAATATAATATTCTCAGCTATTATAAGTATATTAGTATTTAATGTGATTCCGGATAAGTACAGTTTTATAGGGTATCTAATAATATTTTCAGCATCGTATTACATGTTTTTAAATAATAAAAAAACTAAAAATTAGATTTGAATTTATAAAATTTTAAAATGTGTACACTATATATATAAAGTATAGTTTATTGTGTTGACAAAATATGATTTATGATATATAGTATATTGTATACAATATGAAAATTCCTTAAAATAGATAAAATAAATAAATGCTTAGTTAATTAGAGTGCTATATAATATTAAAAATTATTATATAGCACTCTTTTTTTTATTCACAAAAAATGACAAAAAAATATAAAAAATAATATTTTTCTATTGAAAACGAACAGGTGTTTGATTTATAATAGTATTGAAGGAACAGTTGTTCGGTTGAAGTTTAGTAATAAATAATGACATACATGAATATAAATAGTATAAATTATTAATTTATGAAGGAGAGAAAAACCAATGATGATATCAAATAGAAGACTAGAGGAAATAACTATAAATAACCTAAGAAAGGGAGATGTTAGCATAGGAGAACTAGATGAATTATATAAAAAAATGGGATTCTTATTTGTTATAAATCAAGGTAAATGTACAAGGATAAAAAAAGAAAGAAGTTAAAATTTATGCAACTGAAATTTAGGAGGATAAATGAAAATTATAACTTACAACATTCATAAAGGTATGGATGCACACAATAAAGATACCTTAAATGGATTATTAAGTTTTTTAAAAAAGATAAATGCAGATGTAATATGCCTTCAAGAAGTTTTAGAGAGTATACATTATAAAATTTTAAATGATTTAAATATAAAAGGTTACTTTTTTAAAACTGTAGAGCTAAAAGGTGATAATTATGGAATTGCTATATATTTTATTGAATATGTAAAGGACACATATGGATTTTATTTAAGTAGTAAAAAAGAGCAAAGGGGATTTATTCATACTCAATTTTTTATAAATAACAAATTAGTTAATATAATAAATACTCATTTAGGCTTAAATGAGGAAGAAAGAAAAATACAGATTGAGGAAATTTATAGTTATGTAAATAATTTAAGAGGAAAAATTATTATATGTGGTGATTTTAACCAAACAAATATAAAAATAAAAGATTATTATGACTTATCTATATTGTTTAGTTGTGAAAATATAGAAACATTTCAACCTAGTAAATCTAGAATAGATTATATATTTATGTCTAAAAATTTAAGACCGAGTAGATATAAAGTTGAATTTATTAATTTATCTGATCATTATCCTGTAATAGGAGAATTTATTATATAAATATACAAGCCTCTACAATTGTGACAATAAAGTTACATATACTTAAGAAACGTTGTTTTATAAAGTTCATTTAAATATAATTATCTTAAGCAAAGTAGGGGGGAATGAAATGCAACAAAATGTAGCAGTGGAAGAAAAAAAACAAAGAGTAAGACTTGATATTACATCAAAAAAAAATTTAAGTATTATAGCAGCAATTATTTTAACACTTATAATAATAGCATCTATAGGCATAAAATCATTTAATAACAAGTATATTTACAACGGCAAGATAGCTACCAATATGTATATTGGAAATGTAAATGTTTCAGATCTTACACCTAATGAGGCTAAATTAGCTGTAGCCAATGAATACAAGCCCAAGAGTATAGATGTGGATTACAATGATAAAAATTTTACAATAAATCCGAACCAAATTGATTTAAAATACGATGTAAATAAGTTTGTTGATAATGCATATAAATTTAACAAAACTGATTCGTATTTCAAGAATGTAGAAAGAGTTATTGCACTTCAAAGAGGAAAAAAAGAAGTAATAGCTATAAATCCGACATACAATGAAAAAAAATTAGACTCAGCATTAGATGAAATAAGTAATAAGGCAAATAAAAAAGTTGCTGATGCAAAGTTATATATATCAGATTCAGGAAGCTTTAATATAACTCCAGAGGTTATAGGACAAGAACTGGATAAAAAATCTAGTAAGGAAAATATAAAAAAATATTTATCTGAAAACAAATTTATTGGGATGGCACTTTCAATAAAAAGTCAGAAACCAAGTATAACCGCGGGTATGCTAAAAAGTGTAGATTCATTATTGGCTACTCACAGTACTAGATATACAAATTCATCAGCTAATAGAGCTTACAATATAGTTAAGGCATCTAATAGTACTAGTGACATAGTACTTATGCCAGGAGAAGAATTTTCATACAATACATCAACAGGACCTAGAAGTAGATCTAATGGGTATAAAGATGCCCCTGTAATTGTAAATGGTAAAGTACAAGATGGATCTGGAGGTGGAGTATGTCAAGTATCTACAACTATATATAATTCAGCTCTTTACTCAGGGCTTGATATAACAAATGTTAGAAATCATTCATTGCCATCTACGTACGCTCCTAAGGGAAAAGATGCAACAGTTGCTTATGGATCTATAGATTTAAAATTTAAAAATCCATATAAACACCCTGTATATATAAAAAACTCAGCGTATAATGGAACAGTAACAAGCACTATATATGGTAGTTCAAAGGATAAGCAAAATATAAGTGTGGTAACTGAAAATGTGGGAAGTAGTAACGTAGTTAAGACTTATAGAGAATTTAAAGATTCTAACGGTAAAGTAACAGAAAAAGAGTACATAACAACGAGTTCGTACAAGAAAAAATAAAATTAATAATAATATACTAAATAATATATATATATATCCGTATATAATTTTAAGGATTATAGTTGTTTGACTTCTATGAATCTATTAAATTGTATACGGATATTTTTGTAAAGACTAAAGCACCTCTATATTGATTTTCAAGAATTTTTAAAAAGTTTAAAGGTAATAATAATTGGGTATGACCACAAAAATAAACTAATAACACTGAAACGATACAATAACACAAAAAAATATAAATGTGGTCATGCAATACTTATTAATTACAATTATTTCCAAAGTTGTTATAATATAACTAAGGATAGAAAATGTTTGCACGCATATTGGGAGGGAGATTATTTGGTATATATAGGAAAAAGGTATGAAATTGTAGAAGAAATAGGAAGATGTTCTAATTCGTGTCTATATAAAGGCAGAGATTCTTACGATAAGCAGCTGGTCATTATAAATATCATAGATAAAGGAATAATTAGAAGTGAAAAATTTATATCTAACTTAATTGATGAATCAACATCTATAAATGAAATTAACTCGCCAAATATACTTAAAGTAAAAGATGTAGGGATGGATAAGCTTGAAAATGGAACGGAATTATACTATGTTATAAGTGAGTATATGGAAGGTAGCACTTTGAACCAATTAACTAAATTTCATAAATTGAATATGGATGAAATAATTATAATTTTTAGACAAATATTAAATGCACTAGAAGTAATACATAGCTATGATATATATCATGGATGTCTACAGCCAAGTAACATAATTATAGATGAAGGATATAATGTAAAGTTAAGTAACATTGGAATTATAAAATCTAATAATAAAATTTTTAATAATGGAATAAAAAGATTTTCTAAAAACTTAAAGTATATGTGTCCTCATCAAATTTGTCTAGGGTATACAGATAAAAGTAGCGATTTTCATGCTCTAGGAGTAATTTTGTTTGAATTGATATTTGGAGAACACCCTTATGGAGAAGCAAAAAATGAAGAGGAACTCATAAGAAGAATGGACAAGGGTATATGCTGGAGAAAAATTGACACCGGAAAAAGTCCAGAAAAAATCATAAATATAGTAAAAAAACTGTTAAGTCGAAAGCATAGATATCAAACGCCTCAAGAAGTTATGATAGACTTAAGTGAATATCTATATGAAGTTGAAAATATATGTGAAAAAGATGAAGAAAATGAAAATATTGAACAAGATTTAATAGTACATAAAGATGAATATGTAAAAAATAAAAAACACATACATAGATTTAGTAAATTTGCAGCATTAGGAGCAATTGCCATTGTTTCTTTTTTAGTGCTTGGGATGACTATAAAATAAAACTGTTTCAAAGTTAATCTTTGAAACAGTTTTTTTATACAACTAATGAAGTTATTATATTATGAATAAAATTTAATTAATATCAAAAAATAATAACTATAAAAATTGGAGGACGTATAGTCGATGATTAAACAAAATATAAACTTTAAAAAAAAACAATGCATAGATTATACTAATTTAATATTTGATGAAGTTGTTATTATAAATAGTGATAAACTACATGAATTGAGTAAAAACAAAAATATAGATTTTTCCGATGCTTTATTTAAAAAAGATGTGATATTTGATAATTGTAGATTTGAAAAAAATATTACTTTTAAAAATATTACCTTTGAAAATAAGGTATCTTTTAAAAATTGTGTTTTTTGTGGAGATTGTATCTTTAAAAATGTAGAGTTTAGTAGAGAATTAACTAGTGAGAAAATTTTTATACATTCAAAAATAAAAGGTCAAAAGATTTCGTTTGAAAATATAAAAAACTTGCCTAGATTAGATGGAATTATTTTTAGTAATTGTACAAAGGTTTTATTAAAAGATATAAAGTATGGTAAAAACAATTATGAAAATGCAAAGATTAATTATAGAATAGCAAAAAATCAATGTAGTATAACTGGAGATTATGAAAAACTTGGACACTATTATTACATGGAAAGATATTATGGAGGTAAATGCATAAAAAGAAGTGGATTTAGAGGTAATATTCAATATATAAATGCTAAATTTATAGATTTTCTATCAAGAATAATAATTGGATATGGAGAAAAGCCTCTAAATATTTTTATAATATCTTTTTTTATAATAAGTTTGTTTGCTACTTTATATATGGTAACGGGAGTTAAATATAATGATGAAATAATAAAAATAGGTGAAGTTAAAAATATATATGAGTTAATTAAAAATTATATTGATTTATGGTATTTTAGTATGATTACATTCAGTACGGTAGGATATGGAGATATGACAGTAATTAATATGGCTGGAAAAGCTCTAGTAAGTATAGAAGTTTTTCTTGGAGTAACTATGGGAGCATCATGGGCTTCTGTAATTTTTAGGAAAATGTCAAGATAGTAAATAATTACTAGATATATATTTAAGTAAATAAGTGAAAAATTAATATATACTTATTAACTTAAGAAGGTGAAAAAATGACATTAGGAGTAAAGAAAATCATATCATTTATTTTAATTTTAGCATTTGTAACTCCATATACTATATTTGCAACAGAAAAAGAAAAAGAAGTAGATAAGTATTCTCTATCATCTATACTAATAGACCAAGATACAAATAGAGTTTTATATGCTAAAAATCCAGATGAAAAAAGACCATTAGCCAGTTTAAGTAAAATGATGACGTTTTTAATAGCTATAGAAGCTATTGAAAACAAGCAGGTAAGTCCTAAGGATAAAATTAAAATAACTAAAAAAATAGCATCTGTAAAAGGATCAAGTTATCATTTGAAAGAAAATGAAGAAGTAGAGTTAATTGAGCTGATGAAAGGATTAATGATAGTTTCTGGGAATGATGCAGCAATTGCTATAGCTACTCATATAGGTAAAAGTCCAGAGCAGTTTGTAAAAATTATGAACAAAAAGGCTAAAGATATAGGAATGAGCAATACCCATTTTGTGAATCCTCATGGACTACCTATATATGACTTACAAAATCCTAAGGCTCAACCAAAACAAAATATATCAACAGCTAGAGATATTGCAACCCTTGGTAAGTATATGTTTGATAATTATGAAAAACAAGTTACATCTGTTACTGATATGGTAACCTATTCAAATCCAAATAGAGGATTTGAAAAAAATAACACTAACCCTTTATTAAGAATAATACCTGATGTTGATGGAATTAAGACTGGATACACAGGCAATGCAGGATATTGTTTATCATTTTCAATGAATGTAAAAAAACAAAATGATATGCGAAAATATAGAGTTATAGGTGTATCTTTGGGAGCTAATCATAAAAATAAAAGATTATCAGCATCATTAGATATGCTAAATTATGGGAAAGAGAATTATCATACAGAAAAAGTAATACGTAAAAATGATTTAATAGGTAAAAAATATATAAAGGGATTAGAAGAATTAGAAGTAGAGCTTAGAACTAAAGATGAATTATATACAATTTTAGGAAATGAAGAAAATTTAAATACACAGTTAACTTTAAAAGAATTAGAATATCCTATTAAAAAGGGTGATGTACTAGGTGTAATTAAATACTATACTGATAATGGAGAAATCTTGGGTAGTATTGATATAGTTAGTGCGAAAGATGTGGATAATGCTTCTTTAATCACTAAAGTTAAAATGTTGTTTTCAAAATAATAAAAAATAAGATAGAGTATTAACTCTATCTTATTTTTTTTATGGGTAAAAAATGAAAAATTGATTTATGATTTAAGTTGAATATATTTTTGAAAATTTGGCAATAATTACTTAGGGAAATGAAGAAAAATAGAAAATAATAGTACATATATAATAAGGATATAAAATTTATAAAAGATATTGTAATTTATAATGGGCTATGATATACTAACTGAGGTAAAAAATAAAATAACGCACGACTATGTGATCTCTAAAAGGTGCCTAGAGGGTTTTTTAGAGAGTTGATCAAGTCGGAGGTAAAACCAGGAGGTAAAAATGGCAGTAATATCAATGAAACAATTATTAGAAGCTGGTGTTCATTTCGGACATCAAACAAGAAGATGGAACCCTAAGATGGCTCAATATATATTCACAGAGAGAAATGGAATATATATAATAGACTTACAAAAAACTGTTAAAAAAGTTGAGGAAGCTTACAGATTCACTAAAGAAGTAGCTGAAACTGGAAGACCTATATTATTCGTAGGAACTAAGAAGCAAGCTCAAGAAGCTATAAAAGAAGAAGCTGAAAGATGTGGAATGTTCTACGTTAACGAAAGATGGTTAGGTGGAATGTTAACAAACCACAAAACTATAAAGACTAGAATAGACAAGTTAAGAAAGTTAGAAAAAATGGAAGAAGAAGGAGTATTCAACGTTCTTCCTAAGAAAGAAGTTATAAAGTTAAGAGCTGAAAAAGAAAAATTAGAGAAATACTTAAACGGTATAAAAGATATGCCTGAATTACCAGCTGCTATATTCGTAGTAGACCCAAGAAAAGAAAACATAGCTATACAAGAAGCTCACAGATTAGGTATACCAGTAATAGGTATAGTTGATACAAACTGTGATCCTGAGCAATTAGACTTTGCTATACCAGGTAACGATGACGCTATAAGAGCTGTTAAGTTAATAACTGGTGCTATGGCAACTGCTATAATAGAAGGAAGACAAGCTATAGCTGATGATCAAGAAGAAGTAACTGAAGATCAAGAATAATAAAATAATTTAATGGTAAGGGGGCATACCCTTACCATTAGTAATATATAGGAGGGAATACCAATGGCTATAACTGCACAAATGGTTAAAGAGTTAAGAGAAACTACAGGTGCCGGAATGATGGACTGTAAAAAGGCTTTACAAGAAGCTGAAGGAAATATGGAAAGAGCTATAGATTTATTAAGAGAAAAAGGATTATCTAAAGCTGCTAAGAAATCTGATAGAATAGCTGCTGAAGGATTAGTTGCTATAGAAATGAACGCTGATAACACAGTTGGTGCTATAGTTGAGATAAACTCAGAAACAGATTTCGTTGCTAAAAACGAAGATTTCAAAACTTTCGTTAAAGATGTAGCTGAAATGGCTTTAGCTACTGAGAAAGAAGATGTAGCTGGATTATTAACTGAATCTCATAAAGAAGGAGCTTTATCTGAAGTATTAAACAACAGAATAGCTACTATAGGAGAAAAGTTAGATATAAGAAGATTCGAGAAAGTATCTACTAACGGACAAGTTGCAGGATACATCCACGGTGGTGGTAAAATAGGTGTATTAGTTGAATTAGAAACAGAAGCAAGAGATGCTGACGTATTAGCAATGGGAAAAGATATAGCTATGCAAGTTGCTGCTATGAATCCTAAGTATGTTTCTAAAGATGACGTAGACCAAGACTACATAGCTCATGAAACAGAAATATTAACTCAACAAGCATTAAATGAAGGAAAACCAGCTAATATAGTTGAAAAGATGATAAAGGGAAGATTAGAAAAACAATTAAAAGAAGTTTGTTTAGTAGAGCAAGCTTTCGTTAAAAACCCAGATTTAACTATAAAGCAATTAGTTGCAGACGTTGCTAAAAAAGTAGGTTCTGAAATAAAGGTTGCTAGAGTCGTAAGATTCGAAGTTGGTGAAGGTATAGAAAAGAAAGAAGAAAACTTTGCTGAAGAGGTTGCTAAGCAACTTAAGTAATTAACCAAAAGAGAACACTTCGGTGTTCTCTTTTTTAAAAAGTGGATTAACTAAGGAGGATTTCAAATGACAAAGCCGATGTATAAAAGAGTATTACTTAAATTAAGTGGAGAAGCACTAGCTGGAGAAAAGGGATTTGGTATAAACAATGACGTTGTAAATGAGATAGCTAATGCTATAAAACAAATTCAAGGTATAGGTGTAGAAGTAGCTGTAGTTGTTGGAGGAGGTAACTTCTGGAGAGGAAGAACATCAGAAGGTATGGACAGAACTACTGCTGACTACATAGGAATGTTAGCTACAGTTATGAATGCTATGGCTCTACAAGATGCTCTTGAAAACATAGATGTATTAACAAGAGTGCAAACTGCTATAGAAATGAGACAAATAGCAGAACCTTATATAAGAAGAAAGGCAGTTAGACACTTAGAAAAATCTAGAGTTGTTATATTCGGAGCGGGAACAGGAAATCCTTACTTCTCAACTGATACAGCAGCTGCACTTCGTGCTGCAGAAATGGAATCAGAAGTTATATTATTAGCAAAAAATGTTGATGCAGTATATGATAAAGATCCAAAGGTACATGCGGATGCTAAAAAGTTTACAGAACTTAGTTATATAGAAGTTTTACAAAAAGAACTTAAAGTTATGGACTCAACTGCTACATCTTTATGTATGGATAATAAGATACCAATAAAGGTATTTGAACTTTCTACAGAGAATATAATAAAAGCGGTTATGGGTGAAAATATAGGAACTACTGTAAAATAATAAACTATTAAGGAGGAAAATATAATGAGCGCACAAGTAAAAAAACAATTAGAAGAAAAAATGAACAAAACAATAGAAGCTCTTAAAGCAGAATTCACTACAATAAGAGCAGGAAGAGCTAATGCTCAAATGTTAGATAAAATAAGAGTTGATTACTATGGAACACCAACTCCTGTAAATCAAGTAGGAGCAATATCAGTTCCAGAGCCTAGAACTTTAATGATAAATCCTTGGGACAAGACTGCTATGGCTGAAATAGAGAAAGCTATAAGAAACTCAGATTTAGGATTAAACCCAACTAATGATGGACAAGTTATAAGAATATCAGTTCCAGCTTTAACAGAAGAAAGAAGAAAAGAATTAGCTAAACAAGCTGGTAAAGTGGCAGAAGAGTTTAAAGTTAGATTAAGAAATGAAAGAAGAGATGCTAATGATAAACTTAAAAAGATGGAAAAAGATGGCGATATAACTGAAGATGATTTAAAGAAATCTCAAGATGAAGTTCAAAAATTAACTGATAAGTTTGTAAAAGAAGTAGATGCGTTATTAAAAGCTAAAGAACAAGATATAATGGCGGTATAATATTGGAAAGTTATTATAACTTATTAGGACTTCATACTGAAGAAGTAGAGAGCTTTTTTAAAAAAGAAAATAAACAATATACTATAACTACTATAAATGGCTATAAAGATCAAGATACTTTAATTATTCCTAGAGTTATTAAAATATCTAAAGTAGGAAATAGTATAGAAATAATACAAACATACTTTGCTGACTCCTTAAAATAGGAGTCAGAAAATTTTATTGGGAGGTAGTTTATGAATAAAAACACTATATATGACATAAACTTAAGTAACGTACCTACTCATATAGCAATAATAATGGACGGGAATGGGAGATGGGCAAAAGAAAGACTCCTTCCAAGAACAGTGGGTCATAAAGCTGGAGTTGAAGCTATAAGAGCTGTAACGAAAGAATGTTCAGCATTAGGGGTAAAGCACTTAACTTTATATGCATTTTCTACAGAGAATTGGAAAAGACCAAAGTTAGAAGTAGATGCTTTGATGAACCTACTATATACATATCTAAACAAAGAGCTTAAAGAACTACATAAAAATAATGTAAAAATAACAACTATTGGTGATATAGATGTATTACCTGGTAAATCTCTAGATGCTATAAAAAATGCAATTGATATAACTAAAGATAATACTGGATTAAACTTAAATATAGCATTAAATTATGGTAGTAGAAATGATATAAAAAATGCAGTTGTAGATATAGTAAAAAATTGTAAAAGTGGTAAAATAGATATAGAAGATATAACTGAAGATACTATAACAAAATATTTAAGCACTAAGTCTATACCGGACCCAGACTTAATTATAAGAACTAGTGGTGAACAGAGAATAAGTAACTTCTTATTATGGGAAATTGCATATTCAGAATTTTATTTTACAGATGTATACTGGCCTGACTTCGATGGGAATGAAGTAAGGAAAGCTATATATGTTTACCAAAGTAGAGATAGAAGGTTTGGTGGACTTAAGTAAGGAGATTATTTTATGGTTGTAAGAATCATTGCTGCATTAGCGCTAATACCATTATTACTATTTGTAATATATGGGGGGCTACCACTATATATAGCAGAAGCTATTATAGGAATTATTGCATTGGATGAGTTTTATAAGGCATTTAAAAGTAAAAATATACAACCTATAAGTATTTTAGGATATTTATTTGCCATATACTTGTCTTTAAAGCATATTTTAAATTTGAAAAATGAATACACATATGTAATTGTATTTTTACTATTTTTGGTAGGAATAATTTATATTTTATCAGGCAAGAAAAATATTATAGATTTTTCTATAACATTTATAGGAATATTTTATGTTCCTATATTCTTAGATTATATAGTTTTAACAATTAATGATTTTAAATTAGGTGCAATTTATGTATGGTTGATATTTATTATATCATTCATGACAGATACATTTGCATATTTTAGTGGGTATTTATTTGGAAAACACAAACTAATACCTACAATAAGTCCTAAAAAGACAATCGAAGGCAGTATTGGTGGAATTTTAGGATCTACAATTTGTTGTGTAATATTTGGCTATATATTCAAGTTAGATATACCTCACATGGTTTTAGTGGGAAGCATAGGAAGTATTGTAGCACAATTTGGAGATCTATTTGCATCAGCTATAAAAAGATACGTAGGAATAAAAGATTATGGAAAATTAATACCAGGACATGGTGGTATATTAGATAGATTTGATAGTGTTATACTAGTAGCACCATTTGTTTATTATGCAATATATTTATTTATTTAGCTTCAGGGGTTTCTGAAGCTTTAATTGTATAATATTTAAATTATCAGAAAGGAATACAAAGGCAATGAAAAGAATATCAATATTGGGGTCAACAGGTTCTATAGGAACTCAAACATTAGATGTAGTGAGAAAAAATAAAGATAAGTTTGAAGTAGTAGCTATATCTGCAAATAGTAGCATAAATTTATTATTAGAACAAATAACTGAATTTAAACCAAAGTATGTTGCTGTATATGATGAAGATAGTGCTAAAGCATTAAAAAATATGATACCAAGCGATATAGACATAAAAGTTTTAAGTGGAATGGAAGGCTTGGTACAAATATCATCTTTAGATGAAATAGATGTACTTTTAACTGCTATAGTAGGTATGATAGGTTTAGTGCCTACTCTTGAGGCAATAAAAAAAGGCAAGACTATAGCACTTGCAAACAAAGAAACTTTAGTTACAGCAGGTCAATTAGTAATGGAAGAGGCGAAGAAAAGAAATGTAGATATACTTCCTGTAGATAGTGAACATAGTGCTATATTTCAATGCTTAAATGGTGAAAATAACAAAGAAATAGATAGTATAATTTTAACTGCATCAGGAGGACCATTTAGAGGTAAATCTAAGCAAGAACTACAACATGTAACTAAAAATGAAGCATTAAAACATCCGAATTGGAGTATGGGAAGAAAAATCAGCATAGACTCATCAACTCTTATGAATAAAGGATTAGAAGTTATAGAAGCTAAATGGTTATTTAATGTAGAACCGGATAAAATAGATGTAGTGGTTCACCCTCAAAGTATAATACATTCTATGGTTCAGTTTGTAGATAGTTCTATAATTGCTCAGATGGGATGCCCTGATATGAAATTACCTATACAGTATGCTCTAACATATCCAAATAGACTACTTAATGATTTTGAAAGATTAGATTTTTCTAAACTAAGCAGTTTAACATTTGAAAAGCCAGATTTAAATACATTCCCATGCTTGAAACTTGCTTATGATAGTTTAAAAATGGGAGGTACATATTGTGCAGTATTAAATGCGGCAAATGAAGTTTTAGTAAATGAATTCTTAGAAGATAAAATTAAGTTTTACGATATTCCTAAGTATATTGAAAAAACGTTAGAAGCACATAAAAGTATAGAAAAACCGACATTAGAAGAAATATTACATATAGACAATTGGAGCCGTGAGTTTGTAAAACAGTGTATAAAATAGGATGGTGAAAATATGAATATAATAACTATATTAATAGCTATTTTAGCTTTTGGTGTGATAGTTTTTATTCATGAGCTTGGACACTTTTTATTTGCAAAAAAAGCAGGTGTTAGAATTCATGAATTTGCTATTGGTATGGGACCGAAAATATATAGCTTTAAAAAAGGTGAAACCGTATATAGCATAAGACTACTTCCTCTTGGAGGATATGTTGCTATGGAAGGTGAAGATGGAGACTCGCATGATCCAAGAGCATTTGGAAATAAAAGTATACTTCAAAGGGCAAGTATATTATTTGCAGGACCATTTTTTAATATATTACTTACAGCTGTGATTTTAGCAGGTATATATATGTATCAAGGAATGCCAAGTACAACATTGAAAGAAGTTATAGATGGAAGTGTTGCTCAAAAAGCTGGTATTCAAGCTGGAGATACTGTAACTGAAATCAATGGTAATGATATAAAAAATTGGAATGAGTTAAGCAAAAATATTCAAGATTCTAAGGGAAAAGAGTTAAAATTAACTATTGACAGAAATGGAAAAGAAAAAGAAGTAGAGGTTACGCCAGAGTCTAAAGAGGGTAACTATATAATAGGTATATATCCAGAAAATAAAAAAGATATTCTGGGATCATTTGGAATGGCTATAAAATCAACAATAGCTATGTTAAGTCAAATGATTGCAGTCTTAGGAAAGTTAATAACAGGAACTTTACCAGGTGGTGTAGAAGGTTCACTTGCAGGGCCTATAGGTGTAATAAGCATAGTTGCAGATGCTACAAAAGTAGGTGTAATGAATGTGTTATATTTAGCAGCTGTAATAAGTTTAAACTTAGGGGTATTGAATTTACTTCCTATACCAGCTCTTGATGGAGGAAGATTATTCTTCTTATTTATAGAGTTTTTAAGAGGTGGGAAAAAGATAGATCCAGAAAAAGAAGGTATGGTAAATCTAATTGGATTTGGAGCATTAATGGTGTTTATGTTATTTGTAACATATAAAGACATAGTTAGATTAGTTGGAATGTAGCAACGTTTTACTAGAAAGTGAAGGTGAGATTATGAGTTACGAAAGAAGACTTAGTAGAGAGGTTAGTGTAGGAAGTTTAAAGATAGGTGGGAATAATCCTATATCTATACAATCTATGACAAATACAGATACAAGGGATGCAAAAGCTACAATAGAGCAAATTAAAAGATTAGAAGAAGTTGGATGTGATGTAGTTAGAGTCGCTGTTCCAGATATGGAAGCTGCTAAAAATATAGGTGAAATTAAGAAAAATGTAAATATACCTGTGATTGCAGATATACATTTTGACCATAGATTAGCTTTAGAGGCTATTGACCAAGGGGTTGATGGAGTTAGAATTAACCCAGGAAATATAGGTAGTATAGAGAAAGTTAAGATGGTTGTAAATAAATGTAAAGAAAAAAATCTTAAAATAAGAATAGGTGTAAATGGAGGTTCATTAGAAAAAGAACTTCTAGAAAAGTATGGATCTGCTACAGCTGAAGCTCTTGTAGAAAGTGCTCTTGGGCATGTTAAAATACTTGAAGATTTAGATTTTTGCAATATTGTTATATCGCTTAAATCATCTGATATTTACAAAACTATAGAGGCATATGAACTGATATCTAAAAAAGTTGATTACCCTCTTCATATAGGGATAACAGAATCAGGAAGTGTAAAAAAAGGAACTATAAAATCTTCTATAGGAGTAGGTGCTCTTTTATTAAAAGGAATAGGAGATACTATAAGAATATCTCTGACAGGAGACCCTACAGAAGAAGTTATAGTAGGTAAAGAGATACTTAGAAGCTTGGATTTACTAAATGATAAAATAAAGGTTATATCTTGCCCAACATGTGGAAGATGTAATATAGATCTTATAAGTGTAGTAAATGAAGTTGAAGAAAAAATCAATAAAGTAGATAAGGATATGACTGTTGCTATAATGGGATGTGCAGTTAACGGTCCTGGAGAAGCTAAAGAAGCAGATATAGGAATTGCAGGAGGAAAAGGGGAAGGATTATTATTTAAAAAAGGTGAAATAATCAGAAAAATAAAGGGCGATAACTTAGTTGAAGAGCTGTTGAATGAGATAGATAAATTTAATAAATAATAAAAAGTTAAGTTGAGACATTATGTTTCAACTTAACTTTTTTTTTACAAAAATTAATTGGAATATTATGTTACAATAATGGAGAAGTTAATTAATAATGTAAATTTAATTTCTATTTAAGGAGAGTTCAAAATGGGAGATAATAAATCAACAATAATTCAAAGTTCATTGGGATCTGTTTTCACAGTGTTTAGTGAAGAAGAGCTAAAGCAAATTACTGATAGTAGTAGAAAGATTGCTATTTCAGGTAAAATAAATAACCCTGGAATTATAGAAGTTCCGGAAAGTGCAACACTTAAGGATATTATAGATTTAGCTGGAGGAATAATAAAAAATAGGGATTTTAAAGCAGCTCAATTAGGAATTCCATTTGGAGGTTTTTTAACAGAAGATAGTTTAGACAAAGAACTAGACTTTACTTTGTTTAACTCAGAGTGTAGTAGAACCATAATAATTCTTTCTCAAGAAGACTGTATAGTTCAGTATGCTAAATTCTACATAGATTTCTTAATGGGAAAAATGAAAGATGATAAATTTAAAAAATATGCAAAAGTTAAAAACGAAATAATGGAAATGTGGAAAATATTAGATAGAATTAGTAAAGGTAGATCTAATATGAGAGATATTTTCATATTAAGAGAACTTGCAAATGAAGTAAAAGATACTTTAAATCAAAAACACAATATAATGCAAGAAATAATAGATAAGTTTTATGGAGAAATAGAAGAACATATAGAAGATGAAAAGTGCTATACAGCTCAATGTAATAATCTTGTTAAGCTTACAATAACAGGTAAATGTATAGGATGCGGAGCGTGCAAAAGAGCTTGTCCTGTGGATTGTATAGTAGGAGAAAGAAAAGAACAACACTATATTGACTACAATAGATGTACTCATTGTGGGCAATGTATAGCATCATGCCCAGTTGATGCTATAACTGCTGGAGATAATACTCTTAAATTTTTAAGAGATTTAGCTACTCCTAATAAAATTGTAATTACTCAAATGGCACCAGCTATAAGGGTAGCTATAGGAGAAGCATTTGGATTTGAACCAGGGATAAATGTTGAGAAGAAAATTGCTGCTGCACTTAGAAAGTTAGGTGTAGACTATGTATTTGATACTACTTGGGCAGCAGACCTTACAATAATGGAAGAAGCAGCGGAACTACAAGAAAGATTAGAAAAACATTTCGCAGGGGATGAAGATGTTAAGCTTCCTATACTTACATCTTGTTGTCCTGCTTGGGTTAAATTTATAGAACAAAACTACGGAGATATGTTAGATGTTCCATCAAGTGCAAAATCACCAATGCAGATGTTTGCTACAGTTGCCAAAGATTTGTGGGCTAAAGAAGAAAAAGGACTTAGTAGAGATGAAGTAACATCTGTGGCTATAATGCCATGCATAGCTAAGAAGTATGAGGCATCAAGACATGAATTTTCAAGAGGTCTAAACTATGATGTAGATTATGTTATAACGACTAGAGAACTTATAAAAATATTTGAAGACTCAGGAATTGATTTAAAAGAAATTGAGGATCAAGAAATAGATCAAGTTTTAGGTGAATATACAGGCGCTGGAATAATATTTGGAAGAACTGGTGGTGTAATTGAAGCTGCAACTAGAACAGCAATAGAAAACATGACTGGTAAAAAGTTAGAAAATGTAGAATTTACTTGCTTAAGAGGATGGGATTCATTTAGATCATGTGACTTAGAAGTAGACGGAATAAAGCTTAGAATAGGAGTTGCATATGGACTAAAGGAAGCTGGTAAAATGCTAGATAAAATAAGAGCTAAAGAAGAATTTTTCCATGCAATAGAGATAATGGCGTGTCCAGGTGGATGTGTAGGTGGCGGAGGTCAACCTAAAGCTAAAAAAAGAATTGAAAGTATAGAAAAAAGAGCAGAGGGATTAAACAACATAGATAAATCATCTGATTTAAGAGTATCAAAGGAAAACCCAGCGGTACAAGCTATTTATGATAAATATTTAGGAAAACCATTGAGTCATAAGGCACATGAACTTCTTCATACAAAGTACTTTGTTAAAGTAAAAAAATAAATATTTCATTTAGATAAATAAAATTTGATTTTATAGGGATAATATGAATGTAGTCTGTTGGAAGGAGAATTTTTATGCGGAATATTAAAATATTATCAATGATTTGTATCATAATTGGTAATGTTTTATTAGGTGGATGTAGTTTTTATAAAAGTACTAATCATAATTCAAACAATAATGAAAGTGTTAATCAAAATGGATTAAGCATCTTTGAGTATAATGAGCAATTTACTAATTCATATAAAAAATATATAGAACCTTTGTATATAGAAGAATTTGATAATGCTGAAAAATTTTTAAAAAATCAAGAACTAACAAGTAATGCAGACTATCTTGATGAATACAAAAATTTATTAGGAATATGTGAAAGGCATATATCAGGATTTAAGAAAGATATGAATAATTTGGTAATGCAAGATTTAAAGCTCACTGATATGAATAATGATTTAGTAGAAAATAGCAATACTTTAATAAGTGAAATAAATAGTAAGATAAATGCTTTGGAATCCATCCCCAGCGAAAAACATTCTTTAGATTCAGAGAACTTTATAGAATATATAGAATCCAATTTTCAAATATCTGAAAGAATTACGGATAAGTTTGAAAATTCTATAAAAAGTATAAAAAGTTATTTAAATATAGAATTAAACAAATAAACTTGGAGGTAAATCATGAAATATTCAAAACTGGTAATGCTAGGATTAATAGGAGTACTTACTTTTGGAGCTGTAGGATGTACAAATAAAACAGCAGAAAAAACAGAAGAAAAAAAAGTAACACAATCAACAACTGAAAATTCAGACAAAAAATATACAGATATGACTTTAGAAAATTACAAAACAGAGTTTGGTAAATTATATCAAACTAATATGGCTAGATTAGACAACTACAATGGTTATGAGCAAATAAGAGTAGATGAAGCTACAAAAGATTACCCAGGAAATGAAAAATATGTAGCAGATTTAAAGAAAGATTATGAAGAAAGCAAGAAACAAGTCGATGAATTTACAACATCACTAAAAAAAGTGGATACTAAAGATCCTAAAGTAAAAGAAATGAATGATAAACTAATATCTGAATCAGAAAAATTAAGTAAAGAATTAGATACTAGAATTAAAAAATTAGGTGAAATACCAAGTGATTTAATGTCTAAATCAGAAGTTGAATTTAGACAAGGACTAAGTGATACATTAAAAGTTGATGAAAATGTAAAATCAGATTTTACTAAATTTATGAATGATACAAAAGAATTCTTTGGAATAAAAACTAAATAGAGAAAAAAATAAAAAAGGCTTTATAAGCCTTTTTTATTTTTATTTGATAAATAAAATCTAAAGTGTTAAAACGTTTGTCCGTATCATAATTACAAATAAATTAAAAATTAAGGGGTAAGGAGATACGTTTATGAGAAACTGGAAAATAAGTAAAAAATTAATTATATCTTTTGGTATTTTATTAATTATTACAGCATGTGCAAATTTTTATGCCATAAATAACCTAAAAAAATCAGAAAAGCTAAGTAATCAGTTATTTGAAGGACCTTATAAATCAACAAATCAAACTATGAAAATTCGTAGGGATTTAGTTTCTATTGGTAGGAATATGGGAAATGCAATGATAGAAAAAAGTCCAGAATATTATGGGAAGATAGTACGAGAAGACTTTGATAGCGTTGAGGAAAATATAAAGTTGCTTAGAAGTTCATTTGATGGAGATAAAAAGTTAATAGATGACATTGAATCATCTATTGTAAAATTTAGGGAACAATTTGAAATAGTTCAATCTGCTATGGAAAGAGGGGACTACACTGGTGCTATAAAAATAACTGAAAAAAATACACCATACTGGGAAGTTTATAACAAATGTGTTGAAACAGCAACAGCTCTTAATGAAAAGGCAGAGGCTAGAGGAATAGAATTTAATAAAGAAGTAAAAGAAATTTCTTCAAAAGCTACTGCGATATCAATAGCTAGTAGTGTTTTTGCTATAGGGGTAGGGATAATAATATGTATATACATAACAAGAAGTTTAAAGAAACCTATAGAAGAACTTGAAATAGCTGCTAATAAAATGGCTAGTGGAGATTTTGATATTTCTGTAAGTTATGAATCGAAAGATGAACTTGGAACTTTATCAACTAGTATGGATAAAATGAGTAGAGAAATAAAAGAAATTATAACTGATACAGTTAGAGTTTTAGGAGATGTTGCATCAGGTAACTTTAACACAGAGACAAATGCAAATTACATAGGGGTTTTTAAATATATTGAAAACTCTATAAATAAAATAACAATTGATTTAAGTGAGACAATGGAACAAATAAACATAGCATCTGAAGAGGTTGGAGCTGCATCAGATCAAGTTGCTAGTGGATCTCAAATGTTATCACAAGGAGCAACAGAACAAGCAAGTGCAATCGAAGAATTATCTTCTACTATAAATGAAATATCTGAAAAGATAAAAGGAACTTCAGAAAATGCAAAGCAAGCTAACTCTTTAACTTTAAATGCGGCAAAACAAGTTCAAGAAGGTAATGATCAAATGAAAGAAATGATTAAAGCGATGGAAGATATAACATTTACATCAAATGAAATTGGAAGAATAATAAAGACAATAGATGATATAGCATTCCAAACTAATATATTAGCATTAAATGCAGCAGTGGAAGCAGCGAGAGCAGGAGAAGCTGGTAAAGGATTTGCAGTAGTTGCAGATGAAGTAAGAAATCTTGCAGCAAAATCAGCAGAAGCAGCAAAGAATACAGCTACATTAATTGAAAATTCTATAGAAGCTGTAGAAAACGGAACAAAAATTGTAGATAATACAGCGGAATCACTTCAAAAAATAATAAGTACTACTAATAGAACTACTGCTTTAGTAAATGACATAGCAAAAGCATCAGAGGATGAATCAAACTCTATAAATCAAGTAACGTTAGGTGTAGACCAAATCTCACAAGTTGTACAAACAAACTCAGCAACATCAGAAGAAAGTGCAGCAGCAAGTGAAGAGTTAAATGGACAAGCACAAATGTTGAAATCACTTATAGATAACTTTAGTTTGAAAAAATTAAATAGACTAAATAGCGATATGAATTTTAATGAAGATGAAGAAAATGAATTAGCATTTAACAATTATTAAATAAAATCATTTTAAAAAGAAGCTTTATAGCTTCTTTTTTTGTTACTTAAAATCCATAGTGTTTACAGGCTTAGTATCTAGTTGAAAGAAAAAAGTTATTGAATAAAAAGATTTTAATGTTTAATAAAAATGATTTATGGTAATTAAATTCTAAAGCATGCATATATTTATCCGTATAAAGATTAAGCAAATTATTTTGATTTGTAATATCAGCAAGGTTAAAGCAAGGAGGGTTATGTATGAAAAATTTAAAAATAGGTAAAAAATTAAGTTTGTCTTTTATTGCAGTACTATTAGTTACAGTAGCTGCAAATATTTACTCTATATCAAACTTAAAAAAAGCTGAAAATCTAAATGATGATTTATTTAAAGGACCTTATATGGTCACTACAGAGAGTATGGGAATTCGTAGAGATTTGGTTTCGATAGGCAGAAATATAGGAAATTCAATTCTTAGAGAACAACCAGTAGAGTATAGAAAGACAATCTTAGAAGATTTTGATAGTGTAAATAAAAGAATTGATTTAATTGAAAAGTCTTTTTCAGGTGAAGAAAGTGAAATTGCAAAAAAGAGCCAAACATCAATTGATAATTTAAGAAGTTCAATTGACAACTTAAAAAATGAATATGAACAAGTTTATGCCTTTTTAGAAAAAAAGGATTATAAACATGCTGAAGAAATGACAGCACAAGGTACAAAGTATTGGGATATTTATAGTTCTTGTATAGATCAATCTGTAAATTTATATGAAAATGCAGAAACATTAGGAACTCAATTTAATCAAAGTGTCAAAGAAACATCGTCAACTTCAAGATCAATATCTATAGCATTAAATATTATTTCGGTAATAATAGGTGTGGTTATATGTGTATATATAACAAGAAGTTTAAAAAAACCTATAGAAGAGCTTGAAGTAGCTGCTAATAAAATGGCTAGTGGAGATTTTGATATTGATGTTAATTATGAATCAGAAGATGAATTAGGAACTTTATCGAGAAGTATGGCTAAAATGAGTAATGAAATAAAGGATATTATAGAAGATACAGTTAGAGTTTTAGGCGAAGTTGCATCAGGTAACTTTAATACAGAGACAAATACAGAATATATAGGAGTTTTTAAACACATTGAGAACTCTATAAATAAAATAACAACTGATTTAAGTGAAACAATGGAACAAATAAATATAGCATCTGAAGAAGTTGGAGCTGCATCGGATCAAGTTGCAAGTGGATCTCAGATGTTATCACAAGGAGCAACAGAACAAGCAAGTGCGATTGAAGAGTTATCTTCAACTATTTCTGAAATATCTGAAAAGATTAAAGATACATCTGAAAATGCTAAGCAAGCTAATTCATTATCTTTAAATGCTGCAAAACAAGTTCAAGAAGGTAATGACCAAATGAAAGAAATGGTTAAAGCTATGGAAGATATAACCTTTACATCAACTGAAATAGGAAGAATCATAAAAACAATAGATGATATAGCATTCCAAACTAATATATTAGCATTAAATGCAGCAGTAGAAGCTGCAAGAGCAGGAGAAGCTGGTAAAGGATTTGCAGTAGTTGCAGATGAAGTAAGAAATCTTGCAGCAAAATCAGCAGAAGCAGCAAAAAATACAGCTACATTAATTGAAAATTCAATAGAAGCAGTAGAAAATGGAACTAAAATTGTAGATAATACAGCAGAGTCGCTTCAAAAAATAATAAATACAGCAAATAGAACAGCTAAATTGGTAAATGATATAGCAAAAGCATCTGAAGAAGAAGCTAATTCAATATCTCAAGTTACATTAGGTGTTGAACAAATTTCTGAAGTTGTACAAACAAACTCAGCAACATCAGAAGAAAGTGCAGCAGCAAGTGAAGAGTTAAATGGACAAGCTCAAATGTTAAAATCTTTAATAGAGAATTTTAAAATAAAGGATGAAAATAAACTTAAGAATAATATAAGTTTTTCTAGAGATGATGAGCAAAGCTTAGCTCGAAATTAATATTAAAAATTAGATATTCTTAATAAATATTTTAAAAAATAGAAGCTTTGAGGCTTCTATTTTTGCGAATAGAAAAATTAATTTTAAAGTGAAAAAATTTTTTATTTATATAATTATATTCTAAAGTATGCATGTATTTATCCGTATAAAAAATAAGATAAACTGTTTTATTAAATGAACTAATTTTATTAACTTTATTCAAAATGAAGTACGGGGAGGCATACACATGAAGGATTTAAAAATAGGTAAAAAGTTAGGTATCTGTTTTGTAATTTTATTAGTGCTTACAACAGTTTCAAATTTATATACATTATATAATTTGAAAGAAGCAGGGAGAGTAAGCCATGAATTATTTGAAGGACCATATGAATTAACAACTGATGCCATGGGAATACGTAGAGATTTAGTTGGAATTTCAAGAAGAATAAATGGCGGATTTGCAGATAATGAGCACGTAGAAACAAGAAAGTTAGTTTTAGCAGAGTTTGATAGTCTTGAAAAAACAATTCAAAATATAAGAAGTGGACCTGAAAAAGCTATAGAAAATAAAAAAATTAGTCAATATCTTGATAGTATCGAGGAAGATGCAAAACAATTAAAGCAAGAGTATGAAAAAATATATAATACAACTCAACAACCAAATTTTAAAGGACCTATGACTGAAATAGATCTTACTGGATATGCACAAGTATTTACTGCATGTACAGAAACATCAGAAAATCTTTTTAAAGAGGCTGAAAAAATAGGGAATGATTTTGATAAGGATGTATCTGCATCAGTGAAAACTTCACAAATTATATCAACAACTTTAAATGTGATTAGTATAGTATCCGGAGCTATTATATGTATTTACATTACAAAGAGCTTAAAAAAACCAATTGAAGAATTAGAAGTAGCTGCTAATAAAATGGCTGTTGGAGATTTTGATATTGATTTAAATTATGAGTCAAAGGATGAATTAGGGGTTTTATCAAATAGCATGACTCAAATGAGCAATAAAATAAAAGATATTATAGAAGATACTGTTAGAGTTTTAGGTGATGTTTCATCGGGAAATTTCAATACAGATACTAAAGCTGAATATATAGGAGTTTTTAAATATATTGAAAAATCTATAAATAAGATAACAAATGATTTAAGCGAAACAATGGAACAAATAAACATAGCATCTGAAGAGGTTGGAGCTGCATCGGATCAAGTTGCTAGTGGATCTCAAATGTTATCACAAGGAGCAACAGAACAAGCAAGTGCAATTGAAGAATTATCTTCTACTATAAATGAAATATCTGAAAAAATAAAAGGAACTGCAGAAAATGCAAAAAAAGCTAACTCATTAACTTTAAATGCAGCTAATCAAGTTAAAGATGGTAATGAGCAAATGAAAGAAATGGTTAAAGCAATGGAAGATATATCATTTACATCTAATGAAATAGGAAGAATAATAAAAACAATAGATGATATAGCATTCCAAACTAATATATTAGCATTAAACGCAGCAGTAGAAGCTGCAAGAGCAGGAGAAGCTGGTAAAGGATTTGCAGTAGTTGCAGATGAAGTAAGAAATCTTGCAGCAAAATCAGCAGAAGCAGCGAAGAATACATCTACATTAATTGAAAATTCAATAGAAGCAGTAGAAAATGGAACAAAAATTGTAGATAACACAGCTCAGTCGCTTCAAAAAATAATAAATACAACAAGCAAAACTACTGCACTAGTTAATGATATAGCAAAAGCATCTGAAGATGAGGCTAATTCAATTGCTCAAGTTACAGTAGGTGTAGATCAAATTTCTGAAGTTGTACAAACAAATTCAGCAACATCAGAAGAAAGTGCAGCAGCAAGTGAAGAATTAAGTGGACAAGCTCAAATGCTAAAATCACTTATAGATAAGTTTGTTTTAAGAGATTCAAATAAAAATATAGATTTTAACAAAAACGAAGTAAATTATTTTGCTAAGAATGATTAAAAATTTAAAAGTTTAATTAATAAAGGAGACAGAGTATGAGCGGAATGGATTCTTTAAATGAATTTTATGTTCATGAAAATATGCAATTACTAGAACAATTAGAAGAAATTCTACTTGTTGGGCAATCTGATACAGGAAAATTAGGAAAAGAAGAAATTGAAGAAATTTTCCGTGCAATGCATACTATTAAAGGGTCTTCAGCTATGATGGGATATGATAGTTTAACTAAGCTTACACATAGCATAGAAGATGTTTTTGATGAAATACGAAATGGAAGAGAACTTTCTAACAATAAGTGGGAAGAACTAGTTGATGTAGTTTTAGTAAGTATAGATTTTTTAAAGGAAGAAATATTAAATGTTCAGGATGGATTACTTCCAGAAGCCAGTATAGATGAACTACTTGAAAGAGTAGGCGGGTTATTAAAAGAAGAGTCTGAAAGTGAAGAAAAAGATATAGCACAAAGTAGTGAGTTAGAAGAAAAAATTGAGATAAAAATGCCTAAGGATGGAGAAAAACAGTTTTATGCTAAAGTTTCATTTGAAAATGGCTGCGGCATGGAGGGAATTAGGGCTCTAGGAGTACTTGCTATGATAGAAAGTAAGTGTTCATTTATAAAAACAATTCCCGAAAACTTAGAAGTTGAATGTGATAATGAAATAATAAATGATGGATTTAGAATATATTTAAGTACACAAGAGGAAAAAGAGTCGATAGAACAATGCATAAAAGAAACTATGTTCTTAGAAAGTTTAGAAATAAAAGAGGTTACAGATGCAACTGAATTAGAAAGTGTATTTAATATAAGTTCTTCAAGTGAAGAAAAATTTGAAGAAGAAATAGCTGCAACAGTAGTAGAAGAAACTATTGTTCCTGAAGTTAAAATAGAGGAAATAAAGGAAGAAATAGTTGTTGAAGAAGATATTCAACATATTGAAGAAGAAAGTAAAGCTAATAAAGAAGAAAAAAATGAAAAAACAAATGATGAAAATAAGGTTACAAAAAAGGATTCAAAACAAGAGGAAAATCAACATCACACACATAGTAAAAATAACTACTTAAGTGTAAATATAAGTAAAATTGATATGTTGATGAACTTAGTAGGCGAGATTGTAACAACTGAATCTATGGTAGAAAAACAATCTCAGCTTGAAAACTTCAATCGTGATAATTTTGAAAAGCAAGCTAGAAGATTACATCAATTAACAACTGAATTACAAGATGTAGTTATGTCTATGAGAATGGTTCCTATATCTTCAACTTTTACAAAAATGCAAAGAGTTGTAAGAGATATGAGTAGAAAGACTGGGAAATCAGTAGATTTAAAATTAGTGGGAGATCAAACAGAAGTTGATAAAAATATACTTGAAAACATATCTGACCCATTAATGCACATGATTAGAAATAGTATGGACCATGGAATAGAAACTCCAGAAGAACGCCAACAAACTTCAAAACCAGAAAAAGCAACTATATTATTAGAAGCTAGGAATACTGGTGGAGATGTAGTTATAATAATAAAAGATGATGGTAGAGGTTTAAATAAAGAAGCAATTGTTAAAAAGGCTATAGAAAAGGGAATCACAAGTAAAAGTATAGATGAAATAAGCGATAAAGAAGCTTATAATTTCATTCTAGCACCTGGATTCTCTACAAAAGAAGCTGTAAGTGAGTACTCTGGTAGAGGGGTTGGAATGGATGTTGTATATACAAACATAAGACAACTAAGAGGTTCAATAGCTATTGATAGCGAAAAAGGTCAAGGAACTAATATAGTAATTAGAATTCCTTTAACTTTAGCCATTGTTGATGGAATGAAAGTTAGAGTAGGTAATGAAATATATATAATACCAGCACTTAACATAAAAGAAGTATTTAGACAAGGAGCCTATGAGATAGTTAAAAATCCAAATGGAGAAGAACACAGTATAATAAGAGGCAACTGTTATGAGATTAGAAGATTATCAAATATATTAGGAATAGACGCTGAAAAAAATGACAATGGAATTATGATTTTAGTTGAATCTGAGATAGGTAATGTTTGTATAATTGTTGATGGAATTATTGGTCAACAACAAGTGGTAATAAAACCTATACCAGAACTATTAACACAATTTGAAAAAATTCAATCATATATGTCTGGATGTTCTATATTAGAAGATGGATCTATTAGCTTGATAATTGATGCAAATGCAATTATAAGTGAGTAATAAAAAAAGATCAAACTAGAGATAGAAGACATCGTAAATACTCAGAAGGAGAGACGTTATATGGAAGTAAACAAAAAAATAAAAGTTCTAATAATTGATGATTCTAGTATATTTCGTCGTGTCATAGCTAAGTATCTTCAAGAATTTTCAGAATTAGAGATTGTAGGAACAGCTAAAGACCCTTATGAAGCTAGAGATAAAATAATTGAACTAAGACCAGATGTATTGACATTAGACATTGAAATGCCAGGTATGAGTGGCATTGAGTTTTTGAAAATTTTAATGGAACAATGTCCAATACCCACTATTGTTATAAGTGGTGCAGATGATAGATGCTTTGAGGCAATAAATGCAGGAGCCGTTGGGTTTGTAGAAAAGCCAGACTCAAGAGGAATGAACAATTTTGCTAATGAATTAGCGAGTAAAATAAAAGAGGCATCTGTAGCTAAGTTAGTTAAAGATAATTATTCAAGAAATAATTTAAATAAACCTACTACTGTTGCAAATAAAAAAAGTGTAACAAAAAATATAAGAACTAAATCTAATACAGATATAATTGCTATTGGAGCTTCCATGGGAGGTGTAGAAGCTGTTGGAAAACTTTTAAAACAGTTACCAGCTGGATTACCAGGAATAGTAATAACTCAACATATGCCGCCTGTATTTACTCAAAGATACGCAGAGAGGCTAAACAAAGAGTGTATTATAAATGTATGTGAAGGTAAAGATGGACAAGAAATTTTAAGCGGACATGCATATATAGCTCCTGGAGCTTTACAAATGGGAGTTGAAAAAAGAAACAATAAATATGTATTAGAAATTAAAGAGGGTGAAAAAGTCACTGGACACTGCCCTTCAGTAGATTATTTATTTCAATCAGTAGCAAAAGCTTCTAAAAAAAATACTATAGGTATTATTTTAACGGGAATGGGATCCGATGGAGCTAAAGGGCTACTTGATATAAAAAATGCAGGTGGATATACATTAGGACAAAATAGGCATTCATGTGTTGTTTATGGAATGCCTATGGCAGCAAAAAATATTGGAGCAGTTTTGAAAGAAACTTCTTTAGATATGATACCAAATGCAATATTAAATCAATTAAAAAGATCAGAATCTACAATAAGAGATAAAGAGTAGATAGAAAGTGGGTATATATGAACTTTGAATGTGATAAATTAAATGTATTTCGAGAAATTAGTAATATAGGATCAGGAAATGCATCTACTTCATTAGGTATGATGTTAAATGAGATTGTAGATATAGGAATACCAAAGAGTGATTTAATCAGTTTTTCTGATATAACTAATAGTTATGATTCTCCAGAAGAGTTAGTTGTAGGAACTGTTTTACAATTATCAGGAGACATGGAAGGTTTTATACTAGTTATAATGAAACTCGATTCTGCTATTAATTTACTATCAAAAGTAACTGGAACTAACCTAGAATTTGATAAAGAAGACTATGATTTAGTACGTAAAGAATTAAGTTCAATAGGAGAAATTTGCAACATATTATGTGGGACATACTTAACAGCAATATCAGATATGACTAGTTTAAGCATTGATCCTTCTATTCCATATTTCAGTGTAGATATGGTCAGAGCAATTATGAATCTACCTATATCATTATATGGACCAGTTTCAGATTCAATACTATGTATAGAGACTGACTTCTTTACGACAGATAACAATATAGAAGGTAAATATTATTTTATTCCTAAAGTTGAGTCATGTGAAAAATTACTATCCTCACTAGGTTTTGCTTGTTAGGAGAACAGTTAATGAAAATTATAACAGTAGGAATAGCAGAATCTAACATTGTAAGAGCACCAGAAAAGATAATGACTGTTGGACTTGGGTCATGTTGTGGCGTAGTTTTGTATGATGAAATAAATAAAATTGCAGGATTAGTACATATTTTGCTTCCAGATTCAAAGGTTGATAAAAAAATGGATAACAAATCGAAGTATGCAGATAGTGGAATTTATTTATTATATGAACAAATGATAAAATCTGGAGCTAACCAAAGGCTTATAAGAGCTAAGTTAGCTGGTGGTGCACATATGTTTAATTTTAAAAACTCTAGTAGTAGTATTTTTACTATTGGAGAAAAAAATGTAAAATCATGCAAAGAGACGTTAGCTAAGTTGAATATTTCTATTGTTTCTGAAGATGTATTAGGTTCTTGTGGAAGGACTATTGTCTTTGATACTCTTACAAATAAGCTAACTATTAAGAGTGTTGGAAAACGCGAAAAAGTTATTTAAAAGGAGGGTGTATTATTTGTGAATGCAAATGATGAAATAATAGAAGGTAAAATTGATGATTTATACATGGTGTTTATTATAAACGGTCAAAAATATGCACTATCATCAAATTACATTATAGAAATTATTGAGGTATTACCAATAACAAAGGTTCCTTTTCTTCCTGAATATATGAAGGGTATTATAAATTTAAGAAGTAATATTATACCTGTTATGGATGCTAGGATGAGATTTGATATAGAACCTATAGACTATAATGAAAGAACGTGTATAATTATAATAGAGAATGGTATGGAAAAAATTGGACTGATTGTTGACGCAGTAAATGAAGTTATTACTATTTTACCTAATCAAATTATGAAAATGAACTCAAGTAAAGAAGACTACAAACAAAACTTTATAAAAGGTGTTAGTGAAATTAATGATGATGTTCAAATGATATTAGACTGCGATTCTTTAGTGAAAATTATAGAGGATGTTAACGATGGAACTAACTAATCAAGATTTTTTACGCCTAAAAAATTATATGTATAATAACTATGGAATAAACTTAGAAAACAAAAGAACATTAATAGAAACTAGATTATTATTAATGGTAAAAAAACTAGGATTTACGGATTTTAAAAGTTATATAGATAATTTAATGAAAGATAGCACAGGAGAACAAGCATCAACACTTGTAGAGAAGCTTACTACAAATTTTACATATTTTATGAGAGAAGAGCAACATTATGATTTTTTAAAAAATGAAATACTAATGCCTAGCTTAAAAAGACCTCATGCTGGTGGAATTAAAATTTGGTCAGCAGCATCATCTACAGGAGAAGAGCCTTATTGTATTGCGATGTTAGTATCATCTATACTTGGAAAAAGTTCAAAATTTAAAGTTAGTATAACTGCATCAGATATTTCTGATAATGTATTAAAACAAGCAAAGGCTGGAATTTATTCAGAAGATAAAATATCAAAATTGCCAGTTGTATGGAAAAAGAGTTTTTTTAAAAAAGTAAGTGAAAAAAACTATGTGATTGATGACAATGTAAAAGAGTTAATTGATTTTAAATACTTTAATTTAAATAATAGTTTAGGTTGGGAAAAATGCAAATACGATGTTATTTTTTGTAGAAATGTAATGATATATTTTGATACACCTACAAAGCAAAGATTAATAAAGAGATTGTATGACTCACTTAAGCCTGGAGGGTATTTGATTATAGGTATGTCAGAAAATTTATCTAACCTGCAAACCGATTTTCAAAGAGTTAAACCATCAGTGTATAGAAAAATATAAAATAAAAAAAGATAATAATTGACATAAATGGAGGAAGAAATTATGAAAAGAGTATTAATAGTTGATGATGCAGCATTTATGCGTATGTCTATACGTACGATGCTTCAAAATTATGATTTTGAAATAGTAGGAGAAGCAGAAAATGGAGTAATGGCCATTGAAAAATATCAAGAATTACAACCAGACATAGTAACATTAGATATAACTATGCCGGAAATGGATGGATTACAAGCATTAAGAGAAATTAAAAAAATTGATCCAGCAGCTTCTGTAGTAATGGTTTCGGCGTTAGGACAAGAAGCTAGAATGAAAGAAGCTATAATATATGGAGCAAAAGGATTTATAGTAAAGCCATTTAAAGAGGAAATCATAGTATCAGCTTTATCTAAGTTATAAAATTAAAGTATAAGAGGTTATTTTATATTATCCAAAGATTTATTTATAGTCTTAAAGTATGAAAAACTGTATATGACCTTTTAAATCAATGAAATTTATAGAGGAGATAAAGAATATTATGAGCCAAGGAATTGTTGTATATGACTTTAAAAAGCCACAAAGATATTCTACAGGAAATATGAGATTCTTATCTATAATAGAAGAAGAATTTTGCAAGAATATAAATTTATTTGTAGCTTATGAATTAAAAAGACCTAATATAGTGTGTAAATTAGAAAAAATAGAACAAACAAACTACGAAGAGTTTATGAATATGATTTCTAATGACTCAGTAATTATTGAACATTCAATACAGCCACTAATTCAAGGTCTTATATATCAAATTGATAAGAGTGTTGCGCTTACATTTGTAGATTTAATACTTGGAGGAGATGGAGTATTCAGTGATTACAATAGAGAGTTAACAGAAGTAGACCGAGAGTTAATATCTTATATAGGTAGTAAGTTTTTAACTAAAATGCATATATTTGAAGGTTGTGATCATAGGGATGTTTCTAATGTTTACACAAATGTAGGTTCTAGTAAAAAATATCCAGTTAGTGAGTCAGTATTAATCTCTCACATGAGAATGATGGATGGAAACAAAGAAGTAGGTAGAATGTCTTTCTGCAACCCATACAGTTGTATGGAACCTGTATTAGAGCAATTAGAACCCAAAAGACTTTTTAAAAGTAAAAATATTGAATATGACTTTGAATTCACAAATGCTATTTATAATAAAATTTGTGGAACAAGTGCAGAAATGATTGCAGTATTAGGTAGAACTGAAATAAGTGTAGAAGAGTTATTAGACTTAAAGCTTGGAGATGTTATAACTCTAGATACTAAAATAGATGGAGATATAGACCTTAATGTAGGAGGCGCAAGATCTTTTAAATGCAAACCAGGGCTTATTAAAAATAAGCGTGGTGTTATTATAACAGATAGTGTAAAAAAGGAAGTGTAATCATATGAGTGAAAATTTTGATAGAGTATTAGATATAGAACTTAAAGTAAGTGCAGTGCTTGGTAGAACGAAAATAGCATTAAAAGACATATTTGAGTTATCAAAAGGGTCTTTAATTGAGCTAGATACATTTGAAGGGCAAGAAGTTGAAATCAATGTAAATGGTAGAAAAATTGGTTATGGACAAGTTGTAATTGTAGATGAAAATTTCGGAGTTAGAATAACGCGCATATTAGGTGAAGAAGAGTTAGTAAAGACTATAGGATAATATAAAAGGCAGATAATAATTTATCTGCCTTTTTATTTTAGTTATTTTGTTGTGTATTATTGTCTGTGTTATTATTTTGGTTTTCAACTGGATTTGTATTTGCATTATTATTTAAATCTACATTTTCATTGGTGTTAACTTCATTAGTATTAGATTCATTAGATTGATCAGGGCTTTCATTTGGAGAACTTGTTTCAGTTGTATTATTGTTGTTACTATTTTCTGAGTTGTTAGAATCTCCATTGAATAATCCTGTAAACCAATGCCATACCTTACCAAAGAATCCTTCAACTTGCTCACTAGAAGGTAAATTTATAGCATCTTTGTTAGTAGCATCTATGTGTGCATTTTCACCAAGTAAACTATCATTTGTATTTTCTAATATACCTAGATTTTCATCTTTAGAACCTGTTAATCCAGCAAACCAATCTCCAATTCCAGTAAACCATCCTTTAACGGTATCTAATATACCTGAATTATTTACACTTTCGCCTAGATCTTTTAAATTTTCATTTACAGTATCTGATACGCTATTTAAAGCATCTTTCATTTTACCGTAGTCATAATCTTGCTTAGAAATTTTAAGCATTAAATCTTCTAATTGTTTTTGTTGTTCAGGTGATAATGTTACATTATAGTTATTAGTAATATTATTTATTGTATCTGCGATTTGAACTGTATCGCTAGTATTATTCTTAATAACTTGTGTTTTTACATCATTAACTATTCCTGTAGCTTTATCTTGACCTATATCTTGGCCTAAGTCCCCAGTTACAACTAGTTCTTCTGTAGCTATTTCCTTCTTGTTTTCATCTAGAGGCTTGCCAGTAGCATCCTCATAGGCCTTCATTACACCAGTAAGGGCTCCTGTTCCACTTACAGGGAAATTAGCAGCTATTACACAGTTAGCATCAGTTATACCTAAACTAGCAAGTGTACTAGCTATCATAGCTGAAGTAACCCATGTAATATTTGCTGTTTTTACGTTTATTCCACTTCCTGCCTTAGTAGGTTCAACATAAGCACAAGAATAAGTTTTAGTTCCTATTTGAGCTTCAGGTGCTATACCTTGTAAATACTTTCTTTCTTCTTGGTTATTTACTTCAAGTATAACTGCATCATTTTGATTTACACCGAAGTATTTTAGCATAGTTTGCTTTTGCTCAGAACTTAAGTTAGCTCCTAAAGTAACAACTCTTGAAGAATCTGCGAATACTAAACTAAAACTTCCTAATATAACAGTACAACATATAATAATTGACGTAACTCTCTTTTTTAGACTCATAATTAATCTCCTTTAAAATAATTTAAACAGATACTAATATAATAAAGCATTTTGTAAATTTTGACGATTACAAAATTATAACATTTTTAGAGTTCTTACTCAAATAGTATATATGCATTTGATATAAATTTGATTAATAAAATAAAAAAAGATATGGATTTTATCCATATCTTTTTTATTTATATTATTTACCTATAAACATTTGTGTCCAGTATAAAGAAGAACCTTTTGCAGCTATACCAACACCTAGTTCAGTGAAATCTGGGTTAAGTATATTCTTTCTATGACCGTCCGAATTCATCCAAGCATTCATAACCTCTTGTGGAGTTTCTTGTCCCATAGCTATATTTTCTCCAGCTGAAGTATAGCTTATACCGAATTTTTTCATCATGTCAAATGGAGAACCATAAGTTGGTGATGTATGGTCAAAGTAGTTTTTATCAATCATATCTTGTGATTTTAAAGTAGCTACATTTGATAATTCTGAGTTAAACTTAAGAGCTTGAAGCCCTCTGCTTGTTCTTTCCTTATTAACTAAATCTAATACTTCTTTTTGGAAACTTGCAAAGTTACCAGATGGATTAGAAGGTTGTTCAGGTTTTACTTCAGGTTTAGATTCCTGATTAGAACCAGTATTTCCTTCTGGTTTAGAATCAGGCTTAGATCCAGTATTATTATCTACATTAGGAGTAGATGGTTTACTTGCATTAGAACCTGTATTACCTTCTGGCTTAGAATCAGGCTTAGATTCAGTATTGTTATCTACATTAGGAGTAGATGGTTTAGCTTGTGAAGTAGGACACTTCCCTTTATTATTTAAAATATCTTGTATTAAATAGTGTAAAGGCTTTATAGGTGTTGCACAGTCTTTACCATTTACGTTAACAGATAAGTATTCCTCATAACTTTTATTGTCGCAAAGAACTTTCTTGCATACAGTTTCATTTGATGCAGCATTGATAGGTAGTGTAGAACAAACTCCTATTATAGATACTACACCTAATGATAATAATGTTTTTACTTTGATATTCATAATTAAGTCACCTCTTTAATGTTATAGTTTTATAAATGAATTGTTTGAAAATGTTACCGAATTGTAACCTACAAGATGCGCTACCCCCAGCGCCTATATCTTGGATGTAACTATAGTATCATAAAGCCTAGCATTTATGCATTGTTAAGTTATGTCAATATTATATATAAATTACAATAATGTAAAAATTAGAGTATATATACAAAAATAGAGTAAAAACTATATTGATGGGTATAAAAGCATTAAACCTTTAAATTTAAATATAAATAGCAAAAAATTTAGTTAAATTATTAAAAAAATGGTATACTATTAAAAGGTAAAATTACCAAAAGATGAAAGGAGATTTACTATGTCAAAAGAATTAGTAAAAGATAGAGTTATAAAATACTTAATGGAAGATTTATTTGTTCCACAAGAGATGATAGATACAGATGTAGCATTATCAGAATTTGAAGAAGGAGCAGAAGGTGTAATAGATATAATGGTAAACGTAAAAGATAATGAAGATTTTTACGCTCCTGTTATGATTATAAAATGTTTAGATGAAGAAACACCTTTACAAGGGGAAGCAGCTCAAGAAGCGGTAGATTTCTTAGAAGATGTAGATAATATAACTTTAGCAGGAAGAGCTGTTTTAACTAATGGAAATGAAATGATGTATGCAAATTGGACTGGTGAAGAATATGATACAGAAGAATCACTTCCAGAGTATGATGTAATGGTAAAAGAATTCTTCGAAATGGAAGAATTAGTAAAAGAGCATGAAGCATCTCATGATTGTGGATGTGGAGAAGATCATGATCATAAAGATCATGAATGTTGCGGTGGACACAGCCATGATGAAGATCATGAATGCTGTGGTGGAAGTTGCGGATGTAACCACGACAATAAATAATAAAATATGCTTAAATTTGCGATGATATGAGGGTTTAGCTTGACTAAACCCTTTTATTAATGGTATTATAAATCTGTTATAATCTCATTAATATTTTACCGTAATATAGGGGCAAGATTATTATTGGACTTATTAATAGGGATTTGACTTTGTCGTTCGAGGGTAAAAGACTGCACATTGTGCAGTCTTTTGTTCTTTATAGTAATATTGTAGTTAATAAAATATTATTTTAAAAAAATATAAAAAAAATCAAGGAATTTGATATGTAAGTGTAGAATAATAGATATAGGAATTTGTTGACAACTAAAAAGTATTTTTTAAGAAAAGTTTACATACTATTAACATGAGGATGAAACTACAGACACTTTTTAAATTTGATTAACAAATTATTAGAGATAGAAGGGGTAGATTATGGGGGCTAAAAGAGAACATACTTATGAAAATTACATTTACAGTGATTCATCAAATTCATCAAATGCTATGAAAATGTACTTAAAAGAAATTGAAGAGTACAAAATGTTGTCTGCGGTAGAGGAAGTTGAATTAGCTAAAAAAATAGATGAGTCATTTATAGGAGCTAAGGAAGAATTTATCAATGCAAATTACAGATTAGTTGTTAGTATTGCTAAAAAATATAGAAAAGAAAATATCGATATGCTTGATTTAATTCAAGCAGGAAATATAGGACTTATAAAAGCTGTAGAAAAGTATGATTATAAAAAAGGATATAAATTTAGTACTTATGCTACATGGTGGATAAAACAAAGTATAACTAGATACATAGATGATTGTGAGAATACTATTAGAATACCTGTTCATCTTCATCAAAGAATTAACTTTGTGAAAAGAAAAAAACAGGAATTATCACTAGAGCTACAAAGAGAACCTAAAATAGAAGAGTTAGCCGTAGCATGTGAGATAGAAGTAGAGAAAATAATAGATTTACTTAAAAGAGATAAAAACATAGTTTCATTGGATACACCTATAAAAGAAGATGAAGATAGTAGTTTAGTTGAGTTTATACCTTCAGATGCATATTTTGGAGATGTAGTTATGCATGAAGTAGAACAACATAATCTAAGAGAGAAAATCGAAGAACTACTAACTGGACTAAGCGAACAGGAACAAAGAGTACTTAGAATGAGATTTGGATTAGATGATGATATACCTAAGACATTAGAGGAAATAGGAAAGGTATTTGGAGTTACTAGAGAAAGAATAAGACAAATAGAAGCTAAGGCTATAAGAAAGTTAAGACATCCAAGTAGATTAAAGCAATTAAAGCATTTTTATTAAAATATATCTATTTATTTAAAAAGCTATGTAAACGTTATTTAAATGTTTGCATAGCTTTTTTATGCTTAATTAAATTAGTTTTAGAAAGTAAGTCATATTAATAGGATATATATTAATATAATGTAAAGTATATAAAAAACTTATTTCAAGGATTGATGCTATGTACTATTCAAATAGAGAAAAAGTTTATATGGAAATTCATTCGGATATTCAAATTATTAAAGATAATCTAAAAAATATGAAGATACAATCTTTTTTAGAGTCAAGTAAAACGTATAAGCTTATAGCTGAAATTGAAAAAGAAATAAATACAATTTCTAAAAGTATAATTGAACTTAAAGAACCATTTTTATTATTTGTTATGGGTCCTGGAAAATATGGCAAATCAACTCTAATAAACTCCTTGATAAAAGATAATAAATTAAAGACAAAAGATATTCCGAATACCTGGAGATTAGATATATTAACATCATCTAATTATAAAAAAATGGATATTGTCAGTGGATATGAAACAAAATCCTATAATTATAATGAAGGACTATCAATTTTAGAAGCAGAAGAAGAAAAAGTTAAGAACTCAAAAAAAGTTATAAAAGACAAATTTGAAAAAATAAAAAAGCATAATGATTTAAGTATTTATGATTTAAAGGAGTGTAAAAAGTCTTTAGAAGAAAAGTATTTATATAAATATGATATTGTAGAGGTAAAACATTATATAAACAAAAGCGGAGTTTTAAATGATTTTATTATAGTAGATACTCCTGGTTTAAATCAAAACTTACTAAAAAATACCAAAGAACGAATGGTTGATTATTATAAAAGAGCAGATGGTATAATCTGGGTTTTAGATGCAAAGAATATAGTTTCAAAATCAAGTAATGATATGATAGTTGAGTTGAATGAAAATTATATATTAAGCGATGATTATAATAATATAATTTGTGCAGTGAACAAAGTCGATGAGATAAGAAATAAAGGCAATGATTTATCAAAAGTTAAGGAAGAGGTCAAAAATTTATATAAAAACTATTTTGTAGATATAGTTTTTGTATCTTCAAAAGAAGCAATTGATGGATATATAAGCAATGATAAGAAACTTACCAATTTAAGCAATATAGAAGAACTAAGAAATAGTATAGATAGCAATTTTAAAATAAATTCAGAAAAAATGCAAATTAAGTCAAAGTATATGCATTTAAAAATTAGTGGAGAATATTTAAAAAAACTAATCAATACTTATAAAAGAGATTTATATGAGGATTTATACAAATTTGACGAGGTAAAAAGAAGTATAAACTATGAAATTGAAAAGTTAAAATCATATTTTGAAAAGAAAATAAACATATGTACAAATATTGAAAATTTAAAAACTAATGGTGTGTACACTCAATTAAAAGATTTAGAAAACTTACTAGAAATAGAACTTAATAATATGTATTTAAGTTTAAATAAGAAAATTTTATGTTGTGATGAAACAGATGACTTAAACCATATTAATGTAAATATAAGCAAGTCAAAAGAAATATTAAATATTGAATATTTAATAAAAGAAGAAAACAATCAATATAAAGAAATAGCTTTTCTAAGTAAACTTAAAAAAATAAAAAATTATGAAACAAATGTGTACTTAATTATAGATGAAAGGAATAAATTAAGGTCAAATTTATTAAATTATTTAGATAACCAATTAAACAGTATAGAAAAGGATATAATTAACAAATCCACCAAAGCATTTAGAATAAAATATACAGATTATATGATAATAAAAAAACATTTAAGGCAAGTTAATGATATCGATAATATTTTAAAAAAATGGGGGGATTATGTTGGGTAACTTAAATAATTATATTGAAGAAGCTAGATGTACTTTTATAGAATCTCCAGTTAGAAATTATTTAATGAAAGAAAAAAATGTACCTTTTAAAAAGATTATTAAACATAACCTAGAAGAAGTAATGAATAATTTTGATATTTTGTTAGAGAAACCATATAGCCAATTAAAATTAGCGATTATGGGAGAAGTTAAATCAGGAAAATCTACATTAGTTAACGCTATTGTAGGAAGAGAGGTATCTGAGGTAGATGTATTAGAAGCTACATCATCGATTATAAATATTTTTTACAATGAAGAAGAAACTTATGATATAGACCAAAACTGCATAAATATAGGTATAAATTCAGATGTATTAAAGGATATTAGCATAGTGGATACACCTGGATTAAAAAGTATTACATCAGAAAATGAAAATAAATCTATAAAATATATACAAAATGCCGATATAATATTATATGTTTTTGATTCAACTCACATAGGGCAAGAAGATATAAAAGATGCTGTAGAATCAATTGCATCTTATGGGAAACCTATAGTTGGAGTGTTAAACAAAGGAGATTTGCTGCATGATAATCATCAAGAAGTTTTAGATTATATAGAAGATGAGTATGATCTATATATAGATAAATTTTTTATAATATCATCTCATCTAGAATATCAAAATAATATAATAAAAAATGCCGTAGCGAAAGAACATGATTTAGTATCAGAATACTCGGATGAATTAAAAAGAAACTTTGTATCATTAATAGAATTTTTAAAAAGTATTAGAACTAGTAATGATGAAATAAAACTTCAAAGTGTAAACTCATCTATAGAAGCCTTAAAACACAAAGAAAAGGTATATCATTATGAATACTTAAAGTCATTAGAAATGCTATCACAAGAATTATCAAATCATAAAAATTTATTAAATGGAAAGTTTGATTATATACAAGCTAAAATGGAGTTTGAGATAAATGAGTGGTTGGATAAAAGCTTTTTAGAAGATGAAATACATCGAATAAATAAAAATACGGATATAGCTAGAGAATATATGAATGATAGCTATATAAATAATGTCATAAATAATGAAAAGGTAAAATTGGATGAATTATTTTTTAAAGAGTGGAATGAATGTATAAAAGAAGTTAATAGCATTACTAATAATAAAATAAAAGAGTTTATAAAAGATATAAACTATAGAGATTACAATATAGACTTACCTAAGGTTAAATTAAATGAAGAAGAAATAGATATGAACGAAATGCTAGCAACTATTGGAACAGGAGCTTTACTTGGAGCTACATCTGGTAGTGCACTAGCTGTATATGCAGCTGCTTTATCTGCGTCTGCTCCAAGCGTAACAATAGGGGCAGCGATGCTTACTTATTGTCCACCACTACTTTTAGCAGGTACGGTAACTGGAGGAATTGGAAAAATATTATATGATAAGTTAAAACAAGATCAGATGAATAAAGATATAATAGAAGATATAGAAAGCTTCAAAGATAATATAAAATTTGAGATAAGAAATATATTAATAGATATATACGAAAAAGCTAGCAAAGAAATTATAAAAATAGATCAAGGAATATTTGAAAATTCAAAAGATGTATGTATGAATGAATACGAAATAGAAGAGTTTCAAGCTGATTTGAAGGAATATATAGATAAACTTTAACAAAAAAAGCGTTAATTAAACTTAATTAACGCTTTTTTTAAGCTAACATCTATTATATATTTTATATAATGAAAATGCTATATTATCTGTAACTTTATTAAACCCTGTATCATATGCTAAAATATTGTTTCTTATGTAAAATGAATTAAAATCAAGTTTGTTTTTTATAGCTAAATTAGATATATAACTATACCTTATACAAACCATAGATAAAAAATATATTAAAAAAATCATAAAAGAAATTAAAAAAAATATAGACATATAGAAACCCCCCCACAAAGTTTATAAATATATGTTCCTATAATTAAATTGTACAACCTATAGTCTGAAATTTCAAAGAATTAATAAATACAATATGCGAGAAAAAATTATATAAATCCCTAAAATTCAAAACTATAATAACTAAATTATAATTATGATTATAAAATATGGGGTAAAAATATAATATTGATATATTTAGGATAGCTATGATATGATAGTAAATATAGTACTGTTTAAAACACAGTAGTTAGAAAGTTTAGTAAAAGAGGTGGAGAGGTTGGAGTTTAGGTCATTAGTTGAAGAGTTTATAATAAACTATGGATTAATTAGTATTTTTATTGTAGTAGCATTAGAATATGCAAACCTTCCTCTACCAAGTGAATTAGTTTTACCATTAGTAGGGATATTTGCATTTAAATATAATATGAATTTTACACAAGTAGTAACTATATCCATATTAGGCGGAATAACTGGGTGTATAGTCAATTATTATTTAGGATATAAATTTGGTAAGCCTTTAATTGAAATTATAATAGGAAAGTTTCCTAAGACTGAAAAATCTGTAATGTCGTCATATTCATGGATAAAAAAATACGATAAAATATCTGTAATGATTTCAAGAGTAGTTCCAGTAGCTAGAACATTTATTTCTATAGTAGCTGGGGTTATAAAAATGAATATAATAACTTTTATAATTTACTCAACTATAGGTATTGGAATATGGAACTTGGCTTTAATTTCAGCAGGATACTTGCTAGGACATAAAATACATATTATAACAACTATATTGAAACAGTACTCTTTAGTAGTATGCATAATAGCTGTTATATTTACGATAGTTTATATAATAAAAAGTAGAATAAAAAAAGCTCATAAAGACACTTAGTGTCTTTTTTTGATTAAAACTAAAGTAATTATGATTATAAAATACATACATATGATATTTAGTTGAGAATTAATTTTTATAAGTGAAAATTTATAATAAATGTGAAATTGGTGAAAGTTTAGACTATTTCTAAATTTTAAAAGTATAGTTATTTCTTCTACAAATTATGATATAATTCTACATAAAATTTAAAATGTAAAAAAATAGGAGAAATGGAAATGAGTAAACTTAAGAAAAAAATCACCATACCACATACATTTACTATAATATTTTTACTTATTGTAGTAATTGCTATTCTTACATGGATTATTCCAAGTGGGGAATTTCAAAGAATAAATGTAGATGGAAGAATGGTGGTAAAACCAGGAACATATAGACAGGTAGCACCAAATCCTCAGGGAATTCAAGATGTGTTCAAAGCTCCTATAGATGGATTTATTGATGCTGCTGAAGTAGTTGGGTTCGTACTTCTTGTAGGAGGTGCTTTTGGAATAGTTAATAAAACAGGAGCTATAGAATCAGGAATTAATCATACTGTTAAAAAACTCAACAAACTACAAGTATTAATAATACCGGTGTCTATGATTTTATTTGGGTTAGGGGGGTCTACTTTTGGTATGAATGAAGAAACCCTACCATTTTATATGATATTTATACCTTTAATGATGAACTTAGGATATGATTCGTTAACAGCCATAAGTACAGTTTTCATAGGTTCTGGAACAGGTGTAATAGCATCCACTATAAATCCATTTTCAGTTGGAATTGCGCAAGCTTTAGCCAATATAACACCTGGATCTGGAATAGGATATAGAAGCTTAATTTTTGTGGAATTGATGTCGCTTTCAATAAGCTTTGTTATGTTACATGCTCATAAAGTTAAAAGAGATCCTAAAAAGTCGATTGTATATGATTATGATCAAAAAAATAAAGGTGAATTTATTGTAGAGGATTCATCAATAAAGCAGTTTACAAAAAAAGAAGGTATTGTCCTAGCTATATTTATAGGTGGAATGTGCATGATGGTTTATGGGGTTTTAAATTTAGACTGGTACATACCTCAGATAGCTATGATATTTTGTATGATAGGAATTTTTTCAGGTATATTTGGAGGTCTTAAGCAAGATGAAATAGTTGATTCATTTTTAAATGGAGCTTCAGATTTAATATCTGCAGCACTTGCTATTGCATTAGCTCGTGGTATAGTCATAGTAGCTCAGAATGGACATATAATAGATACTTTATTAAATTATTCAGCTGATTTACTAAGTAGATTGCCTAAATTTATATTTATTAATTTATCTTTTGCGCTAGAATCTGTATTGGCATTTTTAATACCGTCGTCTTCAGGACTTGCATCACTTACAATACCTGTATTGTCTCCACTTTCAGATTTAGTTGGAGTATCTAGTCAGTTAATAATAACTGCATATCAATTTGGAACTGGTATTATTAATTTAATTACACCTACATCAGGAGTTTTAATGGGGGCACTAGCATTTGCTAAAATACCATGGTCTAAATGGTTAAGGTATATCGCTCCATTAATAGGAGGAATAATTGTAGTATGTATAGCATTTTTAACAATTGGGTTATACATAGGATTTTAATAAAAGTAGCAGCTTATCGATATGATTAAGCTGCTATTTTATTTAAGTGCATAATAAAATTAAATTATAAAAAATATAAATAAATGTTTATTCCTATTAACAAATGTTTATTAGTGTGGTAGAATTGACATAATAAATATAAAATAATGGGGGACTAAATAATGAACAGTATAGAACAAATATTACACTCTATGGATATGCAATATCATGAAAAAAGAGCTAATATGGCAAGATTAGCAGAAGATTCTTTAGCGCCTTTAAAAATAAGCGAAGAAACAAAGTCTTATTTAGATAGAAAAATATTATGTGATATGAATGAAGGTGCTAGACCATATAGACCTAGATACGTATTACCTGACTATGTAAAGTTTATAAAACAAGGTAGTGAGTACTTAGATATACAGCCACCAAAAGATTTATATGAGGCTGTTAATGCAATGTTAATACTTTATAAATATGTACCATCTATAACTGGGTATCCTGTTTATGTAGGGCAAATAGACGATGTATTAGAACCATTTATGGATACTGTAAGTGAAAAAGAAGCTTACAATCTAATAAAAATGCTACTTATAAACATAGATAGAACGTTACCTGATGCATTTGTTCATATGAATATAGGACCAAAAGATAGTAGAGTGGGAAGACTAGTCATACAAATAGAAAGAGAACTTAGAAAAGCTATACCTAATGTTACTTTAAAGTGTAGTGAAGAAACTCCAGATGATCTTATAAAGTATGGTATAGAATCAGCTCTTGAAAATATAAAACCATATTTTGTAAATCATAAATTAATGACTAATGATTTAGGGGAAGATTATGGTGTAGTTAGTTGTTATAACTCACTTAGAATAGGTGGTGGAGCACATACACTAACTAGATTAAATTTAAAAGCATTAGCAGAAGAAAGTAAAGATTATGAAGATTTTATGAATGTACAACTTCCAAAGGCAGTAAAATCACTATCAGAACTTACAAATGCTAGAATTAAATATTTAGTTGAAGACGTTAAGTTCTTTGAAAGTTCATTCTTAGCAAAAGAGGGGTTAATAGATTTAAATAAATTTACATCTATGCTAGCTATATATGGAACTTTTGAATGTGTTGAAATATTTACAGGAAAACAAATGGGTCATGATGAAAGAGCCAATGATGTGGCAGAAGAAATATGCAAACGATTTGCTGAGTTAGTTAGAAATGAAGATGCGCTATATTGTGGAGGAACAAAAGGTAAGCATGGAGTCCATGCACAAGGGGGATTAGAATCGGATACAGATACAACTCCAGCAATTAGAATTAAATATGGGTGTGAGCCTGATATATTTGATCACATTAATTTATCAGGAAAACTTCACAAGTATTTTGATACAGGGTGTAGTGATATATATTTATTTGACGAAACTGCAAAAAATAATATAGATGGAATGCTTAGAGTTGTAAAAGGAGCTCTTGAAAATGGAATAAGAGTATTATCTATAAACAGTGATTCTTCAGAATTCGTAAGAATAACTGGATACTTAGTTAAAAAGACTGATATAAATAAATTTAATGAAGGCAAAAATTTAAGAGAAGACTCAGTTGTTTTAGGTGCATTAAGTATGAAAAATGGAATTGAAGAAAGAAAGGTAAGAACTGTTTAATGAAAGCTCCTGTTAATAAAATTATAAATATGAGTTTTATAGATGGCCCTGGATGTAGGATAAGTATATTTTTGCAAGGCTGCAATATGGAGTGTATATATTGTCATAATCCAGAAACCCAAAATATTTGCTTTTCATGCAAAGAGTGTATAGATGTATGCAAGGCGGGGGCACTTACATTTGAAGGAAAAATAAAATATGATAAAAATAAATGCATAAATTGTGATGAATGTATAGGTGTGTGTAAGAAATTTGCTTCACCTAAAATTACTTATTACGATACAACTGAACTATTTAACTATATCAATAAATATAAAAACCTTATAGATGGTATTACGTTTTCTGGAGGGGAGTGTACTATTTATAGTGACTTTATAGTAGAATTTGCTGATACTATTCATGAAAAAACAAATCTAAATGTTTTTGTTGATACAAATGGAAATGTAAAAGAAAAAGATATCGATAAGCTTATAGAACATGTAGATGGATTTATGTTTGACTTAAAGGCGTTTAAAGGGGATACTCATATCAAGGTTACAGGAATAGAAAGTAATATAGTTTTTAATAATATAAATAAATGTGCTAAGACTGAAAAACTATATGAAATAAGAACTGTATTAATCGAAAATATAAATGATGATTGGGATACATTTATAGATGAGGTTGAATATATAAAAAATTTAAATGGATATACTAAATTTAAATTAATACCGTTTAGGAAATATGGAGTAAAAGGAGAACTTTCTAATTTTAGAGATTATCCGAAAGAAAAATACATGAAATACCATGAAAAAGCGAAAGAAGTATTAAAAGAGAGAATGATAAACCCTATTATTTAATATAATGAATATATATGTAAACCTAGGTAACAAATTGTTATCTAGGTTTTTTTTATGCAATAAAATAGAGTACGAAAGCTTGGAATTAGCGAAGGATATACATTTATAAAAATAGAAAACTAATTACATGAATAAATGTATGGGGGGATAATATGAAAGAAAAAGTTATAGAAAAAACTATTGAATGGGCAAAGGTTATAACGTTAGCTATATGTATGGGGCTTATAGTTACATATTTTATTGTACCTACAGTTGTAAGTGGAGAATCGATGTACCCAACTTTAAATACTAAGGATTACTTGATAATAAATAAGCTAGCATATAAAACTGGAAATCCAAATAGAGGAGACATAGTAGTATTTAAAACTGATTTGAAAAGTAGCGATGGAGAGAAAAAAAGTTTAGTTAAAAGAATTATAGGACTTCCAAATGATCATTTAGTAATCAAAAGTGGGCAAGTCTATATAAATGATAAACTAATAGATGAACCTTATCTAGACGATACTTACACAGCTGGAGATATAGATATAAAAATACCAAGTGATAGTTATTTTGCTATGGGTGATAATAGATTAGTAAGTAAAGATAGTAGGGATTCAGACGTTGGAGTTGTGAATAAAAATGAAATAGTTGGGGAAGTAAGTATGAGGTTATTTCCATTTAAAGAAGTTGGGACTATTGGATAATTTGTAATATTAAAGTGCGTACCATAATACATATGTATTATAGTACGCATATTTTATTTGTAAATAAAATAATAAGAAATGCTTAATAAAAAAGTCTGAAATAGAAGAAACACTAATAAAAATAGTAAAAAATGTTAAAAAGGCTTTAGAAATTAAACAAAACAATATATAATGTAATTGAGGTAAAATTTTAAATTGGGTATATATTTATAAAAATTAGGAGTGTGAGGATATAGTGAATCAGTTAAAAATAACTGAAACAGCATTAAGGGATGGGCATCAGTCTTTAATTGCTACAAGGTTAACCACAGAAGAAATACTACCTATATTAGAAACTATGGACAAGGTAGGATATCACTCTATGGAAGTTTGGGGTGGAGCGACGTTTGATGCATGCATACGTTTTCTAAACGAAGACCCATGGGAAAGATTAAGGGAAATAAGAAAAAGAGTAAAAAATACTAAACTACAAATGCTTTTAAGAGGACAAAATCTTCTTGGATATAGAAACTATGCAGATGACCTAGTTGATAAATTTATTAAACTTTCACTGGAAAACGGTATCGATATAATAAGAGTATTTGATGCGTTAAATGATGTTAGAAATATCGAAGCATCTGTGAAAGCTATCAAAAAATATGGGGGGCATTGCCAGTGTGCAATTTCTTACACTACAAGTGATGTTCATACAACAGAGTATTACTTAGGTCTTTTAAAGGACATGGAATCTATGGGGGCAGATTCTATATGTATAAAAGATATGGCTGGAGTTTTAACTCCGTATAACGCTTATGAGCTAGTCAAAAAGATGAAATCTATAAGTAACCTGCCAATAGAATTACATACGCATTGTACTAGTGGGATAGCGGATATGATATATATGAAAGCTGTTGAGGCTGGAGTAGATATAATAGATACCGCAATATCTCCATTTTCGGGAGGAACATCTCAACCTCCAACAGAATCCTTAGCTGTAACATTTAGTGAAATGGAAAGAAATCCAGGATTAAATATGGAAGCTTTACTAGAAGTTGCAGAATACTTTAAACCTATAAGAGATAAATATATGGAACAAGGTACTTTAAATCCAAAAGTGTTATTGACAGAGCCTCAAACTTTAAATTATAAGGTTCCAGGCGGAATGCTTTCTAATTTACTTTCTCAGTTAAAGCAACAAAATGCAACTGAAAAATACGAAGATGTATTAAAAGAAGTTCCAAGAGTTAGAGCAGATCTTGGATACCCTCCATTAGTTACACCTATGAGTCAAATGGTAGGAACTCAAGCTTTATTCAATGTATTAACTGGAGAGCGATATAAACTAGTTCCAAAAGAAATAAAAGATTATGTAAAAGGACAATATGGAAAAGCTCCAGCACCTATAGATAAAGATATTAAGAAAAAAATAATAGGTGAAGAAGAAGTTATAACTATAAGACCGGCAGATCTTTTAGAACCAGAATTTGAAAAGATAAAGTCTGAAGCTGGAAAATTAGCTAAGTGTGATGAAGATGTATTAACATATGCATTATTCCCACAAGTAGCACCGAACTTCTTAGAAAATAAATACAATCCAAAAAAAGAAGAAGAGTTAAGTGAAGAAAATAAAATTCACTATATAACAGTAACTATGTAGAAAATGGGTGATAATTAATGTTTGGTAATGAAATAAGTATAATGGAAGCTATCAATATAACTATATCTAGTATGACTATAGTATTTTTAACTTTAATATTGATATCTCTTGTATTGTCTTCGTTTAAATATATATTTAAAGCAAAACCACAAGTAAAGACAGTTATTAAAAAAGAAGTAGAAAAAGAACAAATAGCTTTTGATGAAGATGATGAAGAAGATAGAGTAGTAGTTGCACTTGCAGCATCTATAATGGCAGGTGAAGGAAAAATAAATCCTAATCTTCATGTAAAGAGAATAACAAGAATAAAATAATAGCTATAATAATGAATTTTTTAAGGGAGAGATAAAAATGAGCGCTAAAACATATCACATAACATTAAATGGAAAAGTTTATGAAGTTGAAATTGAAGAAGTAAAAAAAGGAGAAAGACCACAGCCTACAATCCAAGAGAAAGCACCACAACCTAAGAAGGAAGTTCAAGTTGCAGGTTCAGGAGAAGCTATAGATGCTCCAATGCCAGGAACTATAGTAAATATAATGGTTAGTAATGGTGACAAAGTAAAGAAAGGCCAAGTTATAGCTATACTTGAAGCTATGAAAATGGAAAATGAAATAGTAGCTCCAATAGATGGAACAGTTATTTCTGTTGATGTTGAAAAAGGTCAAAATGTAAATCTTGGGGATAGCTTATTACAAATAGGATAATCGTATAGAAAATAGGGGGCGTTACTGTGTTAGAAATGTTACAGACTTTCTTTGCAAACACTGGATTTGCAATAGTAGATTATAGACAAATAATAATGATTTTAATAGCATGTGTATTTTTATACTTAGCTATAGCAAAGGGGTATGAACCATATCTTTTAATACCTATATCTATAGGTATGCTTCTTGCTAATATGCCAGGAGTTGACTTAATGAAAGCAGCTACCGATTCGGAAAATGGAGGACTTTTATATTACTTATATCAAGGAACAAAATTAGGAATTTATCCACCTCTAATATTTTTATGCATAGGTGCAAGTACAGATTTTGGTCCGATAATTGCAAATCCTAAAACACTTTTACTAGGAGCAGCAGCTCAATTTGGTGTATTCTTTGCATTTATGGGAGCTATATTATTAGGATTTACAGGTCCAGAATCGGCATCTATAGGTATAATTGGGGGAGCAGATGGTCCAACAGCGATATATTTAACAGGAAAATTAGCGCCACATCTATTAGGAACTATAGCTCTTGCAGCATATTCTTATATGGCACTAGTTCCAGTTATACAACCTCCAATAATAAAAGCTCTGACTACTAAAGAAGAACGTATGGTAAAAATGGAGCAATTAAGACCTGTTTCAAAGACAGAGAAAATAATATTCCCAATAGTTATAATGATATTAGTTATAGGTTTATTGCCAACAGCAGCACCTCTTATAGGAATGCTTATGTTTGGAAACTTAATAAAGGAAAGTGGAGTGGTTCCAAAGTTAGTTGAAACTGCAACAGGGCCTATGCTATACATAATAACTATAATATTAGGATTAACTGTTGGAGCGACAGCAAATGCAGAGACATTTTTAACTTCACAAACGTTAGGAATAACTGCTATGGGACTTGTAGCATTTGCAGTAGGAACAGCAGCAGGAGTTTTATTTGGTAAAATAATGTACAAAGTAAGCGGCGGAAAGGTTAATCCAATGATAGGAGCAGCAGGAGTTTCAGCAGTTCCTATGGCAGCAAGAGTTGTTCAAAAGGTTGGGCAAAAAGAAAATCCTTCAAACTTCTTACTTATGCATGCAATGGGACCTAATGTTGCAGGTGTTATAGGATCAGCTGTAGCAGCAGGAGTTTTATTACAACTATTTGTTAAATAATAAAAATAAAAGCTATTTTGATATAAGATATGAGTTCTAGCTTTAGAGCTTCTTACATTGAAATAGCTTTTTAGCTGTAGTTATCGTTAACTTAAAAATTTAAATGGTTGACAAAAAGGTTTTAATCTATGTACAATAAAAATGTAAACTATTTAATTTGTATGGTTAACTAATAAGGAGGATATATGAAACTAAACACTAAAGAATTAATAATTTGTGCCATGTTTGCAAGTATAACCGCTATTTTAGCCCAAATTGCAATACCCCTTCCGTTTTCAACAGTTCCACTTACTATGCAAGTATTTGCAGTAACAATAAGCGGAGTAATACTTGGGGCTAAAAAAGGATTTGTAACTCAGGTTATATATATATTATTGGGAGCTATAGGAATGCCCGTATTTGCACAAATGAGCGGAGGAGCTGGTATATTATTTGGATATACAGGTGGGTTTATAATGGCTTTTCCATTAATGGCATTATTAATAGGATATGTAAGCGATAAATATGACACTATATTACCTATAATGATAGCTATGATTGTGTCTCTTATGATAAATTATACCATAGGAACATTATGGTATTCATTTGTAGCTGGAGTTGGATTTATGGAAGGATTTATGGTGTGTGTAGCACCTTTTATAGTGGTAGACTTATTTAAAGTAGCACTAGCTACTACTATTGGCATTAATGTAAAAAGAAGAATTAAAAAAGAGGCATTTTTATGTTAGAAATCAGACCTCACCACTTTTTTTGCATGAAAGCTTTCATAGGAAGAGGTTACAGTAAAGACTTTACTGATAATATGACAGATATTATTTTAAGTTTAAATAAATCTAAAAATCAAGATATAAAAATTACTCCTAGCTTAGATAGTGTATGTTATAAATGTCCTAATAATATAGATTATAAGTTTTGTACTACAGATAAAGAAGTAATTGAAATGGATAAAAAGATAATGAATTATTTCAATATAGAAGAAGGCATATATAAATATGAAAAAATTGAAAATTTGATATATAATAATATAAGTGAAGAGATAATTGAAGAAGTTTGCAAAAGTTGTAGTTGGTATAAAAAGACAAACTGTAAAGAACTTATACTATTAAAATCAAAAGGAGAACTTTTAGTAAATGGTAAGTAGTACATTTAATACAAATGAAATAATAACTATTGTTATGGCTATGATTGAAGATATAAAAAATGAATCAATTTATGGTATAGAAAGTGATGAATTAAATATAACTAATGATATAAGTGAAAAAATAGATAATCTAGGAGATATAGAATGTGAAAATTTCTTTAGCTTACTATATGAAATATCTAATAGAGTATATAATTTGAAAAATGGAGAGCTTCATGAGTTAAATATTATTCATAAGGAAATTATTGAATTTTCAAGTGTTTATCTTAAAGAATATATGGTTTAAAATAAAAGTGTTATCTAAAATATTTTAGATAACACTTTTATTTTATATGTTTAAATATAGAAAAAATCTATTCTTTATAATAATATATACATATAAATATTATGGAGGAAAAATTATGAAAATCCTTGTGGTAGAAGATAATTTAAGTTTATTAAAAAGTATTAAAAAAGAATTAGAAAATCACTTTCAAGTTGAGTGTACAGGTAATGGTGAAGATGCATATTTTCTTATAAAGCAAAATATTTATGATCTTGTAGTATTAGATTTAATGCTTCCTGGAATGGATGGAATTCAGATATTAGAAAAAATACGTAAAGAAAATGAAGATGTATTGGTTTTAATTTTAACAGCAAAAGAAAGTTTAGATGATAAAGTTAAAGCATTTATGTTAGGTGCTAATGATTATCTAACTAAACCATTTTATATGGAAGAATTAGTAGCTAGAATATATGCAATGTTAAGAACTAAAGGCAAAATTGATAGTAAAAATACTTTAGAATTTAAAGGGTTGAAGCTTGATTTAAATAAAAAAATTGTAACTATAGATGACAATGAGATAGAAATTCCAAATAAACAATTCAATTTATTAGAATATTTACTTCTAAATAAAGGAACGATATTGTTAAAAGAGCAAATTTTTGATAGAATTTGGGGAATGGAAAGTGATTCAACTATAGATATAGTGGAAGTATACATAAGTAATCTTAGGAAAAAGCTAAGTAAATATGGGTATCATAAATACATAATCACAAAACGAAGAGTGGGGTATATGTTTGATGATAAATAATGATATTTTATATAGCACTAGAAAAAACCTTATAAAAATAAATATAGCTGTTGTTGGTAGCTTTTTAATAATATTTTCACTTTGTATATATAGTTATTTTAAGGTTCAAACATATAATAATGTAGATACACATTTAAAAGAAGAATTAGAATATATAGGAATGCAGCTGGATGTAAATAATTTATATTCTACGCCTAAACTATTAGATCCTAAAAATATGGTATATATATATAAAGATAGTAAGGTGAAATTCTTTACTCCAAATGGTTATTTTAAAGATTCTATACCATATAATAACAGTAATGGATTAGGGTTTAATACCTATAAACATAACTCATATACATTTAGAGAGCTTAAATTTAATGTAAATGGATATACAATTCAAATTATAAGAAATATAGATTCTGAAATGGGACTTCTAAACAAACTATTAGTTATATTTTTTATAGGAACAGTTTTAGCTATAGTAACAACTTATTTTATAGCTTTATACTTAACAAAAAAAGCACTTGTTCCAATTGAAAAAACATGGAATAATCAAGTGAAATTTATACAAGATGCATCTCATGAACTGAGAACACCTATAACTATAATTTCATCTAAACTAGAAAGTTTATTAAAAAATCCTGAAAACTCTATAAGTGACGAAATTGAAACTATTGCAGATGCGATGAAAGAAAATAGAAGATTAAAAAAAATGGTAAACGATTTACTAGATTTAACGAAAGAAGAAAGTATAACCAAATTGAATCTAGAGGAATTTGATGTATATGAATTAATAAAAAATATAAGTAATGACTATATGGAAATTTCAGATATACATGAAAAGAAATTTAGTTACAGTTTTAATGGAAATAATCCTTTTATAGTAAGTGATAAATGCAAGTTAAGACAGTTATTAATAATTTTTATTGATAATGCATTTAAATATACAAATGAAGGTGACAATATAAATATAAGTGTAAACAATAAAGAAAATATATGCATCATATCTATAAGAGATAGTGGAATAGGAATTGATGAAAAAGATATAAATTTAGTTTTTGATAGATTTTTTAGAAGTAAGGCTGTAAGAGAAAGTGGAATTGATGGATCGGGAATAGGTCTTAGTATTGCCAATATGATTGTAAAGAGTTTAAAAGGAAATATAAAAGTTTATTCTAAACTAAATGAGGGCACAGAATTTAATATAACTTTACCGAAAAAGCTAAAAAATAATTGATTTAGAAAACAGTGTATGGGTATAATTAGAATATCTTAATAAGAGTAATTAATTTACAGAAATGTGATAAAGTTACAGAATAAAAGTTCTTTATAAAATATAATATAATAAAGAATTAAATAGTAAAAATTAAAATAAATATATAGATATATTAGGAGGAAAATATTATGGCTAAAATAATAAATACAGGGAATTTTAGAGGTGCAGTAGAAGATAATCAAGGTGTTGTAGTTGTAGACTTTTTTGCAACATGGTGTGGACCTTGCAAAATGTTAGCTCCAGTATTTGAAAGTGTTTCAGAAGAATTAAATAATGCTAAATTTGTAAAGGTTGACATAGATGAAAGTTTAGAATTAGCTCAAAAATTTGGAATATCAACAGTTCCAACTATGATGATATTTAAAGATGGTAAAGTAGTTGATAAATTAGTTGGATTTATGCCAAAAGAAAGTTTAAAAGCTAAAGTAGAAGCTCATTTATAAAATTTATTAAATGATTAGACTTATTAGGGTGCTAAGTTATATTAGCACCCTAAATTACATATATTTAATGGGTAAATAATTTGAAAGAAGGTGGATTTAATGAGATATGATATAGCTGTAATAGGAAGCGGTCCAGCAGGAATATCTGCAGCAATAAATGGAACGATAAGAAATAAAAAAGTAATTTTATTTGGAAATGATGATTTAAGTGCTAAATTAGTTAAAGCTCCATCAATAGATAATTACTTAGGATTTTATGATATAAGTGGAAATGATTTAAAGGATAAATTTAAACAACATTTAGAAGATATGAATATTGAAATTACTAAGTTAAAAATAAATAATGTATATGCTATGGGAGAGTATTTTACACTAATGGCTGGAGATGAAATGGTTGAAGCTAGCACTGTTATAATAGCAACAGGTGTTGAATATGGAAAGCCTATAAAAGGTGAAGAAGAATTTTTAGGAAAAGGTGTAGGATATTGCGCAACTTGTGATGCACCATTATATAGAGATAAAAATGTTGCAGTAATAGGTTACAATCATGAGGCTGAAGAAGATGCAAACTTCTTGAGTGAAATTGCGGCTAAAACATATTTTATACCTATGCATAAAAATGAACTTAATTTAAATGAAAATATAGATGTTATAAAAGATTTCCCACTTGAGATACAAGGCGATAATTTAGTTAATAAATTGAAGCTTAGAAATCAAGAATTAGATGTTGATGGTGTATTTGTTATGAAAGATAGTGCTTCTCCAAAGGCTTTAGTACCAGGAATAGAAACTGAAGGAGTACATATAAAAGTTAATATAAATATGGAAACTAATATACCAGGATGCTATGCTTGTGGGGATTGTGCAGGTAAGCCATATCAATATTTAAAATCAGCAGGTCAAGGCCAAATAGCTGCACTTAACGCAGTTAGCTATTTGGATAAAAAGAAGAGAGAAAGCCTAAAATAAAAATACAGAAAACCTCCTTTTATCTTTAAAGGAGGTTTTTATAATTATAATAAAGCTACAGTTGAAGCCATCATTAAAAGATCTATAAAAAATCTTTTTAGATACTTGAAAATAAAATTATTGATAGTAAAACCTATAGAAGAAAATTTTCTATTTTCAATAAATCTAACCCATAAGAATACCATTAATATAGTTGGTAAAGTTAATGATATATGGTCTAAAAATAAATTTGCAAAATTAGAACTTAGGTTTAACATTTAAGCTAATTTGGTAATAGGGCTATATATAACAGGTATTAAAAATCCTCCCGAAATTTGACCTAATATGATCATTGAAAGTGCTAAAATTGGACCTAAAATAAAATTTGGTAAATATCTACTTTCTTTTGCTTTAAAAAATAGATTGTTCTTTTACAAAAACAAATCTATCACCTCCTATTGTTAATATTTGAATATAAACTTACAATATGATTTGATTTAACAAATTTTAAAACTTTATTAAATTAGAAAAATATTATAGTAGAAATAAAAAAATATATGTGCTATTATAATTAATACCAGGTGATAATACTTTGTTATTATATTAAAACATAATACAAGAAAGTATTATACTTGTAAAGTTCTAGTTTTGGAGGAATTTAAATGAGTAATATAAAATTGGTATGTGACAGTTTGTCGGATATACCTAAAGAATTGATAAATAAATATGATATACATGTAGTTCCATTAACTGTTATATTTGATAATAAAGAGTACATTGATGGAGTTGATTTAAGCAAAGACGAGTTTTATAAAATGTTAAGAAATAGTGAAAATATGCCTAAAACATCTCAATGTACATATATACAATTTTTAGATACTTTTAAAAAATATATAAGTCAAGGTAAAGAGATACTTTATATAGGCGGTTCATCAGCTGCATCAGGAACATTACAAAGCGCAACTATGGCAAAGAACGATTTAGATGGAGAGGTATATATATTTGATACAAAAAATTTATCTATAGGTAGTTCTTGCTTTGTTTTATCAGCAGCAGAAATGATTGAAAATGGAGAACCTGTATCTAATATAATCAATCATCTAGAAGAAGTTAAGAAAAGTATAAAAATATTTTTTACTGTAGATACATTAGATTATTTGCAAAAGGGTGGAAGGCTGTCTTTAGCAAAGGCAACTATAGGAAATATGTTAAATATAAAGCCTATCCTTTCTGTAGAAGAAGGTATTGTAAAGTCTGTAGCGCAAGTAAGAGGAAAAAAGCAAGTTTTAAATAAAATAATAAATACAATAAAAGAAAATATAGGAAATGATTTAAGCAAAAAAAGAGTAATGCTTACTTATGGAGATAATGAACTTGAGCTTATTTCATTTAAAGAAAAAATAGAAGAAGAATTCGATGTAAGTAATATAATAGTTGAAAATGTTAGTTCAAGTATATGTTCACATACAGGACCTGGCATAATAGGTATAGTTTGTTCTGATATATAAAAAGACTGTTTCAAATTAATTTGAAACAGTCTTTTTAATAAATTAAGCTAAGCCAAATAAATTAAATATACAAGTTGTTGAAAAACATACTATAAACGCAACTAGAGTAGGCATTAAAAATCCAACTGCAGTCCATTTAAGACTTTGTGTTTCCTTTTTTATTGTCCATAGTGTTGTTGCACAAGGCCAATGTAAAAGGCTAAATAGCATTGTATTTATGGCAGTTAAATAAGTCCAGCCATTATCTTTCAAAACCTCTCCAAGTGCATTTAAACTATCAAATTCAATCATGGAACCTGTTGCCAAATAAGACATTAATAGTATTGGTATTACAATCTCGTTTGCAGGGAATCCTAAAATGAATGCAAGTAATATAAACCCATCAAGTCCAATGAAGCTTGCGATTGGATCTAAAAAGCTTGCTAAGTGTGATAATACACTCATATCACCTATATAAATATTTGCAAATACCCATGTAATAAGACCTGCAGGTATTGCAACTACTACAGCTCTACCCAATACGAAAATAGTTCTATCTATTATAGATGTATATATAACTCTGCCTATTTTAGGTGTTCTGTAAGGTGGAAGTTCTAATGTAAAAGTTGAAGGAACTCCCTTTAATAGTGTTTTAGATAAAATATAAGAAACTAATAGAGTAGTTACAATTCCAAATATTATACAAAGTGCTATACAAAGGGCAACAATAGTACTACTCACAAAAGAGTTTTTGATAAAATATGTGAAAAAAATTGTAGCTATAGCTATTAATGTAGGGAAACGCCCATTACAAGGGACAAAGTTATTTGTAAGTATAGCAATTAACCTTTCTCGAGGAGAATCTATAATTCTACATCCTATAACACCTGCTGCATTGCATCCAAATCCCATACACATAGTTAAACATTGTTTACCATGGCAACAAGCTTTTTTAAACATATGATCTAGATTGAAGGCCACTCTAGGTAAATATCCGAAATCTTCAAGAAGAGTGAAAAGTGGAAAAAATATTGCCATAGGAGGAAGCATAACTGAAATAACCCATGCAAGAGTTCTATACATTCCAAAACTAATCATTTCGTTTAACCACAAAGGACAATGAATAGATGATAAAAGACTATATAAAATAGGTTCAAATTTGAATAGTAAATTAGATAGAAGATTTGATGGAACGTTGGCACCTTCAATAGTAATCCAAAGGATTATACAAAGCATTAAAAGCATTAATGGCAATCCAAGTATTTTAGATGTAATTATTTTATCAATTTTTTCATCTCTATGGAATTTGTTTTTATTTTGTATTATGACACTTTTATCATAAAGTTTTTTTGCATATTCATACATATTCATACTCATAGAATCTCTAATTGAAATTTTATTAATATCTTCTGGTAATTTTGCTTTTATTTTATCTATTTCAGTTTTGTAGTCTCCATTTATATAATTATTCATAGAGTCATATATACTATTATCTCCATCAATTAACCTAAGACCTAGCCACCTAGATTTTATATAAGGTATACTTGAAGATAAATCGCTTTCTATAATTTTTAACAAACTTTCTATATTTTCATTATATTTTATTATCTTATTATTATAGTGGTAAGAATGGGTTACGACTAAATCTAAAGTTTTGAGTAAATTATCCATACCTTCACCGCTTCTAGCTGATGTTAAAACAACAGGAATTCCAAGTTGATTTTCTATAATTTCTTTATTTATAAAAATACCTTTTTTTCTTGCTTCATCAACTAGATTTATACAAAGTATAACATTATCTGTAAGTTCCATCACTTGAAAAGCTAAATTTAAATTACGTTCTAATGAAGTGGCATCAGCCACAACTATAACTGCATCTGGATTTCCAAAGCAAGCGAAATCACGGGCTACTATTTCTTCTTGAGATGCTGCAAATAATGAATAAGTACCTGGTAAATCAATCAAAGCAAAATCTTTTGAATTATACTTAAAGTCCCCTCTAGCTGTACATACTGTTTTTCCCGGCCAATTTCCAGTATGTTGCTTAAGTCCAGTTAAATAATTAAACACAGTGCTTTTTCCAGTATTAGGATTTCCAGCAAGAGCTATTATATATTGATTATCTTTTTTGTCTATATTAAACATATCTTTTAATGATTTTATCTTAGTTGAATTATAAGTTAACCCCATAATTTTCTCCCCCCTTTAAATTTAAGGTTTATATATATGAAACTAAAATTTTTTGACCTTCTTCTTTTCTAAGTGCAATCATAGCACCTCGTATATTATATACAGTTAAATTATCTTTAGGACCACGTCTAACGACATCTATTAAAGCACCATTAGTTAAACCAAGCGCTAACATTCGCTCTCTTAGGTAACCTTCTGATAAAAGTCCTTCTACCTTAACGGTGCTACAAATATCTACATCAGTAAGCTTTACCATAAAAATACCTCCATTTAAATAAAGTAAGAAAAAATTTTAGCCTAAGCTAAATTTCTTACAATAAATATTATGAAAAATTTTATGAGGATGTTACATTAATTTAGAATATATTACATGAAAATCTAATATAGTAGATATGAGATTAGATTTAGGAGGAGAAAGTTTGAGAGATCTTAATCAGTTTTATACATTTAAAGAATATATGAAAGATAATAGTCTAAGTCCTAATGAAGAAGACTATATTGAAATGATTTATAGATTACAAAGTGAAAATGAAAATGTAAAAATAAAAGATTTATCAAAAGCTTTAAATATAAAACCATCATCTGTAAGTAATATGGTAAGAAAATTACAGCAAAAAAAATTATTAACACATGAACTTTATGGATCGATAAATTTAAGCGATTTAGGCGAAGATATGGGGAAAAAATTTTTAGAAAGACATAATACTATATACGAATTTTTAAAATTAATTGGATTGGATGAATACTTGCATGAAGAAACGGAAAAAATAGAACATACGATAAGTCTAGAAACTTTAGTAAGAATAAACAATTTGATTAAATTTTTTGAAGAAAATGAAAGGATATTGGAAAGGTTAAAAGTATATCAAAATTTGTAAGACATATTACATATATTAGTCAAAAATTATTAAATTGAAAAATATTACAATAATGTAACTGTGAAAATCTTAATTAATGATATAACATATATAAGGTAAATAATAATTATATGTATAAAATTCAAATGAATAATATGTAGTTTTAATTTAGGAAAAATAATTAATTCAAAAAACATATCAAAATCATATAGATTTCACATTGAAAAACTACAATTAGAGTTAAGAAGGAAGTGAGAGGATATGACTATAGTTTTAATAACTGCAGTTTTATTAGTATTAATGTACGGATTATATGTTGCTGCATATATATCTGAAAACGTAGTTGATGACAGTATATAATAGAAAGATAATATATAAAAAGCCTTAGAAATTTTCCTAGGGCTTTTATTTTTTAGTCTATATTTGTATAAAAAGCTATACCAATACTTCCAGGACCAACATGAAGACCGATTACAGGACCTATTGATTGTATTTTAACTGTAGTATTTAATTTTTTTTCTAAATAACTAGCAAGTTGAAGACCTTCTTCTTCACAATTTATGTGGTGGACTATTACATCTCCAAGACCTTTATTATCAATTTCCTCAAAAAATGTAGATACTAATTTGTCTATAGCTTTTTTTCTGGTTCTTACTTTTGTAAAAACAGAAGTGGTACCATCTGTAACTGTTAAAATAGGCTTTATTTGCAATATAGAACCTAAAAGAGCAGAAGCACTTCCTATTCTGCCTCCTTTTTTTAAATAATCTAGAGTATCAGGAGAGAATATAAATTTACTATTAGATAAAACTTTATTTGTTCTATCTATAACTTCATCCATAGATTTACCATCAATTGCTAAACGCGCAGCTTCAATAACTGCAAATCCCATTTGCATGCAGTTTGTCTTTGAATCTATTATATTAATATCTGCATTAGGGTAGTCTTCTAAAATCATATTTTTTATTAGGTTAGCACTAGAATATGTACCACTCATATTTGAAGATAGAAAAATTCCTAAAATAGAATCACCATTTTCCACTATACTTTTAAATACATTTAGCATTTCATCTGGAACGGGTTGAGATGATTTAGGTATCTCAGATAAAGAATCCATTTTAGTATAGAAAGTTTTATTATCTAAGTCCAACTCACGGAAACTTTCATTATCCATAAAAACATTAAGAGAGACTACCTTTATATCAAATTTTTTTATGTATTCAGCAGGTATGTAAGATGTACTATCTGTAATTATTTTAATACCCATAAAAACCTCCTTATATATATATAAATATATTTATAAAAACTGCGATAATTCATTATATAATAAAATGATTGGATTGTAAAATATAATAAGGCACTATACAGTGCCTCTTATTATATAATATTATTTACAATTTTTACAAATACCATGAAGTATAACAGTACAAGATGTAATTTCTATATCGAGTTCGTTAGAAATAGCTGAAGGAATATTCTTTAATATATCTGAATGAATATCTTGTATGTTTCCACAAACGTCGCAAATCATATGATTGTGCTCTATTACGTTAGCATCAAATCTATCGGGAAGACCAGGCATACTAACTTTTTGAATATAACCGTGATGTACAAGTTGAGATAAATTTCTATAAACGGTACCTAAACTTAAGTTTGGATTATCCTTTTTTAGATAATCATATATAAAATCTGCAGTAGGGTGAACCGTGTTGTCCTTAACGGCGTTTAGTATAAGTTCTCTTTGTTTTGAAAATTTCAAAATACCACCTGCTTATCATTGTTTTTATCATAAATATACCCTAAAGAGTTAATTTATAATCAAATTATATTATAAACTAAAATTAAAAATAATAAAATAGAGTAGCCCAATAAATAAGCTACTCTAGGATTATGTGAATTGAGAAATGGCAATAAAATGTTATTTAGTAAAGTGTCTTTCTAGTAGGCCTAAGAATGCTTTACCATGTCTAGCTTCATCTTTACACATTTCATGAACTGTATCATGTATAGCATCAAGTCCTAATTCTTTAGCTCTTTTAGCTATTTTTAATTTTCCTTCAGTTGCACCGTATTCAGCTTCAACTCTAGCTTTTAAGTTGGCTTGAGTATCAGCAACAACAACTTCTCCTAATAATTCAGCGAATTTAGCTGCATGTTCAGCTTCTTCAAATGCTATTCTTTTATAAGCTTCAGCTACCTCTGGGAAACCTTCTCTATCAGCTTGACGGCTCATAGCTAAATACATACCAACTTCTGTACATTCTCCAACGAAGTTAGCTCTTAAACCTTCAACTATTTCAGTATCTATTCCTTGAGCAACACCTATTCTATGTTCGTCAGCCCAAACCATTTCTCCTGACATTTCATTAAACTTATCAGCTCCAACTTTACAAACTGGACAGATTTCTGGAGCAGTTTCTCCCTCATGTATATATCCACATACTGTACAAACAAATTTTTTCATTATATATTCCTCCTTAGAATTAAAAGTAGTAATCATTACTATTATTAACTACAAATTAATGATACAATAAAGTTATAGCTCTGTCAACAGTTTTAAATTAAATAAATTATAAATACTATCGGAATATTTATAAAAGAAGAGACTAATAGATGTGAAAAATATGCATAATAAATGTAAATAGAAGAAATAGTTAGAGAGGTGTTTTAAATATGGAAGGTTCAACAAAATCAAATATAGACAAACTAAAAGTTATTCCATTAGGTGGACTCGGAGAAATAGGAAAAAATATAACAGCGATAGAGTATAAAGATGAAATAATTATTATAGATGGAGGATTATCATTTCCAGATGAAGATATGTATGGTGTAGATTTATTAATTCCTGATATATCTTATTTAATAGAAAATAAAGATAAGGTTAAAGGTATGTTTGTTACCCATGGGCATGAAGATCATATTGGGGCTATTCCATACATATTAAAGCAAATAAATATGCCTGTATACGGAACTAAATTAACTATAGGTCTAATTGAAAATAAGTTAAGAGAACATAATATATTAGATATATGCAATTTAAATTCAGTAGAAGATAAACAGTTAGTTCAGTTGGAATATTTTAAAATTGAATTTATAAGTGTAACACATAGTATTGCAGATGCATGTGCTATTTGTATAAATTCACCAATAGGAGTAATACTTCACACAGGGGATTTTAAAGTTGATTACACTCCTATAGATGGTAGAAGAATGGATTTAGAGAGTATATCTAAGATAGGTAAAAAAGGAGTATTATTGTTATTAGCTGATAGCACAAACGTAGAAAGAAAAGGTCATTCGTTATCTGAAAAAACTATAGGAGAAACATTAGATAGAATCTTTAATGGTAGAATAGGAAGGATAATAGTTGCGACATTTGCATCTAATATACATAGAATGCAACAAATTATTAATGCATCTGTAGCTAATAATAGAAGAGTTGTATTTAGCGGACGTAGTATGGAAAATGTATCAGCTGTTGCTATAGAACTTGGATATTTAAACATTCCTGATGGTTATAAAATAAGTATTGATGAAATTGAAAATTATAATAATGATGAAATAACTATAATAACTACAGGAAGTCAAGGAGAAGCTATGGCAGGACTTGCTAGAATAGCTTTTGATACACATAAAAAAATAAAAATAAAAAATAATGACTTATTTATAATATCAGCTTCACCTATACCTGGGAATGATAAGCTTATTTCAAAAGTTATAAACCAGTTATATAGAAAAGGAGCAGAAGTAATATACAAAGATTTAGAGGCTGTACATGTTTCAGGGCATGCATATCAAGAAGAATTGAAACTTATACATACATTGGTTCATCCAAAGTTTTTTATGCCGGTACATGGAGAGTATAGACATTTAGTACACCATAAAAATTTAGCAGTTAAATTGGGAATGAAAAAAGAAAATATATTTATTTTAGATAATGGAGAAGTTCTTGAATTAAATAAAAAAACCGCTAAAAAAAATGGAAAGGTAAGAGTAGGGACTGTATATGTAGATGGTATAGGAGTTGGAGATGTAGGGAATATCGTTTTAAGGGATAGAAAGTATTTAGCAGAAAATGGGATGATGACAATTGTTATAGGTATAGACAAAGAAAGCAAGTCTATAATAGCAGGTCCAGATATAATAACTAGAGGATTTATATATGCAAGGGAAGCTACAGATTTAATAGATGATGTAAAAGCTATTGTATTAAATGAAGTTGAAAAATGCTTAGAAAATGATGTATTAGAGTGGAGTGTAATGAAATCTCGAGTGAAAAAAGCTGTTGATAGACATCTGTATATCAAATTAAAAAGAGGAACTAGTATATTCCCGATAATTGTAGAAGTATAAAATTAAATAAAAGGAGCTGTTAAGATACAGCTCCTTTTTTATTAATTATTTATTAGATTGTCTAGATTTGTTATATCTTAATCTTTCATTTTCATTTAAGAATCTTTTTCTAAGTCTGATAGCATCTGGAGTTATTTCAACTAACTCATCATCATCTATAAACTCTAAAGCTTCTTCTAAAGTGAAATGTTTAGCAGGGTTTAACTTAACTGCATCGTCAGTACCAGAAGAACGAACGTTAGTTAATTTCTTATTCTTACAAGGGTTAACTACCATATCGTCTTTTCTTGAGTTCATACCGATTATCATACCTTCGTAAACATCAACACCTGGATCAACGAACATTGAAGCTCTTTCACTTAAAGCAGCTAAAGAATAAGCCATAGTAGTTCCAGGTCCGTGAGCAACTAAAACTCCATTAGTTCTTCCTGGTATTGCGCCTTTATGATCTTCGTATCTAGCGAAAGATCTAACTATAGTTCCTTCTCCACGAGTATCGTTTATGAATTCGCTTCTGTATCCTAATAAACCTCTAGTAGGAGCTATAAATGTTATTTTAACATAGTCTCCTTCTATTTCCATAGCTTCCATCATAGCTTTTCTTAAGTTTAACTTATTTATGACAGTTCCTGAATAAGTCTCTGGGCAGTTAACTATAACTCTTTCCATAGGTTCCATTAGCTTACCATCTTCTTTATGAAGTAAAACTTCTGGCTTAGATACACCTATTTCATATCCTTCACGTCTCATGTTTTCAAGTAATATAGATAAATGAAGCTCTCCACGTCCAGATACTCTATATCCGTCACTAGTATCCATTGGTTCAACTTTAAGTCCAACATTAACTTCTAATTCTTTGTCTAATCTATCTTTTATATGTCTAGTAGTAACAAATTTACCACTCTTACCGCAGAATGGAGAATCATTAACTAAGAAGTTCATAGATAATGTTGGCTCTTCTATGTGTATCATTTCCATAGGTTTTGGAGCATCCGTATTACATATAGTTTCACCTATAGATATATCTGGCATACCAGCTACAACAACTATTTCACCTGAACCTACTTCGTCTTTTTCAACTTGAACTAAGCCTTCGTAAACTGTAAGTTTAGATATTTTTCCTCTAGCAACAGTTCCATCAGCTTTACAGATAGAAACTTGAGAACCATTTTTAACAGTTCCTTTGTAGACTCTACCTATACCAAGTCTACCTACATAATCATCATATGCAAGAGCTGATACTTGAAGTTGTAAATCTTCAGCATCATAATCAGGGTAAGCAGAAACATGGTTTATTACTGTTTCAAATAATGGAGAAAGATCAGTACTATCATCATCCATTTCTAATTTAGCTATACCTTGCTTAGCTACTCCGTATATTATAGGGAATTCACATTGCTCATCATTTGCATTTAAGTCAACGAATAAGTCAAATACTTCGTCTACTACTTCTTCTGCTCTTTGATCACTTTTGTCTATTTTATTTATGAATAATATAGGTCTTAAACCTAACTCTAATGATTTTTGTAAAACGAATCTAGTTTGAGGCATTGGCCCTTCACTAGCATCTACTAATAATATAACTGTATCAACAGTTTTTATAACACGTTCAACCTCAGAAGAGAAATCACTATGTCCAGGTGTATCTACTATATTTATTTTATAATCATTATAGTTTATAGCACAGTTTTTAGAGTATATTGTTATACCTCTTTCTTTTTCTAGGTCGTTACTATCCATTACACAATCTTTTACAACTTCGTTATCTCTGAAAACTCCTGATTGAGATAAGAAGGCATCAACTAATGTTGATTTACCAGCATCGACATGGGCGATAACTGCTATGTTTATTATTTTGTTTTTGTTTGTCATTGTCAAAAACTCTCCTTCCGATATTAAATAACTGATTAAGTATACCATATACAAAAGAAATTGTAAAACTAAAAAAATGAGTATTTACAATGATAAGGTTATCCTAAATTGCAAAATAATATTACTGTATATATAATTTTAAAAAAATAGAATTGTTAAATTGAAAATTATTTTGTCTAATTTTAGAGTTTTGTAATCGTTGACTATATATTTTATGTAAAATATAATATATTTATATTGATGAAAGGAAATTTTGTTTATGTCGCAAATAACAAAAAAAGCTTTGGCCTCATCATTAAAAAGTTTAATGAATACAACATCGTTAAATAAAATTACAATTAATGATATTGTACAAGATTGTGGTGTAAATAGACGTACATTTTATTATCATTTTAAAGATATTTACGATCTTTTAGAGTGGATTTTAAAGACAGAGATTAATAAAGAGATAAAAGAGAATATTAGATTTGAAGAATGGCAACAAAGTTTTTTGAAAATATTAAATTATTTATCTGAAAATAAAAAAATGATTTTTAATATTTATAATTCTATAGATTTAAAGCAATTAGAAATGCATGTACATAAAGCTGTATATAAGCTAGTTTTTAAAGTAGTAAATGATCTTTCTGAAGAAATTGACATTTCACAAATAGAAAAAGAGTTTGTTTTAAATTACTATAAGATTTCCTTAACTGGCTTACTAATAGAGTGGATAAAAAATAAAATGGAAGAAAATCCTGAGGAAATAATTAAAAACCTCAATAAAATAGTTAATGGAGATGTACATAAACTATTACTTAGGAGTGAATCTATAAAATAAAAAACAATGTAGTCAACTGACTACATTGTTTTTTATTTTATATAAGACCATCTAGACTTGTGTTTTGTAATAATTTCTTTATTAAGAATTCGCCAGGTAAAGGTCTTTTACCATATAATGTTTTTGTTGCTGCAGATATGGAACGTATATCATATTTTGAAGGATATACTTCAGGGATATTTCTATCTATATTAAGTAAACTGTATACTCCCATCATTGCTGAACGAACAGAGTACTCAACAGTAAATACACAGTCACCAGGTATTTCAACGAATTGACCTAAAAATGCAAAGTTTACACTTCCTTTAGGCACAACATCTGGGCGGTCTCCTTTTATACGAGGCATAAACTGGCTAGTAACATATGGCATCATGCATGGGATAACATTGATTGTAGTTAAAATTTCAGGAATGTCATTTTCTAAGCCCATATGATATAAAAGTTCCATTGCTAACTCAGAACCTGTACAATCGGACATTTTCTTTTTAACAAAGTTACCAATGTTATCAGGGAAAAGGCCATAAGACCATAATACAACAACATCTTTAGGTTGATTTATAAAATGAGGTTGTCTATTACAAGTTATACTCAATAGCCAATTAGAATCCTTTATAGTTATAATTCCTCCTGTAACAACTTTTCCTGAATATGGGTCTCTCCCAGTTAAATCTTTAAGTTTCTTTATTAGTTTAGAATCTTTGCATGTGATAGTAAATGATTCCCACTTACTTTTGTCTATATCACTACAAAATACTTCTGGACTTCCGAATGATGGATGGTTTTTAGATATATTTTTCCATAAAGTCCAACAAGCTCCTTCATCTGAGTTTAAAACAGGTGCAGTGTCCATATTTCCAATAGTTGAATTTTCTGTCATAGACCCTGTAGTAACAAAAACTAAATCATTTTCTGTTATATTGATTATCTCTTTATTTTTACCTCTTAATAAATGTATAGCTGTAACTTTTTTTATATCTTCATTAATTTCCATACTTAAATTTGTGACTTGAGAATTTAAATTAAATATAACACCTTTAGACTTTAACCAATTTTTTAAAGGTAGTATAAAAGAATCATATTGATTATATTTGCTAAACATAATGTTTTTCATTGAATTCATACCTGGAAGCAGATGTATGAAACGTTCCATGTATCTTTTCATTTCTACAACACTATGCCAAGTCTCAAATGCAAACATAGAACGCCAAAAACACCACATATTAGTATCAAAGAAAGATTTATCAAAAAATTGATCAACTGTAGTTTGGCCTAATTCATTTTCTGTTGCAAGAAAAAGTTTGGCTAGTTGTTTTATATGTAAATCATTTAGGCCAAGAGATGAAAAGTCGCCCTTTTCTCCACAGTTTTCTAAAATTCTACAAGTAGATTCATTAGGATCTTTAATATTCAAATCTCTAAATTCTTCTAAAATACTTATAGTTGGATCATCTAAAGATGGAATACTAGAAAATAAGTCCCATGTACATTCGTAGTGTTCTTCCATTTCGCGTCCACCGCGAATTAAATAACCACTTTCAAAACTACCACATCCATCCATAGCACCACCAAGAATATCTGTTTCCTCTAAAATAGTAATATGAGTACCATCCATGTGACCATCTCTAATTAAAAATACAGCTGCAGCTAAAGAGGATATACCACCTCCTATCAAGTATGCATTTTTGTTTTCAATAAAACTTGGTTTTAAAGTTTTAATATTTTGAAAGTTGCCCATTATATTACACCCCCATAATTTATTAAATTTCCTTATAAGTAAGAGTAATTAAATTTCCATAGGTTATAAATAAACAAATTTGATTAAATGTGTAAAGTTAGCACATTTTATTGAATTTGTTTAATAAAAAATTCGCTTCGCTCATGTCGCCAACGACTTCGTCCGTTGCTCAAAATATCATTTTTTACTTTCACTAATATTTTGATGTAATATACTTCATAAGTTATACACATATATTCGTTAATCATAAACTCCTTAAGCGTAAAAAATGATGCCGTTTAGTGGCATCATTTTTAAAAGACTATTTACCTTCATTTTTAGTATCTAGTTTAACTCTAAAAATTAATCTTTTTAAAGCACTATATTCAAATGGAATAAGTGGATATAAGTAGCTTTTTCCAGTGATTGTTTTATTTGTCATTAGAAGTACAAGTGTAATTATTAATCCAGCGACAAATCCCCAGATATTAAATGCAGCTGTTAAAATTAAGAGCAGTATCCTAACTATTTTTATAGAATACCCTAAATCAACGCTTGGTTGAGAGTAGCTTCCAAGTGCAACAATAGCCATATACAGTATGGTGTGAGGTATAAACCATCCAGTTTGGACTGCAAAATCACCTAAAATAAGGGCACCAATAACAGATAAGGACATACCTAGTGAACCAGGAGTATTAAGTGAGGCAAGTTGTAGTGCATCTACAGAAAATTCCAAAATTAAAAACTGTAGAAAAATAGGAACATCGTAGGGGTCTTTTGGGGTTATAAATTGTAGCCATACTGGAAGATCGGATGCATACCTTATAGCCAGGGTATATAAAGGGGTTATCATAAAAGTAGCCAACAATGTAAAATTTCTAATTAGCCTTAAATAATTTCCTATGATTACAGGTTGATAAAAATCATCAACATCTTGTAAAAAATCAAATATTGTAGTCGGTAATATTATTGCATTAGGGGAGTTATCTATGATTAACAATATCTTACCTTCTAAAACATGAGCAGCTGCAACATCAGGACGTTCTGTGTACCTAGCTTTTGGAAATGGGTTATACCATCTACTTTGAACAAGGGCCTCAACTATACTTTGTTCACTCATTACTAATGATTTTACATTTATTTCGTCGATATGTTTTTTTAATTGTTTTAATGTTTTATCATCAACCAATCCATCTATATATCCAATAACTACATCTGTTTTGGATCTTTGACCAACACTAAACATCTCAAATATAAGATCAGGATCTTTTACTCTCCGTCTTACAAGAGCGGTGTTAAAAACTATAGTTTCAACAAAACCGTCTTTTGCTCCTTTAAGTGCTTTTTCTTTTTCGGGTTCTCCTATGCCACGTACAGGATATGTCCTAACGTCTAGGATGATAGCCTCATCAAATCCATCAATTAATATAGCCATAGGGCCAGAAAGAACTTCTTTAGCTATATTTTTTAATTTATTTTCTTTAGCTACCTCTATATATGGAATATATTTATGTATAAAATCTTTTAGCTCATGAATTGATTCGAAATCTTTTTCTGATATTTTAAAAAAGCCAGAAAGAATTCTTTCCATCACCTCATCTTTTATAAAACCATCAATAAAGAATAAATAGCAACTTTTTCCGCCAATAATAACCTCTCTTTGGATAACATCAAAACTTTTATCTAAAGGGAGGTGTTCTTTCATAAGTTCTACATTTCGTTTAATACTTTTAGTTAGAATCATTAAAACACCCTTTCTAATTTAATAACTAATCTATAATAGTATGTACAAAATATTGAAATTTATTATTTGGCATTTATACAAATAAAAATAGGGCATGTTCTACATTAAAGTTTAGAACATACCCTATTGATCTATATCAATATAATAGGACTAGATATAATATTGATTATATCTAGCTCCCCCTAAAAATAATTACTTTTTAAATATTCCAAATGGCTTTCCTACAGGTAAAAATACTCTACCAAAGTGAGTGTTTAAAACAGCAGCAGCAGAACCGTAGAATGAGAATATTGCTATTCCTAACTCAGAATATGCTGCAAATTGATGAGCAGCGTGTTCCATTATACCAAATGAACTTAAAGTTAACCCTATGAATAAGCAGTCTATAAGAACAAATATTATAAATAATACTTTATGAGTTTCCATAGCTCCAACAGTCATAAATAATGTGAATATTAAATATCCTAAGTAAGCAAAACCTAATTGTTTAGGATCAGCAGAAGCTTGTAATTCAGGTCCAAAAACTCCGTTTTGTATTAACCAAGTAAAACCAACTGCATACCAGAAGAAAGCATATCCACCAAAAGCAGTAGCTCCAAATGTATTATTGTGTTTAAAGTCGTTTATACATGCAAATAATTGAGCAGTAGCTCCTAAGAATATAGCCCATGGTAAAACTAAAGATATTCCAGAAGTTAAGCCTAACTTAGAAGATGATGCAACTAATGTTATCATTGCTAGTCCGAAAAGTCCTAATGCTGAAGGATCAGCTGTTACAACTTTTACTTTTGTTTCGTTTGTCATTTAAGAATCCTCCTATTTTATAAATATCATTTTATAATTTCAATGCTGTATTTTGTATACATATAATAAAAATACTTATATATATTATCATTTTTTTTTAGATAAGTATATAAAAATTTCGAAAAAATTATATTTTTTTACAAATAACCTTAAAATTACTCGATTTTATTTATTTAAATTAAGTTTTCTAAGTATATATAACTATAGTTAATAATTATTAAGTAATTTTTATAAATCAGAAATTTAAATTAGTTATATATGGAATTTTGAAAATTTTCAATAAATATGTTTGGATTAACTTGCAACGGGTATATTTTAAATACATTAAATTAAAGAGGTTTTAGGAGGATTTTAAAAATGATAAGAGTATGTCCATTTTGTTCAAATGTTGATGTTAATAAAATAAAAGAAATTGTTGGAGATGAAAATATAAAAACAGGTTGTATAGGTCAATGTCGTTCATTTAAGAAAGAAGCGGTAGGATTTATAGATGGAGAACTAGTTATAAAAGAAAATGAAGAACTGTTTTTAAAAGAAATCTCTAAATAAAAGATAAAAAATGAGCTATATATTTATATAGTTCATTTTTTATGAAATAAATTAATTTTATGTGTATTGTATAGTAAAAATATAATTTAAATGTTAATATAGTAGGGAATATATATGCAAAAATACGGAGGTTAACATATGAGTACAATGTATTGTCCTAAGTGTATAGTAGAGGTTATGGATTTAATAAGTCATGAAGAAGGAACTGACTTTGAAGTAATAAACGAAGGAACTGATAATGAAACAAAAGAAGAATTCGAGTTCTGTGTAGATAAATATAAATGTCCAGCATGTGGACATGAAGTTGAAGATTATATGGAATATGAAGAAGATGAGGAATAGTAAAAAAGGAAAGATAATATATAATTATCTTTCCTTTTTTACTATTAATTAATTAATTAATTAAATAAATAAATACTCTTTATGTAAAACCCATGTATTATCTTCCCATTTGAATATTGATATGTTATCAAAATTACAATCAAAGCTACACGGTATTTGGGTTGCATAATTAAAAATGTCGTTATAAATTTTTTTTATCTTTTTAGATGCTAAAGTTATATGAAAAATTTTATCTTTTCCATCGTGACCATTGAATTTAATATATTGAAATTTTGATAATTCTATTATTAATTTATCATGAATCATTTTTCCTTGAGGACTCATTAATACATTCATATAGACAACTCGATCATCAAAATGATCATAACCATCTATTTTATATTCAGAAATAGGATTTGAATCGCAAAACTTTTTTAACATATTTTCAAGTGATGATAAATCTTCTGATTCAAATGGAGATTTTATTGTAAAGTGTGGTGGAAGTTTTGAGGATTTAGAGCCAAATTTTTCAAATAAATTTTTTCGAAGGTTGTTATTAAATTCACCTGCATTTCCTTTAGTTACTGATACTATAACATATCTCATAAAATAATCTCCTAATTAAAATTTAATATATAAATAAAGTATACCAAAATTTATAAATAAATATTAATTAAAATACTTTTATACAAATTATGAAAATATTACTTCGAATGTAAAGGCAAAATTGGTGAGATATTAACTATAGAGTTTTAAATATTAAAACTTATTAATTTGTATGGAGGGTGAATTTATGAAAAAAGGTATGATTCCAATAGCATTAGGTACAGCAGTTACGACAGCAGGAATTGTTTTAGACGTTAAGCAAAATAAGCATGATAAATTTGATAAAAAAGATTATAAAAATATGGCAGGTGCTCTTTTAGTAGGAGCAGGAGTTGCACATATAGTACTTGGAGGAATAGATAGAGCAAGATATTAAAAATAAAACTGTAGAACATTATGTTCTACAGTTTTATTTTTAAAATAATTTTAGTACATTGTAATATAGGCATCAGATTTAATATATAATTAATGTAAATACGTATTTAAATTAGGAGGGGGATATTTTGACTTGTAAAATTAAAATTGTAAAAGAGCAAGGTCAGAAAATTAGCAAATGGTCTGGAGGAATCACAAATCAATTGTATATATATCCTGAAAATTCTTCGTATGAAAACAGAAATTTTAAATGGAGAATAAGCTCAGCAACTGTTGAAGCAGAAGAATCAGAATTTACTAAACTTCCAAATATACAAAGGAAAATAATGGTTTTAGATGGTGGGTTACTATTAAGGCATCAAAATCATTATGACAAAAAGCTTGAAAAATTTGATATAGATAGCTTTAGTGGTGAATGGAATACTACAAGTTATGGAAAAGCTACAGACTTTAACTTGATGACAAGTGAAGATTGTAGTGGGGAATTAAGATACATAAATGTAAAATCAGAAATAATTTTAGAACCTAAAATGAATTTAAATGATAGTTGCTACAGATATGAATTTAATTGTTTTTACAGCTTAAATGGAAGCTTTAAAATTAAATTAGATAATGGTAATATACTTGAAGTAGAACAAGGTGATTTAGCTATAGTAAAATTTAAAAAAGGATTTAAAGGAAAATTAATTTTAATAAATATTCAAGAAGAAGAATTAGATATAATTGAAAGTATAGTTTATTACTAAATGTAAAAAGTATAATTGTATGTATACAATTATACTTTTTAGTTTTTTGAACTTGTTATAATTGATGGAAGATAAATACTTTGATATTATTGTAATAAACATTTAAAAAGGGGTGGAAAAGTGGAAAAGCTATTAAATGATTTAAAATATATGAAAGAGAGTTTAATTCAATTAGAGGATATAAATATTGATGAGTTAGATATGGAAAAAACCATATTGTTTATTGTGGATATGAATAATGGATTTGCTAAAAAAGGTTCTCTATATTCAGATAGAGTAGAAAAGTTAATAAATCCCATTAAAAAATTAGGTGATTATGTAGTAAGTAAAAATTGTAAAGTTGTAGCATTTACAGATAGCCATACTAAAGAATCTATAGAGCTACAAAGTTATCCAACTCATTGTTTAAGTGATGATGAAGAAAGTGAAGTTGTTAACGAAATAAAATCTATTAGAAACATAAAGATAGTACCTAAAAATTCTACTAATGGATTTTTCTGCTTGAATGATATAAGTTTTAAAAATGTTGAAAATGTTATAATTGTTGGAGACTGTACTGACATTTGTATTTACCAATTTGCAGTAACATTGAAGTCTTATTTTAATCAAAATAATATTTATAAACAAATTATAGTACCAATGGATTTAGTAGATACTTACGATATACCGAAAGTACATAATGCTGAAATTATGAACATAGTATTTTTTAATAGTATGATTCAAAATGGAATTAAAGTCGTAAAAAACATAATATATAAATAAATTAATTAATTAATAGGTCTTAATTTTATTAAGACCTATTAATTTTGTTAAATTTCAGAATTTATTGAAAAAAGAGAAAAAATATGATAGAATAAATTCAAAGAAGAAAAAAATGCAAGTAATCGGTCATTAATTATGTTAAAAAACACAACTATGACACGGAAGGGGGAACCTAAGTTATAACGCTTAGGTAAGTTGCTTATGAATGAGAATAATAAAGTTTCTTTAGAAAGAGCATCACAATTGAAGTCAAGAATAGAAGATTATATAAAAATTAAAGATACAATTCCAACTGGGATTAAAAATGAAGAATCGATACAATATAGAAAAAGAAAAATTTTAGATGTTTTAAATGCAACTGAAAAAGACTGGGATGATTATAAATGGCAGTTATCTAATAGAATAACGGATGTTGATATACTTAGTAAAATTTTAAATTTAACTGAAAAAGAAGTCCAAAATATAAAAAGTGTGCAAAGTAAATTTAGGTGGGCGATTTCTCCATATTATCTAAGTTTAATAGATCCTAGTGATCCATATGATGCAATAAAATTAATGTCAATTCCAGCTAGTGTAGAACTAGACGAATCAATAAGTGATTTAGATCCTATGGGAGAAGAATTCACCAATCCAGCAGGCAGCATAACTAGAAGATATCCAGATAGATTAATTATAAATGTTACAAATGAGTGTGCTATGTATTGTAGGCACTGTCAAAGAAGAAGAAATATTGGACAAGAAGATTGCAAAAAAAGCAAAGAAGTATTAAGCGAGTCTATAAATTATATTAAAGAAAATACAGAAATAAGAGATGTACTTATAACTGGTGGAGATCCACTTACACTTAATGATGACATGCTAGAGTGGATAATTAGTGAAATAAGAAAAATCGAGCATGTAGATTATATAAGATTAGGAAGCAGAACTTTAGTAACTATGCCGCAAAGAATAACTGATAAATTTTGCAATATGATAAAGAAGTATCATCCTATATATATAAATACACATTTTAACCATCCAATGGAAATAACAAAAGAAACTAAAAAAGCTTGTGAAAAACTAGCAAATAACGGAGTTCCATTAGGAAATCAAGCGGTTTTATTAAATGGAGTTAACAATGATAAATATTTAATGAGATGCCTAAATCATGAACTTCTTAAAATAAGAGTAAAACCTTATTATATATTCCATAGTAAGCATGTAAAAGGAACTACTCATTTTAATACATCTGTAGATGAAGGTATGGAGATAATGGAGTATCTAAGAGGATATACATCTGGGATGGCTATTCCAACATATATAATAAATGCTCCTAAAGGAAAAGGTAAAACACCTTTATTACCTCAATATTTAATCTCAAAGGGATCGGATTATATAATGATAAGAACCTGGGAAGGTGAAGTTGTTAAAGTAGAAGATAATAAATCTGTTAATATAAAAGATATTATAGATAAAAGTATAATTTAGGAAAAAGAGCAAATTTAAAAATTTGCTCTTTTTTTACGCTTAAGAAAATTATACCTAACTAATATTTGTGAATCACTTACTACATATAGTACCATCAAAATATTGGTGAAAGTAAAAAATGACTTTTTGAGCAACGGACAAAGTCGTTGGGACATGAGCGAAGCGAATTTTTTATAGTTAAATACTATCGTATAAGATTGAAAAATAGAAAAAAACTATAAAGATTGACGTAATTTTATACATAATGTAACATTTAAAGCTGAAATCATAAATATGAGTAACTTTTGGAGGGATGTACATTGAAAAAAAGAAAAAGAATAACATCTTTAGTAATGACAGCTACTTTAGGTATTAGTATTTTAACTGGGTGTAGTAAAGGGGATGAAACCGGAAAAGCTATAGAGCCAAAATCAAAAGATAGTATAGTATATGCATTAACAAGTTCACCTACAGGAATATTCAATCCACTGTTAAATGACACAACATACGATGATGCAGTAATAGATCTTACATATAACTCACTTTTAAGTTTTGATAAAAATTTAAATCCAAAACCAGAGTTAGCTAAATCATATGAGATATCTGATGATAACTTAAGTATAACATTTAAGTTAAACGATAATATTAAATGGAGTGATGGGAAAACGTTAACTGCGGATGACGTAGCATTTACATTCACAAGTTTAGCTGATAAAGGATATACAGGGTCAAAATATGGTTATGTTGAAAAATTAAAGGGAGCGAAAGATTACCACGAAGGCAGTGTTGATAAAATAGAAGGTATTGAGGTTATTGATAAGAATACAATTAAATTTACATTTGCAGAACCATATTCTCCGGGGCTTACAAACTTAGGAAGCATAGGTATAATACCAAAACATATATGGGTAGAAGTACCTATAGCTCAATGGAAAGATAAAAAAGATTTACTTACAAAACCAGTAGGTACAGGTCCATATGAAGTAGTATCTTTCACTGAAGGACAAGATGTTCAGTTAAAAAGAAATGATAACTATTTTGACGGAGATGTAAAAACAGAAAAGTTCATATTAAAGGTTACTAATGAAGATACGGCTACTGGAGAACTATTAAATGGAACAGTAGATGTTATTGATGCATCGAATCTAAAAAATAAAGATATAAAAGTGTTAGAGTCAGAAGGTATGGATGTTACATCATATGATAGTAACCTAGTTCAGTACATGGGATTCAATCTTAGAGATAAAAAATTCCAAGATAAAAATTTAAGACAAGCATTTATGTATGCTTTAGATAGAAATGCTATGGTAGATAAATTATTAGAAGGAAATGGACAAGTTGTAGATACACCTATGCTACCAAGTTCATGGTCATATCCAGATAAATCAACTTTAAATAATTACAAATATAATAAAGACAAAGCAAAGGAACTTTTAAAACAAGCTGGGTATGAAGATAGAGATAATAACGGTATAGTAGAAGATAAAGATGGAAAAGAACTAGTAGTTAAGTTAACATATCCTACTGGAAATAAATTAAGAGAGCAGACAGCTCCAATTATTCAAGCAAACTTAAAAGATATAGGCGTTAAAATGGAACTTGAGAACATGGAATTTACAGCGCTTATGGATAAGGTTGTAGCAAATCATGACTTTGAGTTATATCTAATGGGTAATAATTTATCATTAGATCCAGACCCTAAACCTTATTGGCATTCTACATCTGCATCTGATGAAAAAGGAAATTCTGCGTGGAACATATCATCTTTTAAAAATGAAAAAGCAGATCAATTAATAGAACAAGGAATAAGTGTATCTGATCAGAAACAACGTAAAGAAATATACTCTCAATTTGGAAAACTTTTAAATGATGAAGTTCCATGGGCATATTTATATTCTCAAAATATAAGAAAAGCTTATAACCCTCATCTTAAAGACTTTAAACCATATACATTTAATGATTTTAATAATGTAAAAGATTGGTATATAGATTAAAATTAAAAAAAGTTATCCTTTCATAGGGATAACTTTTTTTAAAATTTAAAAATAGAAGGGAGTTGCTAAAGTGGTTAAATATATGATAAAAAGACTACTAACGGCGGTAGTAGTTTTGCTAGGAATTTCAATAATTATATTTGCTCTTATACACTTACAACCTGGTAACCCATATTCAACAATGATAGATCCAACTGTACCACCAGAAGTAGTAAAAGAGATGTTAGATAAAATTGGCTATAATGATCCCATTCATATAAAGTATTTTAAGTGGATTTCAAGGGCAATTAAAGGAGATTTAGGGTATTCAATTTACTATGGAAAACCAGTTTTAGATATAATAGGTTCAAGGATGTCGAATACAGTTATATTAGCTACATTTTCACTATGCTTAAGTATAATATTAGGAATTGGCATAGGAATTATATCTGCAATAAAGAAAAATACTTTATTTGATAAAGTATTTACAACTATATCATTTGTGGGGGTTTCTATACCAGCATTTTTCTTTGGTCTTATATTAATAAAAATATTTGCATTTGATTTAAAATTATTGCCTGTATCGGGAATGAAAACACTAGGAAGTGATTACACTGGAATTAAAGCTATGATTGATGGATTAAAACATATTATACTTCCAGGTATAGTTTTATCATTTTTACAAAGTACAGCATTTATGAGGTACACGAGGTCGTCTATGATAGATGTACTAGATAAAGCTTATATAACTACAGCTAGATCAAAGGGATTGAGTCTTAATAAGGCTATATTTAGACATGGGTTAAAAAATGCACTTATACCTATAGTTACTATAATTTGCTTGCAAATACCTTTTTTATTTTCTGGAGCTCTTTTAACAGAGACTGTATTTGTATGGACAGGTATAGGAAGACTTAGTTATGAGGCTGTTTTAAATAGAGACTACTCTTTGATAATGGGAATTTTAATGATTCTTTCTATAATAATTTTGATATCTAACTTAATTGCAGATATATTATATGCGATTATAGATCCAAGAATTAGATATGACAAATAGGAGGAATAGTATGAAAAAAAATAAATTGATTTTTTTAGGAGCAAGTATTTTATTAATATTAGCAGTAGTGTCTTTTATAGGACCATTATTTATAAATCAAGATATTTCGTCTGTAGATTTATTCAATATAAGCACATCTCCAAACGCAGAACATCTTTTAGGAACTGATGAGCTAGGACGTGATGTTTTAATAAGACTTTTACATGGGGGGAGAGTTTCTCTAATGGTAGGTATTTTTGCAACTATAATACAAGTTACAATAGGAGTTATTTTAGGTTTAGCAGCTGGGTACTTTGGCGGAGTTGTAGACTCTATAATAATGAGGATTGTAGATATTATTATGTGTTTCCCTTTTTTCATCGTAGCAATAGCTCTTGCAGCAGTAGTAGGACCTAGTGTAACAAATTTAATTATAATAATCGCTATACTTTCATGGACAGATATAGCAAGAATTGTTAGGGCTGAAGTTATGTCTATAAAGGAAAGAGATTTTATAATGGCATCTAAAGCTATTGGATTCAATAATATAGAAATAATAATAAAACATATAATTCCAAACTTACTGTCAAGTATTTTAGTAGCTATGACACTAGCCATGGCTAATGCTATTTTAATGGAAGCAGCATTAAGTTTTTTAGGAATGGGAGTAAAACCTCCAATGCCAAGTTGGGGTAATATGCTTACAGCCGCGCAAAATATGAGAACATTAAGAAGTGAATGGTGGTTGTGGATTCCCCCAGGAGTTATGATAATAATATCTGTTTTAGCGATCAATTTTTTAGGCGAAGGTCTTAAGAGAAAATTGGATCCTGAGTATAAGGAGGGATAAAATGTTATTAGAGGTTAAGAATTTAAAAATAAAATTTAAGAATAATGAAAATTATACTATAGATGATATAAATTTGGATGTTAAAAATGGAGAAATAATTTCTCTAGTAGGAGAAAGTGGAAGTGGAAAAAGTTTAACTTCATTAGCTATAATGAAGTTAATTTCTGCAAATTCTCAGATAGAAGGAAAGATTAAATTTGAAGGTAGAGATTTACTGGATTTAAATGAAAAAGATATGTGTGATATAAGAGGTAAGGAAATATCTATGATATTTCAAGAGCCTATGATAGCTTTAAACCCATTATTTAATGTTGAATATCAAATAGGAGAAGTTATAAAAGAACATACTAATTTAAAGAAAGCGGAAAGAAGAAATATTATTATAGACTTGTTAGAAAAGGTAAGAATAAAAAACCATAATGATGTTTTAAAAAAGTATCCTCATGAACTTTCAGGAGGGATGAGACAAAGAATAATGATTGCAATGGCGATAGCTTTAAAACCAAAGTTATTAATAGCGGATGAACCAACAACAGCACTAGATGTTACAGTTCAAAAGGAAATACTAAAACTTATAAAGGATATAAGTAAAGAGTACAACATGTCGGTGATTTTTATAACTCATGATCTTGATGTAGTTGCAGAGATAGCTGATAAAGTATATGTTATGTATTTAGGTAAAATAGTAGAAGAAGCTGATGTATATGAATTTTTTGATAATCCAAAGCATCCATATTCAAAGGGTTTACTTATGTCTAGGTTAGGTGAAGAATTAGTTAACAATAGATTTTACTCAATAAAAGGAAATGTACCAACAATAGATAAAATTCCTAATGGGTGTAGTTTCAATAATAGATGTGAGTGTTGTAATGAAAAGTGCCTGAATGATAGACCTAAACTAATGGAACTAAAAAACAATCATAAAATAAGTTGTTTTAATATAGATTTGAGATAGGAAGGGTTATGTATGGAAAATGATTATATATTGAAAGTGAGCAATTTAAGCAAAACATACAATTTAAAAAGAAAGTCATTATTTGGGAAAAGAGAGTTTCAAAATTCTGTAGATGATGTATCATTTAATATAAAAAGAGGCAGTATAGTAGGATTAGTTGGGGAGAGTGGATGTGGAAAATCAACATTGTCTAAATGCATATTAAATCTTATAGATGCTAGCGACGGAAAAGTTGAATTTGAAAATAAAACGATATATGATAAATCTAAAAAAAATAATATGAGCAAAAAAGAAATGACGGAATTAAGAAAAGATATGCAAATAATTTTTCAAGATCCGTACTCTTCATTAGATCCTAAAATGAGTATTGGCAAAACAATAATTGAAGGTGTTAAAAAGCATAAAAATATTCAAAATCAAGATGCCTATGATATTGCCAAGGAATCACTAGAGCTTTGTGGACTAGATAAAAGTTATATGGATAGATATCCCCATGAATTTAGTGGAGGGCAAAGACAAAGGATTGCAATTGCGAGAGTGTTAGCATTAAGACCAAAGTTTATAATTTGTGATGAGCCAACTTCAGCGTTAGATGTATCAATTCAATCTCAAATTTTAAATTTGATGTTAGAGTTAAAAGAAAAACTTAATTTAACATATTTATTTATTTCACACAACTTGAACGTAGTTAGATGTTTTTGTGATGAAATAATAGTTATGAATGAAGGTAAAATAGTAGAAATGGGAGACTCTCAAAGTGTGTATTCAAATCCTAAAAATGAATATACTAAGAAGCTAATTGAATCTATACCTAAAAATCATCCAAGTTTAAGGAAATAAAAAAGACTCCAATTGGAGTCTTTTAGTTTATAAATTAAGCTGATTGATTTTGATTAATTTTTATAACTCTTTTAGCTATACTTGCAGAGTGGTCTGAAATTCTTTCAAGGTTGGTTAATAAATCTAAATATATTATTCCAGAGTCTATACTACAAGAATGTGTGTTTAATCTATTCATATGTTTAGCTCTATATAATTTATCTAAAGCATCAACTTCATCTTCTATTTTTAAAACATCATTTGCTAAATTTACACTATTTTGTTTCATTGCCTCAAGCGATAAAGTGTAGGCATCTAAAACTTTATTATATAAATCCACTATTTCAGATTTTGCATTATCTGACATAACAGCTTTAAGTTTCATTGATGACTGAGCTAATTCAGCTATATTTTCTGATAAGTCTCCAACTCTTTCTATATCATTTACTGTGTGGAATAATAAGTCTAGAGAAAATCTCATTTTATCATCTAAAGTTTTATTAGATAGCTTTATAAGGTAATCTAGTACTTTTCTTTGTTGTTCATCTAGTACTTTTTCTTTTTCAAATGTAGTTTTTGCATCTTCTTCAGAATGTTCAAGTAATGCATTCATAGAACATGTAAAACTTTTCTTTGCCTTATTCCCCATTCTAAGAGCTTCTCTAACTGTGTTTCCAAAAGCTATAGATGGAGTTTCTAACATTCTTTCATCTAAATACTTAGTTACATGACTATCATATTCTTCTTCTTCACCTGGCTTATCAGGTATAAGTAACATAACTAATTTAACTATATATTTAGAGAAAGGTAATAATATTATAACATTTATTAAGTTAAATAAAGTATGAGAGTTAGCTATTTGTCTTGCGGTATCAGTTGGATCTAAATGCGTAACTATCATTGTTATAGGTTTATTTAAAACTAACATAAATAATAATGTTCCTATTACGTTAAAACATAAATGCATTAAAGCTGCTCTTTTAGCGTTTTTATTTGCTCCAACACTTGATATAAGTGATGTAGTACAACTACCTATATTATCTCCATATAAAATTGGTAATGCACCAGCTAATGGCATTAATCCTTGAGATGATAGAGCAATTAATATACCCATTGAAGCACTTGAACTTTGTAAGCAAGTAGTCATTGCAAAACCAGCAAGTAATGCTAATATTGGATGTGTTGCAAGTCCTGCTAACATATTTCTAAAGAATGCATATTCAGATAAAGGTGCAACTGCATCCTTCATAAATTCCATACCTATAAATAGTATTGCAAATCCTATAAGGATTTCAGATATGTTTTTTAATTGTGGTTTAGATTTTGAACCAATCATGTATAAAACAATACCTATCCCTAAAGCTATAGATGAAAATATACTCGCGTCAAAAGATACTAACTGAGCTGTTACAGTAGTACCTATATTTGCTCCCATTATAATACCTATCGCTTGATATAGAGTCATTATTCCTGCGTTAACGAATCCAACTACCATTACAGTAGTAGCTCCACTACTTTGTATAATACCAGTTACAACAGCTCCTACTAAAACTCCCATAACTACATTGCTAGTTAAAAGTTCTATAGCTTTTTCAAGTTTAGGACCTGTTGATTTTTGAAGACCTTCTCCCATTATGTTCATACCATAAAGGAATAAACCAAGACCTCCAATAAGACTTATGAATATAGACAAGATTGTTCCCTCCTCGGAAATGTTAATTTTCTTATTTTCAATTTTCTTACTTTCTTATGTACCATAATATAATACCAAAAAATTCGACAAGTTATGTTAAGAACTTGTTAAATTTAAGCTTAACAAGTTTAGATAAACATTAAGAAATTGTTAATAGTGGTGAAGCTAAAAATATGAAAATGATTTATCAAGATTGTGAATCATACAATAAAAGCAAATTTTATTGAAATCATAAGTGAAATAAAATATATTTCATGTATTAATAGGGACTTAACATAATCTTGAAAAAAGTTAAAAATTCTTTACAAATACTTACTATATTAAAGTTAATTGTTAAATTTGAAAAAGTTCAGGCACATAAACAGTGAAGATGGTATATTAATAAAGAGAATATTTCACTGTATCGAGGGTATGTATAGATAGTAATACTTTTGACATAATAAAAGTGTAGAAAATTTTAAATTAATAAATTATAAAAAAAATGTATTCAATTTTCAGAAAATTCTTGAAAACTAGACAAAATTATTATATAATATAATTATAAAAACAGAACAATTTTATTATAAAATTATAAGAAATTAAAAGAGGTGATAAAATGAAAGAAGTTAATGCAAAAAGAATAAGAACGGTTTATGAATTTATAATGATAACAATTGGATCATTAATTGTAGCTATGGGTCTTGAGTTGATATTGTCTCCAAATGGGATGGTTGATAGTGGAACAACTGCCTTATCAGTAATAATACATTCATTAACAGGGATTCCGATGTTTATATTATTACTTGGATTTAATATACCAATTTTACTATTTACATCAAAAACATTTGATAGAATATTTCTATTTAAAACCTTGTGGGCTAATATTTGTGCCTCTACATTTTTATATTTTTTAACACCAGTTCCACCAGTTACTACATCAGAGCTATTAATAGTAATATATGGAGGGGTAGCATTAGGATTAGGTGCAGGAACTGTTATTAAGTTTGGAGGAGCTATAGATGGTAGTGAAATGCTAGCTGTATGGGCTAATCAGAAATTTAAAATACCAGTGTCTACATTTTTAATGAGTATAAATATTATTGTTTTAGTAGTTACGGCAATAGTTCTTAGTATTGAAAGTGCGATGTTTTCTTTAATTGTAATATATATGATGACTAAGTTAGTCGATTTAATACTAGATGGATTTAATCAAGGTAGATCTATTATAGTAATGTCTAATAAAATTGAAGATATAGGAAATCATATTGTAAATAATTTAGGTATTTCAATAACATATTTACAAGGGTATGGAGGATACTCAGGAAATGAATCGAAAGTTATTTTATGTATAACTGATAAGTTTACTTATCCAACTTTGAAACGCAATATTTTAGATATAGACAGCAATGCTATAATCGAGACAAGTTACTTGGCAGATAGTCATAATATAGAAAAGACATCAATAGAGCATGTTATAAGAAAAAATTTACCTGGAATCAAATAAAAAAAGACACTATGCAATATTCAAAAGCATAGTGTCTTTTTTATTTGTTTTTTTTATTTATTTAAGGATTATTTAAGATTGAGTTTATAATGGATTAAGATTACCTAAATATAATATAACCATAACAACGAACACAATATATGGAGGTAATTATGAATAAATTAGAAATAGTAAATTTAACGAAATCATACAAATACAAAAATGCTAATGAAAATATAAACTTAAGTTTAGCAAGTGGAGTTTATGGATTGCTTGGACCAAACGGAGCAGGGAAAACAACTTTAATGAAACAAGTTGCAACATTAAAACAGCCTACAAGTGGAAAAATTCTTTACAATGGAAAAGATATAAATACTTTAGATGAAAACTATAGAGCTATAGTAGGATATTTGCCACAAGATTTTGATGCTTATAAAAACTTTAGTGCAAAAGACTTCCTATTATATATAGGTGCATTAAAAGGTATGGATAAAAGCATGGCTAAAGAAAAAACTGATAAATTATTAAAATTAGTAGGGCTTTATGAGGTAAGAAATAAAGCAATTTCGAAATTTTCAGGGGGTATGAAAAGAAGAGTTGGAATAGCCCAAGCTCTTTTAAATGATCCTAAAATACTTATACTAGATGAACCAACAGCAGGACTTGATCCTCAAGAAAGGGCAAGATTTAGAAACTTATTATCTCAAATAGGTAAGGAAACTATAGTAATACTATCAACGCACATTATATCAGATATAGAATCTGTTGCTAAAGAAACTATAATGATAAAGGATGGAAAAGTATTATTACAAGGTACTCATAAAGAAATATTAGATGATATGAATGGAAAAGTTTATAGCATAAAAGTTAGAAATGAAAATGAAGTTTATGCAATACAGAATAAATATAAAGTAGTTAATGTACAACGTGGAGTAGAAGATATAGAACTTAGAGTTATAAGTGAAAGTTCAATAACAGATTTTGATGCAAAGAGTATAGATCCTAGATTTGAAGATGTGTACATGTTTTATTTTGAATTAGAAGATTCAAGGGAGGTATAAATCATGACTAATATTATAAATGCAGAATTTAAAAAGATAATGAAGAAAAAAGGATTAATGATATTTTGGGCATTTTCTTTATTTTTAGTATATGTATGTATTAACGGATCTGGATTATCTGATGGATATGGAGATTTATTTAGTAAATTTTATGGAGTATCTCCATTAATGGGAATTTTAATGTTTAGTTTATTTTCAGGAAGTTTTGTATTAGAATACAGTTCTAATATGGACTCAATAGTAAAATCAACTAAAAATGGTAAGAATAGATTAGTTTTAGCTAAGAGTATTGCATATGGAATAGCTGCAAGCTTAATAAATTTATCGATACTTGTAGTTATGAGTTTAAAAATAATAATAGGAAATAATTTTAAAGGATTACACATGAGTATAAAAAATGTTTGGTACTTTGGAAATAGTGGATCCAATTTAACGGTACTACAAATGTTAACTATATTAGCCATAACAGTAGTTTTAGGGTCTTTCTTATTTGCACAATTAGGTTTATGGTTATCATCTATAAGTCAAAAAGCAGTAGGGCCATTTTTTATAGGAGGATTAATAATGGGGGTACCATATATAGCAGGTGGATTTATAAGTAAAAAAATATTAGGATTTACACCATTGTTTGGAATGTATAGTTCAGAACTTATAAGATATGGAGTATCACCTATAGCTTTTGTAGTGTTTATAGGTATAAGCATATTAGGAAGTTATGTATTGTATAGACTTACAAGTATAGGTTTCTTACAAGAAAGATAATTTATACAACATATAGGATGGAATCTAAAAACTATAAAATTATCTTTAGGAGGTAACACATGCTTAAATGGGAAATTAAAAAATTATTTAAAAATAAATCGATACTAATATCTAGTATTATCTTAATTCTTTTATGTGGAATGATGAGTGTTTTAAGTCCTGATTTAGAAACAGAACACTCATATATAGATGATAAAGGAAATTATATATCAGATACTAGATCTGAATTTACTATAGCAAATGAAAAATTAAATCATAAAACTAGTGAGTTAAAAGAACTTAAATCGCAAGAAAAATTAAAAAACTCAGATGAATTAACTAAAAAGATTAGTGAAATGGCAAGTTTAAAGCTTGAGAAGGATTCGGGGAAAGAATATAGAGATATAAGTTTTTATAAAGTTTTCAATTATAGAGTTAGCAATATGCTTGCAAGTGTTGTCATCGTCGGTACTATAATATATATATTTTCAAATATATATACAGATGAAAAATTATCTAATGTAGATTCTATAATATTATCAAGTAAAAATAAGTTGAAAGCTTTATTTTCGAAACTTTCACTATCTATAATATTGCCAGTCATTTTATATTTAATATATGTATTACTAATATGTTGTATAACGATGATTCAATATGGGCAACCAGCAAATGGAGCTTTACAGGTGTATAGAATGATTGATGTAGTAGCTTTAATAAAGCCAGTGTCAATAAATGCATATACTGCTCAAAGCATATTAACAATGATGATTTTATTTATTAGCACTGGCATATTTGCAAGTTTATTTTCATTTATAACTAAAAACTCAGTAGAATCTATAGTTGGAATTACTGTATTCCTAGTTATAGGAAAGTTACTAACTTTAATGAAATTTTTACCTGCAAAATTAATGAGTATAATTAATTATTCAAACTATATAGATATAATAATGCATCCAGAAATGGTTATAGGAAATTATATGGGTAATATTAGCTTTCTTGGTCAAAGTGTAGGGATTGTAAGTTTGGTTTATATAGTATTAGGAGCATTGTTGTTAGTAGGTATTGGATTAAACATATATGTATTTAGACAGGTTCTAACTAAATAAACTTAAAGCAACGAGTTATAGGATTTATAAAAAATGACTAATATTTAATTATACTTAAATATTAGTCATTTTGTTTTATATACATTATTTGTAAATTAGTTTTTTTTACGATAAAATACAATTAAATAAACGTTATAAAAAATTACATATAGGAGGTTTATATGGAAAGTACAATAAAAGAAAAAAATATACTACTAGTGGATGATGAAGTAGATATATTAAAGTTATTAAGTACAGTTTTTAAAAAGGAAGGGTTTAACAATATTTATACAGCAGAAACAGGTAGTGAAGCTTTAGATATATTTAAAAACAAAAACATAGATATAGTAGTGTTAGATATAATGTTGCCGGATAAAGAAGGATATGATGTGTTTAAAGAAATTAGAGCTATATCTCAAGTTCCAGTTTTATTTTTATCAGCTAAGACTGAAGAGATGGATAGGCTAGTAGGGCTTGCATTAGGGGCTGATGATTATATAACAAAGCCATTTAGCCCAAAAGAAGTTGTACTTAGGGTAAAGTTAAATTTAAAGAAAAACATTATATTAAATTCAATAAAAGAAGAACCTGAAAGCACTAAGTTAGAGTTCGGTCCATTTGAGATTGATGAAGAGAAAATAGAGGTTAAAAAAAATGGGGAGCCGCTAGAACTAAAAGCTAAAGAATTTAAAATGTTTATATATATGGCTAGACATTTAGAACAAATTATAAGCAAAGAAAAATTTTGTGACGAAGTATGGGGAGATGATTTTATAGGGTATGATAATACTATAATGGTACATATAAGAAGACTTAGAGAAAAAATAGAAGATAACCCGTCTAAACCTAAATATATAAAAAATATAAAAGGGTTAGGATATAAATTAACTTTAAAGGAAGATTAATATGAAGTGGAAAATAACACTAAGATACGTAGTTAGTATTATTTGTGTAGTTATGATTGTAACTATATTAAATATAATAGGGATACTGGGAGTTACTTTATCAAATAAAGCAAAATCCTCAGAAATACCAGAAACTGATTTTACTAGAGAGTTTAGTAAATATATACAATTAGAGGATAATAAATTAGATATAAGTCAAGAAGGAAAAAAAGTATTAGAAGAAAAGGATGTTTGGATACAAATTTTAGATGAAAATGCAGTTCAAGTATATAGTTACAATACTCCAAGGGAATTAAATAAAAAGTATACTCCAATGGAACTTATAAACGGATATAAGTATGCAGGCGGACTACCAAATTCCAATGCAGATAATATTTTAGTTTCAAGCAAAAAGATAGGGGATACAGATTATACGTATTTACTAGGGTTTCAGAAAGGAAAAATAGAAAAATATATAATAACATATAGAACAAAAGATTTCGGGAGCACTATAATAAAAGTAATATGGATAATATTATTTATAGATTTGATAATAGCTTTAATAGTCGGCTATATTTTTAGTAGAAGATTAACAAAACCTATGAAAAATATTATAAAAGGTGTAGAAAATTTAGAAGAAGGAAAATTCGATGTATATTATAAAGAAAAAGGATTATACGTAAGTGTATATAAAAAATTAAATAAATTGTCAGATACACTAAAAAGTAATGAAATTGAAAGAAATAAATTAGATAAATTAAAACAAGAGTGGATAGCAAATATTTCTCACGATATAAAAACACCTTTATCTTCAATAAAAGGATATGCAGAAATTTTAAGTGATGAAGATTATGATATAAATAGAGAAGAAGCTAAAGATTATGGGGTTATAATTAATGAAAAGTCAGAGTATATAAAAGAATTAGTTGATGATTTAAACTTAACGATGAAATTAAAAAGCAGTGATAGAGTTTTAAGTAAAAAAGATGAAAATATAGTTAGAATTATAAAAGATTCTGTGATTCAGATTTTAAATGATCCTAAGTACTCAAATAGAGATGTAGAGTTTACTTCAAACAAAGACTCAATAACTAAATCAGTAGACAGTATGCTTTTTAAGAGGGTAATAAACAATCTCGTTTATAATGCATTAATTCATAACAATGATAAGGTGAAAATTAAAGTTGAAGTTGAATATATAAGTGAATCTGAAACGATTATAAATATTGAAGATAATGGAAAAGGTATTGAAAAAAAGGATTTAGAAAGAATATTTGATAGGTACTATAGAGGCACAAGTACTGGAGAGGTACACAAAGGGTCTGGTCTTGGAATGGCAATAGCTAAAGACATTATAGTTGCCCATGGGTTTGATATAGATTTGAATAGTGAAGTTGGTAAAGGAACTAAAATTAAAATAATTGTTAAGTAGAAAAAGTCGATCTATATTTAGATCGACTTTTTAATACAATTAGCATCCACATTTGCATCTACAACAACATCTACAGCAACCACATCTAGGACAAATTTTAAAAAATAAAAAACATCTTCCACAGCACTTACATCTACAACATAAAAAGTTTCTATTTTGCATATATACACACCTCCTTATATTAATATATATATAAGTGTAAAATATGGTGCAAAAAAATGAATAAAAATAAAAAAAGCAAAATAGTGTCAAAAAATGAAACTTGTCATATAGTAATGTATGGATATTTTATCCATACATTACTATATAGGAGCTGAAAGCATGAGCTGCAAATATAAAAAAGGATGTTCTTGCAAAAAGACTTGTCAATGCAATAATCAATGGAATCAATGCAAACCATGTAATTGTTGTAACAAATGTAATAAATGCAAGTGTAATTGTTCAAATGGATGGCAATGGGTTAAATTCCCAACTTGTAGAGATAGAAACAAAAATGATGTGTATGAAATTTTAGGAAAATTTGTATATGATTTATTATCAGATATGGATTTACCATGCGGTCACCCAGGAATAAGAGAAATAATAAGAATATTAGAAGATGGCGGACATTTTCCATGTGGGCATCCAGGTTTAGAAGAGTTAATATTAATGGCTATACTAGAAGATAATAAGGAACTATGTAAAACAGCTAAAAAAATATGTTGTAAAAAATAGTTTTTAAAAGTAAGGCCCCTTGTATTTGTACAAGGGGCCTTTTTTTGTTTGTTATCTGTTTTCGTGAATTAGCAAAAGGTATGAAGCTCCAGCTAGTTTAGGACACATAGAATTATTAAAGTTTATTTTACAGACTAATTTATTTCCTTTATAAACAAATCCATTATTATCAACATTTCCAATAGGATCTAAGTTGGAGCTGTTTGAGTATACAAATCCATCACCATCTATACTTCCTACAATGTTGTTGAAATTATCATAAATAATGTTATTATAAGCTTTTCCAATAGGGCAATTATGGTACAAATGATTATGAACTACATTATTTGAGTCTAACCTAGCTATAGGCATACTATTATAAGGAAACTTTATCATTTCAAACATAAATAGAATTCTCCTTTTAAAATTTAATATATTTAATTTTATTAAATTAAGATTATAGTTATGAGTCAATTCTGAAAATTTAAACAAAATCGTAAGTATAGTACCATGTAATACTGCTTAAGTCAGCATTAAAAAGTTCATACTCTTTACTTAAAAAAGGTAAATAGACTTTTTTTGCTGAGTATACGCCTAAGTTACCTGCGATATCTATGTTTTTGAAAATTTTACTTGCAAAAACTATTCCTCTAGCATCCCTTAATTCTATATAAAAGTTAAATAAGTCAGCTATAGCAAAATTTTTTAGATTTAAGATATACCCATCTAAATATAAAGTATCACTTGATTCTTTTAAGCTATTAATTATTAGATTTACAGTATTACTTTGGGTATCAAATTTTGTACAGTAATATAATTCTTTAGATGTAAATTCATTTCTAGAATAAAGGCTATTGTAAATACTGTTATATAAATTAAAACTAGCTAAACTAAAATATAGATTATTTCTATCAAATTGATTTTTATTTTTTAGAAATTTATGGATTTGTTTATTCTCTATAGACATTGCATTTTTTAAATTTGATTTTAGGTCTAAATTAACATAGTATTCATCTGATGAGTTAGGCTTATTTCTTGAAATTATTTGTAGTTCACTATTTAAAAAGCTAATATTTTTTAAATAATTATTTATGGTATTTTTGGGTAAGTTAGAGTTGTTTAGCATAAATGTCAAATATTTAAAAAAATCCTTTTGACTACACAAATATATTCACCTCCTAAATCAAAGCGATTATATAATATATGTTAAAAAAGTAATATTAGTTCTGATGTGTGATATAATAAATAGCTATAAAAATTTAATTTAGTAAAATAAGGTGGTAAAATGGACAATAATTTTAGAAAATTTAATTTGAATAAATATATAACTAAAGCGCTTTTTAACATGGGATACTTAGAACCGTCAAAAGTTCAGGAAGAAGTGGTTCCAAAACTTTTAAATAAAGAAAATATTGTAGTTAAATCAAGAACCGGAAGTGGTAAAACAGCTAGTTTTGGAATTCCTATATGTGAGAATATAAATATTGAAAATAACAACATACAAGCATTAATAGTAGTCCCAACAAGAGAATTGGCTCTTCAAGTAAAAGATGAAATTTCAAATATAGGAAGGTTAAAGAAAATCAGATGTAGCGCTATATTTGGGAAACAGCCAATAAAAGAGCAAATTTTTGAGTTGAAGCAGAGAGTACATATAGTGGTAGCAACTCCTGGAAGAATAATTGATCATATAAATAGAGGGACAATAAGTTTAAAACAGTTAGAATATTTTATTATAGATGAGGCTGATAAAATGTTAAATAAAGGTTTTGTAGATGATATGAGATTTATATTTAACAATATTCCTACAAAGGCTACTACTGGATTATTTTCAGCTACGATAGGTAAAGAAATAAGCCATATATGCGAAATGTATATGGGAAAATATAATCAAATTATTATTGATGAAAATTGCATTTTCAAAAATAAAATAGAAGAAAATTTGGTGTACTCTAATGATGAAAATCGATATGAAACTTTAAGAAATATTATATATACTTTAAAACCTGAAACCACAATCATATTCTTGAACACCAAAGATAGAGTATCTGAATTATATAGAAAGATGAAAAAAGATAAGTTTTTAGTAGAACAATTACATGGTGATATGTCTCAAGATAAAAGAATATTCACAATTAAAGATTTAAAAAATGGAAAATATAATGTATTAGTAAGTACAGATGTAGCTAGCAGAGGTATTCACATAGACGATATATCTTTAGTAATAAATTATGATGTTCCTAGGGATAAGGAGAATTATGTGCATCGAATAGGTAGGACTGGAAGGCATGATCGATATGGGAAAGCAGTGACTATAGTAAGTGATAAAGATAAAAAATATATAGATGAAATAAAAGAATATATAGGGTATGATATCGATGTTTTAGAAGATACAACAAGTGATAAAATAAAAAGTGGCAAATATGAGTTTGAACAAAAATCAGCGGCAATTTTCAAAAACAGAAGGAAAGTACATAATAAAGAAAAAATTCACAGTGAAGTAACAAGAATATATTTAAATGCGGGTAAAAAGAAAAAAATAAGAATTATAGATATAGTAGGGACATTTAGCAATATAAAAGGAATAACCAATGAAGATATAGGAGTAATTGAAGTTCATGATCTGTATTCATATGTTGACTTATTAAATTATAAAGGTGAGAAATTCTTGAAAGACTATAACCAAATAAATATAAAGAAAAAATTAGTAAAAGTAAGAAGAGATAATAAGATATAATATTGCAAAAAATGTCAAAATATGCTAAAATTACGTAGGTTAATTAAAAAAATAGAAACGAAGAAGTATATTCTGTATGTGGGCACCTGGGATATACGGAGTTAGTGGTGCAACCGGCTATATTTATTGAATATAAATATAGCCTTTTTTATTTGGGTTATAAAAATTGAAAAAATAGAAACGAAGAAGTATGTTCTGTATGTGGGCACCTGGGATATACGGAGTTAGTGGTGCAACCGGCTATATTTATTGAATATAAATATAGCCTTTTTTATTTGGGTTATAAAAATTGAAAAAATAGAAACGAAGAAGTATATTCTGTATGTGGGCACCTGGGATATACGGAGTTAGTGGTGCAACCGGCTATATTTATTGAATATAAATATAGCCTTTTTTATTTGGGTTATAAAAATTGAAAAAATAGAGACAAAGAAGTATACCCTGTATGTGGGCACCTGGGGTATATGGAGTCAGTGGTGCAACCGGCTATATTTATAAATTAATTATAAGTATAGTTTTTTTTTATAAAAAATTAAGATGAGGTGATTTTGTGAGAACGAAAAAAAAGTATAGAATGCTTAGTATGATTGTAATATTGAACTTAATACTAAACATTATATCTCCAGGGATGACAGTATTTGCTGAAAACAATAATGTTAAGCTGACATTAACGAGTAGCAAGACAAAATTGGAATCAGGGGAACAAGTTGAATTTAATCTAAATTATGAGGCGTTAAATGGACCAGGGAGTATAAAAGCTGGAGATACAATAACATTTAAATTGCCTGATGTGTTTGAAAATATTCAGCCTAAATATCCGCCAGAACATTTTAAAAATGTAACTGTAGATGGCACAACTGTTACAGCTGTGTTTAGTGAAGGTGCAAATGATGCAATAGGTGGATACATGAGTGTAAAGGCTACAGCTAAAGATGTTGAAACCAATACAACACAAAGAGTTGAAGTTAATTTAAATGGGACAGTTCAATATATTGATGTGGAAATAGTTCCCCCAGATGAAAAAGTACCAGTAGATCCACCAACTGTAACTGATAGACAAGTTTATAAAACTGTTGACAATCCAGATGGATATGATGGTTATGAAAATGGAACATTAATAAACAATATAAACAATCCTGTCATAGGAAAAAAAGTTAAATACAGTGTATATGTAAATGAAAAATATGCAAATATGTATAATGCTTATATAAAAGACACTCTTCCTGAAGGAATGGAGTTAGTAAAAGATTCTGTAAAAGTTTATGAAATACAATATGGACAACCAGAGAAAGATGTTACAGGGGATTTTCAAAGCAAAATAAATACTCAAAATAATTCAGTTAATGTAAATTTTGGAACTACTTACAACAAATATAGAGTAAGTTATAGCGTTATAATAAGACAAAATATGCAACGCTATGATAATATTGTTAATTTAATTAAACATGATGAAACGTTATCATCAAAAGCAATAGTAAAACCTAAAGACGATGGTAAAATGTTAACTAAATATAGTAGAACAAATGAGACAGCAAAAGATGAAAATGGAAATACAATAAATATAGTAAATCTTAATGACAATAAGGTTAAGTATACACTTGATATAAACCCTAATAATCAAAGTGTAACAAATGCAATTATTGAAGATAACATTCCAGATGGAATGAAATTAGTAGATGGAAGTATTATGGTAGGTACATATGATATCTCTGATAACTTTGAATGGGTAACAGATAAAATGAAAGATAAGATAAAATTTGAAAATAATAAGCTAACTGTTAATATAGGGAATACAGATAAGCATTATTTAATTTATTATGACTTAGAAGTTACACAGAGACAAAAGGCTTACACAAATAAAGCAAAATTAAGTTATGACAACACATCTAAAGATGTTCAAAATGTTGTAAGATACGAAATGAATGCAGGGGCTATAAATGCAAGAAAAAAAGTAGACAAGACATTACTTAAAAAAGGGGACAATCAAATAGTAAACTATACAATAGATTTTGATTGTTATGGATATTTTGATAAAGGATATTTAAACTTAACAGATAAGCTAGATCCAGCAGTTGAAATTTTAGGAGTTGATACTCCAGAACACTTTAATGTAAATATAGACAAAGAAAGCAATACTATAAAAATTACAAATGATAAAAAAGAAATAGAGTATGGAGAACCACTTCAAGTAAAAATAAAAACGGACTTTTCTAAAGTTGAAGATGGAAAAACTGTAACTAATGTTGCAAAGATAAACAACTCTACAACTAATAAAGTTGAAACAAAAAAAGGGTATAGATTTACTGCAAAAAAAATTGATAGTGTAACAAAATCTCCACTTTCAGGGGCAACTTTTGATTTAATGGATAGTAATAAAAAAGTCATAACTACATTACAGAGTGATTCAAATGGAAGCTTATCACATTCAATAGATAATCCAGGAGTATATTATTTAAAAGAGACAAAAGCTCCTAAAGGATACAACTTAGATAGTAAAGAGATAAAGTTTAGTGTAAATGAAAATCAAATAGGAACTACTGTAGATTTAGGAAATATAGTAAATACACAATCTGATCATAATGCAACTATTAAAAAAGTTGATTCAGATAATGAAAAAAAAGTATTAGAAGGTGCTATATTTGAAATTCAAAATTTAAGTGGAAGCAAGATAACAAGTGTAACAACAGGTAAAGACGGGATAGCTAATTTAAAGCTTTCACCAGGTAAATATAAAGCTATTGAAAAAAAGGCACCACAAGGATACATTTTAAATATTGATCCTATACAATTTGAAATAAAATTAGATTCCGATTCAGATATCAACTTAGTTGTTAAAAATGATGAAATAAAAGGAAAGATAGAAATAACAAAAACAGATTCAAAAGATAGTAAAAAAGTATTAGCAAATACAGAATTTACTATATTCGATAGTAATAAAAAAGAAATAGCGAAAGCTATGACAAACAAAGAAGGAAAAGTAGAATTCGATAACTTAGGATATGGAAACTACTATTACCAAGAAACAAAAGCACCAGAAGGATACACAATAGATAACAAGATGTATCCATTTGAAATAAAAGACAACAATCAAGTAATAAGCAAGGTAGCAAAAGATGATGCAATAAAAGGAAAGCTAGAAATAACAAAAACAGACTCAAAGGATGCTAAGAAGTTCTTACCAGGAACAGAATTCACAGTATTTGATAAGAATGGAAAAGAAGTATCAAAAGCAGTAACAGATAAAGATGGTAAGATTATATTTGACAACTTAGTATATGGAGAATATACATACCAAGAAACAAAAGCACCAGAAGGGTATGCAATAGATAATACTAAACATGCTTTTAAGATAGAAACAGATAAGCAAGTAGTAAGTAAGACAGTTACAAATGGTAAGATCAAAGGAAAGATAGAGATAACAAAAACAGATTCAAAGGATAGTAAAAAAGTATTAGCGAACACAGAGTTTACGATATTCGATAGTAATAAAAAAGAAATAGCGAAAGCTATGACAAACAAAGAAGGAAAAGTAGAGTTCGATAACTTAGGATATGGAAACTATTATTACCAAGAAACAAAAGCACCAGAGGGGTACACAATAGATAACAAGATGTATCCATTTGAAATAAAAGATAACAATCAAGTAATAAGTAGGACAGTATCAGACGATAAGATCAAAGGAAAAATAGAGATAACAAAAACAGATTCAAAAGATAGTAAAAAAGTATTAGCCAATACAGAATTTACTATATTCGATAGCAATAAAAAAGAAATAGCGAAAGCTATGACAAACAAAGAAGGAAAAGTAGAATTCGATAACTTAGGATATGGAAACTACTATTACCAAGAAACAAAAGCACCAGAAGGATACACAATAGATAGCAAAATGTATCCGTTTGAAATAAAAGATAACAATCAAGTAATAAGTAAGACAGTATCAGATGATAAGATAATAGGAAAAATAGAGATAACAAAGACCGATTCAAAGGATAGTAAAAAAGTATTAGCGAACACAGAATTTACTATATTTGATAGTAATAAAAAAGAAATAGCGAAAGCTATGACAAATAAAGAAGGAAAAGTAGAATTCGATAACTTAGGATATGGAAACTACTATTACCAAGAAACAAAAGCACCAGAAGGATATAAAATAGACGATAAATTGTATCTATTTGAAATAAAGGAACAAAATCAAGTAATAAGTAAAATAGTTACAAATGATCCTATCGTTATAGAGGAAATTAAAAAGGATGATTCAAACTCAAAGAATGAAGAAAATACAACTAGTTCAAATCAAGTTAAGGATGATGTTCAAAAAGATAAAATAAATACATCTAATAACAAAAGCAGTTATGAATCAAACAGTTCAAGTAGTCCACAAACATATGACACTAGCATGTTACCGTACATAGGGTTATTTACAATTTCAACTATAGGATTAGCAGCAAGTACTTTCAATAAAAGAAGAAAGTAAAGGTTTAAAAATAAAGTAGAGTATTAATTTATTTTAGTACTCTACTTTTTATTTTATATACATTATTGATTGAAATAATAATAGATACATTTATACAAAATAGTTTAACTTATTAGACTTGTAATATATAATAGTATTTGTTGTATCAAAAACTAAAATTAGAAATGATAAGGTGTGACATTATGGAAGAATTAAAGATTAAGATTAAAGAAATAACAAATGAAAAGCTTTTAAAAGTTGTTATTAGTAATAAGCTAAATAAAGATGTTAAATATAATAAAATTAATATTGAATTAAAGGAAAAAAATAATAAGGAATACTATCAGATAGAAAAATATACAGATAAACAAGTTTTTCATGAAAATATAGAGTTAGAAATGATAGGAACAAAATTATTTGAAATGATTTTTGAGAGTTATAAACAAGTAGCTGCTTGGTCTGAAAGCACTAATTATGATTTGAAAATATCTAAAAAAGGCAAGGTGTTTTTAGGGAAGAAAAAAAGTAATAATGAAAATTTAATAAATAAAAATCATAATAGAGAAAAAAATTATATACTTAAAGAAGGTATGTTAATACAGCCTTTAATAGATTTAGGTGTATTTACAAAAGAAGGAAAAGTAGTTAAATCTAAATACGATAAGTACAAACAAATAAATAGGTTTATTGAAATAATTGATGATGAGATAAAGAAAAATGATTATAAAGAATTGACTATACTAGATTTTGGATGTGGAAAATCATATTTAACATTTGTACTTTACTACTATTTTGTTGAAATAAAAAAAATAAATGTAAAAATGATTGGTTTAGATTTAAAAGCAGATGTTATAAAGAAATGTAATGATATAGCTCAAAAATATAATTATGAAAATTTAAAATTTGAACTTGGAGATATAAATGGATATAAGTACACTGATAATGTGGATATGGTTATAACTTTACATGCATGTGATACAGCTACAGATTATGCACTTTATAATGCTGTGAAGTGGAATACAAAAATGATTTTCTCAGTGCCTTGTTGTCAGCATGAATTTAATGAACAGATAAATTCTGATGAGTTTTCGATGTTAACTAAGTATGGGATTATAAAGGAAAGAGTATCAGCTCTTATGACAGATGCGGTTAGAGGAAATTTATTAGAAGCATTGGGATATAAAACACAAATTCTTGAATTTATAGATATAGCACATTCCCCTAAAAATATTTTAATAAGAGCTTCTAAAGGTTCTATTTCACAAGAAAAGAAAGAGAGAGCAATGAAAGAAGTTGATAATCTTATAAAAGAGTTTAATTTAAATCCAACTTTACTAAAATTATTAAAAGAAGATAAATTAATATAAAGAGAAAAAGGAATCAATTATCTTAATTGATTCCTTTTTATATATCGAAATACTTATCTCCAAGACTTTCTATACTTTTAAGTACTTTTGCATAATCGTTGCCTTTTTCTGTTAAATAATATTCTACTTTAGGTGGAAGTTCATCGTATACTAATTTACATATTAAATCATCGTTTTCCATTTCTTTTAATTTTTCATTTAGAACTTTATGGCTTACACCACAAGTAATTCTCTGTAGTTCTAAAAAACGTTTAGGACCTTCTAGTAAATGACATAGGATTATTACTTTCCACTTTCCTCTAATTACTTCAAAAGCCAAATCTAATTTACAAACATACTTTTTACCATCTCTAATAATCAAAATTATCACAACCTTTATTGGATCTTTACTATATTTTAACCTATAAAACAATTTAACATAATACTAACTTTTTAGTAAGTACTTGATTATAATATAAATTAATATTAGTATAATTAAATAAGCAATTATTAATGTATACAGGGAGGATTATATATGAAATTTAGATTTTGTCACAATAATATAAACGTGTTAAATTTAGAAAAAAGTTTAGAGTTTTATGAAAAGGCACTTGGGCTTAAAGAAGTAAAAAGACATGAAGCAAAAGATGGAAGTTTTATACTATCTTATTTAGGAGATGGAGAAACTACACATACGTTAGAACTAACATGGCTTAAAGAATGGGATAGAGCATATAATTTAGGAGATAATGAGTTCCATCTAGCATTAAGAGTTGATGATTTTGATGCAGCTTATAATTTACATAAAGAAATGGGATGCATTTGTTTTGAAAATAAGGATATGGGGATATATTTTATAGCAGACCCAGATAATTATTGGATAGAAATTTTACCTTCAAAATAGTCATAAAAGCAAATAAAAAAACCAGCTAAATATGCATATAAGCATATTTAGCTGGTTTTTTTATTTTAAAATAAGCATAAAACTATCATTCATTAAAAATAAGTACATATATATTTTATTAGAATAATTAATTGGGGGGTGAAATTTATAAAGTATCCAATTACAGTTCAATACGGTAGATTCTCACTATCAATTTATGAAAAATTAAGTTGTAGTATAGAAATAATAAAGAGCTATCTAGAATCCCAAATTATAGAAAATCAGAAAATAGGTAGTGAAGTTATGGAGGGCTTAAAGTCAAAGTACCCCTATGGTTATATTATATATAATGAAGCCAATATATTTAATCAAAACTCAACAAATGCGTTTATAGAAGTACATATAGAAAAAAATATAAAAGAAATTGAAAAAAGTAATATTGAAAGTTTTATACATAGTATTTTTAATATTATTAATGAATTTAATATAGATACAATTATAGATATAAAAAAACTAGAAGACTCAAAATTAAATCAAAAGTATTATAAAAGCAATTTATATATTAGGTTAGAAAGAAGTAAAGAATTGAAATTAAACGTAAATAAATATCAAAAAATAATGAATATAAAATTATTTTTAAAAAGTAATCAAGACTTAATCCTAAATATTACAGATCCTTCTAATTTTAAATTTAAAGATATAAGTTTAAATAGTAAATTAAAAAAATTTAAAATCAACAATGTTAAATTAAAGTTATATGAACAAAATAAAAATGAAATAAATATAAACTTAAAATCAGAAAAATTCATAGAAAAAGGAATTTGGATATTTAAATTTAATGAAATAACTAAAAATAAATGTATTGAAACATCGTTTATGGAAAAAGAAAAAATAGAAAGTAATTTAGAGTATAGAGATTTTCCAAAATCATATATAGATTCAAATGAATTTGAACCTATATTCATTATATATTATTATCCAAAATACGAAGAGCAGTTAAAAACGTTAGAAAATATATTTAAATTTTATAAGCTATCAGATGGAATGGGCATTGTATTTATACAAAAAGATAGAATTATAGATTTAGGGAGATTATACTCATTTACATATATTTATAAAATGCAGAGATATGCAAAGATGGTTCAGCTAACAAACTTATCTAAAGGAATAGAAAATGGATATACATCGAATGAAGAGATAGGGGTTAACTATTTTAAAACAAATCCAAATGTAAACCTAGATGGAAGAGGCGTTATAATAAGCATTGTAAATTCAGGGATAGACTATTTACATCCAGATTTTATATATCCTGATGGAACCTCAAAAATTTTATATTTATGGGATCAAACTAAAGAAGGGAATCCTCCAGAAGGATTCAACATAGGAACTGAATATACAAGAGAGGATATAAACAAAGCAATAGCTGAAAAAAACCCTAATTTATCTACTGACGAAGAAGGTATAGGGACTGCACTAGGAGGAATATGCGCAGGACTTGGGAGTATAAATAAGTCTTATGCAGGAGTAGCAGAAGGGGCTGATTTAATAGTTGTTAAATTAAAAAAAATAGATGGATTTTATAATAATGGAACTTTTTTAAGTGGAATAGATTATAGCTATAAAAAATCAAAAAAATTACATATGCCAATAGTTCAGAATATAACTTTGGGTAGTAATAACTTGGTTTCCCCAGGTATTGGATTTATGGATAATGATTTATTTTATGAATATAGAGTATGTGAAGTTACAGGAGCAGGGAATGAGGGAAATGGAAAGACACATACTATGGGCAAAATAAGTTTTGCTGGAGAAGTTAAAGAAATCGAAATTGAAATAGCAGAGTATGAAAAAGAAATTGAAATTGACTTATGGGTAGATAAACCAGATAAATTAAACCTATTAATTATATCTCCATCAGGTGAAGAAAGCAAAACATCACTTGTATCAAATTTAAATGTACTTGAAGGATTGTTTGACTTTGAAAATACATATTACTCTATATGGTCAACATATCCACTATATTATTCAGGACAACAAACTACAATAATAAATTTACAAAATGTAAGTAAGGGGATATGGAAGATAAGGTTAATTGGAGCGTCTATAACAAATGGAGTGTACCATATTTACTTGCCCAATAATTTGATGTTAAATCCTGGAACTAAGTTTAGAGATGGAAATCCAAACTACACACTAACATATCCTTCTATATACAAGGATTCAGTTACTGTAGGAACTTACAATAGTTTAAATTCTAGTATATGGACAGAATCATCAAGAGGACCTGTGGTTGGAAATAGAGGTAGAGTTGAAAGTCCAGATATAGTAGCACCAGGTGTAAATATAATAGCACCGCATGAAAATGATAAGTATGCAACAGTAAGTGGAAGTGGGGTTGCAGCATCATATACGGCAGGATCGATTGCTTTAATAATGCAGTATGTGCTTTTTAAAGAAAATTATAAAGATAAGTCTGTAGTTCAAAAAATAAAGACATACTTAAGGGCAGGGGCTAAGAGAGATAGTAAAATAAGTTATCCTGATGCAAGCTATGGGTATGGAATTTTAAATATAAAAAATACTTTTGATCAAATTAAATAGTTAAGGGGTGATTATTTGGGGAAATCATATGTTGCTATATACAATGGAAATGAGGAAGAGTTAAAAACTCAATTAAGTCAAAAAAACCTAAATAACTATATTGTTTTAAATAGAAAAGCTGTTGCTATATATGTTGGTGAAGACTTTGATGAAGAAATTTTCTTTAAAATTGAATGTATATATGATTGGGGAGTTTCAACTCATATGAGTTCACTTATAGAAATAAATTTAAACAGTGACAATGGTAAGCCTGCCAGGTCTATTTCAGCATTAGATTACATTGAAAAAAACCCATATATAAATCCAACTGGAAAAGGCACTATTATAGCGATTATAGATTCGGGGATAGATTATATGCACCCTGATTTCATAAAAAAAGATGGAACATCAAAAATAATATCTATTTGGGATCAAGACTCTGATAAAGGAAATCCACCTGAAGGCTTAAACTTTGGGAGTGAGTTTACAAATGAACAGATAAATGAATATATTTCTAGACAAGATTCAACTCTAACAGAAGATAATATTGGAACAGGAACACTAGCAGCTGGCATTGCTGTTGGGTTGGGAAATGAAAACTTTGAATGTAAAGGTATTGCAACAGATAGTGAATTGATAGTAGTTAAGTTAAGAGAAGAAGTTGGTGTATATAAAGAAGGGCGAATAAGTTATGCACTTAGTGACTTTTTAGCAGGAATTAAATATGTTATTGATAGTTTAAGAAAGCACCCCAAAAGTTTGGTTATAAATTTGACAGTGGCAAGTAAAAGTGAAGGTGTTGTTGAAACGACATTATTAGAATCATTTGAAAGCTTAACAATTCCTGGAGTAATTATTGTTTGTGGATTAGGAAATGAGGGCAATACAGATACTCATTATAAAGGGAATATTAAAAATATTAATGATGTTGTAGATATATTAATACAAGTTGGAGAACAAAAAAACTTAGATATTATAGTATCTTGTGTTGGACCAGATAAAATAAATGCATCTCTAATATCTCCATCAGGAGAGTTGAGCTATGATATAAAATATTCACCAGACAGATTCATATATAAAGGTAGATTTAATATAGAGAAAACTAATTATGACATGAGATTTTTATACCCATGGCTTAAATCAGGAACAGAAGAAATTGTAATAAATTTAAAGGATATAAAACCTGGAATTTGGACCTTAAGATTAAAGGCAGAATTTTTAATATCTGGGGAATATGACGTATTTTTGCCAAATAAAAATTTATTAGATAAAGATACAAGGTTTATAAATTCAAATTCGTTTTCAACAACAACATGGTTTGCCTCTACTGAAAATGTATTATCTGTAGGCGCATATAATAATAATACTGATAGTATATGGATTCAGTCATCAAGAGGAACATTAAATCAAAACCCTTTAAAACCGGATATAGTAGCTCCAGGAGTCGATATAATAGGACCTTATAAAAACAATAAGTATGCAAAGGGAACGGGAACTGGAGTAAGCAGTTCTATTATAAGTGGAGTGGCATCTGTTTTAATGGAGTATATAAGTTCTCAAAGTGAGCTTGGAAGAAATTTATTATTTACAGAAGTAATAAAAACTTACTTAATGATAGGTGCAGATAGGCAGGACATATACAGTTATCCAAATGTTAACTTAGGATATGGAGTTTTAAACTTTAAAAAAACTATGGAAAGTATAGCTGAGAATTTAAGATAGGTAAAGTGTTTGAATATTAAAATTAATATTCAAACACTTTATTTTTTTGAAAATAAGGGTATTATATATAAATAATGAATATTAAAGGGGAGCAATTGGAATGAAAAATAAAAAACAAAAAATTTTTTTAGGTATAATAATTTTTTTGATTTTATCTGCAACTATAATATTTTCTATTAAAAAATTAGATACACAGCAAATTCAACAAGTTAAAAAAATAGAAAAAAATAAAGATATAGTTGAAAATTCAGAATCAAAAAATTTAACTTTCTTTAGAGATATAGCTGGAGTTAAAGCAACAAATATAGAATTAATAGATAATCCAGTAGGCGTAAAAGGTGAATTTTTAGTTCCTGAAAAGTCTATTTTAAATGGAATAAACTATTTTTTAAAGGAGACTAAAAATGATAAAATAAACAATGTAAATATAGACATAGAAGAGAATGGGATAATTGCAAAGGTTGATTATAAAGTAAATCAAAACATAACAACTCCCATTGAAGTTAAGTTTTTGCCAACTGTGGATAAGAATAATAATTTGATTTTAAATATTAAAGAAGTTAAATTACTGGATTTAAAGTTATATGATTGGATAGTTGATATAGCATTGAAAAGCTTTATAAAAGATTGGTTTTCTAAAGATAGCAATATAAATGTTAAATTTGAAAAAGGAAATGTCGTAATTGATAAAAATAATTTCAAGGAAGTAATATTGAAAAATATATCTTTAGAATCTAAAGATTTGAAAATAAATATGATTATAGATTTTAATAATATTAACAATTAAAAATTCGAATGAAAATAAAAAATACTATACTCAAATTTGAGCATAGTATTTTTTATTTTTTTGGAATATATATTTTTTTAATGAAGAAAATAATAGATAAGAAAAATTTTAGGAGGATAACAATGAAGAACACTGCATCTAGATTCATATCAATTTTTATTGCTACCATTATTTTATTAACAATAACATCTTCAACAATATATGGAGTTGATAAAAGCTATAAAATTTCTTCAGCTCCACCTCAAATAAGTAAAGAATTAAAGGGAAAAGAAGAATTAATAAAATACTTTAGTGAAATAAAAAGAATAAGAAATAATATGAATACTATAAGTATCAATTCAGAAACAGCTAAACAAAAAGCAGATACTATACAAAAACAAATTACATCTTATTCATCAGAACTAAAAACAATTTTAAATCTTATAGCTAGATTTAAAGTTGTATACAAAGATTCACCTTCAGATTTATTTGTTGCAAATCAAATTGAAATAGTAGCATTTATACTAGATTCATCACTACAGCAACAATCACTTTTAGTAGATAGATTAGCCCAGGGAGAAGCTACAGACTTGTTTTTCTCAGAATATTTAGTAAGTATATATTATTATTTAAATATAGCAGATGAAATGATTAATTATCTTGAAAGATTTTATGGTATTAGATAAATAAAGAAATATCTAACTTTGTTAAGTTAGATATTTTTTTTATATTGATAATATCGATAGCTTTGTTTTTGTGTATCGATATTATCAATTTGTAGAAAATTAACATATATTGTAATATGAATATGTAATATTTAAAAAGATAAAGAGGTAGGGCTATGGAATATAAAATTAATAAAGATCAAATGACGCCGAAAGAAAGAATGGAAGCTTTCTCTAAGGGAGAGCCAATGGATAGAATTTTATGTTCACCTTTTTTAGGTGAAAGTGTATCAGCTATATTTGGGCATACGATATATGAATACAATCACTCGGTAGATGCACTTGTAGATGTAGCAGTAGGAAGCTATGAATTATTTAGACCAGATAGTATAGGCTTTGGACCAGGGTTACAAGGTATACCGGAGGCCATGGGGAGTGAAGTTACATTTCCAACACATAATACACCGTATATAAGTAAATCTGCTATAAATGATTATAGCGAAATAGGAAAATTAAAGCCTATAGATCCTTATAAAGATGGAAGAATAAGATATTTCTTAGAAGCTTTAAAGATCACTCAAGATAAATTAAATTCAGTAGTTGGTGTTGGAACTTCTGTTGGAGGACCATTTACTACAGCTTCTTTTTTAAGAGGAACAGATAAATTTTTAAGAGATTTAACTAAAAATAAAGATCAAGCTCATGAATTATTAGAGCTTTCAACTCAGAGTGTTATAAACTATATAGATGCAGCATGTGACATTGGGCTTGCCCCAAGCTTAGCAGAGCCAAATGCATCATGCACTATGATAAGCGAGAAAAACTTTGTAGAATTTGCAAAACCGTACTTAAAAAGATGTATGGATAGAATTGTTGAAAGAACTGGAAGTGGGACAACTTTACATATATGTGGGAAAACTAAAAAAGTATGGGGACATATGGTAGATATCGGAATATCTAATTTAAGTTTAGATAATGTAGATGATATTGGAGAATTAAAAGAAGCTTATGGGGATAAGGTTTGCTTAATAGGTAATGTTGACCCTGTTGAAACTATAATGAGAGGTAGTATTGAGGATATATATAATGAAGCTAGAGAATGTATAAAAAAAGCTCATGATAGTAAATGTGGATTTATATTAAGTACAGGCTGCGATGTCCCAATAGGAACTGATCCTAAAAAAATTATAGCATTAATGGATGCTGCCAGAATATTTGGAGCATACCCAATTAACATAAAAAATTTATAGGGGGAATATAAACATGGAAAACTTAAAAGAATCTTTATTAAATAAATTAGCTTCATGTGTACTTGAAATGGAAGATGAAGAAGTTATAGATGTAGCAAATGAATATATAGAAAATGACTTTGATGCATACGAAGGTATATCTAAAGGATTAGCATCAGGTATGGAGGAAGCTGGAAAACTATATGAAGAAGAAGAGTATTATATACCTGAATTACTTTTATGTTCAGATGCAATGTATGAAGGAATTAATATATTAAAACCACGTTTACAAAAACATCAAACAGGAGAGCATTATAGAGCTGTAGTAGGTGTTGTTGAAGGTGATACTCATGATATAGGAAAGAACTTATTTAAAATAATGTTAGAAACTTCAGGATTTGAAGTTTTTGATTTAGGAAGAGATGTTCCACCAATAGATTTTGTAAACAAAGCAAAAGAAATTAATGCTGATGTGGTAGGAATGTCTACTCTTATGACAACTACAATGGATAACATGCAGGTAGTAATAGACTTATTAAAAGAAGAAAATATGCGTGATGATGTAATTGTCATGGTAGGTGGAGGGCCTATATCACAAAGCTTTGCAGATCAAATTGGAGCAGATGGATATGCTCATGAAGCTTCTAAAGCAGTAAAACTTGCAAAAGATTTAGTAGATAAAAAAAGAGCCACAGTTAAAGAGGTGGTATAAAATGAACCCAAAAGAGCGACTGTTTAAAGTTTTAAAAAAAGAGAATGTAGACAGACCCCCATGCATATGTCCTGGGGGGATGATGAATATGATAATTGAAGATGTTATGGATATAGAGGGTGTAACTTGGCCAGAAGCTCATTTAAATCCAAAAATGATGGCTGACTTAACACAAGGTATGTATAAAAACAAAGCATTTGAAAACTTTGGAGTTCCATTTTGTATGACAGTAGAAGCTGAAGGCATGGGAGCTACTGTGTATATGGGAACTAAAAATACAGAACCTAGAGTAACTGAATATCCGATTATGTCTAGTGAAGAATACAAAAAATTAACAAATATAAATGTTAATGAAGGAAGAGCAAAAGTAGTCGTAGATGCTATTAAGATATTAAAAGAAAGAAATGAAGATATTCCAATAATTGCAAATTTAACAGGACCAGTTAGTTTGGCATCATCACTACTTGAACCTATGATATTTTTTAAAGAAATAAGAAAAAAACCTGAAATGATTCATGAACTTATGAACTTGGTAACTGATAACCTTATAGTTTTTGGAAAAGCTCAGCTTGAAGCAGGTGCGGATATCTTAACAATATCAGACCCTAGTGGGACAGGCGAAATATTAGGTGCTAAAAACTTTAATGAATTTGCAGTTCCATATTTAAATAGAATAATAGATGAATTAAAAGAGTATGCAAATGGGGGAACTATAATACATATATGTGGAAGGTTAAAAAGCATATATAAAGAATTAAATTCATTACATAGCGATGCAATTAGTTTTGACTCAATAACTAGTGTTAAACAAGTTATTGAAAATGTATCAAATAAAGCAATTATGGGAAATGTAAGTACTTTTGCACTTGAAAATAGTGATACAGAAAGTTTAAAAGCTATGTGCGATTCATGTTTGAAAAATGGAGTAGATATAATATCTCCAGCTTGTGGAATAGGAGTAAGAACTAAATTAGATAATATACAAGTTCTATTAGAATGTACAAAAAATTATAGCAGATAAAGAGGGATTTTATGAGTCTTTTATATGATGGGGACAAAAGTTATAAATTTGAAGTCGGGAGAAATCTTTTAGATATAATACAAAGTAATAACTTAGGTATGGAAAGTCCTTGTGGTGGAAAGGGGCTATGTGGGAAGTGCAAAGTTAAAGTTTTAAGTGGAAATATTAATCCTTTAACTAATGAAGAATTTAAATTTTTATCTAGAGATGAAATTGATAATAAAGTAAGGTTAGGATGTTTAGTTTATCCTCAAGGTGATATACACATAGAATTTTTAGATAAAAAAGATACAAATCATAAGATATTATCAGATGGCTACATGCCAAACTTTGAAAAAAAACCACTACTTAGAAAAGAAGTATATGATATAGAAAAACCTACTCTAGATAATAACATACCTTATGAAGAAATACTTGAAAAACATTTTAAATGTGATTTTAAAGATGATTACTACTTATTGAAAGATATACCTAATATATTTGAATGTGAAAAATGTACAGGTGTGTATATAGGTGAAAAATTAATAGGAATAGAAGTAAATGATACACAGGATAAACTATATTCAGTTGCTATAGATATTGGAACAACAACTGTGGTTTGTTCATTAATTGATGTTAAAAATAAATGTGAAATAAGTTCTGAAAGTGAAATAAATCCACAAAAAGAATATGGATTAGATGTTTTATCTCGTATTCATTTTATCAAGAACAAAGAAAATGGATTAGAAACTTTACATAAATTAATTATAAATTGTATAAATGATTTAATAAAAAAACTATGCATCAAAAACTCTATAAATGAATCTAATATATATGAAGTTTCAATAGCTGCAAACACAACTATGATGCATGTATTATTAAATATTAATCCTATGTCTATAGGGAAATCTCCATATTCACCTACGTTTGTGAAAAGTAAAAATATTAGAGCTAAAGACTTAGGTATAGAAATATCTAAGTTTGGAAGCGTATATTTACTTCCAGGCGTATCTAGTTATATAGGAGCTGATATTGTAGCCGGTGTGTGTGTTAGTAACTTAAAAGAGAGGGATAAAAATGTATTATTTATAGATATAGGTACAAATGGAGAAATGGTTTTATCTAAAAAAGGCGAGTTGGTATCTTGTTCATGTGCAGCTGGGCCTGCGTTAGAGGGTATGAATATTAGCTGTGGAATGAGAGCTGGAGATGGAGCTATTGAAAATATTAAAATTGGAAATGAAATAAGTATCAATACTATAGGAAATCAGCAACCTGTAGGAATATGTGGAAGTGGAATTGTTGATGCAATTAGTGAATTAGCAAGAGTGAAGCTTATAGGAAAAACAGGACGTATAGCAAAAAAAGATGCTGTGAAAGATAATGAAAAAATAAGTCACTTAAGTAATTACATAGTAGATGAAAATAAAAAGAGACGATTTATAATATCTAAACTTGATAAGGAAATATCTATAACTCAAGAAGACATAAGACAAGTTCAACTTGCTAAGGGGGCTATTTTGTCAGGAATATACGCATTGGCAGATCAAGTTAATATGGAAATAAATGAATTAGATGAAGTAATAATAGCAGGGCAATTTGGTAAACACCTAAGCATAGAAAGTTTAGTTGGGGTTGGCATAATACCAAAAGAGCTTAAAGATAGGATAACATACATAGGTAATTCTTCAAAAACAGGAGCTATTATGAGCTTATTATCTAAGGACATTAGAAAAAATATGGATTTTATAGCAAGTGATATAAATTATTTTGAACTATCTACAAAAGAAGGATATGAAAGATTATTTACAGACTGCTTAAAATTTTAAAAGGTGATTAAATGATAAAAATAGATATAGTCTCTGGATTCTTAGGTTCTGGAAAAACTACGCTTATAAAAAAAATGTTAAATGATAATAAGAATGAAAAAGTTGTAGTTTTAGAAAATGAATTTGGACAAATAGGAATAGATGGAGAACTTATAAAAAAAGATGGACTAGAAGTTATAGAACTTCAAAATGGATGTATATGCTGTAGTATAAAATTAAATTTTAAAAACACTATAGAGGAAATTATAGAAAAACTTAATCCGGATAGAATAATAATAGAGCCAACTGGAGTAGGTTTGCTAAGTGAAATATTAATAATGCTAAATGATAAAAAGATTAAAAAATATTTAAAGCTAAATTCTATAATTACTGTGGTAGATGGAGTTAATTATTTCGATTATATAGATAATTTTGGTGAATTTTATGAAGATCAAATAAAAAATGCTAATACAATAATAATAAGTAAATCTCAACTTATAGATCATGAAAATTTAAATAGTGTAATTAATTCATTGAAAAATATAAATGAAAACTCCTACATAATTTATGAAGATTGGAATAGTGAAGAATTTTATAAAGCAATTAAACATATTAATGAGTTAGCACATTTTAGCGATGAAGATATAAAAAAAATAAAAATTAAAGATATAAGTGAAAGCATGAAAGAAATCTCATCTATAGCTTTAATGCCTATTAAAACATACTCTACAAAAGATATAGAAAAAATCTTTGGAATTTTAGAAACAGAGTCTTTAGGTAAAATAATAAGATGCAAAGGTTTTGTAAATAGTGGAAATAGTCTATTGGAGTTCAACTATGTAAATGGAAAATATGACATTAAAAAAAGTTGTTTAAAAATTTGTCCTAAACTTTGTATAATAGGAACAGAGTTAAAGTTTGAAGAATTAAAAAAGACTTTTATATAGGGGGAAATATGGAAAAATTAGAGTTTAAATGTGATCAGATAGATAATGAAAATATACCACTAGAGATAATACAGGGTTCTAATTTAAGTTTTCCTAATTTACATAAAAATGCCAATGATATAGCATACATATCTAAAAGTTTAAAAGATTATAGAAAAGATAGTATTTGCAAGTTGCCATTTTGTACTACAGTAGAGGCTGAAGCTTTTGGTGCAAGTATAAACTTAGGAGATGAAAAAAACTGTCCTAGGTCAAGAGCTTATGCATTTTCTAGTTTAGAAGAATTATCTAAATTAGATAATATAGATTTTGACAACGGAAGGATAAAAGAAGTATTAGAATCAATAAGTATACTAAGTTCAAAAAATGAAATAGTAACTTTGAATGTTTGCGGACCTATGACAATTATATCTTTACTTGTAGACTTAAAGTATTTTTATAAAGGTGTTAGAAAGAACCTTGATTGTATAGACAAGTTAATGAATATTATTGAGGATAATATAGTTAATTATATAGTTAAAGGATATGAAAAAGGAGCTAAGATAATATCTTATAGTGACCCAGTAGGAGATATAAATATTGTTGGCCCAAAAGTATATGAAGAAGTAGTTAGTGAAACAACTATAAACATATTAAAGAGAGCCTCAGAATGCATTGGAGAAGGTGTAATACATATATGTGGGAAGACATCTTCAGCACTTTTTAATTTAAACAAATGTAAATTTATAAAAGTTGAATATGAAAGTGGTTTAACCTATGGAGAAGCTATCTCCAATATTATAGAAAGTAAAAAAGTCAAGATTATAGGTAACAATTGCATGAAAAGGACTCAATATAATTTGAAAAATTCACAAATTTATATAGTAGAGATTAATTAAAAAAGAAACTGCAATCAAATTTTAATAAAATTTAATTGCAGTTTCTTTTTTAGTTTTAACATACTAACTTTGAAAAATTTTGAGCAATTTTTAAGTTATTAAAGATTTCGTATATGTTCATAAAAATTAACTTATCATCTAAGTTATCAATTGAATATAATTCTTTTAACATATCATCCTTACCTAATTTTCCATCTGTATACTGTTGCATTTTAATAGAGGTAGCACATATATCTAATGATTTAACTCTATCATTTGAAATACTATTTTTTAGAAGTATTAAATTACTCATTATAACTCGCTCACTATATAAAAACTTATTAATTTCATCACAACGTATTGTATTATTATTTATACTAATTTTATCATTTGTTAACCTATTAGTTAAAACTAGTTCTCTTAAATCATAGCTGTCAATTTTAGAATGATATAACTCTTTAAATTTTAAATCTTTTAATAAATTAACTATTTTTTTATTTAAATCAAGGGAGCTATTTACTAAATTAAATGTAACATCTTTAATTTTATAAGGAAAAATAACTCGAGTAGCTATAAATGCTAAAATACATCCTATTAAAATGAATTTTATTCTGTCAAATGATAAGATATTAAAGTTATTGTGAGTAGAACCTATTCCTAATGCAAATATTGTCATGAAGGTCATTCTTTTAGAATAGTCCTTAAAGTAATTACTTATATAACCGCAAAAGAATGCTATAAATATTTTTGCATCTACATTTTTTACAATATGAAAAGTCAATTCAAATATAAACACCCCTATAAGAGTACCTTTTATCCTATCTATCATTTTCGACTCACTAGACTCTATATAAGGTTGTATGACTGAAGCTAAAGTGAAAACTAGCCATTTACCTTCATATAATTTAAAGTAATTAACAATAAAAGCTCCTAAACTAACGCATAAAGCGATTCTAAATGCAAAAGTAAATCTAAGTGAATTTCTATTAAAGCGTCTTTTTATAATTTCTATATCTTTTACCTTTCCAGGAACTCCATATTTTTTATCACTAGTAGATAATCCTCCGCTTGATATGTTTTTTAATATATCATCTAAAAGAGTCATATTTTGTTTTAACTCATAGGCTATATAGTTATCAAATTCATTTTTATTATCTTTATGAATATATGTATATACTTTATTTTTTAAATCAAGGAGACCTATTTCTTTATTTAAAAAGTACGATATATCTAAAAATAAACATTTTAAAATATTTAACTCATTAGTATTAGCTTTAATACTATTTTTATCATCTACTATTTTTTCTAAAATAGAATTAGTGCCATCTAATATTTGAGTAATACATAAATAAAGTCTACTTATATCTGAAATTAAAAAGGTTTTTTCTTTCCTAGAATATAGTGACTGAGATAGATTTTTTAAATCATTATCTAAAGTAAAACTAATTTTTTTAAAATCATCGAAGTTTTCTTTAGCAATTAAAATGTCTATTTCATCAACTATTAATCCTATGTCTTTGCATAATTGCTGCTTTGATTTATTCCAAAACTTATTTTTATTAGAAATCAATTGAACAAACATTATAAGTAAAGCAGATAATATTAAGGCTTCAACCCTAACATGCATAATGGATGATTTAATAGGAAAATAAACCATAAACAAATATCCTAAAACAAAAGGCATATATATAGGCTTAGTAGTGTCATATGTAAATATATAAACTACAGCAAATACAATTAGAAAAGTGGATATTAAAGTTAAAGGAGGAGATATTACGGATATAAAAGCACAAGTCCCTATTGATAATTCTATAATGATAAACTTAATTGTATTTTTTATAGGGTTTATTGTATAGTCGTTGTCTATTAAATTAATAGCAGCCATAAACCCTGTTATTCCAATCAACATATTATCCATTCCAAAAAATTCTTTAAAGAAAAATGCAGTAGGAATCATACCTATAAAAATAATTGTTTTTGATATTATGCTTTCCATGTTTCCACCACCTAAAAATTATGTATAGTAAAAATATTACCCATATTAATTAGTGACAAAACTATCATTACATACAAATATATACATATAATGTTTTGATAGAAGAATTTATTTAGGGGGGGATTTTTATAAAGTGTAAAGCTATTTTAGAATATGATAAATGCACCATTAATATATATGAGAGAATTAAAATAATATCAAAGTTTTTAGCAAAAGATATATATATAGAAAACTATATTAAAACAAAATATAAAATTAGCAGGATAGATAAATGTAAGAAAGTTTTCATAAGTTTACTTGGAAGTTTTCAAGAAACAGAATTTATATACATAATAAAAGAAGTTGAAACTATATTAGAAAAAGGTAAAATGTTGAAAATACCAATTATAGTTGATTTAGAAATTCCATGCTTTTTTTATAAAGAGTATTTAAATTTTATAGAAAAATATAAATCAAATATATATCTTAAAAAAAATATAACCTTTGATGGAAATAGAAAAAAATGTAAGTTTGAAATTGATATTGAAAGTGGAATAAACGAATTAGAAATAGATATATTTAATGTAAATAAAGGTTCAATTGACTTAATAACTCCATCGAATTATAAAATTAAAGGTATAAAAAAAGAAAGCAATAAATACTTTGTACGTGAAACATGTATAGATACTAATTATATTAAAGAAGAAAATTTAAATATTACATTGAAAAGTAGCAAAGATATAGAAGAAGGTAAGTGGAAATTTATATTTGATAATACTAGTTTGAAAAGTATTAATTTAGAAATTTATTTGAAAGTAAAAAACATGGAATCATTAAAAAGTTTATCAAAAAATGACTTTAATAGGCATATAGCTATATTCAATGGATTTAACGACTTAAAAAGTATAAATATAGTTAGGGATTTTAATGCAATTGATCCTGACAAGTATATCCCACTGTTTAATATATATTTTAATGAAAATTTAGAAAAAGAATTAGAAAATTTTCAAAATATAGTTAAGTTATACAAAATAAGTAATGATTTTGGGGTAGTATATATAGACCAAAATAATATAGAGATGTTTTCTGAACTATATAGGTTAGATGGAATAAATTATATAGAAAGATATACAAAAATGTCACAGCTTGCCACTATAAATAGAGGTATCCAAAATGGGATAGTTGCGACAGAAGAAATAGGCTCAAATTATTTTAAAACAAATCCTAATATAAGTGTAACTGGAAGTGGAGTTTTAATTGGGATAGCCAATTCTGGAATTGATTACTTACATCCAGACTTTATATACCCAGATGGAACATCTAAAATTAGATATTTATGGGATCAAACAAAAGATGGGAGTCCTCCTGAGAAATTTAATATTGGAACAGAATATACTAGAGAAGATATAAATAAAGCTATAAAAGAAAAAAATACTAATTTATCTGTTGATGAAGAGGGAGTAGGAACAGCACTTAGTGGATTATGTGCAGGACTGGGAAATGTAAAAAATGAATTTTCAGGAGTAGCAGAAGAAAGTGAATTAATAATAGTTAAGTTAAAGAAGATAAATGGATTTTATAATAGTGCAACATTAGAAGCTGCAATAAATTATATGTATAAAAAATCAAAGGAAGAGAATATACCGTTAGTTAACAATATAACATTAGGAAGTAATCAATCTGTTGCAATAGGAACTACTATTGTAGAAAATGATAATTTTTATGATTATGGAATTTGTGATGTAGTAGGAGCTGGAAATGAGGGAAAAGGAACTACTCACTCTACAGGAAGTATTGAATTTAAAGGAGATATTAAAGATATAGAAATTGAATTAGATGAAGATGAGGATGAGCTTGAAATGGATTTATGGGTAAATAAGCCAGATAAATCAAATGTATTAATAATATCTCCTTCAGGAGAAGAAAGCAAGTTATCTTCTGTATCAAATTATAGTGTAATGGATGGCTTGTTTGATTTAGAAGGAACTCGTTACAGTATATGGTCAATATATCCAATGCCTTATGGAGGACAGCAACAAACTATTATAAGATTAAAAAATGCAAAAAAAGGAACATGGAAAATTAGACTGATTGGACAATTTATAACTAATGGAATTTACAATGTATATTTGCCAAATAAAACTTTAATAGGAGATAAAACAAAATTTAGAGTAAATAGTCCAGAATGTACAATAAATTTTCCAGCAGGATATAGAGATGCTATTAGCGTAGGAACTTATGATAGTCTAAATAATAGTATATGGGCAAACTCATCAAGAGGCCCGATAATAGGAACAGTAGCAAGAAATATAAGTCCGGATATAATCTGTCCAGGGGTAAACATAATTGCACCATATCCAGGTGGAAAATATTGCACAGTTACGGGTAGTTCTGTTGCAGCATCATATACAGCAGGTGGAATAGCTTTAATTATGCAATACACATTTGTTGATAAAAATTATAAAAATAAATCTGTAGTTCAAAAAATAAGAACTTTTTTAAGAGGTGGAGCAAAACGAGATAATCAGTTAAAATATCCTAATAATATTTATGGATATGGAATTTTAGATATAAAAGGAATGTTTAATCAATTAAAGTAATTATAATAAGGAGGATTATTGTTGTTAAAACCATATATTGTAACATACAATGGGAAAAAGCTGAAATTGGAAGAAGAATTAAAAGATAACAACATTAATGAATACAATATTTTAAATAATAAAATTGCAATAATATATGTAGATGAAAATTTCTTAGAATCTAATTTTTATAATTTTGATTCTATATATGACTGGACAGCTTCCAGGACTTTAAGTTCACTTATAGAGATAAGCAATAACAAAGAAAGTGGGGAATCTCCAAGGGAAATTTCAGGGGTAAATTATATTGATCAAAATCCATATATATCTTCATATGGAAAGGACACTGTAATTGCAATTATTGATTCTGGAATAAATTACTTACATCCAGATTTTATAAATAATGATGGAAGTAGTAAAATAATATCTATATGGGATCAAGAGAGCAAGATTGGCAAACCTCCTAATAATATAAATTTAGGAAGTGAATTTAAAAAAGAAAAAATTAATGAATATATAAAATTAAAAGATGATAGTTTAACTAAAGACCTCACTGGTACAGGAACAATAGCTGCAGGCATATGTTCAGGAAGTGGAAATATAAATAGATTATATAAAGGAATATCTCCTAGAAGTGAGCTAGTAATTGTAAAATTAAGAGAGTACGAGGGCATATACAAAGAAGGAATAAAAAGCTACGAATTGAGTGACTTTTTATTAGCTGTAAAATATATTATAGAAATATCTAAAAATTATAGAAAAACTTTTATATTAAATTTGACAGTTGCAGAAAGAAGCAAATCAATAATTGTAACTAATTTTTTAGATACATTTGAAGAACTAAAATCAGGAGGGAATATACTAGTTAGTGGCTTGGGAATGAAGGAAATACAGACATTCATTATAGTGGAAAATTTGAGAATATAAACGAATCTGAAGATATACTTATTCAAGTAGGGGAGCAAAAAAATTTAGATATAACAATTAGTTGTGTTGGCCCAGATAAAATTTCAGCAAATTTAATATCTCCATCCGGAGAAGTAGGTTATCCAGCTCAATATGCTCCAGATGAGAATATATATAAGGGAACTTTTAATGTAGAAGGAACTAGATACAGTAGTAAATTTATTTATCTTTGGATAAAATCTGGAACACAAGAAATAATAATTTCATTAAATAATGTAAAGCAAGGCATATGGACTTTAAGATTAATGCCAGAATTTATTTTAATAGGGGAATATAATATATACTTACCAAACAAAAATTTAATAGATAAAGAAACTAGATTTATAAATTCTAATTATTTTTCAACAACTAATATTTTTGCTACAACTGAAAACGTAATTGCAGTAGGTGGATTTAATAATAAAACTGACAGTATGTGGATTGAATCTTCTGTTGGAACGCTCAATCAAGTACCTATAAGACCTGACATTGTCGCACCTAGCGTAGATATCATGGGATGTTATGAAAATGATTCATACACAAAAGCAAGCGGAACTGGAATAGCAAGTTCTATTGCAAGTGGAGTAACTGCACTTATAGTTGACTTTTTAATTACACAAAGTGATTTAAATAAAAGTCTGATTTTTACAGATGTAATAAAAACTTATTTAATGGTAGGAGCTGATAGATTAGATATTTATAAGTATCCAAATGTAAGAATGGGGTATGGTGTTTTGAATTTTAAAAACACTATACAGCAAATTGCAAAAAATATAAGATAAGCAGAGGTATCTAATGAAAAGTAAAAAAAACTATATTAATATGTTAGTTATTATAGTACTGATTATACTGTTAATATTTATTATGATAAATTTATTTAATAGTAATAAATATAAAAATAAACAACATATAGAAGCGGATACAAATGATGAAATTATGATAAAGATTAACGAAATGACATTAGATGAAAAAATTGGGCAAATGGTATTAAGCGGATTTAATGGAACTGATTTTAATGGTGAATTAGATACATTAATAAATGACTTGAAAGTCGGAGGAGTAATACTTTTTTCAAGAAATATAGAGGATTCTAATCAATTAAAAAAATTAAATTTAGATATTGAAGAAGCAAATAAAAATATACCTGTATTCATATCAATTGATGAAGAAGGCGGGAGAGTAAATAGATTAGCTAAAAATATAAAAAGATTTGAAAGTGCTAAATCAATTGGAGATAAAGGAGATATAAAGTATGCATATGAAAATGGAAAAGAAATAGGAAAAACTCTAAAGACGTATAAAATAAATATGAATTTTGCACCCGTATTAGATATCTATAGTAATTCTAAAAACACGGTTATAGGAGATAGAGCGTTTGGGAATAATGAAAAAATTGTAGAAACTATGGGAATAGCTACAATGCAGGGCCTAAAAGACGAGGACGTGATACCTGTAATAAAACATTTCCCAGGACATGGAGATACTGAAGTAGATTCACATATAGGATTACCAGTAGTTGAGAAAAGCATAGATCAATTATATGATTTTGAATTGGTACCATTTAAAAAGGCTATAGAAAGTGGAGCTGATGCAGTAATGGTATCTCACATACTAATGAAACAAATTGATGATAAAAACCCAGCTACTTTATCCTACAATCTAATAACCAGGATATTGAGAAATGACATGGAATTTTCCAATGTTATAATTACGGATGATATGTGTATGAAAGCTATAACTAACAGGTTATCAGTTGAAGAAGCAAGTATAAAGTCTATAAAAGCTGGTAGTGACATAATTTTAATAGGAAGTGATATAGGAAAAACTAAATCGGTTATAGAAAAAATAAAATTAGCTGTCGAAAGAAATGAAATTTCAGAAAAAAGAATAGATGAAAGTGTATATAGAATTTTAAAATTAAAAGAAAAACTATAAATTAATAAAAATAGCCTCATTTCAACTTGAAATGAGGTTATTTTTATTAATTTATAACACTTATTTTACTTATTGGATATATAGTTATGTTAGAATCATTATTATTTACAATTACTATACCATTTCCAACATAATCAACAGTTCCATTAATGTTTTCATATGATTTTGATATATGATCAATATTAAATAATTCAAAACCTGATAAAACATTTGAAGTTTTTTTATTAAAAGTAAGGTCTTCTACAACATAGTGTTTATTCTTTTTAACATCTATTGTATCAATAGCAGTATTGTACTTAACATCAGTGATATGAGATATATCAGTTTTATCAATTCTATTTAAATTACTTACTGATTCAAATTTACCCTTGCAAACAGCTTTAGTACTTTCTGGCGAATTAGTTATATTTTTAATTTGTTGTTTTTGTATTTTTATTGAGGAGTTGAGAGAAGCTATATTCTTGTTATTATACTCAGCTATTTTTGTATTATAATTTACATCTATATCGTTTATAACTGGTGTGTGATTTTTAGATATACTAGCAATTGTGCTATTTAATTGAGTTTCTACATCTATGTTACCTAATAAGTTGTTAACGTCCTCATCTATTACTGTTAATTTTTTTAGAGTTATTTTTAGAGGTTCAAAGGTCCCATCTTCTAATACTACGCCTATATATCTTTCTCCTGTAGGATCAACGATAAGAGGTTTTCCATCAAATTCAGATTTATTTATACCTTTATTAATAGGAGAAAAATCTAAAATTTCTATAGTGTGAGACTTAATTATTTGAGTATTTTCATCTATATTTGATAGAGTATTTTTTAAGTTAAATATATCTATATCAGATAAACAATCAATAGTAGATGTATTTACTTTATCTATAGCGGAAGTAGATGTAGGATTTATAGAGACTTTATAATTTGGGACAGTTAAGTCAGTTAAGACATCTATAGGCTTAGTATCTATAGGCTTTGAAACTTCTATTTCATTGGACTTATCAGTAAGAACTAATTTTTCGTCAGTTTCAATATTTGAAACTAAATTAGAATTTAACTTTTCAATATGACTTACAACATCAATATTATTTACATCTAGATTAAAATCAGTTAATATATGTTCTTTTGTTATATCTAAAGATGAAGATTCATTTAAAACATTATCATACATTGTTTTTGTATCTAAGGTATGACTAGTTTTTAAAGGAGTATTAAAACTTACAGTTTTTATATTTTCTATATTTTCATTTATGTAGTCTTGGATATTAGAAGTGCTATTAAATTGATTAAAACTATTAATTTCGTTTGAATTAGAAAATGAATTAAAGTTATAGGTGTTATTGTCAAAAGCAACTAAATTTTCTAGTTTTTTTAATAATAAAGATTTAAATTTACTAGAAGGTATATTTTGGGTAAGAATTTTAACTTTAGTTATATTACTTAAATTTATAGCTGTATTTTTATAAATAATTACATCATTACTTATTAAAATTGTATCATCTTTAGAGTTTGATATTACCATGTCAATAATTGAGCCGTCATCAGTTGTAATAGAAATAGGTACAAAAAAATATTTTTCATAACCAACTATGTATGACAAATCCTCAATTAATATAATTGTATCTATAAGAGCTTGTATGGTAGTTTTTTGATCACACATAAAAAGCCTCCCTAAAATAATAGTATATATTATTTTTATGTATATTAAAGTAAATTTATTACAAACTCTAGTAAAGACCTAATCATAGGTCTTTACTAATTTTGTATTGAGTTTATTTTTTGCACCAGTCTTCGTAAAACTCATGTGAATAATGATGACAATCATCTTTGCACTCTAACCCATTAAATGCAGTATAAACAACTAATTCGTCTTTTATAGTTACATAGAATTTCTCTTTTATAGAAAGACAATCAAATACATTAGCTGTAAATGTATTACTAGTTGAAGTATACGTAGATGTAGGTATTACACACTTAGGAAGTATTTCAAGTTGGAAATCTGCTTTAACATCAATAGGGTCTGTAACTTGAGGAAGACAAATATTATTATATAATGTTATGTCTCCAAATGAAGCGACTTCACCAGTTAAAGGAGCAGCAGGATATGTTGCTACAAATGGTATACATCCTATTTTACCTTGTAAAACATATTGGAAATTAACTACTCCAACTTGTATAGGTCCTTGAGCTAAGTTAACATTTCTTCCTTCTTCACAACATATAAAATTAGGAGTTAATTGGCCTGTATAACTAGAATATAAATTCAATGTTGTAGAACAACTTAATGGAGTTGCAGTAAGTGTAGTAGCGTTTGAATCTATTATTATTGGTAATAAATTTTCAGCTAGTGCAGGATCAGTATTTGTAAATCCTAGACAATCATATTTAACTGAAATTTTTTCTATACATACTTTATCTCCATTTGTATAAGGGCATGGTCCTTGAGAAACAACACTAAATGTTAAAGCAGAAGCAACTCTTTCTTGCTTTTTATTTATACATTTAAAGTCATATATTCTTTCTCCTAGTATAGGTATACAAGTTGCTCTACGTATATCAGGGCACTTAAATTCTAAAGGATCACAACACTTCATACATTCATTTGGTTGTGGTTTTGGTGGTTTTGTACAACAACAATCGTTTTCTGGACCGTGTGGGTGATTACATTCTGTACATACTTCATGATTAGTTTTATTTTCACTCATGTTATATATTCTCTCCTATGCATAATATATTTAAAGAGATGTTTTCTCTTTAATTAAATATATGAGATATGAATATACTATGTTACTTTATTTTAAAGAAAATTTGTCTAAAATATGAATAAAATAAAAGATTTATAATAGATATAAATAAATGATAGAATGAAATTATCTATTAAAAAGGGGATGAAATTATGCTTTTTAATGATACTGATATACTAATAAAAAAATCAAATCAAGATTTAAACATACTTAATTTAGGTAGTGGTATAACATATCATGTTATAAAAAATGATTCAAATGAAGTATGTAGCCAAGAAGTTATTAACGGAGAGTTTTCATTTATAGATGCTTATGCTGATATAGATAAAGATGATAATATATATGGTATTTTAAGTGATAAAAAAGGCAAGTTAATAGAAATGAAATTAGAAGAAAGTATAAAGTTTAATACTGTACTTAAATATGATTATAAAAATTTTTATGTGAAGTTTCCTTATATAAAAATTTTTTCACATAAAAAACATATAATTTATTATTCTATAAATAAAAAAAATCCATTAATGTGCAATTTAATACATATATACATAGATGGAGATAAAACTATAAAATCTAAAGTTGATTATATACCTTATAATATAATGAGTAATTTTGAAGTTGTATGGAGAGATGATAGTCCTATTTTATTTTATTTTAAATCTATAGATGGATGTGAAGAATTATTTTCTACAACATTTGACAAAAACAAACTTTCATGGTCAAAACCTTTGAAGCTAACAGACTCTAAAGAACTTAAAATATATTTATCTGTATTAAAGGATATAAACAATAACTGTCATATAGTTTTTTCAGAAAACAGTGGAGGAAAATATTTTTGTAAATACATAAAGTTAAATTTAAATAAGAACAGTTTTAATGAAATGAGAGTAGAAACTATAAAGACAAGAACTATGTGTTTATTTCCTCATTTAATTAATTATAAAAATGATTTATACATACAATGGGGGGAATATAACTATGTGTATACATGTAAGTCAAATGACTTAGGAGAGGTTTGGGATATAGAAAATATTTATGAGAAAAAATCAGATAAAGCTCTAAGAAGATATATATTTAAATCAAACTATGAAAAAGATAAATTATGTAAATGTAATACTATTTTTACGAATTTAGATAATATAAAAAATAATAATTTTGAAATAGATTGTATTGTATAAAATATAAAAATTAAATAAAATATAGAAAAATGTAAAAAAATGTAATTATCTGTATAAAACTAAATTTTCCAAAAACATACAGAAATCTTTACTATTATGCAAAAACATAATATAGTATAAATTAAGAATGAAAACGTTAGTTACTGAAGTAACTAAAACATTATAGGGGGACAAAATATGTTTTTACAAAGAAATTTTAGACTACATCATAATCCACATGTAAATGGATGCTGTGGTACTTGTGGGTCTGATGAACACGAACATGCTCATGAACATACTCACAATCACTTACACGATCATGAACATGTAAATGGATTAGGTCACGATCATAACCATGAAGATGGATTTACAGGGGTTCATTCACATGATCATGATCATACACATGAGCATGGACATGACCACAATGGGGAACATGGGCATAGCCACGAGTAAAAATTAGATATTATGAAATAGAAGCCATGAAGGTTTTACTTAAGAAAAAGGTCTGTTTTTGTACCTTTATTTAAGTGACTTCATGGCTTTAATATTTTTTAGGGATAATTTACTAAACATATGAAAAATGGGGGAAATTAAAATGATAAAAAGTAAAAGTTTAAAAAAGTTTATAGCATTAATGGCTATAGCAGGATTAACACTTAGCGTTGTAGGTTGTTCATCAAACAACAATAAAGAATCTAAATCATCAGATACAAAAGTCGAATCAAGTAATTTTAAAACAGTAGAGTATGTTTATTCAGATGGAGCTAAAGATTATAATGTGAAAGTTGATTCACCAAAGCAAAAAGCAGTTACATTATCTCAATTTATGACAGAAATGTTATTAGCACTTGATTTAGGGGATAGAATGGTTGGAACGGCTCTTTTAGATAACCCAATACTTCCACAATTTGAAGCTGCATATAAAAAAATACCAGAACTTAAAGTAGGGGAAGGTCACTCTATATCAAAAGAATCTTTTGTAGCTACTGGAGCAGATTTTGTTAGTGGATGGGACTCGTCTATAAATGAGCAAACGACAGGATCTCCTCAGGAACTTATAGATAAAGGGGTAGCTCCCTTTATGGCATCAGCATATAAGCCGGATGCAACAATAAACAATGTATATGATGATTTTAGCTTACTTGGAAAAATATTTGGAGTAGAAGATAAAGCTACTGAAGTTGTAAATAAAATGAAAAGTGATATAAAAGTTGTAGAGGATAAAGTTGGTAATGTAAAAGAAGAAGATAGAGTTAAAATGATGGTTTATGACTCTGGAGAAAAAGATGCAATGGTAGTTGGATCAGGCCTTGCAAATAACTTAATAGAAATAGCTGGAGGAAACAACGTATTTGGAAAGGATGCTAAAAAACCTTATATAAATGTTTCTTGGGAAAGCATAGTACAAAAAAACCCAGAGGTAATATTAGTAACAGATTTCTTAGCTGGACAACCTGTAAAAGAAAAAATTGATTATTTAAAATCAAATCCAGCACTTAAAGATGTACCTGCTATAAAAAATAATAAAATATATGTAGTTAAGTTAGCTGATTTGTCACCAGGTGTTAGAAATCCAATGGTAATAGAAGAAATGCATGGATACTTCTATGGAGATAAAAAATAATGCAAGTTTCGGTTGAAAACAAAAGAAGCCTTTCTAAAAAGAAAGGTTTCTTATTTTGGGTTATAGCTTTAACTATAATATTAGCAGGTACAATAGTTGGAGCAATAGCAGTTGGAAGTACTTATATAGAACCTGGTGAAGTATATAAAGTATTACTTAATAGATTGACAAATGGAACATTATTTAGCGGTGTAGGCGAAGTTATGACTCAAAATATAATATGGGAAATAAGATTTCCTAGAGTGATTTTAGGTGCAATATGTGGAGCAGGGCTTGCAATATGTGGTGTTTTAATGCAGTGTGTAACAAAAAATCCAATAGCAGAGCCTTATATACTTGGAATATCTTCAGGAGCTTCTTGTGGAGCGGTTTTTGTTATAGTTTTAGGTGGAGTATCAAGTGTAGGAATAAATAGTATAACTAGTGGGGCTTTTGTAGGGTCATTATTATCTGGAGTACTAGTTTTTGCAATAGGGACTCAAATGGGTAAAACTACGTCAACTACGAGGCTTGTGCTTACAGGTATGGCTATTTCTACTATATTTTCAGCATTAACAAACTTACTTATATATTCAGCTAAAAACTCAAATCAGGCTAAAAATGCATTGTTTTGGACTGTAGGTAGTTTAGGCGGAGCTAAATGGGATGTATTGTTAATTCCATTTTTAGTATTAATAGTTGTTATGATTGTAGCATTTACAATGTCAAAATCTTTAGATATCCTTCTTTTAGGAGATGATAGTGCGATAATACTTGGAATAAATGTAAAATTAATAAAATCAATAATACTAATATTGGCAACACTTTTAACATCTACGCTGGTTGCAATAACTGGGGCTATAGGATTTATAGGATTAGTAGTTCCTCATATATGTAGAACTATAGCTGGAAGTGATCATAAAAAACTTATAGTTTTATCTGCACTTATAGGATCTATATTTTTAATTGCATCGGACGTTTTAGCTAGAGGTCTTTTCCCTCCAGTAGAAATACCAATAGGTATAATAACATCCTTAATAGGTGGACCATTCTTCTTATATCTGATTTCTAAGAAAAATTATACATTTGGAGGAAGAGACTAATGTTTAAATTACAAGTTAAAAATTTGGAATTTAGTATAGATAAAAAAGAAATTTTAAAAGATATATCATTTGAAATACCTAAAGGATCGTTTGTTGGAATTATTGGACCAAATGGATCAGGAAAATCTACTATACTAAAAAACATATATAGACTGTATAAGCCAGATAGTGGGCAGATACTACTTGATAATAAAAATTTACTTAATATGAAAGATAAAGACTGTGCAAAAGAAATAGCAGTTTTAGCTCAAGAAAGTAACTCTCAATTCGATTTCACTGTAGAGCAAATTGTAAAAATGGGGAGGTACCCATACAAATCTGTATTTGAAGATTATTCAAAGAAAGATTTGGATATGGTTACTAATATGTTAAAACGAGTAGGGCTTGAAGATTATGTTGGAAGAAGTTTTTCAAAGCTTTCAGGAGGAGAGAAACAAAGAACTTTAATAGCAAGAGCATTAGTTCAAGATACTGAATTTTTGATTTTAGATGAGCCTACAAATCATTTGGATATAGGATATCAAATACAGTTAATGGACTTAGTAAAGAGCTTAAATATAACCATTTTATCGGCTATACATGATATGAATATGGCTTCTATGTATTGTGATTATCTAATTGTTATGAAAGATGGAAAAATTAAAAATTGTGGAAGCGTTAAAGAAGTTATAACTGAGGAAATGTTAAAAGAAATTTTTGGTGTAAATGCATATGTAGGTGTAAATCCTATGAATAATAAATTACAGGTATCATTTATGCATAGTCACTCACACATAAACGGAATTGGACATGATCATATACATGAAGATGGATTTACAGGGGAACATGAACACTTCCATAAGCATGCAGCATATCAAGGATAAAATAAACTCTAATTTAGAGTTTATTTTTTTATTTGTATACATAACTTAACCAATGAGATGTACTATATGGATTATGTTATATATATAACACAGAATTTTCCATGAAAATGGTTGCAAAAAGATGGTTGATAGTATATAGTATAACGTATAAGGAATAAAAAATATCAATAGTATATACTATATATTGGTGGAGGTAGTGTTAATGTGTACTTTAATAGCTTATGGGAGTAATAATGGAATAACTAAAAACTTAGCAATGTCTTTATCAGAAAAATTAGACTCAGAAGTAGATGTAAGAAATACAAAATATAATTCATCTTTTTACCTAGATAAATATGAGAATGTGTTAATAGGAATAAACCTAGAAGATGGAGAAATTTCAACTGAAATTCAAAGATTTATAGAAAATAACATAGAAGAGTTTAAATTTAAGAAATTAGGATTTTTCACCGTAAATAAAGATGAAAAACAAATAAATTATATCGATAATAATCTACCAAAAGAATTTACAGGACTTATAAACTTTGAAGAACACTTTAAAAAAGAAGATGAAGAAAAAATTTATAATTTTGTAGATGTTTTAAATAATAATTTAGCATTAGCTTATAATTAATAAAATAGCCCATTGTAATATCAACAAAATATATATTTAACAAAATCACTAGTTATATAGAAAACATATATCTAGTGATTTTTATTTTTTTAAAAGGGTAATATATATTATAATAAAATTGAGTTAAATTATATTTTTAAGGAGAAAATAAATGGGAAGATTATTAGAACTAAATATGGAGTCAGATGCGTTAGAGCTTGCAAGAAATTTTTGTAGGGATAATGATTTAATGCTTTTAAGCAATAACATAGAAGATGATAGCTTACTTGTAATGGATAGAAGTTGTAATACAAAAAGGATATATATAAAGAATGACGAGTGGTCATTAACAAAATAAAAAATAGGAGTGTATACTCCTATTTTTTATTTTGTTATTAAATCTATAAATTCACTTGCTATAGATGAAATGGGAGAATCAATAAGTTTAATCCAACCAAGTGTAATTTTTGGTAAGATATCAATATTGACATAACGACCTTTGTGAGAGCTATCAAAATACAATTTTGTATAACTATTTTCCAATTTTAGTATTATAGTTGCAGCATTTACAGATTCCATTGTATAAATTAAGGCTCCATAGTCAGATACAAGTATATTATTTTTAAAAGATAATTTATTTTTATAAAAATCATTTGAATACAAAGCATTATAGTCATCATGATTACATGTAACTAATGGATATTCAAATAGATCTTCAATTACTAATTTTTCTTTATTAAATAGAGGGTGACTATCTAATATATAACCATGTAATTTACCAGAAGTTATAGTATTAAATTCAATATTTTTAGATTTAAAAAGTTTATTCCATAAATCCATATGTTCGTTTGATATAGATATTATCCCAATATCTGCTTGTTTTCTTACAACATCATCTAAAACTTCAAAGTAGTGAGAATGTTTAATTTTAAAATTAGTAATATTGCTATTATAATTTGAATGAAGAGCTAAAAAATTATCCATTATGTAAGAAAATGATTGAGTAGATAAAGAAAAATTAATAGGAGTTAATGAATTAGAATTTGATCCTATTGCATTGATATTTTCTACGTCTCTACAAATTGACTCAGCGTATTCTAAAAATTGAGTACCCTTAGTTGTAACAGAAACACCTCTAGGAAGTCTTTGAAAAATTTTAAATCCAATATCATCCTCTAAATTCTTTATAGATGAGCTTAAATTAGGCTGAGTTAGAAGTAAATTTTTAGCTGCTTTAGATATAGATCCACATCTTGCAATTTCAAGAGCATATACAATTTGTTCAAGTTTCATATTAATCCTCCAATAATAGGTATAAATATTATTTATATATAGGTATAAATATTTTAGATTTTTTAAAAATAATAATAAGTAGTAATATTAAATTATACATTAAGTTAAGAATACATCAAATTTATTTTTAAATATTTATTGATATTGGAGGTAATTAAAATGTTAAGATATAAAGAAAATATAAGTGAATATATAATTAAATGTAGAAGAGATTTACACCAAATACCAGAAATCGGATTAAATTTACCAAAGACATTAGATTACGTAAAAAATGAATTGGAAAATATGGGAATAGATTATAAAGAGTTTAAAACATGTACAGGACTTTCAGCATTGATAGGTAAAAAAACAAATAAAAAGGTGATAGGATTAAGAGCTGATATGGATGCGCTTCCTATAACTGAGGAAACAAAAGTAGATTTTAAGTCAACAAATGGAAATATGCATGCATGCGGACATGATGCACATACTGCAATGCTTTTAGGTGCAGCAAAAATATTAAAAGAAAATGAAGATAAATTAAATGGGCAAGTTAAACTTATTTTTCAACCTGGAGAGGAATATGGGGGAGGTGCGAAAGTAATGATGGATGAAGGTGTTTTAGAAAATCCAAAAGTAGATGCTATTATAGCTCAACATGTTATGAGCATACCATACTTTAAACCTGGCCAGATTGTAACAAAAAAAGGAGGGATGATGGCGTCATCAGACCGATTTGAAATAAAAATTATTGGAAAGGGTGCACATGCATCAACACCAGAATTTTCAAAAGACCCAATATTTATGACAAATCAGATTATAAACATGATACAAGGAATATTAACAAGAGAAAATGATGTTCAAAATCCTATTGTAATAAGTATATCTAATATAAAAAGCGAACAACCAGCAACTCCCGTATACAATATAATTCCTAATTATGTGGAGATATTAGGAACTGTAAGATGTTTAGAAAATGAGTCAAGAGATTTTGTAAACAAAAGATTAGAAGAAATTGTATCTGGGGTAACAAAAACTATGGGTGGAAGTTATGAGTATGAATATGAATATGGATATCCAGCACTTAATAATAATAATGATATGGTAGATGAATTATTAAGTGTTTGCAAAAAAATATGGGGTGAAAACGCAATGATACTTCTACCTAAAGGAGCTATGGGTAGCGAGGATGCATCTTATTACTTCGAAAAAATACCTGGAGTATACTATGGATTAAACACAATAATAGAGGGAGAGGAAGTTTATCCTCTTCACAATCCAAAAGTAAAACTTAATGAAGAAGTATTTGAAAAAGGATGCAAGCTTTTAGTAGAAGGAGCAATAAATTTTTTAAATAATTAGTAACATAATTAGTCTAACTTGAATATAAATTAATATTGACAGCGATATATTTAATTGATAGAATTAAAATTAATTTTAACATGTTAAATAGAGTTATCAGGCACGTATTATTATGTGCTGGGTTTCTTAGGAAGCAGTGGATATTATAAATCCATGGGATAGTTTAAAAACTTTTCCATGGATTTTTTTGTGCTTTAGGAATTAACGAACCGAAAAATTGTAGATTAAACAGGTATAGGAATTTTTAAGTTTGGTTTTAAGCGCAAAAAAGTTTTTGAGCAACGGACAAAGTCGTTGGCGACATGAAGTGGTTCGCAGACGTAGTCGCTCAAGCAAAGCGAATTTTTGTTTATAAAATTAAGGAGGTTAGGGATGTTATCTGATAATTATAAAAAAGTAAAACAAGTTTTATGGATAATATTATTTGCAAACATAGGTGTTGCAATATTAAAAATAGCAATAGGTAGTATTATAAAAAGTGCAAGTATGACTGCTGATGGATTTCACTCAATATCTGATGGAACATCAAATATTGTAGGTTTAATAGGAGTATCCATTGCATCTAAGCCAAAAGATAAAGAACACCCATATGGGCACAAGAAATTTGAAGTTATATCAGGTCTTTTTATAGGGGCAATGCTTTTATTTATAGGTGGTAAAATTATTTTTGAAGGTATTTTAAAATTTCAAAATCCAGTTGAACCAACAATAACAATTGGAAGTTTGCTTGTATTAATATTAACTCTTATAATAAATGTATTTGTATGTACTTATGAATATAGAATAGGTAAAAAACTAAATAGTTATATACTAATATCAGACTCACTTCATACTAAAAGCGATATATTTGTTTCTATTGGAGTTTTATTAACTTTAGTTGGGGTTAGATTAGGGTTACCAGCTATAATTGACCCTATTGCATCTTTAGTTGTTGCAGGGTTTATACTTCATGCCTCATATGAAATTTTTAAATCTACTATAGATGTTTTAGTTGATAAAGCAATAGTTGATGAAGAGGCTATAAAAGATATACTTAAAAGCTTTAATGAAATAAAAGATGTTCATAACATTAGAAGTAGAGGTAGTGAAAATGATGTGCATATAGATATGCATATAATGGTTGAACCTAATATAACTGTTGAAAAATCTCATAAATTAAACCATGATATTGAAGCCTCTATAAGAAAGAATATAAATAAAAGCGCTCAAGTCATAATTCATATAGAACCATTTTATAATAAGAAAACCACTGATATATAAAACTTGACTATGGGTGGTACTTTAAGATATAATCCATAAATCATATACTGTTTATATAAGTAATGACGTAAAAGATAATAATTAGGAGTGAGATAGATGAAAATAGCAGTTATAATGGGTGGTATATCTTCTGAAAGAGAAGTATCACTAAGATCAGGCGAAGAGGTTTTTAACAATATAGATAGAGATAAACATGAAGCAGTAAAGATTGTATTAAATGATAAAAAAGATATATTTACTAAGGTAACAGATGATATAGATTTTGCATTTTTAGCTCTTCATGGTAAATTTGGAGAAGATGGATGTGTCCAATCTATTTTAGAAGCTATGGATATTCCATACTCAGGATGTAATCCATTAACTAGTGCTTTATGTATGGATAAGAATATGACTAAAAAAATATTAAGAGATTCTAATTTACCAACAGCTCCATGGACAGTAGTTAGAAAGATAGAAGATATAGATTACGAAGAAATAGAAAAAATAGGATATCCAGTATTTATAAAACCAAATAGTGGAGGATCAAGTCTAGCAACATTTTTAATAAAGTCTAAAGAAGAAGTATTGAATGCAGTACAAAAAGGACTGGAAGTTGATGACTGTGTTATGATAGAAAAATATATAAAAGGTGGGGAGTATACATCATTTATATTAAATGGAGAAGTATTCCCTACTATATCAATAACAGCAAATTCAGAGTTTTTCGATTTTGAATCAAAATATAGTTCAAACGGCGCTACAGAAGAAGTGGTTTATTTAGAAAAAGAATTACAAGAAAAAGTAAATGAAATATCTAAAGGATGTTGGGAAGCTTTTAACTGCAAAGCTTATGTTAGAGTAGATGTAATAATAAGTGATGGAGTACCTTATGTATTAGAATTAAACACATTACCAGGAATGACACAAACTAGCTTAATTCCAAGAAGTGCAAAGGCTAACGGCATAGGATTTAGTGAGTTAATAAATAAAATAATAGAATATTCTTTAAACTAATATAAAAAACAAGCTAATTTAAAATAGAGATATATCTCTAAATCAAGTTAGCTTGTTTTGTTTTTTATTTATATTATTTTAAATTTTGAGATTCAAAAAATTTATCTGATTCTTCTTTTACTTCTTTTCGAAGTTTTATTACCCCTATCATGTTTGTAGCTATAACACATGCTAGGGAAGAGTCTAACAATACAACTATATTATCTAATTTACATAATGCACCTATCATTATAAAGCATAAATAAATTACTCTAACAATTTTAGAGGTTTTTAATCCGAATAAATATTCAGCTTGTTTTTCACCGTAAAAAATTATTACTATTAAAGTTGATAGAACAAACATAAGCATGCAGATAGTTAAAAATCCACCACCGAATTTAGTTCCTAAAACGCTTTGAATTGCCATTGAAGGCATAGCAGCAGCTTTGTCAGCGCCAACACCAGACCATGTACCTGTAGTTAAAACTAATAATGCGGTTATTGTACATATACAAAGAGTATCTACTATTACCTCAAATACACCCCAAAGAGCTTGTCTTGCTGGATAATCAGTGACAGCAGCAGAGTGAGCAATTGTTGATGTACCCATACCTGCTTCATTTGAATAAGCTCCTCTAGCAGCACCAGTTCTTATTGTTGCAGAAACAACAGACCCTGCAAAACCACCAGCAGCGGCAGTAGGATTAAAAGCACCTTTAAATATTAAGCTAAATGTAGATGGTATATTTTCAAAGCTAAACAATACAACTATAAGTGCGATTAAAAAATATGCGATTGCCATAAAGGGCACTAATTTTTCTGTAACTTTCGAAATTCTTTTTATACCTCCATAAACAACTAATCCAACTATAAATACAACTGCAATGCCTGATATTACAGGTGGTATATTTATAGTTTCTGCAGTTTGGACAATAGAAGCTGACTGTGTAGCTATAGATGGAGCAATTTCTACCATTAAGAAAAATGCAAACAATGAACCTAAAATAGGCATTTTTGCGCCATTTTTAAGGTAGTACATAGGACCGCCAACATATTCACCATTTTCATTTTTAACTCTATATTTAATACCTAATATAATTTCTGAGTATTTAAGTGCACATCCAAATATGGCAATAATCCACATCCAAAATATAGCACCAGGACCTCCTGTAGCTATAGCTAGAGGTACCCCTACTATATTTGCAGCCCCTATTGTAGAAGCTAGAGCAGATGTAGCAGCTTGAAATGGAGTAATAGTTCCATCTCCTTCTCCTTTTTTAAATATTTTTCCAAATGTTTCTTTTAATATAAATGGCAATTTTGTTATTTGAAAAAATCTTAAAGTAATTGACATTGTTATCCCGCCACCAACTAATATGATTAAAATAGGATAAAGCCAGAGCCAATCTACTAAATGTTTGAAAGCATCAAACATAAAACCCCTCCCTTATAAATTTGTATGCTTGTTTTAATAAATTTTAATTGAGTCCTTTGTTATTATATATGTGAATTAAAATTTAATATGTAAAAATATATTTATAGAGTAATTAATTAGATTTATAATTAAATTATTGAAGTGATAAATAACTGTAGTTAGATTTTTTAGTATTTAACTAGTTATAATTGCAAAATTCTAATGAGAATTTATATTTCTTAATTTTAAAAATAAAACATGCATAAGCATAGTAATAAGAAAAAAATAAAAAAAAATAAAAAATTTTTAAATTATATATTGCCTGTTACGTAACGTAACCCTATAGAATATAATTAGGCAATGAATTTGGGGGAGATATAATGAAAGAGGAAAAATTATATACTACAGGTGAATTTGCTAAAAAAGCTGGTGTAACAATCAGAACTATAAGGTACTATGATACAAAAGGCATACTAAAACCATCACATCACAACAATCAAGGTCACAGGTTATATTCAGAACAAGACTTTCTGAAATTAAAACAAATTCTAGTATTAAAATATTTAGGTCTATCATTAGATGAAGTTATGGAAATTGAAACTCAAAGCTTTGGAAAAGATGACATGGCTAATTCTTTTAAATTACAAAAAAATATCATTAAAAATAAAATAAATCATATGAAAATAATTTTAGACATAATAGAGACTGCAGAGACTAGTATGGAAAGTGCTCCAGAATTAGATTTAAATAATACAATCGATATAATAAAAATTCTGGAAAGTGAAGAACAATTATTGCAACAGTACATAGATTCATCTAATTTAAATGCAAATATAATTTTGCAAGAAAAGTTTAGCTCAAATAAAGATGGATGGTATAACTGGGTATTTAGAAATATGGATTTAAATAAAAAATGTAGAGTACTAGAAATTGGATGTGGTAATGGAGCCTTATGGTTAAAAAATTTAAATAATATAGATATCGATATAGACATAACACTAACAGACATTTGTCAGGACATGATAGATGAAGCTAAAGGAAATTTAGACAAATATAATAAAAATTTATCATTTAAGAGAATAAATCCTAATGATATTTCTTTTGAAGACGAAAGTTTTGATATCGTAATCGCAAATCATATATTATTTTACATGAATGACTTAGATAAAGTATTATCAGAAATACATAGAGTATTAAAGAAAAAAGGACAGTTTTATTGTTCAACTATTGGAAATGATCATATGAGAGAATTAGAACAATTATTGCTAGGATTTAATGAAAAGATGAAAATTTCTGAAGAAAGATTATCTGCTAAGTTTGGAATTGATAATGCCGAACTAATACTAAATAAATACTTTGAAAATATTGATAAATATTTGTATAAAGACAACTTAATTGTAAATGACACAAAAGCTATATTAGAGTACATATACACTATTCCAGGTAATATTTTAGAAATAGTAGATAATAAGAAAAAAGATTTTGAATTTTATATTGATAAAAATATAAAAAAAAATAATGCAATTAATATAACTAATAGTCACATTTTATTTAAAAGTAATAAATTATAAAATTAGGTTTTAATAAATTTAGATTTTATAGCTATAAGTAACCATGTTAAATAATAAACAAAAAAATTGAATTTAAAACATTAACAGCTATAAAATATAAAATTTTTTAAATATACCATTAAATTATTGACATATTAATAATAAAAAAAACATAAGATTTAATTGAATGAAGGGGGAATTATTATGGGAATTACAGTAACAAGTGAAATAAAGCCATTAAGAAAAGTTCTACTTCATAGGCCAGGGGAAGAAATAGAAAACTTAACGCCTGAATATTTGGAAAGGTTATTATTTGATGACATTCCATTTTTAGAAGTAGCTCAGCAAGAGCATGATGCATTTGCTGATACGTTAAGATCTAATGGGGTAGAGGTTGTATATTTACATGAATTAGCAGCTGAAGCTATAGAAGATGAGGATATAAAAGAAAAATTTATAAATCAATTCATACAAGAGGCTGGAATTAAAAGTGAGGAACTTCAAAAAAACGTTTATAAGTTTCTCAAAACATTTGAAAATAATGAAGAATTAATAAGAAAAACTATGGCAGGTATAAATAAAAATGAATTACCACAATTAAGTAAAAAAAGTTTATCAGATTTAACTGCTGATGAATATCCTTTTGTAGCTGATCCTATGCCAAATCTATATTTTACAAGAGATCCATTTGCAAGTATTGGAAATGGAGTCAGTTTAAATAAAATGTATTCAGTGACTAGAAATAGAGAAACTTTATATGCAGATTATATATTTAAATATCATAAAGACTTTAAAGGAAAAGTAGAAAGATTTTATGATAGAGATTTTGAGTTTCATATAGAAGGTGGAGATATATTAAATTTAACTGAAAAAACTCTAGCAATAGGCATATCACAAAGAACAGAAGCTTCAGCAATAGAGCATATAGCTAAGCAAATTTTCTTCAATAGTAATAATCAAAAAATAGAAACTATCCTAGCAGTCAACATTCCAAATAATAGAGCAATGATGCATCTAGATACAGTATTTACACAAATAGATGTTGATAAATTTACTATACATCCAGGAATACAAGGACCATTACAAGTGTTTGAAATAACAAAAGGCAAATGCCAAGAACTTAATATAAAAGAAGTCAATGAAGAGTTGGAATGTATATTAGCTAAACATCTTGAAGTTGACAAAGTCAAATTAATACAGTGTGGAGGGGGAGATAAAGTTATAGCAGACAGAGAACAATGGAATGATGGTTCAAACACATTGTGTATAAAACCAGGAGAAGTAATAGTATATTCTAGAAATTATGTTACTAATAAATTATTAGTAGATAATGGAATTAAAATACACGTAATACCGTCAAGTGAATTATCACGAGGGCGTGGGGGTCCAAGATGTATGTCAATGCCTTTAATTAGAGAATTATAAAATTAAAAATATATTATTAGGAGGAATAACAAATGGGAGTTAATTTAAGAGGTCGTTCATTTTTAAAATTATTAGATTTTTCAAGCGAGGAGATAAGATACTTATTAGATTTATCTAAAAACTTAAAAGATTTAAAAAGAGCTGGAGTGGTTAATAAAACTTTAAATGGAAAAAATGTTGCAATTTTATTTGAAAAAGATTCAACTAGAACTAGATGCTCTTTTGAGGTTGGAGCAATGGATTTAGGAATGGGAGTTACATACTTAGGACCTACAGGTTCTCAAATGGGTAAAAAAGAATCTATAGCAGATACTGCTAGAGTTTTAGGAAGAATGTATGATGGTATAGAATATAGAGGTTTTTCACAAGAAATAGTAGAAGAATTAGCAGCTTACGCAGGAGTGCCAGTATGGAATGGATTAACTACTGAATTCCATCCAACTCAAATGATAGCTGACTTATTAACTATAGAAGAAAAATTAGGAAGATTAAAAGGTGTTAACTTTGTTTATATGGGAGATGCAAGAAACAATATGGGTAACTCTTTAATGGTTGCTTGTGCTAAGATGGGTCTTAACTTTACGGCTTGTGCTCCAAGTGAATTATTCCCAGCGGAAGATTTGGTAAATACATGCAAGGAAATAGCTAGTCAAAATGGATGCACTATAACATTAACAGAAGATGTTATGGCGGGTACTAAAAATGCTGATGTTATATATACAGATGTTTGGGTGTCTATGGGTGAGCCAGATGAAGTTTGGGAAGCTAGAATAAAACAATTAAAACCTTTCCAAGTTAATAAACAAGTTATGAATAATGCTAATCCAGAAGCAATATTTATGCACTGTTTACCAGCATTCCATGATTTGAAAACTAGAGTTGGAGCAGAGATGCATGAAAAATTTGGTATAACTGAAATGGAAGTTACAGATGAAGTATTTGAATCTAAGCAATCGGTTGTATTTGATGAAGCTGAAAATAGAATGCATACAATAAAAGCTATAATGGCAGCTACAATAGGCCAGTAACAAATAATATAAAATTAAAAACTTTTCATATTAAAAATATATATGATAAGTAAATTTCATTGAAATATACTTAATGGGAGAATGAGATTATGAAAAGATTAGTTATAGCATTAGGGGGAAATGCCTTAGGGAATAACCCAAAGGAGCAGTTAGATTTAGTTAAACACACTGCAAAAACAATCGTAGACTTACATGAAGATGGATATAATGTAATTGTTGGGCATGGCAATGGACCTCAAGTAGGGATGATAAACTTAGCTATGGATTTTGCATCTCAAAATGGAGCTAATACGCCAATTATGCCATTTGCAGAGTGTGGATCAATGAGTCAGGGTTATATAGGATATCACTTACAACAGTCTATAGAAAATGAATTAAATGCAAGAAATTTAAAAAGCAATGTTGCATCTATTGTAACTCAAGTTATAGTGGATAAAAATGATGATGCTTTTAAAAATTTAACAAAGCCAGTTGGTATGTTTTATTCAAAAGAAGAAGCTGAAAAAATTTCTAATGAAAAAGGATTTAAGTTTGTAGAAGATGCAGGAAGAGGTTATAGAAGAGTTGTTGCATCACCTAAACCTCAAAAAATAGTTGAGCTAGATACTGTCAAACAATTAGTCGATAGTGGAAGCATAGTTATAACTGTTGGGGGTGGAGGTATACCAGTAATTCAAAATTCAGATGGATCACTTCAAGGAGTAGATGCAGTTATAGATAAAGATAAATCTAGTGCTCAATTAGCAAAAGATTTAGATGCAGAAATGCTATTAATTTTAACTGCTGTTGATAAGGTTTCTATAAACTTTAATAAGCCTAACCAGAAAGATTTAGATTCTATAAATCTCGATGAAGCGATTGAATTTTCAAAACAAGGACACTTTGCAAAAGGTTCTATGTTACCGAAAATAGAAGCTTGTATAGATTTTGTAGAATCATCTACAAATGGGAAAGCTTTAATAACATCATTAGAAAAAGCTAAAGAAGCTTTACATGGAAAAACTGGAACTATAATATATAAAAGAAAATAAAAGTAAAATTATATAAACAAACATTACTAAAAAGGGCTGACTCGAAATCTATGGCAAATGGTAAACATATAATTGAAATATATATTTATCCATTAGCAATTTAAATTTTGAGTCAGCCCTTTTGTAAAATAAACAATAAAGGGGTACGGAAAATGTTAAATAAAAAAAATAAATTTAAATTCCCCTCTGCATACACAGTTTTACTAGCTATAATGATATGTATAGCCTTAGCGACACAATTTGTTCCAGGGGTGAAAAATGCTAAATTATCAGATGTTGTTATGGCACCTGTTACAGGGATGATAGGAGTTAAAGATGCTAATTTAGAAAGTGAAATAAATGATTCTATGAATTCTGGTGGAGTAGAAAGTGCTCTCAAAACAATAAATAATAAAGAAGAAGCATTAGTTAGTGTAACTAATGTGGGGCAGGTTAAGGGAGCTATTGATGTTTCACTATTTGTTCTTATAATAGGTGGGTTTCTAGGTGTTGTAACTAAAACCGGGGCATTAGATGCTGGTGTAGGAGGTCTTGTAAGACGTCTTAAAGGAAAAGAATTGATGCTAATACCAGTATTAATGATAATTTTTTCACTAGGAGGTACATCTTATGGGATGGCAGAAGAATCATTAGCATTTTATGCACTTATAACTGCCACTATGATAGCAGCTGGGTTTGATCCTATTGTAGGGGCGTCTATACTATTGTTAGGATGTGGGTGTGGAGTATTAGGGTCTACGGTTAATCCATTTGCTATAGGAGCAGCTGTTTCAGCAGCGGGTGCTGCAGGAGTTCAAATAAATCAAGGAACGATAATAATAATAGGTATTGTTTTATGGATTGTAACTTTGTCTATATCTATAATTTATGTAATGAGATATGCTAAGAAAGTACATTTGGATAAGTCAAACACTATATTGTCTAAAAAAGAAATTATGGATGCTAATGAATCATTTAGCAAAAACAAAGAGGAAATATTAGAACTTACAGGAAAAAGAAAATCTGTACTAGTGTTATTTGTTTTATCATTTGTAGTTATGATTTTAGGAGTTGTTCCATGGAGTGACTTTGGAATAAAAATATTTGAAAATTCAACATCATGGTTAAACGGAGCTTCACTAGGATCATGGTGGTTCCCTGAGTTAACATCATGGTTTTTCATAATGGCTGTGATAATAGGATTAGTATATAGAATGTCAGAACGCGATATTGTAAGTTCATTTATTTCAGGTTGCGAAGATATGGTGGGAGTTGCTTTAGTAATTGGGATATCAAGAGGAATATCTTTTATGATGGCAAATGCGGGGTTAGATATATATATATTAGATAAAGCATCTGGGGTATTGAGTGGAGTATCAGGAATTTTATTTGCAAATATGACTTACATTATTTATATAGGTCTATCATTTTTAGTACCATCCACATCGGGGCTAGCATCAGTATCTATGCCTATATTTGCCCCGCTTGCTCAGAAATTAAATATTGCACCTGAAATTGTAGTTTCAGCGTTTTCAGCAGGAAGTGGTATAGTTAACTTAATAACTCCGACATCCGGAGTTGTAATGGGAGGATTGGCAATATCTAAAATTGATTATGTAACATGGGTGAAGTTTATAGGCAAATTACTATTAATTTTATTTATTGCTACATTATTAATATTAGCTATAATGCCGATGATATTAGGTATATAAACATAATTCAAAATAAAATTAATTACGGGTGATGTATATGAGTTTGGTAAGTTTGCTTAGCTTATTATATTTAATTTTTACTTTTGTTCTTATAATAAAGAAAAAAACTATGGGAAAGACATATATTGCATTTGGTGCAATGACATATACATTTGTAATTTTATATTCATCGATACCTAAGATGCCTATTAAATTTCAAGAACTAAGTATATTTATTGCATTTTCACTTATGATAATTCTATTTGGCATAATGAGTGGAACTATACTTACTATATTACACAAAAGTGAAAAAGCATCAATTAGAATAGCAAGTATATTTTCATTCTTATTGATAATAACAATGTTTAATATCAAAGGATATTTAACTTATATGTATATTCCTATATTAGTGTATATGTTACAGAGTAAGGTTAATTTAAATTTAAAATTGAAATAATTATAATAATGGCTTATTCAAGATGTTAAGATGTTTTGAATAAGCCCTTTTATTATTAAAATATCAATATATAATTGCAAGTTGTATAAAATAATTGATATTATATTGAATAGGACTAAAAAGGGTAAGAGGTGATTAAGTGCTATTTTCAAATTTAAAACTAAATGATGAACAGCCAATCTATATACAAATCAAAGAGTATATAGATGATATGATAAATAAAGGGTTAATACCAGACAATAGTAAATTGCCATCAACAAGGGAGTTAAGTCAGTTTTTAAATGTAAGTAGAAATTCTATAATTTCTGCATATGAGGAATTAAAAGCAGATGGTGTAATTTACTCAGTTTATGGAAAAGGAACTTTCGTAAATCATAAAAATGTATCTGTGAATAAATCTTGGAATATAGATTTTAGATGCCTTGAAAATGAACAGACAAAAATAGCTAATGATATGGATATTGTAAAAAATGAAATTCCATGGAGGAGTGATTTAATATCTTTTAAAAGTATAGCTCCAAATGGAGAGCTATTTGATATAGATGAGTTTAAAAAGGCCTTTTTAAATAGACTATCACTAGAGGGTCACAAAATTTTAAACTATGGATATGCAAAAGGATACAAGCCGCTTATAGATTATTTACTTAGCTATATGAATAGTAAAGGGGTAGATACAAGCAATAAAGATATATTAATAACTAATGGATTTACAGAGGGGCTGGAGCTTATTCTATCGTCATTTACAAATAAAGGTGATTATATAATATGTGAAAATCCAACTCACAATACAGCAAAAAAGATATTTAAATTTTTAGGGTTAAATATTGTAGGCATAGATATAAATAATAATGGATTAAATTTTAACATGCTAGAAGAAAAACTAGATTTTTTAGAAGAAAAAGGAATTAAGCCTAAGTTTGCGTATATAACTCCATCATACCATAATCCCACAGGACTAGTTATGGACCCAGAGAATAGATATAAATTCTATAAATTAATGAAAAAACATAATATACCAATAATAGAAGATGGATTCAATGAAGAACTATTATATTCTAGCTCTCATATATTTCCAATTGCATCTTTAGATAATCTAAATAATGGAGTTGTATATATAGGAAGTTTTTCAAAAATACTTTTTCCAGGTATTAGAATAGGATGGGTATTATGTGATAAAACCGTGATTTCAAGGCTTGAAAGTGTAAAAAGATGTAGAAGTATTCATGTTTCATTTTTAGATCAAGCAGTTCTTTACGACTATCTGAGTAATGGAGCATTTGAAAAATATGTAAAAAAAATAAAGAAGTTTTATGGAGAAAAGTTTAACTATGCATATGAATGCGTAAATAAATACATACCAAATGAATATATACTGGGTGAAGGTGGACTTCATATTTTTATAAAGCTAAAAAATATAAATTCGAGGGAATTATTGGAAAGATGTTATGAAAAAGGCGTTATATTTATGCCAGGAGATATATTTTATGTAAATGAAAAAGGTGAAGATACATTAAGACTGGGATTTTCGAGACTTTCATTTGAGGAGATTGAAAAAGGAATAAAAATTATAGGAGAGTCAATAAATTCATTTCACAACTAAAAAAATACATTTCACAACCAAATGCGACTTAAATCTACTTTTATTTTATATAATATAGTAATAAATATTAAAAAATTTATAGATTAAAAAATTTAAAGGGGGTTTATATGAGTGGTAAAAATGAACCATAACTTAGCTGAAAATAAAAGTGATTTAGGGTTTGCATTAGGGGAGTCAGTTTTAAATGCAGTATTTTATAAAGACTTAAAGGGGATATATATTTATTGTAATAGAGAGTTTTGTAATTGTTTAGGACTGACATCTAACCAAATCATAGGAAAAACAGATAAAGATATATACAGACATAATAAACAATCTAAAATTTTTGAAGAAAAAGACAAAGAAGTAATTATATATAAATCAAAGCGAATATATCAAACAGAAATAGAAATGCAAAATCAAAAAAGAAAACATATAGAAATAACAAAAACTCCGATGTTAGATAGTAAAAATCAAGTTTGTGGAATTGTTGGAATGGTCAGAGATATAACTAATACAGCATATATATATGAAGAAATAGAAAAATTAAAATCTGATTTCTTTTCGAATTTATATCATGAACTAGGAACACCAATTAATGCAATTACTAGTTCATTACAATTATTAAGTTTTAATATTGATTCAATGCGAAAAGTTGATGTAGATGAAATTAAATACATTAGTGATATTATAAAAAAAAATAGTTTCAGATTGTTAAAGCTTACCAATAATCTTGTTTATGTAACTAAATTAGATTCAAATGAGATAAAATGCAATTTTAAAATGGGAGATATTGTCTACTTTGTAGAAAATATTTGTATAAAAACTGCTCTATTTTGTGAAGAAAAGGGTATAAGTTTAATCTTCGATACAAATGAAGAAGAACATATTGGGGAATTTGATGAAAATATTATTGAAAAAATTTTATTAAACTTATTATCTAATGCAATAAAATATAACAAGAAAAATGGGCAAATAGAAGTTGTATTAACTTGTGAAGAAGATTATATTACTATAAAAGTTAAAGATGATGGAGTTGGGATACCAAATAGATATACAAAATGTATTTTTGAAAAATTAAGCTATGTGGATGATAGATTAGTAAAACTAAATGAAGGAAGTGGATTAGGTTTATATATAACTAACTCATTAGTCAACATATATGGGGGGAGTATAGATGTGAATACTTCTTTAGATGAAGGTAGTGAGTTTATTGTAAAACTTCCGTTTAAAAATGGTAATTCAAAAGATAAAGTATCTACTCCATGTGTAATAAGTGGATTTGATCCTATGAGTATAGAATTTTCCGATATATATTAATAGAGTTAAAAAATATGATTAAAATAATAATTTATATAAGCCTGTGATAATAAAGATGGAAATTTATGTTTCTATCTTTATTATCGTTTACGCTATATATTATAAATGTTATTATAAAAAGTAATTATATTACAAATAAAAAATGGAAGGTGTTATAAGGTTGAAAATAGCTATTTGTGACGACGAAAAAATATACAGAGACACAGTGAAAAGTTATATAGCTAAATTTTCAAAATCAATAGATACAAGTATTACTATTTTTGAGTATGATTCAGGACTGAAACTTTTAGATGATATTAATGATAAAGATTTTGATTTAATTATATTGGATATAGTTATGGACGATATAGATGGAATTGAAACTGCTAAAAAGATAAGATTCTTAGATAAAGAAGTATGCATAGTTTTTCTTACTAATTACTCAGAATATGCAATTAAGGGATATGGACTAAATGTATATGAATATTTGCTTAAAGAATCATTAAATGAAGAGAAATTAAAAAAAATTATTTTAGATGTAAAAAAAAATCAAAGAACTAGAACTATAGTTTTAAAAATGCAAAAAGAAATTGTTAAATTCAATGTAAATAGTATATATTTCTTTGAAGTAAACAATAGAACTATAACCGTACACTATGATTTTAATGGAGACTATGAAACTAAATCATTTTATGGAAAGTTAGAAGATATAGAAAAACAGTTAGATGGAAATTTTTTTTATAGGAGTCATAGAAGTTATATCGTTAATATAAAAAAGATACGAAAGATAGCTTCAAGAGAAATATTTTTTGATATTTCACAAAAAGCTATGGTTAGTAGGCTAAAGATTTTAGAGCTAAAAGAAAAATATATAAATTACAATTTAAAAGATTAACGTATAACAATAGGAGGACAATTTGTTTGTTTACATAGTTGGATTAATCGGATTTATAATTTTCATATATTATAATTATTTTAGATCTATAAAAATTACATATAAAGATATTGTGTCTATGATTATAATAATATTATTGCCTTTATTTACAACAATAATGGAGGTATACAATACAACTTTATACATAATAATATTTTCAGTAATCTCACTTTTAATAATATATATATACATAAAGAAGTTAAAAGTTAAAACCAGTATAATTTTAATGAGTTTTACAATTTTAAAATATGCACTATATTCAAATTTAATAGCCGCTATAATATATAAATGCATATTTGATTTTATTTTAAAGTATAATTATTCTTTAAAAGTTTTATCAAATGGATATTTTATAATAGATATTTTAATATCTGTTATATCTATTGTTATATTTATAGTAATGCATTACAGATTTATGAATATAAGGATAAAAAACAAATACATTTATTTAAATAAACAATATAAATACTGTATTTATGTCACTATAAATTATTGGATAGATAACATTGTAATAGCATATTTTTTTAAATGGATATTTATAAGTGAAAGTAGCATAGAGATTGTTAAATATATAATAGTTTATACATTGGTTAGTGAGCTAATAATTCAAAATATATTGATAAAGGCAGAACTTTCTTACACAAAATATAATCTTGAAGTAAGTAACAATCAATTAGAAAATCAAATAAAACACTATAGTGAATATGAAAAATATATGAAGGAAGTTAGGTATATTGCTCATGATATTAAAAAACATAAGTTTGCTTTAAATCAGTTAATAGCATCTAAAAAACATAAAGAAGCAGTGGACTTTATTTATGAGATAGATAAAGAAATTGAAGAAATGGATTGCTATTTTGTGAGTGAACATATTTTAATGGATGCGCTTATTAAAAACAAAATAAAAATATGTAAAAAATATGGAATAAAATTAAAATATGATATATTTATACCTAAAGATATACATATAAAAAATATGCATATATCAATAATATTTAATAATTTAATAGACAATGCAATAGAGGCATGTGTGAATTTAGATGATAATAAAAGAGAAAAGTATATTCATTTATATTGCGATGTTATAGATAATAAATTAATATGTGTTATAAAAAACTCTAAAAATAAACACCCACTTGAATTAGATAAAAGTTTTAAAATAGAAACTTTAAAAAAAGATAAAGCTAATCATGGAATTGGTATTGAAAATTTAAAGCTTACAATAGAAAAATATGATGGGGTCATAGATTTTAACATAGAAGAGTACTGTTTTACCGTAAAGTTTATTATTCCAATATAAAAATGCTATTTCAAAAGTAAAATAGCATTTTTATATTGAGACTAGCATACTGAATTTCTTGAACTTTTAGCTTTATATAGTTTTGTATCAACTAAATTTAAAGCATCATTAAATGTTATATTTTCGTTATTAAGGTAAGAAACTCCAAAGCTGCAAGTTATATTAATTTTATTATTTTCATATAAAAATTCTCTATTGCTAATAAATGTTTTAAAATTATTTATTATAGTATAAGTTTCATTTTCAGATATGTTTTCTATAACGGCTATAAACTCATCTCCCCCATATCGACAGGCCCATCCACCAAAATTTTTTATATAAGAATCAAGTAAACTTGCTAACTCTTTAATTATAAAATCTCCACATAAGTGTCCGTAAGTATCATTTATATTTTTAAATTTATCAATATCTAACATTATCAAACTAACTGAAAAATCAGGTAAAGATAAGTTTTTTAATATAGATGGAAGGTGTTCATCTAAGTAGCGTCTATTAAAAATATTAGTTAATTCATCAGTAACAATAAGCATATTTAGCTTATTAATTTCAGATGTAAGTTCGTTGACAGTTTTATTGGTGTAAGTTGAAAACATAGTATCGTTTGTAACATCTTTTATAAGTTCTACAATATAAATATCACTTTCAACATTAACGGGTGCTGATATTACCATATACAGCTTCTCATCTACATATTCTAACTTAGAGAAAGATGAATTCTCATTTAAAGCTCGCATCGAGATGCAATTACAACAAGCCGCCCCAGTTTTCCAAAACTCAAAGCATTTATGATCATTATCTATTTTTATATCATTATCAAGCGTTATTATCTTTTTGTGCTTAGGATCTACAATTCTTTGAATTACAAAAACGTTATTAAGTATATTTATACTATTTTTCATGAAATTCAAAAAACTCACTTCCTCTCTTTAAAATACTATTAACAAATATTATAAGTTTTTATTAATTTATTTGCAAATTTAAAGATTAATAATATAGTTAAAAATACAAAATATGAGATATAATAGAATATGAACTAAATCAAAAGAGAGGGAGCATAATGTTAAGAAAAGATGAATTCCTGGATAAATATCAAATAACTGATAAAGAGTTAATAAAAAATAATATAGATTGGGATGAAATTGAGTATATTTATGAAGATTTTATGATGTATAGAAAAAGCTATGAAACTCAAGCTGAGTTAATAGCTACTATATTAAGGAGTCACCCAAAGGTTCACTCAGTGAAAACTAGAGTTAAGGATCCTGAACATTTAATTGAAAAAATAATAAGGAAGATAGAAGATAGACGATTAAAATATGGAAATGATTTTAATTTTACTGTAGATAACTATAAAAATGAAATAACTGATTTACTAGGAATAAGAGTAATACATATATTTAAAGAAGATTGGGAAGAAATACATAGTTTTATTACTAGGATGTGGAAAGTATTAGAAATTGTTTCTAATGTTAGAGAAGGTGACAACACAAAAAAATTCGAAGAACTAGGAATTGAAGTATGTTCAAGATTATCAGGGTATAGATCAGTACATTATATAATAGAATCATATCCAACTACACAAAAAATAATTGCAGAAATACAGGTAAGAACTATTTTTGAAGAAGGTTATGGGGAAATAGACCATCAACTTAGATACTCACATAAACAGATTCCTGATGTCCTAGCACAAAATTTGATGTTACTGAATAGAATAGCAGGTAGTTCAGATGAAATGGCATCATTAATTAATGTATTAAATAAAAGTATAGAAGATGTAAAAATAGAATATGAAGAGAAGATAAAGAAAAAAGATAAAGAAATAGAGAACTTAAAAGAAATAATAAGTAAAAAATAACAAATAGTAACAAATATAAATAATTATAGAAAAATATAGTATTTATGCTATTATATATATTAATATAAAAAATTAAATTGTATATTAAATGTAAATATATAAAAAATATGAATGGAGATGACTATCTAAATGGGATTTTTTAAAAGATTAAAAAATGTTGTGGAAGCTAAGGCAAATAAAGCTATAGAAAAGCATGAAGATCCAATAGAAATGTTAGATTTATCAATAACTAAAAAAGAAAAATTACTTCAAGATGCAAAAAAGCAATGTGCAAATTTTATAGCATCAGTAGATAACATAAGAAATGAGAAAAAATCATTAGAAGAGAAAATAGAAAAATACGAGCAAGCTACAAAAGCAGCATTATTAAAAGAAGATAATGAAAAAGCTCAAGGTTTTGTAAAACAAAAATTAGAAATGCAAGATAAATTAAATCAAACTATAGCTAGAATAGAATCTCAAGATAAAAAAATACAAGAAATCAAATTTAAAATAGAAGAATTAGAGCTTGAAATATCTAAAATGAAGTCTAAAAAACAAGAATTAGCTACTAGACTTGATGTAGCAGAAATAAATAATGAGATTAATGAAACTTTATCAGGATTAAGTGATGACCATGGTATAAACTTAGATGAACTTGAAAAGAAAGTACAAGAAAAAGAAAGTTATGGTAAAGCTTTAGAAACTATGAAAACAAAGAGTGAAGATGATATGCTTGACGAGTATATAAATGATTCACCAGTGGTTGATTCTAAAGTTGAAGATGAACTAGAGAGAATAAAAAGAGAAATGAATAAATAGATATACTACTAAAGGTAGATGGTTAAAAGCTATCTACCTTATTTTTATGCTTAGGGAGTTATATTTAACTAATATTTGTGGATAACTTATAGAATATAGTTATATTAATATTTAATTTGTTAATTTTTTTAGGAGGTATAGTATGGACGAAAGAATTTTAAATGAAAAGAAAAAATACGATAAAATGTATACAGACTTAGTATTTGCAGCAAATGATTTAAAGCAAATATTAAGTAGTGAAGAATTAAGAAAAAGAGTTTTTATAAGAAAGTTAGATGATTTGTCAGGGTATATAGCTTTTTTAAATGATTTAGAAAAAGAAGAAAAAAATGAAGATAAGAATATATTTTCTAAACTATTTAAAAAGAAAAATAATATAGAAGATGAAATACAGTCTTATTTAACTAGAGATAAAAGAGAGTCTATAAATAAGTTAGATAAATGTAAAATGTGTAAGTGTATCAATTGCGTAAATGAGTGTGATTTTAATAGATGTATAAACTGTAGGGAATTAGAATACACGTATGATTGTGATAAGAAAAAATTTGTATTTACAAAATCTACAGATATAGTAACTTTATATAATGGAGATGAAGAATTCAAGTTTGATGTTAAGGGATACTTAATAGAAATACAAGATGAAGCATTACGTAGATATGTATATTTGGTAGATAGTAAAGATAAAGACAATCAACAACTATTAGAGTATTTTAAATTTAAAGGGGAAGAGAGTTATGATTCAGTAATAAATGGGGATGACACATCGAATTTGGATAGATTATACAATAAGTTCATAGAAATGGGGTTAAATGTATAATGAATAAATTAAAAAGAAATATAACTCTTTTTCTAACTGTATTTATATTTTCTATAACTTGTGCATTTACTTTTTCAATAGAAAATTCATATGCAACTTCAAATAAAAATGAAACTTCAAAGGTTGAATATCAAGTAGCTAGAGGTAGTTCTTCACATAGTTCGCATAGTTCGAGTAGATCAAGTAGTAGTTTTAAGCCGAGTTCAAGTAGCTTTAAATCTAGTTCTAGCTCTAGCAAACCAAGCTCTGGCTCTAGTAAATCAAGTAGTAGCTATACAAAGCAAAAACCAAGTTCAACAAAACCTGATTCGGGGAGTTTTAGCACTAAGCCAAAACCTGAAGCAACAATAAATGAAGGAACTACTGGCAATAATTCAAATAATACTACAAAGCCAAAATCAAGCACAACAAAGCCTGATTCAGGAAGTTTTAGTACTAAACCAAATACAAACTCTAAATCTAATCAAAACGATACTTCAAATTCTAAAAATAAAAAAAATGATGATTATGATGACTATGGTGGTAGATCTAGTAGAAGAACATACATACCACCAGCATATGGTAGAGGATTTTTTGGATTTGGAGGATATAATCCATTTAGATATATGGGGTATAGAATGGGAATTAGCCCTATGATAATGGATATAGTGATGATCATAACTGCATTAATTGTTTTATACATTATAATAGATTTTATAAGAAGTAGAAGAAACAGATAGTAATTTTATTTTACTAAATTAGAAATATATAATGAACATTATTTCATATTGTTGTATAATGGACTATATAACAATATGAAAATTAAATAGTAAGTATTAGGTGTCAATAGACTTAATAGGGAATTAGATGTAAATTCTAAGCTACCCCAGTAACCGTAAAGCTGACGAAATCTAAGTATCCACTGAGAAATTGGGAAGGATTGAGAGTAGAATGAAGCTAAGCCGGGATACCTGCCAATGCTTAAAGGCTAATTATCTTCTGAGGGTTGGATAAAGGCGATTATACACGAATAGATTAAGGCATACTCTCTGAGTATGCCTTTTTAAATTGAAAAACTATGGATATAAACTTGTATAAAAATAGGTTTTACTTAAGTTTTTATAATTAATTTATTGAAAATTATTTATTTTCCAAATAAGTTTCAATAAAAGGAATTAGACAAAAAAAGTAGAATTATATCATTGTTATGTAAAATCAACACGAAAGGAATGAAAAAATGTCAAAATATTTAGCATATCCATTTTTATATGATAAATCAGATGATTTAAGATGTGACTATGAAATATTTACAGATGAAATATCGAGTACAATAGGATTACTAAGAGCTTTTATAGTTGATGAAAATTTAAAAAAAGAATTAAGAGAGATAAATGAACTTGTATATCACATGAATGCATCACTTAGAACATTTGTAAGCGTAACAAACGATGAGTTAAAATGGTTAGAATCTAGAACACTATCTTATCAAGATGAGATAAAAGGTATTTTTGATAAATTTGTTTTACCTCAAGGTGGGGTTTGTGGAAGCTATGCACATATTATAAGAACAAAGTGCAAAGCACTAGTAAGGTTATTACATAGATATAAAGAAAATGGAAATGATGTAGATGAGTTATTGTTTGATTTTGCAAATCTGTTATCTGGGTATTTTTTTGTACTAGCTATAAAGCTTAATAAAGATGAAGGAATACAAGAAACTGAATTTATAAGTAGAAATTATAAGTAAGGAGAATGAAAATGAAAAAAAGAATTTTAACATTAATAACTGCTTTTTTAGTAGTTATGCTGGCGGTCGTAGGATGCGGCAAAAAAGAAATAGTAGTAAAAGATAGAGAGGGAAATGATTTTACAGTTCCTAAAAAATTAGAAAGAATAATATCTACAGCTCCATCTAATACAGAAGTGCTAGTTGAATTAGGACTTGCAGATAAATTAGTAGCTGTTGATAAATATTCAGCTGATATACCTGGATTACCTAAAGATATAAAATTAATAGATTTTGCAAATCCGGATGCTGAGGCTATAGTATCTTTAGAGCCAGATATGATTATAGCATCAGGACATAATAAAACGGGAAATAGTGAAGATCCATTTAAAGTGGCTAAAGAGGCTGGTATAAGTGTTGCATATATACCAAGTAGTGATAGCATACAAGGTATATACGATGATATAATGTTTATAGCTGATATAACTGGGACAAAAGAAAAAGGACAAAAAATTGTTGATAATATGAAATCTCAAGTTAATGAAATAGCTAAAATAGGAAAAACAATAAAAGATAAAAAGAAAGTTTATTTTGAAATTGGACCAGCTCCAAATCTATATAGCTTTGGGAATGGAACATTTTTAAATGAAATGATTGAGTTAGTAGGTGGAGAAAATATCTTCGTTGACCAAAAAGCTTGGATATCACCTAGTGAGGAATCAGTTATAGAAAAAAATCCAGATGTAATATTAACTAATGTAAATTACGTTCAAGATGCAGTAAAAGATATAAAAGGGCGTGAAGGCTGGAAAAATGTAAATGCAGTGAAAAATGGGCAAGTATACTTAATTGATACAAATTCATCATCAAGACCATCTCAAAATGTAGTAAAAGCGTTAAAACAAATGGCAGAGTACATAAATCCAGATGCGTACGCAAAACAAAAATAAAACTTTAGCGATTTTATCTATACCTCTAGTATTTTTTATAATCAGTATTGGAACTTCCATAGGGAGTTCCAATATTCATATATTAGATACTATGAGTATAATTTTAAATAAGGTTATAAATTTACCATTAAGAGAAGGGATAGATCCAAAAGATATATCTATCATATGGTCACTTAGACTACCAAGAGTATTATTAGCTTTTATGGTTGGAGGATGTTTGGCAGTTAGTGGATCGGTAGTTCAGTCAATACTTAAAAATGAATTGGCATCTCCTTATACTTTAGGGGTATCGTCAGGAGCATCTTTAGGAGCTGGATTAGTTATAGTTCTTGGAATATCTATACCATTTCTCGGGCAATTGACATTGCCATTAATAGGTTTTTTATGTGGATTGATAACAGTATATGGAGTTATAGTTTTTTCTTCTAAAATAGATAAAACTATGGCTAATAATACAATTATACTAGCAGGTATGGTTTTTTCGCTTTTTGTAAATGCATTACTAACAACACTTACAGCACTTTTTAGTGAAGACATAAAAAGTATAAGTCTTTGGCAAATGGGGAGCTTCTCTATGAAGGGATGGTCATATGTGAGAGTTTTAATTCCATTTTTAATTATAGGTGTTATTGGAGTTTTAAGATACACAAAAGAAATGGATATATTAACATTTGGAGAAGAACAGGCAAAGGCAGTAGGTGTAGATACAAATAGGGTTAAAAAACATTTATTTATACACTCAGCCATTTTAACGGGAAGTGCAGTAGCATTAAGTGGAACAATCGGGTTTGTAGATTTAATAGCGCCACATATGGTAAGAAGGGTATTTGGATCAAAACATAAATATGTAATACCTATGTCTTTTGTATTTGGAGGATCACTTATGGTTATAACAGATTTAATTGCCAGAACAATTGTATCCCCAGCAGAGCTTCCAGTAGGAGCTATTACAGCAATTATAGGTGCACCATTCTTTGCATATGTGTATTTTAGCAAAGGAAAGAAGTGATGACATGTTAGAAGTAAAAAATCTTTATTGTGGTTATGAAGACGTTGATGTTATAAAAAATGTTAATTTTAAAGTTGAAAGAGGAAAAAATCTTTGCATAGTAGGACCAAATGGATGTGGAAAAAGTACGCTTTTGAAATCTATAGCTAATATTATAAAATATAAAGGAAGTATAACTATTGATGGTATGGAAGTTTGTAATTTTTCAAGGAAAAATCTAGCAAAAAAAGTAGGACTTATGAGTCAGATAACTCAAATATATTTTCCATATACCATATATGAAACTGTAGCACTTGGTAGGTATGCACATTCAACGGGAGTATTTAATTCTTTAAGTAAAGAAGATAAAAAAATAGTATTAGATTGTATTGAAAAGGTAGGATTAAGTGAGATAAAAGATAAAACTATAAATGAATTAAGTGGTGGACAGTTACAAAGAGTATTTTTAGCAAGAACAATTGCTCAAGATCCAGACGTTATACTATTAGATGAACCTACTAATCATCTAGACTTAAAATACCAAATTGAGTTGTTAGAACATTTATCCAAATGGGCAAAAGATAATAATAAAATTGTTATTGGAGTTTTACATGATTTAAACTTAGTTCATTATTTTAGTGATTCAGTTTGTTTATTAAATCATGGAGAGATAGTTTGTTATGGAAGTTCAAGAGAAGTTTTTAATGGAGATTATTTAAAAGAAGTTTACAATATAGACATAAAGGAATTTATGTTAGAGGTTTTGGAAAAATGGAAATAAAAAAGCTTTAGCGATTTTAAAAAATTGCTAAAGCTTTTTTATTGGTATAGATATTTTTGTTATATAATCTTTTGAACTATAAGATGTTAAGCTATCTAAAATACCATATTCAAAAGAAGGTCCTGTCATTTCATAACCATTTTTATTTATAGTATCTATTAGTATTTCGTAAGTTTTTCCTACGTCTTTATATTCTCCTTTGTGAAGAGTTATAGCATAAAGTCCCTCAGCTTTTTTTAAAACATTTGGAGAACTTAATTTATTATGTAAGGGGAAGAATACGGAATGCGCAGTAGTATAGTTTTTGCTAAGTAAATTTTCTAACGATATTATTGTACCTACTTGATAGTTGTATGGATATTTATTTTTAGTAACTATAGTTAATAATTTTTTAAATGCTATATCAGTTTGTAAAAGTTGAAAAGGTTCTTCTACTTTTTGTGTAATGATAAATTCAGATTGCAATTCTTGAAAGTAAACTGTATCATCATATTCATTTAAGCTTTCTATTGTTTCTATTTTATTCTCAAGCCTTGCTATACTTTTTTTCAAATTTTTAAGTTGAGATTGCAACTTGATTTTTTGTTCTTTTAGAAGAATTAATGCTTTGTTATCATCTCTTTTAATTAAAAAATCTTTAATTTCTTTTATAGGAATTCCAAGTTCTCTTAAAACTAATATACTATCTAAAACTTCTAATTGATCAGAAGTGTAGTATCTATATCCGTTACTTTCATCAACAACTTTAGGTTTAAATAAATCTATATTATCATAATAGATTAGCGTTTGTTTGTTCATTTCATTTAACTTTGCTAATTCGCCTACAGTAAAATTCAAATATATCACCTCAAATTTTATTTTAAAATTCCATTGACAATATAGTTACTATATCCTTCACAATTAATAATGTCAAGTAATATCAATTATTTAAAAAATATAGAGGTGAAAAAATGGAAGAAGTATTTACGAAAAAACAAAATTACAAGGAGTTTTTAAGATATGTATTTCCATCCATCATAACAATGATATTTCTATCATTTTATACTACTATAGATGGATTTTTCGTATCGAGATATGTAAACTCAGATGCACTGGCATCAATAAACATTATAATACCTATAACTTGTGTAGTATTTGGTATTGCAGTTATGCTAGCTACGGGATCTGGAGCTTTAGTTGGCATAAAGCTTGGGGAAAAAAACATACAAGGAGCTAATGAGTTATTTTCATTTATAACAGTAGTTTTAATTTCTATAGGAGTAGTACTTACTATTTTGGGAGTAATATTTTTGGATCCTATACTTAGATTCTTAGGAACAACTGATATATTATATCCATACGCAAAAACATATGGGATTGTAACTGTACTTATGACTATTCCAATGATGTTAAAGTTATACTTTGAATACTATGCTAGAGTAGATGGTAGCCCTAAAGTATCTCTTTTAATGTCTTCACTAGGATTAGTTTTAAACATAGTTTTTGATTTTTTATTTATAGTAGTGTTTGATATGGGAATTTTAGGTGCTGGATTAGGAACATATATTGCCATAACTATTTCAGGTATAATAGGAATAATTTATTTCAAAGGAAATAATTCGAATTTAGAATTTACAAAACCAAAAGCTAATTTTAAAGAACTATTTAATTCTTGTTATAATGGTAGTTCAGAAATGTTTACAGAGCTATCAACAGGTATAACTACATTTTTATTCAATAAAAGTATATTAACTTTTAGCGGAGAAAATGGTGTTGCTGCAATGTCGATAATAATATATATATATTATTTCTTTATAGCGGTATATTTTGGAATTGCAGTTGGAATAGGACCTATGATTAGTTATAACTTTGGAGCTAAAAATAAAGAAAAAATAAAAGAAAGTTTAAAACATAGTTTTGTAACAATTGGATGGAGTTCTATAGTTATATTTTTAATTTCTATAATTGGAGGTAAGTATATAATATCTATATTTACTAATGACTTAGAGGTTTATACTATTGCTACATCAGGTATAAAATTATTTTCATATGGATTTTTAATAATAGGAACAAATATTTTTATGTCAGGTTATTTTACAGCTATAGGGAATGGACAGGTATCTGCTATAATATCTATTCTTAGATCTTTAGTATTTGTAGTAGCGACAATTACTGTATTGCCTAAGTTCATAGGCTTAAATGGTATATGGTTAGCAATACCTATTGCTGAGTTATTGACTATATTTTTCTCCGTTACTTTTTACTTTAGAAAAGGTATTAGAGCGTATAAAAAGTAATAACTTAAATAAAATTACAATTTCGTTATTTGCTTAAACTTGAGTTTTTGTGTAAAATTTAGTTATATAAAAAAGACGCCAAGGAGAACTTATTATGAGTTTGAGAGAATTTGAATACATTGATGAAGCTGTAGAATTGTTAAATGATATAACACCGACGCTGAACATGTTATCAGAAGAACTAGTAAAATATTTTGAATGCATATTAAATATTAACGAACAAGAATACTTAAATGTCAATTCAAGAGTAAAGAGTGAATATAGCTTAAGAGAAAAAATTATAAGAAACAAATATTTAAATAAATATAAAACACCTAAAATGTTAATACATAATCTATCAGATTTAATTGGAGTAAGATTAGAGTGTAGGTTCATAGAGGAAGAAAGAAATATATATAAGCTTTTAAAATCATATTTCAATATAAGTGAAGATCATATATATTACTATAATGAAGAAAATGAAAATATAAGAATTAGATTAGACAAAGACCAACCAAGAAAACAAAAAAATGGATTTGAAATATATAGAATCGATGGATTGTTTTTATATGGAGATAATAAAATAAATTTTGAAATTCAGATAAAATCTATGGTTAATATTTTTTGGAGTGAAATAGAACATAATGTTATTTACAAGAATAATGCATATGTTATGATGGATAAGTTTTTAAGTGATGTATTTGCTTCAATAAAGACAAATTTAACACTTATAGATAATCAATTACTATCTGTTTATAAAAATTTCAGTGGAAATAATAAAGACAAAGATAGCAAAAGAAAATCTATGGAAAAGTTTTTAGCAAAGATTGCATATGATACATTTGCAGACAAAATGGAAGCTGACATAGGATTTATAATAGATTTTAAAAAACCTTGTGAGACAATAATAAATTATTCGTTTAATAAAGAAAAAGATGGAATGGATATAAGTGAAGATACTACAATAAAAGGACTTAAAAGAATAAATGAAATTTCTAAAAAAGATATAGACTTTAATTCTAAAATTAGATTTGGGAAATTACCTGAGTTTGAGGATGAATTTTGTGAAAGGCTAGGGAATTTTATTATATCTAAATTAAATTGTGAGTTTATATGGAATTTATTCTTTAGAATTCTATTTGAAGTAGAGCCACTTAATAATAAAAAAGATTTTGAAAACTTTATTTTATTTATAAAAGAAAAAGTAGTTCCTATAAAATATCAAGCAAAATTAGAATTAGCTTTTGAAAGTGATAGTAAACATGTATTAAAGGATATATACATGGAAGTAGTGGACACTTTAATAGAAATAGACTCTATAGAAATTTTATATGAGGAAAATTTAGATAGTATAAACAATATAACTAAAAAAGTAATAAATGATATATGTAGAAATGTAGATTCGTTTAAAGAATACAAATATAAAAGTGGTAAGTATAGGGAAGTTTTAAATAAAAAAATAAAAGATGCAATACGAGATTAAAACAATAAAACGGCTTGATTTAATTATATAATTAAACCAAGTCGTTTTATTATAATAAACTATTTAAAGAATATTGAAAAAAATTAAAAAAAGAAATACACTTATATTGAAAAGACAAAAAGGTTATGAGAAGAGGGGATATAATGAAAAATGGTTGTAAGATAAAACTAAGTAAGAATATAAAGTTGTTTCTTACTATAAATCTTATAGCTTCTTTTGCTATGGGAATTTTTAATATGTTTGTGGGGATATACCTAAAAGAAATTGGTTATAAAGAACAGTTTGTAGGGAGTGTGCTTTCAATTAATACATTTTCTATAGCAATAGGATCTATCTTTAGTGCGTACTTAATTGAAAGAATAGGGAGGAAAAAAAGTTTCAATTTAGGATTTATATGTATAGCAATAGGTTCTATTTTTATAGTTTTCTTCAATAATTCAAACTTAATATTAATTATGGCAATTATAAATGGTTTTGGGATGAGTATAAAAACTACAGCAGAAGGTATGTATATACTTGAAAATACATCTGAAGAGGAACGAGTATCAGTTTTTAGTACGAATTTTATAATGTCTAATATTGGTATGATGGGGGCTTCTTTTTTAGGTGGAGTTATGTCATCTTATCTAGATAATTATTTTACATCAAGTGAATCTATAAAGTATATATTTATAATAACTTCTATATTAGCTACTTTAGCTTTGATTCCTATATTTTTTATGAAGGAACCTGAGTATGAAAAACATAGAAATTTAAAAGAATGTTTAAAAGGATATGCATCTATATTAAACAAAAAGATTGTAAGTTTCATGGTTTATCAATTCCTAATAGGAATAGGGGCTGGAATAATTGTACCATTTTTTAGTGTATACTTAAAATATTCTATGGATATAGGAGATAATATTGTTGGAACTATACTTTCAATATCACAATTTGGGTGTATAATAGGAGGCATGATTATACCTTTTATGTCGAACAAGTTTGGAAAGGTAAAATCAGTTATAATTTGCCAATTATTATCTATTCCATTTTTACTATCAATTGCTTTTCCACAAGGAATATTCATTATAACTATTGCATTTTTTATGAGAAACGGACTTATGAATATGGCTATGCCGCTTATTCAAAATTTATCTATGGAAATTGTGCATGAAAGTGAAAGGACTAATATGAGCAGTTTAATAGCATTATCTAGTAATATTAGTAGAGCTATAGGAATTGCAATTGGTGGCTTTTTAATGGAAACTATATCTTATACAATTCCTTATTATTTTACGGTTATATTTTATTTAATAGCAGTTATATTATTTAGTTATATATATAAGAATGAACTTAAAAGTAAAAAGAACTTACAATGTTTAAATATTACGAGCAATAAATAAAACTAGCTGAAAAGCTAGTTTTTTTATTAAAAAAATTAAAAATATTAAATAATCTAGAAAGGTTTTAGAAAGGTTACAATTTTAAAATTAGAGTATCAAATTAAATTAAGAGGTGATAAGTGTGAAGGAAATTTTAAAAGTTCAAAACCTGACTAAAAAACGAGGTAATAAGGTAGTTGTAGATAATTTAAGCTTTACTGTAAACCAAGGTGATATATTTGGATTTCTAGGGCCAAATGGAGCTGGTAAAAGTACTACAATGAAGATGATATTGAAATTAATTAATAAAGATGGAGGAAAAGTTTATATTGATGGATATGATATAGACAAAAAATTTAAAGAGGCTATAAAAAATGTAGCAGCTATAATAGAAAGTCCGGCAATATATCTTGAATTAACGGCATATGAAAATTTAAAAATAGTAAAAAACTTTAGTGATACATACTCTTGTAGTTATGAAATTGATGAAGCATTGGAAATAGTAGGACTTAGAGGTAGAGGCAATGAAAAAGTTAAAAATTACTCTTTAGGAATGAAACAAAGGCTAGGTATTGCTATGGCACTTATAAAAAATCCTAAAATAATACTATTAGATGAACCTACAAATGGATTAGATCCAAAAGGGGTTATCGAAATGAGACAGTTAATAAAAGAATTAGTAACTAAACATAAAAAAACTATTATTATATCTTCACATATTCTACATGAAATAGAAATGATTTGTAATAAAGTTATAATTATAAAAAATGGGAAGCAAATTCTAGAATCAGACATAGAAAGCATAACTACTAAAAAAGATCTATTTTTTATAAAAACTACAAGCATAGGAGAAGCATCAAGGATTTTAAATAATAAAAATTACGTAAAGGTAGAAAAAGTAGAAAAAAATGGAATAATTGTTCAAGCTAATGAATCTAGCATAGCCTTAGTAATAAAAGAACTTGTAAATAATAATATACCAATATATGAAGTATCATTAAGCAATAGTTCTTTAGAAGACATATTTATAGAAGTTACAGGAGGGAATTAATTATGAATAGTATAATAAAAAATGAATTTATAAGTAATAAAAAGATTGCTTTACTGTTGGTAAATATTTTGATACTAGCATCTACAGCACTTGCGTATTTTGCAATTACTAAAATATCAGGGACTGAAGTTTTAAGTGAATCACAAATAATGTCAATGTTTGTTCAATCAACATTAAAGATAATACCTCCATTTATTATAATTTTAATTTCTAAAGTAATAACTGAAGAATTTTCTAATGGAGGAATGAAAATATATCTTATAAATCCTATAAGTAGGACGGAAGTTTTAATAGGCAAGTTAGTATTTATATGCATAAATGTGTTGATTACTATAGTAATTCAAATCATAATGAGTATTATAGTAACTTCAATATTGACCCAAATCCCAGAGTTAGGATTAATTAGCGATGTAATTTATAAATATTTAGTTACATTAATACCTATAGTAGGATTGATTTCAATTTTATTTATACCAGGACTTTTAATAAAAAGTTCAAGACATACAATATCAGTTGGCATTTTTATAATAGTTGGATTTGATATACTATGTTCATATTTTACTAAGTTGAATCCATACAGCATAACTTATATATTAAAAAATATAGCAGATATAAATAATCATATTGTTAATAATATTATAATAAGTTTAGTTTACTTGTTAGTAGGAATGGTAGTTTCAAGCTACATTTTTAAAAATAAGGAAATAAGATAATTTAAATATAAATAGATAATTCTAGTAATATTAAAGGAGGATTATAATGCATAATATCTTAATCGTAGATGATGAAAAAGAAATAGTAGAGTTAATAGAACTTTACTTTAGAAGTTCTGATTATAAAATATTTAAGGCCTATGATGGAATCGAGGCTATTAACATTATAGATAAAAATGATATTAATTTAGCTATTGTTGATATAATGATGCCGAATTTAAATGGATATTCATTAATTCAAAACATAAGAAGCAAGTTAAATATACCAATAATAGTTATTTCAGCAAAAGTTGAAGGATACGATAAAATATTAGCTTTAGATATGGGAGCAGACGATTATGTTACAAAGCCATTTGATCCTTTAGAATTAGTTGCTAGAGTTAACGCACAAATAAGAAGGGTGTATGGATATTCAAATCCACCTGAAATTGAAGAAAAGTTAATACAAGTTGGAGATTTAAAATTAGATTTAGAAGCTTTCAAGCTAACAAAAAATAATAAAGAAATACCTCTTACATCAACAGAATTAAAAATAGTTGAATTATTTATGAAAAATCCAAATAAAGTTTTTACAAAAAAAAATTTATTTGAATCTGTGTGGGATGAAGTTTATATAGCAGAAGATAATGCTATAATGGTTCAAATAAGTAAAATAAGAGATAAAATTGAAGATACTAGTAAAGAACCAAAATATATAAAGACTATAAGAGGAATAGGATATAAATTTGAAAGTAAATAAATATTTATAAATTGGGAGGAAAACTATGAAATATTATATGAAATCTAAACTTTTTAAATTGAAGGAAGACTTTTGGATAAAAAATGATAAAGAAGAAGATGCATTCTTTGTAGATAATAAATTAATGTCTGTAGGGCTACAATTCAAAATGATGAAGGAGGATAAAACTTTATATGATGTAAAACAAAAACTAGCATTATTACCTAAGTATGAAGTTATAGAAAATTCAGAAGTAGTAGCTACTTTAAATAAAAAATTAACTTTTATAAAAGATAAAATGACTATAAATTGTAAATATGGAGAATTAATAGTAAATGGAAATTTATTCGATAGGAAATATAAAATTTATAAAGGTGATAATGAAATTGCTGATATAAAAAAAGATTTATTTAAACTTACAGATGGATATACTATAGATATAAATTTTGAAGATGAAGCTTTTATATTAACATTAATAGTAATAATAGATGATATTTTAGATAAACATTAAACATATTAACTAAAAAAATATAATCAAAATTGAAAACATTGGTAAAATACTCTATATATAGTAATTTATATATAGAGTATTTTTATAATAATAATTAAAAAAGTATGAAAGGAAAATTATTTTGAGAAAAGGTAAAAGTTTATATAGTATATTTGTAGTAAATTCTATTTTAGCTACATTAATATTTATAATTGGAATAATAATATTTCTTTACTTAATTTTGTTTGAAATAAGAAATGTAGTAAATAGTAAAAATTTAGAAGTAACGAAAAGGGAAATAAACTATTTATTTAAAGAAAATTATAACGATATAGATATTAAAAAAGTATTAAATGAAGGTGGATGGGTAGAAGAAGTTAAAAATGGTAAAGTGGTAAATGTAACAGGTGTAAAAAAAGATAAAAAAGAATTTTACTCAATTGAAGATTTTATAAATGAAAAAAATACAAACTATAAGTATGAAGAAAGAGCATATAAGCAAGGTAATAAGTTATATATTGTAAAGATACCAGATTATGACTATAAGCTTTTGCATGAAATGTATGGAACTAAAAAATCCAAGACTTACATATATTTTAGTTTAGTACTAACAATAGCTATAGTATTTTTAATGTTTATTTTGCTATCTATATTGTCTATAAAGAAGATATCTAGGCCACTTAAAATTTTAGAAAATGAAATAAAAAAAATGAGTGAAGGATATTCAAATGTAGGAGTTAAGTTCAATTCATATAGAGAATTTAATAGAATAAAAGAATCATTTAATAACACTGTTGATAAACTTGAAAAATCTGAAATAGAAAGACGTATTGCCGAAGACAGTAAAAAGAGAATTATAAGAGATATTTCTCATGACTTAAAAACGCCAATAACTTCAATACTAGGATATTCAAAGGCAATATCACAAGGCGTTGTAAAAAATGAAGAGGAAAAAAAGATATACTTAGATTATATATACAATAAAGCTAAAAGAATTAATTATTTAGTTGATGAATTGTTTGTTTTTTCAAAACTAGATAGTCCAGGTTATAAGTTAAACTTAGAAAAACATGATATAAGCGAATTTGTAAGAGAATTAGTAGCTTTGTATTATATAGATATAGAAGAAAATGGATTTTTACTTGACGTGAATATACCAGAAGAAAGTATATATTCTATTATAGATACTAAGGCGTTGGAGAGGGCCTTAGGAAATATAATTATAAATGCAATAAAATATAATGAAGTTGGAACAACTATTACTGTTGATTTAAAGAAGGGTGACAAGTATATAGATATAATTATATCTGATAACGGATGTGGAATTTCAGATGATGTTATAGAAAATATATTTGATGAATTTGTAAGAGCTGATAAAGCACGTAAAACAGATGGAGGAAGTGGGTTAGGACTAGCAATAACTAAAAAAATTATAAAACTTCATAATGGAAAATTAAAATTGTATAGTGAAAAAGATATAGGAACAAAGTTCTCTATAAGGTTAGATAGACTATTATAAAATCTTGAGATGAACCCAAGATCCTCTATTTTTTAGTTATATATTACTATATAATATAATTAAATCAGTATTAAAAAGGAGAAGTTAAATGGGGGAAGTTTGGAAAGTATTAGTAGGTATAATAGTTATCGTAGTAGTTGGAATAGTTTTTTCCATTGTTGAAAATAGAAAAAGACTAGAATATATAAAATTTAATATAATAAATAACTATGGAAAAACTATTAATTTGGATGAAGTTATGATAAAAATGAAAAATGTATCTAGTTACTTTAGAAATAAAAATGAAAAAAACATAATTGATGATATAACTTGGAATGATTTAAATATGGATGATGTTTTTAAAAAAATAAATAACACACAGTCTACAGCTGGACAAGAAGTTCTATATGATATGTTAAGAACTCCAGTATACAGTCAGGCAGTCCTAACAAAACGTGATAAAGTTATAGAATTTTTTAAGAAAAATGAAAAAGAAAGATATGATATACAATTTATTTTAGGCAAACTTGGAAAAAGTAATGAACTTTATATAACAAATTGTTTATTTAATAAAGAAGATAATAGTAGAAGTAACCTATTAAAATTTACATTATTATCATGGATACCAGCAATTAGTTTACTGCTATTATTTATACATCCAATGTTTTTAATAGTAACTGTAGGTTGTGTTGTATTAAATGTATTTATAAGTCAGAGAAATAAAGTTGAAAACTATGATACAAATGGACTTAGTTATATGATAAGTTTGGTTAACGCAGCAAATAAAATAAAAGAAAAAAATATCTTTGAAATAGATGAAAACATTGATTCTATAGATGAAAGTTTAAAGAAACTAAAAAATATTAAAAGAAAAAGTTTAGGAATTCAGGAAAAAAGCATAATGAGCGATATGGATGTATTTGCAGAATATGCAAATTTAATATTTTTAAGAGAGATAATAACTTATGAAAAAGTTAAAAACACAATAATAAAAAATAAAAAAGAATTAAAAAATGTATATGAGTATGTAGGAACTATAGATTCACTAATTGCTATAGCTTCATTTAGAGAGAGTTTAGATTTTTATACAAAACCTTGTTTGAAAATTTCACAAAAAAGAGAAGACAATAATATAGAGTTTAAAGATATATATCATCCACTTGTAAAAGAACCAGTTTTAAATAATGGTAATTTTTCAAAAGGAGTATTAATCACAGGGTCTAATGCATCTGGAAAGTCAACATTTATAAAAACTATAGCAATAAATGCTATAATGGCTCAAACTATATATACTTGTTTTGCTAAAGAATATAAGACCTCATATTTCAATATATATACGTCTATGGCATTAAAAGATGATATACACAGTAGTGAAAGTTATTATATAGTTGAAATTAAATCTCTTAAGAGAATATTAAATCAAGTACAGAATAACATTCCATGCTTGTGTTTTGTAGATGAAATTTTAAGAGGTACAAATACAGTTGAAAGAATAGCGTCTTCTTGTGAGGTTTTGAAAAATATAGGAAACGAGAATACACTATGTTTTGCAGCTACACATGACGTAGAACTTACATATATGCTAGATGATATATTTGAAAACTACCATTTTGAAGAGACTATAACAGATAATGATATAAAATTTGATTATAAGATTCATAGAGGAAGAGCGCAAACTAGAAATGCTATAAAGTTATTAGAATTTATGGGTTACGATAAAAAATTAGTAGAAAATGCTAATTATAGAGCGAAAAAATTCTTGGAGACTGGTAAATGGAAATAAGAAATTTTATTTTTAAAATGGTTACTTAATTTATAAGTTAAGTATTAGGTGAGATAGAATTTAAAGTGAAAAGCAATACACCAATAGTTTTTATAATTATAGTAAAAATAAAAAAAGTAAATGAGTTTATTAAAATTAATGCTACAAAATAAGCTTTGTAGTATTAATTTTAATAAAAATGTTGCGTGCGCAACGAATATATATTATAATAATTTTTAAATAAGTACATTAGTATATGGAGGAGTAGAAATGAAAAAATATGAACCCCTTGGTGATTTAATATATTTTATATCAAAAGAACTAAAATCAAGAATGGATGAGTCTTTAAAAGAAAGAAATTTAGGGCAAGGACAATTATTAACTCTAATGACTTTATTTAAACTAAAAAATTATGATGAAATCACTCAAGAAGATTTAGCTAAAGTTATGGGTATAAATAAAGCTAATACAAGTAGAAACTTAGCTAAATTAAAAGAAAGTGGATTTATAGTGATAAATCAAAGTAAGGATGATCAGAGGAAAAAAAATATTGAACTTACAAATAAAGCTTTTGAAGAATTTTTATATTTAGAAAAAATCATGAGAGAAATTCACAATGAAATGATATCTGGATTAGATTCATCTTCTTTAGATTGCACTTTATCTACATTAATAAAGATGAAAGAAAATTTACTCAACAAATAGGACTTAAATATTAGGAGGCATATATGAAGATTAATATATTATATTTTTCAGGAACAGGAAATACAAAATATGTAGCAGATTACTTAGGTGAAAAACTAAAAAATGAAAACCATATAGTTAAAATTGATAGTATTGATGAAAATCCTATATTAGATAAAGATGTGGATTTACTTATAATTGGAGGACCAAACTATGCATCAAATGTACCTGAAAAACTTTTAAAATGGGTAGTTAAAAATGTTCCTAAAAATAATTCTAATGCAATAGTTTTCTGTACGTCAGCAGGAATAGTTAATGCTCATGGGGTAGACTCATTAGAAAATAAATTGAAAAAAAAGGGATATAACATTGTTAGTAAAGAAACTTTTGTAATGCCTAGAAATTTTTATTTTGGCAAATATCCTCAAAACACAGATGATGAGATCAATCAAATTTTAAGTCAAACGAATGAGCAGTTAGATGAGTTATTAAAAAATATCAAGTTTAATAATTATGAAAATGAAAATACAGAAATTACTAGTATATTAAAAATAGATTTTTTTGCTAAGTTATTTAATTTTATAGCAAAAATTATAGGTAAAAGTTTTTCAGTCGACAATAGCTGTATAAAATGTGGGAAATGTGTAAAAAATTGCCCTAAAGCGAATATAAGATATGATAAAAATAAAAATATTAAATTTGGAAATGATTGTATGGCTTGTATGAGGTGTATACACAACTGTCCTAAACACTCAATAAGCTATAATAATAAAAAGTATGATCAATATAACTTAAATCAATATATAAAAATTAAATAAAGCTATGGCGTAAGATAAAAAAGTAAGTAGTTTAAATAAATTTATTTAAACTACTTACTTTTTTTATTTAAATTTTTCTGTTGTTTTCATTATTATCTTGTTTAATTTCCCATTCTATAACAACAGTCATAAGCACTCTAAGTAAAAATACAGCACCTAAAATAACAAGTTCATCTAGGTTTTTCACTAAAACTGTTTTTAAAATCTCAGCTGCCAATTTAAATTCAAGACCTGTGGCCATAGCTGTAGCAAATTGATGTTTTACGCTAACATCTATTTTAAATAAAACTTTTCTAATATAGTAATAAAAAGCTGTAAATGCTCCTATAGATATAACTACAACGCCCATAAACTCAAATATGCTTACTAAAATAGGAATGTACTTAGTCATAAACTCTTCTAGCATAAAAATCCTCCTAAATTGAAGAAAATACAGTTATAAATAGTATTAGTTAGATTAAGATAATTATTAACAATATTTATTAAAGAAGCCTTTTCTATCAAGTAAAAGAATAAAAGCTATCCCTATTATTAATATAATGGTAGATGCAAGACCAGCTTCAGGTCCAAAAACTCCACCAGATATAAGGTTGTTTCCATTTAAGTTAAAATCAAATAAGCTTCCAACAGAAACATTTAATCCACTAACTTCAAATCCAAATAAATTGCCTTGAGCAAAATTCCACGCACTATGCATACCACAAGCACCCCAAAGGTCGTTTGTTTTTATGATATATAGACCAAACAAATACCCAACCAGTATTATATTTAAAATGGCTACTATATTAACATTTGGATTAAATAGGTGAAGCAGTCCGAAAAGAACAGATGAAATAAATAAACCAATGTTTATATTGTAGCGTGCACCTAAAATATTCATAAGCCACCCTCGAGTTAAAATTTCCTCTGTTCCCCCTTGAATTATCCAACCTATTAAAACAATAAAGATGTTTAATAAAGCAAATTTACCTATAGGCTGAGAAGGAGATTGTTCTAAAGATACAAATCCAAATAAATATAGAACAAGTACGACTAAACTCATTAAAATTAGTCCTATTAAAAATCCTATCGAATATTTTCTAAACCAATTGTATTTAGAAAAACCAATTGATCTAATACTTCTTTTCTCTATTTTTGAAACTCTAAAAAATACTAGTAAAGATATACCAATAAAGCTTAGTAATGATGCTAATAGCATTAAAAAATCAGGGTTAGATGAAAATAAAGGAATACCACTTATTAACGAAATTAAGGGAATAATAACTATAGACCCTAAAATTGAACCTATATTTAGAAATAATAAAGCTAAAATTATTGCCCAAAGAAAATTGGGTAGTTTTTTAGAAGTTTTAGCTTTGTCTACTAAAGTTTCATTTCTTATAAACATAAAAAACACCTCCTAAATAGCTATATAATAATACTATCATAAATTAATGGAGAATGTTTTCTTACGATAAAAATTTAAAAATTAGAAAAAAAGAATAATTGAAAGAATACTGGAAATAATAACTAAAAGAAAAAATTAAAGGAGTGCATAAATATGTTATTAAAACAAATCTCATTAGTATTAGTTATTATAGGAGCTTTAAACTGGGGTTCTATAGGACTATTTGAACTTGATCTTGTAGGATACTTATTTGGAGGAACATATTCAATGATAAGTAGAAGTATATTTACATTAGTAGGGGTAGCTGGATTATACTCTTTATATACTTTAGCTACATTAAAAGATGATAAAAATAGATAGAATTTATAATAAATAAAATTCACACTAGAAGGTGTGAATTTTTTATTTTATTAGAAGAATTAAAATATTTGTTGAATTATATTGACTCTATACCTAGTATAGACTTTATAATGTGTTTTAGGAAAAATAATAGGAGGGAAATTATGGTTAGTGAATTTTTAAGATATGCAGTCCCATCATCATTGGCAATGTTTATATCGTCATTATATACCGTTATAGATGGAATCTTTGTTGGCCAAGGTGTTGGAGACTCTGCATTAGCAGCTGTAAACATAGTTCTTCCATTTACTGTAGTTTTATTTGGTATTGCAAGTATGCTAGCAGTTGGAGGAGGGGCTTTAGTATCTAAGAATGTAGGTGCTGAAGATATAGATAAAGCAGTTGATATATTTAGACAAGTATTTAAGCTATTATTAATTATAAGTATAGTAACAAGTATAGTTTGTATCGTATTTACAGGTCCAATTGTAAGGATGTTAGGAGCAACGGATAAATTAGAACCTTTAGCCGTTGAGTACCTTAAATATTATGCTATTTTTTGCACGCCTAACTTAGTTGGTATAGTATTAAATAGTTTTGTAAGAAATGATAATAGACCAAAGCTTGCGATGGTTTCAACTATTGCAGGAGCTATAACTAATGTAATATTAGATTATGTATTTATATTTCCTTTAGGCATGGGAATCAAGGGAGCTGCAATAGCTACGGGGTTAGGACAAATAGTAACAGTAGCTATACTTCTTCCTCATTTCTTAAAGAAAAGAGGGTATTTAAGCTTTGGAAATACATCTTTAAATAAAGATACAATAAAAGAAGTTTTAAATATTGGATTCCCATCATTTTTTGGACAAGCAAGTTTTTCAATCATTGTATTCTTACACAATATAGCACTGTCAAACTTTATGGGAGAAATAGGTATATCAACATATAGTATAATAAACTATATAACTACAAACATTTATATGGTTTTACTAGGATTAACATTTGGGGCACAACCTCTTATAAGTTATAATTTTGGAAGAAGAGATTCTAAAAAAATGTTAAAATTCTATGAGATAAATTGTAAGTGTTCATTAGTTGTTAGTATAGGAGCGGCATTGATATGCTATGTATTTGGAAGAAGCATTGTTGGTATATTTACAACTGATCCAAACATAGCAAAACTTGGGTATCATGGTATAAAGATAGCATGTTTAGCGTATATAATAGGAAGTATAAACTTAAATACATTAGTTTATTATCAAGCTATTGAAATACCTAAATTTTCAAACTTAATTTGTGTATTTAGATCAATTATATTTTTACCTATCTGTTTAATTGTATTACCAAAGTTATTTGGGTTAAATGGAATATGGTCAAGTGTATTAGTTTCAGAATCTATAACATTTATAGTTATGTATATAATGGCCAATGTAAGAAAATATACTGCGAAAGTAATAAATGAATCAGAGCAAAGTCAAGATATAATTTTAGGCGATGCATCTAATATATAAATAAAAAACTGGACTCTAATTAAAGGGTTCAGTTTTTATTTTTTCAAAAAAAGGGTAAAACCATTATATAATTAAAATTATATGGAGGATTAAATTAAATTGATAGATATAAAAAATTTTAGAAAATATGCATTTGAAAATTTAAAAAAAATTGATGTAGGAAATAAAATTGAATTACTCACTTTTAAAAAGGACAGAAAAGTAACGATTGAAAAGATTGACCAAAATATATTTAATGTGATTCAAGATGGATTTGAGTATAAGCAATTTTATAATTTAGATAGTAAAAAACTAGAAAAAGCTTTAAAACAAATTCAACGAGCAGAATTTCCGAGAAGTAATAAGTTTTTTTTGAAAATAATAAAATAGAAAAAATAATAAGTTTAGAGTTGCATACACTAAACATGAGGACATAATAGAAGTATTTTTTATATCAACTAAAATAATCAAAAATGAACTTGTAAAGTTATTAGAAAATACAAATTTAACAGATTAGATGGATTTAGTGTAGCATTATGCTAAAATATATCAGAGGTGATTGAATGGGAAAATATTTATCTATTGGTCAAATGGCTAAACTAAACAATATATCGGTTCAGACTCTTAGGCATTATGAAAAAGTTGAATTATTAAAACCTTCATACATAAATGAAACTACAGGATATAGGTATTATTCTATGAAAGATTTTAGTACTATAGATTTAATAAAACAATGTAAAGCTATGGGGATGCCACTAGAAGAAATAAAGGAAGTAACACATAACTACACATCTTTAGAATCAATTTTTAATATACTTGGAAATCAAAAACAAATAATTTATGAAAAGTTAAAAGAATTAGATAATATCAAAAACAAAATTGAATCTCTTGAAAATAAGATAAAAATTTCACTAGATAAAGGGCTTAACACTGTATTTATTAAAGAGAATGAAGAAAGAACTTTTAAAACATATCATTGCAAAGATAGATATACTGATGAATTTGAAATTATTTTGAGAAAAGTATTATTAGAAGTAGAAAAAGATTATGAAAATGTAAATGCTGAAATTGCGTTTACAACTTCGTATAGTGACATGAAATTTAATCAGAATGTAGTTTATAAAAATGTAATGATAAACTTGGGTGAGAATAAAAATTTTATAGATGAAAAAATAATAAAAATACCCAAAGGTAAATACTTAACTATGTATTTTGATGATGCATATAAAGATTCAGGCAAATATTATGATGTAATTATGAAATATATAAAAGATAATAATATTGAAACTATAGGTGATTTTCACGAAATATATATAATGACTAGGGTTGGTATGGATGGAAAAGAAAAGTCGCTTGGACAAATCGAAATATTAATGAAATAAAAATGCTGGTATCTATTAGGTTATCAGCTTTTTTGCGTTTATAGAAAATAATAGTTGATAAAAAATACTAATTACTTATAAATTTTAGTTAAAAATATATAAAATTAAATTTTATGAAAAAAGTGTTTCAAAATACCCATAGGGGGTATATAATGTTATTATAAACTATTAAATTTAAGGATGGTGAAAACCAATGAGTATAAATACAAATAAAAGTACTTATAAAATAACTGGGATGACTTGAGCAGCTTGTGCAAAAGCTGTTGAGAAAGCAGTTAAAAAATTAGATGGGGTAGAAAATCAGAATGTAAACATAGCAACAGAAAAACTGGACATAGAGTATGATCCGAATAAAGTTAAATTCACGGATTTAAAGGATGCAATAGAAAAAGCAGGGTATGGTATAAAAGAAGAGGTGAAAAACACAGAAATTTTTGAAAAAATTGACATAAAAATAAAGGGAATGACATGTCAATCTTGTGCAAAGGCAGTTGAAAGAAGTGTAAAAAAATTAGATGGAATAGAAACTGCAAATGTAAATATAGCAACAGATAAAGCAACAATAACTTATGATGGATCAAAAGTTAAATTATCGCAAATTAAGGGTGCAATAGAAAAAGCAGGCTATAAAGTTGTAGATGAAGCTAAGCAAATTGATATAAAAATAGAAGGGATGACATGCCAATCTTGTGCAAAAGCAGTTGAAAGAGGTATAAAAAAACTAGATGGTATTAAATCTGTAAATGTAAATATAGCAACAGATAAAGCAACAATACAGTATGATGGATCGAAAGTAAAGTTATCACAAATTAAGGGTGCTATAGAAAAAGCAGGTTATAAAGTTGTAGAAAAAATTAAAGACAATAATATAGATGAAGATAAAATAAGAAAAGAAAAAGAAATAAAGGTTCTTAAAAATAAGCTTATAGTATCAATGATATTTGCAATTCCATTATTATATATAGCTATGGGACCGATGATGCCTAAACCATTTGGTCCATTACCTATACCAGAGGTTATAAACCCTATGCATAATTCACTAAACTATGCATTAGTTCAATTATTATTAGTAATACCTATAATCGGAGCAGGATACAAATTTTATATAAATGGAACTAAAGCATTAATAACTAAAAGTCCAAACATGGATTCTTTAGTTGCAATAGGTACAGCTTCAGCTCTTATATATAGCATGTATACGACTATACAAATTGCTACAGGAAAAATTGGGCATGTAGTTGGACATGATCATCAATTATATTACGAAAGTGCTGGTATAATAATAGCACTAATATTACTTGGGAAATATCTAGAAACTAGATCCAAAGGAAAAACTTCAGAAGCTATAAAAACTCTTATGGGATTACAGCCAAAGACTGCTATAATAATAAAAAATTCACAGGAGTTAGAAATACCAATTGATGAAGTTGAAGAAGATGATATTATAGTAGTAAAACCAGGAAGTAAGATACCTGTAGATGGGATAGTAATTGAAGGACATACTTTAGTAGATGAATCTATGCTTACAGGAGAAAGTATGCCTGTTGAGAAAAAAGTTGGAGATAAGGTAACTGGAGCTAGTATAAATAAAAATGGTAATATAAAATTTAAAGCAGAAAAAGTAGGAAGTGATACTGCTCTTGCTCAGATTATAAAATTAGTTGAAGATGCACAAGGAAGCAAAGCGCCTATAGCAAAATTAGCTGATACTGTATCTGGTTATTTTGTGCCAACAGTTCTAGCAATAGCTACAATAAGTGCATTACTTTGGTTCTTTGTAGGTGGAAAAGATTTAGTATTTTCTTTAACTATTTTTATATCTATATTAGTTATAGCTTGCCCATGTGCATTAGGACTTGCAACACCGACAGCTATAATGGTTGGAACAGGTAAAGGGGCAGAAAATGGTATATTAATAAAAGGTGGAGAAGCACTAGAGTCTGCACATAAAATAAATACTATAATATTTGATAAAACAGGAACTATAACAGAAGGAAAACCTGTTGTAACGGATATTGTAACTACTAATATAGTTAGTGAAAAAGAACTTCTTCAATTTGCAGCAAGTGCAGAAAAAGGGTCAGAACATCCACTTGGAGAGGCTATAGTAAAAAAAGGCGAGGAAGAAAAATTAGAAATTTTAAATGTAACTAATTTTAACTCTATAACAGGTCATGGTATAGAAGTAACAATAGATAAAAAGAATATATTCTTAGGAAATAAGAAACTTATGGATGATAAAGATATAAGTACAAGCGAGTTAGAGACAATTTCGGATAAATTAGCAAGTGAAGGTAAAACTCCAATGTATATATCTATTGATAATAAACTAGCAGGTATAATAGCTGTTGCTGATATAGTTAAAGAAAACAGTAAAAAAGCAGTGAAAAGATTACATGAAATGGGAATTCAAGTTGCTATGGTTACTGGAGATAATAAAAAAACAGCAAATGCAATAGCAAATGAAGTTGGTATAGATATTGTTTTAGCTGAAGTATTGCCAGAAGATAAAGCAAATGAAGTTAAAAAACTCCAAGAAAAAGGTAATTTTGTAGCAATGGTAGGTGATGGAATTAATGACGCTCCTGCATTAGCTAAGGCTGATATAGGTATTGCTATAGGAAGTGGAACTGATGTTGCAATTGAATCTGCAAACATTGTATTAATGAAAAGTGATCTTATGGATGTCCCTACAGCTATCAAATTAAGTAAAGAAACAATCAAAAACATTAAGCAAAATTTATTCTGGGCATTTGGATATAATACAATAGGGATACCTGTCGCAGCAGGAATTTTATATTTATTTGGAGGACCTTTATTAAACCCTATGATAGCAGCAGCTGCTATGAGTTTAAGTTCAGTATCTGTAGTTAGTAATGCATTAAGATTAAAAAACTTTAAAGCATATAAATAATAAAAAAGAATAGCCAAATTAGGCTATTCTTTTTACGTTTAAGTAAATTAAAATTTAATTATGAAAAATCTAGGGTAAAAGTATATATGTATATGATAATCATTGTATCCATACAATCAAAAAAAAAATTGTATGGGTACAATAATTATTGTATGTTTGAATACGTTTCTTTATAATAAAAGCATAAGAAATTGATCGTGGAGGTATATAATATGCATGAGGATACAAGGAAAACAGTGCTTAAGGGTCTGATGATAGCTTTAGTTTGTATTGCTACTATGACAATACAAATACCAATGCCAGGAACTGATGGATATATTAATATTGGAGATAGTGTTATTTTCATTTCATCAATATTATTTGGACCTATAACAGGTATGATAGCGGGAGGAATCGGTTCTGCTTTTGCGGACATATTAAGTGGATATGCTCATTGGGCAATATTTACTCTTATCATAAAAGGATTAGAAGGATATTTAGTTGGTATTATAATGAAAAATCATAACACAATTATAAAAAGTGTACTTTCAACAGGAATAGGAACTTTAACAATGGTAATAGGATATTTTATAGCAGGAATAGTATTAAAAGGTAGTGCTATAATTTCAGCAGCTTCTATACCTGCTAACTTAATACAAGGAATAGTAAGTATGGTAATAGCTATTCCGCTTTCATATTCTCTAAGCAAAGTGAAATATGTTAAAATGTTTAAAGCTCATTCTTAGAATAAAAAATATACAAATTAAATAAAAAAGCAAGTGAATAAATGTTAATATTCACTTGCTTTTTTTTTACACTTAATGAAATTATAATTGCTGGAAAAAGTGTTTAAAATTTAACATAATTGATTTTCTCTATATTTACAAATTAGTACATAGATATTTGCAATTTTACATATTTATACAATTTTCATACAATAGATGTTGGGTTAAGAAGCTTATTCATAATGTAAAGGGAGGAAAAAATTATGGAAAATATAGACGATAATAGTCTGAATCAAAAAAAGGGAAGTGCAATAGCATTACTTCCTATAGGTGTATTTTTAATATTATTTTTAGGTAGTGGGATTTTAACTGGAGACTTTTATAAAATGCCAGCATTGACAGCATTTGTAATTGCAGCTGTAGTTGCATTTATAATTAATCCTAAAGAATCTTTAGATAATAAAATGGACGTTTTTTTAAAGAATGCAGGTGATAGCAATATTCTAATAATGATTGTTATATTTTTATTAGCAGGAGCTTTTGGCAGTGTAGCTAAAGCCATGGGAGGGGTAGACTCTACAGTTAACTTAAGCTTAGCGATTTTACCACCAAATTTATTAGTACCAGGTTTATTTTTAATGGTATGTTTTATATCTACATCAATGGGAACATCTGTTGGGACGGTGTCTGCACTAACACCTATTGCTATAGGAGTATCGCAAAAAACTGGAATACAATTAGAGTTACTAGTAGCAATAATAGTTGGTGGATCTATGGTTGGAGATAGTTTATCGATGATATCAGATACAACTATAGCAGCGGCAAGTACACAAGGCTGTCAGATGAAAGATAAGGTTAAAATGAACTTCTTTGTTATACTTCCAGCAGCATTACTAAGTTTTATAATAATAGCTGTAATGACAGCCGGGACAGCAGCTTCAGCTGAAGCTGGACATTATGAAGTTATAAAAGTTGTTCCATATGTTGCAGTATTAGTTGGAGCTCTAGCTGGAGCGAATGTTTTCGTACTTCTTGCAGGAGGGGTTGTATTTGCAGGAGCTATAGGTATTTTTACAGGAACTTTAGATATGTGGCAATTTATAGATGCTGTATCTCAAGGTATGGCTGGAATGCAAGAGTTATGTATATTAGTAGTAATAGTAGGTGGGGTAATAGGACTAATAAAACACAATGGTGGTATAGATTTCATATTAAATTTTGTAACAAGCAAAATAAAAAGCCCAACTGGAGCTAAGTTTGGAATAGCTTTAATTGCTAGTATAATAGATTTATGTACAGCAAATAACACTATAACTATAATAACAGCAGGACCATTAGCTAAGGACATTGGGAAAAAGTATGGTCTTGATCCAAGAAAACTTGCAAGTATATTAGATTTATTTTCATCATGCTGGCAAGGTATGATTCCTTATGGAGCTCAAATATTAACGGCTGTAGGAATTGCTGGAGTTTCATCTATAGGAGTTATTAAATTTTTATATTATCCAATACTTCTATTAATATTTGCAAGTATCTCTTTAGTAGTAGAGTTTCCTAAATTAAGCTTTAAAAAAGAAGCTAACAAAGAAAGTAGAGCTAGTTAAAATTAAAAAAAATAAAAAAGGACTTATTTAAGTCCTTTTTTATTTTTTTACTAAAAATTATATTAAATAACTTATTTAATGTGATTGTTTTTATCTATATATGAATAGCAACAAATAGAAAATAACGATTTTACATATTTATACAATTTTCATACAATAGACCTGGGACTAATATCTAATATTTATACAATTTCAAGGGGGATTAAAATGAAAATTGCAAAACGATTAATATCGCTAGGACTAATCAGTACGATGCTGTTTACTGTAGGCTGCTCAGCTAAAGGCTCTGAAAGCAAAGACTCGGGAAAAACAAATAGTGCTTCAAGTGGTAAATCTATAACTTTAGTAGCGGGGGGAAATCCGCAAACTACAAATCCATTGTATGCCAATGATAGAGCATCAATGACGCTTATGAATGCTATTTATTCACCGTTATACGTTATAGAAGGTGAGAAGAAAACGTTCTATCTAGCTGAAAAAGTTGATATATCAGATGATTATTTAACTTATAAGGTTAAATTAAGAGATAATTTAAAGTGGCATGATGGAAAGCCTATAACTACAGACGATATTATATATACATATAATGCTATTATGGATAAAAATCAAAATTCAATAAGAAGAGCAGATTTTTTAGTAAATGGAGAACCTGTTGAATTCAAAAAAATAGATGATCAAAATTTTGAAGTTAAATTGCCATCAGTTTTAATGTCATTTGAAGATACACTAAGCTCTTTAAGACCTATACCAAAGCATATATTTGAAGGGGAGAAAGATATAGCTAAGAGTGAAAAAAACAATTCACCTATAGGTTCTGGACCATATAAAATAAAAGAAGTAAAATCTGGAGAAAGTATATTACTAGATAAGAATACAGATTATTTCTTGGGAGATCCAAACTTAGATACTGTAGCATATAGAATAATTTCAGATAGAAATTCAGCTGCTATGGCGCTTCAAAATGGAGAAGTTCAAGCAAATTATGTTAAACCAGACCAAGTTGAAACTGTATCAAAGAATAAAAATTTAGATGTAAAAATATTTGATGAGGGAATGGTAGATAATTTAGTTTTATGTGAAGAAAATAAAGATTTAGCTAAAAAAGAAGTAAGACAAGCTATAGCTTATGCAATAAACAAAGATCAAATAATGACATCGGCTTATGGGTCAGATAAATATGCTAAAAAAGCATACTCATTATTTGCGCCAAATACATTATATTACACAGACGATGTTGAAAAATATGATTATAACAAGGATAAAGCTAAAGAATTATTAAAATCTGCAGGATCTGAAAACTTAAAATTAAGATTAGGATACACTAATGGAGATAAAACTTTAGAATCAATAGCATTAGTGATACAAAATAACTTAAAAGAAATAGGAATAACAGTTGATTTAGTGCCTCTAGAAAGAAGTGCATTTTTAGGTCAATTATTTACAGAAGATTTATCTACTAGAACATTTGATATGGCTATAAATGGTTATGTTATGGGGAATGAACCAGCGGCATATGCATCTATATTTACAAATGAAGAGTCAAATAATGTACAAGGTTATTCAAATGAAGAAGTAAATAAACTATTTAAGGAAGCATCTATAGAGACAGATAGTGCTAAAAGAGGAGAACTGTATAAAGAAATTCAACAAAAAGTAGTTGAAGACGTTTCATTATACCCTATAGCATATCCTAAATCTATGGTTGCTATAGATAAACAATACACAGGAATAGATGAAGCTAAATTAGTTCCGATATATATGTTCCAAGATTTATCTAAATTAAATAAGAAGTAGTGAAAATGATATATAAATTTTAGAGCTGTTTCATAATAGAAACAGCTCTTTTCAAGTAAGCTTAGATTGGGGTGACAGTATGAAAGAAAAAATTATAAAAAGACTTTTAAATATGATACCAATGTTGTTTTTTATAACTATAATATCATTTATATTAATGCACTTAGCACCAGGAGACCCACTACAGGCATACATATCACCGGATATGAATGTAGAAGATATAGAAAGAATTAGAGAAAGTTTAGGACTTAACGATCCAATAATAGTTCAATATTTTAAATGGCTATTTAACACTATACAAGGAAATTTAGGATACTCAATGGTTAATAGTAAGCCTGTGCTAGATCTTATATTGGAAAGGTTAGGACCAACTATTTTACTTTCTGGAAGTGCATTAGTAATATCTATTATGATATCAATACCAGTAGGGCTTATATCAGGTTATAAGAAAAATTCAATAATAGATAAGGTGTTAAATGTAGTTTCATATATTGGGATTTCCATACCTAGTTTTTGGTTTGCGATGATGCTAATATATGTTTTTTCAATAAAATTAAATATATTTCCTAGTGTAGGTATGAGGACTATTGGAGTAGATACAACTTTAGATTTAATAAATCATTTAATATTACCCGTTACGGTTTTAAGTTTTTACAATTTATCAGTGTATATAAGATACATTCGTTCAAGTACTATAGAACAATTAAAACAAGATTATGTCACTACTCAATATGCATATGGAGCTAGCACGAAAGATATACTTTTTAAACATGTACTAAAAAATACTTTATTGCCTGTGATAACTATATTTGGAATGTCACTTCCTAGTATTTTTACAGGTGCCTTTATAACAGAAACTATCTTTGGATGGCCAGGAATGGGACAACTAGGAGTAAATGCAATTTTTGGATATGACTACCCAGTAGTTATGGGAATAACTTTATTTTCATCGGCTATGCTGATAATCGGGAATTTGATAGCTGACATACTATATGCAATGGTAGATCCTAGAATTAAATCATAAGAGAGGGTAGTAAAATGAATGATAGAGTAATTAAAAATTTAAAGATAAATTTAAAACAAAATAAGCTAGCAATACTAGCCATTGCAATTATTGTGATTTTTACAATCGCTTCAGTTTTTGCATTTTTATCACCTTATGACCCTAATCAGATAGATCCGACTAATAGGCTTTTAAGACCGAGCCTAATACATTTATTTGGAACAGATGATGTAGGTAGAGATTATTTTACTAGATCCCTTTATGGTGGAAGAATATCACTTATGGTAGGGTTTATGGCAATGATAATATCTACATTGGTAGGAACTATTATAGGGGCTATAAGTGGATACTTTGGAGGTAAAATAGATGATTTTATAATGAGAAGTATAGATATTCTTATGTGTATTCCAACATTTTTCTTAATTTTGGTTATAAATTCTTATTTAGGGGCATCAGTTAAAAACTTAATACTTATAATTGGATTTTTAGGATGGATGTCAATTGCTAGAATTGTAAGGGGAGAGACACTATCGGTAAAAGAAAGAGAGTATGTATTATATGCAAAAGCGTCGGGACAAAGCTCTTTTAAAATAATAACTAAGCATATAATTCCAAGCATACTACCAACTATAATTGTTTCAGCTACTATAAATATAGCAACCGCAATACTGTTAGAATCATCATTAAGTTTTTTAGGTGTTGGAGTAACTCAGCCAAATGCATCATGGGGAAGTATGTTGAAAGATGCTCAAAGTTATTTGATGGATGCGCCTTACTTAGCATTTTTCCCAGGTATGTTTATATTATTGACCGTACTTAGTTTTAATTTAATTGGAGATGTGTTAAGAAATGTATTTGATCCAAAAGCAAATGACAGGTAGGTGAGAAATGTGGAAAAAATATTAGAAGTCAAAAACTTGAAAACGTCTTTCTTTACACAAGAAGGAGAAGTTGAAGCAGTTAGGGATGTTAGCTTTGATGTATTTAAAGGAGAAACTGTTGGAATTGTTGGTGAAAGTGGAAGTGGAAAAAGTATAACATCAAAATCAATAATGAGAATTATAGAGAAACCAGGAAAAATAAAAGATGGCGAAATACTTTTTGAAGAAATAGATTTATTAAAATTAAGTACTAAAGATATGAGGAAAATAAGAGGCAATAAAATATCTATGATATTTCAAGATTCTATGACTGCCCTAAATCCGCTTATAACAGTTGGAAACCAGATACAAGAAATTATAATTAGGCATCAACATTTAGATAAAAATGAAGCTAGAAAAAAATCTATTGAAATTTTAAGAAAAGTAGGAATACCCTCACCTGAAGATAGAGTAAATAGGTATCCTCATGAGTTTAGTGGTGGAATGAGACAAAGGGTGTGTATAGCAATGGCTATAAGTTCTAATCCCAAACTTTTAATAGCTGATGAGCCAACAACAGCATTAGATGTTACTATACAAGCTCAAATACTAAATCTTTTAAAAGATTTAAATAAAGATAAAGATAGCTCTATAATGCTAATAACACATGATTTGGGCGTAGTTTACAATACTTGTGATAGAGTAGTTGTTATGTATGGCGGTAGAATAATGGAGATAGGAACGGTAGATGAGATTTTTGAAAATCCAAAGCACCCATATACTATAGGATTGTTAAAATCAATTCCAAGAGGGGTTAGCACTAAAAAAGAAAGATTAACATCTATAGAGGGTACACCTCCAAATTTACTAAAACCTCCTAAGGGATGTCCATTTTATGATAGATGTAATGAAAAAATGGACTTGTGCATTGAAAGACCTGCAACAAAACTAATTAATGAAAATCATAAAGTAGACTGTTGGAAATATTCAGGAGGAAAAAATGAATTTAATAGAAGTTAAAAATTTAAAAAAATATTTTATTCAAAAAAGTGGTTTAATAAAAAAAGATGTAAAGGAAGTTAAGGCTGTAGATGATGTTAGTTTTTATATAAAAAAGGGTGAAACGTTAGGATTGGTTGGAGAAAGTGGTTGTGGGAAATCTACATTAGGAAGAACTTTAATAAGATTATATGATGTTACAGATGGTGAAATTTTATTTGATGGAGAAAATATATCTAAAAAAAATGAAAAGCATTTAAAAGAATTTAGAAAACGAACACAAACAATTTTTCAGGATCCATATGCATCTTTAAATCCTAATATGAATGTAATGGAAATCATTTGTGAACCATTAGATATACATACGAATTATTCTAAGAGTGAGAAAAAAGATATTGTATATAATCTGCTTGAAAAAGTTGGATTAAAAAAAGAGCATGCAAACAGATATCCACATGAGTTTAGTGGAGGACAAAGGCAGCGTATTGGAATTGCTAGAGCACTTTCAGTGAAGCCGGATTTTATATTTTGTGATGAACCTATATCAGCTTTAGATGTTTCAGTACAAGCTCAAGTTATCAATTTACTCGAAGATTTGCAAGAAGAGTTAGGGATAACTTACTTATTTATAGCACATGACTTATCTATGGTAAAACATATATCTGATAGAGTTGGAGTTATGTATCTAGGAAAGATAGTAGAAATCGGAAGCAGCGAAGATATATACAGTAACCCTAGACACCCATACACAAAGGCTTTATTAAGTAGTATTCCAATTATCGGAGAAAAAACAAAAAAAGAAGTTTTAGATGGAGATGTACCGAGCCCTATAAATCCACCATCTGGTTGTAGGTTTAGAACTAGATGTAAACATAAAACTTTGATTTGTGAACAAAAGGAACCTGTTATGATTAAAACAGATAGCGAGCATTTTGTTGCATGTCATAATTTAAAATAAACATAAAAAACAGGTATATAATATATACCTGCTTTTTTTATGTTTATTTTAAATTTCAAATTCTTTAGGCCTTATAAATTTTAAAACAAATTTTTTACTATGACCAACTATCCATATACATAAAAATGTTATAAAAAATGCAGTACCTAACTCAAATATATCTATCATAGAAAAACTCATTCTCATAAATATCATATAAGAAGTAATCATAAAGACTATGTAATTTATACTAAATAGCAAATCTACTAATTTTTCAGACCAACCATCTAAATATAATTTTCTCGATTTAAAAAGCTTACAACCCATATTTTTCATTTCTGAGAAAATAGAATAAAATGAATAAATTATTACTGAAATTAAAAAAACACTTACACTATATGGTATTTTGTATATAAAGCTTACTCCCCCTGAACAAGCTAAAATGAACAAACATAGCATAACCTTTTTAAATAAATATTTAATAAACATAAATCCTAATATACATGCTATTAAAATCAATATTAATTCCAAAATATCAACCCTTTCTAAACTTTAAAATACGAAATATCATTATATATTATTTTCTATATTATAACAATTACTCACCTTTTTATTCTTATGGAAATTATACTTTATCCTGAACTATGGATAAATATAATTTCCGGCTGATAACTTGAGCAACGGACCTGATTTTTAAGGTCGTTGGCGTTATGAACAAAGTGAATTTTTTATAATATTTATTAAAAATGATACAAAAAGTGTTAATAATGAAAAAATTAAACCTACAGTTAAAAATAAAAAAACATAAACATTAAACTTAAATATAAAAATATTTTTAAACAAATTAGCTTGATTTAATAAATTGATAAAAAGAGTAACTATAAAAACAAAAATAAAACACACTATAAAACCTTTAAAGCTTCCTTTTAAATCAGCGAGGCTTAAACTCATATGTGTGGCTATAGAATATATGAAAAATAGCATAATTAAGTGTTTTAAATCAGCTAAATATTTTAGAGAGAACATGCTTTTTAATATTAATAAAGTATCATTAATTAAAAGACTAAAAACTTTTAAATAGTCAGTTGACTCAAGGTATCTAATATACAAATCAATATGTATATTATTTGTAAGTACTTGGTATGTATCATTAGAAAATAAAATTAAAAGTATCCATATGAATAAAGTACCAAAAATCATAGGGGCAATACCTATAAAAAAATTGCCAATTTGCTGATATAGATTACTTGAATTATAAGTATGTTTCACATATCCTAAGACTCCATCTTCTTTATATTTAAAAGGTCTAAATAATTCAATCTTAACTATTTTATGGTTAAATATAAACACCATTAGCATATGGCTTAACTCATGAACTACAGTTCCTATAAAACCAGTAAATACTATAAATTTTATTCCAAGTGAATTTTGTATGAGTTCATTATTTTTAGATTCAATTAAGTTTAATAAAATACCAAAAACTATAAAAACTCCTAAAACACTAGCTAAATTTAAAAAGCTTTCTATAAACGTATTAAAAATAATCATATTACTACCTCATTTTATTTTAAGTAAATTTTATTACAATATATTATCATAACTATGAATATTATATCAAATTATGAAATTTTAAAGTGTGCTATAATATATAATTGGCAAAATATATATTATGTTTTAAAAGGAGGGTATTATGATAGACATTTTTTTAGTAGAAGATGACAAAGCATTAAGTAGAGAAATTCATATGTGCTTAAGTAAATGGGGATATAGGACACATGAAGCAAAAAATTTGGATAATATAGCAGAAGAAGTTATAGCAATTAATCCTAAGTTGGTATTGATGGATATAAATTTACCATTTTATGATGGATTTTACTGGTGCAATAAAATAAGAAATATATTAAAAGTACCGATAATATTTATTTCATCTAGGGATAACGATATGGATATTGTTATGTCTATAAATATGGGAGCTGATGACTATATAATAAAACCTTTCTCAACTCAAGTATTAGTTGCAAAAGTACAAGCTATATTAAGAAGAACATACTCATACAACAATTCATTAAAAGTTGATATTGTAAAATATAAAGATGTAATTTTAAATATTTTAGAAAGTAAGATTTATTTCAATGATCAGTTCGTTGAACTTAGTAAAAATGAGTTTAAAATAATTAATATATTAATGAACAATCAAGGAAGTATAGTTAGTAGAGATACAATAATAGAAGAATTATGGGATAGTGAAGAGTTTATAAGTGAAAATACTTTAACTGTAAATATAAATAGGCTCAGAAAAACTTTAGAAAATATAGGTTTGAGCGATTTTATAGTTACTAAAAAAGGTCAGGGGTATTATATACAATGAATTTAAAAAATTATATAAAACAAGTTAAATTATCTATATACTTAGTTACATTTATAGTGGTTATAGTTAATATAAATATAATTGCAGATCTTAGATTAGAAAAGGTTTTGAATAGTTTAATATATATAGATACAATGATTGTAGTTGCATGTATTGCTTTCTTTGTACTTGGATATCGTTCATACATAAAAAACTATAAAAGCTTATTTGAATATATAAATAATAATAAAACATACGAATTTAAAAATAATAAGCTAAAAGAAGTGATAGATAATAAATTATTAGAAAATGAAAATACAGTAGAAAGTTTGAAAAAAGAAATTGAAGAGATAAATGACTATATGACTAAATGGATACATGAGATTAAAATTCCTATTGCGGTTTTAGAAATTATTAGTCAAAGAGTAAAAGAGCTAGAAAATAAATATTTTGGGAATTACGAGTTACACAAACAAATAAATATTGAACTTAAAAGAATTGATAGTTTAGTTCAACAAGCTTTATATATTAGTAAAAGTGGAGATTATAGTTCCAACTTTTTAATAGAAGAAATAAATTTAGAAAAAATAGTAAAAGAAATTATAAAAAAGAATAAATATTTATTTATATACAATAAGATAGAGTTAAGAATAGGGAATTTAAATTATAACGTGTTAAGTGATAAAAAATGGGTAATGCATATAATTGAACAAATAATAAATAATTCATGTAAATATATTAAAGAAGATGGTGTTGTAGAAATTTACTTACAAAATTCGGAAATTGGAATAGAACTTCACATTAAGGATAATGGAATTGGTATAAAAATAGAGGATATAAATAGAGTATTTGATAAAGGGTATGTAGGCAAACATAACGAAATAACCAAATCTACAGGAATGGGGTTATATATATCAAAAAAAATATTAAATAAATTAAGTCATGATATAAGTATAGAATCAAAGGAAAATGAATTTTGTAATGTATGTATAACATTCTATAAATTATCAGATTACTTCAATGTTACATAAGTGTAATATTAAGCCTCTGAACTGTAATGTAGATGGATAGATTACAAGGTAATTAGCTTATACAATATAAGTATAAAATAATTACAATTTGGAGGGTAAGGTATGTTAAAAGTAATAAATTTAAATAAAAGTATTAAAAATAATAAAAATACATTTAAAATTCTAGAAAATATAAACTTAGAGGTCAAAGATGGAGAGTTTATAAGTATTATGGGGCCTTCTGGGGCAGGGAAAACTACGCTTTTAAATATAATGTCTACTATTGATAGACCTAGTGAAGGAAAAGTTTACTATGATAATGAAGATGTTCATTCTTTAAAAAATAAAGAATTATCTAGGTTTAGACGTGATAATATAGGTTTTATATTTCAAGACTATAATTTATTAGATAACATGAGTATAGAAGACAATATAGCACTACCTCTTGTTATAGCAAACGAAAAGCCTGATAAAATACAAAAAGAGGTTGAAAAACTAGCTAGTTTCTTTGGCATAAAAAAACATTTAAAAAGCTATCCATATGAATTATCAGGGGGACAAAAACAAAGAGTTGCAGCAGCAAGAGCCATAATAACTTCACCATCTATTATATTTGCGGATGAACCTACAGGAGCATTAGATTCAAAATCTGCATCAGAACTTTTAAATTGTTTAAAAGAGATGAATAAAAAATTTAATGTAACTATAATAATGGTTACACACGATGCATTTACAGCAAGTTACTCAGATAAAATTATTTTCATAAAAGATGGTAGGCTAAACACTAGGATAGATAGTAATGGAAATAGAAAAGATTTCTTTAAGCAAATAATGAACTTATTAACTTCTATGGGAGGTGAAGTAAGTGAATTTATTTAAGCTAAGTTTAATGAATATAAGACAAAGTATAAAAAACTATGGAGTTTATATTTTCTCTATGGTTTTCTCAATTGCTGTATTTTACAATTTCACAACTTTAATTTTCAGTAAACAATTCCTTGAAATAAAAGACTTAAATGCAGTATCTATGGCAGGAGGAATGTGCGCTTTTGTTCTAATATTTTTCTTTATATTTTTTATTTCTTATTCAAGTAAATTTTTTATAGAACAAAGAAAAAAAGAGTTTGGAATATACACATTTATGGGTGTTGAAAATAAGCAGATTGCACTGATGTTTTCATTAGAAGCACTTATAATTGGGCTAATATCAATGATAATTGGTATGGGGATTGGAATACTTTTGAATAAGATATTTTTAATGATTTTAGTTAAACTATCTTATGTAAATAAAGTAATAAATTTTGAGATAAACTTTATTTCAGTAATCCAGACTTTGCTAATATTTTTGATTATATTGATTGGTGTTTTTATAAAAGAATATATTTGTTTAATAAAAACAGATATAAGTAAACTTATAAATGCAAAAAAAATATACCAATTAGAAAATAACAAATTAAACAATACTAAAGGGGTCGTAGGATTTATAATAATTATTCTAGGGTACTTGCTAATATTAAAATATAAAGAAGCTAATGTGGCATTTCCGATAGCTATAATGGCAACGGTAATTATGACCATTATAGGAACTCATTTTTTATTCAGAGGATTTTTCTCGATTTTTATAAGAAATATTATAAAAAATAAAAAGAGGTTATACTCAAAAACAAACATTGTAAGTTATAATAATATTATTTTTAGGATAAAAGATAATAACAAAACGTTAGCTCAAGCTGCAATATTAATAGCTTGTAGTTTGACTTGCATCATGGTTGCATTTTGTATGAGTTCGTGTTTTTCGTCAGGATTTGAAAATGAATACCCATATAGTATATATTATACAAGTGAAAATAAAGATGATGATAAGGCTTTGGATATGGCGATAAATTTAGGTAATGAAGGTGTTAAGTATAGAACTACTGTAGATTTAATTCCATACAAATCAAATTTAAGTATGTATATAAATGATGTGTATTTAGCTAAATATTCAGATATAGAAAAGTTATTAAAACATGGAAAAGTAAAACATGAAAAAGATATAGAAAAAAATAAACCTCAAAAAGGAGAGGCAATTTTATTAGTAGATACAAGGGTTATGAATGCATTTAAAATAAATGATAATTTAAAAATAAGTAATGAATCAATAAAAATAAATAAAAATATACCTTCTAATATAATGGGACAATTAACTAATGGTACACTAGTCTTAAATGATAATGATTATGAAAAATTAAAAACTAAGTTAAATAAAAAAGAATTATATTTTAAAGGCATTACACTTAAAAATTTTGAAAACACTAACTCGATAGCCCAATACATGAGAGAAAATTCAAAAAGTGAAATTTATAGTGCTGATCAATTTGATAAAAGTGCATATTATGCTATAAATGGAGTATACTTTGTAGGTTGTTTCTTAGCACTTGTATTTACAGTATCGCTAGGCAGTATAATGTATTTTAAATGTATTCAAGATGCTAGTATAGATAAAGAAAGGTTTAATACTTTAAGAAAAATTGGAGTAAGTCAAGAATATATAAATAAAGCAGTGTTTAAGCAGTTAGGAATATTTTTTATACTCCCTGTTATAGTTGGGTCTATACATGGTATTGTTGCAGGTTATGCTGTTAATTCCATGTTTAACTCAGATCGTTTAGAACTTATAGGAGTATCATTAATTATATTTAGTTTTATATATTTAATTTTTTATATAATAAGTACTAAAAAATATATAAGTATAACGAAGTAAAGAAAGTAAAATACGAGTATAAAAATGATATGAATTATTTTTATACTCGTATTTTTTATGCTAAAATTTATATATAAACTAATTTTGTATAATGTGAAAAAATTATATTCATAGAAAATTCATATGCAAATTATAATATAGATATAAGTGATTTTGAAATTTAGAGGAGAATTATGATGAAAAATAAAAATATATTAGTAATAGAAGATGATAGTAACATACAAGAATTGATAGTAGAATTTTTAAGTGCAGAAGGATATAGTGTAGAATCGGCGAATGATGGAATAGAGGGTATACAAGCTTTTAAAAAAGGCGAATTTGATTTGGTTATACTAGATGTAATGATGCCTAATTTAGATGGACATGCTGTATGTAAGATGATAAGACAAAGTTCAGATGTACCTATAATATTTTTAACTGCATTAAATCAAGAAAGTGATCAAGTTAAAGGATTTGAGTTAATGTGCGATGATTATATAACAAAACCTTTTTCATTTACTTTATTGATGAAAAGAGTAGAGGCCGTTTTAAGAAGAAGTTCTAAATACAATGAGTCTAATACATTAAGTTTTGAAAAGTTAAGTTTAGATTTAAACACATATCAAGCATTTTTAGATAATGAAGTAATAGAATTGACATTAAAAGAATTTAACATACTAAAGACTTTAATAGAGAATTATCCTCACGTAGTTACTAGAGAGAATTTATTAGATAGTGTATGGGGATATGATTACTATGGGGATACTAGAGTTGTAGATGCTCATATAAAAAATATAAGAAAAAAAATTGGAATTCCATATATAAAAACAGTGAAAGGAATAGGATACAGCCTTGATAAGAATTAGAAACAAATGGAAAGAATTAGCTATAAGTACAAAAATATTTTTAATAATAACAACATTGTCTATAGGGCTTATAGTAACTATATATCTTATTTTATACTTCTTATTACCACCTTATTATGAAAAATATAAGGTGGAGTCTATAAATGATAGATTGACGGTTTTAGCAGCGAGATCAAGAAGAGATGACTTAGAGGGATTAAAACAACATTTATATAAAATTTCACAGCGTGAAAATGTAGGTGTATTATTAAGAGACTCAAATGGAAAAGTTGAATATGGAAATAAAGAACTTTCATTTTTGCCGTATTCTAATAATATTAGTGACTCTTATGAAAACTATCAAAAAACAGTAGCTTTGTATATAAGAGACAGTGATACTCCATATTATTTGGATATAAGTATGCCGCTTCAACCAGTAGATGAAGCAACTACTGTAATATTAGATTTAATGCCTATAATAATAGGGGTTGCTATAGTATTATCTATAATAACCTCATATGCATTCTCAAAATGGGTAACAAAACCTCTTATTGATATAATTGAAAGTGAAAGAATGCAAGAAGCTAAAAGAAAAGAGTTTATAGCAACTATATCTCATGAACTAAAAACACCAATAACCATTATAAGTGGACAATTAGAAGGAATGATTTATAATATTGGTAAATATAAAGATCGCGATACATACTTGCAAAAATCATATGATTCTACTCAAGAATTAAAAACTTTAGTAGAAGAAATGATTCAGGTATCTAAATTTGAAATTTTGGAAAAAAAATCTGAAAGCAAAGAATTTGATTTAAATAGTTTAATAAACAAGCTTATAAAAAGACAAATGTATTTAATTGAAGAGAAAGAATTGAAATTAGATGTAAAATATCAAGGTGAAATATTTATAAATGCGGATGAAGAGAGAATAGCAAAAGCTATAAATAATTTAATAAACAATGCTATTAAGTATTCACCGGAAAATGCGGACTTACTAATACGTTTATACAAGAAAGAAAATGCAATTTTAGAGATAGAAAATACAGGTATTACAATAGATGAAAAGCATAAAGATAAATTATTTAAACCATTTTATAGAGTAGAAAAATCAAGAAATAGAAAAACTGGAGGAAGTGGACTGGGGCTTTATATAGTAAGTCAAATACTTAGAGAGCACGGTTTTAAATACAATATAAAAAACGGAAAAAACTCTGTTATATTTATAATAGAATTTAATGAAAATTAGAAAAAATGAAAGATGCTATTTAAAATTATTTTAAATGGCATTTTTTATTTTTTGAAAATGTATATATCAATATTGAAAAGTCATTTAAGCAAATCAAATTTTTTTATAGTATAATATAAATGAAATATTTAAATATAAGGAGATATTGAATTGTTTAATAATATAACTAATGAAAAAATATATCAACAAGTTATAAATCAGATACAAAATATGATATTAGAAGGAAAACTTAAAAACGGAGATAAGCTAATGTCAGAACGTGAATTATCTCAAAAAATGGGAGTAAGTAGAACATCGATAAGAGAAGCGCTTAGAGTTTTAGAAACTATGGGGATAATAGAAAGTAGACAAGGTGAAGGGAATTTTATTTGTAATAAAATTGAAACATCATTAATGCAACCTTTATCCATGATGTTTACTTTAAACAATGGAGACTATAAAGATATAATTGAATTAAGACAGATGATAGAACTAGAAGCAGTTAAATTAGCAGCTATAAGAGCAACGGACGAAGAACTTGAAGAGTTGAAAATGATTTCACAAAGATTGACAAAAAAAGATGAAATTTATAATAACGGAGAAATTGATAAAGAAATCCATTATAAAATTACTTGCATGAGTAAGAACTTTTTGATAAAAAGTTTATATACAATATCATTAAATTTATTAGAAAATTTTATTATAAATTCAAGACAAAAGATAGTAGAATTTTACCATGAAGAAGAAACTTTAAATTTACAACACAAAAAAATCTGTGAGGCTATTATAGATAGAGATCCTGAAAGTGCATACAAATACATGAAAGAGCACTTAGATTTAATAAAATTTACTATGGAAAAAATATAGATTTCTAAATTTAGAAATCTATATTTTTTTATTTGGAAATATTTATCAATTTTAAAATGAATAAAAAGTAAATTGAAAATCAAATAATAATATATATTTTGTTAAAATAAAAACAATGCTTGTAAATCTTTAGAAAATTTACTATCATGAAATTACAAACTGGTATGACCATAATACCAATGTTGATAAAAAACAGGAAAACGATTAAACAAACCTAAAACTATACGCTACTAAGTAGTGCTGCATTTCAAGAGGAGGGGCATAAATGGAGTTAAAAGTACCTTATTCAAAAACTGGTATGAACATAAATATACCAGATGAAAACATGATAAAAGTTTTGCAATCCAAAGCTCATGATTTTAAATCTCAATTAAGTGAAGGGGAGATAGTAAAACAAGCTTTAGATAATCCTATAGGAAGTGAAAAATTAGAAGATCTAGTTAAGGGGAAAAAAAGCATGGTTATAATAACTAGCGATCACACTAGACCTGTACCAAGTAGGATAACGTTACCTATAATGCTTAAGAAAATAAGAAATTCAAATCCTGATATAGATATAAAAATAATAATATCAACAGGGTTTCATAGACCGAGTACAAGAGAAGAACTTGTATATAAAATGGGAGAAGAAATAGTGGATAATGAGCAAATAATTATGCACTTTTCAACAGATGAACAAGCTATGGTCAAAGTTGGAACGCTTCCATCTGGAGGAGATTTAATTGTAAATAAAGCAATTATAGAAACTGATTTATTAATAGCTGAAGGATTCATAGAACCACACTTCTTTGCAGGTTTTTCAGGTGGAAGAAAAAGTGTACTTCCAGGAGTTGCATCTGCTAAAACCATAATGTATAATCACTGTTCTGAATTTATAGATAGTCCTTACGCTAGAACAGGAAATCTAAAAAATAATCCAATTCATAGAGATATGTTGTATGCAGCGCAAAGCGTTAATTTAGACTTTATTTTAAATGTAGTTATAGATAAAGATAAAAAAGTTATAGGTGCTTTTGCAGGCGATGTTAAAGAAGCTCATGAGGTAGGCTGTGAATTTGTAACTAAACTATCAAAAGTTGATAAAGTTGATGCTGACATTGTAGTTAGTACAAATGGAGGTTATCCATTAGATCAAAATATATATCAAACTGTAAAAGGTATGACTGCAGCAGAGGCTACATGCAAAGATGGTGGAGTAATAATTATGATATCTGCATGTAATGATGGACATGGAGGTCAATCTTTTTATGATAGCGTAGCAAATGCATCTTCACCTAGTGAAATATTAGAAAAAGTAAGAAAAATTCCAAAAGATAAAACTATTCCAGACCAATGGGAGTTTCAAATATTAGCAAGAATTCTAGAAAAGTTTACAGTAATAATGGTTACAAACTTATGTGACCCTAATATGATTAAAGATATGCACATGAAACATGCACATAGTTTTGATAAAGCTTTAAAAATGGCTTTTGACATAAAAGGTAAAAACTCAAAAATAGCTGTTATACCTGATGGAGTATCAGTGATAGTAAAGTAAAGGGGGAAGCAATATGGAAATATTAGTATGTATAAAACAAGTTCCAGGAACATCTGAAGTAGAAGTAGATGAAAAGACAGGGGTTTTAAAAAGAGATGGAGTCGATTCTAAAATGAATCCATATGACTTGTACGCTCTTGAAACAGCATTAAGAATTAAAAAAGAAAATGATGCTAAAATAAAAGTTTTAAGTATGGGACCACCACAAGCAAAACAAGTAATTCAAGAAGCCTTTATGATGGGTGCTGACGAGGGTTCATTAGTCAGTGATAGAAAATTTGCAGGAGCTGATGTACTTGCAACTTCATATACAATTTCACAAGGAATTAAAAAGTTAGGGAACACTGATCTAATTATTTGTGGTAAGCAAACAACTGATGGAGATACTGCGCAAGTTGGACCAGAAATAGCTGAGTTTTTAAATATACCTCATGTAACAAATGTAACAAAATTAATTGAAACTAAAGAAAAAAGTATAGTAGTAGAAGTAGATATGCCTAATACTCGCGAAATTTGTGAAATTAAATTTCCTTGTTTAATAACAGTTGAAAAAGAGATTTTCCAACCAAGATTACCTTCTTTTAAATTAAAACTTGAAACTAAAGATAGAGAAATACCAATGATTAGCCTTAATGATTTTGAAGACAAAGATGAAAAAAATTATGGATTAAATGGATCTCCAACTCAAGTTTTAAAAATTTTCCCACCTACTTCAAATGTAGAAAAAGAAACTTGGACGGGTGAAGAAGTATCATCTTTATTATTAAATAAAATAAAAGAGCTAAAATTAATATAAGGGGGAATTTAAAGTGGCTAAAATAGTTATAAATCAAGACAAAGTTACAGAAATGAAAAAAGTATTAGACATATGTCCTTTTGGTGCTATAGAGCTAAATGATGGAAAATTAGAAATTGGTGCAGGATGTAAAATGTGTAAGATATGCGTAAAAACTGGACCAAAGGGTGTATTTGAATTCGTAGAAGATGAAGTTATAAAAATAGATAAAGATAAATGGAAGGGTATAGCAGTATACGTTGATCATCATGAGGGCGATATCCATCCTGTAACATTTGAATTAATAGGAAAAGCTAAAGAAATGGCAAAAAAAATAAATCAACCGGTTTACTGTATATTCGTTGGAAGTAATATAGAAGACAAAACAGATGCATTGCTTTCTTATGGTGTAGATAATGTTTTTGTATATGATTACAAAGATCTAAAAGAATTTAAGATTGAACCATACACTGCATGTGTAGAGAATTTTATAAAAGAAGTAAAACCAACTATATTACTATTTGGAGGAACTACAATTGGTAGAAGTTTAGCTCCAAGGCTTGCAGCTAGATTTAAAACTGGATTAACAGCAGATTGTACAATACTGGATGTTCAAGAAAATACTGACTTAGACCAAATAAGACCTGCTTTTGGTGGTAATATAATGGCACATATACATACACCAAACCATAGACCTCAGTTTGCTACAGTTAGATATAAAATATTTTCAGCTCCAGAAAAAGTTGACCATCCAACAGGTAAGGTTACTTTATGCAATATAGATGAAAATAAATTAAAATCTGATATAAATGTTTTAGAAATTAACAATAAAACTAAAGAAGTAGGAATAGAAGATGCAGAAGTTATAATAGTTGGAAGTAGAGCTATTAAGAAAAAAGAAGACATGGAAATGCTGTATAAATTAGCTGATTTACTAGGTGGGCAAGTTGCAGGAACAAGACCTTTAGTAGAATCTGGATGGATAGATGCTAAAAAACAAATTGGATTAAGTGGTAGAACTGTAAAGCCTAAGTTAATAATAACTTGTGGGGTATCAGGGGCTATACAGTTTGTTGCAGGGATGAATGGATCAGAATGTATAATATCTATAAATAAAGATGAAAAAGCTCCTATTTTTGATACAGCTCATTATGCAATTGTAGGAGATGTATATGATGTAATACCTAGACTTATTAAGGATTTAGAACTTGAAAAAACAAATGACTATGAAGTAATGGACGAAGTTGTAGCTACATTAGAATAAGGATCGGGGGAAGATACAATGTATAAAAAAATAGATGAAAAAGATATTGAATTTTTAAAAGGTGTATGTGGAGTTGAAAATATTTTAGTAGGAGAGGAAATAAATGAAGACTACTCTCATGATGAATTAGGAGGAGTTGAAAAATACCCTGAAGTTTTAGTAAATGTTCACAGCACAGAAGAAGTTTCTAAAATAATGAAATATGCATATGAAAATAATATACCTGTAACACCAAGAGGACAAGGAACTGGATTAGTTGGAGCCGCTGTAGCTATTTATGGTGGAATAATGATAAATTTAAGTCAAATGAATAAAATAATAGAGTTAGATGAAGAAAACCTAACATTAACAGTAGAACCTGGAGTATTACTTATGACTATAGGTCAATATGTAAGTGAAAGAGATTTATTTTATCCGCCAGATCCAGGTGAAAAAAGTGCAACAATTGGTGGAAATATAAATACCAATGCAGGAGGAATGAGAGCTGTTAAATATGGAGTTACAAGAGACTATGTAAGAGGATTAGAAGTGGTACTTGCAAATGGAGAAGTAATTAATGTTGGAGGAAAAGTTGTAAAAAACAGTTCAGGTTATAGTATAAAAGATTTATTAGTTGGATCAGAAGGGACATTAGGAATAGTAACTAAAGCTATACTTAAATTATTGCCATTACCTAAAAAAGATATAAGTTTACTTATTCCGTTCCCAGATTTAGGAACAGCAATAGAGACAGTTCCAAAAATAATAAAATCTAAGTGTATACCAACTGCTATTGAATTTATGGAAAGAGATGTAATACTTGCAGCAGAAGAATTCTTAGGTAAGAAATTCCCAGATAATACATCAGATGCGTACTTACTATTAAAATTTGATGGAAACAGTAAAGAAGAAATTGAAAAGGCATATGACCAAGTGGCAAAACTTTGTTTAGAGTGTGGAGCTTATGATGTATTTATCTCAGACACTCAAGAAAGAAATGAATCTATATGGTCAGCTAGGGGTGCATTTTTAGAAGCTATAAAAGCTACTACAACTGAAATGGATGAATGTGACGTTGTTGTACCAAGAGATAAAGTGGCAGAATTTATAAAGTTTACGAATGAACTTCAAGAGACATTGAATGTAAGAATTAAAAGTTTTGGTCATGCAGGAGATGGAAACTTACACATATATATATTAAGAGATGAATTAAATAAATCTGAATGGGATACAAAGTTAAAAGAAACTTTTGAAAAGATGTATGAAAAATCTAGAGAACTTAGAGGGCAAGTTTCAGGAGAGCATGGAATTGGATATGCAAAAAAAGAATATTTAAATGAATCTCAAAGTGAATCATATATGGATATAATAAAAAATATAAAATTAGCGTTTGATGCTAAGAATATATTAAATCCAGGAAAAATATATTAAAACTTCATATAAATAAAAAGTCGATTTTAAATAATCGGCTTTTTTTATGTTTAAGAAAATTCTGATTACTAAAAAAGTGTATAGCCTATGAAACTTAGTTTATTAAAATAATAAAAAAAATTAATTTAATTGTATACAAAGTGAAAAAAATATAGTAAAATAATAAAATAGTAAAAAGGTTAGAATTCTAAGTAAATAAGGAGGTAATTATGAAAAAGAGAATATTTTTGATGACTGCATTAATTTCTACTATGATTTTAACAGGTTGTTCAAATGATAATATAAAAGAAAAAAAGGAAGAAAAAACAACTACTGAGGAAAGTAGCGTAGATATTGATGTAGCAGGAAAAATAAGAGATAAATTTGATGAACTTGATACAGATTCGCATATAAGCTCTTTAACTGAATTTGCACATAGTTTTTCTGATAAAGTTGATTCTGCCAAATCTACATTAAAAGATGCAAATAATGCGTTGGATTCAGCAGGAGATTTAACTGCAGGGTTAGACTCTAAAATTAATGATGCAAATAGCAAAATAAGTAGTGCTAGAGGAGATGTTAATTCAGCTAGACATAAAGTAAATTCTAAAATAGATAATGCTACAGATAAAGTTAATTCAGCATCAGATAAGTTAAGCACAGCAAAAAATAAAGCAGATAGTGCCAAAGATAAAGTAAGTGATAAAATAAATAAAGCAGATAAAGATGTAAATAATGCCAAAGATAAAGTTAATGAAATAGATAGAGATATAAACAATACAAAAGATAAAGTTAATAATAAAGTTGATGACACGAAAAATAAAATAGAAGATACGAAAAACAAGATAGATAGTATAAAAAATGATATATCAGATAAAATTCACAATAGACACTAGAAAAAAACGAAGATTGCAACAAAAAAATTCTTACTGTAACATATATTATACAGTAAGAATTTTTTATTTACATTTTATGAACATTTATAGCAGATAAACCTTTTGGAGCATCTATTACATCAAAACCTACTTCTTCTCCTTCATGCAAATCCTTACAATGGCCATTTTCCTTAACATTAGAAAAATGAACAAAAACATCGTTTCCATCGTTAGCAGATATAAATCCATATCCCCTATCATTATCAAACCATTTAACTACGCCTGTGAATTTTGACATACAAAAACTCCTTTAAATTTTATTTAGATAAAATATTAATAATTTATCTAAACATAGTATTTACGGTTAAAGATTTTTAATAGGAGAAAATATATGTAAAATTTAATAAAATTTAGGGTCTGAGATTTCTTCTCCTCGTACATATCTATGGATAATATTTCTATCATCACCTATATATATAAATCTTTCTAACCTTTCAATTAAACTATAACTTTCAGGATTTAAATTACTATCATCTAAAACTAAGGCATCAAAATCATAATTTTTTTCGAAACTACCGACTTTTCCAAAGAAGCTTCCGCCACCTTTTGTAGCCATATAAAAAGCCTCTGAAAGAGTTAAAAAATCTACTTGCTTATTTGAATTAACCCATAAAAGTTTAGAACATTGTATAGCATTTACCATAACTTTGAATATAGATAAATCGTGACCTCCACTAATATCTGAGCCAAGTGCTATGTTAATATCATTATCTAAAAAATTTCTAACAGGCATAATACCACTTCCTAAATTTAAGTTTGAATTCGGACAGTGAACTGCAAAGACGTTATTTTTTTTCATAAGTTCTAATTCTTTATCGCAAGAATAAACACAATGAGCCATTAAAGTTTTAGTTTGACCGAATAAGTTAAATCTATTATAAGCATCTCCATAAAATTCAGATTCTGGGTGAAGTTGTTTAACCCAATCTATTTCTCCTAAATTCTCAGATAGATGAGATTGAGTAGGTACATTGTACTTAATTGCTAAATCCCCTAATGATTTTAAAAGTTCACTATTACAGCTAGGTATAAATCTTGGTGTAATTATAGGATTAACCAGTTTATCAGCATTATAATAATTTTCTAATATATACTCAGTATCAGAAATTGACTTTTCTGTATCTTCTAATAAGTCGTCTGTGCAGTTTATATTCATATTAACTTTTCCCACAAGAGCCCCAAGTCCACTTTGCTTAAATAAATCCATAAGCCTTATGCTAGACTCTTTATGAACAGTTGCAAAAACAGCTATTCTAGTGGTTCCATGTCGCCAAACCTCTTTTATAAAATCTTTATAAACTTTATCTGAATATTCTATGCTTTTAAATTTGCCTTCTTCAGGGAATGTGTAATTATCAAGCCAAGGTATTAACTCTTTATCCATAGCCATTCCTAAATTTCTAAATTGAGGTGCATGACAATGTAAATCATTCATTCCTGGAATTATTAAATTATTACTAAAATCTATAAGTTCAAAATTTTGATATTCACTTGGTAAGTTTTTATATAAATCTAGTATCTTTCCATTTTTAACTATTATAAAACCATTTTCTATTATTTCAAATTTATCTTTAATTTTCGTAAATAATATATTCCCCTTATATATTTGAACCATAAATACCTCCTAATATGTGAAAAAAATTAAAAAAATTGTTAATTTAATTATAATATACGTATAATTAAAAGTAAAATATAAAAAAAGTTCGCATTGCGATGGTTTTAAATACTGTAGTTAAAAATAGTATATGTAATATGATGAAGTAAAAATTCATATTTTATAGTGATAATCAATTTGTCCTAAATAATGGGGGGAGATTTTATGATAGATGATTTTCATATAGGTATAGATATTGGATCAACTACAGTAAAAGTTATTGTATTGGATGATAGTAAAAATATGATATTTAAATCATACAAAAGGCATTTATCAGATATAAAAAATTCAGTTATAAGTTTATTAAGTGAAGCCTATGATAGTGTAGGTGATAATAGAGTATCTGTTGTTATAACTGGATCTGGAGGTATGAGATTAGCAAAAAAATTAAATGTAGAATTTGTTCAAGAAGTAATAGCAAGTACAAAGGCGATTGAAACTTATAATCCAGAAGCTGATGTGGTTATAGAACTTGGTGGAGAAGATGCTAAAATAATATATTTGACTAATGGTATAGAACAGAGAATGAATGGGATATGCGCTGGTGGTACAGGGTCTTTTATAGATCAGATGGCAATATTATTAAAAACTGATGCTAAAGGGCTAAATGATTTAGCCAAAGACTATAAAAATATATATAGCATAGCCGCTAGGTGTGGAGTATTTGCTAAAACAGATATACAACCACTTATAAATGAAGGAGCTAGGAAAGAAGATATAGCTGCTAGCATATTTCATGCTGTAGTTGTCCAAACAATTAGTGTATTGGCATGTGGAAGAAAAATTAAAGGTAATGTTGCATTTTTAGGAGGACCGCTATATTTTTTATCAGAACTAAGAAATAGGTTTATAGATGTACTAAAATTAGAGAAAGGAAATATAATATTTCCTGAAAATGCACAGTTGTACATAGCTATGGGTGCTGCATTATCATATAAAAATGACTATATGCTATTTAGTGATTTAATAAAAAACATAGAAAGTTTAAAAGATATAGAAGATGTAGTTAGCTCTGAAATTAAACCATTGTTTGATAACGAAAGAGAATATGAACTTTTTAAAAGTAGACATAAAAAAAATATAGTAAAATCAATAGATATATCAAGCTATAAAGGTAAATGTTTTTTAGGAATTGATGCTGGGTCTACAACTACAAAAGTTGCATTAATAGACGAAGGTGGAAATTTATTATTTTCAGAATATAAAAGTAATGAAGGGAACCCCTTAAGATCAACTATAGGCATTTTAAATAATCTATACAGTAAATTACCAAGTGAAGCGAAAATTGTCAATTCTGTAGTAACAGGATATGGAGAAGGATTAATTAAAAGTGCCTTGAAAGTTGATTTTGGAGAGATAGAAACTATCGCTCACTATAAAGGAGCTAAATTTTTCGCACCGAAAGTTGATTTTATATTAGATATAGGCGGGCAAGATATGAAGTGCTTAAAAATAAATCAAGGTGTAATTGAAACTATTATCTTAAATGAAGCTTGCTCATCTGGATGTGGATCTTTTTTAGAAACATTTGCTAAGTCATTAAATCTAGATATAAAAGAATTTGCTAAAAAGGCATTATTTTCAAAACATCCTGTTGATTTAGGATCAAGATGCACAGTTTTTATGAACTCTAGAGTAAAACAAGCTCAAAAAGAAGGGAATTCGGTAGGAGATATAAGTGCAGGGCTTTCTTATTCTGTTATAAAGAATGCGTTGTATAAAGTTATAAAAATGAAATCATCTGAAGATATTGGAAATCATCCTGTTGTACAAGGAGGGACCTTTTATAATGATGCAGTTTTAAGATCATTTGAAAATTTAACATGTAGAGAAGTTGTAAGACCTAATATAGCTGGTATAATGGGAGCATTTGGGGCAAGTATAATTGCAAAAGAAAAGTATAAAGAAGACTATATAACAACCCTTTTAAATAAAGAATCTATGAACTCTATAAATTTAAAAATAAGCACGTCTAGATGTAAGGGGTGTTCAAATAATTGCTTGCTTACTGTAAATGATTTTGGAAACTCAGAAAAATTCATATCTGGAAATAGATGTGAAAAGGGGATGGGGTTATATAGAAAAGAAAAAGTTGATATAAATTTATTTGATTATAAATATAAACGAGTGTTTAATTATAGAAAATTGGATGCAGAAAGCGCAATAAGAAAAGAAATTGGAATTCCTAGAGTTTTAAATATATATGAAGATTATCCTTTATGGCATACTATATTTACAAATTTAGGATTTAGTGTTGTTTTGTCAGATTCATCTTCAAAGGATGTTTATGAGCAGGGGATGGACTCTATTGCATCAGAATCTGCATGTTATCCAGCAAAACTAGTTCATGGGCATATACAAAATTTAATAAAAAAAGGTATCAAAAATATATTTTATCCATGTATTAGGAGTGAGAGTAAAGAATTTAAAAATGCCAACAATAGTTTTAATTGTCCTGTTGTAATGTCTTACTCAGAAGTAATTAAAAATAATATTAGTGAGATTAAAGAAAATAAAATAAATTATATTAACCCATTTTTACCTATACACAATAAAAATTCTTTAAAGAAACGACTTTTAGAAGAACTAAATAAAATAAAAAAATATGATAAAGATTTTTTAGAAATTAGTAAAGCAGAGATAGATAAAAGTGTAGAATTAGGATTTGAAGAATATGAAAAATTTAAAGAAGATATGAGGTATATGGGAGAAAAATCTGTAGAAATAATAAATAAAAATAATAAAAGAGGGATTGTTTTAGCAGGAAGACCATATCATATAGATCCAGAAATAAATCATGGAATACCAGAATTGATAAATTCATTAGATATGGCAGTTTTAACAGAGGATAGTGTTGCACATTTAGGAAAGTTAGAGGATCCTTTAAGAGTGGTTGATCAGTGGACATATCACTCAAGGCTTTACAGAGCTGCAAATTTTATAAATTCTGAAAAAAATATAGAACTTGTACAATTAAATTCTTTTGGATGTGGATTAGATGCAGTTACAACTGATCAAGTTCAAGAAATTTTAAATGGTGAAGGTAAAATTTATACATGCATAAAAATAGATGAAGGTAACAATTTAGGGGCAGCAAAGATAAGATTAAGATCATTAAAAGCATCTATAGAAGAAAGAGATATTAATGGGTTAAAGATAGAGAAAAGGAAAAAAACATATATAAAAGGAAAAATAAACAAATCTACAAAATCAAATTATACTATACTAATGCCGCAAATGTCGCCTATCCACTTTGAGTTAGTAGAACATGCAATTAAATCTTGTGGATATAACATCGAAGTGCTTAAAGACTATGACGGAGCTATAGAAGAAGGACTGAAATATGTTAATAATGATGCTTGTTATCCTGCGATAATTGTTATAGGGCAATTAGTTAAGGCTATTAAAAGTGGAAAATATGATTTAAGTAAAACTATGGTTGCGATAACACAAACTGGAGGTGTTTGTAGAGCTACAAATTACATTGGTTTCTTGAGAAAGGCATTGAGTGATGCAGGTTATGGTGATATTCCAGTAATATCATTATCTTTAAATGGAGAAGAAAAACGAAATTTATATAGTGTATTTTCATTAGGGCTTATAAATAGGGTTATGATGGCAGCTATTTATGGAGATTTACTTATGAAAGTTTTATATAGAGTAAGACCGTATGAACAATATAAGGGTAGTGCAAATAAACTATATCAAAAACATCTAGAAATTTGTAAGGATAGTTTAAAAAAGGCTAGTTTATCTAAATTTAAAGAAAATATATATAACATAGTTAAAGAATTTGATGAATTTCCTATAAAGGAACAAGATAAACCTAGAGTTGGATTGGTAGGAGAAATTTTAGTTAAGTTTCACCCACTGGCAAATAATAATATTGTAGATATTTTAGAGGCTGAAGGAGTAGAGGTTGTTGTTCCAGAACTTATGAATTTCTTCTTAAGTTGTGCTTATAATACTTATTATAAATCAGAGCATTTGTTAGATAAAAAATATAAAAAATTAGGTGGAAAGTTGATGAAAGATACAATAGAGATGTATCAAAAATATTACTCAAATGCATTGGAAAATAGTAAAAGATTTAACATGCCAGAGAGTATTGAAACATTAGCTAATAAAGCCTCTAAGATAGTTTCGATTGGAAATCAAGCGGGAGAGGGATGGTTATTAACAGCTGAAATGGTAGAACTTATAGAAAGTGGAGTTGGAAATATTGTATGTATGCAACCTTTTGCTTGTTTACCAAATCATATAACAGGTAAGGGAGTTATCAAGGAACTTAAACGAATTTATAAAAGTGCAAATATTGTTCCGATTGATTATGACCCAGGAGCAAGTGAAGTAAATCAAATTAATAGGATTAAACTTATGTTGTCAACATCATTTAAAACAATGTAAAAAAAGAAGATGTATAAACTACATCTTCTTTTTAGTTATTTATTAGAAAGTTACTTAACAATAAATTATATAACATTAAAAAATAGGTATTATTACCAAATTTAATATTATAATATAAAGGGATTAAAAAGATATTTGGCGAATAATGTAAGGTTGTAAAGAGTTGGAATATGTAATTTTAAAAATTTAATAAGGAGGATAGATTGTTGATATATGTATTTAGAGATTTACCAAGTTTACATACTGAAAGGTTAACACTTAGAAAAATTTATAGAAATGATATCAATGAATTACATAGATGTTTATCGAATGATTATCTATCAAAATATATGTTAATAGATTTTGATAAAAGTATAAATACGACAAAGAAGATGCTAGATATGATAATAAATGGATATGAAAATGATAAGGCTACTCCTTGGGGAGTTACTTTAAAAGAAGATGGAAAATTAATTGGTATGTGTGGATTTTCAAGTTATAGTAAATTAAATAATAAAGCTGAGGTTGGATATATATTAAATAGTGATTATTGGAATAAAGGAATAATAACAGAAGCTCTTTGCAGTGTTATAGATTTTGGGTTTAAAAATATGAACTTAAATAAAATAGAGGCTAAATGTATATCAGGAAATTCTGCATCTGAAAAAGTTATGATAAAAAATGGAATGCGCTTAGATGGCATATTAAGAAGTGATAGGCTTCATAAAGGTATGTATACAGATTTAAAACTATATTCAATTTTGAAACAAGACAAATAAATGTTGTTTATTTGTCTTATATGTTATAATATTAAGACAACTATGTAAAATGAAGGTGGGCTAAAAATGAAGGTAGTAAAAGAAGCTATATCGTCTCCTTATTTAGAATATGGAATTGATGAAGATATAGTTATTCATGAAGGAAATTTTTGCATTTACCTAGATAAGCTATATAAATGTAAGGGCCGGATCTACTATAGAATTAGTCCTCCCGTATGTATAAATTTTGAAGCTAAAGTACTAGGTCATAAAAATATAGATTTAGAAATTCTTAAAGATGATTATCTGGAGGGAATTATAGAAGTCCATGGATATCAGCCTTTCCAAGTTAATATAAATAATATACAAAAAAATTATGTAGATGGATACGTTAGCAGTGGAATAATAAAATCAAAAAATAGATATGTGGATTACATAGATTTTCATATTGTAAATTTTGACAAAAAGCAAGGAACCCTTATAAAGTATATGGATAAATTGTTTGCTGGAAGAATTGAGTTTGAAATAAGTGGATATGAGATAATAATTGATAAAAGATACGATTATAAAAAAGAACTATATGAAGAGCTAAGGTTTAAAAATGGTAGTATAATTACACATATAGGAAGAATAAAAAGAAAAGATAATAAAGTATTTAAGTCAACATATATATTTAAACTATTAGATGAGATATCAGATACGCTTAGCTTTTTAGCTGGAAGATATATAGGTATATGTATGGTAATGGGTTATAAAGACAATCAAAATACATTTAGGCTATGGAAGGAGTCTTTAACAACCCCATTTAAATATGTTCCTACATGGTCTGACACTATAGCAAATCATCATAATATTGAAAAATATATGAACTTAATGTGCAGAAAATTGCATGATTCTTACTATGGTCCAGCGTTAAAGCATGTAGTAGACTGGTACATAGAATCTATAGATAATATAAGTATAGAAAATAATGTTGTATCCTTACAAATTGCACTAGAAACACTGTCTTATGTTGTTGTTGTTGAAAAAAATAAAATTTTAACTGATGTAGAGTTTGAAAAAAATACAGCCTCTGACAATATAAGAATCTTATTAGATGCGTGCAGCATATATTATGGAAAAGAAGAATTAAATTTATTCAATGAGTATATATATAATAAGTTCAATGATGGAGTTGATATATTTACATATTTTAGAAATAAAGTTGTTCATCCGACTAGAAAAACTAAAAGAGCTAATTTAACCGTTGAAGATATGTGGAATATACTTCAAATAGGTACTAGATACGTGGAATTAGTAGTTTTATATATTATTAATTATAAAGGAGAGTATTCTAACCGTTTAAATGATAGATGCTATGGAGAGGTTGAAGTTGTTCCATGGAATGATTAAATTTTATTTTAATAAAATGTTTTAACATGTAGAAAACTGTGTAATAATATAAAAAATACAGTAAAGGAAAGTGATATATATGTTAAAATTTTATGGATATTCTAGATGATCTACAGTTAGGAAAGCCAAGGCTTGGCTTAATGATAATAATATAGATTTTGAGGAAATAGAAATAGTAAAAAATCCTCCTAGCAAAGAAGAATTAGAAACTATGTATAAAACAGGTACATATGAATTAAAAAAATTCTTTAACACTAGTGGGGTTAAATATAGAGAACTTGGACTTAAAGATATAGTTAAAAGTGAAAGTGATGATAAATTGCTAGAAATTTTAGCTAGTGATGGAATGCTTATAAAAAGACCTATAGCATTTGATGGAAAAAATGTACTTATAGGATTCAAAGAAGATGAATGGAAAGAAAAACTTTTAATAAAATAAAAAAAGAACCTTTATATAAAGGTTCTTTTTTTATTTTATTAAATTTAAAGAAGATAAAGTTGACAACAGTGTATATAAACTGTATATATATAATATATACAGTTTATATACACTGTACATATTATATTAAAGAAATGAGGTGTGAAATTGAATATAAATATAAGTAATACATCTACAACTCCACTTTATGAACAAATTCAAAATCAAATTCAAAATCAAATTCTAGATTCTACACTAAAGCAAGGAGAAGGATTACCTTCGATAAGAAATTTTGCAAAAGAACTAAAGGTAAGTATTATAACCATAAAAAGGGCTTATGAGGAACTTGAAAAAGAAGGTTTTATAGAGACGATTGCAGGAAGAGGAACCTTTGTATCTATGCAAAACAAAGAGAGATTAAGAGAAACGGCTTTATATGAGATAGAAAATAAACTTGAAATAGTTATAAAACAGGCGAAGTCAGTAGGTATAACTTTAGAAGAAGGTATAGAGATATTTAAAAGTTTATATGAAGAAGTCTAAGGAGGTTAATTTATGAATGCTATAGATATAAAAAACTTAAATAAAACACTAGAAGATTTTAAATTAACAATAAATGATATTGAAATAAAAAAAGGATATATAACTGGATTTATAGGACCTAATGGCTCTGGGAAAACAACAACTATGAAGTTGATTATGAATATGCTAAAAAAAGATAGTGGAACTATAAAAATATTCGGTAAAGAAAGAAAAGTAGATGATCTTGAAATAAAAGAAACTATAGGGTACATAGGAGATGTATCCGGTTATATGCAAGAAAATAAATTGAAGAATATAAAAAAGGCAATAAAACCATTTTATAAAAATTGGGATGAACAGCTATATAAAAAATATATAATGCAATTTAAATTAAATGAAAACAAAGTATATAAAGAACTTTCAAAAGGACAACAAAAGAAATTTGAACTTGTAATGGTACTATCGCATCATCCAAAGTTGATAATAATGGATGAACCAACAGCGAACTTAGATCCATTAGTAAGGAATGAATTTCTTGAAATTTTACAGGAACATATAGAAAAAGAAGAAGCTACAGTATTTTATTCAACTCATATAACATCTGACTTAGATAAAGTAGCAGATTTTCTGATATTTATATACGAAGGTAATATAATTCTTTCAGGAAATAAAGAGGATATACTAGAAAATCACAAAATAATAAGAGGAAATAAGGAGCTGTTAGACATAGATACAAAAAAAGAATTGATATCATATACTGAAAATTCTTTTGGATTTAATGGTATGACATCTAATGTTAAATATGCTTATGAAGTATTTGGTGAAGAAGTAGTATATGATAATGCAAACTTAGAAGATATATTAATGTATTATACAAAGGGGTGTTAATTATGGAAAATATAATTAATCTTACAAAAATGAGCTTGAATAATTTAAGTTCAATTATAAAGACTATATTGATTGTAATAATTGTATGGATTGGAATTGCTATGATTAATCAAGCTTTTTTTAATATGATATTTGGAATGGGTACGTATTTGCTTTTGATGCAGGTGATGGCATATGAGGATACGTATGGAATAGATAACTTAATTGCTAAACTTCCTGTGAGTAAAAATGAATATGTAATTTCTAGATATGTTTTAGGAATTATTATTTCTGCAATTTTTATGGTATTATCAGTTTTAATTTATTATATTTTAAATTCAATTTTAAAACTTGATCTAACATTAGGAATATTTATTTTAATTGGTTTTGTAACGTCTGTATTAGCTATGTCTGTTATAATACCTGTTATTTTGAAATTTGGAATAAACAAAGGTAGAATGGTAGTTACGATATTGACAGTATTAATAGTAGTTGTTCCAACTGGAATTATGACTAGCATTTGGGATAATAAAGAATTTATGTATAAAATTATGGATATAGCTGGAAATATAGGAGTTCCTCTTATGCTAATTATATCAAGTTTACTAATTTTAATGATTTCAATTATAATTAGTTTGCGTGTGTATAAATCAAAAGAAATAAAATAGTAATATAAAAAAGGATTAGAATATTCTAATCCTTTTTTTCTGGTATATAAGTTTTTGGTATGTACAAAGTTATATTTTCTAAGCTTGTAATAGTATCATAAATAATTTTAGCATTATTTTCTATATCATTGCTTTTGAGATCTAATGTTAAAAGTGTTTTTGATAAGTTTTTAATTTCTAATGTATTAGTATTTTCTATAAACCCAATTTTTATATTTTTATTACATTTAAGTAGGTCATTTAAATGTTTAAAATCTAAAGTCATAATATCCCCTCCCTGATAAGTTTATAATATAATATATATGTAAAAAACTCAAATAAAAACAAAGTATTACAATATGAATAAATTTTATAAAAACTTTGAATAAAAACTGGATATTTTTAGTATTAAAATTCAGAATCATGTGATAATATTTTAGATGTAATTAAAAGTTTTAGTTAACTATATTGTTTTTAAAATCTAAATAGGGAGGCAGCTGATGGGGGAAAAACAAAATAGCTCTATGATAAGATCTCTTTCAATTATAATTGCAGTACTATTTTCAATAGAAATAGTTACATATACTATGGTATATATAAACTTAAAAAGCAATTCTAATAATGCAACAAATGACATAATGTTTTTTATTATACCGCCTATTATATATATGATAGCATTTTATATATCTTTTAAGGCTATTGAAGATGAAGAAAACTCAATTTTTTCTACATTGCTAAGTATTTTAGCATCGTGGACTCCATTTTTTTTAGTACCAACTTTTATAGATAACAACATGTTAGAAACGCTATTTACTAACTTAGAGATAGTTAAACTACTACCTAAGATATCTATAGCTATAGGAGTTGTATCAACTTTAAAAGGGATTGGGGCTTATACAATTAAATCTAAAAAAGAAAAAGAAGCAAGAAGAGAGAGAGAATTGCAAATAAAAAGAGAAAGGCGAGAACTTTATAAACAAGAATTATTAAAGCATAAAAATAGAAAAAGAACTTATTAAATTTATATATCTAAAGTAGAAAGTATTTTAAGTTAAATAAATAAAAAGAGTTGTCTTATCAATTGAGACAACTCTTTTTTGTTTTAATCATATATAAAGTTAAAAAGCCAAATAAAAACAAAATATTACAATATCGACACATCTTCTAAAATATTTGATTAAAAACTATATATTGTATATAATTAAATGTATTAGAAAATGGGGGAGGTATGTGGGAATGGATACTTCAAATAAGCTAAATATTCTAAAGAATAAACTTAAAGAAATGGAAAGTGTTTTAATTGCATTTTCAGGTGGAGTAGATAGTACTTTTTTATTAAAAGTGGCACATGATGTTTTAGGAGATAAATGCACAGCAGTTACTATACATGCTATGATGCATTCAAATAGAGAAATAGAAGAAGCTAAGGAATTTACGAAATCATTAGGTGTAAAACATATAGTTATAAAAATTGATGACTTTGATGTTAAAGAATTTATCGAAAATGATGAAAAAAGATGTTACTACTGTAAAAAAACTATATTTACGAATATAAAAAATATAGCTAAAGATAATAACATAAATTATGTCTTAGATGGAACAAATTTAGATGATTTAGGAGATTACAGACCAGGCTTAAAAGCATTGGACGAGTTAGATATAAAAAGCCCTTTAAAGGACAGTTTATTAACGAAAAAAGAAATTAGAAGCTTATCAAAAGAACTTAATGTTCCTACATTTAATAAGCCTGCATTTGCATGCTTAGCTACAAGAATACCTTATGGAGAAGTTATAACAAATGATAAGCTTAGAATGATTGAAAAAAGTGAAGAATACTTACAGGATTTAGGATTTAAACAATTTAGAGTAAGAGTGCATGGCAATTTAGCGAGAATAGAAGTAGAAGAAAATGAGATACATAAATTTTTTGGTGAAAATTTATTAAAAACTACACATGATAAGTTTAAAGATATTGGATTTAGGTATATAACTTTAGATTTATTAGGTTATCGAATGGGCAATATGAATGATAGTATGAAGCAATAGGAGGAAGACATGAAAAATTATACATTAATAACACCGTGTTTTTTCGGTATAGAAAAAATATTAAAAAATGAAATATCAAATTTAGGTTATGAAATAATAAAAACTGAAGATGGAAGAGTAACTTATAAAACGGATGAAAAAGGAATAGCAATGTCTAATATATGGCTAAGAACTGCTGAAAGAGTTCTTTTAAAAGTTGCTGAGTTTGAAGCTAAAACTTTTAATGATTTATTTGAAAGCACAAAAGCTATAAATTGGGCAAAATACATTCCATATGGTGGAGAATTCCCCGTTTCAAAGGCATCTTCAATAAAATCTAAATTATTTTCCACTTCAGATATACAAGCAATTGTAAAAAAAGCTGTAGTTGAAAGTTTGAAAACTAGTTATCAAGAAGATGGAATGTTACCAGAAACTAAAGAAAAATATCCAATACAAGTGTTTATTCATAAAGATATAGTAACTATAACACTAGATACAAGTGGAATGGCACTTCATAAAAGAGGATATAGAGAAGTATCAACAAAGGCTCCATTAAGAGAAACTATGGCATCTGCTATGGTGCAGTTAACACCTTGGCAGCCAGGAAGAATATTTGTTGATCCAATGTGTGGATCTGGAACTATAGTAATAGAGGCTGCTATGTTAGGACTGAATATGGCTCCTGGACTTAATAGGGAATTTATATCTGAAAAGTGGACTACTATGGACAAAAATATATGGTGGGATGTAAGAAAAGAAGCATTTGAAAAAATGAATACAGATGTAGATTTTAAAATTCAAGGATATGATATAGATAAAGAAGCTGTTATGATAGCTCAAAAAAATGCAGAACTTGCAGGTGTAGAAGAATATGTAGAGTTCAAAGTTTTTAATGCTAAAAACTTTGAAAGCGAAGAAAAATTTGGATTTATAGTGACAAACCCTCCTTATGGAGAAAGATTAGAAGATAAGCAAACTGTAAAAAAACTATATAAAGATTTAGGTTATGCATTTAAAGAGCTTAAAACATGGTCTTATTATATGGTTACTTCATATGAAGACTTTGAAAATGCATTTAATAAAAAAGCTACTAAAAAGAGAAAATTATACAATGGTAGGTTAAAAACTTATATATATCAATATATAGGACCTAAGCCACCTAAATATATGAATAATAACAAATAATTACAAGCCCTCTTAAATATAAATATAGTGTAGTAATAAATTTAAGGGGGGATATAAATGAGATTGTCAGCCAAGAAAAATAGTAAAGTTCAACCAAGGAAAAGAACTAACAAGAATAAACATAACAAAGTAAAAGAAGTATCAAAGGAAGAAGTAGTATTAAATGATATTATGGATAAAGAAGATAAGGAAGCTGAAATAGTATTAAATGATTTAGTTCCAGAAAGAGATAAATCAAAGTATGGTATAAAAGCTAATTCAAATAATAATCAGAAAAAAAATGGAATTAAGCTAAATTTTAATTTATTTCCAAAAAACAATAAAGTTAATACTTCAAACAACAAATCTAGAAATAATAAAGTTATAAAAAATGAGGAATTAGCAAAAAATAAAGAATATGAAAAAATTGAAGAAGAAACAAAAGTTGTAGATGAAATAGATAATGCACAAGAATAAAAATTCAAAACAAGAGCTTATTTTAATAAGCTCTTGTTTTGGAAATTTAAAAAAGAACATAAGGATGTGTACACTATGAGTCAAGAATTAACTTTTAAAGAAATTAGTAATCATTTAATAGAAGATGAAACACCTTCTTTATATATAAAAAAAATACTTTCAGATGAGAGGTATTCTTTTGAACTTAAAGACAAACTTTTAAAGCTTGAAACAATAGATCAAAACCCAAAATATCATCCAGAGGGAAATGTTTTAAACCATGTGTTATTAGTTTTAGATAATGCAGCTCAAATAAAAAAATTTTCTAAAAATAGTTTATCTTTTATGTGGGCAGCACTGCTTCATGATATTGGAAAGATCACTACTACTAAGATTAGAAAGGGAAGGATTACTTCTTATAATCATGATGTAGAAGGTGAACAAATTTCTAAAAAAATTTTGGACAAGCTTACAGATGATGAAGAATTAAAATATACAGTTTCTAAATTAGTTAGATATCACATGCAACCATTATTTTTTGATAAAAACTTACCTTTTTTTAGTTGTGAAGAGATGCTAAAAGAAATTGATTATAATGAGGTTGCTTTAATATCGATGGTAGATAGATTAGGAAGAGGAAATATTACTAGTGAAATTAGGGAAAAAGAGCTAGAAAATCTAGAGAAGTTTAAAGCTTATTTAAAAACTAGAGAGGAAAAATAAATGAAGCTATTTAAATTAATTGTATTGATTTTATTTGCAGGATTTTTAAATGTAGGATGTACTACAAGTACAGCATCACCTGAACAATTAATCAGAAAGCCTTTGTATAATGAACAAAAATTAAAATTAAAATATAATATAGAAAGTGCATTAAAGGGAGCAAAACCATTACTACCTAAAAATTCTTCAGATGTATCTTCTATAAATGAAGTTGATTTAGATAAAAATGGAGTAAATGAATTAGTTGTATTCCAAAAGAAAGAAGATATAGATGAAGGAAGTGTAAAAGTTGGCTTTTCAATAATGAATTATGGAAAAGATAGTGTATATTCTATTGTAGATGAGTACTTAGTTACAGGTGAAAGTATTGAGTATGCAAATTTTTCTGATTTGGATAATGATGGAAAAAAAGAAATAATACTATTAACAAAAAATGGGGATAAGAGTACTTTAGATATATGTCAATTTAACAATAATAAGATAACTAGGTTATATAGATTTGATCCAAGTTGGATAGCTGATTCAAGTGAGTATACGGATATAAAAGTTTTTATAGGGAATTTAGATAATGATGAAACTCCTGATATGGTTATAGCCAGTCTAAATCCAGACACTCATAAAATGATAGTCAGCCTAACTTATTTCGATAAATACATAAGACTTAAAGACTATATAATAATAAATGATGTAAAAAGTTTAGACAATGTATATATAGATATAAGAAAAGTACGAAAAGATAAAAGATCAATTATATTAGGATATAAGCCTTTTACAGGCGGAGAATCCTATATAACTCAAATATTGTATCTAAGTGGAAATAAATTGATGAAAGCATTTGATGAGAGCGATATAAAAACAAAAAATCCATATTATATGGCTCCAGAAGATATTAATCACGATGGCGTTGTGGAGATACCTATAATCAATAATAATACTAGAGGATACAATAAAAAAACATCTGCTAATGTAAGTTGGTATAGTTGGAATGGAAAAGAAAATGAAGAATCAAACTTAGTTTTTGTAAGTCAAGTTTATTACAACTATTCAAATAATTTTAAATTGCTTATACCTAATAATTTAGCCAACAAAATATATATTGAAGAAGTTCCAAAAGACAATAAACTATATTTTGAATTTATGTATTATGATACTCAACATACAGAACCTATAAAGTTATTTACTATTAGTAAGGTAGATAAAAATAATGTTGAAGAAAGTAAAAGTGCTAATTCAAATACTAATAATGGAGGATATATAATTTTAGAAAATGACAAAGCATCATTCATGTTGCTTGTAAATAGTCCTGAAGTATTAAAAAAATTAGATATATCAAATGAAGCAATAAAAGGGTATTTTTTACCAATTTATTAGGTTAGAGGGAGGAAGTATTATGAATGAAAAAATCTTAGTTTTAGAAGATGAAATAGGTATAAGAAGTTTTGTAAGCATAAATTTAAAAAGAGAAGGTTATGAGGTTATAGAAGCAGGTACTGGACAAGAAGCTATAGATAAAATAACAAATGAAAAAAACATATCTATAGCATTATTAGATGTTATGTTACCTGATATGAGTGGAATAGATGTATGTAAGCATATAAGAAGCAACTTTGATTCAGTAGGTATTATAATGCTTACAGCTAAATCTCAAGAAGAAGACAAAATAGAAGGTTTTATATCTGGAGCGGATGACTATATGGTTAAGCCGTTTAGTATAAAAGAATTACTTGTGAGAGTAAGTGCTCTTTCAAGACGAATCAATAGAGAGGCAAATGCAAAGAATAAAAGTATAATAGAAAGTGGGCCTTTCGTTCTAGATTTAGAAAAAAGAAAATTAACTAAGAACAATTCAGATATAGAGTTAACTCCAACAGAGTTTTCAATAGTTAAGTTTTTAATAACAAACGAAAAACAGTCTTTAAGTAGAGATCAAATCTTAGATGAGGTATGGGGAACTAACTATTTATATGATTTTAAGATAGTTGATGTAAACATAAGAAGAATAAGAAATAAAATAGAGGATGACCCATCAAAACCTAAATTTATACAAACGGTTTGGGGATATGGTTACTGTTGGAGAAAGGAAGAACAATAGTGATACACTTTGAAGGACTTAGAAAAAAAATAATAAAAAATTATTTTATAATAATTATTATAACTGTAACACTATTTGAAGGATTATTTATATTCTATGCTCAAAATTACTATTATGACTCAATAAAAAGAACACTTATGCATCAAGCTAGTAATACTGATAGCATATACAGTGGATATATGGGTGATAGTTCATTTGAACAAAAAGTTAATAATTTGTATGATAAAAGGGATATAGATAGTGATTCAAAGATGGCTTTAGAGATAATAGATAAAAAGAAAAACATTATAATAGACCAATATGGATTTAGAAGTAGAGATAAAGCTCATTATGAAGATGTAAATGAAGCTCTAAAAAACAAAACAACAACAAGCACATATAGAATAAAAGATACTGGAGAACATGTTATGAGTATTTCAGTACCTTTAAAATCTAATAATCAAATTGAAGGAGTGGCAAGATATACTGTTTCACTAGATTACATTGATAGAACTATATTTAAGATAGTTTTAGGGCTAATACTTGCAGGTATATTTATTTTATTAATAGCTATATCTATAAGTTTAAAATTTGCATATACTTTGATTGATCCATTAAGCGAGCTTAAAAAGTTTGCAAATGAATTAGCTCATGGTAATTACAATATAAGATTAAAACCAAGAGCTATAATTGATGATGAAATTGGAGAATTAGCAGAAACATTTGAACATATGGCAAAAGAAATAGATAAAAGTGAAAAGTTAAAAGAAGAGTTCATATCATCAATTTCACATGAATTAAGAACACCTTTAACATCTATTAAAGGATGGAGTGAGACTTTAGGGTATGAAGGAATTGGAAAAGAAGAGTTAGATTTAGGTTTAGGAATAATTCAAGATGAAACAGAAAGACTTATTAAACTTGTTGAAGAACTTTTAGACTTTTCAAGGTTATCATCTGATAGAATTAAACTTCAAATAGATATGGTAGATATTCAACAATTAGCTTTTGGAGTGGTTAATCAATTGAAAGTTAAGTCACAAGAAAAGAATATTTCATTAAGTTGTGAAGTTGAAGATACTCAAATGAGACCGATACAAGGAGATAAAAATAGACTAAGACAAGTTCTTATAAACTTAGTACAAAACTCTTTAAAATTCACAGAAGAAAATGGATATGTAAAGATTGTAGTTCATCAAGAAGAAGATTATACAACTATTAGTGTTGTTGATAATGGAGAAGGTATAGAAGAACATAATTTAGAAAATGTATTAGATAAATTTTTCCAAGAAAATTATAATAAAGCAGGTAGTGGTTTAGGACTTGCTATAAGTAATGAAATTGTAAAATTACATGGCGGAGAAATGAAAATAAAAAGTAAAAAAGGTGAAGGCACATGTATTATATTTACATTAAAAAATACATTACTGGAGTCTGTATAGAAAGAGGATAAAAATGAGAAATATTAAAATCACTATTGAGTACGACGGATCAAGATACAAAGGATTTCAAAGATTAAAAGATAATGATAATACGATTCAAGGAAAGATTGAAGCTGTACTTAGCAAAATGGCAGATGAAAAAATCGAAATAATTGGATCAGGAAGAACTGATATGGGTGTTCACGCTTACAATCAAGTAGCTAACTTTAAAACAAACTCTAGTTTGTCTGTTAGAAAAATTAACGATTATTTAAATAATTATTTACCAGAGGACATAGTTATAAAAAATGTTGAAGAAGTTGATGAAAGATTCCATTCAAGATATAATGTAAAACAAAAAGTCTATTTATATAAAATAAATAACGCTAAAACTCAAGATGTGTTTTTGAGAAAATATAGTACTTATATAGAAAAGCCGTTAGATATAGAATTGATGAAAAAAGCTAGTGAGTATTTAGTAGGAGAGCATGATTTTACAAGTTTTGCATCATCTAAATCAAAAAAGAAATCAAATGTAAGAGAGATACACAGTATAACAATAAATAAAAATAAAGATATGATAGACATATTTGTAGAAGGTAATGGCTTTTTATACAATATGGTAAGAATAATAGCAGGAGCTTTAATAGAGGTTGGATTAAATAAAAAAACTCCTGAGGATATAAAACTTATGTTGGACGCAAAAGATAGAAGTAAAGCATCAGACACTGCGCCAGCTAAAGGTCTATACTTATATTCTGTTAAATATTAATTATTAAGCAGCTTTTAGCTGCTTAATTTATTTTTTGGAGGGAAAATGTATTACACATATATAATAACTTGTAAAGATGAAACTTATTACATTGGATATACTAGCGATATTAAAAGAAGAATTAATGAACATAAAATAGGAAAGAACTCGAAATATACTAGAGCAAGAGGATTTAAAAATTTAGAAATATACTGGAGTAGCAATTCACGTAGTGATGCAATGAAGCTAGAATGTTTTTTGAAAAAGCTTACAAGGTTAAATAAAACTAAGCTTATAAATAATCCTAGTTTACTATATGATAAATATAAAGTGGATGATAGAAAATATAGGTTAGAGGTATTAGATGAATTATAATTTCAAAAATTATTAAGTAGCAGGTTGTATAATTATAGGCTGAAAAAGACTTTGTATACTAAAAGTAAATAAAATTTAAAATAAAATTAAAAATAAAATTTAAAAATAATATTGATTTTTGCATATGAAAATGTTATTTTAAATATGTAAACGTTTTACCGAAGAAAGAGGAAGAGGGGAGAGGGGTATTTGTGACAAATATAATAATAAATGCAGATGATTTTGGCTACTGTGAAGGTGTAAATCAGGGTATTATTTCGGCCTATAAAAATGGAGTTGTAACTTCTTGTAGTATAATGGCGGGAATGCCTGGTTTTAATCAAGCTGTGAAGCTTTTAAATGAAAACAAAGGGCTTGGTTGTGGAGTTCATATGACTTTGAGTTGTTATAAACCGGTTTTAGATACACATAAAACTTTGGTAGATGAAAGTGGATACTTCTTTAGAAGAATAACAAAAGAAAAGGCTATGGAATTTGATTTAGATGAGGTATACCTAGAACTTTGCTCACAAATAGATAAAGCTATAGGTGCTGGAGTTAAAATAAGTCATCTAGATAGTCATCATCATATACATACACTTGAAGAATTTAGACCAGTAATTGAAAAAATATTAGAAAAATATAAGTTACATATAAGAGGTGGATTTGAATATGAAATTAGCTATGATAAAGTAGTTCCACTTATAGATAGTTTTTATGGGGATAATATAAGTGGTGATTATTTTAATAATAACATTGACGATATAAAAAAATTTAAAGTTGTGGATATAATGAGCCATCCTGCATTTGTAGATGCTTTTTTATCAAAATCAACCTCATATTCTATACAACGAACATTAGAACATGAAATATTAACTTCATTTGAACTAAAACAGTTTTTTGAAGATAATAATATAAACTTAATTAATTATAATAATATAGGGGAAAGTGAAGGTATTTAATTATGAATGAAAAGATTTTTGAAATATCATTTGGTATAATAGGTCATGCAGGAGATGCTAAAAGTACAGCATATGAAGCGTTAGGTGAAGCTAAATTAGGCAATTTTGAAAAGGCAAGAGAATTATTAAAAGAAGCAAATGAAACATTAACTAAGGCTCATAGATTCCAAACTGAGTTAATTCAAGCAGAGGCTAGCGGAGAAAAAACTGAAATGGGAGTTGTATTAGTTCACTCTCAAGATCATTTAATGACAACTATGAATTTTTTACAATTAGCTAAAGAATTTGTTGATATGTATGAATTTATATATAGTAAATTAGAAAAATAATAAAAAATAAAAGCGCTTATTTATAAGCGCTTTTATTTTTTATTATTTTTTACTAGATGGAGCTATTTTTTTCTTATTAGGTTTGTAAGGTACAGGGTTAACCTTATTAGGAACTTCTACGGATTCACCCTTAGGGCCTTGGGGACCAACATCACCTTTATCACCCTTAGGACCAGTAGAACCAGTGTCACCCTTAGAGCCTTGAGGGCCAGCGGAACCAGTATCACCCTTAGGACCTTGAGGACCAGTAGAACCAGTGTCACCCTTAGGACCTTGAGGACCAGCAGAACCAGTGTCACCCTTAGGACCTTGAGGACCAGCAGAACCAGTGTCACCCTTAGGGCCTTGAGGACCAGCAGAACCAGTGTCACCCTTAGGGCCTTGAGGACCAGCAGCACCAGTATCACCCTTAGGACCTTGAGGACCAGCAGAACCAGTGTCACCCTTAGGGCCTTGAGGACCAACATCACCTTTATCACCCTTAGGACCTTGAGCGCTAGGTAATGTTAATATTTCAGACTTATTTATATTACACAATGGATTAACATATACTTCTTTACCAAAATCAACATAGTCAATAGCTGATAATTTTATACATATAGGACCTTTTCCTGAAGATGTAGTTCCATATATACTACATGGAGTAATTTTTTTTACCTTTAACCTTAAAATACAATCGCTATTAGAAAGTTTAAAACCAAGTATTCTACCTACGCATCCAACCAAATTTTTATATAGGTCTAAATCACAAGCATAATAAAAAAACATTTGGCTCTCATTACAATTTAAAGAGCTACTTTGGCAAGTGTTACAATTATAGTTTTTGTCTGGATAATTGTCACAATCAAAAGTTTCAAGTTCAAATAAATTTGAGGAACTTTTGTTTAAGTTACAGCTGTCACATTCACAGTATTCCGATGTACATTTTTTTTGTTTACAAAAGTTGTAGTCACATTTTTTTTGCATAAAAACACCTCATATATTTTAATTAATAGGCATATCCTATCATTATATCTATATGCAATAGGCGTAAGCTTTGAAACTAATTGAAAAAATATAAATTAATAAAGAAATTTTTTTTTACATAAATGCAAAATACGCTATAATATATATATAACCCTAGTAATTAAGACAAAAATAGAAAAAACCCTTGAAAAATAAACTAAAAATAAGAAATAAAATGTAAAATAAAAATTAATTGTAAAATTTTTTTAAAAAAATACAATTTACTATTTCCTTTTTTAAAAGTCTATTGTAAAATATACTTAAAGAAAACGTTAACAACAACAAAAGACCTTAGTAAGGTGGTGAAAATATGAATTATCAAGATAAAATACTAAAGGTTATAATTCATGCAGGAAATGCTAAATCACATATATATGAAGCTTTACATTGCGCTAAAAAAGGCGACTTTAAAAAAAGTGACGAATATATGGAAAGTGCAAATGAAGAAATTCTAGAAGCTCAAAAAATTCAAACTAGTTTAATAAATAAAGATGCTGAAGGGAAAAATGTCGAAATAAGCATGCTTTTAATTCACTCACAAGATCATTTGATGACATGTTTAAGTGAAAGAAATTTAGTAAAAGAAATTATAGACTTAAGAAAAGAGCTTAAATTAAATAAGTAATTAACAATATTAAAATAAAAATATATTAGACTTTTAGGAGGAAATTAAAATGAATAAAAAAATATACTTATTTTGTAGTGCAGGGATGTCAACAAGTTTATTAGCAAGCAAAATGCAAAATGTTGCAAATCAACACAATTTACCAATAGAGGTAGAAGCATTTCCGTATGCTGATATAGACAAAATAGTAGAGCAAAAAAATCCAGACTGCATACTACTTGGGCCTCAAGTTAAATTTATGCTAAAAGAAGTTCAAGAAAAATTTGATGCAAAAACTCCAGTAGATGTTATAAATAGTCTTGATTATGGAGCTATGAATGGAGAGAAAGTTTTAAAGACAGCTATAAAGATGATAAAAGCTCGTCAAGCTAAATAATCATAGCATAAATTCAAGGGAATATAAGTGGGTTAAAAATAAAGTAGATACATTAAAAATTAGAAGTTTTAGTCTAAAAGTAAAAGCCTTGGGAAACCAGGGCTTTTATTAAAAATATGGAGGATTAATATGTGGGGGATAATAGCTACTTGGAGAATGGCAATTGAGGGAATTGATGAAAGTGCACAAGCGTTAAGCAAAGGAATAGATGCAGGAGATGCAATTGAACATGCTATAAAAATAGTAGAAGACTATCCGTTTTACAAATCAGTAGGCTATGGGGGTCTTCCAAATGAAAATTGTGAAGTAGAGTTAGATGCAGCATATATGGATGGAAATACATTATCTATTGGAGCTGTTGCTGGAATAAAAAACTTTGCAAATCCAATATCAATAGCTAGAAAACTAAGTAGTGAAAAATTAAATTGTTTTTTAATAGGAATAGGAGCAGAAGAATATGCTCAAAAAAATAGATTTGAAAGAAAAAATATGTTAAGTGAAAGAGCTGAAAAACATTACAATAAAAGAAAAAGAGAAATATTAGAAAAAGGGTTAAGTCCATACATAGGTCATGACACTGTTGGAATGGTATCTCTAGATTGCAATGGTAAAATGTGTGCAGGAACATCAACTAGTGGATTATTTATGAAAAAAAGTGGAAGAGTAGGGGATTCTCCATTATCTGGGTCTGGTTTTTACGTAGACAGTGAAATCGGAGGAGCAACTGCTACAGGTTTAGGAGAAGATCTTATGAAAGGCTGCATATCTTACGAAATAGTTAGACTTATGAAAAGTGGATTAAGTCCACAGGAAGCCTGTGATAAAGCTATTTTTGAACTAGACATAAAACTTATAAATAGACGAGGTAAAGCTGGAGACTTATCAGTAGTTGCTATGAATAATAAAGGTGAATGGGGAGTTGCAACGAATATAGATATCTTTAGTTTTTCTATTGCAACTCAAAACCATAAACCGACAGTATATTTAAGTAGTCGTATCAACGGGAAAAGTATTCACAAAGTAGCATCAAAAGAATGGTTAGATGCATACTCTTTAAGAATAAAAGCACCTATAGAATAAATAAGAATTGAGGAATTTTATGAATATCATGGATGATAAAATAAAAGAACTAAAAAGAGACTTGATAAATGATATTATAGAGAGTGAGAAAAATTCTTTTGAAAGAGAACTAGATATGGTATTAGAAAAAACATTGGAAATTGCTAAAAAGCTAGGATTTAAAACTAAAAATATTGATGGAGATGTTGGATATGCTGAATATGGAATGGGAGATGAGTACATATTTGTAATAGCCGTATTGAATAATAAACAATCCATAATGAGTTTATTGTATGCACTAAAAACTATAGAAAAATATAATATTAAATTGAAAAGAAAAGTTAGGATAATATTTGCAACTAATGGTGAATCTGGAATTAACCATATTAAATGTTATTTGAAAAAAGATAAATCGACTATAGATATATTTGAATCAGATTGTAAATACTCTGTAGTATGTTTAGAAGAAGGAATTGACAAATTTACTATACAAAATTACTTAGACATAGCAAATATAAGAATTCACCAAGATGTAGAAATAGACAAAAACATCAAATACTGCTGTATTGAAGTTCCTAAGGAATATATATATGAGGATATAATATGTTATTTAGAAAATAAGGCAAATTCTGAAGAAGGGATTATAAGTACATATAAAAATATAAATATTAAAATAAATGAAACACATGTAATTATAACATCTTTTATGAATAGTGATATTGCTAAAACTGGTATATATGGAAATAATGTTCTAATCAATTTAGTAAACTATTTAGTAGAAGAAAATTTTATAGAACATAAAAGACTAAGTAACTATTTTTTATTAATAAATAAATATTTTTATGGTAAAAAAGAATTATTTGTTAATGAAAATTCAAAAAAACAGTTAAATTTAGATAACTTAAATTTTGAAAAAGGAAGAATAATTATTGAACTTGATGTCGGTAATACTGTAAAAAATGAAATAAATTATAGTAGTGATGAATCTATGACTGTAGATGATATTATATTAAATACTAAAATATTTGCAGATATAATTTGTGAATTAGATAAGGAGGAGTAATGCTAGAAATTATAGCTATGAGCGTAGAAGATGCTATAAGTATTGAAGAATGTGGAGCAGATAGAATTGAACTTGTAAGTGCCCTTACAGAAGGTGGGCTTACACCAAGTTTTGGATTAATAGATGAAGTTATAAAAAGTGTAAATATACCAGTAAATGTTATGATAAGACATCATGCTAAAAGCTTTATGTATAGTGAGTCAGATATAAGTATAATGCTAAAAGACATAGAAAAAGTAAAAGAACTAGGCGCTAATGGGATAGTTATAGGAATGTTGGATAAAGAAAATAATATAGAAGAAAATCAACTGAAAACTATAATAAGTGCTTCTAAAGGATTGAAAATTACATTTCATAGAGCGATAGATGAAACAAATTTACTTAATTCTATAGATGTGATAAATAGATATAATGAAATTACAAATATCTTAACATCTGGAGGTAAAAGAAAGATAATAGATAACATTGATTATATAAATACTTTGAAAAATAAATCTAAGCATGCAAATGTATTATTAGGAGGCGGCTTAAATTTTGAAAATATAGAGCAAATAAAAAAGTTAACAAACAATAAAGATTTCCACTTTGGAACAGCGGTTAGAGTCGATAAAAACCCGTTTGGAGAAATTGATAAAGTAAAATTAAAAAAATTAGTGAACATTATTAATGATTAAAAATTAAAAGTATCAATTATATTTAAATGTAATTGATACTTTTTTGTTGTTGACTAATTGACAAAAAATGCGAAATATTGTAAAAAATGTATAAAATATGTTAGAATATATCCGTATAAACAATGTAAGATAGCAAAATGTTAATTATAGAGGAGACGAAAAATTGAGTAGAAGAAATAGTAAACTTATAAAATATATTGTAACATTCGGAATAATATCAGCAACAACAGCAGTTGGAAGTATAGTTCCTGTAAGTGCTAATGAAAATGTAGAAGCTGAGTTTTCAGCGGTTATGGATAAATACAAAAATGAAGAAGTTGTAGTAGATGATGGGGTATCTTTAAGAAAAGGAGAGACTCTAAATTTATCAAAAAATCCTAATTGGGAAATGTCAGATAGTGATACAGTTAAAATAAGCGAAGATGGAATTGTAACACCTGTAAATTCAGGGACTGTATTTTTAAGCCAGAAAATAGATGACAAGGTACATATATTAGAAGTATACGTTCCTCAAAATAAGATAAGAGCATATAGCTTTGCTGCTATGCCAAAAGTAGATAGAGATCACTATAAAGTTTTTGTTGATCCTGGACATGGTGGAGAAGACAGTGGGGCAGTTGGACATGGAAACTATGAAGATGAACTAAATTTACAAGTTGCAAATAAAGTTAGACAAAAACTTGAATCTAAAGGTATAGAAGTAAAAATGAGTAGAACTAGTGATGAATTTATATCTTTAGGTGATAGAGCTAAGATGGCAAACAGCTATGCTCCTGATGTATTTGTTTCAATTCATCAAAACTCTGCAGATGCAACTAGTGCAAATGGTATAGAGACATACTATCATACGAATAAAAGTGATCACAAACCATATGCTCAAGATGTTCAAACTAAGGCAATAGGTGAGACAAATGCTAGAAATAGAGGAGTTAAAAGTGCAAACTTCGCTGTTTTAAGAGAAACTAATATGCCTGCAGCTTTATTTGAGAGTGGGTTTATAACTAATCAAAATGAATCTGCAAATTTAGCAAGTTCATCATACCAAGATAAATTAGCTACGGGGATTGCAAATGGAATAGAAAAATACTTAAAAGAAAACATAGAAATAAATGGTAGTGGAGAGAAACCTGTAGATCCAGAACAACCATCTACAACAAAAACAGGAACAGTAACAGCAAGTACGTTAAATGTAAGAAGTGGATATGGAACTAGTTATGGAGTTATAGGTTCAATATCAAATGGAGCAAAAGTAGAAATAGTAGAAAGCAAAGATGGATGGTACAAGATAAAATATAATGGAGGATATGGATACGTATCAGGAGATTATATAAAAGTAGATGAAAGTACAACTCCACCAACAAATCCAGGAGAAACAGTTAAAAATACAGGAGTAGTAACAGCAACTTCATTAAATGTAAGAAGTGGATATGGAGCAAGTTACTCAAAAATAGGAACATTATCAAATGGAGCAAAAGTAGAGATAGTAGAAAGTAAAGACGGATGGCATAAGATAAAATATAATGGAGGATACGGATACGTATCAGGAGATTATATAAAAGTGGATGGAAGTACAACTCCACCAACAAACCCAGGAGAAACAGTTAAAAATACAGGAGTAGTAACAGCAACTTCATTAAATGTAAGAAGTGGATATGGGTCAAGCTATTCAAAAATAGGAACATTATCAAATGGAGCAAAAGTAGAGATAGTAGAAAGCAAAGACGGATGGCACAAGATAAAATATAATGGAGGATACGGATACGTATCAGGAGATTATATAAAAGTGGATGGAAGTACAGCACCGCCAACAAATCCAGGAGAAATAGTTAAAAATACAGGAGTAGTAACAGCAACTTCATTAAATGTAAGAAGTGGTTATGGATCAAGTTACTCAAAAATAGGAACATTATCAAATGGAGCAAAAGTAGAAATAGTAGAAAGTAAAAATGGATGGTATAAGATAAAATATAATGGAGGGTATGGATACGTATCAGGAGATTATATAAAAGTGGATGGAAGCACAACACCGCCAACAAATCCAGGAGAAACAGTTAAAAATACAGGAGTAGTAACAGCAACTTCATTAAACGTAAGAAGTGGTTACGGATCAAGCTATTCAAAAATAGGAACATTATCAAATGGAGCAAAAGTAGAAATCGTAGAAAGTAAAAATGGATGGCATAAGATAAAATATAATGGAGGGTACGGATTCGTATCGGGAGATTATATAAAAGTAGGAGGAAGCACAACAAATCCACCTTCTACAACAAAAAGAGGAGTAGTAATAGCAACTTCATTAAATGTAAGAAATGGTTACGGATCAGGTTATTCTAAAATAGGAACATTATCAAATGGAGCAAAAGTAGAAATAGTAGAAAGTAAAAATGGATGGCATAAGATAAAATATAATGGAGGATACGGATACGTATCAGGAGATTATATAAAAATAGGATAAGAATTAAAAAAGGGTATATAAAAGCTGACAAAAATAGTTTTATATACTCTTTTTTATTAAAATGATATAATTATATAAATAAAAATTAGGAAGGAGATTTTTTATGATTTATTTAAATAGTCAAGATATAATAAAGTCTATAACATTAGATGAGTGTATGGATGCTGTAGAAGATGCATATAGAATGTATGCTAACAATGAGTATAATATGCCAGATAGATTACAAGTGGAGAATAATGATTTAACTTCTTTATATATGCCTTGTTTCACGAAAGAATCATTTGGTACGAAAATACTTACAGTTGCGCCTAACAATGCTAAAATAAACAAACCTGTAATCGATGGAATTATGTTAGTGAATGATATAAATACAGGTGAAGTTGCTTGTATGATGGATGGGAAAACACTTACAGCGATTAGAACTGGAGCAGTAGGTGGTGTTGGAGTTAGACATACAACAAGAGATGATGTGAAAAATATAGGATTGATAGGTACAGGAGTTCAGGGGTTTTATCAAATTATATATGCATGTAAAGCAAGAAATATAGAGAATGTTTACTTATATAATAGAACAAAAGAAAAAGCAGTTAATCTAAAAAATGAACTAGAGAAAGAATTAAAAAATATTAGTATACATATAGTAGAAACTTCTAGAGAATTAGTTCAAAAAAGTGAAGTTATAGTAACAGCAACAACTTCATACCAGCCAGTTATAGAAGAAGATAAAGAATTGTTGAAAGGAAAACATATAATAGCAATAGGTTCTTATAAACCTGACATGAGAGAGTTACCAGATGCATTACTTGAAATTGCAGATCTTGTAGTAGTAGACACTGATTTTGCGAAGGAAGAAAGTGGAGATTTATATGTACCGATACAAAAAGGATTGATAAAATCAGATGATATTAAGAACATGGGAGAATTTTTAAAAGAAAATAATAACGTGAACTTAAAAGAAAAAACTACTCTGTACAAGTCTGTTGGAATGGGGCTGTTTGATATGGTAGTAGCTGATAAAATTTATAAGAAATCTTTAGAGCAAAAAATAGGACAACATATTGAGTTATAAAAAAATATGTCTAAAGTTTAAACTTTAGACATGTTTTTTTATTCTATATCAAATGGATTTTTTTCGAATTCACTTATCCTATCTAAATAATGTTTAGGAGAAACTCCATAGGCTTTTTTAAAAGCTCTGACAAAACTTGAATAATCCTTAAATCCACATTCTATGCAAGCATCGCTCATAAGATATCCTTTTTTTATTAAGGACTTAGCATAAATAAGTCTTTTTTGAACTATATAGCTATGTAGAGAGCTTCCGGTTTGAGACTTAAATTTACGCATTAGATAATACTTGCTCATGAAAAATTTATTAGCTATAGTATCTATAGATAAATCTTTATTTAAATTATCATTTATATAACTAAAAATTTGTTGAATTGTTTCATCGTACTCAACATCTTCTGAAGTATCATCGCTTTTTAAAAATAGTCTATTAATTAAAACTAAAAATTGTATAAATAAAGAATTTTTAAGTATAATATGACCAAATTCATCAGAAGACTCAGCGGCTTTAATTTTAAATAAAATACTTTTTAAATTTTCTAAGTCATTTGGATTAAGTCTTAACAAGTTAGATTTATTTTTACTTGATATATTAAAACAAGTGAATAAATCATCTCCGTATATATTATGTTTTTCTATATATTCTGGATTTATCCATATAACTATACGTTCATAATATTTATTAGGATTTATAATAGGTTTATGTATTTCAGTATTATTTATAAATAAAATATCCCAAGGTTTTAATTTATATGATTTTCCTTCTACTAAATAATCTACATCACCAGAAATTAAAATTGTAATTTTATTAAAGTCATGGTGATGATAGTCAAACTTTATATCTCTCATATCCTTTATATGAAATATTTTAAAATTATCATCAAGATATCCAACCTTATCTATATTTTCTTTATTTATATCCATAAAAACAACCTCTCATATTCAAATAATAGTAATAACTTTAAAAATATTTACAATTTAATATACCGTAAATAATATAAATTGTAATCGTCTATATATAGTATAGCACTTTTTACAATGTATAGGGCATTTTACGCAATGTACATGGTAAAAAAATAATAATATAATAAAATTCATTGTGCATTAAAGCAATAGTATTAAAAGGAGAAGACAAATGAAAAACTTTTTGAAAAATTATAAATCATCATTAATATTACTAGGCGCAATATTAATCGGAGGAATTGTAGGTGTAGTTTTAGGACCTAAAGCTACCATGCTAAAGCCTTTTGGGGACTTATTTTTAAATTTATTATTTATGTCACTAGTGCCTCTTGTATTTTTCAGTGTTTCATCAGCAATAGCAAATATGAACACTATGAAAAGATTAGGGAAAATAATGGGTAATATTGTTATAGTATTTTTATCAACAGCATTAATAGCAGCATTAATAGGTATTTTAGGAGCTATAATTTTAAACCCAACTAAAGGATTAGATTCTAGCATGTTTACTTCTATAATAGGAAGTGGAGAAATCGTAGAAGCTGAAAAAGTTAGTTTTTTAGATCAAATTGTAAAAACTGTAACAGTTAATGATTTTAACATGTTGTTTTCAAAGTCAAATATGTTACAACTTATAGTATTTGCAGTACTATTTGGGCTTGCAACTGCAATGGCTGGAGAAAAGGCAAAAGGTATAGCAAAGTTTGTGGAAGAAGGATCAGAAGTTATTGGAAACATTATAAAAATAATAATGTATTATGCACCTATAGGTCTTGGATGTTACTTTGCATCTGTTATAGGTGAATTAGGGACTCAAATACTTTCGGGATATGTAACTGCATTTTTATTATATTTAGGAATAACTGTTATATATTACTTTGGATTCTATACAATATATGCTTATTTAGCTGGAGGAAAAGAAGGTATAAGTATTTTCTGGAAAAATGCAGTTGGTCCAACAGTTACAGCAGTGGCAACTTGCTCAAGTGCAGCATGTATACCGGTTAATTTAGTTTCTGCTAAAAATATGGGAGTACCAGATGATATAGCAGAAACAGTTGTACCACTAGGTGCTAATATCCATAAAGATGGATCTGTAATTGGAGGAGTATTAAAAATAACATTTTTAATGGGAATTTTCGGAATGGATATAACTAACCCATCTACCCTATTAAGTATATTAGTAGTTTCATTTTTAGTAGGTGCCGTTGTAGGTGCCATACCAGGTGGTGGAGTAATTGGAGAAATGTTAATACTAAGTGTATTTGGATTTTCACCAGAAATGCTACCTATAATTACTGTTTTAGGAACAGTTATAGATGCACCGGCAACACTATTAAACTCAGCAGGAAACACTGTGTGTGCTATGATGGTTGCTAGACTAGTTGAAGGTAAAGACTGGCTGACTTCTAAGTCTAACTAGAGGAAAGATCTGGATATAGATTTTCATCTGTATCTAGGTCTTTTTTACGCTTAAGCAATTTTATTTATTATTTGAGCGACATGAAGTAGTTCGCAGATGTAGTCGCTCAAGCAAAGCGAATTTTTCATCATTTTACTATAAAAATATGATATAATGGAGTGTATTTAACAGATTGAAGGGAGCAAGACATGACAAAATACTATTTATACTATGTACTTATATATGGTGGATTAGGAGCATTTATACCGTACATAGTTCCATACTTAGAAGGATCATTAAATCTATCTGCTACGCAAATAGGAATCATAACATCTATACCATCAATAATAGGGATATTGGTTGTTCCTCTTTGGGGTATTATAACTGATATAACTAAAAAAGATAAAAAAATACTTGGAATTTGTGTAGCTATAAATTGTTTAATAATGGGGATGTACTCAAGTGTAAAATTATTCCTTGTATTACTTATAGTAGCTACGTTAGCAGAGGCATTTAGATATGCAATATCACCTTTAGCTGATAATATAACTACAGATTATTGTAAACATAAAAATTTAAATTATGGAATTATAAGAAGCGGAGGATCTGTAGGTTTTGCGCTTATAAGTTTTTTAACAGGTCAACTTATAAAAGTAACATCTAATTCTAGAATTATATTTTTAGTATATATAATTTTATTTGTGGTTTCTTTAATAGTACTTCCGTTTTTAGATTCCAAAAAATATGATGAAGAAGAAAAGTTAAAAGGCTCAACGATGAAAGAAGATTTAAAAGAGCTTATAAGAGATAAATCATATTTATGGCTTTTAGCTATTGTTATATGTACAATAAGTATTAGTGAAGTAACTAATGCTTATCAAGGTTTATATTTAATTGATCTAGGCGCAAGTGAAGGTGATATAGGTATACTAGTCATATTTACAGCTTTACCTGAAATATTTTTTATGTCAAAAATTAATTCGCTAGTTTTAAAATATGGATATAAAAAAGTATTTAAAATAGGTATACTTACATTCTTAATAAGATGGATAACTTGCTTATTTGCAACTTCTCCAATGATATTTATACTTACGGCTCCACTTACAGCTTTAGCATTTTCAACAATGCTAGTATCATATATTGGATATATAAAAGATAAATTTTCTAGTGAAATTCAAGCTACAGCTTTAACATTAACATCAATGGCTATTGGGGTTTCTTCTGCATTAATCAAATTACCTGTTGGATTTGGAATAGATGTATTTGGATTAAAAACTATATATATACTATCGATAGTAATAACTTGCTTAGGGTTTATTGTTTGTAGTGTGAAGAAAGAGAGTAAAAATGAAAAAGCTATAGGTTAAATACCTATAGCTTTTATTATATTTAATTTTACATATGAAAAATTTCATATAACTAAAAAAAGTTAATTATATGTAAAAAATTGATAGACAAATTTATAACAATGTAGTATATTTAAATTGAGGAAATGGTTTTCGAAAGAGGGGTTAGATATGAATGAGCATATAGGAGCTAAGATAAAAAGCTTGAGAACACAAAGAAAAATGACATTAAAAGATTTAAGTGAAAAAACTAACTTATCTATTGGTTTTTTATCTCAGTTAGAGAGAGGATTAACTAGTATAGCAACAGACACATTGGGGAGTATTGCAGATGTATTTGAAGTTGAGTTATCTTATTTCTTTTTAAAGCCAAGAACTAAGAAAAGACCAATAATTAGAAGTTATGAAAAAGAAGTTTTTAATATATGTACATCTGGATGTATCCAGTACAATTTATCTAATGACTTAAAGGAAAAGTTTATGCTTCCTAGGTTTTTAGATATTCTTCCAAATAATACAGATGAAGATATACAGTCATATTCTCACGAGGGAGAAGAATTTGTATATGTATTAGAAGGAACTTTAACACTATTTTTAGATGGGGAACAACATGAATTATATCCTGGAGATAGTATACACTACAATTCTTCAAGAAATCACAATTGGGCTAATTATACAAATAAAATGGTAAGGATGATAGTTGTTGCAACTCCAAATCCTTTTAACAATAACTAAAACTATTTGAAGGTGATTAAATGAATAAGCCACTCATATTGAATATACAAAAATATAGTTTGCATGATGGGGATGGAATTAGAACTACAGTATTTTTTAAGGGGTGTCCTTTAGAATGTATCTGGTGTCATAATCCAGAAAGTCAGGATTACAAAAAAGAAGTTTTATATAATGAAGAAAAATGTTTAAAGTGTGGGACTTGTATAGAGAAATGCCCTAATGAAGCTATATATAAAGGTTTAGATGTAATTGAATTAGAAAAAGAAAAGTGCACATATTGTGAGACTTGTATAGATTTTTGCTTAAACAATGCAAGGGAAATAGTTGGGAAAACATATGAAATAAAAGATTTAGTAAAAGAATTAATAAAAGATATGGCGTTTTATGAAGAGTCAGGTGGAGGCGTTACTTTATCTGGAGGCGAAGTAATGACTCAGGATATAGAATATATAAAAAAACTAGTAATTTCATTGAAACAAAAAGGTATAGACGTAGCAATAGATACATGTGGACATTCAAAGTTTGATAACTATGAAGTTATATTGCCATTTGTGGATACATTTTTATACGATATAAAGTTAATAAGTGATGAAAAACATGAATTTTTTACTAAAAAATCAAATAAATTAATTCTAAATAATTTAAAGATGCTAAGTGAAAAAGGAGCAAATATAAACATAAGAATACCTTTAATAGAAGGTGTTAATGTAGATGATAACAATGAAGAAATTAAAAAAATAATAGATTTTATAAAGCCTTTAAACATTGCAAAAGTTAATATATTGCCATACCACAATATAGGAATGCACAAATACAAAAAGCTTTATATGCAGTATGAAGGAGAAAATTTAAAACGACCTTCAGACGAGAAATTAGAGGAAATAAAACAAATTTTCAAAGCAAATAATTTTGAAATAAAGATTGGGGGATAATCATATGGAAAGAGGAAGTTTTGAAAGAACTAAAAGACTTAGAAAGCAAAGTATAGAGACTCAACCTTTTATAACTATTGAAAGAGCTAGGCTTATGACAGAAGGATATAAAAAATATGAGGGAAGTGTTGAAATACCAGTACTTAGAGCTTTAGCATTTAAACACTATATGGAAAATAGAACTCTTTGTATAAATGATGGAGAACTTATAGTTGGAGAAAAAGGAGATTCGCCACAAAGTACACCTACTTATCCAGAATTATGCTGCCATACAATGGAAGATCTAGATATAATGGATAAACGAGATATTATATCTTTTAAAGTGAGTGATGATGTAAAGAAAATTCACGAAGATGAAATAATACCTTTTTGGAAAAATAGACAAATAAGACAAAAAATAGTTAATTCAATGGAACAAGAATGGTTAGATTGTTATGAAAATGGAGTGTTTACAGAGTTTATGGAACAAAGAGCTCCTGGGCATACAGTTTGTGGGGGAACAATATATAAAAAGGGATTTTTAGACTTAAAGAAGGAAATTGAAGTAGAAATAAGCAAACTAGATTTTGTTAACGATAAAGAAGCGTATGATAAAAAAGCTCAGTTAGAGGGAATGGCTATTGCTTGTGATGCTTTAATTATATATGGAAAACGTTATTCAGAATATGCTAAGCAATTAGCAGAGAAAGAAACTGATGAAGATAAGAAAAAAGATTTATTAACTATAGCTAAAAATTGTGAGGTAGTACCTGAAAATAAACCACAAACATTCCATCAAGCAGTTCAGATGTATTGGTTTGTTCACATAGGTGTTACTACGGAACTTAATATATGGGATGCATTTAGTCCAGGGAGATTTGATCAACATTTAAATCCTTTTTATGAAAACGATGTGGAAAATGATACATTAGATAGAGATATGGCTAAAGAAATTTTAGAATGCTTATGGATTAAATTTAACAATCAACCAGCACCTCCAAAAGTAGGGGTTACACTAAAAGAAAGTGGAACATACACTGACTTTGCAAATATAAATACAGGAGGAGTAACGGAAGATGGTAAAGATGGAGTTAATGATGTAAGTTATATTATTCTAGATGTAATGGATGAAATGAAATTATTACAACCTAGTTCAAATGTACAAATTAGTAAAAAAACTCCAAGTAAGTTCTTAAAAAGAGCATGTGAAATTTCTAGAAAAGGTTGGGGTCAGCCTGCATTTTATAACACAGAAGCAATAATTCAAGAGTTATTAGAAGCAGGTAAAACAATAGAAGATGCTAGATGTGGCGGAACTAGTGGTTGTGTAGAAACAGGATGTTATGGTAAGGAAGCATATATACTTACAGGTTATTTAAATTTACCTAAAATTCTTGAAATAACTTTAAATAATGGTATAGACCCTATGACAAATAAAAAGCTTGGGATAGAAACTGGTGATCCTAATAACTTTAAATCTTACGAAGAGTTATTTAATGCATTTAAGTCTCAATTAAATCACTTTGTAGAAATAAAGGTAAAAGGAAACAATGTAATTGAAAGAATATACTCAAAGCATATGCCAGCCCCACTTATGAGTGTTATAGTAGATGATTGTATAAAAACTGCAAAAGATTATAATGCAGGTGGAGCAAGATATAACACAAAATATATACAAGGTGTTGGGATAGGAACTATAACAGATAGTTTAACTTCTATAAAATACAATGTATTTGATAAGAAAAAGTTTAACATGAGCGAATTACTAGAAGCTTTAAAAAATAATTTTAATGGATATGAAGCTATATATAACATGGTAGTTAACAAAACCCCTAAATATGGTAATGACGATGACTATGCAGATAATTTAATGCAAGATGTATTTAATTCATTCTATAATGAAGTTACAGGAAGAAAGTCTCCTATGGGAGCTGAGTATAGAATAAATATGCTACCTACAACATGCCATGTTTACTTTGGAGAAGTTATGGGGGCTAGTGCTAATGGTAGATTAAGTCAAAAGCCATTATCTGAAGGTATATCTCCAGAAAAAGGTGGAGATACGAATGGACCTACTGCTGTTATTAAGTCTTGTTCTAAAATGGACCATTTAAAAACAGGAGGAACGCTTTTAAATCAAAGATTTGCTCCTGCTGTAGTACAAGGAGAAGAAGGGCTAGAAAATATGTCTAACTTAGTTAGAGCTTATTTCAATATGGATGGACACCACATACAATTTAATGTATTTGATAAAAATGTATTGTTAGCAGCACAAAAAAATCCAGATGAATATAAAGACTTAATAGTTAGAGTTGCTGGATATAGTGATCACTTTAATAATTTAAGCAGAGCTCTTCAAGATGAAATAATAGGAAGAACAGAGCAAAGCTTCTAATATATTTTAAAAAATATTTAAATAGGGTATGTTTTAAGATTTTTATATTCTTAAAGCAGACCCTATAACTATTTAAACAAAATGATAAATTTATAACACAAAAGGAGAGATATTTATGAACAAAAAAATAGGATTTATAGGGGCAGGTAACATGGCTAAGGCTATGATAGGAGGGATTGTTAAATCTAAACTAGTAGAAGCTAACAATGTATTTGCATCGGATTTAAATGAAGTAGCACTTGAAAATGCTAAAGATGAATATGGAATAAATACAACAAATGACTCTAAAGAAGTAGTAAAAAACAGTGATATAGTTATTGTAGCTGTAAAGCCAAATGTGTACGATCTAGTATTAGAAGGAGTTAAAGAATTAATAGACAATGAAAAAATAATTGTAACTATAGCAGCAGGTAAAACAATAGAATCAGTAGAAAATGTAATAGGTTCAGATAAGAAGGTTATTAGAACTATGCCTAATACTCCAGCTTTAGTAAATGAAGGAATGAGTGCTCTTTGTAAAAATAAAAATATAACTGATGAAGAACTAAATCTTGTAAAGAAAATATTTAGCTCATTTGGTAAGGCGGAAGTAGTAAATGAATACTTAATAGATGCAGTAATTGGGGCAAGTGGATCAGCACCTGCATATGTGTTTATGTTTATAGAAGCTATGGCTGATGCAGTAGTTGCTGCAGGAATGCCAAGAAATCAAGCGTATACATTTGTATCTCAGGCTGTTATGGGTTCTGCAAAAATGGTACTTGAAACAGGTAAACATCCAGGGGAATTAAAAGATATGGTATGTTCTCCAGGTGGAACTACTATAGAAGCAGTTAAAACTTTAGAAGCTGAAGGATTCAGAAACTCAGTTATAAAAGCAATTGATGATTGCATAGAAAAATCTAAAGAAATGAGTAAGTAAATAGTAAATATATATTAAAAAAGTAAAAATATTAAGGTGAATACATAAGTCTTGAACAAGAAGATTATATATTCACCTTTTTTTAGATATTAATTTAAACTCATAAAAAATTATATTGATTATTCTATAATATATGGTCAAGACTATGTTTTTCCGACTCAATTAACCTATGAAGAGAAATTTTTATTACATCTATTTGTTCTAAGCAAGTTGAAACGTCTTTTAAATAAATACCATCAGATAATATATTAAAAGCTAGTTCAATATCGCCTATATGACAATGGTTTAAAAATTTAAAAAACTGCTTGGATTCTTCTTTGAAGTCATCCTTTAAGTTATTAGTATACTCTTCACATTTTTCCCAGTCTTCACTCTTAACATACATTTCTAGTTTATCCATCTCATTAGTATATTTAAGAGAAAAATCCTCAGCTTTTACAGATATAAAAAGGCCAAATATAACTAAAGTAATAGTCCAAACTATAGTGAATACAATAGATTTCATATATCCACCTCCTAAAAATTATTTCTTCTGTATAAAGAAGTTATCTTTTTCATCTAATACACAAATTAACGTTTCTGATACTGAATCTATATTGTGTTTTTTTAGGATTGATAAAAGCCAATCTGAACTTTTATTTATACTCTTAAGATTTTGTTTGATTATTTCACCATCTAATATTAAGGGCAATGGGAGATGTTTAAAGTTTTCTGTAGGAACCTTTTCGTAACTAGGAGTAGGTACTATACTAAGATTACCATCAGTTTCAAGAATTGCGTAATAAACATCTTTTAAGTTGAAATAACCTTGTATTCGTAATTGTTCTAAAAGTTCATCCATAGATACTCTTTCTTCTTTTAAAGCTTTATAGTTAAGTCTTCCTTTATCTATTAAAATTGCAGGATTTCCATTTAACAAAAATCTAATACTTTTAAATTTTAGAGTTAAAAAAGATATTATAATTTGCATAAAAACTAAGCCAGTAAGAGATGCGATTCCATAAATTATAGGTATTTCATTGTTTTGCATAGGAATAGCGGCAACCTCTGCAATTAGAAGCGTTATAACCAAATCAAATGAATTCATTTCTGCAATTTCGCCTTTTCCCATAATTCTAAGACTTATTAATACCGCCATATAAAGAACTATACTTCTAATTAAAACTACAATCATAAGCTTCCATCCTTTATTTTTTATTATGTCTAATCTTAAAATAGACACATACTATTATTTGTATTTATAAAAAATATATACAAGCAAATGTCAAATGCATCTTTAAAATGAAGTATAAATTTGGTATAATTAATTTTAAATTCAAAAATTAGACAGCAAAATGTCATCGAAGTAATTTAAGGAGGGCTAGTTGTGGCTAAAAGAAAACAAGTACACGTTCCTATAGAAAAAATTCAAGAGCAAGATAGATTTATAGAAGCTATAGCTGAAACGACAAATAGATATTATGCGATACATGGAAGAAAACCTAGATATATGATACAAACTTTTGGGTGTCAAATGAATGAACATGACTCTGAAAAATTATGTGCAATGTTAGATAATATGGGATATATTCAAGGTTTAACAGCTGCAGAATGTGATTTAGTTATATACAACACTTGTGCAGTAAGAGAAAATGCTGAGTTAAAAGTATATGGAAACTTAGGGCAGTTAAAGTTTTTAAAAAGAAAGAATCCAGATTTAAAAATAGCTGTGTGTGGATGTATGATGCAACAAAGTCATGTTGTTGAAGAAATAAAAACTAAATATAAGCATGTTGATTTAGTTTTTGGGACACATAACTTATACAAATTCCCTGAATTATTAGCTAAATCTATGGATACTGAAAAAACTTTAATAGATGTTTGGGATGTAGATGGAGAAGTTGTAGAAGGGCTTAGAAGCAATAGAAAGTTTGAGCTTAAAGCATTTGTAAACATAATGTATGGATGTAACAATTTCTGTACTTATTGCATAGTTCCTTACACAAGAGGTAGAGAAAGAAGTAGAACTCCAGAGGATATAATAAATGAAATAAAAGAATTAGTTGCTAATGGAACAAAAGAAATAACTTTACTTGGTCAAAATGTTGATTCTTATGGAAAAACTTTAGAAAATCCAATTAGATTTGATGAGCTTTTAAGAATGGTAAATGAAATAGAAGGAATAGAAAGAATAAGATTTATGACATCTCACCCTAAAGATATATCAGATGAAGTTATATATGCTATTAGAGATTGTGATAAAGTTTGTGAATTCTTACACTTACCAGTTCAATGTGGAAGTTCTAGATTACTTAAGATAATGAATAGACACTACACTAAGGAGTATTACTTAGAGATAATAGAAAAAGCTAAAAAGGAAGTGCCAGATATAGCATTTTCTACAGACCTAATGATAGGATTCCCTGGCGAAACAGAAGAAGATGTAGAGGATACTATAGATGTTGTAAGAAAAGTTAGGTATGATTCAGCATTTACATTTATATACTCTAAGAGACAAGGAACTCCTGCTGCTAAAATGGAAAATCAAATTCCTGAAGAAATAAAACATGAAAGATTTAATAAAGTTTTAGCAGAAGTAAATAATGTATGTGCAGAAATAAATAAATCATACGAAGGAAAAGTAGTTGAAGTTTTAGTTGAGGGAAAAAGTAAAACAGACGAAAATAAATTTACAGGAAGAACTAGACAGAATAAATTAGTTAATTTTGAATCTGATGTACAAGACATCGTAGGAACTCTTGTTAATGTTAAGATATTAGACTCAAGAACATTCTCATTAAACGGAGTAATACAAAAATAGGAAAATATTTTCAAAAAACAACCACAAAGGTTGTTTTTTTTTGTATAATATAAATGTAATATATAATATTAAATTATTGATTTTAAATATATAGCCTATAAGTTTGATTAAAAAATTATACTTATAAGGGGAAACTTGAACTTCAAGTTGGCTAATATTTAAAATTAAAATATAAACTATTTGGCAGAATGGAGATAGAGATATGGGAAACAAAATTGTAAAAAAGAAACAGCTAACAGATAGTATTTATTTAATGGACATAGAAGCTCCAAGAGTAGCTAAAGCTTCTAATCCAGGTCAATTTATCATTATAAAAAATGATGAAAAAGGGGAAAGAATACCTCTTACAATAGCTGATTATAATAATGAAGAAGGTACTGTAAGTATAGTGTTCCAAACAGTTGGAGCTAGTACTAAACAACTTGAAACTTTTGAAGAAGGCGATTACGTAGCTGACTTCGTTGGGCCACTAGGAATGCCTAGTGAGTTTGTCGAAGAAGATATAAATGAATTAAGAAATAAAAAAATAATATTTGTAGCTGGTGGAGTTGGAGCAGCTCCTGTATATCCTCAAGTTAAATGGCTTAAGGAAAACGGTATAGATGCAGATGTTATAGTTGGATCTAGAACAAAAGATCTTTTAATATTTGAAGATGAGATGAAAAAAGTTGCCGGAAACCTTTATGTATGTACAGATGATGGTACATATGGATTTAACGGTAGAGTTACTGACTGTTTAAAAGACTTAGTTGAAAATCAAGGTAAAAAATATGATCAAGCAGTAGTTATAGGGCCTATGATAATGATGAAGTTTATGTGTATGCTAACTAAAGAGTTAAATATACCTACAACTGTAAGTTTAAACCCTATAATGGTAGATGGAACAGGTATGTGTGGAGCATGTAGAGTTAATGTTGGCGGAGAAATTAAATTTGCATGTGTAGATGGACCTGAATTTGATGGACATTTAGTTAATTTTGATGAGTCTATGAGAAGACAAGCTATGTACAAAACAGAAGAAGGTAGAGCTACGTTAAAAATAGAAGAAGGGGATACGCATCATCATGGCGGATGCGGATGTGGAGGTAATTAATCATGAGTAAAGTTAAAATACCTGTTAGACAACAAGAAGCTGAAGTTAGAGTTACAAACTTTGAAGAAGTTTGTTTAGGATATAATAAAGAAGAAGCAATGAAAGAGGCAAGTAGATGCTTAGAATGTAAAAAACCTAAGTGTGTATCAGGATGTCCTGTTGAAGTAAATATACCAGGATTTATTGGAAAATTAAAAGAAGGGGATATTGAAGGAGCTGCTAAGGTTATAGCAAAAGATAGCTCACTTCCAGCAGTTTGTGGAAGAGTTTGCCCTCAAGAAAATCAATGTGAAGGATTATGTGTGTTAGGAATTAAATCAGATGCTGTTTCAATAGGTAAATTAGAAAAATTTGTTGCTGATTACTCTAGAGAACAAAATTTTGATTTAGCAAAAACAGAAGAGCCTAACAATAGAAAGGTAGCTGTTATAGGTAGTGGACCTGCAGGACTTGCTTGCGCTGGTGATTTAGCTAAAATGGGATATGATGTAACTATATTTGAAGCTATGCATGAACCAGGAGGCGTTTTAACTTACGGAATACCAGAATTTAGATTACCTAAAGATGGTGTTGTTAAACCTGAGATAGAAAATATTAAAAGCTTAGGCGTTAAAATAGAAACTAATGTTATAATAGGTAGAACTATAACAATAGATGAGTTACTAAATGAAGAAGGATTTGAGGCTGTATTTGTAGGATCAGGAGCAGGACTTCCTAAGTTCATGGGAATACCAGGGGAAAATGCGAATGGTGTTTGTTCTGCAAATGAATTCTTAACAAGAGTTAACTTAATGAAGGCATACAAAGAAGATTATATGACACCTGTAAGAAGTGGTAAAAGTGTTGCTGTTATAGGTGGAGGAAATGTTGCGATGGATGCTGCGAGAACTGCGGCTAGATTAGGATCTAAAACTCATATAGTTTATAGAAGAAGTGAAGCAGAACTTCCTGCTAGATTAGAAGAAGTACACCATGCTAAAGAAGAAGGTGTAATATTTGATACTTTAACAAACCCAACTGAGATATTAGTTGATGAAAAAGGTGAAGTTAAAGGTATGGTATGTGTAAAAATGGAGCTAGGAGAACCTGATGCATCAGGAAGAAGAAGACCTAAAGTTATAGAAAATTCAGATTTTATAATGGAAGTAGATACAGTTATAATGGCACTTGGAACATCTCCAAACCCACTTATAACATCAACTACAAAAGGATTAGATATAAATAAATGGGAATGTATAGTAGCTGATGATAACGGAGTAACTTCTAGAGAAGGTGTTTTTGCTGGAGGAGATGCAGTTACAGGAGCTGCAACAGTTATATCTGCTATGGGAGCTGGTAGAAAAGCAGCAAAAGCTATAAATGAATATTTAAAAAATAAAGAAGTAAATGCTTGTACTTTATAATAATAAAGGACTCCATATTATATGGAGTCCTTTTTAGTTAAAATTTATTTAATTAAATTAAGAAAGTTTTCAAGTATTTTACCTGTTATACCCCAGATAACATAATCATTATATTTATAGAATAAAGAGTCATAATTTCCTGATTTGAACTTATAATTTTCTTTGTTAGGTATTAAGTCATAGGGAAAATTTTTATTAGGAACTACTCTAACTTCATTTTTATATCGTAAAGGCTCATTTTCTAATAAATGAGATAAAGGAACTAAAAAAATATGGTCTACTTCATCTATGTTTGGATTTAGACTTTCTAAGTCGTGTATGAATCCAACAAAAGTATGTATTATTATATCTGAAGGACTTAAAAATAAATCAAGTTCGCTTACTATTTCTATATTGCTATCAATGGTACCTAGTTCTTCGCAAGTTTCTCTTATACAAGCAGTAATTGGAGTTTCATTTTTTTCAATCATACCTCCAGGAAAAGATATTTCATTTGGTTGAGACCTTAATGTCTTTGACCTAACTTCAAATAGTATAAAGTCCTCATTATTTTTTCTTACTATAGGAATTAAAACAGAAGCTTTTTTCATATTTTGATGACCATTTATATATGGTTTATAATCTTTTAATAATTCTTTTAAATTGCTATTCATTGCAAAAACCTCAACTCTCAGTTTTGATATATTAATATTATACTAGTCTAAGATAAATAATACACATAAAATATATTAAAAAAATATAAATTTTTACAAAAAATATATTTGGAATAAATACATAATTGGAAATGAACAATAATTAAAATAATATGACTAACTAAGAATTTTATGTATAATAATACTTAGGACAATATATAGTAAGGAGAAATAAGATGACAGAAGGTAGTAACGCAAAATTAATAGAAAAAATAATAGTAGAAAAAGATTTGAAATTATGTTTAAAAGATGAAAATAACTATATAGAGATACCTAAAGATATTATACATAATGATGAAATGGATATTTGTGATATAAATGATTTTATAAGGATATCACAAAATATAGAGAAACTTAAAGATAATATTATTAAATTGTTATTTGAAAAAGAAAGTTACGTGAGTATTCATTCCATAGGAACTTTATTATTAAATATAAAATCAGAAGAAAAGATAGAAGATTTTCAAAAATATATTGATATAGATATCAACAGTTTAGAAGAAAAATTTAAATCATTGTCAGCGTATTTTGATATAAGTATAGATGATATTTATGAATTAAAAGAAGCTGCAAAATTAGATTATATAAACAATTCTCAAAATGAAAATGAAGTTTTAGACAAATCATATGTAGATAATATATTATACAAAGTTAAAAACTCTAGAATGTACAGTCTTATAAAAAGGTCAAGATATGGATCTATATCTAAAGAATATAATACGCTAGATTTAAGTGGAATCACAGATTTAAATGACGAAGAAATAGGCGGAGAATATAGCCCTATTTTAGTTATATACAAACCAGCTAAATATATAAGAGGAGAGTATATACTAGATGATTTAAATTATGTATACATAAAAAGACAACCATTAAATGCACTTATAAACCAAGAAAAATTAAATGAAAAAGGCAGAGATGGAATGGGTGCAATAACATACATAAAACTTAATCATGATTTGACAAATGAGAACTTGCAGGAAATATTATCTGAATTATATGTAGATGGTCAAAAAAATAATATGTCATTTGAAAACATAAGACTTGCAGATATAAATTGTAATAAATTATGGCTAACAGCGGACAGGTTAAAAAAAGAGTTTAAAGAACTAAGATACTACAACAAAAATTTAACGCAAAAAATAAAAGATATATATGATTCTACAGGAGCTTACTATACACAAATAAGTGGTAAGTACATATTTAACACTAGAGAGTTTTTAAACTGTTACAAAACTTATAAAAATAAAGATATAGCATTAAATAAAAAATAAGTAGCTAATGCTACTTATTTTTGCGCTTAAATAAACTATACTTATCAACTAATTGATTATAAAACATTAAGTTAGATAAAAATATTCTGCCTTGAGCGTAAAAATTTTTTTGAGCAACGGACAAAGTCGTTGGCGACATGAAGTGGTTCGCAGACGTAGTCGCTCAAGCAAAGCGAATTTTTATACCACTTTATAGCCTATTTTTTTACGTTCCTCCATAGTAGCATTCCATTTTGATAAAGTTTCTTCTTTAGATAAGCCTAAAAGTTTAGTTGGTTCATCGTATTTAACTCCAAATGTTTCTACAGTAATATTTTCAATATATATTTTTTCAACAGCTCTATGTAAGAAAACCTCTAACTCAGTTTCAACTCTACTTATTCTATCAACCTCGTCCATTCCATCTACAACTCTTCCAAAGGAAGCAAAATTTTTATCAAGTTGAGGAGTGTCTTTAGTAACTATAAAAAAATGGCAACTTTCTGTATTATGCTCAAATCTACCGTAACCAAGAGTTCCTCTAGTGAATTTTAAGTTATTATCCACTCCATTAGATAAACATTCACTTTTTATACTATATCCTAAAACTCCTGTACCATTATTTTCTGGGCAACCACCTTGAATTAACTTATCATTTTCTACTCTCCAAAATGCTGTATTATTATAAAACCCCTTATGTATAAGACTTATAAAGTTTTTTACAGATTCAGGAGCTTTATTTGGAAAAAGTTCTATTTTTATAGATTTTCCATCTTTTATTTTCATAGTAACAATTGGATTTTTCATATAAATTACCACCTTAAAATTAATATTATATAAATTATATCATACAGAAAGAAAAAGGTTTTCTTTTTTAGTAATAATATCATTGAAATCTTAATATTAAAGATAATAAGCACTACTTAATATTAAGGAGGAGAATTATGGATTTAAAAGATAGCAAAACTGTAAAAAATCTAATGGTAGCATTTGCTGGAGAGTCTCAGGCTACAGCTAAATATAATTACTATGCAAATCAAGCAAAAAAAGAAGGATATAATAAGATAGCTCAATACTTTGAAGAAACTGCAAATAATGAGATGGCACATGCAAAAATATGGTTTAAATTAATTAATAATGGAATACACTCTACGAAAAATAATTTAATTGACTCAGCTGAAGGAGAAAATTACGAATGGACAGATATGTATCATAAATTTGCAAAAGAAGCTCAAGAAGAAGGATTTGATGATATAGCATATCTTTTTAAGTCTGTTGGTAAAATTGAAAAACAGCATGAGGAAAGATATTTAGATCTTATAAAAAACTTAGATGATAATAGTGTATTTAAGAAGGAAGAAGAAGTTACATGGAGATGTATGAATTGTGGACATATTCATAATGGGAAAAAAGCATTAGAAATATGTCCTGTATGTTCACATCCAAAATCTTTTTTCGAAATTAAATGTGATTGCATATAAAACTAAAACTATAATTTGGAGGATTCAATGATTTTAATAAAAAATGGGAAAATTATAACTATGACCGGAGAAAATTATGAAAATGGATGTGTACTTATAGATGATGGGAAAATAATAAATGTTGATAAATATATAAATGAATTAGATATTATGGAAGTTGTAGATGCCCAAGGTGGATGGGTGATGCCAGGAATTATAGAAGCTCATTGCCACATAGGATTAAGTGAAGAAGGTATAAGATTTGAAGGTGACGATATAAATGAAGCAACAACACCGCTTACAGCACATTTAAGAGCAATAGATGCAATAAATCCTTTAGATGAGGCATTTAAGGATGCTATAGAAGGTGGAATAACCTCTGTTATGACAGGCCAAGGAAGTGCTAATGTATGTGGGGGTAAATTTGCTTTTATAAAAACGAGTGGAACATCGATAGACGATATGATTGTAAAAGAGGACGCAGCTATGAAAGTTGCATTTGGTGAAAATCCTAAAAGGGTGTACTCATCGAAAAGTATATCTCCATCCACAAGAATGGCTACGGCTGCAATTTTAAGAGAAGCTTTAACTAATGCTTTGAATTATAAAAACAAGAAAGAAATAGCTAAACAGAAAGGTGAACATTTTGATATTGATTTAAAACAAGAATGTTTTATTGATGTTTTAAATAAGAAAATACCATTAAAAGCTCATGCTCACAGAGCAGATGATATACTTACAGCCATTAGGATTGCAAAAGAGTTTGATTTAGATATGACATTAGATCATTGTACAGAAGGACATCTTATTGCACAATACATAAAAAATTCCGGTTTTAGTGCGATTGTTGGGCCTAGCTTAACTAATAAAAGTAAAGTAGAACTTAAAAATAGAACATTTGAAACAGCTGGAAAATTAAACAAAAATGGAGTTCAAGTTGCAATAACAACAGATCATCCAGTGATACCTATTCAGTACTTGCCAATATGTGCAGGATTTGCAGCTAAGAAAGGATTAGGAATAGATGAAGCGCTTAAAGCTATAACTATAAATGCGGCTAAAATTTGTGGAGTTGACGATCGATTAGGAAGTCTTGAAGCTGGAAAAGATGCAGATATAGCTATATTTACAGGGAACCCTATGGAAATATTTACCGAAACTTTATACACCATAATAGATGGAAATGTAGTTTACTCTAAAAATTAATTAAAATAAAAAAGAAAGTGAAGGGTAAAACTATTCACTTTCTTTTTTATTTTAATTTAAAGATGGATTATATTGAAAGAAAATGGTGATTAAAATTATGTAACTAATAGCTTATTTGTTAATAAAATATATTAAACTGGAGGGATTTAGATGATATTAAAAAAATATGTATCGACAATGACACTGATTACATTAATGAGTACATCAATCTTAGCAGGATGTAGCAGTCAAGAAAAGGATAAAGTTATAAATTCTAGTGAATTATTGAAAAATAAAGATGCAAGACTTGCAATATCTATGGCGGTTGATAAAAGTGAAATAACTAGTGTAATTTTGAACAATGGATCAAACCCAGTAAATTATTATACACCAGAGGGGTTAGCTATAAATGATGAAGGTAAAGATTATAGAGAAATCGCTGGTAATATGGGAAGTGGATATGATTTGAAAGAAGCAAAAGAACATTGGGAAAAAGCAAAGAAGGAATTGAATTTTGATAAAGTTACAATAGAAGTTTTAACATCAGACGTTGAAAGTAGTAAGAGAGTAGGAGAATTTTTTCAAAGTCAATTACAAAAAAATCTAGATGGAATGACAGTAGAGATAAAGCAAGTCCCATTTAAGCAAAAGCAACAATTAGAAGCACAAGGAGATTATGATTTAGTTTATAGCTCTTGGGTTGCTGATTATCCAGATCCATTAACATTTTTAGAGACGTTTACTACTACTGGAAAATTTGGAGTAAATAGTGGATATGATAGTAAAGAATATAATTCTTTGATAGAAGAAGGAAAAACTTCAACAAATATTAACGATAGTTGGAAAAAATATTCTAAAGCAGAAGAACTTTTATTGAGTGATGCATTTATAATGCCTCTTTTTCAAAGTAGTAGTGCTTATATACAAAAACCTTATGTAGATGGAATAACTATAATTCCATACGGAGCAAAATACGCTTATAAGTGGGCAAGTGCAGAAGGAAAAAATGAATTAAATTTAACAAGTACTTCAGATATACCTTCTTTAGATATGAGTAGATCTACAGATTCATTATCATTTAGTGCTGCAAATAATGTTATGGAAGGCCTTGTAAGGGTAGACAATGATGGTAAGGTAGTTGAAGGTATTGCTAAGAGTTGGGAAGCATCAGAAGATAAGAAAACTTGGACTTTTAATTTAAGAGAAGACTCTAAGTGGAGCAATGGAGATAAAGTAACTGCTAATGACTTTGAATATGCTTTTAAAAGAACCTTAAATCCAGAAACTGCGTCTCAATATGGATTTATAATGTATGATATTATTGGAGCTCAAGATTACAATATAGGAAAAAATAAAGAAGCTAAAGGCGTAGGTGTTAAAGCATTAGATGATTATACCTTAGAAATAAAACTTAATAGACCTGTTAGTTATTTTGACAGGTTGATGGCATTTCCAGTATTTTTCCCACAAAATGAAAAGTTTGTAGAAAATCAAGGGGATAAATATGGAACAACTAAAGAATCTACATTATATAATGGCCCATTTACTTTAACTAAATGGAAATTAGATGATGTTTATATAATGAATAAAAATCAAAATTACTGGGATAAAAATAGTGTTAAATTAGAGTCTGTAAACACGAAAATTGTAAAAGAAGGATCAGCTGATATAAATTTATATGAAAATGGAGATATTGACTTCGTAGGAATAACAAATGAATTTATTGATAAATATAAAGATACGGATGAGTTTAGTACTAGTAAAAATGCAACAACATTTTTTATGCTTATAAATGGAAATAAAGAATAAAAGCAAACAAACCTATTCATTTGAATAGGTTTGTTTGCTTTATAAAAATAATATATAAGAGGTAAAAATTATCTCCCCTAGAAACAAAAACACTAGGGGAAATAGTATTTTTATTTAACTAGCAACTGCCGTTTTCTCTATGCTTTTTGCAATAATCGCAGTTACATCCACAGTGGCAATCACAATTTTCTTTTTCTGAACAACCATTATTTTTTTCTACACAATTATTATCTGGATCTATCTTATCTACATCTTTGCAAACATACTTTTCATCGTGAGTATCCTTTGTATCATAATGATATACATTATATTCATAGTAATGATCAGTTATATGATTGCAATCAGTTATATAGTAGTGGTTACATTTTTCATAGTAATTATCATAGAAGTTTTCATTTACAACAAAATAATCTTTTCCATCTAAGCATGTATAACTTTTATAATGGTTTGTAGAACTTACAGGTTTTTTACCACTGCAAGGAGTGATATTTGAATTATTGTTGTTACCACATGAAGAGTTGTTGCAATTATAGTAATATTTTTTACATTTATTAGGTTTTTTAAATCCGCATTTTTTATTTGATTTACACCATAAACCCATAAATATTACCTCTCTTATAATTATTTTATATAGTAAATTAAAAGATAAAATAAAGTTGAAATTTATTTAATACCTATATTAAAATTTACTATAATAGATTATATGACAAATATTTATAAATGGTGATATATTATATAGCTAATTTAAAAATTGAAAAGATATGAATATAGATATAAGTATAAACACCCAAATATGATATAATATGTAGAATGTAAAGGAGGCAAAGAGTATGAATATAGATAGAAGTAAATTAACTCCTATGATGAGACAGTACTTTGAAGTTAAAAATAGATATAATGATTGCATAATGTTTTTTAGGCTTGGAGATTTTTATGAAATGTTTTTTGAAGATGCGATAGTAGCTTCGAAAACTTTAGAAATAGCACTTACAGGAAGAGAATGTGGTATGGATGAAAGAGCACCTATGTGTGGGATACCATTTCATTCTTCACAAAACTATATATCAAAATTAGTTGAAAACGGATATAAAGTAGCAATATGTGAACAAGTTGAAGATGTAAATGCTTCAAAAGGAATAGTAAAGAGAGATGTAGTAAGAGTAATAACTCCAGGTACAGTACTTGAAGGAGCTTTATTAGAGAATAAGAAAAATAATTATCTATTGGCCATGTACACTGATGGTGATAAAATAGGTATTTCATATACAGACATAAGTACAGGAGAAGTTAATGCAACATATTTAAATGAAGAAAAATTAGTAGAAGAAATAGCTAAAATTCATCCTACTGAGATAATCGCAAATGATTTAAATACAGTTGAAAAAATAAGAAATATAGCTACTTTAAGTAATATATATATAAATGAAAATTTTGATGAAAGTTATTTAGATGAAAACATATTAAATAAATATTTTTCAACTGAGTATTTAAAAAACTTAAAATTAGATGAGTTCGGACTTATATCATCTAGTTTATGCATTATATTAAATTATATTTACAATACCCAAAAACAAATAACTTCTAATATAAATAATATAAATATATATAACTCACAAGAGTATATGGTTTTAGATATGTTTACAAGAAGTAACTTAGAATTAACATCTACTATAAGAGGAAATGCAAAGAAGGGATCACTTCTTCATGTTTTAGATAAAACATCTACTGCCATGGGTGGAAGAATGCTTAGAAAATATGTAGAAGAACCGCTGGTAAATAAACTACGAATTGAAAAAAGACTTAATGTTATTGAAGAGTTAAAAGATGACTTTATGTTAAGGGAAGACCTAATTGAAACTCTGAAAAATGTATATGATATAGAAAGAATTTGTGGGAAAATTGCATTTGAAAAAGTTACACCTAAAGAAATGATACATTTAAAAAATTCTATAGAAAAATTACCAGAACTTAAAAAAATTATAAATTTATCAAATGCAAGCATTCTTAAAAGATACATTTCAGATATGGATGATCTAAATGATATATATGATTTGATAGATAGTGCAATACTTGAAGATCCATCAATAACAATAAAGGATGGAAATATAATTAAATCTGAATTTAACGATGAACTAAATTCTTTGAGAGATATATCTAAAAATGGTGCCTTTATGATAAAGGAAATAGAAAATAGAGAAAAAGAAAAAACGGGAGTTAAATCTTTAAAAGTAGGATTTAACAAAGTATTTGGATATTATATAGAAATAACAAAAGCAAATTTAGCTAATGCAAATATAGATGAAACATATATCAGAAAGCAAACATTAAGTAATGCGGAAAGATATATAACTAGTGAATTAAAAGAAATAGAAGATAAAATTTTAAATGCAGAAGATAAAATTAAAAATTTAGAGTATGAGATTTTTGTAAATATAAGAAACAACATATATAAAAATATAGATAGAATTCAATCAGTTGCAAAGATAATAGCTAATATAGATGTATTTGTATCATTAGCAACTGTTGCTTATATAAATAATTATGTAAAGCCTATAATTAATGAAAGTAATAAATTAGATATAAAAAATGGACGTCATCCTGTTGTTGAAAGTATAGTTGGAGAAGAAAATTTTGTGCCTAATGACACGTATTTAAATCAAGGTGAAAATATTATAAATATAATTACAGGTCCAAACATGGCTGGTAAATCTACTTATATGAGACAAACTGCAGTAATAGCATTGATGGGTCACATAGGATCATTTGTTCCAGCAGAATATGCTAATATACCTATTTTAGATAGAATATTTACGAGAGTAGGAGCTAGTGATGATTTAGCTCAAGGGCAGTCTACTTTTATGGTTGAAATGACTGAAGTTTCTCAAATACTTAAAAATGCAACAGATAAAAGTTTAGTTATATTAGATGAAATAGGACGAGGCACTAGTACTTATGATGGAATTAGTTTAGCTTGGTCTATAGTTGAATATATTCAGGCAAATATAAAATGTAAGACTTTATTTGCTACACACTATCATGAGTTAGTAGAATTAGAAGATGAGTTTTATGACGTTAAAAACTATTCTGTAGCAGTTCAAGAAAACAATGATGGAATTGTATTTTTAAGAAAAATAATAGAAGGTGGAGCTGATAAGAGTTATGGTATATATGTAGCAGAACTTGCAAAGCTTCCACAAAAAGTTATTACTAGATCAAAGGAAATATTAAAAGATTTAGAGAAAAACCATATTCAACAAGATTTAAGCACTGCTATTAATATTAAAGAAAAATTAGAAAGTAATGAAAATCAGATAAATATAAAAGTATACGAAACTTTGCAAAATGAATATGAAAGTTTCAAAGAAAATATAAGTATTAAAGAAAATGACTATAATTTGAATATAGGAAAGCTAAAAAGTGAAATAAATAAGCTTAGAAAAGAAAATAAAGAACTTAAAGAAAATGCTGTAGAAGATGAGGTTGCAGTTACTCAAATATCTTTTGGTTCTGTTTATGATGAAAGCTTAGTGGAAGAAATTAAAAAATTAGATATTTTAAATATGACTCCATTAGATGCGATGAATGCTTTATATAGCCTACAAAATAAGGCTAAAAAGGCTAAATAAGTCAATTAAATAGGATTTATTAAAAATATATGAATTTTTATCTATGAAATGAGGTGAATATATGGCTCGAATTAATATATTAGATGAAGTTACTATAAATCAACTGCAAGCTGGTGAGGTTGTAGAGAGACCATCTTCTGTAGTTAAAGAACTGGTTGAAAATTCGATAGATGCTCAAAGTTCTAAAATTATAGTTGAAATAGAAGATGGTGGTAAAAAATTAATTAGAATAACTGATAATGGAAATGGAATTGAATCTAGCGAAGTTGAAAAAAGTTTTTTAAGACATGCAACTAGTAAGATAAAACAAATAGATGATTTATATGATCTATACTCTTTAGGATTTAGAGGAGAAGCTTTAGCATCTATTGCATCAGTTGCTAAAATTGAAATGATTACAAAGCATAAAGATGAGCCAGTAGGAACTAAAATTACAGTAGAAGGCGGAAAAATTATATCAAAAGAACCAATAGGAACTAATAATGGAACCACGATTATAGCTAAGGATTTATTTTTTAACACTCCTGTTAGACAAAAGTTTCTGAAATCAACGCATGCAGAAACTATAAATATTAGTGATTTAATAAACAAGCTAGTTATAGGTAATCCTAAGGTTAGTATTAAATATATAAATAATAAAAAAACTATGTTAAATTCCCCTGGGGATGGTAAGCTTATAAACACTATAAGAAGTATTTATGGAAAAGATATAACTGAAAATTTAATAGAGTTAAATCATGAAAGTCAGTTTTTTAAGGTAAGTGGATATATCGGAAACAATAATGTTTATAGAGCTAATAAAAACCTTCAACATATATATATAAATAAACGTTATGTTAAAAGTAAAATTATATTAGATGCTATAAGTGAAGGTTATAAATCTTTAATACCTATAAATAAACATGCAGTTTGTTTTTTAAATATAGAAATAAACCCATCTAAAATAGATGTAAATATACATCCTACAAAATTAGAGTTGAAGTTTGAAAATGAACAACAAATATATGTAGAACTTAAAGAGTATATAAGAAAGTCATTAATTAGGTCTAACTTGATAGGAAAATATGAAACTTATGATAATGTTGAAAATAGAGATTTAAAAAAGGTTAATAATTTGGATAACAGTTTGACTCATAATAAAAATCAAATTAGCTCAGAAAATATAAATCAAGGCATATTAAACAACTTAGAGAAAGAATATAAAAGTCAGACATATACATTTGAAGAGTTAGACGAAAGAAAAGAATTGGAAAAGAACATTAATACTAAAGATTTAAATAATAAAATAAACAAAAGCGATAAAGATGAAATTGTATTAATAGATGAGACAATAGATTTGAATAAAGTTTATAGTTTTAATGATTTAGTAGAATTAGAAAAAAAAGAAGAAAATAAAAGTTTAAAAAGTAATGAATATGATACTTTAAAGAACAAACCTATAATTAGTGAAAGTTTAATAAAAGAATCTGAAAGTGTATATACAGAAAAAAATGAACAAGTAGAGTTTCGTAATAGTGATAAAAATAAATTTTCATTAAATGAATATATAGTTATAGGTACTATATTTAAAACATATATAATACTTCAAAAAGGAAGTCATATGTACTTGCTAGACCAACATGCAGCACATGAAAGAGTGTTATTTGAAAAATATATGGATAAATTTTACAATATGGATATTAACATGCAAATGTTATTAGATCCAATTGTTTTAGAATTAGCAACGACAGATATGCTACAAGTTGAAAATAATATAGATTTATTTATGAAATTTGGTTTTGAAATAGAGATATTTGGTAAAAATCATATAATGATAAGATGTGTACCTACTATATTTGGAACACCGGAATCTGAAAAATTTGTTTTAGATATAATTGATAACATAGATGAAATAAAAAATAATTATGAGTTAAAAGGTGAAAAATTCGCATCGATGGCTTGTAAAGCAGCTATAAAAGCTAATGATAGTATATACGATGAAGAAATAAACAGTTTATTAAATCAAATTGAAATGTGTAAAAACCCTTTTACATGACCTCATGGTAGACCGATATTTGTAGAAATATCAAAAACTGAGATTGAAAAAATGTTTAAACGAATTATGTAAGAAAGAAGGGGAGCAGATGAAAAAGATACCTTTAGTCATACTGACAGGGCCAACTGCAGTTGGAAAAACAAACTTATCAATACAATTAGCTAAAAAAATGAATATGGAAATAATATCAGCAGATTCTATGCAAATATATAAATATATGGATGTGGGAAGTGCAAAAGTTACAGAAGATGAGATGAATGGAGTAAAACATTATTTAATAGATGAGGTTACTCCGGACTATAGTTTTTCTGTATCTGAATTTCAAGAAAGAGCTAATGATTATATAAATCAAATTGTAAAAAATGGAAAATCACCGCTTGTAACTGGTGGGACAGGCCTTTATTTAAATTCTCTTATATATAGTATGGATTTTGCAAAATCAGATGCAGACAATGAGTTAAGAGAAACATTAAGAGTAGAGCTTGAAGAAAATGGAATCGACTACATGTATGAAAAGTTAAAGTCTCTTGATGAAGAAGCTGCAAATAGAATCCATAAAAATAACACAAAAAGAGTTATAAGAGCCATTGAAGTTTGTATGAGTGGCAAAAAAATGAGTGACTTTAGCAATGATTTAAAATTAAATGAAAAGTATGAACCAATAATAATAGTTTTAAATAGAGATAGAGAACATCTATATAGAAGGATTAACAAACGAGTTGACATAATGATAAGCCAAGGTCTTGAGGATGAAGTTAAAACTCTTTTAAATATGGGGTACTCAAGTGATCTAGTATCTATGCAAGGAATAGGCTACAAAGAAATAATTAAATATCTAAATAATGAATACACTTATGAAGAAGCCATAGAAATAATAAAAAGGGATTCAAGAAGGTATGCTAAAAGACAACTAACATGGTTTAGGAGATATGAAAATGCTAAGTGGTTTGATTTAGATAACTACAATGATGAAAAAATACTTTTAGACGATGTAATTAGTTATATTGAAAAAAAGGTAAATGTTGTGTAATATAGAATATAATATATATAATAAATTTGATAAATCATTTTGGAGGGTATTAATCTAATGAAAAATACAGTATTAAACTTACAGGACTTATTCTTAAATAATGCAAGAAAAGAAAGAATACCTGTAACAATATTTTTAATGAATGGAGTTCAAGTTAAGGGGCACGTTAAGGGATTTGATAGCTACATAGTATTATTAGAAGGAGAAAACAAGCAGCAAAATCTTATATATAAGCATGCAGTATCTACTATAATACCAGGAAAACAAATAAACTTTAACAATAATAACAACCAAGGATATAACAATAACAATAATAATAATCAAGGATACAACAAAAATTATCAAGAAAACAAATAATTGAGTATAAAATAAAAAAAGACTTGAGAGTATTTAAAGCTCTCAAGTCTTTTTTTATTTGGTTTTATATGTGATAAAGTCACAGAACTATACTCCTATTTTAAATATAATAAAATTATAAATTATAAAATTATAAATTATAAAATTATAAAAACTAAAGTTATTACTTTAACAAAAAATAATATATACATTGGTGAATATAAAATAAAAAGGAGATTTTAATATGTCTAAAAAAGTTATAGTAGTAGGTGGAGTTGCAGGTGGGGCATCAACAGCTGCAAGGCTTAGAAGGTTAGAGGAAGATTTTGAAATAATTATGTTTGAAAAAGGTGAATATATATCTTTTGCAAACTGTGGACTTCCATATTATATAGGCGAGATTATAACAGAAAGAGAAAAGCTTATAGTTCAAACTGTTGAAGTTATGAGTGATAAATTTAATATGGATATAAGAAATTTAAGTGAAGTTATTGAAATAGATAAAGAAAATAAAAAAGTAACTGTTAAAAATCATAAAACAGGAGAAACATATGATGAAAGTTATGATGTATTGGTTTTATCCCCAGGGGCAAGTCCGATAAAACCTCCTATAAGTGGAATAAATGATTGTAATAATTTATTTACATTAAGAAATATACCTGATACAGACAAAATAAAGGCTTATGTAGATAAAGATAGCACTAAAAATGCTGTTGTAATAGGTGGAGGATTTATTGGCATAGAAATGGCTGAAAACTTGGTTGAAAGAGGTATAGATGTAACTCTAGTTGAAGCTAGTTCTCAAGTTATGGCGCCTCTTGATGTAGAAATGGTAAGCACTATACACGAGCATTTAATAGATAATGGTATAAATTTAATTTTAGATGATGGGGTAAAAGAATTCAAAAACAATGGTAAAATAGTAGCATTAAACAGTGGCAAAGAAATAGAAACAGATTTAATAATTTTATCTATAGGAGTTAGACCTGAAACATCAATAGCTAAAGATGCAGGATTAAAACTAAATGAAAGAGGAGCTATAGTTGTTGATGAATATATGAAAACTTCAGATGAGAATATATATGCATTAGGTGATGCTGTAGAAATTCTAGACTTTGTAAACAGAAAACCTACAATGATACCATTAGCGTGGCCAGCTAACAGACAGGGAAGATTAGTTGCTGACAATATATGTGGGAAAAGCATTAAATATAAAGGAACATTAGGATCATCTGTAGCAAAGATATTTGATTATACAGTAGCTACAACTGGAAATAATGAAAAAATATTGAAGAGACTAGGAATAGATTATGAAGTTGTGCATATTCACCCAAACTCAAGTGCTGGATACTATCCAGGAGCATTTCCTATAGCTTATAAAATGATATTTGATAAAAAGACAGGTAAAATATATGGAGCTCAAGGTGTAGGTATTGAAGGTGTAGAAAAACGCATAGATATCTTAGCTACTGCAATAAAGGCTAATTTAACTGTATTTGACTTACAAGATGTAGAACCATGTTATGCACCCCCATATAATTCAGCTAAAGACCCTGTTAATATGCTAGGATATTATGCATCAAATATCATAGAAGGGGATATAAAAACTATACAATATCATGAGGTTGACGAAATTTTAGATAGAGGAGATATAGTTTTAGATGTAAGGGATGAGTTTGAGTTAGCAACAGGAATGATTGAAGGTTCTATTAATATACCTCTTGGGTCATTAAGAAAAAGAATAGATGAAATACCAAAGGATAAAAATATTTATGTTACTTGCCAAGTTGGATTAAGAGGATATATTGCTTGCAGAATATTAACACAAAGAGGATATAAATGTTTTAATATAGATGGTGGAATTAAGACTTACTCGTCTATAAAAAGAGCTAAAAAAGCTGTTGAAAATCAAAAAAATAATGTTGAATTTAATGAAAATAATCAGTTAATAAATGAAGAGGTTGCAGTTATGAATGATAATATAAAAGCAAATATTAAATTAGATGCTTGTGGACTTCAATGCCCAGGGCCAATAAGAAGAGTTTTTGAAGAAGTTTCAAAGATGGAAAGCGGAGATATAATAGAAGTAAAAGCAAGTGATGTTGCTTTTAGTAAAGATATAAAAGCATGGTGTGAAACAACAGGAAACTCATTATTAAAAGCTGAGTTTAATAAAGATAAAAAAGCTTATGTAGCATATATACAAAAAGGAGAAAATCCTGTTAATGCAAAAGCTTCATGCTCTTTAACTAATCAAGTTGGAAAAGATGGAGCAACAATGGTAGTATTTAGTGGAGATTTAGATAAGGCTATAGCATCATTTATAATAGCTACAGGTGCAGCATCAATGGGTAAAGAAGTTACAATGTTTTTCACATTCTGGGGACTTAATGTATTAAAGAGAAAAGAAAAAGTAAAAGTTCAAAAAGATACTATGGAAAAAATGTTTGATATGATGTTACCAAGCAACACAAATAAACTTCCTTTATCAAAGATGAACATGGGCGGAATGGGGCCAAAAATGATAAATGAAATAATGAAAAAGCATAATGTTGATGATATCGATACATTAATAAATAATGCTATAAATATGGGTGTTAAACTAGTTGCTTGTTCTATGAGTATGGATTTAATGGGAATTAAAAAAGAGGAACTTATAGATGGCGTAGATTTAGGTGGAGTTGCAGCATACTTAGGAGCAGCTGAAGATTCTGGATTAAACTTATTTATATAATTTAATAATAATAAAAAGGGAGTGATTTAAATTGCTCCCTTTAATTTTGTTATTTAATATTTAAAACTTAGAAACTATGTATTTAAGTTATATTAAGTAATATAAATTTATATAATTTATTAGATTATATAAAAAGAGAGATGTGGTTAAATGAATTATTTAAGTTACTTAAATATTAAGAATTTCAGAGGTGTAAAAGACTTAGAATTAGAAGATTTGCTTACAATAAATATAATTGTTGGTGATAACAACAGTGGTAAAACTTCTATTTTAGAAGCTATATCACTGTTAGAGAATCCAGATAGTGTAAGAAATATGTTAGTCAATGCAGCTAAAAGAGATAGTAATAATGTATCTAAATTTGAACTCTTTTTAGAGATGTTTCCTAAAGGTCAAAATGAAAATAGGAGTATACATATTGATTCAATTATAAATCAATGTGAACATGAATTTAAAATACAAGGAAACTTAAGTGATATAATTGATTTCAATGATATGGAAAGGAACTTTGAAAGTAAGGTTTTTGAAGGGGTAGTAAGTCTTAAGCAGAATAACCAACAATTAGTTAATAAAGAAATATATATTCAAGAAAATAAACAATTAAGATTTAGTGGAAGTTATAAGACTATAAAAATGGTATACATAACGCCCTATGACCATTTTAGAGAAAATTCATTAAATACAACTATAGAAATTATAAAAGATGGAGACAAAGATAAGATAATTGAATTACTTAGAAAGTTTGATGAAAATATAATAGGGTTTGAAGTTTTACCAAATGAGCACATGAATACGTCAGCCATATATGTAAATCACAAAAAGTTTAAACTAATGCCATTATCTAGCTTTGGAGATGGGGTAAAAAAAGTAATAACATTAGCATCAGCTATAATTAGTTCAAAAGGTGGTATATTACTTATAGACGAAATAGAGACGGCTATATACAAAGACATGATAAAAGAAGTTTTTGATTGGTTTGTAAAAGCATGTATAGAATATAAAGTTCAGCTTATTTGTACTACTCATAGTTTAGAAGTTATTGATTCAATGATCGATGGAATAGAAAATAAGATAGATGATTTAGCTTGTTTTAGAATAGAATCTGTAAATGAATATGCGTACACAACTAGATTTTCAGGTAGTAAACTAAAAGATATAAGAACTATATTAGGTCAGGATGTGAGATGATGAAAAATATTTTATTTTTCGTAGAAGGAGTTCATGATGCTAACTGTGTAGCTAAGATTCTAGATCTGAATGGTTTTAAAGAAATTAGAAGTATAGATAATCTACCTGAAATATGGAAAAGAAAAATACCTAGAACATACCCTTTTGTTAAAGATAGAATTGAAAGATATGTACCGATACCATCATATTTTACAAATCAGAAAGTTATAATTGTAATTATTTGTACAAATGGAGAAGGAAGACTTATAAAAGAAATTGATTTATATATTAGTAATATGAGCAAATCTGAGTTAAACCAGATAAAGAGTATATGTGCAATTTTTGATGCAGACCAAAAGATAGCTAAAGACACATTTAATGAAAAATTTAAAGATAAGAAAAAAGACATGATTATATGTAAACAAGATTTTTTAGATGAAGAAATAAATATAAAAGGAGAAAAAATTAATTTATATAATTATTTCTTTCCTGATAATGAAAGTAAAGGAACTTTAGAGAATCTATTACTAGATGGCGCTGGTATAGTTTATAAGGACCTTATAGAACAAGTCAATGATTATATTAAAAATATAGATGAAAGACATAAATATAATTGGAGCATTTCTAGTGAAAATAAAGTAAGGGTAGGCTGTATAGCTAATGTTTTTCAGCCAGGAAGTGCAAATCAAAGTTCAATAAGACGTGATGATTGGATAAGTGAAGAAAGTATTAAATATTGTGAAGATATTAGAAAGTTTTATGAATTTATTGTGAATATAATAAATTTTTAAAATATAATAATTTTTTTTATTTGTGATTTATTATTTTTATGTGGGGTATATATTAATTGAGAATAGTTTGATTTATAATTAAATTAAGATCTTTAATGTGTATGATTTTATACATATTTTACTATAATTAATAAAGTAGACAAAAGAAAAGAGAGGTAACGTAAATGGGAAATTGTAATTCATGTCCATCTAAAGGAAATTGTAATAAGCAAGAAACTTGTACAATAGAAAATAATCCTAATAATAAAATAAAAAATATAATAGGCGTAATGAGTGGAAAAGGTGGAGTTGGAAAATCTACTGTAACAGCTCTTATTGCAAAAAAATTAAATAAAATGGGATATAAGGTTGGTATATTAGATGCAGATATAACAGGTCCAAGTATTCCAAGACTTATGGGAGTTCAAGATGAAAGAGCAACTTCACCAAATGGAAAAGATATATATCCTATAGTAACTAAAGATAACATAAAGACAATGTCGATAAACTTTATGGTTGGAGAAGAAAATCAAGCTATAGTATGGAAAGGACCTATAATTAGCAACACAGTAAAACAGTTTTATAAAGATGTAATGTGGGAAGAACTAGATTATCTATTAATAGATATGCCTCCAGGGACAGGAGATGTTCCACTTACAGTAATGCAAAACATACCTTTAAATGGAGTTGTTATGGTTTCGGTTCCTCAAGATATGATATCTATGATAGTGGCAAAAGCTGTAAATATGGCTAAGATGCTTAATATAAAAGTATTAGGTGTTGTTGAAAATATGAGTTATATTCAATGTCCAGATTGTGATAAAAAGATAAAGTTATTTGATGGAGAAGAAACAGAAGAATTCTTAAAAGAAATGAACTTAAAACTTTTAGGAGAACTTCCAATGACTAAGGAAATTGTTAATATAACACACAATGGTGTTGATGATATAAGTGACGAGTTAAACAATATACTAACTGGAATAGTAGAAAATATAAAATAGAATATTAATATAAAAAAGCGACCTTGTTTAAAGGTCGCTTTTTTATGCTATTTAAAATTATATTTGAATTTTGATATTTTAGAAATTTAAAAATGTATAAAAATGAGATAATTTGTTTTTAAAAAATAAAATATTGTAAAAATAAAGAATATTTGGAAAATTATATTGTTTTTAATATAACAATGTGATACTATTATAAAAAAAGAATAATACATAAAAAAATAAAGGGGGCGTAATATGAGTAAATCAGCAGTTAAAGAAAAAAAGAGTTTTTTGATGAAGTCTCTAGATGGGATAGAGTACATAGGTAATAAATTACCACATCCAGTTACTTTATTTGCAATGCTTTGTGTTGCAATCGCTATTATATCTGCAATAGCAGCTAGTATGGGGTTAAGTGTAACAGCCGAACTTATAAATAGAGAAACAATGGAAGTAGAGAAACAAACTATAACAGCAGTTAGTTTATTAAATGGTGAAGGTTTTAAATACATGTTAGAAAATGCTGTAACAAACTTCACTTCATTTGCACCACTTGGAGTTGTTTTAGTTGGAATGTTAGGAATAGGACTAGCTGAAAGTTCAGGGTATATAGGAACATTACTTAAAAAAATAGTTAGTGTAACACCATCAAAATTAATAGTTCCAACTATGGTTTTCTTAGGAATAATGTCAAATATGGCATCAGATGCAGGATATGTTATATTAATTCCACTTGGAGCTTTAGTTTTTATGGCTTATGGAAGGCATCCGCTTGCAGGAATAGCAGCAGCATTTGCTGGAGTTTCAGGAGGATTTAGTGCAAACTTATTAATTGGGACAGTAGATCCTATGCTTGCAGGAATAACAAATGAGGCAGCACACATACTTGATCCTACAGTTAGTATAAGTGCAACTGCGAACTATTTCTTTATGGTAGCATCTACATTTTTAATAACAATATTAGGGACTATAATAACTACAAAAATTATAGAACCTAAATTAGGTAAATATGATTCTAAAATGGCAAAAGATTCAGCTGGAATGTCAAGAGCTAGTGACTTACAAACTATAAAACCTGAAGAAGCTAAAGCAATGAAAGCTGCAAACTTTACTTTATTATTTATGGTAATTGGGTTAGTTATTCTTGTTGCAATGCCTAATTCATTTTTAAGAAACCTAGATAAAGCAAGTTTCCTAGATTCTATAGTTGATCACTCAACTTTAATGAATGGTCTAATACCAATAATAGCATTATTGTTCTTTGTACCATCAGTGGTTTACGGTAAAATTGCTAAAACTGTAAAAAATGAAAAAGAAGTTGCAGCACATATGAGTAAAGCAATGAGCTCAATGGGTGGATACTTATGTTTAGCATTCGTTGCAGCTCAATTTATAAAATACTTTGAATATACAAATTTAGGAACTATAATTGCCGTAAGAGGAGCAGAGTTCTTACAGTCTATAAATATAGGTTCAATACCATTACTTGTTGGATTTATAATAATAACAGGATTTATAAATCTGTTTATGGGATCTGCATCAGCTAAGTGGGCTATAATGGCTCCTGTATTTATACCAATGTTTTTAAAACTTGGAATAGGTGCAGATGTAGTGCAAACTGCATATAGAATCGCAGATAGTTCTACAAATATAATATCTCCGCTTATGAGTTACTTTGCGATGGTTATAGTATTTATGCAATCATATAAGAAAGATACGGGAATTGGTACGGTTATATCGTTGATGTTACCATATTCTATGACATTTTTAATAGCTTGGACATTACTATTTGTAGTATGGATGAGTTTAGGGATACCGGTAGGGTTTTAAATTAAATAAAAAGAGCTGTTTCATAAATGAAACAGCTCTTTTTTATATATTATATATCCTATGAAGTTTCACACCTATTGAAATTTTTTCATAAAACTCAATATTTGATTTATCTAGATTTAATATTGATTTAACCTTTAAAATTCTGTATCGAATTGTATTTTCATGCTGAAATAATTCACTAGAAACTTTTTTATAATCGCCATCATGGTTGACGAAGCTTATTAGAGTTTCTAAAAGGAAGGATTTATTTGCTTTATCATAGTCTAAAATAGGTTTCATTATATTGGAATATAGTTCTTTAGCCTCATCTAAGTCTTTACAGCACATAAGCAATGAATATATACCTAGTGAATTATATTTAATTATTTTTTCGTTAGATATTGAGTAAGAACTAGAAGAAATTAATGCTTGATTTATTGCATTTTTACAGGATGCTATAGGTATGTAATTATCACTAATTCCTATTATAGAATCATTAATATTATATTTTATATGATTAATATAAAAATCTAACATTTTGTTTAACTCGGATTTGGATATACTATTGTAAGTTATTAATAGCAATAAACCATTCTTAAATGGTAAACATGTAGTTGCCTTATTTTTTGATAACAAATCTATTAAATTTTTATTCCAGCTATCATTTATATTTTCTGAATAACAGTATATGGCAGTTACATATTTTAAAAAAGAATAATTTATAGATTTTAATGTATTGTGGATATCGCTATTAGATAAATTGCTTTCTAGTAGTGAAGATATTCTCATTTCTAGTATAATGTTTTTTTGTTTTTCTAATATAAGTGACATAATTTCATTCATTACATCACCATAGGAAGTAGTATAGTCTATAGTAACTATAGGAAAATTAATATCATTTCAAACTTCTATTAGTTTTTGTGTAAAACTGTTTAAATATTCATTTGTTATGCAAAAACAAGCACATCCACATGAATCTATAAATTTTAACGCATATAAAGCATAATCTTCATCATCTTTAAATGGGAAAAAATTACTTATAAAAAAATCACCTTCTTTCAAGACTAATTTATCCCTATTAACTTCTATAGGACAATCAAAAACAGATACTCTATTGATAATTCTATCTAAACCTTTATGGCCAGCTATTACTTTGCTATCTTTAAAAATATCGAGCTTTAACGCATCTCTAACTGATATACCCATTGAAATACCCCCAATACTATATTTAATAATATTTTAACAGAAATTTTAAAATATTTGTTAAAATTGTGAAAAATACAAAAAATTCAAATGTATTATTATAAATTTTACAAACTAAGATTGTTAAAAATATATTATCATTTAATCAAAGTAATAAATCAGAAGGGGGAATAATTGTGAAATTGGAAATAGGTAACTTTTATGTAAAAAGTATAGAATTTAGCAATGAGACAAGTTATAAAAATGGTATTTTAAGATTAAATAAAGAGGAACTCTTAAACTTTATTAAAGAAGATGAAAGAATAACAGATGCGGATTTACATATTGTAAACCCTGGAGAAATGATAAGATTATGTCCTGTAAAAGAAGCAATAGAACCTAGAGTTAAAGTAGATAATAGAGCATTATTCCCAGGTTTTACAGGTGATTTAGAAAATTGCGGTCATGGCAAAACACATGCTTTAAAAGATTGTAGTGTACTAGTTGTAGGCAAACATTGGGGAGGATTTCAAGATGGATTAATAGATATGGGAGGAAAAGGTGCAAAGTATACTTACTTCTCTAAAATTAAAAATATAGTATTAGTTGCTGACACAAATGAAGATTTTGAAAAAAATGAGCAGCAAAAGAAAAATGATGCTTTAAGAGTTGCAGGTCATAAGTTAGCTGAATATATAGCAAAGTGTGTACAAGAATTAGAGCCTGAAGAAGTAGAAGTTTATGAACTTGAGGGAATTACAAAAAGAAGTGAAAAAGTTAATGGACTTCCTAGTGTAGTGTTTGTTATGCAATTACAATCTCAAATGGAAGAAGATGGATATAATGATTTGACTTATGGATGGAACACAAATCATTTGGTGCCAACATTAATGCATCCGAATGAAATATTAGATGGAGCTGTAGTATCAGGAAGCTTTATGCCATGTTCATCAAAATGGTCCACTTATGATATACAAAATGCACCAGTAATAAAAAGATTATATAAAGAACATGGAAAAAGCTTGAACTTTTTAGGGGTTATATTATCTAACTTAAATGTATCATTAGAGCAAAAGGAACGATCTGCTATATATGTAGCGCAAATTGCTAAGACATTAGGCGCAGATGGAGCAATAGTTGCAGAAGAAGGATATGGAAATCCAGACGCTGATTTTGTAGGTTGTATAGTTGCACTAGAAGATGTTGGAGTAAAAGTAGTTGGACTTACGAATGAATGCACGGGAAGAGATGGAAACTCACAACCTTTAGTTACATTAGATGAAAAGCTAGATGCAATAGTATCTTGTGGAAATGTTTCTGAACTTATCGATTTACCTCCGATGGAAAAAGTTATAGGAGAGTTAGAGTCATTATCAAGAGATGGATTATCAGGAGGATGGAGTGATGATGAAATACTAGGTCCTTCAGTAAGAGAGGATGGATCGATTATAATGGAAAACAATGCTATGTTCTGTGGAGACCAAGTGTTAGGCTGGTCAACTAAAACAATGAAGGAATTCTAAAAATAGGGGGTAAAAATATGAAAAAGGCTATAGTATACCTAAATCAATTTTTCGGGCAAATAGGAGGAGAAGACAAAGCTGATTTTAAACCACAAATAAAAGAAGGGGTTATAGGGCCTTCAATTCAGATGGAGAAACTATTAGAAGATACTATTGTTACTCATACTATAATATGTGGGGATAACTTTATGGGATCCAATACAGATGAAGCAGTAGCAGTTATAATTGAATTTTTAAAAGATAAAGACTTTGATATATTCATAGCTGGGCCAGCATTTCAAGCAGGAAGATATGGAGTTGCATGTGGACAAATATGTAAAGCGGTAAAAGAGAAACTAAATAAACCTGTAGTTACTTCAATGCATGAAGAAAATCCAGGGGTTGATATGTTTAAAAAATATATGTACATTTTAAAGGGCGGAAATAGTGCTGGTAAAATGAGACATGATTTAGCTGATATGGCAAAGATATCTAACAAAATATTAAGAAATGAAACTATATTAGATTCACAAACAGAAGGTTATTTCGGAAGAGGAAATAGACATCAAGTTTGGATTGAAGATGAAAAAATGGCAGCTGATAGATCTGTTGAAATGATTATAAAGAAATTAAATAATGAAAGTTATGAAACAGAGCTACCTATACCTAAAATAGATAAAGTGGCAATAGCTCCAGCTATTAAAGAATTAAGTAAAGCAACAATAGCATTAGTAAATACGGGTGGAATAGTGCCTGTTGATAATCCAGATAAAATACAATCAGCATCAGCTACTAGATGGGGAAGATATGATATATCAAGCACTGATGATTTGAAAAGTGGCGTTTATAAAACAATACATGCAGGATTTGATCCAACTGTAGCTGATGATGATCCAGATGTAATAACACCTATAGATGCTCTTAAAACTTATGAAAAGGAAGGCGTAATAGGTAAATTGCATGAATACTTTTATTCAACAGTTGGGACTGGTACTACTCAAGCAGAAGCTGCAAAGATGGCAAATGAAATAATTCCTTATCTACAAGAAGCTAAAGTTGATGCTATCATAATGGTTTCTACATGAGGTACTTGTACTCGTTGTGGAGCAACGATGGTAAAAGAATTTGAAAAAGCAGGTTTTCCAATTGTCCAAATGTGCAATTTAATACCTGTTGCAAAAACTGTAGGATCAAATAGAATAGTACCTACAATATCAATACCATATCCTCTTGGAGATCCTTCAAAATCTAAAGCTGAACAATTTAAACTAAGATATAAGATGGTAGGTACAGCATTAAAAGCGTTAACTATAGATATAGAAGAACAAACTGTATTCAAAAACTAATATTTATCAACATAAAAAATAAAAATTAGGAGGATAAATATGAAGAATACAGTTAAAAAAGATGATAATAGAGTATTTTATATTTCATTATTGATAGTATTGCCTATGTGTTTATGGGCAGTATTATCAAGTGCAAGCTTTTCAAAGGCTGCGGATGAAACGTTAAGTTTTTTAACGAATAAGTTTGGGTGGTTATATTTAATATCAATGCTATTGTTTGTAATATTTGCAATATGGTTAGCTTTAAGCAAATATGGAAATATAAAATTAGGACCAGATGATTCTAAACCAGAGTACTCAACTTCCTCATGGTTTGCAATGCTATTTGGAGCTGGAATGGGTATTGGTCTAATATTTTGGGGAGTAGCAGAACCATTATCTCATTTTGTTTCACCAAAAGGCAACATAGCACCTGGAAGCATAGAAGCTGCTGATTTTGCAATAAAATCATCATTTCTTCATTGGGGAATACACCCTTGGGCAGGGTACAGTATAATTGGATTGTCTCTTGCGTACTTTCAGTTTAGGAAAGGAAAATCAGGGTTGATAAGTTCAATATTAGAACCTGTAATAGGAAAAAAGATAAATGGATGGATAGGAATAACAATAGATGTGCTTGCTGTATTTGCAACTATAGCAGGTATAGCCACATCTTTAGGACTTGGAACTATGCAAATAAATAGTGGACTTAGTTATCTGTTTAATGTGCCTAATAACGCTATTACTCAAATAATTATAATTGCTATAACAACTTTTGTATTTATAGCTACAGCTGTGTCTGGTGTAGACAAAGGAATAAAAAAAGTATCCGACTTAAATTTAATACTAGCGCTTATAGTAACTTCTGCAGCCTTTTTAGTAGGGCCTACATTAGAAATAATAAATAGTTTTACAAATTCACTAGGAAGCTATGCCCAAAATATATTATCAGATAGTTTAGCAATAGGCGCATATGCAGACAATACTTGGACAAATAAGTGGACGGTATTTTATTGGGCATGGTGGATAGCTTGGGCTCCTTTTGTTGGAACTTTTATAGCAAGGATTTCTAAAGGAAGAACTATAAGAGAATTTATAGTTGGGGTTATGGGAGCTCCAGCAATTGCATCTTTTATATTCTTTGCAATATTTGGGAACCTAGGAATTAATCTATCTTTTGGAAAAGGATTAGGACTTCCAGCAATTGAAAATATAGCATCAGATGTATCTACTGCATTTTTTTCAGTACTTAGTAATTATAACTTTGGGTTTATAATATCTATTATAACAATAATACTTCTAATTACATTCTTTATAACATCAGCAAATTCAGCCACATTTGTTTTAGGAATGTTTACATCACAGGGAGATTTAAATCCAAGTAACAGAAAAAAAATAATGTTAGGTCTGTTACAATCGTTTTTAGCGGTAGTACTTTTATTAACGGGAGGTCTAAATGCACTTCAGACTTCATCTCTAATTGCTGCATTTCCATTTATATTTATAATGATATTAGCATGCATTGCATTAGTTAAAGAACTCAGAAAAGAAAATCTAAATTAAAAAGAAGAAAAGGAAATTAGTAAATAATAGATTAGAGCTACTTCGAAATGGAGTAGCTCTGTTTTATAAAAAAACATTATAAATATTGACGTTTCCATAATATGCTAGAATTAATGTATGAAGTAAAAAATATAATATATATAAGTTAGTGGTAACTAAAAGGAGGTATTGATATGCAGGTATTAACAATTGAAAATGTTCCAGGGAAAAAAATTATAGAAGTTGTTGGATTAGTTAAAGGAAGTACAATAAGGGCAAAACATATAGGAAAAGATATTGGAGCAAGTTTTAAGCAAATAGTTGGTGGTGAGTTAAAAGGATATGATGAAATGCTAGAAGAAGCTAGAAAAGTAGCTATAGGAAGAATGGTTGAAGATGCAGAAAACAAAGGAGCTAATGCTATAATAGGATTTAGATTAACATCAGCAGCAGTTATGCAAGGAGCAGCAGAGATGCTGGCTTATGGAACTGCTGTAGTTATAGAGGAAGACAAATAAATTGTTATATTTTATAGGAATGATAGTCATATGTGCATATGTATCTATCATAGTTGGAAGTATAATATTACTTATCCTAAAGGTTATAGAAAGAAAAAAAGAGAAACAAGAAGAAGACTGGGATAAGTATGATGATTATTAAATTTATAAATTTCAATAATTATGAATATTTTTAAAAAGTATTGACAAAATATATTAAAAAGTCATATTATAAAAATAAGTAATTATAAAAAAAGCTTTGACGAGAAAGAGTAAGGTTAATATAATCTTTACAGAGAGTACCCGGTTGGTGAGAGGGGCAAAAGATAATTTAGCTTGAATACATCTCTGAGCTGCACTCCGAAAGATAACAACCAGTAGGCAGTTGCCGGATTTTGCACACGTTATAGTGCTAGAGTATCCCAATAAGTTGGCGTACTTGAAGAGGTCATTATTGCGAGATAATGATGAATTAAGGTGGTAACACGTGAGTAATACTCTCGTCCTTTTTATAAGGACGGGAGTTTTTTTATTGTATTGGCGCCGTATAATATTTAAGCTCCCATCCTTAAAAATTAATTTATATAAAATTTTAAGGAGGATTAATTATGAAAAGCATAGATGAACAAATAAGAATAATATCTAAAGGTGTAGATGAAATAATAGGAATAGAAGACCTTAAAAATAAATTAGAAAAATCTCAAAAAGAAAATAAACCTATGGTGGTTAAACTAGGATTAGACCCTAGTGCACCGGATATACACTTAGGACACACTGTTGTACTGAGAAAGATGAAACAGTTACAGGACCTAGGTCATAAAGTAATTATAATTATAGGAGATTTTACAGGTAAAATAGGAGATCCTACAGGAAAATCTAAGGCTAGAAAGGCTCTTAGTACAGAGCAAGTATTAGAAAATGCTAAGACGTATGAAGAACAAATTTTAAAAGTGCTAGATAAAGAAAAAACAGAAATTGTTTTTAATAGTAAGTGGTTATCAAAGTTAAGTTTTGAGGAAGCTATAAGTTTAGCCGCTACTACTACAGTAGCTAGAATGCTTGAAAGAGAAGACTTTAAAAAAAGATATGAAAGTCAAACTCCAATATCTCTACATGAATTTTTCTACCCTCTAATGCAAGGATTTGATTCAGTTGAGATAAAAGCGGATATAGAATTAGGAGGAACTGATCAAAGATTTAATGTATTAATGGGAAGATCGTTACAAAAAGAATTTAATCAAGAACCTCAAGTAACTATATTTATGCCACTACTTGAAGGATTAGATGGTAAAGATAAAATGAGTAAAAGTTTAGGAAATTACATTGGAATAGATGAACAAGCTAATATAATGTATGAAAAAGCTATGACTATACCTGATGAACTTATAATAAAATACTTTGAATTAGTAACAGACATTCATCCTGATATAGTAGATAAGATTAAGTTAGACCTAGAAGAAAATAGAGTAAATCCTAGAGATATAAAAATGAACCTAGCTAAAGAAATAGTTAAACTATACCATGAAGAAGAAAAAGCTATTGAGGCTGAAAATAGATTTAAAGAAGTTTTCCAAAAAGGTCAAATACCTAATGATATAAAAACTATAGAAGTATTAAAATCTGAATTTGATTTGATAGATGAGTTAGTTAAAAGTAAATTAGTAAGCAGTAAAAGTGAAGTTAGAAGACTTATAACACAAGGCGGGGTTAAAGTTAATAATGAGAAACTAGATGATATAAAGAATATAAACATAAATGATACTATGATAGTGCAAGTAGGAAAGAAAAAATTTATTAAAATATGTTTAAAATAATAATTTAAATATTTATTTAAAACTTCTAGACTTTTTAAAATCAAAAAGTCTAGAAGTTTTTTATAATTTATGTTAATTTAGTAAGTTAATAGTTTAAAATAATACATATTAAAACATTAATAAAGTTTGATATTAAACTCATATACATGTATAATTATTTTAGAATGAAATTAAGTTACTTTTTACAAAGGGAGTTTATATAATGAGTAATATAAAAATACTATGTGATACAATGAATGATGTACCCGAGAATATAATGAAAAAATATGATATAGAGGTACTGCCAACAACTATAATATTTGAAGGAAAAGAGTATAAAGCAGGAGTAGACATAGGTGAAGATGAATTTTACAAATTACTAAGAAGTAGTGAGAATATACCATCTACATCTCAAATTACATATGCTACATTTAAAGAAACTTTTGAAAAGTACATAAATGAAGGTAAGAAAGTTTTATACTTAGCGGGTTCATCTGCTGCATCTGGAACATATCAATCAGCTATGATAGCTAAAAATGATATTGAGGGAGAGGTTTATATATTTGATACATATGGACTTTCTATAGGCGGTGGAATTTTAATAGGTGAAGCTGCTAAAATGGCAACTGAAGGATATGATATAGAACAAATAATGAATAAATTAGAAGAAGAAAAGGAAAAGGTAAATGTATTTTTCTCTGTTGATTCATTAGACTACTTACAAAAAGGTGGAAGAATATCAGGAACTAAAGCTGCTATAGGAACTTTACTTAATATAAAACCAATATTAAAAATAGAAGATGGTTTAGTTAAGCAAAAGACTCAAGTAAGAGGTAGCAAGAAAATAATACCTTCATTAATAGAACAACTTAGATCAGAAATTGGTGAAGATTTCTCAGACAAAGATGTCTATGTTGGATATGGTGATGATGTAAACGAACATAAGAAATTTATGGAAAAAGTAAAAGAAGAGTTAGAGCCAAGAAATGTATATCCTTTCAGAATAGGAGCTTGTGTTTCATGCCACTCAGGACCTAGTGTTTTAGGTATAGCATGTTTAAAATAAGGAATTATAATATTATAATAATAAAGAAAAAGACCTCTTAATTTAGAGGTCTTTTTTATCTGCAATTTTTTTGAATATAGTTTAATGAACTTTTCATATCGTTAAAATAATTTTTAGGAATCATTAAACGTTCAATTCCATTGTAAAATCCATAGACATCGAAAATTTTATCTATTTTTACTTGTATTATATCATCGACAATATCTATATAAATACATTTAGAATACTTACTAAAAGATTTAAATATAAGAATTTTATTACCACTTAGTTCAATCATTTTAAAACCGTTAAGGTATAAATTACTATCTAAAAAATTTATAAATTCTTCCATTAAATTACCTCCGACTACTAGTATTAACAAGGTTTTTTATTTATATAACTATTTACTAAAAATTACAACATTAATGCATAAACTTGTATAAATTTTCCTATTGTAGTAAATTAAAAACGAGGTTAAGTGACATAATTATATATATACTTTGTAGGAGGCAAATAAATGAAAATAAATAAAGAGAAATTCATATATGAATTTACAAGAAATCAAGCTACTCATGAAGAAATACATGAAAATATATTAGAGGGAATGAATGTTCATGGAGCAAATTTTATAATCTTAATTTGTGCAATAATAATAGCATCTGTTGGACTAAATATGAATGCGACTGCAGTTATTATAGGGGCAATGTTAATATCTCCATTAATGGGTTCAATTATAGGAATAGGATATGGTGTAGGTACATATAATGTGAAGCTTTTAAGAGAAGCTTTCAAAATTTTAATAATTTCAATTGTAATAAGTATAGTAACATCTACACTTTATTTTTCAATTACGCCAATAATAACAGCCGGAAGTGAAATATTATCAAGAACTAGTCCTACTATTTGGGATGTTATAATAGCTTTTGTGGGGGGGATAGCAGGTATGATAGGTATAACTCGTAATAAAGCTAGCAATGTTATACCTGGAGTTGCAATAGCAACTGCCCTTATGCCGCCACTTTGTACAGCTGGATATGGGCTAGCTACAAAACAATATGGAATGTTTTTTGGAGCAGGGTATTTGTTTTTTATAAATGGATTTTTTATAACAATAGCCACTGTAATAGTTACAAAAGCATTGAATATTCCAACAAGAATAAACATATGTGATACAAAAGAAAGAAAAGTTAAAAAATTTATAATTATAGCATCAATAATTGTTATAATACCAAGTATGTTCTCTGCTGTTAGTATGATAAAAGAAACTCTAGATGAAAGTAATTTAGATAAATTTATAAGAGAAGAATTAGGCAATCAATATGTTGTAAGTAAAAAAATAAGCGAAAAAAATGATACGATTACATTAGTTGTAGTAGGGGAAAGAATCTCTAGTAAGCATTTAAAAGAATTACAACAAAGTTTAAGTAATTATGGATTTGAAAATAAAAAATTAGTTGTAAAGCAAGATGAAAGTAAAATTTCAGATATTGATAAATACATAAATGAAATTAAAAATAAAAGTAGTGATTTTATAATAGATGACCAGTCTAAAAATAAAAATGAAGTAGAAAAACAAATTAAGGAATCTGAAATGGGTACAAGTGAAATTGCAAAAGAGTTAAAGGCTATATATCCTCAAGTAAATGAAGTATATGTAGGATATTTAATTGGAGAAAAAGATAAATCTAAAGAAATTCCTGCACTTGAGCTATATAGCAGTGATGAAAACTTAGCAAATAATACAGAGAATATTGAAAAATGGTTTAAAGCAAGAACTGGTCAACCGGATGTAAAAGTCTATGTAGAACAACGTAATCCAGAGGATGTAAAACCAGATAATGAAATTAATAGATAATTTTAACAATAACAAGCAATAAATAATAATTGTAGATGATTTTTAAAATATATGTTTGTTTTCTTATAGAGAGATATATAGAAATATGCTATAGTTAGAAAAGTAAAATATATTTTGGGAGTTGGGGTAAAATGAGTGAAAATCAAGAAAGCTTAGTTGATCCACTTTTAAAAAGTGGTAGCGTTTATAAATTAAAATGTGATAAATGTAGATCTGTATCTATACAAATTACACAGAATAAAGAACCTGATTGTATTTGTTTAGAATGCGGAGGTAAATGTATTTCATCAAAAATAAAATAATTTATTTAAAAAGGCTACTTCAAAATAGTTATAAAAATATTTTTGAAGAGCCTTTTTTACTTTAATATAAAAATTATTGTTCTTAGGAGGAATAAATGAAAAAAACTATAGGAGTAGTAGCTCATGTAGATGCAGGTAAAACTACATTTTGTGAGCAAGTTTTATATCACACAAAATCAATTAAAAATAGAGGAAGAGTAGATGATAAAAACACTTTTTTAGATAATCATGAAATAGAAAAACAAAGAGGTATAACTATATTTTCTGAACAAGGAAAATTTTATTTTAATGGATCAAGTTATAATTTGATAGATACTCCAGGTCATATAGATTTTTCACCAGAGATGGAAAGGTCTATAAGGATAATGGATTATGCAGTTGTAATAATAAGTGCTGTAGAAAAAGTTCAAGTACACACTAAAACTGTATTTAGGCTATTAAAAAAACATAGAGTTCCTATTTTTTTATTTATAAATAAAATTGATAGAAGTGGTATTGATGCAGAACTTTTATTAAGCGATATTAAATCAAAACTAACTGAAAATGCTGTGGATTTAAGTGATAAATTAAAGATAGACGGAAGCGATATAACATTAAGTGAAGAGTTAATTGAATTTATAGCTGAAAGTGATGAAGAACTAATTGAAAGATATTTAAATAATGATTATGATGAAAAAATATGGATATATAAGTTGAAAGAAAAAATAAAAAAGTGTGAGATATACCCTATATTGAGAGGTTCTGCCCTTCATGATATAGGAATACAGGAATTTTTAGAAAAGCTTGATTTATTAACTTATACGGAATACAAAAATGATGAAGATTTTATAGGGAAAGTTTATAAAGTAAAGTATGATGAGAGTAGAAAGAGAATAACGTATGTAAAAGCTATTAGAGGTAAAATGAAAGTAAAAGATGAAATTTCATATATTGTAGATGGTGATATACATACTGAAAAAATTAATAGCATTAGAATATATAATTCTAATAAGTTTGAAAGTATTAATGAAGTTGAAGCAGGTCAAATTTTTGGAGTTGAGGGTTTAAGCAATGCAAATCCAGGAGCTGCTTTGTATAAAAATTTTTCAAGTGATTTTTATGAAGTCGATTGTGAATTAGATATGGTACCTACATTAACTTCAAAAGTTATGTTTGATAAAAGTTTAAATGTAAAAGAAGTTTTGAGTATTTTCCAAATTTTACAGAATGAAGAACCTTCTTTGAATATAGTATGGAATGAAAGTTTAAAACAAATACAAGTAAATATAATGGGGGAAATTCAATTAGAGGTTTTAAAGGAAATTTTAAAAAGTAGATTTGGTTTAAATATTGATTTTGGGAAAAGTGAAATATTATATAAAGAAACTGTAAAAGAAAAAACAATAGGATATGGGCATTTCGAGCCATTAGGTCATTATGCTGAAGTACAATTAATTATAGAACCTGGAATGCGAAATAGTGGAATTAACTTTAAAAGCATTGCACATCCAGATAATTTAAATCAAGGGCATCAAAACCTAGTTAAAACACATATATTTGAAAAAGAACATAATGGAGTTTTAGGTGGTTATCCTATAACAGATATTGAAGTTACTTTGATTACTGGAAGAGCTCATAACAAACATACTAGTGGAGGTGACTTTAGACAAGCTACTTTAAGAGCATTAAGGCAAGGTCTAGAACAAGTTGAAAATGAAATATTAGAGCCTTTTTATAAATTTAAAATAGAAGTAGGTCATGAATATATAGGTAGGGTAATTTCAGATATACAAAAAATGAATGGCGAATTTAATAACCCTATAATAAGTGACGATATTTGTACAATAGAAGGTAGAGGGCCTGTTGCCAAGTTAATGGATTATCCGATAGAAATCATTAGTTTTAGCAAAGGTAGTGGAAGTATTGTATTTATATTTGATGGATATGATGTATGTCATAATGAAAGTGAAGTAATTCTCAACAAAGAATATGACAAAGATAGAGATGCTGAATATACGTCGAATTCTATATTTTGTTCAAAGGGAGAAAGTTATACGATAAAAGGAAAAGATGCGAAAGAATTTATGCATTGTCTATAAAAAAGATTTTATTACAAGAATATAATATGATAGTAATCAATATAATATAGAAGTTTTAAAGCTTAAATATTAGGGGGGGATTATTATTGTATTGTAAGAACTGTGGAAATGAACTAAAAGAAAATGCTAGTATATGTGTAGATTGTGGAGTTTCTATAGGCAAAGGAAATAAATTTTGTAAATTTTGTGGAAATGAAGTAAATGAAGATTCAAAGTTTTGTATAAGTTGTGGAAATGAATTGAATAAGCCTTATATACCTAAAATTAAGGATTGTATTAATCGAAAAATATATTGTAGAAACTGTGCAAATGAAATGGATTATGAGTCATCTATTTGTACTAAATGTGGAGTAAAAAGGGGTGGAGGGAATTCATATTGTTATGCATGTGGGAAAGAAACTGATGAAAAGGCAGACATATGTGTTCACTGTGGAGTAGAACTCAAAAAAAGATTTTCAGTAGCCAATATAAAAGGAACAAAGAGTAAATTAATGGCTGTAATTTTATGTATATTATTTGGAACTATGGGAATACACAGGTTCTATGTAGGAGATAATACTGAAGGATTTATTTTACTAGCATTAACTTTAGGCGGGATTGTAACGTGTGGAATAACTACTATAATTAGTGGGATTTGGGTAATTGTTGATTTGATTTTTATAATAATAGATAAAATAACAGATGAGAATGGCGAACCACTTCAATGGTAAAATAATTAGACTTTTAGTATACATTTTTATAATTGCAATAATATACTTAATTCCAATTAGCTATATAGAAAGTAGAAGTTTTTGTTTATGGTATAACTTATTTGAAATAAAATGTTTTGGATGTGGAATGACTAGAGCTTTTTTTAATTTATCCAGATTAAATATAAAAAGAGCTATAAATTATAATTATATGATTATTTTGATTATTGTCCCAATATATTTAATTTTGAAAGATATATTAAATATATTAAAGTGTGAATTAAAAAAAATAAATAGAAAGTGAAAGCATGTAGTTGATAACTATATGCTTTTTTTTGTAATTAATCAACAGTTGCGTTTATTGAGGTAAATTTAATTTATATTGTTACCCATAATCTATATGTTACAATATTATACAGTAAAGATTATAAAAAAAGGAGAATGTATGAAAAGGTATAAAAAAATACAAAAAGTAGCAATATTTATTGTTTTATTTATTGCAATTATATTTACATCAGGGTGTCAAAGTGAGAATTTAAAGGAAGTTAAAAATGAAACACAGGTAAAGTCTTATGAATCAGATAATAAATCACAATCGGAAATACACTTTATAGATACTGGAAATAGTGATGCTATACTTATAAAACAAGGAGACAAATCAGCACTTATAGATGGTGGAGATAATGATGATGAAGGAAGAGTTGTAGAATATCTGAAAAAATCAGGAATAAAAGAACTTGAATATGTATTTGCTACACATCCTCATGCAGATCATATTGGAGGACTTGATGCAGTTATAAACTCAATACCAGTAAAAAATGTTTATGTAAGTAATGGAGATGCAAATACAAAAACATATAGAGATTTTATAGAAGCTATTGCAAACAAAGGAATATATCCTAGTGTACCTTTGTTAAATAGCGAGTTTGATTTAGGAACGTCAAAGTTTAAAGTTTTATCAGTTGCAAATACAGACGATCCAAATAACAATTCTATAGTTCTTGAATATATAAATGGGAATGATAAAATATTATTAATGGGAGATGCGGAATCTGAAATAGAATCAAAAATAAATACTGAAGATGTAGATTTATTAAAAGTTGGGCATCACGGTTCTCATAGCAGTACAACAAAATCTTTTTTAGATAAGGTATCCCCAGAATATGCAGTTATAATGGTAGGTAAGGATAATAAATATGGACATCCACATAAAGAAACCATGGAGAAGTTGAAACAAGAAAATATTGAAGTACATCGAAGTGATGAGTGTGGGAATATAGTTGCTATATCTACTGGAGATGGATTAAAAATTGATTGTGCAAAAGGTAGTTATAAAAGTGGAAGTGATAAGGGGTATTCAAATAATAACCCAGGAAATATAAATAGCAATAGTTTAAAAGAAGAAAAAGTATATTGGACGCCAAATGGTAAGTCATATCACACAACTAGTAAATGTACAACTTTGAGTAGAAGCAAAAACATACTTTCAGGAACGATAAAAGAGTCGGGGAAACTTGATCCATGTGATTCTTGTCACTAATTAATATGAAATAATAATTGAAGTATTTAGTTATTATTGATATATTATATTAAGAAAAAATTAAATATATATTTAGACGCTAGGGCTAGCATCAGGAGGAAATATGATTGATATAACAGAATTAAAATTTGAATTTAGACAACAAGGAGAAGCTCACAAAGTTGATTTTGTAGGTCTTTGCCATATAACAGAAGATCTTTTATGGTTTTGTGAAGAAAGCAATGCTATAGTTTTTGGATTTGAAGATGATAGTGAGTATAAATTAGTTATTAATGAAGATACAGAATATGAGGATATACAAGAGTTCTTTGACAATATAGGAGAAGATCAATGTATATCAGATAGTATAAATATAAAACTTTTAAATTATAGAAATTAAAAAAAATTTAAAAAAAGTGTATACATTTTTAAAATAAGTGGTATAATAAGTAGTACAGTGATTAAAGAATTACTGATTTAAATAAATGGAGTTAAAAACTTCATGTAGGTATTTAGGAGAACATTTCAATGACTAATGGAATAGTAAAATGGTTTAATAGTGAAAAAGGATTTGGATTCATATCTGTAGAAGGTGGAGATGATGTATTCGCTCATTTCTCAGCTATACAAAGAGACGGATTCAAAACTTTAGAAGAAGGTCAAAAAGTAAGCTTTAATATAGTTGAAGGTGCTAGAGGTCCTCAAGCAGAAAACATAACTATATTATAATTATAGATTGTCTAAAAAAAATTCTCTCGTATGAGAGAATTTTTTTTGTCAATAATTAAAATAATTTTAAAATATATGTAATCTTAAGAAATTTTTTTGTTTACAAAAACTTAACAAAAACATAACAAATTAGCATATAATTATTTCAAAGGTTAAATTCTGAAAAATTTTAATATATAAAAGATTTTAACTTAATAAAGGGGGATTTTTATATGGAGTTTTTTAATCCAGTAGTAATTTCTATTGCTGTGATGATTGTACTTTGTTTGTTTAAGTTTAATGTTTTTTTATCAATTATTGTAGCAGCCATAGTTGCTGGGGTTTTTTCTGGGATGTCTTTAAGTGACACCATGACTACTTTAGTAGGTGGAATGGGTGGAAATGCAGAAACTGCCTTAAGTTACATATTACTAGGAGCCTTGGCTGTAGCTGTAAGTAAAACAGGACTAGCATCAATTCTAGCAAAAAAAATATCTCAGGTAGTTAAGGACAAAAAAATTACACTAATCTTATTAATAGCATTCATATCATGTTTTTCTCAAAATCTTATTCCAGTTCATATAGCATTTATACCAATATTAATACCATCATTATTATCACTTATGAATAAATTAAAAATTGATAGAAGGGCAGTTGCATGTGCACTAACATTTGGTCTTAAAACACCGTACATTGCAATACCAGTTGGCTTTGGATTGATTTTCCAAAACATTATAAGAGATCAAATGATAGCCAATGGAATAGATACAACTACTAATATGGTTACAGGCGTAATGTGGATACCTGCAATTGGTATGATTTTAGGTTTGCTAGTAGCTGTATTTATAACATATAGAAAACCTAGAGATTATAAAGATGTGAAAATTGAAGGGTTAGAAGAAAATCAAATTGACGAAAAAATGACAACTAAACACTGGTGTGCACTTTTAGGGGCTATAACTGCATTTGTAGTTCAAATTCTAACTGGATCACTACCACTTGGAGGGTTATGCGCTATAATAGTATTATTTGTTACTAAAGCTATTAAATTTAGTGAAATAGATGAGTTAGTTGATGGGGGAATAAAAATGATGGGCCTTATAGCATTTATAATGCTTGTAGCAGCAGGGTATGCAAGTGTTCTTAGAGAAACAGGGCAAGTGGAGACGTTAGTAGCATCTGTGTCTGGAATAGTTGGAAATAGCAAGTTCATAGGAGCTTTAATTATGCTTTTAGTAGGACTATTAGTAACTATGGGAATAGGAAGTTCATTTGGAACTTTACCGATAATAGCAGCTATTTATTGTCCATTAGGTATTAGTTTAGGATTTAGTATTCCAGCTATAATTTTATTAATAGGAGTTGCTGGAGCTTTGGGAGATGCAGGGTCGCCAGCATCAGACAGCACACTAGGACCTACAGCAGGTCTTAATGTAGATAAACAGCATGATCATATTTGGGATACTTGTGTTCCTACATTTTTGCATTATAATATACCACTATTGATATTTGGATTAATAGGAGCAATGATATTATAATTTATAAAAACTAGTCATATGACTAGTTTTTTTTATGTAAATTTAAGATTTATACAAATAATGTATAAAATAGAAATTAAAGTGCAAATTATTATATAAATAATAATTTAAATTTAATAGTAAAAGATGATCATATTAGAAAATAAAATTTCGTTTGATTTTATTGAAGTTTCACAATTTAAAGATATGTTAAAAAAATTTAACAAAAAATACTATTAAAAATTTAAAAAATTGAGCGAATTTTGTAAAAATATGATATAATCGATTTAGTTAAAAAAAGGAAGGTGAAATAAATGAGCAAAAAACTGTCTAAAGAAGCATATGGAGGGATACATGGAAAAGACTATGTACCTTACATAACAGACAAATCAAAAACAGGTGCAAACGTTGCTGTATTAATTATAGGTATTCTTTTAGCAACTATATTCGCAGCATCTACAGCATATTCAGGTATGAAGGCAGGACTTACAGTTGCAGCTGGTATACCGGGGTCTATAATAGGATCAGCATTTATTGCAGCATTTGCTAGTGGAAAAGGTATTCTAGGAAAAAACATAGTACAAGGTATGGCAAGTGGTGGGGAATCAGTTGCTAGTGGTATGATTTTCGTTTTACCAGCTATATTACTAATAGGTAGCCAAGTTAGCTTCCTAGAAGGATTAGCAGTGGGAGTAGGTGGAGTTCTATTTGGTATAGGAGTTTCATCACTTGTTTATAACTATTTAATAATAGAAGAACATGGAAAACTTATGTACCCAGAATCAATGGCTATATGCGAAACACTTGTAGCATCAGATGCAGGTGGAGATTCAATGAAGTACATGGGAATTGGATTTGGAATAAGTGGTATTATAACAGTATTAACAGGGTCATTCTTAAATGTAACAAATAATGTAATAAGCTTTATAGGAAGCAAATTCTATAAATATAAGTTCGAAGTTGAAGTTAACCCATTACTTTTAGGTATAGGGTTTATAGTAGGACTTGAAGTATCTTTAACAATGTTTGCTGGTTCTATATTAGCAAACTTTGGTATAACACCATTAATATCTTACTTTACTGAAATGGCAGGAGAAGGGGCTAATGTTTGGAATAACTCTTCAATGGCTATAAGTCAAATGGGAGTAAATGATATAGGTGGTAACTATGTAAAATACATAGGAGCAGGTATGATGCTTTGTGGAGGTATAATAGGAGCAGTAAAACTTATACCAACTATAATAGCATCAGTTCAAGAAACTATGAAAGCTAAATCATCTAATGATGGAGAAGGAAGCTCGGCTCTTCAAACTATAATATTATTAGGTGGAATAGTAATAGCATTTGTAGCAGGATTCATTATATCTGGAAGTGTAACAATGGCAATAGTTGGAGCTATAGCGTCAGTATTATTAGCTGGATTATTCGTTATAGTTGCAGGACGTTTAACAGGAACAATAGGAACATCAAACTTACCAGTATCTGGTATGACAATAGCATCTTTAGTTATATTAACTTTAGTGTTTGTTATAATGGGATGGAAAGGTCAAGCAGATAATAAATCATTATTACTATTTGGTACGTTTATAGTAGTTTCTATAGCTATAGCTGGTGGATATAGCCAATCTCAAAAGGTTACTTATATCATAGGTGGAAGCAAGAGTGAAATGCAAAAATATTTCACAATAGCTGGTATAGTAGGGGTAATAGTTGTTGTTGGAACAATATTATTACTTTCAAACCAACTTACAATAACAGGAGATAATCCTCCATTTGCATTACCTCAAGCAAACTTAATGTCAACATTGACATCAGGAATAATGTCAGGTCAATTACCTTGGGTTATGATAATTGTTGGAGTATTCATGGCAATAGTTTTATACTTCCTAGGATTACCAATAATGACAGTTGCAATCGGATTCTACTTACCAATAGCAACAACTTCTATAATATTAGTAGGAGCATTAATCCGTGTATTTGTTGAAAAAACTTCTAAATCTGAACAAGAAAAAGAAGGTAAAGTTTCAAATGGTATAAGTTTATCATCAGGACTTGTAGCAGGAGGATCTATAATAGGATTAATAGGTATAATATTACAAGTAACAGGTGTTATAAAGAGTGCAGGACCAAGTGGATTTGCAGCTGGAAACATGATGGCAGTAATATTACTAGTAGTATTAGTAGTATGCACTGCATTGCCGATTGTATCATCTAAGGTTAAGAATAATGAAAAATAATGAAGATGTTTTAAATTTAGTCTTTAAAAAAAATGAAAATATAGAGTATAAAGTAAATGATAATGGCATAGTGGCTATACAAGAAAAACAAGATCATAAGATTCAAAGAGTTTTTAGAAAATTAAGATTTAAAATTCCTATGTATAAAAATATAGAACTTGATGAATATGGTAGTTTTATATTCTTGCAAGTTGATGGAAATAAAAATGTTAAAGAGTTAGGTGAGATTTTAGAATCAAAATATGGAGAAGAATCACATCCTCTTTATGAACGACTACTTTTATTTCTAAATCACATTGAAGTAAATTGTCATTACATTGAAAAAGTAAAATAAATAAGTAATAGAGTTAACTAAATAGTTAACTCTATTTTTTTGCAAAAAACAGAAAAATCTAAAAAAAATGTCGAATTTGAATAGTTTTAATAAAGTTAAAATTCTAAAAAAGTTAGATTTCAAAATATTGTGGTATAATGAGTTTAATCAAACAAAAGGATGGTGAAATTTAATGAGTAAAAAATTACCTAAAGAGGCTTACGGGGGCGTATCAGGCAAAGATTATGTACCCTATGTAACAGACAAGTCTAAAACAGGTGCAAACATGGCAGTACTTATAATTGGTATTGTTTTAGCAGTTGTTTTTGCAGCGTCTACAGCATACTCAGGTATGAAAGCAGGACTTACAGTTGCAGCTGGTATACCTGGATCTATAATCGGGTCAGCATTTATAGCAGCTTTCGCTAAAGGAAAAGGTATTCTAGGAAAGAATATAGTACAAGGTATGGCAAGTGGTGGAGAATCAGTTGCTAGTGGTATGATATTTGTACTACCTGCTATTTTATTAATAGGTAGCCAAGTGACATTTTTAGAAGGATTTGTTGTAGGAGTAGGTGGAGTTCTATTTGGGATAGGAGTTTCATCACTTGTTTACAATTATTTAATAATTGAAGAACATGGAAAGCTTATGTATCCAGAATCAATGGCTATATGCGAGACACTTGTAGCATCAGATGCAGGTGGAGACTCAATGAAATACATGGGAATTGGATTTGGAATAAGTGGTATTATAACAGTATTAACAGGATCATTCTTAAATGTAGCTAACAATGTAATAAGTTTTATAGGTGATAAGTTTTATAAGTGTAAATTTGAAGTAGAGGTTAACCCACTACTTTTAGGTATAGGATTTATAGTAGGTCTTGAAGTTGCATTAACTATGTTTGCAGGATCTTTATTATCTCACTTTGGAATAATGCCTTTAATAGGATACTTCACTGATTTAGCAGGAGAAGGAGCTAAAGTATGGAACGATCCTTCAATGCCTATAAATCAAATGGGTGTAAATGATATAGCTGGTAACTATGTAAAATACATAGGAGCTGGTATGATGCTTTGCGGAGGTATAATAGGAGCAATAAAACTTATACCAACTATAATAGCATCTGTTAAAGAAACAATGAATGCTAAATCTTCATCAGCTGAGGGAGAAGGAAGTACTACTCTTCAAACAATGATATTATTAGGTGGAATAGTAGTTGCAGTTATAGGAGCATTTTTAGTTTCAGGAAGTATTGCGATGGCAATTGTTGGAGCAATAGTTTCAATAGTTTTAGCTGCATTATTTGTTATAGTTGCAGGACGTTTAACAGGAACAATAGGAACATCAAACTTACCAGTATCTGGTATGACAATAGCATCTTTAGTTATAGCAACATTAGTATTCGTTATAATGGGATGGAGTGGACAAGCAGATAATAAATCATTATTATTATTTGGTACATTTATAGTTGTATCTATATCAGTAGCTGGAGGATATAACCAATCTCAAAAAGTTACTTACATAATAGGTGGTAATAAAAGTGAAATGCAAAAATATTTTGCAATAGCAGGTATAGTAGGTGTAATAGTTGTTGTTGGTACAACAATATTACTTTCTAACCAACTTGTAGTTACAGGGGATAATCCTCCATTTGCATTACCTCAAGCAAACTTAATATCAACACTTACTTCAGGAATAATGTCAGGGCAATTACCTTGGGTTATGATAATTGTTGGAGTGTTTATGGCAATAGTTTTATACTTCTTAGATTTACCAATAATGACAGTTGCAATAGGATTCTACTTACCAATAGCAACAACTTCTATAATATTAATAGGAGCATTAATCCGTGTATTTGTTGAAAAAACTTCTAAAGAAGAAAAAGAAAAAGAAGTTAAAGTTTCAAATGGTATAAGTTTATCATCAGGACTTGTAGCAGGAGGATCTATAATAGGTCTAATAGGTATAATACTACAAGTATCAGGTGTTATAAAGAGTGCAGGACCAAGTGGATTTGCATCTGGAAATATGATGGCAATAATACTTTTAATAGTATTAGTAGGACTTACTGCATGGCCAATAATAACATCTAAGGTAAAAAACAATGAAAAATAATGAAGAAGTTTTAAATTTAGTTTTTAAAAAAAGTGAGAATATTGAATATGAAGTAAGTTCTGATGGTATAGTAACTATACTTGAAAAACAAGATCATAAGGTTCAGAACTTTTTTAGAAAATTAAAATTTAAAATTCCTATGTATAAAAAGATGGAATTAGATGAATATGGCAGTTTTATATTCTTACAAATTGATGGTGAAAAAAATGTAGAAGAATTAGGAATAAAATTAGAAGAAAAATATGGAGAAGAATCACACCCTCTGTATGAGAGATTACTTTTATTTTTAAATCACATTGATGTTAACTGTCATTACATTGAAAAAATTGATTAAAAAAGAAGAGGATATCTTAATATTTACTATTAAGATATCCTCTTTTTATATTATGAATTGTAAAGATTTGAAACTTTTTTCCAATCTATTATATTCCATATGTTATTTACATAGTCAGCTCTAAGATTTTGATATTTTAGATAATAAGCATGCTCCCAAACATCAATTGTAAGTATAGGGACTAAACCATCTTGAAGGTTTGTGTCTTGGTTTGATGTAGACTTTATAAATAAATTTTTATTTCTATCCATAAGTAAAGACGCATAACCTGATCCAAATTGCGCTATAGCTTTTTTACTTAATTCATCCTTTAAATTGTCAACATTTCCAAAAGTTTGGTTTATTTTTTCTAGTAAGTTACCTTCTGGAACTAGAGAAGCTTTAGGAGATAGAATTGAAAAATATAAGTTGTGATTATAAACTCCACCACCTTGGTTTATAACTCCTTGTCTAATTTCTTCTGGTAAGTCAGACACATTTTTTAGCAATTCCTCTAAACTTTTTCCATCAAAAATATCTTCATAGCCTTTTAAAAGATTATTTAAATTATTTACATAAGTTTGTAGATGTTTACCATAGTGTATTTCTACAGTTTTAGCATCTATATATGGTTCTAATTCATTAAATTTATATCCTAACTCTATTTTATCATACATTTAAAACACCCCTTTTTATTAGTATAATATATATATTCCCTTAAGTTCAATATATAAACTAATTTAATAAAAATAACCATTATCATTTTTAAGAATAAGTTTTAGCAATATTAAAATTTTACTTTTTATTATATTTATGTAATTATATTATTAAATTAAACAAATTAGAAAATTATATTTTTAGAATTAATAATTGGTAACAATTAAAATCTAGTTGTAAGGAGATAAGTTATGGAAGTGACATTCATGCATAAAAATAGAGAAATAAAATTTAATATAATTTATAGAAAAAGGAAAACGATGAGTCTAGAAATTAAAAGAGATGGGATTATTAATGTAATTGCGCCTAATGGTTTGGACAAAACCTTTATAGTTGATAAAGTAAAAAATAAATCTGATTGGATAATAAAAAAATTAGACGAAATTGAAGTTCTAGATAATAATCGATATATAAGAAGTTATGAAAGTGGAGATATATTTTTATATTTAGGTAATGAGTACATATTAGAAATTTTGGTAGATAAAAGCACAATTGGAACTAGTGTTAGTTTAGAAAATAATAAATTAATAGTTAGATCAAACTCCAATAATAAAGATGTTATACAACGTGCTTTAAAAAATTGGTATACTGATGAAACATTAGGTATTGTTAAAGAAAGAGTAGACTATTATAAGCTCTTTTTTGAAGATACAGTAACCTCTATAAAAATTAAAGATCAGAAGTCAAGATGGGCTAGTTGCACTTATAAAAATGAAATACTATTTAATTTAAGATGTTCTATGATGCCTATACAAATAATTGATTACATAGTTGTACATGAAATGTGCCATATGGAGCATAGAAACCATTCTAAGGACTTTTATTTAGCTGTGGAAAGAATTTTACCGGATTATAAGGAAAGAGTTAAATGGCTAAAAAATAATGGAGTGCGAATGAATTTTTAGAAAATTCTATAAAAATAGTTGACAAAGTATAATAAAGTGTATAATATGTAAAATATAAATAAAATTAAAGGCGAAGAAAAGGAAAGTAACTTTAAGAATACTTTTACAGAGAGCTTTTGTTGGTGAGAAAAAGCAAAGGATATTAAAGTGAAAATGGCCTTGGAGCTGTGTACCGAGATCTTTATGATTTAGGCTACAACGGGTTCACCCGTTACAGTGATAGAGTATAACCAAAATTTTGGCGTACTTGATGAGGTTTGTATTGCGAAATACAAATAAATTAGGATGGTAACACGAATTCAACTCTCGTTCCTAAGATTAAGTTCTTAGGCTCGGGAGTTTTTTTATTCCCAAAATTGAGGTTATGTTAAAACAATAAAAAATGAAGGGAGATTAAACAATGAAAAAAGAAGTAAAAAGAGGTAATCCATTAGCGTTATTACCATTAGGTGTATTTTTAGTATTGTTTGTAGGAAGTGGAATTATAACTGGGGATTTTTATAAGATGCCAGCATTAGTAGCTTTCTTAATTGCAGGAGGTATAGCTTTATTATTTAATAAAAAAGAAAATTTAGAAACTAAGATGAATGTATTTTGTAAAGGTGCAGGAGATACAAATATTATATTAATGGTTATTATATTTTTATTAGCTGGAGCTTTTTCAAGTGTAGCAAAGGCCATGGGTGGGGTTGACTCAACTGTAAATTTAAGTTTATCAATATTACCATCAAATCTTTTAGTAGCAGGATTATTTATTATAGGATGCTTTATATCAATATCTATGGGAACATCAGTTGGGACTATAGCTGCATTAGCACCGATTGCTCTAGGCGTAGCTCAAAAAACTGGCATTCCAGTTCCGTTAGTAATAGGAGCAGTTGTTGGAGGAGCTATGTTTGGAGATAACCTATCGATGATATCAGATACAACGATAGCAGCAGTAAGAACACAGGGATGTGAGTTAAAAGATAAATTTAAAATGAACTTTTTAATAGTGTTACCAGCAGCTATTGCAACAGCTATAATTTTAACAGTAGTAACACTTGGATATGGGAATGTAGCAACTCAATCTTATGAGTATGATATTATAAAAGTTTTACCTTATATATTAGTTTTAGCAGGAGCTTTAATAGGTGTAAATGTATTTGTTTTGCTTGGAGGTGGAATATTATTTGCAGGAGCTGTGGGAATATTTTCTAATTCATTTGGTGTTTTAGGGTTTATAGGTGCTATATCAGAAGGCTTAGGTGGAATGTATGAACTTAGTTTATTAGTAATTGTAGTTGGAGGAGTTGTATCATTAATTAAGTTTAATGGTGGAATTGATTATATACTACATTTCATAACTAGCAAAATAAAAAGTAAGAAAGGTGCAGAGTTTGGAATAGCAGCATTAGTAAGTGTTATAGACTTATGTACTGCTAATAACACAATAGCAATTGTAACAGCAGGACCGCTAGCAAAAGATATAGCTGAAAAATATGATATTGATCCAAGAAAAACAGCTAGTATATTAGATATATTTTCATCATGCTGGCAAGGTGTAATACCTTATGGAGCTCAGCTGTTAACGGCAGCAGGTATAGCGGGAATATCACCAGTTGAAATAATAAAATATCTTTATTATCCAGGATTAATGTTTATTTGTGGAATAGCAGCAATTACTTTCTCACAAGTTGTAGTGAAAAAAAGTAGCTTAAAAGAAAATATATAAATTAGGATAAAATTGTAAAAAGAAGTTAGCTCATAAAATTACTTATCTTGTGCTAACTTCTTTTTAATTTTCATTATAAAAATTATATTTTAGTTAATATAATGGTATTATTTTTGAATTTAATATTATAATCAGCAAATATAACTAAAGTTTCATGAAGTCCGACACTTGAAATAACACCCATTCCTTGTAAAAATGAAATATTAGCCATGCCAGCAATCATAGGGGCAAATCCTATAGAGCCCATAAAGGCTGAATCGGCACTTTTATTTCTTAAGCTGTATTTACATCTATTTCTATCAGAATCTTTTATATTTACGTTATCAAGAACTTTTAATCCTTTTACAATTCTTTTATCAGTTACAGTAATTTTGTTTTCTCTATTTTTTAAAGCTAAATCTAATTCAACTTTTGTATCTGCTGTATGCATAAAAAATTTCCTTTCTAAAATGTAAAATTATAATAATATTATAGCATGAATGTATATACAAACTAATAAGGAAATTAAAAAAATAAAAAATATTAAAAGTTATTGAAAATCATTATCAAGAGTGGTATTATTTAAATATGTGATAATTATTTTCAAATGAAATAATAAAACAAGTGAAAAACGATATTAAAAAGGGGATGGTTTTGTGAATGTAAATAAACTTTCGATAGGAAGTAGTGGAATCGTAGATTATGTATTTGGTGAAAATGATTTCACTAAAAGGTTATTAGCTTTAGGATGTATAGAAGGGACTAAAATTACTGTGAAAAAAGTAGCTCCATTAGGAGATCCAATTATAGTGAACTTTAGGGGATTTGATATAGCTTTAAGAAAAAGAGAAGCTGAATATATAAAAATAAAATAGCATTACAGGGGGATTTAATTATGATTAATGTAGCATTGGTTGGTAATCCTAACGTTGGGAAAACTACTGTATTTAATGCAATAACTGGTCTTAGTCAAAAAGTTGGGAATTGGCCGGGCGTTACGATAGAAAAAAGAGAAGGGCATTTTGGAAAAAATATAAATATTGTAGATTTGCCAGGAATTTATGCAATGGATACTTTTTCTAATGAAGAAAAAATATCTAAAAACTACTTAGATGAAGAAAATGTTGATGTAATAGTAAATGTAGTTGATGCAGCTAATTTATCAAGAAACTTATACTTAACAACGCAGCTTATGAAATACAATAAGCCTATAGTAATAATTTTAAATATGGTAGATATGGCAAATGCAAAGGGCATAAAAATCGATCATGAAAAGCTTGAAAAAGAACTTGGAGTAAAGATAGTTCCTATGATAGCAAAGAAAAAAGTTAATGGTGATATTCTTGAAAAAGTCATTTTAGAGAGTTCTAAATCGTTAGTTATATATAAAGAATATCCACATGAAGAATATAAGACCTATAAAGAATTAGAAAAATCGTTAAGTAAATGTATAAGAACTGAAAATGACAATAAGAAAAATTTAAGTGATAAAATTGATGACATAGTTTTAAATCCTATACTGGCATATCCAATATTTATAGGACTATTATATACCTTATTTAAATTTACTTTTGATTGGGTAGGAGGACCATTACAAGAATTTTCAGCAGGAGCAATAGAAACGTACATACAAGGGCCTGTAAGTGAGTTGATAGCAAATTCAAGTCCGTGGTTTTACTCTTTAATAGTAGATGGAATTATAGGTGGTCTTGGTGGAGCACTACCATTTTTCCCATTAATATTTGTACTATTTTTAGGTATAACACTACTTGAAGATAGTGGGTATATGTCAAGAATAGCATTTTTAATGGATAAAGTTATGGTAAAAGTTGGACTATCGGGAAAAACGTTTATTCCTATGGTTATGGGGCTTGGATGTTCTTCACCAGCTATAATGGCAACGAGAACATTAGATAGTGAACAAGATAGAAAAATAACTGCTCTTATAGCTCCATTAATGACTTGCGGAGCGAAGTTGCCTATATATGCAATGTTTGTTTCTATATTTTTCCCTAAAAATGCAGCTTTAGTTACAACATCTCTATATTTAATAGGAATAATAGTAGCTATATTTGTAGCTTTATTTATAACTAGAAGTCAAAACTCATACTCAACTTCACCATTTATAATAGAACTTCCGAAGTATTCTATGCCTACAGTTAGCCAGTTACTTAAAAATACTTGGAATAAATCAAAAGGATTTTTAGTAAGAGTGTGTACTATAATGTTTGCAATGTCTATTGTTATATGGGCATTATCATCATTTAATTTTAGTGGATTTACATCTGAAATAAATGAAAGTTTTCTAGCAACTCTTGGAGGATTGGTAGCGCCTATATTTGCACCGCTTGGGTTTGGAGATTGGAGAGCAGGAGTTTCTATATTAACTGGACTTTCAGCTAAAGAAATAGTTGTTGCTACAATGGAAATTTTATATGGAGATCTAAATATGGTTCTTCCTACAATGTTTACAACTGTAACTGCATATGGATTTTTAGTATTTAGTGCACTTTACACTCCTTGTATAGCAGCACTTGCAACTATGCAAAAAGAGTATGGGACTAAGATGACTTTAGTATCATTTTTATATCAATTCTTTATTGCATGGGTAGGAGCATTTTATGTATACCAAATAGGTACATTAATCACTACAGGAGTTGTTATTGAAAATATAATGTCACTAATTATAGGAACTATAATTATATTTGCAATAGGAATGATTATATTTAAAAAACTACAAAAAACAAATTTAAATAAAGAAGTAGATGTAAAATCTAAGCTAAAAGCTGTTATTCAATAAAGGAAGAAGGTGAACTTATGAGTGTGCTAGTTTTAGGTGGACATGAATGTATGGAGAAAGATTATAAAAGTCTTTTACGTGAAAAAGGTTATAATACGAAAATATATACAAAAATGCCATCTGGTCTTAAAAAAAGAATTGGGAATCCAGATGCTATAGTTTTATTAATGTCAACGATATCTCATAGTATGGCAGAACTTGCAATAAGAGATGCTAAAAGGAAAAAAATACCTGTTATAAAAGTTAAAAACAGTAGCAAAGAAGCTTTTTATGATTGTATAAAAGATATTGATAAATGTATCGGAGATTGTAGTCAATGTAACTTAAAATGTAGAAGCTAGTCAATATGACTAGCTTTTTATCTTTTCTATAATTATAAAAACTATGTATTTAATATGAATTTTAACAAGTTAACAAATTAAAATAAAGTTAGAAAAAATACTATCTTTTTACCAAATATTGGTATAATATATAAAATATAATTATAAATAAATCTATAAATTAAGGGAAATATAGATTATTTTTATATATTTTAATTAGGGAGATGGTTTTATGAATAAGAAAAAATTAGTTATAGGAATAATAATATTTGTGCTAATATACGCAATACTTGGTATGGGTATAAAAATAGATAAAAATGGATTTCATGGAGTTGTTCATTGGGGAGATGAACTTATAAATATTTTTTAATTAGAGACAATAGATACATAAAAAAGCTGAAACTTAGTTTAATTGGTTTCAGCTTTTTTATTATATTATTTAATCAATGGAGCAAACTAATTTTGAAAATCTATTTTAGGCAGGAGAAATAATAAGATGACAATGATTATAGAGTTAACACTGTTATTAATTAGCACAATTATGATTTGTTTAACTGAAAATTATTTAGTAAATTTATGTGGATTACTGCTGCTAATGATATACGCAATTTATTTTATGAAAAAAGTTTATGTAGTAAAGAAAAAAAGGAATGTTAGAAAAGTTCAAATACCAACTTTGATAGTGGGTTATATAGGGCTATATGTAAATATAAACGTATTTACACAAAGGGGATTTACTTTAGGTCAGTGGGTTACAAGCTATGGAGGAATAATTTTAGGTATAATATATTTTTTTGTTTTATCTATTGTAATAATACTTTGGACTATTATAACTATTATTTGGGTATTTAGAATTCCAAAAGATTACAATGATTTAAAGTCATCTGTAATTGTTTTTGGAATAATAACATTGGTTTTGCTGAGTAGTACAATTTTTTATGCTAATTTATTTGAGGATTATAATAACTATTATACTTTTATAGATGTAAATGAAAGTAATGGATTATTTTTAAGTGATGGAAGTAGGGTAAAAAATAAAATTGACTATTTATATTTTAGTAGTGTTATGATTTTTACAATAGGATATGATGAAGTTAGTATATTAGGTTCTGGATTAAAAATTATAGTTGCGAGTGAAATGTTTGTTTCGTATTTATTAATGTGTATTTTTGTTCCAAGCATATTCACATTAATTAGTTCTAGAGATTAAATACTAAACACTAAAATAAATAAGGAAGTAAAAAATATATAAATTTATATATTTTTACTTCCTTATTTATTTTTAATAAAGTTTAAATTAAACCTTTAGAAAATCTTTAGATTTATATACTGATTATCTTAAAAGTTTAAAGTTAATATATAAGTACAATAAAGATAAAGAAGGAGGTTTTAAGAAGTTGGTTAAATTAAAAAATGCCTTATGATATTATATATATAGAAAAATAATAAAGTGGGGTAGAAAAAATGAATTTTAATATTTTAGTTGTAGAAGATGAACAAGATATAGCTTATGCAGTAAAAGCTTATTTAAACAATCAAGGATATAATGTATTTATTGCAAATAATGGGGTTGAAGGATTATGTATATTAGAAAAAGAAACTATTCATTTAAGTATAGTAGACATAATGATGCCTAAAATGGACGGAATCGAGTTTACCATGAAATTAAGAGAAAATCATGATTTTCCAGTTATAATGTTATCTGCAAAATCTGAAGAAATTGATAAAATAACAGGATTAAATATAGGAGCTGATGACTATATTGAAAAACCTTTTAAACCTTTAGAGCTTTTAGCTAGAGTAAATTCTCAACTTAGAAGGTACAGAAAGTTTTTAAATTTAGTTGAAAAAAATATACCAAATGAAAACATACATACTATAGGTGGTTTAGAACTTAATGTGAATACAAAGGAAGTTTGTGTTGATGGGAACTTTGTAAAAACAACTCCTATAGAGTTTAAAATACTTACTTTGCTTATGAAAAACCCAGGAAGGGTATTTTCCGCAGACGAAATATATGAGAAAGTATGGAAAGAAAGAGCTGTAAATACAGACACAATAATGGTTCATGTAAGGAATATAAGAGAAAAAATAGAAATGAACCCTAAAAATCCAAAATATTTGAAGGTGGTGTGGGGCGTTGGATACAAAATTGAAAAACAATAAACTATATATAAAATTAATAATTATAATGACGATATTAATAGCGTCAATAGGGATGGTATTATCTTATCAAAGTATAAAAAAGTATAGTAATCATTTTGGATATAATATATATGAATATAATGATGATTTCTCAAGAGAGTTAATAGAATCTACATATGGACTTTACTATAAAATTTATGATGAAAATAATGAAAAATCTAGACCTGCAGATCTTATGTTAGAGTTAAAGTCGGGTGCATATACTAATGAGGATGAATATACAAAGGAAATAAGAAATGAGTTTGATAGCGAGATAAATGATTTCGCTGAAAACTTAAATACAGATTTAAAAAATTTAGATTATTATGTTGTTGATAAGTCTAAAAATTTAACTAAAAAAAGTCCAAGTGGAAATTTAGATTTACTAGATAGTAATGAAAAGAAGATTCAAGAAAATTTAAAAGATAAATATGATTTTTATATATCTATTGATTTTGACGATAAAGGAAATATGAAGATTAACAAACTACATGGAGCAGATGAAAGAACTATTGAATCTAATTTAAACCAAAATAAAAAAACATCTGTATATTTAGGCGAAGATATTTATGAATTGAAGCCTATAAAAAATATGAAGTTTGTATATGGAATACCTGAAGATTTAAAATATGTGGATAATATACATTATAAAAAAATAAGTGAGCAAGAGCATTCGTACACTATGGCTTCTAGAATTTTTATAAATATAGGAATTGTATTTGTTATTTTGGTTGCAATAATTATTCCATATAAGGAAATTAAAGAGTTAAAAATACTTGAAAAAATGACAAAAATACCAGTAGAAGTAGTGGCGTTTTTAGTTTACTTATCATTTATTTATGCCTATTTGGCTTCTGATTTACTTATAATAAAAACGGTAATGAATAAATCAATAATAAGCTTTACTCAATTACAATTTACAACAGATATAAATAATATAATTAATTATTTAATCAATCTGATTTACTGGGTAGCTTTATTTACAGTAATGTTTACAGGGATAATATTGTTAAAACATATTATAAAAACTAGAAATACAACATACTTAAAAGACAATTCATTAATTTATAAAGGTACAAAATATATAAATAAAAAATTAAGAAAAACAAAAAAATGGATGTTTGATATAGAACTAGGAAGAAACAATAAAAAGAAAATAGTATCTATATTAATTCTTAATTTAATTGTAGTAAGTTTAATATCGTGTACTTGGTTTTTTGGATTAATATTAGTTCCTATATACACTTTAGTTTTATACTTTATTATAAAGAAAAAATATCTTTCCATAAATAGGGATTACAATAAATTACTAGATATAACAAAAGAAATTGCAAATGGCAACTTAGATACAGAATTAAATGATAATTTAGGAACTTTTAATGTATTGAAAAATGAAATTGATAATATTCAAGTTGGATTTAAAAAAGCTGTAGATGAAGAAGTTAAAAGTCAAAAAATGAAGACAGAGTTGATTTCTAATGTAAGTCATGATTTAAAAACTCCATTAACATCTATAATAACTTATGTTGATTTATTAAAAGATGAGAATTTAACTGAAGAAAAACGAAAAATTTATATAGACACATTGGATAGAAAATCTGAAAGATTAAGAATATTGATAGAAGATTTATTTGAGGTTAGTAAAGTTAATAGTGGTAATGTACATTTAAATATTATAGATGTAGATGTAGTATCTTTGATGAAACAAACATTAGTTGAAGTAGATGATAAAATAAAAGCTTCGAATTTAAAAATAAGAACAAATTTTCCAGAAGAAAAATTAATATTGAAATTAGATAGTCAAAGAACGTTTAGAGTATTTGAAAACCTGTTAATAAATATAAGTAAGTATGCGATGGAGTATTCTAGAGTGTATATTGATATAATGAGTGAAGCTGAAGTTGTAAAAATAAGCTTTAAAAATATGACAGCTCAAGAGATTGATTTTGATGTAGAAGATTTAGTTGAAAGGTTTGTAAGAGGAGATAAATCGAGGAACACAGAAGGTAGTGGGTTAGGGCTTGCCATCGCAAAGAGTTTTGTTGAGCTTCAAGGTGGAACATTTAATGTTAGTACTGATGGAGATTTATTTAAGGTAGTTATAACTTTAAAAAAATAGATGTGAAATTTGTTATAGAGCTGTAAATTATGTTTAAAGAGTAAGCATGATTTACAGCTTTTAAATTATTAAACTTACATATTTTTAAAATGGATTTTAAAAATATATAAAAAATTTTATTTTAAAAAATAATTTTTGAACAGCGATTAAATCATAGTGATACCAAAGGTTTAAAGGTAAGAAAAAAGACAATAAGAAATATTATTACTCTTAAGAATGAGTAAAAAATAACAAACTTTATTGACATATTTTTGAAATTATATTATTCTGTAAAAGTCAATAAATCAAGTAACCAAGTAATTAACTTAAAGTCAATTGGAATAGTAGACATACTTAGGGGGTATATGGATGAATAAACTTTTAAGCTCTGTGAAAAGGTTAACATTATTTTTTATAGGAATGAGTATAATTCAATTTGGAGTAGCTTTATATTTAAAAACAAATATAGGCTCAGATCCATTTACAGTTTTTACACAAGGATTAGCGTGTGCATTAAATAGCATTGGGGTAAACGCTACTACGGGAACTGCAAATAGAATAATCTTAATTGTATTATTTACAATAATATTTTTAGTTCAGAAAAATCATATCAAAATAGGTACCTTAATATGTGTTATTGGAGTTGGGCCAATTATTGATATGGCTGTAAACGTTGTTACATATTTTCCAATTCAACACTATAGTTATATTGGAAAAGTAATTTTAGTAGGGTTAGGGTGTTTTATCATATCTGTAGGATTTTCTATTCTTTCATCTACTAAGGTAGGAATGGCACCAAATGATATAATACCGTTTATTATAAAAGATAAAATGAAATTAGAATATCGCTGGATAAGAATGGGAATTGATGCTACGTTTTTGATTGCAGGCTATTTATTAGGAGGTACAGTAGGACTTGGAACGGTTATAGCGATGCTTATAACAGGTCCATTTATTCAAACATGCCTTCCGTATGGAGAAAAATTAGTTAACTTTATTTTAAATGAGGAACCTGTAAGAAATAGTGTTGAGGACTTTAACATATAATATAATAAAAAAACTCTTTCTTAGTTAAAGTGAAATTACTAGGAAAGAGTTTTTTTGTTCAGAAAATTAAATATCTAAAAGAGTTCCAAAATTTCTATTATAAAGTAATTCATCAATTTTAGAGATGCTTAGGCTTTTATTAATTCCAAATATTAAAATACTATCTCTAGGATTTTTAGGATATAATTCTCCTACATTTCCTAATTTAAGAGCTTTATTGCTTTCTTCTAAGTTTAATTTAGCAGATAAACATAGTTGAATAATTTTATCTCTACTTGGTTTTTTACTTCCGTTTAAAATTTGATATCCATATGTCCTATCGATTTCAGCATTTTTTATAAGTAAACTCTTGCTTATATTTTTTTCTTTGCATATGCTTTCAAAAAAGCTAGGCAAGCTTAAATCAGAAAAATTTTCCTTGGCAATTTTGATAAACTCATCTAGACAAGATTCATTTTCTATATTATTTAAAACACTCATAAGTTCAACTGTTTTATTATTATTCATATAAATAATTCCACCTCGCATATTAATATGATATAATTCTATGGAAATAAAATCAATAAAAGAGGTGCAAAAATATTGAATATAGATGCAGAATACAAGATATCAATATATGAAGAATTAAAATCTATACATAAAAGTAGAAAAAGTGAAATATTTTTAGTTCAAAGTACTTTAGATGAAAAGTTTTATATAAAACGTGTATTAAAAGAGTATACGATAGAAGTATATGAAAATTTAACTCATATAGAAAGTAATAATATGGCTAGAATATATGAAGCTTTTGAATATGAAGATAAATTAATAATAATTGAAGAGTTTATAAGTGGACATACTTTGCAAGAAATTTTAAAAAAAGAGGAAATGATAAGTGAGGATATTGTAGTAAAATACATGATTGAATTATGTAATGCTCTTAAAAAAATTCACAATTTGAACCCTTGCATAATTCATAGAGATATAAAACCTGCCAATATAATGATAAGCAATGATGGAGTATTAAAACTAATAGATTTTGATATAGCAAGACTATACAAATACGGAGAAAATATGGACACGACTTTTTTGGGAACAAAGGGGTATGCATCTCCAGAACAATTTGGATTTGATCAAACAGATTGTAGAAGTGATATATATGCTATTGGCATCATGATGAATGTATTGACTACAGGCAAGCATACAAAAGAAATAGAAAACCATGGAAAATTAAAAGATATAATAAAAAAATGTACGAAAATATCTGCTGATGAAAGATACCAAAGTGTAGAAGATCTAGAAGAAGATTTAAAAGAGTTAATTAATACAAGTTATAAAGAAATAAAAAAAACATATGAGATAAATAAAAAAATAGATAATGATACAAAGACTTTAAATATTAATACTAAAAAAAGAAACAGCTTATGGGATATATTACCGGGATTTAGATCTAGAAATAAGTTGAATATGATGTTAGCTATTTTATGGTATTTATTTTTGATCACTGGTATAGTTTTCGTAGATAGTACAACAACATTTATAGAAAATATACTTGTAATAGGATTATTATTATCATTATTTTTATTATACACTAACTTTTTAAATATAAAGAGTAAGTTACCTATGATACGAAGTAAAGAAAGGTATTTTAGTATATTTGGATATATAATTTATAGCTTTATACTTTTTATGATTTTTGGCTTGGGTCTTGAGTTACTGAAATAATAAAAAATGTGTATGCTAATAGCACACCAATAAATTAAATATAAATTTTATAATAAAAACAACAAGTAATTATTTATTGGAGGTTTTATTATGAAAAAAGTTATAGTAGGTATATTAATAGGTATTGTAGTTGTTATAGGAGGGTGTGCAGCTATGTTTACAGCTGGAGTGTCTAGCGTGGATAAAGCTGTAAATCAAGTAAAAGAAGATACTGTTAAGAATGATAGCAAAGTGCAAGACTTAGCTAAAGACATGTCTTGGGAAGTAGAAAAAGATCAATTTACTACTAAAATAGTAGGAACATTTGAAAACAAAAGTAATGAAAAAATAGATTATTTACAGTTTGATTATAAATTAATAGATAAAGAAGGAACGGTTATTGAAAGTTCGTTTACTAATGAGACAGACATTATGCCTAAAGAGAAAAGAAAAGTAGAAATATTATGTTCTAGAAATAATTTTGATAAGTATGAGATAACAGCTAAATCAAGTGCATTTTAATAAAAAAGAGTTGCCATCAATTAAAGGCAACTCTTTTTTAAGTTAGAAAAATTATAATTTTAAAAATATATATAAAATAAAAACTTAGATCTATTATTAAAGTAAGATTTTAAGATAGTATATTTATAAACATTATTATAGTAGGTATTGCAACTAGATCAATTAAAAAAGCGCAGACAATTGGTATCGTGAAAAATGCTTTTTCTGAGTAACCATATCTACTACATATTGAATTCAAGTTAGCAAGTGCATTTGGAGTAGCACCAAGTTCATGCCCTATAAAGCCACCAACCATTACGGCTGCATCATAATCCTTACCTAATAATTTAAACATTACAAATATAGTAAATAAAACTATAAATAATACTTGCATTAAAACTATAATCAACATAGGTAATCCAAGCGTTTTTAATTCCCAAAGCTTAATACTCATAAGGGCCATAGTTAAAAATAAATTTAAACTTATATCACCTAAAAGTTCGAAACATGAATAGTCAACATCTACAAATTTAAATTTATCATTACTATTTCTAAATAACATAGCAACTAAAATACCACCTACATACTCAGGTAATGCATAACCTGTTATTTTACCTATAAAATTGCTAACAACATATCCTAATGACATACACGTAGTCAATATAAAGATATGTTTAATAAATTCTGAAGAATCCAATTTTGATGATACTTTAGAATCAGATGCTATTGCAATTTCACTATTGATATCGTCTTCAATTTCGATATGATTATGTAAGTTGTTTGAAAGAGAATCTTTTGGTTTTAATTTATACTTCTCAATTAAAAATTTGGAGGTTGGAGCTCCAACAAATCCACCACAAATAAGGCCTAATGTTGCAGCGGCAAGACCTATAGTATTAGCACCTACAACTCCTATTGATTCTAAAGTTGGACCGAAAGTTGCACTAGTTCCATGACCACCACCCATAGATATAGCACCACACATAAGTCCAAGCAATGGGTCAAGTCCTGTTAGTAGAGCTCCTAATAACCCTATAATATTTTGAGAAAATATAAGTATTATACAAAATATCCAGTAAATCAGTACAGACTTGCCTCCCTTTTTAATAAGGTTAAAACTTGCGCCTATACCTACGGTAGTAAAGAAAGCAACCATAAATGTAGATTGTAAGCTAGTGTCTAATACAATAGTTAATATATTAAATTGATTAAGTAAAAAAACTAAAAGTGCAAAAAATATACCACCTATAACTGGTCCAGGTATACAGAGTCTATCTAAAATTGAGATTCGTCTTTTTACTATTTTTCCTAAAATTATTAAAAAACATGTTAATGCAATCGTAGCAGCAATGTTTAAATTAAGATTAAGGATTCCGTTAATTTTGTAAAGTTCCATCAAATCACTCCTTATTTAATTTAGTTAGATATTAGATTATTATACTATAAAATAATATAAAATGTAAATACAATTTAAACAATTCTTAAATTTCTTAATAAAACTTTAATTGAATGTAAAAAAAAATAACTATCTTTTGAAGTGGAATAGTTATTTCGATTAATTTTATATTGTATTTACTCAGTATCTTTTAAAAGTATATTTAGCATTACTGCAAATATAGTCCCTGTGCTTATTCCTGAACCAAATAATAATTTCAAAGATTCAGGTAAAACTGTTAAAAGCTCAGGTCTTGTAGTTATTCCAAGGCCAAGAGCTATAGAAACAGATATTATAATTAAGTTTCTATTATTTATATTAACTTTACTTAATGTTTTTATTCCGCTAGCAGCAACAACTCCGAACATTACTATTCCAGCTCCACCTAAAACAGGGCTAGGTATAGATGCAACTAGAGCTCCCAATTTTGGGAATATTCCAAGTAACATCATAATTACTCCTGATATTATAACCACATGTCGACTTGCGACTTTAGTGATAGGAATAAGACCGATATTTTGACTAAATGTAGTATTAGGGCATACGCCGAAAAAACCAGCTAAAAAGCTACCTAGACCGTCAGCCAATACTCCTTTACTTAATTGTTCACTAGAAGTTTTAATATCTGAAGCTTCACCTATTGCGATTAAACAACCTACAGTTTCTATAGTAGTTACTAGATAAGCTATAATAAATGGAGCAACTCCAGCTAGGCTAAACTTTATTCCATGCTCTAAGATTACAGGTATTCCAGGCAAACCTATCCAACTTGCTTCTTTTATAGGTGTAAAATCAACTAAGCCAATAGGTATACACGCTAAGTAGCCTACAAACATTCCTATCAAAATTGAAGAACTGCTAAGAACTCCTTTCCCATATATATTAAACCCTACGACTATAACCATAACTACTAAAGCTATACAAATGTTTGTAATGCTTCCATAAGTAGGAGAACCAATACCTCCAGCACACCAATCCATAGAAACAGGAACAAGTGTAAGTCCTATTAAAGTAACAACAGTACCTGTAACAACAGGTGGGAAAAATTTCATAAGAGGCTTTATAAATCTACTCAAAATCATTTCTATAAAGGAACCGAGTATGGTAGCACCAAATATTCCTGCAAGACCCATAGAAGTACCAACTGTTATTGCGGGTCCTACAAATGTAAAAGATGTACCCATAATACAAGGAAGTTTAGCTCCAATTTTGTAAATACCTCTTGCCTGGATGATAGTTGCAAGACCTGCTACAAATATTGTAGCACTAACTAACATAGCTGTAGTTCTAACATCAACACCTATTGCAGGACCTATGACCAAAGGAACTGCAACAATTCCACCAAAAGCTGCAACTATATGTTGAAAACCAAGAAGGATTGAAAGTTGCAAATTTGGTCTATCTTCTATTCTATATAGTAATCCTGAGTTATTTTGATTTTTAATCTTTTGAGAAGAACTATTTTCACTCATAAATTCTCCTCCTAATATAAATTTTGCTGCTAGCTATAATAATTAATCTTCCAAAAGAGCGATGGCTCTTATTGGGGACCCAGAACCTTCTCTAATTTTAAGTGGTAATCCAAAATATAAAAATCTTTTACCCACTAATTGATCAAGATTACAAAGATTTTCTGTGTTGGTGATATCATACTCTCCACATACTAAATGTCCTGAAAAATTTAAGTCTTTTGGATGATCAATTGCAGGAGCATCAACTCCTATATTAACTACTCCAGATGTTGCTAGGTACTTAGCTGCATCATAACTAAGTCCAGAATATTCAAATTGCCACTTATCTGTGTTAAAATTTCTGTCATAATGACCAGTGTACATTAGCAATATATCTCCTTTTTCAATTTGAAGGTTAGAATTTTTTAAGGAAATTTCTATATCCTTAATTTCAATATACCTACTATAAGGAATATTGCTTAAGTCTATACAAATAGCACTTCCAAAAAAATAATCAAGAGGCATGTTTTCTATAGTCTTACCACTGGATTTGTATTCCCATACAGCGTCAGAATGAGTACCACCATGTTCACTTATAAGTAAATTTCTAGCAGAAAATCCTAAAGTTTTACTTCCAGTTCTTTTCATATTTTCTTCATGAGTCATATTTGTCATTATAAAGGTAGGTTGATGCATTGGAAAAACAGACATACCCTGATAAATTTCTTGTGATAAATCAATTACTTTAAATCCCATTAAAACACCTCCTTAAAAACTTTATTTAATAAGTTATATTCACAATAGCTAGAAAATATAATTTATAAACAAGTGTAAATAAAAAAATTAGAAAACTTACTTTAAACTACAGAAAAATTCAATAGATAAAAATTAATCATAAGTTTGGATAAATGAAGATTTGCTTGTTTTAATAGTTTATCTACTTATTAAATTTAAAAAAAATAAGGAGATAAGTGTATGGAGAAAAAACAATATGTATTAGCAGTGCCAAATTTTAGTAATGGAAAAGACAAAGATGTAATTGAAGCTATTGTGGACGTAGTTAGAAATTCAAATGTAAAGTTAGTGAGCTATGAACCAGAAGCAGATTTTAACAGAACAGTTGTTACATTTATAGGAGAGCCAGAAGATGTAAAAGATGCTTTAGTTAATATGGCTAAAAAATCTATAGAACTTATAGATATGAGAGAACATAAAGGAACTCACCCTAGAATAGGAGCACAAGATACTCTGCCTATATTCCCACTTAAAAATATAACTATAGAAGAGTGTGTGAAGCTATCAAAAGAAATAGGGGAAAGGCTACATAAAGAAAGTAAAGTCCCTATATACTTTGCAGGAGAAAGTGCTAGTACAGAAGAAAGAAAGACATTTGCATATATAAGAAAAGGTCAATATGAAGGTGTTAGAGATCTTTTAAAAGAGATAAAAGATGATAGCAGTAGACAAGAAGAATATAACAATAGAAAGCCAGATTTAAGTATTGATGGATTATTAAGTGAAAAAGCTGGAGCAACATTATCGAGCGCTGAAGTTAATGGGCTTACAGCTTATAATATATTCCTTGGAACTGAAAATGTAGAGATAGCTAAAAAAATAGCTAAAGCATTAAGAGGACCAAGTGGTGGATTTAGTACTGTTAGGGCAGTTGGAATTAAATTCCCAGAAAAAGAAGGAGTAGTAGTTTCTATGAATTTACTAGATTGTTATCAAACTCCTATTCATAGAGCGTTTGAATTTGTAAAAAGAGAAGCTGAGAGATATGGAGTAATAGTAACTGGAAGTCAATTAGTAGGACCTGTAAAACTAGACTATGTATTAGACACATTTAACTATTATTTACAATTAGAGGATTTTAGAAACGAACAAGTATTAGAAACTCATTTAATAGATATGTAAGGGGGATTTTAAATTATGGATTTAATTATAAAAAATGCAAACATACCTCAAGGAGATGAAATGGTTCTTACTAATATATTAGTAAAAGACGAAAAAATAGTAGGGTTTGTTGATGATATAAATATGATAGATGCAAAAGAAATTATAGATGCAAATAAAAACTTAGTAATGCCAGGTTGTATAGATTCACATACGCATTTTATGTATCAAGGATTTCCTCATAGAGAAAACTTTTTAACAGGAACAGCAGCAGCAGCTACTGGAGGAGTTACTACTATAATTGATATGCCTTGTTGTTCAGTTCCTTCAGTTAGAAGTATAGAACAATTAGAAACAAAACTAGGTATATGTGGGCCACAAGCTGTAGTAGATTATGCTATGTGGGGAGGAGTTACAGGAGAAGATGTTCGCGAAGGTTGGATGCATAATGTAAAAGAACAAGCTGATTATGGGGTAGTTGCTTTTAAAGTTTATATGACTCCATCTGTTCCAACTTATCCAAGAGTTACAGATCCAGAAATGTTTGAATGCTTTAAAGCAGTATCAGAAACAGGGCTTCCGATAGGAATACATGCAGAAAATTTTGCAATGTGTGATTTTTATGTAAATAAATTTAAAGAAGAAGGTAGACTTGATGGACCCGCTTGGGCAGAAGCTAGAATGGAGCTTGCTGAAAAGGTAGCTATAGAGTTAGGTATTAGCTTTGCTGAATCTAGTAAAGCTAGACTTCATATAGTTCATATGAGTACTGGTGTAGGGGCTAAGCTAGTAAAAGAAGCTAAAATGAGAGGTTTAGACGTAACTAGTGAATCTTGTCCTCATTACTTAACTTTAAATTATCAAGATGCTATGACTGAATATGGGCCACTTGCAAAAATAGCTCCACCTCTTAGAACTAAAAAAGATAATGAGGAGCATTGGAAAGGTATAAATGATGGAAGTATAGATTTTATAGCAACAGACCATGCACCATATGAAATAGAAAGTGAAAAATTAAAAGAAGGTACGAACATATGGACTTCATTCCCAGGTATACCAGGAGTTGAGACTATGGTACCTGTAATAGTCAGTGAAGGATATAATAAGGGCAGAATTTCACTAAGTAAATTAGTTGATATACTAAGTACTAATGCAGCTAAACACTATGGATTATATCCTAAGAAAGGTGCTTTAAATATAGGGTCAGATGCTGACTTTGCAATAATAGATTTAAATAAAGAATGGACTATTAAAAATGAAAATTTAGTAACTATGTGTGGATACACTCCACTTGAAGGAATGAAACTAAAAGGAAGAATAATTAAAACTATAGTCAGAGGTAATTTAGTTTATGAAGATGGAGAAGCTGGAGTTTTGGGAAATTTAGATAATTATGATGTTTTATTTAATAATCCTGAAGAATTAACTAGTGGAGAATATAAAGTTAGTTATAGAAAAGATCATCCAGAGTTAATTCTTGAACATGTCAAAAATATAAAAGGTATAAAGGTTAAACCGGGATTCGGTAAATTTATAAAACGTCAGACAATAAGTAAGTTAGATAAAAATATCAAGTTCTAATGTTGATTAGTGGTGGAGAGCGGGAGTTGTGAATTGCTTCTGTCGCTAAAGACCTGAAGTGCGCGGTCTTTAACGCTTTTTCAGCAAGTCACAACTCCCACCCTCTATACTATCAATCTTTAGAAACTTAATTTTTTCGGTGAGGAAAGAGAATAAGAGGGGGATTTATTATGAAAAGACATGCAATTTTAGTTATAGATATGTTAAATGATTTTGTGGGGGAGAAAGCTCCATTAAGATGTCCGGGAGGAGAAAAAATAATACCTGATCTTCAAAAGCTTTTTGCTTGGGTTAGAGAAAGAAATGCTAGAGGATTAGACGATGTTCAGTTAGTTCATATACAAGAAGCTCATAGAAAAAATGATGCTGATTTTAGAGTTAGACCAGTTCATGCAGTTAAAGGAACGTGGGGTTCTGATTTTATAAAAGAACTTTATCCACAAGGTGAAGAGTATATAGTTCCAAAGAGAAGACATAGTGGGTTTGCACATACTGATCTAGATTTATATTTAAGAGAAGAAAATATAGATACTGTAGTTGTTACTGGGGTATGGACTAATGTATGTGTTAGAAGTACTGCTAGTGATGCATTATATAATGCGTATAAAGTTATAACTTTAAGTGATGGAGTTCATTCTAAAAATGATGAGATGCATGAAGCAGGGCTTAGAGATTTAAGTATATTTACAAAGGTTATGACTATAGATGAGTATATAGATGCATGGGAAAAAGACTTAGACCCTTGGGTTGGAGGCGGAGATACAGAAAACAAAGTAGAGTAGTTTAAATAGTTTTGATATTCTGGGCAAGGTGCATGGTAGATATAGGAATTTGCTTCATACAAGCTGGGAAGATGCTTGTAAATGTCGCTGCATTCCCTATATCTACCACGCACTCACAGACCATAATATCAAAACTATATAACTTTATGTATGAGAGAAAAAGATAGGAAGTGGAAGGGAATTTTATGAAAATTGTTGTTGGAATTTCAGGTGGTAGTGGAGCAATTTATGCTTTAGGAATTTTACAAGCATTAAGAGAACTTGGTGTGGAGAGTCACTTGGTAGTTTCTAATATGGGTGAATATGTTGTTGAGCATGAGTGCGGTGTAAGTTTAGACGAGCTTAAAAAAATGGCTGATTTTTATTATGAAAATTATGATTTAGCAGCGCCGATAGCGAGTGGATCATTTAAAACAGATGGTATGATAATTATTCCGTGTTCTATGAAGACATTGGCTTCAGTTGCTCATGGATTTAGCGAATCTTTATTAACTAGATGCGCTGATGTATGTATTAAAGATAGAAGAAAATTAGTATTACTTCCGAGAGAAACTCCTTTAAGTTCTATTCATCTTGAAAATATGCTAAAGCTTTCTAATATAGGGGTTACTATTATGCCTCCTACTCCAGGATTTTATAATCATCCTCAGGATATAAGTGATATTGTTTCATCAATTATAGGAAGGTGTCTAGATCAATTTGATATAGAACATAATTTACTTAAGAGATGGGGGGAATAACATGGAGAGCCAAATGCTTAGATTTACTTTAGATAAATTAGAAAAATCAGGATATCTAAAAACTTGTAAAAAGAGAGTTGATAAAGAATTTGAATTAGGAGCTGTACTTAGGTATTTTGATAATGAAGTACCTATAGTTTTTAAAAATATAAAAAATTATGATACAGATTTAGTTGGTGGAGTATACGGAAATAGAAAAATATTTAATGAGTTAATGGATGTAAATGAAGAAAATAGAATTTATAAATTTATGGATGCTATAGCAAATCCAAAATCATATAAAGAAGTTAAAAGTGGACCTATTGCTCAAAATATTATAACTAAAAATATAGATATAAATAAATTATTTCCGATTCCTACATCGCATGAAAAAGATTCATCAAATTTTATAACAGCAGGGATGCTAATAATAAAAGATCCAGAAACTAATGACACACATATGGCAGTTAGAAGATTCCAAATAAATGATAAAGATAATATAAGTGCTTTAGTATCTGGAGCTTCTCCTCATTTGAATAATATGATTAAAAAAGCTGAATTAAATAATGAAAAGCTAGAGTGTGCAATAGTTTTAGGATATGATGCAGAATTTTTGATAGCATCTCAAATTAGTTCTTCAAAATATGGGCTAGATAAGTATGAGGTTTATAGTTCTTTAAAAAATGAACCACTTGAAGTTATAAAGTGCAGTAGTGTAGATATATTAGTTCCAACATTTTGTGAAATTGTAATCGAGGGGTATTTAGATCCAAATAAAAAAATAAAAGAAGGGCCTTTCGGGGAGCTTATGGGATATTATGGTGAAGTATCAAATCATCCAACTATAGACGTTAAAGCTATAATGCATAGAGATAATCCAATTTTTCAACATGCATTTCCTTCAAGGGAAGAACATTTATCAAATGGTCTTATAAGAGAGGTTGAAATATATAGTGCTTTAAAAAATATAGTGGATGTAATAGATGTTAATGTAACGATAGGCGGAGGATGTAGACTTCATGCAGTTGTAAAGATAAACAAGAAAAATGAAGGAGATGGAAAAAGTTCCATGCTGACAGCACTTGGAAGTAGCAAAGACTTAAAACATGTGGTAATAGTTGATGATGATGTAGATATATATAACTATAAAGATGTAGAATTTGCAATAGCTTCAAGAGTGCAAGCAAGTGAGGATGTAATTATAATACCTAATGCACTGGGAAGTCCATTAGAAGCCTCTCATGTAAATAAAGGCCTTAGCGATAAAATGGGGATTGATGCAACAAAGCCTTTGGACAATGAATTGTTTAATAGAGCTATAATACCAGGTTATGAAAATATAAACATAGATGATTATTTTTAACTTCTTATGTTAAAGGGGTGAGTATGATTGAAAGCACTAGGAATAGTAGAAGTAAAAAGCTTAATAGGTGCAATTCAAGCTGCGGACACAATGTTAAAATCAGCAGATGTAGAGCTAGTTGACATAGATTTGGTGGGATCAGGAATAGTGGCAGCAATTATAAAAGGAGATGTAGCAGCTGTTAAAGCAGCTGTTGAAAATGGAGAAGAAAGTGCAGGAAGATTAGCGGAAATAATATCCACTAATGTAATAGCTAGACCTCATGATGAAGTAAGTAAAATTTTATAGGTGGTGGTTAAGTGGCAGATTTATTGACAAAAGTTGTTATGAAGAATATATCAAATAAAGCACTTAATAAAAAAATATGTAAAAAAGAAGAAAATAAAAAAATTGAAAATATAAATTGTAAAGAAGTAGAAATTTTAAAAAGTATATTATACAAGAATAGTAAAAAAAATAATTTAAATAATCTTAATAATGAAAAGCATATAAATAAAGAAATGAAATTTAAATCATTAAAAGATTTAAATCACAATAGAGTTGTAGATAAAAATATAAATACAAATAATAAATGTAAAAATATGATTAGTTTAAAAGATTTAGCTAAATAAGGGGGGATAATATGAGAAAAGCCCTAGGGATGATTGAAGCTGTAGGACTTACTACAGCGATAGCAGCTCTTGATGCTGCAAGCAAAGCAGCGGATATTACGCTAGTAGGATATGATAAAGTAATAGGTGTTGAAAAAGCGGTTAGTGTAACCATACATATAGCTGGGGAGGTTGCAGCAGTAAATGCCGCTATCGATGCGGGTGTTGAGGCAGGAAACAAAGTTGGAAAAATTGTTTCAAGTAAAACAATAGCAAGACCTCATGAAGAAATTGATGTTTTAATCAAAGAATTTGAAAAAAATCTTAAAGTAAAAAATATTAATAAAAAAGTAATAGAAAATAAAAGCGAAGAAAATAATTGATAACGGGAGGAATTTATTATGGGTCAAGCGCTAGGAATGATAGAAACTAAAGGTTTGGTAGGTGCAGTAGAAGCTGCAGATGCTATGGTTAAATCAGCTAATGTAACTTTAATGGGATATGAAAAAATAGGATTTGGATTAGTAACTGTTATGGTAAGTGGAGATGTAGGTGCAGTTAAAGCTGCTGTAGATGCTGGAGCAGAAGCAGCAAGAAATGTAGGTGAACTTCACTCAGTACATGTTATCCCAAGACCACACTCAGAAGTTGAAAGAGTAATTTTAAGCAGAGATTAAATAGATGAAAGAAAAAATTGATTTCACAAAAAATATATTAAATAAAATAAGTAAAAACATAAAAAAAGATAATAAAAAAGAATCTAGTAATTGCAAAACTCTTATATCAAATAATAAATTTAATTCTATAGACGACAATTCATATGTAATGATACCTACAAATCACAAGAATATAAAAGAAATTCTTGATCTCTTAAATAACAATCATACTAAATATAAAAATGAAATAATTAATTATGAAAATAATAAAGATGAAGTAAAGAAGGAAATAATAACATTAAATGATATTATGAATTTAAATAAAGGAAGTATAAGTATATCTAAGGATACTATAATAACTCCAATGGCAAAAGATTATATAAAACAAAAGAAAATAAAAATTGAAATAGGGGGATAAAAATGCAAATAGGGAAAGTTATAGGAACTGTAGTTGCGACTAAAAAAGACGATTCATTGGTAGGAAGTAAATTAATGATAACTCAGCCATTGAACTTAAAAAATGAAATAGATGGAAAACCACTAATAGCTGTAGACACAGTAGGAGCTGGAATTGGAGAACTTGTAATATATACAGAAGGTGCAGCGGCTAGAAATGCAACAAAAAAACTACAATCATCAATAAATGCAGCTATTATAGGCATAGTGGATAATATAGATGTTTGGGAGGATTAAAATTGAAATATATAAAACAAGCAATAGAGTACAAGGAGTTAATAGATACACTTATGAGTAATAAACACCATGCAGATATTGTTCTGTATGGTGGGAATATTATAAATGTACTGACTAAAGAGATATATACAGGAGATATAGCTATAAAAGGAAAATACATATTAATGGTGGGCGATTGTGAGAGTTTAATAGGTGAAAATACTATAGTAGTAGATGTTCGCGGTAAGTACTTATCTCCTGGATTTATAGATTCACACATGCATTTTGAAAGTAGCATGCTAACAGTTACTGAATTTTCTAGGTTTTCTATACCATCAGGAACTACAACTTTAATAGCAGATCCTCATGAAATAGGAAATGCCTTAGGGACTGTTGGAATGAAAGCTATGGCAGATGAAGCAAGTTATGTTCCAAACTATGTAAGATTTGTAGTACCTGCTCTAACTCCAGATTGTCCTAGTCTTGAAACAGCTGGGGTTGATGTTAACTCTAAAGATATGGAAGATTTATTAAACTATAAAAATATAATAGGAATAGGAGAACTTCAAGGATTTAGTAATGCAAAACATGTATATAAAAATACTCCGGAAATAATAACAGATTTATTAGCATCGACTACTTATGCTAAAAGTATAGGGAAAATAGTAGATGGTAATGCTCCGGAATTGTTCTCGAATGAACTTGCTGCACATATAGTGTGTACTGGTGGAAAATGTTCTTGTCATGAAACAACTACTAAATCCGAATGTATAGAAAAGTTAAGACAAGGGGTTTATGTATTCATGAGAGAGGGATCCACTCAAAAGAATATGGGGGAATGTATAAAAGCAATAACAGAAGAACATTTGGATTCAAGAAGATGTATATTAGCTACAGATGATATGGTGGCAAAAGATTTACAAGAATTAGGGCATATGAATGAAATAATAAAAAGAACTATAAGAGAGGGTGTAAGCCATGTTGAAGCTATACAAATGGCGACAATAAATCCTGCAACTTATTTTAACTTAGAGGATAGAGGTGTACTAGCTCCATCAAAAGTTGCTGATATTGCAATAATAAATGACTTGAATGATATGGACATAGAAGCGGTTTTTATAGAAGGAAAGCTTGTAGCTTCTAATAAAAAACTATTGATAGACTTGCCTAAATATACTTATCCTAATAGTGTGAAAAATTCTGTTAAAATAGGTAAAATAAATGAAAAAGATATAGAAATTATAAGCAATGAAAAAGAAGTTGTTGCGAGATGTATAAAAGCAATACCTGATCAAAATTTGACTGAGTGTATGGAAGTTAAATTGAAAACTAAAAATAACGTAGTAGAAGCAGATATAACTAATGATATTTTACATATTGCATGTATTGAAAGATATGGGAGAAACAATAATATAGGTAAAGCTTTTGTTAATGGTTTTGGGCTTGAAAAGGGTGCATTTGCAGAGAGTATAGCTCATGATACTCACAATATAACTGTTGTTGGAACTAATATAAACGATATGGTAGTTGCAGTTAACAAGGTAATAGAGATGGGCGGAGGTATTGCCGTTGTTAATAATGGGCGAGTATTAGAAGAACTAAGATTAAATGTAGGAGGACTTATTACAGATGAACTTACAGGAAGTGAAGTAAGTGAAAAAATAGATTTACTAGAAAATGTAGTAAGTAAAGATTTAGGTGGAAATTTACATGCTCCATTTATGCATTTATCCTTCTTAGCTTTATCCACTAGCCCTAAATGGAAAATTACTGATAAGGGATTAATAGATGTAAATAATTTTGAAGTTTTAAGTCCAATAGTTAATTAGTAAAAAATCCTAACTATAAAAATTAGTTAGGATTTTTTGAGTATTTAATTATTTTGACAATTTAGATTAAAAATTAAACAATTTAAATTTTATATATCCACATTGTAGTTGTGATGGACTAAACTCGATAGAGTTTTTTGCAATTGCTACATTAAGAGGAGATTGTCAAGTGAATTTGATTTCAGCTGAATGTTATTAATTTAGGCAGTTTAAATAAACTAAAATGTATGTAATAATATACTTATATAAATACACCAGGGGGAAACTTATGAAAAAAGAAATATATAATAAATTAGATGAACTAGACATAAAATATAAAATTTTACAACATGATGAAGTATTTACAGCTGATGAATTTTATGCAGTCACAAAGGATATGCCAGGGCATCATTGTAAGAACTTATTTTTAAAAAACTCTAATAAAAGTATTAATTATTTAGTTGTAGCAAAACACGATAAAGCTGTAGACTTAAAAGAAATAAAATCACAAATTGGAAGTAGTAGGCTTTCATTTGATTCACCTGAAAAATTGTATGAATTAATGAAGGTAACACCTGGGAGTGTAAATCCATTTAGTATTATAAATGATGCAAATAGTGTAGTAGAAGTCATAATAGATAATGATTTACTAGATGGTCAAAATCTTAACTTTCACCCAGCTATAAATACGGAAACATTCAATATATCTGGAGATGATTTTATTAAGTTTTTAGATTATATAGATAATAATGTTGTTAAGGTTAATATATAAAATATAAAAAATTAAGTATGGATTAACCAGATAAAACTGGAAATATTAATATTAAATAATAAAATAAAAACACTTACTTATAGAAGTTACCTATTAGTAGGTGTTTTTTAGAATAGATATTTATTTTTACTAAATTAATATCTTATAATATAATATAGTAAAATAAATTATACATTAAATATAAAAATAGAAACTATTAATCTAAGGAATTGAGGAAAGATGATATGAATATAAAGACAAAAGACATAGCTAGCAAATCAGGTGTATCTATAGCTACAGTCTCTAGATATTTAAATAAATCAGGATATGTAAAACAAGAAACAAGGGAATTAATTAAGAATGCAATACAAGAAATAAAAAAACAAGAAAATATATATGAAAAAGAAAAAAATATTGCAGTAGTATTTCCAGATTTATCAAATATGTTTTTTACAGATATTCTTAAAGGATTAACTGAAGAAGCTGATAAATTAAACTATAATGTATTTTCATTTGACAGTGGTGAAAGTATTGAAAAAGAAATGAAAATAATTGATGCATTAAAAGACTTTAATATATGTGGACTGATAATTACAACAACTATAAGAAACAGAGAAACTACTAAAAAGCATGTCCAAAATCTAAATTCTTTGGGAGTGCCTATAATATTAATAGATAGAGATTTGATATTTTGTGATTTTGATGGAATATTTAGTGATAATAAAAAGGGAGCTTTTGATGGAGTAGACACTTTAATCGCTGAAGGGCATAAAAATATTGCTGTGATAACAGGGCCTTTAGATTATGAAACAGCTCAACTTAGGTTAGAAGGGTATAAGCAAGCGCATAAGGTAAATGAATTAGAAATAAATGAAAGTTATATCCACGAAGGAGATTATCAAATTGACTCGGGGTATAATCTTACGAAGAAAATAATAAATAATAATAAAGCTGTAACGGCAATATTTAGTTGTAATAATATGATGACGTTGGGCGCTATAAATGCACTAAATGAAATGGATATAAAAATAGGAGAAGATATATCTTTATTAGGATTTGATGATTTAGAATTTTTTACATATCTAGGATTAAACATTAGTGTTGTTTCTAGACAAACTTCTGAAATGGGAAAAATAGCTTTTGAAGTTTTATCAAAGAAAATTTTAGAAGAAGAACCGTACGCTACTCAAAATATAGTATTAAAACCAAGTATTGTGCTTAGAGGTTCGGAAAAGTTAAGAAATACTAATAGTAAAACAGAGGCTAAGTAGCCTCTGTTTTTTTATCTGTAAAAATATATAACTGGAACAAATATGGAAGAATATGAAAAAAATATGAAAAAATATTGAAAAAGTGAAAAAAATAGTATATTATATCAAATATAACTTGGAAAACGATATCAAGAAAAGGAATTAAAGAAAAAACAATTATAAAGGATGATGAACTAAAATGAGTGTATATTTAGCGGAATTCATAGGTGTAACAATGTTAATATTTTTTGGTTGTGGAGTTTTAGCAGGAAATTCATTAAAAACATCAGGATCATATCAAGCAGGAAATGTAGCAATAAATATTGCCTGGGGATGTACCGTTGCAATGGTTATATATTGCCTTGGGGATATAAGTGGAGCTCATATTAATCCAGCAGTTACAATTATGCAAGCAGTTAGAGGGAATTTTGAATGGAGTTTAGTTCCAGGGTATATTGTAGCTCAAATAGCTGGAGGCATGTTTGGAGGTTTATTAGTATATCTTCAATTTATTCATCATTGGGAAAAAACTGATGATCCTAAAGCTAAGTTAACTATATTTGCAACAGCACCAACTATAAGAAATAATTTAGCAAACTTCTTTAGTGAGTACATAGTAACTTTTGCATTGGTGTTTTGTATATTAGGACTGGATACAAATACATTTCCAAGTGGGTTAAAGCCTTTAGCTGTTGGGTGCTTAATATTTTTAGTAGGAACATCGTTTGGTGGAGTAACAGGAGCTGCATTAAACCCAGCTAGAGATTTAGGACCACGTTTAGCTCACTTATTACTACCAATACCAGGTAAGGGAAGCTCAGATTTTAAATATGCATGGATACCTGTGGTAGCACCTATAATGGGAGCAGTTACATCAGGGTTAATACACCTTGCTATGTATGATGGAATTGTAGATTACAGACTTTATACTATGATAGGATTGACGATAGGTACATTTGTTGGAATAAAGCTAGTTAGCAAAAATGAAAGTGAAGAAAGTACATCTAGTGAATTAATAGATGAAATTGCATAATAAAAAAGATATAATTATGTAAGATATATGTAAAAAACATGAAAATATATTACAGATTTATGACAACAAAAAGGAGAATTTAACATGAAAAAGATATGTGTAATAGGAAGTCTTAATATGGACTTAGTTGTAAATGTAGATGAGATGCCAAAGAAGGGGCAAACATTAATAGGAAGTAAATTTAAAGAAATACCAGGTGGAAAAGGTGCTAATCAAGCAGTTGCAGCATCAAGACTTGGTGGAGATGTCTACATGATAGGTAAGGTTGGAGATGATGGATTTGGACAAAGTTTATTAAAACAATTAAAGGCTGATAAAGTAAAAACTGATTATGTACAAATTGAAAAAGGACCAAGCGGGGTAGCTCTTATAACTGTAGATAAAAATGCTGAAAATTCTATAGTAGTGTCTCCAGGGGCAAACTTCGAATTAACAGAATCAGATATAGATAAATGTATAGATGGTATAAAAGAAAGTAACATAGTTGTAATACAACTTGAAACACCGATAGATACTATAAAATATGCTTTAGAAAAATCAAAAGAATTAGGAAAGTTTACAATATTAAATCCAGCACCAGCAGTTAAGCTTAGTGATGATATTATAAAAAATGTAGATTTATTAACTCCAAATGAAACAGAACTCGAAATATTAAGTGGAGTGAAAATAGAAAACGAAGATGATATAAAAAAAGCTGCTAATGTAATGATAGAAAAAGGTGTAAAACAACTTATAGTTACATTAGGATCAAAGGGAAGTCTTTATTTAGATAAGGATAAAATAGAATTTAAAAAATCATATAAAGTAGAGGCTGTAGATACAACAGCAGCAGGAGATAGTTACACAGGGGCATTATCAGTAGCATTTTCTCAAGGCAAAGATATAGATGAAGCAATGGATTTTGCATCAAAAGTAGGTGCATTATGTGTTACTAATATAGGGGCACAAACATCAATACCGAACTTATATGACGTTATGAATCATAAATTTTAGTAAAATAATTAAAAATAGTACATAAATTAAGGAGATTTAAGATGAAAAAATCAGTTTTAATAAACAGTGAAATATCATCAGTAATATCAAAAATGGGACACACAGATATGTTAACAATATGTGATAGTGGACTTCCTATACCTAAAAATGTTGAAAGAATAGATTTAGCACTAAAGCATGGTATACCAACATTTTTAGATACATTAGATACAGTACTTGAAGAATTAAAAGTAGAAGAAGTTATAATAGCTTGTGAAATGGAAGAAGTTAGTAAAAAAATTTATAAAGAAATAGAAAATAGATTTAAAGATATAAAAATAACTAAAATAGATCACGAAGAGTTTAAAGCAGTGACTAAAGATTCTATGGCTATAGTTAGAACAGGTGAATTTACACCATATGCAAATATAATATTAAAATCAGGAGTAGTATTTTAAAAACTTATAATAATTAAGGAGACATATTATGAAAATATTTATAGACACAGCAAATGTAGAAGAAATAAAAGAAGCAGCAACTTGGGGAATATTAGATGGTGTAACAACAAACCCTTCACTAATAGCTAAAGAAGGAAGAGATATAAAAGAAGTAATAAATGAAATATGTGAAATAGTTGATGGACCAATAAGTGCTGAAGTAATAAGTTTAGAGTCTGACAAAATGGTAGAAGAAGCTTTGGACTTAGTCAAGTTACATAAAAATATAGTTATAAAGCTTCCAATGTGTATAGAAGGTTTAAAGGCAGTTAAGATTCTTTCAGAAAAGAATATAAAAACTAATGTTACTTTAATATTTTCATCACAACAAGCATTACTTGCAGCAAAAGCAGGTGCTACCTATGTAAGCCCATTTGTTGGAAGATTAGACGATATAGGCGTTACAGGAGTAGATCTTATAAGTGATATAGCTAATATATTTGAGGTACACAGTATTAACACTGAAATAATATCAGCAAGTATAAGAAACCCAATACATGTATCAGAATGTGCTATGGCTGGTTCTGATATAGCTACTATACCATTTAATGTATTAAAGCAAATGGCAAAGCATCCATTAACAGATATAGGAATAGAAAAGTTTATAGATGATTATAAAAATATGTTATAAGATAAGGAGGAACGAATAGTTCCTCCTTTTTGTTTTACATTAATTTAAAATCTTTTAAAGCTTTATATTTTAAATCTTCAGGAGTTCTAGGAATTCCTTGGTATGCAGATAAAGAATTTAAAATATTTGTCCCGTGTATTAAAACCATAACATATTCATGTAAAAGATATTCATGAGTTAAATGGACTACTGAACCATGATCTGCGTATTTATAACGAAATCCATTAATATATGAATTAACATCATATATTAATGCATATAAACCACAATGATAATCAGGAGTGGTAAAGGAAAGCATAGTATCAGTTGAAATATCATAAATATAAACATTTCTATTTATAATACATTGAGTATCTGGTTTAGCTTCAAAGTCTATTATTTTTTGAAGATATTCAGGGTGCATTAAATTATCAGAATCAAAAGGAACTAAATATAAATAGTCATATCCAACTATGGATTTTTTCACAAAGTCATCTTCACATATTTGTTCAAATCCAATAGTTGAAACCATAGGTCTAAATATAATATTAGCAGCAAGTTTAGGGTATTTAGATAGAGCGTTTAAAACTAAATCCTGGCTGTTTATATCATAATATATTAAGGCTAAAAAATTTTGATAAGTCTGATTAATTAAACTAAAATAAGTGTATTTTATAAATAAATCAATCCTATAATCTATCCATTCTTTTGTTAATCTATTTTTTGATAAATCCATTGTGTTAAAATTTATAGTAACAATTAACTTTTTTTTCAATTAAATTAACCTCCAGGGGATTAAACATAATTAAAAACTTTCAATTAAAAACTAGCTATATAAATTTTATAACATTAAGCTAGTCTATAATCATAATATGATTTATATTCTAAATAAGTTACATATTCTTTTAGAGATTATTGCATTTGTAAAAAACTAACCGTTTTAATGTTGAATAAGTTATAATATGTTGGAATTCTGGTTAATTTATAAATTATAGAGCTAAGAATTATTTACAAAAAATACATTTTTTAATAGATTTTATTAAGTATTAAATATATAATTAGGAGAAGTATGATTTTTGTGATATATTAAGTATTACGGAAAATAAGGAATATAGAAAAATAGAAGTATAATACTATATAAAAATACTAAAATGACATAAAGGAAGAACACATAAATGACAAATATAAACTTTAAAGATTACAAACTAAGCAATGAAATATTAAAATCACTTAATATGCTAAACTATAAGACACCAACCAAAGTTCAGCAAGAGGTAATACCAGTTGCACTAGAAAATAAAGATGTATTAGTAAAATCACAAACAGGAAGTGGTAAAACAGCAACATTTGCAATACCACTATGTGAGTTAGTTGATTGGGACGAAAACAAACCACAAGCATTAATACTTACACCGACAAGAGAGCTTGCAATACAAGTTAAGGAAGATGTATTTAACATAGGAAGATTTAAAAGAATAAAAGTGCCAGCACTTTATGGTAAATCATCTTTTTCATTACAAGCAAAAGAGTTAAAACAAAAGACTCATATAGTAGTAGGAACTCCAGGTAGAACAATAGACCATATAAAAGAAGGCAACTTTATAACTGATAACATAAAATATCTTGTACTAGATGAAGCTGATGAGATGCTTAGTATGGGATTTTTAGAACAAGTAGAAGAGATAATTTCATTACTACCTAAGAATCGTGTGACTATGCTATTTTCAGCAACTATGCCAGATGATATAAATAGATTATCAAAAAAATATATGAAAAATCATGTGACAATAGAAATTGAAGCAAAAACATTAACTGTTGATAGAATACAACAAGATGGATATAACATAGAAGAAACAGGAAAATTAAATTTATTAAAAGATGTAACAACAATAGAAAACCCAGATAGCTGTGTTATTTTTTGTAATACACAAGTTAAGGTAGAGTCTTTATACAATGAATTAAGAAAACTTAAATATCCATGTGATAAAATACATGGAGGAATGGAACAAGATGAGAGAATTAAAGTAATGAATAACTTTAAAAAAGGATATTTTAGATACTTAATAGCAACAGATGTAGCGGCTAGAGGTATAGATATAGATAATATCACTCATGTAATAAATTATGATGTACCTGTTTTAAGAGAAAGCTATGTTCATAGAATAGGTAGAACAGGTCGTGCAGGTAAAGAGGGAAGAGCTATTACTTTTGTTATGAAATCTGATGAAAGACGTATGTTTGAGATATACTCTTATACAGGTAAGGAATTAACAATGAAAATGAAACCAAGTAAAAGACTTGTAATGAGTTTGAAGCCTGAATTTGACAAAAAATTAGAGCAAAGACAAAAAGTTAAAGAAGACAAAGGTGCTAATCTAAGCCAAGAAATAATGAAGATTCATATAAATGCGGGTAAAAAAACTAAGATGAGACCTGTTGATATAGTAGGTACACTTTGTAGCATCGAAGGTATGAACGCAGAAGACATTGGAGTTATAAGTGTACTTGATATATCTACTTATGTTGAAATATTAAACAACAAAGGTGAGATGGTGTTAAAAGCACTACAAACTAAAAATATAAAAGGTAGACCAAGAAAAGTAACTAGAGCAGATATGTAATTTGAAAAATAAATTGCTTCGAATAAATAAGAACCATTGTTTGAAATTTTCATATGATATATAGAACAATATTTATATCATAAAAAGGAGAATCAACAATGGAAAGAAATTATTGGCAAGAATATTGGGATAATTATTGGAAGTTTATGGCTGTATATCTTAGAGAGTTACAAAATGTACGACCTGATGTGGATATTAAAAATGAATACTTAGAAGTTGCTAGTTTACTTGAGCCTTCTATGAATTTTGAAAATTACGAGGTTTACGATGATAATAGCGATTTAGAGATAGATACAGAAGTAGATTTTATTATGCCTGATCCAGCGCAATCACCTGAAACTTTTATATCACCTGAGGGAGGGCAGTTTACTATAGGTAATTGTAGAAGGATGGCAATAGTTAGAATAGTAATGAGAAGAGGATTTAATCCTTCTAATTTCTTTATGATAGTGGATAGAAGTGATCGTAGGAGCATTCAAGGATTTAGAATAGCTTGTCAATCTGGTAATATTAGATTTGTACCAATGGCTGTAGAATATAGAAATATAAACTTTATAGAATGCGCATTTTAATTTAAAAATAATAAGAGGTATCCAGTAGATATGCATATGCAATTCTTGGGGTACCTCTTATTATTTTGATTGAAATTGATAAATTACGAAAATTATATACTAATGAGAATTTGCATTTTCCCTATAAGAAGTCATAACATCTTTAAATAACTCAGCAACAGAAGGTGGAGTCCAAGTGATTGCATTTGCCCCAGCGGCTATTGTTTTTCTTATACTTTCATCAGTTGGACCACCTGTCGCTATTATTGGAAAATCAGGATAAGATTCTCTAATTTTTGCAACTATTCTAGGAGTGTCAGAAGAAGCTGAAACATTAAAAATAGTTGCTCCAGCATCTATTCTTTCCTGAATGTTTGTATCATCGTTTACAATAGTAACAACAACAGGTATATCTAGTGCATTAGATAAAGCTCTAACTACACCGTTTGTTGTAGGAGCATTAACAACGACACCAATGGCACCTTGTAATTCAGCGTTAGTGCCTAACATTATTGAGCGTATTCCTTTTGTAAGACCGCCGCCAACTCCTGCGAAAACAGGGATATCAGAAGCCATAATAATAGATTGTGTAATTATTGGCTGAGGAGTAAATGGATATACAGCTATTACTGCGTCCGCATTTACATTTTTTATAATAGCCAAGTCAGTTGAAAAAACAAGTGATTTTATTCGTTTTCCAAAAATATTTATACCACTACATTCTCTAATAACCTCAGGAACACGTAAAAACGATTTTCTAAGTGTACCATCTATGGATTTTGGTCGTTGCTTCATAGATAAAAGCCTCCTTAATAATTTAAATATTTTATCATTAATTATAAATTAGGTATGTTAAATTTGCTATATTTTAACGAAATAAATTTATTATGAATATTTAATATGTATATTTGTAAAAAAATGTTGAAAAACGAATCATCATGTGATACCTTTTATAGTGAGGACATAAAGTTAGAAAAATTACAATATATAACGTGCGTTAGAGAATAGGAGTCAAGCACAAGCCTTAGGATGTTACTATTTTAACAATATTAACATAGGCTTAGCTTGGCTTTTTTAGCGTAAAAAGGGGGATTTTTAATGTTAAAATTTTTAAAGCCAGCTCCATATATAAGCAGGCTGCCAGAAAAAGAAATAGATTCAGCTTATAAAAAATATCGTATCCAGATGTTTATTAGTATTTATGTAGGATACCTTATATACTATTTTGTAAGAAGTAACTTTGCTTTATCTAAAGTATATCTTTTAGAACAGGGGTTTACAAAAGTTGAGATAGGATTTGTTGCATCGGCACTTGGACTATCTTATGGTATTAGTAAATTTGTAATGGGAAATGTATCCGATAGATCTAATCCAAGATACTTCTTGGCAATAGGGCTTATATTATCAGGTGTAGTAAACTTGTTTTTACCAAATACAACTAATATTGCTTTTATGTTTGTTTTAATGTTGTTAAATGGATGGTTTCAAGGAATGGGATGGCCTCCATGTGGAAGAATAATGACTCACTGGTTTTCAGATAGTGAACGTGGTGTTAAAATGTCAATTTGGAACACTGCACATAATGTAGGTGGAGGATTTATAGCTACAATTGCATTAATTGGGGTATCACTATTTGGAACATGGAAAGGTATTTTTTACTTACCAGCAATAATAGCAATTGTAGGTGGACTAGTATATATTATATTTGCAAGAGATACTCCACAATCTGTTGGATTACCACCAATTGAAGAATTTAAAGATGATTACCCAGAGTACGAGGTTGAAGTTAAAGATGCTGAAGAAGAGCTTACTGCTAAAGAAATTTTATTTAAGTATGTATTAAACAATAAGCTTTTATGGTGTATAGCTATTGCAAACGTTTTCGTATATTTGGTTAGATATGGGGTTATAAGCTGGGTTCCTACATATTTACAAGAAGTGAGACACTTTAACCCAAAAGACTCTTCTATAGCATTTGCATTGTTTGAATATGCGGCTATACCTGGAACTATTATAGTTGGATGGATTAGTGATCATATATTCCATGGTAGACGTGCTCCAATGGGAGTTATATGTATGGTGGGGGTAGCTATAGCGACGGCTGTATATTGGAAAAGCTCAAGTCCATTTGCTATAAATTGTGCATTGGCATCAATAGGAGCATTAATTTATGGTCCTGTTATGTTAATAGGAGTAAGTGCACTAGACCTTGTACCTAAAAAAGCAGCAGGAACTGCGGCTGGGTTTACCGGTTTATTTGGCTATATGGGAGGACAAGTTTTAGCTGAACTAGCAATGGGTATAGTAGTTGATAAATTTAATTGGGATGGAGGATTTATAATGTTAATAGCATCTTCAATCTTAGCAATAGTGTTTTTATCATTTACATGGAATACTCATAATATAAAAGAAAAATCTAATGCTTAGTTATATATAAATTAAGATTTAGTAGATGTTCATAGCATAATTAAGGCTATAATCTAAAAAGATTATAGCCTTAATTTTTTTATTTTTATTAATCTACATAAAAGTTGACTAAGTTAGTCATATTCAATAATATATAAGTATGACTAACTTAGTCATACGAAGGAAGAAGGAGGAATAATATTGAATAAGACATTTGAAAATCTAAGTGAGGAAAAGAGACTTAGGATAATAAATTCGGCTATAGAAGAGTTTGCAAATAAAGGGTATAGACGTGCAACAGTAGATAACATAGTATTAAAAGCGGGTATTTCAAAAGGTTCAATATTTCAATACTTTAAAAATAAAGAAAGATTATACTTATATATTTGCAATTATCAAATAGATATAATTAAAGATGAAGCATTTAAACAAAAAGAAAATAATGAAAATGATTTTTTTGAAATATATAAACAGGCTGCACATATTAAGTTTGAAATACTTAAGAAAAATCCATATATTTTTAAATTCTTTCAAACATTGTATACAGATGATTCACAAGTAGCACAAAAATGGCTAGAAGATATGCTTAAAAATAGAAACCAAATAGTATTAAACTTTATAGGTGATTATGATAAAACAAAATTTAGAGATGATTTAAATATTGATATGGCGGTAAGGGCCATTGAACTTACATTTGATGGACTATCAATGAAATGGATGGATAAATTATCATATGAAAACTATGAAGAAGATTTAAAAAGGTTATTTGAAGAAGTAGAAGACTATATAAATTTTTATAAAAAATTATACTATAAGGGAGAAAACTAATGTTTATTAAAACTAGTAACTTATGCAAGTCATACAAAACAGAGGATATCGAAACTATAGCATTAAAAAATACAAATATATCAATTGAAAAAGGAGATATAGGAGTAATATTAGGGCCATCAGGAAGTGGAAAATCTACTTTAATGAATATTCTTGGAGGTTTAGATAAATCAGATAGTGGGGAGGCAATTGTAGATGGAGTTGATATTACTAAACTATCAGATTCTGAACTAGTAGAATATAGACGTGAAAAAACAGGATTTATATTTCAATCATACAATTTAATGCCTCATTTAACAGTATTAGAAAATATAGAAATAATAGAAAATATAAGTAAATCACCTCTTGATATTAATGAAGTGCTAGAGGCAGTAGGATTAATGAATAAAAAAAATAGATTTCCAAAAGAACTATCTGGTGGGGAGCAACAACGTGTTGCAATTGCTAGAGCCGTAATAAAAAATCCAGCGATATTATTTTGTGATGAACTAACAGGTGCACTAGATTATAAGTCTGCAATAGATGTACTTTCTCTTATACAAGATATAAATAGAAAATTCAATACTACAATTTTAATAATCACACATAACGCTTCAATAAGTGCTATGGCAAATAAAATATATAAATTTAGAAGTGGTGAGGTTACGGATTCTATTACTAACAACAACCCGGCTGATGCGAGGGAGGTTCAGTGGTAATGAAGCTAAATAAAAGCATATTACGTGTAATGAAAGAAAATATGGGAAAATACTTAGGTATGCTGTATATGTTAATACTATCGGTTTTTTTATTTGTTGCACTGAACCTTACAGCTCAAAACTTAAGATATAATAAAGATGAATATGTAACAAAAAATGTTCAAGAAGACTTAGAATTTTATACTTTAAACCAAATTAATGATATAAACAAGTTGGAAGATAAGTTTAATTTAAAAATGGATGAAACAATTGTAAAAGAGTATAAAGAAAATGGGAAAACATTAAGATTATTCACTCCAAATGAAAAAGTAAATACTACTGCAGTTTTAGAAGGTTCTATGCCAAAGGTTGGAGAAATAGCCTTAGATCCTCAGTTTGCTAAATCAAATAAATTAAATATTGGAGATAATTATCGAATAGGAGATTCTTATTATAAAATTTCAGGATTTATTGGGATACCAAATTATGCTTATATACTTGAAAAAGAAGGCGATATTATAAATAATCCAAATAAATTTGGGATAGGTATAATAAATGAAAAGGATATTCAAAATGGTACATATTTATATTCAGTAAAATACAACAATGAAAATCAAAATATATATGACATATCTAAAAACTTAAAAACTTACTTGAATGAAGATGGAGTAAATATAATTGACTGGGTATATGCTAAAAATAACTTAAAGATATCAGTATTAGATATAGAAGTTATTGCCATAAGTACATACTCAATTGTGCTACCTACAATAATATTACTTATAACAGTTGTGTTAATAAGCATTGTTTTAGGAAGAATGATAAAAAATGAAATGGCAGGTATTGGTACATTATATGCATTGGGGTATAGAAAAAAAGAAATAATGAGGCACTATCTAAACTACCCTATAATACTTTCGTTAACTGGTGGGGTGATTGGAGGTACAATTGGACTTATAGTACAAAAATATATATTTGACTTATTTCTTGAATTTTTCCCAATACCAGTTGAAAAATTATCGTATAGCCCTGTGTATTTCATATTAGGAATAATTTTATGCGTATTGTTTACTGTTGTAGGAAGTTACATATCTATTAATAAGATATTGAAATCATCACCAGTATTATTAATGAACAATGAAATTAAGAGTAAAAAAGTAAATAAAATTGAAAGAAAAATCAACTTAAGTAAATTCAGATTTAAGACAAAGTTTGCTATAAGAGAACAATTACGCTCAATACCTAGATTAGTATTTTTGGTAACTGGAGTTGCTATAGCTACGGTATTTTTGATGTATGGATTTATTGCTAAATGTTCAATGGATTATGCAATTAATCAAGATAGTAATGATGTGTTTAGCTACAACTATGAATATTTATTGAAACAGCCTACAACAGATAAACCTCCTTTAGGTTCAGAGGAGATATCGGGAATTAGATTTGCAATCGATAGTACTCTAAAAGATAAATTTGAGTTATTAGGAGTAAGTAAAAACTCACAAATGGTAAGTTTAAAAGATAAATATGGAAAAGAAATAAATATTAATGATAATAAATTTATTATTTCTTCTAAAATGGCAAAAAAATATAAATTAGATATTGGTGATAAACTATCTTTTATAAATATACTTGATGACAAAAAGTATTCTATAAAAATTACTGATATTGCCAAAACAAATTCAGGCGACTATGTATTTACTTCAATAGATAACTTCAATAAAATGATGGGACTTAAAAAAGGAGATCATAGTGCAATTATTTCAAAAACACCTATTAAATTAGATAAAGATTCAGTGTATATGGTAAATACTCCTAGTAATATGAAAGATATGCTAGCAGATTATATGGATTTAATGGAAGCATTTATATATGGAATCGCAGTTGTAGCCTTTATTATAGGTATAATTATAGTATATATAATTGCGTCTACAAGTATAGAAGAAAATAAAAATCATATAGCCCTTATGAAGGTCTTTGGGTATAAGAAAAAAGAAATAAACTCAATGATGTTAAATGGGTCAAGGATTTATGTAATAATTGGATATATTGTAGGAGTCCCTATTGGATATATTATAATAAATTTAATATTTAAAATATTTGAGGCGCTCGATATAGCACTAGAGGCTAAAATTAATTTACCCTATATACTTATAGGTTTTGTGATAATAGCTCTTACCTTTGAGATATCTAAATCTATATGTTCCAAAAAAATTGAAAAAATAGCTTTAAGTGAAGCTTTAAAAACACAAAAAGATTAATAAAAAGCCATGAAGATTAATATCTTCATGGCTTTAGTATCTTATACTAAACTTTTCTTGTAAATCCTTCTCCAAGTACTTCATAAGCGTTATTTATTATAACAAAGGCTAAAGGATCAATTTCATTAACAAGTTTTCGTAAAATAACTTCTTCGCGTCGAGAGACTACCACTAATAAAACATCTTTCTTTTGTTTGGAATATCCTCCACGACCTTCTAAAAAAGTAACTCCTCTTTCTAGATTTTTCATGATTGAATCAGAAATCTCATCTGGATTATCAGTTATAATTATAAAAGATTTAGAAAAATCAAATCCCTCAACAATGGTGTCACAAATTTTGACTGAAATGTATAAAGATATTATAGCATATAGAGCTATTTGAATATTTTTAGAAACAAGCCCTGCTAAAACTATTACTAATCCATCTATTATAAACATGAATACAGAAATAGATATAAATGGAAAAATCTTATTTAAAATAAGACAAGCAAGTTCTGTTCCGCCAGTAGATGCATCTATTCTAAACAACATTCCAAGACTTATACCAACAACTATACCACCTGCAATTGATGATAATAATATATCATTAGTTTGAAAAGCTGAAGTTAGTGGTTCTGTAACCTTTAAGAAAAATGTAAGTAATAAAATTCCTATCAAAGTTTTTATAGCATCTTTTTTACCAAGAATCTTAACTCCAAATATAAACAGAGGTATATTAAAAACTAAGTTTATAAGCCATAAAGGAGTATTAAAAATATTTTTAAGGACTATTGCAAGACCTGTAAGTCCCCCTGACGCTATCATATATGGCTCTAAGAACATATTAAGTCCGACAGACATTATAAAACATCCTAATGCTAAAATTATAAGTTCAAAAAGATACTTGTATTTCTTATCTTTTAAAATCAATTCCCATCACCATCCTTTTTAAACTTGGAAACGTTTTGATTAATTTTACAACAATTTCCACATATTTAAGTATATCATGAAATTTTGTATAAAATGCTAATATAGATAAAAATATATACGCATATGATAATTAAATGTGGAATATTTAATAATTATAAAAAAAGAAGAGATAATAAATATATAAACATAATTTTAAAAAGGAGATACATATGAAGAACTATAGTTTTAATACTCGAGAGGAACTCGTAGAATTTTTAGATAATCATAATTTTAAATATTATATCCCGAGAGTAAGTGAGTATATGAGTGCTATTAAAGATGAACTTAAGCATTATTGTGTAGAGTTATCAGATTCTAATGAAGTGGAACGTTGTTCTATTATAACTATCACAGGAGGAAGAGAGCTTAAGGAAAGTTTCTTTGATATCAATAAAGTTAATGAGTTTAAAGATAAAGCTTATAATAGGGAGTATAGAGAAAAACAATATAAAGAAGGTATTAAAAAAGGATATTTTTAAGTAACAAATAATTACATCTATAAAGTATAAAACCAAAAGGCAGAGAAATCTGTTTTTTGGTTTTATATTTTATATGAGTATTCAATATTGAAATATAAAAATACATTGATAAAGATATTAATATTTTTTATTTGATGAGAACATGCTAAACTAACTAACGTAGTATTTATGATTATAAAAATAAATAGTAATATGGTAAGATTAAATTAAACAAACTAATAGAATATAATTTTTATATCATATAAATAGTGAGGTAAATAATGAGATATATATACGAAACTATAAAGTTTAATAAATCATTACCAGTAAATATATTTATTCATGAAGTAGATGTTGTTCAAAGTCACTGGCATGAAAGTATAGAAATATTATTAGTGGCAAATGGGGAAGTAGATTTATTAGTGGATGGGAAAAAGTATAATCTACAAGAAGATGATTTAATAATAATAAACTCAAAAGAAATACATTCAATAAAGTCTGAAAAAAATAATATAGTAATAGCAATTCAAATAGACCTATCATCATTTAATGATTTATATGAAGATATTGATAGAATAAACCTAAACTGTAAATCATTTGAATATACCAAAGATGATAAAAGATTTATATTAATTAGAAAAATACTATCAGAAATAACATATAACTATTTAAAACAAAGCAACGGATATAACATAAAAATAAACTCATTGCTAAATGAGTTAGTATACATACTAATAAACAGATTTAAGAATAGTACAAAAATAAAAACAGAAAATAAAAATTATAAACATTTAGATAGGTTGAATAGAGTAATTTCACATATGCAACAAAACTATAAAGAAGATATAAGTCTAAATAGTGTATCTAGCATGGAGTACTTATCTCCTCAATATTTTAGTAAATTTTTTGAAAAACATATGGGAGTAAATTTTCTAACCTATCTTAATTCTATAAGGTTAGAACATGCAATGAAAGATTTAGTTAATACCGACTATAATATTACTGATATAGCTTTAAATAATGGTTTTGCAAATGTAAAATCATTTACAAGTTTATTTAAGAATATATACAAAGAAACACCTAGTAACTATAGGAAAAAATTTTGTAATATCAATGAAATAAAAAATAGTAAGACAGATAGAGGTATTAATTATTTAGAGTTTAATACAAATAGGCAAATAGATTTTATTTTTAAATATTTAAAAGTTCAAGAAGATACAAAAGATTTAGAAATAATAGATAAGGTTGAAAATGTTATAGATGTTGATTTAAGCAAAACTATTAATAGAATAGATCATACCTGGAAAAAACTAATAACAATAGGAAAAGCTAAAGAAGGTTTGATGAAAGATGTACAAGAACACCTAAGAGAGATTCAAAGTAAGATTGGATTTAAATACATTAGATTTCATGGAATCTTTGATGATAGTATGATGGTTTATGGTGAAGAAAATAATAAGCCTAGATTCAATTTTACATATATAGATAGACTTTTTGATTTTCTATTAAGTATAAATTTAAAGCCTTTTGTAGAACTTGGATTCATGCCATCTAAGCTTGCACTTAATATAGACAAGTCAATTTTTTATACAAAAAGTATTATTAGTGAACCTAAAGATATTAAACTATGGAATTTATTAGTTGAAAAATTTATTAGACACTGTGTAAACAAATATGGGGTTGATGAAGTTAGTTCTTGGTATTTTGAGGTTTGGAATGAGCCTGATATAGATTTAGTTTTTGGATTTGATAAAGAAGGGTATTATGATGAGTTTTTTAAAGAAACTTACAATACTATAAAGTCTGTAAATAGCAAATTTAAAGTAGGAGGCCCCTCTATATTAGGGTACAACATTTTAAACAATAATTGGTTAGAAAAACACTTGGATTATTGTATAGAAAATAATTGTAGACCAGATTTTATAACTTTCCATAGTTATCCGATAGATTACTTAGATGAAGGAATAACTGATTATTTATTAGGCAATGAGGTTAAAATATGTATTAATAAAAATGAAAATTATCTTAAATTCTTAATAAATAAAATTAAGGATACTTTGAAAAAGCTCGAATTAGAAAAAACTAGTATATATATGACAGAATGGAATTCAACCCCATCACATAGAGATTTTACTAATGACATTTTATACAAGGCTAGTTATATTACTAAAAATATTATTGAAAATTTAGATGAATTAGATGGCTTTGGATATTGGGCGGCTACTGATTTATTAGAAGAGTTTAGAATAGATGAAGATGTATTTCATGGTGGGTTAGGACTTATAGCAAACAATGGAATTAAAAAATCTGCTTTTTATGCCTATGAACTTTTAAATAAGTTAGGAAATGAATTAATAGATATTGGTGATGGGTATATTGTTACAAAAAAATATGATACCTATCAAATTATGATTTATAAATATTGTCACTTTGACAATATTTATTCTGGAGGAGATATTTCTCAAATAAGTAAAATAGATAGGTATAATGTGTTTAATAATATAGAAAAAGATATTACATTGAGGCTTGAAAATATTGAACCTGGAGAGTATTTATTTAAAGAGTATAAAATTAGTAAAGAATATGGTTCAGCTTTTGATACTTGGGTCAATATGGGGAGTCCTAAGCACTTAGATGAAGAGGATATAGCATATATAAATAATACTTCAATGATAGAAATAAAGAAGTACAACAAATTTATAAACAATAACTATATTATAAATGATAATTTAGAATCTCATGAAGTTAAATTTTATACTATGCACCTAATATATTAATACAAATCACTGCAAAGGGTTGATTTTTAATCTATTTGCAGTGATTTTTTAATGGAAAATATTTTCCTTAGATTGTTTTTTATAAAAATAAGTTAAGATTTGACCTAATATTAATTAAAAATTAAATCGAAATTTATTTTTTAAAAATATAAAATTATAAATAAGAAATATTCTAAAATTACATAATATTTTTTATGATAGTTAAAAAATAAGATTAAAAAATTATAAATTAAAAATAACAGGGGGAATTTAGCAATGAACATTAAAGAATTAATAAAACAAATGACATTAGAAGAAAAAGCATCATTATGCTCAGGTTTAAATTTCTGGAACACTAAGCCAATAGAGCGACTAAATATACCATCAATAATGATGACTGATGGACCTCATGGTCTAAGAAAGCAATCAGAAGGAGCTGACCATCTAGGGATAAATGAAAGCGTAGAGGCTACTTGCTTTCCAACCGCATCAGCACTTGCTTGTTCATTTGATAGAGATTTAGTAAAAGAGCTTGGGATGGCTATAGGAGAAGAATGTCAATCTGAGAATGTATCAATAGTATTAGGGCCAGGTACCAATATAAAAAGGTCGCCTTTGTGTGGTAGGAATTTTGAATATTATTCAGAAGATCCATATTTAAGTAGTGAAATGGCTAAGAATCAAATACAAGGGACACAAAGTCAGGGAGTTGGAACATCTTTAAAGCACTTTGCGGCTAACAACCAAGAACATAGAAGGATGACTATAGATACAATAGTTGATGAAAGGACTTTAAGAGAAATATACTTAGCAAGTTTTGAAACTGCTGTAAAAGAAGCACAGCCATGGACTGTAATGTGTGCATATAACAAGTTGAATGGAGAGTATTGCTCTGAAAACTATAGATTACTTACAGAGATTTTAAGAAATGAGTGGGGATTTGAAGGATTGGTTGTGTCTGACTGGGGTGCAGTAAATGATAGAGATAAAGGTTTATATTCAGGGCTAGAACTTCAAATGCCAGCTGACGGTGGTAAGGGAGATGCTTTAATAGTTGAAGCAGTTAAAAGCAATAGATTAAGTGAAGAAGTTTTAGACAAAGCAGTAGAAAGAATATTAAATATAACATTTAAAGCAGTAGAAAATAAAAGCGAAAATGCTATATACAGCAAAGAAAATCATCATGAATTAGCTAGAAAAATAGCTGGAGAATGCATGGTGCTTCTTAAGAACGAAGAAAAAATACTTCCTCTTAAAAAAGAAGAAAAAGTAGCGGTTATAGGTGAGCTTGCGACTAATGTTAGATACCAAGGTGGAGGAAGTTCTCATATAAATCCAACTAAAGTGGATAATATATATGAAGAAATAGTAAACTTCGCAGGATTTGAAAATGTAAGGTACGCTAGAGGCTATGATTTAAGCATAGATGATACTATTTATGAGTTAGCAGAAGAAGCTAAGAAATTGGCTATAGAAGCCGATAAAGTTATTTTATTTATTGGTCTTCCAGAAAGATATGAGTCGGAAGGATTTGATAGAACACATTTAAATATACCTGAAAATCAATATGATTTAGTAAAAAAATTGAAATGTGTAAATGAAAACATAGTAGTAGTTTTAAGTAATGGATCTCCAATAGAAATGCCTTTTGTAAGTGATGTAAAAGCAATACTTGAAGCTTACTTAACAGGGCAAGCTAGTGGTAAAGCTGTATGTGATATATTATATGGAGAGGTTAATCCAAGTGGTAAGTTAGCAGAAACATTTCCACTTAAATTATCTGATAATCCATCTTACCTAAATTTCCCGGGAGAAGTAGATAAAGTAGAATACAAAGAAGGAATATTTGTAGGATATAGATATTACGATAAAAAAGAAATGGATGTATTATTCCCATTTGGATATGGACTAAGCTATACAAACTTTGAGTATAGTAATTTAAAAATAAGTAAAAATGAAATAGATGATACTGAAAAAGTGACTGTAAGTGTAAAGATAAAAAATATAGGGGATGTGTTTGGAAAAGAAATAGTCCAGTTATACATAAGAGATAAAGAAAGTAGTGTAACAAGACCAGAAAAAGAGTTAAAAGGATTTGAAAAGGTAGGATTAGAGCCAGGAGAAGAAACAGAAGTTAAATTTACATTAAATAAGAGAAGTTTCGCATACTATAATGTTGATTTAAGTGATTGGTATGTAGAAAGTGGAGAATTTGAAATTTTAATAGGAAAGTCTTCAAGAGAAATAGTTTTAGAAGAGGTAATAACAGTAAATACTACAGCACCTATTAAAACTATTGTTAATAAAAATACAGCTTTAGGAGACATAGCGCATCTTCCTGAAGTTGAACAGATAATGAATGCAATGATACAAAGTTTAGGTGGAGATACAAGTGGCCTGGGCGAAGGTAATATGTTTGAAGAAATGATGAAGTTCATGCCGCTTAGAGCTTTAGCTACTTTTAATCCTGATGGTGGGCAACAGATGGTAGATAAAATAATTGAAAGTATAAACAAATAGCTAAAATTACAAGTGAAAAATTAGTTTGTCAAAGTAATATTTGACTGTAATTAGATATCCAAATAAGGAGCGGATGCTTATGAAATATACTGAGAAAAATTTTGAGTTTATAGAAATTGAAAATGAAGGATTTGCCGGTGATTATATAAAAATGCCTACTTTTGTAGGGAAGTTATGGATGAAATCGAATGTAAAAAAATTAAGATCAATGATGGGTGGTTTGAGTAAAGATATAAGCACTAGACCTATAATAGTTGAAGATAAAAATATCAAAGGGTATAAAAATGATATTAGAATAAGAATCTATAAGCCTGATGAAGATAAAAAAAGGTCAGTAATGATATTCATACATGGTGGTGGATGGTTTGCGGGGTCTATAGATGCAGTTCATGATTACTGCAAAGTTATATCAGATAAGGCTGATACTTTAGTGATATCAGTAGATTATGGATTAGCACCAGAAAATCCATATCCAACAGGGCTAGAAGATTGTTATGAAGCTATAAAATGGGCTATTGAAAATAAAGATGAATTAAATATAGATACAGATAATGTTATAGTATCAGGAGATAGTGCAGGAGGAAACTATTCAGCTGTTATTTCTATAATGGCTAGAGATAGAAAAGAGTTTAACATAGCTAAGCAGATATTACTTTATCCAGCAACAGATTTACAATCTATGGAGGTGGATAATAGCGATAAAATGGCAAAAACATTTAGTGAAGTAATTCTCGAATGGTATTTAAAGAAAAAAACTAAGCCTACAGACAAGTATGTTTCACCAATGCATTGTGATGATTTAAGCAATTTAGCTAGTGCTTTTATAGTTGTTGGAGACTTAGATTTCTTACATGAAAGTTCATTAAAATATGCTGAAAAATTAGAAAAAGCAGGGAATGAAGTAAAATTTAGTTTATATAAAAATACTAGACATGCATTTATAGATAATACAGGAAACTGTCCTCAAGCGGATGCATTAATAGAAGAAGTTGTAGAATTTATAAAAGGATAGAAAGAAAGCCCACATCTTGATTTAAGATATGGGCTTTTTATATAATTAAAATATTAAAAAAATATAAGACATCACTTAAAAATTTAATAATATTTTATTGACATAAAGAGTAAGAATAGTTAATATTGTTTTGTACAAAACAAATTTATATTGAGGTGTTTATATGATAAATAAAGAAAAGCTTAAGTTAGGTCTTGATATTAGTAAAATTAATCACATAATTTCAAGAAAAATGGATGCTTCTGTAATAAGTGCAATTGATGATAATTTAACCATATCACAGGCTTATGTAATAGATTTTATATGTAATGAAGGTAAGGATAAAGACGTATTTCAAAAGGACTTAGAGAGTGTATTTGACTTAAAACGTTCATCAATTAGTTTAATGCTAAACAATATGGAAAAGAGTGGTTTAATAGAAAGAATGCTTGTTAAGGAAGATGGACGATTAAAAAAAATAGTTTTAACAGAAAAGTCTATAAAGATTTATGAAAAAATATCTGATGCAATTGATTTAATAGAAAATAAGTTATCAGAAAACATAACGGAAGAAGAGATAAAAGTATTTCAAAATGTACTTAATAAAATAAGAAATAGTCTAGAATAAACGTTTGGATTTTAAACAACGGTTATATTTAAATAAATATTGTTTTGCACAAAACATAAAAAGAGGAGGATGATATATGTCAAAAATATCTAATTTTACGGAGGGAAAAATATTTTCTCCTTTATTAAAATTTACTATACCTATACTGCTTGCATTGTTTTTGCAAACAATGTATGGGGCAGTTGATTTGCTTATAGTAGGTCAATTTGGAAATGCAGCAGATGTATCGGCAGTTTCAACTGGAAGCCAAGTAATGATGACTATAACTGTAATAATTACAGGATTAACGATGGGTATTACAATACTTATAGGTCAAAAGCTTGGAGAAGGTAAATCAAAAGAAGCTGGAGATGTTGTAGGAAGTGGTATTTCAATTTTTGCTATCATAGCCATAGTCATAACTATTTTAACTGTTACTTTTGCTTCACCTATTTCAACTTTTATGCATACCCCAAAAGAGGCCTTTGATAGTACAGTAATATATATTAAAATTTGTGCTGCAGGGTCTGTTTTTATAATTGCTTACAATATTATAGGAGGCGTATTTAGGGGGTTAGGTGATTCGAAAACTCCACTTATCACAGTAGGAATTGCATGTGTGACAAATATTATAGGGGATTTAATATTTGTTGGAATATTTAAAATGGCTGTTATGGGTGCTGCGCTAGCGACTATAATGGCACAGGCAATTAGTGTTATATTATCGGTAATTATTATTAGAAAACGAGGACTTCCTTTTGAGTTTTCTAGGAAAAGTATAAAGTTTCATAAAAATTTAACTTCAAAGATAATCAAATATGGAACTCCAATAGCATTACAAGATGGGCTTGTACATATGTCTTTTCTTGTAATTATGATCATAGGTAACTCAATGGGAGTAATTCCATCAGCAGGAATTGGTGTTGCAGAAAAACTTGTTGGATTTATAATGCTAATACCATCATCTTTTTCTCAAGGGGTATCTGCATTTGTGGCACAAAACTACGGAGCTAAAAAATACGATAGGGCAAAAAAAGTCCTTGTTTATGCTATTTCATCTTCATTGTGTTGTGGTATTGTAATGTTTTATATTACATTTTTCCATGGAAATATACTTGCAGGTATGTTCTCTAAGGATAAAGCTGTAGTTTTAGCAGCTTGGGAATATATGAAAGCGTATGGAATAGATTGCCTTTTAACTGCAATCATGTTTAGTATGGTAGGCTATTTTAATGGATGTGGAAAAACAACTTTTGTAATGGTACAAGGAATAATAGGTGCTTTTGGAGTAAGGATACCTGTATCATATATTATGAGTAAAATAATACCTGTATCATTATTTAGAGTAGGTCTTGCTACACCAATGTCTACAATTGTACAAATTATATTATGTGTAACTTATTTTATAATTTTATCAAAAAAATTATCAAAAGAAAGTAAAATTATAGATGCAACTTACCAAGTATAAGTAAAGTAAAATATAATAAAAAATTTAATTCATTTGAATAGCTTTTGATTGCAATAAATGCTTATATAAATAAAAGAACCGCCTTTGAAATTATACTTATAGTATGATTCAAAGGCGGTTCTTTTATTTAATTATATACAATGGGGTCAGTGTATCTATAAGTTGTGTTTGGAGTTTGTTTAACAATCATTTTATATTAAAACGATAATAATTTATTGTATAACATTAAAAAAAATATAAAATTCAATAAAAATATATTGAAAAACGATAAATGATTTGCTATACTCTTAATATAAATTCAAAACTAGTTAAGAATTAAATCTAAAAAATTATAAAAAAGGATGAAAAAATTATGAGAAAATATTTATTTACAATGATTCCATTTATTTTAGGAGTTATATGCTTTGTTTCTTATGGTATTATTGGGTCTGAAGTAGCTCCAGATGGCACACTAGTAGAACCTTTTGGTTTTATTCCAATTGGATTTTTATTAATATCAATATCTATTATCGTTTTACCTATTATGAGTACTTGGAATTTATTTCATAACCCCAAAAAGATAGATAAGATAGCATTTGGAGTATCTATAGCACTTATATTACTGGCAGCATCTTATTTGTTTTTAATATGTTCGTATTATAGTTCTTTAGATGCAGGAGCTATATCTATGGTAAGCAGAAATATTATTTCTTAATAAAAAAACATAAACTACTTTTCATATGTATTTTAAGGATGAAAAGTAGTCAAAGTAAAAGTCGAAAAAAGTCACAAAAAATATATTGATAACATATATATATAAGAGTAATACTTGTATGTATTATCCAAATCTAAATATTTTAGGTGATTGAAATGGCAGAAATAATAACTCCTGGAGATAGCTATTATAGTCAGGCTAGGCTAGTTTGGAACAGAGCTATAAATAAATATCCAGAGAAAATTATATACTGTAAAACTATAGAGGATGTTCAAAAGGCTGTAGTTTATAGTGTAGAAAAAAGATTAGAAATACGAATAAGAGGCGGAGGACATCACTACGAGGGATTTTCGGTAGGTAATGGTGTAATTGTTATAGATATAAGTAACTTAAACAGTATAAAAGTAGATTATGAAAAAAATACTTTCACTGTACAAAATGGAATTCAATTAGGGCAATTATACACATTTATAGGTGGGAAAGGTTATCCATTTCCAGGAGGCGCATGTCCAACAGTTTGTATAAGTGGACTAGTACTAGGAGGCGGATGGGGTTACTCAAGTAGAAAATATGGGCTCACTTGTGATAGTTTATTGGAGTTGACACTAGTAAATTATAAAGGTGAATTAATAACAGCAAATAAATATACTAATTCCGATTTGTTTTGGGCATGCAAAGGAGGAGGCGGAGGTAATTTTGGAGTTGTTGTTTCTATGAAGTTTAAGTTACCTCCAAAAGTAAATAATGTAACAGCATTTGAATTTAACATTACAAATCCAAGTAAATCTACTCAAATTGAATTTTTAGATATTTGGCAAAACTTTATTACTAGTACTGTACCTGAAATCAATATGAGGGGAAGTATATACAAATCCCCAGAAAGTGGAGTAAACATAAATTGTAGAGGTCTACTGTATGGATCTCCAGGTGAATTATATGAATTATTAGTACCGTTTAGTAAAATTAAAGGTTTTGATTTAACATATAATTATGTATCTTTCTTACAAGCTATGCTTTATATCGGTTCTTCATATTCTCAATATCAATATTTTGAAAACTATGGAAGGTTTGTTAACCAATTTTATGATTATTGTACATTAGAAAGTTTAGTAGAAATAGTAAATCAACCAATACCTGAAGGTAGTGAATTCATCAGCTTAAATTTATATGGATTAGGTGGAAAGATAAGCGAAGTAGAAAAATTTGACACAGCTTTTTACTATAGAGATAGTTTTTATATATTGCATATTGATACAGTATTTAAAAATAATTGCTATAAAGAAATAAATAAAGAGTGGGTAAAATCTAATATTGAAACTATTTACTGTATTACAGAAGGATCTTATATTAACTTTCCTTATTATCCTCTTAAAAATTACATGAATGAATATTATGGTAAAAATAAGTGTAGACTTGAAGAAGTAAAGCAGATGTATGATCCTTATAATATATTTAAATTTAAACAAAGTATTAAATAATATTAATTTAGTGAAAGAAGTATGAAGTATAAAAGTTATAAGTAAATAAAATATTGACATTACGAATCCAATACTATACAATACTATAAAATGAATGAAAAATATGAAAATTCGATGAAAAAGAGAGTAGTGTAAATTGATTTTATAGAGAGTTTAGGATGGTGGAAGCTAAATACTGATATTTATGTGAAAAGAACTTTGGAGAAGACTGCAGGAAACTAAGTATTGCAGTAGGTTGCTCGCCTTAAGAGATTGAGTGGGTAAGTTTATTACCAATAAGAGTGGTAACGCGGAGATAGTTCGCCTCTTGGATTTTATTCCAAGGGGCTTTTTTTATTATCAAGATTGTTATTATTCTAATATTAATAAATTTACCAATAAGAGTGGTACCGCGTAAATTCGCCTCTTAGCATATTGCTAAGAGGCTTTTTATTTTATTAAATATAAAATTAAACAGGAGGTAAGATATGAAGTCTATATTATTTGAAAAAGGAAAAGAAATACATAAAGAACTATGTGAAATTAGTGATTTTATATACCATAATCCAGAGCTTGGGAATGAGGAGTACAAGGCTGTAGAAAAATTGACTTCTTTTTTACAAGAGCATAACTTTGAAATAGAAACAGAATTTTTAGGTATAAAAACTGCATTTAGAGCAACTTATGATAGTAACAAAGAAGGGCCAACTATAGGGTATTTATGTGAATATGATGCATTGCCAGAAATAGGACATGGATGTGGACATAACATGATAGGGGCAATGTCAGCAGGTGCAGGTATTATTCTAAGTAAAGTTTTAAATGAGATTGGAGGTAAGATTATAGTATATGGAACTCCTGCTGAAGAAACTAATGGAGCTAAAGTTGTTTTTGCAGAACAGGGAGTATTTGATGAACTAGATGTTGCAATGATGGTTCATCCATCAGATAAAACTATAGAAAGTGGGACATCTATGGCGCTTTATCCATTACAATTTACTTATACAGGAAAAACTGCACATGCGGCTTCTTGTCCGCAAGAGGGGATAAATGCTTTAAATAGTGTTATTCAGTTATTTAATGGAATTGATGCTTTACGACAACATGTAACTCCAGATGTTAGAATACATGGAATTATAACTAATGGAGGCGTAGCTGCAAATATTGTCCCAGACAAAGCTGTAGCTCAATTTTACTTTAGAGCATCTACAAAAGAAATACTAGAGGATGTATTAGTAAAAGTAAAAAATATTGCACAAGGAGCTGCTCTTATGACGGGTTCAAACCTAGATATGACAAGATATGAATTACCTAATGATAATTTAAAAACTAATAAAAATTTGTCAGAGGCTTTTAGCGAAAACTTAAGAATGCTTGGGATAAAAGATATTTATACAGCAAAAGATACAGGTTCAAGTGATATAGGAAATGTAAGCCATAAAACACCTACAATACATCCTTATATAGGAATATCTAATTATAATGTAACAGGTCATAGTGTAAACATGGCAGATGCTACTATAACACCTTTTGCACATGAAAGACTACTTATAGGAACTTTAGCACTTGCATATACAGGATATGATGTTTTAATGAGTAAAGTAAATTTAAATGGTTAATTTAAGAAATTTCTGAAAAAATAATTATATTAAATAGAAAGTGGGTATAAGTATATAAATGAATTTAAAAGGGGGATCTATATGAATTACAAAAAACTTATACTAGATGGAAAGTCAGTAAGAGATTTTAAAGAGAAAGCTATAGAAGCAGAATGTTTTAATGAAATACAAAGTTACATAAAAAAATCTAAAAGATTATTACCTGAAGTAAATATAGAATTAAAAATATTTGATAGTAGGGAAACTTATGAAAAATTAAAAAATGTAGCTGGATATAATGGGCATATGATAAAAGCTCCTATTTACGCTGTTATACTATCAGATGTTAAACAGGGATATATTGAAAATAGCGGATATATAGGAGAAAGATTAATCTTAAAAGCTAGGGATTTAGATATTGACTCATGTTGGGTAACTTTCAATGATAGTGATATTATAAAAGAAAAATTATCTATTTCATCAAATAAAGAGGTAACTGCGATTATAGCGTTAGGTTATGGAATTGATAAAAACATTAAAAATAAGAGTGGATCAGAAAGATTAGGAGTAGAAAAAATTGTATATATGGATAAATGGGGAATAAATACAAGTATAGATGAGCTAGAAGAAAGAGGGCTTCTTGATGCATTTAGTTACGCTAGAATGGCACCATCAACTCTTAATAGACAACCATGGAGATTTATAATAGATGGAGGGAAAATTATACTAGCAGTTAAAAAAGGTGATTTTACTAGCAATTACGAGAGAGGTATAGACGCTGGAATAGCTATGTTGTATTTCGGGTTAATAATAGAAACAACTTTATTTGATTTAAAATGGAATTTAGATAAAATAGATAAAGATTATAATATACCTGAGGACTATGAAATTATAGGATATTGTAGTATATAAAAACTTTAGATTTACTTAAGCATAAAAAACCATACTGAATTTTATTCAGTATGGTTTTTTATGCTTAAGTAATACTATCTATACTTGAGTATTGATAAAAATGATTTAAAAATGTTATCCTAAAGTGTAAGTATATAGATAAGTTGAAATCTTCTATAAGACATAAGGGGGTATTATGATTAGGATAGCAATTTGTGAAGATGAAAAAGATCAACAAGAGTTACTAGAAGGGTATATCAATGAAGTGTTTAAAAGTCTTTCGTTACAATATAAATTAGATATATTTAGTTCAGGAGAAGAACTACTTGAAAATTACTCTAAAGATTTTGATATAGTTTTACTAGATATACAATTAGGGGAAATTAATGGGATGGATACAGCTAGAAAAATTAGGTTTTTAGACAATAAGGTAGAAATTATATTTATTACATCGTTGATAGAATATGCACTAGAAGGCTATGAGGTAAGAGCTTATAGGTATTTAGTAAAGCCAGTAAAATATGAAAACTTAAAAGACAATATAATAAACTGTATTAAAGAAGTAGAGATAAAAAATAAATATATTATAGTAAAAGAACATGGCAATCAAATTAAATTAGATATAAATGAAATAACTTATATAGAAGTTCAAAAAGAAAATATAACTATACATACATTAACTAAAACTTATAAAACAAAGGGAACAATGAGCAATTTTGAGAAGGATATAGATTGTAGTAGATTCTTTAGATGCCACAAGAGTTTTTTAGTTAATTTAGATCACGTAAAATCTATAAAACAATATGTTGCCATACTTGAAACTAGTGAAGAAGTACCTGTAAGTAGATATAGATTTAAGGAAACTAAAGAGAAATTCTTTGAGTTGATAGAGGAGCAATTATGTTAGATTTTTATTATGTTCTAGCTAGGATAAATATGGTTATATTTATAGTTTTATTTTTTATGTTGATGAATAAAAGAGGTTATGCCTATAACATCAAAACTAATATGCGCTTTATATTAATTTTAATATTATTAATAGCTTTAATTAAAGATGGTATGCCTTTTGGAGTTGTTGTATTACAGATTTTAATAGTAATAATATCAATTTTATCATTGATATGTAAAATTACTTATAAAATTGATATGAAAGAATCTATTATTAACTCTCTTATGTATAGTCTATTTTATATTTTTATAGAGTGTAGTATATATTGGATTTTACAGTGCTCACTTAAGTATGAAGCTATTCACATGATAATATTAGATATTGCAATAAACTTTATTATTATTTTTACAGGCATCTATTTTTTTGATAGACTACAAAAGATATATAATGATAAAAAGTATTATATATGTATTATTTTAACAATACCAGTTAATGTAGTTATAATTTTATTTTTAAATATATCAGATGAAAAAATAGGGGATTTATATTCAATAGTAGTAAAGAATAATATAGAATATACTCATCTTTTAGATACTATTGTAATTTCAGGTTTTATGCAAAGTACATTCCCCTATATTTTATTCATAATAAATATAATATTGATATCTATATTTATTAACTCTATAAAATCAGAAAAAGAAAAAGCAAAAAGAGCAATTGTAAACGAAAAATCAGATATGCAATATAAATATTACTTAATGGTTAAGGAATCACAAGAAAAAATGAAACAAGTATACCATGATATGAATAATCATATGGAAAACATAAGATCACTAAAAAATAGTAGTGAAGACGTAAATGAATATATTAACAATATCGAAGATGAAGTGAAAAATAATAAAAATGTTTATAATACAGGAAATGCTTTATTAGATATTATATTATATGAAAAAAGTAAAGACTGTATAAAAAATAATATAGATTTTAGTGTAGGCATAGATTTTAGTAAATGTGAATTCATAGATATGATTGACATAAGTAGTATATTTTCAAATTTGATCGATAACGCAATAGAAGCATGTAATAAAATTGATGATAATAATATAGAAAAATATATAACTATAAAAGGCACTTTTATAAAGAGCTATTATGTAGTAAGATGTGAAAACAGCAAAACAAATAAAGTAATAATTAAAAATAATAAGATTTTAACTTCTAAAAAAGATAAATTTCTTCATGGAATAGGTTTGGATAGTATAAAATCTTCAATAAAAAAGTATAATGGAGAATTAAAAATTAAGAATAATGAGTTTAAATTTATAACTAGTATTCATATACCGTTCGATTAAAAATTTAATAAACATATTCGATTAACATGATAGTTGTCGGTAAAAAAATACCACTTGTCGGACTTATATTGAATACGAATTTTAGAAATGTTACCTTTGATGATAAAGAAGGTAACATTTTTTTATGTGCCCTCGAAACAATTACATATGAAAAACGGGAGGGAAATGATGAGAGTAAGTTTTAGATTAGCTATAGCATACTTAAAAAAGCAAAAGGGGAGAACTTTATCATTAATAACTAGTATTGCATTAGCTGTTATATTAGTATTTGCACTTAATGTAGTTCCAGAATCTAAGAATAAACATGATATAAAAGAAGCGTATAAAAACTTTAGTGATTATCATGTAGAGTACAGCAATATTAATTTAGAAACTGTAGATCGATTAAAAAATGATAAGAATATAAAAATTATCAATGATGTTATAAACCTAGGTAATGCAGTAAGTAATAAAGGAGTATCTATAAGTTTAAACTCTTATAGTAACGGTTTTATAGATTCGTATGGTTATAAGTTTATAAAAGGGCATGAACCTAAAAATGAAAATGAAATAATAGTAGAAGAGAAAGCGCTTAAAGAGATGGGGTTAAGCGATGATTTAGGGCAAAGTATTGATTTTAATATTATTAAAAATTATATAGATGAAAATAATCAAAATCAGATTTATAGTAAAGAGAAGTCATTTAAGTTAGTTGGAATATTGAAAAAGCCAGATGGATTTTATGATGAAAATTTATACTATAAAGTTAAAGCTTTTACTAAATACACAGAAAATCAAAGTATTTTACCTAAAAAACTAATAAGTCATTCAGGGGTACTTAAATTTATCACTAGTATAGATATGGCAGATAAAGTAATAGCCAAATATAAATTAGATGACGAAAATTTCATGATAAATGTGCAACTAAATGAAGCTATACAAAATTATGAGATGTGTAGAGGTGAAGATATTAAGCTTACTAATAAGTTGATTCCTATGGTTGCAGCGACGCTAGTCATATACAACATATTTAATATTATCTTAATAGATATGACGAGACAAATAGGAATGTTAAGATCAATAGGTATGACTAAAAAAAATGTAAGGTTCATGATATGTATTCAAAGTTTTTTAGTGTTAATTATTGGACTAGCGGTAGGCTTTTTACTTGGAACACTAGCATCGTATGTAGGTCTTAGAAGTATATACAATGAACCTATAAGTGTTTATATAAGTAAAGGAAGTATAATAGAGCCTTTAAGTATGGCAGTGATCTCAGTAGCTATATCTAGTATTTTTATTATTTATAAGTGTGGAAAGATATCCCCAATAGAAGCTATTAGAAGTACTAATAGTTCAAAGTCAGTAAAAAAAGATAAATTTTATCATAAGTTCATAAGAAAAGTATTTGGAATTACAGGGTATATGGCATACAAAAATATATGGAGATACAAAACAAGAACAATTTTATCAATATTTTCAATAAGTATGACAGGTTTCTTGTTTATAACTAATATGGTTGCATTTAGACAATATGATAAGAATGTAGATAGTCTTAGCCCAATTATTTCAGAAATGGGAGAAAGTGACATAATACTTAGTCACAATTATAACAACTCAAGTGAATATTTTAATGAATACACAGATGATGAGGTAAGTAAGATATCTGATATAGATGGAGTTAGCAATTTAACTAGGAGTATGAATGTTACAGGATACTTAAATTCAAATAAAGAAAATATAAGCGACTATTACAAACAATATAATTCTCTAGATAAGGATGAATCAAACTTAGAAATAGGAATAGCTATAAAAGGATATGATAAAAGTACTCTTAAAAAACTAGAAAAATACCTAGAGGATGGAAGAATAGATAACCTAAGGGAAGACGGTGATATAAAAAATGCAATAGTATCTAACTACTTTTACTCAGGGGAAGCTATATCAACTGATTTAAGTACATTAAAAAAATTAAAAGTAGGAGATATTATTGAAGCTAGAATTCCCTTAATTAATGGTGAAGAAGTAAAATATGTTAATCAAAAAATTAAAGTTGTAGGATTATTAAAACCTGACTATGTTTTAAACGCTGAAGGAGGAAAAGACTCAAATTTCCAAGTTATATTAGATAAAAATAGTTTTAAGCAGATAACAGGTAAAAAAGGTTTTAATAATATATATATAAAATTGCAAAAGGATAAAGAAGAAGTAGTAGTTTCAAATGTAAAAGAAATAATAAATGAAAATAGATTTAAAGAAATGGAAAGTAAGTATGAAAATAGAAAGATATCTACTGAAGGAAATGAAAAACTTAAAAAAGAGGTATTGGTGAGTGTAGTACTTACAATGGTTATATCATCTATAAATATAGTTTGTATAGTTACTACAAGCATAATGATTAGAGTTAAAGAAATTTCAACACTAAGATCTATTGGAATGAGTATGAAAAATATTAAGAAAATGATACTAAAAGAAAGCATTATATATGGAATTTTGAGTTCAATTATAGCGGGAATATTTTCTAGCTATGATACTTATAAAAACATGCAAAGAGCAAATGAAACTTTTTCTAAAGGGTTAGGAATTAAACAAGCATATGAATTTAATATTCCTGCAGTAGAAATACTTCAGTTTGGGGTAGCAGCAATACTTATATGTGTAGTTGCTGGATATTTAGCAAACAATAGAGTTTCAAAATTAAGTATAGTAGAAGGTCTTAGAAATGAAGAGTAGAGGTGAGGTTGAGATGAGTATAGTAGATATAATAAATTTAAGTAAGACTTATGGTAAAGGGGAGAATAAATTAGAGGCATTAAAAAATATTAACATATCTGTTGAAAAAGGAAAATTTACAGCAATAATAGGTCCTAGTGGAAGTGGTAAAAGTACTATACTTCATTGTATAGCTGGTCTTGATAGTATAACAAGTGGAGAAGTTATATTAGATGGAGAAGATATATCTAAGTTATCAGATGATAAACTATCAAAGATAAGAAGAGAAGAATTTGGATTTATATTTCAAAGCTTTAATCTAATACCAGTTATAAACGTTTATGACAATATAGTTCTTACGGTATCTGTAGATGGAAAAAAAGAAGACAAAGATTACATAAATACTTTAATAAAAAAGTTAGGTATTTCAAGTCAAATTAATAAATTTCCAAATGAACTTTCAGGAGGTCAACAACAAAGAGTAGCAATAGCTAGAGCACTTGCGAACAAACCTTCTATAATATTTGCGGATGAACCTACAGGAAACTTAGATAGTAAAACTAGTAAAGAAGTTATGGACATGCTTTGCATGAGTGTAAAGGAATTTAATCAAACTTTAGTCATGATAACTCATGATGAAAAAATAGCAAAAATGGCTGATATAGTTGTAACTATAGGCGATGGAAAAGTAAAAAGTATAGAAAAAATTAGATAATAGTTAAAGTGTATATACTAAAATAACAGAAAGAGAAGGGGAGGCGTATTTACGACTCCCTATAAATTTATTTAAATTTATTTGTTTATTCAGATTCCAAAAATTTAAATATTCCAGTTTATAATATAGGTGACTCAAAAGATTAGGAATTTAGAGAACTTTCTAGTAGGTCGGGATTAGTTAGAACTTTAAACTTTAATTTGTATAGGTATTTTGTTAATATATATATAAAGATAAGATTAAAGGAGATAGACCATGGAGTATACTAAACAGCAAATACAGGAAATTCAAGCTAAGATAATAGATATATTAGAAGAAAATGGAGAGATGAGATTTGGAAAATTAGCAAAAATGTTGATACATTCGGGAATGGCTGAATCTAGTTTTATAGTACAAAAAATATTAAAAAGAGGATGCACTGAATATAAAGAGTTTGATGGGAATGAATTATTTGTAACACCTAAAACAGGATTTTGGAAGTTAGTAGATTAATTTTCTAAGAAGCACTGATTTTAAGACTTAGGCTTTAGATCAGTGCTTTTCTTTTGTTTATAATACAGTCTTGGTCAAATTTAATACAGAATTATTTATGACCTTTGAATACTATCAATACAGATGATATAATTTATGTGATGTATTCTATGCATAATATAAAAATATAAATTAATATAAAGGGGTGTTATCTTATGCAAAATAAACCAGTACTAGTTATTGCTCCTGGCTCTGCGCAAAGACTGTAATATATATACAGAACTAAACTTTGTTCGGAGCCGAGATTAAATTCGGTTAAGTTGTTTTGTGCAGTCTTTGCTTAATTATTTACGAACTAAAAAGTAAATAGGAGCGAGAATCATGAAATACGAAAAAGCACAAAATATATTACCTGAAGATGTTATTGAATTAATTCAAGAATATATAGATGGTGGATATTTATATATACCTAGAAAGCCTAGTAATAAAAAATCTTGGGGAGAAAATAGTGGAAGTAAGAATAATTTAAAGAAAAGAAATATAGAGATTTTTAACAAGCATAAAGAAGGTATATCTATTAAAGAACTTACTAAGCAATACTACCTTACTGAAAATAGTATTAGAAGAATTATTAGACAAGAAAAACAAATTATATAAATAGAAAGTGTTTCAAATGATGTTTATAATTATTTGAGACACTTTCTATTTGTATAACTTAAAAAGTCTATATTATTACAGAAGTATTTATAAACTTGGTTACTATATTTTAAAATGTTATGATTTTAATATGAAAATTAATGCAAGAAACGAGGAATGAAAATGAGCATTTTAACAGTTGAAAATATTAGCCATGGGTTTGGAGATAGAGATATATTTAAAGGTATAGATTTTAGATTATTAAAAGGAGAACATGTAGGACTTGTGGGAGCAAATGGTGAAGGTAAGTCAACTTTTATGAATATAATCACCAATAAAATAATACCTGATAGTGGAAATATACATTGGAGTAGCAAAATAAATGTTGGATATTTAGACCAACACACTCATCTTAAAGAAGGAAAATCTATAAGAGATACTTTAAAGGAAGCATTTCATAATCTATTTGATATGGAATGTAAACTTAATAATATATATAATCAAATGGCTTCAATGGATATGGGAGAAATTACGAAAGCTATTGAAAAAACTAATGATCTACAAGAAATTTTAATTAAGAATGAATTTTATAGTATAGATTCAAAAGTAGAATCAGTAGCACTTGGTTTAGGCCTTAGAGATATTGGCTTAGACAAAGATGTTTCAAAATTAAGTGGAGGTCAAAGAACGAAAGTATTATTAGCAAAATTACTTTTAGAGAAGCCAGATATATTACTATTAGATGAACCTACAAACTATTTAGATGAAAAGCATATAGAATGGTTAAAAAAATATCTACAATCTTATGAAAATGCATTTATATTAATATCTCATGATTTAGATTTTTTAAATAGTGTTGTAAATATAATATGTCATCTTGAAAATAAATCACTAACAAGATATGTAGGTAATTATAAAAGTTTTATGAAGGTATATGAAGCCAATAAACTTCAATTAAGGGGCGCTTACAATAGACAGCAAGAGGAAATTTCTAAGCTTGAAAAATATATTGCAAAAAATAAATCAAGGGCATCAACAAGTGGCATGGCAAAGTCTAGACAAAAAAAACTAGATAAAATTGATAGAATAGAAATAGCAAAACATAAGCCAAAGCCAAAATTTAAATTTATGGAATCTAAGGAATCAGGAAAGCTTATATTTGAGACAAAAGATTTAATTATAGGGTACGATAAGCCGTTAAGTAGGCCTATAAATATAAAAATGGAAAGAGGCCAAAAGATAGCTATAATTGGTTCAAATGGAATAGGAAAGACAACATTATTAAAAAGTCTAATTGGAATTAAGATACCTATAAGTGGAAATATAAAAATTGGAGAACATCAAGAAATAGGATATTTTGAACAAGAAATAAAAATAGAAAATGACAATACTGCTTTGGAAGAAATATGGAATGAATTTTATAAGTGCAATAGATATGAAATTAGAAGTATGCTAGCCAGATGTGGGCTAACTAACGAGCATATAGATAGTAAAATAAGTATACTAAGCGGAGGAGAGCAATCAAAGATTAGACTATGTAAACTTATGAATAGGTCAAGTAACATATTAATTTTAGATGAACCAACAAATCATTTAGATATAGATGCAAAAAATGAACTTAAAAGAGCATTAAAAGAGTATAAAGGAAGTTTGATTTTAGTATGTCATGAGCGTGATTTTTATAAAGATATTGTAAGCGATGTATTAAACTGTGAAAACTTAAAAATATACTCCACAATTGAGACCCCATAAAGATGTATTGGCTAAATAGTCAATACATTTTTATTTACATGTGGATTATATCATAGCAACAAATCTATATATTTTATACTGATTTATTTTTATAATAGGCTCTGTTTTAAATAAGTGTTGATATTAGAATCATCTGCCTTAATGATGGAATACACCTTATCTCTGTTCAAATGCTCAAAAGCATATTTTTACAATTATATTCTTCTTAAAGAAGGACGACAATTTATTTTGCTTTATTGATTATATATACACTTTAATCTATAATTAGTTTTATAAAAGTTTTTATAAAACAAAGGGAGAATTTTATGATTAAGAAAAGTAATATTGAAGACTATAAAATGTCAAATAAAGCTAAAATAGCTAAATTTATATATAAACAAAATGAAACCTCAAAACAAGAAATTTGCAAATTGCTAGGCCTTAGTATGCCTACTGTTTTACAAAATATAAAAGAATTAATTGAGACTGGAATTGTTGTTGAGGTTGGGAAATATCAATCTACTGGAGGTAGAAAGGCAAAAGCACTTTCTATTTCTGAAAATATTAAATACTCAATAGGAGTAGACATAACGAATAATCATATAAGCTTTGTATTATTAAATCTAAAAGGGAATATGATAAAAAAAGAAAGAATTAGATGTAGGTATGAAGACTCACTAGATTACTATGAAACATTGGGTAGATTAGTAGATAATTTTATTAAAGAATCTAATGTAGATATAGATAAAATATTAGGTGTAGGTATATCTATACCAGGAATTGTAGATGAGGATAACTTAATACTAACTCGTTCTCATACGCTAAAGTTAAGTAATATAAGTTTAAAAAACTTTATACAGTTTATAAAATATGATACATGTTTTAAAAATGATGCAAATAGCGCTGCATATGCTGAAATTACCTTAAATAATAAGCAGTGTATATATTTATCTCTTAGCAATACTGTAGGAGGGGCTATCTATATGAATAATAGTATTTATATGGGTGATAACTTAAAAAGTGCAGAGTTTGGACATATAATAATTAGACCAGATGGTAAGTCATGTTATTGTGGTAAGAATGGATGTGTAGATGCTTATTGTTCTGCAAATGTATTATCTCAGAATTCAGATTATGATTTAGATTTATTTTTTAAAGAATTAGAAAACGGAAATGAAAAATATTTAAGTATATGGAATGAGTATTTAGATAATCTTGCTATAGTAGTTACTAACTTAAGGATGGTATTTGATTGCCATATAATTTTAGGTGGATATGTAGGTGGTTATCTAGAAAATTATATTTTAGATATTAATAAAAGTATATCTAAATACAATAGTTTTGAGATTGATACTTCTTATGTAAGTGCTGCTAAATATAAAAAAGAAGCCTCAGCAGTAGGTGCTGGTATAAAGTTTATAGATAATTTCTTTGATTCGCTAATATAAAATTAAAATTACTATATGATAAGTTAAATTATTCTTATCATATAGTAATTTTTTGTTTTGGAAAAAATTTTAGCAAAATATTGATTTTTAGTAATAGATATGACATAATGTAATTACTTTTATAAAATGTTTTATAAAAGTAATTACATATTAAGGGGAGTACAGATGAAAAATAAAATGAAAGTTGCAGTAATGAATGGAATAGGTAAAATGGGATTTATAGAAAAAGAAGTACCACAACCAAAAGCTAATGAGGTTCTTGTTAAATTAGAATATGTAGGTATTTGCGGATCAGATCTTCATTATTACGAGACAGGTCGTATAGGAGACTATATTGTAGAACCACCATTTGTACTAGGTCATGAGCCAGGAGGCGTTGTAGTTAAAGTAGGTGAAGATGTAAAATACCTAAGTGTTGGAGATAAAGTAGCGCTTGAGCCAGGAAAAACATGTGGGCACTGTGAATTTTGTAAAACAGGAAGATATAATCTCTGTCCAGATGTAATATTCTTTGCTACACCACCAGTAGATGGGGTTTTCCAAGAGTATGTATGTCATGAAGCTGATTTATGTTTTAAGCTTCCGGAAAACGTTAGCACAATTGAAGGATCATTAATTGAACCTTTAGCTGTAGGTTTTCATGCAGCGATTCAAGGACAAGCTCAAGCTGGTCAAACAGCAGTTGTAATGGGGTCTGGATGTATAGGACTTGTAACGATGATGGCATTAAAAGCTATGGGAGTTTCTAATGTATATGTAGTCGATATTATGGAAAAAAGATTAGAAAAAGCCTTAGAATTAGGTGCAACAGGTGTTATTAATTCTAAAGAAACAGATCCTGTAGAAATGATAATGAAATTAACAGATGGCAAAGGTTGTGATTTAGCTATAGAAACTGCAGGTGCTGAAATAACTACTATTCAATGTATAAATATGGCTAAAAAAGGTACTAATGTAGTGTTAGTTGGATATAGTAAAACAGGGGAAATGACATTACCTATGAGTTTAGTATTAGATAAAGAACTTACATTTAAAACCGTATTTAGATATCGCCATATTTACCCAATGGCAATAGAAGCTGTTGCAAACGGAAAGGTTAATTTAAAGGGAATAGTAACAGATGAATTTATTTTAGATGAAGTTCAAAAAGCTATGGATTACAGCGTAAATAATAAAAGTGACATAGTAAAGGCTGTTATTAAAATATAAGAGATTCATAGTAAATTACTTAATTAAATAAGGGGAGATAACATGATTGAAAACACAATATCAGATGTAAATAAGAATAAAAGTACAAGTGACAAAGTACCTTTAATAAGTAAAATTGCTTATGGTATGGGAGATGTAGGTTGTAATTTTAGTTGGATGTTTGTAGGAAATTTTTTAATGATTTTTTATACTGATGTGTTTGGGATAAGTATGGCAGCTGTATCTATGCTTATGCTATTTTCAAGATTTTGGGATGCTATAAATGATCCTATTATTGGAAGTTTGAGTGATAGAACAAATACAAGATGGGGTAGATATCGTCCATGGTTATTAATTGCAGCACCTTTAACATCAATTGTATTAGTATTAACATTTTGGGGACATCCTGATTGGAGCGATACCTCAAAGATAGTTTATATGGTAATAACTTATTGCATTCTTGTATTGGGATACACTTGTGTTAATATTCCTTATGGTACATTATGTGGAGCTATGACTCAAGATATAGAAGAAAGAGCTAAGATAAATACATCACGTTCAGTTAGTGCCATGATAGCTATAAGCATTATAAATATTATTACAGTACCATTGATAGATAATTTAGGTAATGGAAATGCTCAAAAAGGTTATTTATTAGTTGCTATAGTATATGGAATTATATTTGCCTTATGTCATATATTCTGCTTTGCAAAAACTAAAGAAGTGGTAGCGGTTCCTCAAAAACAAAAACTATCTCTAAAAGTTGAGCTTAAGGCAATTCTACAAAATAAACCTTACATATTAGCATTTATTGGTCAATTATTATTTGGATTAACGCTATATGGAAGAAATGCAAATGCATTGTATTATTTTACTTATGTAGAAGGTAACGTTAAATTATTTAGCACATATTCATTAGTTATTATGATTCCATCTATAATAGGGGCAGCATGTTTTCCTTTATTATTTAAATGGACAAAAAATAAGGGGAGAGCGGCATCAATTTTTGCAATTTGCACAGGTATATCTATGATAATTCTTTATAAATTTAGCATAGGCACATCACCAATAATATTTTACATATTATCGGGGTTAGCTCAATTTTTCTTTTCAGGATTCAATACTGCTATATATGCGATTATTCCAGATTGTGTTGAGTATGGTGAGTGGAAAACAGGTATAAGAAACGATGGTTTTCAATATGCATTTATTTCACTAGGAAATAAAATAGGTATGGCTTTAGGTACATCTGTATTAGCTTTATCACTAGGTGCATTTGGATATGTTGCAAATCAACCTCAAAATAAAGTAGTACTAGCAATTATGAAACATTCATTTACAACTATACCAGGTGTAATGTGGATTATCACAGGTATTGTATTGTTAGCATATAAGTTAAATAAATCTACGTATAACGATATAGTTGAAGAGCTTAAAACTAGATGAAAAGTTAGGAATTAAATGTTGAAGGAGATAGAAAATGAAAAAAGTAATTTGTATAGGAGAAGCACTTATAGATTTTATATCTATAGACACAGGTAAAAATTTAATTGATACTTCAGGTTTTATAAAAAAAGCAGGGGGAGCTCCTGCTAATGTTGCAGCAGCAATATCAAAATTAGGTGCTCAAGCTTATTTTTGTGGAACTGTTGGCGATGATGCTTTTGGTAGATTTTTAGAAGATACTTTTAATAAAAATAACATAAATACGAATTTAATGTTTAAATTAAAAGATAGGAATACTACTTTTGCATTTGTATCATTAAAGGAAGATGGAGATCGTGACTTTGAATTTGCAAGAGGTGCAGATGAATTTTTATCTTTTGAAATGATAAAAAGTGATTTGGCCAAATTTGATTTATTCCATTTTGGAAGTGCAACAGCGTTTTTAGAGGGAGAACTAAAAAATACTTATTATAAATTAAAAGAGTATGCTTTAAATAATAATAAATTAATATCTTTTGATGCAAACTATAGAGATAGCTTATTTAAAAATGACAAAGAGATGTTTATAAATTGTTGCAAAGATTTTATCAAAGGTAGTGATATAGTTAAATTAAGTGAAGAAGAAGCTTATTTAATTAGTAATAAAGACAATATTGAAGGAGCTGCTGATTATCTCATAAATTTGGGATGTAAGAATCTTGTTATTACCTTAGGTAAAGAGGGGTCTATGCTGGTAACTAAAGAAAAGAAAGTATCGATAAAAACAAAACAACTAGAAATGAAAGATGCTACAGGCGCAGGAGATGCATTTATTGGAGCTGTTTTGGCTCAAATACTAAATGAACCAAGTAAAAATATTGAAGAAATTGTGAAATATGCTAACTTAGTTGGCGGTATCACTACAACTAAGTTAGGGGCTTTGGAGTCTATACCTACCTGGGATGAAGTAAAGAGATATTTGTAGTAATATATATTATAAATTTGATTAAGAGGTATTAGAAATATAGTCTAATATCTCTTTTTAATGTGATCAATTTCAATTACTAATTGAAAAGACCATCTAAAAAGAAACAATTTTGAAATTTGAATGAAAATAATCTATATGGTATAATTTGGAAAAATATGTAAAATAGAAAGTAATAAGGGGAGCAGTTATGGATAAGGCAATATTTATAAAAAATTTGAAAATAAACTTCGAAGGGAAAGAAGTTCTAAAAGGTATAGATTTAGAAATAGATAAGGGGAGTATCGTAGGATATATAGGTCCAAATGGAGCTGGTAAAAGTACAACTGTCAAAATAATTTTAGGACTAGTTGAGGGTTATACAGGTGTAGTTGAGGTTTTTGGAGAAGACATATCAATTGGAGATGAAAAGTATAAAAAAAGTATAGGCTATGTACCAGAGATGGCAGAAGTGTATGAATGTTTAACTGCGAGAGAGTACTTAACATTTACAGGACAGCTTTATGGGTTAGAATACGATACTGCAGATAAAAAAGCTTATGAACTGATGGATGTCTTAGGAATACAAGATGCATATAACTCACGAATTGGATCTTTTTCAAAAGGGATGAAGCAAAAGGTAGTTATAATCTCAAGTTTAATACACAATCCAGATATACTATTTTTAGATGAACCGCTAAGTGGTTTAGATGCAAATAGTGTAATGATAATAAAAGAAATTATGATAAGCTTAAAAAAAGAAGGTAAGACAATTTTTTACTCATCACATATTATGGAAGTTGTAGAAAAAATAAGTGACAGAATAGTGCTATTAAATAATGGAGAAATAGTTGCAGATGGTAACTTTAATGACTTAAAAGAACGTGTACATGAAGAATCTCTAGAACAAATATTTAATCAACTTACAGGCTTTAGTCAACATAAAGAACTTGCCGAAAAATTTATATCTATATTAAAAGAGGTGTAGGGTATGCAAAATTTTATTTCTCTAAAGATACTTGATAAATTTAGATTTTTATATGAAAAATTAGGAGTTAATTATGATGATATGAGACTAATACTAAGTACAAAGTTAACTATAGATTCCAGGAAAACATCTAATTTGTTAAATAATAATCAATATCAAGAATCTTCAAATCAATATAAAATAATGCAAATAGTATATGCAATTATTGGATTATGTATGATGATTATTATAATAAATAGTCAAAATATATTCACAGCTATGGCTTTATACTTTTCTATGTTTATGTTTTTTATGATTACAACATTTATATCAGATTTTTCATCTGTAATACTAGATATAAAAGATAAAGGGATATTAGCTACAAAAGGTATAAGTCTAAAAACATTAAATGCATCTAAAATAACTCATATTTTAATATATATGATAAGTATAAGTATGTCATTAAGTGGATTTGCAATAATTGCATCAATAAAGTATGGGGTAATTTTTTCTTTGGTATTTTTAATAGAAATATTACTTATAGATATTTTTATGGTAATTATATCTGGATTAGTTTATTTGCTTATATTAAAACTATTCAAGGGAGAAAGGCTTAAAGATGTAATTAGCATTATACAGATTGTAGTTACAATGGTGTTTAGCATTGCATATATATTTGTAATTAATATATCGCAAAGCATGAATATATTCAATAATGTTGACTTAGGGATAGCAAGTTATATTTTACCACCTTTTTGGTTTGCAGCTCCATTTGAAATAATAACAACAGGAACTATAAATAGAACATTGGGTATACTTTCTTTTTTAGCTTTGGTTATACCTATAATATCAATTTTAATATATATAAGATTTACCCCATTATTTGAAAACAAACTTCAAAAGCTTAGTGATGAAAGCTATAGTAAAAATATAAAAAAGTATAATGTTACAATGACACTAAGCAAGATTATATGTAAAGATAAAGAAGAGAGAATATTTTTCAACTTTATTTCTAATATAATGAAAAAGGATAGAGATTTTAAAAATAAAGTCTATCCAACTATTGGACTTTACTATGTATATCCTATATATATGATCTTTGATAAAAATGAAAAATACATAAGTTCATACATGTATATGTTTTTATATTTTTCTTTAATGATAATTCCTAAAATAATGATAGTTCTAAAATATTCTAAAAACTATAAAGCATCATACATATATAAAACAGTAAATATAAAAAATAAAATGAATGTACATAAGGCATCTGTTAAAGCCTGTTTGATTAATTTAATACTTCCGCTTTATTTAATTCAATCGATAGTCTTTGTATATTTTTATAAATTTAGTATAATACCACATATAATAATTACATTTTTAGTTGGAGTATTTATCATGATAATCACATTTAAAACACTCGATAAAGATATGCCTTTTTCTCGACCAATTAATGTTCTTAAAAAAAATGAAGGAATAGTAGAGAATTACTTAATGATGTTTTTAATACTTATTATGGCAGGTATTCATTTACTTATTTCGTTTATAGGGGGATTAGCAGTAAGTATGTACCTAATCGTTATTTTAATAGTAGACTTAATTTTATTTAAAAAGACTTTTAATATGAGGTAAAATACTTAATAGATAAATTTATAGGGGGAGGGGATTATAATTAAAATAACAATTTGTGAAGATGAAATAGAGGTGAGACTTTTAATAGAAAACTACATTAAAAATATATTAGATGAAGAATATATAGAATATGAAGTAAGTAAATATTGCTCAGGAGAAGAACTATTAGAAGCTAATTTAAAAGATGTAGATATCTTGCTTTTAGATATAAAAATGGATAATATTAATGGGATGGATGTTGCAAGAAAAATTAGACAATCAGGAAGTAAAATGGAGATAATATTTATAACATCTTTAATAGATTATGTACAAGAGGGATATGAGGTAAAAGCTTACAGATACTTGTTGAAACCTATAAACTTAGAAGAGTTAAAAAAACACTTGTTAACCTGTATTAAAGACATTAAATTAAATAAAAAAAATTATATATTAATAAAGAACAAGGCTAACACATATAAGATTAATTCAAATGAAATAACTTATATAGAAGTCCAAAAAAAGGACATGCTAATACATACTATAAACAAAGATTTCGAAGTAAGATACAGTTTAGAAAAAATAGAAAAAGATTTAAATTTAGATCAATTTGTAAGATGTCATAAGAGCTTTATAGTTAATCTAAATTATGTAGAAAATATAAAGTCAAATATTGCAATATTGGAAAGTGGAGAAGAAATACCTGTTAGTAGATATAGATATAAAGATGTTAAAACTAAATTCCTAAAATTTCTTGGTGATTCCATATGTTGAAATTTACACCTTTCATAATATTAGGGTTATCAATACTTTTACGATTTACTATATTTAAAGTGTTAATAACTTGTAAAAAAGAAGGAAATAAAAATCATAAAATTGTATTTTACATTTTAGTAGCATTAATTTATTTCTTATCTCTAATAAATGGATTTAAAAATTACACTATTAGTATAAATTATTTAACTGACTTTATAGTATTTATTGCTTTTGCTATATATTTTAATTATTTTTACAATATAAGATACGTTAAATATGTAGTTTTATTTTATTTATTTAATGTATATTACGATTTATACGAAGAAGTTATATATAGAATATTATTCATTGGATTTACTGGAAGTTCTATATCATCTGAACAAGCACTTTTAGTATCTTATGGTGATGGGATCAAAGTTCAAATATGTTCGTATATACTGGTAATATTTACCTTCGCTATACTTGTATTTATCAACAATAAGTTAAAGTTGTTTAATAGTGAAAAAAGAAATTATATATATTTACTTATTGCATTAATGGCTAATATTATTAATATAGTTGGAAGATATACAATGGGAGTTTATCCGATAGGAAATTATTATAATCTAAATAAGATGTTGTTTGAATGGAGGATGTCATTACCGGTACTCCAAGATGAATGGCATTATTTTGATCAAATGGTTACTCCAAAATTAGTAATAGCTAGTAGCATAATTATAATAATAATATTTAGAAGAACTATAAAAGAAAATAAATTAAAATCTCAGAATGAGCTAATGCAAAATAAGTTAGATATGCAATATAAATATTATTTGAGCATTCAAGAATCGCATATGAATGTTAAAAAACTTTATCATGATATAAATAATCATATTTGTTGTATAGATAATCTTAAAAATAATAGCTCGGAAGTTGATGAGTATATTAATAATTTAAAAGATGAAATCAAAGAGTTTAAATGTATTTATAATACAGGTAACATGATACTTGATATTATAATAAATGAAAAAAGTAAATCATGTAAAAAGAAAGGAATTAACTTTACTTGTGATATAAACTTTTCCAAAGTTGACTTTATAAAACCGATAGATGTATCTAGCATATTTGATAACATTTTAGATAATGCAATAGAAGCATGTGATAAAATAATTGATGAAAAGATTGATAAGTATATTAGAATTAAAGGAACTATAATAAAATCATTTTTTATAATTAAATGTGAAAATAGTAAAGTTAATAGTGTTAAAATTTATAAAGATATATTATTAACTGATAAAATAGATAAATTTATGCATGGAATTGGAATTCAAAGCGTTAAATCATCTTTAGAAAAATACAATGGAGAAATATTATTTGAAGATGAAAAAAATAAATTTATGATAAATATATACATACCACTTAATCAAAATACTGACAGTTGGGTCGATTAACCTACTAGTTGGGCCATATATATTGATGATTAAAAAAGAGGATGTTATCTTTTAACAGAAGGTAACGTCCTTTTTTATGTTCAAGAAGTTTATGATTAATTAATATTTGGGGATAACTTATGAAGTATAGTTATATCAAAAATTTGGGAAAAGTAAAAAATAACATTTCGAGCAATGGAATACGAATTAATAATTATTTGAGAAGCGCAAATATAATGGAGGAAGGACTCATATGAAAATAAAAAAATCTATATTATCGATGATATTAGTTGCAAGTTTAAGCACATGTTTGATGGTAGGATGCATGCACTCTAATGATTCATCAAAAAACTCAATTAAAGTTGAAAATCAAAAAAATAAAGAAAATGAAACTATTAAACTTTTTGAAACTTATTCAAAAAAAACTAACACCAGAGATGGATTATATGAAGTTAAACAAGGTTTATCTAAAAAGATCTCAAAATCTATAACAGATAGTGGACTTAGTGTTGCTGATTCTAATCCAGATGGTAGTTTCGTATTATCGCTAGGAGGATTTGAAAGTCCTCCTACAAAATCTATTCAAAGTCTATATTACTCTATGAATGAAGACTATAAAAAAGGAAAGTCTACAATAGATATTTTTTGGGTTAAAGAATATCCTGAAAATAAGAAATTAGACGAAAATGATAAATATATTAAAGCTACATACAAGGTATTTAAGTCGTTAACTAATACTAAATTAACAGAGAAAGAATTCTTTGATAAAGTTGAAAAAACATTTAATGAAGAAGATCGTCTTGTAGAACTTCCTTATAAGGATGTTATACCGGTTCAAGTTGTTAAAGTTAATAAATCTGGAAAATACATTAAAACTTTACGATTGAGATGTAACTATGACTTTGATATCTCAAAGTCGTAGTATATTAGAAAACTTATAACATATTTAAAGTTAATTATATTGAATTTAAATAAGGGAACTTTTATTAAAATAAGGAGGTCTATATGAAAAAATATATGGCTATTTTTTTATTATCAATTATAGGATTAACAGGGTTTTACATATATAATAATAACTTTAAGCCTTGGAGTGAAGCAGAAAAATATATTAATAAATATATGGAAGCGCAGGGGGTTTCAAAAGATGATATAAATAAAATTACGAAAGAAAAAGCAAAAATAGCAAGTTATGATGGAATTCTTTACAATGTATTTTATAAAAATGATCCTAATTATAAATATCAATATTTTTATAGTGATGATTACTATGCTTTATACATAAACAAAGTACTATTTCAGATACATGACTTAAGTGACGGTCATGAATTAGTAAAGCATGATGAACTTAAAAACGTAAAATATCCACCAATTTATTTAGATAAATAATAAAGTAATTAAAAAAGCTCTATTAAATTTAATAGAGCTTTTTTAATAAGTTTTTATGAATTTTTGTATTTCTCTGCTAAATATTTCATAGTTTCAGCAATTTTAGAAGGAGTGTAGTTTTCTTCATAAATTTTTGAGTTATTATTGAAATGTGTATCATTTTTAAAATCAGGATTATAACTATGATGTAGATGGTATATAGTATGGAATTTTAAAGTGGTTACATTAGGAGTAGCAGCTAATAAAACTGCTCTAAAAGCTGTGTCAGTATGGCCCCAACCTTCAAATCTATCATCAAAGCAACCTGTTTTATTTAATAACTCTTTTCTTATCATACAAATAGAGTTTAAAGGATAATGGAAATATTGACCTGCGAAATTTTCTAAGCGTTGATTGAGAATTAAGATATTATTATCCATTATATGTTTAGAAAACTCAGGAGTAAGTCTTATCAATAAATCATGTGTAAAAACTACATCATAAATTTCTATCATCTCAAGACATTTAGTAACAGTATCGGGATTTATTATTACATCGCTGTCCATGAAAAGTAGATACTTTCTAGTAGATTTTTTTATTGCCTCATTTAACGATTTAGCTTGATTAAACACACCTTCATTACAACCAATACATATTTCAGCATCAGGCATTAAAGACTTATATCTATTAATAACAAATTCAAAAATGTTAGACCTTTCATCTGTACTTTCTTTATATGGAATTATAATTGAAATATCATTAAACATTTTACACCATACCTTTGTTAATAAAGTTTTTAAAAAATAAATAATTAATATTATTGTATGAAGTTATATACTGTAAAGTTACTGAAGAAATATGTATAGTTATTGAATCAATTCTCTAAAGAAAGCACTATGTGAATAGATTTTATATGTAGGAATATAATAAAGTATAATGAAAATTAAATTCTAGGAGAATGATTTAAATGCTAAAGAGTAGCGTTCTATTTACAAAAAAAGAACTGAGGACATTTTGTACTTATAGGTTAGTTTTTGGGATAGGTTATAGTGTTATGATTCCTATAATACCATTGTATCTAAACTCAATAGGAGTAACCACTGTAATGATAGGAACAATACTTTCTTTATATGGAGTTAGCAAAGCGATAGTTCAAATACCTTTTGGAGTTATATCTGATTTTATAGGGGATAAATTAGTTTTAATGATAGCTATTTTACTAATGGTATTTATACCTTTTTCATATACGTTAAATAAATCTCAATTGATATCTGGATGGATATATATAATTCAGGGGGCTATATTAGGTATGGCTGCACCAGCTACATTTTCAATATTATCAAGGTCTCTAGATTTCAAAAAAAGAGGAGAAAGTACAGGGCTAGCTTCAGCTGTATTTACCTTTGGGGGAGGAATTGGAGCAGCTATAGGAGGATTTATAGTTTCAAAGACAGGAGACTATAATTTATCATTTTATACATCATCCATAATAATATTAATATCCTTAATATATGTAAAACTAAGAATAAAAAGAAATAGTAACTGTTATAAAACAAAAAAAAGTAGAGGATGCAAATCAAATAATGTATTTTTAGAAATAAGGAAATTTAAACTTGGATATAAGATATTAGTTCTGGGTACTATTGCATTTTTAGGAGATTTTATATATGGTTGTGTTGTTGCACTTTTTCACTTTTATGGAAGAGATGTACTAGGAGCAACAACATCATACACATCAGCAATAATATCTATATATCTAATGGTATTTGGAGTAGGTGCGCCTATTGCGGGTTGGGTAAGTGATAAAATAGGAAATAAAAGGCAATTGTTCTTATCATTTGCTGTTATGAATATAAGCTTATTAGGATTAGCACTAACAAGAAGTATACCTATTTTTACTGCAATTATTATAGTGTATTTTTTAGGTGCAACTTTTTTGAATGCATCATTACAAAGCTCATTATCCGAATTTGGAGATAAGCCTAGAATTAAAGGGATTGTATTTGGATTTGTAGGAGCAGCAGAGTCATGTGGATATGCGTTTGGACCTATAGTATCAGCTTATGTGTATGAAATAAACAAATCTTTTTTATTCTTTGGACTACTTTTTGTTTCAATTATAGTTTCTATAGTTTATCTAGGACTACATAAAAAAGCGTGTATATAATTACAAAGTTTTTAATGTTATTACAATTTATACCCAATGAGTTTAATATAATATAAAACTCATTGGGTATAAAAAAATTAAAAATATAACTTGTATAAACTTTTATTTTCTTCCATCCAAGTATGCATATCTTTTAACATAACTTCATATGGATTTACTTTGTAGTTAAAATCTTTTTTTATTGAAATTAAGCTTTTATCACAATGAATTTCTTCGAATTTTTCTATTTCAATATTATCTTTATTAAATTCACTTTTAATTAAATTTAATAAATTGTATTTAGAAATTTTACTTTCATTAGCTATATTATAAATACCTTGTATATTTAAATCCAATGCTTTATCTATAACCTTTGCAAGTTCTAATGTTGTAATTCCATTCCAATACACATTAGTAAAACCTTTTATAATTCCTTCTTGATGCATAAACCAGTTAAATAAACCACTTCCATTTTTTAATTCAGGACCTATAATAGAAGTTCTAATTGTAAGTGAATTCTTACCATATATTTCTCCAAAGTTTTTACTTAATCCATAAATACCGTCTTCATCTTTAAAAGATTCCTCTGAATAATTTCCCTTAGAGCCATTAAATACACAATCTGTACTCAAATGTAATATTTTTATATTTTTGATTTCTCCTATTCTATCTAGTAGTTTTGGGAAAAATGTATTTACATATATAGTATTTTTAATATCTAGTTCAGCGGATTTATTTAATACGCCTATGCAGTTAATAATTACGTCTGGATTTATATAATCAATTATACTGTTTATTTTATCAATGTCGTTTATATCACATAGTATGCTATTTTCATTTAGCTTGGAATTATGACAAACATTATATACAGTGTATTTTTCTTTAATTTTAGATATATACATTGCAACCATATGTCCCGCCATCCCCATGGCACCAAATATTAATACTTTTTGCATATAAACCCTCCTTAGTGTTTATTCCAAACATTTCTATTTATATAATCGATGTAACTTACGATACATCGTACAATTTTTTTTGAAACATTTTCAGTATCATAATCTTTTACTATATTCATACAGTTATCACTAGACTGACCAACTACAATATCTATTGAGTTTTGTATTGTGTCGTAGTCCAAGCCACTCATTATTAATGTACCTTCATCCATACCTTCAGGTCTTTCGTGAGAGTTTCTTATAGTTATTGCTGGAAATCCTAGTATAGAGGATTCTTCAGTTATGGTACCACTATCAGATAAAGTACAATATGCATTCAATTGTAAATTTATATAGTCAAAAAAACCTAATGGTTTTAACAAAATTATTCTTTGATCGAGCTCTAGATTTTCTATAAGGTCTATTTTTTTTTGAGTTCTAGGATGTGTAGAAAAGATTATTTTTTTATCATAATGGTTTGCTATTTTATTTAATGAAGTAAGAAGCTGTGTAAAATTATTATCTATATCTAAGTTTTCTTCTCTATGGGCACTAACTATGAAGTAATCTTTTGGGTTTAAGGATAGGTATTCTAATATGGAAGAATGATTAATTTTATCCATATTATACTTAAATACTTCTTTCATGCTAGAACCAGATTTTATTATAGTTTCTGGTCGTATTCCTTCAGCCTCTAGGTACTTTCTGGCATGTTCTGTTAGTGTAAAATTAATGTCGCTTAAATGGTCTACGATTTTTCTGTTTATTTCTTCAGGAACTCTTAAGTCAAAACATCTATTTCCGGCCTCCATATGAAAGATTGGTATCTTTTTCTTTTTAGCAGCAATTACAGATAGGCATGTATTCGTATCTCCATATATTAAAATTGCATCGGGTTTTTCTATATCTAATAATTCATTAACTTTTACTAAAATATCAGCAATTGTTTCTATAGCATTACCTTTTGCTGAATTTAAGAAATAATTTGGTTTTCTTATTTCCAAATCTTTAAAAAATACTTCATTAAGTTCATAGTCATAATTTTGGCCAGAATGAACTAGTATATGGTTAGTATATTTATCTAGTTCATTTATAACTCTACTTAATTTTATTATTTCGGGTCTAGTTCCAATTATAGTCATTACTTTTATCATAATTTAACCTCACTCAATTGCTTTATTTAGGAAATGAATTTAGTTTGTTTTTTATAAAATCAAGACTTAATAATAAATCTTTTGTTTCTTCCAAACTCAATCTATAAGTGTTATGAGAATTATAATCCTCTAAATAAGAGACATGATCTTTTCCAGATATAAAATACTTATCATAATTTAAATCTCGATTATCAGCCAATATTCTATAGTAAGAACCACAATCCTCAGATTTTGAAAGTTCTTCTCTTGTAGCTAGAGTTTCATATAGCTTCTCACCGTGTCTTGTTCCTATAGTTTTAATTTTTATATCGGATGCATCAAATATTTCAATTAAAGCTTTTGATAGACACTCTATAGTCGAAGCTGGTGATTTTTGTATGAATAAATCTCCTTGGTTACCATGCTCAAATGCGTATAAAACAAGTTCAACTGCATCATCTAAACTCATCATAAATCTTGTCATATTTGGATCTGTTATAGTTAAATCTTTTTTATTTTCTATTTGCTCTATGAAAAGAGGTATTACGGAACCTCTAGAGGCCATGACATTTCCATATCTAGTAATACAGATTAATGTATCATGAGGGTCTAATAATCTAGATTTAGAGATAGCTATTTTTTCCATCATTGCTTTTGATATACCCATTGCATTTATAGGATAAGCGGCCTTATCAGTACTAAGACAAACAACTTTTTTAACTCCATTACTTATACATGCATTTAAAACATTTTCTGTTCCTAATATATTTGTTTTAACTGCTTGAAGAGGGTAGAATTCGCAAGATGGAACTTGCTTAAGAGCAGCTGCATGAAATACATAATCAACTCCTTTTAGTGCATAATTAATACTATCGTAATCTCTTACATCACCAATATAAAATTTAATTTTTTCATTGTTATATAATCTTCTCATATCATCTTGCTTTTTTTCATCTCTACTAAAAACTCTTATTTCTTTTATATTTGAATTAATAATTTTTTTTATTAAAGCATTTCCAAATGAACCAGTACCACCAGTTACTAAAATTGTCTTATTATTAAACATATTTTCACCCTTATTTCATGAATTTTAATGTCGTTATGTTTAATATTATGATGAAAAAGTTTGAGGTGTGCATAATAGCATAATTTTTTTAATTTCATATTATATAAATATAAAAAGCTAGTTAGCTTTTTACATTTATATAATATGAAAGAGGTAACTTGATATGGAAAAGAAAATTATTATGGTTATAGATATACCATTTAATGTACCCGAAAATCCATTTTGGCCAGGATTTAAAGATGTATATAATGATTCTAAAAAATTATCTCAAACTAAAGCATGGATTGAATATAGAATTGAAATTTTTAATAAATATACTTTAAGAAGTTTAAAAAATCAAACTAATCAAAACTTTAAATGTATAATGAGGTACACAAAAGAAACTGAAGAACTAGTATTTAATGCATTATCAAAATACGATAAATTACCAGATAACGTAATTTTTACGCCTGATGGAGATGAAACTATATATAGCTTAATACAAGGATATGATTATATTTATCATATAAGAATTGATAGTGATAATATGTTTAGTAAAGACTATATTGATATATTGTATAAAACTCCATATTATGAAGAATTAGAATGCATATTATGCAAAAATGGATATATGTATGAACTAGAAGGGGATAGGTTAGCATCGATGGAGCATGGTTCGCCATCGTTTTATGCTTTAGTATATAATGTAGATGACTTTTATTTTGGATTTAGGCATAATACAGAACCTGACCATTGGGGAGCTGCAAAATTAACTCATGAAGTAATAGATACACATTGTTATCTAGTGATTGTACATGAAAAAAATGTAAGCAATAGTTTTAATATGGTTCTTAATTATCCTCATATAAAAACTGTAGAAATTTTTGAATATGAAAAAGAAGAAATTTTAAAAAATTTCGATTTAAAATAAAATTAAAAAATAGCAAAGTTTAAAATTTTTAAACTTTGCTATTTTAATTTAGAATAAATTTTCTCTAAAAGGTATTTCTATTTTTTCTTTATAAGAATCAATATTACGTTTAATAGTATTTTTTATATCATCGTAGTTATTATTTATATAATTTATACAATCTAGAATATCGTCATACAATTTTTTTGAATCTGTAGGTACAATAAGTTTATCGCAATCAATAGATTTTACAAAGTCAAAGCACTTAAATCTATATCCTAAGCAAATAAAAGGTGTATTTGCAACAGCAGATGTTATATTTCCATGAAGTTTAAAGTTTATAGAAAATTCACATTTTTTTAACAAACTCATTAATTGACCGCCACTATATATATTTGTATCAACAATTAAATTGTCACTAGGTTTAATTTTTTTATAAAAATCTAAAAATGGTTTTAAGTCTTGTTCCCACATCATATACAGATAAACTTTATATCCATTGTCTATTAAATAATTGCATACTTTTGAAAGTTCATCAGATACGCTATCTTCATCATTACCATAAATCTTATTCAAACTAGAACCCCAGTTTACAGCAACAATTTTATCTGATGGGTCTAATGTGGTTATAGGCATATAATCTACAAGAGGTTGTTCCTGCAAAGCAAATCCGGGATCGCCAGAAATTATTAACTTACTAGTATCAACAAATGATTTTTTTATCAAATTATAGGTTAAAGGACCTCTAACACCTACAAATTCACAGTTAGGTATTATTTCTTGTAAAATAATTTCACTATCATCAGGGAATAAATATGCAGGGGTATTTTCCTCCATTAAAGATACTATATAATCTTTTTCAGCCCAATCATATCCGCTTCCCCAAATGAATACTTTAGAACCAGACTGAAAGCTTCTGTAAAGTATTTCTATATAGCCTGGAAGTAAAAGTGATCCACCTCCTAATACAACAACATCATAGGTAGGCAAATTATTTAAATCACTATCTTCAAAATTGTTTACTATTTTATATTTTTCAGAGACACCATGTTTTTCACATAGATCTAAGAATATATCCCACATAAGTTCATCGCCTATGTTGTTTTGTCCAAGCCACCCAATATATAATAATTTTTTCATTTAACCAGCTCCATTTTAATGAAAGTTTTTAAGTGAATTCATATAAACACGTATCAATCTATCTGTATTAGATTTTATATCGAAGAAATTTCTAGCCCAGTCATAGCAAGATTCAGCATATTCAGAAAGTCCGTCTTTATTTTCATATACATACTTAATATCGTTATATAGGAATGAAGCATTATTAGATTTTATAGATTTATGGTCACCAAAATAAACTCTCCATGCACTTTCAATATTATCATTGCTAAGTATGCCGAAATAACCATTATTACCAGATGCAATAATAGGCTTTTTACAAGCAAAAGCTTCAATTGCTACACGACCTGTTCCTACTATACAATCAGCATTAAGATAATAATCAACCACATTTGTTTTACCACCAACTAGATGTATATATTTTTTTCCTAATAAAGCATTAGTTCTATTTGCAATACCAACTAATTGGTTAAAATCGGGACCATCACCAACTATAATTAGATGTAGATTTAGATTTTCAATACGTACTAGGTCACGACAAACCCTTAATAAATTTTCAGCAACCCTTGTTTTACTCCAAGCAATTCTAGAGCAATAAACTATAGTAAATGCATCTTTGTCAATGCCAAGTTCTTCTTTTATGGATAGGTTAGGAGACTTAGAAACATAATCGTCAAAATCTATAGAATTTGGAATTACAGTTGATTGTACGTTATATTCAAGCAACCAATCATAAGTAGGTTGACTAACACTTATTACAGAGTCAGATAAATTAAGTCTATCATATAAAATATCGTAATAGTAAAGTCCATGAACAGTAAAGATACATGGGATTTCAAGTTCTTTGCCTATATCGATACATAATGCTCCGGAAGGGGACTGATGAGCATGAATTATATTTATATTTTCAGCCAAGATTATCTGCTTTATTTTATTTTTATATCTATTTTCAGTTTCTAAATCTTTTATCACATAAAGTGGGAAATCCATATTATAAATCGTACATCCTAATTTAAGGAATTCAGATGAATAAGGCCCATGGTCTGCTAATAAACAAACTTTTATACCTCGATTTAAAAACTCCTTAATAAGACTATATACATGAGTTTCTGTCCCACCTATGTTTAGACTATCTAGAACCATTAAAACTTTTAAATCTTTTTCATCTATGGCAAGTTTATTTATATCATAATATATTTTTGAACGTTGGTTTTCATGTAATCTATAATAATATAGTTCTTCATCTATATTATCTATTCCAAATGGCAATAATTTTGTGATAAATTCATAGTCTTCTGCGCCTTCAAGTTTTCTAGAAAGCCCACCAATGCTATCAAATACGCTACCTTTAATCAATAAAGAACCATGACAAACACAGTTAAGACCTGTTGAGTATACGTCTTTTATATTATCTACTCCAAATTCTATACCTGTGGGCTCAGACACAGGGGTAGGATCATCATTGTTAAAAGTTGCATAGTTAGTACCAACAGCACTTATTTCTTTATGTTCATTTAAAAAACTGACTTGTTTTTTTATTCTATCTTTATGAGATCTATCATCTCCATCGTGCATTGCTATATATTCGCCTTGAGCTAAAAATAGTCCATAGGTCACGGCACCGGAGAAACCTACATTTTTAGGGAGTTCTATTAACTTTATATAATTATCATTTTTAAAAGAATTTTTATTTTTCCTTATCCAATTTTTGATTTTTGATACACTATTATCTGTTGATTTATCATCAACAATAATAATTTCTATATTTTCATAAGATTGATTAAGTATAGAATTTAAGCATTCTAGTATATAGTTTTCATTATTATAGTTTGATATAACTATACTAACTAATCCATCAATTCTACTGAATTTCATAGAAATAAACCTCCTTAGTAGTCGATTGGAATAATTTCGAAACATTAACTTAATTAGACAATATACTATATAGTATATTATTTTAAAAAAATTGATACTTAAATATAAAAAAAGGTGGTTTTATGAACATACTTATGCTTATGGATCAGTTTAGTGTTGGTGGAACAGAAACTCATGTAGTTACACTATGTGAGACATTAAATAAAGCTAATATAAAAACAATAATTGCAACTTTAAATGAAAGTAAAATTAATAGTCTATATAAAGGTAAAATTAATTTTAAAGTTGTAGGTCAATATGAATATGAATTTAGAATTGAAATGTTAAAAAAACTCGTAAATCTATATAAAATAGATTTAATACATTGCCACGGCTTAGAAAGTATGATTCTTGCAAGAAAATTATATGATTTAACAAATATGCCTTATATAATAACAATTCATGGACTTTACTATTCTAAAGAGCTACTATTATATGCATGTAAAAGAGCGAAACATATAATAGCAGTTAGCAAACCCGTAGAACAATTAGTATGTGATAGTATCTCTAGAAATGACATGGATAAAATATCACTAATTTATAATGGAATTAAAATTAAAAAAGGTGATGAAATAATTCAAAATAATAATTTGAAATGTAAACTTGGAATTCCAATTGATGCCAAAGTAATTTTGTATTGTAGTAGACTTAGTTTCGGTAAAGGAAGATTGGCTGAAAATTTCATACATCAATCTAAAAATTTACTTAAAGATAATATATATATATTAATAGTAGGAAATGGAGTAAAGAAAAAATCAATTGATTTTTATGCAAACCAAGTAAATTGTGAATACAAAAAAAATAAAATAATAACAATAGGCAACATTTACAACATAAATGCTTATTATGGAATAAGCGATATAGTAGTTGGAACTGGAAGAGTTGCAATTGAAGCCTTAAATTTTTCAAAACCAATAATTTGTACTGGGATAAAAGATTATTTAGGAATATTTAGTTTTGAAAATTATAACGAAATCTTAGATACTTACTTTGGAGATCATGGATTTAACCATAAAATTGAAAAATTAAACATTGAAAGTAGTATAAGATATCTGTTAGAAGACCCAGACAAATACAAAGAAATATCTGATTGGGGAAAGTCATATTGCGATAGTAATTTTGACTTAGAGAAATTAATAAAACAATATATGGTTATTATCAATTAAACACATGATTTTTACTATGGAACAAGATTAAATGCAAAGTCATAAAGTAATTGTATATTGTATGACAATTTTTATGTAAATAGGACATTTTATAGGAGTGATACAATAATATGATTGATCAAAATTTAGTAAAACAGAGGATAGATCTGGGTTTGGGATGGGTGGTACTTAATCAAAATCAAAACAAGTCTTTTGGTACTTCTTATCCTATTTTAAATACTGCTTTAGTAGTGTTAGAACTAGAACAATATGCAATAAGCCAGGGGATTTACCCATTAGATGTGTCATATAAATACTATAATAACTTAGTTGGTGCATTGGAGTATTTATTTTCAAATGCAAAGCAAAATAATCATGGTATTTATTATGAAGAAGATGGAAATATAAACTATACAACAGGTGTTGTATTATCTGCTATATGTGCAAGTCAATCTCCAGATAAAATAGTAAATAATGGACCTGATTTTATAAAAGGCATGTCTTATAAAACTTTAACTCAATATATTATTAATTATTTAGAATACTCACAAGAGTTTAATGGTGGATGGGGATATAGTATAAATAATTATGATGATATAGCTAATAATTATGTATCAGGATATGTTGGATTAGGTTTTCTACTTGCTACAAACCCTTTATATAAATTCAACTTGCAAGTAGATGGAAATACAGTTGATAAATTTAGTGATTGGGTTAATTATATACAAAATGATAATGGTGGCTCTGGATATAGCAACCCACAAGAAGATTTGGATATTTTAAAAACAGGAAACCTACTATTAGAAATGAATTTTTTAAATCTCCCTCAAACAGATAGCCGTGTTTTGTTAGCAACAGACTATATAGCTAACAATTGGTATGAGCCAGCTTATTTTTTAAATCCAGGATGGAATTCAAGTCCTGTTGCTAATTACCAAGCAACATATGCACTTATGAGTGGATTAACAGGATATGGATTTGATACAATTAAGCAGAGTATTAATCCGTTTGAAGAAATAGATTATATTAGTGATGTTACAAGTGTTTTATTAGAACAACAAAATTTAGATGGATCCTTTAAGGCAAATCCTAATGATCCGGAGCAAAGTGATCAGATGATGTCAACTATATGGGCATTGCTTACTTTGCAGGCAGTTGTTACTAGTAGTTATGATCTAGATGTAGTACTATCAAGTGATAACTCAATTGTAAGAGAAAATGATATTGTAACTTATACTGTTAATATATCTAATATAGGAAATGTAGATATATTAAATGCAGTTGTAAAAGACACAATCCCTCCTGAGCTAAGCTTTATAGATGGAAGTGTTACAATAGATGGAATTGAACAACCTATTAGTGTTTCTCCAATAACTGGAATTGAGATAGATTCAGTTAATATAGGTCATACTAAGGTTGTGACATATAAATGCAAGGTATTGGCTAAAGATGAAACAGAAATTAATAATACGGCCAATGTAACGTTTGACTATATACCACCATATGGAAGAATTCTAACTAACAAAATAGAATACTCTAATGAAGTTTCTATTAGATCTACAATAACAAGTTTAGCTATTACTGCTGAAGTAAACAAAACCATTGCAGTTGTAGGTGAAATTTTGACTTATACTATAAATGTAACAAATGATGGTAAAATATTTTTAGATAACATCATTGTAACAGACCCGCTAGGCCCTAATCTGCAGTATATGAACAATTTGAAAATAAATGGAATTCCTAAAGCTGGAAATATAATAGATGGTGTAAATATAGGGGATTTAGATGTTGGAGAAACAACAGTGATAAACTTTGATGTTAAAATAATTAGTGTTCCTCCAAATGGAACAATATCAACTGAAATAACTGCAACTTATGACTATAATAAGCCTGTAATTTTTACTACAAGAGAAATTAATAATGTTATAAAAGAAGCTAAAGCTAGAATATCTATATCAGCATATATTACTGTAGAGGTTACAATTCAAGTTATTGTTATCAATCCAGAAGTGTCCGCAGTTAATAATGTTAGTACTACTTCAATACAAATAGGAGAAACTGCTATTTATAATATTGAAATATTAAATAGTGGTAAACTAGATTCTTTGTCTACTTTATTTACTACTGTATTCCCGCCGCAACTACAAGTTATAGAAATAAAAGTAGATGGAAATATTATAAGTGGGGATTTAGTAGCAGGAATAAGATTAGGTCCAATTCTAAGTGGAAAAAATAAAACAGTTTCTATAACAGTTAAAGGTATAGCATCAATTATAGACTATAGAAATACTAGCATAATAACTATGGAATTTTTACCTGTTGTAGGAGATCCAGTATCAATAGTAAATATAAATGCAATGGCAGATAAGACTCTTTCTGTTGAGGATCCTCAACTTATTTTAACTCAATTTATATTCCCAACTTCTGCAAAGCTATGCGACCAAGTAATATTTGAAATAAAAGCAAAAAATATAGGAAGTAGTACTTTGCAAAGTGTTATAGTTTCAAATTTTTTACCTGCAAGTTTACAATATGTACCATGTAGTATGAGTATAAATGGATGTGTAGCTATGGATGAGAATATATTATGTGGAATATATTTAGGAACTATGTATCCAGAACAAGAATGTATAATAAGATTTAAGGCGAAACTTATAGATGATTCATTTGATCCAATTTATAACTTTAGTCAAGCTAATTTTTACTACACTAGCTCTGGAAATACAAGCGTACGTGGATATGTAAATAGCAATTTAGCATATTTATTTATAGATTAAATTTATGCAAACTAAAATTAAATAACTATAAAAATAAATCCTATAGAGTAGATTATTAAACTTACCTATAGGATTTATTTTTGTCTAAGTTACATATGTTTGATAAGAATTATCTATTTTAATCCTAAATCTGAAAGCATTTGAGATATACCATAAGATTCATCATATTTTGAATAATATTCTTTAAAAGCGTCATCGATAGAAGAGGTTTTATAAACTTCAAATTCAATTCCTTGAAACTCGGCTTTTATACAATTTAGTGTAGTATTATTTAAGTAGTTTTTTAATCTTAAAATATAGTCTTTTATACCTTCTTGTGGGAGTACATTAAGTTCTTCAATATTTTTAGCAATTATGTAACCAGATTGGTTGATTTCTTCAAAAGAAATATTTTGGATTAATTCATTTTTTAAATTTTCAATTGTATTTTCGTCAAGTTCTAATTCATCTATATCTGTAACATTTAAAAGCTCTTGGATTTTGTCTAAAATTAGAGCGTCGTTCCAACCATATTCAATACAATTATCGTTATTTTTAATTTCATTTTTCATAATGTAAATCTCCTAAGCTAAACTTTTTAGTATTATATAAAAATTATATCATTTTATATAAAAAATTAAAAAAATATTTAATTCATAAAAAGTATTAAGTTAATCTTGTGTAAAAATTTAACAAAAACTTTACTTAATATATGATAAAAAAAGCCGAAAGTATAATTAATAAATGAGGGCAAAACTCTTAATTTATGATGAAAAAGGAGGAATAACAAATTATGTCTGGATTAATTTTTTTAATACTAGGTTTTGGTGCTTTAATATTAGGGTTTATAGGTGAAGGAGGTCATGCAACAGCACTTATTTCATGGACTTCATTTGTAATTGTTTTTGGAGGAACATTTGGATCTTTAGGAACATCTTTCACTTTAAAACAGTTAAAAAATATAGGTGGTATTTTACGTGTAGCGTTTACTAGAAAATCAACAGATTTAATTGAATTAATTTTTTATTTTGACCATGTATTACATAAAGTAAGAAAAGATGGTTTTTTAGGACTTGAAGAAGAATTACAGGAAGATGAAAATATGAATCCTTTTATTAAAAAGGGACTTCAATCAGCAGTTGATGGTGTTAAGCCTGAAGATATTAGAAATATGCTAGAAATAGAAGCTGCTATGAGCTCTAAGAGACACAAAACTGGAGCATCTATGTTTGACTCAGCAGGAGGAACTGCGCCTACTATGGGTATAGTTGGTACTGTTTTAGGATTGGTTCATGTTCTTGGAGGATTAGCTAAAGCAGATATGAATGCATTAGGAGGAAGTATATCTGCCGCATTCTTAGCAACACTTTACGGTCTTGGTAGTGCAAACTTAATATTTCTTCCAATAGCAACTAGACTTAAAAACTTGGCTAAAGATGAACAACTTGAAAAGTTTATCATAATAGAAGCTATTTCATTGATTCAAGATAATGTAAGCCCAACAACTTTAAGGGATACACTTAAAGGATTTCTAAATACAAAAGATCAAAATAAATTAGAAAATAGGTATTTTGGGACTCAAAATAGTGAGTTAAATAAGGAGGAACAACAAAGTGCATAAAAGAAAAATGTATGAAGAAGAGGAACAAGAACATGAAAACCATGAACGTTGGTTGCTTTCTTATGCAGATTTTATAACATTATTAATGATTTTCTTTATAATAATGTATGCCATGAGTAGTATAGATAAAGGAAAGTATGAAAAATTAACAACAGCTTTAAATGAAGCTATGGGAGATGGTAGTGCTATTGCAGACACTGGTAGTAAAATGGGTGGAGAAGTAGGCAATGGACTAATTGAAAATGAAAAATTAAAAAAAGTAAAAGAGAATATAGATAAATATTTAAAAGAAAATAATCTTTCAGATAGTGTAAGTACAACTATAGAAAAAAGAGGACTAGTTATTAGCTTTAAAGATTCATTATTCTTTGATAGCGGTAAAGCAGAAGTAAGGCCAGAGCAAGTTGATAAGCTTATAAAAATTAGTAAAATTATAAATCAATCTATGGGAAGCGATAACTTCATAAAAGTTGAAGGACATACAGATTCAGTACCTGTACATAATAATGCGTATAAATCCAACTGGGATTTATCTGTAATGAGAGCTAGCAATGTTGCACAAATTTTAATTGATAAAGCAGATATAGAACCAGATAGATTATCTGCTACTGGATATGGAGAATATAGACCAAAAGCTGAAAATAGTACAAATGAAGGTAAAGCAACTAATAGAAGAGTAGATTTATTAATTATGAACTCGAAATATAATGAAGTTGAAAATAATAAAAAGTAAGTTTATATAAATTAAACTGAATTTAGTTAAAAAACTAATTGAAATTAAATAGCTAGAATTATTAGTAAAACCTACTAAATTAATATTTTAAAAAATATTAATTTAGTAGGTTTTATATTTTATACAAAATCTTATGAAAATTATATGTTATACTATTTGTAAAGGAAAATAAAAATGTGTTAGTGCATTTAGTGGATATTGAAAAAGAAGAGGATATGAAAACGTATTACTGAAAGAAATTATTATTATCTTAATGACAAATTGGAGGGGATTAACATGAAAATAACTGAAGGGTACATGCCTTTTGAAGGTTTTAAAACGTACTATCGTATAGTAGGAGAATCAACAGAAGGAAAGAAACCATTAGTGCTACTTCATGGAGGGCCAGGTTCTACACACAATTATTTTGAGGTATTAGACAAAATAGCTGAAACTGGTAGACAGGTAATAATGTATGACCAAATTGGATGTGGAAACTCATTTGTAGAAGGGCATCCAGAACTATTTAATGCTGATACTTGGATAAAAGAGCTTATTGAACTTAGAAAACATTTAGGCCTTGAAGAGATTCACTTATTAGGACAATCTTGGGGTGGAATGCAAGCTATTTGGTATGCTATAGAGTATAAACCAAAGGGAATTAAATCATATATTCTTTCATCTACACTTTCTTCTGCAAAACTGTGGGAAGAAGAACAAAAAAGAAGAATTTCATATATGAACAAAGCTGACCAACAAGCATTACTTGATGCAGTAAATTCTGGAGATTATTCTAGCGAGGAATACAATAATGCACTAGATAAGTTTATGGAAATGCACTGTGCAGGTAAGGTAACTGAAAATGATCCTGAGTGTTTAAGAAGACCTAAGAAATCAGGTTCTGAAGCATATGTTGTAGGATGGGGTCAAAATGAATTTTCGCCTACAGGAACTCTTTCTGGATATGAGTTCACAGATAGATTAGATGAAATAAAAGAACCTTGTTTAATAACTAGTGGATCTAGAGATTTATGTTCACCATATATTGCAAAGACTATGTATGATAAAATACCTAATAGTGAATGGGAATTATTCCAGTACTCAAGACATATGCCTTTTGTTGAGGAAAACGATAAATATATAGATGTTTTAACTAAATGGTTGGATAAAAATGACTAAAATTATAGATAATAAAAAATAGATTAAGCATATATGCTTAATCTATTTTTTATTATCTATAAAACAACAGATAAAAATTATTTATAATAATTACTATCTCTAAGTATTTGTGCTTGTTTACGATTAATCAGAAATTGTTTTAATTCAGTTAGACACAAAAATAAAATAGCTCTATTTTCAAACTCACTTCTACTTATAGGCAGTGGCTCATTTTTCATACTAATCATTAATCTATTTAACTCATCAAGAAGTTGATTTACAGTTTCTGATTCAAATGAAGCATGACCTATTTTATGTATAAAAGCAGATAAAATATGTGCTTGTGGAGGAGCACAACTCAATTGTGATACATGAGTATACAAGTTTTCTAATATATCTCTCTGACTTTTAATAATATCCATGTGATCTAGAAAAAACTTAGTATCACTTAATAAACTATTATTAATATTGTCATAAGCCTCAGAAATACTGCTGTTAATAAGTGTATTTAGAGTATTTAAATCCAAAGTATATTTATTTTCTTTGTTGGGATTCACGATAATGTCTGCTATATCTATAAGTACGGTACTTACTTCATTTTGTAGTTTTCTTTGGCCTTCATAGATTTTGTTTATGTTTGTGGGAATATACATATTTATAATAACGCCTATTCCAGCACCTATAACAAATATTCCAGCTTCGTTTAAAATTAAGCTAGTAGAAATATCGCCTTTCATGAAGTAATGAGAGGCAATAACCACGCACATAGCAATAACATCTTGAATTTTTAATAAAAAACAAATAAATATAATTATAAATATAAATATTGAAAATGAAACTAAATGGTATCCTAAAGTATTAAAACATAAGTATGAAAAAATTGTGCATAGGAAAAATCCATATATTTTTCCAATAGTACCTTTAAGCGTTTCTTTTTTAGTATTTTTCACTGTAAGCAATACTATAACTCCAGCTACCATTGAATACTCTAAATTTAATAACCAAGCAATAAATATGGCTAAGGAACTTCCTAAGGATAATTTTATTATTTTAAGTGTATTAATTCTATTCAAGTATAAACCTCCTTTGGATAAATCTACAATGTACATTTTATCACAAAATTTATATAGTTTAATACAAAACAAGCTAATATGTATTTATTTGTTTGATAATTAATGATAAAGTTTAACTATAAGTAATATTTAAAGGAGTAGTAGATTATATGATTAGAAAATTAACAAATATAGATACAGATAAAATCATGGATATATGGCTAGAAAGCACTGTGAGAGCTCATAACTTTATATCCAGAGGATACTGGGAAAATAATTATAAGGTTGTAAAAGATGTATATATGCCTATAGCAGATACCTTTGTATATGAAGAAGATGGAGAAATAAGAGGATTTATAAGTATTATAAATAATGAATTTATAGGAGCGTTATTTGTTGATGTAAAATTTCAAGGCATGGGTATAGGAAGCAAATTAATAGATTATTCGATTGAAAAATACAAAAAGCTTACTCTAGCAGTATACAAAGAAAACCAAAAATCAGTAGAGTTTTATACTAGAAAAGGATTTAAAATAATTGAAGAAGGATTAAATGAAGACTCTGGATACACAGAATACATAATGGAAAATAAAATATAGATTGTGGTATTATATTAAAATACAGATATAAATATAAAAGACATACTATACAACTTGGAGGAACGATATGATAGCAAATACTAAAATAGGTTTTATTGGTTTTGGAAATATGGCAAAGGCTTTGGCAGAAGGTCTTATTATAAAAAACGTTGTTAAGCCTAATCAAATTTATGCTTGTGCAAGAAATTGGGATAATCTATGTAAAAGTACTCAAGCAAATGGTATGAATGCATGTAAAACATCTCAAGAATTAGTAAATGAAAGTGACATAGTTGTTATTGCGGTTAAACCTAATGTTATACCATCAATAATTGAACCTATAAAGGAAAATTTAAAGGATAAAATAGTTATTTCTGTAGCAGCAGGATATACATTTGATAAATATGAAGAGTTATTACTTCCAGGAACATCACATTTAAGCACAATACCAAATACGCCTGTATCAATAGGAGAAGGTATTATAGTTGCAGAAAAGCGTCATTCTTTAACTGATGAAGAATATAAACTTATAAATGAAATATTTTCAAAAATAGCACTGTTAGAATTCGTTGATAGTAATCAACTGTCTATAGCGGGAACGATTAGTGGATGTGGACCTGCATTTGCAAGTATGTTTATAGAAGCATTATCAGATGCTGCTGTTAAACACGGATTAACACGTGAAGCATCTTATAAATTAGCTAGCAAGATGATTTTAGGAACTGGTAAACTTCAAATAGAAACAGGAGAACATCCTGGAGCGATGAAAGATGCAGTGTGTTCTCCTGGTGGAACGACTATATTAGGAGTAACTACACTAGAGAAAAAAGGATTTAGAGGAGCTATAGTTGATGCAATAGATGCAATCGAAGGAAAATAAAAACTAAATATAATAAGTAAATTAAAAACATATATAAAATAAATAAATTTTATTTACAAACATTTTCCCTAAGGCTAATATAACTTTAGGGAATTTTATTTTAAATTTGTACAAATATTCTGTTTAAATTCACGAAAAAAGTATATTAATATAATGAGAAATAAATATATATAAAATTAATCATATAAAGGAAAGGCATAATATGGAAGAAGCGAAAATTTTAAAAATGATAGATAATAACCCTAATATTATATCAACTATAAATAATCCAACAGAGGAAATGAAGTTGCTTGCAGTTAAAAAAAATGGTTTGGCTTTAGCTCATATAAAAAATCCAAATATAGAAATTCAACAAGCAGCTATAGATAATAATATTAGAGCAATTAAATATATAGAAAATCCAAGTGAAGATATGATGATTAAAGCTATAAATTCTGGATGGAGCTTATTAGATTATATAAAAAATCCAACAGAAAAAATTTTAAAATTAGCCTTAAATCAATCAGGGTGGGCAATTCAATATATAAAAAATCCAAGTGAAGAATTACAGTTACTAGCAGTTAAAAAAGATTATGATTCAATAAAATATATAAAAAATCCTTGTGAAAGTGCTCAGATAGAAGCAGTAAAAGAAAGTTACGGTGCATTAAAGTATATAAATACACCTACTTATGAAGCACAATCTATAGCAATTAAACAAAATGAAGCTGCTATTACATTCATAACAGATTTAGACAAGGATAAAATGTTAGCATTTTTAAAAATAAATATTTTAGTGATAAAATATATTTCAAGAGAAATATCAGAATATGAATTAGAAGAGATTCTAAAACAAGTATTATCAAATGAAGATGTTGAAGAAAAGTATGTAAGAGACTTTTTAAATTGTAATGTTATAGATCGAAATAGTGAAAATTTCAAAATAGATAAGATAATGTTTATTTATAAATATGGAAGCAAAACAGCAAAAAAAATAGCTGTAGATGAAAAATTAAAGATGATTTAGGAGAGAGACAGTATGAATTTTATAGATACAATAAAGAGTGTTAATTTAGTATTAGCTACAGGGGAAGTGCCTTTAGTAGTTGGAGAAAGTGGTATAGGAAAAACTGCATTAGCAAAGAAGGTTGCTAAAGAAAATGATTGGAGTTTAATTGTTATAGATGGAAACTTACTTAAAGAAGGTGAAATAGGAGGGCTTCCAACAGTAGAATCTTATGTAGTACTTAACTCAAATGGAGAAAATATAGAAAAGAAAACTACAATATATGCAGTTCATAATAAATTAAGGGAAATTGATGAACAGATAGCTAAAGGAAGAACGGTTCTCTTATTTATAGATGAGATAAATAGATGTGAACATACGGTACAACAAGAACTTATGAATCTTATACTAAATAGAGAAATAAATGGATATAAGTTAGATGATGAAGTTAAAATATTAGCTGCAATGAATCCCTCAAGCAAATATGGTTCAGACTTTGATTATCAGGTTGTGGATATGGATGCGGCTCAAGAGAATAGATTTGTATGGCTAAATATGGAAGCGGATCATACACAGTGGATAAACTGGGCAATACGAGAGGGTATAGAAGATAAAGTAATAGAATTTATATCTACTTTCCCTGAGTATCTTCATAAAATAAATGATGAAGATGTTAGAGCAACTCCTAGAAGTTATGAGAGAGTTTCTAAAAGTTATACGATTTTTAAAGAACAAAAAGATTTAATACCTAGATCTGTATTTTTAAATGTAATAAAAGGAAATGTAGGAAAAGTTATAGCTGAAGAGTTTATAAGCTTCATTGAATCAGATTGTAGTCCTTTAGTATCATATGAAGATGTTTTTTTAGGAGAAACATTAGATTCAGAAATTATAGAAAAAGTAAAAAATGAAAATCATACAAGATTGTACCTATCAGCTATGAATATCTTAAAAAAGCTAGAGTTAAGTATAAAAGATAATAATGATTCAAAAGTTTATATAGATAGATTAATTGAGTTTTTAAAATTATATCCTATAGATTTAATGGTTGGAATTATGAAAGACATTAAGAGTAGTTACCCTGAATTATATAAAATAGCTATAGAAAATGAAAGATTTATAGAACTATATTTTGAATCTTATAGTCTAATAAGGGGATAGAGCATGGAAAATTATTTTATTAAACAAACAGAAGGTCTTTATTATAGAGCAAATGAAATAATTAATCAATTTTCTATGTTAAAAGCTAACCGTAAAGGCGAAAAATTTGAGCTAGATGTACCAAAAGACTTTAAAAATGAATTTTTTAAACTTGTAGATAAAGTTAGCTTAAGCATCATGGAAGATAAAGATAACTTCTATGGATATTTTTTATTTCAGATGGGAAGGGAAATAAGATTTGATATCAGTAGTCCCACTGCTGTAAACTTTAAAGGTGCAAAGTATATTATATATTTTAATCCTTTAATATTTTTAAACCTGAACATGAGACAAATGGAAAGTACAATAAAACATGAAATTCTTCACGTAGTATCAATGCATTTACTAAGAGCTAAAAAGCTAAAAGGAAATTACAGCACATTAGCTATAAACATGGCTATGGATATAGTAGTAAATAAGTTTTTAAATAACCTACCTCCATATGCTACAACTTTAGAATCAGTAAATGTAAAATATTCTATGAAGCTTGAGCCATATGAAACATTTGAATATTATGTTGAAAATATTCAGACTGAACTTAACTTGATGGAACAAGATGATGAAGGTGAAGTAGATGATAGTAATGTAGGAGAAGATATAGAAACTGAATTTAGTCCTGAACATACTCATGATATATGGGAAGACTCAGAAGATATCGAAGAAAGAACTTTTAAAGAATTTACTGAAAAATTTGTTAATAATGCTCAAAAAGGAAAACTTCCAGACTATTTAGAAGAAATTATATCAGCTCTTAAAAATAGTAAAGGTGAATTACCATGGAATTTATATTTAAAAAAATTGATGGGAACAGTTGAAAGTAATAAAAAGAAGACTATAACAAGACGAAATAGAAGACAGCCAAATAGATTGGACTTAAGAGGCGAACTTAGAGGGCATAAAGCAGAAATAGCAGTTGCACTTGATATAAGTGGAAGCATTAGCGATGAAGAATTTAAGCAAGCTATTAAGGAAGTACTTAACATAGTTAAAAATTACAATCAAGAAATTACTATAATTGAATGCGATAATGAAATTAAAAGAACTTATAAAGTTAAATCTTATAAAGATATAAAAGATAGACTTAAAATAAGAGGTGGAACTAAGTTTTCGCCAGTGTTTAGGTATGCTAATAATAAAAAAGTTAACTTATTGGTGTATTTTACAGATGGCAAAGGTGAAGATAGATTACAGACAATTCCTATAGGATATAAAATTTTATGGGTTATATCTGGAAGAGGAGATAAATTGTCTTTAAAAGAGCCTTATGGAGCAGTTAAAAAACTTAGTAAGGTTAAAGTTAAGGAAGAAACTATTGATATGAATGATGTTAGAGATGATGGATACTCAATGAATAATCAAGCTCCAACATTGTAAGTTATTAAAGCACATTGATAAAAAATCGATGTGCTTTATTTTTTAATATTAAGTAAAATATATTTAATTAATATTTGTGGATAAACTATTACGAATCAAACTTGAGCATGATATATATAAACTTTGGGCAATATTAAAATAAATAGCATTTATAAAGGAGTAGACATATATATGATTAAAAAGTTACTTATTATTATTTTAGTTAGTATTTTTATAACACCCTTTTCTTCACAAATTACATTTGCAGAAGGTAGATATTATCCTAAAGTGGAAAACTTGCAAGGTAAAGAACAACTAATTAATGAACTTGAGGAGTTAAAGAGAATTAGAGAAAATATGAGTACAATCAATATTAAGGCTGATTTAGATTCGGAGGGTTTAAAACATGCAAATAAGTATATAAGTGCATATTTAACAGAGCTTAATTCAGTAAGAAATGATTTAGAAACTCATAGAGTTAATTATAAGAATTCTTTTGCTGATTTGTATTTCTCAGAGCAAATTCAATTTATAGCTGATAGTTATATAATAAGTTTGAGACAACAGCAAAACTTATTAAGACAATTAGATAAAAATAATCCTGACGCAAAAAAATTGTTTGAATCTGATTATCTTACTCCAGCATATTACTATGTAACATTAGGAGATCAAATGTATTCATATATAGTTGAATATTTTTCCATTTTATAAATATTAATAAAGAAAAACATGTTGAATATTTCAACATGTTTTTTTCTTTCAAAAATGTAATGTTTATGAAAGATATATAAATATTAATAAAAATATACTTATGATAATCTTATATACGAATATACAAAAGAATTAACATATGAAGTAGAAATCAAAGGAGAAAAAATATGCAAAAGTTCAGTAGCTTTACACTAAAAATTATGGCAATTATATTTATGGCGATGGATCATATATATACTTATTTTAGCCCTGCTGGTGTTGACATTCCTATATGGTTTGGATACTTAGGTAAATTAGCATCACCAATATTCTTTTATCTGATAGTAGAAGGATTTTTCTATACGAGAAGCAGGACTAAATATATAACTAGAGTTTTTTCAATGGGAGTAGTTATGATAGGGGTAGATTTTTTAATTGGAATTCATAACAATATTTTCTTATCAATAGGATGCGCTTTAGTAATGCTTGTAGGAATAGATACAGCTAAAAATAAAGAAAATGAGTTAACTAAGAGAGTAATAGGAGCTTTACTAGCTATTGTATTCATGGTTATAGGTGGGTTATTTACTGAGTCGTCTATATTTGGAGTAGCTATGGTATTAATATTTTATTTCTTTAGAGATAAAAAACTTATTATGTCTATATTATACATTGCAATGGGATTATTTGTTTTGATGAGTGCAATGGGTCCAAATTTTATAGAAGCAGCAACATTATGGGATTATCAATGGATGATGGTATTTGCAATAATTCCGATACTTATGTACAATGGTAAGTTAGGATTAAGCAATAAGTTTATAAAATGGATGTTTTATTGGTTCTATCCAATACATCTAATTGTAATTGTATCTTTAGCAAAATTAATAGCTAATTAATTTTAAAAAGGAAGTAATTTAAATTACTTCCTTTTTTATTTACATAATTATAAAAAACATTTTAAACATGTAGTTTTATTTTTAGGTAGTACATTTAAAAATCCTGATATACTTAGATACCCCAAGCTATCAGAACCTATGAAATTTGCAATTTCATTTAAAGTCATAGCTGAACCTATAAGTTCAGATTTTGATGTATTTATACCTAAACAACAAGGGGATGTAACTATAGGCGAAGCGACTCTATAATGAATTTCTTTTGCACCTGCATTTTTAAGAAGATATACTATTTTTTTACAAGTTGTACCTCTTATTTTCAAAAGAGCTTAAATCCATTATAGCCTCAGCGTTCATATCTAAAGCTAATTGAACTTTTTTCATTTCTTCATCAATGTCATAGCAATCCTTAGATATACCCAAGTTTACATTAATTTTTGTTCTTAGGTTTTTCCCAACACCTTCAGGGTTTAAAGACTTATGATTTTTATTAGCTGGAATGACTATTTGTCCATTTGCAATTAAGTTTTTTAAAACTTCTATATCCATATTTTCTTTTTTAGCTACTATTTCCATTTCCTTTGTAGTAATACCTTTTTTAGCAGCATCCATTTGAGTTGTGTAATTCATTTTTAAATCCCCTTTACTTTATATTTTATTAAAAAATAAAAAAGAAGCTTTACCATAAGATAAAGCTTCTTTACGAAATATTATAAAATAGACTAAAAAATATAGTCATAATCATAATCTTGAAGAAAATAACTTTCCTACGGTAGTTCTAACTACTTCAGGTTCAAAGGGTTAATGGTATAAATCCATCTCTCAGCCAAAAGTGGCACCCCTAGTTAAATATATTTAATTTTAAATAATAATAAATTTGCAACTTCAAAATCATTATAGTCTTAAAAAATTACTATGTAAAGGTTTTTTTGAAAGCTTTTAATTTATAAAAACATAAATTACATATTTTTAGTTTATTTAGAAAATTTAAAATATCTAATTTAAAACTGTAAATAAGGGTATCTTATATTTATAAAATTAATTATTTATAGTAAGGAGAAAAAATGGAAAATAATAAAAAAAATATAGAAACAGGATGGAATTTAAATAATAGTTACATGAATTTACCAGACTTTTTTTATAGCAAAATAAATTTAAATCCAGTACCTTCACCTAGCTTAGTTATTCTAAATGATTCTTTAGCTAAATTTTTAGGGTTAAATATAGATAACCTTAAAAGTAAGGATGGAGTAGAATTACTTTCAGGAAATAAAAAGATAGACGAAGGTGCTTTTATAGCTCAAGCATATGCAGGACATCAATTTGGACATTTTACAATGCTAGGAGATGGGAGAGCATTGCTGATAGGAGAGCAAATAAATCCATCAGGAAATAGATTTGATATTCAGCTTAAAGGCTCTGGTAAAACACCTTACTCTAGAGGAGGAGATGGTAGAGCTGTTCTTGGGCCGATGCTTCGTGAATATATAATAAGTGAAGCTATGTACGGTCTTGGAGTTCCAACAACTCGAAGTCTAGCAGTAATAAAAACTGGAGAATCTGTGATTCGTGAAAATATAAAAAAAGGAGCAATTTTAACACGTGTAGCTTCTAGTCATATTAGATTTGGAACATTTGAATATGCTCTAAATTATGGAGGAGTCAACTTAGTTAGAGAGTTGGCTGATTATACAATCAATAGACATTACTCACATATAAAACATGATGAAGATAAATATATTAACTTACTTAAAGAAGTGATAAATGCTCATGCTAAACTTGTTGCTAAATGGCAAAGTATTGGATTTATCCATGGGGTTATGAATACTGATAATATGACTATAAGTGGAGAGAGTATTGACTATGGACCTTGTGCATTTATGGATAATTATAATCCAGATACTGTTTTTAGCTCTATTGATAGATATGGAAGATATTCATATGAAAATCAACCAAATATGGCTGAATGGAATTTATGTAGATTTGCTGAAACTCTATTGCCGTTAATAAGTGATGATAAAAATGAAGCTATAAAAATTGCGCAAGATGCTATTTCTGATTTCTCAGAAATTTATTATTTAAATTGGATTAAAAATATGAGATTCAAATTAGGATTATTCGATGAAGAATTACAAGACAAAGCATTGATAGAAGATTTACTTAGTATTATGGAAAAATATAGTGAAGATTTTACTAACACTTTTATAGCATTAACATTTAATAATATTAATAAAAAAGGAATGTTTGATAGTGAAGAATTTAAATCTTGGTACAACTTATGGAAAGAAAGATTAAAAAGACAAGAAAATTCTCAAGATGAAGTTTTTAAGTTAATGAAAAAATCAAATCCAGCAGTAATACCAAGAAATCATAGAGTAGAAGAAGCTTTAGAAGCTGCTGATAAAGGTGATTTTACTTTCTTTAAAAAACTTATAACTGTACTTGAAAAACCATATGAACATTCTAAAGATCAAGAGGAATATGCAAAATTGCCTAAGCCTTCAAGTTGTGCTTATAGAACTTATTGTGGAACATAATAAATTATTAAAAACAAATAAAAACCATATTGATGAAAATAATCAATATGGTTTTTATTTGTTTTTATAATATAATAAGGATAACAATACTACGTAAAAGTTAAAAGGAGTTTACTTAATGAAAACTATAGCTGTAGTGACAGATGGGATGTCAAAATTAGAATTATTTTTAAATGAAAATATAGAGTTGATTTTTAAAGATAAAGTGAAAATTAAAAACTATTACCTTAACAAATTATCAAATAAGGAAATAATTAAAGGTGATGTAGTTCTTGCAATGATAGACAATAGAGCTTTAAGGATAAAAGAATATGTTAAAGATACTAAAAAAATAATAAAAATAAATAGAAGTATAAAGCAAAAAGATGTTTATAAGTTATTTTCTTTACCCGAAGGAATTGATGTATTAGTTGTAAATGATAATGAATCTACTGTGCTTGAAACAATATCTACTTTATATAATGTAGGTATAAATCATTTAAATTTCATACCTTATGATTCAAATAAAGAATATAAGGATATAAAGGTTGCAGTTACTCCAGGAGAAGTTAACTTAGTTCCTAGTTATATTGATGAAGTAATTGATCTTGGGCATAGACACATAGATAGTTCTACATTTTTACAAATAATAGCTAAATTAAATATAGATGATAAAGATGTTACAGAAAGACTAATGAAATACTCAGATGAGGTAATTAGTTTATATTCTGGAGTAAACACTAAATATAAAGAACTTACTATAAAAAACGAAGAGCTGAGCTCAATAATAAATTTATCTAGTAATGGAATGGCTGTCATATCAAATAAAGAAGAGATATTAATTTGCAATCAAAGTTTAAAAAATATATTAGATATTGAAGATTCGCTAGTAGGTAAAAAAATAAGTGAAATAAAAAGCAAAGATATTAAATTTATTTTTGATTTAGATAAAATAAAAGATGAAGTTATAAAGTATAAAAACAAATATTTAAATATAAACAAATATGATATAGAAAGTTTTGGAAAAGTTACAGGGTCGTATTACTGTATTCAAGAAATAACTTATATAAAAAAGTTAGAACAAAACTTAAGTAAAAAGTTAAGAGATAAGGGACAAGTTGCTAGATATAATTTTAATGATATAAAAACTGAATCAATCAAGATGAAAAAATCAAAAGATTTAGGTAAAAAGATTTCAAAATCAGATTATACAGTTTTAATTACAGGGGAAAGTGGAACGGGAAAAGAGTTAATGGCACAATCTATACATAATGAATCATTAAGATCTAAACAGCCATTTATAGCTATAAACTGCGCAGCTATGCCAGAAAATTTATTAGAAAGTGAATTGTTTGGATATGAAGAAGGTGCATTTACAGGAGCTTTAAAAGGTGGGAAAAAAGGTTTGTTTGAACAAGCTCATAACGGAACTATATTTTTAGATGAAATAGGGGACATGCCAATATATTTACAAACTAAACTGCTTAGAGTTCTCCAAGAAAATCAAGTTATGAGAGTTGGAGGAGAAAGTGTAATTGATATTGATGTTAGAGTTATAGCTGCAACCAATAAAAATTTATTAGAAATGATAAGACAAGAGAAATTTAGAGCCGATCTATATTATAGGATAAATGTATTACCTATAAATATTCCGTCTTTAAGAGAAAGAAAAGAAGATATATCTATGATGCTAAATTATTTTATGAAAAAGAAAAGGCATATAAGTGATGAAGCTAAAGAAATTTTAAATAAATATCCATGGCCAGGAAATATTAGAGAGCTAAAAAACACAGCTATGTACATTGATATAATGTGTACGGATGATAAAGTTAAAACTTGCGATTTACCACATAATCTTACTAATATGAAAATTGATTATAGTCAAGAAATTAAGATTTTAAAAGATAAAACAAATATAGATAAATCAAGAAAAGTTATGAGTCTTATAAGAGAAGAAAATTTATTAAATAAATGTGTGGGAAGAAATACAATCGTTAATAGATTAAACGAGGAAGGCATGATTATAACTGAAGGTGAGGTTAGAGGTATTTTAAGTATATTGAAAGAATTAGACTTAATAAACTCTGAAGTAGGAAGAAGAGGAAGTGAACTAAGCGAAAAAGGAATTTGTATATTAGATAGTCTTTAATAGGCACTGAAATAGGAAAATAAAAATTCCTAATTAACCTATTAAGTTGAAGGAATCTATTAAATTTAAAAGATATCATTAGTAAAAAAATTTTATTAATAAAAATAGTTTAAATAATGAAACAGTTAAAAACACTAACTAAATTGATAACGATTTCTTTTATTTAAATTTAAAATTTAAATAAAAATAGTTTTGGCATGCTACTTGCTTTATAAAAAGGCAGTAGCATTTTTTTATTTTAAAATTTAAATTATAGGAGTGAATGAAATGACAAACAAGAAATATCCAGTAGTTGGTATATCAGGAAGCTTATTAGTCGATGAAGGCGGTATGTTTCCGGGATACGAAAGAGCTTATGTGAACAATGACTATGTTCAATCTGTAGCTATGTGTAAAGCTACACCATATATAGTTCCAATGGTCTATGATGATGAACTAATAAAGGAGCAAGTATCTAATATAGATGCACTAATTCTATCTGGGGGGCACGATGTGAATCCTTTAATGTGGAATGAAGAACCACATATAAAATTAGGTGGGATAATGCCAAAGAGAGATACTTTTGATATGAAATTATTAAAATTTGCATTAGAAATGAAAAAGCCAATATTAGGCATCTGTAGAGGTGAACAAATATTGAATGTATGTGAGGGCGGAGATTTATACCAAGACTTATCTTTAATTGAAGGTTCTTATATAAAACATAATCAAGAACATTTATCAAATGTACCTACTCATACAGCTCAAATTAAAGAAGGTACAAGATTATATGAAATATTAGGAGAAAAAGAAGTATTAGTAAATAGTTTCCACCACTTAGGAGTAAAAAATATAGCTCCAGGATATATCGTATCTGCGACTGCAAAAGATGGTTTAGTTGAAGCTATAGAAAAAGAAGGCGAAGATTTTGTGATAGGAATACAATGGCATCCAGAAATGATGACTAAAGATTGCTCAAAAATGCAAAAAATATTTATGGCATTAGTAAAAGAAGCATCAAAGTAAAAATAAATTTTAGCATAATATAAATACACTGGGAGGAATTAAAGTGGAGAAAAGTATGAAATTAGGGTTTTGGAGTATTGTATTACTAGGTATAAATGCAATTATAGGTTCTGGTATATTTGGGCTTCCAGGTGAAGCTTATTCAAATATAGGTCCAGCAAGTATATTAATTTTAGGATTTTGTATGATTTTAGCGGTATCTATTGCACTATGCTTTGCAGAAGCAGGAAGCTGGTTTGACGAAGATGGAGGACCTTACCTTTATGCTAAAGAAGCATTTGGTGACTTTATCGGATTTGAAGTTGGATTTATGAAATGGATAGTAAGTATGATTGCATGGGCTACTATGGCAAATTTCTTTGCAGTTACATTATCTTCAGTATGGCCTCAAGCAGCTGATCCATTAACTAAAAACATAATAATTGGAGTTTTAGTAATAGGACTTGGAGCTATAAACTTAATGGGAATGAAGCAATCTAAAAAGTTAAATAATATAATGACTGTAGGAAAATTAGTTCCATTAATATTATTTATAGCTGTAGGAATATTTTTTATAAAAGGTGCAAACTTTAAACCATTTTTAATAATACCTCAAGGGCAAACGACTTCATCAGCGTTTGTTGCTGTAAGTATATTATTATTTTATGCATTTACAGGATTTGAGTCTTTAGCTGTTGCAGCAAAAGAAATGGAAGACCCTAAGAAAAATGTACCAAAAGCTTTGGTTATGGTAATGTTTGTTGTTTCTGTAGTATATGTACTTGTATTAGCTATAAGTATAGGTGTTTTAGGAGAAGGATTAAGAGGTGCAGCTAACCCAGTTGCTGATGCAGCTACTAAGATTATGGGTCCTGTAGGTGGATATATAATTACAGTTGGTACAATAATTTCTGTCGGTGGTATAAATATTGCATCATCTATATTTACACCAAGATCAGCTAAAGCTTTAGTTGACCAAGGATTAATGCCAAAATCTATGGGTAAAACTAATAAAAATGAAGCTCCATATATAGCTATAATAGTATCTGTTATAGGTACTTTAATAATAGCTTGGTCAGGTTCATTTACAACTTTATCACAAATTAGTGTTGTATCTAGATTTATTCAATATATACCTACTTGCTTAGCTGTTTTAATATTTAGAAAAAAATATGCAGGTAAAGAAATAAACTTTAAAATACCTGGAGGAGCATTTGTTCCAATATTTGCAGTTATAGTAAGTTTAATATTATTAGTAAAAGCTGGAATTGACTCTCCTATGAAAATAGTATGGGGTCTTGGAGGAATGATAGTAGTAGTTCCAATTTATTTTTATATGAGCAAAGTGTATTCAAAAAAATGTAATGGAAATAAAGAAATTATAAGAGATTAAATTATATATATTAACCCTATGTCAAAAAATACGACATAGGGTTAAATTTATTGTGAATAAATTGAAAAACGCTATTTAGATAAATTGAGTATATAAATAAAGTGTAATATAATTAAATTAATTATATTACACTTTATTTAGTTTTAGGGGAGGTAACTTTATGAAAACTTGGGAAGAAGTAGTTGAATTTCATGGACATGAGTGTCCAGGTCTTGCAATTGGGTACGCAGTATCAAAAGCTGCACAAAAATATTTAGACATTGACTTTTTAAATGATGAAGAAATAGTCTGTATAGCTGAAAATGATGCTTGTGGATTAGATGCTATTCAAGTTATGTTAGGTTGTACAATAGGGAAGGGAAACTTATTAATAAGACTTAGAGGCAAAAGTGTATATCACTTTTACAATAGAAAAAATAAAAAATCTGTAAGATTGGTCTTAAAGTTAAAACCGAATAATTTAGACAGAGATGAGTATAAGAAATATTTACTAAACTCTAATCCAATGGATTTATTTGAATTTATGGAGACTAATATAGAAATTCCAGAAAAGGCAAGGATTTTTGTATCAGAAATTTGTGAAATATGCGGAGAAAAAGCATCAGAACAATTCATACGCCTTCAAGGTGGAAAAAAAGTTTGTATAGATTGTTATAGTGATTATAAAAGATTTTTTTAGCCAGTAAGTTTTTGGATACTTTACAGGAAATTTATTATATAGAACTATAACATTTTTAACTATAAACTTGTTATTAGCAATAGTTGCATATTTATATATGAGCAAAGTATAAAAATTAATGATGAAAAATATTTAATTATAAAAAAGTTTAATAAATAAATATAAATAAAAAAGATAGATTTGAAATTTCAAATCTATCTTTTCTATTTACATATTATAAAGAAATGGTATAAAAGAATATGCAACTACTATTAAGATAAATGCAATAGCTAGTAAATTGATTTTTTTATAAAGTACTATAATAGCTATATATTCACGAATTAATGCACTAGGTAAAAAATAAAATGCAGTAGGCGCTCCAACTCCATTTGCTTTTAGTCCTGCTTTTCTTGCATAAATTGATGCTCTGAAAACATGATAATTATTTGATACAAATATACATGAGTAATTTTTAGATATATTATTCATTATATTTTTTGAAAACTTCATGTTTTCATAAGTAGTAGTAGATTTATCTTCAACTAAAATATCTAACTCGGATATACCTTGTGATACAAGATATTTTTTCATAGCAACGGCTTCAGGAACTATCTCATCAGAACCTTGACCACCTGAGACAACTATTTTTGTGTGATTTCCTTTTGATAATTGTTGACTATAAATTTCAATACCTTTATCAAGTCTACTTTTTAATAAAGGAGGAACTTTATCTCCTATAAGACCTGACCCTAAGACTATTACATAGTCTAAATTTTTATTTACAGGTAGCATTTGATAAGCATATGAGTAAACCAAGTAACTAAAGAATAAAAATCCAAAATATATTGCTAACAAAATTATTGTAAGTATAGTTGCATATGCATAGGTATTTAACTTAGATCCGTGAAATATTAAAAGTAAGCTTAAAGAAACTATAAGTAAAATATTTACTCCTAAAATTAAGGATAGTAAATTTGCTAAACGTCTACCCTCTTTGTGCTTCATTATATATCCATTTTTTATAAGAAAAAAACCAATCCCAATTATAGATAATGGTATGACTGCATAAACGGCAAAAATACTTAGTAACCTGATTGTATCGAACATATCTGATAAATACATAACTAATAAAAATAAAAATCCTAAAGAACCGAAAGTTAATAAAATACCTGCAAAGAAATTTCTACTATCTTGTCTGAATAGAAAAATTCCATATAAAAAAGAAGCTAAAATTATTAATATATAAATATACATATAAAAATCCTTTCTAAAAAAGTTTTAATAAATATTATTTTACAATGAAATTAAAGAATTTTGTAATTACAAATTTGTAAGTTAGGATATAGGGTGTTTTTTTAGACATTTATAATGTAATATATTTAAAAAAATAAAATTTAGTAAAATTTTTGATTAAAAAAATACTAAAATAAAAAATTTTATTTCATATATTTTAATAAATAAAACAAGTAATTTTAGGAGGAAAACTAAATGAGTTTAAAAGAGTTATTTGAGTCAGGGTATAGCTTTGAACAAGAATTTTACAAGTCCGACTTAGCACACCAAGAAAAAGCTAAAGATTATAGAGATAGTATGAAAATAACACAAGATACTATAGAAAAAATAAAATCAATTGATAAAGAAATTAACATACTTGGATTTTCAGAATTATGGTGTCCTGATTGTCAAATAAACTTAACTGTAATAGATTATATAACAAAGCTAAATCCAAAGATAAGATTAAAACTGCAAAGCAGAGAAGGGCATGAAGATATAATAAAAGAACACAGTGATGATGGTAGGGTAAAAATACCTATATTTATATATTTAGACAGTAATTTTGAAAAGTTTGGATCATTTATAGAATTTCCAAGTAATGTTAGGAGTGTTGAATTTGGAGACAATCAAGTAGAAAAAATAAAGACTAAAAAATTATACAGACAAGGAAGTTATATGGAACAAACTATAATTGATTTTCTAAATAGTCTAGAATAGGAAAACAAAAAGCTATCGTATAAAAATTAATTTGAATTTTACGATAGCTTTTGAAAATTTAAACAAAATTTAACTTTTTCTGAAAATTTGACAAATTATTTAAGTTTTATATAGACAATTAAAAATAAAACGTGTATTATTAGAATAATTTATTTAGAAATAAAAACTTTAAAGCCTTTTTGCTTTAATAAATTAAAGGTATTAAGTATAGGGAGGACATAAATGGGGTTAATAGATTACAGTATAAAAAATAAAAAATCAGAGTTAGTTTTAAAAAATGCAAATATAGTCAATGTATTTTCTCATGAAATAGTAAAAGCTGATGTTGCAATAGAAAAAGGTATAGTAGTCGGTATAGGAAGTTACGATGGAATAAACAATATAGATTTAAATGGAAAATACATAACTCCAGGATTTATAGATCCTCACGTTCATATAGAGTCATCCATGGTTTCTCCAGCAGAGTTTGCAAAAGCTATAGTGCCAATGGGGACAACAACTATAATAACAGATCCTCATGAAATAGCTAATGTTTGTGGGCTAGAAGGAATAGAATACATACTAAAATCAAGTGAAGAGTTACCTTTATGTGTTTATTCTATGCTACCATCTTGCGTTCCAGCAACGGATTTTGAAAATTCAGGAGCTAGATTAGAAGCTAAAGATTTAGAAAAGTATATAAATCATGAGAGAATACTTGGACTTGGGGAGATGATGAACTATCCAGGCGTTATTAATCAAGATAAGATAGTTACAGATAAATTAGAATTAGCAAAAAGATATAAAAAATATATAGATGGGCATATACCAAATATAAGTAATGAAGGATTAAATGGATACATATTAAGTGGAATAAGCACAGATCATGAATGCTCAACCGTTGAGGAAATGATTGAAAAAATAAGTCTAGGCATGTATGTAATGATTAGAGAAGGTTCAGCTGCTAGAAATTTAGAGACTTTAATAAAAGGGGTTAACATTAACAACTATCAAAGATGTTTATTCTGTACAGACGACAAACATCCACAAGATATACTTAAAAATGGACATATAGATAATAATATAAGATTAGCAATTAAAAACAATATAGATCCTATTATAGCTATAAAAATGGCGACTATAAATGTTGCAAATTGTTATAATTTACAAAATATAGGAGCTATTGCACCAGGATATATAGCTGATATAGTTGTTGTAGATAATTTAGAAGAGTTTAATGTATTAGAAGTTTATAAAGATGGTAAGTTAGTTGGAAAAGATAAAAAAGCATTGTTTGAAACTAGAGAAATAGAAAATTCAAATGTTACAAATACTGTAAATATAGATAAGCTTACTAAAGAAGATTTAAAAATAAATCTAGAAAAAGATATAGCTAATGTTATAGGTCTACTTCCACATAATCTAGTAACAGAGAAACTTATAAGAAAAGTAGATGTTGAAAATGGAGTATTTAAATTTAATCAAAATGTGGATATATTAAAACTTGTAGTAATTGAAAGACATACTAATAAAAAGAGCATAGGATTAGGGCTTGTAGAAAACTTTAAATTGAAAAATGGAGCAATAGCGTCTACTGTAGCACATGATTCTCACAATATAATTGTTGTTGGAGATAATGATGAAGATATTATTAACGCTGTTGATGAAATTAAAAAAATTGGAGGCGGTTTATCTATATCTTCTAATAATGAAATTTTAGGAAGTTTAAGTTTACCTATAGCAGGTCTTATGAGTGACAAAGATATAAACTATGTAAGTGAAAATTTAGAGAATATGCTATCTATAGCATACGAAAAGTTAAATGTTAGTAAAGATATTGAACCATTTATGACTTTAGCATTTTTAGCACTTCCAGTAATTCCACATATAAAGATTACTGATAAGGGTTTGTTTGATGTAGATAATTTTAAATTTATGGAAATATAAAAAATAGCAATTATAATATACAATTAACAAAAGGCTGTATAAAAGTAATTTAAAACTTTGATACAGCCCTTTTATAAATCTTAGAGTCTCATTTTAATGTGAGGAATTCCACACTCATCATATGTATCTGAAATTTCTTTAAACCCAAGTGAAGAATATAGATTTTTAATATATTCTTGAGCCGAAAGCGTTATATTATTTTCATTTAGTTCTGTTTTTATAAAGTTTATAGCATGGCCCATCATTTCTTGGGCAATCTTTTTACCTCTATGGTCTTTCAAAACTAACACACGTCCTATAGATGTATCTGTATATGGACTAAATGGCTTTGGAATTATCCTAGCATAAGCAATTACTACATTTTCTTCTTCAAGAAATATATGATAACAGTTTTTGTCAACATCGTCGAAGTCATTTTCTTGGAAAATTTTCTGTTCACATCCGAATACCTCATATCTAGCTTTTGCTATTTCATAAAATTCATTTACATCTAAATCCTTAAAATGTTTTACTTTATACATAAATATAACCTCCTAAAAATTTTTAAAGAATATCTTGTAAAGTGTATTCACTTAATTTATTTTTAAATGATATTAAAGCTTCGTTTAAAATAGGTTTTAATTTGCAACGTTTTGTAAGTTTACAAGTATTGTTTTCTTTAGAAAAACATTCTACTATATTCAAATTGTCTTCTGTTATATCTAGCAGTTGTCCTAAGTTTATATCTTTTGGATCCATAACTAGTTTTATTCCACCGTTACGTCCTTTTGTGGATAATATATAGTTGTTTTTTGCTAATTTATATACAATTTTTTTTATATGATGAGTAGATAAACCAAGAATATCGGATAGTTCATCTACTGTAAAAAGTTCATTTGGATGGTTACCTAAATAAATAAGTATTCTAAAGCTATAGTCAGTAAATTTTGATAAGTACATAATTCACTCCTTTTTTTATAATTTAATATAGTAGTATTATTATATTAATTAAATACTATTAAACACAAGAGTAAATACAAAATTTAAATTAAATAAATTTTTATTTTATAAAATTAATGAAAATGTAACATATGTTACAGATAAAAAGAAAAATAAAGAATATAATGTGTATATGAAATAAACATTTAAAAATTGGAGGAATAATTATGGAAAATAAAATGTTTTGTTTTCAATGTCAAGAAACAGCAGGCTGTACAGGATGTACAAAATTTGGAGTTTGTGGAAAATCGCCAGATTTAGCTAGAATGCAGGACTTATTAATATACGTAACTAAAGGATTATCAGAAGTTACAACAAGACTTAGAGAAGAAGGAAAAGAAGTAAGTGGTGAAGTAGATCACTTAATAACTATAAATTTATTTACTACTATAACAAATGCAAATTTTGATGATGAAATATTCTATATAAGAGTAAAAGAAACTTTAGAAACAAAAGAAGCATTATTATCTAAATTAAATAATAAAGAAAATTTATCAGAAGCTGCATTATGGACTGCAAACTCAAATGAAGAAATGGATGAAAAGTCAACTAAGGTTGGAGTTTTAGCAACTAAAGATGAAGATATAAGAAGCTTAAGAGAATTAATAATATATGGATTAAAAGGTCTAGCAGCATACATGAAGCATGCTAATGCATTAGGATATGATGATGAAAAAATAAATGCTTTTATGCAAGCAACTTTAGCTAAGACTTTGAATGAAAACTTAAGTGTAGATGAATTAATAGGATTAACTTTAGAAACTGGTAAAGTTGGAGTAGACGGAATGGCTTTACTTGATAGTGCAAACACAGGAACTTATGGACACCCAGAAATAACTAAGGTTGATATAGGAGTTAGAAATAACCCAGGAATACTTATATCAGGACATGATTTAAAAGACTTAGAACTATTATTAAAACAAACAGAGGGAACTGGAGTAGATGTATATACTCACTCAGAAATGCTTCCAGCACACTACTATCCAGCATTTAAAAAATATTCTCACTTTGCAGGAAATTACGGAAATGCTTGGTGGAAGCAAAAAGAAGAGTTTGAAAGCTTTAACGGACCAATATTAATGACTACAAACTGTATAGTACCACCAAAAGATAGTTACAAAGAAAGAATATATACTACAGGAGCTGCTGGATTTGCAGGGGTTAAGCACATAAAAGGTAAGAGTGAAGACGATAAAGACTTCTCGGAAATAATAGAACAGGCTAAAAGCTGTCAACCTCCTACAGAAATAGAAAGAGGAGAAATAATTGGAGGATTTGCGCATAATCAAGTATTTGCATTAGCAGATGCAGTAGTAGATGCAGTTAAAAGCGGAGCAATAAAGAAATTCTTCGTTATGGCAGGATGTGACGGAAGAGCTAAATCAAGAAACTACTATACAGAATTTGCAGAGTCACTACCAAAAGATACAGTGATTTTAACTGCAGGATGTGCAAAATATAAATACAATAAGCTAAACTTAGGAGATATAAATGGAATACCTAGAGTATTAGATGCAGGACAATGTAATGACTCATACTCATTAGCACTTATTGCATTAAAACTTAAAGAAGTATTTGAATTACAAGATATAAACGAATTACCAATAGCATTTAATATAGCATGGTATGAACAAAAAGCAGTAATAGTATTACTATCTCTATTATACCTAGGAGTAAAAAATATACACTTAGGACCAACATTACCAGCGTTCTTATCACCAAATGTAGCTAAAGTATTAGTTGAAAACTTTGGCATAGGTGGAATAACAAATGTTGAAGATGATTTAAAAATGTTTTTAGGATAATTTTATAGAAAAAGGATGGCTCTACAATAAGTAAAGCCATCCTTTTTTATAAATATAATAAGTTATAAGGTTAAAATATTAATTATATAGCTATATTTTAAAAAATTTGTGAAATACTAACAATGTTGTTGAAATTTCACAAGGAGGAATTTTTATGGAAAATAATATGGCTATGGAATACCCCATGTTTTGTTATCAATGTGAGCAGACTGCTGGTGGTAAGGGCTGTACTAAGGTAGGCGTTTGTAGTAAAACACCAGAAATTGCAGCTCTTCAAGACTTGTTAATATATCAAATTAAAGGAATAAGTTGTTACGCAAAAGAGTTAATAGATAAAGGTGAAAAGATAGATAAGGAAATTGTAAGCTTTGTTGAAAACTCTTTATTTACCACTCTTACTAATGTAAATTTTGATGGAGATATTCATGAAAAAATGCTTAGACAATCACAAGAAATAAAACAAAGTCTAAGAAGTAGAGTTTCAAGTTGTTCTAATTGCTGTGAACAAGCTGAATATAACCTAAGTGATACTAGGGACCAAATGTTAAAAGATGCTAAGCGTGCAGGTATAATGTATAATCAAAATTTAGATCCAGATATAAGAAGTTTAAGACAAACAATCATATACGGTTTAAAAGGAATATCTGCATATGGACATCAAGCTAGAGAATTAGGATATTTTAATGATCAAGTTGATGAATTTTACTTTAGAGCATTAGCTGCGACAACAGATGATAAATTATCTGTTAATGACTTAATAACATGGACTCTAAGAACTGGTGATATGAGCGTTGCAGTTATGCAAAAACTAGATGAGGCAAACACAACTATATATAAAAATCCTTCTCCTCATAAAGTAAATGTTCATATTAAAAAAGGTCCATTTATTATAGTTTCAGGACATGATTTAAAAGATTTAGAAATGATTTTAAAACAAACTGAAGGAAAAGGAATAAACATTTATACTCATGGAGAAATGATACCATGTCATGGGTACCCAGAACTTAATAAATATCCTCATTTAGCAGGAAATTTTGGTGGTGCTTGGCAAGATCAGCAAAAAGAGTTTGATAATATACCAGGGTGTATTTTAATGACTACAAACTGTCTTATGAAGCCTAGAGATTCATATAAGGATAGAATATTTACTACGAGTGTAGTTGGATGGGATGGAGTAAAATACATAGGCAAAAATGATGATGGAGAAAAAGATTTTAGTGAGATTATAAATAAGACATTAGAATTAGGTGGATTTAAAGAAGATCAAGAGCCACACGAAATTCTAGTTGGATTTGGTCATAATGCCACTTTAAGTAATGCTCCAGCTATAATTGATGCTGTAAAATCAGGTAAATTAAGACATTTCTTCTTAATTGGAGGGTGTGATGGAGCAAGACCTGGAAGAAATTACTATACAGAATTTGCTCAAAAAGTACCTAAAGACTGCATAATACTTACGCTAGCTTGTGGTAAGTATAGATTTAATAAATTAGATTTTGGAGAAGTTGCTGGATTACCAAGACTTTTAGATGTAGGGCAATGCAATGATGCCTACTCAGCTGTAAGAATTGCTTTAGCATTAGCTGATGCTTTTGACACTGATGTAAATAGTTTACCACTATCCATAATTTTATCTTGGTATGAACAAAAAGCAGTAGCGGATTTACTAGCTTTATTGTCTCTAGGAATAAAAGGAATATACTTAGGACCATCAGTACCTGCATTTTTAAGTCCTAACGTACTTCAATATTTGGTAGACACATTTAATTTACAAATTATAAGTACTCCAGATAAAGATTTAGCATCTTGCTTAGAAGTTCCATCTAAGTAAATTAATTGAATGTAACTGGAGTTACGTAAATTTATTTAGATAAAGTTTATAATATATACAATATAATATTAAAAATTTAAAAAATACTATTTTAAAATTAAAATAAAAGGAGATAAAAATATGAAAGCATTTGTAGATAGAGATGGTTGTATAGGATGTCAAGCGTGTGCAGGGACTTGCCCAGATGTATTTAGTATGGATGACGACAATATATCAGTGCCTATAAAAGAAGATATACCTGAAGAAGTATTAGATTCAGCAAAGGATGCTAGAGATGGTTGTCCTGTTTCTGTTATAAGCATAAAATAATTTATACAAAGGAGAGATTAATATGATAACTAAAGATACTATAATAGCAGATATAATAAAAGCTAAACCTAATGCAGCACAAATACTTATGAATTATGGGATGGGCTGCATAGGATGCCCTTCCGCTCAAATGGAAAAGTTAGAGCAAGCATGTGAGATCCATGGATTAGATTTAGAAAAAATATTAAAAGAATTAAATGAAGCATAATTACAAAAGGGTTACCAACTTATTTGGTAATCCTTTTCTTTAGTATAAATTATATTAAATAGTGTAACCAGCGTTACAGAAAATAAAAATTAAATACTATATAATCTAAATATAGAAAGTTAAGAAAAATAAAATTTAAAAAGTGTATTTAAAATACTTATTTAAAAAGAAGTTTCGATAAATAATAGGAGGTTTTATTATGAGCTTATTTTTAGGAAAAATTCACTATTGGTTATTTAATAAAATAATTTGGTTTGAAGAGTTAGAAAGCGAAATAATAAAGTTAGCAGAGGCTGAAGGACTGGACATAGAAAAGTTAAATAAACAAATAAATTTAAAGTATGGAGAAAAATTAGAAAACAAAAAATTAGAAGACATTATTGATACAGGAAATATACATGGATGGCTACAAGAAAAAATACACTCATCAGAAGGAAGGATGGCATCGTGGACATCTAAAATTTTAGAAGATAATCCAGGATCATTGAAAAAAATAGAAAATATTTATAGAAATCAAGGGGTAAAAGCTGGTAAGGAATTAAGTTCTGTAAAAAATATTACTAATGCAAAAGAAATATATAATAGTATAAATGATTATATATTAGATGGAATGCCATGTGATAGAGTAAATGAAGTAATTACTTTAGAAGATGATGTTGTAAGGTGGAAAAGAAGAATATGTGTGCATAAGGAAATATGGGAAAATGAGAATGTAGATGTTAATATATTTTATAATCTTAGAGATTTATGGATAATATCATTTGTGAATACCGTAAACAATAATTTTGAATATACAAAAACTGATGATGAGGATTATGTAATCAAAAAAATATAAAAATTAAAAATAGTAACTTATGTTACAGATTCAAAATAAATTACACTATATAATGTGTATATAAAATAAACATTTATAAAATTGGAGGAACTATTATGGAAAATAAAATGTTTTGTTTTCAATGTCAAGAAACAGCTGGGTGTACAGGATGTACAAAATTTGGAGTATGTGGAAAATCACCAGATTTAGCTAGAATGCAGGATCTTTTAATATATACAACTAAGGGATTATCAGAGGTTACAACAAGACTTAGAAAAGAAGGTAAAAAAGTAAGCAGCAATGTAAATCATTTAATAACTATAAATTTATTTACGACTATAACTAATGCAAACTTCGATGATGAAGTATTTTATGCAAGAGTAAAAGAAACATTAAAAACAAAAGAAGATTTATTATCGCAATTAAGCAATAAGTCTAATTTATCAGAAGCTGCATTATGGAATGCAAGTTCAAATGCAGAAATGGATGTTAAGATAAGTATATTAAGTAAAATTAAAGATGCAATATTAGGAAGTGGAAAAGAGTTAACTCTTGATAATATAAATAAATTATTAGATGAAAAGTCAACTAAAGTCGGAGTCTTAGCAACTAAAGATGAAGATATAAGAAGCTTAAGAGAATTAATAATATATGGATTAAAAGGCTTATCAGCATACATGAAGCATGCTAATGCATTAGGATATGATGATGAAAAAATAAATGCTTTTATGCAAGCAACTTTAGCTAAGACTTTAGATGATAGCTTAAGTGTAGATGAGTTAATAGCACTAACTTTAGAAACTGGTAAAGTTGGAGTAGACGGAATGGCTTTACTTGATAGTGCAAATACGGGAACTTATGGACATCCAGAAATAACTAAGGTTGATATAGGAGTTAGAAATAACCCAGGAATACTTATATCAGGACATGATTTAAAAGACTTAGAACTATTATTAAAACAAACAGAAGGAACTGGAGTAGATGTATATACTCACTCAGAAATGCTTCCAGCACACTACTATCCAGCATTTAAAAAATATTCTCACTTTGCAGGAAATTACGGAAATGCTTGGTGGAAACAAAAAGAAGAGTTTGAAAGTTTTAACGGACCAATATTAATGACTACAAACTGTATAGTACCACCAAAAGATACTTACAAAGATAGAATATACACTACAGGAGCCGCTGGATTTGCAGGGGTTAAGCACATAAAAGGTAAGAGTGAAGACGATAAAGACTTCTCGGAAATAATAGAACAGGCTAAAAGCTGTCAACCTCCTACAGAAATAGAAAGAGGAGAAATAATTGGAGGATTTGCGCATAACCAAGTATTTGTATTAGCAGATGCAGTAGTAGATGCAGTTAAAAGCGGAGCAATAAAGAAATTCTTCGTTATGGCAGGATGTGACGGAAGAGCTAAATCAAGAAACTACTATACAGAATTTGCAGAGGCACTACCAAAAGATACAGTGATTTTAACTGCAGGATGTGCAAAATATAAATACAATAAGCTAAACTTAGGAGATATAAACGGAATACCTAGAGTATTAGATGCAGGACAATGTAATGACTCATATTCATTAGCGCTTATTGCATTAAAACTTAAAGAAGTATTTGAATTACAAGATATAAACGAATTACCAATAGCATTTAATATAGCATGGTATGAACAAAAAGCAGTAATAGTATTATTATCACTATTATACCTAGGGGTAAAAAATATACACTTAGGACCAACATTACCAGCGTTTTTATCACCAAATGTAGCTAAAGTATTAGTTGAAAACTTTGGCATAGGTGGAATAACAAATGTTGAAGATGATTTAAAAATGTTTTTAGGATAATTTTTTAAGTATAGTCTACATTGAGTAGGCTATACTTTTATTTTAATAAAAAAGTTCAGGAATAATAATTATTCATCTAAATTTAAAATTCAAGACAAAATAATAAACTTTATATGTAGAAATAAATATTTTTTTACACAATATGTTAATATAGTTATATAAATTAATATTTGGAGGAAATCATATGAAAAAAATATTTATTTCTATATGTATGATTGTATCTATATTTATGCTAACTGGATGTGTAAATTCAGATATAACCCTTAATATAGATAAAAAAGGAAATGCAAGTGTTACAGCACAAATTTTAAGTAGTGATTATTTAATGGATGGTATAAATGAGCAAGAATTAAAATCAAATTACGATAATGTTGAGAAAATAAAAGAATCAGGGAAAACAGGATATAAAATAACTGAAAACTTAGGAAATATTGCTGACTTAAAACAAAACAATAGTAAGGGAATTGAAAAGTTTGGAGATTTAGTAAGTGTAAAAAAAGAAGATAGCTTTTTATCTAACACATACGATATAAATATAAAATTAAAAGATTATATAAGCAAAAACATGAGTCAAGAAGAGCTAGGAATGTTAAATTTATTTGGATCAGGATTTGATTTGAATTTTAACTTAAATACACCTATAGAATTAGTAGAATCGAATGCGAATTCAAACTCAAAAAAAGATGGAATCTATAATTATAATTGGAATTTAAACTTATCAAACTTAGAAAACATACATGTAAAAGCAAAAATTCCAAATGTACAAAATATAATGATAATATCTATTTTAGGAATAGTTTTAATTTTAGGTTTATCTATATTTATTCTTAAAAAAAGAAAAAATAAGAATAACAAATAATAAATAATAAAAATTATGTTGTACATCATAAAAATGTCTGCTATAATTACAGTGAATTAAACAGATAATAATCACTAAATAGTGAATATTATCTGTTTAAAAAAACTTAATAGGCAAAATTAGGGAAATCTAATGACGCAAAGCTATAGGGGCTAAGGTATGTTTATACATATTATGCCAGCCAGTTGCCAAAGAGTATACATACTTTTTGTTTTTATACGGCATTATTATATGTCTTATTAACTATACCATTAAACTACTCTTTAGGAGTGGTTTTTTTTGTTAAGTAAAAAACAAAGGTTAATAAGATGCATAAGAGTGTGAGATTATAAGCGTCTAGTTTTTATATTAAGATTAACCTAGTATAGCCCAATTGGAGGGAAAGAATGAAAAATTTAAAAAGATTAAGGAAACGTAGAAGTAAAGTGCTAGTAGCTATAATGATGTCTATGCTTATAACACAAGGGTTATATTCAAGTGATAGCATAATTGTAAGTGCACAAGAACAAACTGCGAATCATTCTAAAAACACAGTTAGCCATAATCAAAAAAGAAATGTTATATATTATGGAGACTGGTCAATTTGGGGAGGACAGGAAAACTTTTATCCAAAGGATATACCAGCAGATAAATTAACTCATTTGAATTTTGCTTTTTTAGATTTTGATTCAAGTGGAAATTTAAAGTTTACAGATAAAGATGCTGCTGTTGGAGCACCTGTAGGTCAAGATGGTGTTCAATGGGGAGCTGCTAATGCTGGTGTATTAAGTGCATTTCAAGAATTAAAAGCAAAAAATCCAAATTTAAAAATAGGAGTCTCTCTTGGAGGATGGTCAAAATCAGGTGATTTTTCTGAAGTAGCTGCAAATCCAGATAAAAGAGCAAATTTAGTTAAAAATGTACTGAAATTTATTGAGTACACAAACATGGATTTTGTAGATATTGACTGGGAATACCCATGTGATGTTAGGCAACCTGATTTGGTAGACAACAAAAATGATGAAGGAACACCTAATGCAACTAAAGCAGATAAAGAAAATTATATAAAACTTTTACAAGAATTCAGAACAGAACTTGATAAACAAAGTAGTAAACTAAGTAAAGATTATGAACTATCTGTAGCAATACCTGCACCTAAGAGCAAAGTCGATTTAGGCATAGATGTAGAAAATCTTTTTAACATTGTAGATTTTGCAAATATAATGACCTATGACATGAGGGGAGCATGGGATGAATATAGCGGTCATCAAACAGCGCTTTATCCAAACGGAAGTGACCCTATAAAGGGTAATAATTTATCGATAGATGAGACTGTTGATTACCTAGTAGATAAAGGAGCTGAAAAAGATAAAATTGTAATAGGAGCAGCTTATTATAGTAGGGGCTGGGATAAAGTTGAAAAAGGTAGTAACAATTCTTTGCCAGGAATTTTTAACAAGGCTTCAATAACTACAAAAGATGCAGATCAGACACCATCAAGAGGAGCTATAAATGAAGCTCCATTAGCGTCAGGAGATGGAGGACGCATGGGCGGAGTGTGGTCATACAGAAGTTTAGATAAATTAAAATCAAAGTATCCAGGACTAAAAGAATATTGGGATGATACAGCAAAAGCACCGTATCTTTATGATGAAAGTACTGGAAAGCTTTTTACATATGATAATGTAAAATCAATAACAGAAAAAACAAAATATGTAAATGATAATAACCTTGGAGGTATGATAGGATGGATGGCCTCTCAAGATGCTAAAACGGATTCTAGTAAAAGAGATGAATTGACAAAAGCATCTAAAGAGGGACTTTTCGGAAGTGGAAAATTACCACAAAATGAAATAACTTTTTCAAAATTAGATGTTAAAACATCAATAAGCCCGTATGAAGAACAATGGGGTGAAGATAAAAATGGATATGAGATAGCTATAAAAAATAATGAAGTATTACAAGAGTCACAGGATGTTTTAGCCTCAGTAGAAAAAGGTGCTGAAACTATAAAAGCTCCTAAATTATATATAAAAAGTGATAAAGCTTTAAAAGCAGGCGATCACATGGCTGGAAATGTCACTTATGAAAATGGGTATACAATAGTAGATTTACAGTCTGTTTGGGAAGGTAAAAATATAGAACCTGGAAAAACATATACTTTTAAATTAAAGGGAGATGCAAATATATCAGGAATAGATCTTGTTCAGCGAATGTCTGATAATGGTATAGATATGTATAGACAATCAATTCTAGATGATTCAGGAGAAGTACAACCTCCAGGAAATCAAGCTCCTGTAATACATGGTGTAGATAATAAGACTATAAACATAGGGGATTCATTTGATAAATTAGCAGGGGTAACAGCTACGGATAATGAAGACGGAGATATAACAAATAAAATAAATGTTATTGGTTCTGTGGATACGAATAAAGAGGGTAGTTATAAGCTAGTCTATTCAGTTGAAGACAGCAAAGGTTCAAAAGTAGAAAAAGAGAGAGTTATAACGGTAGTAAAAAAAGGTGAGGAGCCATCACAAGATACATATGACCCAAATAAAATATACTTAGCAGGGGATTCAGTTGTATTTAAAGGCGAAAAGTATATAGCTAAATGGTGGATAAAAGGAGAAGACCCAGACAAATCTCAAGCATGGGAAAAGGTAATAACTCCAAATGAAGATGGAACTATAGATTATTATGAAGGTATGATTTGTAATGGTGGAGAGCATGTAAAATATAATAATCACGTATACAAGGCTAAATGGTGGACAAACACAGTACCAGGTAGTGATGATTCTTGGGAATTTATAAAATAAATAATTATTAAAGGGGAGAATAAATATGAAACACTTAAAAAAATTAAATAAAAAAATAGTATTCACATTAATGCTATCTATGGTTATGGCATCAGGAATTTCAATGTATGATGGAATAAAGGTTAATGCACAAGAAAAAAAATCTACGAATATAAGTTATTCAAATAAGAGTGTTAATTTTGGAGTAGGTCAAGGTATTGAGTGGCCAACCCAAGTTAATGCACCTTATGTTGACATGGTTGCATGGATAACAAAACCTGGATACACAAATAATGGGACTGTAAACTTAAAAAGAATAACTGAAGATAGTGGAGTAAAATTCTTCAATTTAGGATTTATACAATCAACGGGTAAAATTGAAAATAATAAGGTGAAATGGGGATGGGGTGGATTCTCTGTTTTAAATGAAGATAATAATGACAATACACAATATCAAGGTATGAAACAATCTATTAAAGAATTAAGAGATATTGGAGGAGATGTAACGGTAGCATTTGGAGGATTAAATGGGGTTACATTTTGGGAGCAAACTCAAGATGTAAATGTCTTATACAATACATATAAAGAAATTGTAGATGGTTATGGATTAACAAGAATAGATTTAGATATTGAAGGAGGAGCAGCTCAAAGTAAAGCCTTAAACATAACAAATGCTAAAGCTATAAAGAAAGTTCAAGATGAAACAGGAGTGGATGTAGTATTAACATTACCTGTTTTACCAAGTGGATTAACATCAGTTCAACTGGATGTTTTAGAGGCATATCTATCTCAAGGAGTAGATATAGAACTTGTAAATATAATGACTATGTGTTATGGAAATGGAACTTTACTACCAGGTGAAAATTATGGAACAGCTTCTATAAGAGCTATTGATAATACTAAAAATCAAGTACAACAGTACTTTAAAAAATACGCAAATATATCTTTAACAGATAGTGAAGCATATAAAAAAGTAGGGACAACTTCGTCTATTGGATTTGAAGGAGAAGCTCACCCTATATTTGGAACTGATTGGGCTAAGTTAGTTGTTGACCACTCTATAGAAAAAGGATTAGGAATGACATCTTTCTGGTCAATGAATAGGGATGCTATGTTAGAAAGTAACAAAGGAGTGACAAGTCAATATCAGTTCACAGATATATACAAAACTTTTGGGGAGGGTGCAGAACCAGGAGATCCTCAAAAAAATCAAGCACCTACACTACATGGAATAGATAATAAAACTATATATGTAGGAGATAAGTTTGATGAATTAGAAGGGGTAAGTGCTGCAGATAGAGAAGATGGAGATTTAACATCTAAGATAAAAGTAGAAGGGAAAGTTGATACAACTAAAGCTGGAGATTACAAAATAAATTATTCTGTAGAAGATAGTGAAGGCTTAACAACTAATAAACAAAGAACAATAATAGTTAAAGAAAAGCCAGATCCATCACAAGATACATATGATTCAAATAAAATATATCTAGAGGGAGATTCAGTTGTATTTAAAGGAGAGAAATATGTAGCTAAATGGTGGGTAAAAGGTGAAGATCCAGATAAATCTCAAGCATGGAAAAAAATAGTGACTCCAAATGAAGATGGAAGCATAGATTATTATGAAGGATTGGTTTGCCAAGGAGGAGAGCTTGTAAGATATAATGGGCACACATATAAGGCTAAATGGTGGACAAACACAACTCCAGGAAGCGATGATACTTGGGAGTTAATTAAATAGATAAACAAAAAATAGCTGAATAAATTTCAGCTATTTTTACGCATACATCCTATAAATTAAAAATCTTTCACAACAGTCCTTTTCATACAATCCATGAAGTTTGACCTCTTCATAAAGCAAAAATCCAGTGTTATTTTCTAGAAAATATATATAATCTTCTGAAGGATAATATAGTATTAAATCTATGACTCTTGGAGTTTTTTCATAAGAATCTAAAATATTATTTACTATTTTTCTAAAGATAGTAACGGAAAATGGATTGAAAAAATAGAATTTGTTTTCTACAGATTTAATTTGGTAATCTTGACCCAAAATACAATTAAAATCTATTTGACTAGAAAGTCGCTTATGTTTGTCTAAGTAATTTTCTTTATTGATTAGGCAATCCTGATAATAAGTTTCATCCATTTCTATACCTGTAGCATTACATTTGAAAAAACTATTAAGATAGAATATAAGTCTACCTTTTCCGCATCCAAAATCAACTACATTATCCGTTTTATCCATATTGTATGTTTTAAATAATATATCAAGTGCAATATATGACGTAGCTTGATATGGGTGGTAGTGGGTAACACTGGAATCCCAAAGTTTTTCACCCATAGTATTTATGTTTAATAAATCTTCATAAAATTTTTCATCCATAAAACTTCCTCTTTCAAATTTAGTTAAATTTTAAAATCAAAACATAAATAACATTATACATAATATTTATAATATTATGCACATGACTTTTAGTTTTTGTAGATTTTATGTATAATATAAGAGTAATATATAAATTAAAAATTGTGAACGACGATTTTTATAAAGTTTATTATACAATAGGAGGGATTAGATGGTTAAATTAATAGCAACGGATATGGATGGGACATTACTAAATAGTAATCATGAAATTCCAAAAGATTTTAAAGAGACCATAAGGGCTTTAAAAGAAAAAGATGTAATGTTTGCTATATCTACAGGAAGAAACTATTTAGATATATCTTATCAATTTGATGATTATAAAAAGGAACTATTATTTATTTGTGAAAATGGAACAGGAATATACTATAAAGATGAATGTATATATTCAAAGTTTCTGGAAAAGGGTACCATAAAGCAATTGGTAGAACTTGGGCGTGAAGTAGACAATGCATATCCTATGTTATGTGGGACTAAAGGGTTGTATTTAGAAGATGAAGAGGCACTAGAACAGTTAAATATACTTTTTCCTATGAATGTGCCAGTTACAAAGGTAGATTCGTTATTAGATGTGGAAGATGGAATATTTAAAGTTAATATGTTTGATTTAACTGATGCCGAAACTAATAGTTATTCAATATTTAAAAATGCGAGTATCGAGGGTGTAACATTAACTCCTTCAGGAAAATATTGGTTAGACATGTCTAGTTATGGAACAAATAAAGGGCTTGCGATTAAAAAAGTGCAAGACATGTTTGATATCGATTATAAAGAAACTATGGTCTTTGGTGATCATTTAAATGACTTAGAGATGATGAAGAGTGCTTATTATAGTTATGCGATGAAAAATGGACATGATGATGTAAAAGAAATTGCAAACTTTGAAACTAAATACACAAATGAAGAATGTGGCGTAACAAAGACTATACAAGAAGAAGTTTTACAAGCTAAGGAATTAGCATAATATAAATTAAAAATAATGAGGGTTATTTAACCCTCATTATTTTTTGTATCATAAGGTTTTATAGTCGTATTTATTAAAAAGGCAATAAATACACCCATTAAAGTATCAAAAGTTCTTAAGAATACATAAGAAATAGCATTTTCATTAGTGTAGTTTATCATTATACTTAAAAATACTACACAACCTAAACTACAAGCTTCTTGAGCTTTGAACATATTACATAGGTGTATAACGGTCGATATTCCTATACCAAGTAAAATCGGATTTGTATATTTTATTGAAGTGAAATTAACTAACCATATAAGTAACACACTAAATAACCCACCTATTAGAGTACCTATTATACGATGTTTGCCAGCATTTATAGAGCTTTCAATAGTATTTCCCATACATAATATAGTTGCAACACAAACATAGAAGTAATCAGTTCTATCTAACAGAGAATATATAACTATGCTTAAAAATACGGCTATTCCTGTTTTTATATTTCTATAGCCTATAGTTGGCAACATTCTCACCTCTCTTTTAATATAGTATGTATTATATTTAACGAAATTTTACATGGAATAAATAGTAAAAAATAGTATAAGACAGGTTATCTTATATATATTTTTATAGAAATATATTAAAAAGGTTGCATATTAAAGTAAAAACATATATTATTGTATTAAGTGATTAATACAATAAGGAAGTGATACAATTTGACTTGGGAATTTGATAATAACAAACCTATATATTTGCAGCTAATTGATATATTAAAGTTGAAAATTATATCTGGTGAATTTGAAATAGGTTCTAAACTAAGTTCTGTAAGAGAGATGGCATCAGAAGCAGAAGTAAATCCAAACACTATGCAAAGGGCTCTAGCTGAATTAGAAAGGGAAGGGTTACTGCATAGTCAAAGAACAAGTGGTAGATTTGTGACAAATGATGAAGAAAAAATTAAATTTATGAGAAAAGAAATAGCAGACAGAGAAATAAATTCACTAAAAGAAAAGTTAATACAATTAGGATACAAAAAAAATGAAATTGTAGAGATTGTAAAAAATAACATAATGGAGGATTAATATGAGTCAAAATATAGCTGAGTTTAATGATGTATATAAAAAGTATGGTAAGAAACAAGTATTAGAAGAATTTAATTTAAGTATACCTAAAGGAAAAATAGTAGGTTTACTGGGACCGAATGGAAGTGGTAAAACTACAATGATAAAGTTACTAAATGGGTTAACACAATGTGATCAAGGAAATATTTTAATAAATGGATCGAAGCCCTCTGTAAAAACTAAAGAAATTGTATCTTATTTACCGGATAGAAACTATTTAAATGAAGATATGACTGTAAAAGAACTTTTAAAATTATTTAGTGATTTTTATAAAGACTTTGATATAAATAAGGCAAAAGAAATGATAAAAAATTTAAATTTAGAAGAAAATGAAAAAATAAAATCTATGTCTAAAGGGACTAAGGAAAAAGTAGGGTTAATATTAGTAATGTCAAGGAATGCAAAATTATATATACTTGACGAACCAATAGGAGGAGTTGATCCAGCATCCAGAGCTTATATAATAAAAACTATACTTAAAAACTTTAATGAAGATTCAACTCTTTTAATTGCAACACACCTTATAAATGAGATTGAAAATATTTGTGATGAAGTTATTATAATTTCTAAAGGAAAGATTTTATTAAAAGGGAATGTAGATGAAATTAGAGAAGAAAAAGGAATGTCTATAGATACTTTATTTAGGGAGGAATTTAAATGTTAGGAAAGTTATTAAAATATGAATTAAAATCAACTGCTAAATTTTTTGTACCTATGTACATTGCAATACTAGCAATAACAACGTTAAACTCTATATTTATAAGAAAAGATGTTTTTATAGAGGCACAAGGGATAATAAATATGGTCATAGGTGGACTATTTATAGCAATAACAACCCTAACTATAGTAATTATAGTTAAACGATTTAAAAAGAACTTACTAGGAGATGAAGGATATTTAATGTTTACACTTCCTGTAAAAAGTAGCAGTCTTATATTATCAAAATATATATCTGCCTTAATATGGGTTTTATTAACTATAATAGTTAGTTCAATGGCAATAATTATATACTCAAATGCACTATTTACTGATATCGGAGGATTATTTGGAGATGGAACGACATTTTCTATAAGTAATATAATGATTTCAGGAAAAGAATTAGTTAAAAATAATCAAGATATTATAATAATTGCTAGTGTAATAGGATTAACTTTAAGTGCAATTTCTATAGTTATATTTGTTATTTACAACTCGATAGCAATAGCTCAATTACCCATTTTCACTAAACATAAGACGGTAGTTAGTATAATATCATTCTTTGTAATAGGAAAAATTATAAGTTTTATTTATGATTTTGTTAATAATTTTACACCATCAATAAATATTTCAAACCTAGAGTTCATTCAAGCTTTTACAAAAGTGACTACAATAGGAATTTTAGAAAACATATTTATAGTTATTATTTTATTTATTAGTCTTAACTATACTTTAAGTAAAAAACTTAATTTAGACTAATAAGGTAAATTTTATATCGTTTAAAAATTTTAAAAAATCATAACCTAATCTTAAGTAAATTAAGAAAGGGTGATTATATGAAAAAGTCCAAAAAATATGATGAATATAAAAATGAAGCTCAAAATTTTCAATCTATGGTGAATCATTCACAACGAAACTCAGAGTTTGAGTCTCAATTAGAGGAAAGTCAAACTGTTGATAAAAAAATGGCTTCAAAAAGACAAGGAGCATTAACTAAGCAAATAAGTAATTAATGTAAAGTTGAATTTTGTCGAATTAAAAAAATAAAATAGTACATGATAATAAGGAACAAAATAAGCAACAAGAAAGGGACTATTTAAAATGAAAAATTCTATGAAAAATCAATCATTAAATTCTATGCAAAACAATGCTCAGCCAAACATGCAAAATAATGCTCAACCTAATATGCAAAGCGTATCTGAGATGAATATGCAAAACAATGCTCAACCAAACATGCAAAATAATGCTCAACCTAATTTACAAAGTGTATCTGAAATGAATATGCAAGATAGTGTTGAACCAAACTCTCAATTCTCATCAAGTGTGGGTGCTAAGGGAATGGCGGATAAAAATGCTTATGCAAAAAAACAAATGCAAAATAATGAATTAAATTAATATAGCGAAAAAATACACACTTAACAATCAAGTGTGTATTTTTTTGCCTAATTTAAGACTATTAAAAAAATTAGTAAACTAATAGGATGTTTTGAATATAAAAACAATTAATATAAAGACTGTAGTTAAAAAAATAAACTACAGTCTTTATTATTTTCACTAAAAAATATATAATAAAGGTTATGACTTAAAAGAAATTAGGTGAGTAAATGGATTTTAAAATAGTAAATGAAGTTTTACTACAAAATATAGACAGATATAGACTAGATAGATCTAGAGACTATTATAAACAAGGATATATAGAAGAAAGCTTTTTTTCGAAAGAGGAATATAAAATAAGTTTATACGGTACAGTAGCATCAAAATATCAAAGAGAAATTTATAATAGTTTTTTAATAATAGACTTAAATGATAAGAAAATTATAAGCAGAGGATGCACATGTGAGGATTTTAATCAAAATACAACTCTTAACAATCACTTTATATGTAAGCATATAGCATGTATAACATTAAAGGAAATTGACAATTTAAAATCTAATATAGTAAACAATTTAAAATTAAAGACTATGGATATAAAAGAACAAACTAGACCGAAAGTAAATACAAGATTTATAAATAAAGATTTACTGAATTATTTTAAAGTAATTCCAAAAGAGAAAGTAAATTTGGAAGTAGACATAACTAGTTATTTAAATCAAACTTTAGAGGTTGAATTTAAGATAGGTAATGACAAACTGTACACTCTAAAAGACTTTAAACAATTTGCAACTTCAAGAGTAGATGGAAATTCAATAATGTATGGAAAAGATTTTATATATGATCCCAAGAGTAGTTACTTTGAAGATGATGAAGAATTAGCGCAGTTTATAGAAGACTACGGACTAAGTTTAGTAGATAATATAAACTCAAGAAAAAATAGATATATGATATTAAATCCTAGTTTACTAAAAAGGTTAATGGAAAAGCTTAAATATAAAGAATTTACGTTTAACTATAATAGAAAAACATATAATCCTCAGATAATAAATGGATATGTACCAATTGATGTAGAAATTAAAAAGGTAGGAGATAAAATAGTTATATTTAATAATGATAATTTACCTGTTCCTTTATCAAAAAAAGGAGATGTAGTCTTTTATGAAGGTAATATATATTTAATTTCAGGGTCTAATGGAATATATTATAAAAAATTATATGAATTATTAAATGATAATAAATCCATAGAGTTTGAGGACGATGAAATTAGCGAATGTTTAACTAATTTAATCCCTAAGTTAAAAGAAATATCTAATAATTTGAATATGGATGAAAGTATTATAAACAATATAACTAAAGACTTAACAGTGAATTATTACTTCGACTTAGACGATTCAAGAATTATCTGTGATGTAAAAATGAACTATGAAGGTGAAAAAGAGGGCAAATTTGTTATAAGAGATATTGAGAAAGAAGAAGAAGCTGTATATAGGCTGTACACAAATTATTTTGAAAGAGAAAAAGATAAATATGTGTTTAGAGGTACAGACTCTCATCTATATGATTTTTTAACTACAGAAATTAATAGGTTAAAAAATATTGGACAAGTATACTATTCAGATAAATTTAAGGAAAAGAAAGTCTATAACTCCTCCAATATAAAAGTAGGTTTAGGAGAGGAGATAAACCACTATCTTGAATTTAAGTTTAAAATAGAAGATGTAGATGAAAGAGAATATAAGGAAATTTTAAAATCTTTTAAGGCAAATAAGCGATTTTATAAACTTAAAAATGGAAATTTTATAAATCTAGAAGATGATCAAACAAAAGAGTTATTTAAGCTTATGGAAAGCTTAGGATTTACTAATAGCATTAAAGAGATGAATGTGCATAAAAGTAAAGCAATGTATATAAATAATCTTTTAATAGAAAAGAAAATCCCATATATAGAAGGTATTGAAAATACAAAAAATACAGTAGATAAATTCAATAATATAAAAGATGAAAATTATGAAGTGCCGAAAAGTTTAAATGCTGATTTAAGAGATTATCAAGTTGAAGGTTTTAAGTGGTTTAAAAGCTTAGAATCTTGCGGCTTTGGAGGTGTTTTAGCTGATGAAATGGGGCTTGGTAAAACAATACAAACAATAACTTTTTTATTGTCTCAAAACGAAGCTAAAAGCATGGTGATTACTCCAACATCTCTTATACATAACTGGAAAAGTGAGTTTGAAAAATTTGCTCCAATCTTAAGAATAGGCATAGTTCATGGAAATAAAAAAGAAAGAGAAAGTATAATAAATAATATTGAAAGTTTTGATGTTTTATTAACTACATACGGTTCCTTAAGAAATGATAATGATAAGTATGAAGATATTAATTTTGACTGCTTGATTATAGATGAAGCACAAAATATTAAAAATCCAACATCTATAACAACCGATGCTGTTAAAAATATAAAAGCTAAATGTAAGTTTGCCCTTACAGGAACACCTGTTGAAAATAACTTAGCAGAACTGTGGTCTATTTTTGATTTTATAATGCCTGGTTATTTATACAATTTAAATAAATTTAGTTCTATTTTTATAAAAGATGAAAGTAATTTAATTAGATTAAAGAAACTTATAAAACCTTTTATTTTAAGAAGGACTAAAAAACAGGTAATTACAGAATTGCCAGACAAAATAGAAACAAAATTTTTAGTTGAATTAGGAAAAGAACAACGTAAAATATACAAAACATATGTTGATGAAATTCAAAGAAAGTTACAAGATAAATATGAAAGTAATGATAAAATAACTGTTTTAGCATATTTGACGAAGTTAAGACAACTATGTTTGGATCCAAGTTTGATAGTTAGTGATTATAAAGGAAAAAGTTCAAAAATAAACGCATGTGTAGAAATAGTAAAAGATAGTATATCAAATGATGATAAAATTTTGGTATTCTCTCAATTTACAAGTGTGCTTAAAAATTTAGCATATATATTAGACAAAGAAAATATAGAATATAATTATTTAGATGGACAAACTAAAGCTAAAGATAGAATTGAACTTGTGAATGACTTTAATGAAAATAATAATAAAAAAGTATTTTTAATTTCACTAAAAGCAGGAGGAACTGGATTAAACCTAACTTCTGCAAATAAAGTAATTCACTTTGATCCATGGTGGAATGTATCTGTTGAAAATCAAGCTAGCGATAGAGCTCACAGGTTAGGGCAAAAACAGGTTGTTGAAGTTATAAAGTTGATAGCTAAAGGAACTATAGAAGAAAAAATTATAAAACTTCAAGATGATAAACTTAAAATGATAGATGATATAATAGGAAATGAATTATCTGATTCAAACACTTTTAAAAATTTATCGAATGATGAAATTTTAGATTTATTGACATAATTTAAGAAAGGTAAAAATGACATGAGTAAAAATATATTTAATGGAAAAAAATTAAAAAATGCTAGGACGTATAGAGCTAAAACAGTAGATATGGTGGCTAGCGAAACTAAAATCAATAAAAAGGATATATTAGCTTTTGAAGCTGACAAGTATAAGCCAACACTAGAAAATGAAATGAAATTAGCTAATGCTTTAAGTTTTCCAAAGGATTACTTTAGTGAAAAAGATAAAGTTAACGTAGTAGTTGAAAATACACATATTAGAACTGAGTCAACTTTACCTAGAGTAGAAGATATAGCATTAAAAGAAAAATTAGTTATGACTCACAGGGTGCTTAATTTTATACAAGGATATATAAAGTTCCCAGAAATGAATTTACCAAATAATTTAAATAGAAACGATGACATAGAAGTACTAGCTGAAAAAACAAGAGAATATTTCAACTTGGACAATGGACCTATAGGTAATATGGTTAACTTGCTTGAGATAAATGGAATTTTTATATCTGACACTAACATAGATAAAAAAGGCGCTCTTGCATTTAGCCAAAAACAAAGTATAGATAAAGAAAGCAGATATTTTATAGCTCTAGGAAATGATAAGAAATCAGCTTCTATAAGAAATTATGATTTAGCATATGAACTAGCTTATATAGTAGCTAATGAAGCAAATATACAATCTAAGAAATTCTCGAAAGATGAGTTTGCTTGTGCATTTTTAATGCCTAAAGACTCATTTTTAAATGATCTAGAAGGAACTCAAGAGTTAGAAGATTTTATAGAATTAAAAAGCAAATGGATAGTTCCTATATGGGCTATGATTCTTAGAGGTTACCAATTAGGAAAAATAAGTTATAAAAAATATATGTACTTAATGAACGAAATGGATAAAAATGGATGGAGCAAGAAAGAGCCATTAGATAGTAATATAAAGTCTTCGCATCCAATTCTTTTAAAAAAATCATTTGATATGCTAATAGAAGGTAAGATTATGAATGAAGGTCTGTTTATGAATAACCTAATAAATTATGGTCTTAGTATATATCCAAAAGATGTAGAAGAGTTACTTGGATTAAAAGAAGGGACTTTATCTAAAAGTATAAATAAGAGCAATAAAGATAATGTAAAAAAAGTTAACTTTAGAAAATAAAAAAAGGGCTATATTAATTTTTTAATATAGCCCTTTAAAATTTATTTAAAATACTATAAGTACATAAACCATAGAAATTATAGCAACTGATAGCCCTGTTACTCCACCTAAAATCATAGGTTTTATTCCTTTTGTAAATAAATCCTTTATATTAATTAATCTTATTGTAAAATTCTATGTATTCCTCAGCATATATAGACTCTTTTAAAAATATAAAATTAAACTCATGAGACAAATTCATTGAATCGACATCTAAAACAACTAATTCTTTATTTTTTATTTCTTCAAGTACAGCAACTTTGTAAATTATAGATATTCCGTAGTTATCTTTAACTAATTCTTTTATTATGTTTATATTTCCAATTTGTAATAATTTTGAAAAATTTTTAGTTGTATAGTTTCTTTCAAATAGCCACATTTCAAAAATATCTCTACTTCCAGAACCCTGTTCTCTTATTATGAGGTTTTCTGAAAATAAATCTTCAACTTTAATATTAGATTTATGACAGATAGGGTTTTTAGGAGAGGCTACAAAAACAAAATCTTCGTAGCTCATTAAGTAGGTTTCATAATCAGCTTTGTTAAAATGTCCCTCGATGAAACAAAACTCTAATAAACCTCTTTTTAACATATCTAAAAGATTTTTCGTATTATCTACAATCATTGATAAATTTGAATAAGAATTTTGAGATAAATAATTTTTTATAACATTTGGCATTACAAATTCTCCAATACTTCTAGTTGCTCCAAATGATAAAGGCTTAGCTGAATAATTAGATTTTTTTAAGTTATTTTGAATAGATAAAGACATAGTTCTTAGTTTTAAAATAGAATCTAAGAATTCTTGTCCAACTTTAGTTAGTATTAATGTTTTGCCTATATAGTTAAATAATTTAATATTGTATTGTGATTCTATATACTTTATATGCTGGCTGACAGCAGGTTGAGTAATACAAAGTCTTTTTGCAGTTTTTGTATAACTTTTAGTCTCGCATAAATCTATAAATGTTTTTAATCTAAAATCTATCATGGTATCCCCCAATACACAGTTTATATAAAAAGTGTACTATAAGTTAAATTTATAAATCAATAATTTTTTATAATTTTACATTATAATACTTGGTTGATACACTTTAAGTAAGAATAAATTGTTAAAATAATAATTAATATAAACTTGGAGGGATATACATGAATGTGTTAGTTATTGGGGGGGTAGCAGCAGGAACAAAAACTGCAGCTAAACTAAAGAGAGAAAATAGAGATTTTGATGTAACTTTAATTACAAAAGGGGAAAATATATCTTATGCAGGTTGTGGACTTCCATATTATGTTGGTGGAGTTATAGAAGATAAATCAGATTTAATTGTAAATACGCCTAAAAGTTTCTCGGATTTAACTCAAGTAGAAGTTAAAACTAGTGTAGAGGCATTAGAGATAGATAGATATAAAAAGATTGTAAAAGCTTTTGATATTCAAAATAAAGAAGAAATAATCTTTAATTATGACAAGTTAGTTATAGCAACAGGAGCGGATCCTATTAAGCCTCCGATTGAAGGCATAGACTTAGAAGGTGTTTATTATATGAGAACACCAGATGATGCAGTTGCTGTTAGAGAAGTAGTAGAAACAAATAATGTAAAAAGAGCAGTAGTTGTAGGAGGAGGATTTATAGGACTTGAAGTAGCTGAAAATCTGCATGAAATGGGTGTTAAAACAACATTAGTTGAAGCGATGGACCACATAATGCCAGGGTTTGATGATGAGGTAAGTTCATATGTTGAAAATGAACTTATAGAAAATGGAATAATGGTTTTAACAGGGGAAAGATTAACTTCTATAGAAGGAGATGAAAAGGTAAGTAAAGTAAGAACAGATAAAAGAGCTATGAAAGCAGATATGATTGTAATGTCTGTAGGTATAAGAGCTAACAGCAATATAGCTGAAACTTGTGGATTAGAGCTTGAGGCAAATAAAACTATAAAAGTTAACGAGTACATGCAAACAAATGATGAGGATATATATGCAGTTGGAGATTGTGTAACAGTAAAGAATATATTAAGTGGAAAGCCTGAATGGTCTCCTATGGGGTCATCTGCAAACAAAGAAGGAAGATGTTTAGCTAAAACTTTAGCTGGCAAAAAAACAGAATTTAATGGTGTTTTAGGAACGGGTATAGTAAAGTTACTAAATTTAAATGCAGCAAGAACAGGGCTAACAGAAAAAGATGCATTAAATTTAGGGTATAACGTTGAAAGTGTTTTAGTTCCGATAGATGATAAAGCACACTATTATCCAGATTCTAAAATGATAATTATAAAACTTATATCAGATAAAGATAATAAAAAGGTATTAGGAGCACAAGTTTTTGGGGAAGGAAATGTAGATAAGCATATAGACGTAATTTCAACGGCTATAACATTTAATGCAACTATAAATGATTTACAAAATTTAGATTTAGCATATGCACCTCCATTTTCTACTGCTATTCATCCAGTAGGACATGCAGCTAATATACTTTTAAATAAAATAGATGGAGACTTAAAAACTCTTAGATATGAAGAGTTTTTGAATAATCAAGAAAGTTATAAGTTAGCAGATGTAAATAAAACACCTCAATTAGAAGGAGTTACATATATAGATTTAACACAACTTAATGGTAAGATAGATGGATTTGAATTAGATGATAAAATACTTTTAGTATGTGCTAGGGGAAAAAGAGCCTATTTAGCATACAACAGAATGAAACACTTTGGATATAAAGATGTACAGGTATTAGAAGGTGGATTAGCTTTAAATAAGGAATTAAATGTTGAAGTGGGGGTAAATTAATATGAAATTAACAGAGAAAATGAGAAAAAAAGTTAAGGGCGAAGGTTTTTTATCAAATAATGATGGTCAGCATTTTTCATGTAGAGTTATAACTGAAAATGGAGCTATAACAGCAGAACAACTAATAAATGTAGCTGAAATAGCTAAGAAGTATGGAAATGGAGATATTTCATTAACTTCAAGACTAACATTAGAAATACCTGGTATAAAATATGAAGATATAGAAGCTACTAAGGAATATTTGAAAAAAGATAATTTAGTATCTGGAGGAACTGGTTCAAGAGTTAGACCTATAGTTCCATGTAAAGGAAGTGTATGTACATTTGGACTTTGTGATACTCAAGGGATAGGTACAACTCTTCATAAAGAATTTTATGAAAAATGGTATGATGTTAAATTGCCACATAAGTTTAAAATTGGAGTAGGTGGATGTCCAAACAATTGTGTAAAGCCAAGTTTAAATGATTTTGGGATAGTGGGACAATTTGTACCAGAGTTTGATGAAGATATGTGTTCAGGATGTAAAAAGTGTATGCCTAAAGAAACTTGTAAGGTAGGAGCTATATCTATAGTAGATGGTAAAGCATTTATAGATAGAGAAAAATGTAATAACTGTGGATTGTGTATAGGTAAATGTCATTTCGATGCAATAGAAGAAGGTAAAAAAGGATTAAAAATATACCTAGGTGGTAAATGGGGTAAAACTTCAAGACCTGGTACTCCAATAACTGGAGTTTATACTGAAAATGAAATGATGGTTATACTAGAAAAATCAATACTTATATATAGAGAACAAGGAAAAACTGGTGAACGTTTTGGAGATATGATTGATAGAATTGGAGTTGAAAACATGGAAGCTCAAGTTTTATCAAATGATATACTAGATAGAAAAGAAGAAATATTGGAAGCAGAACTTCATATAGTTGGAGGAGCTACTTGCTAAAAAAGTGAAAAAATAACTTGCAAACTTATAGTTTGTAAGTTATTTTTTTACTTTTTTTGTTATAAGTATATTGAAATTTTTATATTTTATAGACAGATTTCTTTTTATACTGTATATTTTTTATGTACATTGTATACTAAAAAACATATAACAATAATAAAAGTTTATTTTGGATATATTAATTAAATAACGATGATAAGGAGATTGTTTTCATATGAATAAAAATAAAGAAAATTTTGAATTTGAAGAAGATCCTAGATATAAACAGTGCAACAAGGAAGCTTTAATGGGATTAGCATTAGGAATTGTAAACTTAGTATGGTGGTTTGGGTTTGGATATGGATTAGGATCTAAGCCAGTTAAAGAATATACATATATATTTGGGTTTCCAACTTGGTTCTTTATGAGTTGTATAGCTGGAGGAATATTATTTTCAGCTTTAACTGTAATTATGATAAATAAATTTTTTAAAAACATGCCTTTAGATGCATTAAGTGAAGAAGAGATAGAAGAGTATAGAAAGGAATATAAGTAATGAAACACATAAATTTTCAAGTACTATTGCCTATTCTTATATATTTTATAGTTATATTTATAGTAGGATTTTATTCTATGAAATTTGTAAATAGAGCTAAAAATAAACACAATGGCGAAAAAGGATTCATGGATGAATACATGACAGGAGGACGGGACTTAGGAGGTTTTGTTCTAGCTATGACACTAGTTACAACATATTTGAGTGCTGGAAGCTTTATAGGAGGACCAGGAACAGCGTATACCCAAGGATTAGGATGGGTATTTTTATCTATGGCTCAAATGCCAACTGGATATTTTACATTAGCAGTACTTGGAAAAAAGTTTGCTATAATAGCTAGGAAAATAAATGCAGTGACAATCACTGATTTTTTAAGAGCAAGATATAAATCTGATGCGGTAGTAATACTTACATCTCTATCTATAGTAGTATTTTTTATAGCGGCAATGGCAGCTCAGTGGGTTGGAGCAGCTAGACTTTTGCAAGGTGCAGTTGGATTAGATTACAAAGTTGCACTTACAGCTTTTGGATTAACGGTTATAGTACATACTGTAGTAGGAGGATTTAGAGCGGTAACTATTTCTGATACAATTCAAGGTGTTATAATGACAGTAGCCACTATAGCTATATTTGTAGGAACTGTTATAGCAGGAGGGGGAATATCTAATATAGTAAGTAATATGCAAAGTGTAAATGAAGGACTTATAACTCCATTTGGAGTAACTCCGGGAAATATGAGTATAGCATGGGTAACATCATTTTGGATACTTGTTGGTTTTGCAGTAGTAGGAATTCCTTCAGTATCTCAGAGGGCTATGAGTTATAAAGATACAAAAAGTTTACATGATGGAATCAAGTATGGGACAATCGTATCTATGATTTTATTATTAGGGATGCATTTAGTTGGTGCATTTTCAAGTACTCTTGTAGTGGGTATTGAGTCTGGAGATTTAGTCATTCCTACTATAACAACTCAATTATTTCCGCCGGTAATTGCGGGAATTTTACTAGCAGGTCCATTAGCATCTATAATGTCTACTGTTGATTCACAATTATTAGTAGCATCAGGAGCTATAGTTAATGATATATATACTAATTACATAAACCCTAAAATAAAAAAAGATGCTAAAAAAACTGGAACTATAAGTTTATTAGTAACATCTACATTAGGTATAATAATTTACATAGTAGCAATAAATCCTCCAGATTTGATAGTATGGCTAAATTTATATGCAAATGCAGGAATAATAGCTACATTTTTATGGCCTATTATACTGGGGCTATATTGGAAAAAGGCAAATGCAAGTGGAGCATTAGCATCTATAATAACAGGTATAGGGAGTTATATTTTATTTAGCTATATATGGGTAAGACCATTAGGTATGCACACTATAGTTTTACCTCTTATAATTTCATTAGTATCATTTATTATTGTATCTAGTTTCACAAAACCACCAACCAATGAGACAATAAAAATATTTTGGGGAGTTTATAAAAAATAAATTTAAAAGGGACATCTTATATGGTGTCTCTTTTTTGAATTTATAGAAAATTTTATTTTCTTAATTATTGCATAAATTTATAAACCATTGAAAATATTAATGATTATAATAGGAAGAATCAATTTCTAATTTAAGGAAAAATGTCGTAAAATAAATATGTTAAATAAAAGGCGATAAAAAGTCATTATAAAGGAGTCAAATATGGAAAGTTATAAACAAATATTATTAGATGAAATACCAGAATTCAGAGTAAAGGGACACAATTTCTTAAATAAAGAAATGTCAAAAATGGACTTTAAACATGCATCTGGTGGAATGGGTGTTTATGCGCACCGTGATGGAGAACACTTTATGATAAGACTTAGAGTGGCTTCAGGTATATTAAATCTTGAACAATTAAAATTAGTGCAATATTTTGCTCATAAATATAATTTAGAACAATTACACCTTACAACTCGTCAAGCAATACAACTTCATGGACTAACAATAGACGAAGTTTGTGATATCATGGAAGAAGGTATACATAAAGATATGTATACAAGAGGTGGTGGAGGTAACTTCCCAAGAAACGTTGCTATATCACCTTTATCAGGAGTAGATCCAGAAGATATCTTTGATGTAACACCTTATGCAACAAAAGTTAATGAGCACTTTATGAGTAAAATAACTACTTATAAACTACCTAGAAAATTAAAAGTATCTTTTTCAAGTTCACCTAAAGATGAATCAAAAGCTACAATAAATGATTTAGGATTTATGGCAGTTAAAAAAGATGGAAAAGAATACTTCAAAGTATACATAGCTGGAGGAATGGGTAAAAATCCTATCAAAGGTTGTGAATACGATGAGTTAGTAGAGCCAAAGGATGTATTATATCATGTAGAGGCTATGACTAATTTATTTATAGAAAAAGGTAATTATGAAAATAAAAACAAAGCTCGTACAAGATACATGCTTATGGAAATGGGTAAAGATGCTTTATTAGAATGCTATAAAAAACATTTAAAAGAAGCAAAAGAAAAATGTAATTTAGATTTAAATGTAACTCAAAAAGTATATGATAAAAAAGGAATTTCTATAGAGGTCAAAGATGATCGTTTAGTTTCTCAAAGACAAGAGGGATTATACGCTGTTTATGTACACCCTGTAAATGGGCAATTAAAAGTTTCTGATTTAGACAAAATAATAGAGACTGTAAATGATATGGATGATATTGAAATAAGATTAGCTATGAGTGAAGGTCTTTATATAAGAAATCTAAATGGAGAAGAAGCTAAAAAAGTTTTAGATTTAACTAAGGATATAACAGGTAAATATAAAATACAACAAAGTACAGCTTGTATAGGTGTTCCTATTTGCCAAATGGGTATAGCTGAAAGTCAAGAAACTTTAGAGGAAATAATCAAAACTTTAGAAGAAAAAAATTATAATAGTGACACTTTACCAAGAATCCATATATCAGGATGTCCTAACTCTTGTTCAACTCACCAAGTTGCACCTATTGGTTTTGCTGGTAAAAAGAAAAGAGTTGGAGATAAGACAGAAGATGCTTATGAACTTCATATAGGTGGATGTGCTACTTTTGAGGAAACTAGATTAGGAAAAATATACGGAGATGTATTAAGAAGAGAAGTTCCAAACTTATTATTCGATATATCAGAAGCTATAGCTAAATCTAACTTAGAATTTTATGAATTTATAGAAAAAAATGAAGACGAATTAAACACTATAGTAAATAAATATTTATTATAATAAAAAGTGAACTCTAATATTAGAGTTCACTTTTTTATTTAATATTTTTATTAATTTGTAGAATATTATATAATATAAAGAAAAAACTAATTTTATATTATACAGATTAAAGGAGCAATTATATGAAAGTTAGACTTGGATATGTAGCTATAGCTTTAAATTTGCCCAAAGTGACCTCTTCAAGCACTGTAACATACTCTAGATACTCTAAGATCAATACAGAGGCAGACAAGCTAAATAAGCTAAAGGAAGTAACTAGATCAAATATATATGACTTAGAAAAAATATTAAATTATAATATAGAAAATCAAATACATTTTTATAGGATAACTTCAAATTTGATACCACTTGGAACTCATCCAGACGTAACATTTGAGTATAGGAAATATTTTAAAAAAGATTTTGAATATATAGGGAATATAATCAGGAAAAATAATCTGAGAATAGATTCTCATCCAGATCAGTTTAATGTAATCAATAGCATAAAAGAAAATGTTGTGGAAAATACTATAAAAAGTCTAACATTTCAAAGTCAGATATTTGAAGATATAAATTATAAAGAAGGAAAAATGGTTATACATATCGGGAGTTCTCAAGGAGGAAAAGAAGAAAGCATAGAAAGGTTTATAAATAACCTAAAATATTTTCCAAATGAAGTTGTAAGTAGATTAATATTGGAAAATGACGATAAAATATTTACAGCACAAGATGTTTTAAATATATGTAAAGAAACAAAATTACCTATGGTTCTTGATATTCACCATCATATTTGTAAAAATAACGGAGATGAAATTAAGTATATATTAAAAGACATTTTTAATACTTGGAATAACGAAATTTTACCACCTAAAATACATTTTTCAAGTCCTAGAGAATTTGAAAAAGATAGAAAACATGCAGATTTCATAAATGCAAAAGATTTTTTGAATTTTATATACCTAGCGAAAGATGAAGTAGACAGAGATTTCGATGTTATGATAGAAGCTAAAAAGAAAGATCTAGCATTAAAAAAGCTAGTAAATGATATAAGGGATTTAGATGAAAATATTAAATTTATAGATGAAACAACTATAGAAATATAAATTACTATACATATATTATTATAAAAAGAGCTGAGTGAAATACTTAATAAAAAGTATTTTAACTCAGCTTTTTAGTTATATTATTTATTCGGTTTAAATGAACTCTTTAATGGAACTACTCTATTAAATACTAGCTTTTCATCAGTAGTATATTTAGAATCTACATTGAAGAATCCATGTCTTACAAATTGGAACTTATCTTGAGGCTTAGCATTTTCTATAGCAGTTTTTTCAGCAAAACCTTGAACTATCTCAAGAGAATTAGGGTTTATTTGCTCTAAGAAGTGCTTACCTTCATTTTCAGGAGCATCATCTAAGATTAATGGCTCAAATAATCTAAACTCACAAGGAACAGCACTATTTGCATCTACCCAGTGTATAGTAGCTTTAACTTTACGGCCAGTGAAGCCAGAACCACTCTTAGTCTCTGGATCATATGTACAGTGGATTTCAGTTACATTTCCATTTTCATCAGTTATGAAGTCATTACACTTAACAAAGTAAGCTCCCTTTAATCTAACTTCATTACCAGGGAATAATCTAAAGTATTTTTTAACTGGTTCAATCATAAAGTCGTCTTGTTCTATATATATTTCTCTAGAGAATGGAACTAATCTTTTACCCTTAGTTTCATCTTTAGCATTGTTTTCTATTTCAAGCATTTCAACTTGACCTTCTGGATAGTTAGTTATAACTAGTTTTAAAGGCTTTAAAACACCCATAGCAAGAGGCGCTTTAGGCTGTAAGTCTTCTCTTACAAAATAGTCTAACATTTGGCTATCTACTGTAGAATCTGCTTTAGCCACACCTATTTCATTACAGAAGTTTCTAATAGCTTCTGGAGTGTAACCTCTTCTTCTAAGACCAGCTATAGTAGGCATACGAGGATCATCCCAACCATCAGTTACACCTTCATCAACAAGTTGTTTAAGTTTTCTTTTACTCATAACAGTATTTGTAAGATTAAGTCTAGCAAATTCTATTTGGCGAGGAACTTCTGGCATTTCACACTCAGCTACAACCCAATCATAAAGTGGTCTTTGATCTTCAAATTCTAACGAACATAGAGAATGAGTTATACCCTCTATAGCATCTTCTAATGGATGAGCGAAAGCATACATTGGATATATACACCATTTATCACCAGTATTATGGTGATGAGAATGAGATATTCTGTATATAGCAGGGTCTCTTAAATTGATGTTAGGAGAAGACATATCTATTTTAGCTCTTAAAACTTTTTCTCCATCTCCAAATTCTCCGTTTTTCATTTTTTCAAATAATTCAAGATTTTCCTCTATAGATCTATTTCTATAAGGACTTTCTTTTCCTGGTTCTGTTAAAGAACCTCTATACTCTCTCATTTGCTCTGCGTTTAAGTCGCATACATAAGCTTTACCTTTTTTTATAAGAAGAACAGCTCTTTCATACATTTGTTCAAAATAATTTGAAGCAAAGTATAAGTTAGTCCAATCAAAGCCTAACCACTGAACGTCTTCTTTTATAGAGTTTACATACTCTACATCTTCTTTTACTGGATTTGTATCATCGAATCTTAAATTTACATTTCCATTAAACTCCTTAGCTAAACCAAAGTTTAAACATATAGATTTAGCATGACCAATATGTAAATATCCATTTGGCTCAGGTGGGAAACGAGTTATGATAGTATCATGTTTTTTAGATTCTAAATCATTAACTATTATGTTTCTTATAAAGTTTGATGACTTATTTTCATTTGACATATTCGTACCTCTTATCTATTAAATTTGTATTATTATTATTATATAATTACTATTATTAATAATTTTAATTCAAATTGAGAAAAAAATAAAGGATTAGTAGTTAATTTCTTACAATTATAGTGAAAAATATTACAGGAAAATGTTTTTATATACAAAAATTAAAATAAATATTAAATTACAATTATAAAAAAAGTCATTTAAAAAATAATCCACAGACTTATTAACAAAATATAAACAATATTAACAATTTAATAATGAAATATATAAACAAGTTTGTTATAATTTATATAGAGTAATTTTGTTAGGGGTGGGGGAATGCTAAACTTTAAACTTTGTAGTGAAATTTTAAAATTGTGTCCATTGCCATGTATATATGGACAAGCTATAAAAAATGAAGAAGGAATTTTTACAGACTTTATAATAGAAGACTTTAATGATAAACTTTGTAAACTTGTGGATCTAGATGAAGAAAATATCAAAGAAAAAAGTATAAATGATATTATACCTTCTATTTTAGATAAAAATTTAGAAGAAGGTAAAATAGATGAAGATTCATATATTTCTTATTTAGATGGATGGTATAAAGTTGAAATATCATATGTAAAAGATGATAAATATGTATTATGGCTTGTAGAAAATAAAGAGATACAGCATTTAAGAACCGTACAATTACTAATAGACACGATACCGGATTATATATTTTATAAAGACATAGATGGGAATATAGTAGGTTGTAATAAAAGTTATGCAACGGAGCTAGTAGAATTAGATAGAAATGATATAATAGGTAAAAGTTATAAAGATTTACCTGTGATTAGTCAAAATTTTGAAAGTTATAGAGATAATGATTTAGAGGTTGTAGACACTAGATCTACTAAAATGTATTATGAAAACGTTATATTGAAAAATGGGAAGAAAATTTATTTAGAAATCATAAAAACACCTATAATATCAGACGGTGGAGATGTAATTGGAATCATAGGAATAGCAAGAGATATAACGGAGAGAAAAGAACATGAAGAAGCATTAGAAAGAGCACGTTCAGAAGCATTAGCCAATACAGCACATGAATTAAGAACACCATTAAACTTAATATTTAGTTCAGTTCAAATGTTAAATTACCGATACGATATAATAAATAACAAAACAAATGATAGAGACGATAAGTATTTAAATATAATAAAACAAAATGGATATAGACTATTGAAACTAGTAGACAATTTGATTGACTCAACTAAGTTAACTTATGAAGATGTAGAATTTAACCCTAAAAATTATGACATAGTTAATTTTGTTGAGAGTATTTGTGATTCTGTAAGTGATTTTGCAAATCAAAATGAAATGGATATAATATTTGATACAGATGTGGAAGAAAAAGTTATCGGGTTTGATTTAGATAAAATGGAGAGGATAGTATTAAATTTATTATCAAATGCATTTAAATTTAATAGAAAAGGGAAAGCAATACAGGTAACTATAAAAGACTTAAAAGATAAGATTCAATTAAGAGTTAAAGATGAAGGTATTGGAATACCTAAAAAAGATTTATATAAAGTGTTTGATAGATTTAAACAAGTTAAACATGAAAGTATAGATACTAAAGTTGGAAGTGGGATAGGTCTGTCTTTAGTTAAGTCTTTAGTTGAGTTACATGGTGGAAATATAGATGTTGAAAGTGAACTAGGACAAGGCAGTGAGTTTATAATAGATATGCCTTGCAATTTATACAGCCATAAACTAGAACTAATAGATGACTGTAATTTAAAGGCCAATTTCGTGCAAAAAATTGAAGTTGAATTTTCTGATATATATGCATAAAAGTGGATAATCTTTTAAGATTATCCACTTTTTTATTTAATAAGAGTTGTAATAATTTTAATGTGAATTATGAAATAAATTAAAGCTAATAATAATATAAAGGAATACATTAAAAAATATTTTTCAATTTAAAAAAATTAAAGAAAAATAAGAATATATTTAAATTAATGGTAAATGTTTACTATAAATTTATAGTGGTATAAGTTATAGTAAATTAAATTTAAAAGTTTGGAGGAGTTTTTTATGGAAGCAGATAAAATGACACAAAGAGTCCAAAAAAGCTTAAATGATGCTTTTAGTGAAGCTGTTAAAAATCATAACCAACAAGTAGATACAATACATTTACTTTATTCATTAATAGACCAAGAAGATGGATTAATACCTAGAATAATAGAGAAAATGGGTATATCTGTAGAAGGCCTAAAAGCAAGTGTAAAAACTGAACTTTTAAAACTACCTCAAATTCAAGGTGAGGCAGCTAGTTCACAAGGTGTAGTAGCTACAAGAAAGTTAAATGAAGTATTAATAAAATCAGAAGAAATTTCAAAAGAATTCAATGATTTGTATATAAGTGTTGAGCATTTATTTTTAGCTATAATTGAATTAGAATCACGTTCAAATATAGGTAAAATATTTAAACAATACAATATAAATAAAAACAGCTTTTTAGAAGTATTATCAAAAGTTAGAGGAAATCAAAGAGTAGAAACCCAAGATCCAGAGGGTACATATGACGCATTAGCTAGATATGGTACAAACTTAATAAATTTAGCTAAAAAAAATAAATTAGACCCAGTTATAGGTCGTGATGAAGAGATAAGAAGAGTTATAAGAATACTTTCAAGAAGAACAAAAAATAATCCTGTTTTAATAGGTGAGCCAGGTGTTGGGAAAACTGCTATAGTAGAAGGCTTAGCAGAAAGAATAGTCAGAGGAGACGTACCTGAAGGACTTAAAGATAAAATTATATTTGCGCTTGATATGGGATCATTAATAGCAGGTGCTAAATATAGAGGTGAATTTGAAGAAAGATTAAAAGCAGTGCTTAAAGAAGTTCAAGGTGCTGAAGGGAAAATAATTTTATTTATAGATGAGATACACACAATAGTAGGAGCAGGAAAAACAGATGGTGCTATGGATGCAGGAAACTTAATAAAACCAATGTTAGCTCGTGGAGAACTAAATTGTATAGGCGCTACTACTTTTGATGAATATAGACAGTATATAGAAAAAGATAAAGCATTAGAGAGAAGATTCCAACCAGTTATAGCGGATGAACCTAGTGTAGGTGATACAATTTCTATACTTCGTGGATTAAAAGAAAAATTTGAAATTCATCATGGTATTAGAATTCATGACTCTGCAATAGTTGCAGCAGCAAAATTATCAGATAGATATATACAAGATAGATATTTGCCAGATAAAGCTATAGACTTAATAGACGAAGCAAGTGCTATGATTCGTAGTGAAATTGACTCACTACCAACTGAGTTAGATATAGTTAGAAGAAAAATATTTACATTAGAGACTGAAAGAGAAGCACTTCTTAAAGAAGAGGATGAAGCAAGTAAAAGAAGACTTGAAAAACTTCAAGATGAATTAGCTGAACTTAAGTCTAAAAATGATGATTTAACAGCTATATATGAAAAAGAAAAGTCACATATAATGAATGTTAGAAACCTTAAGGCTAAACTTGATGAGGCTAGAGGAGATGTAGAAAGATATGAGAGAGAATATGATTTAAATAAAGCTGCAGAGCTTAAATATGGTATAATTCCAAAGCTTGAAAACGAAATTAAAGAAGCCGAAGAAAAAATGGAAGATGACAATCAAACATCTTTATTAAAAGAAGAGGTTACAGAAGAAGAAATTGCAGAAGTAATCTCTAAATGGACAAATATACCTATAACTAAGTTAGTTGAAAGCGAAAAAGAAAAATTACTAAGATTAGAAGAAGAGTTAAAAACTCGTGTTATAGGACAAGATGAAGCTGTAACGGCTGTAAGTAATGCTGTTATTCGTCACAGAGCAGGACTTAAAGATGAAAATAAACCAATAGGATCATTTATATTCTTAGGACCTACAGGTGTTGGTAAAACAGAACTTGCAAAAACTTTAGCTAGAAATTTATTTGATAGTGAAGAAAATATAATTAGAATTGATATGTCAGAATATATGGAAAAACATGCAGTATCAAGACTTATAGGACCGCCTCCAGGATATGTAGGATACGAAGAAGGAGGCCAATTAACAGAAGCTGTAAGAAGAAATCCATATTCAGTATTACTATTTGATGAAATAGAGAAAGCGCATGAAGATGTATTTAACTTATTCCTTCAAATATTAGATGATGGAAGACTTACTGATAATAAAGGTAAAACAGTTGATTTTAAAAATACAATAATAATAATGACTTCAAATATAGGTAGTTCATATCTATTAGAAGATTCAGGTGAAATAAAAGAGTCTACTAAAGAAATGGTAATGAATGAACTGAAGAGAAGATTTAAACCTGAGTTTTTAAATAGAGTTGATGATATTATAATGTTTAAACCTCTTGATAAAGAAGGCATTAGAAGAATTATAGACATATTCTTAGATGATTTAAGAAGACGATTAGTTGATAAGCATATAACTTTAAGTATAACGGATAGTGCTAAAGATGTATTGATAAAAGAAGGTTATGATCCTATTTATGGAGCTAGACCACTTAAGCGATATATTGGAAATGTATTAGAAACAAAAATAGCTAAAATGATGATAGCTGGTAAAGTTTATAATGGATGTCATATACTTATAGATGGAAATGATGACAATGTAGAAATAACAGTACAAGAAAGAGCGTAAGTTTCAAATTGGTTATGGAGGCAACTTATGATAAAAATTATGATGAAAGATGGAAGTGAATATGAAGCTGATTATTCAAATACTACTGAATTTATAGAAAAGTTTTTAAGTGATAAACTTGATAGCAATAGATTACTTCCTTGTAAATTAGTAAAACTTAAAGCTGGAGTTAATATAAACTTAAGCTCTATTTCCTCAATAGAAGATGAAGAATATATAAATGGAATTGATACTTTAATTCCGTAACAAAAAAGGGTATAGATAATATACCCTTTTTTTAGAATTCATATAAATCACTTACTAATTGAACTGGAATTTGAACTTGAGTAACGTACTCATCTTCTACAGATGTTTCATAAATATCTATTTTATAAATTTCTATAGGATCTCCAAGAATAGTATAGTTATTAAACTCTATAAATTTAAATAGCATAGGGATTATTTTTGCTGTTTTTTTATAATCGCCTTTATATGTATAAGTTACATAGTAACCCTCTTCTATTGTTAAATTAAAATTGGTAGCGTTATCATCAAGTAAACAAAATATAGATTTATAATTATTAAAAATTCCATTTGAAACACTTTTTGTATCAAATACTGCTCCAAAATTGCTATTTCCTAATACGTAGAATTTATCATCAAATTTTTCATTTAACCTTTGAATTAGGTAATCTACATTTTCATCAAAGCTAACATTTGAATTAACTGTAAGAGCTTTTCTTTTATTCATGTATAAAAGTTCAATTCTATTAAAATTTGTATGATCTAGTGTATTATCAATAGAGCTTAGCCTTTTATTTAAGCTTTCTTTGTGTATAGTCAGTTCGTCTAGCTTTTGATCTATAAGTTGTATCTCTTCTTGTAACATTTTTTTAGTAGTTTTAACATTTCTATTTTCTAAGTACTCTTTTATCCTTTGCATAGAAAAATCAAGGCTTCTAAGTTCTTTTATTAAATTTAAATTGCATATATCTTTTATAGTGTACATTCTGTAAGAATTTGTATCTCTACCTGGATTTAAGAGACCTAACTTTTCATAATATTTAAGGGAATCTCTACCTAAATTATAGATTTTTGATAATTCTCCAGTTTTATAATATTTTCTTTTCAAAAAAATCACCCCATTTTGAAATAAAATTGTTGACTTGAGTATTATACCATAGTTTATATTCAATTAGGTGGAGGGAGGCAATAATTATGAAAAATGTAAAAGATTTAAAAACTCAATTTAAACAATATGTAATACCATCAGTAGCATCTATGTGGGTATTTTCACTATACTCTATGGTAGATGGAGCTTTTGTCAGCAAAGGGGTTGGAAGCGAAGCCTTGGCAGCTGTTAATATATCAACACCATTTATAAATACTTTATTTGCTGTGTCAGTTTTGTTATCAACTGGTGCATCAACTGTTGTATCTATGACTCTTGGTAAAGGTGATAATAAAAAAGCGAGTGAATATTTTACACTTAATACTGTAGTACTAGCTATTATATCTATATTTATTATTGTATTTAGTTTAGCTAACCTAGAAAGGATATCTATATTTTTAGGAGCGACAGAAAGTACATTGCCTTTAGTTAAAGGATATTTAGGTAATATTATATTATTTACTACTTTTTATTTAGTTTCTTATGGACTTGAGTTACTTATAAAATGTGATGGATATCCTCATTTATCTACAATAGGAGTTGTAATTTCAGCAATAACTAATATAGTTTTAGACTATATATTTGTACTTAAATGGGGGTGGGGCGTTGAAGGAGCAGCTTTAGCAACTGGAATTGCTAGAGTATTTTCAGTGACGTTTTTCTTAGCTCATTTTTTAAGAAGAAGAGGGAAACTAAGATTTTGCAAATTTAAATTTGATTTTACTTTTATAAAAAGAATTGTGTTAATAGGTATTCCAGATTCTATGACAGAGGCAAGTTTAGCTGTAGTTATATTACTATTCAATCAAAGTATATTAATGTTAATAGGTGAAAATGCTTTAGTTAGTTATAGTGTAATCTGCTATGTAACAACGTTAGTTCTTACAACTATGCTAGGAATATCTCAAGGATTACAACCAATATGTAGTTACTATTATGGTATGGAAGATAATAAATCAGTGCTTAGTCTTTTAAAAATGAGCTTAAGCTATATAACAAAGGCTTCAGTGATAGCATTTTTATTAGTTTTAATATTTGCAAATCAAATAGTATCTATATTTATTGATAAATCAGATATAACACTATTTAATTATACTGTAAAAACTTTAAGAATATCTTCAGTAGCATATTTGATTATGGGATATAATGTAATAATATCAGGATTTTGTGTTTCAACAGGAAAAGCCATACATGCAAGTGTAATCTCATTAGGGCGAGGATTAGTAGTAATAACTTTAAGTTTAATATTAATGACGTCTATATTTGGAGGTACAGGTATATGGTTTACTACACTTTTATCTGAAGCAATAGTACTTGTAATTGCTAGAAAAATACTTCAAAAAAATAAATCTAAAATTCAAGAAAATGAAAAATATGAAGATGTTGAGATTTATGAAAATGCAAAAAATGTTATTTAAAAATAAAAAACTACTAGATAGAAAACTCTATCTAGTAGTTTTTTATTTTATATTTAATATATGTAAGTAGTCATTAGCTGTATCTAATAAATACTTACCTTTATAATAATCAATTTTTATTTCTTCAAAGTCACCAACTTCTTTTACTTCGTGAGGGCGTTCTTCAAATACGCCTATAACATTAAAATTTTCATCTAAAAATGCAATTGTTGGACCTTTAAAGTTTTCTTTTTCTATGTTCAAGGCTTCACTCATAAATTTTTTACCTCTAGCCATAGTTATAACAGATATATCAAAGTTATCATTTATATCAACAAACTTTTTTAAAACTGACACATTAAGTTGAAAATCTGGACACCATATTTCCCCTGAAACAAGTATATTAACCTTGTTTGGATAGCTAGCTATTTTATTTATAGTAACTTCGTTTAAGTGGATTCTTGATGTGTTTTTAGGAATTCTACATCTTTCAAATTTTGATCCTTTTCCAACACAGCTTTCAAAGCTTTCTCCAACATCATATAACTCTTTTATGTTCATTTCTATTGCCATAATATACCTCCAATATGTAAACTTTACTTATAAGCATTATATCTAAATAATTTAAAATAGTAAATGAATATAGAATTTCAATAAAAAGTTGACGATTTTTGATAAATGGTTCAAAATATAATATATAAATTATTAATGAAAGGAAATGTATTATGACAGAAAATCAAAGATCTACAAAAAATGAAAGCATTACTATGATGGTAATGACAGCAGCTGTTATGATGCTTAATATAATTGGGGTTATAATAGCATACGCTGCATGGAAGATATATGGGAAAGAATCTGAATTTGTAAAGAAGAATGGATTAAAACTTATTGATTTTTATATATCATTTGTAATATATGAATTTGCAATTTTATTATTAGTATGTATAGTAAAGAAAGCGGCTTATTTAATACCTGCAATGTCTATTATTTACTTAATTACATTTATAATAGCAATTATACAATATTACAGACATAAAGAATTTAAATATCCTTTAAGTTTTAAAATAATAGAAAAGTTAAAAACAAAAAGTGTTGAAAACTTAAAGAAATAAAAAAAGAATGCAAGTTAACTTGCATTCTTTTTTTATTTCTTTAACGGACTATAGTATAGGCCATGTAAGCTATGTAGATCGCAATAAATATAAAACCATGAGTCTTATTTAAACAATTGTTTTTCTTCATAAATATGTAAAGTAAAACTGTTATTAAAGTCATAAATATAGTATCAATTAAAGCAAACATACTAATAGCCATAGGGTGAATTACAGCAGCTAGACCTAAGACTAATAATATATTGAATATATTAGACCCTATTACATTTCCTATTGCAATTTCAGTTTCACCTTTTCTAACAGCTATAACAGACGTTACAAATTCTGGTAAAGATGTACCCATAGCAACAATAGTAAGACCAACTAAGTTTGCACTCATACCAAAAGCGGTTGCAATCTTAGTTGCAGAATCTACGACTAAATCACCACCCAATACGATACCAACAATACCTATTAAACAAATTACTATAGTTTTAGGCAAGGATGAAATTTCAGATTCAGTCACCTCTACAGCTTCTATAGCTATAGCGCTTTCACCAGCTGATACATCTGAGCTTTTTTGACCTAGATTTGATTTAATCATATTTACTAAGAAAAATACAAATAATAACAATAAAACTAAACCATCAAATCTACTTATCTTAAAATTAATACCTAAAATAATAAGTAATGCACTTATAAATACTAAAAAAGGTGTGTCTTTTTTTATTGTATTTTTTTCAACAGGTAATTTTGCAATTATAGCAGATACACCTAAAACAATCAGTATATTAAAAAAGTTAGATCCAACAACATTAGCTATACTCATATCGTTTTGACCGGCAATCGAAGATGATATACTTACAGCAGCCTCAGGAGCACTTGTACCCATAGCAACGATAGTAAGACCTATAAGCATAGGAGGAACATTAAACCTCTTAGCTACAGAAGATGCGCCCTCTACAAAAATATCAGCTCCTTTTATAAGAAGTGCAAATCCTATTATTAAAATTAAAAATGACATAAAAAACCTCCTTTTGAAACTAAATTATCATAAGAAATAGTATATCATACCAAATATGAATATAAAACACTTGCACAAATTATATATTGAAACTTAGCAACTTTTGAAATGTACAAGAATATAATATAAAAAAAGATAAAAAGGAGAATTGCGATGGTAACCCTTGGATGTATTCTAATAGGATTAGGGCTAGGACTGACTTTAGGAAATATGCAAGAAACCATAATATTATCAGTGGTAGGTTTAATAGTAGGAGCTTTCTTATATACTAGAATGGCGGTTTATATACCTTTAAAGTTCAATAAATTTGCTAAAATTGCTATATATATCACAACAGGAGCATTAATAGGAGTTTTAGTAGGAGTTATAACAGGGCATATACCAGGAGCAATAATGATAGGAGTAGGAACTAGTTTTGTTGCTATAGACATGATGAGTTACAGAAGATATAGAAGAGGTCTTAGAGAAAATAACCATAGTTGATTTTAAAGATATACCAAAATAATTTTTACGTAAATATTATGTATTAAGTTATTTTGGTATATCTATTTTTTTTGTAATAATTAAATTTTAAATATAAATTTAATGCTATGAGTACATAAACAAAAAATATTGATATAATATTTATTATAATTTGAATTTAGTATTGGGGGGATGTTATGGAGGAATGCAGTAAACTTAGTCAAAGGGAAATCAGAAAAACTATACAAATAATGGTTTTACCGATTGTTTTAGAAAGTATTTTGCAAATGACAGCTGGTTTTTGCTTAACAGGAATGATGGGGAGATTAGATCCGGTATCTATAAGTGCCTTTAGTTTAAGTAATAGAATAATAAATATAACATGGGCAATTTTAAGAGGAATAACCATGGGGAGTGCAGTGTTTGTAGCACAAGCATATGGATCGAAAAACACAAAAGAAATAAAATATATAATAAAACAAACAATTATAGGTCTTAGCATTTTAATTATTATAATTCAACAATTCATATTTTTTAATACGGAGTTTGTATTATCTATATTCAATCCAAGCAGTGATCTTATGCATATAGCATCTAAGTGTCTTAAAACATCATCATGGTCATTATATTTTATGAGTATAATGCTTATATGCACATCTAGTTTGCAATCAATGAATAAAGCAAGAATATCTATGCAAATAGCTATGTCTATGAATATTACTAGTATATTTATAGGATATTTATTTATATTTGGAAACTTTAATATGCCAAGTTTAGGGGTTCAAGGTGCTGCTATAGGGACTTTTAGTGGTTATTTCATAGCGTGTTTTTATGGAGCATATTTAATGTTCAACAGAAAAAATGGATATGTATATTTTGGAGAAAAAGTAGAGAAAATTAAGTTTGATATAAAATTATTTATAAAAGAACTTAAGCCAGATGTAGAGCAAATAAAAAATGTATATAGGATAGGAATACCTATATCATTAGAAAATTCATTTTGGCAATTATCTACTATTATTTTAACAAGAGCCATATTAAATTATGGAGAAGTTACGCTTGCAGCTTATCAACTAGGGCTTCAAGCTGAATCTATATCTTTTATGCCATCAAATGCATTTGCAATTGCAGCCACTGCTTTTGTAGGTCAATGTGTGGGAGCTAAAAATGAAGAATTAGGAAAACAATATATGAAAGAACTTTTTAAATCAACTATAATTATAACAATTATAACATCAATACCATTAATATTCTTCCCGGAAAAATTAATGCTAGTACTAACAAATGATACACAACTTATAAATATAGCATCTAAATATTTAATAGTTATGGGGCTTATACAGTTATCTGGAAATTTGGGAGGAGTAATAAATGGAGCATTAAGAGGATCTGGATTTACAAAATTACCTATGACTATATCGGGCATAGGTATATGGGGAATAAGAGTTCCACTTACGGTTATAATTGTATATTTTACAAATTTAGATATTGAGTGTGTATGGATAGCAATGGGATTAGATGTTTGTATAAGGTGGATTATAGGATATTTTATTTATAGAAAACGAGATTTGTATGGAAGAAAAGACGATTTAGTAGAAGTTTTATAATGTGAATATAAATATAAAAATTTATAAATAATAATATAAAAACTAACTAAAGACGAAAGGAATTAAAATATGAACACTGCAATAATAATATCTAATCCAGATAAAAATTCATTTAACAAAAATATAATGGAGAATGTAATTAAAGGCATTGAAAAATGTGGCAAAAACTATAACATAATTGATTTATATGAAGATAACTTTAATCCTGTTATGACATCAGAGGAAGTTAAATTATACACAAAAGGGGAGTCTGATGATAAATTAGTTAAAAAATATCAAAATATTTTAAAAGAAAGTGATGAAATAGTATTTATATTTCCTATATGGTGGAATAATGTACCTGCAATGCTTAAAGGTTTTTTTGACAAAGTATTTATAAAAGAGTTTGCTTTTGAAGAAGTAAATAAAAGACCTAAGGGAAAATTGAATCATATAAACAAAGGGGTACTTATAACTACATCTGAAAGTGATACAGAATATATTAAAAATGAATTAGGCAATCCTATAGAAAACACAATAATTAAATCTACATTAAACATATGTGGGATTGAAAATGTTAAATGGATTAATAATAATTTAGCAAATGATGATAAGTGCGATAAAAATGAATTCTTAATCAATATAGAAAAGTATTTTTATTAAAATAATAACCTTGGAATTAAAACTTCTTATCTTTTAATTCCAAGGTTATTATAATGTTTAAAAATTTATAAAAATTTTAATATTTTAGCAAATAAAATATTAAACAATTAAATTATGTATAAAGTAGCTTTAACATAGAGAATATATATACTAACTCAAATCAAAAGTAAAATAAGGAGGAATGTTTAATGATAGAAAAAACCAGACTTGCAGAAGAGGCAAGAAAAAGCAGAGTACTTCTTAATTTCTTCTTATCCATGTTAGTAGCATATTTACTTTTTAAATGAGGAGCGGCTACTGGACAATTAATATTTGGACCTATGTTGAGATCAATATCAAAGAGTAGTGTGTTTATAGAAAATCAAAATTTAATAATTCAATTTGTTCAGCTGCTTGTATTTGGATTGATATCATCAATGTTATTTATTTGGGTATTAGCTATAGAAGGAAGAGAAATAAAAACTTTAGGATTTTATAGAGAGCATTGGATTTCAAAATATGCATTAGGACTACTTATAGGATTTCTTATGATGAGCACTGTAGTATTTATACTATATATATTAGGATTTATAACAGTTGAAACTAAGTCAACACAAGCAGTAGGGACAGCGGCATTATTAAATATTTCAATAATGTTAGTAGGATGGTTGCTGCAAGGTGCTACAGAAGAAATACTAATGAGAGGATGGCTAATGAACGTAATAGGTGCTAGATATAATATCATAATAGGTTTAATAGTATCATCTGTATTCTTTGGTTTGATACATTCTGAGAATCCTAGTATAAATTATGTAGCTATGATAAATATTGTATTGGTTGGAATTTTACTGGGATTAATAGTTATAAATACTGGAAACCTATGGGTTGTTTGCGGAATTCATAGCGCATGGAATTTTGCCCAAGGAAATATATTTGGATTCCAAGTTAGTGGAAATGAAGTAGGGACAGGAACTATAGTTGACTTGAATTTAGTAGGAAATGAAGTTATTACAGGTGGAGCATTTGGGCCTGAAGCTGGTATCGTATGCAGTTTTGTAATAGTATTTTTAATAATTATTATGTTATTTGTAACTAAAAGAGATTCTTTAAAAAATATTAGATAAGATTATTGTATTGTTAGCAAAGGATATTTTGAAAATTAAAATAGCATTAATTAAATGATTTCTATACTCAATAGGAATCATTTTTTTATGAAAAATAAAAAGTACAGAAAATAGAAATAATATAGAAAGGTTTTAGAAAGTTTAATTAGTTAAATTAAACTTATAAACAATTGAGAGGAGAAGATAAATGAAAAAAATTTAGAAATTAAATTATTTAATGATTTATGTAAATAGGTAAAGTTCAACAATAATTTTATAATATACCAAGTATTGTAAAATAATAAAAAGTCTTTTATATATGAAAAAATTGTAAAAACTATATAAATGAAATTAAAAAGGAGAAAATAATATGAAAAAAAATGATTTTTTTAGATTTGAAAATAAAAATGATGACTTCCCATTTTATAATGGAAATCCAATGAATTTTACAGCGTTGCAAAGCTGGTTTCTTTTGATAGTATGTATTGGAAGTATTGTATTTTTTGAAGTGGGATCTGGTTTTTTACCAAGATTTATGCATCCATTCATAAATATAATTATTCCATTAAGTGCTTTTGCTATTGTTGTTAAATCTAATTGGACTAAGATTTTCAGAAAAATTTATTTTAAAGATGTTTTTTTAGTATTTGGAGTGTTAATAGTTAATTTAATAGTTAGCTTAATATCTGGGTTTTTACTAACAAAGTTTGCAGGAGCAGCAGCTAATCCAGCTGTAGGTTCTCTTAATGGAAACTCAACATTTGAAAATATAATGTTTGCGGTTAAATTAATACCTATGCTTTTTGGAGAAGAATTAATTACTATTATTCCATTTTTAGTTATTTTACAATTTGCAACTAAAAATCTAAAACTTTCTAGAAAACAAGCAGTAACTATAGCTTGGATTTTATCTGCTATTATTTTTGGGGCTATACATTTAAAAACATATAACTGGAATATTATTCAAGCTGTTATAGGAATTAGTATGGCAAGACTAGTACTTACATTCCCATATATAAAAACTAAAAATATTTGGATTTCAACATTTGTGCATGTATTAAATGATTGGTGCTTATTTTTACCTGCATTACTTTTAAAATAAATTAAAACTCAAAAAAATAGCTACATATATTTTATATAGCTATTTTTTTGAGTTTACTTAAATTAAACATATACAGCATTAAAGTATTTACTTAATTCATCAACTATTTATTAATATGATTTGATAATCTTTATAATATATTGTAATTACTTTAATTTAAATTGTAATATAAAAACTATTTTTTTAGTATATTTTAAAGAGGTGATGAAATGAAAAGTAGTATTATAAAGAATTTGATGCAAAATTATTTTAAACATATAGGAATATCAAATATAACTTTTTATCTTTTATATTTTTTAAATTTAAATAATTTAGATTTAAGTATCAGAAATATTATATTCATAATAGTGTCATCTTTATCAATGGTACTTATACCTGTGTTATATCTTGTGATTATGACTAAAAAAGAAAAATTTAAAAATGTACATATGTATTTAAATATTTTAATAGTAACCACGCTTTTTGATATATTACTACTAAGTACAGGATATAGTTTTACTTTTTTATACTTAATTAAATCAATAGTAATATCAATATGTGTATTTATACCTGTAAGATTAGTTATATCTATAATGATCGGTTTTACTATGAATATAATAAATCAGTTTAAAGTTAAAGATGCTTCAAATTAAACATAATTAATAAAAAATAAAAAGGTAGATTGAAAGTCAAATTCAATCTACCTTTTTTATATATAATTTATTTATCTAATATATCTATTTTAGGAGATCTATTTTTAGAGTTTTTAAATAAATTTAATATATTATCAAGTTCATATTTTAATTTTTCTAAATCCATTTTATCTATATTGTAATTTAAAAAAAGCTCTTCTATGTCAAAACTAATTGTATTTAGTTCATCTGTAATTTTTAAAAAAAGCTCAAAGTTATTACTTTTTTTAGCATTCATGAATTTCTTAATATCTTTTTCTATAAAAGAAACTATTTCATACTCCTTATCAAAGATTCCCTCTGGAATTGGATAGGGTTTTATTCTTTGAAGATAGTATTTATTTTTGGAATTTATATTATATGAGTAAGAAACTTTTAAATTATCATCAATTTCAAACTCTATAAAATATAATATTCCATGGATTTTTTTTATATCGGTTGCACCTATATATCTAAGTCGAGCTTCTATAGTGTCTCCATAAGCATTATCTAAAATATTCATTAGTATTCCTCCTAAAATTTATTTAAAATCGGATTAGTAAATAAATAGTTGAGATTAGTATTGAAAGTATCATAAGTGGAAATCCTATTTTAAAATATTCTTTAAAACTTATAGGGTATCCATTTTTTTGACCTACATTAGCAAGAACTATATTAGCAGAAGCTCCTATTAATGTACCATTACCACCTAGGCAAGCGCCTAGAGAAGTTGCCCACCATATTGGCATTACATCTATACCTTGGCCTTGCATAGTTAGTATAAGTGGAATCAAAGTAGCTACAAAAGGTATATTATCTAAGAATGATGAAATTATAGCTGACAACCAAAGTATAACTAGCATTGTAAGAACTAAATGACCACTTGTTGCACTTATTAAATATTGAGCAATATTATTTATTATTCCAACCTCAACAAGTCCTCCAACTATTACAAATAATCCTCCGAAAAACGCTATAGTTGACCACTCAATACTGGAAAGGATTTCATCAACATCTTGTTTGCCTATAAACATCATTATAGTAGCTCCTGTCAAAGCGACTATACTAGATTCAAGGTTTAAAACATTGTGTAGAATAAATCCAAGTAAAATAAATATAATCATAATAATACTCTTTATAAGCAGTGGCTTATCTTTAATTGCTTTTTTTTCATCTAAATTTAAAATTTTTTCTTTTGCTTTATCATCTACAAAAAGTTGTTTTTTAAACATAAATTTAAAACACAAGATAGTTAAAAACAAAATGATTAGAACTATAGGACCTAAGTTTATTATAAAGTCTGCAAAACTTAGATTTGCTGCACTACCTATCATTATATTAGGTGGATCTCCTATTAGGGTTGCAGTACCTCCTATATTAGATGCTAGAATTTGAGTTACTAAAAATGGAGTTGGATTTATATTTAGAATTTGAGTTATAACTATAGTCATTGGCCCTATCAATAAAACGGTGGTAACATTATCTAAAACAGCTGATAAAACAGCGGTTAATATTACAAAACATAGCATAATTTTCCAAGGATCTCCCTTTGATTTTTTAGCTGAAAATATAGCTATGTATTCAAACACACCTGAATTTTTGACAACAGAAACAAATAGCATCATGCCTATTAAAACCCCAATTGTATTAAAATCGATATGATGCAGGCCTTGCTCAACTGACAATATGTTAAATATAATCATAAGTAAAGCTCCTGCCATCGCTGCAATAGCTCTATTTACTTTTTCTGAAATAATAGCTAACATAACCACTAAAAATATGATGATAGCTATTACTTGTTTAATAAGCACTAATATCGCCCCCTTATAATAATAAAGATATTAAAACCTATAAGTAGAGTATAGTTGAAAAAACTTAAATGTGTTAAAAAAAAGGAAAGTTCTTTTAAAACAAAGAAAATAGTAAGTTTTCTAAATATTATTAAGTGCTATTAATTTAAAATTAAAAGTTTAATTAATAAAATTAAGTAATATTTTGAATTTTACATAAGAATATTAAAAATTAGTTGATATCTTAATTAAATATATATATAATAAATAAAAACTCGTACTCGTATTATTTAAAATGTTAGTACGAGTTTATTTATTTAATGCTGATTTTGAAATAATATTACATAAAATTAAAGTTTAAATAAAATAAAATTGTTGACAATTATAAATTAGGTATGTAAAATTACATATAAATAAATTGAATACGAATTGTAGAGGTCGCGATAATAATCAGTACCAATAATGAGTTAAGCAACGAAGAATTATTGGGAAAGGGATTGTTGCCGAAGGATGTAGCTGATGCTTTAAGGCTATGTACCTGGGGATGTATATAATATATGCATAACTGTCACAATATTAAATTGTGTTGAGCTACATTTAAGGAATAGATGCTATATATTTCTAGCTAAATTTTAATCCCCCTTAAGTGAAACTTAAGGGGGGTTTTTGTTTATAAAAAATGATTAATACAAAATAGGAGGACTTAAGATATGAAATTACAAGGTACTATGTCAGTAAAAGGAAATGAATTATATATAGGTGGAGTTGGATGTAAAGAACTTAGAGAAACGTATAAAACACCACTTTATGTATTTGATGAGGAGTTAGTTAGAAACAATTGTAAAGAATATATAAAACATTTCAAGGTCAATGAAAATAAAAACAGAGTTGCATATGCAGGTAAAGCATTTTTACCAATGTATATGTGTAAATTAATATCTGAAGAAGGCTTATATCTTGATGTAGTATCAGGTGGTGAACTTTTCACAACGCATAAGTCAGGTTTTCCTATGGAAAAAGTATTATTTCATGGAAATAATAAAACAATAGATGAAATTGAAATGGGAGTAAATCTTGGAGTTGGGAGATTTGTTGTAGATAATTACTATGAATTAGAGTTATTACAGAACATTTGTGAGCAAAAAAATAAAATTCAATCTATATATTTTAGAATAACACCAGGAATAGAAGCACATACTCACGATTATATAAAAACAGGACAAATTGATTCAAAGTTTGGATTTGCATTATCAAATGGAGATTTACAAGATGCATTAGAAAATATTAAGAAATATGAAAATATAAACCTAGTAGGATTACATGCTCATATAGGATCTCAAATTTTTGACGTAGAGCCATACTTAGATGAAGTTGAAATAATGATGAACCTAGTAAAAGAAATAAAACAACAACATAACATAAACATAGAGGAAGTTGACTTAGGAGGAGGTGTAGGTGTTTATTATACAGAGAGTGATGAACCTAAAACAATAAAAGAGTTTTGCAGTGCAATAATAAAAAAAGTTGACGATGTATGTAAAGATATAAATATAAGTGTTCCAATATTAATAATAGAGCCAGGAAGATCAATAGTTGCAAATGGAGGTAGCACAATATACACAGTTGGATCTATAAAGGATATAAAAGATGTAAGAACATATGTAAGTGTTGATGGTGGAATGACAGACAATATAAGACCATCATTATATCAGGCAGGTTATGAATGTTCAATTGGCAATAAAATGGGTATAGAAAAAAATAATAAAGTTACAATAGCTGGTAAATGTTGCGAAAGTGGTGATATACTAATAACAGATGTTGATGTTATGGATATAGCAAGTGGAGATATATTAATAATGTCATCAACTGGAGCGTATGGATATTCAATGTCATCAAACTACAATAAAATAATAAAGCCTGCAGTAGTATCTGTTAAAGATGGCAAAAGTAAATTAATATGCAAAAGAGAAAGCTTTGAAGATCTTTTAAGATTAGAAATCGCTGACTAAAGGTAAAAAATTAAATAAGACACAAAGGAGAAAATAATGAAGTCATTTTGGAAGAATTACAAATCATCAATAATCTTAATTTTAGCAATTATATTAGGGGGAATCGTCGGAGCTATAATGGGCGCTAAGGCAGCCATATTTAAGCCAGTAGGAGACTTATTTTTAAATTTATTATTCATGACATTAGTACCATTAGTATTTTTTAGTGTAACTTCAGCAATTTCTAATATGGGAGAAATGAAAAGATTAGGAAAAATATTAAAAAATATAGTTTTAGTATTTGCAATGACTGCTATAATATCATCTATTATAGGTATAATTGGAGTTATAATTATCAATCCAACAAAAGGATTAAATCCAGATATGTTTGCAAATTTAATGCAAAGTTCGGTAGAAAAAGTAGATACAGAAAAAGTTGGATTATTACAGCAACTTGTAAACACAGTTACAGTAAGTGATTTTAAAGATTTATTATCAAAAGCAAATATGCTACAACTTATTATATTCTCAATTTTAGTAGGTATAGCAACAGCTATGGCAGGAGAGATTGCAAAACCTATAGCTACCTTCACTCAAGCAGGTGCTGCAGTTATGATGAAATTAGTAAACTTAATAATGAAGTTAGCGCCTATAGGATTAGGATGTTATTTTGCAAGTGTAATAGGAGAATTAGGACCACAAATATTATCAGGATATGCTAAAGTCTTTGTATTATATATAATTCTAGCAGCTATATGCTATGCAGGGATATTCACATTATATGCTTATATAGCTGGAGGAAAACATGGAGTTGAAGTGTTTTGGAAAAATGCTATAGCACCTACAGTTACGGCTTTAGCAACTTGCTCTAGTGCAGCATCAATACCGGTTAATTTAGATGCTAGTAAAAAAATGGGAGTACCAAATGATATAGCAGAAACTGTAATACCTCTAGGTGCAAACATACACAAAGATGGATCTGTAATAGGTGGAGTTTTAAAAATAACTTTCTTATTTGGATTATTTGGAAGGGATATAACTAGTATATCTGCAATAATTTCTATAGTATCAGTATCTTTCTTAGTTGGAGCGGTTATGGGTGCGATTCCAGGAGGAGGTATGATGGGAGAAATGTTAATATTAAGTGTATATGGATTCTCTCCAGAAGTACTTCCTATAATAGCGGTAATTAGTACTATAATAGATGCACCAGCTACAGTTTTAAACTCAACTGGTAACACAGTATGTTCTATGATGGTCGCTAGACTGGTAGAAGGAAAAGAATGGATGAAAACAAAGTTAAGCTAAAATAAAAATAAACTTATATATGAATTTAAAGCCTCTATTATTTAATAGAGGCTTTAAAAATATAAGGGTACTTTTATATTAAAATTTATATATAGATTATTAGGATATTAAATTATTACATACACCATGTAACAAAAAAGTTTTTAATTCTTACAAAATTGACATTTGATAAATGTATTTTATGTATTTATAATATTGAAGGGATAAAATTAGATTAAGGAGACATTTATGAATAAACTTCATTATTTTTTTAGAACTTCAATAGAAAGAAATAACTTTTCTAACTTTGGAGTTATACATTTAATACTGTTAGGGATAACTTTGCTTGGGATAGTAACTATCATTAATAAGAAAAGAGAAAATAGATTATTTGAATTATTTATAGGAATAGCGCTATTAATTCAACAAATAACATTATATTTATGGTACTTTAGAGGAAATTACCATTTTGTACAGGAAGGATTGCCTCTATTTCATTGTAGGATAGCTATAATTTTGATCTCCATTGGTATGATATTTAAAAAAGATTTCATGATGAAAATGGGATCATACTGGGGCGTATTTGGAGCGATTTCAGCACTATTATTTCCAGGGCTTGATCCATTTGTTTTTCCTCATATGACTCAATTTTCATATTTTATAGGACATATTTTGTTGCTTTGGGGATCTATATATTTACTAACTGTAAAAAAGATAGGTATGAGTAAATCAGATTTTAAGAAAGTATTTATTATAACTAACTTATATCATATAGCTATGTTTAATATAAATAATTTAATAAATTCAAATTATGCATATATGAAGTCATCTCCAATTGGAATAGGTAATAAATTAAATCCAATTTTATATGGATTTATAGTTATGATGATATTTAATTCGATTTTAAGTTTAGAGTATTTTGTTCTAAATAAGAAAAAAGAATCTGTAGTAGAAGAATGCTATGAAATGGAATTAATAAAAATATAAAAACCAAAATATAAGCCTATAGAAAAAAAATTTTAGTATATACTTAGAGTATGGAGAAAAGATTTTTTCACAATTATACTAAATTTAGAATAGATAATATTAACTACACTTATTATTAGGAGAATGGTCATGCAAGAAATAAAAAATGCAATTATATTATTACTACATTTTTTTGCTTTTTTAACTTTATTTTATTTACTTTCAGCACAATACATGGTTGCAATAATGCTATTAGGACTAGCGTTACTTGGATTTAGTGTTATAAAATATAGTAATAATGATGTGAAATAGTATTTGCTAACTTAACTAGATTTAGGGAAAGATAAGGGAATTAAAAATAAACTTAAAAAAGTAGGAGCATTATGCTTCTACTTTTTTTATTTATATAGCTTAGCAATAAAGTAGTATTTTTTTGATATTAATATACATAGAATTAATATACATAGAATTTAAATATATAAAAGTTTAAAAAGTTATAAATTGGTACAAGCTTAAACCATCGAGTAGGTAAATCCAATATGGGAGGATGAATAATGAAATATTCTATAAGAAATATAGATTTGGAAAGCGATAAGGATTTTATATTACAAAGTCATTGTAAAATTAACTTTAAATGCGAAAGTAAATGGATAGCTGAATGCGGATATGATAGTTATAGATCTAAGTGGTTTTCAACAGAGAATCCCAGTAAATTTTTAAAAGCTTTAACAAAAAGTTTAAAAGAAACTAGAGCATTAGGGCTAATAGTTCAAGATGGAGTAAAGAAAATAGGATATTGTTGGGTTAGCTTTTATGATATTAAGGACTATGATATATCAATAGCAGAGATTAATGATATTTTAATTATTGATAGCTATAAAAATAAAGGAATTGCAAGTTTTTTAATTGAACATGTAGAAGGACAATGTAAAATAAATGGAGCGAAAGTTTTAAGATCGGGAACTGGTATAAATAATTTAGCATCTATAAAACTACATGAAAAACTAGATTTTCAAACATATAGGGTAGAGTTTGAAAAAGTTTTATTATAGAGGTTACTAAAATAAAATGTAAAATAAGGTTAAAATAAGGTAAACTTATATTAACCTTATTTTATTATAAAATACTATTTAGGTAAATCTAATTCAGGAGTAAGCAAAATGAAAAAAAGGTTAAGGTACCTAGTAATCACAATGTTTATAATGATTATGGGACTATTATCAAGAAAATACATGAATATCTTTCCTAAAGCTATTGCTCCCTTTGTAGGAGATATGTTATGGGCTATGATGGTATATTTTGGATTGAGATTTTTAATTCCAAAATTAAAATTAGTAAAAACTTTAACACTAGCTATAATTTTTTCTTTTTCTATAGAAACAAGTCAATTATACCAAGCTGAATGGATAAACAATATAAGAGCTACAACTCTTGGAGGGTTGGTATTAGGACATGGTTTTTTATTTGAAGACTTAATCAGCTATAGTTTAGGTATAGTTATTGGATGTTTATTAGATTATTTTTTATGTGATAAGAGATAATAAAATATTTTATAAAGTATAAAATTGATATTTAGATGTTCAGTATGTGTCACATTTATGAAAAATTCATGGTGAATATCTAAAATCAAATATATTTCATTCTTATGAAAACGTTACACAATGAGATTGACAATTAGCACATAAAAAATATACAATTTAAGTATAGCTAAAAAAGGGGGACTGCGATATGAATAAGATAGAAAAATTAGTTAAATTACTAGAGGAAAAAAATTTAGATGCAATTTATTTAACTAATGATCAAAATGTTAATTACATATCAAATTATAATGATGAAGATGCATTTGCAATTATATCTAAAAAAGGAAATTTTTTGATAACTGATACTAGATATATGGAGTTGGCAGAAAGTCTTTGTAAAGGGTTTGAATTAGTTAATTGGCATTTGTTTGACAGAAACATAGGTAAAGCAGTTGAAGATGTATGCTTAAAAAATAATATAAAAACATTAGGGTTTGAAGGATCTAGTTTAACATTTGAAAAATATGAAGCTTTTAAATCTCAGCTAGATAAAAGTGAAATAAATTTAGTGTGTTCAGATGGGCTTATAGAAGAATTAAGATATGTTAAAAATCAAGAAGAAATAGATAATATAAAAAAAGCTTGTGAAATAGCAGATAAAGCATTAGAAGAATTAATTCCACATATAAAGGTTGGAGTTACAGAAAGAGAATTAGCAGCTAAATTGGAATATTTTATGAAAATGAATGGAGCGCATAATTTAGGATTTGATACGATATTAATATCAGGAGCAAAAACATCTCTGCTTCATGGAAAACCAAGCGATAAAAAGATTGAAAGAGGAGATTTATTGCTTATAGATTATGGGGCAATGTACAATGGATATAGATCTGATACTACAAGAACTTTTATAGTTGGTGAAGCAAATCAAAAGCAGATAGAATTATATGAGTTAATAAAAGCAGCTCAACTTGTAGGAATAGAGAATATGAAAGATGGTGTTCATGCAACAGTTCCAGATGCTAAAATTAGAGAAGTTGTTAAGGAGTATGAACAATATTATTATAGAGGGTTAGGACACGGTATAGGTAGAGGTTTACATGAAGAACCTTTCTTAGGTAATTATGGTACAAAAACTCTTAAAGAAGGCTGCGTTGTAACTATGGAACCTGGGGTATATTTCCCAGGATGGGGAGGAATTAGAATTGAGGATACTGTTTTAGTAACAAAAGAAGGACCTCAAATATTAACTAAATTTCCTAAGGAATTAATGATATTGGATAAATAAAATTTTTTTGGATTTTTAAATTGACAAGCATAAATTAAAATCACTATACTTATAGTAAATAAACATTTGAAAATGAAGTCATGAAGGCTTTTAGCCTTCATGGCTTTTTTTGTATTTTAAAAGGGGGATAAAATGAATCAAGTAGAGTTTTTTAACCAAATAGCTAAAGAATGGGATAGTATAATTGAAGTGAATGAGGAAAAAATCAATACACTATTATCAAAATTAAACATAACTGATAATAGTAAAGTATTGGATATAGGAACAGGGACAGGGGTATTAATACCTTTTTTAAAATCATTAAACCCAAATGGATATATAAAGGGTGTAGATATTTCAAGTGAAATGCTTAACGTATCTAGAGAAAAATTTAGAGATATTGAAAAGGTATCTTTTGAATTAGTAGATGTAGAGAAAGCTGTAATAAATGAAACCTATGATAGTATTGTTTTATACTCTATGTTTCCGCATTTAAAAGATAAAACAAATACTATTAAAAAACTAGTTGAAAAAAATTTGGAAAAAAGTGGACAACTTATAATAGCACATTCAAACAGTAGAGCGTTTTTAAACAATATGCATAAGGAAAAAAATGAGTGTGTAAGTGAAGATAGATTAATATCAGTTATTGAGCAAAGGTGTTTATTTGAAAAAGCAGGACTTAAAGTAGTAGATGCTTTTGAAGATAATGAGATTTATTACTTAGTTATAAAAAGATATTAGGGGGATTTAAAATGAAAAGTAAAAATGTAGTTTTATCAGGTCTTTTTATTGCGTTTGGAATAATTTTACCTATGGTATTTCATACGATTAGCTTAGGAGGTCAAGTATTTTTACCTATGCATATACCAGTATTAATTGCAGGTTTTTTATTAGGGCCAGTTTGTGGAGGAATAGTTGGAATAGTTACACCTATATTAAGTGGTATCATGACTGGTATGCCACCTATAATACCAGTTATGCCTATAATGGTATTCGAACTTTTTGCATATGGAATTATAACTGGTTTTTTATTTAATAAAACTAAAAAAATATATATATCGTTGGTAGGCGCTATGATAGGTGGTAGATTATTTGCGGTACTAGGAGCGTATTTAGTTTCATTAACTATAGCTCCACAAGTAAATCCTATGTTATTTGTATTTGGCAATATAGCACAAGCTATACCAGGTATGTTAATACAAATAATCTTTATACCAATTATAGTTAAATTTATGATTAAAAATCCTGAAATTTCAAAGGCTTTAGCTTAATAAAATAAAAAAGTACATCTATAATTATAGAGGTACTTTTTTATTTTAGAATATATATACTTTAACGCTTACGAAAAAGTGCGTACTTTTATTAAAAAAGTAAACGGCCTATAATAATTTACATATTAAATCAATACAAATAAAATTTTAGGAGGAAGAAATGAAGACACTTTTTGATAAAACCAAAATATTGAATATGGAAATGAAAAATAGATTTTTAAGGGGAGCTTTATGGGAAGACTTAGCAGATGAGAAAGGTCATTTAACTCCTGAATTAATATCTATATATGAAGAATTAGCAAAAGGAGGTGTAGGAACTATAATAACTGGATATGCATTTGTTACTAAGGATGAACAGCCAAATCCAGGAATGATGGGTATATATGATGATTCATTTATACCAGAGTATAAAGATTTCACACAAAAAATTCATAATTTAGGATCTAATATAATAATGCAAATAGTTTATGGTGGATTTATGACTAATTTTAATGTTGGAGAAAGAACTATTTGGGGACCTTCAACTATTAAAAATGAAAATACTGGAACATGGGCAAAAGAAATATCTAAAGAAGAAATAAATTATTTAATAAATTCATATGCAAATGCAGCTAAAAGGGTAAAAGAATCAGGGTTCGATGGAGTTGAAATTCATTGCGGTCACGGGTATTTACTAAGCCAATTTTTATCTTCATACTATAATAAGAGAGAAGATGAGTATGGAGGGAGTATAGAAAATAGAGGAAGAATAGTCTTTGAAATATATAAGTCTATGAGAGCTGCAGTAGGTGAAAATTTCCCTATATTAATAAAGTTAAATTCAGCTGATTATGTAAGTGAAGGTGGATTAACACAAGAGGATAGCTTATATGTAGCAAAAAAGTTAGCTGATTTAGGAATTGATGCTATAGAAGTAACAGGTGGGAATGAGTCTATAAAAGAAGTAACAGAAAATAATTTAGGTGCAGCAAGAACAAAAATCGTTGTTTCAAAGGATAGAGAATCTTACTTTAAAGATTATGCTAAAAAACTATCTGAGTTAGTAAACATACCGGTGATACTTATAGGCGGAAATAGAAATTTAGATATAATGGAAGATATATTAAATAAAGATTATGCACAATATTTTTCACTATCTAGACCATTAACTGCAGAACCTGATTTAATAAGTAAATGGGAAAGTGGAGAAAGAAAAAGAACTAAATGCGTATCTTGTAATCAATGTTACAATACTCCTGGTAAGAGATGCATCTTAAATATAAGAGGTCTTTAATTTCGCTTAACAAAAAGAAATGATTATCCTACTTTAGATTTATTTTAGGAATTTAAAAAATGATTAAGGATAAACTAAAATAATAATTAAAAAGTAGGAGTGAAATTATGCAAGAATATGTAAAAGGAAGTCCGATTTTTACAAATATAAATAATACAGATAGACAATATAAATATTTAACAAAAAATATAGAAACAGATGTACTAATAGTTGGTGGTGGCGTAACTGGAGCTATATGTGCGTATTATTTAAATAAAAATAATATAAATACTACACTAATTGAAAAGGGAAGAATTGGACACTTAAGTACAAGTGTTACAACATCTTTACTACAATATGAACTTGATGATAATTTATCTGAACTTAAAGAAGCTCTATGTTTAAAGGATGCAATAAAAGCGTATAAGTTAGGATTAAAAGCATTAGATGAAATAGAAAATTTTATAAATGAGCATGGAAATTTTTGTAATTATATAAAAAGAGATACTCTATTATATACATCTAAGCAAAGTGAAATAAAAGCTATAGAAAGCGAGTTTAAACAAAGAAAAGAACATGGACTTAATGTAGAGTATATAGATAAAAGCAATAATCCATATAGCTTTGATCTTAAAGCTGGAATAATATCAAAAAATGGAGGGGCTGAAATTGATCCATATAAATTTACAAACCAACTAATTGAAGTAAGTCAAAAAAATGGTCTAAATGTATATGAAAATACAGAGGCAAAAACTATAAATTATATAAATGATGGAGTAGAAATAGAAACTTGTTATGGATATAAAATTAAGGCAAATAAAATAATTGTTGCTACAGGATACAACACTACTTTATTTACTAAAAGAAATTTTTCAACTAAATACACTACATTTAATATAGCTACCAAACCAATTGAAATCATACATGGATGGAAAGATAATATTTTGATAAGGGATAATTGTGATCCATATAATTATTTAAGAACTACTGTAGATAACAGAATGATTATAGGTGGCGAAGATGTAGAGTTTAAATATATTGATGACAATAAACTAGCACAAGAAAAATATGAAATACTAGAACAAAGACTTAAGTCTATGTTTAAAGATATAAAAGATATTGAAGTTGAGTATAAGTATTGTGGATGTTTTGCTACAACTAAAGATAACTTGGGATTTATAGGGCCAGATCCTAAACATAAAAACTTATGGTACTGCTTAGGGTATGGAGCAAATGGAATATTATTTGCTATTCTTGGTGGTATTATGCTTAGCAAACTTTATAAAAATGAAGTTGATGAAGATATGAGATTATTTGAAATAAGCAGATTTGACAACTAGATATAAAAAGAAAAAATATGGCAGATAGTATATACTATCTGTCATATTTTGATTTCACTTATAATTTATATTACAATATAGGCTTTTTAGCATTTCCTCTTACATCAATATCTATTATCTCTACTACGTCTTCACCTCTATAACCAACAAGATAGCTAGTCATATTAGCACAAGAACAAGAATGGTTAGGTATTATTTGAATTTTATCTCCAACCTTTAATGTAGTGTCTCCTATTATTTGAATTTTTCCAACTTCTTCTGAAAGACCTATTATATTAAGTTCATCATGTCCTTTAACTTTTCCAAATCCTGTTATTAACGCACTTCCGTGAGCTCCTTTATCAAGGCCTAAACACTTACTTCCTACATCAACTATAAATAAATCTTCACTTGGCCTAGATATTATAGTTCCAAGAGCTGTTAAAGAACAATCATCTTCTTTACATATATCTAATGATAATTGTATATTATCGTAGAATGGATAGTTACCAGGTCTTAAAACATCAAGACTAGGATCGCTTACTACATCAAAGAATGTAGGCGTGCTTCCAGATGCAACTACATCTATTTCAAAGCCATTAGATTGTAAAAGTTGTTTAGCTGTACTCATACGCTCAACTTCTTGCTTAGATATAGGTGATACTTCTTCAGGTGAAGATACTGCATAAACATGACCAGGATGTGTACTTATTCCTATCAATTTTAAGTTTTTAAATTGAGATAATTCTTTAGCTAAATTAGGTGAATTCTCAGGAGTAACACCTAATCTATTAAGTCCTGAATTTATTAATATGAAATATTCCATATTCATATCTTCTTTGACTAATTCATCGTTCCATAATTTAGCAGATTCAACATTATCAAAGCTAAGTATTATTCTTGCTTTTTTAGATAGTTCTATAGCTTTTTTAATGTTAGAAACGTTTGCTATTGGATAAGGAAATGTTATTGCTGTAATTCCTGACTCTACAAAAGCTTCTGCTTCATCAATTGTGCCAACTAAAAGTCCTTTAGCACCAAAATCTATTTGCATTTGAGCTAACTTAGTTGATTTATGAGTTTTTGTCATAGGCCAAAGCTCTTTATTATTTTTGTTACAAAGGTCTTGAACTATTTTTAGATTATTTTCTAATGCATCTAAATCTAATATAAAGTTTGGTGTAGACAATTCATTTATTTTCATATTTAAAATCTCCTTTAATTAATAAAAAATTAAGTGTAGTTTAATTTATTTAAATAAAATTAACTTATATTTAATTTATATCAAAGGATAATGATAAAGTCAAACAAAATTTCAAAAAAACAAAAAGAAATATATGTCTTGAAATTTAAACACAATTAATATAATCTAAAGTTAAAATAATAAATAAACGGAGAATACATATGAGCGATGTTAACATAGGAGAAAAAATAATAGAATATAGGAATCAAAAGCAAATGACTATAAAAGAGGTTGCACAGATTGCAGGAGTAACACCGTCAATGCTTAGTCAGATAGAAAGAGGATTGTCAAATCCATCTATAAATACTTTAAAAATGATAGCAAAGGCATTAGAAGTTCCTCTATTTAACTTTTTTAAAGAAAATAAAAATAGCGAGCAATTAGTAGTAAGGAAGGATAAAAGGGTAAAACTTACATTTCCAGAAAATAATAACTTAATGTATGAGATGCTGTCTCCTAGCTCTAATGGAGATATACAGCTTATGTCTATGGATCTAACTCCAAGTACACAAACTTCAGAGGAATTAATGGATCATATAGGAGAAGAGGTTGCTATAGTTTTAGATGGGACAGTAGATCTACATTTAGAAAAGGAAATTATAACTTTATATAAGGGTGATAGTGTAAAAATACTTCCTCACATGAGACATAAATGGGTAAACAGTTATGAAAAAACTTCTAAAATTATATTTGCAGTAACACCACCAAGTTTTTAATAAAAATTATAAATGGAGGTATTTTGATATGGAAAAATTGTATTATGGATATTATAAATCACCTATTGGAAATTTAAGAATAGTAGTTGATGAAAGTTCTTTAGTAACCTTAGATTTTAATGAAGATGAAAAGAAACAAAGTGATGAACATGGCTATATAAAAGAAGTTAAGAAGCAGTTAGATGAATATTTTAAAGGAACAAGGAAATTATTTGATTTAAATATAAAAATAAATGGAACGGATTTTCAAAATAAGGTATGGAATGAGCTTACTAAAATACCATATGGAGAAACTATATCTTATAAAGAATTAGCAAGTAGAATAGGAAACGACAAAGCTTGCAGAGCTGTAGGAAATGCTAACAATAAAAATAAGATAAGTATAGTTATACCTTGTCATAGAGTTGTGGGATCTAATAAAAAACTTGTAGGATATGCAGGGGGACTTGAAAAAAAAGAATGGTTGATAAACCACGAGAATAAAGTTACAAATGAGTAAACATACATTAATCACCCTATTATAAAAATATACATACTATAAAGTATATTTGCTAAATTAAAATTTTTATAGGGGATGAAAATCATTATGGAAATCGAAAAAGACATTTGTACTGTAGACCTCAAACTTAGCAAAAAGGAAATTGAAGCAATAAAACTTAGAGATATAGAAGATTTAAAACCTAAGTTATGCGCTAAAAAAATGAATTTAAAGATAGATGAATTTGAAAATATATTAAATAATGCAAGGTATAAAATTGCAAAGGAAATTTATTATAATAACTGCATAAAAATAGTTATAGAAGAAGAAATTAAAGAAGAAGATACATTATATTTTACATTTAGATGTGCTGTTTGCGGGACTATATACAAAATTAATGGGTATGAAGATAAAATAGCATGCCCATTATGTTTGAGCAATAAAGTTATGAGTGCAAAAGAAGCTGGATTTTATAAAAAAAGTTACTAGTATTTACTAGTAACTTTTTATTTTTTAAATTTTAAAAATAAGATTGTTGACAATGTAACATTGTTTCGTTATACTCAACCTATAACAATAAAACAATGTTACAAAGGAGTGCTAAAATGGATTGTAATAATAAAATATTAAATATAAATGGATATAGCTCATGCGGTGGTGGTGAATTTCAAGAAGTTAAGATTTCAGGAAAAGGTAAAATAAATAACGATATTAAATGTGTCAAATTAAAAATATCAGGAAGTGCAAATATTGATGGAAATATAAATTCTGAAAATATTAGTATATCGGGCATCTTAAAAGTAAAAGGAAATGTAAATGCTTTGAATACACATGTGAGTGGGTTAATTAATGTAGACGGTGGGTTTAAAGGAAATGAGTTAAATTGTGATGGAAGTTTTACCGTGAAAAATGATATAGAATGTGAGTCTGTAGTTTTAAACGGATCATTAAATAATAAAAGTTTTATTAACTGTGAAAACATTGAGATTAATTTACAAGGATTGTCGGTTTGTAATGAGATTGGAGCATATAAGGTGAGTATATATAATCATAATAGTTCAAAATCTTTATTTAAATTATTTTTACCTAAAAAGTTTAAAGAAAACAAACTAGAAGCCAAGATAATAGAGGCTGATGAAATATTTTTAGAGAGTTGTTGTATTGATAATGTCAAAGGTAAAAATGTAAAAATAGGTTCAAATTCTTATATAAATGAAGTTGAATACTCAGAAAGTATTGAAATAGACCCAAGTTCTAAAGTGGAAAAAATAATAAAATGCGAAAAGTAAATATATATTAGGAGGAAGCGGATGAACAATAATATAACAATAGCAGGAGCTGGATATATAAGTGAAGGTAGCTATGAAAAAATAAAAGTAATGGGAAGTGCTACTTCAAGTGGAAATATAAGCACTGATATACTAAAAGTAAATGGAGATGCTAGATTCAGTGGAAATGTGTATTCAAAAGAAATGAAGGTAAATGGAGATACAGTTATAGATGGAGATTGTAAGATTGAAAATTTAGTTGTAAATGGAGATTTATGTGTTTTTGGCGCACTTGAGTGTAACAATGTTACAATAAGAGGGGATTTAAAAGTTAATAAAAATCTAAATTCAATTTGTATGAAAGTATATGGGGATTTAATAGTAAAAGAAAATATAGAAGGTGAAGATATAAATATATATGGACGAATTAATTGTGAAGGATTGTTAACAGGAGAAAATATATTTATATTTCCAAAGGGAATAAGTAAATGTAAGGAAATAGGAGCTACTTATATAGAGGTAGACAAACCTAAAAATATTGGATTTGGAAAAGTCAAATTTTCTCTTGGGTATGGATCTATGGGTAAATTGCAGTGTGATATAATTGAAGGAGATTCAATTAAAATTAAAAATACAAGAGCAAATCAATTAAATGGAAATTCTATTGACTTAATTAGCAATTGTGATATTAATATAATAGAGTATAATGATAATTTAGAAATTGGTTGTGATTGCAAAGTTGGAAAACATATAAAGATAGGTTAGGATAGTGATTATGGAAGAAAAATTAATTTCAAAAAAAGACTTATTAATAGAAACAGGTATATCTTATGGGCAATTATATAGATGGAAACGAAAGAATATTATACCCGAAGAGTGGTTTATAAAAAAATCAACATTTACAGGACAAGAAACATTTTTTCCAAAAGATAAAATAATAGAAAGAATAAACTTGATACTTTCTATGAAAGAAGGAGTATCATTAGATGATATTGCAAATATGTTTACAGAAAAAAAAGATAATAAACAATTTAATATAGATTATTTAATAGAGAAAAATGTTATTTCAAATTATTCGAAAGAAGTTTTTGAATCTCTATATATAAATAAAAATATAATAGAGAAGAAGGAACTTTTAATTTTATCAATTATAGAGAAAAATATAGTAACATCGGTTATAACTATGGATGAATTAAAAAGCATAACGGAGATGCTAGATGAAAAATTTTCTGAGATATTCAATAGCAACGGAAAAATTTATCTATATAGAAAACTAGGGATTCCATTTGTCATAGGATGTGAAGGCGAAAATAACATATATATAGATAAAAGTATAAAAAAGATTTTAGAAGTGGATATAGTAAAAGAAATTAGCAATATAAGCTTAAAATTAGTTTAAATTAGTATATAAATATAAAAAGATGACCTAATTATAGGTCATTTTTTACGCTTAAGTAAATTACACTTACTAAGAAATTGGTATAATTTATGGAAAGTAGTTAAATCGATATATTATTTTATGAGAGTAAAAAAGTTTTTTGAGCAAGGACGAAGTCGTTTGAGTAACGGGACACGAGTTTACCGAGTGGACGTTGACGATATGAAATTTGAGCGACATGAGAGAATCGAATTTTTCATATAATTTTTTTCACGTGATTTAGATTGAGTGTAAACTATGATATTATTAAATTAATAGTAAAAAAATGGGAGGAATAATATGATTTCAAAAGAAGTAGCCTCTAAAATATTATCAAAGTGTTTGATAACAGGTGGAGATTTTGCAGAAATATTTGAAGAAGATACGATAAGTAACTCAATAGGTATAATAGATAACAAAGTTGAAAATGCACTAGGTGGAAGAAGTTATGGAATAGGAATTAGGATTTTTAAAGGATTGAAAAGTGTTTATGCATACACTAATGACAATTCAATTTCTTCATTATTAGATACAGCGTATAAAGCAGCACTAGCACTAGGAAATTTAAATGAAGAAAAAACTATAGTATTAAATAATAGTATAAAGTACAAAGATATGCATCCCATAAAATTATATCCAAATTTAATAGATTATAAAGACAAAATAAAAGTAATGAAGGAAGCATATAAAAGTGCAAAAGATTATAGCACCGATATTTCTCAAGTAAATGTAACTTATTTAGATAAAGATCAAAAAATACTAGTAGCTAATACTGAAGGTATATATGTAGAAGATAGACGTATAAGAACGAGACTTGGTATTAGTGCTATTGCATCAAAAGGAAGCGAGAATCAAACTGGGTTTGAAGGTCCTGGAAGAGCTATGGGATTTGAAATGTTTGAAGAAGTAGATCCAGAGTATTATGGAAAAGAATCTGCTAGAACAGCATATACTATGTTACATGCTAAAAACTGCCCTGCTGGTAAAATGCCTGTTGCAATAGATAATGGATTTGGGGGAGTAATATTCCACGAAGCATGTGGACACTCATTAGAAGCTACATCAGTAGCAAAAGGAAACTCTGTATTTTCTGGTAAATTAGGTGAACAAATTGCATCTTCAAAAGTTACAGCAATTGATGATGGAACATTAGCTAATCACTGGGGATCTAGCAATGTGGATGATGAAGGAAATTTAACTCAAAAAAATACATTGATCAAAAATGGTATTTTAAATTCATATATGATAGATAAGTTAAATGGTAGAAGAATGAACATGGAAGCTACAGGAAGTTCTAGAAGACAAAGTTACAAGTATGCACCAACTTCAAGAATGACAAATACATACATAGCAGCTGGAGAGGATAAAGAAGCCGACATAATAAAATCAATTGATAATGGACTTTATGCAAAAAAAATGGGTGGAGGATCTGTAAATCCAGTAACAGGTGAGTTTAACTTTGCAGTAGCTGAAGGTTACCTTGTTAAAAATGGAGAGATTAAAGAACCTGTAAGAGGAGCAAGCTTAATTGGAAAAGGTAGTGAAGTACTTATGAATATAGATATGGTGTCTGATAACCTAAAGCAAGCTCAAGGTATGTGTGGTTCATCTTCAGGTAGTATACCAACAAATGTAGGTCAGCCTATGATAAGAGTTAAAGAAATTACTGTAGGTGGAAGATCGGAGGAGTAATTATGGAATTTAATATATTTAAAGATCAGTTATTTGAAAGAGCTAATCAAGAAGGTTTTACAGATTGCGAAGTTTATTATTCTGATGGAGAAAATATAAGTATATCTGTTTATGAATTTGAATTAGAGAAATATAATATTGATAAGTATATAGGGCTTTCATTTAGAGGATTAATAAATGGTAAGATGGGATATTCGTATACTGAAATTTTAGATGAAGAAGCCATAGATATGTTAGTGAAAAAGGCAAAAGAAGGAGCTGTATCTATAGAAAACACAGATGTACAGTTTATATATAAAGGTGATGAAAGTTATAGTGGGGTTAAAACTTACTCAGAAAAACTAGAAAATATAGATCCTGCTGAATTGATTGAAATAGCTATAGATTTAGAAAGACAAACAAAAAATTACAGTAATAAGGTTATTAATTTAAGTGGATGCAAAGTATCATACAGTTCATCAAGAAGCTTAATTAGTAATACCAAAAATCTTAATCTAAGTAATAAGAGTAACTTACTTATGGCATATGTAATTCCAGTTATAGAAGATAGTAATCAAAAGCAAGATGGAATGGGATATCAATTAGTTGAAGATATAAAAGATATAGACACTAAGAAAATTGCATCAGATGCAGTAAATGAGGCATTTTCTAAAGTTGGGGCTAAATCTATAGAATCAGGTAACTATAAAACTATAATAAATAATGAAGCTATGTCATCTTTACTTGAAACATTTAGTGATGTGTTTAGTGCAGAAAGTGCCCAAAGGGGAATGTCATTACTTAAAGATAAAGAAGGTAGTAATATAGCTTCTGATATTGTTACAATAGTAGATAATCCATTATTAGACAATGGATTATCATCAACACCATTTGACGATGAAGGAGTTGCAACCTATAAAAAAGATATAGTTAAAGATGGAAAACTAATAACTTTACTTCATAACTTAAAAACTGCACACAAAGCAAATACAAAAACTACAGGAAATGGGTTTAAGTCATCGTACTCATCAGTTGTAAGTGTTGACCCAACTAATTTCTATATAGATAAAGGGAAATCAACTTTCGAAGAACTTGTAAAAGAAGTAAATGAAGGTATAATAGTAACTGACTTTGCAGGTCTTCACTCAGGAGCAAATTCAATTACAGGAGATTTTTCTTTAGCTGCAAAAGGGTATTATATAACAAAGGGAGAAAAATCTTATCCTATAGAACAAATAACTGTTGCAGGAAACTTTTTTGAATTAATTAAAGATATTGAAAATATAGGAAATGATTTGAAATTCCCATTAAGTAATATTGGATCACCATCTGTTATAATTAAGTCATTATCTATAGCAGGAAAATAAGTAAAATAAAAAGCACTTAATAAATTAAGTGCTTTTTTTATAAAAATATATTAGGGTTACTTTGAGTCACTTATAATTTTTCTTAAAGTAGTAGAAGAATTATAACCAACTGAAAAAGCACTTACAGCATTGATTAAATCATCTCGGTCTTCGGTTTTTAAAAAGTCTTCAGATTTTATTAAAGAAAGGTTATAAAAACTTAAAATGGCCTTAACAGCTAAAATTGTAGTATCATCTTTCTTTGATAGTGAAGATGATTTTGAATTCAAGTTTTTAATCAATGCATCTAAAATTCTAATTTGTTGTTTTGCAGAATCTTCATTAAGTTGATCTTTTAATATGGTATTCATGAGCATATACATATTATTATCTATTAAATCTAAATCTTTAATCAAGTCTTGAGAGATAGAACTAGGGGTTAAACATTCAAATGCTGAAACAAAATTTAAATTACAAGTTAAAATAGTTAAAGTCATGATTATTATAATTTTAATTTTTTTGAAATTCATATGTCCACCTCTTTTTATATTATAAGTCTAAGATTACTTTTTATTTTCATATTTACTCATGATTTTCTAAAAATATTAAAAATAGTATAATTTGTATAAAATGAATTTATAGAATTTATTAAATATTATATGTAAATATTGAAATAATATAATGTTGTAAAAACTTAACAAATTGTATTGTTTATATAAAACTTTTTATGAATTAATTTGAATGAATAAATAAAAATATAATTGAATATATATATTAAAAAGAGTGTGAAAGGATGCCTAATAATAAGAAGAAACAAAAAAATAAAATGAATATTCAGCTAGTAACTGCTCAATTAATTCTATTAGCAAGCATTTTAGATCTTCTAAAAGTGATAATAGAAAAATTTTTATAAAATGTTTCTTTTTAAATGGGCACTTAATTTTTAAATTATGAAGAAAGAATCTAAAATATTGATAATTGCATTTATTATATTTATAATTAGTTTATTAATAAGATTTATTTAGAAATTTAAACAATAATGCAAATAATACTAAAACAAAAACATAACTTAGATTATGATTGAAAGCGCTCCTTATAGGTAGTGCTTTTTTATTGTAATAAAAAATTTATAAAATATATAATTAAAAAATTAATTTACTTACCTAAACATTATATTTCTTAAGTTAACAGAAGCGGTATAGCCCATTGAAAAAGCATTTGTTGAACAAATTAAATCATCTAAAATTTTGATTCTATACATTTTTTAGCCTATAGCTATAGATAATAAATATTATGAGACAGGAAACTAAATTAAATATTAGGTGAGTTTGTTAGAAAAGAAAACGATAAAGATGCTCTATAAGAGCATCTTTAATCTAGTATGTTAATCAGCATTTTTATTTAGTGGGATAAATATAAATAGAACCTCCTCCGACTATTACTATTCTAAACTCAGGTGTAATTTTAACTAAATTAAATTTTTCAGAGTTTGGTTGAAATCTAATAGATTGAACTAAAACCTGATTTTCATCGAATACTTGAAGATAAGCACCTTCAGTTTGAGAAACATTTTGAACCATATATTGATTGTCTTGTGAAAAATTTAAATCTGCAACCTTATATATACCTTCTTTAAATACGTTAAGAGCATGAACAGTATTACTAGATACACTTAATAAAAAGCATGAAACCAATAAAAGTGCAATTATTTTCTTTTTCATAATTAAACCACCTTTCTAGTATAGTTTAACTAGTAAAAAGATAAATATTCGATAATCAAAATAGCAAAAATTAACTAAATATAAAAGCGGGATATTATTTTCCCGCTCTAAATACTATTTTTCTCAAATTAACTGAAGAAGTATATCCCATTGAGAAAGCGTTTATAGAACTGATTAAATCATCCGAGTTTTTTGAATACAGATATCTATCAGCTTCTATTATAGATAATTTATAAAAACCTAATATAGCTTGTAAAGCTGCAACAACATCAGATTGTTCTTTGGATAAACCAGAAGCTTTTTCAGTTAGGTCATATATTAATGAATTTATAAAACTAATTTGTCTTCTAGCTTCATTTGTATCAAAGTTTTCTGAAGAAATGGATTTTATCAATATATACATGTTACCATCTAAAAAATCTAAATCTCGACCAATGGATTTAACATATGGATCATATGGTGGAGAGCTAAGAGCAGAAGCAGTATTTATACTACTTGAAAAAATAAGTACAGTCATAAAAAATAGAATACTTAGCTTCTTTAAATACATAATGCACATCCTTTTTTATCAGTAGTATATGTAGAAACATTCAAAATATAGGATATTAAAAAATATAATGATTTTTAGGATATTGAATGTAAAAGAAATATTATTAGTATATATGTTAGAAGCAGTTATATCACGAACTATATAAATTAAAAAAGCGGGATTTTATTTTCCCGCTCCACCTATAATTTTTTCTAGTTCTTTTGAAGCGCTAGAAGCTAGTGAAAATGCATTAATAGCATCAATTAAATTGTCAGGATCTTTAGTTTCTAAATATGATTGTATTTTCATCAAAGATATTTTATAAAAATTTAGTATAGATTGAATGGCTAGTATAGAATCAGTATCTTCTTGAGGAAGTTTTGAAACTTTTATATTTAAGTCATTAATTAAAGTTTCTATAAATTTAATGCTTTTATTAATCTCATTCTCTTTATAGTTTCCCATAATGACAGCTTTAGTTAACAGGTACATATCATTATCGACTCTTTCTAAGTCTTGAATATATTGATTGCTAACTGAATCTGGGGCGGTAACTATAAGAGCATGAGTAAAGGTTATATTGCTTGTAAATAAAATTAAAGTTATAGCTAAAACGATACTTAATTTTTTAAAAAGCATATCTACACATCCTTTCTAGAATAGTATGTGTAGTATCAATAAACTATAATGATGAAAAATTTAACAAAAGAAGTGTAGTAGAGAATTAGATTTGCAAAAAATAAGAAGGCTAGAAAAAATCTAGCCTTTATAGGTAAAAATGTGTTTATCACGATGATATTACTCAGAAGGTTAAATATATTATTTGCAGTTTTAAAAATAGATATTCAAAAAAGTTAGGAGATTGATATGAAAGTTAAATTTACAATGGAAAGTTGCAAAATGCATATGATTTCTATGGTAAAGAAGCTTTTATTTTCAAAACAATTGATGAAATAGAAACAGATGATATTATGGAAGCTTTGGATTTAGAACATTTTTATATAATGGAATACGATTCTTATAGAAATGGTTATAATAAAAGCATTGGATATGACAGAAGCACATCAATACAATTTACATCTGAAAGGCAACCAATACTCTAAAGGTTGCAAGAAAAATGAAAAGCATAAACAGTTAATATCTAAAGTACATAAAAATAAAAAATTGAGTGATGAAACAAAAATAAAGATATTTAAAGCCAGAAAAGGAAAGTACAAAGGAGAAGAAAATCCTTTTTACAATAAGCATCATACTCAAGATACAATAAATAAAATAAAAGAGAACGTTAATAAAAGTAAAATATTATGCATAGAAACTAAAAAGGTTTATGAAAGTATTAGCGAATGTTCAAGGGATATTAATATAGACAGATCTAATATAAGTAAAGTGTGTAGAAGTGTGTAGAGGTGTATCTAAAAAAGCGGGTGGGTATACATTTAAATATATAGATTAACAAGCTAATCAATTACCAATCCTAGAGGAAACTTTAGGAAGGTTTAACGACTAGATAAAGTAAGCCAAGTAAAACACACTCATAGAGTGTCTTTTTATATGAAGAAATATCCACGAAATCCGAGTCCCTAACGTAAAGTCGAGGGATATGAGATAGTCTGAACTGAGTATGAATTGATATACTGTAATGCGAGGAAACTCCAAGAACTATAGAATAACAATTTGTTATGGGTAGTAGCAGAAGGTATTATATACTACTCTATGTTTGATAAAGAGAAGCATGTTGTTAAAGCTTCTGATTACAAATATAAAGAGTATTATATTTCATGTGACTATGGTACTCAAAATGCTACAGTGTTTGGATTGTGGGGGAAAACTTTTGATGATAAGCATGTAATGATTAAAGAATATTACTACTCTGGAAGAGACACAGGTGTTCAAAAAACAGACTTGGACTTTTCTAATGATTTAAAAGAATTCACAAAGGATTATAAAATTAAATATGTAGTATTAGACCCTTCTGCAGCTTATTTTAAAGCTCAGCTAATAAGAGATAAATTTAAAGTATTTCCTGTTAAAAATAGCGTTCTTGACGGAATAAGACTTGTAGCTAGTTTACTTGGACAATACAAAATATTATTTGATGAAAGTTGTAATGAAATCTTTAAAGAATTTAGTTCTTATGTATGGGATTATGAAGCTTGTAAAAAGGGTGAAGATAAAGTTGTAAAAGATCATGACCATAGTATGGACCAGGTTAGGTATTTCGGTACAACTGTAATTAAAAATAAAGGCAAAGATAAAAAGACATTAAAAAGATAGGAGGTGTTAACATATCTTAAAAGAACCCTTAAAAAGAATTTATTTAACAATGATATTATAAAAGCCACTAAAGATTTTTTAATAGGAAAAAGAATAGCTCTTAAGTTAGTTGCTAATAAAGAAACTAAAAAAATTGAGATAGCATTCATTCCTTCATTAGAGTTTGTATTTGTTCGTAAGCTAGATAATGTAAAAGAGTTAGAGCAAATAATCTGTTGTTATTAATTAGAAGATAATGCAGTTAAAGAAAATCAACGGTTTTGGAAGCAAAAGTATTATATGAAAAAAGGTTATTGTTATGTACATGAAGCTATATATGATGGTTCAGGGAAAATAGTAAAGATTATAAGAGATAAGTAAATACTTAGGAGTATCATATATTGAAAGTGGCGGAGGAAGTAGTGTTCCGCCAAGCCAACAATTCCCTAATGGAGAATATCAAGGTAGAAAAGCTATAGTAACTGCATCAGAATTAAATGTTAGATACGATAGATGGATTGATTGATGGTGTTTCTGAGCCAGCTATAATCTGCAAACTCCAAAAAGGTGATATAGTGGATTTAGGATATTGCTTAAAAGGATGGGTAGGACTACATCGATTCAAAGGAAATAAAGGCTTTGGCTATGTGAACTCAAAATATTTAGAATTAATATAATGAATTTTAACTCCATAAATCATAGGTACTTTTATTTATGATAAAGTAAAAGGTCACTCCAATTGCAATAAGAGTGACCTAAATAAGTTAAAATGTCTTATACGGTATTAAATCGAAGTTCTTTACACGTTTGAGGTAATTCAACTCTAAATATTACGATTAGTACATAGCGAGTATCGTGTCGTTAAGTTTAAAAATATAGTTATAGTTAACTTACTTATTAATTTTTATTGATATCTTAGGTAATCAAGAGATACCCAACCTCTAGCATCCCAACTTCCACTATGATTAAAGGCTATATAGACCCAAGCTGTTCCATTAATCATTCTCATAGACTGAACTCTAACCTTAGTTCCATATGAAAGTGAATCAATAACAGTACCATTTACAGGTGAATATCTTACATTTAATTCATCAGCAGTAACATAAGCATAATTTATGAAACCTTGTAAATCAGGCTCATACGGCCCATAGATTGAGTACATACTTATCCCAGCCTTTGGAGCGATACTTTCAGTTTAAGGTTGTTGAGTTGAAGCAAATGAGTTTATTGGTAAAGCTAAAGCCGATAAAACCCCTAGTGATAAAATTATTTTTTTCATTTAAATTCCCCCTTATGTATAAATTTAATATATATATTATTTCTACCTAAATATCCTATATCCTTCAAGAATGTTATAAAAATAACAAAAATAATAATTTTTTATTTCTAAGTTGTAAGAATAATAAATAAAAAATTACATAATCTAAGTTTAGGTTTAATAGTAAAAATGTTTTACACATAAAGCAATTTCCATGAAGAAATAAAACAATATATACAATTTCTCTCAAAAATCACTTACATAATGTAGGTGATTTTTTATATTTGCAGGAATAAATGAATAGGTAGTAGAATATTATATTAAAAAGGGTGTGAAAGGATGCCTAATAAAAAGAAACAAAAATTTAAAATCAATATACAATTGATAACTGCAGAAATGATTCTATTAGCAAGCGTTTTAGACTTAATTAAAGTCATAATAGAAAAGTTTTTGTAAAATGTTTCTTTTAATAATTGGCATTAAAAAATTAAAGTATGAAAAAAGAAACACAGATACTAATCATAGCATGTAGTATATTTATATTAAGTCTAATATTAAGACACATTTAAAAAGCAAGTACTGATTATAATTTTAATTAGTCCTTGCTTTTTAAGTTCATAGCTTCTAAAAAATCAAAAGAAAAAGAATTTAAATATGTATATTTAAATTCTAGGCAATCATAAGAAATACAGAGTTTTCAGATGTAATAAGAGCAATAACTCCTGCAGATAGACTTATCTGTATATAAGTGCGTACAGGCTCTCTCTTACAATGAATATAAAATAACTCCAGAAATGGATGCCTATGAAGTATCTAAGATTGCAAGAAGGAAAACCAGTAATTTACTAGAGTTAATAAATATAATGAATGATGATGATAAACAGTTAGCTCCTAAAATGAGGAAATACATAGGAGCTGCAGCTAGAATAGCATTTTGCTTTAACTCTTCAAGCATGAAAGATATACTAAGGATATTACAAATACACACTGTTAGACACGAATATATAAATAGGTTAAGCAAAGAGTTATATGATAAATTAGAAGATAGTGTAATAGCTCTTAAGGAATTAGATGAATATTCTAAAGAAACAAAAGATAAACCATCACAATTATGTGGTACGAAAGATAATAAATATAGAAGGTATCATTGATAGAATAGATTTATTTAGAGAAAATGATGTTATAGATGCTATGTTCAGTAAGGATCCTACTGATAATATAGATTTTGTTAAAGCTATAGATGAAGGTAAAGTTATAATTATAAGAATGAGGGATAAAGATTTTGATGATGAAACTTCTATAGATGTATTAACTACATTCTTTATTCAAAAGATTTGGTTGGCTACAAAGATAAGAGGAAGTAAATACAAAGATCCTAAAAAAGTAACTGTTATTATAGATGAAGTGTTCCAAGTTCCAACAGCTCAGAAAATATTAACTAAAACATTTGTGCAAAGTGCTAAGTTCAAATTAAAATATATACTAACACTTCATAATTTAGAAGGATTATCAAAAGAAGCTAGAGCATCTTTAAAAGGAGCTAACACAACTTATACTTTAATAGCTGGTGTAGATAAAGAAGCTTTTGAGTCTTTAGAGAAGGAATTTGCAGTACATGGATATTGTGTAGATGATTTACTTAACTTTAAAAGATATACAGCTCTACATTTAATTAAAGGTAATGATAGTTATAAAGCATTGATAACAAATTTACCTCCAGAGCTAAAAGTTAATATAGAGGAAGAAAATGCAGCATAAAAATAGGAGAGTAGACACTCTCCTTTATATTTTTCATATATATTTAAAATAGAACATATTATGGACAGGATGCTATGAGCTAACATAAACACTACACTCACATTACACTAAGTTAACTGCGTTACACTTGCTACATGTTCGCTTCGCATGTTATAGCATATGAAAAACAATTATTAAAAGTTGCATGTCTATATATATAAAAAATAAATTTTATAAAAAAATACTAGGGGACAAACCTAGTATTTCTAAGTTGTGAATTAATCTTAAAAATTTATTATTTGATAGTATTTATTAAGTAGATTAAATATTAAAAGTTGAATTAATTAATTATTTATTGTAGAATAAAATTTATCAGTCTAGTTGTGGATAACTTTAAAAGACTAGACTTAAAACTAGACAAAACTTCAAAATAAAATGCGAAAGCATTGAAAACTCTAGATAGTAAAAGACTACCTAGGACTTGTTCGAGAACCTCCAAGTATAAAAAACTAAGGTAATTATATAGTGGCAGTATATAAGACATATCCTTAGCTATGACTTTAAATTAAAAGTTGTAAGGTTCTCCTTATTAATAATTTTTTTAAGGAGGCATTTGTTATGCAAAAAAGAAAAGTAATAATTGACTGTGACCCAGGTATTGATGATTCATTAGCTTTATTATTAGCTATAAATTCACCAGAATTAGAAATACTGGGCATAACGACTTGCAGCGGGAATGTACCTGCTAAGATGGGAGCTGAAAATGCTCTATACACACTTCATAGGTTTTCTGATAAAAACATAGATGTATATGTTGGAGAAGAAAATCCCCTAAAAAGAGAACTTGTAACAGCACAAGACACACATGGAGAAGACGGTGTGGGAGAAAATTTCTATGGAAAAGTACCTAAAAAGTTTATGAAATATGGTGGAGTAGATTTTATTATAGAAACACTAAAGAATAATAAAAATGTATCTATAATAGCTCTTGGACCATTAACGAATATTGCTAAAGCACTTATGAAAGAAAAAGATGCTTTTAAAAACTTAGATGAATTCATATCTATGGGCGGAGCATTTAGAATACATGGCAATTGTTCACCTGTTGCAGAGTTTAATTATTGGGTTGACCCACATGCAGCTGAATATGTTTACAAAAATTTACCTAAGAAAATTCATATGATAGGTCTAGATGTAACTAGGAAAATAGTATTAACACCAAATATTATTGAATTCATAAATAGGTTAGATAAAAATTTATCTGAATATATAACACAAATAACAAGATTTTATATTGATTTTCATTGGAAGCAAGAAGGCATAATTGGATGTGTTATAAATGATCCATTAGCTGTAGCGTATTTTATAGATAGAAGTTTGTGTGATGGATTTGAATCATACACAGAAATAGTTGAAAGTGGAATAGCTATGGGTCAGAGTATAGTAGATTCTTTTGATTTTTACAAAAGAGATAATAATAGTATAGTGCTTACGGAAGTTGATGAAAAAAAATTCATGCGTATGTTTTTAAAAAGGTTGTTTCCTAAATATATAGATAAAATTGAATTGATAGGGGGATTACTTTAAATGAAAAAATCTCTATCTACATATCAAGTAACCATAATCGCTTTAGGCATTGTATTAAATGTAGTTGGTGCATTTATAGCACTGACATTAAGATTACCTATATACTTAGATTCAATTGGAACTATATTTATAGCTTGTATACTAGGACCTAGATATGCCGTTTTAACAGGAGTTTTAGGTAGTTTTGTAAGTGGAATGACGTTTGACATGTACTCGTTATTTTTTATGCCAGTTCAAATATCAACGGGATTAATATCTGGAATTATGTTCAAAAAAGGCTTTTTAAAAGGTGGTAAAATATTTATAGGAGTAATGGTTTTTTCAGTTCCAACTTCTATATTAAGTGCTATAATAGCAGCGTTTGTATTTGGAGGAGTAACCTCATCAGGGTCATCATATATAGTACAAATTTTATCCGCATTTGGAGTTAATAAGATTGTAGGAGTATTTTTAACACAGGTTTTAACTGACTATACAGATAAATTTATAGCGGTTATAATTGTAAAATATGCAGTTTCATTAGTTCCACAAAATATAATAAATAAATTAAAATTTAAAAATAGTTATATGGAGATAAACAATGGATAGATATAGTGAAATCAATAATAAAAATAAACGTGAAATAGTACTGCTGAAAGGATTTCCTTGTGTATGGGGTAAATGTTCATTTTGTGATTATACTCTAGATAATGACAATGATGAAGACGATATGAATAGATTGAATTTTGAAGTATTAGAAAATGTGACTGGAAAATATAAAGTATTAGAAGTTATAAACTCAGGAAGTTGTTTTGAACTTCCTAAAGATACTTTAGATAGAATCAAAAGTATTATAATCGAAAAAAATATAGAAAAGTTATTTTTAGAAAGTCACTGGTGTTATAAAAATAGATTAGACGAAATGAGAAGCTTTTTTAATATACCTATAATATTTAAAACTGGAGTAGAAAGTTTCGATTATAATTTTAGAAATAACTTTTTAAAGAAAAATGCTAAGTTTAAAACTGTAGATGAGTTAAAAGCTTACTTTGATTCACCTTGTATGATGGTAGGAATAAAAGGTCAAACTAAAGAAATGATAGATAGGGATATGGATATAGTTTTAAATAACTTTGAACATGCTACTATAAATGTATTTATAAATAATACTTCTAGCATAAAAAGAGATGAAGAATTAGTTACTTGGTTTAAAGAAAAGTACAAATTCTTAGATGAAAATGAAAAAATAGAAGTGCTTTATAATAATACTGATTTTGGAGTTGGTGAATAAAATATGTATGAATTTGGAAAAAATGTTACAATAATATGAAAAATTTTTAAAAAAATATGGAACTAAGTTCATATATAGTATAATATAATAACAAAGACGAAGAACTGAGGTGCTAATATATGAACAACATTATAAATAAGACATCAATAATATGTACAATGTTAATGGTTACAGTTAGCATGCTTTCAGGGTGCTCATCAAATGAAAGTATTACTGATAATAATATAAATAAAAAAATAGAATCTGAGAGTGTAAACATTGATATAAATGAAAAAAATGCTAAAGTACTGAAAATAGGTAAAACAGAAATAATAAATGAAAGTAAAAGTGGGAATAGTGAAGAACTTAATCTTATAGATACAAAAACTAAAGTTACAAATACAAGTGACTTTAATATTCGAAATATAGAGTTAACATTCAGAGAGTACGATAAGGAAAATACCGCATTGGCAAAAACAGAAGCTTTATGCAAAATCACATTAAAACCAAATGAAAGTGCATATATACAAGCTGCACATAAAAAATATGCTAAAGATATTAAAGTTACAGGGTACTCATATAATTTAGGAAATAAACTTGTAAGTATAGACTTAGAAACTAATAAAGTGGATATATCAACTACAAGGGAAAGAATTGTAAAAGATGCAAAATATGATATATTAGGTATATCTAAACCAGAAATTGTAAGTGAAGTTAATGGTGGATATAGCTCTAAAATTACAATAAAAAATATTTCAGACAAGGACATAGGAAGTGTAGTTTTAGAAGTTGCAGAGTTAAATGATGAAAATGAGTACACTAATGTAACGTATTTAGATTCATATGAAGTAATAAAAAAATCTCAAGATGTAAGTTTAAGTTCCGTACATGCTAATGATGCAAAAAAATTAGAGGTAATAGGATATATTTACGATGATGTAAAAGACAATACAACTGTAGAAGTAAATTTAAAATTAAATGAAGTAATACTATTAAAATAAAAAAATAAAAATTTATATTGAAATTTGATTATATATGTACTATAATATTTATAAATAGAATAAAGAATATAGCTAAGAAGGAAAATAGTAAAAAGCAAGTTTGTATTCAGAGAGTGAGTGGTTGGTGAGAACTCATTACAATGGTTTTTGAATCCATTCCGGAGCTACTAGTCCGAAATAATAGTAAGATTAGTCGTAAACCTACGTTACAGGACTGAGGAGGTTTATATTTTTATAAATATAAACAACTAGGGTGGCAACGCGGATAACAAGACTTTCGTCCCTTTTTTAAGGGTACGAGGGTCTTTTTTTATTACTTAGCTACAATTAATTACAGTAATAAGTAAAAACTATTAATTAAAACAAGATAAAATTGCAATAAAATGTAAAAATGGGTACAATTACACAACTATATTCTACCATGGAAGAAGAAAAAAGTATACTAAAACACGTAAATATAATATTATAAATAATTAAAATTAAAAATATCAAAAAAGATTAATTCCTGAGAAAATAGATTTAATTAAAAAAATGTAAAAATATTGAAACAGGGTTACTTGTTGTACCCAAAAACAAATGTGAAAACCTTTATTGTGAATAAAAATCAATTAAAATGATTAAACTGTATTAATTAGTAAATAAAATTGTAATTAGTTTACAAAAAAGATTTATAAAAAACTTTTACAAGTAAATAATAAAAGGGATGAATATAATAAAGTAATAAATAAACATGAATAACAAATATATATATAAGTTAAATAATATTATTTTAAGGAGAGGGTACTAATGAAAGAGAATAATCAAAACTATGGAAAGTTAGATTTTGTAAAATTAAATGAAACTTTAGCAGATCCAGAATTTGCAAATTGGTATTATAATCAAATAATGAATGGAACTGATGCAAATTTAGAAATAATGGGATTTGTAGATATTTTAAAGAAATATGCAGACGGGGAATACAAATAAACAAAAATAAACCTCACTTCAGTGAGGTTTATTTTTGTTTATTTGTATTTTTTATAAAATGATTCGTATAAAGGTATTGTTATAATTGAAGCAATAAAAGCGTCTATCATATCATGCATTGTATCAGCAAGTCCGCCAACTTGCATGTTTGTTGCAAAAAAGCTATCTATTAAAAACTCAGATATTTCCCATAACCCAGCTATAGCCATACTGAAACAAAATACAAATACAATAATAACTCTTCTGTCAAATATTGAATTTGAACTAGAATTTAGTAGCGCAAAGGCATCATATGCAAATAAAATGGCTAAAACACCTGATAGAGAATGCATTATATCATCATAATGATTTACTATTCCATAAAAATCGAAACAAGAACCCAAGTATGATGAAAATAAAATAAATATAAGTATTGAAAAGATTAAAATAGGGGATATTACGTTAATAAATTTTTTAGTTGTAAACCTTATAAATACAGTTAGCATTAAAGAACAAAAACATGGTGCGATTTGAAATGATTCTCCAAAGAAAATAAAGTATATTAAGGAAACTGTATATAATAATATAAGTATGTTTGTAGTTAAAATTAAGTATCTAGGAACTTCTTTTTTATAAAATAACAAAATGAAACCTCCTTTATGTTTTAATGTATTACTAATAATATATTAAAACAATTAAAAAAATATGTATAGCATAAAATTTCCTAATATAACAATAATTAATTGTGTTTTTTTAAAATAATTCCAAATACTAATATGGATTAAAGTTATAACAAAAATATATGAAGGGAGTTTTTTATATGATAGCTAAAAAAATATATAAAAATATAAAAGAAGAGAAAAAAGAATTGGAGAGAAAGACTAAAAGACATAAAGCTGCAAAAATAACAACACTTACAGCGTTAGGAATAGGAGCAGCAACTATAGGAGCTACAATGGTCTATAAAAAAGCTAAAGCAAAGCAAGAAGAGTATGACTATGATGATTATGGATATGGATTAGATAATATAGAAGAAGAAAATAAAGACTATGAATTAAAATCTAAAATAGAAGAATTTAATAGTAATAGACTAAGTTATGACAATGAAGAACATGTATCAAATGAAGAAATGAGTAAATTTATAAATAAAATTGATAATGAAGATGAAAATTTAAACGAAAACCAATTTAAATAAAACTCCCTAAATGGGAGTTTTAATAATTTATACCAGCTGCTTTAATATTTTCTTTATTCATAGAACTACAAGGTGTAACACCGTAAGTCATGTTGCAATGATCACATTTATCAACATGTGTGTTCATGATAAATGTATTTTCACAATTAGAACAAACAATTTTATGTGGCGTTCTTAATGGAAAATCAGCCTTATCTTTACTTCTAACTAAATCAACAACTTGCTTTCCATCATTCTTATTTGTATTTGCACATCCGCAAGACATAAAAAAAATCCTCCTAAGTTATAAATTATGTAGACTATTATATATGAAACAAATAAAAAAATCTGTAACAAATGTTACGAATTAGTATGTAATTTATTTAAAAAGATTTATAAAAATTATTATGCATGGAAGTGAAAAAATATCCAACAAGAATGCTCCTACTAAAGGGACTATCAATGATGCTTTTTCAGATGGACCATATTTATGGGTAACAGAATTTATGTTAGCTAATGCATTAGGTGTATTTCCTATTCCATGACCTATAATACCTGATATCATTACTGCTGCATCAAAATTTTTTCCTAACACTTTAAAACATACAAAAATTGAGTAAATTAATATGAATATAACCTGAGCAAAAATTATTAAAAGCATAGGGCCTGCAATAGTAGCTAAATCTAATAGGTTTATACTCATAAGGGCTATTATTAAAAACATTGAAAGTGCAATATCACTTGCAAAATCTAATATATAAAAATTTAAATCTACTAATTTAACTTTATCATTAAAATTTCTAAATATACAAGCAACAATCATACAACCTACAACACTTGGTATAACAATAGATGTTTTTAAATATATTGTTTTTGCAATTAAGTTTCCAAAGTTTAAACACAGAAGAATAACTAACGTGTGTTCAAAAAAGTTTATTGTTGTAAAAATATTAGACTTAGAATTTCTGGTTAAAAAGTTTTTAGTTAAGAAATTAAATTTTTTATTATATAACTTAGGGTATGGATTAAACTTAGGTTTTAAATTATGTTTCTCAATTAGATATCGGGCCACTGGAGCACCTAAAAGTCCTCCTATTATTATACCTAAAGTTGCAGAAGCTAGACCTATGGTTACAGCGCCGTTTATTCCCATTTTTTCGATAGTACTTCCAAATGCGGCTGCATTTCCATGTCCGCCTTCCATTGAAATAGTTCCGCACATAAGAGCTATTAATGGATGAATATTAGTGATTTTAGCTATCGAAACTGCTATTATATTTTGAGAAAGTGCTAAAAAGCCACAGAGAATCCAATACTTAAATAGCAAGCTACCTCCTTTTCTTACAAGTTTAAAGCTAGCATTGAGCCCTAAAATTGTGAAAAAAACAGTCATAAATATAGATATAAAATTTTGAGATACACTAATATTTACAATATTGAAAATTCTTAATAATAATGACAAAAGTGTAAAAAGCAATCCTCCTATAACTGGTGATGGTATACAAAATTTTGAAAAAAATTTAATTTTATCTTTTAAGAAAGTACCAATTATGAAAAAGACTATAGCTATAGATAAGGTAGATATCAAATTTAGATTTACATTCAAATCAAAGCACCTCCTAGAGAAAATTATATGAATGTAACTTGGAATTAATGAAAGTATATTTAAAAAAATATAGTAAAACATATAAAAATAGCGAAAAACGGGCTACAATAATCGACAATTAATTTAAATGGTAAAATTTTAAATAAAATCTTGTTTTATTATGGTAAAATAGGGTAATATATATAATATAAAAATATTTTGCGGGGTGGTAAATATGAAAAAAATAAATGAATTATTAAAAGAGTTTAAGGATGAATTAAAAGGCATAATGGATACTATGCTAGTAAGTGAAAGGTTAAATTCTCAAAGATGTATAGCAAAAGATATAGATACAACTAAGACAATAATAGAACCAAAGGAAGAAAAAAGAGAACTTGATGAACAAGAAATGAGAAAACTACATAAGTCTTTAACTAATTTAGTTGAAAATTTAAAGGGTGTAGGTGGAGAATTATTAGTAAGTGAAAGATTAAATACACAAAGATGTATAGCAAAAGATATAGATACAACTAAAACTATAATAGATCAAAAAGAAGATGAACATATAAGCATGGAAGAAATTGAAAAATTAGCAGATGAAGCTAAAGGTTTAGTTAACACTATGCTAAATGAAGAAAAATTAAATGAAGAAGTAGATGCAGTAAAAGGAAATGATACTACAGAAACAATAATAGATAAAGAGAAAAATTTAGAAAATACAGAAGAGTTCCACAAATTAGTAGAAGAGTTAAAAACATTAATGTCTACTATGTTAGTAGGAGAAAGATTAAATACACAAAGATGTATAGCAAAAGATATAGACACAACTAAAACAATCATAGATCAAAAAAATAAAAAAGTAAAATAGCTTGTCTATTTTACTTTTTTATTTTTTTGTGAGAAAATTATTATAAATACTTTATTAAATACTAATATTCAATAAAAGATGATTAACATGAAATGCATTGGACATAAATTAAATATAGGTAAAATATAAATGATATAGATAATCATTTACAAATGAAAAATAAAGTAGTATAATTTAAAATATAAAATTTTCGGAGGATGATTTATGAGTATATTGATAAACAGTGCTGAAGAGACTTTCTTACATGTAGGATCACTAGTCAGCATGTCTATATTATTATTTGGATTTATAAACTATAAAACAAGCGGAAGTTTTGTAGAAATAATAAGTAAAAATAAAAAATTACAACCGCTATTTGGAGCTTTGTTAGGAGCTCTTCCTGGATGTGGGGGAAGTATAGTTTTAATGCCATTATTTATAAGTAATAAGGTAACTTTTGGAACAATAATAGCAAGTTTAATTGCTAGTATGGGAGATAGTGCATTTTTAATGATGACAACTGATTTTAAAGCATATATTTTAGTAACGATTATAAGTTTTTTAGTTGGTATTTTAACTGGATACATAGTTGATTATTTTAAAACCGAAGAAAAGCTAGAACTACATAAATGTAAGTCTAATTTGGATAAAAGTAAATCTAATAATTATTCAAGAACATCAAACTCTAATTCATGTGATATTCAAAAAAGTAGAAGATTTTACCATCTAGCACATGAAATAGTTCATGGAATAGGATATAAAATATATTTATTACTGCTTATAACTGGATGTATATTTATGATACTAGCGCATTCAGGTTTAGAGTTTGGGTTTATAGAAGTTATGCATTCATTTGAAGAGATAATAGCTATAGTAGGTATAGTAGCATCTTTTATATATATGATAATGACTAAAAAGGTTATTGAAAATGAAAATTTTGAAGAAAATGAACATAAACTTATGTCGTTAAAAGAAACTTTAATACACTCTGTAAGTGAAATATCATTTGTAATTGTTTGGATCTTTGTAGCATATGTATTATATGATTTAATTATACTTATGGCTGGAGGAGAAGAAGCACTAGTAAACTTAATATTAGGAGCAGGGGTTATAAGTGTATTTGCTGGAGCTGCACTTGGAATTGTACCAGGATGTGGCGTTCAAATTGTAGTTATGTCATTTTATTTAAAAGGAAGCTTACCTTTTGCAGCATTAGTTGCAAATAGTATATCTCAAGATGGAGATGCATTATTTCCTTTATTAGCTATGGATAAAAAGTCTGCTTTATGGGCAACTATAATAACAACAATTCCATCAATTATAGTAGGATTATTAATTTATTTCATATAGAAAAAAGTTTATGGTTAATTTATAATCATATATTCATATTCTATAATATAGGTTTTATTATGGAGGAATATATGAAAAATAATTGTATGATTGTAGGAATAGCGATTGGGGTTTTAGCTGGAGTATTATTTACAAGAATAAATTTTACAACACTTATTACTTTAGCACTTGGAATATGGATTGGATATTTTTTATCAAATAAAAAATAGAAGCTATCTCATGATTATGAGATAGCTTTTTTATTATTTTAAAATGTATGATTTATTATAAAACGTAAAATGGATATAATAAATAGTATAAAGTACATATAAATATATTGGGGAGGTGGGCTTGTGAGACACTTTATGGTTTATATGAAAAAATATTTTGCTTTATTTGTTTTAGGTATAGTGTTGGTTAGCTTTGAAGCTATTTGTGATTTGATGCAACCTACGATATTGGCTAACATTATAGACATAGGTATAGCAAATAAAGATATGAATTATCTGATAAACAAAGGATTTTTAATGGTAGCGATAACAATAGCAGGAGCCGTTTTTGCTATTTTAAGAAGTATAATTTCAACAAATGTATCTCAAAAATTTGCTAGAGATTTAAGGAGCGATGTATTTGAACATATAAATTCATATTCATTTGAGAATATAGATAAAATAACTAAAGGATCTTTAATAACTAGGAGCACTAATGATATTAACCAAATACAACAATTTGTAAATGGCTTAATGAGAATAATAATAAAAGCACCTATACTTTGCATAGGCAGTTTTATATTAGCCATGAAGCTAAATTTAAAACTTTCAATAGTGTTATTAGTTGGTATAATTATTATATTTGGAATAATTATCATAAATTTAAATATAGGAACACCTTATTTTAAGAAAGTTCAAATATCTTTAGATAATTTAAATTCAAATTTAAGGCAATATCTATGTAACATAAGAATCGTTAAGTTATTTAATAGGGTAAAGTATGAAGAAGAAAAATTTGAAAATGTGAACATGGATTTATTAGAAGTAACTGAAAAAGCTATGAAAATTAGTGCTGTATTTAAACCGACAATAACTTTAATTTCAAATATAATAATAGCAGCTATATTATACTTAGGATCAAAATTAATTTTAAAAAATGAAATTGAAGTAGGGGTTATTGTAGCTTATATAAATTATATAGGGCGAATATTGACCTCATTACTTATGATAGCTCATATTTTTAATGTGTTTATAAGAGCAAAAGCGTCTAGTGAAAGAGTTATAGAAGTTTTAGATACTCAAAATGATATAGATAAGAGAGGAAATATAAAAATAGATATCAGTGGTAGTTTAGAATTTAAAAATGTGAATTTTTCATATACTGATAATGAGAAAGTATTAAACGATATAAGTTTCAAAATAAATCAAGGAGAACATATAGGAATAATTGGACCAACAGGAAGCGGAAAAACAACTTTAATAAGTTTAATAATGAAATTTTATAAAATAGACAAAGGAATTTTAAATATAGATGGAAATGATATAAATGACTTGGATAGCAAAAACTTAAGAGAGCATATTGGATTAGTTCCACAGAAAAGTACTTTGTTTAATAAAACTATAATTAATAATATAAAAATGGGAAATAGAAAAGCTTCATTAGATGAGGTTATAGACGTATGTAAAATATGTGAATGTGATGAATTTATAAATAGTTTTGAAAGTGGGTATGAACAAATGGTTGGGGAAAATGGAGCCAATTTATCAGGAGGGCAAAAGCAAAGAGTCTGTATAGCTAGAGCATTAATAAAAAACCCTAAAATTTTAATTTTAGATGATTCATTTAGTGCTATGGACATAAAAACTGAAAATAGAATTAAAAATAATATAAAAAACTACCTAGATAATACTACATACATAGTTGTTTCTCAAAAGATTAGTTCTATATTAGATATGGATAAAATAATAGTTTTAGAAAATGGGAAAATAGTTGGTTTTGATAATCATAGCAGTCTATTAAAACAATGTGATATGTATAAAGAAATATACAACTCTCAAATATCGCCAGATGTATAAGGGTGGTGGGTAATCAATGAAAAGTAAGATTGAAAGTAGATTTACGCCAAGGAAGAAACCTAAAAATACGAGAAAGACAATTTTAAGACTTTTAAAATATTTTAATAATGAGAAAAAAACATTAATACTAATAAGTATTTTAGTTTTTTTAGATTGTTTAATTGTTATATTAATACCGCTTTTAATAGGAAAGTGCATAGATATAATAGATATGAATGTACTTGGAAAATCTATATTTAAAATAACATTGGGAGCTTTAATTAGTTTTTATCTAATTGACTCAGTTGTAAGTTTATTTAAGGAATTTATAATAATAAATATGTCTCAAAGGGTTATAAAAAAAATACGATCATCTGTTTTTTCAAAGCTCCAAACATTGCCTATTGCATATTTTGATGAACATAAAAATGGAGATTTAATGAGTAGGATAACTAATGATATTGATAATGTAAGTAGTGGAATATCAAGTTCAATAGCTCAGATAATTACATCTATTATAACTATTTTTGGAACCGTAATTATGATGTTTATATTAAGTCCTCAGCTTACAATATTAAGTGTAATTACAATGCCTCTGGTTATTATACTAAGTAAATTTATTGCGAGAAGAAGTAAGTCATTTTTTAAAAACCAACAAATAGAATTAGGGTTATTAAATTCACATATAGAAGAAAATATAAAAAATATGAATGTGATAAAATCTTTTAACTATGAAGAGGACTCAGTAGAAAGCTTTAATGAAATAAATGATAGGCTTTTAAAAGAATCTTTAAAAGCACAGATATATAGTTCGCTCCTTATGCCTATGATGAATGTTATTACAAACATATCATTTACGCTTATTTCAGTAGTAGGGGCATACCTTTCAATAAAGAATATAATAACTGTAGGAACTATAGCTACGTTTTTAAGTTATACAAAGCAATTTACTAGGCCTTTAAATGAACTTGCAAATTTATTTAATACATTTCAGATATCAATAGCTGGATGCGAAAGAGTTTTTGAAATATTAGATGAACAGGTAAAAGAAAAACATGTAATTAAAGGTGTTAAAAGTAAAAATATGTTAAAAGGGGATATAGAATTTAAAAATGTATGGTTTAAATATGGAAAAGGTGATTATATATTAAAGGATTTAAACTTTAAAATTAAAGATGGAACAAGCAATGCCATAATAGGTACAACTGGAAGTGGCAAAACAACGATTATAAATCTTATAAATAGATTATATGAGCATGATAAAGGAAAGATTTTAATAGGAGGATATGATATTAACGATTATGATAAAGAATACTTTAATAACTCGTTATCAATTGTATTACAAGATATATACTTATTCAATGGAACAATTTTAGACAATATAAAGTATTCAAAGTTAGATGCTACAAAAGAAGATGTAATTGATGCATGTAAAATCTCTAATTCACATAGTTTCATAATGAAATTAAAAAACAATTATGATACATGGATAGAAGAAGGCGGAGATAGTTTAAGTATCGGCCAAAAACAATTAATAAGTATATCAAGAGCTATACTAAAAGAATCACCAATATTGATTTTAGATGAGGCTACAAGTAGTATAGATACTAATACAGAAAGAAAAATACAAGAAGCTATAAAATATGCGATGAAAGACAAAACCAGTATAATAATAGCACATAGATTAAGTACTATAAGATATTGCGATAACATAATGGTAGTAGATAAAGGGGTAATAGCTGAAAGTGGAACGCATGAGCAATTAATGAATAAAAAAGGCATTTACTACGATAGTATATGCTCACTAAACGGAGACAACATGAATTAAGGTGACATTTAGATCTTCTAGATGTCACCTTAAAACTTAAAATATGTAATTAAAAGAAATAATTTAAAAAACCAGTATGTTCGTTAAAAATATTAAAACCTATTAAAATAAGTATTATTCCTCCTGAAAATTTAGCAAAACTTCCTAGAAAATTCCCCACCTTATTTCCTATTAATACACCTAAAAAACAAAGTATGAATGTTATTATGCCTATGCAAAGTATTATAGGCAGTATTGAAATATTTAAAAATGAAAAACTAATGCCTACTGCAAGAGCATCTATGCTAGTAGCTATAGCTAAAATAAATATATCAAAATTACTTAGTTTAGATGACTTAGAACCATCATCTTTTGAAAAAATCATATTTAGACCTAGAAAACATAGCAAAATTAATGCTATTACGTGGTCAATAGACTTTATATATTCAGAAAATCCAATCCCTATTTTCCAACCGATAAGAGGCATTAAAGCTTGAAATAATCCAAAAGAAAATGCAATTTTAAGAGCAAGTTTAAAATCTAATTTTTTTATACACATACCTTTAGACAATGATACAGTGAATGCATCCATAGATAGTGCAACAGAAGTCATTAATATGAAAGTTATGCTCATGAAAATCCTCCCTATATATATTAAAATAAAATAGTTCAATATTAATATATATAGGGATATATATGCAAATAGTCCAAGTTTTAAAAAAAAGCGTACTTTACTATTTGTAAGGTACGCTTTTTAAACTATTTCTCTAATTGTTTTAATTCTTTTTTTATTTCTTTATCTATTTTTTTTATTTCTTTATTTTCATCTTTTATTATTTTACTTTCTTCTTTTTCTAGTTCTCTTTCTTCTTTTTTCATTTCATGTTTTAATTCTTTAGCAAACTTGTGATCATCATGTTCTTCTTTTTTTATTTCGCTGTTTATTTCCTTAGATTCTTTTTTACATTCTTTTTCTAACTCTTTTTCTTCTTTCTTCATTTGATGCTTTAATTCTTTAGCAAATTTATGTTCTTCATGATTTTCATGCCTAAGTTCTTTTTTATCTTCATGTTTAGATTTTAAACATTCTACATCTTTTTTTAATTCGTCTTCTATGTGTTTTACTTCATTTTTAACAGTCATCTTTAACATCTCCTTAAGAATAATTGATTTAATAATTAAATCTTAGCACTCGTGCCAAAATATGTAAATAGATAGCAAAAAACGTCGAAAGTTTTATATTTTCTAAAATATTACACACATCAAAAATATGAATAATTTTAATCTAATTATATAAATAGGCGAAATTTTTTACAATTATGAAAATTTATACATAAAGTTTTTATAGATTATAGAAAAAGTGCTAAATAAATAATATAATAATATGAGTGGGTAAAAAAGGAGGGGGTTTTTATAAAAAAGTATAGTGGAGAAATTGGATTATTATTAGTATCTCTGATTTGGGGAAGTGGATTTGTAGCAACTCAGCTTGGGTTGGAAAATGGACTTACTCCATTTCAATTAATGACAGGTAGGTTTTTTATAGGTGCACTTTTAATAAGTGTAATATTCTTTAAAAAACTTAGAAATATAAATAAAAAAGATATTATTTCAGGGGTATTACTTGGTATATTTTTATTTATAGCATTTTCTTTTCAGACGTTTGGATTGAAATATACAACTTCAGCAAAAAGTGCATTTTTAACAGCTGCAAATGTTGTAATGGTACCATTTGCAGGATGTATTTTATATAAACGAAAGATAGAAAAAATAGGAATTATAAGTAGTTTAATTGCACTTATAGGAATAGGAATAATTTCATTGGAGTCAGATTTTCGTATAAGTTTTGGAGATGGACTAACATTAATATGTGCAGTAGGGTTTGCTATGCATATATTTTTAACTAGTGAATTTACAAAAAAACACGATCCTGTCGTACTTACATGTATACAAATGGCAACAGCATTTTTACTATCGTTGATATTACAGGTTTTTGCAGGAGAATCAAGTACTACTATAAACAGTTCAACTATAGGATCTGTGCTATTTTTAGGTGTATTCAATACAACTATATGTTTTCTTGGGCAAACTATATGCCAAACTAAAGTTGATGGAACTAAAACAGCAATATTATTATCCACTGAAGCAATATTTGGAATGCTTTTTTCTGTAATAATAGCAAAGGAAATAATAACGCTTAGAATGATTTTGGGAAGTTTATTTATATTCATAGCTATTATTTGTGCAGAAACAAAATTAGCATTTTTATTTAAAACAGAAGATTCGTTAGAGCTTAATGAAGCTGAATAAAACATTAGATAAGTCATATTAAATAGATTGAATATTTTAATATGACTTATTTTATTTTTATAATATTTGGAAAATTACAAATTTATTAGAATGGTTTATTTTAAAAGTGGTTTTATATGAGCTAGAAGTAATATAATTATATAGTATAAAACAATTTGTGAGGAGGAATGCTATGGGAATTAATAATTTATTAAAAACATACGAGGGCTTGTCAAAAGAAGTATATGTTTTGTTTATTGGAAGGATTGTAAATAGTTTAGGGGCTTTTGTACATCCTTTAATGGCTTTGATTTTAACTCAAAAAATTGGGTTATCATTATCTGAAGCAGGTATGTTTATAACAATACTATCTGCATTTCAAGCACCTGCAATGATATTTGGAGGGAAATTAGCAGATACGATAGGAAGAAGAAAAGTTATAATTATTTGTCAGTTTCTTGGAGCCTTAACACTTATAGCTTGTGGGTTTATGAAACCTTCGATAACAATGGCAAAAATAATGATTTTGTCATCTTGTCTATATTCAATTTCATCACCTGCATTTGAAGCTTTAAATGCAGATATAACAACATATAAAAATAGAAAGGCTTCGTATTCTCTTTTATACATGGGAAGCAATATAGGGTTTTGCATAGGACCTATATTAGGGGGACTTTTATATGAAAATTACTTACCACTTATATTTATAGGAGATGGAATTACAACTTTAATAGCATTAGTCTTAATAATTTTATTTGTAAAAGAACGAAAAATAAATGATGAAAATTATGAAAACGAAGAGATTTTAAGTGATTTAGAACAAAAGGTAGAAGGTTCTGCATTTAAGGTTTTGATTCAAAGACCTACACTAATATTCTTTTCTTTAGGAGTATTGATGTACTATTTTTCATATTCACAGTGGGGATTTGCATTGCCGATACAGTTAGAAGATTTATTTGGATCAAATGGAGCAAAACTTTATGGATTGCTAGGTGGAATAAATGGAGTAGTAGTTATAGTATTTACACCTATAATTACATCTTTAACAACAAAAATGAATGTATTAAAAGCTATGTCTATTGGAGGGTTATTTTATGCAATTGCATTTTTTATGTTTGGAATAGTAAATACCGTAGTTTTATTTTTTATAGGTGTATTTTTAATGACAATAGGAGAAATTTTAATAGTTATAAATCAAGGAACGTTTATTGCGAATAACACTCCAGCATCACATAGAGGAAGAATAAGTTCGATACTACCTTTAATATCAGGGATTGGATTTGCAATAGGACCTATGATTATGGGTGATATGATAGAAAAATACAATATATTTGTAGGATGGATGATTGTTGCAACAGTTGCTACTTTTGGAATGATTACGATGATGATGATAAAAAAGAGTATGAAAAATAATTAAAGGAAAATGAACAAATGAGTCATATAAGTATATATAAGAAGAAATAACTGTAAGATGAGGTGTTTATATGAGTAAAAAAATTGCAGTAATATATAAAACTAAATATGGTAGTACAAAAAAATATGCAGGATGGATTGCTTTGAAGTTAGATGCAGATTTATATGAAATTTCCGATATAAGGTCAAAACATTTAGACGAATATGAAACTATAATATTTGGAGGTGGCATATATAGGGGAAAAATAAATGGATTAAACTTTATTGACCAAAATTATAATAAAATAAAAGATAAGAATATTTATATTTTTTCAGTTGGAATGGAAAGTATAAGTGAAAATAGAAAAGAATCATTAATAAAAAATAACTTTAAAAATATAGAAGAAAAAAATGTTGGATTTCACAATTTTAAAGGAGGATTAGATTATAGTTCACTAAGCTTCATAGACAAACTTATGATGAAAGTACTAAAAAGCATGATAGACAAAAAGACTAAATCAGATTTAACAGAAGATGATAAAGTTGTTTTAAGGGGATTTGAAGAAAAAATAGACTTAACTGATAAAAAATCTATTAAAGAATTGATAGATAAAATCAATTCATATAAAAGTGCTAATGATAATTAAATTTAATTATCATTAGCACTTTCTTTAAATAAACAAAAACATTCTTAAAAACTCATAATAATCATCTGTTGAAAAAGATATTGTTTGAGTATTTATTAATTTACATTTTGGATAGAAAGAAGCTTTATAAGCATCGTAGTGATTTTTAAATTTTATTTCTATATCAAAGGAATCGGGAAGCTTTATTAGATGTCTAGAAAGATCACCTGAAAGAGCTTGTTCCACACCCTCTTTTATATTTTTTAAAGCTATATCAGGATGAATAGAAATAGATGCATTTCCTATTCCTTTTGATACAGGTACTGTTACTATATTTGGGTTTAGTTTCTTAGCGTTTTTGCAAAGAAGTTCATCCCCACTTAAAAATGCTACAGGAACATTAAAGTAAGCACTTGTATATGCATTTACCATAAATTCTGTTGCGATTTCGCCATTTATCTTTACATAATCATATTTAGAACTATTCATTGTATGAGAAAGTGGGTTTCCATCTTGACTAGCTCCACTATGATATCCTATAAAAATAGTTGCATCAAAAGTAGGGTCGATACCTGCCATCATAATAAGAGGACCATTAGTCCATCCTCTAACTAAACTTACATTTGTAGGAAGTAAAGATGGATTAATATTTCTAGCGCTATCATGAGCATCTTTTACTAAAATGTAATCACAATTATTTTTGTTAGCTCCATCACAAGCTGATTTAACCTCTTTAGTCATTTGAGTTTTATGATATTCTGAATGAGCACAATTAAGATTGGTTTCATCCCAATTTACAATTCCACATGTACCTTCTATATCAGCACTTATATATACTCTCATAAGATTTCCCCCTAATCTTTATTAAAATTAAAATTATTAAGAGGACTGTCTATTAATAATTTTAATTTTCATATAATAGATATAGTTATTTAAATTTTAAAATATACATATAAAAAGCGTATTAATGGAGGAAACTTATGAATTTGACAAGAGATACTTATTTAGAGATTGATTTAGATATAATAAATAAAAATATATGTGAGATAAAAAAATATATTTCAAAAAATACAAAATTAGCTATAGTAGTTAAAGCAGATGCATATGGGCATGGAGCAGTTCAACTATGTAAGAGTATAGATAAAGAAAATGCAGATTATATATGTGTTGCAGCTATAAGTGAAGCTTTTGAATTAAGAGAAAATAATATAGATTTACCCATTTTAGTAATGGGATATATTCCAGATAATTACTTAGAGCTGGCTATTGAAAAAAACATAACAATTACAGTGTTTTCAACTAAGCAAGCTAATATAATTAATGATATTTGCAAGACAAAAAATATTAAAGGCAAGATTCATATAAAAATAGATACAGGATTTAATCGATTAGGATTTAAAATTAATGAATCTACTATTGAAGATATAAAAGATATTATAAATTTAGATCATATATTTGTGGAAGGAATTTTTTCCCATTTAGCACTTAAAGATAAGATATCTGATTATGAACAATTCAATAAGTTTAAAAACATATTAGATGAAATTTTAAAATATAAAGATATACCTATAAAGCATATATGTGACAGTATAGGTATGGTAGCTTATGAGGATTTTCATTTAGATATGGTTAGGGTTGGATCTAGTATATATGGATATAATAGCCGTAAATCAAATTTAAATTTGTGTGAAGCTATTACATTTAAATCAAAAGTAATACAAGTAAAAAGGCTTCTTAAAGGCGAAGGTGTAAGTTATGATTACTCATACATAGCAAATAAAGATATGAAAATAGGTATTATACCGTGTGGATATGCAGATGGAATACCGAGATGCCTATCAAATAAAGGTTATGTATATGTAAATAATAAAAAATGCAATATAATAGGTAAAATTTGTATGGATCAAATGATTATAGATATAAGTGATATAAATGAAAGTGATTATGAAAAAGATGTTGTCTTTTATGGAAAAAATGGACCTAATATTTTAGAGATTGCAAACTTATGTGATACAAATAGAAATGAAATACTTGTATTAACTTCAAGAAGAGTTGATAAAGTTTATTTAAAAAATAATAAAATAATAAAAAGTTTAAACTATATAATGGGGGATGATTAATTATGATATTTCCAAAACAGTTAAAAAAGGGTGATACAATAGGAATAATAGCACCATCAAGTCCGTATAAACCTGAGAGCAAGGATTCTTTAAACTTTGAAATTGACCAAATAAAAAAAACTATTGAAAGTTTTGGATATAAAGTAAAAATGGGAGACACTTGCTATCTAAGCTATAAAGGATATTTAGCAGGTGATGACAATACAAGAGTTAAAGACATAGAAACAATGTTTAAAGACAAAAAAGTTGATGGGATTTTATGTCTTAGGGGTGGATATGGAACACCTAGAATACTTGATAAAATAAACTATGATATTATAAAAACAAATCCAAAAGTATTTATTGGGTACTCAGATATAACTGCACTTCATATAGTTTTTAATCAATATTGTAATTTGGTAACTTACCATGGAATAATGGCATCAACATCACCAAACTGGCATGACTTTACTTACAATTCTTTTAAAAATATGATTAATATGAAAGATAACTTAGCTATAGAAAATCCTATGGGAGAAGAATTATATACTATAGTAGAGGGAGTTACAGAAGGAAAAATAATAGGTGGTAATTTATCATTGATAGCAAGTACTATGGGAACTAAATATGAGATTGATACTAAAGATAAAATTTTGTTTATAGAAGAAGTTGGAGAACAAATATATAGAATAGATAGAATGCTTACACAATTAGAATTAGGAGATAAATTTAAAGATTGCAGAGGTATTATATTTGGAGATTTTGAAGATTGCAAAAAAGAAAAAGCTGATGATTATGAGTTATATGATTTACTATCAGATAGAGTTAAAAAGTACAATAAACCTTGTATATACAACTTGCAATCAGGACATTGTAATCCAATGATAAGTATACCTTTAGGCGTAAATTGCAAATTAGATGCTACAAATAAAAATATATATTTTAGTAGATAGAAAACAGCAGTTACATAAAATTTTATGTAACTGCTGTTTTAACTTAAAGATATTAAAAGAGGTTACTATCTAACATAAAAAATATATGGTAGAATTATGTATATACATAAGAGATTTAAAGAGGTGGATATATGTTTAATGTAGCGATAATAACTTTAAGTGACAAAGGTTCTATGGGTAAAAGAGAAGATATAACAGGAAAGAAGCTTGCTGATTTTATAAATGGCAAAGAAGAATATGAAGTTAAATATTACACTATGATTCCTGACGATAAAGAAATGCTAAAAAATGAAATTATAAAACTATGTGATTTAGATTTAGATTTGATATTAACTAATGGAGGAACTGGATTTTCTAAAAGAGATATAACTCCAGAAGCTACAAAGGAAGTTATTGAAAGGGAGATTCCAGGAATTAGTGAATACATAAGAATGGAATCTTGCAAAATAACTAAAAGAGCAATGCTTAGCAGAGGCATAAGTGGGATAAGACGAAATACGGTTATAATAAATTTACCAGGAAGTCCTAAAGGAGCAATAGAAAGCATCGAATTTGTAATAGATACCATAGGACATGGGATAGATATACTAAAAGGTGAAGCTGTGGAGTGTGCAAATGATAGACAAGTATAACAGAGAAATAGACTACTTAAGAATTTCTTTAACCGACAAATGTAATTTAAGTTGTATTTATTGTATGCCTAAAAAAATTGAATTTGATAAGAATATAAATGATATATTAAGTTTTGAACATTATAAATTTATAATTAAAGGATTTTCAAAATTAGGAATAAAAAAGGTAAGATTTACAGGTGGAGAACCTCTTATCTATGATAAATTACAAGACCTTATAAAATACACAAAAGAAAATTGTAATATCGATGATATATGTATAACAACAAATGCTATAGGTCTTTATGAAAAAATAGATAAGTTAAAAGAAAATGGATTAAAAAAAGTCAATATAAGTTTGGATTCCCTAGATGAAGATAAATATAAAAAAATAACTAGAGGTGGAGACTTAAAAGAAGTATTAAAATCAATTGATAGATGTGTGGAATTAGGCATAAAAGTAAAAATAAACTGTGTTTTAATAAAAGGATTAAATGATGATGAACTAAATCAATTTATAAATTTAACAAAAAACAAGGAAATAGATGTTAGATTTATAGAATTGATGCCTATAGGAGAAGGTTTAAAAATATTTAAAAATGGATATATCAATTTAAAAGAAGCTTTAAATAAAATAGAAAACTTAAAATCTGTACAAAATGAAGAAAAAAGTGTTGCATCTTATTATAAACTTGGAAATTCTAAAGGAAAAGTAGGAATAATTACACCTATGAGTTGCTCGTTTTGTAGTGAATGTAACAGAATAAGAATGACTTCTAATGGGAAAGTAAAATTGTGTTTACATTCAAGTGAAGAGTTAGATATTAATAAGTATTTAAACAATGAGAGTGAGTTTACTAATTTGATAGAAAAGTATATATATGAAAAACCAGAAAAACATAAATTAATAGAGAATAAAAAGAGTGATACAAAAAGAAATATGAATCAAATAGGTGGTTAAAAAATTAAAGATATATATTAAATAGGTTACTATTTAATATATATCTTTTTTTATTACAGCTCTCATCATAAAAAAGACAGGAGGAGTAGAAAAAACTGGAGCAAATAAAGGTGCTATAATCTCATTAATATGAAGTATGTTTACAAATAAGATTATTATTATCATATTTAAGAAAAATTCAAATACGTAAACTAAAGAAGACAATAAAAACTTTTTAGCTGTATAATTAGATTCTTTAAAGGTAAACTTTGAATTTAGAAAATATGAAGCAGATACACTTATTAAACTAGTTATAGAATATGCTACTAAATAGTGAATTTCTAAAAACAAATACAAACTAATATAAATCATTTGAGAAATTATAAAATTTGTTATACCTATAGCATTAAACTTAAGGTATTCTATAATTTTCATTTTATACTTTTTTAAAATTAAAATCATTACACTTTCTCCTTAATATTGACTAATGATGTCGTTGAATGTAAAAATATTTCATAATATAGTATTGGTTTTATAATAACATGATATTTACATATAAAAAACAAAAAAACTATATACATAAGGAAAAATGTGGTATATAATTATAGTGTGTTAAATAAAAAACAAATAATAACGCTTAAAAAAACGTTTAACAAGGGGGAAAAGACATGAGTTATGCATTTTTTATGCCGAATATAAGTTTAATGGGACCAGGGTGCGTTAAGAAAATAGCAGAAGAGATAACTTCAAGAGGACTTAAAAAAGCTCTTATAGTATGTGGAAAAAGATCTTCTAAAAGTGAAGAGTTCAAAGGGGTAACAGATCTTTTAGAAGAAAATAATATAGATTATGTAGTTTATCCAGGATCTATACCAAATCCAACTGTAAAAAGTGTTATGGATGGGGTTGAAATATTAAAAGAAAATGACTGTGATTTTGTAATTTCTTATGGAGGAGGATCTCCTCATGACTGTGCAAAAGGAATTGCATTAGTTGCAACAAATGGAGGAAATATAAAAGATTATGAAGGAATAAATAAATCTTCTAAACCTCAATTACCTTTAATTTCAATAAATACAACAGCAGGAACAGCTTCTGAAATGACAGTATTCTCTATAATAACAGATGAAGAAAGACATGTAAAAATGGCTATAGTTGATAAAAATGTTACGCCAATACTTGCAGTAAATGATCCAGAGTTGATGGTTAGTATGCCCAAATCACTAACAGCAGCAACAGGAATGGATGCTTTAACTCATGCAGTTGAGGCATATGTATCAACTGCAGCTACACCAGTTACTGATGCTTGTGCTCAAAAAGCTATAGAGCTTATAAATAACCATTTAAGAGATGCAGTAGAAGATGGAAATAACATGGAAGCAAGAGATATGATGGCTTATGCTGAATACTTGGCAGGAATGGCATTTAACTCAGCTTCACTTGGATATGTACATGCAATTGCACATCAACTTGGTGGTTTTTATGATTTACCACATGGAGTATGTAATGCTATATTACTTCCAGAAGTACAAGTATTTAACTCTACAATTTGCAGTGCTAAGTTAAAGGACGTAGCTAAGTTTATGGGTGTTGAAACTAAGAACATGAGTGATGAAGAAGGAGCAAAAGCTTGTATAGAAGTTATAAGAAAATTATCAAGTGATATAGATATACCAGCAGGCCTTAAAGAGCTAGGAGTTAAAGTAGAAGATTTTGATATTTTAGCAGATAATGCACTTAAAGATGCTTGTGGGTTAACTAATCCAATAAAAGCAACTCATCAAGATGTAAAAGATATACTTACAAGAGCGATGGGGAATGCAACTGAACTTGCTTAAAAATTAAATAAATTATTATATATCAAAAAAGATTATCTTAGCTTAATTTAAGATAATCTTTTTTTGTATAAATTATAAATATGTAGGCATAAAAAAAGCATAGACAAAATGTTTGTCTATGCTTTAAAATTTATCCAACTATAACTAATTCTTTATCATGTTTATTTAAGTTTTCATGACCATCTTTTGTAACTAGAACTAAATCTTCTATTCTAACTCCGAATTCACCTGGTAGGTATATACCTGGCTCAACAGAGAATATCATACCTTCTTGAACACAATCAGTATTAACAGAAGAAACATCTCCCATATCATGACACTCAAGACCTATAGAGTGACCAGTTCTATGAGTGAAGTATTTTCCGTATCCTTTTTCTGTTATATAATCTCTAGCAGCTGCATCTATATCACAGAATCTAACACCTGGTTTAACTAAAGATATAGCTCTTTTATTAGCTTCTAAAACTATCTCAAATACTTCTTTAGCTTTTTCAGGAGCTTCTTTATAGAATACTGTTCTAGTCATGTCTGAACAGTAGTTATCTTTTACACAACCTATATCAAGTATTATAGCGTCTCCAGCTTTAACTTTTCTATCTCCAGGAGTACCGTGTGGGTCTGCTCCAGTTGGTCCAAATCCTATTATAGGAGAGAATGAGAAACCATCAGCACCTAAATCTTCATATATTCCAGATAATTTGTTAGCAAGTTGCTTTTCTGTTAAATCTGCATTTATAGTATCTTTTAATCTCTTCATAGCTTCATCGTTTAAAGCAGAAGCCTTTCTCATTAAATCCTTTTCCTCTTCATCTTTAGAAGATCTTAAAGTATCTACTATGTAAGAAGAATTTACAAATTTACAATTTGGACATAAATCCATTAAAGCTAATAAGAATTTAGCAGGCCAGTTTTTATCAACACCTATAGTACCAACTTGATCTAAACCGTTGGAAACGATTTCAACTGAATTTTGAGTATCGTTAAACCAAACCATTTCAACACCTAAATCTTCAGTAACAGGGAATAATTCGTTTATAAACATCTTATTATTTCCATTAACATTTATGTATAATGCTAATAATCTTTCTCCTGGATGTATCATTTTTCCTGTTAAGTAGAATATTGCATATGGATCACTAATTAACATTTGATCTATGCTATTTTTCTTCATTTGATCAAGAACAGCGTTTAATCTTTGAGTTTTCATATATCCATCTCCCTTTTAATTGTATAAATATCGTACAAGTAAATTTTAACATAAATTTATATAAAATGTAAAATAATTTAATTAAATGAAATTTAAATGGATTATAATAATAAAATTTAATATATAACTAAAAAGATATTGAAAATCATTATCAATAATGTTAAAATTAATTATGATAATGATTTTCAATTAAGTGGAGGTTAATATGAATATAAAATGTGATTACTCATGTAAAAATAGAATAGATTCGTCATACATAAAATGGATATTAGAACTTTTAGGGCCTGTAATTTTAGGATCAAAGCCTAGTGAAATATTAAATATTTCACTTAATGACAACAATAAAGAATATAAAATAAAAGAAATAGAATCTTTTTTCAAAAACTGTTCTAGATTAAAATATGAGATAGTTTATAAGGATAATGGGGAAATAAAAATACTATTTATAAATAAAGATGCTCTATCGGAAACTTTAAAAAATAAAAAATGCGTAAATTTTCTTAAGTTTATAGGATATCCAAATTACTATACACTAGATAATTATATAAAATGTTTATTAGATAAGTTAAAAGAAAATGAATTTCCACATGAAATAGGTATATTTTTAGGATATCCGCTAAAAGATGTAGTAGGATTTATGGGATATGGAAATTATGAACTTCAGAAGACAAAGTATTGGAGAGTATATGGAAATACTGAAATTTCAGATGAAATATATAATAGATTTTTAGAAGATAGGAAAAAAATGAGAAATATGCTAGAGAAAAAATCTCTTGATAGAATAAAAAAAGTAGTTTAAATAAATTGTTACTATCAAAAACTGATTCAAAAGTGTAAAAATAAGAAGGAAATGGTATTAATATACTAGAATATAATATAATTGAAATTAAATAGGCATTTAAAGGAGGCAAATATGAATTATAAATTGATAGTAACAGATATGGATGGAACCTTGTTAAATGGAGAGCATGAAATCAGCCAGAAAAATAAAGAAGCTTTGAAATTTGCTGCTGATAATGGGGTTAATGTAGCTATTGCAACAGGGAGAATTTATGAATCAACTATTAAGTACGCTAGAGAGTTAGGAATAAAAACCCCTATAATATGTTGTAATGGAGCTTTGATTAAAGAGTCGACTGGAAATATAATATACGAAAGTCAAATAGAAAATTATATATGTAACAATATAATTGATGTTTTAGAAAAAAATAATATATATTATCAGTGCTTTACAGATGATACTATATTTACTACATATATAAACGAATGGCTTAGAAAATACCAAATGCAAGAAGATTTAAATATAAATATAATTGAAAGTGAAAATATAAAAGAGCAAATAATAGGAAAAAATATTTTGAAGTTTTTAATTATCGAAAGTAATTTAGAATTACTTTCTAAAGTAGAAGAGGAGTTAAAAACTATTCAAGATATAGAATTGACAAAATCTTTCTTTGACAATATAGAGGTAATGAAAAAAGGAGTTAACAAAGGGAGTGCTGTAGAAAGTTTAGCTAAGCACTTAAATATAGAAAAGAGTGAAATAATAACTTTTGGAGACAATCATAATGATTTAAGTATGATACAATATGCTGGCATGGGAGTTGCAATGGGGAATGCTGAAGATATAGTAAAAGAAAATGCAAACTTTATAACTTGTAAAAATACTGAAGATGGTGTGGCACAAGCAATAATTGAACTATTAAAATAAATAAAAAGCATAGGCGTGAGCTTATGCTTTTTTATATATTGAGTTTAAAAGTTATAAATTTCAGAAAAAAATAAAAAATTCAAATATTAATTACCAAAATATGCTATAATTTTAGTGAAAAGGGTTATATAAATATAGAATTTGACGTAAATGACTGTCACAAATTTATCAATCTAAAATAAAAAAAAGGGGTTATTATAGGGAGATGAATTATGAGTAAATCAGAGGTTTTAGAAAACAACAGAAAAAAGAAAAAGATTAGCATTCCACATACTTTCACGATAATCTTTGCTTTGATTATCGTTATGGCTGGTCTAACTTGGATAATACCAAGTGGGCAGTTTGATAGGACTGAAGTTGATGGAAGAAGCGTAGTTGTACCAGGAACATATAAAGTAGTAGAATCCAATCCACAAGGAATACGAGAAATATTTAAAGCTCCAATAGATGGATTTATAGATGCTGCAGAAGTTGTAGGGTTTGTAATATTAGTTGGAGGAGCATTTGGAATTGTAAACAAAACTGGAGCTATAGAAGCAGGTATTGGGCATACGATTTCCAAAATGAAAGGGTTGGAGTTTTTAATTATTCCAATATGTATGATTTTGTTTGGATTAGGAGGGACAACCTTTGGGATGCACGAAGAGGCACTTCCTTTTTACATCATATTTATTCCTATGATGGTAAGTTTGGGTTATGATTCCCTAACTGGAATGGCAGTGGTATTTATTGGAGCAGCTGCAGGAACAGCTGCATCAACAATAAATCCTTTTTCAACTGGAATAGCACAAGCTTTGGCTAATATAGCACCAGGATCAGGGATTGGATATAGAAGTATAATTTTTGTAATTATAATGGCAATATCTATCGCATTTGTTATGTTACATGCCAATAAAGTTAAAAAAAATCCACAAAAATCAATTGTATACGAACTAGATAAAAAAAATAGAGAGCATTTTGTAATGGGTGATTCAAATATAAAACCATTTACAAAAAAAGAGTTAGCTGTTTTAGTTACATTCACTGTTGGTATGGCAGGTATGGTTTATGGAGTAGTTGCCAAAGGATGGTATATACCAGAAATCTGCATGATATTCTGTGCAATGGGAATATTATCAGGGATATTTGGAGGATTAAAACAATCTGAAATTGTAGAAGCCTTTGAAGAAGGAGCAAAAGATTTAATTACAGCAGGTCTTGCAATAGCATTAGCTCGTGGAATAGTAATAATTGCACAAAATGGATTTATAATAGATAGTATATTAAATTCAGCAGCAAACTTATTAAATGGACTTCCAAAGTCAATATTTATAGTTTTAACATTCCTGCTTGAAAGTGCTTTAACTATTTTAATACCATCATCATCAGGGCTTGCATCACTTACAATACCAGTACTTGCTCCACTTGGTGATTTGGTAGGAGTTTCATCACAACAAATAGTAACAGCGTTTCAATTTGGATCAGGATTTATGAATATGATTACACCTACGTCTGGAGTTTTAATGGGAGCATTAGCGGTAGCTAGAGTTCCTTGGGATAAATGGCTTAAATTTATAGCTCCTTTACTAATTACAATTACGATACTTGGAATTGGATTCTTAGTTATAGGACTTCAGTTTGGTTTTTAAAAATAAAGAGCATATGCTCTTTATTTTTTTGTAAATGATTTACTAGAATTTAATTTATGAAAATAAGCACAATAAGTATGAGTATAGTTTAGAAAGGAGTATGAAAATGACTAATAATAAAAAACAAAATTTAACAAAAGTTGAACTTTACAAACAAAATAAAGAAGAAATAGCACAAGAGTTGGGAATAAATGGATATGAATCAACAGAAGTTAATGCAAAACTTGCATCTGAAGGTGAAGCTAAATATAGTAAGAAAACAATGAATAGAAAAAGTCACATAAAAAATGGCAGTGGTGATTACAAAGGAAGAATGGATTTATAATATAAAGTATTATTTAAAAGGAATATATAAATATATATTCCTTTTATTTTTATAATTATAGATTATTATTCTAAGTATGTTTAAATAATTGATTACATAATGATATAATATAATAAAATAATTTTAATATACATAAAATTTAAATTATTGTAATAGTGGAGGGATTTATGAAAATAAGTAATTTTACATTTAAAGGGGAAGAAAATACTGACATATATGTATATAAATATGAGCCAATAGAAAAAGAAAACATAAACGGAATTGTTCAGATTTCACATGGAATGTCAGAAGAAGCTGGTAGATATAAAAGATTTGCAAATTATTTGACTGATAATGGTTATATAGTTTACATAAATGATCATAGAGGTCATGGAAAAAGTGCAGAGAATATAAATAGAATAGGAATACTTGCTGAAAAGGATGGCATACATTGTATAGTAAAAGATTTAAACAAATTAACTAAAATTATAAAGACTGAAAATAATGGATTACCTATATTCTTATTTAGTCATAGTATGGGATCATTTGCAGCTCAAAAGTATATAATTGATTATAGCGAAGACATAGATGGAGTAATACTATCTGGTACAAATGGGTTACATGGAATAGAAGTTGATTTAGGATTTTTAGTTGCTAAAGTTATGAGCAAAATTCAAGGAAGAGAGAAAAAGGCTTATTTAATAGACAAACTAGCTTTTGGAGGATTTAATAAAAAGTTTAAACCAAATAAATCAGAGTTTGACTGGCTTAGTAGAGATTTTAAAGAAGTTGAAAAATATATAAAAAATGAATATTGTGGAGTAGTTTTTAGTAATGGATATTTTTATGATTTATTTAAGTTATTCAAAGAAATTAGAAACATAAATAATTTGAAAAAAATAAATTCTAAATTACCTATATATATATTTGCAGGAGATAAAGATCCTGTTGGTAAATTTGGTAAAGGTGTAACTAAGTTATATGAGAATTATAAAAAAGTAGGCATAGAAAATGTTGAGTTCAAATTGTATAGTGGTGGAAGGCATGAGATGTTAAATGAAATTAATAAAGATGAAGTAATAAATGATACTATAAATTGGATAAAACAGAATAATAAATTGACTAATCAATAAACATTTTAAAAAGTATTTTTGTTAGTTCAAACTTATAAAAGATAGTAATTAGAAAATTATGTTAAATAAATATCTTAAGAAGTATATAAATTTTGATATTTATGGTAAAATATAAATAAAGCAAAAGAAAAGCTTTGCTTAGGGGGGAGAATATGGGTAGATTAAAAACTAGAAAATGTCATAAGTGCAAGCATACTCTAAAAAGTAAGAATTTTGTACAATTCAAAAATGGAAAACCAATATGTGGCATATATAAAACTGGGATACCAGACGAAATATTCTTTAAAGCTAAATACTGTAAAAATTTTGAACTAGCAAATAAATACAATATAGTTGAAATGGTAGATAATTTTATGAAAAAGCTGAGAGGTTGTAAAGAATGTGAGAAAAAACCTAAAATCAGTGAGAAAAAAAGTAGAGTAATATCAATAAATAAAGATGCTAAATAGGAAATATTAATATATTATATATTTTAAACTTCTACAAAGTATAAATTTGTAGAAGTTTTTTTGCGTTTAAGTAATGTTATATCAAAAAACTAGAATAATCAAAGAAATATGTGCCTATAAAGTAATTTTGTCTTGGGAAATGGAAGTTTTTTAAAATAAAGGGAAAATTTAATGACGACATGAGTGATGCTGATTTTTTATTTTAAATGCAAATACAACACTAGATGACAAAATGGAATATAAAAGCTTACATTGATATGATAAAAAAAGATAAAAAACGCCCTAACCCTAGTAATTACAATGGTTTTATTACCCAGGTAATAAAAAATAAACGCTAATTGTGGAAGTGTCATATGTCGTATAAAAGACATATAATAAATTATGTTATATCTTAAAGGGGGAGGTATGTATGAAAATAAGAGTTAATAATGATGCATCATATATAAGAGTTTTTAATGCTACGGCAAATAGCGATAAAATTGATGTATATATTAATGACGTACTTGTATTTTCTGATGTTAGATACAGAGAATTTGTTCCATATACACCAACATTTCCTGGGGATTATACGGTCAAAGTATATGAATGTGGAAATAGTGAAAAGTTAATACTAGAACAAGAGTTAACTATAGCAGGTGGAAATGTAGGCACTTTGGTTATAACAGGGATAATGCCAAAGCTTATGCTACTTGCAGTTTTTGAAGATCCAAATGAAAAAACTTGTGAGTCTAATGCAAAATTTAGAATAGCACATTTATCACCTACAACAGAGCCGATAGATTTAACAGTAAATGGGGTAAAAATGATAGATGAAATTCCTTTTGGAAAAAGAACTAATTATGCAGAAGTTCCTATAGGAGTATATGATTTTACAATAGAAGAAAGTAATGTAGAATCGGAAGAAAGTAATTATGGAATAAGAATAAGTAAAAAAATTGAATTGAAAGACAATAAAATTTACACAATTTATTTAATTGGGGATGTACCAGATATTGAAATTATACAATCTTTAGATATAATAACTTATATGAACAAATAATTAGGAAGTACCTCAATAAACTTTATTGAGGTACTTCTAACTAAAAGAGATAAGGAGATAAATTACATGAACAAAAATAGACTAAAAGAAAGTATGCTTAAAGTTCCTTTGGTATATAACATTGTAACTGCAAATATTAAAGATTCTAATATACAAAGTTATGATACTAATTATGGAAATCATAAAAGACAATATTATAAGTTTTTTAACTTTGATGACAAAAGCCCTATAATATTTTTTGTTCATGGAGGAAGCTGGTGGCATGGAAGCCCAAAGAGATATTCTTATATAGGTAAATATTTTAATAAAAAGGGATTTAATGTAGTTTTAATTTCATATAGACTTGTTCCTAAATTTACATATCCAACACAGATAGATGATATATTTAACGGATTTAAACATTTCCTAAGCAATGAAAGAGTTATGGGTGATAGGAATAAAGTTTATGTTATGGGGTATTCAGCGGGAGGAGAATTAGCAGCTAATCTAGTTTTTAATAATTATTTTCATAAAAAGTATGGTATAGACAAACATGTATTTAAAAAATTCATATCTATATCTGGAGTGCTAAATTTTAGAGCATGTACTAGAAAATATGCAAAATCAATTATTAAAAATTATGCAAAAGGACAGAATATAGATAAAGTAAATCCTATAAACTTGATAAAAGGAAATGAAGATATACCGGTACTTTGTATACATGGCAAGTTGGACTCATTGATAAATCCTGAATGTTCGGTAAGCTTCGTTGATAAATTAAATAAGGTTAATAAATCAAAACTAGCAAAATTGATTATTTTAGATAATATGTATCATAGTAATATACTGAATATAGCAAGGGGAAATGGCAAAAAAGATTCAAAGGTTATTTTAGACTTCTTAAACTAATGAAAAGAGGATCATGAATTGGGAAAAGGTAGCAATATTGAAAAAAGAGATTATCTAATTGATAATCTTAAAGTTATTTTAATGTTTGCAGTTGTATTTGGGCATACAATAGAATATTATATAAATCAAGATGATACGTTAAAAAGCATGTATATGTATATATATATATTTCATATGCCTTTATTTATATTTATATCTGGATATCTATCTAAAAAAGGTGTTAAGTCAAATTTGGTTTTGGTTAAAAAGCTTTTAATACCATATATTTTCTTTGATATAATTTGGTACATTGGAGCTTATATAGTTACAGGTAAAAATATGTTTTCTATATTTTATCCTGGATGGACATTGTGGTATTTACTGAGCTTATTTTTTTGGAGGATATCCATTAAATATTTAACAAAAGTAAAATGGATAGTTCCTATAAGTTTTGCCCTAGGACTGTTAATTGGGCTTGATAGTATGGGACAAAATTTTTTATCAATATCTAGAACTATAGCGTTTTTACCATTTTTTCTTATGGGGTACTATACAGATTCAACAAAACTTAATAAAATAAACAATATGAGCAAAGGAATTGGTTATTTTATAGTAATAGTTTTTATTTTAATTGCAATATACATATCGAAGTATGATGTAGTAGGGTATAAGTTCTTATATAATTCATATGCATATAAGACTAATCAACTAAATATGATACAAGGTTTAATAGGAAGAAGCTTACTTTATTTAGGATCTATAATACTTAGTATAGGTATTATAAATGTAGTTCCAAATAGAAAGTTTTGGTATAGTAAATATGGTAAAAATACTATGAATATATATGTATTTCATATATATTTAATTGTTATAGTAATACATTTTATACCAAGTTGGAATATTAGTTTATTTTATAATCTTGTTATAATATTAAGTCCTATATTAATAATGATTTTATTGTCAGGAGATTTTGTAAATTATATATATAATTTTATTTTTAATCCTATAAACAAATTGTTTGATTATATAGCTAACTTAATGAAAATATAAAGGGGGATTTAGATGAAAAAAATAACTAGAAAAATAATATTACTAGTATCAGTACTGTGTTTAGGATTAATGATTGGATGTTCTAAAAAGGATGGATCAGAAAAAGAATATACCAATAAACCAATTGATCCACCAAAAGAGCTACCAATAGCGACTATAAAAGTTAAAGATTATGGAACTATAGAAGCGGAACTATACCCACACTTAGCTCCAAATACAGTTAATAACTTTATAGAACTTGCTAACAATAAATTTTATGATGGACTTATTTTCCATAGAGTGGTAAAAGACTTTGTTATACAAGGTGGAGATCCAGAAGGTAGTGGGACAGGAGGACCTGGATACTCTATAAAAGGAGAATTTGATGACAATGGATTTAAAAATGATATAAAACATGAAAAAGGCGTATTATCTATGGCTAGAAGTCAACAACCAGACTCAGCTGGAAGTCAGTTTTTCATAGTTACAAAAGATGCAAAAAACTTAGACAAGCAATATGCCGCTTTTGGAAAAGTAATAAAAGGAATGGATGTTGTAGACAAAATAAATAATGTAGAGGTAGGTTCTAACGATAAGCCTAAGAAAAATGTTGTTATAGAGAGCATAAGAGTTGATACTAAAGGTGTAGAATATAAACCTGCTGAAAAAATTAAATAGATGTTAAAATAAGAGCAGATATCTGCTCTTATTTTTTACGCTAAAAATTAAAACTATTGAAATAAAAGCAAAAAATAGTATACTTATAAAAGGATGGGTAAAATCGATTAGGAGAAATATTATGGACATATTAACTAAAAGACAAAAAGATATATTACAGTATACCTTTTTATTATTTTTAATTGTATTGACTACATATTTGGTGTGTACGACTCTAAATATAAATGTTTTATCTAAAATTATTAAAATTATAAATTTAAAATATATAGCATTAGGATTTTTATGCATAATAATGTATATAATATTAGAAGCTTATATACTAAAGATAATATTAAATTCAATTCATAAAACGAAAATTAAGTCGTTGGGATTTAATATAGGAACAATGGGTTTGTATTATAACTTAGTAACACCGTTAGCTTCAGGAAGCCAACCGATGCAAATTTATGCTTTGACAAAATCAAAGGTTCCTGTAAGTAAAGCTACTGCAGTTATAGCAAATAAGACTGTTATATTTCAAACTGTAGTTACGCTATATTGTGGTATATTGCTGTTTAATCATTATATATATTTAGAAAGAGAGCTAAACTCTATAGTTATATTAGTTGCAACTGGTATGATTATGAATATATTTGCATTGAGCTTTGGGATTTTAATAATATATAGTCCTAAAAAAACTAAGAAAATAGTAAATATAGCATTAAATATATTAAAAAAGATAAAAGTATTTAAAAAATTAGAAGATAAGCAAGAAAGTATAAATAAATTTATTGATGAGTATAATTATTCAATTAAGCTATTTTTAAATGATAAAAAGTCATTAATAAAATCTTTACTTTTTACGATAGTTCAACTGACTTTGTATTTTAGTATAGCTTATTGTATATACAGATCATTAAGTTTGAATTCTCAGTCATATGGACATATGTTAACATTACAGGCTTTTTTATATATGGCTGTATCTCCTGTTCCAACACCTGGAAATGTAGGGGCTAATGAAATTGCATTTTTTACTATATTTAAAGATGTAATTCCTAAAGAATTATTAGGATATTCTGTATTTTTATATGGAATATTTATATATTACTTTATATTATTATTTTGTGGAATTTTTACAATTAGATACCATTATAAAATGAAAAAAATAAGAAAAAATGAAAGTAGTAGTAACATTAATTCATAAAAACTAATATTATATATAAATAGTAAACCACAACATTAGAGGTGACATGAATGTTTATATCAGTTATATTGTGGAGTTTAGTAATTTGTATTATTACTTTAGGTATTTACTATTTATATGACGATAAAAAGTCAAAAAACGATGATAAAGAAGATTTGTATTAAATTTACTGAAAAAGAAAAGTATTTATACTTTTCTTTTTTTTTGCGCTTAAGGAAATTATGGTTATTAAAAATCTATGGATAACTTATGGAACTTAGTTATATCAACATTGTAATTTATAGCTTAAAAAAGTTTTCTGAGTAACTGACGAAGTTGTGACGACGCAAGCTAAGTAAATTTTTTATAGAAAAAATTATAAGTTTAAAATAAATGTTATATGGACATTCTAGTATTAAACGATATTAAAGGAAGGTAAAATTATGTCTAATAAAAAAAATACTAATAAAGATAAAAATAATTTAGATAACAATAAAGAAATAAAAGACTTATTAAAAGAAAATGATAATAAAGAGGAAATTGCTGAAGAAATTTCTCAAAATAAAAAAATAGCAGATATATTAGGGAATAGATTAGCAAATAAGAATTTTTTCCCTCCATGCTAAAATAATCTTAAGGAGTGAAGCATATGACTGAAAATAGATTTAAAAATGGACAATATGAAAATGCTTTACAATATACAAAAGAGATATTAAATACAAGCTTATCTATGAATGACATAATAAGTAAGAACAATACAAGTGATGAAAAACATGAAAAAGATAAGGACCATAAAGATAATAATAAATAATAAAAAAGCTTATGTATTAAAATACATAAGCTTTTTTATTATTATATTACTAAATTTTAATGATAGAAATTATATTAATTATTTTATAGTTAGAAATACGTACTATTTTTTAAAAAAAATAATAAAAATTCGGATTTTAGGTTGATAAAACTTTTAAATCTGATATAATCAAAATATAAACACGAATATTAAATCGAATTTAGATTATAATATACCGACTATTAAGGGGGAGAAAATTTTTTATGAATGAAAAAAATTCAGTGATTTATCAGTTAAATGGAAGGCCTAAACTTAAAGAGGCTATACCATTAGGACTTCAACATGTACTTGCAATGTTTGTAGGAAATGTTACTCCATTAATTATTATTTCAGGAGCATTAGGGCTAAGTTTAGATGATAAAACTATGTTAGTTCAATGTGCAATGTTAGTGTCTGGGCTAGTAACATTAGTTCAGTGTTATAAACTAGGACCATTTGGAGCTAAATTACCTATAGTTATGGGAACAAGTTTTGGATTTGTATCTGTTGCAACAGCAGTAGGAGCTAAGTATGGATATGAAGGTGTTTTAGGAGCGTGTTTAGCTGGTAGTTTAATTGAAATTGTATTTGGTACATATATAAGTAGAATAAGAAAGTTCTTCCCTCCAGTAGTTACAGGGACTGTAGTTTTAGCAATTGGAATTTCATTACTTCCAACAGGTATTAACTATTTCGCAGGTGGAATAGGAGCAAGTGATTTTGGATCATTATCAAATTTATTATTAGGAAGTATAGTGTTAGTAACTGTTTTATTTTGTAAACAATACACTAAAGGAATAACTAGTATAGCTTCGATTTTAATAGGACTTATAGTAGGATATATAGTAGCTATACCTATGGGTAAAATAGATTTTTCTCAACTTTCAAGCATGGCAATGATTTCTATTCCTATGCCTTTCCAATTTGGATTTGAATTTCATATAGATGCAATATTTGCATTTGTATGTATGTTTATAGTTTCTGGAGTTGAAACTGTTGGGGATATAACAGCTATTACACATTCAGGAGTAGGACGTGATGCTACAGATGAGGAAATATCAGGTGGAGTTATGGCCGATGGATTTGGAAGTGCTATTGCAGCATTATTTAACTCAATGCCAACTACTTCATTTGGGCAAAATGTAGGGCTTATAGCGATGACTAAAGTAATAAATAGAAATGTAGTTGGGATAGGAGCTGGATTTTTAATATTAGCAGCTATCTTCCCTAAATTTGGAGCATTAATATCTCTAATGCCAGCTAGTGTATTAGGAGGAGCTAGTGTAATGATGTTTGCAATGATTGCGGTAAGTGGGATAAAACTTATAACATCAGAACCTTTAAATAATAGAAATAGTACAATAGTTGCAGTTGCATTAGGTCTTGGAGTAGGATTAACATTAGTTCCAGGTGTTTTATCTCAAATGCCAGAGCCTATACAATTAATATTTGGGGATTCAGGACTAATAGTAGTTGCTATAATAGCTATATTCTTAAATATGGTGTTACCACAAGAAAAATCCGAGGTAAACAATAAAATAGAAGTTGGTAATTCGAGTACACAAGCTTCATAAATATAGATTAGTAAAATTAAAACAAGTGAACCTCCTAAAAATTATTTCATATTATTTAATTAGAAATAGATTTTAGGAGGTTTTTTATGGAAACATCAATTCACACAATAGCTAGTAATAATTTACTAATACTATTTGCTATAGTTGCTATAACAGGGATATTATGTAGTAAGCTAAGTGAGAGAATAAATATTCCTGATGTTGTATTATTTTTGATTGCTGGGATAATTATTGGACCATCATTTTTTAAGTTTATTGATATAAGTTCATATCAAATTGAAAATCAATTAATTTTAACTTTTGGATCAGCATTTATACTTTACTTAGGTGGAAAAGAGATAAGTTTGAAAGTTTTAAAAAATGTTAAAGTTACGGTATTACTATTATCAACATTAGGTGTTTTAGTATCAGCATTTATAATGAAACAAATAATTGGATTATCATTTGAAATAAGTTCAATTTCAGCATTACTTGCAGGTGCTATAATAGCATCTACAGATCCTGCAACATTAGTGCCTATTTTTAATAGTGTAAAAATTAAAGATAAGGTAAAACAAACTGTAATAAGTGAGTCAGCATTTAATGATGCAACAGGAGCTATTTTAACTTCAGCAGTAATAACTATAATTTTATCAGGTAAATTTTCGTTTCAAGAAAATATTTATAATTTAAGCATAATGATTATTCTTGGAGTTATAGTAGGTGTAATTACTGGAATTTTACTATTAAAATTAATAAGTGATAAGCCTTATGGAGTATTAAGGGAATTTGCACCTATAGTATCTGTTTTATCAGTTATAATCTCCTATGAAGTAGCTACTAAATTAGGTGGCAGTGGATATATGGCATGTTTCATAGTGGGAATTATAAATGGAAATAAGAAAAATTTTAAAATTTGGTTAACTCAAAGATCATACGATACTGATCTAAATGTTGTAGAAACTTTAGGAACAGTATGTAGAATGATGATATTTATAATTTTAGGAAGCCAAGTTAATTTACATGTTTTAATGAAATATTTATTACCGTCATTACTTGTTGTTGGAGGACTTATTTTTGTAGCAAGACCAATTAGTGTACTTATATGCACAATATTTGATAAAAAAGCTAAATGGTCTAGAAATGAAATTCTTTTTATGATGTGGGTAAGAGAAACGGGAGTAATTCCAGCTGCTCTTTGCGGTATAATTACAACTATGAAAATACCTGGTTATGAAATTATTTCTTCAATTGTATTTATGACAATACTTATAACTTTGATAATTCAGGGAAGTACAACTAAATATATAGCTGGAAAATTAGGATTATTAGAAGAAGAATAACATATAATTTACTATTAGGTTAATTTAGGTATAAAAATTTAAATGGATTTTTATACCTAAATTTAAGGAATAATTAAATTATTTTAATAAAAGTAAAACAATAAAGTGTGATATAATTAAAAAAATTATATAGATTAATAAAATAACTTGCATAATTAAAGAGGGAGGAACAGTATGTTTACACTTACTGATATAGTACAGCCAAACACATTAGAAGAAGCATACTCAATATTGACTAAGAGGAAAAATAATCAAATTCTTGGAGGTACAGCATTTCTAAGAATGGGGAAAAAAAGAATAGGTACAGGAATTGAACTTTCCAACCTTAATTTAGATTATATAAAAGAAGATGACAATTTTATAGAAATTGGAGCTATGACGACTTTAAGAAGTTTAGAAACTAACGATATTATAAAAAATAATTTTAAAATATTAACTGATTCAGTTAGAGATATAATAGGGGTTCAATTTAGAAATGTAGTTACAGTTGGAGGTAGCGTATTTTCAAAATATGGATTTTCTGATTTAATAGTAGCGCTTCTTTGTTTAGATACAGAAGTAGAAACGTTTAAAGGTGGAAGAATAAGTTTAGATGAGTTTTTAAATAAGAATTATGAAAAAGACATATTAACTAAAATATATATAAATAAAAATAATAAAAATGCAGTTTATAAGTCTATGAGAAATGCTAAAAGTGATTATCCAATACTAAATGTATCTGTATCTAAATTAGATAATGAATTTAAGATATGTATAGGCGCAAGACCTCAAAGAGCAAAAGTAGCTATAGAAGCTAGTCAATTTTTATCTAATAATCAATTAAATGATGAAAATATAGAAAAAGCTATAGATTTAATAAAAAATGATATTGAATTTGGAACAAATATGAGAGCATCTAAAGAATATAGAGAACAAATAAGCAAAGTATTAGTCAAAAGAGCAATCATGGAGGTTACAAAATGTTAGTAGAACTTAATGTAAATGGGAAAAAGAGAAAAGTTGATATAGAGCCAGAAGAATATTTAGTAGATAGCTTAAGAAAATTAGGAAATTTAAGTGTTAAAAGAGGCTGTGACACAGGATGTTGTGGGCTTTGCTCTGTATGGATAAATAAAAGACCTACATTATCATGTGCAACTTTAACAGTTAGAGCATTAAATAAAGAAATTACAACTATAGAAGGCTTAGAAAAAGAAGCTAGTGAATTTGCAAAAATATTAGTTAACGAAGGTGCGGAACAATGTGGATTCTGCTCTCCTGGATTTATAATGACAGTTATAGCTATGAAAGAAGAATTAAGTAATCCTACAGAAGAGGAGATAATACACTATCTAACTGGTAATTTATGCAGATGTACAGGATATATGGGACAATTAAGAGCAATCAAAAGTTATCTGGGGGTAAAATAAATGATGAAAATAGTTGGAAAAGGAATACATAAAATAGATGGAATGTCTATAGCTACAGGTAAGCCTGTATATACTGATGATTTAGCAGCAAAAGATGCACTAGTTGTTAAAATTTTAAGAAGTCCTCATGCTTATGCAAAGATAAAAAATATTGATACGTCTAGGGCTTTAATGGTTGATGGTGTAGAGTGTGTATTAACCTATAAAGATGTACCTAACAATAGATTTACACTAGCTGGACAATCATACCCAGAACCATCACCATATGATAGATTGATACTTGAAGATATAGTTAGATATGCTGGCGATGAAGTAGCTATAATTGCAGCTATAGATGAAAAAACTGCAGTAAAAGCTATGAAAATGATAAAAGTTGAATATGAAGTTTTAAAGCCTATAATAGATATGGAAGATGCAATTGACAATGAAATGTTAGTTCATGATGAAGACAGACACTGCAATTTTGACATAGGCATGGAAAGAGAAAGAAATATAGTATCAAAACATTTGTATGAAAAGGGAAATATAGAAGAAGAATTTGAAAAGTGTGATGTTGTAATCGAAGAAACATATTATACACAAGCTCAAGCGCATGCAATGATGGAAACGTATAGAGCATACAACTATTTAGACCATACAGGTAGATTAGTTGTAGTAAGTTCTACACAAATTCCATTTCATGTAAGAAGACACTTATCAAGAGCATTGAATATACCTTCAAGTAAAATAAGAGTTATAAAGCCTAGAATCGGCGGAGGATTTGGAGGAAAACAAACTGCATGTGTTGAAATATTCTCTGCAATTGTAACTTTAAAAACAGGAAAACCTGCAAAAATAATTTATGATAGAAAAGAAACATTTAACTGTTCTACAAGTAGACATGCAATGAAACTAGATGTAAAGATTGGAGCAACAAAAGACGGAATAATAAAAGTTATAGATATAGATGCTTTATCTGATACGGGAGCATATGGAGAACATGCTTCAACAACTTTTGGGCTAGTAGGAGAAAAAACTATGCCTATGTACAATAAGCTTACAGCATCTAGATTCAAAGGAAATGTAGTATATACAAATAAAATGCCAGCTGGAGCGCTTAGAGGGTATGGGGCTACACAAGGGTGTTTTGCAGTAGAATCAACTATAAACATGTTAGCACATAAATTAAATATGGATCCTACAGAAATAAGACTTAAAAATATAGTAAAAGAAGGAGAAACTAGCTTTGCTTATGATAAAACTTTAAATAGTGTAGATTTAGTAAAATGTATAAATAAAGGTAAAGAACTTATAAAATGGGATGAAAAATATCCTTCGAAAAAATTAGAAAATGGAAAAGTTAGAAGTATTGGAATGGGACTTACTATGCAAGGATCAGGTATAGCAGGTATTGATACAGCTAGTGTGGAAATAAAATTAAATGATGATGGCAATTACACATTAATGGTAGGGTCTACAGATATGGGAACTGGAAGTGACACTATATTAGCACAAATGGCATGTGAAATATTAGAAACTACAATGGATAAAATTACTGTTATATCAGCTGACACTGATGTAGTACCATATGATCCGGGATCTTATGCATCATCTACAACTTATGTCACAGGAATGGCTGTTGTTAAAGCTTCCAACATACTTCGTGACAAGATAATAGATATAGGGGCTAAGAGACTGGGAATAGACAAAGAATATACTGAATTTGACGGTGAGTATGTATATAGTGAGCACAATAGAATATCAGTATTTGATATAGCGGTTGATTTTACAGTTGGACCAGAAAAAGAACAGTTAGTAGGCTATGCATCTCATGGTAGCGAAGTATCACCTCCTCCATTTATAGCTGGGTTTGTTGAAACAGAGATGGATTTAGAAACAGGTAAATATGAAGTTATTGATTATGTTGCTGTTGTAGATTGTGGTACTGTTATAAATAAAAACTTAGCAAAGATACAGGTTGAAGGTGGTATAGTTCAAGGTATAGGAATGGCTATGTTTGAAGAGGTTAGACATACAGATGACGGACATATGGATACAAATACATTTATGCAATACAAAATACCTGCTAGATGTGATGTCGGAAATGTCATTGTAGATTTTGTAGAAACTAATGAACCAACAGGTCCATTTGGAGCTAAATCAGTAGGAGAAGTTGTTATAAACACACCTCTACCAGCTATACAAGAATCTGTATATAATGCTTGTGGAGTTAGAGTTAACACGCTTCCTATAACACCTGAGAAAGTATTTATGGAAATGAATAAATAAAAGTTAGGATAATTATCCTAACTTTTTTTATTGATTATATAAAATTAACTATATATTAAAAGGTTTGAAATTGTTTTTATCGAATTTATAATAAATTGAAAATTTAAATGAGGGATATTATGAGTAATGAAGAGAATATAATTAAAACAAGTGTAAAAATAAATACAAAAACAAGTTTACTTAAAGATCTAAAAGCGATGGGAGTTAAAAACGGGATGACTATTATAGTACACTCATCTCTAAGTTCGATTGGATGGGTTTGTGGAGGCCCTATATCTGTTATAGATGCTCTTTTAGAGGCTGTAGGAGAAAATGGCAATATAGTTATGCCTAGTCATACTGGAGACTATTCTGACCCTGGGTATTGGTGCAATCCTCCTGTTCCTGAAAGTTGGCATGAAATTATAAAAAATGAAATGCCTGCTTTTAATAAATTAACAACTCCATGTAGAGGAATGGGAATAATAGCACAAACTTTTATAAGTTATGAAGGAGTAACAAGAAGTAATCATCCGCAAGTTTCATTTAGTGCTTATGGAAAAGATAAAGAATTTATAACAAATAACCATAGTTTAGAATATGGATTATCAAAAAAATCACCATTAGCTAGAATTTATGATTTAGACGGGTATGTGTTACTTTTAGGAGTACCTTATGAAAATAACACATCATTTCATTTAAGTGAGTATAGAAGTAATTGTAGAGAAACATTTATATCAGGAGCACCTATACTAGAAAATGGAGTTAGAGTATGGAAAGAATTCAAAGATTTAGAAGTAGATTCTGATTGCTTTGGATATATTGGGGAAGTTTTTGAAAACAATCACAAGGTCATAAATTATAAAATAGGAAATGCTAATTGTAAATTGATGTCTCAGAGAGAGTGTGTAGATTTTGCTACGAAATTTTTATCTAGAACTAGTTGATGAAAATATGCAATATTAAGAAAATTGTGTTAATAATATGATATAATAGTATTATCAAGAAGAAAATGGGGGATATGTATGAAAAATTTAGACTTAAGCAAACTAAGTTTAGTAACAGATTTTAATTTAGTTAATAGCTTAATAGCTATGACACAAGTATACAAAGATATAGAGCCTAAAGATATACCAAGAATAGAGGAGTACATACAAAGTAAATTTACGGATCAAGAGTTGCTTGAAATTGGGATGGAGATAGTTAAAAATAAGGAAAATAAAATGAGTTTTGATGAAATAAAAGTTATAGCAGAAAAAAGATTAAATGAATACATGGATAAAAAAGAAGCTGAAAGAGAACTTGTTAAAAATGTATAAATAAAAATAAAAAGGATGATTTCAATAAAACTTGAAACATCCTTTTTATTTTTATTATTGAACTGTAGTATTTACATCATTATCATCATAGCTTACCCAATCACTAAAACTTCCAGAGTAAACTTTATGCTTTATTCCACTTTCGCTAAGTGCTAAACTGTTAGGACAAGCAGTTATACCAGATCCGCAATAAACTATAACCTCGTCAAATTCATTCAACTTTTCAAAGTGTTTTTTTAAATCTTCTACAGATTTTATATTTACGCTATCACCATTTTTTTCTAATATATCCATCCAAAAATAATTCATCGCACTAGGAATATGACCAGCTTTTCTATCTACAGGTTCAAATTCACCTAGGTATCTTTTATGTTCTCTAGAGTCTATTATAGCAACCCCGTCTTTATATAATCTTTCTTTTACATAGTTCATATCAACTCTCATTGAATCATTTACATTAACTACAAACTCTCCATTTTTAGAAACTGTAGGAACTTCATTATTAGTATCTCCACCAATTTCAATGAATGCATTTATTCCACCGTCTAAAACATATACCTTATCATGGCCTAGATATTTTAAAGTCCACCATAGTCTAGATGGACCAGCTAAATCACCTTCATCATAGCAAACAACTACTGAATCATTATTTATACCTAAGTTTTCAAAAGTGCTTTTTAATTCGTCTACAGTAGGAAGTGGATGTCTACCTCCATGTTCTTGAACTTTACTAGATAACTCAGTTTCTATATCAATTCTAACTGCACCTTTTATATGATTTTTTTCATAACTTTTTTTACCATATTCTTTATCCATTAAGTCAAATCTACAATCGACAATAACTAGATTTTCATTATTTAAATTTTCTTTTAACCATTTAGCATTAACTAAGTTTGTCATAAACACCCTCCAAAATATTAAAATTTATGTAATTGTTTTCACAACTTATGTAAATAATATATACTTAGATTGAGTAATTTTCAATAGTTTATGAAATTTACTTAAAATACAGAAAATAATAACTTTTTAATATCTGAAAAAAACGTTTAACTAATTTGTTTTAATATGTTAGAATATGGGTAAAGAAGAAATATTGTATACCACATACATCAATATAATTAAAGGGACAATTAGGAGGCAAAAATATGAAATTTTCTTCAAGAATAAAATCAGTAGAAGCTTCAACTATAATGGAGCTATTAACTTATGCAGCACAAGCTAAAAAACAAGGGAAAAAAGTATATCATTTAAATATAGGACAACCAGATATTAAAACTCCGGAAAACTTTTTCGAGGCAATAGCTAACAACAAAGAAGAAGTTTTAGAGTACGCTTTATCAGAAGGTTTACATGAACTTAGAGAAGCAATACAAAAATACTACAGAGAATATGATATAAACTTTGATTTAGAAGATATATTAATATTAAACGGTGGTAGTGAAGCTTTATTCTTTACAATGTTAACTATATGTAATGAAGGGGACAATATATTAGTACCTGAACCATTCTATTCAAACTATAATAGTTTTGCAAATGCAGTTGGAGTTGAAATAAAGCCAATAACTACTTTTGCTGAAAACGGATTCCACTTACCTTCTAAAGAGGAAATCGTATCTAAGATAGATGGAAATACTCGTGCTATATTATTCTCAAATCCAGGAAACCCAAGTGGAGTAGTTTATACTAAAGAAGAAATAGACATGATATCTGATATAGCTAAAGAACATGAATTATGGATAATAGCAGATGAAGTTTATAGAGAGTTTGTATATGAGGGAGACTACACTAGTTTAGGAAATGTTAAAGAAGTAGAAGATAGAGTTATAATAGTAGACAGTGTATCTAAAAGATATAGTGCATGTGGATCTAGAATAGGTTCTTTAGCTTCTAAAAACAAAGAATTTATGGGTGAAATATTAAAACTTTGTCAAGCTAGATTATCAGTTCCTACATTAGAGCAAATTGGAGCAGTAGAACTTTACAAAACTCCAAATTCTTACTTAACAGAAGTAAATGAAGAGTATAGAGAAAGAAGAGATGTTTTATACAATGAGCTTGTAAAAGTTCCTGGTGTTATATGTAAAAAACCAACAGGAGCATTCTATATAGTAGCTAAGTTACCAGTTAAGAGTGCTGATGATTTTGTTAAATGGATGCTAAGCGATTTTGAAATCGATGGAGAGACAGTAATGCCTTGTCCTGCTGAAGGATTCTATAAGACTAAAGGTCTTGGAGTTGACGAGATAAGACTTGCTTATATATTAAATAAAGAAGACTTATCAAAAGCAGCTAAGATATTAAAAGAAGGATTAGAAGCTTACCTAAAATTAGATAGATAATAAATAAATGCAAAGAAAAGGCCTATACTAAAAGTATAGGTCTTTTTGATTTTATATATCTATTTGGTCTATAAATTTTCAAATAGAAAAAATACTATTAGCTGAGGAAAAACAATATATAAACTCTTATGAAACTTGAAAAACTTATAAGATTAATATAAAATTTAGAATATGCAAAATAAAATTTAGGGAGGGATTAGTATGTATAAAGATAGTTTTAATGAGGGAGTAAATAGACTTGGAACAAATGCCGTTAAATATGATAAATACAAAGAAAATTTCAACACAAATGAAGATGATATAATTCCTATGTGGATTGCAGACATGGATTTTAAAACTTGTGATGAAATAACTAAAGCATTACAAAATAAACTATCTACAGGGAATTTAGGATATGATACAGTTAATGGGTACTATGAATCTGTTGTAAAATGGATGAGAGATAGACATAATGTAGAGATAAATGTTGAAGATGTAGTATATACTCCAGGAGTTGTAACTGCTATAAACTTCTTACTGAAAATTTTAATAAAAGAAAATGATAAGGTATTAGTTCAATCTCCTGTTTACCATTCATTTTTTAGAGTATTAAATGAAAATAAATGTGATGTAGTTCAAAGTGAATTATTTATAAAAAATAATAGATATGAAATAGATTTTGATGAGTTTGAAAATAAAATAGCTACAGGTGTTAAAGTTCTTATACTATGCAATCCTCATAATCCAATAGGAAGGGTATGGACTAAAGAAGAACTAGAAAAAATAGTTGAAATATGTGAAAGTTATAAAGTGTTTATAATAAGTGATGAAATACATTCAGATTTAGTATTTAAGGGATATAAACATACTTCATTGACAACAGTAGCACCTTATTATAAAGACAATATAGTGACTTTAACAGCACCTAGCAAAACGTTTAACTTAGCTGGATTGTATGTTTCAAATGCTATTATAACTGATGAAAAATTAAGAAATAGATATAAAGAACTATTCAGTACAACTCCTAATGTTTTAGGTGCGGAGGCTTTAATTGCGGCATACAATAAAGGTGAAACATGGCTTGAAGAGTTACTTGAATATATAGAAAGTAACTACAACTATGTATTAAAATTTGCAAATGAAAATATACCTAAAATTAAAGTAATAAAACAAGAAGGAACATTCTTAACTTGGTTAGACTGTAGAGAATTAGGATTATCGGATGATGAGTTAGAAAGATTTTTCCTTGAGGAAGCTAAATTAGCACTAAGTAATGGAACAGCTTTTGGAAAAGGTGGAAGTGGGTTTATGAGAATGAACATAGGATGCCCGATATCTACGGTTAAAGAAGCTTTAGATAGGTTGAAAAATGCAGTAGATAATATGTAACTTTTGGAGGTAAGTATGCTAGAAAAATTACTAGAGATAAAGAAAAATGATGTTATAACAGTTGTTGGAGCTGGAGGTAAAACCTCTTTAATAACTTATTTAAGCAAACAGCTCTCTAGTGAATGTAGTGTTTTACTAACTACGACAACAAAAATATATATTCCAAAATCAAGTGACTATAACAATATTATACTAACTGATAAGAGTAATACCTTTATCTTGGATAAAGGTATTACTCTTTGTGGTAAATATATAAATGAAGAAAATAAAGTAGTTGGACTAAACTATAAGGAACTAGATGGATTTATAAATAAATTTGATATAAGTTTGATTGAAGGGGATGGATCAAAAAGAAAAAAATTAAAGGGATGGAGATATGATGAGCCTTTAGTTCATCCTAAGACAACTAAAAACATTGGGGTTTTAGATATAACTGCATACGATATGTATATAAATGATAAATACATACATAGATTAGATGAATTTTTAAAGATTTGTGGAAAAGTAGGAAATAGAATCACTTTAGAAAACCTTAAAAACATAGTGCTAAATATAAATGGATTATTTAAAAATTCAGTTGGAGAAAAAATCTTATTTATAAATAAAGTAGATAATGAAAAAAGGGAAGAATTAGCTGAGAAGCTTATTAGAATGATAAAAAAAGAAGATGAAAATATAAAAATAATATATGGAAGTTTAATCAAAAACTTTTATGAGGAAGGTTAATATGGTTAGTGCTATAGTAATGGCTTCTGGATTTTCCAAAAGAATGGGAAAAAATAAATTATTAATGGATTTCAATGGAAAGACAATAATAGAAAATACATTTGAAGCATTAGAAAAATGTGACTTTAAAGAAGTTATAGTGGTCAGTCAGTATGAAGAAGTTTTAAAAATTGCAAAAAAACATAAATTTAAATTTGTATTAAATTATAATGCGCAGATAGGTCAAAGTGAATCTATAAAGTTAGGTATAAAAAATATTGATAAATGTGATGGATATATGTTTTTTGTGGGAGATCAGCCATTAATAAATAATGATGACATAAAAGAACTTATTAATGAATTTGAAAGGAATAAAGAATATATAGTTATACCAAGATGTGAGGATAAAACTGGAAATCCAGTTATATTTCCAACATGTCTAAATAAAAATTTATTAAGTTTAAAAAATGATGAAAAAGGTAAAAAAGTTATTAATGAATATGATAAAATAAAGTATGTAAATGTAAGTAAATACACACTTTTAGATGTGGATACAAAATTAGATTATGAAAACTTAAAAAAATTAAAAGGCAACTAGGGGAGGGTATATGAAACAAATAAAAACAGTTGATGCCATAGGACATGTGTTATGTCATGATATAACACAAATAATACCTGGTGAATTTAAGGGAAGAGCATTTAAAAAAGGTCATGTAGTAAAAGAAGAAGATATAGAAAAACTTTTATCATTAGGAAAAGATCATCTATATGTATTTGAAACTACTGAAGGTATGGTGCATGAAAATGATGGAGCTATATTCTTAAAAGATTTAACTGCAGGCGAAAATTTAGAATTCAGTGAAATCAAAGAAGGAAAAATAGACTTTATATCTACAGTTGATGGTCTTTTGAAAATAGATATTGAAAGACTATTCAAGCTAAACTGTATTGATGATATAATGATGTCAACTTTACATAATAATTATAAAGTACATAAGGGTCTTAAAGTTGCAGGAACAAGAGTTATACCTTTAATGGTAGAGCAAGAGAAGCTAGATAAAGCTAAACTTGTTGTAGGAGACGAAAAATTAATAAAAGTTGTTCCATTTAAGAAAAAGAAAGTAGGAATAGTAACTACAGGTAATGAAGTTTATTACAAGAGAATTGTAGATAAATTTGGACCTATAATGAAAGATAAAATGGATTCTTATGGGTGCGAAGTATTAGGACAGATAGTTTGTCCAGATAACACGGAAATGATTAAAGATGCAATAGATAACTTTTTAAATCAAGGTGCAGATATTATACTTTGCACAGGGGGAATGAGTGTAGACCCAGATGACTTAACTCCGGCAGCTATAAAAATGTCTGGAGCTGAGATTGTAACATATGGTTCACCGATACTTCCTGGGGCTATGTTTTTACTAAGTTATAAAAAAGATACAGCGATTCTTGGGATACCAGGGTGCGCGATGTATGCGAAAACTACTGTTTTAGATGTTGTATTACCGAGAATTTTAATAGATGAGAAATTAACAAAAGAAGATATAGCAAGATATGGGCATGGAGGCCTTTGCATGAGCTGCGATATATGTACATATCCTGCTTGTAACTTTGCTAAATAGATATAAAACATAGAAAGGGCTCTTAAATAGATACCTTTCTATATTTTTTGTGTAATTTCAACTTATACAGAATAAACTTATTGATTCTATAGAGTTGACTAAGTTACAATTTTGTTATATCATTAGAAGAGTTGTAAAATTTTATAAATTTTAGTAGTAGAAAGGAAATATGCGAATGTTACAAGTTACTAATGTAGGACTTAGATTTGGTGATAAAGAGTTATTCAAAGATGTTAACTTAAAATTCACTAAAGGAAATTGTTACGGGATAATAGGAGCTAATGGTGCAGGAAAATCAACTTTCCTTAAAATATTAGCTGGTGATATAGAAGCAAATACTGGAAATGTATCTATAACTGAAAAAGAAAGAATGTCAGTTCTTAGACAGGACCACTTCAAATACGAAGAAAACACAGTTTTAGATGTTGTTATAATGGGACATGCTAGACTATACGAAATAATGAAAGAAAAAGATGAATTATACATGAAGCCAGACTTCTCAGAAGAAGATGGGATAAAAGCTGCTGAACTTGAAGGTGAATTTGCTGAACTTGATGGATGGGATGCAGAAACAACTGCAGAAAAATTATTAATGGGTCTTGGTATAGCTAAAGACGTACATTACAAGCAAATGAAGGAATTAACAGGTGGAGATAAAGTTAAGGTATTATTAGCTCAAGCTTTATTCGGTAAGCCAGAAATACTAATAATGGATGAGCCTACAAACCACTTAGACTTCCAATCAATAAACTGGTTAAACAACTTCATAATGGATTTAGAAGATTCTATAGTTATAGTTGTATCACATGATAGACACTTCTTAAACCAAATATGTACAAACATAGTTGACGTTGACTTTGGTAAAATACAAATGTATGTTGGTAACTATGACTTCTGGTATGAGTCAAGCCAATTAGCATTACAATTAGCTAAAGATCAAAACAAAAAAGCTGAAGAAAAAATAGCTCAATTAAAAGAGTTCATCGCAAGATTCAGTTCAAATGCTTCTAAAGCTAAACAAGCAACTTCTAGAAAGAAACAATTAGATAAGTTAGAAGTAGAAGATATACAACCATCAAGAAGAAGATATCCTTATGTAGGATTCACTCCTGAAAGAGAAATAGGAAACGAAGTTTTAGAAGTAAACAACTTAACTAAGACTGTAGATGGTGTTAAAGTATTAGACAACGTATCTTTTAGATTAGATAGAGAAGATAAAGTAGCATTCTTAGGAGATGAGATAGCTATAACTACATTATTCAACATAATAATGGGAGAAGATACAGCTGATAGTGGAGATTTCAAATGGGGAGTAACAACTTCTCAAAGTTACCTTCCTAAAAACCACAATAAATACTTTGATGGTGTAGAATACTCATTAGTTGACTGGTTAAGACAATACTCTGAAGAAAAGAGTGAAAGTTTCATAAGAGGATTCTTAGGTAGAATGTTATTCTCTGGAGAAGAAGCTTTAAAAGAAGCTCAAGTTTTATCTGGAGGAGAAAAAGTTAGATGTATGTTATCTAAGTTAATGTTATCAAACGCTAACGTTTTAGTATTAGATGATCCAACTAACCACTTAGACTTAGAATCTATAACTTCTGTAAATAAAGGTTTAGAGAAGTTCTCAGGAGTATTAGTATTTAACTCTCATGACCAAGAGATGATACAAACTCTTGCAAATAGAATAATAGAGATAACTCCTAACGGAATAATGGATAGAAAAACTACTCTTGATGAGTATTTAGATAATAAAGAAATACAAAAGCAATTAAAAGAAATGTACGGAGATACAAAGAAATAATTGCTAATGATTATTTAAAGGCACTTAATGTGTATTAGCTAGTATTAAAACTTAATAATATAGGTTTTGGAATACCTTTTATATTTGATAAAATGAAGAACGTCAATGTTCTACTTTTTCAAATATAGGAGGTATTTTTTTAGAATTGTTGTAAAATTATGGTATAATATTGGTTAAAAAATTATAGAAAGAGGTAATATTCCTGATTTTGTGATATACTGGTAATATGGTAGAACTTTCAAAACTGCAAAACATTCAATCAGAGTTGTTTCTATTCACAAGCCAATTAGGGGGGCTACTGGGAACAGAAACTGAAGGTTAATTTAAGTGGAGAGTAGTTCGCAGATAAAAAAATATTTAAAGAAAAAAGGGGGATTTAACTTGGCTAAAATTGTAATTAAACGTGAAATTTTAGAAATGATGCTTTATATTTGGGATTCAGTACATCAAAAGGAAAAGATAGCAGATTCATTTTTTATAGGACTAGCGGATGAAACTGATATGAAATATCTATATGATGAAGACTTTACAAAGGAATCTGTAAGAAAGGTACTTTCTGCAATTTCAAACAGAGAGCTTCTGAATAAACCAACAAAAAAAGAAAGTAGATACTGGAATAAACATATGTGGATGCTTGAAGATTTGGAATTTACAAATATGATGATAGCACCAGTAAAGCAGCTTAATTTAGACTATATGCAAGATAAATTAAGTAAGGAAGAATATGAGGTAATATTTATTCCAGGACATGTGGATGAATATTATATTGATGAAAATAAATTAATAATCAATTTCTTTAATATTACAGTAGATTTATTTGGGGAAGGTCCAGTAACAATAGCAGGAAAACCATTTAATGAATATATAGAAGAAAAGCTTCTTAGTATGTAATTAGGAGCGATAAACATTTAAAATAAATCTATTAAAAGTGTACATAATAAAAAAGATTACCTAAATACTCATAAGGTTATATTAGGTAATTAAATAATTAATATTTGTATAATCTATAGTATTTATATAATATGAAACAAGACCAGCAAATTTTGCTGGTCTTGTTTCATATTATATAAATACATTTATAAAGATGATTATAGAGTACTAGGGACAATCATAAAGGATTAATAATGTAGCGATAAATGAATGGGGGCTCATTACAAAATGTACTCTATTTTTAATTATTCGACAGTTAGCATCTTAATTATGTAAAAATATGGTATAATATTTACTGATTTAATATAGAAAGGAAACACAATATGAGTTTAGTTATGTCTATAATTACACCTAATTATTTATTGATATCAGGTGATAAAAGAATGCTTGACTATAATAATAATATAGTTGATGAAAACGTTAGAAAAATAGCAGTATTAAATGACAATTCATTCATTGGATTTGCAGGTTCAGGGAAGTCTTGTGGAGGTATAATCGAATATATACAGTCAATAGATTTAAAAAAATATTGCATAGATGATATTTGTAAGATTATATCTACTAAGAGTAAAGAACTTCACAAAATAAACAATGATATATCTAATGTATTAGTTGGAGGGCTGAACAAAGAAGGAAGCATAGTTTTAAATATAATTAGTCCTCTTTACAATTTTGCAAATGTAAAGGTAGAGTTAACAAAAGAAGAACTTGTATCATTTGTTGCATTTGAAAGTGGAAATTCTAAATATAGACCAAGGCAAGTCTTTGATATGCTATGGAAAGAAGGACAACCAAGTAAGGAAGAAGCATTAAATATACTTAGAAACATTCATAATACAATTGCAAAAGATGATTATAGCGTAAATACAAGTATTGACTACATATATATTGGTTCTGATGGGAAAATGGAATACCTGAGTTCTAAATAAATAAAAATTTATATCTAATAATATATTGTGATGTTGATTAACCACATATATATAAATTTTAGCCGATTGAGATGTAATTTAGACATATATCTCAATTTTTTATTCTCAAATACATATATTATTGGTGTCAACAGATTTGAATTAATTTATTAGCATCATTAGAGATAATGATAGGTGAAGGAGAGTGCATGTATGTTTGATTTTTTTAAAGGCAAGAAATATAAAAAAGAAGTTGAAGAATTAAAAAGTAAACTAAAGGATATTAGATTAACAGAAGAACAAACTAAATACTTAGATGTAAAAAAAGAATTAGAAAATTTAGAACAAAAGAAGATTAAAACTAGTTCTGAAGTATCATCTCTTGAAAAACAAATCTATGAATTGAAGTCTACATTAGTGAATTTGAAAGATGAACAAGAGCTTCAATCTTATGGGTTTTATGAACCTAAATATGGCCTAGAGTCTTCCCAAGTGTATAAAATAAGGCTAGATAATATTAGAGGAGAGCAGAAGGGTTTAGTAAGACAAAGAATTGCAACTAATCATTCAACAGACTACTTAGTAGAAGGGGATAAGAAAAAAGGAAAAGAATTTATATTAGATACAGTGAAATTATCACTTAGAGCATTTAACAATGAATGTGATAATATTATATCTAAGGTTAAATTTACTAATGTAGAAAAGAGTGTAGAGAGAATAAATAAAATATACAAAGAAATAAATTCTTTAACTGATATGCAAAAAGTATCAATAACTAATGAATATTTAAAATTAAAGATAGAAGAATTATATTTAAAATATGAATATGAGTGTAAAAAACAAGAAGAAAAAGAAGAACAACAAGCTATAAAAGAAAGAATGAAAGAAGAAGCTAGAGTGTTAAAAGAAATAGAAGCAGAAAAGAAGAAAATAGAAAAAGAGGAAATACACTTTAAAAATGCTATTAACGATTTAAACACAAAGATAGAGAGCGCTACTGATGAAGAAAAAGATAAGTTAATACAAAAACTAATAGAACTTGAAAATAAATTAAATGAAGTGAAATTATCTAAAGAAGATGTTATGAATAGAGAAAAAAATACTAGGGCTGGATATGTGTATATTATATCTAACATAGGTTCATTTGGTGAAGATGTGTATAAAATAGGTATGACAAGAAGGTTAGACCCTAACGATAGAGTTAGAGAATTAGGAAGTGCATCTGTCCCATTTAACTTTGATATTCATGCAATGATATTTTCAGATGACGCACCAACTTTGGAAAATAAGCTACATAAAAGATTTGTAGATAACCAAGTTAATAAAGTCAATCCAAGAAAAGAATTTTTTAAAGTTAGTCTAAATGAAATTGAAGAAGTTGTTAAAACAGAATTTGACAAGCCGGTTGAATTTACCAAACTAGCAGAAGCAGAAGAATATAGAAAATCATTAGGTAATCTGTGTTATTCATAAATATTAAATAAAGTATATTTAATAATACATTTGTTATTAATGGATGTTAATTTTATCAAGAGACAACATTTTACTGTTTGAGGATTAAATTAACCACTTAGACCTAGAATCTATATTTTTTGCAAATAAATGGTTAGAAAAATTCTAAGTAGATTATTATTTAATTCTCATAAACAAGAGGTAATACAAACTCGTACAAATAGAATAATAGAGATAATTGTAAATGGAATAATGAATAAAAAATTAATATTAATGAGTATTTAGATAATATATAAATACAAAAGCAATTAAAAGAAATGTACGGAGATGTAAATAAATAATTGCTAAGAATTATTTAAAAGAACTTAGTATGTTACATAACATAGTAAGTTCTTTTTTTATGTAATTAAAATATTATAACAATATTAAATAAATATTAAATAAAAGACAAGTTTGTTTTTGATTGTAGATATAAGCTTATACTTAGAAATTGATGAAATTACTCAAAACCAAATGATTTGCTAGTGTATTTTTTATTTATATAGACTTTTGATTAACTAACACTTTTAATGGTAAAATATAACTAAAAAGATTTTATTATATAGAAAAGGTGGGGAATTGGTTGGAAGAACTTATAAGAGTAATAAACGAAGATATAAAAAAGTGTGATGATGTATTAAAAGATGGAAATATATCAGAGATGAAAAATATATATGGAACTATGTTTAATAAATACTCAAAATATGCAAAACTTGATGCATGGGGATGGAATGATAGAAGTGATAAGGATAAGCTTATTTCTTTAAAAGGATCATTAGAAGTATACCAAGCTAAGTTAAGATATGACTTTGATATGGAAAAACAGAAAGGTTTGAATTTATCGCTAAATAATACGGCAAACATTAAAGATAGTGCAAATATTACCAATAACAATAGCAACAACATTGCAAATACAGTAGACTTAAAGGTTATGTTTGATAATGCTAGGAATATAATAGAAGAAGATGAAGCATTAGGAGAAGAAGAAATAAAGGAAATAATGAATAAAATTAAAGAAATAGAAGAAATTGGCAAAGAAGATATACCAAAATCAAGTAAATGGAGAAAACTAAAAGCTTGTATGGGATGGGTGGGTACAAAAGGAGTTAAAGTAGCAACAACAGTGATTCCATTAATAATGAAGATTATAGAAGAACAAAGTAAATAATAAGAATACTCACTATTTAAGTGAGTATTCTTATTATTTTCTAACTATTTTTAGAGATTTATCTTTAATGGTATCTATATTTAAAACTATACTTTCTAATTTAGGTATTATATCCTCAGTTTGATATCTAAGAGGGGAAAAATCTGTTTCTCCTTGTTTACCTTCAGGATATCTAATATTGATATGGATATTATTAGAATTAAAGTTGTTATTAATTTCAATGAATTCTTTTATAATACTATTAGATGGATTTTCTCCTACATATTTTTCTAAAATAGATATTAACTCGTTATCTATATTATTTGATTTAAGAGTATTAAGAAGTGATGAAACCTTATGGTTCTTAGGAATATCATCATCGTAGTAAGATATTAATCCTTTCATTAATAACTCAAGGCCATGTAAAATAAGAATATAGAAGGAACAAGAGTATTGAAATCGCTCCATTTAGTTTTCTCAAGGTAATCATAAAAATCAATGGGTTTATCATCTATAATACACCATTTGTTTTCAGAAGCAATGGTTTCTTCTATAATAGTTTTGCTCGTATCTAAAAATTGAAAAGACAATGAAATCCAATGTCCGTAATTATTTTTCATATCGAAAAACCCCTTCTTTCTATAATTAAGTATATCAAATAAATTTAGCAACTTTGGAACAATTTTAAAATAGGTAATAAAAGTTTAAGAGATAATACTTACTAAAAGAATGTGAAAGAGTTGTGACAGTAAATAAAATGATTAAAATTTTTAATAAAAAATAAGTGATATAACTTAAAAATTATAGCACTTATTTTTTATTAAGATAAATACAGCTTAATTAATAATGTATTAATTAAGGGGAGTTATAGGTAGGATGAGTGTTTTTTATGAAAATTATTATAACTATCCGTTTATTATTTCTCCGCCGTTTATATGTATAGTTTGACCTGTTATAAAAGAAGCCTCTTCACTTGCCAAAAATACATAAGCACCTGAACACTCTATTGGTTGACCAGCTCTTTTCATAGGATTATTACTACCGAATTTTGCAACCTCTTGTTCAGAAAAACTTGAAGGTATCAATGGAGTCCATATAGGTCCTGGAGCGACGGCATTAACTCTTATTCCTTTTGTTGCTAATTGCATAGATAAAGATCTAGTAAATGTTGTTAATGCTCCCTTAGTCATAGAGTAGTCTAATAGTGTTTCATGTCCATGATATGCAACTACAGATGTTGTATTTATTATACTATCACCACATTGTAAATGGGGTAGTACAGCTTTTGTTAGATAAAATGCTCCATAGACATTAGTTTTAAAAGTTTTATCAAATTGTTCATCATCTATATCAGTTAAGTTTTGTTGTGTGTATTGTACTGCTGAATTATTTATTAATATATTTATTTTTTTATATTCTTTTAAAGTAGTATCTACAGCCTCTTTACAAAACTTACTTTCTTTTATGTCGCCTTTAATTAAAAGACATTTTCGACCTTCGTCTTCAACCTTTTTCTTTGTGACCATAGCATCATCATCTTCGTTATAGTATATTATGCTTATATCGCATCCTGATTTTGCAAAAGCAATAGAAACTGCTCTTCCTATTCCGCTATCTCCACCGCTAATGATAGCCACTTTATCTTTTAATTTATCATTTGTTTTATTATATAATGGACTGTCATATATAGGACTTGGTGACATCTTATACTCAAGTCCTGGTTGACAATCTTGATGTTGCTTTGGAAATGAAGTTGGAAAAACCATAATCTTATTCTCCTTTTAAAATTTAGTATACGAATATGATTTCCATGTGAGTATAAATTATTCCTACTTAGTTATTAGTACTTTAATTGATCGTATATATGAAAAATTTATTTAATATGATCGATATTTATAAAAGCTTCAAGAGATTTATTTATATCATCTCTACACTCATAAAAAGCTCCATGACCTCCATCGGTCAAAGAAACTAGAGTAGCATTTTCTATGGTATCCCTCATATATTCAGCAAAAGAATATGGACACACGGTGTCATGTATACCATGCAATATTAAAGTAGGTACCTTTATCTTGGATAAATCATTAAATAGTTCTTCATCTCTAAGTGCATACAGTGAATTTACGCTAGACCAACCAGCAGCTTCTAAACACATATCAAAAAACCAATCCAGTATTCCTTGACTAGTGAATTTATAGAAAAATGATTCAGATGTAGTTCTTATTGCCTGAGGTCTATCATTTTTAAAATTATCTATAATACTGTTTACTTGATCTATAGTATATCCATAGGGCCAACTAATAGATTTTACCCATTTAGGAACGGCAGCACTAAGTAAGCAGAGCTTAGAAATTCCGTAACCATTAAATTTAGCCATATATCGTGAACAGATTGCACCACCCATAGAATGACCCATTAAAGTGATGTTTTCTAGTTTGAGAGCTTCAATTATATGTCTTATATCTTTAGCCATTCTATCATAATCATAACCTGATGAAGGTTTATCAGATTTTCCATAACCTCTAAGGTCTATAGCTATACATCTATAACCTTTTTGTGCAAAGTTTTCAATTATATATTCATACATACGGTGGTTCAAAGGCCAACCGTGAACAAATAATATTGCTTTTTCTGAATCCTTATTTATATCCTCAAGAAATAACCTTACATTTTTTTCGACTTTAATAAAATATTTCATAATATACCTCCCGTAGATGTTGTCCTTATATATTATGGGAGTTTGTATATATTTGTTAATGAATTAAAAAAAGCACTCAATTAGAGTGCCTTTTATTATATAAACCTATGCGGTAGGATTTTTCTTTTTCTTTTTACTACTAATTCCACCGTTTATACGGATATAATCGTTATGAACAGACTTAACAACTCCAGTAAGAGCCAATAGACCAATTAAGTTAGGTATAACCATCAATCCATTAAACATATCTGACATTGTCCATACTATTGACACTTCACCTAATGTACCAAGGAAAACACAAATAGCTACAAGTACTACGTATATCTTAACAGCTTTTGTACCAAATAAATATTTTATATTAGCTTCTCCGAAGAAGTACCATCCAATTATAGTAGAGAATGCAAAGAAGAACATACAAATAGCTATAAATATATCTCCGAACTTACCAAACACTGATGAGAATCCAGCTTGAGTAAGAGCAGTTCCTATAAGGGATCCATCTGGAGTAACTGAACGTGTTGTAATTATAACTAAAGCAGTTAAATTTAATATAACAAAAGTATCTATAAATACTCCCATCATAGCAACAAATCCTTGTTCTGAAGGATAGTCAACTTTTGCAACTGCATGAGCATGAGGAGTAGAACCCATACCAGCTTCATTAGAGAATAATCCACGAGCTACACCTTTACTCATAGCTTTTTGAATAGTAGCTCCTACAACACCACCTGCTATTGCTTGAGGTGCAAAAGCTCCTACAAATATTTCTTCAAAAGCTAAAGGAATGTTTTTGAAATTAACTAATATTACAATTAACGCACCTATAATATAAAATAATGCCATAATTGGAACTATTGTTTCTGTAACTTTTGCTATTCTAGTTATTCCACCAGAGAATATTAAAACTGACAGTATTGCTAAAATTATACCTACAACAACTGGACTTATACCAAAGGCTGTATCAAAAGCATCTGCTATAGAGTTAGATTGAACTGCATTTCCCATAAATCCTAATGCTAATATGATAAACACAGCAAAAAAGCTAGCTAGAACTTTGCCGAATTTACCTTTAAATGCGGCTTCTATATAGTAAACAGGACCACCTGTTACTGTACCATCTGCACCTATTCTTTTGTATTTTTGAGCCATTGTTGCTTCGGCATAAATTGTTGCCATACCGAAAAATGCACTGACCCACATCCAAAATATTGCACCAGGGCCTCCAACAGCTATTGCAGTAGCGGCACCTGCTAAGTTACCTGTACCTACTTGAGCAGCTATTGCAGTTGATAAAGATTGAAATTGAGACATTCCATCTTTATCAGCTTTTTCACCCCTTTTAAATAAGCCACCAAAAGTTCTTCTAAAACCTTCTCCAAAACCTCTAATTTGGATGAACTTTAATTGGAATGTGTACCATACACCTGTTCCGACAAGCAAGAATAGCAAAATATTCTTATCCCACAAAACACCATTTACAGATTCTACGATTTTTGTTAGTAACTCCAATATAACACAACCCCTTTGCTATTTTATTTTGCATACTATTTTAAATAAAAAGTACGCACAATATATATCAAAGAATTTTTCAATATGTAGTTATGAATCAAAAAATAGAAAAATTCTGTGATAACACAATGATTTAAAGCAATATGTGTTTTTTAATAAAATCTTATAATTAAGTATTGAAAATTTAAGAATTTAGTTTAAAGATTAAATTTGAAATGATATTGAAAAATTAAATATAAAAAGGTATTTCAATTATATTGTATATCTGTTTATTTTTATCTGCAATATAAATTGCAATTTATATAAATAAAGTAAAAATAAATAAATTTATTAATAGAAAAACTCTTTATATCTATAAAGAGTAATTTAATAATATAGTGAAAATTATAATTAAAATTATAAAATCAACTTGATTGGACTTACTAACTCCAGTTTTACACCAATGGCCAAAATGTTCGCAGTTATTAAAAATTATATTGAAGTTTTGCTCTCCAATACGAGAATTAGCTCTTTGTACAACCTCACAAGGTTCTGTAAAATTATTTTTAAACTTACAAACTTTAAAGTCTTCATTACCGGCTAAAAATCTATCCATATTAGTTTTTCTAATACACATCTTACGTAAAAATTTATCATCTATCTTTCCATCATAATGTATAACGCAATCTTCATTTATATATATGCCAAAATGCTTATATAATCCATGATCTGAACATATTAGGTCTCCATAATTAGCATTAGACATAAAAAATCCTCCTAAAATCATATATAAGTAAATTATGATTTTAAGAGGAGAATGTTACTATGCTATTGATTTGAATCCTTGACCTAAAACTTCATGAACATCACTAACAATTATGAATGCTGATGGATCTATATTTTTTATTACTTTTTTTAGATGCACTTCTTGTTTTTTAGAAACGACTACTAATAAAACATTTTTATCTTCATTAGTATATCCTCCTTTACCTTGAAGGAAAGTTACACCTCTATCAAGTTCTTTTGTTATACCATCTCTTAAAATATCAGATTCATTAGATATAATCATAAATGCTTTTGAGTAATTAAGTCCAGAAACTATGGCATCAACTATTTTAACTATGATATAAAGTGCTACTCCTGAGTAAAGTGCAGTTTCTAAGTTTTTACTAGCAATCCCAGCAGATATAACAACCATACCATCTAATATAACCATAAACTTTGAAAGAGGTACACTTGGGAAAGCTCTATTTAGCATAAGTGCAATAAGATCTGTTCCTCCTGTAGAAGCATCCATTTTTAGTACTATACCAAGCCCAATACCAAGACATAATGCACCAGATATAGAACATAATAATACATCTTTTGTTACATCAAAATTAGATAGCGATGATGTAACACCTAATACTATAGAAAACACAGTCATTCCAATAAGAGTTTTTATAGAATCTTTAACTCCCAAGATCTTAATTGAAAATATTACTAAAGGAATACCTATAGCAAGCATTACAACAGGTATAGGAAGACCTGTAAGTTTTCCTAATACTAATGAAAGACCGCTAAGTCCTCCAGGTGCAATTGTATAGGGTTTAAAAAACATGTTTATTCCTATACTCATAAAAATACATCCAACCACCAGTCCTAAAGACTGTAATAAAAAATCCTTAAAAACGTTTTTCTCCATAAAACACCTCGCAAAAATATTTGGCATAATTCCATAGAGTATAGTATAACAAAAACTTACTTATAAAGGGAATATGTTTTCCATTAGTGGGAATTTTAAAATGATTTGAAATAATAAATTAATATTAAAAAATATTTTTAAATATGATTTTATTAAATATATATAATAACTTTGAATATAATAATAAGTATAAAAAATATAAATTTAATTATATAAAAAAATTAAAAACTTATAGATAAAGTCTAAATTAGGTAGGTGCTAATATATGGAACAAATAATATATAGCTTACAAGAATATAAATTATTAGTGGCTGCAGTAGGATTTATAATAATAATAGTAGAAACTTTTATACCGGCATTACCACTGGTTGCTATAGTAGGAGCTAATGCGTTTGTTTTAGGAATAGGACTTGGATTTTCGGTGTCTTGGATTGGATCAGTTATAGGATCGATAGTTTTATTTTTGATTTGCAAGAAATTTTCAGATTCTAAGCTAATTAAAAAAATAAATAACGAAAAAGTAGAGAAATTTAAGAAGTGGGTAAAAAGACAGGGGTTTAGCATGATGTTTATCGTTTATTTATGTCCTTTTATACCTGATTTTTTAATAACTATAACTGCTGGAATATCAAAGATGAAATTTAGTAATTTTGTACCAGGAATGATACTTGGTAAATTTATTATGTTTTTAGTTATAAGTTACATAGGAAATGATATAAAAACTTTTATAACAGATCCTTTAAAAATTGCATCATTAATAATATTAGTTTTGGTGTTTTGGATTTTAGGAAATAAAGTTAACAAAAGAATAAATAGCGTAAAATAAGACTATACAAAAGTATAGTCTATTTTTTATTTGATAAACAATTCGGACATAAGTTAGATTTGAAATTTTTCACGTTTGTATTTTGTTCAAAGTAAGTAGAGTATGATAAACCATTTAATTTGCATCCGCACTCTATACATCTATTATCTCTTTTAAGTATTAATTGTTCTTGTGTAAGCTTCATTATAATGCCTCCTAATAAAATTTTAAAAAATAAAGTAAAATTTCAATTAAATTAAAAAAATAATGAAAAACGTTTTTTAAAAGTAGTATACTATATTATATTAAAGTTGATTAAAAATGAGACAGGTTTAGACAAAGTCTTAAAAAAGATAAGTTAATTTATAAAACAAAGGAATAAATAAAATTGAATTTTATATTTTACATTAAAAATTAACTTTAAATACAATTTATAACAATTATTTTGAAGTTTAATATTTTTAATATAAATACATTAAAAATTAAAAAGTTACAAAAACAATATTTGAAGTTTGATTAAAATGGTGATAAAATAGAGTAGTTATCATAAATATTATTATAAGCCAAGACATTGGGGGGTTAAATAATGCAGAAGGTATATATAGTAACAACATATACAGGAACTGCTCTTTCTTACTTAATCAAAAGTATATCTAAAACTCCTTATGCACACGTATCTATAGCTCTTAATGAGTATTTAAGACCTATGTATTCATTTGGAAGATTAAATCCAAAAACACCTTTATTTGCTGGATTTGTAGAGGAAAATATAAATGAAGGTTTATACGCTATAAAAACGAATACTAGATGTAGAGTATACTCATTATATGTAACTAATGAACAATATAACAATTTATATAAAAATATATTAAATATAAGTGCAAACAGAGATAAGTATGATTATGATGTGTTAGCACTTTTATATTTATCTAGAAACAAACCTAGAGAAGCTGAGAATAAATATGTGTGCTCTCACTTTGTAGCAGATATGTTAGAAGATAGTGGGATAAACTTATTTGAGAAGCCATCATGTGCAATTAAGCCAAATGACTTCTTTAATCATAAGGATTTGACACTTGAGTATGAAGGATTATTAAGTGAATATAGAGCAAAAGAAAAAATATTTGAATATAGTTTAAGTAGTGTGTAAAGAAAAATACTCCTTATAATTTTAAGGAGTATTTATTTTTTTACAAAAAATGGTTATAATTAATATTAACAAATATTACAAATATTTTAAAAATTAGGAAGGAGTAATAAATGAAAAAAATTTTAAAAACGTATGGAATAGCGTTGGTAATGGTAGCTATATATGCAATAATAAAATTACCTGTACTTAGATTAGATTTTACCTCGCTATTTTCAACACTAGTTATATTTTTCGTAATAGCTGGAGTACTTGATATGATGTTTGACAAAGGAGAGCAAACATCAAAGTTAGCTAAACGAAATTTCTCAATAGCTGCAGTGTTAATAGCTTACATTATAGTAGTGCCATTTTTAACATCATCACCGGTATTACACTCAAAAGCATATAGAAATTTACTAGGAGATGTTAAAGAAAGTAACTTTGCAAAAGATGTAAGCCCTGTGAATGCAAATGAAATTAGGCTAGTAGACGAAGATATGGCTATGAAATTAGGGGATAAAAAGTTAGGAGAAGTCCCTGCTATAGGTAGTGTATCGAAACTTGGAAAGTTTCATATTCAAAATGTAGATGGAGAATTATGTTGGGTAGCACCATTAGTACATAGAGATGCAATAAAATGGATTACAAATATAAACGGGACAAGCGGATATGTAAGGGTATCGGCTACAAATCCACAAGATGTTAGACTTGTTCAAGAAGTTGATGGAAAACCTATAAAAATAGTATATCAACCTGAAGCTTACTTACATCAAGATTTAAGAAGACACATGTATTTAAAAGGATATACTAATGTAGGTATGACAGATTTTACATTAGAAGTAGATGATAAGGGAAAACCTTATTGGGTAGTTTCATTATATGAAAATGCTGTTGGATATGGAGGTCAAAACGCCATAGGGATAGCAACTGTAGATACTCAAACTGGCGAAGTTAAAAGTTATGATATAAAGAATGCTCCAAAGTGGATAGATAGAATACAACCAGAAGAATTTATAGTTAAGCAAATAAATGATTGGGGTAAATTTGTAAGTGGATTTTTAAATGCTGTCATATCAGAAAAAGGTGTATTAGTAGCTACTGAAGGAACATCATTAGTATATGGTGAAGATGGAAAATCATATTGGTATACAGGTATAACTTCTGCAGGAGGAGATGATTCAACTATAGGATTTATGTTAGTTGATACTAGGACTAAAGAAGCTAAGCTTTATAAACAACCAGGAGCAACAGAAACCGCAGCTATGGTATCTGCAACAGGTAAGGTACAAGAAAAAAATTATGAGGCAACATTCCCTGTTGTTTATAATATATTAGGGAAACCTACATATGTAATGTCTTTAAAAGATAAGGCAGGATTAGTTAAGATGGTTGCCTTTGTTTCCGTAGAAGATTTTAATATAGTTGGAATAGGTGACAATAAAGAAGATGCTTTTAGAAGCTATAGAGAACAGTTAAAATCAAAAGGAAATACCGTAGAACTTGCAAATGATGATACAAAACAAGTAACTACAGGGATAGTGCAAAGAATAAATTCAGATGTAATAGATGGTAATACTGCATATTACCTTACAATAGAAGGAATGAATGACTCTATATTTGTTGTAACTTCTAAAGTTTCTCATGAAGTTCCTTTAACAAAAGAAGGCGACAATGTAAAAATTGGATATGATAAAGCTCAAAAAGGGTTGATAGAATTAATTGAATTTGATAATATTAGTATAAATCAGGCGAAAGCTGAAGAAAGTAAACCCGAAAAGTAAAGATAACAAATAAAAAACTACATATTTATGTAGTTTTTTATTTTTGCAAAAATAGTTGCAATAACAACTATTTTATAGTATACTAATTTAGTTGTTATTGCAACTAAATTGATGCTATCTTTATGATAGGGGGAATTTAATGTGAAAAAGGATTGTAATTATATTGGAAGATATATATCTCAGATTCATAGAAGAGGTGGATCTTTTATATCTAAAGAGTTAAGTGGATTGGGAGTTGGGGCTGGTCAATTTATGTTTTTATTAGAACTATATAGAGGCGATGGAAGAAGTCAAGAAGACCTTGCAGAAACTCTTAATATAGATAAAGGAACAACCGCAAGGGCTATAAAAAAGTTAGAAGAAGAAGGTTTTTTAACGCGAGAGAAAGATGAAATTGATAAAAGAGCTTATAAATTACATTTAACTGATAAAGGAAAAAGTGTAAAAGGAAGTATATATGAAGTTTTATCAAAGTGGGAAGTTTATATGACGGCTAATTTAACGGAAGAAGAAAATAAGTTAGTTAGGAGACTTTTACAAAAAATATGTATGACAATATAAAGGAGGACAATTTATGAAAAATGAACAAGAATTGAGAAATCACTCAATACCAAGACTTTTATTAACATATTCTGTACCTGCTATTATAGGAATGCTAGTAAATGCATTATATAACGTAGTAGACAGAATATTTATTGGGAACATACCTGGAGTAGGCCCACTTGCAATAACTGGAGTTGGAGTGTGCTTACCGATAATGACAATAATGCTAGCATTTGCTATGCTGGTAGGTATAGGTGCTACAACTAATATATCTATAAAGCTAGGGCAAGGTAAAAAAGAAGATGCTGAAAAAATTATAGGAAATGCTATAAAATTATCTATTATTATTGGACTTATAATTAGTATAGTAGGAATTATGTTTGGAGATACGATACTTAAAGTGTTTGGAGCAAGTGAAGCCACACTTCAATATGCTAAAGATTATATATACATAATCTTAGCTGGAAGTATGTTTAATATGTTAGGATATACATTAAATAATACTATAAGGGGTGATGGAAGTCCTAGATTAGCAGCAACTATAATGATAGTTGGATGTTTAACAAATGTTGTATTAGATGCTATTTTAATATTTGGATTCAACTTAGGTATACAAGGAGCTGCTATTGCAACAGTTGTATCACAAATAGTAACGGCTACATGGGGATTCTTATATTATGTAAGCGGAAAATCCAATTTAAAATTCCATAAATCAAGTTTGAAACTAGATAGTTCTTTAGTTAAAAAGATATTTGCTATAGGATCTGCACCCTTTGCAATGCAAATAGCTGCAAGTTTAGTTCAAGTTATATCAAATAATGCATTAAAAACTTATGGAGGGGATTTAGCTATAGGTGCAATGGCTACTATATCATCTATTTCTATGATATTTTTAATGCCTATATTTGGATTAAACCAAGGAGCTCAGCCTATAATCGGATTTAACTTTGGTGCTAAGCAGTATGATAGAGCTAATAAAACATTTAAACTATCAGCTTTAGCTGCTATAGTAATACTTACAACAGGATGGCTAATAATTCAAACTATACCAGAAGTTATGGTAGGTATGTTTAATAAAGATCCTAAACTTATGGAAATATCAGTAAAAGGCGCTAGAATATACTTATTAATGATGCCTATAATAGGAATATCTATAACAGGATCTAATTATATACAATCTGTAGGAAAAGCTAAAATGGCTATGGTTCTTAGTTTGCTTAGACAGGTTATCATATTAATACCTATGATAATAATATTACCAAAATTCTTTGGTTTAGATGGGGTTTGGTATGCACAGCCAGTTGCAGACTTTTTAGCAACAGCTATAACTACAATTATATTATATAGAGAATTAAAAAGTTATAAAAAAGTTGAAGTAAAAGAACAAGAAATAACAATATAAAGTAAAAGCATAGACACATGTCTATGCTTTTTTTTATTAAAGTGTAAATTTTATTGCATGTGTTTAATATAATAAATTAAGACTTGTCACAATATACATCAAGGAGAATAGCATAATGGTAAGTATGGAAAAGGAGATACTGGTTTTAATGAGCCAAGTTAGATGTGCAACAGAGCAACAATTTAATAAGTTTTTTTCTAAAAAAAGGAAAATAATGAAATCTCCTCACAAAAAAACTCTAAGAAGAATGTGTAGAGAGTTTACTCTTAAAAAATATCCATGCAATGTAGTTTATGGGGAGTATAAAGATAGTTCAGGAATTTATTATTTAAATGGAGGCAAAACATATAAAGGAAAAGAACTTTTAAAAGTTATACTAGGCTCAGAGATAGTTTTAAAGATGGAATCTTCAGGCTATGAAATAAAAAGATTTTATAGAAATGTAACAGTAGATAAAGATAAATATGATATATACATTGAATATATAGATAAAGATAATAAATTAAAACAAAAACTTATAGATATCAAATTAACAGAGGTATTTAAAATGAGCAAATATAAAAACTTGCATGTAAAAGTTTTGAATTCAACAATACCTTTTTATGAAGTACCTGAAGTTTTGTTAATATCACAAGATAAGAATTTTGATGAAAAAAGATTGATGTCTATTAATGAAAATGTAAAAATAGTTGATATAAAACTAGAAAATTTAATAAAATATTTATAATTAAAAAACGTCTAAACTTAACTTTAGACGTTTTTATTTTTTACTATTCAGATTTTGGTATGTTTAAACTTTTTTCAATGTATTTATCTAAATATGTTTTTATTACAGCTGCTACTGGAACGGATAAGAAAACTCCTATCAATCCGAATAAAGCACCACCTATTAATACAGCGCATATTATCCAAAGGGGATGAAGTCCTACAAATTCGCCCATGATTTTTGGAGCAATTATATTACCATCTACTTGTTGGAGAACAAGTAAAAATATAGCAACCCAAAGAGCTTTTATAGGGCTATATGATAAAGTCATAAGTATTGGAAGTAAAGCTCCTATAAATGGGCCGAAATAAGGAATCATATTAGTTATGAATACTATAAAAGATAAGAATAAACTACCTTTTATATTTATAAAGAATCTAAATCCTATGAATGTTATTATTCCTACAACTAAAGAAACAATTAAACTACCTATGATATAATGATAGAAAATTTTATTTATTATATCAAAAAATTCAATTATTGCAGTGGCTCTTTTTTTTGAAAAAGTTGAATATAATAAGTTTTTTACATTTTTTAAAATATTTTCTTTATCACAAAGTATATAAATAGATAAGATAATACCCATTATAATATTGAAAATTATAGATGTTATGCTAAAAATATATATTAAAAAATCTGAAGAAATTGTATTTAACATTTTGACAGCGTGTTTTAAAGCTGAATCTAAATGAGCTTGTATATGAGGCAAAATGCTATCAAATGAATGATTATTAGAAACATATTTATTTAAAAGTGCATCTATCTTTAGCGTATAGTTTGGTATTTCTGTTATTAAAGTGTTCAATGTATCTATCAATGAAGGCATTATTAAATTTATACAAAAGCAAAAAAATAAAAATATAAAAAAATATGAAATAAATATATTTAAAAGCCTTGGCATCTTGAATTTTTTTTCTAAAAACATAATAACAGGATTTAAAAGTAAACACATTAATACAGCTAATAAAAAAGGACTTAAAAACTTAAACAAGTCGTTTATACTAGATATAAAAACTGCAGGGTTATCTATAGCCTTATAAATTAATATAGATATGAAGGCTACAAATATACAATATTTAATATTATCTCTTGAAATCAAATCACACACCTCTTTTATTAGTACTTGTATATTATTATTAATTTTTCCAATTAATAAAATAAAATAATATAAAAAGGTAAATTTATTTTATTTTATTAAAAAAAATATAGTATAATAATCTAATGTGAAGAAATAAAGAAATTAAGGAGATAATTATGAGAATTAATAAATATATAGCATCTTGCGGAATTGCATCAAGAAGAAAAGCAGAAGAGTTAATAATTGAAAATCGTGTTAAAGTAAATGGAAAAATAGTAAATGAATTATCATTTCAAATAAATGAAGCTGAAGATAAGGTAGAAGTAGATGGAAAGACAATTGGATTAGAAGAAGAATTAGTATATATTATGCTAAATAAACCTGAAGGATATGTTACAACTGTAAAAGATCAATTTGACAGAAAAAGTGTTATAGACTTAGTAAAAGGTGTGGGAGCTAGAGTCTATCCAATTGGAAGGTTAGACTATGAAACAAGTGGATTACTACTGTTAACTAATGATGGGGATTTGACATATAAATTGACTCATCCTAAGCATGAAGTTGATAAAACTTATGTTGCGACAGTAAAAGGAATTCCAAATGAATCTGAAATTAACAATTTTGAAAAAGGATTATATATAGAAGATTACAAAACAGCTCCTGCTAAGATAAAAATAGTTAAAAAAAATATTGAAAAAAATTACGCTGTTTGTGAAATAAAAATACATGAAGGTAGAAATAGACAGGTAAGAAAAATGTGCAGAGCTATAAATCACCCTGTTATGAACCTAAGAAGAAAAGCTATGGGTAAAATTGTATTAAAGGATGTGGAGATAGGGCAATACAGATATTTAACTAATGACGAGGTAAATTATTTAAAGAAATTAAAGTAAAAGGATTGAAGTGAAATGATGAAAGTAAAATATTTAACTAAAGTAACTGACTTAAATAAGGTGCTATTAGAAGATGTTATAAAAGAAGGCGATATAGTAATTGATGCTACTATGGGAAATGGATATGATACAAAATATCTTGCAGAAAAAGTAGGAGAAAATGGGTTGGTATATAGTTTTGATGTTCAAGAAGAAGCTATAAAAAGTACAAAAAAAAGATTGGAAAAAGCAGATCTTATAGATAGAGTAAATTTAATTTTAGATGGGCATCAAAATATGGACATGTATGTAAATAAAGAGGTAAGTTGTGTTATGTTTAACTTGGGATATTTGCCAAGAGCTAAACATCAAGTTATAACAAAACCAGAAACAACATTAGAAGCTATTAAGAAAAGCTTAGAATTGTTAAAACCTAATGGGATTGTAAGTATAGCTATTTATACAGGACACGAAGGTGGTATGGAAGAGTGTGATGAAGTATTTGGATATGTAAGTAAACTAGATCAAAGTGAATATAGTGTACTAAACTGTAACTTTGTAAATCAAATAAATCATCCTCCAAGATTAATAATGATAGAAAAAAAGAATAACTACATATAAAAAAATAAAAAAGTAATGAGTTAGAAGCTTCTAACCTCATTGCTTTTTTATTTTTTTTTATATGTATACAATATATTTTTGAAAAAAAATTACAAAATCTTAGAAAAAAGCTATTATTTTAGATTTATATTGAAAGTATATATAAAAAAAATTCTTTTTTACGTTTTAGAAGGACATTTAAGTGCAGAAAGTTAAGTATATAACAATTGGATAATATCAATGAACTTATACTTTGATTATAATTCAATTTTAAAAAATATAATAATATAGAGCTATAAGTATGAAAGTTTGCATAGTAAAATTGCAAAAATATAGAAAAAATCGTGAAAATGAAATAATAATTGCAATTGGCAGAAAAAATAGCTACTATTAAAGAGAAAGTAAAAGTTGTAGGGGGGGATAAGTTTGGAAAAAGGAAAACTTACAATAGATACTAATTGGTGTAAAGGTTGCGGTATTTGTGTAGAATACTGTCCTAAAAAAGTTTTAAAATTAGAGAACAATATAATCTCTGTAGAAGATATAGAAAAATGTATACTTTGTGGATTATGTGAACTTAGATGTCCAGATTATGCTATTTATATATCTAAGGATGAAAAATAATAAGGGGGGTAGAGAGTTATGCATAAAAAAGTAAAATTGTTACAAGGAAATGAAGCTTGTGTACATGGTGCATTATATGCTGGGATGAAATTCTTTGCAGGTTATCCGATAACACCATCTACCGAAGTAGCTGAAATTTCATCATATATGTTACCAAAAGTTGGTGGCAAATTTATACAAATGGAAGACGAAATTGCATCCATGGCAGCAACGATTGGGGCTTCCTTAACAGGACTCAAATCGATGACAGCAACTAGTGGACCAGGGTTTTCACTTAAACAAGAAAATATAGGATATGCATCACTTGCAGAAATTCCATGTGTTATAGTAAATGTACAAAGATGCGGTCCTAGTACTGGACTTCCGACATCTCCAGCACAAGCAGATTTAATGCAAGCTAAGTGGGGAACTCATGGAGATCATCCAATAATAGCATTATCTCCAACGAGTGTTAGAGATACCTTTGATTTAACAGTTAAGGCATTCAATTTTTCAGAAAAATATAGAACTCCTGTAATATTGTTATTAGATGAAGTTATAGGACATATGAGAGAAAAGGTTGAATTACCTACTGAAAATGAACTTGAAATATATGATAGAAAAAAAGTTAAAGCAAACAAAGATGAATACAAAATATATGATCAAACAACTCTAGTGCCGCCAATGGCAAACTTCTCAGATGGATACAGATATCACGTAACAGGTCTTATGCACGATGAAACAGGATTCCCAACAAATAGCACAGCACAAACAAAAAAACTTATGGATAGATTAATGGATAAAATTAACAAAAACTTAGACGATATATTACTTTATGAACAATACAAGATGGACGATTGCGAAGAGTTATTTATAACTTTTGGATGTATGAGTAGATGTACAAAAGATGCAGTTGATACATTAAGAAGCAAAGGGGTTAAAGCTGGATTATTTACTATAAAAACAGTTTGGCCATTCCCTGAAGAAAAGGTTAAAGAATTAAGCAAACACGTACAAAATATATATGTTCCTGAACTGAATTATGGACAAATGATACAAGAGGTTCAAAGAGTTTGCGATAGTGATTGTAATATAGTTGGAATTAATAAATATAATGGAGAAATTATAACACCGGAAGATATAGTTGATAAGGTTATGGAGGTGGTAAAATGCCAAGTAGCGTTGTAGAAAATAATTTTAGAGCAAATAGGTTACCGCATATATGGTGTCCTGGATGTGGACATGGTATCCTTATGAGATCTATTGCGGTTGCTATAGATGAATTAGGTTTAGATAAGGATAACGTATGTGTAGTATCAGGTATAGGATGTTCATCTAGGGCATCTGGATATTTAGACTTTAATACTTTGCATACAACACACGGTAGAGCTATACCGTTTGCTACAGGTGTAAAATTTGCAAATCCAGATATGCATGTAATTGTTGTAACTGGAGATGGAGACTGTACAGCGATAGGTGGTAATCACCTTATACATGCGTGCAGAAGGAACATAGATATAACTACAATTGTTTTTAATAATAATATATACGGTATGACTGGAGGCCAGTACTCTCCAACTACTAATACTAATGACTTTGCTACAACAGCGCCTTATGGTAATATTGATAAACCGTTTGATATATGTGAGTTATCTAAGGGTGCAGGGGCTACATTTGTAGCTAGAGGAACTGCATATCATGCAAAACAAATGATAGAATACATAAAAAAAGGTATAATTCACAAGGGATTTTCTATTATAGAGGGTATGAGTTTGTGCCCTACTTACTATGGTAGAAAAAATAAAAAGGGCTCAGCTGTAGCACTAATGAATATTTTAAAAGATAATTATGTTGATATAGCACTAAAAGATAAATTGCCTGAAGAAAAACTTGAAAATAAACAATTCTTTGGTGTATTTAAAAGTGAAAAAATGCCAGAGTATACAGAGGAATATAAAAAAATAATAAATAGGGTGAAATGATTATAAGGAGAAATGAATATGAGAAAAGAGATAAGACTTAGTGGATCAGGAGGACAAGGACTGATTTTAGCTGGTATAATACTTGCAGAAGGAGCTATATTATCAAACTTAAACTCTGTTCAAACTCAATCATATGGTCCCGAAGCTAGAGGTGGAGCAAGTAAAGCTGAAGTTATAATCAGTGATGGAGAAATTAATTTTCCAAAGGTCAGAGAAGCTGATATATTATTGAGTTTAACTCAAAAATCCTTTGATGAGTATTCACATACTATAAAAAATGATGGAATTATTATTATAGATTCTACTGTGGATGAAAAAAATATAGACACAAAAAATGCAAAAGTAATTAAAGTTCCTATCATAGATAGTAGTAAGGAAAAATTAGGAAAAATTATGGTAGCTAACATTGTAGCACTAGGTGTTATAAGTGAAACAATAGAAGGTGTAGATAAGGAAATGTTAAAAAAAGCTATATTAGCTAGAGTTCCGAAAGGAACAGAAGAACTTAATGAAAACGCTTTCGAACTAGGGAGATCATTAGTTAGTTATGCATATTAAAAAGAGAAAGGAATCTTCCTTTCTCTTTTCATTAAAAAACAAAAAATATTAAAAAGATTTCGTATTTCAAAACGATTTATGTTATAATTTGAAATACGAAAAAAAATAACGTTAATTTTCAGAAAATAAAATCAAAAGAAGTAAAAAAATATCGCAAATCATTTAAAATTTATTTTTTAATATTGCAATTATTTTTCAAAAGGTATTTAGTTATTTTTTATATAATTTAGGAGGGATGCGTATGTTTGAATTTTCAAAAGAATTAGGGATGATGACAATGAATTTAGATATGGTTCAAAGTCTTGCATTTACAACAATAGTACTTCTTATAGGATCTTTTATCAAATCTAAGGTTAGTATATTGCAAAAATATTGTATACCAGCACCAGTTGTAGGTGGATTTTCTTTTGCGATTATATCATTTGTTTTAAGACAGACAGGTGTAATTGCTATAGTGTTTGATACGACGTTACAAGGGATTTTAATGACAGCCTTTTTTACAACAGTAGGATTCACAGCAAGTTTTAAAGCTCTAAAAAAAGGTGGGTTAGGGGTAATAAAGTTTTTAATTGTTGCAGTTTTATTAGTACTGGCTCAAGATATAATTGGGGTTTTATCGGCAAAAGCTATAGGTGTTAATCCTTTACTTGGACTTATAGCAGGATCAGTTTCAATGACAGGTGGACATGGATCTTCTGGTGCATTTGGACCTCTTATGGAGGCTCAGGGATTGAATGGAGCTCTTAGTATAGCTATGGCATGTGCAACATTTGGATTAGTTGCTGGAAGTATTATAGGTGGACCTATTGCAAACAGATTAGTAGAAAAATATAATTTAGGAAACAAAGATGATGAGTATGATAACTTAATAGAATTAGAAGCTGCAGGATTAGACTCTGATGCAAGCGCATGTGAAGTTAACTTGCCTAAACTGTCTGAGCAAAGTTTAGTAAGTGGAGCTATACAAATTATAGTAGCTATGGGATTAGGCACTTTAATTTCAGCAGGATTTTCGGGTGTAGGAATTACTATGCCGAGTTATATAGGTGCTATGTTAATTGCAGCTATAATGAGAAACTTATCAGATGTAAAAGGAGTATGGAAAACTCCTGAAAATGAACTTTCTAGTATTGGTGGTATTTGCTTATCTTTATTTTTATCAATGGCAATGTGTAGTTTAAAACTTTGGGAGCTTGTAGATTTAGCAGTACCTATAATAATCTTATTAAGTATACAAACTATTTTAATGATTTTATTTGCATATTTTGTAACATTTAGAATAATGGGAAAAGATTATACAGCAGCAGTATTAGCTGCAGGACACTGTGGGTTTGGAATGGGAGCTACTCCAAATGGAATAGCCAATATGGAATCAGTTGCAAGTAAGTTTGGGCCTTGTCAAAGTGCGTTTTTTATTTTACCATTGGTTGGAGCTTTATTTATAGAATTCTTCAATTCTGCAGTTATAACTACATTTATAAATTTGCTATAAATAAATAATGGAAAAAACTTATATATTATTTAAAAAATGTAGTAAAAGATGGTATAATATAGTTATGTGAAATGTAAAAAAGGCTTATAGCTTAATATAAATAAATCATTAGTAATTATGAGGAGAAAAAAATGAACGAAACTAAAGATTTTAAAGATAGCAAACAACTAATTGATGACATTCAAAAGCAATATCCAAGACTTAGTAAGGGTCAAAAACTTATAGCCCAATATTTAATATCAAGTTATGATAAAGTTGCATTTATGACTGCATCTAAACTTGGAGAAGAAGTTGGAGTAAGTGAGTCTACTGTAGTAAGATTTGCAAATGCTTTAGGATTTTCAGGATATCCAAAACTACAAGATGCTCTTCAGGAACTTATAAAAAATAAGTTAACAACTGTACAAAGAGTAGAAATGAATCAGGAGTATTCAGATGACTGCAAGATTTTAAGTAAAGTTTTAAAAAGTGATATAGACAATATAAAGGATACTTTAGAAAACTTAGATGAAAGAATGTTCCAACAAGCTTCTGATAAGCTTTTAAATGCTAGAAAAATATATATACTAGGTATGAGAAGTTCGTTTAGTATAGCTCAATACTTAGGTTTTTATTTAGACATCATATTAGATAATGTTCATATTATAAGGATGGATATGGGAGATGCGTTTGAACAGGTTGTAAGAATAACAGAAGAAGATGTTGTTGTTGCAATAAGCTTCCCTAGATATTCAAAGAAAAGCTATCAAGTAGTAGATTATGCAAGAAGTAAGGGTGCACATATTATATCTATGACAGATAGTCTATTTGCTCCAATTGCTACGGTTGCAGATACAACACTTTTAGTAAAAAGCAATATGGCATCATTTGTTGATTCTCTTGTCCCAGCACTTAGTTTATCGAATGCTCTTGTAGTATCTATAGGAATGAAAGAAAAAGATGATATAAAAGAATACTTTGATGATTTAGAAAAAATTTGGGAGAAGTTTTCTGTCTACGAATAAAATTAGGAGGTATATATGAATATATTAATCACTAACGATGATGGTATTTATGCTGATGGAATTCTAGAACTTGCTAAAACTATAAGTGATATAGCTAATGTTTATATAGTAGCTCCTCATACTCAAAGAAGTGCTACGGGTCATGCCATAACAATTCATGATCCTATAATGATTAAAGAAGAACATATATCAGACAACATAAAATCATACTCTATAAGCGGAACACCTGCTGACTGTGTTAAGGTAGGCATTGAAACCATTTTAAAAGATATTGAAATTGATTTAGTTTTAAGTGGGATAAACAATGGAGCTAATTTAGGTACGGATGTAATTTACTCAGGGACTGTTTCAGCAGCCATTGAAGGACTTATACAGAAAAAACCATCAATATCTATATCATATGATGGGTTTGATGTATCAAAAGATAATTACAAAAATGCATCTATTTATGTAAAAAGCATAGTCCAAAACTTAACAAGTAACATGGATATATTTACTGATTGTATCTTAAATATAAATATACCAGATAGTGAAATTCAAGGGTATAAAATAACTAAATTGGGTATAAGGGAGTACGACAATGTAATAGAGGAAAGAAAAAGCCCTTATGGAAAAAGATATGTTTGGATTGGTGGGCAAGTAAGAAAGCTTGATCAAGAAAAAGATAGTGATATACAAGCTATAGACGAAGGATATATTTCTATAACTCCAATAAATATAGATATGACTAACTATAAAAAAATTGATGTTTTAAACAATATAAATTTATTATAAAAATAGGTGTACAATGATTTCGAAATCATTGTACACCTATTTTTAATATTTTTTTGGCTTTGACAAAAATTCTTCTATTCTTTTGAATTCGCTTAGTTGTTTTAATTCAACAGATTTTCTTTCACTTTCTAGTTCATCTTCATATTTTATATACTCAACACCAGACTCTTCTAAAAGTTGAAGGCCTAGTCCAGTAGGGTACTCTCCTTTAAATACAACCTTTTTAATACCAGCTTGTATTAATGCTATACAACAAAACACGCAAGGTTGAGTTGTTACATATAAAACTGCACCATTACAACTAGTTCCATTTTTAGCACATTGTGTAATGGCATTAGCCTCTGCATGACCAGCTCTACATAATTCAAGACCTTGGCCTGAAGGTATACCTCTTTTTCTTCTCTCACAATATCCTATATCTGTACAGTGAATAGCCCCAGAAGGAGCTCCATTATAACCTGTACTTATTATTTGCTTATCCATGCATATAACTGCCCCTACTTGCCTAGATACACAAGTACTTCTAACTTTAGTTTGCTCAGCTATATTCATAGCCCACTCTGTAAATAGTATCCTCATAAAAGCCTCCTTCTAAAACGTGATATTATAATAATACCATAAACGTATAAATCTATAAATAAATATCTTATTTTGTAAATTATTGAGTGTACAATATAAGTTTTAGTAAATAAGTGTTATAATATATATAAAGAAAAACTATTTGGAGGAATATAGTATATGAGTTATGAAGAGATATTTAAAGCTCTAGCTGATAAAAAAAGGTTAGAGATACTTAGAACTTTAAATAAAAAAGGTAGCACTTGTGTGTGTAAATTAGTAGATGAGTTTGAACTTTCTCAGTCAAAACTGTCATATCATTTAAAATTGTTACTTGATAATAATCTTATAGTCAAAATTTCTCAAGGAAAATGGAATTATTATGATATAAATAAAGAAACTTTAAAGAATGTGTTAAACGAAAATATAATAGAAGAAATTTTAAAGTAAAAATATAACTGCCTCAAAATTGAGACAGTTATATTTTTATATTATTAAACTTTACTCATGCATTTACAATTATTTTGTTTAACTGTAATAAAATAATATTAATGGAATATATAAAGTAATAGGTATGTTAAAAAGAATGATTAAATTTTATTAAATATATTTTAGGATATATTAAAGTATAAATTGGATAAAATAAAATTCTAAAATTAATATTAATTAAAATTTAAAATATATTTTATTAAATATTTTGGATACAAATTAACAAAGGAGTTGTAAATATGAAAATAAAAACTATAGTTAAGGTATGTGTACTTGCTATTGGAGTTGGATTTATATTTACTGGAATGGGGTATGCTTTTAACAAAAATGTATTTATAGAAAATAAAAAAATTATCGATAGCGATAATTCTACTAGTGAAGAATATTTAGTTGATAGTAAGCAAATAGAAGAATTTAAAAATATAAATATAGAAACAGATTTAAATAGTATTGAAATCATACCATCAGATCAGTATAAATTAGATTTAAAATATAAAAAGGATTATATAAACATAAAATATAAAGTAGAAAATGAAACTTTGAGTATAAAAGAAGAAAAAATTAAAAGTGATACATACAATTTAGAATACTATAAAAAGAATAAAGATAGTAGTATCAGGATATATATACCTAAAGGGTCAAAATTAAATAATTTAAGTGCATCGTCAAATATATCTAACATACACTTAAATGAACTCAATGTAGATAATATGGATTTAAGTTGTGATACAGGAAATATAAACATAGATAAATGCAAAGTAGAAAAATTAAATATTATAACTGCAACAGGGAGCATAAATGTAAATGAATTAGATAGCCTAGATTCCAAATTTAAGAGTAATATGGGAAACATAAATATATTAAACAGTAGTATAAAGGAGAATTTAGAACTGAGTAATAATTTGGGACATACTAAATTTAAAGGTGAAATTTTAGGCAATATTAATGTTTCTAATAATTTAGGAAATATTGAGCTTGATATAGATAAAAATGAAGCTGAATATAACTATAATTTGAAGACTTATAGTGGGAATATAATTATAAATGATGAAGGTAAAAGTAGAAAGTTTACAAAAGACAATAAATCCGAATTTAATATGAATTTAAAATGTAACTCTGGAAATATAAATTTAAAATTTAAATAGATAAAAAAAGTACTTAAATCAATAAATAGATTTAAGTACTTTTTTTATGCTAATTAAATTATACTTACTGGAAATATTGGATAAATTATAAAATGTAGACGAATTAATATACTTTATATATTTTGTAAATAATAACTTTAAAATAACTTAAAATACATATGATTTAAAAGGAGGATAACATGACTCATAAAAAGGAATTTCTAAAGGATATAGATATAAATAAAAATTTTAAAACATCATTAATGGTAATGAAAAAAATACATAAAGATAGCAATATGACAACGTATATACTTACAGATAGAAGTGAAGAAATTAAAGCTAGAATATCTAATAAATTTAGGTTAAAACCAGGTCAAGTTATAGAGATAGAGAGTAAAAAAGAACCAACTATGGATGAAGTTAAAAGCGTAAGGATAATAGAGTCTGATTATGAATTAGATGACTATTTACCAAAAGTAAAGAGACCTATTCAAGATATTTTAAAAGAGATAGAAGACATAAGTGATGAATTTATAAAATCTGAAGAAGCTAAAGTCTTAAATGATTACTTTTTTAAAGATGAAGAATTTTTGGACAAGTTTAAAAAGGGAATAGGTGGGGTATCAATGCATCATAACTACATAGGAGGTTTAGCAGAGCATACTCTTGGAGTTATGTACTTATCCAAGATACTTTGTGATAGATATAATTGTAAGAATAAAGAGATATCGATATTAGGAGCGAAACTTCATGATATAGGTAAACTTTATGAATTAGATTACAAAGGTCCATTTAAGTATACTTTGCAAGGTGAGTTAGAAGGACATATAGCAATAGGTGTTCAAATGATAGATAAAGCTATAAATGAAATAAGTTATGAGTTTAGTGAAGATTTTATAAGAAGAGTTAAAGGGTGTATAATACAACATCATGGAAAACTTGAATATGGATCTCCTAGAGAATGTAACATGGAAGAGTCGTTTATAATAAACTTTGCAGATGGGATAGATGCAACTATGAATAAAATTAATCAGATTAAAGAAAAATCACAAAATGATGGCTGGTCTGATTATGATAGAAGATTAGACACGCGATTATATCTATAAACTCTTAGAAAGGGGATAAAAATGATAAATATAAATGAAAAATTTACAGAGATACAAAAAAGCCTAGAAAAAGAACTTATAGGGCAAAATGAATTTATTAAAGATTTATGTAACTACTTTAACTATAAGTTTTCAAAAAATGAAAAAGGTATTTTAGTTTTAGTTGGAGAAAAGGAAACCGCAAAAAAAACTAGTATAAGACGAATATTTGAAAATTTAAAAGGTACCGACTTATTAGATAATCCACAAGTAGATGAAATTGACTTAGGATCATATAATTTTAATTTAGGGTATAATGCTTTTTTAACAGATTTGTATGAAAAATTAAGTTCAGATTCAGCTTGTGTAATGTTTAAAAATATAGAAAAAGCAAGCGGAGAAATTCTAAAAGTATTATCAAGCTTATATCCAAATTCATGCTTAAACTTAAATGATGATTATATCATAAAAAACAAATTTTTAGTTAAAGCAGATAATGAGGAATCAGGTACTATAGATAAAATTGTTTGTCATAATAAATTTTTAGTATATATTAGCAACAATGAAGAATTTGAAATAGATAAATATTTTAATGAACAATTCAAATGGAATGTCGATAAAATTCTACATACAAAACCATTAAACAGAAATGAAAGAAATAAAGTGGTAAAAAGAGAAGTATTAAAAACTATTAGAAATGTAGAAAAAGAATTTAATATTAAAATAACATTAGATATAAATGAAGATGACAAGGGTGATGAATATTTTGGAATATGCAGATTCCTTCAAGAAACATATCAAAAGGATTCAAATTTTGGAATAAGTGAATATGTTTCTTATAAACTATGCAAGCCATTAACAAATTTAATAAGAGAAGAGAGATTAAAAACTATAACTGATGCGCTTATATATGTTAAAGACAATGACATATACTGTAAAATAAATGATGAAGAATTGAATTTAAATGAATATTCAATGCCTACAGTAGAAGAAGCTGAGTATAAATTAAATTCTATAATAGGGATAGAAGATTTAAAAATATTTTTAAATAATGTGAAGAACAATTATAAAGTTCAAAAAATAAGAGAACGTTTAGGACTTAAGACATCTAATATATCTTTAAATATGATTTTTGCAGGAAATGCAGGTACTGGTAAAACTAACGCTGCAAGAATAACATTTGAATATTTAAATTCTCTAGGGATTTTATCAAAAGGAATATACAGAGAAGTTAGTAAAGCTGACTTTGTTACAGAAAATATAGCTGATACAGCAAAAAGAACTATAGATATAATAAACTCTGCTATAGGAGGCGTTTTATTTATAGATGAAGCATACTCATTATGTGAAAGTGATGATGATAAAGTAGGAAAAGAAATTGTTGATGCTTTACTTAAGGGAGTAGAAGACAATAGAGATGATTTAGTTGTGATTTTAGCTGGGTATGAGAAAGATATGGAAGAATTTTTAACATTTAACTCAGGTCTTAAATCAAGATTCCCAAATATTATTCATTTTGAGGATTATACTCCTACTCAAATGTACGAAATTGCATTAAATATTGCCAAATCAAAGGGATATAGAATTGCAAAAAATGTAAAGCATGATCTAATTGATTTATTTGCAAAAAATCAAATAAATGGTAAAAATGATTTAGGAAACGCAAGGTTTGTTAGAAATATAGTTGAAAATGCTATATTAGATGCTTCTAAAAAATATCTAACAGATAAATCTAAACAAATAGATTTATTAGAGAGAGATAACTTTAACTTTAAAGCAAAGACTAAATTTGATCTTGAGGAAAAATTAAGTTCAATAGTTGGATTAACAGAAGTTAAAAACTTATTAAGAAGCCAATATAAACTAATTGTAGCTCAAGAAAAGCGAAAATCAGCAGGAGTAAGTACAAAAATTGAACAAAATTTAAATATGGTGTTCGCAGGAAATCCTGGTACAGGAAAAACTAGTATTGCTAGATTAGTTGCAGAGATGCTAAATAGTATGGGACTTTTAAAAGTAGGACAACTAGTTGAGACAGATAGATCTAGCTTTGTATCTGAACTGCCAGGACAAACATCTAAAAAGACAGAAGAGAAGTTTAAAGAAGCTATAGGTGGAGTGCTTTTTATAGATGAAGCTTATACATTAGCTAATGATTCACTAGGAAGAGAGGCTATAGAAACATTACTTAAATTAATCGAAGACTACGGAAAAGACGTAGTTGTTATACTTGCTGGATATGAAGAAGAAATGGAAGACTTTTTTGATGTTAATATAGGTCTTAAGTCAAGATTTCCTATATGGACAGTTTTTAAGGATTATAATCCAAATGAGTTGCTAGAAATGGCTATAAAATTAATTGAGAATAAAGGATTTAAGTTATCTAAAAATGCGTATACATCTTTAAAAACAAGTTTTGAGGCTATATATGAAGAGGCTGATTCACAGTCAGGCAATGGTAGAATGGTAAGAAATTATGTTGAAAGTTTGATTAGAAATCAAAGTATTAGAATAGCTGAAGAAGACATAAGTGTTTATGAAATGAATTTAATAACGGTTAAAGATATAGAAAAGATAAACATGTCAGACTATGAAAACACTTTTGATTTAGAAGAAAAACTATGCAACTTAAAAGGAAATTGTAAAGCTAAAGAATTTTTAAGAAGTCAGTATAAACTAATGAAAATAGAAGAAAAAAGAGAAAAGCTAGGAAAGAGAAGTAGAATAAATAAATATAAAAATATTATCTTTACTGGAGATACAGGTACAGGTAAAAAAAGAGTTTTAAGCATTTTATCTGAAATGTATTTTAGCAAAGGTCTTATAAAAGCTAAAAGTATAGTTGAAATAGATAAAGATGAGATAGTATCTAGTATAAACAGTGGGATGGATCTAGAAGATATATTAAATAAGTCTATAGGTAAAGTAGTTTTAATAGATAAGTTTGATTTACTTATTAATGAATATAATTATAATGAAATAGTATCTATGCTTATCAAGTTTATAGATAAAAATAAAAGTAAAATAATACTAGTTATATCAGGTAATAAAGTTGGAATTGATAAAATATTATTAGAAAATCAATCACTTAACTACAGATTTCCTTTATATTTAGATTTTAATGGATATAATGAAGAAGAACTTTATGAAATATGTTTAGATACTTTGGACAATAAAGGATTTATTTTAAATGAAGAAAGTTATGAAACGCTGAAAAATACAATGAATGAATTGTATAATAATAAAAATATACTTTTAAAAAATGCTTTTATGGTAAAAAGTTATATAGATACTCTTGTAAGAATTCAAAGTTGTAGAGTATATGATAATAAAGTAAATCCAAAGGATATAAATACTATAGAAAAAGGAGATATAGAAAAAGGAAAAAAAGAATTCATTGATAAAAATCTAAATCAAAAACATATTGAAGAAGAAAATAAAATAAATTCAATTGAATTAGATATAATTCCTAGTAGAGATAAAAAAATTGAAAAATACTCAGAAGTATCTCAAATAGATGAACTATTAAAATTAAAAAATCTATTAGATTTAAATGTGATAGATGAAAATGAATTTAAGTTATTAAAACATAAACTTATAAGTCGTATATAGAATAAAAATACTAGGGTAAAACCTAGTATTTTTATTTTATATGATATAATATAAAAAGCTATAAGACGTTATTAAGGAGGGTTATATGGAAAATAAGATAGTAGATTACATATATGGAGAATTTGAATTAGAGGATGTTTTGATAGAACTTATAAATTGCGATGCAGTACAAAGATTAAAACATATACATCAAGTAGGGGCTACGTATTTAATTAAAGAAGAATTAAATGTAAATAGATTCGAACATTCAATTGGTGTTATGTTATTAATCAGGTTATTAGGGGGAAGTTTAAAAGAGCAAATAGCGGGATTGCTTCACGATATATCACATACTGCATTTTCACATGTAATAGATTTTGTATTTAATAATAGTGATGAAGATTATCATGAACTTATATTTGATGAAGTTGTAATAAATTCTAAAATTCCATATATATTAAATAAGTATGGATATAACTTTAAAGAGATATTAGAAAATGAAGAGCAATGGACTATACTAGAAAGAAAAGCACCTAAATTATGTGCAGATAGAGTTGATTATACTTTAAGAGATATGTATAAATATGGATTTACAAAGAAAAGTGAAATAGATGAGTTTTTAAAAAATATACAAGTAGTAAATGGAGAAATTGTTACAAATGATATAGAATCAGCTAGATGGTTTTTAGAGCTATACTATACAGAGGTTATAGATTTCTTTATGAATCCCATAAATGGATATTCTTATGATAAGCTATCTAAAGCAATAAAAATTGCAATTGATGAGAATGAGTTGAATTTAAAAGATATATTAAAAACAGATAATGAGGTAATAGACATACTTAACAGATCTGAAAATAATAAAATAAAAAGTCTAATGAAATCATTAAACAAAAATGTAAAACTTAGGATAAATGAAGATAAGTACGATATATTTATAAAAGGGAAAACAAGACTTATAGACCCCGGAGTGGGTATACGAGGGAAAGTATATTCGTTATCAGAGCTGGATAATAGTGTAGAACTTATAAATACAAAGGCAAAAGCAAAGATGGAAAAGGGTGTTTATATAGAAATATTATAAAGGTGTTTATACACCTTTATAATTATTTACACTGAGGGTTTATAAGTTCATATTTATCAGTTAAGTTTTTTTCTCCCCACTCGCACATTGCCTCAAGTATTGGGTATAAACTCATACCTTTATCTGTTATACTATATTCAACTCTAGGAGGAACCTCTGGATAAACTGTTCTAGATATTAATCCATCAGATTCTAATTCTCTTAATTGGGTAGTTAAAGTTTTATGAGATACCTTACAAATAAATGATTGAATTTCACCAAACCTTTTAGTTCCTTCTTCTATTAAATAATAAAGTATTAAAGGTTTCCATTTACCACCAATAGCATTTAATGTTATTTCTATTTCACATGTTAATATAGATTTTTTCATAAATTTCCTCCGATGAATCTGTTGAAAATGCACAATAGTTACTTCTAGTTCACTATATAACAATTATGTGCGTACTTACAATATAATATCAAAGAATATATAATTATTCCATAATAAAAATAGTTATATGGAGGTTATGTATGAAAAAATTAGCTGTAATAACAGGAGCAAGTTCAGGAATAGGAAGAGAAATAGCAAAAAAATTATCTAATAATGGTCATCCGGTACTATTATTATCTAGAAGACTTGATAAAATGGAAGAATTAAACTTACCTAATTCTTTATGTAAATCAGTGGATGTAACAAATATAGAAAAAATGAAAGAAGCTATAAAAGAAGCTGAAGAAAAATTTGGAAAAGTTGATTGCTTGGTTAACTGTGCAGGTATAATGCTACTTGGAGAGCCTAATACACAAAGTTATGAAGAATGGAGCAATATGATAGATGTAAATATAAAGGGTATACTTACAGGAACTAATATTGTATTAAATGATATGGTTTCTAGAAATGAAGGTACAATAATTAATATAAGCTCTATAGCGGGAAGAAAGACATTTGATAATCACTCAGTTTATTGTGGTACAAAATTTGCAGTACATGCAATAACAGAAAATATGAGAAAAGAAGTTGCAAGTTCAAATGTAAGGGTTATAACTATAGCTCCAGGTGTTGTAGAAACTCCTCTTTTATCACATACAACAGATGTGAATATAAAAGATAATTACAATGAATGGAAAAAAACTATAGAAGCAGGTCTTGATCCAGAAAAAATAGCAAGTTGTGTAGAATTTGCTTATAACCAGCCTCAAGATGTATGTATAAGAGAAATTGTTATAGCAAAGACTAAACAAGAGGATTAATAAAATAATTAAATTATGTAAACTATTCAAAGTGGGGAGGGAGTATATGTATACTAATAAAGTTGTAGTAGTTACAGGGGCAAGTAATGGTATCGGAAGAGCTATTGCCACAGAGTATGCAAAGTTAAATGCATTAGTTATTGCAATAGATATTGAAGAATATAACTTTGATAATAAGAATATAATTTTTTACAAGGCAGATTTAAAAGATGAAGAAAGAATTGGAGATGTATTTAAAGATGTCGTAAAAAAATATAAAAATATTCATGTATTAATAAATAATGGAGCTATAAGCAGGTTTAACAAATCTATATATGACATAACTTTAAATGAATTTGATGAAGTTATAGATGTTAATTTAAGAGGAAGTTTTATATGCTCTCAAGAATTTATAAAAGCCAATCAAAATGAAAGTTATGGAAGAATAGTAAATATATCTTCTACTAGATTTAATCAAAATGAATCTGGATGGGAAAGTTATGGAGCTTCAAAGGGAGGGCTTATATCTTTAACTAATACAATGGCTATATCATTATCGAATACTCCAATAACAGTTAATGCAATAAGTCCTGGATGGATAGAAACTCAGGACTATGAGGGATTAAGTGAAAGTGATCATAAAATTCATCCATCAGGAAGAGTAGGTAAACCAAAAGACATAGTAAATACATGCTTATTTTTAACACATTATGAAAATGACTTTATAAACGGATGTAATATAATTGTTGATGGTGGCATGACTAAAAAAATGATATATGACTAAAAACATACTAAAGCCAAATTCTTATTTTGGCTTTAGTATGTTTTTTTAATACTTATACTATATTTCTTTTATTATAATAGGTATTCATATATAATAGTGATTGAATATTGAAATTTTATGAGAAAGGGAGAGATTAATGAGTAAAAAAACGGCATTAGTTACAGGTGCATCTAGAGGTATAGGCAAAGCTATAGCTACTTTATTTGCTGAAAATGATTATAATGTTTTAATAAATTATAATAATTCAGAAAAAGAAGCTTTAGAATTATATAACGATTTGAAAAGCAGAGGATTATCAGTAGATACATACAAAGCAGATGTTTCAAAAAAAGAAGAAGTAAATTTCATGGTAAACTATTGCATTGGAAGATTTGAAAGTATAGACGTTTTAGTTAATAACGCAGGCATTAGTAGAACCAATTTATTTACAGATATAAGCTATGAAGAATGGAGTGAGGTAATAAACACAAATCTAAATAGTGTTTTTTTCACAACTCAAAAAGCTTTACAATATATGATACCTCAAATGAGTGGAAAAATAATAAATATATCGTCTATATGGGGAATGGTTGGTGGATCTTATGAGGTTCATTACTCTACTAGTAAAGCTGCTATAATTGGAATGACTAAGGCGCTAGCAAAAGAGTTAGGTCCTTCAAATATTCAAGTAAATTGTATTGCTCCAGGAGTTATAAAAACAGATATGTTAGACAATATATCAGATGATACTCTTGAAATGCTAAAAGAAGAAACACCTTTAATGAGGCTTGGCACACCTAATGATATAGCACAGTGTGCATTATTTTTAGCAAGTAGCAATTCAGATTTTTTAACAGGACAAATTATAAGTCCTAATGGAGGTTTTGTTATAGTTTAAATCAAAATAGAGGAGCGAATATAATGAAGCATGGAATGAAAAACTTTATACGGTTAGTTATAGGTTTATTTGTTTGTTCAATTGGAATAGTTTTAACTATACAGGCCAATTTAGGATTATCACCTTGGGATGCATTTCATCATGGATTATCAAAAAATTTAGGAATTACTATGGGGCAGGCAAGTATGCTACTTGGAATAATAGTTGTTATCGTAGATATGTTTTTAGGTGAAAATTTAGGTGTCGGAACAATTTTAAATATGTTTTTAATTGGAATATTTATGGACTTTTTTATGATAAATAATATAATCCCTGTATCAACAAATATAGTTATTGGATTTATAATGTTATTTATAGGGATGTTTATTATAGGAATTGGTTGTGTAATTTATATAGGAGCTGGTTATGGAAGTGGACCAAGGGATGGATTAATGGTAGCACTTCACAAAAAAACAAAAAGACCAGTTAAAACAATCAAAACATGTATAGAAATGTTTGCTCTTATATTTGGATTTATACTAGGTGGAAGTATTGGGATAGGGACGGTAATAACCACCTTGGTATTTGGATTATTTATAGAATATTCATTTAAAATTTGTAAGTTTGACACAAATAGTATAAAACATAGATATATACTAGATGATATAAAGTATATAAAGTATAGACTTTTTAATGACTCTTACAAAGAATGTATAAATCAGACAAATGTAGATGAAAATTCACATTAATTAAAAAGAAAGCTATGCTTTCTTTTTTTATTTGTATTTTTGGCGCGTGAAAATTAAAGTAATTTGTAGAAAAAATAACACCTTTGATAAAAAATCTTCATATATTATAGCAAAGAATTAAAAATAAGGAGGAATTACATTGAAAATATGTATACCAATAAAAGATGAAAAAAGTTTTCAAGTATGTAATGATATAAATAACACTCCAAATATATTGATTTTTGATACAAATACTAAAAATTTTTACGTTAAAAATACATCTGAAATGAATTTAGGTAGAATAGTAGATTATTTACTAGATAATAATATAAGCCGATTAATTTCTAATGTAAGTGTTATACACCATCATAAATATATAGCTTGTAGAGATATAATTATATACAAGCCAAATGTTAGCGTTGATGCTTTTTCTAATATAAATTTATTTGCAGCAAATAGATTAGCAATAGATCAAAAAAAACATTGAGAATATAGTTAAAATAAGCTGGAAGCTTAAAAGTTAAAATGGGATATTTATGATATCCCATTTTTACATAAAGTATAAATAAAAACCTCAAAAATGCAGAGAATAAGTAGTATAAATGATTAATTAAACCACATAAATAAATTAAATTGTAAAAATAATCAAAAAGTGGTAGAAAAATGTCGAAAATAGTGTATAATATATTATTGAGAAAACTAAAGAAAAAGGAGAAAGCTATGTCAATAATTTTAAACATTTTAGGAATCATAGTGTTATTAGCTGGACTTTACCTAGCATCTTCTGACAAATCGTCGGTAAACAAGAAATTGATAGGAAAGGCTTTACTAATACAATTTGTACTTGCCTTTTTCCTAGTAAAATTCCCTATAGGTAGAACTGTTGTACAAGTAGTTTCTGACTTTGTAACTAATGTATTAGGTTATGGAATGGAAGGTTTAACTTTCGTATTTGGGCCATTAGCTGATGGAAAAAGTGGATTCATATTTGCAATATCAGTTCTTGGTAACATAGTATTTATAGGAGCATTAGTTGGAGCTCTTTATTACTTAGGAATTATAAACTTTATAGTTAAAATAATTGGTGGTGCAATACAAAAGGTACTAGGAACAAGTGCAGTAGAAAGTTTCGTTGCAGTTGCTAATATGTTCTTAGGTCAAACAGAATCTCCAATACTTGTAAGTAAATACTTACATTTAATGACTACAAGTGAACTTATGTTAGTTTTAGTATCTGGTATGGGAAGTATGTCAGCTACTGTTTTAATGGGATATGTAGGAATGGGAATACCTATGGAAAACTTACTTATAGCAGGAGCGTTAGTTCCAATAAGTAGTATAATAGTTTCTAAACTATTAATACCTGAAACTCAACATGAAGAAGTTGTTAAAAAGGTAGAAATGGATAGAAAAGGTGCGCATACAAACATAATGTCTGCTATATCAGAAGGTGCTACTAACGGTATGCAAATGGCATTTGGTATAGGAGCAGCATTAATAGCTATAACAGGATTAGTTGCTTTAGTTAATGGTGGGTTAGGTGTAATAGGATTATCTTTACAACAAATATTATCATATGTATTTGCTCCACTTGGATTATTAATGGGACTAGATCCTTCTAATGTATTAACAGCGGGACAATTACTAGGAAGCAAAATGGTATTAAATGAATTCATAGCATTTGGGGACTTAGGACAAATAATTAAAACTCTTGATCCTAGAACTGCTCTAGTTATATCAATATCTTTAGCAGGATTTGCAAATATATCAAGTATAGGTATTTGCATATCAGGGATATCAGTATTTTGTCCTGAAAGAAGAACAGAGATATCTAACATAGCATTTAAAGGTATGATAGGTGGTTTCTTAGTTAGTACTTTATCAGCTATGATAGTTGGTTTAATATTATTATTCTAATAAAAAAAGATTTGAGGAAACTCAAATCTTTTTTTTGTTTTTGAAAAAACATTTAATTTAGAAAAGAAACTACAAAAGAAAGTTATAAACTTATATTTAAATTGTAGTAAAAATATTATAGATATGTTAATATGAAAATGTAGATAAATGTAAAAAAATGATGATAAATAGAGGCTTGTGCAAGGGGTGATTAATATAAGTATTTCAAATATAATTTTAATGGGTATCCCAGAAGCTTTAGTTATGTTTTATTCTATTGGAATAGCAATTAAAGATATTAAACGGAAAGATATAGTATATATGTCATTTTTATATGTGTTTATTTGGTATTTTTTGGATAAAATAGTTCCTTTAGGAGTTAGTAATGTTTTACTATTTGTTGCTTCAGCCATAATTGTAAAGTTTTTTAGTAATCTAAATATAGCTCAATCATTTATTATAACTGCTATAGTATTAGGAATAAGAATGACATCAGAAGTAATAACAATTACTCTTATAAATGTTATGGGAATAAATCTTGATTTTATATTGAATAATTCAATATTAAGGATATTAGCCTGTTATATGGCTATTTTATTTATGGCTATTTTTATGAAGTTAATAAAATATAAATATTTTAAACAAACTGTGGACTTAAAAAATATATCTGAAAAAAATAAGTATGCGCAGCAAGTACTTTTATATGTAAGTGTATTAATAATGGCTATAATTGGAATTTTAATTTTAATTTTATACAGTGTGAGTGGAATGCACTACGATGCAGAAATTATAGCAAGGATTTTTGTAGTGCTATCATTAATATTAATACTGATTGTCTTAATTTTTATGGTAATAAATTATGATAAAAGAAAAGCTCTAAATGAACTAGAAAAAAGTTTAATGGAAAAAAACTTAAAACAAATGGAAGATAGTGTAGATGCACTGAGAATTCAAAGACATGATTATATGAATCATTTGCAAATAATTCTTATGCAAGTTACAAGTGGTAAAATTGAAGATGCAAGAAGATATATTTTAAGCATGGCAGATTATGATAGTAATGTATCTGTCGATTTTGTGACGGGCAATCACTGCATAGATGCTATATTAAATACTAAAAAATTAAGAGCATCTAAATATAATATAGATTTGACTGCGTGTATTGATAGTATACTAGAAAATATAGAATTAACAGATTCAGAAATAAGTTCTATACTTTTAAATATAATAGATAATGCAATTGATGAACTGAAATTTTCTGAAAAAGATTACAAATACGTTCATGTAGATATTTACGAAGAAGAAAGTTATTATAATATTTGCATTAAGAATAATGGTTCAAAAATAAAAGATACTAAAAAAATATTTGAAATGGCATATTCATCTAAAGGCGAAAATAGAGGATATGGACTATATTCAATTAAAAAGTTATTAGAAGGGTATAAGTGCTCTATAGATGTAGAAAGTGACAATATGGAAACTGAATTTAACATTAAAGTACCATTTGCAAAACATATAACTAATACCAACTAAATAAAAGACTATATAATAGAAAATCTATTATATAGTCTTTTATTTTTTAAAAATTAATAATTAGAATCCAAAGTTTCATATTGAAGTATTAGTTTTTCGTTTTTTAAACAATACATATAAAATAAAAAAAATAAAAATAAAAATAAAGTAAAAACTACCATGAAATAGCCCCCTACATTTAAATTTAATTGATATTATTAAATCTAATTAACTATTATATTAGATATATTAGACTAAAAATCACAATATCCTTTTAATTGTAAAAATTAAATTTGTATACATCCATTTTCCATAGTAATGATTTTATATCCAACTGATTTTGCAAAATTTTTATCATGAGTCACTAATAATATAGATGTTTTATTTTAATTTGAAAAGTATTTCTTTTAAAATATTTATATTATATGCGTCTAAGGCAGATGTAGGTTCATCTCAAAGATGTGTTCAAAGTAAAATCAATTGCCAATCTCACCAAACGGTAGTTCTCTTTTAAAGATACTTACTTCTAATATTTTTTTCACTACATTTAAAAATTAGATTTTATTATTGTTATTAATGATAAATCTATTTTTTATTATTTTAAAATTTAAAAATAAATTGGAACATAAAATTCAAATTAAACTTTATAGTTAGATATACTCAAATGAGGGGTAATATTATTTTGAGGTGATACAATGAAAAATACTAAAGATAATTTAAAAGTTATCCTAAAAAGTATATTAATAGGTGGATGTGGAGGGTTTATAGTGTCTATGTATAGACTTTGTACAAGTTATGCTCAGAAAATAAGTTTAAATGCTTACCACCTTATGTCAGAGAATTTAGCATATACAATTTTAGGAATACTAGTGTTTGCTATTATTGGATACATGGTTGGATATTCAGTAGAGAAGGAGCCTATGATATCAGGCAGTGGTATTCCACAAATTGAAGGTTGCTTAAAAGGAAAATTAAATATAATACATTCTTTTAAAATTTTAAAAAGCAAGTTTATAAATGGAGTATTAGCTATGGGTGCGGGCTTATCATTAGGAATAGAAGGACCATCGATTCAACTTGCTGCAAGCTTTGCACATGGGATATCATCTAAGTTAAAATTAGATAAATTAGAAAGCAATTATTTATATTCAAGTGGAGCGGGAGCAGGTATCGCAGCAGCTTTTAATGCTCCATTTGCAGGAGTTATGTTTGTTTTAGAGGAAGTACATAAAAGCTTTTCTCCGATGATATTTGTAACATCTATAGCAGCATGTGTAAGTTCAGATTTAGTAACTTGGCTATTTTTTGGAGAACAACATACTTTAAAAATAAATAAGCTTATATCTATTCCGTCTAAATATTATATACTTTTAGTTATTTTAGGTATTGTAATTGGCGTTTGTGGAGTTATATACAATAAAGGATTACTTAAAACTATAGATATTTTTTCTAATATAAACTGTAAAACAAGATATAAAATGATAATTTCATTTATGTTTGCAATTTTATTTGGTATATTTTTACCACAAGTGCTAGGTGGAGGAGATAACCTTATAAACCATTTATTTTCTAGCGGAGTAACTATAAAAATGGCTATAATTCTTTTAGCATCTAAATACATATTTTCACTTATAAGTTTTGCTCCAAATACACCTGGAGGAATATTATTTCCTATATTAACTTTAGGTAGTTTGGTTGGAATTATATTTGCAAAATCAAGTATATTCCTAGTAGGAATAGATACAAATTTAATAAATAATATAATAATACTATCAATGGCAGGAATGTTTGCTTCAGTTGTAAGAGCTCCGATTACTGGACTAATACTAGTATTTGAAATGAGTGGTGCATTTACTCAATTAGGGCCTAGCATAGTTGTTTGTGGAGTTGCTTATATGGTTGCAAATTTATTAAATTGCCCACCTATTTATGATTCTTTACTTGAGAATAAAATAAAAATTCAAAACAAATAAAAAGTGCTAATGGAATTATTCTATTAGCATTTTTTATTTGTTTTGAAATGTTTGATATAAACAACTATCATATAGACAAAACTAAGAATATATTATAGGATTAAAATGAAAATTAAAAAAGGAGCAGAATAATGAAAAAGAAATCTCTAAAATTTAAGATTAGTATTAGTATAGTTGCTACTTTAACCATACTAGTAGGTATATTTTTTATTTACACAAGTTCTTATTATAAATCGCAATCATATGCGAGAGAATCATTAAAGTCAGATTCTAATGTGAATATCAAAATTGAGAAAAATGGGGATATTTTATTTAATCCTAAATCAAATAAAAAGAAAGTTGGGTTTGTGTTTTATCCAGGAGCTAAAGTAGAAAATAGTGCATATTCACCTATGGCTAAAGAGATAGCGTCTAAAGGATATCCAGTTATATTAAGTAAAATGAAATTCAATTTAGCAATTTTATCACCTAATAAAGCTAAGAATATATTAGATGAGTACCCAGATATAAATTCATGGGTTATAGGAGGACACTCATTAGGTGGGGTTATGGCTTCTGATTATGCATTAAAAGACAGTAAAATAAAGGGTTTAGTGCTGTTAGCATCATATCCTAAAGATAATAAGGATTTTACAAAAAGTGGAATAAATGTATTGTCTTTATGGGGAAGTAATGATAAAGTTGCAGATTTAAATAAGGTAAAAGATGCAAAAAAATTAATGCCTGTAAACTCTAAATTTATTGAAATTCCAGGAGGGAATCATGCTGGATTTGGAGATTATGGACAACAAAAAGGTGATGGGAAATCTTTAATAGGGAATAAAGATCAAATAGATATTACATCTAACGAGATTATTAAATTTGTAGAAGCTATAAAGTAAATATAAATTAAAACTAAATAAAATTAAAAAATAACCGTATTAAATATATATGGTTATTTTTTGTTATTTTAAAAAAATATAGAACAAGGAGATTTAGAATGGATGTAAGCCAATTAGTCACAATTAAGCTTTTAAATGCAGTAAATCAAGCAAATACAAATAATAAAAATGAGTTTAATAATAAATTTGATTTATTTAATTTAATTTTAGAAAATGCAATAGAAAATATTCCAACAAACAATTGCAAGTGCAGTTGTCATTGCAACAATAATCAAGATGAAAATAGTTTAGATTCATTGCAAACACTGCAAAGTAATATAAACAGAGATAAGATTAACAATTGCAATCAAACTTCAAATAAAACTAATGTAGAAAATTCATTAGTGAATACAGTTAAACCACCAGAAAAAAATAATACAAATACAAATACATCTAATAATATGGATAAAGCTGTTGAGTTAATAGAAAGCAAAGTAGGAAATAGATATGTATGGGGTGCTACTGGACCTAACTCTTTTGATTGTTCAGGATTAGTTCAATATGTTTATAAAAATGCATTAGGAAAAGATATACCAAGAACTTCATATGAACAAAGTAAATTTGGAAAAGCTGTAGATAAAAAAGACTTACAAGTAGGAGATTTAGTATTCTTTGATACTATGGGAAAAGGGAGAGTAAGTCATGTAGGTATGTATGTAGGAAACAATGAATTTGTACATGCTGCAAATGAAAAGGCTGGAATTAAAAAGTCAAAATTAACAGGTTACTATGAAACACATTATAAAGGAGCAAGAAGACCTTAGTATAAAAAATAAGAAATGTTACAAAGTCACAGAAAAAAATATCAAATAATTATATTATGTATTCATAAGATAAATTAAATTTAACTAGGAGGAGAAATATGGTTAAAGAACTTTATAAAAAGTATGGATACTTAATATTTTTAACTTTTTTAATACTATCATTATTTGATATGAGATTTGCTATTATAGCTATAATATGTATGGTTGCACCAATTGCAGTTGCATTTTCAGGAAAAGGACGTTATTGGTGTGGAAATTATTGTCCAAGAGGTAATTTCTATGAGAATGTTCTATCTAAGGTTTCACCTAAAAAGAAAGTCCCTAAATTTTTAAAAAGTAAATTATTTAGAGGATTTATGGGATTGTTTATAATATTTAATTTCTCAATGGGATTATATAAAAATTGGGGAAATCTATATGGAATAGGATTTGTATTTTACAAAATAATAGTGATAACATCTATAATAGGAATTATTTTAGGTCTTTTCTATAATCAGAGAACATGGTGTAATTTTTGTCCAATGGGGACTTTATCAGCAGTTGTAGCAAAAATAAAAGGCAGAAAAGTAAACTTAGAAGTCAATAATAGTTGTGTAAGCTGTGGTCTATGTGCAAAAGCATGCCCAATGGGAATTTCACCAAAGGAATATAAAGAAGGATTAGTAGAAGATTCTGACTGTATATTCTGTCAAAAATGTGTTTATAAATGTCCAAAAGATTCTATTAAGTTAGAGCTTGATAGAAAAAATAAATAAAATATACAAAAATAAGCATATAAACTTGAGATAAAGTTTTAATATGCTTATTTTTGTATATTTGTTTTTAAATATAAAAATATTGATTTAAATAGTCACATAAGATAAAATTATTAGTTGGAAATCTAAGAGAAAAGGAGTGATTATGATAAAAACAAATAGCATTACATTTAAGCTATTTTTATTGATATTTGTTTTGATTGTATTTATAACAGGAATTATTAGTGCCTGGGTTATAAATGATAGTAATAAGATTGTCCAAGAAGAAATACAAGTAATGAGATTGCAAGTATTAGATGAGGTATCTAATAATATTTCAATATTGCTTTCAAATGTAGAAAGTATAGGGAATAATATTGTCGCAGATAACAAGCTAATAGATATATTATCTAACCCAAAAGACAAGCATCAAGATGACATAGTAAACAAAGAAAATTACGATTATGTGGAAGGCTTATTAATGGATCAAATTTTTAAATATGGAAAGTTTAATATGAAGCCAGAGTTATACATAGTTGGAGAAAACGGTTTGAGCTATGGAACATACTCTAAAAATAAGTATAATTTAGAAAATATTAAAAATCAAGAATGGTATGAAAAAATAGTAAAAGCAAATGGAAATACAGTTCTTATAAATACATATAGAGATGAAAATGGGATTGGACCATATAAGAATATATTAAAAATGGGTAGAGTTATAAAAGATTTTATAACTAATGAAACTTTAGGAGTTTTAATTATAGATATAAGCGAAACAATGCTATATGATAGATATTCAGATCTTTTGGAAAAAGGAACCTCAGTTTATATAGTGGATTCTACAGACAATATAATTTCAAGTAAAGATAAACGATTAATAGGAACAAAATATAAATCTAATAAAAATTCCCATAATATGAACTCAAGTAATATCGAAATTAAATCTAATATAGACTCATATGGATGGAAAATCATTCAAGTTATACCTTCGAATATAATGTCGCAAGTATCTAATAAAATTGCTCAAAGGACACTTTATATAATCGCATTAATAAGCATTCCGGCACTAATAATTACATATAAAATATCAGTTTGGATAACAAATCCTATTTTAAAGATAAAGGATAAGATGGAATATGTTATGAAAGGTAATTTAGAGGTAGAAGTAGAGGTTGATAGAGATGATGAGATAGGTCAACTTCAAAGCTCTTTTAACAGCATGGTAAAACGGTTACATGAATCAATAGAAGATATTAAGAAGTATGAAAAACAAAAAAGGGTAGCTGAACTAAGCTTTTTACAGGCTCAAATAAATCCGCATTTTTTATACAATACATTAAGTGGTATAAGATTTTTAGTTTCAATGAATAAAACAGAAGTAGCTGAAGAAATGCTTTATAGGTTTACAAAACTACTTAGAAGTATTTTACCTAGAGCGAGTGAAATGATTACATTGGAAGAGGAGTTAGAAAATATAAAAAATTATGTAGAGCTACAAAAGATGAGATACCCTAATTGTTTTGATGTAGAATATGAATTTGATGAAAATATAAAAGATTATAAAATACCATCATTTATACTTCAGCCTATCGTAGAGAATGCAATATTATACAGCATGGAAAAGGAAAATAATAAAGGGGATATAAATATAAAAGGTTATAGTCTAAAAGATAGTATACGAATAATTATAGAAGACAATGGAATAGGTATGTCTAAAGATAAATTAGATCATGTTTTAAATAAAGAAGCTAGTGTAAATAGCGTTGGAGTTATAAATGTACATGAAAGAATACAATTAAATTATGGACAAGACTATGGATTAAAGATAGATAGTTTAGAAGGTAAAGGAACTAAAATTACTTTTATACTGCCAAATTAGGAGGTAAATATGTTAGATATAATAGTAGTAGAAGATGAAGCACCTATAAGAGATTGGATAGCATATACTATTTCAAATATTTCCGATGAATTTAATGTTCTAGCAAGCGCATCAAATGGAAAAGAAGCATATGAATTAGCATTAAACCTAAAACCTAAAGTAATTATAAGTGACATAAAAATGCCAATAATGGGAGGGATAGAACTTACAAAAAAAATAAAAGAAGTTTTTCCAGATATTTATGTTATATTACTTACAAATTATGCTGAATTTTCTTATGCAAAAGAAGCTATAAGTTGTGGAGTGTATGAGTATTTAGTAAAATCAGATATTAGGCCAAAAGAATTAAAAGAAATTTTAGATAAAGTAAATGAGTCTGTGAAAGAATTAGAAAAGAACAAAGTAAGTAGATTACAAAAAGATAGTACCTTAAGTGAAAGTAAGGATGGCTATTCAAAAACTATAAAAAAATCAATTGATTATATACATAAAAACTATAAACAGCACATATCTCTTCAAGATATATCTAACTATGTATTCTTATCACATGAATATTTTTCAAGGTTATTTAAGGAAGAAGTTGGAGAAAACTTTAGCTCTTACTTAACTAACTATAGAATGAAAAAAGCGGAAAGTCTAATAAAGAATACCGATATGAAAATTTCTCAAATTGCAATAGAAGTTGGATATACAAATGCAAGTTATTTTTCAAGAAGTTATAAAAAATTTAAAGGAATATCACCTGAGGATGATAGATAGTTAAAGAATAATGTATATCTATGTCAATATAGTGCAAAAAATGTCAATATATTTAGACATAGATATACAAATATATCAAAAAATTAAAACTTTATATCAATAGGGTTTATAGAGTGAAAACGTTTTATTTAATATAATATTATTAAAGCAGAAGGGAATAATTAATAAATGAAATTAAACTATAAAAAACTTGTTATATTAACTGGTTTACTATTAATTATGATAATTGCTTATAAACAAGAAAGCAAAGAAACTAAATCAGAGGTTAAAAGTAATGAAAACACAAAGATAGCAATTATCTTTAATGAAGCTGGTTTAGGAGATAAGGCTTTTAATGACTTATGCTATGATGGAATATTAAGAGCTCAAGAAGAATTAGGGATAGAGTTTGATTACACTCAATCAAAAAGTAAGAATGATTATGAAAAATTTGCTAGAGAGTATGCTAGGCTAAAAGATTACGATTTAATTATTTCTGTTGGAGGAGAGCAAGAAAGTGCTGTTGAAAAGGTTTCGAAAGAGTTTCCAAATCAAAAATTTACTATAATTGATTCTAAATTAGAACTACCGAACGTTAGTTCTATAAGCACAAAATGGGAACAACAAACATTTTTAAATGGAGTTATTGCAGGACTTGAGCTATCTGATAGTGAAAATAAGTCAGTTGGAATTATACTAGGAAAAGATTTAGAGTATTTAAATGAAGGTGCCATTGGATTTGAAGCTGGAGTTAAATATGTAAATCCTGATGTAAATGTTATGAAAGCTGTAGTAGGAGATTTTTCAGACCCTGCAAAAGCAAAAGAAATTGCACTTTCTATGTATAATAAAGGAGCTGTTTATATTCAACAATTAGCAGGACAATCTGGAATAGGAGTTTTTTTAGCAGCAAAGCAAGTTAATAAGTATGCATTTGGAGTAGACGGAAATCAAAATTCTTTTGCTCCTGAACATATAGTAGCAACTGCTACAAGATATGCAAATGACATTATATACCAAGAAGTAAAAAATATTAAAAATAATTCATGGAGTTCAGGCGTACACACGATTGGCCTTGGAGAAAATGTAATTGATTATACAAGAGAAGGGTCAAGCGTTGAAATTAAAAAAAATACTATTAAAAATGTAGAATTAATTAAAAATGACATAATAAATAAAAACATAATAATACCTAAGAGCTCTGAACAATTGAATTCCTGGATTAAGTTAAACAACTATAAAACTAATAGATAAGGGGATATTAAAATGAGAGTATACGATATCATATCTAAAAAAAGAGATAAAAAGGAATTATCTAAAGAAGAAATAGAGTTTTTTATAGAAAAATATACTAATGGTGAAATACCAGATTATCAAGCATCAGCATTATTGATGGCAATATATTTAAATGGATTCACTAAAGAAGAAACAGCAAACCTTACTATGGCTATGGTTAACTCAGGGGATGTAGTAGATTTAAGTATGATAGAGGGAATTAAATTAGATAAGCATAGTACTGGGGGAGTTGGAGACAAAACATCTTTAATTTTAGTTCCTATGGTATGTGCAGCTGGAGGTAAGGTTGCAAAACTATCAGGTAGAGGGCTAGGACATACAGGTGGAACATTAGATAAATTAGAATCTATACCTGGATTTAACATATCAGTTGATGAAGATAAATTTAAAGACATGGTTAAAAATGCAGGGTTAGTTATAGCTGGGCAAACTCAAAACTTAGTTCCAGCAGATAAAAAAATATATGCATTGAGAGACGTAACTGCAACTGTTGATAGTATACCTTTAATAGCTGCAAGTATAATGAGTAAAAAAATTGCTTCAGGATCTGATGCTATATTATTAGATGTTAAGTATGGTGAGGGAGCATTTATGAAAACTGCAGAAGATGCAAAAGAACTTGCTACTGCTATGGTAAACATAGGAAATAGTTTAGGTAGAAAAACATCAGCAGCTATAACATTAAATGGAGAACCTCTAGGATATGCAATAGGAAATGCACTTGAACTAAAAGAAGTTATAGAAGTTTTAAAAGGCGAAGGACCTGAAGATTTAAGAGAATTATGCTTACAATTAGGGGCTCAAATGCTAAAAATAGGAGATATAGAACCAGACGTTAAAAAAGGAAGAGAAAAACTTGAAAACGTATTAAAAGATGGTTCAGCTCTTAACAAATTAAAAGAACTAGCAACTCTTCAAGGCGGAGATCAAAAAGTTATAGAGAATCCTGAATTATTTGAAATAGCACCATTAGTACATCAAGTAAAGGCAACTAAAGAAGGATATGTATATGATTTGAATGCAGAAAAAGTAGGAATAGCATCATTACTTACAGGTGCAGGAAGACACACTAAAGATGATGAATTAGACTATGGAGCAGGAATAATACTTGAAAAGAAAATGGGTGACTCTGTAAAAGTAGGGGATGTTTTAGCAACTTTATATTCAAGTGATGAAGAGAAGTTTGAAAAAGCTGAAGAACAATTACAAGAGGCTTATGATATAAGAAATGAAAAACCAGTAAAAAGCTTTATAATACATGAAATAATAGAATAATTAAATTCAATAAAAACAATAGACATAAGGAGAGTAAACATGGATAAAAAAATGATTTTAAGCACTGTAGATCATACTTTATTGAAGCAGACATCTACTTGGGAAGATATTAAAATAATTTGTGAAGATGCAATGAAATATGACGTGGCATCTGTGTGCATTCCTCCATCATTTGTAAAGCAAGCAAAAGAGTTTGTAGGGGATAATATGAAAGTTTGCACAGTAATTGGATTCCCAAATGGATACAATACTACAGCTGTAAAAGTGTTTGAAACAAAGGATGCTATAAATAATGGAGCAGATGAAGTTGATATGGTAATCAACTTAGGAATGTTAAAAGAGAAAAAATTTGAAGAAATTACAAATGAAATAAAGTCTATAAAAGAAGCTTGTAAAGATAAAGTATTAAAGGTAATAATCGAAACATGCCTTTTAAGTGAAGAGGAAAAAATACAAATGTGTAAGTGCGTAACTGAAGCTAAGGCTGATTTTATAAAAACTTCAACAGGATTTAGTACAGGAGGAGCTACATTAGAAGATATAGTTTTATTTAGAGAAAATGTAGGTAATGATGTACTAATAAAAGCTGCAGGAGGAATAAAAGATTTAGAAACTGCACAAAGATTTATAGACAATGGAGCTAAAAGACTTGGGACAAGTTCTATAATAAAAATAATAAATAATGAAGAAGTAACAGGATATTAAAAATTTACATAACAAGAAAACGTTTTAAAAATCAAACATAAATAGAAAAGTGAGGTATATATAATGAACAACTTATATGAAAAAATAACAGAAAGTGCAAATTATATAAAATCTAAAATAGATTCAAATCCAACTATAGGTCTTATACTAGGATCAGGCTTAGGTGTTTTAGGAGATGAAATAGAAAATCCTGTAATAATTAGTTATGATGAAATACCAAACTTTCCTGTTTCAACAGTTGAAGGACATAAAGGACAGCTAGTAATAGGTAAATTAGAAGGAAAAGATGTTGTAGCTATGCAAGGTAGATTCCATTTTTATGAAGGATATAAAATGCAAGAAACAACATTCCCTGTAAGGGTTATGAAAGCTCTTGGAGTTGAAACTGTATTTGTAACAAATGCTGCAGGAGGAGCTAATAAAGACTTTAATCCTGGAGATTTAATGATAATAAAAGATCATTTAAATCTAGGAGGAAACAATCCTTTAATAGGTAAAAATGATGATAGACTAGGAGTAAGATTCCCAGATATGTCAACTGCATATACTCCAAAATATGCTGAATTAGCTAGAGAATGTGCAAAAAAATTAAATATTGATATAAAAGAAGGTGTATATGCGTTCTTCACTGGACCAACATATGAAACACCTGCTGAAGTAAGAATGGCTCAAATATTAGGAGCTGATGCAGTTGGAATGTCAACAGTACCAGAAGTAATAGTTGCATCTCACAGTAAATTAAATGTTATAGGGGTATCTTGTATAACTAACATGGCAGCAGGAATACTTGACCAACCTTTAAATCATGAGGAAGTAATAGAAACGACTCAAAGAGTAAAAGAACAATTCTTAAGTTTAGTAAAAAGCATAGTTCATGAAATATAATTAACGTCAAATTAAAAACTAACACATAAAGTTAATCAGATACTATTGAAATTTAAAAATATAAATAGTATCTGATTAGAATCATACCAATCAAAAAACTTATCATATAGAAAAACGAGGGCGATTAAAATGGCAATAGTGTTAAATATAGTAGGGATAGCTCTTTTATTAGGAGGATTATATTTAGTATCTCCAAATAAAAAAGATGTCAATAAAAAGATGATATTAAAAGCTTTAGGAATTCAAGTAGTTTTAGCATTTCTATTATTAAAGTTTCCTTTAGGAAGAATGGGTATAGAAAAAATATCAGACGTTGTAACAAAAGTATTAAGTTATGGAGCACAAGGTCTTGGATTTGTATTTGGACCTTTAGCAGATGCAGGTGCACCAACAGGAATGATATTTGGTATTCAAGTTTTAGGTAATATAATATTTATATCTGCGCTTGTAGCAGCACTTTATTATATAGGTCTTATAGGTTTTGTTGTTAAGCTTATAGGAGGAGCAATAGAAAAAGTATTAGGAACAAGTAAAGTAGAAAGTTTCGTGGCAGTTGCAAATATGTTTTTAGGGCAGACAGAGTCACCTATACTTGTAAGTAAATATTTATCTGGTATGACTGAAAGTGAGATAATGTTAGTTCTAATATCAGGAATGGGTAGTATGTCAGCTACTGTTCTTGGTGGATATGCAGGTCTTGGAATTCCAATGCAATATTTATTGATAGGAGGAGCTTTAGTTCCTTTAGGAAGTATAATAATATCTAAGATAATACTTCCAGAAAAAGTATATGAAGTTGAAAAAGTAAGTAGTGAAACAGTAGAAACTGAAAATGGAACAGGCACTATTGCTGTTGTAGAATGTGCTGCAACTACAATAAATAGTGATGAGGTAACAATAGATAATAAAGGAAATAATAGTAATATAATGGAAGCGATATCTCAAGGTGCTACTGATGGAATGCATATGGCACTTGGAATTGGAGCATCATTAATAGCTATAATAGCTTTAGTTGCATTAGTTAATGGAGGACTTTCAATCGTAGGGTTATCATTAGAAGGTATATTATCTTATGTATTTGCACCTATAGGATTTTTCATGGGAATACCAAAAGAAAGTATATTAACAGCAGGACAATTATTAGGAAGTAAATTAGCTTTAAATGAATTTGTTGCTTTTGGAGAATTAGGACAAATATTAAACACTCTTGACTATAGAACAGGATTAATGATGGCAATATCTTTAACAGGTTTTGCAAATATATCTAGTATGGGAATTTGTATATCAGGTATATCAGTATTTTGTCCTGAAAAAAGAGGGCAACTAGCAGAATTAGCATTTAGAGGTATGATAGGTGGATTCTGTGTAAGTGTTTTAAGTGCATTAATAGTAGGTGCAATAGTAGCTTTATAAAAATTAAAAGGAGATATAAAAATGAAAATATTTATAGATACAGCTAATATAGATGAAATAAAGGAAGCTAATACTTGGGGTATAATAGATGGTGTAACAACAAATCCATCTCTTATAGCTAAAGAAGGAAGAGATCTTCAAGAAGTTATAAATGAAATATGTAGTATAGTGGATGGACCTATAAGTGCGGAAGTAATAAGTTTAGAGTGTGATACAATGGTTGAAGAAGCTATGGAATTAGTTAAACTACATAAAAACATAGTTATAAAAATACCTATGTGTATAGAGGGATTAAAGGCAGTTAAGATATTAACTGAAAAAGGAATAAAAACAAATGTTACATTAATATTCTCATCACAACAAGCATTACTTGCAGCTAAAGCAGGGGCAACTTATGTAAGTCCATTTGTAGGGAGATTAGATGATATAGGTGCTATAGGAGTAGAACTTATAAGTGAAATAGCAAACATATTTGAAGTCCATAATATGCAAACAGAAATAATTTCTGCAAGTATAAGAAATCCAATACATGTATCAGAGTGTGCTATGGCAGGGTCTGATATAGCGACTATACCATTTAAAGTTTTAGAACAAATGGCTAAACATCCTTTAACAGACATAGGAATAGCTAAGTTTTTAAGTGACTATGAAAAACAAGGAAAATAATATGAAATTTTGTTTACAATGTTAAAAGGCTCCTATATAGGAGTCTTTTTTAGATTTAATTTTAAACATAATCCATTGAATTATATTTAAAATTAAGTGCATCCTATTGTATAAGTAAAACAAATGAAAGGATGTATTTTAATGAGTAAAACAATAAACAGCAATGCAAAACAAGCTTTAAATATGTTTAAAATGGAAATAGCTAATGAACTTGGATATAACTATAATATGCTAAGTGGTAAAGTTGAAAGTAATGCACCTCAAAATACTATAGAAGGAATATCTAAAAATGTTCTTGCTGGAGAACAAGTTGGAGGAGCTATGACTAAATCATTAGTTTCTAAAGGTGAAGAAATTCTTATGAAAATGAACAAAAAAAAATAAGTTAATTAATAAAATCACGGTTACTAAATATTTTTATATACTTTATTATTAATTATTAACATGTAATCTTTTACTTTAATTAAAATTGGAGAAGCTATAAGAAATAATTAATTTTGAGAGGTGAAAAAATGTTTAATCCTAGAAGAGTTATATTTGAAAAAGGCTCAATAGATACATACATTGGAAAAAAAATTTATGACATGGTGAAAGACAATAAAAATGTAGAAATTATACAATTAACATCAAATAGGGTAAAGAGCAACATTCCAGGAGAAAATTTATTTGAACAATACAGATCAGGAAAAGAAACTTTAGTTGTTGGAAAAAGAAGCAGCTTAAAGTTTCAAACATGTAAACCTTCAGCACACTATCAATTGCCAATTGTAAGTGGATGTATGGGTAGGTGTGAATATTGTTATTTAAATACACAATTAGGAGATAAACCATTTGTAAAAGTTTTTGTAAACATGGATGATGTATTAAATCAAACTAAAAAGTATATTAATGAAAGAGAGCCAGAGATAACTATATTCGAGGGAGCTGCAACGTCAGACCCAATTCCATTAGAACCTTATACAAATTCACTAAAGCTTGTAATAGAATTTTTTGGAAAAGAAGATAAAGGAAGGTTTAGATTTGTAACTAAATATAGCGATATAGACAGTCTTTTAAATATAAATCATAATAATCATACAGAAATAAGATTTAGTATAAACACGCCTAAAATAATAGATTCTTATGAGCATTATACTGCATCTTCTAATAAAAGAATTGAAGCTGCTGCAAAAGCAGCTAAAGCTGGGTATAAAATAGGATTTATAATTGCACCAGTTTTTTTATACGAAAACTGGAAAGATGACTATAAAAAATTAATAAAACATATAAAAGATACATTACCTGAAAATTATCATGAAACACTGACTTTTGAAGTTATTTCTCATCGATATACGACTAAAGCAAAAAATAGGATAATAGAAATTTTCCCAGAAACTACTCTTCCAATGGTTGATGATCACAGAACGTTTAAATATGGACAATTTGGATATGGTAAATACGTATACACAAAAGAACAGTTATTAGAAATGAAAGAATTTTTTAAAGAGAACATACTAAATGAATTTCCTAAAAGTGAAATTAAGTATATTATATAGCGAAAAAACAAAAGGCTTGAAACAAATTATCGTTTCAAGCCTTTTATTTTAAGCAGTCTTTTTATGTTTAAATGTATAGTTTTTGTTAAACGCAGTGTTTTTGCTAGCAAAAGTAGCTATTATATAAGTTGAAATTATTGAAATTAAGGATGCTAACAATATAGAAATTTTAGCAATACTTACAAACTCAGGGTTATTAGCAAAAGCTATTTCTGAGATGAATATAGACATTGTAAAGCCTACACCAGCAAGTATTGATACAGAGAAGATTGATAACCAAGTTGAGCCCTTAGGCTTTTCTGTAAGACCGAGCATTGTTGATATAAATGCAAATGTCATTATACCTAACGGTTTTCCTATTGATAGTCCAGCTATAATTCCTTTGATTAAAGTATCACTACTGGAAATATCTATATTTAAATTTAGGGTTATTGCAGTATTTGCTAAAGCGAATAGCGGTAGTATAAATAAATTGCACAATGGACTTAATTTATGTTCTAACTTATATGAAATAGGTTTTTTTTCATTTCTAAGCTTAGTAGATGGAATTGATATTGCAATTAAAACACCACTTATAGTAGCGTGAACACCACTTAAATATATAAGTCCCCATATAAAAAATCCAATTATCAAATATGGATAAATTTTATTGATTCTAAGTCTTATGTTCATGTACATTAGAATACAAGTAAAAAACAATGCTAAATATAAAATTTTGAAATTTATATTAGAAGAATACAAAAACCCAATTACAAATATAGAAATTAAATCATCTACAACAGCTAAAGAAAGTAAGAATATTTTTAAAGCTGGATTTAATTTGTTTTTTAGTATCATAAAAATACCTACAGCAAAAGCTATATCAGTTGAAATTGGAATTCCAACACCAGCTTCAAATTGAGTACCTTTATTAAATACCATAAATATAATTGCTGGAACAATCACTCCACCCAATGCTGAAAATATAGGAAAAGAAGCTTTTTTGAAGCTAGATAAATTTCCATATAGTAACTCATGTTTTATTTCGAGTCCTACTAATAAAAAGAATATAGTCATTAAAAAATCATTTACTAACATATGTATATTAAAGTGGCCTAAAAATTTAAATTCTCCCAATAGATGATGATAAACAGATGAAAATGGACTATTTGCTAAGGTTATAGAAATTATAGTTGCACATATAAGTAAGCTTCCTGGTAAACACCTCAGAAGATACTATATTTTTCATATTAGATTTCATAAAATTAATTATCCCCCCCTAATAGTTTTAAAAACATATATATAATTAACATTACATTAAGGTATACTACTCTTACATAGATATGTTGTCAACAACATGAAGCTTAGAATAAAAAAATAAAAAGAAACGTTTTCATAAAAATATTAAAAAAACTAACATATGAAGTTTACTTAATTATTATTAACATATATATAGTTCGAAGTGGTGCGAATTATATACTAAAAAGCTTATGATAATTTTATTCGTAAAAAATTTTTATATGAATTTATTAATAAAATTTAAACTAAAATAATAAAAGTATAGGCTATAAACTTTTTATATAGACTATACTTTTATTATTATATAAATATATGTGCAATAAAACTAAAGAATCCAACAATATTATTTATTCCTAATATTATAGAGATAAGTACTAAAATTGATTTATCTCTTTTTTTATCTATAGCTATAAAACCTAAAGCACAAGCTAGGACTCCCAGGATGAATATAATAAATAATACAGCTATATGAATTTGATTTTTTGCTATAAACTTAAATCCATAATAAGAAAAATCCCAAGACATTAAAGAACCAACTATAAAAAATATTAGAGTTAAAGCCATAATTATTACGCTATATTGTCCTAATTTAGTTCTTGGTAAAAAGTTAATTTTCATTTTAGGACCTCCTGTTAAAAGTTAGACTTAGTAAATGGTTAGTATTAGTTTAATATTTAAACATGAAGTATATATGAAATTGATTAAAAATATCCTACTATATAAATTATAATACTTATATGTTAAGGGTTAAACAAAATATATGTTAAATTTTAATAAATAAATAAAAAAATTCATATAAATATTGCATAATTTTTCTAATTATAATATAATATAATATCTATTGATTTTGAAAATTACATTAATTAATAGGGTAAATAAAATCTGAAAAAATATTATATAACTACTCTTTTATTAAGTGCTACCATAATTTTATGGTAGTATTTTTTTTAACTAAATATGTACATAATTTTATTGAAAAATAGAGCATACTAAGGATTATATTAAAAAATATAAATTTTAACATAATTTAAATAACTTTTTAAATGATTAAATAGCAACCTAGATTTTGTTAGAAAGGGATGTTACAATGTTTAAGGTTATTAGTGCAATAAGGAAGTGAATTAAATGAAAAAGAAATTATTATTTTTAATAATTGTTTTTGGATCTATAGTTATCTTTGGAAATAAGGTATACAGTAAATCGGATCAATTATCTACAACTGAGAAAGTAAGTGATTTTAAGTATATGTATAATACAATAAAAGAAGGATATCCATATTTAGATGTAAATACAAGATTAAGTGGAAAAGACTGGATATCTAACAAGAATGCATATATAAAGAGAATTAAAAATACTACAAATGATGATGAATTTGTAGCTGAGATGTCAGATATATTATCAGAATTAGGAAATAAGCATACCGAGGTAATAAATAATAAAAAAAGATATGAAATGTTTAAAAAAGCATATTCGAAAAACAATTGGTATGATTTTCTTAATGATAAAAAAGTTATAGAAAGATACGATAATATAAAATCAGAAGTTAAAATTTGTGATGGTAGTTTTTTAAAAAAAGAATTAGTTTTACAAGATGCAGTAAATGGTAGTGTTGGATATATGTATTTACCATCTATGGCACCACAACATGGTTCTATGAAAAATGATTTAAATATGATTGGAGATTATATAAAAACACTAGACAATTACAGGGCTTTAATTATAGATATAAGAGGAAATAAAGGCGGAAGTGATAGTTATTGGCAAGGCATTGTTTCTAAGCTTATAAATGATGATATTAAAATAAGCGGTTATAGAGCTTATAGAAATAAAAGTGAATTAATAAAAAATTATACGGATGAAAGAAAAATAAAATTAAACCCTATTGATAAATTACCTCAGAGTATAAGAAAAAATGCGCCACAAGAAGTTTTTAATAAATTCGATGGATTTGAAAATACGTCTTATACAATAAAAGCTAGTAATAATTTGAATTTTAAAGGTAATATTTATTTACTTACGGATAAAAAGGTATATTCATCATCAGAATTCTTTGCTATGTTTTGTAAAGAATCTAAATTTGCAACTTTAATAGGAGGTACCACTGGAGGAGACGGAGGAGGATTAGATCCTGCTTTGTTTGAATTAAAAAATAGCGGCTTGGTAGTTAGAATGGCTAGTGGTATGTATTTAAATAAATATGGAATATGTGATGAGGAAGTTAAAACTACGCCTGATTTTAAGGTGAATAATTGTGAGAGAACTAAAAATTTAAAAGATGACAAGTGTATAGATAAAGTTTTAGAACTTGAGCATATAAATTAGAATATAAGTTTTATGAAAGTTAAAAATATTAATTTTAACACTATAAATATAAAGGTTTTTTTAAAATAGTATAGAATAATACTATATTAATAGTGTAGAGTAAATATAAATGTTTTTTAATAAATTATTATGTTTGAATTAAAATTGGATTAATTTAAATACAAAATTTTTTTGATTAATATATTTGTAAGTTGTATAATAAAATGTACAAATTAACGTTATAACTGAAAGGATAGGTTAAAATGATAAAACAAGAAAAAAAATCAAAAAACTTAGGAATGAAAAGAGTTGCTATATTTTTAATAATAATAGCATTTGTTGTTACTGCTGTTGCACCTATAGCTAGCTTTTTTATGTAAATAATATAAGTTTTAGGCGGGATATATTATACAGTTAAAAATTATTATTTGTTAAATAAATTTATTATACCGAAATAAAATAAGGGATTATATGTTGGACTTTAAAGTTCTATATATATCCTTTTATTTTGCTTAAATAAGCATATTTTAGAGGAAAATATAATTAATAATATAGTAAAGAGTATTTTTAAATAGGGGGAGTACATGAGTAATTTAAATGAAATTAAATTAAAAACATTTATAAACTCAAGAGAAATATATCCAGATGAAGATATAGAAGGAGTTTGCGTTTTAAGTGGTTTGGATTTAAATAAAAAATTACATGATATAAAAATATATATAAAAACTAACTATATTAAAGATAAATATAAAAATATAGGCGGAAAAAAAGTAGTTTTACAAAAGGTAGAAATAAATTTAGACAAAAGTATAACTGAGGGTGGATTAGTAAAAGTTCCATTTAAATTTAAGGTAAATAAAAAAGTTCCAGTATCAATACACAAAAGTCATATATGGATAAAGACATGTTTAAAAGAAAATGGTAAAAATAAATTAGAAGAAAAATATTATATAGATATATTACCTCCAAAATACATAGAAAATACAATTTATGTTATAGAAAATTTAGGGTTTTCTTTAATAGAAGTAGAGAATAAATATACAGAAAACAAATATGATAATTTACCATTTATTCAGTGCTTTAAATTCAGAAAATTGAAAGAAGCTTTGGATCAAAATGAAAATGATATTGAAATTTTTTTTAAGCAAAAAAATGAGTTTATAGAAGTATATTTAAATCAAAATATAAAAGTTATATTTGAATATAAATATATAAATGATTTAAATTATTTAACTAATAAAATATATTCTGTTATTAAATTTAAAATTTAGCATAAACATATAGTATAGGAAGAAAAACTTCCATGTCAAAAAATATAAATTTAATATTGAAATACACAATACAATACCAGATATTTATTACTGGTATTTTTTCTTTTTTTTTATTTAGGACGAACATATATATTAGCAAGATAAAATGAATTATATTGATTGAAAAAGATAAAAAATGTGTATATAATTAAATGACGATGTCAGAGAGAAATAGATATTCATATAAAGGGGAGAGCTAATTTTGAGTGGAAATGTTTTTTTAAAATTTAAAGATTTAATAATGGATAAAGTATTTAATATATATAAGCAGTACATACCAGAACATATATTGGTAAAGGGCTTAGAAAGAGAAGATATAGTTGTTTTAGCAGAACAACTATTAAATATACATTACACATTGCCAAAACTTTTTAGAGAAAGAGTAGAGTACGTTGATAAAATACATGATAAACATAAACCTAATGAAATAATTTATGAGTTGTTTGATCGAGATGAACAAGTTATTTTGTTACTATGTAAGAATTTAAAAAATAATGATACTAGTATAAAATGGGTAGATAAACTATGGTTATACTCAGTATAAATTTGGAGGTTGGATAAAAAGTTGAAAAGAAAAATAATTATTTTAGGTTTAACAGCACTACTGTCAATGGCAGTAGTTGGTTGTTCTGCAACAAAAAACGAAAATCTTAAAAAGAGTATAGATGGTGCTAGTTCTCAGTTAAATAAAATAAACAATGAAGAAATTAAGGGCTTAACGTATGAACAAGCTCAAGATTTAATGAAAAAAATAAACTCAGAGTTGTCAGAATTTAAACCTCAGTTAACTCCAGACAATCAAACTATAATTTTAAATTTAGCAACACGAGAAGTATCAGACAAAATAGAACAAGAGTATATAATGATAAACACTGTAGCTGATAAAAAAAATTATACAATTCAAATTGAAGGAAATATATTTAAGGATGAAGATGGAAATGTAGCTAAAAATGATGCATCAGTACAGGCACTATATGATTTATTAACAGCTACAAAAAACATAAATAATATAAGTTTATCAAAGTGTATGGATGTGTTAAATAATAGTGAAATAAATAATGAAAATCTAAATAAAACACTTAAATCATTTGATAATGTAGACTTTGATTTTACAAAAAAAGAAATACACTTTAAACTTGAAAAAGTGTATAAAAGAATAGAATCAGTTTCAAAAAATAGAAAAATAACATATGAAGATTACAAAAAGGAAAGAACAACTTTAAAGGAAAGTCTTAAAAAATACACTGAAGATTTTGCAAAAGCTAATAATTTAAAGACAATGATAAGTGAAAAAACTTCAGAAAAAAATAATATAAATAGTTTTGGAATAAAAAATGATAATAACTTAGCTCAATCTATAACGTTGACTACAGATATATCTAGTTTAAATTCGAAAACAATTACTAATATGTATGAGTTTAAAGTTCCTAGCAATAATGGAGATCCTAAAAGCTTACAATTAAGTAAAGATTTTTTGGTTGGAGCTATAAGGATTATAAACTCAACGACAAATTCAGATATAAATTATGGAAAAATAGAAGCTGTTATAAAATCAAATGACATAAGAACTAAATATTTAGATAAAAATTCAAATTTCGAAACTGTTTTTGAATATTCAGGAAGCTTAGAAAGATCATTAAATAATAACAATTACAGACTTACTGAAAAATTGGAAATATAAAAATAGCCACTTTCACTATAAAGTGGCTATTTTTATATTTCCAATTACTAGGAAAATATTTAAAAAATTCAGAAATAAAATTAGGTTATTTAAAAATTATCAAAGTAGTGATATTATCTTATTAACAAGAAAAAAAGGAGGTAATTTTATGAAGAACAAGAAAAAGTTTTCATTTCCTACAGCGTATACTGTAATTCTAATTGTAATGCTTGTAGTTATGGGGTTAACTTACATAATACCATCAGGAAAATATGCAAAACTTAGCTATGACACTAATAGCTCAAAATTTATTGTGGAGCTTCCAAATGGAGAATCTAATCAATATGCTGGAACTCAGGAAACACTAAATAAATTAGGAGTAAATGTAAACTTAAAACAGTTTACTAGTGGGGCTATTTCAAAGCCAGTTGCAATACCAAATACATATGAAAAATTAGCTAAAGAAAAAACAACAATATTTGGGGCTATAACAACATTTTTAAAAGCTCCGATACAAGGATTATATGATTCTATTGATATAATAGCTTTCGTATTAGTTATAGGGGGATTAGTTGGAGTTATAAATAGTACAGGAGCATTTACAGCAGGGATAAATGCACTATCTAAAGCATTAAAAGGAAAAGAAAAATGGATGATTGTAATTATAGCATCTCTTGTTGCTCTAGGAGGGACTACATTTGGATTAGCAGAAGAAACAATAGCCTTTTATCCTATAGTAGTACCTATATTCATAGCTGCTGGATATGATGCTATAGTTGCCATCGCTACAATTTTCTTAGGGTCATGTATAGGTACAATGGCAGCTACAGTAAATCCATTCTCAACTATAATAGCTTCTAATATAGCAGGCGTAAGTTTTACACAAGGTATGCCTCTTAGAATTTTAGCATTAGTTATAGCTCTTGTAGTTACTTTAATATACATAATCAAATATGGAGAAAAGGTAAAAAAAGATCCTACAAAATCTTTAATCTACGCTCAAAAAGAAGAAATAGAGAAAAGGTTTTTAGCTAGTGAAAGTGGAGACGTTGAAGTAGAATTTACATTTAGAAAAAAATTAATGTTATTAATATTTGGTTTATCTTTCATAGTAATGATTTATGGAGTTAAAGAATTAGGATGGTGGTTCATGGAAATGACAGCACTATTCTTTGCAGTAACATTTATAATGGTTCCATTATCAAAACAAAAAGAAAGTGAATTTGTATCAAACTTCGTACAAGGAGCAGCTGATTTATTAGGAGTAGCACTTATTGTAGCACTTGCTAGAGGAGTTACAATTATAATGGACGGAGGACTTATAAGTGATACTATATTATACTCATTAAGTACTGTCGTATCAAGTATGGGTGGAATAGCATTCTCTGGAGTAATGTATTTAGTTTATATAGTATTAGGATTCTTTATAAATTCATCTTCAGGACTTGCGGTTTTATCAATGCCTATAATGGCACCTTTAGCAGATGTAGTAGGTGTTAACAGAGATATAATAGTAACAGCTTATATGTTTGGTCAAGGTTTAATTGGTATAATAACACCAACTGGTTTAATATTAGCATCACTTGCTATGGTAAATGTAACTTATGACAAATGGTTGAAGTTTGTTATGCCGCTTGTTGGAATAATAATGGTACTATCAATAGCATTGCTTTGTATAGGATCATTTATATAGAATAAAAAATAAAAAAGCAACCTAATAGATATTAGGTTGCTTTTTTATTTATTCAAATATATCTAAATCTAAAGTTTTAGATAGTTCTTGTAGTAACTTAATTCCAGCGATACTATTTCCTTTTGAATCAAGAGATGGGCCAAATATACCAATACCCATTCTATTAGGAACTGTTGCTAAAATACCTCCTCCAACACCAGACTTAGCAGGGACACCTATGTGAACGGCAAATGAACCTGATTCATCGTATAAACCACATGTAACCATTATTGATTTAACGATTGTACAGATATCTTCAGGTATTAATCTTTTGTTATTCCAAGGGCAAACACCTTTATTAGCTAGAACAGATCCTATTTTAGCTAAATCTAGGGCACAAACAGACATAGAACATTGTTTAAAGTATGAGTCCAAAATATCATCAACATCTCCTGCAATTACATTTTTACCTTTAAGATAATAACCTAAAGATCTGTTTATATCACCTGTTCTTTTTTCAGATAAGTAAACTTCTTCATTTATATCTATAAAATCATTATTAGCTAATTTTCTAGTAAAACTTAAAATTCTATCAGTTTTTTCTTCACTATCTTTCCCTTTAATTAAAGAATTAACTACTATTGCACCAGCATTTATAAAAGGGTTAGACGGAACATCTTTATTATTTATATTCATATTAAGTATTGAATTAAATGGAAAACCACTGGGCTCCGTACCAATTTTTTGAAAAACATATTCAGGAGAATGATCCATCATAGCCATTATAAGTGTAATAACTTTAGATGTACTTTCAATTGCAAAGTTAGTAGTATAATCTCCAGCAAAATAATCTTTATAGCCATCTTTTGTCAAATCTATAATAGCTATTCCTAGTTGATTTTTATCTACCTTAGAAAGGGCAGGTATGTAATTAGCAACATCACCATCTTTTATATACTCCTTATTTTTCTCAACTAGGCCTTCTAGTAAACCAAACATTAAAATCGCTTCCTTTTTTATGAAATTTATAACTAATATTTAATTACCCAAAAAAATTAAAATAAAACTAAAATGGATATTGATTCCAATTAAGTAACAATGCTTATTTTAAAGACATATTATAATAAGTAACTATATTTAAATAGTTATGATGGTGATTAATATGATAAAAAGAGTAATAAAAATTATTTTAGAGGAAATAAAAGAATTTTTTAATGAACTAGGAATAGCATGTAAATATTTAATAATTCTAGGATTAATTTCATTTGTAGTTGTGTGTATATCAATTTTCGATACTGAACTAGACGCTACTGGAAACTTAGTTACTATACGAACAGCATTTTCTTCTATTGCAGGATATATACTAGAGCGATCAACCAAAACATGCACTTCTAGTCCTAAGTTATTAAAGACTAAAGTTTTAGTGGTAGGAACTTTTGCTGTAATGGCGATGATTGTTACCATATGTGCTTATGTATTAGATATTAATGTAAATAATCCATCTCTAATATTAATTAAAAATTTATTATTTTCATCTATAGGTTTTTTAACAAGTGCAAGTAAGGACTTTACTGGGAAAGATTTATAAATTTCAGAGGTTTATCATATTAATTATGGTAAGCCTCTTTTTTTAAAATCAATAAAGTAAATTGTATCTTTATAAAAGTAACTTTTTATTAAATTTATAATTGGGAGTGGATAGATTGAAGAGTTTGAGTGTTTGTATGATAGTCAAAAATGAGGAAAAAAACATAAAGAGATGTTTAGATAGTATAGAGTCAATAGCAGATGAAATTATAATTGTGGATACAGGATCAAGTGATGAAACTTTAAATATATGTAGTAACTACAATGTAAAGGTAATAAACCATAAATGGAACAATGATTTTAGTGAAGCTAGAAATGTATCTTTAGAGTATGCTACCAAAGATTATATATTATTTTTAGATGCCGATGAAGAAATCTCAAAAGAAGATTTGGGAAAATTGAAAGCATTATTAAGTAGCAAAAAATTAGCAGAGGGATATTTTTTTAGACTAACAAATATAATCAACGGAACTGAAGTAGGAGAATATGTAGTTTTTAGATTTTTTAAAAATAAAAGAAAGTATAGATTTAGAGGGAAGGTACATGAACAAATAGCTAATTGTATTCAAAAACATAATAAAGATAAGTGTATTGAAAATATAGATATTAAAATTTATCATTATGGATATGACCCAAATAAGGTTAATATAGAGTCTAAATATAAAAGAAACATGGGGATTTTAAATACATACACAGAAGAAGAAAAAGATGCCTATTATTTTTATGTTTTAGGGAATGAATACGCAAGAATTACAGACTTTAAAAGTGCGATAGAGTCTTATGAAAAATCTTTAGACCTTATGGAGTTGAAATATAATTATGTGTTTTACCCATATTTAATTCTGAATATAGTAAAGGCATATTCAAATGAAAAACAATTTTATGAGTCTATAAAATTTATAGAAAAAATTAGATTGTCAATTCCAAATTTTAAAGATTTATATTTTATGGAGTGCTTAGCATATATTGAATGTGGTAAAATAAGCAAAGCAATAGAGTGTTTAAATGAGTATATAAATTGCCCAGTAGGAAATACTTACGAATATCCACATAACAATTTCGAAAAAATATATGACATAAAGGAAATGAAAAAAAATCTAGAACAAGCAAGTACTCCTAATAATAACTTATTAAGTGCCTTAATGATAATAGATAAGTATGAAACTAGCATTATTAATACAATAAAAAGTTTCAATGAAATAGTATCTAATTTTACTATAATAACTAGCAACAAGTGTTTAGAAATAACTGAATTAAAAAATATAGGTGCCCAAATAATCTATTCCGATGATAAAGACTTAAATTTATTAATAGAAAAATGTAAAAGTAAATATATTATTATGGTTGATATAGGTGAAATTTGTTCAACATTAAGCCAGAAAAAAATAATAGAATTGCTATCAAATACGAATGAAAAATTTTTTACTGTAAACATTGTAAACATAGCAAATAACACTAATTGTAAAGAAGTAAGAATTATAAAAAATGAGAACTCAAACTTTATAAATGATTATAAATATGCATTAATAAAAAATAACAATATAGTAGATAGCAATATATATATTCATAAGTCCTTTAATTAAAAAATTAATTTTATAGGTTGACAATTTAACATATAAGAATTATTATCTAATTAGAATTGAATAATCTTCAGGGCAGGGTGAAATTCCCTACCGGCGGTAAAGCCCGCGAGCCGTAAATGGCATGATTCGGTGAAACTCCGAAGCCGACAGTAAAGTCTGGATGAAAGAAGATAATGTATTGTAATGTATATAAGCATATACTATTATTTTGATTTGTAAGCTCTGAAATATTTTATATTTCAGAGCTTTTTTAATTAATTTAATATGTGTATTTTTATGATACAAAAGCCCTGAGTTTTAAACTCAGGGCTTTTATTATTTTCTTTTATAAATCACAAGATGTGAAAGGAGAATATAATGGATGAATATTATATGGGTTTAGCTATTAACCTTGCAAGAAAAGGAATAGGAAAAGTAAATCCTAATCCTATGGTTGGAGCAGTTATAGTTAAAGATAACAAAATTGTAGGTACAGGTTATCATGAAAAGTATGGAGGAAAACACGCAGAGATAAATGCAATTGAAAATTCAAGAGAGAGCTTAAATGGATCAACGATGTATGTAAATTTAGAACCTTGTTCTCATTTTGGTAAAACGCCTCCTTGTGTAGATAAAATTATAGAAAGCAAAATAAATAAAGTTGTTATAGCATCTGTAGATCCAAATCCGTTAGTGCAAGGCAATGGAGTTAAAAAACTTAGAGATGCAGGTATTGAAGTTAAAGTTGGAGTTTTAGATGAAGAAAATAAAAAATTAAATGAAGTTTTTTTAAAATATATAAAAAATAAAAAACCATTTGTAGTTATGAAAGTTGCCATGAGTTTAGATGGAAAAATATCAACAACTACAGGTCAATCAAAATGGATAAGCTGTGATGAGTCAAGAAGATACGTACATAAGTTAAGAAGTGAAGTAATGAGTATATTAGTTGGAATAAATACTGTTATAAAAGATAATCCAATGTTAGATTGTAGGTTAGAAAACGGTAAAAATCCAATAAGGATTATAGTAGACACAACACTTAAAATACCTATAGATTCAAAAATTGTATCTAGTTCAAAATTAATTAGAACTATTGTAGTAACTACAAAACATGCAAATAGAAATGTAATGAAATTACTAGAGGATAAAGGTGTTGAAATATTAACTATTAATTTAAAAAATAACTTAGTTGATTTAAAAGAAATGATAAATAAATTAGGAGAATTAAATATAGATAGCATTTTAATTGAAGGAGGATCAAGCTTAAATTTTTCAGCAGTGAATGAAAATATAGTTGATAAAATTCAAGTATATGTAGCCCCTATTATCCTAGGAGGAGAAAGATCTAAAACTCCTATTGGAGGACAAGGAGTAGATGATATAAAAGAAGCATTTAAACTTCATAAATTAGAGTATAAACAAGTAGGTTCAGATATTTTAATAGAGGGATATTTGAAAGGAAGTGACGATTAATTGTTTACGGGAATAGTTGAGGAAATCGGTACTATAACGCACATAAAAAATGGAGTTAAGTCATCTAAGCTTATTATTAATTGTAATAAAGTTTTAGAGACAACTGAAATAGGAGATAGCATTTGTACAAATGGCGTTTGTCTAACTGTAACAAATATAAACAAAGGAACATTTGAAGCCGATGTAATGGCAGAAACTATTAGAAAAAGTAATTTAAATACTTTAAAAATAGGAAGTAAGGTAAATTTAGAAAGGGCATTGAGTTTAAGCACTAGACTAGGAGGTCATTTAGTTAGTGGACATATAGATGGGATAGGATATATAAAAGATTTAAAAAGGGAAGATAGTGCAATTTGGATAACCATAAAAACTTCAGTAGATATACTTAGATACATTGTATATAAAGGGTCTATAACTATTGATGGAATAAGCCTAACAATAGCATATGTAGATGATGATGTATTTAAGGTTTCTATAATACCACATACACTACATCAAACTATATTATCAAGCAAAAATATTGGAGATAGCGTAAATCTAGAATGTGACATTATAGGCAAATATGTTGAAAAACTATTAGGAATTAATAAGCCTAACAAACAACAAGTTAACAATATAAATGAAATTTTTCTTAAAGAAAATGGATTTATTTAAAATAAATTGGAGGTATAAAAAATGTATAAATTTAATCACATTGAAGAGGCAATAGAAGATATAAAGGATGGTAAGATAGTTGTAGTTATAGATGATGAAGATAGAGAAAATGAGGGAGATTTGTTAATGGCCGCAGAAAAGGTAACTCCTGAAGCTATAAACTTCATGGCAACTTATGGTAAGGGGCTTATCTGTATGCCACTTACTGAGGAATATTTAAAAAGACTAAATATACCTCAAATGGTAAAAGACAACACTGATAATCATGAAACTGCTTTTACTGTAAGTATAGATCATATAGACACAACAACTGGTATATCAGCATATGAAAGAGCTTTAACTATACAAAAGGTATTAGAAAAAGAAGCTACTCCAAATGACTTTAGAAGACCAGGACATATATTTCCGCTAAAAGCTAGAAAAGGTGGAGTTTTAGTAAGAAATGGACATACAGAAGCAGCTGTTGATTTAGCTAGGTTAGCTGGGTTAAAACCAGGAGGAGTAATATGTGAAATTATGAGTAAGGATGGAACTATGGCTAGAACTGATGAGTTAATAGAATTTTGTAAAATACATAATCTTAAAATTATAACTATAAAAGACTTAGTTGAATATAGAAAAAGTAATGAATGCCATATAGAAAGAGTTGTTGAAACAAATATGCCAACAAAATATGGAGATTTCAAAATGTATGGATTTATAAATAAGTTAAATGGAGAGCATCATGTAGCTTTAGTAATGGGAGATATTTTACCAGGTGATGAAGTATTGACAAGAGTTCACTCTGAATGTTTAACAGGAGATGTATTAGGCTCTAAACGTTGTGATTGTGGAGAACAATATGATGCAGCTATGAAAGCAATAGCAAAAGAAGGTAAAGGGATATTATTATATTTAAGACAAGAAGGTAGAGGGATAGGTCTAATAAATAAACTAAGAGTATATGCCTTACAAGATGAGGGGTTTGACACAGTAGATGCAAATTTAAAACTAGGATTCAAAGCAGATATGAGGGAGTATTTTATAGGTGCTCAAATACTTAAAGATTTAGGAGCTAGAAAACTTAGGTTAATGACAAATAATCCAAGAAAAATAAATGATTTAAGTGAACATGGGATAGATATAGTAGAAAGAGTACCTATACAAATGAATCATAATGATGTTAATGAATTTTATTTAAAAACAAAGAAAGAAAAGCTAGGGCATTTATTAGCATAATTTCAAATTACATAAATTAAACTAAAGGAGATATGTATATGAGAATAATAGAAGGTAACTTAGTAGCTAAAGATATTAAAATAGGGATAGTTGTTGGTAGATTTAATGAGTTTATAGTATCTAAATTATTAGGTGGGGCGTTAGATGGATTAAAAAGACATGGAGTAGACGAAGATAATATTGAAGTTTCTTGGGTTCCTGGGGCTTTTGAAATTCCATTAGTTGCTAAAAAAATGGCACAGTCTAAAAAGTATGATGCTATTATATGCTTGGGAGCTGTTATAAAAGGATCAACACCTCATTTTGATTATGTATGTGCAGAAGCTTCTAAGGGAATTTCATCTGTATCACTGAGTGAGGAGTTACCTGTAATATTTGGAGTTTTAACCACTGATACAATAGAACAAGCTATAGAAAGAGCTGGGACTAAAGCTGGAAACAAGGGATATGATGCAGCAGTTACAGCTATTGAGATGGCTAATTTACTAAAATTAATTTAATAAAATATAAAAATAGCTAAACCATTATTTACGGTTTAGCTATTTTGTTACGTTAACAAATAATTTTTATATATAAATTATATACTTGAAAGGATATATATTTATTTAGTTTAATATTTTATAGTAACACAAATTGAAAAGAGGGAATGCGTATGTATTTAAAAAAGCTAATCGGTAAAAAGATATATTTATCTCCAATTGATAAAGAAGATTATGTTAAATATGCAGAATGGGTAAATGATATGGATGTTGCTATAGGTATGACATTTGCAAGTATGTTAATTGATGAAGAATCTGAAAAGAATGCATTAGAGAGATTGTCAAAATCACAGTTTAATTTTGCTATTATACTTAAAGAAACAAATGAAGTTATTGGAAATGTGGGGTTCCCAAGTTTAGATTATATAAATAGAATTGGTGAGGTCGGTATATTTATAGGAGATAAGGATAATTGGGGAAATGGATATGGAAAAGAAGCATTAAGTTTATTATTAGATTTCGGATTTAATTTGCTAAATTTGAATAATATATTTCTTAAAGTATACTCATTTAATAAGCAAGCAATAAAATGTTATAGTAAAATTGGCTTTAAAGAAGCGGGAAGATTAAGAGAAGCTAAGATTATTGGTTGCAACAAGTATGATGAAGTATACATGGACATATTAGCTAATGAATTCAAATCACCATATATAATATCGATTTTAGAAAATAAACTTAATTAAATTATATTTTAAAACTAGGAGGATTTTATGGTGAATTGGATAGAGCTGTATAAATCAATAAAAGAATTATATGGAGATGAGCCTGAACATAAACTTATAGAATATTTAGGATTAATTGAGAAAGGCAAGGTTTTAGACTTAGGAACAGGGTGCGGCAGAAATTCACTCTTTTTTTCAGAGATAGGTTTTGATGTTGAAGCAATTGATATTTCTCATCAAAATATAAATAAGTATATACAAAAGTCTAGTCAATTAAACTTAAATACAAAAGCAAAGGTAATGGATATTAGAAATTTTGATATAAGTGAAGGTTCATATTCTCTAATAATAGTTTCATGGGTACTAAATTTCTTTAAAAAAAGTGAGATTGATTTAATTATTAATAATATAAAAAAAGGATTAAAACCTAATGGAATTGTATATTTTACTGCATTTTCAACATTAGATGATTATTATATTAAAAACTTAGATAAATCTTGTGGAGAGAAAAATACTTTATACTTTGATGACTATGATTGCTATAGATATTATTATGATAATTCAGATGAAGTTTTAGAACTTTTTAAAGGGTTAGAGGCATTATCTGTAAGTTCAGGTATGGAACTAGATATAGATGAAGAAATAGGCAATCATTATCATCATACAATAGAGTATATAGGTAAAAAGATAGAATAGATTAGTATTACTTAAAAGTTTGATATTATACAAATAAGAATTCAGGAGGAATATATGATACTTAAAGAGTTCGATAAAAATAAATCTGCTATAATTAATGCTTTTGATATTATTAAACCAATTGATGGATTTCCTAAAATTGCAGTATCATGTTTTTCAAAATTTACATTTGATAGATTGGTAAATGAACTCAATGCTGTTAAAATTACTTCAACTTATATAGCAAATATGGAAATTCCTATTTACAAAGTAAATTACAAGGGTCTTGAAGTTGCTTTATTTACATCTTATGTTGGTGCTCCAGGCTGTGTTGCAGTAATAGAAGATATTTTTGCAATGGGTGCTGAAAAATTAATTGTTTTTGGTACTTGCGGTGTACTGGATTCATCTATAGATGACTGTTCCATAATCATACCTAATAAAGCTATGAGAGATGAGGGTACTAGTTTTCATTATGCACCACATTCAAATGAAATAGATGTAAATCCAAAATATGTAGATGTATTTGAAAATATACTAGATCATTATAATTTAAAATACCATATAGGAAAAGTGTGGACAACAGATGGCATATATAGAGAGACACATGATAAGGTTAAATTGAGAAAATCACAAGGATGTATTTGTGTAGATATGGAATGTTCAGCACTTGCAGCTCTTGCTCAATTTAGAGAAAAAGATATATTTCATTTTTTCTACGCAGCAGATAATTTAGATTGTGAAGAATGGGATGCAAGAAGTCTATCAAATGAGGCCAATCCGTTACAAAAGGATAGAATTGCTACACTTGCTATGGAGTTAGCATGGTGCATTGGCTACAATAGACAACTTTCAAGTTTAAGTGTTAATTTAAATGAATAAAATTAATATACTTTTAAAAGAGGATGATGTTATTAGTATGAATAGCTTAGAAGCAAAAATCAAAGATTATTATGATGATTACGATGAAGATAGTCGATTAATTAAGGATAACTCTCATAGTATAGAGTTTATAACAACAACTACTTATTTAGATAAATTTATCTCTAAAGGAGAAAAGGTTTTGGAAGTAGGAGCAGCAACTGGTAGATATTCATTTTATTTTGCTGAAAATGGATGTGATGTAACTGCATTAGAATTATCAGAAAAGCACGTAGAAATTATGAAAAATAAGCTTCTAGATGTACATTTGAAAATGGAAGCTATCCAAGGCAATGCTTTAGATTTAAGTAGGTTTGAAGATTCAACTTATAATTCTATTTTATGTTTAGGACCCATCTATCATCTTACAAAGAAAGAAGATAGAGTGAAATGTATAAAAGAATGTTTAAGAGTTTTAAAACCAGGAGGTTTTATAGCTGTTTCATATATAAGTAAATTTGCACACTTTGTAGATATGGTAAAAAGAGATAAAGAAGATATAAATGACATAGGACTTCAAAATATAGTTAATACAGGTGTGGAATATAATGACCCTGATGCTTGCTTTTACTTTTCTACATATGATGATATTGAAAATTTAATGGCGAATAATTCAATTCAAAAAATTAAGCATCTAGCTACTGATGGAATAGCAGATATGCTTAGGCTGAGTATAAATAGTCTTTCACGTGAAGAGTTTGATTTATGGATGAACTATCACTTAGATACTTGTGAGAATACCAACTTAATAGGATATAGTAAACATTGTTTATATATAGGTAGAAAAAGCGTTTAAGTCAATTATATTAAAGGGGTATTCATATGAAAAAAGAATTTTTATCTAACTTAGCATCAATAATTTCATTAGTTTCAATGTTATTAGTAATTTTAAAATTATTTGGGCTGATGGAAATACCTATAATGCTCATAGCCTTATTATTTATAACGTTGTTAAGTATTATGACATTGATGAATTATAAGAACAATAAGAAGCTTCAAATGTTTATAGGAATTTTGATTCTAATTATTTTTATATATTTAATGATTTAGAGAATATAATTGTATTAACAAATAGTAGGGGGTACATATGGATATAAGAAAACACAATGAACTTGCTTGGGATAATGAAGTTAAAATAGGAAACAAATGGACAATACCCGTAAGTTCCAGCGATATTGAAAGGGCTAAAAAAGGAGAGTACACAATATTATTAACACCAACAAAAGCTGTTCCTAAAAATTGGATTGGAGATGTATCAGGAAAAAATCTATTATGCCTGGCATCTGGAGGAGGGCAGCAAGGACCTATATTTTCAGCGCTTGGAGCTAATGTAACTGTTTTAGATAACAGCAAAGAACAATTATCAAAAGATAAAATGGTAGCTAATAGAGATGATTTAAATATAAACCTTGAACAAGGGGATATGAGGGATTTATCAAGATTTGATAATGAAACTTTTGACTTTATATTCCATGCAGTTTCCAACTGTTTTGTTGACAATGTGGAAAAGGTATGGGCTGAGTGTTATAGAGTTTTAAAGCCAGGGGGAGTATTAATATCAGGATTTGCAAATCCTATTTCATATATATTTGATTTATACGAATGGGAAAAAAATAATAAACTTATTGTAAGAAACAGCATACCATATTCTGATATAGAACAGCTTCCAAAGGACCAGTTAGAAGAAAGAATAGAAACAAAAGATACATTAGAATTTGGGCATTCTTTACAAAGTCAAATAGGTGGTCAAATAGATGTTGGCTTTGTAATTAGTGGTTTTTATGAAGATAAATTAGGAGATGGATTATTAGATAATCATATTGATACATTTATTGCAACTAAAGCAATAAAATTATAATTAATCACATCGTTTTTATTTTTAGGAGGAAAGCATTTGTTAACTAGTGATAGATTAGCTATTAGAAATTTAACTACTGATGACTTAGATATTTTATATGAGTATAGAAATAATAAAGAATGCAGTAAGTATCAACGTTGGGATGACACTTCAAAGCTCTACATAGAATATTTAATAAATAAGGAAAAGTACAAGGTATTTGGAGTAGACACTGGTAACTTTGCCATAGTTAATAAAACTTCTAATGTAATTGTTGGGGATATATTTTTTAGCATTAAGGATAAAACAATAACTCTAGGTTATACAATAGCGCCTAAACATCAAAGAAAAGGATATGCATTTGAAATACTGTCAGAAGTATTATTATATATTGATAAAAGCTTTCAAGATTATGAAACTGTAGCACTAGTTGATCCACTCAATGAACCTAGTATAAAATTATTAGAAAAGTTAGAGTTTGCAAGAGAGGAATATATTGAAAAGCTTAAAAGCTTTTTATATGTAAAAGTCTAAATAAGTTATTTGAATATTACCAGTAAAAAATGACCTTAGAATTCATTTTTAGATTTTAAGGTCATAAATTACTTTATACATTCAAGATTATGTTTACGCAGTAATATGCATTTTGGTCTATAAAACAGTATTAAAGCAATATATGCAATAGCTGCAATAACATATGGAATAGCTACACAACATTGGATAAATCTTATAACTATGGAGGAAAATTCAGTAAATTACATTTATTAGGGATTAGATGGATAGGAAATATGTACAAATATAAAAATAAAAAATAATAAGAGGTTAAAATATGAAGAATGAAGATAAATCAGTAAAAGATATGTGGGAAAACTATCTAAACTCCATAGGGGAGTGTAGTAAGATTAGTAATAAAGTTTATGATTCATGGCATTTTTGTGATAATGAAAAAAGTGCTAATAAGCTAGCAGATTTAGTATTAGATGGAGTAAAAAAAGGGACTACATCACTTTATAATTTATATAAGGTAGATAATGAACCAATACCCAAAAAAGATGAATATAGCGTTGTTACAGATTGGAATGGTACTTCAAAATGTGTTATAAGAATAAAAGAGGTTTTTATATTACCATTTAAAGATATAGATGAAAGACTTGCAAATATAGAAGGAGAGGGAGACAAATCTTTAAGATACTGGAGAGAAGTACACATAAATTTCTTTAAAAGAGAACTAGAAGCATTAAATGTGGAGTTTACAGAGGATATGTTAGTTGTATTTGAGGAATTTGAAGTAGTATATAAATAAAACCCGGCATGTCAAAAAGTGTGATGAAAAAATAAAGCATTCTTAAAGAGGGCTAATAATATACCTCTTTAAGAATGCTTTTTAGTACGAAATATATTAAAATCATAATATACAAAAAAATAAAAGCTTACATATCGTCATCGATATATTCTATAATATCACCAGGCTGACATTCGAGTACTTTACAAAGTTCATTTAAAGTTGAAAATCTAATTGCTTTGGCTTTGTTATTTTTTAATATAGATAAGTTTGCATTTGTAATATCAATTTTTTTTGCTAAATCTTTAAGTGCAATTTTTCTTTTAGCCATTATTATATCTAAGTTAATTATTATAGCCATTGTATTTCTCTTATACAGTTAAATCATTTTCATTTTTTATTGTTGTTGCTTCATTAATAGTATCTCCAATAACAAAGCATAAAAGAGATAATATAAAATATATAGCCATTTGTGGTGTAATAAAAATTCCTGGGAATAAATCTATTATCCTCATTCCTGTTACACCATTACATAACATACAGATATAATTTAGTGCTAAGTTTAGAAATAGTAAATATCCTAATTTTCTAAATCTTTTTGTATTTTCTGCTATAAAAATGTTTACTCCAGAGCTATCTACTATTTTTAATAATATAATAAACATAATAAAATAAGATACTCCTACTAAAAATATACTTATTGCAGATACTAACTTATTTGCATTTCCTAAGCTTTCTAAAATATATGGAATTCCCCCAAATAGACTAAGTATAAGTATTATCCCCCACATAAAAATTGATACTGTTAATGCATAATATAGCGTATTCTTTGTTTTTCTTGAATTATTTAACATGAAAAATGCCCCCTTTTATTTTATTATAACACTACTATTATTCCTTAACAATAATATATTATTGTTTGTCAATAAAAAGTTGGAGCAAAGTTTCGTAATAAGATAAATATTCTTATATTTTAAAATTAAAAAATGAGGATTAGGAGGAGATTATGAATAACGTAATATTAAAAGATGATATTAAATTTAATAAAAATGATTTGGTAAATTTATATAATAATGTTGGATAGAGTTCATATACTAATGATATTGATACACTAATTAAATCAATTGAAAACAATAATTATAATTAATTTATGGTGAAGTCATGGAATATTAAGGAAGGGGGATGTTATGGAATTTATAGATTTTATAGTATATCCATTAGTTTATATTATATTTATGCCCATATTAACTTTAATTCATGAGTTAGGGCATGTAATCCCAGCTTTGATTTTTTCAAATGAAAATGTAACTGTTAATATAGGAAACTCTAATTTAAATAAGCAAATAAAAGTAAATAGATTAGTAATAAATCTAAATGGATACAAGTCTATAGTAGATGTGTCATATGGCTATGTTAATTGGACTAAAGTAAACAGCAAAATTAAGGTAATTTGCATGATTTTAGGAGGTCCTCTGACAACATTAATAGTTTCAATTTTGCTATACACTTGTCTAGTAAATGTAAGCTTACCATTTATTCTAATGCTAGTATTTAATGCATTATTTATATTCAGTGCATTTCAATTTTTATTAACTATTTTGCCAATAAAGTATTTCTATAATCCTTATGTAGGCCATACAAGTGATGGTTATAAAATATTACAACAGTTGAAGAAAGAAAATACTAATATATAAAGTGGTTAAATTATAGATAGAGCTATTTAGTTAAACAATAAATACTTAGAGGGGGAATATAGGTGAATGAAATTAGTTGCAAATTTCCAATAATAGAAACTGAAAGACTTATACTTAGAAAGTTAGAAACTAAAGATATTAATGATTTATTTGAAATACTATCTTCAGAAATAGTTACTAAATATTACGGAAAATACCCAATGGAGAATTTATCTGAAGCAGAAGATCTTATTTTGAAATTTCATAAAGCATTTGAGGATCAAAAGTCTATCAGATGGGGAATAGAACTTAAAGAAACAAATAGAATTATTGGAACATGCGGTTTTCATTGTTGGAATAAAAATCATTTTAGAGCAGAAGTAGGGTATGAACTTGGTGAAGCATTTTGGAATAAAGGTTATGCAACTGAAGCGATTTGTGCTATTTTGAAATACGGATTTGAATTCATGGAATTGGAAAGAATAGAAGCTATTGTTTACCCTGAAAATAAGCATTCTGAAAAGTTATTATTAAACTTAGGGTTTGAGCGTGAAGGATTATTAAAGAAATATGCTAATTTTAGAGATAAGCAACAAGATTTAAATATATTTGCTATTTTAAGAAAATAATCAGTTTTTAAATGAATTTATAATATGATATAATTCATAGGGGAATTATTCCAATAATGGGGTTTATTTAAAATAAAAAAGGAGCAATATATTATGGGTTTTACATATGAATTATTTTTTCAAATATTTAATACAATTTTAATTATAGCAATTCCTATAGTAATTTATAAATTAATAAAAAAGGTTATATCTGATAGAAGACTAGTAAATGAAAGACTTACATCAATAGAAGAAAAAATAGATAATCTTAAATAGGAAAAATATAATAAAAAGGTGTAGTTTAAAATAAAGACTACACCTTTTTATTATACAAATATATAATTCTTATGAATTTATTATTGCATCAATTGTTATTTGCATTTTTTCTTCTAGTTTTTGATCTTCTAGCAATACTGTAGAAATTAAGTCTAGAAGATACATTGTAGAAAACTGAGAATTAATAAATTTATGCATACCTGTAAAACGTGTGTTATATACTTTTAAAATTATATCAGAAAACTCAGTTATAGAGCTTTTATCAAAGCTAGTAATACAAGCTGTTTTTGCTCCATTTTTTTTTGAGACCTTTAAAGCATTTACAACTTCTTTTGTTTCTCCTGATATAGATAGACCTAAAACAAGGTCCCCAGGACATGCTATTGAACTGTTGATAATCATCATATGAGAGTCAGATATACAGTGTATGTTAAAACCCATCCTAATTAATCGTTGCATCATCTCAGTGGCAGTTAAACCAGAGCTACCAACTCCGTACAGATATATTTTATTAGCATTTTTGATTTCTTCAACTATATTGAATATAGCAGACTTATCTATAAGTGAATTTGTTCTTTCTATTACTTCATTATAGTGTATATATACATTCGAAAATATATTATCACTATTTGCAGCTTCATTATCAGAAGTGCTTGAATTAATCTTCATTTTCATATCAACAAAGCTATCGCAACCAATTTTTTTAGAAAATCTAGTAATCGTAGATCCCGAAGTACCTATTAGTTTTGCCAATTCAGTAATATTTATATTTTTTATCATATCAGACTGATTCAAAATATAGTCAGCAATATCTTTTTCCTTATCAGAAAAGTTATTATACTTTTGTTGTATCTCGCATATAATATTCAATTAAAACCCTCCAAAAACAGTAATATACATATATAATATCATTATTTTTAAAAAAGAGATAGAAATCTAATAGATTTCTATCTCTTTATATAAGTATTTTTATAATGCTTTATTAACTTCTTCAGCAAATCTCTTAGTTATAAGTTGAGGTCTTGTGATAGCACTTCCAACTACTACAGAATAAGCTCCCATTTCTAACGCTTTTCTAGCTTTTTCAGGAGTATCAAAGTTACCTTCTGCTATAACTGGAATTTTACATTTCTCAATTAATGTAGATAGTACTTCAAAATTATTCATATTTTTAGATTGTTCTGTATATCCAACTAATGTAGTTCCTACAAATTGAAATCCTAAACTTTCAGCTCTCAACCCTTCTTCTATAGTTGATATATCAGCCATGAATTTTTGATTAGGGTATTTATTCAAAACTTCCTTAAGAAAATTTTCACTTTGGTTTATTGTAGCATCTAATGCTATTACATGTATATTTTCTTCAACCAAAGCATCAATTTCTTTCATAGTAGGCGTAATATATGGAATCATATTATCATAATCTTGTTTTATAATTCCTATTATAGGTAAATCAACTTCGGCTTTTATTGCTTTAATATCAGCCACGGTATTAGCTCGTATTCCTACAGCACCACCTTCTTTTGCAGCTAAAGCCATTTTACCCATTATGAATGAGCTATATAGTGGTTCATCTGGTAATGCTTGACATGATACTATTAATCCTTTATTCATTTTGTTATCTCCTTAAATATTATTCTTTATCTATAATTTCATTAATTTTTTGTTTTAGAGGATCTGCCTTTGCGCCAAAGATAGCTTGTACGCCACCTTTAACTTCAAGAACAGCAGTAGCTCCTAAGGATTTGATCTTGTTTTTATCTACTTTGCTTACATCTTTTACTGCAACCCTCAATCTAGTTATGCATGCATCGACATCATCTAAATTTTCTTTACCACCTAATGCGGCTAGTATTTCAGTAGCCAGTTCGTTCATAGAATCTTTAGTGATAACTTTAACTTCTTCGCTATCAGGCTCTCTACCAGGAGTAGGAACATTGAATTTAGTGATTAAAAATCTGAACGTTACATAATATAAAATAGCCCATAAAATACCTATAAATATTACATAAATCCAATTAGTTTTTTCATTTCCTTGTAATACTCCAAATAGAGAGAAATCTATTAAACCTCCAGAGAATGTATTACCTATAGATATATTTAGTATATCTGCTAAGAAAAATGATAACCCATCAAAAATTGCATGTACTACATATAGCCAAGGTGCTACAAATAGGAACATAAACTCAATTGGTTCTGTTATACCAGTTATAAACGATGTAATCGCTGCACCTAAAAATAATCCAGCAACTGTTTTTCTTTTGTCTTTAGGAACACAATGATACATAGCTAAACATGCAGCAGGTAAACCAAACATCATTGTTGCAAAACGTCCAGCAAAAAATCTTGTACCTTCTGTGAATAATCCCACATGATTTGGATCAGCTAATTGTGCAAAGAAGATATTTTGAGCACCAGTTACAGTTTTTCCTGCAACTTGAGCAACTCCACCTAATTCTGTATACCAGAATAATGGGTAAATCATATGATGCAATCCAACTGCACCAGTCAATCTTAATAAGAATCCATAAAGGAATGTTCCTATTGGGCCTAATGTAGCTATCCCATTTCCAATATTAACTAACCAACCTTGGAAAGTAGGCCAAATTAAAAAGAATAATGCACCTACTCCAATAGCAGCAAATGAAGAAATTATAGGTACGAATCTTGATCCTCCAAAGAAACCTAAAACTGCTGGAAGCTGGATATTGTGGTATCTATTGTGTAAATATGCAACTAATGAACCTATTACTATAGAACCAACTACTCCTGTGTCGATAGATTCTACCGATGGATTAAATGCTCCAATCATTCCTTTAATAGAAGCGTTCATTACAAGAAAAGCAACCGCACCTGCTAATGCAGCAGTCCCTTTATCTTTTTTTGCAAGTCCAACTGAAAGACCTATACACATTATAAGAGCTAAATTGCTGAATATAACATCTCCAGCAGATGACATTATTTTAAATACACCTTGTAACCAAGCGATATCTAAAAATGGATATGCTTGTACAGTGTTAGGATTAGATAGAGCACCTCCGATTCCTAACAATAAGCCGGCTGCAGGCAATATTGCGATTGGAAGCATAAATGATTTTCCGATTTTTTGAAGCTGTTTGAACATAATATCCTCCTTGTTAGAAATTATTTTTAAAAATTATTAATTAATGAAAAATATTTTCATATTTATGATTACATTATATTATAAAAAGGTTTTCATAACAATAGTGAATTTGAAAAATAAAAAATAAGGCAAGAATACATAGTTTTGCACTGTGTATATTCTTGCCTTTATAAAGTTAAAATGAAGTAAAGTTTTTAATTGAGATATTTATAATTATGATAAAAAGCAAAAGAATATTCAGAAAATTAAATTATTTGTAATGTACATAAAAAAATGTAATACTTTAATAATAATTCTATAAATGATAAACTATTAAGAAAGAACAGTTTTAAGGAGGCTATAAATGAATAAACTAATGATAATAGAAGACTCTCAAATTATAAGAGAAGAATTAAAATCATTACTTACAAGATATGGATATAATGTAATTGCTTGTGAAAATTTCGAAAATATATTAGAAGATATAGAAAAAGAAAGACCAGAACTTATATTACTAGATATAAACCTTCCTGTATATGATGGATTCCATATATGTAGAGAGGTAAGAAAGACACTAAATATACCTATAATAATAGTAACTAGTAGGGATAGTGAAATAGATGAGCTTATGAGTATGAACTTAGGTGCAGATGATTTTATAACTAAACCATACAATACCCAAATACTTCTAGCTAGAATAAGTGCCGTTCTTAAAAGAACTTACACAGATGTTAGTTCAGATGTACTGGTTTATAAAGATTTAAGCTTGGATTTATCTAAAGGGACAATAACTGCTTTTGGACAAAGTGTTGAGTTAAGCAAAAATGAAATAAAAATCTTAGCTCACCTTATGAAAAATAAAGAAAAAATAGTATCAAGGGACGATTTAATGAATTATATGTGGAATTCAGATGTTTATATAGATGATAATACTCTATCTGTAAATATGACAAGAATAAGAAAAAAACTAGAAGAATTAGATTTAAAAGACTATATAGAAACTAGAAGAGGATTAGGATATATATTAAGATGAAACTAGTTGATTATATAAAAGATAATTTAATTTTTTTAATAATAAACTTTATGATAATATTTATATTATCTATAGGGTTATTAGCATCAAATGTTAGTTACCAACTTATCTTCTTATTAATTGTTATATGGGTAGGTCCATTTTTATCATACATGATTATTGACTTTAGAAGAAAGAAAAAATATTTTGATAATGTAATTAGTATATGTGAAAATTTAGATAAAAAGTTTTTACTATCAGAAGTTATAGAAAAACCAAAAAATCTAAATGAATATTTAATTTATGATATATTAAAAGAAACTAATAAATCAATGAGAGATAATGTTAATTATTATAAAAATATGCAAAACGATTATAAAGAGTATATTGAAACCTGGGTGCATGAAATAAAAACACCTATAGCTTCTACTATGCTATTTATAGAAAATAACTCAGACACTATTCCTGGATATATAAAAGAAGAGCTTCAAAAAATAGAAGATTATGTTGAGCAAGTTTTATATTATTCTAGAAGTAATAATGTAAATAAAGATTATATTGTTAAATCTTTTAGCCTAGAAAACTCTATTAGAAAAGTAATAAGAAAAAATGCTAGATCTTGTATTAATAAAAAAATTGCTATAAATATAGGAAATATAGATCATACAGTTTATAGTGACCCTAAATGGGTTGAGTTTATAATAAATCAAATTATGGTTAACTCTATAAAATATTCAAAGAATGAAAATCCTAGTATAAATTTAGACTGTGTAGTGAATAAGAATAATATTGTGCTAAATATAGTTGATAATGGTGTAGGAATTTGTGAACGAGATATTTGCAGAGTTTTTGAAAAAGGATTTACAGGAGAAAATGGACGTACATATTCTAAATCAACAGGGATTGGACTTTATGTATGCAAAAAATTATGTAATAAATTAGGACTTAATATTGAATTAGATTCAAAAATAGATGAAGGAACGACTGTAAGATTAGTATTCCCTCTAGGTGAAAGATATCTTTAGAAAATGAACTAATAAAGTAAGGATGTTATTCTTATTTTGTTAGTTTATTTTTTTAGAAAAATATTGCGAGTTTATATTCTATATGTTATATTATTTATATAACATATAGAATATGTGTTAAAAAATATGAGAGGATGTGACAACTTGATATTAAACTTAGATTTTAATAGTGATAAGCCTATTTATATACAAATACGAGAAGAAGTTATAAAATCAATTGCAAATGGAGAGTTAGAAATTTATGAATCTCTTCCGTCTGTTAGAAGTTTAGCTGATGAAATTGGAATAAACCTTCACACTGTGAGTAAGGCGTATAACCTTTTAAAGGATGAAGGCTATATAAGTATTGATAGAAGAAAAGGTGCAGTAATTAATAATCTTCCTATAGATAAGGATACTAACAATTTCAATCAAATTAAAGATCAAATAGAACTTTTAGTAGCAGAGAGTTATTTAAAAGGGATAGATAAAAGCGAGTTTATAGACTTATGTGAAAATTATTTTGAAAAATATGGGGTGAAAAAATAATGGGAAATTTAGCAACTTTTATGATGATGGTTCCAATAATAGTAATTGTTCATTTGTTAATGCTTTATGTTCAGGCATTCAGTGGCAAAAATTATTTTTATGGAGTATACGTAAAAAATATAGAACTTGAAGAAAATGATAAACAAAGAGTTGATAGAAGTTATAAAAAGAAATTAAATATTACTTTAGTTTTATTGGTAATTATTTCATTACTAGGACATCAACTATTTAATTTTAATGGGGACTTGACATTGACATTTATTTTAATATTATATTTAATACTAAATTTTTATTATTTAAGATCTAGCTATATAGATGTAATTCAATTAAAAAGTAAATTGGTGACTACATCTAATAGTTATGGGGATAAAGATACAAATGTCAAAACTATGTCTATAGATACTAAATTTATAAATGAAAAATCTAAAATTAAGAATAAATTTAAAGTTTTATTTGGTATATGCATACTAATATCTTTAATAACATTCATTTATGTTGGGTTAAATTATAATAGTCTACCGGAAACTATCCCAACTCATTGGGGAATAGAAGGTAAACCAGATACATTTGCTCCAAAAACATTAAAAAATGTTTTTATGCTAAATATTTTAAATATATCAATGGTTTTAATGTTTAGTTATTTAACTATTGAGACTATAGGATCTAGAAGCTATATAGATACCGAAAATAAAGAAGAGATTAGAAAAAAGGCTTTAAGATACTTAAGTAAAATGGGTTACGCATTTTGGATATTAACTTTAAGTATACAACTAACGATAATCCCTATGCAATGGTCTCTAGTTAGTGGAGTTAACGTACCAACTCTAGTATTTTTTATAAGTATATTTTTACCTATGATATCTACTATTTATTTAATATATATTATGATAATGATATCTACATTGAAGTCTAAAAATAAAAATTCATATGTAATAGAAAGTGATGATGAAAAATGGATTTATGGATTTATATATTATAACAAAGAAGACCCATCATTTATGGTTGAAAAAAGGATTGGTGCTGGTTGGACATTTAATATGGCAAATAAAAAAAGTCAGTGGCTTTGTGTATTCTTAGTTTTATTAATTATAGTGAGTATTATTGGATTTTAAAATAAAGATAAAAGGACTACAAATTTATGTAGTCCTTTTATCTTTATTTATTTTATATAAATTAATACTAAACGAAAAACTTTAAGTTTAATTAAAGGTAAAGCGTATATAATTACTATATTGATATAAACTTAGGAGGACAATTAATGAGAATTTTATTGGTGGAAGATAATGTTATTTTGGCAGATACTATAAAAGAAGAGTTATCAAATCAAAACAATTTTAATGTTGAAGTTTTTAATAACGGGGAAGAAGCGTTGTATAATATAGAGAGAAATATATATGATATTATAATTTTAGATATAATGTTACCTGATTTAAGCGGAATAGAAATATTAAAGGCATTAAGAAATCAAGGATTTAAAACGCCAGTTATAATGCTAACAGCAAAAGAAGAGTTAGATGATAAAGTTGGAGCATTTTCAATAGGGGCAAATGACTATATAACAAAACCATTTTATATGGAGGAATTAATAGCTAGGGTTTACGCAGTTCTTAGAACCACAGGAGTAATATCTAGCGAAAATATATTAGAATTTAAAAGCTTAAAGATAAATTTAAACTCTAGAAAAGTATATATAGATGGAGAGGAAATAGAACTATACAAGAAACAATATGATATTTTGGAATACTTTTTAATCAATAAAGGGCAAGTTTTATTAAAAGAACAAATATATGATAGAATTTGGGGAGTTGAGTGTGATATTCCGCTAGAAATAGTAGAGGTTCATATAAGTGGTCTTAGAAAAAATTTATCGTGTAAAGGATATAATAAATATATAAAAACTAAAAGAGGAATAGGATATATATTTGATGATGAATAAAAATATATTGAAAAATACAAGAAAAAGGTTAATTACAATAAATATGATAGTTGTAGGTATCGTCTTTATAGTATTTGCTTTATTTATATATAAGTTTTTTTATGATTTAACTTATAATGGAGTTGATAAAGACCTACAAATGCAAATGCAAAAAACTGAAAATGATTTAATGAATGGCGAAAGAAATCCAATTCCTAATAGGGATGATATTCATATGATGTCAAAAGGAAGCTTAGTATATGTGTGGGAAAATGGGGCAATCATTAAGTCTTATCCATACGATATTACTAACTACATGAAACCATATGAAAAAAGTAAAAACTTAAAGGAAGGTATAATTTCTTATGAGTATGAAGGTTCAAGCTTCAGAGAGTTTAAAAAAGTCAGTGGACCATATACTATTGAGATAATCAAACTAGTGGATATTGAAGAGGGACTTTTAGCTAAGCTTAGACATGTGCTTATAATTTCAGCAGTTATAGCTTGTGTATTTATATTTATTGCAAGTAAATTTTTAACTAAAAAATCTTTAGAACCAATAGAGGAATCTTGGAAAACACAGGCTTTATTTGTACAGGATGCTTCTCATGAATTAAGAACTCCACTTACCATAATTTTTTCTAAAATTGAAAGTATAATAAAAAGGCCAAGCAATAGCGTTGAAGATGAAATGAAAAATTTAACAATTATTATGAAAGAAGTAAGACGTCTTAATAAATTAGTTTCTGACTTGCTAAAACTTACAAAAGAAGATGCTATCGTGACTATAAATAAATCTGAGGTTGATTTAAAATCTATGTTATCTGATATAACTGAACAATATGAAGATATATGCGAATTGCAACATAAAAAGCTGGAGTTTGAATATAAATCAAAAGACAAAATTATATTTAGTGATAAGGAGAAGTTAAAACAAATATTAATCATACTTATTGATAATGCTATAAAATACACAAATAATGAAGATATAATAAAAGTTACTATATATGATGAAAATACAAATATAATAATTGATGTATTAGATACTGGGATAGGTATTAAAAATGAAGACCTATCACAAATTTTCAATCGATTTTTTAGGGCTAGTTCTCAAAGAGAATCCAATAGAGATGGATCTGGTATAGGTTTATCAATTGCTAAAGTGTTAGTATCTAATTTAAACGGGAAAATATCTGCTATATCTAAATATGGAGAAGGAAGTACTTTTACTCTTTCCATTCCTAAAAAATAGAAACTGTATTCTAAGTATTACCAAAATGTAAGTTAATTTTTTGCTTACTATAAGGCTTTTATTTTTAAAAAAGTGTAAAATAAGAATATGAGTTTCGTTAGGAGGTAGACATGAAAAATATATTAGAAGTAAAAAACATAGAAAAGTATTATGGAAATAAAGATACTATAAATAAAGCAATTGATAATATAAGCTTTAGTGTGAGTGAAGGTGAATTTATAGGTATAATGGGCCCTAGCGGAAGTGGTAAAACTACGCTTTTAAATTGCATATCTACAATCGACAATGTATCAAGTGGAAGCGTGATAATAAATGATCAAGATATTACAAAACTAAAAACAAGAAAGCTAGATAAATTTAGACAGACAGAACTAGGATTTATATTTCAAGATTTTAACCTTTTAGATACATTAACTGCTTACGAAAATATAGCATTAGCGCTTACCATTAAGGGTGAAAAAACATCTAATATAGATAGTAAAGTTAAAGAAGTTGCTAAATACCTTGAAATAAATAATATTTTGGATAAGTATCCATATCAAATATCGGGTGGACAAAAACAAAGGGTTGCCTCTGCTAGAGCTATTGTAACAAATCCCTCATTAGTTTTAGCTGATGAGCCTACAGGAGCTTTAGATTCTAAAGCTGCCAGGTTACTACTTGAAAGATTTGAAAAATTAAATCAAGAATTCAACACTACTATTTTGATGGTTACCCATGATGCTTTTACAGCAAGCTATGCAAATAGAATATTGTTTATAAAAGATGGTGAAATCTTTAATGAAGTAATTCGTGGAAATGATAGTAGGAAAAATTTTTTTAATAGAATAATAGATGTAATCACCTTGCTTGGAGGAGATGAAAATGTATTTTAAACTTGCGTTTGAAAATGTTAGGAAAAGTTTTAAAGTTTATAGAATATACTTTTTAACTCTAACACTTGCTGTAAGTATATTCTATAGTTTCAACTCTATAGAGTCACAGCATGCTATGTATGATTTAAATAAATCTACACAAAGTTACATTGATATGTTAATTCAATCAATAGAAATTATTTCTGTCTTTGTATCATTTATACTAGGGAGCTTAATATTGTATGCCAACAATTTTTTAATAAAAAAAAGAAAAAAAGAATTGGGTATATATAGAACATTAGGTATGGGAAATTTTAAAATATCCCAAGTATTAGTAATAGAGACAGCAATAGTAGGTTCTATTTCTTTAGTAGTGGGTTTATTAATAGGACTTGTATTAAGTCAAGGACTATCCGCTTTTACATCTCAATTATTTGAGGTTGATATGAGTAAATACAAATTTATAATTTCTACAAAATCTATTCAAAAAACTATAGTTTACTTTGGAATAATATTTTCAATAGTAATGGTATTTAATTTTATATCCATTGCAAGATATAAGATAATAGATTTAATTAATGCTGGCAAAAAAATTGAAAATTTAAAATTTAGAAATCCTATAATATACATAATTACTTTTTCATTAAGTGTATATCTTTTATTAACAAGTTATAAACTGATTCTTAAAGTAGGTATAATGGGATTTACAAATTATATGTTTTTAAAGGTTATAGGATTTGGAATTTTAGGTACATTTTTATTTTTTTATAGTTTATCTGGAGTATTTATATTAGTAATAGCAAAAAATAAAAAAATATATTTTAAAGGGTTGAATATTTTTATAATTAAACAATTAAATAGTAAAATTAATACGAATTTCTTATCTATTTCAGTTATAAGCTTAATGATATTTTTAACAATAGGTATACTTTCAACAGGTATCAGTTTTAAGAATGTTTTAGAAAAATCATTAAGAAATTCTACTCCATTTGATGTAAGTGCATATAAATTTATAGATGAGGATGAAAAGATAAAAACAGTCGAAGATTCCTTAAATGCACTTAATTTTAAATTTGATGATACTGAAAAATATACGTATTTTACTATATATGACTCTGGAATAAAGTTAAAAAATTTAATTGATGAAAAATATGTGAAAAATAAAAATACAATAAATGAAAATTTTAATTTTGCAAAATTAGAATTGATAAAAATTTCAGATTATAATAATATTAGAAAATTAGAAGGAAAAAAAGCTATCCATATAAATCCAAATGAAGTTATATTAACTTCTAATAGAAGTGAGTATTTAAATATTTTTAAAGACGCCTTTAGAAAAACTAAAAAAATTAATTTATATGGTAAAGATTATAATATAAAAAATGGTGAAATATATGAAGAAACCTTTAAATCATCTGAATTTCTAGACAATACATCAACATTAATAGTCAATGATAGTTTAGTTGAAAGTGCAAAACCTGTGAGCTCTAATTTGAATGTAGAATTCACTGGAGACTATAATAAATCAGAAAAAAAATTTGAATCCCTATTAGACTCATTTAAAGAAGGTAAGGTAAGTTATGATAAGGTAGGTTTTTTAAATGGAAATACTAAACAGGTTATATATGCTGATCAAAGAAATACAATTACAATTATAATATTTATAGGTATGTATTTAGGTATTATATTTTTAATTTCTAGTATGGCTGTTTTAGCTGTCCAACAATTATCAGAAGCTAGTGATAGTATAGAAAGATATAAATCTTTAATGCGTTTAGGAGTTAATGAAAAAATGATTAATAAAGCTATATTTATTCAGACACTCATATATTTTGCTCTTCCTATCTCACTTGCTTTTATACATTCTATTGTAGGGATAAAAGTTGTATCTGACTTTATATCATTAGTAGATAAGCCAAATATTAAATACTCATCTATATCTACTGCCGTTATTTTAATAATTGTATATATATCGTATTTTTATACTACATATATAGGGTATAAGAATATAGTTAAAAATTCAAAATAAAAAGCTAACTTGATTATCAGGTTAGCTTTTTATAATTATATTAAAATTAAATTCAGGCATAAGCTGTTATAATTAAAGTAACTATAATAATTCAAGGGGGATAAGTTTATGTTTGATTTAAATCGTAAAAATCTTATTAAAAAAATGAAAGAAGAATCTTTACTTATATTATTTGCAGGGGATGCACCTTTTAGAAGTGCCGATCAACAATATAAATTTACACCAAATAGAAATTTTTATTATTTAACGGGAATAGATGATAAAAAAGTTATATTAACTATATTAAAAACAGAAACAGAAATTATAGAAAATGTATATGTACAAAGAGAAGATGAGCTTATGGCAAAGTGGGTAGGACGATCTATAAATAAAGATGAAGCTAGAAAGATAAGCAAGGTTAAAAATATAAAATACATTGATGAATTTGAAAGTACTATTTCATCCTACATTGATAGAAGAGGAATAAAAAACATATATTTTGATTTAGAAAGACAATCAATAGACATTCCGTCAACAAAGGCTCAAGATATGGCAAATTTAATAAAAGTTAAATATCCATATATAAAAATTAAAAATATATATTCTCAAATTGTTAGTTTGAGAATGATAAAAAATGAAGATGAAATAAATACTATAAAAAAAGCCATATCTATAACTAAAGAAGGTATTATTTCTATGGCTAAAAATATAAAACCTAACATGAAAGAATATGAGGTAGAGTCATATTTTGACTTTGAAATAAAACGATTAGGAGCTTCTGCACATGCATTTAATACTATTTGTGCTGCGGGTAAAAATGCAACCGTTCTTCATTATGAAGATAATAATCAAGATTGCACAGATGGAGATTTAATTTTATTTGATTTAGGAGCAGAATACAATTATTATTGTTCAGATATTTCTAGAACAATGCCTATTAATGGAAAGTTTACAGAACGCCAAAAGCAAATTTATTCAATTGTTTTAAATTGTATGAAAGAGGTTGAAAAAGCAGCTAAGCCTGGAATTACGTTAAGAGATTTAAATGATATTGCAAAAAAATCTTTATCAAAGGGATGTATAGATATAGGGCTTATATCAAAAGAAGAAGAAATTGAAAAATATTACTTCCATTCGATTGGTCATTCATTAGGATTAGATACGCATGATGTTTGGATAAGTGATTCAAAACTTGAGGTTGGGTGTGTGATAACTAATGAGCCAGGGCTTTATATAGAAGAAGAGGGAATTGGCATAAGATTAGAAGATGATTTACTAATTACTGATTTTGGGTGTACAAATCTATCAAATGATATACCTATTGAAATAGAAGATATAGAAAACTTAATGAGATAAAAGTTTAAAAGACTTTTTAATGTATTTATTAAATTATATAAGTGCATTTTAAAGTCTTTTTTATATTTAGGTAAAGTGAGTTTTATGTTTTAAACAATAAGTATCAGGGTATTTAATTTTGGTAATCGGTAATTATATAATCAAAGGAGAACAATTTATGAGAAAGATATTAAATGAATTTAGAGAATTTGCAGTTAAAGGAAATGTAATAGATCTTGCTGTCGGGGTTGTTGTCGGAGGCGCATTTTCTAAAATAGTTACATCATTAGTAAATGATATTATAATGCCTGTAGTTGGAATGTTAACTGGAGGTATAAACTTTTCTGAATATAAAATTATATTAAAAGAAGCTGTTGGCAAATCCCCAGCTGTTACTTTAAACTTGGGAAATTTCATACAAACAACAGTTAACTTTATAATAATATCGTTTTGTATATTTATATTTATAAAGGGATTAATGAAACTAAAAAATGCAACTCTTAAGGAAGAAATTGCTATTGAAGAAGAAAAGGCTGAAAAAATTTCTGAAGAGGTTTTATTACTTAGAGATATAAAAGATTTATTACAAAATCAAAATTAATTTATAAAGAAAAAGGATAAAGTTTAACTTTATCCTTTTTCTTTATAAATTTAAATTTATTTTTTGCATAAAATATGATATGATATTAATATTATTTTAGTATAAAACAATTTATAAAGTTATACAATTATAAAGGTTAAAGAGGTGGTGTAAAATGAGACAAGGGAGTTCAATAAGAAGAGCAAAATCGTTTATTTTAATATTTAGTGTAATCTATTCTATATTTGAATCTAATATATTATATTTAACTCCAATAATAACAGTATTAATTCCATATCAGTTTATGAGAAATAAAGAGGTTACAGATCAATCAACATTAGAAAATCAAAAAACTTTAAGTAGATTATTACTGTTCAACTTTATATGTATTGAATTAGTAAGCTTAACTACTCAAAGTGGAAACTTTGTTACATTTAACATTAGCGTTACTATGTTAATTTACTTTGTTTATTTCAAGATGCTATCTTCTAATGAAAAAAAGGTTTTAGCATTTAAAAATAATCCTAAAGTTGTATATGATAAAATGAAATTAAAGATAGATACATTAGAGAACATATATCAAAAAGGATTAAATGAAATGGAAAGTACTGATGACGAGAAAGTAAAAAAGTCAATGCAAGCTAAACTTGATAAATTAAAAATAAAAATAAATGCATCTAAGCAACAATTGGATATGATAGAAAATATTATAGATTCTAGTGAAAATAATAAGTAATAAAAAAGGTGAACCTTTAAAGGTTCACATTTTTTTAAACTTCAAATCCTAGGCATATTTCACATATAGCAGATATTATAAAATAAATACCTATTATATATGGAGTTGCAAATAGTGTTACTATAGGATTTACAAGGATTAATATTCCAAGAACTATAAGTAATACATTATATAAAGTATTTAAATTGAATCCAATTTTTCTTCTTTTTATTGATATTATTAGTAAGTATATACCTCTTACAACTGCCCAGATTCCATAAAATAATATTAAAGTTTCTGTAGTTGATATAGGTGATAACCATACTATTAACCCGAATAGTATATTTATAATTCCACTAAATACATAATATGCTTTTTCAGTAGTTTTAAAGGCTCTTATTATCGTAAATATTCCTGCTATAATTAGTAGTATTCCTGCCACAGTTGTAAAGCTAAAGAAAGATTCTATTGGATTTATAAAAAATAATATACCTATTATCCCAAATAGAATTCCCTCCAATATTAATGTTGTTTCTAATTTTCTTTTATTTTCCATATGTACCATCTCCTCGAACATACATATACCCTAAAAAAATATTAAACTAAACATACTAACTTAAAGTTAAATAATTCTGAAATTTTTCAAAAGAATATATTTAAAGTTAAAATGAATAAGTTGAATTATATATATTCATTTTAAAAATAAAAAGTATTTATTATTGGGTATTTTTACCAAAATAAGTAAATAATATTGAATAATATAAATTTATTTATTTAAAATACATAAAATTTAATCTTAATAACAAAAATATAAAAATGACTATATCTAATTAGACATAGTCATTAACGAAAATAAAAATGATTATTTTTTATTTTTTGTAGAAGATGAACCTTTTAAATAAGCTTCTGAGGAATTTTTCAAAGTTGAAGTCCATTGATTATTGTTTTCATTTTTTTGTTTAGATTCTGACTTGCTTGTTAAATCATTTAAAGAGTTTGCCCATTGATTATTAAATTCAGTTTTAGTTTTTTTAGACATTTTTAAATCTCCTTTGCTTTAAGTATATAGTTATTTTAAGCTTAAAATATTAAATTTATTCTAAATAAAATTTTGTAGTTAAATAGAATTTTATATGAATTTATACTCTAATCTATTGACACTTAATACCATTTAATGCTTATATTAAAGATATAAGTTTATATATTATATTAGGAGGTAAAAATGAAAGTAAATTGGAACAGTAAATATACGACTATATCTGTGTATTCGTTTATAGTTATTTGCTGTAGTATTATTTTTTATCGCATTGCAAGTGATACAAGTGTGTTTATGGGTAAAATAAGCAGTATTATATCTACGCTTCAACCATTTATAATAGGAGCTGTTATAGCTTATCTATTAAATTTCATATTAGTATTTGTTGAAGAAAGAATGCTTAGTAAAAACAAATTAAATAAATTAAAGCCTAAAAGTAAGAGGGCTATAGGGCTTTTAGTTACTTATATAGTAGCATTTATCTTATTAGCTTTATTCATTCAATTTGTATTACCTCAATTAGTAGAAAGCATGCTTGGACTTGTTAATGATATACCTACATATTTAACTAATTTATCAGATCTTTTAACTAAATATACAAAAGATTTGAATATAGATAAGGAATATTTAGATATAGCAGTTACAAAACTTACTGATTTTATAAACTATTTTATAAGCGTTGCTGCGGGGTTACTACCAGTTGTAGGACAAGCTTTAGGAATAGTAGCATCTAGTATATGGAATATAGTTCTTGGAGTTATAATATCTATTTATTTGCTTATAGATAAAGAAAAGTTTTGTGCATTAGGAAGAAAAGTAGTATGTGCAGTATTTAATGAAAAACATTCTAAACGAATATTACAGTTAGTTGATAGAAGTAATGATACATTTGGAAAATTCTTGAGTGGAAAAATAATAGATTCTGCAATAATAGGAGTGCTTACTTTTGTAGTACTTACTATATTCAAAATGCCATATGTACTACTTATATCAGTAATTATAGGTATAACAAATATAATCCCATTTTTTGGGCCTTTCTTTGGTGCTATACCTGCAACCATAATAATTCTATTCGTATCACCAATAAAAGCATTATGGTTCATATTAATAATTATAGTTATTCAGCAATTAGATGGAAATATAATAGGACCTAAAATATTAGGAGACTCTATAGGTATTTCAGCATTTTGGATTTTATTTTCATTATTAGTTGCAGGAAAGTTCCTAGGTTTAGTGGGAATGATTATAGGTGTTCCTTTATTTGCAATAATTTACTCAATTATTAAGGAAGTAATAGAGGAAAAATTAGATAAAAAAGGTCTACCTGTTAATACAAACGACTATCTTAAAAAGTAAAAAATAAAAAAACTACCTAAATTTAAATTTAGGTAGTTTTTTTATTTTTATAATTTAGATTCAAACGTTTGTTGGGGAATAGTTTTTTTATAGAATCTTCATTACTTAATGTCTGATAGGTAATTAAATAAAATTATCTATTTAAGTTTAAAGTACGTGTGGTTTCGAATTTTACTTAATTTGAATAAAATAATAAATCTGATAAAATTAATATTATCGTAAAAATTTAAAATATAATTCGAAAAGGAGGTTTTATGAAAAAACAGATTTTACCTAAAACATTACTGTTTATATTTATATTTGCATTCATAAATATTTTTATTTCTATATTTGGAAAAGAGAATTCTTTAATAGGTGTTATAGTTATAACTATGTTGCTAATGCTGCTACAACGAAACTTAGCTATATCTCCAATTAAAAATACATTTAAATTGGTAGGAATCAATTTATTTTTGGGAATATTTTCTTTTTTAGCTGTTCAAAATATATTTTTAGGAATTGTTTGTAATTTAGTAGCTATGTTTATAGTAGCATACTTATTTAGTTATAATTTAAGAAGTCATTTGGATGTAGCGTTTGGATTGTTATATTTATTTATGATTGGAGCGCCTGTGAGCTTAGATCAACTACCTTTAAGACTAACATCTTTAGCTGCTGGGGCTTTAATCATAATGATTTCACAAATATTAGTTAATAAAAATAAATTAGAAAAAACTAGTGATAAAGTATTAATGGACTTAGGTATTTATATAGCACAAAAAGCTGAATACTTAAAAAATCAAAATGACTATAGTGAACCTTTGGATTTAAAAATAAACAATTCAATGAGAAAAATAAAAACTATTATTTATGATAATAGAAAAAAAGGTTTCTTCTTGACTGGTAATGGATCTAATGTTTTTAATATAGTTTTTAATTTCGAAAGAATAAATACTATGCTAGATGATTATAGACAAGATACCAGTTTGTATAATAGTGAAGATTTATCAATAATTAGCTACGAATTAAATAATTTAAAGTCTTATTTAAATAAAGATATAAATCAAAGTGAAATAAATTTTAAAAATTCAATGAGTAAAGAGTTATATGAATTTTACGATGCAATGGAAAATATATATTTTTATTTAAATGAGTATACAAGTAATAGCAGTAAAAAGAATATCTATGATAATTTAGAGATTCCATATAATTTCAAAAAATCTTATATTTATAAAGATCATATAAGTACTAAGTCTATGAAGTTTACTTATGCTACAAAAGTTGCTATAGGAATTGCATTGGGTGGATTTATAATGGACTATTTCAACTTAAAGGAAGGTCGATGGATATTATATACTATATTTTCTGTTATACAACCATACACTGAAGATGGAATAATTAAAACGAAGAAAAGACTATTTGGAACTATTTTAGGGTGTATATCAGTATTTATACTGTTTTCAATATTTAAAGATCCGACTTTGAGAGCAATTATTATAATTTTCACTGGATATATAAGTGGTTATGCAAAAGAAATAGATTATAAATATGAAATGATATGTATTACAATATCAGCTATAGGTTCTGTTAGTATGCTTACTTCACCTGATGTATTTATTATAAATAGGGTTGCATTTATTGCATTAGGTATTATTATAGCGTTAATTATAAACAAGTTAATATTACCATATAATGCAAACACTGCATATGAAGTACTACTAGATATGTATAGAAATGTAATTAAAGAAATGGAAACAGAAGTTCAGCTATCGGTGGATGGTTATGGAAATCTTCATAAAGTAAAAAATCTTCTATTAATATCTAACCTACTAGAAGATAAGTTAGTATCTATGAATAATTTAGTAAAAGATAAAAATCAATATGAAGTCTTAAATAAAAAGAGATTATTAATTAATAGTATGTATTGCATATATTTAAAATTTAAAAGAAACAATGAAATGCCTATATACTATAATTTAGCGCAGTTAGAAGAAGCTAAAGATTTAATAATAGAAGATATTGAAACTACAAATGATATAGATCATAAAGTAATATGTAAAAATCTACTTTATATAATTGAAAATTCAGATGTCATTAAAGTATATGCATAAGCTAAAAAAAGAAATTAGTAAATCAGATGATTTACTAATTTCTTTTTTTACATTAATTTATTTCTTTTTGAATAATCTGTGTGTTTATCATTATTATAACTTAACTTTGCGCAAACACTTACTGTGTGTTTATTTCTGTGATGTTTTATTTCTAAATCACTAAACTGTGCATCATCCGCATTACTTCTTAAGTAATTTCTTACAACATCTTCAGCTGATTTTTCATTAACATCATCATATGTTTTAAAGTAAGCATTTTCGCCTATTTCAAGTGTTAAATCGTAATTACCATTATCTAGTTTATTTCTCATTTCACTCATATTGTCCATAGTTTACCTCCAAATTAATATTGTCATCACAATTAAGTTTATCCAAAGTAAACTAATTTTATTAGGATTATAAAAGTTTTAGTATAGCTTGTTTAAAGTCATCTTCATTAAAATTTCCATTGAAATTTATAGAACCAAGTACTGTACAGTAATTAGCTTCACCAGTTTTACTCCATAAAATTGAATGATCTAAAATATCCTTACACACTTTGTCTAAATCAATGCCCATAGCTTCCATGCTAAAACGCATTTTATTAGGATATCTACAAGGTATATTATCTATATATGTACATCTTTCACAATATCTACAACGGCCACCATCTGATAAAAGTCCATCAAATATTTCCTCTAATGGTATAAGTAAATCAGATAAAACTTTTCTTAGATATGGATGTACAGTTTCTATTGAATTGTTATCATCAACATCCATATACATTGCTAAAACTAAAGAGTACTCGTAATTTTTTGTGTAGTCAGTAAATTTTGGACTGTTTGGAGGACATGTATAACTTAAATTATAGTGAGGACATCCATCCTTACAAAGGCCTGTGAAATAGTTAAAATCCATATAATTTTCTAAAGTTTTATTTTTACATATATTTGCTTTTAGTTTTATATCATTTCCATCTTTTTTAAAATTTAGTGTAATCATAGTAACACTCCTATATATATTTTTTACTAATACTATAATATTATTATATCATGATACATCTTACAACATTGTTACAGTAAAAATATACAAAAAGTGGTATAATTATTTGTATGTTTTGTGATTTTATAGCAGTTGGAGGTGTCTTTTGAGGAGAAAATTATTTATATTAAGTGGGATTGCATTATTATTTGTTTTATCTTTTGTTTGGTATGTAAAGGTATTTAATTTAAAAGAGATTAATAAAAACGAAATAGATGTCAATCAATTTATAAAATGTAGTGACGAAGTGAGTAGTTCAAAAGCTCAAGTTAATTGGCAGTATGTAGCAAGTATAATAGGGGTACAAAATAAAAATAATTTTAAAGATGTGAGTAATGATGAAATAAAAAATGTTGCTAATTTATTCATAATTAAAGATGGAGAAAAATACAAAGTTTTAAATTTAGATGATGTTTTAAAGAAGCTTGAATTTAGTTCAAAAGAAGTTAAGAGAACTCATGATTATATAAATGATTTAAAATATTTTGGTTTAAAGCCATCTAGATTAAATCCAGATGGAAAATATATGACATTTATAGACTCTGTAAAAAATAGTTCTATCTATAATTATAATAAGTACAAGATTTTACCATCTATTACTATAGCTCAATCTATACTTGAGTCTAATTGGGGTAAATCTGAACTATCTTCTAAGTATAATAATTTATTTGGAATAAAAGCAAACAATTCATGGAAAGGTAAATATGTTAATATAGAGACTAGTGAATATTACGATCAAGTAATCACAGATAAATTTAGGGTTTATAAAACAAAATCAGAATCTATACAAGACCATGCTAAATTTTTAAGTGAAAACCCTAGATATAAAGAAGTTCTTACTAAAGCTACTTATATAGAACAAGCAGAAGAACTTCAAAATGCTGGATATAGTACTGTTTCAGATGAAAGTGGAAATTTAACATATAAAAACTTATTAATAGAGATAATTCAACAATACAACTTACAATTAATCGATAGCTATGTTCAAGAAATAAGAGAATAGAACAAATGTTCTATTCTCTTATTTCTTTTTGTAGGTGTTTTTATTTATAAGTTCTTCTCTAATGATATTTCCTTCTTCATCTAAATATACTCTATAAGTATCTACCTTAACTTTATCTTCTTCATAATTGCTTTTTGTTATAAGGTAAAGTCTTTCTCTGTCTTTATCACATCCATAAATTTTAGATGTAATAACTCCTTTATTTACTGTATTTTTAATATAAACAGGATGCATAAGCGGATTTTCAAATTTAAAATCTGTATATCCATAAGATACTGCAGCATCTCGACCTGCAGGTGCATATTTTGATACAAATGTATGATTATGAACTTCTGATATATTCATTCCTGAAAGTAATGCAGCGTTATATATTGTGGTAGATACTTGGCATACTCCACCACCTTCGCCATTTACATACTTTCCGCCAACTATAACCTTAGCTGTTTTATATCCGTTATGCCATGTTCTAGCGCCTGTAGCATTATTATATGAAAACTCTTTATGAGGCATTATTAATTTATCACTGGTACTGCTTGCTGCAACATTTATATTATTCCCTCTAGAAGTCGTATAGTTAAAAGTAGTACTAAATTGACCTAGTACTGTATTTATAGAGTTAACATTTTCTGTGGTTACTTTAGGATCAACAGTATTTACTGGAATTTTCAAATCTTTTATGTTCTTATTTGCTATCATATTATATATGGATTCTTTTAACTTAATTTTATCAACTTTCTTACCATGCTTAGATTTAGTCCTTTTAATAGAACCATCATCATTTATAGATATAGTAGCATTAACTTCTTTTATATCTATTTCTTTGCAGATATCATTAATTAGTTTACTTAACTTAACTTCATCATAGGTACTAATTAAATTTATACTGTATTTGTCTTTAAATCTTAAATTTGATTTTCTTTTTAGGTTTACCAGTATATCATCATTTCTAGTAAAAAAATAAGCTTCTTTAATTGCTTTATCTTTATTGAATTTTAAATTTATATCTGATGGATTTATAACATAAGTTTTATCTCCATAGGTCAATTTAATTGGCTTTTCCTTATATTTAGATTCAACCAAATTTAGTGCTTCCTCAAATGTTAAGTATGAAATATCAATATCTTCTACATATATATTTTTATATATTTTAGATGAAGTATCAATTTCTGATTTATTAATTCCTATTCCAAGCAATAAACAAGATATAAATATTATAATAATTAAATATTGATATTTGGATTTCATATTTTAAAAACTCCTTTATTATTATTCATATATATATTGTCCTTAAATGAATATTTGTATGTTTAAGTTTTTTAATTTGTCAAATTATGATATAATAAAATTTTGATGAACGTTAAAAATAAAGATATATAAATATAGGAGGCTACTTATGGCAAATACTTTTTATATAGTAAGACATGGACAAACTAATTGGAACATATTAGGTAAAACGCAAGGACATGGTAATTCAGATTTAACAGAGAAAGGAATAGAACAAGCTACTGAGCTTGCTGATAGTTTAGCTAAAAATCATAAAATAGACTATATATTTTCAAGCGACTTAGGTAGAGCTGTTCAAACTGCTAATATACTTGGAGACGGTTTAGGAATAAGCGTTTGTGAAACGCCAGCTCTTAGAGAAATGGGATTTGGTAAATGGGAAGGTTTATTAATAGATGAAATAAAAATGAATTATGCAGATATATATAATACATGGAGAAATGAACCACATTTAGTTGAAATTCCTGAAGGAGAAACTTTACATATAATAAAAGATAGAGTAGATAATTTTATAAATGAACTTAATAAGAAATATGATAATAAACACATATTACTTGTAACTCACTCTGTAACTGTTAGGGCTATGCTTTTATCTTTCTTAAATTCAGGTATGGAAAATATATATAGAATTAAGCAAGACAATACTGCTTTAAATATAGTTGAATATAGAGATTATGGACCAGTTATAATAAAAATGAATGATACTACTCATATCAAAAACAATGAAAAAATAAACAACTCAGCACTTGAGTAAGGAGATATAAATATGGCAAAAGTTATAGTTGTTGGAGGTGGACCGGCTGGCATAATGGCCGCAATATCAGCTTCAAAACAAAATGAAGTAATTTTAATAGAAAAAAATAATGAAATAGGAAAAAAGCTTAAACTTACAGGTGGCGGAAGATGTAACATAACTAATAATAGAAATATAGAAGATTTTTTTGATAAGGTAGTTAATAACAAAAAGTTCTTATATAGTTCTTTTTATACATTTTCAAACTACGACTTATTAGAATACTTTAAAGAGAATAATTTAGAGTACAAGGTTGAATATGATGAAAAAGTATATACTAAGTCAGATAAGGCTGATGATGTTATAAATGTACTATTAAGTAACCTTTCAAAAAATAATGTTGAAATAATGTATAACACAACTGTTTGTGACTTAGTTATAGAAAATAGTGAAGCTAAAGGAGTTATAACTAATAAAGGAGAAAAAATTAGTTGCGATAAATTAATTGTAACTACTGGTGGTAAAAGTTATCCAGCAACAGGTTCTGATGGGTATATGTTTGAAATTTTAAAAAAATATGGACATGAAATAAAACCGCTATATCCAGCATTAATCCCTTTAGTTACACAAGAGAGTTTTGTAAAAAATTTACAAGGTGTAGCTATGAAAGATGTTTGCATAAGTACTAAAATTAAAAAGAAAAAAATTGAAACTCAAGGTGACATGATATTTACACATTTTGGAATATCAGGACCTGCAGTACTAAAGTTTTCTTCATATATAAATAAACCCCTTGATAATAATCCTATTGAAATTACAATAGACTTTTTACAAAAAACTTCAAGTGATGAATTATCAAAGATAATAAGAGAAAATCCAAATAAAAATATACTAACAAATTTAAAAAGCATATTACCACAAAACTTTTTAAAAGAAATTTTGACTTTACTTAATTTAAGTGATAAAAAACCTAATGAATTAAAAAAAGAAGATGAATTAAAAATTATTGAATATATAAAGTGTATGAAATTAACTATTTCTGAGATGCTAACAATTAAAGCTGCTATGGTAACTAGTGGAGGAGTTAGTGTAAAGGAAATAAATTCATCTAATTTAGAATCTAAAATAATTAAAAATTTATTCTTTGCTGGAGAGGTTATAGATGTAGATGCCGAGACTGGCGGATATAATCTTCAAATAGCTTTTTCAACAGGGTATTTAGCAGGAAGTGATTATTAATGAAAGTATTAGCAGTTAGAGGAGCGACAACAGTTAATCAAAACTCCATAGAAGAAATATTAAATGAAACTAAAGTACTGATAGAAAACATAATAAAAGAAAATGATATATTAGAAGAGGATATTATAAGTATGGTCTTTACAATGACTAGTGATTTAGATGTGGTATATCCATCTGTAGCTGTAAGAGATTTATTAAATATTTGTGATACACCTTTACTTAATTTTGAAGAAAAGTATATTCAAGGTAGTCTCAGAAAATGTATTAGAGTTATGGTAAATATAAATAGTGAAAAGTCAAAGTCTGAGATTAAACATATATATCTAAATAATGCTAAAAGTTTAAGACCAGACATAGTTGAATAGGAGTGAATAATATGAAAAATTTAGTAATAGCAGTAGATGGACCAGCAGGTGCAGGGAAAAGTACAATAGCAAAAATAGTAGCTGATAAAATGAATATAAATTATATAGATACAGGCGCAATGTATAGAGCTATAACATATAAAGTGCTTCAAAGTGGAATAGATATTAATAATGAAAATGAAGTAATTGAAATTGCAAAAAAAAGTGATATAGATTTTAAAGATAATAATATCTATCTTGACGGAAAGATTTTAAAAGAGGAAATTAGAACTCCTGAAGTTAGCCATAACGTATCTAATGTAGCACAAATAAAAGATGTTAGACATTTAATGGTGGATGTTCAAAGAGACATTGGTAATAAAAGCTCTGTTATTTTAGACGGAAGAGATATAGGATCATATGTTTTCCCAAATGCTGACTATAAATTCTTCTTAGTTGCTTCTTCAAAAGAAAGAGGAGAAAGAAGATATAAAGAACTTATAAAAAAAGGATATAATACTACTTTAGAAGAAGTTATTAATGATGTAATAAGAAGAGACGAAATTGATTCTAATAGAGAATTCGCACCTTTAGTTAAAGCTAACGATGCAATTGAAATTGATACTACAGGAAAAAGTATAGATAAAGTAGTTGAATCAGTTATAGATAAAATAAAGTAAGTCAAATTGAAGGGAGATTAATGTGAAATTTTATAACTTTGTAACAGGCGTTTTAAATGTATTCTCACGCGTGTTTTTTAAATTTAGAGTTGAAGGAATTGAAAATATACCTCAAGAAGGTTCTATAATAATTGCTGCAAATCATAAGTCAAATTTAGACCCGATATTTTTAGCTGCATGTATGCACAAAAACAGACCTATTACAGCTGTTGCTAAAAAAGAATTGTTTAAAGTAAAACCTTTAGGATATATATTAAATAAAATAAATGTTATTCCTGTAGATAGAGAGAATCCAACTGCATCTACGATAAAAAGCATTTTAAAAATCCTTAGAAATGACGGATGCATAGGAATGTTTCCTGAAGGTACTAGAAGTAAGGATGTTGGTTTTTTAGAAGCTAAGGCAGGTCTAGGTATGTTTGCGGTAAAAGGAAAATCTTTAGTAATACCTATGTCTATAATAACTAACTATAGACTATTTAATAGGGTTACAATATACATAGATAAACCTATCTCATTTGAAGATTATTATAAAGAAAAGCTAACAAGTGACGATTACCAAAGATTATCTCAAAATGTACTAGATGTAATAAAAGAAAATTATTATAAGAATGCAAAATAGGGGGATCAATATGGAAGTTAAAATAGCTAAAAATGCTGGATTTTGCTTTGGAGTCAAAAGAGCTATGAAGATGGCTTGGGATGAACTTCAAAAAAGCGAAGACGGTATATATGCTCTTGGTCCATTAATTCATAATAAACAAGCGGTTTTAAAATATGAAGAAAATGGATTAAAAACTATTGATGAAGTAAGAGAAGTTCCTACATCAAAGAGCATGATCATTAGAAGTCATGGTGTAGGTGAGATTGTATATACAGAGTCAAAAGAAAAAGGTCTTAATGTAATTGATACAACTTGCCCTTTTGTAAAAAAAATTCATGAGGTAGCTAAAAAACATTATTCTCAAGGGTTTGATATAATTGTTATAGGAGATGAGAAACATCCTGAAGTTATAGGAATTAACGGATGGTGTAATAATGAAGCTATAATAATAAAAACTTTAGAAGACTTAGAAAATATCAGTTTAGATAAAAATAAAAAATATTGCGTAGTTGCTCAAACTACAATTAATATTGATTTATATAATAAAATATTAGAAGCTTTATCTAATAAGCTTGATAATGTAATATTCAATAATACTATATGCTCTGCTACTAAAGTTAGACAAGAGGCTGCTAAAGAAATATCATCGGATGTTGATATGATGGTAGTAGTTGGAGGTAAGCATAGTTCTAATACTCAAAAACTAGTTCAAATATGTCAGGACTATGTTCCTACATTAGCTATAGAAACAGTAAATGAATTAAATCCAGAAGATTTTAAAGGGTTTAAAAAAGTGGGATTAACAGCAGGAGCATCTACTCCTGATTGGATAATTGAAGAAGTTATAAGTTATATTAAAGCTTTGTAAAAACTTTGTAAAAAGGGATATATTTATATATCCCTTTTTATTATTTTATGCCCAATTTCCATTTTTAAATATTTGTATTTCTTTACCATCCTTAGTTAAACCAAATATATTCATATCACTAGAACCTATCATAAAATCATCATGAGTTATACTATCATTTACACCGTATTTATCCATATCCTCTTTTGATATCTCGCTACCATTTTCTATACTTGTTTTATATGCACCACCTAAAGCTAAGTGACAAGATGCATTTTCATCATATAAAGTAGTATAATAAACTATTCCAGTATTAGATATAGGTGAGTTATTTTCAACTAAGGCAACTTCACCTAAATAACAAGATCCATTATCTAATTCTAATAATGATTTTAATGACTCATAACCTACCTCTGCATTGTAATCAACAACTTTACCATCTTTAAATGTTAATGTAAATTTATCTATTATAGTTCCATTGTATATAAATGGTTTTGTATTAGAAACAACACCGTTAACTTTGAATTTATGAGGTAGAGTATATACTTCTTCTGTTGGGATATTTGCTGTAAATTCTATACCATTTGGATCTACACTTGAACCTCCAGCCCATATGTGTCCTTCAGGTAAATCTATATGTAAATCAGTTTTAGGAGATTTAAAGTGTAAAGATTTAAATTTATAGTTATTTAAAAACATAACTTTTTCAGCTAATTTAGAATTGTGATTTTTCCAAGCTACTATAGGATTATCAGTATCCACTCTAGTACACTTAAATATATAATCCCATAATTTATTTATAGCTTCATTTTCATCTAACTCGGGGAATACTTTAGATGCCCATTCTTTATTAGGTGCAGATACAATAGTCCACTTAATTTTATCTGATATAATAGCATCTCTCCATAACGGTATACTTTCACTAGATGCTTTACTAGCTTTTTGCATTCTTATAGGATCTACATCTTTAAATATAGTAGGGTTAGAAGAGTCTATATTTATAATACATACTCCTTTGTCTAATAATGAATTGTATTTTTCTATTTTCCATTTAGGAAATTCATCAAAAACGTCTTCTGGAGCTTTTAAATATTTTATTAAAGAACTTTCTTCATCGCTCCATTCAATCTCAACATCTCTAGCACCTAAATCATAAGCAGCATTTACTATTTCTCTAGCAAAATCTGTACAAGATATAGGAGCTCTTAAAAGAAGCGTTTGTCCTTTTTGAAGATTTACCCCAACCTTTACTGCTAACTCAGCGTATTTTTTTAATTTAATTTTAAATTCCATAGTAACCTCCAATAGTACATATTTATTAATTAAATTATATAATAATAAAGCATCCTTAAGTTGAAATTTTTATTATTTTTTTGAATTAAGTTTACATAATATTATTATATTAAACAAATTTTATGAATTTTTCTTTAAAGTGTATAAAATTCAATTTAAATACCTTTAAAAACTAAAATTAATATATATCAATCAATTACATTAATATACATTTTGAAAAAGCTTATATTTCCAATAAATTGACTGGTTTTAGTTTTGGCTTTACAGAACAAATGTTCTGTAAAGCCAAAACTACCATTACTAAATTATAGATAATAAATAAAGTATTTATGCAATGAATTAATATTTAATTTATATACATAATATATTTATAACAGGTTTGGAGTGAAGTGAATGAATATACTTAATTTAAATACACATAATCATTTAAATCAATTTAAGGATGATTTTTATGATAGTAATGAATGTTACTTGATATTGTCAACACCTTACGAACTAAATAAAATAAAATCTATTTTAGATATAGATGAAATAACATTTAAAGATTGTTTAGACTTTGATGATAGCATACGATTAGATTTGTTTGATAACTATGATTTTTTAAGCTTAAATATATTTGAACTTATAAACAATAAAGCTATCATAAGTGAAATAAACATATATTTAGCTGATAATTACATTCTTGTAGTAAGTGACAAAGATACATTCATATATAAATACATTTTAAAAATGATGAAAGATAACTTTAAAGTAGATGAAAACCCAATTGTAGCACTATTTAAAATAAATTATTTAATTTTCAAAGAAATAATAGTAAATAGCTTTGAAAGCTTAGAGAAATTAGAAGATATGATATTGGAGTTAGAAGATAAAATGCTTCAAGGAGTTAGAGATCAATATTTTCATGAAATCAGTGATATTAGAAATTTAACTAGGACTGTAGTTAAAAACACTAGACCATTACTTTATATAGGAGATAGGATATTAAAAGAGAATATACGATATTTAACATATTCAGATATAAAAAAACATAATCTTGAAAATTTACAAAGCATCGACTTTGGCATAGATAAGTTGTACAATTTTGCTATTTCTACTAGAGAATTGGCTGATAAGTTGCTGGATATATACTCTTCTCAAGTAGCTGAAAAAACTAATAGTTTAATAACTAAATTAACATTACTTACAGCTATTTCAGCTCCACTTACTATAATAACAGGTATATATGGAATGAACTTTAGTTTCATGCCTTTTCTTCAATGGCGTTTTGGATACTATTGTACAATAGGGTTTATGTTTTTAATATTGGCATTAGGGATAATGATATTTAAATCTAAAAAAATGCTTTAGCATTTGAATTTTGCTATAATGTAAATACATTAATTAATTGGAGGAGATTATGTATATAAAAACTAATGATAATATAAATCTTTATGTAAATAGAGAAGGAGAGGGCTTAGACTGTATATATGTACATGGAGGACCTGGCGCTTGGAGTAAAGATTTCGAAAAGTTTTGTGGCATTCATATGAATGACATGTTTAATATAACGTATTTAGACCAAAGAGGTTGTGGTAGATCTGAAGGTGAATATAACTCGAATTATTCTATTGATAGATTAGTTGAGGATATAGAAGAAGTTAGAGTTAAGCTTAACATACAAAAATTTATAATAATTGCACATTCATTTGGTGGAATTATAGCAACTTCATATGCAAGTAAATATGGAGAAAATCTAGATGGTATAATATTAATAAACTGTACTCTAGATTTTAAAGAAGCATTAAAAAGCCAAATAAAAGAAGGGTGTAATCTTTTGGGTGTAGATCAGATTGACTGTGATACAAACTTGCAAAACTTAATATGTATTTGGAAAAAAGTTGTTTTTAATTTAGTTAGATATAATATGTATTATATGCTTCAATTTAAAAGTATAAGTAACTATGAGAAGCTAGAAAATTTAGATAAAGAAATTTTAAATACGAAAATGTCTGAGCGTGCATTTGAAAATAAAAACTATTTTCTAGATTATACCTATTTAACTAAAAGCATAAACATTCCGACTTTAATAATAACGGGAAGTGAAGACTATGCAGTAGGAATAGATCATCACGAAAGTTTTGAATTTAAAAATAACATAATCAAAACTATAAATGGAAGACATACTCCTTACATAGAGGATTCATCAAAATTAATAAATATTATAAAAGATTTTGGATCTGTATTTATTTAAAAGAGACATTGGTTTACATAATATTATTATTTTAAACTATATTTTGATGTTATAACTTTTGATTTAGATAAAAGCTTTTATTTAGATTTTAAGAAGCTAATACTTTAATATAATACAAATATATAAAAATAAAAAACAGACCTCTTATATTCTAAATATAAAGGTCTGTTTTTTCGCTATTTTATCCTAAATTAAATAAAGCTTCTGATATTTTATCGCTAGCTTCTTTATCCATTTCTTTGAGTACATGAGAGTAAATATTCAAGGTTGTATTTATATTTGAATGTCCGACTCTTTCAGAAATAACTCTTATAGGAACTTTTGAGTTTATTAAAAGTGTAACATGAGAGTGACGTAAATCATGGAATCGTATATGTTCTAAATTATGTTCACTTAAAAATCTACTAAATTTTTTACTTAACACATCTTGAGCTATAGGATTTTCGTTTTTATCAAAGAATAATAAGTTTTTTTCATTTTTTATTTTACCTTGAAGCTTCAATTCGATTTGTTCTTTTTTGAAATTTTTTAACTTATTCATAAGCTCTGTTGGAGCAGAAATTGTTCTTATAGAACTTTCTGTCTTAGGATCTTTTAAAATTACTTTCCCATTATTTCTTACAGTTATCTTTTCTACTGTAACAGAATTATTATTAAAATCTAGATTATTCCATGTGAGACCTAATATTTCTGATATTCTAAGGCCTAATCCGCTGGCTATAAAAATAGGTAATTCTAAAGAAGTTCCTGTACATTTTTCTAATAGTTTTTGCATATCTTGCTTATTATATATGTTATTTTTGAATTTTTTAACCTTAGGAACTTCTACATATTCTACAATATTTTCTCTTATTAACTTTAATCTATAGGCTTTTTTTGTAGCAAGTTTTAATATATTTATATGTATTTTTATTGTCTGTGGACTTAAAATTCCAACTAAGTCATCTATGTAATTTTGTATATGTATTGGTCGAAGATCTTCAATTTTATATCTTCCTAGCATGGGAATTATATATTTATTGCATATTCTTGTGTAACAATTATAGGTTGTTATCGATAAATTTATCTTATATTTTTCTAAAAAATCTTTTAAGAATATATCAAAAGTCATAGCATTTGGAAGCAATAAATCTTCGTTATATATGCTATCTTTTATCTCTGCGAGCTTCTTGGAAGCATCTCTTTTTTTATCATATGAACCCATATTTTTTTGAATTTTTTTATTGCTTGCTGGGTCTTTATATTCTAAATATACTATGTAATTTTTACTTCTTTTCCTTATAAATGCAAAGCTCATCTTTATCCTCCAATAAGAAACATTATAGTATATATTGTAACATAAAAACAAAATAAAAAACATTTAAATATCTGACATAAAACTGACATAATAATACATTGAATCGATATATACATTGAAATAACTAACTTATATTTTTTTGACATAAAACTATATATTTTATGTCTATATTTGTTTCTATAGGTAATTAAATAATGAAAAATGAATAATTGACTTGTTTAAAAGTAATACTAATTTTAAGATAAGCAATATAAAATAAGATTATGTAAGGAGTTTTATTATGAAAAAAATACTAGTATCAACAATTGCTTTTATTACAATAATTATGTTTAGTAATATCAATTCATATGCAAATATATACGCTCCAAATTTACCTAGCAATACAAGTTCAGTGGAGGAGAAATATATTAATGAATTGACTAGGATAGGAAACCAAGTTGAAATTTTAGCTTCTAACTCACTTAATGCTATTATTAATAAAAAAGATACACAGGATCTTTTAAAAGAAGCATTATATATAAAAACACAGATAAGAGAACTTAGGATAACATTGTCTGATTACCATAAAGAAAAAAGTGGAGACGAAGAAAGAAATCCATTTTCTCTTGGACTTTTAAATACACTAAATTATTATAGTATGTCTTTATCCTTTTTAACTTTGTTTTTGGAGACTCAATCGATATCCGACAGAAATGAGTACTTAGAAAATTATTACTTTAGTAAAGCCTCTGGAGACCAAACATTAGCATGGGCTAAATTACAAGTTAAGTGATTAAATAAAAAATAGGCGAGAATTTAACTCGCCTATTTTTTTACTTTGATATAAAACTACAACAGTTAGTTTGTTTAAAATTCTTAGCATCATTCCCTGACACGAATATATTATAGCAACTACATTCTGAATTTTTATTATGGATACAATCAATAGCATTACAGACAATATGCTCACATTCACTTTGAATATCACTTTTTAAGTTTTTATGTACACTTATAAATGATGTACAGTGAACATCTTTTAAATTGTTTGGTTTAGATCCATCAACTTTAATTGCTCCACTATGGCAATTTCCGTTTATATTATAACTACATGTAATAGCACTACAGTTTATTTTTGACATAATAACATCACTCCTTATAAAATAAGTATTTATTATTAGTATGTACAAAAAAGCAATAAAAAATTGATAAAATAAGTACTATTTTAAGGATAGATATTTAGTGTCATGTACCATTAAATAACCATATATTATATTGTGACTACTATATAAAGGAATGATAGACATTGGAAAAGAATAATCAACATCCATATATAAGCAACAGCCTTAAATTAGCTTTATCAAGGCAATTTAACGTGCATATTTCAGATATAACAAAAGATTTCATGAAAGGATTAACAGAAATAGATTTATCAGGTAATAATATTAAGGATATAAAAGGAATAGAGTTTGCCATAAATGCTGTATATATAAACCTAAATAAAAACAATATTTGTGACGCTTCTCCTTTATCAAAACTTAACAAAGTAGAAGAATTAGAGTTAAATGAAAATAAAATTGAAGATATTAGCTTTATAAAAAACTTAAAGAAGCTCAAAAGATTAGGATTAGATAGTAATAATATAAAAGCTATACCAAACATTAACAATACCGAATTACGAACTGTAAATTTAGATAATAACAGGATATCAAACTTATCAGAGTTCAATAGACCTAGTTTTAGAAACACGACTATTTTAGCAACTGATCAATGTATAATACTTGATCCAATTGAAATTGATATGGAAAAATCATTATTTTTTTCTTCTAATATAATTTGGGATATTAATTCTATTGTTTTTTTAGATAATATACAGGTCAATGGTAAGTACGACAGTATTCATACAAATGAAAGACCTTCTATGTTATATTCTATATCAGAGATAGTTATAAATAATATAAAATCTAATTGTATATTAAAGGCTGATTTTTATAAAGAAGACACAACTAGTTTTCCAAGAATCTTAAGTGGGACTTTAATTCAACCAATTTACTTAAAATCTAAAGAATCTCAAGTTAATAATTCTAACCCAGATTTTACTTTATCTAAGATATTTGGATATATAAAACCTGAGGAGAAGTTAGTTGATTTAAAACAAAGTGAATCTTCTTCTTTTAGGGATAAAGTCGTTACACTTATTAATGAATATGGTGATATAGTTTATTCCTCTATTGATATTAATGGTAAGTATTTATTTAATAACATACAAACAGGAAAGTATACAATTTTATTTCCTGTTTTATCGGACTATGTGTATACTTCACCTAGTGTAGTTGTTTTAAATATAGAAGAAAAGGGAAGTTTCATTATAAATTCATCAATAGAGTACATTGATCATTAGAGTAGTATTAATTTACTACTCTTTTTAATTTTGCAAAAAACTTTAAAAATTTAAGAAAAAAGTTTGATTATATACTCTATATGGGTATAATATATATATAAATTTGTTTTTATATAAATTTATGTAATAAAATTGAAAGGATGTATTAAAATGAAAGTTAAAGTTGCAGATACAGCTGTGAAAACATTAAAAGATATTTTAGCTGACAGTCAAGATAGACCTAAAAATATAAGAGTTTATTTTGCAGGAGCAGGATGAGGCGGTCCATCATTTGGACTTGCTCTGGATGAGCAAAGCGGAGATGACCTTAACTACGAAGTAGAAGGTTTAAACTTTATAATGAGTACAGAAGATTACAATAACTATGGAGATATAGTTATAGAAGATACTGGTTATGGATTTAGAGTTGCACCAGAAAACCAAGCTGACGGTGGATGCGGCGGCGGATGTTCTGGCTGCGGAAATTAATTAATAACTAATTAAAGAGTATTGGGATTCCAATGCTCTTTAATTTTGAATAAATAAAATAGGAGTAAATCATGAGAAGACGTAAGAAAAAAGGCGCCGACATTAGATTATTAAGTTTTGAAGAATATGTTATAAAAGGTGAAGATATAAACTTCAAAGGAAAGTGGAATGAAAAGTTTGAAAATCCAAACCCTATACACGTTGAATTTGGTACAGGAAGAGGTCAATTTATAACAACTTTAGCAAAACAAAACCCAGAGATCAATTATATAGCTATGGAAATAAAAGAAGAGGTTTTATTAAAAGCAGTTGAGAAGGCTGTTGAAAACAACTTAACTAACATAAAGTTTGTATGGGGAGATGTAAATAACATCTTAACTTATTTCGATGAAAATGAACTTTCTAGAGTTTATGTAAACTTTTGTGATCCATGGCCTAAAAAAAGATGGAACAAAAGAAGATTAACATATAGAGGATTTTTAGAAAATTATAAAACTATATTAAATGCAAACGGTGAAATTCACTTTAAAACAGATAATGAAAAACTATTCGAATTTAGTTTAAATGAGTTTTCAGAAGCTGATCTAAAACTTAAAAATATAACTTTAGATTTAGCTAATAGTGAATTTGAAGGTAATGTAACAACTGAATATGAAGATAAGTTTATGTCTTATGGCATGAAAATATATAGAGTTGAAGGTATTAAACGATAAAAAAATGGAGTTAAAAAACTCCATTTTTTCTTTTCATACAATAAAGTCCGAATAAAATTATAACTACGTATATGAAATATAATGTTATATTAACAAATTGAAGGTTAATTCCAAATATTGCATCGGGTAGTAAAGCTAAAATCGCTGATATAGAAATAAGTAATGGATTTATAACTATTTGCTTATCACTTCTTAAAATCATAATCTTTCCAGCCCATACAAAAGACAAAATGAAAAATAAAATTTTAAGTATAATCTCAATAGTATTTAACATAGTTAGACTCCCTTTTCCTCGATTATAAATAATAATTTAATAAATAAACATACAAAAAGTATACACAAAAGAATTAATTTTAACAAGATGATTTTAAATATAATGAAAATAATTTTAAAAACTTAGAATTTTATATCAAAATTATAAGTATAATATAAATATAAAAAAATTATTAAAAGGAGAGTATTATGTGTATATATTATTATAACAAGTTTAATTCTAACACTGTTGACGAGGAATCTTACTTCATTTTAAAACAAATTTTCGAATCTATAGATAATAATAACTTAAATAATGCTCAAAATTTAACTAAGAAGCTTATAGATATAGAAAAGGAAAAAGGAAATAACGATACAACGTTTCTAGAAGATGCCTTAAAAACCTTAAGGTAAATAAAATTTAGTTAATACAAATAATATTAAGTGAATAATATCTTATATAGGGATATTATTAAATTACGGGGGAATGATTATGGACAAATCTTTTTTCAATTGGTATACACAATCACTCGGTGGAATTATAGGCCTGATAGCTTGCATGTGTGCTTATTTAAACGGGGACATGGCAGTTTATGGCAATATTCTTCACAATATAGATTCAATAGGCTTAGGAGGGCTTTTGGCAAGTTATACATTGATTCCTTTATGTATAGCCATAATATTCTTAGGGATTTTTGAATCTTTCTCAAAAAATGAAAATTTACCAGATATAAATAAGACTATAGTTATACTAACAACTTTAATTGGATTTATAGGGTCTAAATTATTTTTTATTATTCCAGCTATATTTATCTTATTTAAATATTATTCAAATTTCATAGGTAACAGAAAAGATCTAAATACAAAAGTTTCTCAAGCAGTTCAAGTAATAGAAAATAAAAAAACAATTGTGAAAAATGAAGAAGCTAATAAAAATCTTATGAAAACTAAAATAGATATGGCTGTGGAACTCCTATTAAAAGGAGCCGATAAAAAATTCATCTGTGAAATTACAGGTCTTACTATTCAAGAGTTAGAAAGTGTAGAACAAAGAATTGAATAAAAATAAAAGTGCTACTTTTTATAAAAGTAGCACTTTTTACTTTGCAAAACCATTTTTTGTGATATAATGTTAGTACCAGGTAATAATACAAGGAGGTAATTATGAAAGTAAACGAGATAAAAGAATTATTATTGACTATAGATAAAACTAATTTGACATATGTAAACTTAAAAGATGAGAACTTTATTTTAGAAGTATCTAAAGGTGAAATTCCCGTAAATACAAAAACAGTAGAAAACAAAAAAGAGGAGCTTAAACTGACGGAAGTAAGTAGCGCATATGATGAAGACAATAAAGAAGAGGCCTCTGTTGATTTAGAAGTTAGTAATGACAATATCCATGTAATTAAAGCTCCTATAATGGGGACTTATTATGAAGCATCAGGTCCGGAATCAAGTACTTTTGTAAAAGTAGGAGATAAAGTTTCAAAAGGAGATACTCTTTGTATAATTGAAGCTATGAAACTTATGAATGAAATAAATAGTGATGTAAATGGTGAAGTAGTTGAGATATTAGTATCTAACGAAGATTTAGTAGAATATAATCAGGCTATATTTAAAATAAAAACAATTTAATAGGAGGCAGTTTATGATTAAAAGATTATTAATTGCAAATAGAGGCGATATAGCAGTTAGAATAATTCGTACATGCAAGGAACTAAACATAGAAACAGTTGCTATATACTCTGAAATAGATAAAGAAAGTTTACACAGATACTTAGCTGATGAGTCTATATGTATAGGACCTAATAATATAAGTAAAAGTTACAACAACATCGATAATATAATATACTTAGCAAAAAAAATGAATTGTGATGCTATACACCCAGGATTTGGATTTTTATCAGAAAATGCTAAATTTGCTAAAGCATGTATTGATAACAATATAATCTTTGTTGGGCCTACACCTAATCAAATAGAGCTAATGGGGAATAAATCAAAAGCACGTGAGACTATGATTAATTTAGACGTTCCAGTTGTGCCTGGATCGAAATCAATTTTAGAAGATAGAGAAGAAGCTAAAAAATTAGCTAAAACTATTGGATACCCCGTTATGATAAAAGCCTCTAGTGGAGGTGGCGGTAAGGGTATGCGAATAATTTACAATGAAAGTGAGTTTGATTCTTTATTTGATATAGCAAAAGCAGAAGCGCTATCTTCATTTGGAGACAGTTCTTTATATATGGAAAAATATATTGAAAATCCAAGACATATAGAAGTTCAAGTATTTGGGGATAGTTTCAATAATGCAATACATCTTGGAGATAGAGATTGTTCTATGCAAAGAAGAAACCAAAAGCTTGTAGAAGAATCTTTAAGTTTTTATCTAGACGATAATCAAAGAAAAAAATTATATGATACAGCTGTAAAAATAACTAAAGGTGTAGATTATATCGGAGCCGGTACTATAGAATTTATTGTAGATAAAGACAAGAATTTTTATTTTATTGAGATGAACACAAGAATACAAGTTGAACATCCTGTAACAGAAATGATAACAGGTATAGACCTTATAAACTTACAGCTGCTTATTGCTAGTGGAAAAGAAATACCATTTAAACAAAATGAGATTAAATTTAAAGGTCATGCCATTGAGTGTAGAATAAATGCGGAAGACTCTGATAATGATTTTAGACCATGTCCAGGAAAGATTGAGTCTATTCATATACCAGGAGGATTCGGAGTAAGATTTGATACATTTATATATCCTGGATATACAGTACCACCTATATATGATTCTATGTTAGGGAAGTTAATTTGCATAGCTGACAGTAGAGAAGAATGTATACGTAGAATGAATAGAGCTTTAGATGAGATAATCATAGAAGGAGTTACTACTAATATAGATTTTCAAAAACAACTTATAAATTCTAATGAGTTTATGGATAATACTCATCATACTAAATTTATAGAAACTAGTTTTATAAAAAGCTTAAACGCTTAAGTTAAGGAGATTTTGATTATGATTAAGAAGTTCTTAAATAGAAAAGGTCAAAACTATGCAGTTGTTCATTTAAATCAGAATTTTAAAGAAAATAGTGTAGATGATAAGTTTTGGATTTATTGTGAAACTTGTAAAAGCCAAGTATTTAGAAAAGATATTGAAGAAAATTTAAATATATGTCCAAAGTGTAATAAACACTATGATTTTTCTGCTAGAAAAAGAATTAAATTGTTATTAGATAAAAATAGTTTTGAAGAATTTGATTATGATTTAGAATTTAAAAACATATTAAACTTCCCTGACTATGAAACTAAGATATCAAAGTATAAAAATGCTACAAACGAAAAAGAAGCTGTTATAACAGGTAAAGGGCTTATACATGGTGTAGAAATCGTTTTATGTGTAATGAATCCTAAATTCATGATGGGAAGTATGGGAGCAATAGTTGGAGAAAAAATTACTCAATCTATAGAGTATGCTATTGATAATAAACTCCCTGTGTTAATTTGTTGTGCATCTGGAGGAGCTAGAATGCAAGAAGGTATGGTTTCTCTTATGCAAATGGCAAAAACATCTCAAGCACTGTCTAAGTTATCAGATGCAGGACTTTTATATATATCTATACTTACTAATCCTACTACAGGGGGAGTTACTGCTAGTTTTGCAACTCTAGGGGATATAATTATAGCAGAACCTAATGCTTTGATTGCTTTTGCTGGTCCAAGGGTTATAAAACAAACTATTAAACAAGATTTACCTAAAGGGTTTCAAACGTCTGAGTTTTTATTAGAACATGGTTTTGTAGACCTTATAGTTAATAGAGACCAGATGAGAGATACTTTATTTAACTTATTAAGCTTACATGGTTATGATTATTGTAAAGAAGGTGATTTAATTGCATATACAGAACACTAGTTCGATGGAAGATATAAATAAAATAAAAGAAAGCATAAAACAATTAAAACAACTATCAAATCAAAGCAATATAGACTTAAGTTGCGAAATAGAAAAACTAGAAATTAAGCTTAAAAACATTGAAACTACTAGTCCTAAAGATTTATCTGCATGGGATAAGGTTTCTATAAGTAGAGATATAAAGAGACCTAATGCCGAAAATTACATAAAGAACATATGTTCTTTATTCATAGAACTACATGGAGATAGACTTTACAAAGATGATCCATCAATAATTGGAGGAATCGGAAAAATAGGCGACTTTGAAGTTACGTTAATTGGTCATCAAAAGGGAAAAGATATAAATGAACAAATAAAAAGAAATTTTGGAATGCCTCATCCAGAAGGATATAGAAAAGCTCTAAGACTTATGAAACAAGCCGAAAAGTTTAATAGACCAATAATTACTTTTATAGACACTCCAGGCGCATTTTGTGGCATAGAAGCTGAGGAACGTGGTCAAGGAGAAGCTATTGCAAAAAATTTACTTGAAATGAGTTCACTTAAAGTACCTATACTCTCTATTGTTATAGGAGAAGGGGGGAGTGGAGGAGCACTTGGAATAGGTGTCTCAAATGAGATAGCAATGCTTCAAAACTCAGTTTATTCAGTTATTTCCCCTGAAGGACTATCAAGTATTTTATTTAAAGATGCGTCTAAATCTAAAGATGCTAGTGAAATAATGAAACTTACGAGTTCAGATTTAAAAGACTTAGGAATAATAGATCATATTATAGAAGAACCACCTGGTACAGCTCATAGTGACTTAGAAGCTGTATCAAACGATATTAAAGATTATATAATAAACAGATTAAGCTTTTATAAAGATTTTTCTAAAGATGAAATAGTAAATCATAGATACGGAAAGTTTAGAAACATAGGAGTCTATTAAGTAAACCTTAATAGACTTTTTACTTTTATGGAAGTATCTCTACTTAGAATATGTAAATAATCTATGAAGCTTAGTTATATCAATATAATATTAATTTTAATATTAAAATAAAGGAGTTTTATTTTTTTTATAGAATTTGTAGTTAAATAGGATACTATACAATTTAATAATATTCTACAAAGAAACATAAGAGGGGGATGTTGAAATGGATGTATTAAAAGTTTCATCAAAATCTAATCCAAATTCTGTAGCAGGTGCTCTAGCTGGAGTTATAAGAGAAAATGGAAGTGCTGAAATTCAAGCTATTGGAGCAGGAGCTTTAAACCAAGCTATTAAAGCTGTTGCTGTAGCAAGAGGATTTGTTGCACCAAGTGGTATAGATCTAGTGTGTGTTCCATCATTTACTGATGTCAATATAGACGGAGAAGAAAGAACAGCTATTAAGCTTGTCGTAAATCCAAGATAAATTTTAGAAATTTAGAGACTATGAAAATAGTCTCTTTTATTTTGAATAAGATATATATATTAGGAAAATATAAGTTAAGAAATATAAGGAGGTGTATTATGCAACTTAGAAGAGCAGCAGAGATATGCAACAGTAATGAAAACAATAATATTACACTTTATTATTACAATAAACCAGTAAAATTAGTTAGTGTTGACAATAACATTGGTACAGCGTATGTACAAGCTTTAAATGATGATTCAAAATTTGAAGTTGATTTAGAATCATTACATGAAAACGAAAAATAATAAAAAACGTCATTTTAAGCTAATTTAAACTTAAAATGACGTTTTTTTATCATGGATTTGTAGTACAATCATGCCTATATAATATAAACGTATATAGGAACTAATATAATATGTATATATACTTATTATAAAATTACCATATATGTATATATGTGAAATTGCATTAATTATATATACATATATGAAGAGTAGTCCATTTCTTAATACATAACTATCCTTTAAATGTATATTTAGGGTATAGTTAGTATTATATTAATATATTTACTCATATAAATATGTATTTTAGCATTTTTAACTAAATTTGTATAAGTTTAATTTTTTTCATTCATTTCTTCTCTTTTTGTTTGTTTTATATCTTATATTTTTTTGAAATCTGTATTAATATTAATTTTTGAAATTTTTTTTAATTAGTCTTATAATATAATTTAAATTTACAAACTATATTTTATATTTAACTATAGTTTGTACTCATATGACAATTAACATTAGATTTTAACCCTTTGTCCATGCTAAGCCTAATTATTGTTTGAGTTTTTACATTTTAGCAATTCAAACTGATTTATGCGCTTTTACAGAGCTTATCAATGGTTATTTGATGCAAACTATGCTTCACTAAGCTTCTTATGTTTACAAAGTTATTAAATAGCTATTTTAATTTTAAAATTGGCATTTATGTGTAATTTGAATTAAAAATAACTCCAATAAATATGTTTATCTTAATAATAAACAATTTATTGGAGTTTCTATGCTTATTTATATAAATTTCTATAAATATTAGTTATATCTTGAACATTCATATCAACGTAGTTATTATTTAAAAGTCTTTGTTGAGTTTCAATTACACTTTGTGCAAATAAATCTATTTCCTGTTCTTTCATACCATATTCATATAAATGTTTTTTTGCAATTAAATTGCTTAACATACCTTCTAAAGCTTCATAGACATCTACATCAGACGCAATTCCTAAAAGCTCTGATATTAATTGATTTAAATTTTTGATTTTACCAGTAGGATTTTTAGTATTATAGTATCTAAATACTTCTATAAAAAATTGATAATTAGCCTCGCCATGAGGTACATGATATTTCCCACCTAGTGGATATGAAAGTGCATGAACTGCTCCAACTCCTGCGTTTCCAAATGCAATTCCTGCATAGTTACTAGCTATTAAAAAGTCTTCTATTATTTCTTTTCTATATTCTTTACCCTTTTCAATAATCTTTTTGTATCCATCTATTATAATTTTAATTGCCTCAATGCTAAACATTTCTGTGAAGTTATTTGCATTTGGAGAAACATAAGCTTCTATAGCATGGATTAAAGCATCTATTGAACTATACATAAAGAAATCATAAGGTAATTCCTTCACAAGCTCTGGAATAAGTACTGCATAATCTGGATATAACTCTGGTACAGCAAGACCCATTTTTGTTTCTTTACTCTTTATTTCTGCAATTGATACGTTAGTAACCTCACTACCTGTACCGCAAGTAGTAGGTACTATTATAAGTTCTTTGTCTTTTATTGCAGGAACTCTTTTTTCAAAAAGAGCACAAGAACAATCAACGTTTTTAAGGGCTAATATTTTTGATATGTCAATAATAGAACCTCCTCCGATTGCTATGACTCTTTTAATATTTTTAGGTTCTATATATTTAACTATTTTATCAATTATATCATCTGAAGGTTCTTTTAAGTTATAATCTTCTTGAAAAATATATTCACTGTCAATTTTAAAATCTTTTAAGAAAAAATCATACAAAAATTTATTTGTGAATATTAAATCTCCATTGCCTACTTTAAATTCCTCAATAAAAGCTTTACAAGTGTTAAACTTAAAAATTTGAGGCTTTAATTCTATCATTTTCATTAGAACTCCTCCTTAATTTAAAGATTTTGCCAATGCTTCTTTATTTCTCCAGATTTCTTCATCTGTTGGAGCTTTTACTTTTGTATTATAAAAACCTACTCTTGATACATTAATTAAATGTTTATAATCTAAGTTTTCAGAAATACTGTTATTACCCCATGAACCACAGCCTAGTGTAGTAGTTGGAGCAAATCCATTATATAAAGTTCCTCCAGCCGAAGTTGATGACGGTTGATTTACAACAAGTCTACTTACTGTTAAATTAGCTGCAGCATATTTAATATGTTCTTTATTATTTGAGTGAATAGCACAAGAATGTCCCTTTCCTTCTAAATTTAAATTAGATTGAGCTATTTCTACCGCTTCATTAAAATGGTCATATTCAAATGAAATCATTACTGGGCACATTTTTTCTTTACATAATACATCTTCAAATCCCTTACCTCTTGCTTTTAATATAATTACCTTAGTATCCTTTGGAATATCTACACCTGCTAAGTTAGCAATAAATTGAACACTTTGACCAACTATTTTTCCATTAATCTTTCCATCTATAAAAATTACATTTGCGAATTTTTCTATAGTTTTTTCATCTGATACATAGAAAGCTCCGTTTTTCTTAAATTCTTCTATAGTTTTTTCATATATTTCTTTAGGTATTATTGCACTTTGTTCTCCAGAGCATATAATGCCATTATCAAAAGTTCTTCCAGTAACTATTTTGGTTACGGCTTCTTTTATATCCGTGTTTCTATCTATTATACATTGTACATTTCCAGCACCTACTCCATAAGCCGGTTTTCCGCTACTATAAGCTGATTTAACCATACCCATACCACCAGTAGCTACTACTACATCAGCAGATTTCATAAGTTCTAAACTTAAATCAATAGATGGTTCCTCTATAATTTGAATTAAATTTTCTGGTGCTCCAAATTTTGCAATAGACTCATTAAACAAGTCTACTATATATTTGCTACATTTTTTTGATCTTGGATGAGGCGAAATAATAATAGAGTTTCCTCCTTTTAATGCAAACATAGCATTGCACATTGGAGTAACTATAGGATTTGTGCATGGTGTTATAGCACCAATTACCCCCTTAGGCTTAGCAACTTTAATAATTGCATTTTTCTTATCTTCTTCTAATATTCCTATTGATTTTTTATCTTTCAAATTATTCCAAATAACTTTTGATTTTCCTTTATTTTTAGCAACTTTATCCTCAAAAACTCCCATTCTTGTTTCTTCAACTGCCATTTTAGCTAATTCTTCTGCTCTATCATATACAACTTTCCCAATTTCTCTTACTATTTCATTCACTTGTTCTTGAGTAAATTTTTCATATTTACTTTGTGCTATCCTTGAGTTACTTACTAATTCATCGATATATGATTTTGTATCCATATAAACCCCTCCATACTAGGATAAAATATATTTATTCAATTCCTATTTAACTTGAAATTTAAAACTAATTATAAGCTTTGTAATATTTTAAATTATCAAATTTACTATTGAATCTCTTTTCCCATTCTTCTATAAGATTATCTCTAAAGTTAGGATGAGCTATATATATAAGCTCCCTTGCTCTGTCTTTTAAAGATTTCCCTCTAAGCTCTGCTACCCCATATTCTGTAGCTACATAATGAACATCATTTCTAGATGTAGTTACTGCTGCTCCATTGTCTAAGAATGGAACTATTCTTGACACTGTTCCTCTTGATGCAGTGGAAGGTATAGCAATTATTGATTTTCCACCTTTGGACATATTAGATCCCCTTATAAAATCAACTTGGCCTCCAACACCGCTAAACTGTTTAAGTCCAATAGATTCTGAAGCTATTTGCCCCATTAAATCTATTTGAATACAAGAATTTATTGACACCATATTATCATTTTTACTTATTATAACAGGGTCGTTTACATAATCTACTGGAAATGTCTCTATCATTGGATTATCATTGACAAAGTCGTATAGTTTTTGTGTACCCATTAAAAAAGTTACTATCATTTTATTTTTATGGAGAGTTTTTTTTCTATTTGTAATTACTCCTGCATCAACTAACTCAACTACTCCATCTGATATCATTTCAGAATGAATGCCTAAATCTTTTTTATCCTTTAAAAATAGAAGGACAGCATCTGGGATAGCACCTATTCCCAATTGAAGTGTCGCTCCATCATCTATAAGTGATGCACAGTTTTCTCCTATCGCTTTTTCTATTTCTCCTATTTTAGAAGGTTTAAGCTCTATAATGTCATAATCAACTTCTACTATATAGTCAATATCCTTTATATGTATAAAAGAATCGCCTAATGTCCTTGGCATTTTAGGATTAATCTCTGCTATTACAATTTCTGCACACTCAGATGCTGATTTAGTATAATCATTAGATACCCCAAAGCTACAGTATCCATTTCTATCTGGTGGTGAAACTTGAATGATAGCTACATCTACCTTTAGGTATTCTTCTTTAAAAAGTCTTGGAACTTCAGAAAAATGACAAGGAGTAAATTCTGCTCTTCCTTCTAATACCGCTTCTCTAGTTGATGCTCCTACAAATAAAGAGTTGTGTTTAAAGTTGAACTCTTTATTCTTTTTCACATACTCACCAGGACCCATACCAATCATATGAACTATTTCTACATCAGAATACCTTTCACTTTCGTTAACCATTGCCTCTATAACTTTCTTTGGTTCTCCTGCTGCATGGCCAGTAACAATTCTACTGTTATTTTTTATTTTTTTTGCAGCACTCTCTGCTGATATTAATTTTTCTTTATATAAAGCCTTCCAGTTCATTATTTCACCCCTTGAATTCTAGGATCTTATAGTACTATTAGTTCTCTGCCTTAGCTAATGCTTTTATATTAGCTATATTTTTAGCTAGCTCTTTTTTCTCATTTATATTGCTTTGTCTTGAAATCATAATTCTTTGAGCCTGAGGTGAACCTGCACCATGCATAGATTCAGTTCTATATCCAACAGCAGCAGTTCCTAAAGTAATATTTTCTATAAGTCTTAAAATTCTCATTCTATCTTCAGTAGGAATCTGATCAACTCCTTTTAAATACTTGTCAATATAAGGACCTATTTTAGGATCTTTAAAATCTTTTTCAGAAGGCATCGTCACCATAAGTCCGCCAGCAATATCTTCTGCTAGTCTAGCAATTTCATATGGCATTCTTGTTATATTTTGCTTACAAACGTTCGCAAGCAACATATCTATTTGGTAATTTCCTGATTTTGTTTTACATCCTTCACAAGAACAAGCAATTCCGCAACTGTATAGCGTTTCATTTAAATGAGTCATTTCAATAAGCTTATCTTTTATATGTGAAGCTTTACCGGCTCCATTATAATCAGCTGCTAATGCTGATGCTCCAATAAGTACATCTCCAACACCAACTTTACAACCTCCATAACTTTGTCTATGATATCCTGCAAATCTTTCTACTAAAATACCAGAAAACTCAACTTCACCATTTAAAAATATTCTTTCATTTGGAACAAACACATCTTCAAAAATAGTTAGCGTTTCATGACCACCAAATGTTGAGTTACCAATATCTATATCTGCACCTTCCTCAAGTTTTCTAGTGTCACAAGATTGGCGTCCATATATACTAAATATTCCATCAGTATCAGTTGGTAAAGCAAAGGATATTGCCCAGTCTTTGTCATCAGGCCCCATAGTCATAGTTGGCATAACTAGGATTTCATGGGAATTAACCATACCAGTTTGGTGAGCCTTAGCACCTCTTACTACAACTCCGTCTTCTCTTCTTTCAACTACTCTTAAGAATAAATCGGGATCAGTTTGTTTATTTGGAGCTAATCCCCTATCTCCTTTTGGATCTGTCATTGCACCATCTACTACTAAGTCATTTTCTTGAATATATATCATATACTTTTTGAAATTTTCATGATAATTAGTTTTGTGAGTCTCATCTATTTCAAATGTTGTACTGTAAACTGCATTAAATGCATCCATTCCAACACAACGTTGAAAGCATGAACCTGTTTTTTGTCCACATAAACGTTGCATTTTAACTTTGTTAATTAAATCTTCGGTACTTTGATGAATATGACAGAATCTATTTACCCTTTTACCTGTAAGGTGAGAAACAGCTGTCATTATATCTTCATATTGTGGATCTTGAGCTAGTTCATAAGTCATTGCTACAGAATTAAGCGATGGACGAATTATAGGATTGTCAACTGGATTTTCTACTAATTCCCCAAATAAATAAACCTTTTGATTTAAGTTTCTAAGACTTGCTATGTATTGATCTTTTGTCATTAATGACATAAAAATACCCCCTATATAGTGTATATTTTGGAAACACTATTTCATTTCACTTACTTTATACCTAGGCTTTACATACTGTCCCTCTAAAAGATTAAAGTTATTATGATAAAAGTATTTATAAAACGAGATTATTAAAGAAGTGTTGTGAAAATATAAAAATGTATTATTTAAACAAATTTAAATTGTGGGTATTATAACTCTACGAATACTTATTTAGCGTGAAAAAAATAACGAAATTGTAATGAATTATTTGAATTGTAATTATTGGCGTGATAGGCTTGAATTGAAAACTTAATATAAAGTCCTCCGTCCAAAATAAAAATAATTTACGTTTGAATATTAAAATTATATACAATAAATTTGTCATATAGTTTTAATATGTATAATTGAATGTAAAGCCATCCCTATCACTCGTAGAGTTAATGCTTTTAAATATAGGCAGGTCTTCTGACTTAAGAATCATCACTTATGTGCGCCTTCCCTGTTTTCAAGTGGCATATTGCACATAAATTCCTCTAATACAGCTACGGGATAGTTCAGGATTTTCACCTGATTCCCTTTTAATTAATCAATACTCAATATTGATTAAACCTATATTTTCTATTGTTTAGTTTTGTTATTTCATATACATTTTATGCTATTAGAATAGCACTGTTAATATATAAAATCAACAAAAATGAAAAATTCCCTTCAAGATTAACTTTTTTGAATACATAGTATCATTTATCGATAATATAATTGAAATCTTGAATTGAGTTTTTATATTATTTAAGGAATAGTTGAAGTCAAAAAAAGACTATGCTATATTAAAAATATTAAAAGTTTAAATTTGGAGGTTTTAAAATGGCAGAAAGTAAAACTATTAAAATACATAATAAATCTGATAAGCCTGATAATATCGTTCTTAGAGATAATAGAGTTATCGAAAAATGTATACAGGTTGAAACCAACCTTCCTAAGTTTATGAAGGATTACTGTATTTATTTAAAAGGATCTGTATCGGTTACTACTAGATTAGCTTATTTAGAAGATATTCAATTTTTTTGTTCATATTTAATAGAAACTAAAGAAATTACAATTGCTAATGAGATAAAAGATATTACGCTTAATGAGTTTAATCAAATAAAAGCACGAGATGTGAATCTATTCTTAGGAGATTATTGTACTAGATATTATAAGTATACTGATAAAAATACTCATATATATGAAAATAACAATCGAGCTTTAGCACGTAAAAAGTCATCTTTGTCTACTCTATTTAAATTTCTTTTTAGAAATGATCAATTAGAAGCTAATATAACAGATGGATTCAATCCAATCAAACTTCCCAAACCACAACCTGATGCTATTAAACGCCTAGAAATAGATGAAGTTGCTAAAATGTTAGATGCTGTTGATACAGGTTTGGGTCTTACTGATAAAGAGAAAGTTTATTGGAAAAAGACTAAGCTTCGAGATAAAGCTATATTAGCTTTGTTTGTTACATATGGACTTAGATTAAATGAACTTAGAGAGCTTAATATTTCATCATTTAACTTTTCACGAGGAGAGTTTAAAATTTATAGAAAAAGAGGTAAAGAAGTATTGATGCCTATAAACAATACTTGTGAGCTAGTTGTTAGAGATTACATTTTAAATGAAAGACCTAAAAGTGAAATGTTAAGTGAAGATATGCAAGATGCACTATTTCTATCTCTGCAAAATAAACGAATGGATCCAAAGTCAATTAGACAATTAGTTAAAAAGTATACGTCTATTTCTATGGATACTTCTAGAGATAAAGGTTATAGTCCTCATAAGTTAAGAGCTACGGCGGCTACTTCATTAATTCAAAATGGATTTTCTATATATGATGTACAAAACTTACTAGATCATGATAATGTTACAACGACTCAATTATATGCAGCTCATAAGAAAAATGTTAAAAGAGATATTGTTAATAACTTTGAATGGATAGATGACTTAGATGATATTAATGAATAAAATTTAATATAAGAACAAATGTTTGTATAAAATTGGTCAATATGCTAAAATATATAGTATAAAACTAAAAATTAATATTAGAAATGAGATGATAACATGTATCTAGATTTAACGAATAAGCAAATACTGATACTTGAGTTTATAAAAGATCAATTAACTCAAAAAGGGTATCCACCTTCAGTTAGAGAAATTTGTGCAGCTGTTGATTTAAGATCTACATCAACTGTACACTCTCATTTAAATAAATTAGAAAAACTAGGATATATTAGAAGAGATGCAACGAAACCTAGAGCAATTGAAGTTTTAGACTCTAATAAAGGTGAAGGTGTTAATGGTCTTAATCAAGAGGTTCTTCATTTACCTGTTATAGGTCAAATAACTGCTGGAGAGCCAATTTTTGCAGAACAAAACATAGAAGAATACATACCATTACCTGCAAATTTTATTGTAGGAAAAGATAACTTCATATTAAAAGTAAAAGGTGAAAGCATGATAAATGCAGGTATTTTAGATGGAGACTATGTTATAGTTGATAAAGCTAACACAGCTTATAATTCTCAAATAGTAGTTGCATTAGTTCGAGAAGATAGTGCAACAGTTAAAAGATTTTTTAAAGAAGAAAATCATATAAGATTACAACCTGAAAATGAATTTATGGAACCTATAATTTTAGACCCATCTGAAGTTAGTATACTAGGACATGTACGAGGTGTATTTAGAGTAATAAAATAAAGAGATATGTTTTATAGACATATCTCTTTATTTTTGTAATTTTAGATTTTATTATTTTAAATATTTCAAAATGATTTCTGCTAACATACATGAGATTCCTGCTACTAAAAAGCTATATCCACTTCCCTTTGATTTTTTTATTTCAGCTTCATACTTCTCTTTTATGTTTTTAATTTTATTATTAGTTTTTTTATCTTTCTTTACACTTTTTGATTGTTCTATACTTTGTAATTTTGTATCATATTCTTTCTTTGCATTTTTACAAGACATTAATAAACTTATACCTAAAACTAAAAATAGTACTCCCAATAATAAAAACATACCTTTTCCTCTTTCTTATTAAATTAAAATTTCTATATATCATTTATTATATACTAAATTTTCTGATTTTTAAATTAACATATTGGAATAAATATACTATAATTATAATATATAGTATATAAGTAAACTTTTTAGGAGGGGATTTATGAGAAAAAATTCTGAAAAAATAGCTATACTAATACTTATCCCTATGCTCTTGTTTACTTTAGTTTTTACATTAAAAACTATGTGATAAATAAATAATAAATAAAAAATAAATGAGCTGCAAATACTGTAGCTCATTTATTTTTTATTAAATTAAGTTCTTATATTGTTTTAAGAACTCCTTTATAGCTTGAGTTATTATTTCTTGTTTAGTATGATCAGAGTTGCTACATAATCGTTCAAACTCTTCCCATGTAGATTTTTCAACTTGAACTCTAGTGCTTTTTAAATCAGTCATATCACATTTTTCTATCAAAATATCCTTTTTAGATTTCGTTATCTTTGGCTTAAGTGATTTTATATCTTTAACCGATAAGTACCAGTCATAAACTTCGCAAAGTTTATCTAAATCTTCAGCGCTCACATTAACCTTTGCTGGTTTAGATTTATATACCTTTTGGCTTTTTGTAGTGCTAGGTTTTGAACTTTTTTTAGGAGTAGTGCTAGAAGTATTATTATTTTTTGCTTTTGTAGATGTTTTAGATTCTTTAGTTGCTGGTTTAGATGATTTAGTCGAATTCATTGTTAACTCTAATTGTTTTGCATCTTGCTTTGAATCATTCACAGGAATATCATCTTTTTTTACATATTTTCCTTTTACTGATTTATATCCATTTTTATTTAAAAAACGTCTTAAAGCTTTTATATCTGAATTTAATTGAGTTGCTATCTCATCAATTGAAATTCCTTTGTTTTGTAGTTTTAAAAACTTATCTAATTTTTGTTTATCTGTCATTTTTTTATCCCTCCAAACTAATCACTATAAATTATAACACGTAATTGGCATTAAATACAAAAAAACTCCAAACATATATTCGGAGTTTTAATTTACATTAACTTCGTATTTTATTTCTACCCTTCTTGATTTATCTCTATTGACACTATCATCATTATTTTTTATAGGTTCAGCTTTAGATCGACCTACAGCTATTATATCTCCTGTTAGTTTATCTTTATACTTATAATCCCCTATTTCTTCTCCAACTATAAAATTTACAACACTAAAAGCTCTTCTTTGTGATAAGTCTAAGTTATATATATAGGTTCCAACATCATCAGTATGCCCTTCTACTATTATTTTGGATATATAATCACCATAATCTTTATATATAGTTTCAGCGTACTTAGGAACAAATACTTTTAAAATTTCTTTAGCTTCTGGCTTTAACTGATCGCTATCTGTATCAAATAATGCAGTTTCTCCAAACGTAACTTCTCCACTGTCCTTATCAATTTCTATTGGAATTCCATTTTCTTTTAAAGTTTGTTTTACTGAGTTATTAACGTTACTTGCTATTCCTTGTTCTACTCCTCCAACCATACTTTCAGAGCTAATTAAAAGCATTATAACAACCATTAAAATAGTTGCTAATAAATCTGTAAATGTGGGCCAAAAATTACTATGTTCTTCCTCTTTATTTACAGTTCTTCTATATTTATTTATCATACTCTAATTCCTCTTCTTCTTCATCATATAATTCAATTTCGTCTAATTCATCTAAATCGAAAGTTTGGTTGGGGTTATCATAATCTTCATTTATGTTATCTATCTTATACTCTTTAACAATTTCATACCCTTCATTATTTTTAACAATAGATTCTAGTGACATTGAATTTGACATGTCTAAAGCTTCTTTATATATATCGATATACTTAAATACAAGTTCTAGTTGGTCAATGATTGATCTAGCCTGTTCATCTATAACAGATGTTAATTTATGTATATCCTCTTTTAAGTTTACATTGTTTTCATTCATACTATTTTGTTTTATAAGTAAATTATTTTCGTGAGAAATTAACTTCACCATAAGATCTTGTATATTTCTTTCATATAATGCAAATCCAGCATTTACATCCCTTATATAGTCTTTAATAGCAAGTTGACTTTGGTTTACTGTTTTTATATCTTTTGAAGACTCTTTTACATTTTCTACTATTTCATTGTAAATTTCACTTTGAGCTTCGTATGTATCAAATAACTTAACGAATTTTAAATTAAGTATACTAAATTGTTTATCTAATTTTCTTATACTTTGATCAAATGCCTTTATAGAATCATTTGATCCATTTAGCATATTGCCTAATTGCTCTATAGAAGATATAAAGTCATCGTTAAAGTCATGTAAATCTTTAGAAATTTTATCAAATCTTTCTATAGCGCTTATAGCCTTACTAATATCCTTTATACATACCTTAATTTCATTTAACTTTGAATCTAAAACTTCTCCTTTGTCATTGCTAGATTTAACGGTCATAATATTTTCTAACTTAAGCATCAATTGTAATAGTATACTCTCACAATTTTTATATTTTATATATGCATTTATAGTTACTGAACATATTATCCCTACAATACTTGTAGCAAATGCAATCTGCATACTCCCAATAGCTAGAGTCATTGAATTTACGATATTGCTCTTATCGATACTTGCAAGAGTTATTGTAAGCCCTACAAATGTACCTAAAACTCCTAACAATATACATAATGAAGGTGAGCTTTTAACAGCCTTTATTTCATTTATTATTATTTTATTATCTTTAGAAAAATCAGATATAACTTCTTCTACAAATGTGTTCATGTTTATTTCTGCATATGGATATGTACTTTTATATGATTCGTACTTATTATTAGCAATAGATACTATATCACTTTCTTCTGGATTTAAATTTAACTCCTTCAATTTCTCTTGCACAAAATCATAGATTTTATTGTTTTTTATAACGTTTATAACTGAGTGAATTATTGTAATACCTATAAATATTAATGTTATAGGATTTGTAAATATCGATGTAAATAAATTACTTATTATACTTCCCATACTAACCTCCTTAATTGAATGTGTTTTAATAATATATATGTACATACTAGTTAAAATAGACAAAAAATAAGAAGATACCTTTAGTTTAACTTCAAGGTACCTTCTAAGATATAAATACTATTTTTATACTCAAGCTACTTCTGATGAATTTATGGGTTTTATCTGTATTAATGTAGATAACTCAGAAGCTAATATTTAATGTAGAGAGTATTTTTAATAGTTAAATATTTAATCTTATTAAAGAATATGAATATGCATATAAATATGTTACTTATTTTAGTATAAAATTTAATTTTAAAGGTAATACTATTATCAGTTAGGTTTTGAAGTTGGAAAGGGTCCAATACTCTACTTAAAGGTTTTAAGTAATTGTGAGAGATGCAGAATTACTCGCTCTGCCAAACCTAATTTAGATAGAAGAGTGTCTTTTATAAGGCACTCTTCATTTATGTTTAATTTAAAATATAAATTATGTATATATTTATATAGTGAAATTAAATACTTTGATATTAATATATATTAATATATAATTTTAGTATATAAAAAATAATTTTAACTTATATTTAGGGGGGATCTTATGACAGTTTTTAAAGAACTATGTGATACATACAGTTTCATTAATAAATTAGATAAACCAATTAAAAATCTTATTGAATCTAGATTAGTGGTTGAAAGTTTCGATATAAACTCTGAAATAATAGCTAGAGGAGAACAGTGTAGGGGTTTTTCTTTAATTTTAAAAGGATCTATAAGAGTTTATAAAATTTCAGATAAAGGAAAAGAAGTAACTTTATATAAGCTTTCTAGCGGAGATACTTGTTATTTATCTATGTCTTGTATGTTATCAAATGAAGTTTTTCCGGCATTTGCAGAAGTTATAGAACCTACAAAGATAATTTTTATTCCAACTGACATTTTTAACAAGTATATATATAATACTCTAGATTTTCAAAAGTATATGGTTTCAAATTTATTTACTAAATATACAGAAGTGATAAATTTATTGGAAGAAATAGCTTTTGAACGTATGGATGTAAGAGTTTCTAAGTATCTATTAGATATTTCTAAAAGGACTAATAATAGTGATTATTTATATTTAACACAAGAAAAAATTGCTCAGGAGTTAGGAACTAGCCGCGAAGTAATAACTAGACTACTTACAGATTTTAAAAACAAAGATATAATCATATCTCAAAGAGGTAAAATAACTATAATTAATAGAGATAAATTGATTCACCTAAGCCAGTTATAAAGTTTTAATTGACTTATACTTACATATTATGTAAAATTATAAAAGAATTGAATAAACTTTCTATTCTCTTGTTGAGGGAGTAGCTAGCACGTAAAGTGTGATTAGATCAACATAATGACTATAAAGTCTGGTCTAGTCTTAAATAGCGAGACTCATACACGATTATTTTCGTGTATAAGTCTCGTTTTTTTTGTGCATATTATAAAAAGTTAAGGAGGAATAATAATTATGAGTTTAATATCAATTTTATTAACGTCAATTGCTTTATCTATGGATGCATTTGCGGTATCTATAACTAAAGGAATGACAATTAAAAATATAACAACAAAGTTAGCTTTTAAAATAGCTTTTTTCTTTGGTTTATTTCAAGGAGGAATGCCTCTAATTGGATGGGCACTAGGAATTAGCTTCGAAGGATACATAAAAGCTTTTGATCATTGGATCGCATTAATTTTACTATCATTCTTAGGTATAAAAATGATATATGAATCTATTAAAGGTGAAGATGAGGATGAAGTTGCTTTAGATATCGCTCAAGATAATACTCAAAATAACTTTAATGATAATGATATAAGAACAAAAGATTTAATAGTATTGTCTGTTGCTACTAGTATAGATGCACTTGCCGTTGGTGTTAGTTTTGCATTTTTAAATATATCTATAGTCCCAGTTGTAAGCGCTATAGCTATAATAACGTTTATAGTGTGTTTTATAGGTGTTTTGATAGGAAAGCAAATAGGTCCAATATTAAAAAATTATGCCGAAATTATAGGTGGTATTATATTAATATGTATAGGTATTAACATATTCAACGAGCATACAGGATTTTTATCAAATTTTATTAACTTTTTTAAGTAAATTATAAAAAAATATGTGTTTTAACATAAAAAATGGATAAAACTAGCTTCTCGAACATTTGTTCGCATATGCTTTTTTATCCATTTTTTTGTATTATTTAGTTATATTTTCTATATTAAACTCCAGATGTCCATCTACAATCATATGAGTTAACTCATTTTCATATAGATTATCTATTTTTTCATCTGTATATAATAAATACTTAGGCACATACATATCTTCTTCTTCATTAGGTTTAATAGTTTCAAAAGGCGCTATGAGTATTTGATCAAAATTCAAAATTAACTTCGGAAGTTTTTTAAATACTTCTTCACTATTATCATAATTTTCGTTTGCTAAACTTTCATAAGCTTCAAAGCTCTTTTTATAATATAGGCTAGCTAGCATATATTCACATTTCTTATTGCCTAACTTGCTTCCTTCTTTAAAATATTTTTCAGCTTCACTATCTTCATTTAATTTTAGACTCAATTGGCCTAAATTAAATATAGATTCTATACACCCTTTTTCTCTTGTTTTTTCATACCAATACTTAGCACTTACATAATCTTTATAATAAATGCTATATATTATACCTAACATATGTTGTGAGTATCCATTATCCTCATTTGCGGGAACTTCAAATAATTTTTTAGAAAGCTCATATTCTTCTTTCTCAAATAAAATTTTCCCTAAATGAATCCTAGAATTTAAGTGATCTTTTTCAATAGCTTCTTCATAAAAACTTATCGCTTTATCATAATCATCTAATTCTTCATAAATAATCCCTAATCTATAAATTGCTTCGAGGTCATTATTTTCAGCTGCTTTTAGATAATACTTAATTGCTAAATCAAAGTTTTTTAATTGTTCATATATATTACCAAGTTTAACTTGAACAGATGTTAAATCTTCTATCTGTTTGTAATAGTTAATTGCAGAATCTGTATCATTTATTTGTTTATATAAATCTCCTAGATTCTCTATAGATTCTCTAAATCCATAATCTATACATTTTTCATACATCGGAATAGCTTCTTCATACAATTTCTCTTCAAATAAAAGTCCGGCTAAATTATTAGTAGCTTGTATTATTCCTTTGTCAGAAGCTTCTTTATAATACATTTTAGCTGTATTTAAATCATTTTCTTTATTATAAATATTACCTAGTTTATAGCTAGATAATATATTATTTTTATCATAAGCAATTTTATAGTAAATTTTAGCTTCTTCATAGTCTTCTTGTTCATCATATATGTACGCTAACCTAAAACTACATTTTTCATTTCCTTTTTCAGCAGCCTTTTTATAGTAAATTTTAGCTTCTTCATAATTTTGATCTGATTCAAATAAAAGTCCTAAATTATAGCAAGCTTTTTCGTATCCTATTTTAGATAATTGTTTATAGTTTGAAATAGCATCTTTAAAGTCTCCATTTTCTTGATATATCATAGCTAAATTATATTTTGCATGATTATTTCCTAAGATAGAACCTCTTTTAAAACAATCTATTGCATTTTGAACATCATTTGCGTATCTGTATAAAATTCCTAGATTGAAAAGAGCATCAGATAGTTTACCATCGCTAGCTTCTTTCAACCACCTTATAGAACTTTCATAGTCTCTTAACTTAAAATAAATTACCCCTAAGTTATTTTGAGCCTTCAAATGTCCTAGCAATGCTATCTTTTCATACCAATATATAGCGTATTCATATGCTTCTAAATTATAATATATACTTCCCAAATCATAAGCAGCTTCTTCAACTCCGTTTTTAAATGCCAGTTTAAACCATTTTTCACATTCTTCTATATTCCCCTCAGACTGATATAGCTTGGCTAGCGTATATTGAGCCTTGTCATAGTGATTTATTGAAGCTTGAGTTAATAGTTCTATAGCATCATCAACCTTCCCTAATTTAATGTAAAAACTAGCTTTAGCGTACATTATCTTAGGATCAGTTGGGATATCTTTTATTTTTTTTATTGAAAATTTAATTTTATTCATAAACAACTCCCTACCTACCTTTTGTATTATATTATACATATTTTACCATAATATATCATTATACAATATATATCCAATATTATATATTATACCTCTATATTTTATATAAATTGCATATATTCTTATATTCTGTTAAAATTTATATAATTCTTATATGAATAGGAGGATAATAGTATGGATTTAGACATGTTATTTAAATTGCTAGTTTTTATAGTTATTGCAGGTATAGTTATAAAAAGCGTGAAGCTTATTGGAAATATAGTATTTAAAATTGCTTTAATGGGACTTTGTCTACTAATATTATATAAAGTCATTATTTTAATATAATATTTTATACATAAACTACCACTGTATTTTTTACAGTGGTAGTTTTTATATTACCTAGGAATTATATAAGCATCTTTAAATCCTTTATCTATAGCTTCTTTTAAGATTCTGTTTGCGTTTTCTCTTTCTTTGAAAGCACCTACACATACTGCCCATAATTGTTCTTTATCTGAGATATTGTTATACTTATATTCAATTCCTAAAAATTTACATATACCTTTAGCTATTGCTATTGCAAATTCATCTTGTTTATTTAACAAAAGATCTATATCTTCAACATTGTCTATAAATGCCAACTCTATTAAAGCTGCAGCCATTTTTGTTTCTCTAACTACATGAAAATTCCCCTCTTTTACTCCTCTATTTTCTGTGTATAAATGAGCCTTTACTAATTCTTCGTGTATATCATCTGCTAATTTTCTATATTTTAGCTTATAGCAATATGTCTCTACACCTTTTGCTAATTTGTTAAATGAATTACAGTGCAATGACACAAAACAATCAGCTCCCCATTTATTTGCTTCACTAGATCTATACTCAAGGGTTTTAAACGTATCATTGCTTCTAGACATTTTAATATCTACATCACAATCTTTAAGTTTTTGTTCAAGTTTTTTTCCTATACTAAGTACTATGTCTTTTTCAAGTATGTTATTAACCCCTATAGCACCACCATCATTTCCACCATGGCCTAAATCTATATAAACTTTTTTCATATATTACTCATTCTCCTTTTGCAAATTTATATTATCTATTTACTTAAATAACCTTAATTCTACATTAGATGTTTATATATCTTATTATGATTTCAAAGAAACTGTTACTAACATCTATAAAATAAAAATCGCCACCGATTCTCATATATCGGTGGCGATTTTTATTTTATACTATTTAAATCTATGTAAGCGTCCACTTGAGGGATGTATAATAAGTCCTCTTTTATGTGTGTGTTTCCAAATTCTTTTAACTCTAATCCTTCTTTATCTTTTGTTATCTTATACTTAACAATTTGAGTTTCCTCATTTAGCTCTCCAAAAAAATACATTCCCTCATATTGTTTAAATCTAAAGCTAAAAGTCTCTCTAGTTAATATTATTTCAAAGCTTTTCATAACAAATTCCTTTCGATATTAATTTAAAGTTATTAATATAGTATAAAAAAATTCATATTTATTCAAGACTATATATTAAATTCATTGAAATTTAAACTTAATCTATATTTATTTTTATTAAATCATTATTTTTAGTTTTTATATTAACTATATTACCAGTTAAATTATAATCTAAGGCTTGCATAACCGTTTTTGCTAAGTTGTCAGTGTCTAAGACATCTGTTTTTAAATTAAGCCATTTAAGTCCATTTATTTTTACCATTCTTTTCACAAACTCAACAGGAAATTTTAAATTTATATTATCTCCACCGCTAGATAGTATTTTAACTTTAAAAATCCTATCATCCATTAAATTTACAGCTTTATTTCTCACCTTATAATTCCCCCTTGATACATATTTTTAACCACCTAAGTATTGAATTATATCTAATTACTTTAATAATATGCTATTATTCGAAGAAATATATTAACTTTATTTAAATTGAGATTATTTTAATAAAAGAAATTAAAATAAAGTGTATAACTAAATGTTTACGTTGTAGATAAAATTTTGAAAATTAAATTCAGTTTAAAATAAAGTTTTTTGAAAAATATATTAAAGTTTTAAAGATATTTAATATGTTTGTAACATAAATTCATATTTGTATAAGTGCTTTAAAATTTAATCTATACACATATAATGTTAATTCTTAAATTTTGAATTTTAAGTATGAAATCTAACTATTTTAGCGAATTTATAGAATTTACAATATATTCCATAAATTTCCAAATATATTGAAATTTTCCCAATATAATATACAATTATCTTGACTAGGAAATGTTTTCCTAAGAGAGTTATTCCTAATAAAAATTTTATATGAAATGGGATGGTATTTTATGGATCAAAAAGAACTAAAAAGATTTAACTTTAATAGCTGGGCCTTTATTGTCAGCTATGCCTTTATGGGACTTATGAGTGGAGTTGCTTTTGACGTCTTAGTAACTTTTTTACAGCAAGTTAATATCTCTACAGCAAGTTCTTTCTCCTCTTTTATGGGGATGAGTAATTTCGTATGTGCCGCAATTTTAATTTTAGCACCAAAGCTTGGATACAAAAAGCTTATAATTACAGGGCCTATAATGACTATAGCTGCATTAATAGCTATATCATTTGTGGATGTAAGCTTTATTTACCCTGTTGCTACACTAGCAATACTTGTAGGTGTTGCATTATTTGATGTTGTGTTACCACCTTATCTTACAGCTTATACTACTGAGAAAGAAAGAACTAAAGTTTTTTCTAGAGCATTGTATATAAATGTTATAGGTATGGTATTGGCAACTTGGTTTGGAGGAACTATTGCAGTATCTAGATTTGCAAGTAGATTAAAAATCTCTAACTCTCAAGCAAGTGCAATAACTGAAAACATTAAAGGAATGACTTCTCATCAATTACATGAATTTATATTAGCTCAAAGAGATGTATTACTTATGTTTGTTGTAATCGCAGCACTTTCACTTATACCTCTTTTATTTATAAAAGAGAAAAAAGAAGACTACTGCGAAGAAACTAAAGAGAAAAAATCTTTTGATTGGTCAATATTTAAAAACAAGTATGTTGTACTATGGCTTGTATACTATGCTATGATAAGATTTGGAGCATCATTAATTTGCCCTTACTTCTCAGTATTCTTAAATAATGAACTAGGTATATCAAGAGCTACAACTTCTCAACTTGTATCTTATCAATACTTTGCAATGGTTTTATTCTTATTAATATCACCATGGGTTGTAAAAAAACTAGGAAATGTTATTGCTTTAGGTGGATTAGCACTTTTATCTATACCATTTATGTTGGTTATAGCAAATGGTACAGTGTTTGGTTCTGGAATGGTTTTAGCAGTTGGAGCTGGTCTATTCTTTAGATCAGGATTTATGAACTGTGCAAATCCTATAATGAACTCTCTCCCAATGGAGTTTGTTTCAAAAAACTCTAGACCTGCATATAACTCACTTATATTTGTAGCAGGAGGTATTACATCTATAATAGCAGGTCAATTTACAAAATTATTCTTATTTAAAATACCAGGTGGATATTCAAAAGCTTATTACATAACAGCTGTTATTTATGTCCTAGCATCTGTACTTCTAATAGTAGTGTATAATAAAAAATACAACAGACATGGACAAGATAACAAGGAAGATCAAACTGCATAATATACATAATAAAAAAAGAACTATATTGAAATAGTTCTTTTTTTATTAAATTAATTGTCTAATTATCATTTCATATTCCTCTTTAATTAAATTTCATTTTATGATAAAATCTTTCTAGTATTGAATTAATCTAAATTAAATATTTTAACATGCATGAAGAGGAGATATATCAAATTGTTTAATTACATTAAATTTGCAACCTTTCAAATTATAGGTTTCTTATTATCTATTTTTAAATTAAAGAAGTTTTCAAAGTTTCCTGATAAATTCAAAATGGAAAATAAATTTTCTTTTTTACAAAAACAAGCTAAAAATTCTTTAAAATTAGTTAATATAGATGTTCGTATAATTGGCGAGGAAAAAATTCCAGAAGAACCTGTGCTATTTGTTGTTAATCATTCCAGTATGCTAGATAGTTATATATTAATATCTAGTGTAAATAGACCTGTAGGTTGTGTAATAGCTGATGAACCAGTATGGAAAAACATACCTATAGTTTCTAAATGGGCCGCTATAATAAAATGTGTATATATAAATAGACACGACAATAGACAAGGTTTAAAAAGTATTATAGAAGCTTCTAATAATATAATAAACGGCCAAAGCATGGCAATCTTTCCTGAAGGAGATTTAACTTGGGTAAAAGATGATCATTCTATAATATCAGAATTTAAAAGTGGGGCATTAAAAATAGCATATAAAGCTAAATGTCCAATTGTACCGATTGTTATAAAAAATTCAAAAGAAACTTACCATGGATATGAACCAGTAGGTAAGATTAAATCTACCAATGTAGAAGTTGAATTTTTAGACCCTGTTTATGATCATATAGAAAACCCTAAAATCAAAACTATTGATTTAGGAGAGAGTATTAGAGAAGATATGATAGAGTCAATTTTAAACTTTAATTTTAAATATAAAAAAGCTATATCTAAATAGATATAGCTTTTTTATATTTAATCATTTTTTGGTTTTTCATATATAGATTGCTTTATTATTTCTTTAAACATTAATGGTTTATTTATATAAGGTTTTGTATCTACAATTATATTAGAGTTTATACAAGTTTTTATATATCCATTTTCATCTAAAAATATTTCATTACACTTTAAGCATATACTACACTTGTCATTATGAGTGTCTCTACTTATTACACCTTTTGAATCATCTAACTTATAATAATCCATTCTTCCATTTACATAATTTAATTTATGTATCTCTTTTATGCTTTCTAAAACTTCTTTAACATTTATATATCCTTTGTTAAAGAAGTTCATACAGTTAGGATTTGGAACAAGTTCAGAAAAAGAAACCTCTACTGGCAAATATTTTGTTAAGTTAATAAAATCAAAAACTTCATCAGTGTTAAAATCATTTATAAGAGTGCAAATTATTTTTGTATTTAGTTTAAAGCTTATGCATTTATTAATAAGATCTAATACTTCATTTATATTTATATTATGATTTAACTTTTTATATTTATATTGCTTTAAGGATTCTAGTCTAACACTTATATTTGTAAGTCCATACGATTTAAGCTCACTAATTTTACTATATATTCCAAATCCATCTGTAACTATTCCTATATGGTTAACATTACATTCACTATTAATATAATTAATTATGTGGCATAAGCTAATTGAATCTATATTATCATTTAGCTCAAATTCAATATCATCTATTCCCAAATTAATTAATTCTTTAACTACAAATTTTAAACTATCAATATTTAAAATAAAATCTTTACCTAAAGATATAACAAGTTTATGAATATCTCTTTTATATCTATCTATCATAATTACAACACCTCTTTATAAAACCAAACTACCTTTTATCTTTTCTATGTGAAAGATCACCATTATTTTTAACTAGTAATACCTCTGCCATAATTCCAAAAGCTATTTCTGAAACACTACTTGAAGATATATTAATTCCTATAGGTGCATATATAGATTCTAATAATTTTTTCTCTACACCTTCACTTATTAATTCCTCTTTTAAAGCTTTCCATTTTTTACGACTGCCTATCATACCTATATAAGCTGCGTTGGAATTTATAACCTCTCTTAAAGCTTCTATATCTTTTTCATAACCTCTAGTGGCAATTACTATATATGTATTGTCATCAATGTTAATTTTGTTTAAAATTTCACTTATATCACCTGAGTAAACTTTTTCTGCATCTGGAAATCTCTCTTCATTTGCAAATTCATGTCTATCATCTACTATAATAGAATAAAAATCTAATCCTTTTGATATATTATATAAAGAATGACCTATGTGCCCTCCCCCAATGATTAATAATTTTGGCTTTGGTTTAAATACCTTTATATAACCTTTTACATATCCTCCGCATTTCATAGTAGTTTCTAGTGATTCCTCTGTAAGTGAATAATCAAAGTTGAAATCTTCTCCTGTTTTAATACATTCCCTACATTTATTTATAACAACATTTTCTAGTATTCCGCCACCTATAGTTCCTATTACAGAATCATCTTTAAATACAGCCATTACAGCGCCTTGTTTACCAGGGCTTGAGCCTTTGACATCTGTAAGAGTTACAAAACACACTCTATTACCTAATTCTAAATCTTCATACACTTTTTTCAAAATATATTCATTCATCTATAGATCACTCCAATTCATAAGGATAGCCTCTAAAACTCCTCCAGCTATGCATCTAGCTTTATCAGATATAGTTTCGCAATTTTTAAGTTCACTTTTTCTAGGGTCTATATCGGCAATTTTAAGATTTTTTTTAATTTTACTGTTATTCCTTATAATACCTCTTATAATACCATCCATAGTGGCTAACACATCAACTGAGTTTTTACCATTTTCTATTTTAGCAATAACTTGACTTTTATAAACTAAATCTCCTATATCACAAATGTTTTTTATAATACCATCTTCAGTTGAATAAATTACTCTTTCCTTACTGAAGCCATTAATATTTCCTGGAATACCTGTATTTTCAGTTGCATAACCTTTAGTTATTATTCTTCCTAAATCGTGACCTCTCATTGTTTCTATTACAAAGTCAACATCATATCCAGCTTCAAATCCAGGCCCTAATCCAATTGTAATAGGAGCCATATCTTTATTTGTACCTAAATTTTTTTTTGCAATTATAGCATCTATTACAACTTTTGGTTTTAATTTATTAATTAAGATACCCTCAGGATCAATAGTTACACAAACTTTTTTTGATAAAAAAGCTTTTTTTAAGTCATCTTCGTTACTTACAAATTTACAAATAACTCCATCTATACACACTTCACCATCGTAAATAGCTTCACTAAAACATACTTTTCTTCTTATAGACAAAGGATCTTTTACTTCTAATGCTAAAACATTAAATCCACATCTACTAAGTTTATGTATAACTCCAGTTGCTATATCTCCAGCACCTCTAACTATAATAAGCTTATCCACTACTTCCTACCCCCCTTTAATATGTTAATACTATTATACAATACATACTCCCATATATTATAATAATTTTACATAATTATACAAATAAAAAATCTACACAAATAGAAGAAGCCCTTATCTATTTAAAATAGATAAGAGCCCCTCAAAACAAATTATTATTATTTAACGGTAGTAATATTATAACAAATGAACTTGATACTTTGCAAGTATATTTTATTTAATTCCTATAATTTGTCCTATTGTTAAAAATATCATACATGAAATAAATAGTGTTATAATTAGTGGCATTACAAATCTTAACCACTTAGAATAAGGTATATTTGCAAGAGCTAGTGCTCCCATTAAAACTCCAGATGTAGGAGTTATAACATTTGTAAGTCCTACACCAAATTGATAAGCGGTAACTATTAGTTGAATCGATACTCCAACTAAATCAGATAGCGGTGCTAAAACAGGTATTGTAAGAGAAGCTAGTCCAGATGATGATGGAATTAAAAATGCTAATGCTGCTTCTAGAAACAACGTTAAGTTAACAAAAACTACTTTTGGTAAGTTTTGTAGGTATCCTGCTGCTGAATTCAACATAGTATCTATTATAAATCCATTTTGGGCAATTATAACTATTCCACGTGCTAATGCTATTGCAAGGGCTGCTGATACTAAATCCTTAGCTCCCTCTATAAATGAAATAGCAATAGTCTCTTGATTAAGTCCTCCTATAATACCAGATAAAACTCCAATAGCGATAAAGATCATAGCAATTTCAGATATATACCATCCAAGTTTTAAAACTCCAAATATCATCATTGTCATTCCAACTGCAAATATAATTAATACTCCTATTTCTTTAGGTGTAAAGTCTTTTATATTAGAACTCTCCATTTGAATATGTTTTTTAGTTTCCAAATCTAGATTATAAACTATAGATTTTTTTGGATTTTTCTTTATTTTTCTAGCGTAAAAAATTACAAATATAATAGAAATTGTTATCAAAATTATATATATTAAAAATCTAAAACCGATACCCGATCCAGGTGTTATTTGCGCTAATGCCTGAGCTATACCAACTGAAAAAGGATTTATAGTTGATGCTATATTACCTGTCATAGCTCCTAAAAATACAGTAGCTACAGCAGTAAGTGAATCATATCCAATAGTTAACATTAGAGGTACAAATATCATATAAAATGGTAATGTTTCTTCTGCCATTCCAAATACTGTACCTCCTAAGCTAAACAATATCATAGATATAGGTATTATTATAATTTCATTTCCTCTTAGTTTTTTCACAACAGCATTAATACCAGCTTCTATAGCTCCAGTTTTATTAACTATTCCAAATGATCCTCCAACTAATAAAACAAATCCTACAATCTCTGCAGCATCTACAAAACCATCTATTGGAGCTCTAAATATATCATCAATGTTTTGAGGGTTTTCCTTAACATATTCATAGGTATTTGGAATTACCACCAACCTATTATCTATCTCTTTACGCTGAAATTGACCACTTGGTATAATCCAAGTTAAAATAGCCATAAAAACTATTAGTAAAAATATTATTGTAAATGTATGTGGGATGACTAATCGTTTTTGCTTATTCATAGAATAACTAATTCCTCCTTAAACAAAGCTTATCTCTATTAGTTATTACCAATTTTATAATTTATATATTTTATTACTTTAATTACCAGGTTACGATTAACATATTTTCTTCATATTATAAATTAATGTTAGGGGGGATTTTTGTGACATCTTTTATTATGTATGGTTTATGCATATTGATAACATTTATTTCTTTTTTTAAAGATAGGGAAAAAACCAAGAATGCTTATATAAATGCAGCTAAATCCTTTGAAAATATTATGCCCCAATTTCTTTGTATAGTTATCATAATCGCTATAATTCTAGCTATTATTAATCCTGTTTCTATTTCTAAGTTTATAGGTCCAAATTCAAGTGTTTTGGGAGTATCTATAGCATCTTTTTTAGGCTCTATAACTACGATGCCTACATTTGTAGCTTTCTCTACTGGAGATATATTATTAAAAAGCGGAGCGGGTTACTCTCAAGTAGCGGCTTTCATATCAACATCTACAATGGTTGGAATCTTAACATTCTCACTAGAATCTAAATATATTGGCAAAAAAGCTGCATTCTACAGGAATTTTATAGCTTTCTTATTTGCATTTTTAGTAGCAGCTTTCATAGGAGGAGTATTAGTATGAGTACTTTAACATTAGTAATAAAAAGATATAAATATTTTTTTATAAGTTCATTTATTTGTATTTTAATATGTTTATATAATATAAATATAGGATATAAAATTTTTAATATTACAACTTCCAGTTTAATCCAAATGCTATCTATCCTTCCTCCAGTAATGGTTATATTAAGTCTTTTAGATATTTGGGTTCCTAAAAAAATTTTTATAAAATATATGGGTGATAGCTCTGGTATTAAAGGTATATTTATTTCTTTTTTAATAGCATTTTTTTCTGCTGGACCCATGTATGCAGCGTTTCCATTTACAGCTGTGCTTATCAAAAAGGGAGTTAAATTTTCTAATATAATAATTTTTCTTAATGCTTGGTGTGTTACTAAATTTTCAACATTATTATTTGAAATTGGAGCGTTGGGATATAAGTTTACTATACTTAGATTAATAATTGATATTCCAGGAGTTATCATAATGGGATATTTAATTGAATATCTTATGAAAAAGAGAATAGACATAAGTTAAAATAATTAAATTTCATATGGAAAGGGGTAAATTTATATGCCATCTAATGTTTATGTCGTAATTCAAAAAGACTTAGGGTATATGTTAACCATAAATGAATCATCTGTAACTTGCGAAGAATTTAGGAAAACATGTGATGCAATAGTTCGTGAATTCGGAAAAGACGTGTTTATACTTCATCAAAAACTTATTGAAGTCTATGGGTTTGAAAAGGCATCTATACAGTGTACTTATATGGTTGAATAGCAAAAAAATTCACAATTACTATGAGTAATATAAACTTAATAGTAATTGTGAATTTTAAATTATATATCTAATATTTTTTTATACTCATCATTGTTTAAACGCTTGATAAATTCAGATATAAGTTTAACTGTATTATCGTAATCATCCTTATGAATTATACTAGCATGAGAATGGATATATCTTGTAGGAATACCAATACTTATACAAGGAGCTCCATTATGAGCCAAGTGCATCTGGCTAGCATCAGTGCCTCCAAATGGAAGTGCATTTATCTGATATGAAATATTAAGTTCTTCAGATAAATTAATTAAATAGTTTTTAAGACCTACATGACCTACTAAACCTCCATCAAATATATGTATTTGAGGTCCGCTTCCAAGCTTACCATCTCCTAACTTCGTGTCGCATCCTACAGTGTCATTGGCAATACTTACATCTAGTGAAAATCCAATATCAGGATTTACTACATTAGAGCTAGTTTTAGCTCCTCTACATCCAACTTCTTCTTGAACAGTGCCTACTGCGTATACTATGTTTTTATGATCTTCATTTTTTAAACTTTTTAATATATCTATAAATAGAGCACATCCAACTCTATCATCCCAAGCTTTAGCAAGTAGATATTTAGGATTTGCCATTTGCTCAAACTTAAAATATGGAGTTATCATATCTCCTTGTTTTATTCCTAACTTTTCAACTTCATCTTTTGATTCAACCCCTATATCTATAAACATATTTTCTTTATCTATAGAGGTTTTAACATCTTTGGTATTTATTGAGTTTATTATTCCTGTATATTCATTTCCAGTTGATGTTGTTATTATAACCTTTTGGCTATTCATAACCTTTCCACTCCACCCGCCTAGTGTTTGAAAAGTTATAAATCCATTATCATCTATATTTGTCACTAAAAAACCTATTTCATCCATATGCCCTGCTAGCATAACTTTAGGTCCATCTTCATTCCCCATTTTCTTGCAAATTAAACTTCCTAAATTGTCTGTAGTTACTTCATCTACATATTCAGATATATATCCTTTAATCAAATTTCTAACCTCTTTTTCAAATCCTGGAATTCCTTTAGCTTCTGTTAATTTTTTAAACATATCTAACTGTGTACTCATATGCTCCCCCTTAATTTAAAAATGTATAATTACAATATTATACTTTCACAGTACAATATATATTCCTTAAATATAAAGCTAATATTCAAAATTTTATAAAAAAATAGTGTAATTTATTAAATTACACTATTTTTAAATCTTATAATATTACTTTAACCTCTTCGTTTATAGTTATAGAATTTTCACTTACATTGCAATCGTATGAAATTATGTTAACTCCACTTAAACTTGCTTTTTTTAACATATCTCCAAATTCTTGATGCATTTTAATATTAGGTGTAAAATACTTTACATTATCCATTTGTACAACAAATAATATATAGCTTACATATCCATCTTTAGATGCTTCTATAAGCTCTCCTACATGTTTGACTCCTCGTTCAGTTTTAGCATCGGGAAATAAAACCACACCATTTTCTTCTAAAGTAACTCCTTTTACCTCAACAAAAGCTTTTTTAGTTTTTGTTTCTATATATATATCAAATCTAGATGACTTATATGTTTTTTCAGGTTTTATAGTTAATAATTCTTCATCTAGCCCAGGAAGAATTATTTTTTTATTTATTAAAGCTTCATAGGCTATTTTATTCGGAACTTGCGAATCCATATTGATTAGTCTATTTCCTTTTACAACACTTATAAGTGAATACTTAGTTTTTCTCTTGGGGTTATCATGTTCTTGTAAATATACAGTACAACCTTCAATTAAAAGTTCTTTACACTTACCTGTATTTTTTACATGAACAATTTCTTCTTTTCCATCTACAATACAATGTGCTATAAATCTATTTGGTCGTTTTACAAAAGTAGCTTTTACAATATTATCATAAATCATGTCATCATCCCTCATATATTAGTCTACAGATTTTAAAGATTCAACCATTTTTACTTTTTTTAGTTTAAAATACATACAAATATTTACTAATGTAGCAAATATAAATGTAAGCATACCAGATAGTATAAAACTAATAGGTTTTATATCTCTTCCAAACATAACAAATTCAAGTTCAGCAGTCGTCATTATAAATCTATGTAAAAATACACCTAAAATTAGGCCTAGAATTGTTCCTATTACAGTTAAAATTATATTTTCTCTAAACACATAGGAAGATACTTCATTATCATAAAATCCTAAGACTTTTATAGTTGCTATTTCTCTTATTCTCTCACTTATATTAACATTTGTAAGATTATATAAAACAATAAATGCTAAAGCTCCTGCAGATACTATTATAAGTATAACCACACTATTTAAATTAGTTATCATATCAGAAAAAGAACTTTTTGCACTTGTGTTGAATGTAGCTGAATTTATGTTATCTAAGTTCATCATATCTTTACCTAGTTTATCTTGTGAAATTCCATCTTTTGTATTAATTAGTACCTCATTAAATTTAATATTTTCATTGAAAGTACTTTTATACAATTGAGGACTCATATATAAATAATGGCCTACATAGTTTTCTACTATACCAGAAACTTTTACTTTAAACTCTTTATTATCTTCATTTTTTAATACTATTGAATCTCCATCTTTAACTTTTAATAATTTAGCTAATTTTTCAGTTATTAAAACACCGTTATTATTTAAAGTATACTTTTTATTACTTACCCTATTTTTTAAGTTTATAAATTTATTTATATCATTAATATTCTCAGGGACTACAATATTTACATCCTTTTCTACAGAATTACTGATAACCTTATAACTCTTATTTTTTATATTTAAATAATTATTTATTCGGTCATCACTATCTATGACTTTTTCTTCTTTAGTTTTAGAATTCTTATCAACAGCTTTACCATAGTTTAAAGTCAAGTTATACTTAATTATCTGACCATATTGATTATCTACTATAGACGATATAGAGTCTTTTATTCCAAATCCAGTTAGTAAAAGAGCACTACATCCAGATATTCCTATTACAGTCATAAAAAATCTTTTTTTGTATCTAAATATGTTTCTACAAGTTACCTTTTGTGTGAAATTTAATCTATTCCAAATAAAACTTATTCTTTCAAGTAATATCCTTTTTCCTTCCTTAGGGGACTTAGGTCTCATAAGTATAGACGGAACTTCTTTTAGCTCTTTATAGCAAGAATATATTGAAGCTAATGTAGTTGTTAAAACTGCTATTAATGTAGATAATATAATTAATCTTACACTAAAAACTAGACTAACTTTAGGAAGTGTGTATGTCATACTGGCATATGCATTATATATAACTGAAGGAAATACAGTAAGTCCTATTAAATTTCCTAAGGCGCTTCCTAGAACACTTGCTAACAATGAATATAGTATATATTTTAACATTATAGATCTAGTACCATATCCTAAAGCTTTCATAGTACCAATATTTATTCTTTGTTCATCAACCATTCTAGTCATAGTAGTTAAACAAATTAAGGCTGCTAGCGAAAAGAAAAATACAGGGAATATTTTAGAAATAGATTCTATACTATTAGCAGAGTTTTTATAATCAACAAATCCATAGTTAGTATTTCTATCTAAAATATACCACTTACCATTTTTTATATCTTTAATTTTTTTCTCTTCTCGATCAATTTCATCCTGAGCTTTTTGTAACTTAGATTCTACTTCTTTTTTATTTTTTAAATATGTAGCTTGTCCTTTTTCAAGTTCATTTTTACCTTGTGCAAGTTTGTATCTAGCATTTTTAAATTCCGATTCAGCTTCTTTTTTCTTTACATCAAGATTACTTCTTTGACTATTTATTAATTCTTTATTTTTTTCTATATCCGTTTTAGCTAATAACAATTTATTTTGAGTGTCGTTAAAAACTTGTTCTTGTTTTATTATCTCTTCTCTTGCCTGTGATAAAGCTATTTCAGATACTTCAAGCTTTTGTTTGCTTTTTTCTAAAATAAATTCAAGTTCTTTTCTTTTTTCTTCATCTAAGTATTCATTAGATAAAACTTGTTCTATACTAGCTATATACTCCTTTAACTTACCAACTTCATCTTCTTGTTCTTTTAGCTTATCCTTAGCTTTGTTTATTTCTTGCTGGGCAGAATCTTTGCTTGTATTAAAAACATTTATTTGTTTATTAAGTTCAATTTCACTTAAACTTAATTTTTCAGAAGCTAAACTTATTGACTTCTCTGCAGAAGATATTTCACTTTTAACTTGGTTTTCTTTTTTATCAAGGTCCTGTTCACTATTTTCTATTTTAGACCTGGAGTTTTCAATTTTAGTTTTAGCTTTGTCAAGTTCATTATAAGCATTAGTTTTTTCTTTTTGTAACTTTGATTTACCTTCAGATAATTTTTCATTAGCATCATTAATTATTTCTTTATATCTTAAGCTAGCTCGGTCTTTTCCAAGATCAACTAATTTATCTTCTATATTTTGTACTTTATCTTCATATTCTTTTGAGTAAGAATTTAAATCTTTTGCTCCATCTACAGTTATATAACTTTCTGTGTAGTTAGTTAGTTTGAATTCATTATTTAAAACCATTATAAAGCTATTCAAAGTTCCACTACCTATAGTACTGCTACCTTTTGCTTTTGCTATATAATATGGTGTTTCTACTTTACCAACAACTTTATATTCATTGTGTTTTAGAGTAGTACTTAAATCTTCATTGTTATCTCCATAAATTTTGATGGTACTTCCTAATGGTATATCCTTAGAGTCCTCAATTAAGCACTCTTCCTCTGATTTAGGATATCTACCTTCAGTTATTTTTATTTTATTTATATAATCACTATTGCTTTTTTCTGGCAATCCATGGACTTTTAAAACTAATTGATTTGTACCTATACTAGTTAAAACTTCTTTTGAATATGTAGGATACACATTAGAAATTCCATCTATCTTAGAAATTGAATTAATATCTTTATCTGTTAATCCTAAATTTGAAACTACAGTCAAGTCCATTAAATTATTTTGGTCATAATACTTGTCTGCTGTAACTTCCATTACAGGAGATGCAACTTTTATTCCCGTAAAAAAAGAAACCCCTAAAGTTATTATTGCAAAAACAGATAAAAATCTACCTTTAGATTTTTTTATCTCCCTAAAAGTATCTTTAAATAAAGGATTTCTCATATTTACCACTCTATCCTTTCTATAGGAATAGGCGCTTCATTTTTTTCTACTTTATAAACTTTGCCATTTCTTACAGTAATTACTTTATCACCCATAGGAGCAATTGCCATGTTGTGTGTAATTATAACTACAGTAACACCAAGTGTTTTATTTGTATCTTGAAGCACTTTAAGAATTGATTTACCAGTATTATAATCTAGAGCACCAGTTGGCTCATCACATAAAAGTAGTTTCGGATTCTTAGCAAGAGCTCTAGCTATAGCTACCCTTTGTTGTTCTCCTCCAGATAATTGTGATGGAAAATTATGTTTTCTATGGCTAAGTCCTACTGATTCTATAACTTGCTTAGGGTTTAAAGGGTTTTTACAAATTTGAGTAGCTAATTCTACATTTTCTATCGCAGTTAAGTTTTGAACTAAATTATAAAATTGGAATACAAATCCGATATCATGTCTTCTGTATTTAGTTAATTCTTTATCGTTATAATTACTTATATTTTTCGAATCAACAACTACAACTCCATCGGTTGAAGAATCCATACCTCCTAATATATTTAATATGGTGCTTTTTCCTGCTCCACTAGCACCTACAATTATTACGAGCTCACCTTTATCAATTGAAAAATTCACACCATCTAATGCATTTATTTCAACTTCACCCATAGTATAGGTCTTTTTTACATTTTCAAATTTTATGTAGTTTTTCATATCATCTCCTCCTGTTTCTTATAGTCATTATACACTATTTGAGATGATAACTAAATCTAATTCAAAATTAATCTTTCTTTTGATTTGGCATTTCTAAAGCTGTAGATTTTCCAAAGTAATATCCTACAACCATACTAAAGATAGGCATAAATTCAGATGGTTTTATACTTCCTATTATACTTAAGTAGCAAAATACAATAGTTAGACATATCGCTATCATCTTTCTTACACTTGAAAAAACGTCTTTTAAAATATCTGTAAATTTCATAAACTCCCCCCTTAGTATAGTTTATTATCTTAATTGATGTATATACCTATCAATACAAACAAAAAAACTATCCTTTGAGTTTAATTAGACAAAATAGAATCCATCAAATTTAACTTTTCAGATAGTTTTTTATTATATTATTAATTTTTTAGATTAAAGTTTCTTTTACTTCGCAAACCTCATATTCATCTGCTTTTTTCCCAAATAGTTGTACTCCTATGAAAATAGCTATTATCGAAATAGGAATAACTATATATATTGATACTCCTAAACCTGCAGGAATATACCCAAATAATACAGTTATACTTGCTACAAATAACGCATAGGGCATTTGTGTTTTTACATGGTCAATGTGGTTACATGCAGCTCCCATAGATGATAGTATTGTTGTATCTGATATAGGAGAGCAGTGATCACCAAATATAGCTCCTGTAAGTACTGCACTTGTAGATATCACTATAAATGATATATCTGGATTTATAGAGTGCGCAAGAGGAATTGCAAGAGGCATTAGTATACCCATAGTTCCATAAGCCGTACCTGTTGAAAAAGATATTATTGATCCTAGTATAAATATTACACTAGGTAGTAAAAATGCTGGCATAGACCCTGATAGTAATGTAACTAAAAATTTAGCTGTACCCAAATCTTTTATTACTGAACTTAAAGACCATGCTAGTATTAATATGACAGCTGTCATTAATAAGCTTTTCATCCCATCTATCCAAATTTCTATAGCTTCGGATACTTTAAATATTTTTTTCGAAACAGCCATTAAAATAGCAACTATACTTGAAATAATAGATGATTGAAATAGTGCTACAGATGCATCGGCTGAACTAAAAGATTCTTTTATAGCTAAAAATGACAATGGTGATTTAAGCATTAAATTTTGAAGTTCAATATTATCACCATTAACTATTGATGTATAACCACTGTAATAGAAAAATATTAATGATGTAACTATAAGAGTTCCAATAGGTATAATAGCATTCCATACACTCAACTTCACTCCATCTTTAGGTTCTAACTCTGATTGAATTGAATCGTTATGTTTTGTATCTAAGTTATTAAAATGAGATTGTTTAGCTTTAATCTCAGCTTTTCTCATAGGACCAAAATCCTTTGCTAAAACAATAGTTATAATTACAAATGCTAAAATTAATATATTATAAAATCTATAAGGAATAGTTTGTAAAAATATCCCAAAAGCATCATTATTTAGGCCAATACCTGAAAATGCATCATTTATAAGTCCAACTTCTAATCCTATCCATGTAGATATTATTGCAAGTCCTGCAATAGGTGCAGCTGTTGCATCAATTATAAAAGCAAGCCTTTCTCTTGAAATGTTCATTTTATCACTTACTGGTCTCATAATAGGCCCTACTATTAATGAGTTTGCATAATCATCAAAGAATACTAAAAGTCCTAAAAACCATGTTATAATTTGAGTTCCTTTGGAACTTTTAGCTTTATCAGCTAAACTTATTGCTATTGCTTTAGCTCCTCCCATTTTTGCTACTAGATGAATAACTCCTCCAATAGCTAGAACTTGGAGTATTATACCTGCATTCCAAGGATCAGCAAGTGAATTAAGAGCTCTATATATAAAATCTATGAATCCTTGAGGTAAAGCTAAAACTAAATTAGTACTATTTAAGCTAAGTAAAAAGCTACCAGATAAAATACCTATAAATAGTGATATTACAACATTTTTAGTAATAAAAGCTAAAAGTATAGATACTATCGGTGGAATTAAAGTTAAGAATTTAAATTTATTTGCATTTTGAAATGCTATGTCTGTTTCTTGAGCAAATGAAATTGGTGTTACTAAAATTATTAAAACTAAAGTTAATAAAGCTACAACATATTTTTTGTTTCTCATAAAAATCCTCCCTAAATTTAACTTTAGTGAATTCAAAGGGTAATAAGTACTTAGGGCTTTAAATAAGAAAAAGCCTTGAGTATACACTCAAGGCTTTTTATACTATGCAAAATATACATAATATTTTTTCCTTAAATGATAGCTCAACACAAATATAATTTGTGACAGTGATGTACATATTCTATACATCCCCAGCATATAACCTTAAAGCATTAGTTATAAACTTCGGCGATAATTCCTTTCCTAGTAAATCTACGTGCTTAACTCATTACTAGTACTCATAAGTACCGCGCCTCTACCTTTTTAATTCACTTTTATATTAAGTAAATTATATATATGTTATTGTAAATAATCAACTGTTTTTTCAGTATTTTCTAAATCTTCATTAATTTTGAATTTTATCTAACAACTTTTCTAGTTAAAGTTCCTATGCCTAATCCCATCATTACAACACCTACTAAGACTTCTAGATTTGTTAATATATAACTAACTTCTGTAGGCTTACAATTTATTGTTCCTACTCCTCCGAAAGAACCAATACTTAAACTTAATGTTTCATTTAGATCTTTTAATACCTTCGACATAGATAGAGTTTTAATAGTGCTCATATTATAAATAATTGTTTTATCATCTACTTCTACTCCTAAAAACAAATACAATATTGAAAATATGAGTATAATAACTAACGATGAATATATTGCAAATTCAGGTCTTTCTCCGTATCCACAAGTTAGCCAGTATAAATAGGATTCTAACTTAGGTATTATTTTTAAAGACTTTCTTTGAGTGCTTTTACATAGGTAATAGTACTCTCCAAAGTTATTGTTTAAGGAGTTTTCTTTAAACTTATCAGCTAAGGTTTCATATGTCATATAAAGACCTTCATATTCGTCTCTAGTTTTAAACTTAATAGGTAATTTATCAAAGAAGCTTTTTTCATCTAGTTTGGTTTGGAATTTATCTCTGAATTCTAAATCTTTAATATATGTTGAAATAGTTTTGGCCCCACATAAGTCACAATCAGCAAAAATTATCATATCCAAATAACTATCTATAATTATAATATTATCTAGTGCACTTTGTTCAAAGTTAGTTGTTTTTAAGTTACATTTTTCAAAAACAGAAAAAGACAATATGCAGTTTAAAAATTTTGCATAGATATTACAATTTATAAAATGAGATGAAAAATTATCATATTTATTTAAAGATGGCTTACTTTGGCTTTCTTCTTTAAAAAAACTACAATTTTCAAAACTCACTCCTCCATCTTCAAATTTACAATTTTCAAATATGCAACCCACAAATCTACATTCTTTAAAATTTAAGTTTCTGAATGTACATCCGATAAACTTTGTACATATAATATCTTTGTTTTCTATTGTAGAAAATTTATCTTCATCTAAAATTCCTTGTTTTCCAAATATTTCTTCATTAAAAACTTTAAAACTGTACTGTTTACAAGGATTATATGTTTCAGGTAAATTCTTATGCCTCAATATGCTATCAAATAAGTTTTTATTGTTTATCTTCCTTTTATGTAACTGATTTTTAGTTACATAAACTTCTTCTTTAAAATTTATATATCCCATTAGAATATGGTTTTTTCCTTATTCTTTATTAGGTTGTATACCCTGAATATTTTTTATTTGATAAGCATATAAAAAGTTTTTTATTATCATATAAATACCTCCATAGAAGACTATTATTTACTTATTGTCTCTTATTTGATTACATAATATTCCTATAGTTAAAATTAAACAAAAAAGCCATATCAATCCTGATTCAAGGGCTTTAATATGGCTTCTTGTTTAAATATTTAGTTTTCTATAATTATTAATATCCAAAATTCTCATCTATAAAAATAACATGTATTCTTCCTTGATATCTTTGTCTTTTTATCAAAGTATATTCACAGCATATTCTATCGCTACTTTTACAGTCCATGCAATAACCTGAAGATTTGCAAGGTGTTTTAGTATCTAATCTTTTAGCATTCGCAGGAGCAGAAAACTGTTCATTTCTTTCTATAGCAGCATCTACATCTTTAACAATTTTATTTTTTCCACATATAACAATAACTTTGTCTGGACCATATAGCATTGCTGCTACTCTATTTCCATTTCCATCAACATTGTAAAGTTCTCCATTTTCTGTTATAGCATTCGTGCTTGTAAAATATGCATCTGCAAAAAATGATTTTCTATATATGTCTTTCATGTCCTGAGGCTTAAGGCCCTCTTTATATCTGTCAAGAAAATCATATCTTCCTTTTCTTAAATAATCTATTACTCCTGTTTCGAATAAAGTTTGTGAACCTCCACATGCAACTAAAGAGTTCTCTTCTACTAACTCGTCTATTTTTTTTATTAAATCTTCTTTAGATTTTACTAGGTATCCATTCATATTGTTACTTTCTAGCGCCTTAATAGTTCTTTCAATTTGTTTCTCACAAACCCAATGTAAATTTTTGTCCATATTTATATATCCCTTCTATTAAAATTTTTACCCCTATAGTATATAAGAGCATTTATTTCACACCCTAATAACATAATCCAACTACTTAAATAAAACCAAGTAAGAAGAGCTATAATACCTCCTATACTTCCATATATAACTTGATAATTTGAAAAGTTATTTGTATAAAAAGAAAATACAACTGAAACTAATATCCATCCAAATATAGATAAAATAGCCCCTGGCATTGCCTCTATTAAATTTATCTTTTTATTAGGCCCATACCTAAATAAAGAACTAACTATCCATATAGTTATTGCTATTACAAAAGAGTATCTAAATAAATTCCATGTTGGCATAAACAGTTTACTAAGACCTAAAAATTTAAATATTATATATCCAACCTTTTCTCCATATAATAAAAATACCATTGATGAAATTATTAGTACTATGAGTTCTACTGTAAAATAAAATGATATAAGTATTAGTTTGAAAAAAGATCTAGTTTCCTTTAAATTATATGATTTGTTTATGCCCTTTATAAATACTCTAACTGCACGAGATGAACTCCATAAAGTAAAGATAAAACTGAATACAGTTAAGCTTATACTTTTATCACTTATTGCAGAGTTTATTATAGATTCAATCATAGCAAATGCACTATTGGGAATCAAATCATTAAATGAATTTAAAAACTTATTAATATGAATTATCGGTATATAACTTAATAAGTTTATCATAAATATCAAAAAAGGAAATATAGAAAGCAATAGGTAATAAGACATAGCTGCAGCTCTTGAATTAACGTCATTTATGTTTACTTTTTTATAAATAACATTATTTTGGACATTGCTTTTTATATTATTTATATTATTTATAAGATCAACCACCTTTCACTCCTATAATATAATATCACATTATATTATATATCAAAAAATAAAAGTATTGCTAGTTTTTAGCAATACTTTTATTTTTTGATATATTATTTTATATAATTTCTTAATTTATTTTTTGTATTTTCATCTGCAAAAGAAGCTTCAACACTATTTAGATAAATTGTTTTATAGTCATCTTCACTCATTTCAAAGTTATTAAATATTATGTTATATTCATTAGTTAAATCAATATCTGAAACTGTTCTATTGTCAGTATTTAAAGATACTTTTATTCCATCTTTATGGAAATTATTTAACGGATAATTTTCTATGTTTTTTATAGCTTTAGTTTGTAAGTTACTTGTAGGGCACATTTCTAAAGTAATATTATTTTCTTTAACAAGAGTATAAGCTTTTTCACAATCTTTTATAAACACTCCATGACCTATTCTTTCAGCTTTTAAAAGTGTTATAGCATCATATACATTTTCTCCTATTCCAGTCTCACCAGCATGTATAGTTACTCTATATCCATAGCTTCTAGCTAAAGTAATAGGCTTTTCAAATTTCTCGCAAAACTGTTCATTTTCACTTGAACATAAATCAACGGCAACAACTCCATTATTTAAATATTCTTTCCCAGATTCTATTACATCATAACTACTTTCAACACTCATAGTTCTCATACATGATAATATTAAATTTCCTTTTATATCATAAATTAATTCAGCTCTTTTTATCCCTTTTAAAACACTTTCTATAACTTGGTTTACAGTTAAACCTTTATTTACATGAAGCAAAGGAGCAAATCTTATTTCTATATAAACTATGTTTTCTTTTGATGCATCCTCCATAAGTTCAAAAGCAATTCTTTCTAAACTATCTTCATCTTGCATTATAAGTCCTGGCAATTCAAATCTTTTTAAATATTCATCTAATGACTTACAGTCCTTAGGTGCAACCATCATATTTTTTATTTCTTCGATATTTTTTGACGGTATATCTATATTCTTCATATTAGCTAATTCTATTATAGTTCTCGGCCTTACGCTCCCATCTAAATGACAATGTAATTCTATTTTTGGTAATTTTTCAAAATTCATATATCTATCTCCCTTTATATATATTTGTTTTTATTATTTATTTTATATATTAAATCTATAAAAATGCAAAAAAATCCTAATTACAAAGAAAATACATTAAGCATTTTCTTTGTAATCAGGATTTTTTTGGAACCTGGTAGAAACTCCCAAACCATATTATTGGGATTATACAAAGTGAATTTTTATATTGTTAATGATTATATCATAAAGCCTAATAATGTCAATTATTTTTAAAAATAAATATAAAAATAGGTATTGTTAGTTTAGTTTTACTAAATAAAACAAAAATTAATATGAACTAAAGATTAGAAACACTAAACTTAATAACAATTAATATAAATTTTTTATTTTTTATATGTAGCTAAACCTATTGAAATTACTTGTTTGCATTTGCATTTTTTAAAAAGCAAAAAAAACTTAACAAAAATCATTGCAAAATTCTTTTTTTTTTCGTATAATATTTAGTTTGCTTTTTTGCTGTATACAAATTTGTATTTATTATATATAATATTATTAAATACAAGAAAAAGGAAGGGATATTATGGCCAGGCGGCGATCTGTAGAACAAATTCTACTAGTACTGATAGGTTCTATTATACTATCATTTGGAGTTTATAATTTTAATTTTCAAAACAACATTACTGAAGGTGGAGTGTTAGGATTTTTACTACTGTTAAAAAACTTATTTAACATTAGACTTTCATTAGCAAATCTTATCATAGACTGTGCTCTACTATTAGTAGGATACAAGTTTTTTGGTAAAAAATTTATTAAGTATTCGTTAATAGCAACTATTAGCTTCTCTTTATCATTTAGCTTTTTTGAAAGCATAGGTCCAGTTATACCTAAATTCGATAACTTAATACTGGGAAGTATAATTGCCGGTGTTTTTGTTGGTTTAGGATCTGGTTTAGTTGTTAGAGCAGGAGGTGCAGCTGGTGGAGACGATGCTTTAGCATTAGTAATTTCTAAGACTACATCTTTAAAAATTGGTAAAGTTTATATGATAAGTGACTTTTTTATATTAGGTTTATCATTAATATATTTATCATTTTCTCAAATAGCTGTATCTTTAATTGCGGTCAGCGTAAGTGGAAAGGTTATAGACTTTGTATACTCATACAAAAACAAAGACATTGTAAGAGTTTAATTATAAAAGGGATATAAGATTATATTAATATAATCTTATATCCCTTTAAAATTTTAAAATACTATGATTATTTTATAGTATTATCTTTTATTTTCAAATATAGTTTTTGTAGTATCTAAATCCTTACCTACACATCTTTGACTGTTTATTCTCTCTAAAGCAAGTATTTGCTTTGAAAACCCATTGAATACTTCTGATAATTTTTTTAACATAATTAAAATCCCCTTTCGTGTTTTACATATTGTATACAATATACTGTATATGATTTTCGATACAAAGTCAAGTATTTTTACAATAAAAACAAAAAAGAAATGTTAAAATTTAATTTTTTAACATTTCTTTTTTGTTTTACATAAGGTTATAATATTTTTTTAATATTACAGCTCTTATAGATTCATATTTTATATTGTCAGGCAATTTTTTCTTTATAAGACTAATCTTGTCTATTCCTTCTTCTTCACACATTTTTAATATATGTTCTTCATCTTCTTCAGTATAATATTTTTCTAAATTCACCTTGAAATCTATTTCAGATCCATTCTTTATCATATCTGTTACATAACCTAATATAGTAGAAATAGATACCTCTATTTCATTGGATATGTCTTCCAATGCTTTACTTTCTCTTAGCATATCTAATGCTATTTCTTCATTAGTTCGACTATCTCCATCTATTATAACTTTCAATCTGTTTTTTTCTTTCCAAATTTCAGATATATTATTTTCTTTTGTGTACTTATTAACTATGTCTAAAAATACATGTCCATATTTTTTTACTTTTACAGGACCAAACCCACTTATATCATTTAGTTGCTCTTCATTTGATGGGTACCTTCCACTAATTTCTTTTAATGAATTTTTAGATATTATCATAGTTGGCAATACCCCTTCATTTTTAGCAAGTTCACTTCTTTTTATATATAATTTTTCATAAAGTTCTTTATCTGTTTTAATATCTATAAAGTCAAGTTTTTCCTCTTGTGAGCTTATAAAGTCACCCTGTATTTTTATATTATTTTCTTCAACATATTTGATTATTGCACTTTTAAATATTTCTCCATATTTCTCATATTTTATATTTCCGACACCTGGAGTTTTTAGCATACTTTCTTTTGTTATCGGGTATTTACTAGACATAACTTTTAAAGTTCCATCTCCAAATATCATATAAGGAGCTATATTTTCTTCTTTTGATATATTATATCTAATTTGCTTAAGTATATCATACAGTTCATTTGATACTTCTAAGTTTTTAGATACTTTACTTTCTTTGAACTCTACTTTAATATCTCCTTTTATGATTTTCATAGAATTTTCATTTAATTTTATAGTTGGATAAGTTCCGTCTATAGAATCTATAAAACCATGAGATATAAGTGTATTTATAAAAGTTTTTAAATCATCCGATGGGTAATGTTTCATTATTCCGTAAGTAGATAATTCATCAAATCCAAATTGTAATACTTTTTTGTTTTTAGATCCTCTAAGCACATCTATAATCATAGTTATTCCAAAACTTCTTTTCATTCTAGCTATACATGAAATAACCTTTTGAGCATCTAAAGTTTTGTCAACTAAGCTTCCATCATCTAAACAATTACTACAGTTTCCACATTCCTCTTTAAAATCTTCTCCAAAGTAATTTATAATACTTTTTCTATAACAATCATTACTATATACTAAATCTGACATATCCCTTAATTTTTTATATTGAATGTTTTTTCTATTTGGGTTTTCTGTACCAATTTCAATTAAATATTTTTGTATATGTACATCTCCAGGCGTAAATAAAAGTACACATTCACTTTTTTCACCATCTCTACCAGCTCTACCAATTTCTTGATAGTAATTTTCTATACTCTGTGGCATGTTATAATGTATCACGTATCGTATATTAGGTTTGTCTATTCCCATTCCAAATGCATTGGTAGCAACCATAACACTTACATCATCTTTTATAAAACTTTCTTGATTTAATTTTCTTTCTTCAGCTCCAAGTCCTGCATGATACCTAGATACATTGTACCCTCTTTTATTTAATCCTTCATATATCTTATCTACTTCTTTTCTGGTTGCCGCATATATAATTCCACTTTCAGATTTATGATTATTAATATACTCTAATAGATATTTATTTTTATTTGAAGCTTTTTCTATAGTTATAGTTAAATTTTCTCTGTCAAAACCAGTTATAAATAATTTAGGATTATTAAGTTCTAATAAGTTTATAATATCGTTTCTTACTTCCACTGATGCTGTCGCTGTAAATGCAGTAATTATAGGCCTTTTTTCTAAGTTATTTATGAATTGAGATATTTTTCTGTAGCTAGTTCTAAAATCATGCCCCCACTGAGATACGCAGTGAGCTTCATCTATGGCTATTTGGCTTATTTCTTTAGATTTTATTAAATTTGAAAATTCATATGAATCTAATCTCTCTGGTGCTATATATATAATTTTATATTTATCATCATCTATATTTTTTATTATATTTGAAAGTTCCATTGTAGATAAAGAACTATTTATAAAAGTTGCATCTATTCCCATTGTCTTTAACGAATCCACTTGGTCTTTCATTAGAGATATAAGAGGAGATATAACTATCGTTAGACCATTTAAAATAAGAGATGGTATTTGATAACATATGGATTTTCCTCCTCCAGTTGGCATGATCGCTAGAATATCATTTCCTTTTATAATTTCATTTATTATATCTTCTTGACCTTTTCTAAATTTTGGATATCCGTAATATTTAGATAGTACATCTAAAGGTTTTATATTCATCTATCTTCTCCTTTAAAATACTTATTATTGTAAAACTTTTTTCTTAAAACAAGAAAACTCCTTAAGTATGCATAAGCATACTTAAGGAGTGTTATATACTATATTATATATAAATTATGCTAAAGTAACATTAGCAGCTTGAGGTCCTCTAGCACCTTCAACTATTTCAAAGTTAACAGCTTGACCTTCTTCTAATGATTTAAATCCATCTTTTTGTATAGCTGAGAAATGTACGAATACGTCATCTCCACCTTCTACAGATATAAATCCAAATCCTTTTTCATTGTTAAACCATTTTACTGTTCCTTGTTTCATTATGGAATCCTCCTAAAAATTAAAGCACAATCTTTCAGTACTTCTTTACTATTTGTGTTAATAATATCATATATATTTATCAATTACAAGCGTTTTACCAAATAAATATTTAAAATATTCATTTAATTAGTAATTAGATTAATTAGCTCTTCTTTAGATAACATCTTTATAAAACTCTCATTTTTTAAGTCTTCACTTATAATTTTTTGTATAAGCTCCTTCTTGTCTTCTTGTAGTTTTATTATGTTTTCCTCAATACTTCCTTTAGAAATAAGTTTTATAACTTCAACAACATTTTTTTGACCGTATCTATGAGCTCTATCTGTTGCCTGACTCTCTATAGCTGGATTCCACCAAGGATCAAAATGTATAACTACATCTGCAGACGTAAGATTTAATCCTGTTCCTCCTGCTTTTAATGATATTAAAAATACTCTTACATCTTCACTCTTATTAAATTCATCAACTAATTCAACACGTTGTTTCGGATTAGTTTGACCATCTAAATAAAAATAATTTATATTTTCATTTTCAAGTTCTTTTCCTATATTTTTTAATACAGATGTAAATTGAGAAAAAATTAATATTTTGTGATTATTTTCAATATTCTCACTAACTATTTCATTTAAAACATTAATTTTACCACTTTCCCCATTGTAATTATCTATTTTTATAGATGGATCTAAGCAAAGTTGTCTTAGTGTTGTTAGGTATGATAAGATAGTTATCTTATCTTTATTAAAATCTGCATCTTTCATTTTCTCTTTTATATCATCTACATATGTTTTATATACTTTCTTTTGATCTTCTGTCATCTCAACAAAGAAATTAGTTTCAATTTTATCAGGAAGTTGAGATAAAACTTCCTTCTTTAGTCTTCGTAACATAAATGGCTGTATTTGTTTTTTAAGTTCTACTATATTATCAGTAGTTTTTAAAAACTTCTCTTGGAATTTATTTTTAGAATATAAATATCCAGGCATAATAAAATCAAATATAGACCACAATTCTAATAAATTATTTTCAATCGGAGTTCCTGTAAGCGCAAATCTAACAGAAGCTTTTACTTGTTTTACAGCTTCAGAATTTTGAGAATATGGATTTTTTATATTTTGAGCTTCATCTATTATACAGTAATCAAACTCTATATTTTCTAATTCACTAAAATCATTCTTTAAAATAGTATACGTTGTCAATATGACATCATTTTCATCTATGTTTTTCAACATTTCTTTACGCTCTGATTTGCTACCATGTAAAACCAATATATTTAAATTTGGTGCAAAAGTTTCAAATTCATTCTTCCAGTTATATATAAGTGATGTAGGTGCAACTACAATGCTTTTTTTATTTTTTTGTGAAAGTAAAAAAGCTATAGTCTGTATAGTTTTACCTAATCCCATTTCATCTGCTAGTATTCCTCCAAATTGTAGATGACTTAAAGTTTTAAACCATTTAAACCCTTGAATTTGATATTCTCTAAGACTTGCATTTAACTCTTTAGGTACTAAAACGTCCATATTATTTATAGTTTCAAAGCTGGTTGATATCTCATCTATTTTATCCATTCCACTGATAAAAGAAATTTCATTTTCATCTATTAGGTTTTTCAAGTATATAGAACTTGCACTTCCTAAGCTATATGAAACCTCATTACTATCTTCATCAATTTGTTCATCACTATCTGTGGAAATTTGCCTATCCTTTATATCATCCACTAATTCAAGGAATTTAACCATTTGATCTTCTTCAAGATTTATATAGCTTCCATTTCCTAACTTATAATATTTACGTTTATTTCTTAATGCTTCTAGTATATTTTCTATTTCATGTTTTTCTATATCATCTATATTAAATGTAAATTCTAAGTAATTTTGTTTATTTAAGTTAAAGTTAGCTTTTATATCACTGCCTTTATACACTTTTACTTTTTTTAATTTATCTGAATAATAAATTTCACCAATATTATTTAAATCAAAAATCTTTTCTTTAAAAAATTCGTATAATTCATCAGGTGATAACTTACACAATAATTTATCCCCAGATCTTTCAAATCCATAAGAACATACAGTATCCTCTATTTCATTTTCTTTTTTAAAGTTTCTAATAACATATCCATTTTTCTTATTTTCAGTTTCATCAGTATATACATAATCTATAAAACAAGAAATATTATTTTTCATTTTATCGAAGTAAAATTTAACATCTAAATTATTACGTATTTGACTTTCTAAACTTTCATCAAAAGATATGTTCTTAGAAGCTCTTTTTAATACAGGAAGTACTCCATTGAATAGGCTATCTGAAACATCTTTCTTAAATGTTATACTACCATTTTTAGTAAATAAATTATGAAATGGAACATAATTATAACATTGCTTGTCTGATATAAGATATATTTCACTGTCTAACAATACGACATCACCTTTAGCATTTAAAAGTGATATATCTTTACTATTAGAGCTTAGTACAAGCTTATTCCCATCTTCATTTATATGAAAAGATATATCTATGTCATTATTTTTTATATATGTTTTATATACTTTATCATCATAATTAAATATTATTTCTTTATTTCTTATATTTCTCAAAAAGTTTTTTAATCCACTTTCCAATATATTTAAGTATTTTCCATCTATAAGACTTATATCTACTTTAGAATCTTTGTATAAAGTTTGATCTATATTTATATATTCTTCTACAAAATTTATAATAGACTCATCCTCTATAGAAAAATAATCAGACACAGGGTTATACTCAAAGTCTTTACCATATTTTATAGATATACGTTCTCTTCTAGAATATATAAATTCAGGAATGCTTTTTAATACATACATCTTATCTATTCCTATTTTAAAACTTACTTGGTAGTAATTTCCTATGTTAGAGTTTTGCTTTGTTAAAGTCATTTCCAAATTTACTTTTCTATTTTGTGATAGTTTTTCATTTGCTATTTTTATAATTTGAGTTGATGGATCTAGTTCTTCTTCTTTTTTCTTTCTATCTATTTTTTGTTGTTTTATTTTTCTTTGTAACATATCTATATAAACAAGAAAAGCAGCTATATTGTGTTTGCATATAAAATTCTTATTTTCATTTTCATTATTTACAAAGTCTATACAATTACATCTTGCACTTATAATTTCTTTTTTCTTCAAATCTATTTCAAGTGTCGTATAATGTATTTCATTTGAGAAATCTGCACCTATTATTCCATCAATTGTTAAAACTCCATTTTTTGTTTGAGGTGTCACTTGATCTACAATTCCTTTTTTATAATAAGTATATCCCCTCGCCCACATCGATTTTTGTGTACTTTCTCTTACCATGTCTATTAATTCTTTAAGTTGCAATTTTCTCACCTCTCATTTTTTGAACATCTTTTTATTATATCATATTTAAAATTATAATTTGATAAAATTAAATTTTTAATTTAAATTTTATCAAATTAATTTCATTAAAATAAAAAGAGTACTATGCTAAAAGTAACTTTAGTATAGTACTCTTTTTTATATGTTAAAAATTTCATCATTTTTAATTTCTATAAAATCTATTATCTGCTTAAAAACTTCTTCTTTTTTAGGTCCTAAGGTTAGACTATGAGTTGCATCATCAATCCAGTATAATTTTTTATAGTTACTATGTATCCCATTATATAATGCATATGCACCCTCTTTTTTAACTTGAGAGTCGTTTTTGTCTTGAAGAATTAATGTATCTGAATCTATATTTCTTAAGCAACTACTCGCTGCTCTTGATGCAAGATGCAATTGGTGAACTGCATGTAATGGAAAAACATTATAATTCAATCTATATTTATCACAATCATCAGGTCTTTTTGAATTAGATGTATCCCAACCAGTATATTTTTTAAAATATTTTAATACCCCTGTATATTTAACTAATCTATTATTAGGCTTAATAGCGCATGCTAATAATATTAATTTATCAATATGATAATTAGATGCTAAAATAAGTGCTAAAAGTCCTCCCATAGAATGTCCAATTACAATCACTTTTTCACATTCAAATAACAATTCTTCATATGCACTTTCAACATCATTGTACCAATCTATATAAGATACTTTTAGTAATTCATCATGAGTTGTACCATGACCACTTAAAAGAATAGAATTTACTGTATAACCTTTATCGTTTAAGACTTTAGCTAAAGGATACATTTCTGCTGGTGTACTTGTAAACCCGTGTATTAATAAACACCCTATATTATTACCATTAAATTTATACGATTTTTTTAAATCCAATGTACCACTTCTCCCTTATAACAACAACTTTAATATCGATTTCCTACTTCACTAAAATTATACCATTTATTGGTATATCTTACAATTTTAATATAACTAAAAAAGACTATATCATTTCGATATAATCTTTTTATTACTATTTAATATATCTTTTTAAAACTTTAGATATAGGAATTCCAATTATCATTCCAACAACTACCTGAGTTATATTTCCTGGTATAGACCCTATCGGTTGAATATAATTTCCATATAATATGAATTCTGTTATATAGTATCCTATTACCATCCACACTCCAGAAATGCTTATTGCTATTATATTTGTTATTAAGCTATTACCTTGCTTGTTTTTAGACCATGCTATACTCCCAATTATATATCCCATTACTCCTCGTATAATAAATGTAAATGGTGCCCATATAGCCCATTCTGACAATAAGTCAAATAAAGCCATTCCAAATGCTCCTGCACATGCCCCTTTTTTATTTCCAAACACTATTGCTGATATAAATAGCATAGTATTCCCTAAATGTACTAATCCTCCATTCGATGCTATAGGAAGCCTTATGTTAATAAACCTAGTTGCTATAAATACTAAAGCTATAAGTAAAGATGTTTCAACTATATCTTTTGTTGTGAATTTTTGTTTATTTTTAGTAGTTACAGATTGCATACAAATTCTCCTTTTATTCATAGTATTTATTAAATAAATTTACCAAACATCCATTTCCTTTAAATCCTAAATTGGTTAAGCTTTTATCTAAAATATTTAATATATATATTATATTTTCTAGCCTTGCATTTTCACCCATATGCCCCAATCTTAATAAAGAATTTTTATATTCTCCTAATGAAGTCCCTATGACTACGTTATATGTATTTAAAATATAATTCACCAGATTTAGTGCCCCTATTTCTTTTGGTATTTCTATAGCTGTTACAGTGTTAGAAAATCCTGACTCAAGAAATAATTTTAACCCGTATTCTGATAATGCTCTTCGAGTTGCTTTAGATATTTTTTCATGCCTAGTTATAACATTTTCAAGCTCATCTTCAATTATATTATCCACAGCTTTTCTTAAACTTAATATGTCGCTTATAGGCATTGTATATGGAAAATTTTTATTTTCATAATAGTTATCCCATATGCTTAAGTTACAATAAAATCCAATTATATTTGTTTTTCTATTTTTTATAGACTTTTTAGCTTCTTCACTCAAACTTACTATCGTTAATCCTGGTTGAGCCGACAAAGCTTTTTGTGATCCCCCAAGAATAATATCTATTTTCCATTCATCAACTAAAAGCTTTTCTCCAAACATTGCTGCTACGGAATCTACAACTGTAAGTATATTATGTTTTTTAAGAAGTGGACATATTGTGCTCAAATCATTCAAAACACCGGTTGGAGTATCACAATGTACTATTGTTGCAAATTTAAAATCATTATCGTATTCTAAAAATTTTTCAAGTTCATCTGTATTTATACTGTTTCTATGATCTTGGCTAAAAAGAACCGCCTCTCCACCGTACATACTAACGAAATCTTTAAACCCATTACCAAATATCCCATTATCTATAACTAGTACTCTATCTCCTTTTTCAATTAAAGAAGCGCAGGCTGCTTCAAGTCCAAGTATTCCTTCTCCACATAATAAGTACACATCATTTTTTGTTTTTATAATATTAGCTAAAGTGTCGCAAGTCTCTTTATAAAATTCAACAAATTTTAAATCAATATCTGGATTTGTAGTTTTTTTAGATCTAGCTTGTCTTACATTTTCCCTTATGTTAGTAGGCCCTGGTGTATATACTATTTTATTATTCATAATCAAAACATCCCCCTTTTGATTTAAGTGTATGTTTTGATTGTATATTATAAAAGATAATAACGATACAATTTTTGTAAAATTTTAAAGTTTTCGTCATTTGTACCCATACAATTTTAACCCTAAAAAAATAGATGCATTATGCATCTATTTTTTTTAGGGTTAATGTTTTTGTTTTTAGGGTTGTATTATTACTTATTTGGGAGGTATATCCTATATTTAAATAATAATGCACTTTTATGAATTTAATATGAACTTAATATGAATAATTCTAAAATTTATCTAATTACCAGGTCTAACAGATTTATAAATATTGAATTTACTACTTTCTGTTATTTCTTTTGAATCTGCAACTAAGTATTTATCTGTATCCCTAACTCTTACAATATTTCCATCTATCGTTTTTAAAACTTTAGAAAGATCCCCTATATTTTCTCCTCTAAATAATGAAGCTTCTTCCATTTTTTTCGTATCAGCTATTAATAAGCCTCCTTCTCCTATCCTTACATAATATCCTTTTGGAGTTTGTATAATAGCATTACCATCTAAAAATTGTAAAATATTAAATTCCTCATTAGCAGTTTGATTAAACTCAGTTGCAGATAAGTATGATCCACCACCATCTATTGCGGTAACAAACCTTTCTTCTGATACAGAAATCATTACTATATCAGTGTACTCTATTTTAGTTACTTCTTTGATTTTAAAAGACGTTCTTTCGTTTTGAATTAAATCGTTAGCTACTAAATACCCATTAGTTTCTACTTTTACATAGTATCCACCATCTGATTTTAATGCTACCTCTTTATCATTTATAGGCATTAAAGTAAATATTGTTGCATTTTCCTTTTCTTGAAGCGATGCAAATAAAAAATCATTTTTAGAATCTATTTTAATATAATATCCTTCTTGAGTTTGAATTAAAACATTACCATTATCTATATCTTGTAAAATAAATCTATCTGATAATTGACTATCTTCCTTATTAGCTATCAACCTATCATCCTCTCCATTTACAGACACATAATTTTCATTAAAAGTTGATTTTATAGTTACTAATTTATTTCTCTTATCATTTAAATCCCTTTTTGCTTTTTCATAAGTAGTTTTACTTATAAGTCCCTTTTTATATAAATACTTAAAATACATCAAGTGTATATTATTATCATTCACTCTAAAACCCCCTACATATTTTTTATGATAAGTTCTATTTCTAATATATGAAATGAATATATTTTTGTTTCTATTTGTATTTTATAATTTCAAAATAAAATGACCTATAATTTTAAATTATAAGTCATTTTGTTTTATCAATTGTTTTTCCTAGATAACTTATATAAATTATATAAATTAATAAGAACAATAAGAAAATTTGATATAGCCACTGGATATGCATTTACACTTACACCATATATGACAAATAAAATACATCCTATAGAGTTTATCACTCTAAGTTGCACTATAGATGTCATCATTAGTGAAATTACTATAAATACAGAAGCTAAATACCCTACATATTCAATTGGTGCAACACTAAACATAAAACTACTCCTTTTTATATAATTATGATTAGTGTTACTTTTTTTATTTTATTGTATGCATATATATTTAAGGTTTAAATACTCCTCAATTTCTTTCAGAGGAATATTAAATTTAGGAATTGAAACATAATATGGAGCTATCTCATAAATTTCAAAATATACTACCAAGTTATCATCAGTCATATAAAATTCTTGATTATCTTTTATACCTTTAAATCCTTCATTTCCTTCAAAAAATAGTTCTTTGTTTTTTTTAATATAACTTTCTATATAATAGTTTATAATTTTTTTATAATCTACATCTTTATTAAATAAATTATTTAATAAAACTTGTTTGCCTGTATTTAAATCATAATTATAAGATTCTAAGTAAGTCATTCCATGTGCTCCACCTGTAAACTCATAAAATTCAACAGGTATGCTTATCAAATTATTTTTATCATAAGTTACATCAAAACTTGAATAACCTTCATATTTAAACTTAACATCTCCATTTTTATAAATTTGACTATATTTTAATGATTGATCTTCTAAACTATCTCTAAATTTAATAATATCATTATAAATTATTGTATTTATATTTTTGATTATGTCTTTATTATAGTCATTATGGTAAATATATTTAGGATAAATCAAAATCTTAGGATAAGTAATTTCATATTTTAAAAATTCTGTTTCTTTTTTTAAAAGGTATTCTCCTACACAAGAATTATTAATTTTGCATTCAATATTATTATCCATATAAAACCTCCTAAGTAATAGCCTCTATAATAAAGTATGTTTAATTCACAAATTTGTTTAAACTAAAATTAAATGCTTAGATTAAATAAAAAAAAAGAGCGTTTTACGCTCTTTGCATTATAGGTATTTGAATACTAAATTCAGTTTCCATATCATCGCTATATACCTCAATATTACACTTGTGAGATTCTAGTAATTTTTTAATTGAGTACAATCCAAATCCTCTATTTTTACCTTTTGATGAGTATCCTAGTTCAAATATTTTTTTTATATCTTTTATCTTACTACCATTGTTTTTTATAGAAATATTATGATGGTCTACATCACTATATATATCAACATGTATGTACTTATATTCTTTGTCATATTTTTTCAATTCATCTATAGCATTATCTATTATATTTAAAATTACTGAGCTAAGCTCAGAATCTGATAGTTCTATTCCCTCTAATAAACTATCTATACATGCAGTTAATTGTATATCATACCTTAAAGCTCTTCTCTTTTTAGTATTTAAAATTGCATCCATATATGAACTTCCTGTACAAAAACAACTTAATCCACTACTTGCATCCTCTGATAACCCAAGTATGTATTTTCTAGCATCTTCATTTTTCCCGCTGGATACTTGCATTAATATAACTTGTAAATGATTCATGTAATCATGTCTTTGCATTCTCAAGGCATCAACAGTATCTTCCATTTGCTTTAAGTTATTTTGCATAAGATTTTGTTGGATTTCATTTAAAGCTTTTCTTTTATTATAATTTATAAGTACTAATAACATTCCTGAAAGTATTAAAACAAACCCTGACATTAGAAATAGCGTTAAAAATTGTGAAACCTCATATTTTAAATTTTTATTTTCATATACAATAAATACAACGATTCCAACAACTGTAATTATACACGTACTTATATAAAATATTAGTCCTTCTATTTTTTTACTTTTGTATGATTTACTAGTGCTATCTATTTCCTTAATAAATTTTTTATACTTAAACATATTTATAAGCATAAACATAATAGATATAGGTATATAGTATATTAAAATTTTTAAAATTTGATTATTTAAAACATAATCCAAATTAACACCTATAACGTTTATAAATGTTACAGATATTATCTCCAAGCAAAATAATGTTGATGCTGTGATTATAGTAGCTACTACACACCTTATAAATTTTACCTTTGAAAAAATCTGCATAATTGTAATTATCATTGCAATAACAATAATCGTACTTATACCCTTCGGAAAATTATTTTTTATAAAATAACATAAAATACAATATATCAGTGTCATATAAAGTATTTGTATCTTTTTTATCCCTTTTTCTACTATTAAACTCAGAGATGTAAAAAACACTAATCCCTCTGGTATCCCCATGAAAATCAAGTCGACAATATCTATCTCCACCACCCCCTTTAGTTTAAATATTAACATATATTTTCAAACTCTTCCATATTTAAACTAAACATTATATATTTATTTGTATTTCGTAATTTTATATTAAAAATAAAAAAAGAAAGTGTTAACACTTTCTAAAAATTAAAGATATAATTATTAAAACTCCTATAGTCCCTGATATAGGGTACATAAAACTTACAAGATATGAAAAAGGAAGCATCCCTCCCACTATACCTAATATAGTACAAAGTATAGCCATTATGTTAAACCCTTTTGATTTTTCTAAATAACAACTGCTACATACATTCCAAAGAAGTGGAGCTGCTGTAGTATATATACCCGCTATAAGTATTACAGAAAAAACACTTCCTACTAATGGAGATATCTGTTTTGCCATATATAAAGTTGGAATTTCTTGATTATATGTGTTTTGAATATCTGATAAAAGAGCTATATTTATAAACATAGCAGATAATATAAGTATTAACCCACCTATAATACCTGCATATTTACAGTTCTTTATATTATGTACAGTTTTTCCTGCTCCTACTAGAAATGGTGTTGCAAAGATTATATTCAGTCCACTATATACAAAAGCTGCTATAGGCCAACTATCAATAGCTTTTGTCATTTCTAAGTTATTCACTATATAATCTATGTTATATAAATTTTCATAGTTTATATTTATAGTTTTTAAGCTTACAGCTATTGCAACTATTGCAATTATTGGACCTATACTCCCTAATATATCTATTACTTTGTTCATACCTAATATAACAGATATCATAGTTATAATTGCAAGTAATAATCCGCCTAGATTTTTGTCTATTCCATAGTATTGATTCATCGCAGCTCCTGCTCCTGCAACCATAACTACAAAGCTACAAAGTGAAAATACTGGTATTATTATTTTAAATACATGGCCTAATTTCTCGCCAAATAAATATAAAAATATATCATTACTATATTTTAAATTTTTTGATTTTCCTATTATAAATAACTTTGATCCACAATACATCATAATAATCATGCATACAATTCCTGATAATATACTCTTACTCCCTTGAGATGAAAAAAATTGTAGTATTTCTTGACCTGTGGCAAAACCTGATCCTATACATACTGATAAAAATGCCCCAGATAACAAAACTATCTCTTTTATGTTTTTAGTAATTTTAACCCCCTCCTATATATTAGAACTATAGTACTAATATATAGGAGGGGGACTATTTATATTACTTAATTTATTTAATTAATTTAAATTACAAAATCATCCCCATACAAACTATATTAAAGAATTCTCCATCTATATAAGTTTCATTTTTTAATATACCTTCTACTTCAAATCCACATTTTTTATACAGAGCTATAGCTCTTGGATTATCTTCTCTTACTGAAAGTGATATCTTTGTAGTTATTTTATTATCTCTACACCAGTCTATTAAACAATCCATCATTATTTTCCCAAGTCCTAAATCACAATATTTTTCAGTTATTACTATTCCTAATATACCTACATGCTTACCTTTTTTCTTTTGATTTGATGATATTGTCCCTATACCTATTATTTTATCATCTGCTAAAGCAAGTATCATAAAGTTATTATCAGATGAATTAGTTGATTCAATCATAGCTTCTTGCTGTTCTAAACTTACATTGTATTCATCTCCTCCAAATGATAAATATGTAGTTTCAGCTCCGACAGTATTATAAAACTTTATAATACTTTGTGCATCTTCCTTTGTGGATTCTCTTAAAGTTATTGATTGATTATTTTTCATAATTGCTATACTCATAATTTTTTGCCCCCTTAGGTTTGTATATATCTATATTATTATTAATTTTTTTATTTTTCAATACGTTTATATATGATAATAATAAAAAACCAGAAGCTAAATATAACTTCTGGTTTTATTATTATAATACATTTATAGTTATTATTGGCTTTCTTAACATATAATGTTCTTCAACCGGTATGTCTAATTTCATTTTTACTATTTGTTTTGCATGTGGAGCAGATTCGATAGGTTCATTTTCTTCATTGTACATTTCTAAAATTTTGCCATACATTGTTTCTTTATATGGTCCTATTATTTCTATTTCGTCTCCTACAAACATTCTATTTCTTTGTTCAACTATAACTAGTCCACTTTCGTCTTCATGTCCTCTAACTACACCTATAAAATCATAGTTTCTTACATACGATGCAGATTCATAGTTTTGATCTCTAGTAGATGTTTTTCCTAAGTAGAACCCTTCACTAAAATGTCTATGACTTCCTTTTTTAAGTTCTTCTAACCACATCGGATTAAACTCCCAATTTTCAGGATCTTTTATATACTCATCTATAGCCATTCTATAAGCTCTAACTGTAGTTGCTACATAATATGCAGTTTTCATTCTTCCCTCTATTTTAAAACTATTTATTCCACTTTCTATAATTTGTGGAATATAGTTTATCATACACATATCTTTTGTATTAAAGAAAAATTCTGCATCTACATCATCTAAAACTTTTTCATAGTCTCCATTTTCTTGTTCCTCAACCAGTGTGTACTTCCATCTACAAGATTGTGCACAAGCTCCTCTATTAGCATCTCTACCTGTTGTATAGTTACTTATTACACATTTTCCTGAATAAGACATGCACATAGCGCCATGTATAAATGCTTCTATATCCATACCTTCTGGAGAATTGTCTCTTATCTCTTTTATTTCTTCAAAAGATAACTCTCTTGCCATAACAACCCTTTTTGCTCCTTGATTATACCAAAATGTAGCTGATGCAGCATTAGTTGTACTAGCTTGAGTACTTATATGTATTTCCATATTTGGCACAACTTTTTTAACTACGCTAAATACTCCTGGGTCACTTACTATAACTGCATCTACACCTATTTCTTCAAGTTCTTTTAAGTAAGCTTCTAACTGTTCAAACTCTTCATTCCTAGGTATTATATTTACAGTAACAAATACTTGCTTGCCTCTTTCATGCGCAAATTTAACACCTTCTGCCATATCTTCTTTATTGAAGTTCTTAGCAGCAGATCTCATTCCAAATATTTCACCACCTATATAAACGGCATCCGCTCCATATATAAATGCTGTTTTTAATCTTTCTAAATCACCTGCTGGTGCTAATAATTCTATTCTTTGCATAGCGTCTCCTTTATAAGATATTATTATCTAAAACACCCTCTTTAAAATTAGTTGATTTATACTTATTTTTAAAGAGGGCTATATATAGTATTTTTTATTATATTTTAAATATTTAATTTATACCCATAAAATAGTTTCGATAATCTATTTTTTTAAAATTATACTGAAACCATTTTATTATACCAAAGTGTCTAAATAAAATCTAGTTTGGATTTACTTTTTAAGTAATTATATATTGTACTAGCCATGTCTAAATCTTCTTTTTCTATACAATTTTTATTTTTTTCAAAATAAGAATTTTCTTCAAAATCTTTGTAGAAATGCTCTTTTAAACTTTCGTTATTAAAATCTTTTTTTACTACTTTTGAGTACATTATATCTTTTCCCTTAATTATATACACTTTTTTTCTAGTGTAATCAATATCTATAGATGTTATTATTACCTTTTCTGATTTCATATAATTTATAACTTCACTTCTACTTAAAATAAGTTCTATACAATCTAAGTTTTCTTTGTACTTTGACGCTCTTTCAAAATCCAACGTATTCACTGATTCTATTATTTTTTTATTTAAATCATTTATTAAGTCTAAATTTACGCCATTAAGCGTATCTATCAATTTATTTATAGAATAACTATACTCTTTATTGTTTTTGATTTTACATGGTGCCATACAAAATCCTAAATCACTATTTATACACCCTTTTAATTTATTACTACCTTTACATATTCTTAATTTAAAGTATTTGCTCAAAACTTCTACTATGTTTTCTAATTTTTGAATTGATGTATATGGTCCAAAATATAATCCAGCACAATCATTATCTGGAACACATTCCAAACATGGGTAATCTTCGTTGGTGCTTATTTTTAAATACGCATATTTTTTATCATTTTTTAAAAGTGTATTGTACATAGGTTGTAGTTTTTTTATAAGTTTACATTCTAATACCAACGCATCTAGTTCCGTATCAGTTTCTATTGTTTCTATGTCATCTATAAATTTAATCATTCTTGTAATTTTTTTTGATGGATTATATGATGGTAAAAAATATTGAGATACCCTATTTTTTAAAGCTTTCGATTTTCCTACATACATTATATTTTTGTTTTTATCTTTCATAAAATATACGCCTGGTGTTTCAGGTAAAGATTGTACTTTATCTTTTAACTTCATATAAATCTCCTTTAATGTTTATAATACTTCGGTATATATTAAATAGTAAGCAGCAGCAGACCAACTAAAGTTAGTAGTGTGTAATCCCTCTCCTGTTTCTGGATTGTAGTTTTCTCTTATTGGATACGACTCAGTTAATCCTTTTGCATTGTTGAATAGTTTATATGCAATTAACTTAGCATATTCATAATATCCATAATTTCTAAGACCTTCTATTAAAAATAAAGCTTGGTCTAACCATATAGGTCCTCTCCAGTAGCTATTTGGATCATACTTTGGGTTATCTTTGCTAACCGTAGGAATTGTACATTATCTCTAACTGCTTTAGCTTGTTCTTTGGTTGATATATTTGCCCATAAAGATATAAATCCTTCCGTTCCTTTGTCTCTATTCACTAATAGTTTATATTTATCCTGGTTAATTTGCAAATCATAATAATATCCAGTTTTAATATCATACATATTCTTATTTATATATTTCTTTACATAGTTTGCTTCTTCTTCATATTTTTCACTATCCTTAATGCAATTTTAGATAAAAGAATCTTTTCTTTATATAAAAAGGAATTTAAATCAACAGACTCTTGATTAAGAGAATACCCATTTATGATATCATTTGTGATATTTTTATAAACTTTTATATCCACGTTATCATTATCAAATCTAATTGCATTATCCATTCCACTTTCCCAAGCAGCTGGCATTATTATATCTTCATCTAAAATATTGCATTTATCTACCATAGCCCCATATTCAGCTATTCCATTTTTATTAAAATCTCTAATTTTGTACCACTAATTATGATAATCTACTAATTTAGGATACATCTATTTTAGAAAGTCTAAATCCTCAGATTCCCCATATATCTTATACACTGCCCATGTTGCTAAAGGTGGTTTTGAGTTTCGATCATTCCAATTTACACCTAATCCATTTCTTTAGACATATTATAAAATATACAATCAATAATAGCTCCTTTATCTTGACTTCTTAATCGGTCATTATATTTAATTTGATATTGATATAGCTCTTATATTTTCTTTTACTATATCAATATCAAATTTATTTAAAGTTATAACTTGTTTATATATTTTATTAATATTTATTTCCTATCTATTCCTACTAGGTAATTATATTCATAACCTATTTAACAACTACATTTTTTACCAATTAAATGTTATTATTAAATAATAAAAAACTTGGAGGTGTGTTCATGAAAAATTTCGTTGATTGTTCTTTTATAGTTAATTTCAAAGACCCTACTTCTCTCTTTTTAATAGATTGTAGATTCGATTTGTTTAATGAATCTTCAGGGTATAATTTCTATAAAGAATCCCATATTCCAAATGCTTTTTTTCTTGATATAAATAAAGATATTTGTGGTTCTCCTCAATTACACGGTGGAGCTAGACCTCTTCCAGACAACAATATTTTGAAAAGCAAATTATCTTCATTTGGAATTAATCAAAACTCTACAATAGTAGTTTACGACGAAAAATTATATAGTTCCCCACGCGCTTTTGTTCAGTTAAAATATATGGGATATAAAAATGTATATATACTAAATGGAGGTTTTAAAGCATGGAAAGATAATAATCTTCCTATTACAAATGAAATACCTTCATTATTGACTCCCCAAACTTTTAACTTATCACCTGATACAAGTATGATATGTGATATACATTATGTACGAGAATCAATTAAAGAAACTGACATAGTTTTAGTGGATTGTAGGGATAATAGTAGATATACTGGAGAAATTGAACCACTTTATAAAAAGCCTGGTCACATACCTAACGCAATTAATATACCTTGGCATAATAATATAGATGACAATGGTTTCATTAAAGATTTAAATATTATTGATAGAAATTTTTCTATTTTAAAAAATAAAGAAATTATAACTTATTGCGGATCCTGCATAGAAGCCTGTATAAATTATGCTTTGCTAGATGAATTATCTTATAATGCTAAAACTTATATAGGAAGTATGAGTGATTGGGTTAGCTATGATGAAAATGATGTTGAATCACTATTTTAGTATTTGATTTTGAAATATTTTTTTAATATGTTAAAATATCATAGTAAATTATAACAACAAAGGAGAAAGTCATGAAAAAAGAATTTTTAACTAGCGAGAAAGTATTTTTACAAGAAAGCAAGTTTGCTAATGTATTAATATCAAGTAATGGATATGTAGATTTCCATGAAAAATTATCTAAAAGCGATTTAGATTACATTGATGATAAAGTTTTTGAAATAATGCCTAGTGGTTTTATAGATTTCAATCAACATTTATATGAAGATATAAATCATATGAATTCAATTAGTTGCGGTTTATATTTAGAAAGATCTTTAGTTACTTTTAGAATCTTCTTATGGGGTGCTAAAGGTGAAGGCTTTGAAATATTCAAACATGTTTTACGTGGTGATGAAATCGAATCTTTAAAGTCTATAGATGATATGAAGGTATATATATACAAACATTTAGATGAATTAGAAGAAGGAATTTTAAAAACATACAGTATGTCTGCTATGCATTCTTTTGAACAACTTGGAATGGGAATAGAGAGCAAAAAACTTCCTTTACATAGCATACTTCAGTTTATCACTATAGATAATAATATATCTGATTTCAGATAATATTATTTGAAATCAGATATATTATAAATAAAAAAATATAAGTTTTACTTCCTAAATTTAAAATAAATTTAAGTTGATAAAACTTATATTTTTTATTTATTAGTTATATAATATTCCCATTCTAATCTTATCATTTAAATTTTCATTTAAAGCAAGTGTGAATATTAAGTCGCATTTTCCATCAATTTTACCTTGAATATTTTCTAACACTTCATTTAATATAGATAAAACTTCTTCAATTTTACAATATTCATTTCCAAGACTTATAAATACTATTCCTTTTTTCTTTGTTAATTCATCATTAGTTTTTATTATAGTATCAAATAGCATGTCTACTAATTCTTCTTTACTTGTTGAATTATCACTTTCTACAAATCCATGAGCTAACCCTTTTTCTTTTGATAAAATTTCTTTTAAATCTGTTAAATCTATATTTATAGTACATTCTTCTGAAACAGATTCTACCATCATATCAATTAACTCACATATTAAAGTAGAGTTATTATCTCTCATTACAAACTCTGCATTGAAATCAAATTCAACCTTCTTTTCATCTTGATTAACATCAATTCCAATAGATACAATTCTTCTTTCTTTCGCCATATAATTTATAGCTTTTACTATATCACATGTTCTTTGTTCTTTTGAATTATACGTAATAAAAACTATTTCAATTTCATCTAAAATTTTAGCTGCATAATCTTTATCTATATCTTGATTTATAGATATTTTTTCTGTATCTAATATTTCTTTATTATTTTTATAGTTCACTATGTATTCAAGATTTTTTATCCCATCTTCACTTACACCTATTATTTTTGCATACTGATTGTTAAAATTCATAATATTGTTGCTCCTTAATTTAATTAATAATTTATTAGTAGTAATAACTTTATTATTAACTTTCTATAACTTTCTAGTACTATATTACTAAAATTATGCATTATAGTAAAGTGTTAACTTTCATAAGTAAATTTACTTTTTTAAATTATATTTACAATTCAAATTTATAATATATATAAAATAAAAAAGAGCTATCTAAAAAATGAGTGATAGCTCTTTTTACGTATTCAAACTCGTGGTATGCACCTCTTTTGTCCTCCTAAAATTTTAAAAGACTTTTTTGTTACTCAACCTCATAATCTGGTGAATAATCATAATCGATTTCCATTTCATATCCAAAGTGATCTAACACAACTACATTTTCCATATAGCTTACCTCCTTATTTTTAATTTTTGCAACTTGTTAAGTTAATTCTATCATATCCAATATTTGGTTTGCAATATATTTTTTGAATTTTTCCAAAATTTCAAATCATATTTTTTATTTTTTTAAAATAAAGTTATTTTTTATTTCATTTTACTCTGTTTTATAATCTGGTGAATAGTCATAATTTAACTCTTCTTCATATCCAAAATACACCATTTCGCTGAATTCTAACATTTTTTCATATCTCTCCTTATTTGCATTTTTTTTTTTTTATATTTCATTATACTTTAATATATGCAGAAGATAGTTAGAATTCTACCTTTTTTTAAATTTTTTTTATTCTTTTTTAATTCAAATAAAAAAAGAAGTATGCAACATCATACTCCTTCAATTTCTTTTTTCTATTTAATAAGTAATCTAATTATTCAAAGTCTATTTTATTAATATTTTCCTTCATTATACATATGGATTTATCAAACTTTGATTTTTCTTCTTTGTCTAATGCTAGTTCTATAACTCTTTCAACTCCATTTTTATTTACTACACTAGGCACAGCTATATATACATCATTATGACCATACTCTCCTCTTAAATACGATGATACCGTCAAAATGCTATTTTCATTTTCTAATATAGCTTTTGTTATAGCTGTTAAAGCCATTCCAATTCCATAGTACGTCGATTTCTTTCTTTTTATTATCTCATAGGCAACATTTCTAACTTCATCTTCTATTTTATCAAGATCATCAAAAGTTAGATTACTGTGTTTAGATGCTATTTGATATATAGGTTGAACTCCTTGTAATGCATAACTCCATGCAACAAATTGAGAGTCTCCATGTTCTCCCATTACATAAGCATGTATATTTTTAGAGTTAACATCTAGTTTTTCACTTAACATATATCTAAGTCTAGATGAGTCTAGTGTGGTTCCTGACCCAATAACTTTCCCTTTTTCATAACCTGATAATTCACAAGCAACATATGTCATTATATCAACTGGATTTGTTGCAATCAATAATATGCCATTAAATCCAGATTCTTTTATATTACCTATTATATTTTTCATTATTTTAGTATTTTTATTTAATAAATCTAATCTAGTTTCTCCTTCATTTTGTATCGCACCAGCCGTAATGCATATTATATATGCATCAGAGCAATCTTTATAATCACCTGCATATATTTTCATTATTCTATCTCCAAAGTTAAGCCCATGATTTAAGTCCATAGCCTCACCTTGAGCTCTATCTTTATCTATATCAATTAGAACTAATTCTTCACAAGTTCCTTGATTTACCATTGAATAAGCATAGCTCATGCCTACCATTCCAGTTCCAATGATTACAACTTTATTTTTCATTTGTTTTCCTCCTATGCTAATCACATTATTAATACACATTAATATGATTTCATTAAACAAAAAATATAAACCATAAATTTTATTTTAATTTAATTTTTATAATATCAAATTGTATTTATTTTGCTTCTTAATTGATTTCTTAACTCTACTAAATCTTTATATTTATAGAAAAAGTTTATTTTTTGATCCTTAATACTATTTCCTTTAGGCTTATCATTAAGTACAAAATAACTAAATGTTTCAGCTATATCTTCACTCGGATCTGTTGATGCATATTCATCAACAAAACTATTTTTATGCCTATCATAGAAGTATAAATTTTCTTTATTTATATTTCTATCTTCTAATATATCTTTCCAAAACTCATTGTAAAAATCATTTATGTACGAATTTTTATTAGATACTAATCCTTCTTCGCAGTAATTTTTCATATTATAGTTCTCTGTATATTTTACTTGTTTATCATTTAGAGTCATATAGTGAAAGTATTCATGTAATATTGTTTCATAAAATAATTTATTTTTAAATACAACATCCTCTGGATCTATATTCATTATCCATCTGCTTCCACTATTATTATTTACTTTAACTGAAGCTAACTCATTAAGTTTTCCATCAGTTGTAAGATAAAGTTCCTCAAAATTTTTCAATCCTTTGTTAGGCAGAATATACTTTATTTTTTCCCATATACTTTCATATTCTTTTTTTTCTTTATCATCTAAATATTTTGAAGTTAATCCTTTTATATATCGATAATTTAAATTCAAATTTTTAGTTATATCAAAAGATGCCTTCAAATCTAAAGAACTATTTTCAGTTAAATACATAACAATTATATCTGCATTCTTTTTATTGTATATAGATAAAATATCCTGCATTTTATCTATAGATTCATAATCACCTTGATTGTAATCTTCTATTAACTGTTTTAAAGTTTTATAATCACTTTCACTTAAAGTTCCCTTTAATTTATTTAAAGTTTTATCTTTTTGAATCCCATCTGAATTATCAGGTTCATAGTTTTCATATTCGTAACCATTTAATAAATACTTTATTGTATATTCATTTAATTTATTATCTACCAAACTGTATATTGAACTTTCTAAAAAACTAGGTTGAATTTTATTTCTTTCAATCCTTTTAAAAGTTAAGTAATTGCCTATAGATATTAGCTTTTCAACTTCACTTTTTTCTTCTTTACTTACCTTATATTTTAATAATCCTAAGTTATCATCTACAATATTATTTATCTTACTATAGTGTTCTACTTTAAAAAAATCCACAGCCATATATCCTAGTATAAAAAACATACATACAAATACTATAATTATAATACTTACGCATTTTTTATTTAACTTCAAAATGCTCATCTCCCCATTATTTAATTCTTTAAATCTATTTAATATTAGCTGAACTAATTACATATTCTTTAAACTTCGTAGCTACTTTGCTCATTTTAGACTTTTTTGAAATCCCCATATATATAGTTCTCTCTTTTATGTCTTCCTTTATATTTATAATTGATAAAGTATTGCTATTAATCATAGGTGTGTTTGGCACTATAGAAATTCCAGCTCCCATAGATACTAGCCCCTCTACTGCACTTCCAATATTTGCACCATCTGGCTGAATTGAAATTTTAGGTACATATCCCAATATTTCAGTATATGACATAAGTTTTTCTTTACTATTCTCACAAAATGCTATAAAAGATTCATTTTTTAATTCTTTTAAAGATATTTCGTTTCTACTTGCAAATTTATGTTTTTTGGGTACTATTAAAACATAATCTTGTTTTTTGACAGGTATAGATTCAATCTCAGATTTATTTTCATCTATATCTTTACTATCGTAAAATCCTATATCAATATTTCCTATACTTAAATCATTTATAACTTCTTGAGCTGACTGCTGGTTAAATTGAAACTTTACATTTGGATATTCATTTAAAAAATCACTTATTATAAGATGCATAAAATATCCTCCTATTCTTGGTGTAGATGATATAAATATAGTTTCATTTTTTTCAGTAAGCATGTTACCGATAGTTTTAATTCCATTTTCTATCTCAATCAAAGCTTTATTAGAGTATGTTAAAAATACTTCTCCATATTCTGTAAGCTTTATATTTCTACCCTTTTTCTCAAAAAGTGAAACTTTCAACTCTTCTTCTAATTTGGAAATAGCCTTGCTTAGCGCTGGTTGAGTTACTGAAAGTTCTTTCGAAGCCTTTGTGAAATTTTCTGTTTCAGCTATAACCTTAAAATACTCTAATTGTTGTAAATTCATAATACACTCCTTTTTATAACTAAAAGTTATAGTTATATGAAAAATTTGAATTAGACATAAATATTTTTATGATGGTATAATCAGTATAAATCAAATTCAAACATACTTGATAGTCATATAGAATTATAAATTTTATTTATTGATTAGTCAAAACTTTTATTTTTTAGGAGGTATTAATTATGATGAAAGTAGATAAGGATTTATGTATAGGGTGTAGCCTTTGCGTAAAAGATTGTATTGTTAATGATATAGAACTTGTTGATGGCAAAGCTCAAATTAAAAATGTTAGTTGTTTTAAATGTGGACATTGCATAGCAATCTGTCCTAAAAATGCAGTATCAACAGATGATTATAACATGGACGAAGTTTTAAATTATGATAAAGATAGTTTTAGTATAAATGAAGATAATTTACTTAATTTCATAAAATTTAGAAGAAGTGTTAGACATTTCAAGAAACAAGACGTTGAAATTGAAAAAATAAATAAAATTATAGAAGCAGGACGATTCACTCAAACTTCTACCAACTCTCAAAATGTTTCTTATGTAGTTGTAAAAGATAATATAGAGAAATTAAAAGAATTGGCCTTTGATAGCTTATACAATTTAGGAACAACTTTATTGGAAAATTTAAATGATGAGACAAAACCTTTTGAAAGATATGCAAAGATGTGGATTAATATGTACAATGCTTATAAAGCAAATCCTACTGGAAGAGATGGTTTATTCTTTAATGCTCCAGCAGTAATTCTAGTAGTTTCTGACTCACCTGTTAATGCATCTTTAGCATCTTCTAATATGGAACTTATGACTAATGCCTTAGGCCTTGGAACATTCTTTAGTGGATTTTTTATAAAAGCCGCTCAAGAAAATAAAGAAATCATGAGATTTTTAGGTCTTTCTGAAAATCATCATATAGTTAACTGTATGATAATTGGCTACCCTAGTGTGAAGTATCAAAGAACTGTACCTAGAAAAGACGCTGTTATATCTTGGAAATAGATACCAAAAAGGAGTATTAAAGTAACAAGTCTCATAGGATTAGACTATAATTTTTATTTAGATTACAAAATCAATAAAACTTATAATCTAATCCTTAGCTACTTATTTTTTAATACTCCATTTCATAAATAAATTTAAGTATAATTTTTATAATTCTATGTATTCCATGTCTTCCTCATTTTCTGCCTCTAACCATTCTCTGACTAAATCATCTTCATCTTCTATAATTCTACTTACCGGTAACTTCATATATTTTCCTTTTGCAGTTACAGCCACTTCACCATTCGGTAATATTATTTCTCCAGTTCCTTCAAATAACTTTCTAGTGTCTCTAGTTATTCTTCCAACTACTTTTATAGTGCAATCTGTTGGGACAGGCTTTTTATACTTTAATTCTAGAGAAACAGTAACTCCCCAAACTTCTCCATCTAACATAGTTATAGCTCTACCTATAGTTTCATCTAATATTGCAGCAGACATACCACCATGCATTCTTCCAGGATAACTTTGGTGCCACTCTTTAGTATCACATATTGCTAATAATTCATTATTATCTAGCTCATAAAAATTAGCTTTAAGACTTAAATCATTATCAACTCCACAAACTACGCAATTACTACTTATATTTTGTTTTTTTATAATTTTATGCTTCATAGTCTTACCTCCAATTTTATAAGTTACTAATTCATTTAGTATTATAGCATAACAAAAACCTCAATGTAAGAAGGAATAAAAAAAATACTAAGATGATAAAATCATCTTAGTATTTTTTTATTTTGTTACTAACTGTAATTTAACAGGTACGAAATCTTTTACCTTTTCGCCTTGTAAATATTTATTAGCCTCTTTTACTGCTGTTTCACCTATAAGTATTGGTTGTTGAGCTACTGTTGCTGCCATATCGCCTTTTTTAACTGCATCTACAGCATCATCTGTTGCATCAAAACCTACAACTAAAACATCTTTCATATTTGCATCTGCAAGTGCTTTTGATGCTCCTAAAGCCATTTCATCATTTTGTGCAAATACTGCATCTATTTTTCCTTGAGATTGAATGATGTTTTCCATAACAGTAAGTCCCTTTGTTCTATCAAAATCTGCCGATTGTTTTGATACAATTTTTAAGTTACTTCCTTTTATTCCATCTTCAAATCCTTTACCTCTATCTCTTGTTGCTGATGATCCAGCTATACCTTCAAGTTCAACAATGTTTCCTTTATTACCTAATTTATCAATTAAAAACTTAGCAGCCATATCTCCACCAGCTATGTTATCTGATGCAATATGAGATGCCACTTTACCACCATTTGCAATTCTATCTACAGTCATAACTGGTAAATCTGCATTATTGGCAATCATAACTGACGCTACTGCTGAATCTGAATCAACAGGATTTAGTAATACTAAATCTACATTTTTAACAGTTATATCTTCCATATTAGATACTTCTTTTGCCGGGTCATTTTGAGAATCTAATACTACAACTTCATACCCAAGTTTTTTTGCTTCTTTTTCAACACCTTTTTTTAAATCTACAAAGAAAGGATTATTTAGTGTTGATACTATAAGTCCTATTTTTTTAGTTCCGTCTTCTTTTTGGCTACATCCTACCAACATAAAACTTGATAAAACTATAGTCATCATTATTGAAAGAAATTTTTTCATTCCTATCTTCCTTTCTTAGTTACTTTTTCTATCTAATAGTACAGCTATTAATATAACTATACCTTTAACCATCATTTGATAATAAGATGATACATCTAATATGTTAAGAGCATTACTTAAAACACCTATTATAAGTGCACCTATTATCGTTCCACTTATTTTACCCTTTCCTCCAGTAAGCTTTGTTCCTCCAAGTACAACTGCTGCTATTGCATCTAGTTCATACCCTGTACCTGCTGTAGGTTGAGCTGAGTATAATCTCGAAGTTATTATAATACCTGCTATTGCTGATAATATACCACTTATAGTGTATACCCATATTTTTATTTTATCTGTGTTAAGTCCTGATAACTTAGTTGCTTCTTCATTTCCACCTAATGCATATGTATATCTACCCATTTTAGTGTGGTTTAATATATAATAACATGCTACAAATACTAATATAGTTATGATAACTGGTGATGGTATTCCAAATACTGTTCCTCCACCGATTTTTCCAAATGCCATTGCTAAACCATTACTTCCTAGAGTAATAGGTTTTCCATCTGTAAATACTAATGTTACACCTCTAAGTATTGTCATTGTTGCAAGTGTTGCTATAAATGGTTGTAATTTTCCTTTAGATATTACAAATCCATTTAAAAATCCTACTGCTGCTCCACATACTATAGCTGCTATAACTGCAACTACTATACTTTGACCTGATGCTAAAAGAGATGCTGCAAAAGCCCCACTTAAAGCAAGCACAGATCCTACAGAAAGATCAATTCCTCCTGTTAAAATTACAAACGTCATACCTGCTGCAATTATAGCATTTACAGATGTTTGTCTAAGTATATTCAATATATTTCTACTACTTAGAAATGATGGACTTAGTATTGAAACTACAACTATTAATAATAATAATCCAACTAATGATTTGTACTTTATTAATATACTTTTTAAATCCATTTGTTTATTTTCTTGACTCACTTTAGCTTGCATAATTAAGCCTCCTTCACTGTAACTGCATATTTTAATATACTTTCTTGAGTTGCATCTTTAATATCTAGCTCTCCAGTTAATCTACCTTGACTTAAAACTAATATTCTATCGCTTAGCCCAAGTATTTCTGGCATTTCAGAAGATATCATTATTACTGCTTTCCCTTGACTTTTAAATTTATTTATAAGATCATATATTTCTTTTTTTGCACCAACGTCAACTCCACGAGTTGGTTCATCAAGTATAAGTACATCAGGGTCTGTCATTAGAGCCTTAGCTATTGCAACCTTTTGTTGATTTCCTCCACTTAAGTTTTTAATTATTTGTTCTTCAGTTGGAGTTTTTATATTCATTTTTTTAATATAGTCTTTTACTTGTTCATTTTCTTTAGTTTTATTTAATCTAAACATGCTAGATAAACTATTTAAAGATGATATTGTCATATTTTCTCTAACAGATAGTGAAAGAATTAAACCATCTCCTTTTCTATCCTCAGATACATATGCTATTTTATTTTTTAATCCATCTTTTGCCGACTTATTAGTTACATCTTTACCATTTACAATAACTTGTCCGCTTTCTTTTCTTATGTGTCCATATATAGTTTTTGCAAGTTCTGTTCTTCCCGCTCCCATAAGACCTGCAATCCCTATAATTTCTCCACTTCTAACATTAAAAGATACATTATCTATATATCTATTTGAAAGATTTTTTACATCTAATACAATATTTCCTTTTTCAACTTCATATCTTGGAAATTGATCTGTAAGTTTTCTTCCAACCATCATTTCTATCATTTTGTCTTCGTCTAAATTGCAGATTTCTTCACTACCTACATATTTACCGTCTCTTAGAACTGTTATGTAATCACATATTTCAAATATTTCTTTCAATCTATGAGATATATATACTATTGCTTTTCCTTCGTTTTTTAAATCTTCTATTACTTTAAACAGACTTTCAGTTTCTTTATCTGTAAGAGCATCTGTTGGTTCATCCATTATAATTATTTTTGCATCTAAAGACAAAGCTTTAGCTATTTCTACCATTTGTTGTTGTCCTAAACTTAAATTACCAACTAATTCTTTTGAACTAGTTTTTATATTTAGTTTATTTAAATATTTATCAGATTCTTCATAAAGCTTTTTAAAGTCTATTTTAAATCCTTTTTTAGGTTCTCTTCCTAAGAATATATTTTCACCTATAGTTAAATCTTGTATTAAGTTTAACTCTTGATGTATTATTGCTATACCTTTTTCTTGTGCATCTTTTGGTCCTTTTATATCCTCTAAATTTCCATTGTAGAATATTTGTCCACCATCTTTTTTATAAACACCACTTAATACCTTCATAAGTGTTGATTTACCTGCACCATTTTCCCCCATTAAAGCCATTACCTTACCTGGATAAAGTTCTAAGTTAACTCCATCTAATGCTTTAACTCCTGGGAACTCTTTAACTATATTTTTCATCTGCAAAATTGGACTTTTCATATAGGTGCTCCTTTCAATTTACAAAGTTTTACTAAAATACAACGCCAGATTTTAAAATTATATTTGAGTATGGAGTACATTCTCCAGTTCTTATTACAGCATGAGAATCCTTTGTCATAACTTTAAACTCTTCATGTTTTACCATTGTAACTTTTACATTTTCAAATCTATTTAATATCTCTTTATACATTTGTTCTGCTGCTTCTTTTATTTCTTCAGCTATTATTATTTCTTCTACACATAATTCTTCAAGTACTGTATCTAATGTATCTAAAAAACTTGGAACTCCATATTTAAGAGCTAAGTCTATTCTTTTTATATCTTTAGGGATAGGTAATCCGCAATCTCCTATAGTTAAACTGTCTGTATGTCCCATTTGAGATATCACAGATGAAATCTCACTATTTAATAATTTACCTTTTTTCATATACTTACCCCCTAAATCTTTCAACTTCTTCTAGAGTTGGTAGTGAACTTTGTGCACCTTCTTTAGTAACACATAAAGCTCCCACTCTTGATGCAAAATCCATAGCAACCTCTATATTTTCTCCTTTTGAGAAAGCTACCGATAAAGCTCCAGTATAACTATCGCCTGCGGCTGTAGTATCTACCGCGTCTACTTTATATGACTTTTTGAACATAGATGTTTCTTTATTTATATATAAACTTCCTTTAGATCCTAATGTTACAATTAATTCTTCAACACCTTTTTCAATCATAGTTTGAGCAGCTTTTAATATATCATCTTCACAATTTATGCTTACTCCACTTAAAATCTCTAACTCTGTTTCATTAGGTGTAAGTAAATCTACATTCTTGATTATTGAGTCTTCTAATTTAACAGCAGGTGCTGGATTTAAAATTGTATATTTACCTAAATCTTTAGCTGATTTTAGTGCATATTTTATAGTTTCAAGTGGTGTTTCAAGTTGAACTACTACTATATCACTATTTTTTATAGCATCAATATTCTTATCGATATCATTTTCTTTTACTTTAAAGTTTGCTCCTGGTGCTACTACTATTGAATTTTCTGCATTTTTATCAACAGTTATCATCGCAACTCCAGTCGGACCATCTTCTTTATGTACGTAAGTTGTATTTACATTATCATTTTTTAATGCATCTATTAAAGTTTGTCCAAAGCTATCTGTCCCAACTTTACCAATCATAGTTACATCTCCACCAAGTCTTGCCATTGCTACAGCTTGATTTGCACCTTTTCCACCTGGTACTTCCTTAAAGTCGCTTCCTATTAATGTTTGTCCTTTTTTAGGCATGTTATCAACATTCACTACTAAGTCCATGTTTAAACTACCTATTACACATATTTTTTTCATAATCGTCCTCCTCTAAAGTTTTTGAGATGTAGAACTTCTTATTATAAGTTCTGGCTTAAAAATCATTTTTTCTATATCATTAACTTCTTTTTTTTCTAAATTTTTTATTAATATATTAGCTGATTCATATCCCATATCATATGAATTCTGATTTATAGTTGTAAGTTGCGGTTCAATTATACTTGAAGTTTGAATATCATCAAATCCAACCACGCTTATGTCTTTTGGTATATGTATATTTCTTTCTTTTAAAGCTTTGATAGCTCCTATTGCTATTAAATCATTAGCTGCACATATAGCAGTAAAGTTTATATCTTTTAAACTTTGGATTATTTCATATCCCCAATCTAAAGAATATTCACCTTGTAATACTAATTTTTCATCATATTCAATATTTGCTTCTTTTAAAGCTTTTTTATAACCTTTTAATCTATCTCTCGCAATTTCATTTTTTAAAGGTCCACTTAAATAAAGTATTTTTTTATGATTATTTCCTACTAGGTGATTTATTTCTAAATAAGTTCCTTCTTCATTATCTAAACTTACGATACCTTTTAAGTTTTTAATATCTAGTTTTTTATCTACTAAAACGATTGGTTTAGTAGATAAGTTATACTCTTTTGAATTTAAATCTATTTTAGAAGATGGAGCAAATATAATTCCATCTACCATTTTATCTGCTAATGTATTGAATGCTTTTATTTCTTTTTCTACATTTTCATCTGTGTTGCAAAGGATAATATTATATCCTTCTTTAACAGCCTTGTCTTCTGCGCCCCTAACTATATCTGTAAAAAATGGGTTTCTTATATCTGGAATAATAATTCCTATAGTTTTAGTTTTCTTTGTTACTAAACTTTGAGCCATTTTATTAGGTCTATAGTTCTTTTCTTTTACTATATCTAAAATTTTTTTTCGTGTAGTATCGCTTATTTTTTCATCTTTATTGTTTAACACTTTTGATACTGTAGTTTTTGATACCCCTGCTAACTCTGCTATATCCTTAATTGTTACCACATAAATCCCCTCCCAAAATTTTAGTATAGTGTACTGCTTTTAGGGTTACCGGTTATCCTTTTTTATTAATATATCACACTATATCCAATTAATGCAACATATTTTTATTTGTATATCATTTTGAAAATGTTTTCACAAATTAAATAAGCAAAAAAAACGTCTATTACTGTAGCATTTTCACCACTTATAATAGACACTTAATCATTTTTTATTTTTTATTTTTCTTTATGATACACTGTTTAATCATTAATATTATAGAATTTATACTCTGTAACCTGATTGTATATACTTCCTTTATTAATAATTGAATTTTCTAAAAAACACATATTATGTCCTATTGGAGGAGCCTGTGTTTCAAAACAGATTCCATATCTTCTTTGTTTTGTTTTATTATTATATAAAGTTAATTCATCAGTAAAGTTCATGCTATATATAACTACACAGTCTTGATTTGTAGTTATATCCATAGCTCGTTTAGACATATTATCTTCTAAGTGTATATAACCTTTATTAAGCATAAATACATGGTCATAACCGAAACCAACTAGTATCTGCTTATCTTTTTTATCATCGATATCTTGGCCTATACACTTTAAATATCTAAAATCAAAAGGAGTTTTCTCTACATTTATATATTTACCTGTAGGAATACAATTTTTATCCAATTCTAGTATGTAGTTGCTGTCTACTTTCATACACTGCTTAGTAATAGATTCTTTTAAGTTGCCACTTAGATTAAAATAAGTGTGATTTGTCATATTAACTAAAGTAGTTTTATCTGTATATGCTTTATATATTTGTTTTATATGAAAATTTTCACTTAGTTTAAAACTGACTTCAACATCTAAATTTCCAGGATAGTTTTCCTCCATATCTTTGCTAAAAGCTTTTAACTTTAAAGTTATACTATTCCCCGCTTCTATACTTTCTACTTCATAAATTTTTTTATCAAATCCAAATTTTCCTCCATGACCTTGGTTTTCGCCGTAATTTTTAAATAATTTATATTCTTTATTTTCAATTTTAATTATTCCTTCATTTATTCTTCCTGAAGTTCTTCCTATTATAGCTCCCATATAAGAAGGATTTGCCTTATAACTATCTATACTGTTATACCCAACTACAATATTTTCTAAATTATTGTCTTTATCTGGAGTTATTATCTTAGTTATTATCCCACCTAAATTTAGTATTTCAAATTCAAATCCATTTTCATATAAAATGTTATGAGCTATTATGTCTTCATTACCTATTTTACCTACGATTTTTTTACTATATTTCATTTTTTACTCCCACATATCTTTTTAAACTCTCTATATATCTACCTCTAGCTTCTTCTCCAGTTTTATTATGTTTAAATACCCCACAATCTTCTAATACACGTTTGAATACTATTCCTACTTCATATTTTAAAATTTTATCTATAGTACTTTCTTCAAATATTGAGTATTTAGATTTTAAATACTTAATCCAATTTATATGGATAGGCACTTTTTGAATTATAAATTTTTCATCCTTTTCATTTAATAGGTAGTCTTTTATTATTTTTAGTTCATCTTTTAATCTAGATGGTAATACAGCTAATCCTAAAACTTCTATAAGACCTATGTTTTCTTTCTTTATGTTATGTAATTCTTTATGCGGATGAAATATACCGTCTGGATGAAGCTCACTTGTTTTATTATTTCTTAAAACTAAATCTATTTCGTATGAATCATCTTTTTTTCTAATAATAGGCGTTATTGTATTGTGACAAGTTATTCCCGTATGAGAATATATATCAACATATTCATCAGAATAAGTTTTCCAATGATTTAGTATGTAGTTTGCCAGTTCACTTATTTTATATTTATCATCAGAGCAAAGTCTAAGTACAGATAGCGGCCACTTTACAATCGATACTTTAACATCCTCATATCCATCTATACAAAACTCACTAATAACTTTAGCATTTTCCATAGCAAAGTTGTATCGCCCTCCTTGATAATGATCATGACTTAATATCGAGCCTCCTACAATAGGCAAGTCTGCATTAGATCCTATAAAATAATGAGGAAATTGGTCTACAAAATCTAAGTTTTTATCAAAGGTACTCTTATTTATTTGCATAGCTTCATGTTTATCTGAAAAAATTATACAGTGTTCATTATAATATGAATAAGGAGAATACTGTAAGTGATATTTTTTATTACATAAATTTATAGGTACGGTCCTTAAATTTTGTCTTGCAGGATGATTTAATCTACCTTTATAACCTACATTTTCTTTGCATAACAGACACATTGGATAAGATGATTCTTTCAAAAACTTAGCTTTAGCTATTGCTTTAGGATCTTTTTCGGGCTTAGACAAATTTATAGTTATATCTATATCTCCATACTCAGTGTTTGTTTTCCAAGTTATATTTTCTTTAATCCTATTAGTTCTAACATAATCACACGCTTTGCTTAAATTGTATAAATAATTTGTAGCACTTACCCTATCTTCCTTATACCTAATATTAAATTCTCGTATAACTTCAGATGGTCTTGGTATAAGTAAACTCATTATTTTTGTATCTAATAAATCTCTATATACTGATATATTAGATTCTAATATACCCATGTCATAAGCATAATTTAATAAATTATTAATTATATCTTCTAGATTAGAAGTATAACTTACATCATTTTCTAAAATATATTCATCTAATTCAAATAATTCAATAAGAGAATTTCTTATATAGCAAATATCTTCATATTTAAAAAGATTGTGTTTTAATCCATATTTTATAAGCCTTTCAAATTCCATATATATACTCATAATGCCCCCCTATAACAGTTCTTTAGTTCCATTTCCTATTTCAGCTTCATAAAAATCAGCTTCATATCCTATTATTTCTTTGTAACGTCTTGAAACTTCGCTTATAAAACAATCCTTCAATTCTTTTTTTACAATAGATACAGTGCATCCTCCAAAACCTGCCCCTGTCATTCTTGAGCCTATAGTTGCTTTATGTTCTAATGCAAGTTCAACCAAAGTGTCTAATTCCTTTCCCGTTACTTCATAATCATTTTTAAGTGAATCATGTGATTCTACCATAAGCTTTCCAAATGTATGTATATCATCGTTTTTTAGTGCTTCTACAGCCTTTAATGTCCTTTGATTTTCATAAACTGCATGCTTTGCTCTCTTTTTGTTTATAGGGTTACTTATTAGGTGTTTATTCTCTTCAAATTCTTCTTCGCTAAGATCTCCTAAATGATTTATATTGAGCTTTGTTTTTAATTCTTTTAAAGCTTTTTCACATCCATTTCTTCTTTCATTATATTTTGAATCCGCAAGCCCTCTTCTTTTATTTGTATTTCCTATTACTATTACATTATCATTTAATTCTAACTTTGAATATTTATAATCTAAACTATTACAATCTAGTAAAATTGCACTATCTGATTTTCCCATACCTATAGCAAACTGATCCATGATTCCACAGTTTACTCCTATAAACTTATTTTCAGCTTCCTGACAAAATTTAACTAAGTCAATTCTATCTATTCCTAAATCTAGTACATCATTAACCATAACCCCCATCAATAACTCTATAGATGCTGACGATGATAATCCTGCTCCATTTGGAATATTTCCGTATACTACCATATCAAATCCACACTCTATTTCATACCCATGTTTTTTTAATGTATATAAAACCCCTTTAGGGTAATTTGCCCAGTCATCTTTGTCTTCATTTTTTAATTCATCTATATTAAAACTTATTATACCTAATTTATCGAAGTTCTTAGAATACATATTTATAACTTTATCATTCCTTATAGATATTGCTCCATAAGTTCCAAAGCTCAATGCACAAGGAAAAACATTACCTCCATTATAATCGGTATGTTCTCCTATTAAGTTTACTCTTCCTGGGGAAAAAAACACTCTTATGTTTTCTCTTTCTCCAAAAATGTCTTTAAATAAAGCTGTTACTTTTTCCTTCATTTTAAATCCCCCTATTTAAATGTAGTATCTATTAACTTGTAGTTAATGGTAAAAAAATATAGTTAACTCACTAAGTTCTTATTATATATATTCTATAGACTTAGTGATTAACTATATTTTATATTAACCTTATATTATAACTTCTCTTCCTAAATTAACCTCACTAATCTCTTTATTATTAAATATAGTTAGTCTAAAATCTAAATTAAACTCTTCAAATTTACATCTATATTTATCTAACTGCCATTGTCCACATGAGTTAGTTCCCACAGCATTTTGTTTATAATCTATATTAAATACTATATAATCTCTTTTTTGTAAATCTACAGTATGTTTAGCATACTCTAAATCTGTATCTTCATAATAAGAAGCACTGAAATCAAACTTATCTTTTGCTATAGCCATCAAACTCATACCTCTATCATTTTTTAAACTAACCCAAGAACAGTCACTTCTATTTCCATTTTCTTGTGGTTTTACATAATTTGTGAATAACCCTTCAACTGTATTTTCATATATACCAAATAAATTAGCTTCTTTAGTATCTGAATATGACTCCCCAGGTCCTCTCCCTTTATACTTAACATTTTCTAAGTCCTTATTTAGTTTCATCTGAAGACCTATTCTAGGTAACATATCTGGAGCCATTTCAATTTTTCCAGATGGTACCCCACTTACATTAATTAAAATATCTCCACTTCCAAATACCTTGTATTCATAATTTGACTTATAGTGCCAAGCAGAATTTGTAGTACCATTAATAGTTTCAACTTTAAATGTAAGTACATTATTATCTAAACTATACTCAATATTTCTAACAACTTCATGCATTAGGTGCATGAAATATTTTTTCTTGTAGTCTTCTACAATATACATATCATTGTCTATCGGAGCTCTCCAGAAATTTAATTTAGGTCCATCTTCCAGTATTTTATATCCATCTTTGGTTATATTTAGTATATTACCTTTTACTAAGTCAAAATCTACTTGGAAACTTTCTCCTTTAACTATTAATTTGCAATGTTCTTTAATAACTTCAAGATTGCCTTTTGGATCAATTTTAACTTTCTCAGTTTTTATTGGTAGTTCAAATTGTGCTGTAGCTAACTCATATCCTGACTTTGCCCAAGTACAATCTTTATTCAATACATACGATATATTTAAATAGTAACTGGCTCCATCAACTTTTTTGAAATCTAAATTATAAGGAAGTTTTATTTCACAATCATTTCTTCCTTCTATAGATGGCATAGATACTCTTCCACTTTGGATTACTTTATCATCTTCCTTTATGTTGTAAATAAGATCTAATGAATTTAAATTCTTAAAATCATATCTATTTATAACTTTTATTAATCCTTTTTCTAAATCAACAGGAAGTGTCTGTGCAGGCTCTATAACTTTCTTATATTCTAAAAGTCCTGGTGAAACTGTTCTATCTGGCATTATAAGTCCATCTATACAGAAGTTAATATTACTTGGATCATCTCCAAAATCTCCACCATATCTATAGTAAACCTCTCCGTTTTCACTTACTGTATGTATTCCATGGTCGAACCACTCCCATATAAATCCACCTTGTAACTTATCATATTTGTAAAACAAATCTTGGTAATCTTTTAAATTTCCTGGCCCATTTCCCATAGCATGGCAATATTCACATAATATATGAGGTTTCTTTATATCGTTTATTATAGTGTCCATTGTGAAGTTACTATCTCTTTCTAACCAAGTGTACATTGTACTATACACTTCTGATACAGGTCCATCTTCTTCTTTTACATTAAAATCTCCTTCATAATGTAAAATTCTTGTTGGATCTAAGTCCTTGCATTTTTTAGCCATAGCTTTAAAGTTACACCCAAATGAAGATTCATTTCCTAAAGACCACATTAATATAGATGGATGATTTTTATCTCTATTCATCATGCGTTCTAATCTACTTACATGAGCTAACTCCCAATTAGAATCATCACTTATCCATGCATAGTCTCCTGTTAGCTCAAAACCATGACATTCTAAATCCGTTTCATCTATTACATATAATCCGTATTCATCACATAAGTCATATAAATAATGTGAATTAGGATAATGAGCTGTTCTAACTGCATTTATATTATGTTGCTTCATCAAGATTATATCTTTTTCTATTTCTTCTTTAGCAACTACTCTTCCATTTTTAGGATTATAATCATGTCTGTTTACACCTTTAAACTTTATAGCAACTCCATTTACTGTAAATGTCTCGCCTTTTATTTCAATTTTTCTAAATCCAACCTTCTGAGGTATAACTTGAACAATATCTTCGTCTTTATACACACTAATTAACAATGTATATAGGTTAGGTTCTTCTGCACTCCATTTTAAAGGGCTTTTTACATTTTTTGAAAACTTAAAGTTTGAATCAATATCTACTAATTCTTCAAAAACAACTTTCTTATTTATATCTAATAACTCAAATTTAATCTTTTGGTTTTCATATTTTCTAAATTTCAAATCAATATTTAAAGTCCCATCATTATAATCTTCATCTAAATCTGTAACTACAGTTATATCTTCTACACCTAACAAAGGTTCAGTGTATAGTTCTACATCCCTAAAAATTCCACTTAGCCACCACATATCTTGATCCTCTAAGTAAGTTCCATCACTCCATTGGTATACTCTTACACAACATTCATTATTTCCACATCTTATATACTCTGTTATATCAAATTCTGATTGAATTCTAGCCCCTTTACTATATCCTACCTCTTGTCCATTTATCCATACATTATATGCCGAGTCAACTCCATTAAACTTTAATATTACTTTTTCACTTATCCAAGATTCATCTATAAAGAAATTTCTCTTGTATATCCCAGTTGGATTTTCTGTAGGAACATATGGAGGATTTATAGGGAAGTTATACCATAAATCAGAATAATGCATTTTACCATATCCTTGTAATTGCCAATTTCCAGGAACTATTATATCATTCCAGTTATCTGTATTAAATTCTTCTTTATAAAATCCTTCTGGAGAATACTCAGGAGCATCTAAAAATAAAAATTTCCAACTTCCGTTTAAGCATTTGTAGTTATGAGTATACTTTTTTTCTCCTATTAGCGCTAATTTTTCAGATGAAAAGCTTAAAAAATGTGCTCTTGAATTTAGCCTATTTATGCCATCTATATTTATATTTTCCCAAAGTTTCATGTACCCTTTACCTCTCTTTTTTCACTCATTTAGTTATCCCCCTAGTTTTCTCTTTAAGAAATCATTTTCCTATTTAATTTTATAATACACACTTTTGAATTTTGTCTCAATGTTCTAATGTTGCTATAATTTGTATTATTGTTGCATTTTGAATTGACACTCTTCTAATTTTAATTTAAATTCATATTAGGAAAACATTTTTAGGAAAGGACTGTTTATGAACAAAATAGGAATTTTTTCAACAGATTTAAAACCAAGCTCAGAATTATATATATTTGAATGTGGATTTGAATATTGTGAGCCTAGAGATCCTTATCAGTACGAACATATAGATTACTATTTAATACATTATATAATTGAAGGTGAAGGTTTATTTTTTATAAAAGATCAAGTACATCATTTAAAGGCTGGGGATGGTTTTTTTATACCACCTAACACAGATAACAATTACTATCCTACTAATGAAAATCCTTGGGTTTATCGTTGGATTGGTGTAAATGGTTCTAAAGCAAAGGAGCTTTTTAGTTTATGTGGTTTTTCAGATGAAAATTATATTTTTAAATATAATAAAGATAATAGTGTCGATAAATTATTTGAAAATGTGTATTTAAATTGCAATTCAAATAGTTTGTTTAATGCACTAGGATACTTATACCAAATACTATCATTACTTATGAGTGAACATTCAAATTTGTCTTTACAAAAAAAATCCATATCTCAGTGTTATATATCTAAATCACTGGAGTTTATTGATAATAATTTTAATAAAAATATTTCTGTTTCAGATATATCTGATTTTTTAAATATTGATAGAAGCCACTTTTATAAAATATTTAAATTGCATATGATGACTACCCCTCAACAATATCTAATTGAGTATAAATTAAAAAAGGCATGCGATTTACTAAGAAAAAGTAGCTACTCCGTGTATGAAATTAGCAACTTAGTTGGTTTTTCTTCTCAGTCACACTTTTCAAAGACTTTTAAAAGAAATCTTAGTTTAACACCGCTTGAATATAGATATTTATTTGTAAAATAAAAAGTAGTATATCAAACATTTGATATACTACTTTCAAAACACTTTATCTAATAATTATATAATTTATCTTTAGAATTCATTTTTGATATTATTTTATAACATACTAAACCACCTAATATAATTCCTATTCCTCCTAAAATTCCCATTGGCATAGGACCTATAAATGGATTAGATATATTCCCTTTCATAAACAACACTCCAGTTCCTGCAAATCCATTTATCATAGCATGTGATATAACTGCTGGTATACAGCTTTTAGTTTTTAATGTTACATAAGAAAGAATTGAACCTGCAAATATGCAAAATATTGTCATTGCAAATATTCCACCCCAAGGTGCAGTAGGATATCCAAGCCCATAGTTATGTCCCATAGCAATCATAGGAGCATGCCATATTCCCCATATTACTCCACTTATGATAGTTGCTTTTAGTGGTGTGAATTTTTCTAATAAGTTTGGAAGTAAATATCCCCTCCACCCAAGCTCTTCTCCTAAACATGGTATAAAGTTTATTATAGGTGCTACAAAAATAGATGTAGCAATTTGAGTCAATAGCATTGCTCTTAATTGATTGTCACTTGGTATTGACTGCCCTGCTGAAGATAATTGTTCTTTTGTTGCATTTATCATTGTACTCATACTTCCATCAAAGTTTCCAGGGAATACTAAGTAATATACTACAATTCCCAAAATTATAAGTAAAAATGGTAAAAGCCATGCAATTAAGTAATATTTTATATTTCCCTTTAAATTTGGTTTAATCCACACATCTTTAATACTACCTTTTGTTATTATCGTTGTTAATATAACTCCTATAGCTGGCATAAACATGCATCCCATTATAATTACAATAGCATATGGATTTTTATATCCATCTTGTATCATAAGTCCAAACGCTATAACCCAAGTTAATATAAATGTTATAGCTAAAAAAGTCTTTACTTTTTTCATAAATTCAACCTCCTTTATAAGTTCTATTTGTTATATATATACTATAACAGATAGAAAATTGTTCCGCAATATAAAGTAAAAAGATAGATCTTATTAGACCTATCTTTTTATTTGCTATATAATAAAATCCTCATCCTCTAGTTCTTCATAAATTCCTTTTTGATATCCATTACCTTTAGTTGAAAAGAAATCATGTGATTTAGTTTCAGTGCTTAATCCATTTAAAACTATAGGATTTATTTTTTCTACCTCATAATACTTATCAAACCCTAAATTTTCTAATGCTCTATTAGCATTATACTGTAAGAAGACTATAACTTCTTCAACAAGGCCACTTTCGTTATAAATCTTTTTTGTATACTCTATTTCATTATCCATTAAATTTTTAAATATTGTGTACACATTGTTCTTTAACTCTAGTTTATCTTCATCGTTAAAACTATCATATATTTCTTGAGCTAAAAGCCCTATGTATTTACCATGTAAAGATTCATCTCTAAGTATTAAGGAGATTATTTCTCCACTTGCAACCATCTTACCTTGACCAGCTAAGTATAACGGGTAAAAGAATCCTGAATAGAATAAGAAGCTTTCTAAAAATACACTCGTTACCATAGATAAATATAGACTTCTTTGATCATTAGTGTTTTCGTATTGATCTAATATTAATTCAGCTTTTTTTTGTAATGTTGGTTCTGTTTCTATCCAATTAAACAATTCCTCTATTTGAGGAGTGGTTAAAAGTGTCATAAATATAGATGAGTAACTTTTGGCATGAATTTCTTCCATTGTTCCCATAAAAGATAAAACAGCTTTTCTTTGAAGGTTATCAGTTAAGCTCATCATAGATGGAACTCCATTATTTCCTTGTTTTGTATCTAATAACGTAAGTCCAGCTAAAACTTTCTTGTATAATTCTTTTTCACTTTCACTTAAATCTGCCCAAGTTTTTAAATCTTTAGAAACAGATATTTCTTCTGGTAACCAAAACTGTTTTACGTTTTGATCCCAAAATGCTTGTGTAAAACCATCATCTTCAACATTCCAATTTACAGCTTTGTGTATTGCATTTGCCTTAAATGTCATATAAAATCCCCCTATACTGAACACATTAAACACTCATTTGTGTCTCTTGTCATCTTTGTTCTTGTGTAATATAAACTTTTCAATCCTTTTTTATATGCATATATATAATATCTAGCTATATCTCTAGTTGTTTTATCATCTGTTACAAATAGTGTAGTAGATATTCCTTGATCAACATGCTGTTGAACTGTAGATACAATATCTATTACATGTTTCATATCCATTCTATATGCTGATTGATAATAAAGCATATTTTCATTAGTTAAAAATGGCATAGGATAAATAGTTGTAGAATCTCCATAGGTTCTAACTTCAACAGGCTCCATAATTGGCATTATACTTGAAGTTGCATTTTGTACATAACTTATACTTTGTGTTGGAGCTATCGCTGTTAAATATGCATTATATATTCCATTTTCCTTTACTTTATCTAAAAGATTAGCCCAGTCTTTAGTCGTTGGTATATATATACCTTCAAATAATGACTTTACTTTGTCTGTTTTAGGTAAATAAGATTCTGTATAGTACTTTGAAAGAACTTTACTTTTAATACCTTTAGCATACTCCGAATTTTCAAATCCATCAAATGTAGTCTTCTTTTCTATAGAAAATTCCATAGAAGCTTTTATAGCATAATATCGTATCATAGCAAAAAATACATTTGAAAAATCTATAGCTTCTTTAGAAGTATATAGTATATTTTCTCTAACTAAATACCCATGTAAATTCATCGCCCCAAGTCCTATTGCATGTGATGCTTTATTTCCATTTTTTATAGTTGGGACTTCACTTATACTTGTATTGTCTGATACAAAAGATAACGCTCTTATAGCTGTATTCACTGTTGATTCAATCTCTTTATTATCCATGACATTTGCTATATTTAAAGACCCTAAATTGCAGCTTATATCTTGACCCCATACATTATTACCTCCATATCCTTTTATATCTGAAGGTGTCTGATATTGGAATATTTCGCAACATAAATTTGACATTTTTATCATGCCTACATCTTTTAGTACATGTTCTTTATTTGCAGTATCTATAAATACTACATATGGATATCCACTTTCTTGTTGCATCTGTGCTATTTTAGTTAGCATTTGTCTTGGATTTATTTCTTTTTTTATTATGTCATTATCTTCAACCAGCTTTTCATACCATTCATCCATGTATATTTCATCTAAGTGTACTCCATATTTTTTGTAAACAGAATGGGGATAAAAAGCATATGCAATTTCATTTTTTTCCGCTAACTCCATAAATTTATCAGATATAATTGCACCTAAAGATAATGATGCTAATCTTATTTTTTCATCAGCATTTATTTTTTTAGTATCCATTAGCATCTCAAAATCTGGGTGAAAAACTGTTAAATAAGCTGCTCCTGCTCCTTGCCTTGCCCCCATTTGATTAAAGTATGTAAAAGATTGTTCTAACATTTTTGCAACTCCAACCACACCTCCAGCAGCTCCATCTATATCTTTTATAGGTTCCTTGCTAGCTCTAAGTCTAGATAAATTTAGTGCAACTCCACCACCTATTTTTGATAAGTGATTAGATGAAGATACTGCATAAGATATTCCTTCTGTACTATCTTCTACTGATATTAAAAAACAAGAAACCATTTCTCCAGCTCTTTGTCTACCTGCATTTAAAAATGTTGGTGTAGCTGGTTGGAATTCTTGTCTTATAAGCTTTATAGCTAAATTTAAAGCTAAGTCTTCATTTCCATCTCCTAATGCTAATGCAACTATTAAAACTTTATCATTGTAGTTTTCTAATATTTCTTTTCCATCATTACTTTTAAGTGCATAATTTTGATAAAATTTATTCGCACTCATATATGATTTAAACGAGAAATTTTCATTTTCTATCGCCTTATAAGTCTCTTTTATAAATTTTATAGAGTATTTATCTATTATGTCTTTTGAATAATAGCTATTTTCTAATAAAAAAGTTAATCGCTCTTCAAATGTATTAAACTTTTTCATTCTTGGATAAATGTGTTCATCTAAATAACTATTTAATGCCTCTATATCTTTTTCTAGTTGATATTTTCCATTTTTATCTTTGATTATTACTTCATTGTTGAGTTTAATATACTTCATTTTTTCCCACCTTTGCAAAATAGATAAATATTTTAAATACAATATATAGTAATAAAACTATTTTCATTGTACTACATATTGTATATACACCATTTTTATTTATCTTAATCTGATATTATTTACTTTAATTTTTTTATATTAATATCCTATAGATTTTCCAAGGTTTTCAGTTTTAAAATTTTTTTAAAATAAAATTTTATCTTTACATTAATAATAGTTTATATTATAATAAATATCAGTGGGAACTTATGCTCAGACATAAGTATACGCTAGCCCATAAAAAAGGTTGTGAGATTTTCTCACAACCTTTTTTTATTATCATTTAGAAGCTTCAATTAGTTTCTCAACATAGTTTTTATTCATATACATTAATTTGATTTCTTCTGATGATTCACTGTAATAATCAATAGTAATCTTACCTACATTGTTTTTAGATTGAATAGGATTCGTTTTAAATTCAACAGCTTGTATATCTCTTCCTCTTAATATATGTATAGTTCTAAATAATCCCCCATTTACAGCTCTCACTTTTTTATTATCCACACTAATGTTTAAATTTCTTATTTTCAGTGCAGAGTTTATCAAAGTTAATATAATAGTTAAATTAATGAGCCAAACCCACTGTGTTTTTAATATTAAATAACATACTACAGAAGTAATAAAAATTAATAAAGCTGGCTTTATTAAAATAGAGAATTTACCCTTTTCTATCCCATATCCAGTTCCTTTAAAGCTCCATTCTGGAATAAATTCTTTTATAATATCATTAATTTCATTTAAAGATCCTATTGGATACATTATAATTTTCTCATTTCCTTCTCCTGTATAACCTTTAATAATTAAATTTAATTCATATATATTTAAAAATTGTCTTATTGGATTTGATTTAATTTTGATAAGTTTTATATTATTATCTTTAAATGAAAACTCTTTTGTACTAAATAAACCATAAGTTATTTTTATGTTGTTGTTCTCTTTTAATAAAGTAAAGTTATAGTACTTAACAACATAATATACAGTTGCAATAAGTTTTAGTATGATTAAGAAAATTAAAAGTCCCGCAACAATCAATAAAATAGACATACCTCTCGAATTATTTTTAAAAGCCCCATCTATAATATTTGATAAGTAGTCTGAACTTATAAAATCATCTAGCTTTCCTAAGATATTAAAAATAAAAATCAATGCAACAAATAAGTTAAAACTTGTAAATCCATATATAACTAACTTTTTAGTTTCTATCTTTTTTTCTTTTATTTCTTTAGACTCTTCATTGTCTTTTATATTATTAACTACATACTCTTCATTTACATCACCTAAACATTCCTTATTCAAATCATTAAGAGAAAAAGATTTTAGTATATCAATTTGTTTATTATTCAAACTCATTTTTATATCGTCTATACCAAAATCTTTTGAAGGACTTTCTATTTTCACAATTTTATACGCTAATAATCTTTCTATCAAATTCTGTGATATATCCATAGACTTAAAACTTTTCTTTGGTATTATTAATGTTTCCTTTGAAAATATTCCCTTATAATAATGTATTTCATTATCTTTTATACTTATATACTCATACTTCCATCCTATTATTGAAAATATAATGTCTAAAACTACAAACAACACTACAGCTATCCAAAACCATTGTTTTAGAAATACTATAAAAAGTACACCTAGTCCAAAATTGCTAATCGTCCCTTTTATAAGCTTATAAATTAAACTCTTCCAATTATTTCTTATTTTTATGTTTCCATTTGTGAAGCTTTTATTTTCATAATTAGTTTTATTGTCATTAAGTTCTTCATTCATAATTATGCATCAAGCTCCTCTCTAACATTTTCATTGATTTTAATCTTTAAAAACTCTCTAATTTTCTCGACTTCTTCTTTATCAAGATTAGGAATTTTATAGCTTCCACCTGCAGTTCCAATCTTAACATCAGCTAAATTAAATTTTCTATTTATAGGTCCTTCTGATAAGTTTATATTTTGAATTCGTACAATTGGAATTGTGACACTTCTCTTTAAAAATATTCCTTCAGTAAAAAATATTTCTTCTTCATTTATCCTATAACTCCATTGCTTATATTCAAAGAATGGTTCTATGTATGCGGATATTGCAATTAAAACAACAATAATCAATATAATCATGTTTATCCATAATATATAGTTGTCAAGAATATAGTTAACTGTATTTATCTCAAGTATAGGTAGAACTAATCTTAACACTAAGTAAATAGATATAAAGATTATTAATCCAATTGTTCTTCCTATAATCCAAGATTTAATAGCTTTATTACTAAGTTTTTTATCCATATCTAACCCCCATGAAAATTTGTTAATCTTTTCCTAAAATATCATATATCAAATAATAATTCAACTTACAAAAAAAGATTAACTTTTATTAATTAAAGTTAATCTTTTATAGTCAAAATTTATAAACTATTTCTTTATTTTCATTACTAATCCTTCTATATCCATAACTCTATCTAAGTAATACCATTTACAATCAAACCCAAAATTAGCATACTTATCTTTCTTTTCATAATTAGAAGCTTTTTTAGTATAGAACTTATATTCTTTCTTCCCATCCTTTTTATTTACAACTTCATACCTTAAACTCTCTATAAATTTAGTTTCTAAATATCCATATAATTGAACTCTTTTTATATCATAAATATTTTTAACTAAATATTTTTTAATTGGATGTTTTTTATCTTCAACTTCTAGATTTAGATGTGCTCCAATATAATATTGGTTTTTATTTTTTGATTCGATTTCTTTTTTATCTATTATAAGTCTATTATGAATATCTTTATCTATATAAGTTTTTATACCTATTTTATTACTTTTTAAGATATCTGGCTTAAGACCCCTATATTTAAAATAATTTAAAACTGCACATTCTCCTATCTTATCTGCAAATACCATTTGTTTTGCAATTTCTTTTTGTATTTTTTCATCTTTAACAGATGCTGGTACTAATACTTTATAATCATTAGATTCTTCTATATATTTTTCAGCATATTTTTTACATTCTTCAATTTGATCTTCTGTTATATTAACCGATTTTGTTACTAATGTATCAAATTTATGCTTTACCTTGATATTTTTTACATTTATTAAATATTTACTTTTTGCATTTATATAAGTCACTTTTAAATCTCCTTAAATTTTATTGTTAAAATTTCACATAGTAATACATTACATTAAAAACAAGTTATTTTCAAGAAGCATATTTAACCACATATATAATTTTTATATTATAAATTATATATTTTAATTATATTGTTTTTTATTTAATGTTTAATGCATAGTATGATACTATAGTTTTATATAAAGGTAAATTTAACCAGGGAGGGATTTTATGACTTACTTATTGTTACTTTTTATGTTTATTGCTTTAACATTCTTATTATATTTTACATATAAACCTTATAAAAATTACCGTGGAATATCTAAAACAATAACTAGTATATTATTTGTATTTATTGCTATAAGTGGATACATTGAAAACAATACTAACTTTGCATATTTCATATTTATATTATTAGGTCTTATATTTTCATTATTTGGAGATGTCTTTCTTATATATGCAAAAGAAAGTGAATCTACTATGAGTAAAAACTTTATATATGGTCTTTTAAGTTTTAGCTTGGCACATATATTTTTTTCTGTAGGTTTTATATCAATTAGTGATTTTAGCATATACACTATAATTTTCACAATAATTTTATCATCTATTTCTCTATTATTTTTAAAGTCCATAAAAGGATTAGATTTTAAAGGAATGTTTAATTATGTGGCTTTTTACGCTATAGTTATTAGTTTTATGTTTGCTCAATCATTAAATTTGTATTTATCAAATAGCTTTAGCTTTGATATTTTAATAGTTACAATAGGTGCATTGTTATTTGTACTATCTGATTTAATATTAGCTTTTGATTATTTTTATAAAAATCCACCTAAAATTCTTGGAGTTTTAAATTTATTAGTTTACTATAGTGCTCAAGCTCTAATTGCACTAAGTGTATTCTATGTAAAAAAGGTTTAAGTATTAAATTAATACTTAAACCTTTTTTTATTATACATTGAATGATAATTTAGGAATTTCAATATTTTTATCTTCTTTTATTTCTTCTACTTTCATATTTTTATAGAAATTATAATATAAAAAGCTAATACTTATTAACATAAATACTATAGATACAAAAACGTCTATGCAAAATGCTTTATTATCAATACTTGAGTTATTTTCAAAAAGTTTTGGTAAGCTAAAAAATGAATCATAATTTTGTCTTTTTTCATAATTGTTTATTGAAGCATTTTTTAGTTTATTTTGTATTGTTTCATCTACTTTAGAACTTTTTTCCCAGTTATTATAATCATATCCAGTTACATTAACTGTAGTATTTCCAAAGTCTTTTTCTAATTGTGAATATATTTTATCATTTACTACTACAACCCATATTCCAACACCTTTTGGAAGTATTTTTCCTGTAGCAATCCCTTTTACATTTAAATTATAAAGACCTATATCAAAATCTTTAAATTTACTTATTTTATTTTTATATTTTTCATTATCAAACCTTGGTACAATTAAAGTTTCATTTACTCCTAAGTTAACCGTATCTAAATTAAGTTGTTTTGCTAATTTATTAAATTCTGAGTTCTTTATTGCATACTTACCTTCGTTATTTATATTTAATAACTTATAATCTGTTTTTTGATATTTATAGCCTGATTCATTTAATATATCTTCAATAGATGATAATTGCTCATCATTCATATAATTGTAGCTTGAAGACATATAGTTTAATATAAATGGATAATCTGATTTCTTTGTTTCTATTTTATTACTAACAACTAAAAGTATAGTACTTGTACATGCTATGGCTGCTAAAAGTATAGCCATAGTTATATATACTAGTCTTAAATTCTCTTTTTGCTTGTAAAAATATTTAAATTCTTGAAATTTTAATATTTTCATGACTATCTGCAACCTTTCTTTATCTTTATGTAATAATAATATACTAATTATAAAGTTTTTAGTATCTATATAAATTACATTTAAGTTACACTTTTGTAAGATAGAATTTTGGTTACAAATTATTTAATTGCTAAGCTTCAAAAAACTCTTTTGCATACTTAACTACTCCATTTACATTTTTTAATGAACTTGGTTCAAGCTCTATAACCATAAAGTTTTCGCTTGGTACATCAAATGGTGGATTTACTCCAAATTCTTTAGCTTCTTTAAATCCAAATCTCGGATAGTACTTTTCACTTCCAAGAACTACAACCGACTTATATCCTAAGTTTTTAGCAATCTTTAAACCTTCACTTATTAACTTACTACCTATTCCTTGTCTTTGATATTTAGGTAATACCGAAAGTGGAGCTAATGTAAGTGATTCTGTATTTAAGTCCTTGTTTTCTATTGATATTTTAGTAAACATAATATGACCAACTATAGTTTTATCACAAGTTGCTACAAGTGATAAGTCGTGTATATAACTATCTGAGTTTCTAAGTCTATTTACCAAATCTTGTTCACTTCCATCAGAGTGTTCTGCACTTTTAAATGATTCCTTTATTATATTATATATCTCTTCTCTATCTTCTATATTTTCTTTTCTAATATTTATGCCCATTGTATTTCCTCCTTAAGCGTAAAAAAATATTACATAAAGTATATCAAATATAATTACCTTATGTAATATTTTAAATTGGAATTATTAATTATAATTAAAGTTTACACAACTTGTCTTTTACCTAGTTTATGTATTAGATATAATACTATAGGTATACTTACAATCGCAATTGAAACTATTACATTTAAATATAGAGTAGGATTTCCTAATATGTTGTATGTACTTATATTTCCAAACATACTTATTGGTCCTATTAAGTTTTCTATGTTTAATTCCATAAAAATCTTAGTCAACATATATGTAGGCATAATTTTAGCTAAAAATCCAGGTCCTAATAATATAACTACATTGATTGCAAAGGATATCATATCATTTTTGCTAATTAATGATACTAACATAACCAATAATGTAAATAATACAACTCCTATATAGCTAACCAATAACCCCATCATATAAAATGTTCCTATATTCATAATATATGGGGTCCTTGCATAACTAGGTAAAAATCCTAATGGTAAATTCCATCCATCAAAGCCATGCATAGCCATGATAGCAACTTGTATCCCATTTATAACCAGAAATATTATTGTAGAGAATAATAAACCCGATATAACTTTTGCTAGCGTTAATCTTCCTTGTCCATTTTTTGAACTAAATATTATTGATGCAGTGTTACTTTGATATTCATTACTAAATATAGTACATATGGATACAATTATCAAAATAGCCATCCACAGTGGATTTATATTAAATTCTGTTGCATTTCTCCACCCAAACTTAAAGTAAAATTTAGGTATTGGTTTTTTTTCAATTAAATCATGTATATATTTAAATTCTTTATATTCATAACTATTTTTATCTCCATCTTTTTCTAATTTAGCAATCTCTTTTTTTATATCATCAAATTTATAAAATCTTCCGTTTATCATATATTCAGGGTTTGCAGCCATAAAAAAATCATATATACCATACGCTGATACTCGCTCTTTATCTGTAATATATTCTCCACTACTATCTTTTTCCATTATCTGTAAACCATTTTTTTCTAAATATTTCATTTTTTCCTCAGTTATAGCTTGTCCTTCATATTCTTGTCCTACTTTTTTTATATTTTCATAACTTTTTAATCCTTTTTCCTTCATGTCTAAGTAATCACTTATAGATGGTAATACAGATGATATTATGCATATTACTATCAATGCTAAAACTGATTTTTTAGAAAATATCTTATATAATTCAAATTTTATTAAATCCTTCATAACTATTCCCCCCTAAAAGCTAATCTTTTCATCAAAATAATATAAAAATAAATCTTCCAAACTAGGATTTTCATCTATTATATCAACATCTTTTATATGTATATTTTCATGGCCTACAACTCTAACTAGAATATGGTCTTTCTCCCTTACTATATTAGAAACTTTAAATTCATTTTGAATTTTATGTAGCATATTTTCCTTTATTCTTAAGCTATGTACTTTCCCTTTAATACTCTTTAAAAGTTCATTTGGAGTGTCTTTTTCAACTAATTTACCATCTTTCATAATAATTATTTCATTTGATATAAACTCTACATCTGAAACTATATGAGTAGATAATATTACTATTTTATCTTTTGATATCTCAGATATTAAATTTTTAAATCTTATTCTTTCATTAGGATCTAGACCTGCAGTTGGTTCATCTAATATTAAAACTTTGGGATCATTTAAAAGTGCTTGGGCAATTCCTAATCTTTGCTTCATCCCCCCTGAAAACTTACCTATTTTCCTATTTCTATCTTTTTCTAGATTCATAAATCTTAAAAGTTCATCTATTTTCACTTTTGAATATTCTTTTTCCAAACCTTTTAAAGTAGATACATATTCTAGAAATTTTTGTGCTGTAAATGTTTTGTAAAATCCTACATCTTGTGGTAAGTATCCAAGCAAACTTCTATAATCTGCCCCTAACTCAGATTTACTTTTTCCATTTAAGTATACTTCTCCACTAGTTGCATTTGAAACATCAGCTATTATTCTCATAAGAGATGTTTTTCCTGCTCCATTAGGTCCTAATAAACCGTATATACCATTGTTTAAAGTCACATTAAAATCATTTACTGCTATTTTATCTTTAAATGATTTGTTTATATTTTTTAATACTAATTCCATTTAATTTCCCCCTAAAAATCCAAGTTTTTATAATCTATAAAGTTTATACTTTTTTTATAAAATAATTTCGATGCAACCATTGTAAGTCCAAATAGCAATATAAGGACTAAAAACAACTTATAATTCTTTACGTTTACTATGTAGTTAATAGTGTTTTTATCTACCATATTACTTACAACTATCCATATACTTGTAGATAATACTATACTGTTCATTCCCCTATAAATAGATGCTAATATCAAGGATATTAATGATATAAAGCAAGTTGGAATTAAACATATATTTATTATTTTTAACAAGCTAATTTCAGAATAAGTTCCTGTTAATATTAAACTGGTTACTAAAGTTAAAGCTATAGCCGTTGTAGATATTATTACTAACTTTGCAAACAGTATTTCTCTAAATGAATATTTATAGCTTAATTCTAACTCCCACATATTTTCTTCTTTTCCTCGCAATATTTCAGCTAGCCCAATAAGTATTGGTATAGGAGATACAGTGTAAGCACATAAGTATGGATTTAAATTAAGTTTTATAGTTCCAATTACTCCACATAAAACAAGCATTATCGATGCAATTAAGTACAACTTATTAAATATCTTAAATTGCATTTTTAATAATCCTATACTAGTTCTAACTTTACTATATAAATCCATATTTTCATTTTTAATTATTTCTTCATTTTTATTTTGTGGCATATAATTTCTTAATTTATCTATAATTAAATCTATGTTTTCTTCATTAACCTCTTTTACAATATAGCTATTTAAGAAATTTTCTATATCTAAAAATTCTTCATCTAATAAAATTTCAAAATCCTCATTTTCTATATCATCATATCTTAGATTTTCTTTTATCATTGGTGTTTTGCTCATAATTATCACCTCCAAGTAATTTTTTTAGATTTTTAACTCCATTAAACAATCTAGATTTTATTGTATTTTCATTTTCTCCAGTTATATCACTTATCTCTTTAATTTTTAAATCATTGTAATATTTAAGTATTAAAGCTTCTTTTTGAATTTTAGGTAAACTACTTAAAGCCTCTTTTATTTTAATAGCCTCTTCTTTTTTAGATAATATATCTATTACATTAGCCTTATCTTCTATTTCATAATTGCTAATATCATCACTTCTCTTTCTTTGATTGTAAATTTTACTTTTAAAATAATCTTTGGTTGTATTAAGTGCAATTTTTAATAACCAACTTTTAAAATTTCCGTCTTTTAACTTATACTTATCTATGTTTTTCATCATTTTTATAAATGATTCTTGGGTTATATCATAAGCAATGTTGTAATCATTTACATTTCTATATACAAAACTATGTACCATATCATAGTATCTCTTTACTAAGACTTCCATTGCACTTTCATTTCCTTTTAAGATTTCTTTTATTAATTTTTCATCTGATTGAGCCATTTTCATCCCCCTTCCACTTATATAACGAATTTAATTTATAAAAAGTTTTATATTTTGTAAAATTTTTCCTATATGATTATATCAATAAAAATCCATGTTCATTTAATATTTAATTTTATACAGCATAAAAAAGCCGATTAATATAAATTTCACTTTATATTAATCGGCTTTATATTCATTATATTTAATCTAAATATCCTGGTATTTCCTTTGCTATTTCTTTTATATATTTTGATTTTAAAGCTATAAAATAAACTAAGTATATAGCAAAGAATATAAATGATACAACTAATCCTTTAACTCCAACATTCATTCCTTTTGCTGAACTTAACATTATTACACTAAATATTGCATTTAAAAAACCTACAAAATAAGGAATAAAGAACATTGATCCTATTTCTATATTCAGTGTTTTTTTCATTTCATTATATGATAATCCTATTTTGGATAAATTTTTATATTTTTCTTTATCAGTTATTAAATCTGTATAGAATCTAAAATATAGGAAACTACAAGAACATATAAAAAATATAATTCCTATAAATGTTCCTATAAATAACAACGCTTTGTTTAATTGAACCTCTTGATTGTAATGACCTGGCAAATTAGTAAAGTAATTATAGTACTCCCCTGTATTATAATTATTTTTAGAAATCTTTTTAATTCCATCTTCTATTTTATCAGATGTCACATGACTATTTTCCCAATTATTATAGTCATAACCAATTATATTAAAAGTAACATTATTCTTATCTTTTTCTAATTTAGAATACATATTATCATTTATTACTAAAAGAGAATCCATCATTCCCACATCAGTTATTCTATTTGATGCAATTCCTTTTACTTTTAAATTTTCAGATCCTACTTTAAGACTAGTTATTTCTTTTAATCCATCTCTATATTTAGTTGTATCAAACCTTGGTATTATTGATGTTTCATTTTCTTTTAATTCCACATTATCTATTCCTAATTTTTTACCTACTCTATTAAACTCTGAATTGCTTACTACATATTGTCTACTGTTTCCTATATTTAATATTTTAAAATATGTTTTATTAAATTTATATCCATCTTCATGTAAGGTATCTTCTATAATTTTAATTTGTTCACTTTCAGCCTTATTATTCTCAGATGATGTAAGATTTAATATATATGGATACATAGATTTTGCTTCATCTAATTGAGTTGATACTACTGTGGATAATGCACTTATTGCAACCAATGCTCCTGATAACAACATAGTATTTAAAAATAATAGTCTAGAGTTATCTTTAACTTTGTAAACTAAATTACTTATCCATAATAAATTAGTCTTATTCATATAGTACTTTTTATTTTTTTTAAATATATTTAATACAAATACAGTAAATTGTGAAAAGAATAAATATGTTCCTACTATTACACATGCAATAATAATATATTCCATACCTTCAAATCTAGTTCCTATGTATCCCATCGATAATATAATTATGCTTAACACAGCTAAAAACTTAGAATTTTTAGGTTCTATTTTTGGTTTTTTGCTTCCATTTAAGAGTTCTATAATAGTTTTATTTTTTACTAAAAACATAGTTATAGGACTTGATATACTAAATAATATAGTAAATAAAACTATAGTTATTAACATTGCCTTTACTGGAACATACATTTGTGTTACTTTGATATCAAAAATACTACTTGTCAATGATAAAAATGGCTTAGAAAATACTAGACCTAATACTATTCCTGATACTATAGATAACAATCCTATTATTGTACCCTCTAAAAATATTAAATTTCTAAACTGTTTATCCGATATTCCTATTATTTTTAATGTCCCAAATTCTTTAAATCTTCCTTTTATAAAAGTACCTAAAGAATAAAGTATAAATAATAACGAAACTATACTAATAACAATTTCAGTTGTTAAAAGCGATAAATATAAAGTTGATCCTTTTCCTATTTGAATGTTTGCAACGTTTGGGTGAAATAAACTTACAGCAAATGCAAAAAATATCATTATAGATATAGTTGAGCTTAAATAATACCCTAAATATGATTTAAAATTTCTAATTACACTATTATATGCAAACTTCTTAAAATCCACTATCTAGCACCTCCTATTTGAGATAACACTGATAATATTTCTTCATAGAAGTCTTCTCTATTACCCTTTTTATTAAGTTCTCTGTAAATTTCTCCGTCTTTTATAAAAATTATTCTGTTGCAAAAACTTGCAGTATAAGGTTCATGCGTTACCATAAGTGTAGTCATTTTATTTTCTGTGTTTATCTTTGTAAATAAATCCATAACATCATCTGTAGATTTTGAATCTAGGTTTCCCGTTGGCTCATCGGCTAATAAAATTGATGGTTTATTTATTATTCCTCTAGCTATTGCAGCCCTTTGAGTTTGTCCTCCTGATACTTCAAACGTTCTTTTGTTTATTATCTGTTCTATCCCTAATTTTTTCGATATTTCCTTTAATCTAATATTCATCTCGTTTACAGAAACTCCATCTAGTGTTAAAGGAAGTACTATGTTTTCCCCAATTGTTAGAGTATCTAATAAGTTAAAGTTTTGAAATACAAACCCAAGTTCATTCCTTCTGAAATTTGCTAAATCCTGGCCTTTTAAGTCATGCGGTTTTTTAGAGTTTAATATTACTTCACCTTTAGTAGGTCTATCTATTGTAGATATAACATTTAATAAAGTCGACTTTCCACTACCGCTTGGACCCATTACAGCAACAAATTCGCCTTCTTCAATAGACAAGTTTATATTTTTTAAGGCTTGATAAGATACCTTTCCCTCATAAGTTTTAGATAGATTATTAATTTTTAAAATTTCCATATATACACAACCTTTCATTTTAATCATGTGAATATGGTATCTTACTTTTAATATTTTTAGTATTCATTTACATTACATGAAAATTACAATTCTGTAAGATAAAAAATGACTCAACCTAAATTTGGTCGAGTCATTTTTTATAAATTTATTTACTTTGCTCCTTCTATAAGAGATTCCATAGTCTCTTTATCCATCGCCCCTGGTACATATTGTGTTACATATCCATCTTTATCTATTATAAACGTTGTAGGAAATGCACTAATTCCATATTGATAAGCTAAAGCCCCATCTTTATCCATTACCACAGGGAAATTGTATTTATTTTGATTTAAAAACTCATTAATATCTTCTTCTGATCCTTCATTTCCTAAATTAGGAGATGCAACTCCTAAAATTACCACTTCATCCTGGTTTTTATTGTATTCTTTATATAAATCTTCTATATGAGGCATTTCACCCTTACAAGGTGGACACCATGTTGCCCAAAAATTTAAAAATACAGTTTTTCCTCTGTACTCACTTAGTTTATGTTCTTTTCCATATTGATCATATAAATTAAAGTCTATTGACATTATTTTATTATCATCTTTGTTTTCATTTTCAATATTTGAATTATTTTGGCTTATTTCACTTTTATTGCTACTAGAATTATACAGTTCTAAGCTTCCATTTATAGCCATTATTAGTCCAGATATTATAAGTATTAGGCCACCTATTTTTTTTATTAATCCCATATGTTTTTTCATATTATCAATTGATTTAAACAATTTATTATAAAACATAGAAACTATTATAAATGGTAATATAAAACCTATTGTATAAATTAGAATCAATAAGTTTGATGTAGATATGTCTTTTGAATTTGATGCCATAACAAGTACAGATGCTAATATTGGGCCTATACAAGGAGTCCATCCAAAACTAAATGTAAATCCTAATAAAAAAGCTGAAATTGGGTTCATCTCTTTAGGCTTCATACTAAATCTTTTTTCTCGATTTAATATAGATGACTTAATAATTCCCATATAGAATAGACCCATAACAATTATTATAATGCCTCCGAAAATCATTATGAAATCTTTATTTGTATTTAAAAATGATTTAAGTACATTTACCGATGATCCTAATATAAAGAATGTTACAGATATTCCAAGTGTAAAAAATATAGTATTTTTAAAAAGTAAACTATGTATAAATGTTTTTTTATCATTTCTTAAACTATCTATACTACTATTTGATAACATACTTAAATAAATAGGTAGTATTGGCAATATACACGGCGAAAAAAACGATATCATACCTTCTATGAAAACTACTATTAAATTAAATTTATCCATTGTACCTCCTGTTTTTTTTAATTTCCCATAATTTATATCTTTAATAATTATATCAATTTAATAATTAGTTTGTAATAAGTAACTTTAAAGTAACCATAACTCTTTTAATTAAAAAAGGCACCTAAGATAGGTACCTTTTGTTTTATAATCCTGATTCTTTAAATTTCTCATTTACAAATTCTGTAGCATTGTGGAATGTCTTCTTAAATACAACTAGTGCTAAGAATATTATAAAGAATAAAGCTAACATTATTAAGTCATGATAAACCGCATCCATGCTAGGACCTGCTATAGCCTCTCTAAATCCATCTATAGCATAAGTAAATGGCCAAAACGGCTGTAATACTTCAAATATTTTAGGATTTGTTTGTATTGGATATATACCACCAGACCCTGCAATTTGAAATACCATTATTACTATTGCAATAGCCTTACCAATATTACCAAATAATGATACTAGAGTAAATATCATTGTTGTAAATAAAATTGATGATACTATTGTAAATAAAAATAATAAAGGTACACTTACAGGCGCTTGGAATATAAATATATCCCCTATTGCGATTATTAGTGATTGTATCAACGATACAGTAATAAATGTAAGCATTTTTCCAAAATGTTTTTGAACTAAATTTGTACGTTCCCCTTCTAATTCTTCACATTCTGTAGTAAGCAATGATGTAGCTAAAAGTGCTCCTACCCATATTGCAAGAACTGAGTAAAAAGGCATTAATGCAACTCCAAATATTCCAGCTTTATATAGTTCTTCTGTTTTAACATTAACTGGAGATGCTATAAATGAAGCAATTTCTTTTGAATTCTTATCAAGAGTAGAAATTAATTTATCTAAATTTTCATCTGTTAATATATTAGTTTTTTCAATTAGTACATCTAAATCTTTTTCAAATTTTTCTAATTGCTTAGCTATATTTTCAGATTGTTTTATAGCTAAATTACTACTTGATATTCCAAAATTAGACAGTGCATTTAACTGAGGTACTAAAACATTTATACTGTCTAATACATTGTTCATATCACTTGAACTAGAAATCATAGAATTTCCTACACTATTTAAAACACCTGATATATCTGAATTAAATGTTCCACTTATCAAATTTAATTTACTATTAAATGCATTAGATAAATCTAATAAAGAATCTAATTGCTCATTTATTTTTTCTTTTCCTTCATTATTCTTAATTAGTGATTTTATGCTTTCAAGTTTTTCACTTTCTGAATCAAGTATTCCACTTAATTTTTTAAGAGAACTTATCACATTATCTACTTTATCGCTGCCTATTTTTTCAAGGCTTGATATAAGGCTATCAAGATTACCTTGCATAGATGATATTGTGTTTAATATTGATTCTATAGCTTTTTCCAAATCTTCAGTAGATCCATCATTATTTAATTCTTTCAAATTATTAATTTGATTTTGTAAGTTGCTGTTCATGCTATTTATCGAACTCATACTACTACTTAAATTTTGAGAAGCATTATTAGTATTATTTTGAGTAACTAAAACTAAATCTTTACCATTATTTATAACTGATTTTAAATCATTTACTTCTTTTGTAATTAAAGGAAGATTTCCTTTAGTATCTCTTAAATATTTTTTCAAATTATTAGCATGTGTACTTGCTTCTTTTACATAACTATCAATTTTTTTCAAATTACTTGCTGTACTATCTAATGTTTCTTTTAACTCAATTATTTGAGGTTTGTTATCTTCTAACTTAACTCCAAGTGATGTAAGGAAACTGAATGCTTCTTTATTTACAGTATCTACAAAGTTAGATTTAACCTCTTCCACTAATTTATCTTTAGCAACATCTGTAATTTTTGTAGCTATTGCATTTACTTTTTCATTAGCCTTATAAATGATATTTGGTTTTTGAGGATCTTTAGTTGAAAGCGACGCTAAATCTTTTGAAAAGTCGCTAGGTATTTCAATTAAAGCGTAATACTTACCCTCATTCAACTGGTAATTTCCTTGCCATTCTTCTGTAAATTCCCAACCTATATTGTGGTCTTTCTTAAGATTCTCAACAATTTCATCACCAACATTTATAACCTTTCCATTAACTGACGCCCCTTCATCTTTATTTACTACAGCTACAGGTATATTTCCTGTATTTATGTATGGATTCCAACATGCTTGTATATTTACCCATGCATATAGTGAAGGTATTAAACAAAGCCCGGCTATTATTATAAAGGCTGCTGGAATACTTGTTATGTGCTTTAAATCTCTTAAATATATTTTAAAAACTTTTTTCATTTCCTCACCTCTATAAAATTACTCTGATAATCCAGATTCCTTGAATCCTTTTTCAAATTTTCTAACAGATTCATTAAGTCTTTCTTTTAAGAAATATCCTATCATTATAGTAATGCCTGCCATAAATATAAGTACAAACGTATTAAACATAATAGTACTTAAAAGCGGACCAGCTATAGCCTCTCTTAAATTGCTTAATGTATATGTAAATGGGAAAAATGGTTGAAGAATTCTAAATATTAAAGGGTCTACCTGGATAGGATATGTTCCCCCAGAACCTGCTATTTGAATAACCATTAATATTATACCTATCGCTTTTCCTATATTTCCAAATAATGATACTAATGTATATAGTATTATTGTAAATACAGCTGAAGATAAAACTGTGGTAAATATAAGCAATCCTAAACTATCAGTTTGAACTCCTAATACAAGTTTGTCTCCAAGCCCTACTATAAATCCTTGTATCATTGCAAAAAATACAAAAGTAATCATCTTACCAATATATCTTTTCTTTATACTTAACCCAACAAACTCATCAGCTTCTGTTGTAAGTAATGATGCTAGTACTAATCCTCCAACCCATAAAGCTAATGTTGTATATATAGGCGCCATACCTGAACCATAATTTTCAATTGGATATATTGGCTCTGATTTTAAGTTGAATGGATTTGACAGATAATCTCCCATAACCTGTGGCTTACTTTGTAGTATAGCTATTATTGAATCTAAATCATTATCATTTACTTTTTTAAGTTCAGTACTTAATAAGTGTATAGTATCTTTAAATTGATTTAACTTCGTCTGTAAATCTTTTGTCATCTCTGCTGTTAAATCGCTTCCTTTTGATGCATATCCTAGTATTTCATTAGTTGCTTTAACTAACCCTTTAGAACTATCAACTAAATTGGCTGCATCCTTTGTTGATGTTATTAAGCTATCTGCAGTTTTATTTAGGATAGGTCTAACTTGTGAATCATACGAATTTATAGAGTTGTTAGTTCTATTTGATAATTCACCAGCTGTTTCATTTATTGAATCAATTGCATCTTTCATAGAATCCGCTGATCCATTTAATTGACCTTTAAGATTATCTAATTTTGATTGTTGTTTATTAAGTAAGTCTTTTATTTTATTTAAATCCCCAATTAATGCTGTTATCTTATCATTTTCTCTTACATCATTAAATTTATTTAAAAGATTAATAACAGAATCAATTTGAGATTTACTATTATTTAGCTGACTCTCTAATTGTGATATAGATGAACTTACTATTTCTTTAGAATCAGAACTTGAATTGTTCAATCTATTTACTATGTCTTTTATTTGATTATTTTGATTATTAACTTGATTTAAAGTAGATTTAACCCCATTTAATGAATCATTTAAATTATTTTTTATATTACTTAAGTTTTTACTCGCATTCATATTAGAATCATAAACTGCATCAATACTTGTTGTAACTTGTGGTAAAGTGCTTTGAATATCTTTTAAATATGTAGCTAAATTTTCTGAATTTCCATTTACACTCTCAAGTGCAAAATTAACAGCATCCATATGCTCATCAAGCTCTATTATAGCTTTTTTTAATTTTAATATCTTGTCCTTGTTTTCATTAATATCTTTACCATATATATTTAAAGCTGAAAATACTGTTTTATTTACTGTAGCAATGAAATTTGAATTAATTTGATTAACAAGTGTTTCTTCAGCTACTTCTGTAATTTTACCAGCAACTGGGTTAGATTTTGTATCTACTTTATATATTATAGTTGGCTTAGTTGGATTTCCACTTGTAACACTAGTTAAATCTTTTGTAAAGTCACTTGGTAGCTCTATCATTGCATAATAAGTTCCATCAAGCACTCCTGCATTAGCTTTTTTTTCATTTACAAATTTCCATCCTATACTTTTATTTTTTCTTAACTCAGTTATTACATCATTTCCCACATTTAGATGTTTACCATCTAAAGTTGCTCCCTTATCATTATTAACTATAGCAATTGGTACATTGCTAGTATTTTCATAAGGATTCCAACATGCTTTAATATTTATCCAAGCATATAAAGATGGTATGATGCACAATCCTATAACTATTATAAGTGCTATTGGATTTTTAATTAGATTTTTCATATCTCTTTTAAAAATCTTTATTGAATCTCTCATATTCTCCTCCATTCATTTTAGCTTTGTTAGAAATCTTAACATCAACGAGTATATTATACCATTATTTAACAAGTAAATTAACGTTTTATTATAACAAATAAAAAAATAGTCTATATATTAAATATACAGACTATTTCATCATTTCACTATATACATATATCTGAAAACTCTACAGATATTTGATTTTCATTGTTAATATAATCGTTGATATAATCGTTAATATAATCGCTATTTTCACAACTATATTTTGAAGAATCTTCTACTAAAGTATTTGGCAATACTATAGTAAATTTACTGCCTTTTCCTAAGTCACTTTTTACCTTTATGGTACCATTATTCATTTCAACTAAAGATTTTACTAAATTAAGCCCTATACCACTACCTTCTTTTTTCGAATTATTTTTAACTTGTTCAAATCTTTCAAATATTTTATCTATCTTATCTTCAGGAATACCTATTCCTGAATCTTTTATATTAATTTCTATATCATCTTTACAACTTATAAAAACATCAATTTTTCCACCAGGTCTATTGAATTTTATGGCATTAGAAATTAGATTTAAAATTATCCTTTCCATATTATCTGGGTCAAATGCAATAAGTTTTTCCTCTGTATCTGTGTCAAATATTATAGATAAATTATTACTTTTCACAAATTCAGATACAGATAAACATATGTTTTCCACATAACTAATGATATCTTTATTTTTAGGATTATAGCTAAAGCATCCCGACTCTAACCTAGTAGTATCAATTAAATTGTTTACCAATTTTAGTAATCTCTTACCATTTTGGTCTACTATATTCAGATATCTTCTAAAATACTTAAATAAATCTTCATCTAGTAAGTTCATCTTTAAATTTAAAACTTGTAAAGAACTCAAAATTAAGTTTATAGGTGTCCTAAGTTCATGTGATATGTTAGCTAAGAAGTCCATTCTCAATTTTTCAACTTCTAACTCCCCTTTTTTAGCTTGAGTTATGTCACTTATTACACATATTTTTTTCATTACATTTCCATTCTCATCTAATAAAGATACAATTCTAACCCAAAACCATTTCTCTTCTTTGTTTTTGTTAATTCCTCTAAAAGTTATTAACATTGGATTTTTATAGTTATAATCATACTTTTCATCTCCTTGTGATTCAAAACTCTCCCAGTTTTCTTTCCAAACATTTATATCATCATATAGCTTTTCAGATTTAGTTCCAAATACTCTTTCAAAAGACGGACTTATATAATAAGCCTTTTTTTCATCAGCTATGACAATTACTTCTTCAATATTGTTTGCTATTTCCAAAAACGTTTTCTCATTTTTTTCTATGTTCTTTAATAATTCGATTTTATTTGTTATCTCAATTGATATACCTATTGTCCCTAATAGTAAACTATTATTTTCTTCAGTGTATGGCCATTTAGCAGTTTGAAGATACATATTTTTATTATTACCTGTATCTATAAATTCTTCAAAAACCTCTAATTTATTGTATTTAATAATCATATTATCTTTTCTTGCAAATTCATCTGCACTATCTTTTGGAAATAATTCATAGTCAGTATGACCTATAACTTCATCATAAGTTTTGTTAAAAAACTCTAGAAATTTCTTATTTACATCTACATATACTCCATTTCTATTTTTTATCCATGCTATAAAAGGCGAATTTTTTAAAGTTGATGATAAATTCATGTGCTGCTTGCTAATTTTAGTAAACCTAATATGATATTCATTATTTTCCGTACTATATACTTCAACATTAAAATATGAATTAATACTTTTTACATAAATTTCTTTTATATATTTTTCATTTACTTTTGATTTTTCAAAAATATATTCCCATTCTTCAGTTTCTTTTTTTGACATAGTATTTTTTATATAATCATTACTTTTTTGTTCACTTGCATCACCAAAAAATCGCTCATAAGCTTTGTTCGTATCTTTTATTTTCATCCCTATATATTTGTTATTTTCATCTTTAATAATTTCTATATGTAAATATGCTATAGGGCTATCTTCTATCATCTTTCTATATATATAATTTGACATATTTCCCCCCGATTTAATTTCTATAGTTTAATTTTATAGAATCTTCAATTAAATTTCAATATTTTACCTATTTTTTTATATATATTTGAAGTGATTTTTATTATAAAATCTCAAGAAGTCAAACTCTAGCCTATATAGAAAATCAAACTAAACAAACTTATTTTTTCACATTATATATAGTAACTAAGATAAAAATTTTTTCATATAATGGACTATCACATAGAAAGGAGATCGTCCTGTGGTATTAACTGGTGCACACTATATTTATATTTTTTTCATCGTAATAATACTAATTGCTATGATGATGAAAAAGGATACAATAGTACCTTGTATCCTAGGAGTTTTTTTCTTAGCATTATTTTATACAAACAATATAGCATCATCTATAGGTGCTGTATTTAATGGATTAATTATATCACTAGTAGAATTAGGACCTGTAATAATGATTATTTCCATTATGGTAGCACTATCTAAATCATTAGAAAATAATTATGCTATAGAATATATGATTAAACCTTTTTCAAAAGTAATTAAAAATGAAACTACCGCTTTTTTTATTATAGGATTTACAATGTTAATTTTATCTTGGTTTTTTTGGCCTAGTCCTGCAGTAGCTTTAGTTGGAGCAATATTTCTTCCAATAGCTATAAGGTCGGGGCTTCCAGCTGTTGGTGTAGCTGTATCGTTAAATTTATTTGGACACGGTTTAGCCCTTTCAACAGATTTTATAATTCAAGGTGCACCTAGTATAACCTCAGGAGCTGCCGGTGTAGAAGTTTCTGATGTTATTAATAATGGTATGATTTTATTTTGGGTTATGGCTATAGTTACTATCGGTGTATCATTTTATATGTTAAAAAGAGATATAAAAAATGGATTGTTTGAAGATGAGTTAAGCAATGTTAAAGAAGTTTCAATAAAACAATTTAATATAAGAGCTAAAATTGCAACATTTCTAGTTTTAATTTTATTTTTATTAGATGTTATAGCTATGTTCGTTTTTGATTTAAAAGGAGGCGATGCAACTGCACTACTCGGAGGGACTGCTATATTTTTATTAATTATAATTAACGTAATTAACCATGGCAAAAAAAGCCTTGAACAAATATGTGATAATATTACCGATGGATTTTTATTCGGTATAAAAATCTTTGCAGTTATTATTCCTATAGGAGCATTTTTTTACATGGGAGAAGTATCTCCATTAACCCAATTATTAGGTAATGTTTTACCAACAGGTTCTCAAGGATTACTTTCTGATACAGGTATATATTTATCTCAAATAGTTCCTTTAAATAAATATATTGTCTGTTCTATGGAAACTATTGTAGGCTTTATAACAGGACTTGATGGCTCTGGTTTTTCAGGAATGGCTTTAGCTGGATCAACAGCTTCTGTATTTGGAACAGCCATAAATGCTAATGTAAGTACTTTAGCTGCACTTGGTCAAATCGGAGCTATATGGACTGGTGGAGGCTGTTTGGTTCCTTGGTCTGTAGTTTCTGCTGCTGCTATCTGTGGCGTAAATCCTCTAGAACTTGCAAAAAGGAATTTGATTCCAGTTGCGACAGGTTTAGTTGTAACCACTATAGTTGCAATATTTATTATTTAAAAGTATGTAGCTCAATCGCTACATAAGTTTTATTTTATTTAATGTTAATATCAATTCAAAAATATTCAATAAATAAAAACTCTAAAGGAATGTTCCTCTAGAGTTTTTAAATTTTAATAATCACATTATTTTAACATACTATATAAGTTTTTAGGGTTTTCCAGTTTTGGTACAAGAATTTGTGGAATACCTATGTTTTCTTCTTTATCAATATCATACATTAATCGTAAAATTGAAAAATCTTCTAATGCAAAACCTACGGAGTCAAAAATAGTAATCTCATCAAACTTTCTATCTATAGGCTTTCCAGTTTTAATTATATTCCAAATTTCAGTCACTTTGAAATCTTTATCCATATGCTGAATTTCTCCCTCTATACGACTTTGAGGCTCAAACTCAACATATACAGCTCCCATCTTAAGAACATCTGAATCTAGTTCAGTTTTACCTGGGCAATCTCCTCCAACTCCATTTATATGAACACCTGGCTCAACCATATCTGGTGTAATAATTATAGCATTCCTCTTATCTGCAGTAACAGTTGTTATAATGTCTACACCTTTACATGCCTCTTTTGTACTATTGCATTTTATTAATTTAAGATTTTTTACATCTTTTAAATTTTCCATCAATTTTTTAGTAGCCTCTGGATCTACATCATAGCAATAAATTTCTTCTATGCCTAATATGTGATGAAATGCAAGCGATTGGAATTCACTTTGGCAACCATTTCCTATTAGTGCCATTTTTTTTGGATTAGGCTTAGCTAAATACTTAGCAGCCATTACTGAGGTAGCTGCCGTACGAATAGCAGTTGTTAATGTTAGCTCACTTAAAAACAATGGAAATCCAGTTGATACTTCTGCTAAAAGTCCTATCCCCATTACTGTTAAATAATTATGTTTAGGATTTTCCGGATGTCCATTTACATATTTAAACGAATAAGTTTCTGAGTCACCTATAGGCATTAATTCAAGAACTCCTATATCGCTATGGTGTGCAGTTCTTGGCATTTTTTGAAACTCATTCCAACGTCTATAATCACTTTCTAGATATGGAACAAGACGTTTCATAACATTTTCTGGGCCAACTTTTTTTAAATATTTTGCCATAGTAGGCAAATCAATATATCTTGTTTTTAATGTTTCCATTTTAACACCTCTCATATAATTTTTAATTTAACATTAATACTTAAGCTTAATAATTATATAAAATGTCTAAAATGATGAACTGTAATAACATAAATTTTGATTCTGAAAAAATTTCTCACCATCTACAATTTAACCGTATCAGATTGTTAGATTTACGTCAATCATTATTAAAACACTTTAAACCCTTTGAATTCTAAATACTTTAAATTTTTATACATCGTTATTTATAATTTCAAAAACTCAAAAATAATTACCCATTATAAAAATGTTATTTATATTATTTTTAATTATATCTTTGATTTCCTTTAGAATTAAACCGGTAATTATATTAATTTATATTTAATGAAATTGAAATTTCCAAATTATTTTCGTTAATTTTTTCACTTTTATAATTATATAATTTTATATAAATCCTTATAAAACCATGAAATATAAAAAGCCATTTAGTTTTATCAACTATCATGGCTTTTGTTTATATTTTAATTAAATTCAATACTAGTTCTTGGGCTAAGCGTAGTTCCCCAAATAGATACATTTATATTTTTAGATAAAGGAACATTATGTTCATCTATAACAGTTCTCCACCATTCCCAAGCTAGTCCAGTACATTCTCTAGCTAAAATGTTTATATTTTTAGAGTTAGCTTCTAATGGTATTACTGTTGAAAAATGAGCAGTTCTATCATTGTTGCTTCCATTCCATATTTTATGAGTTAAAACTTCATTCCCATTTTCATCGTAAGATACTTCATCCCAAGATACATCAAATTGAGCAACATATGCTCCACTGTGATCTAAATTAATTTTCCCTTTAGAGTACTCCGTGCTTGTCGTCTCTATATAATCCGTCTTATTGTGTACTGCAGCAATTGAGTTATCTTTTAAGAAAGTACTTGTATATGAAATTGGATATGCAGGATTTTTCAAGCTAAAAGTAGCATTATTTTTTATAACATTTCTTATTTCATCAAAGTCTTTACTTATTATTTTATTATGTTCTTGTGCATCTCCACCTAAAACAACAGCTGTAAATGAACTATTATCATATATATCTTGATATTGAGAACTGTTGCTCACATTATTATTTTTTATCAATGCTTTAAAAGCAGATTGAACATCTTTACTTTTAGATGTAGTTTCTAGTTTTACATATATAGTTCTGCCATAAGATACGTTAGATACCATAAGTGGTGGGGTTTCATTGCTTACACCTTTTCTAACTAATTCTTTAAAAGTTACATTATCATCAAATAATTCTGAAGGATTATTTGGAAGCTGTGCACTTACAGTGTAAAATATTTGTTTATATGCTGCAATCATAACCTTCTTTTCTCCATTTGATATTGCATTGAAATCTATTCCAAGTGAATTGTCAAGCAACTTTGCGTTAATATTAAGTGCATTAGAAATTTGAGATTTGCTGTATACCATAGATTCTGTATATTGTGTTCTAGCAGGTAATGTATGTGTCTGAGAGTTTTTATCACTCCAATTAGATACTAATTCATCAACGGCCCCTGATACATTTGAATATGTTGGATTTTGAACAGTAGTAGTATTTTCTTTTTTCATTCCAGGTAAATCAATACTTATATCAATAGGCTTTCTCTTACACATTAAAATATTAGGTCTATTTTCTACAAAAGAATCATCTGCAAGTTGCAGAGCTCCTGGATATGTACGATCTGTTACAGAATCTATAATAGATATATCTACTGGAGATGTTGTTAATGTTTTTTTATTTCTTTCAACTACAATAAATTTATTATTGGTCTTAAATCCTTCTTTTGGAGTTACATTTTCAATACTGTCCCCATTACTAGCTAATACTTCATTTTTATTATAACTTAAATTTGATATACCGTTATCTATTTCTTCACTGTTTGAACTTTGTGCAAAACTTGTGAGTGTATTAAAACCAATACCTATAACGATAGTAAAACATGTAACTATGTTTTTTATATTCTTGTGCCTTATCATAATATACCGCCCTCCTATATTATATATATACGGCTATCTATATTAAAAACTTAGAGTAAATGTTAAATTTTTAATAAAAGCAAAAAAGAGATTCCCTGTATAAGGTAATCTCTTTTTCATTTAACTACTTAATAAAAACTTATGTTTTTTATAATTGACTTTTAGGTTTTAAGTCAGATTGGCTTAAATGCTTTCTTATAATATACACTGTTCCATCTTTCTTAAATTCCGCTTCATATGAATATCCATATTTTTCAACCTCATAATAGTCCAGTATCTTAACTTTATCCCCTGACTTTAAAGATATAGTTTTAGTGTTTGTTTCACTTCCATCAATATGTGCTTTAAGTCTTCTATTTTTTGCTATACAAGCAATATCATTTATTTCAAATTCTCTTTTTATCATGTATTCTCCTTAGTGTAATTTAATACAATTTTATTTATTATAAAAGACCTTGATCTTTATATGTTTGCAAAGTTTTTATTATATAGCTTAATGTCCAAAATTCCTTGTCCATTTTTTCTGATATTAGTAATAGCCCATCAATTAATTGTTTTTCTTTAAAGTTTTCTAAAAGAATCATTATGCTTATACTATTTATTTCACCATCTTTTGTATCTAATGTTCTAGATTTTTTTACGAACTCATTTTGCATAGCTAATTTTATTGAGTCTTCAAGTTTCTCACTTACATCTAATTTAGGCATTTCATCAAATATCTTAACATCTGATGAGTTAAATTTAATATTTACAGCTTTACTTAAATCTGTAGATAAAAATATAGTATTTTTAAATTGAGCTCCTGAAAAGTCTACACCTTCTAAATTTACTGAATCAAACACAGTGTTTTCAAATTTAGCTTTTTTTAACTTACTCTTTTTTAGGTTACTTCCAATTAACTCTGCATTTTTAAATGTGCATCCATAAAAATTACAAGATTTGAAATGAGCTCCTCTTAAACTTGTAAAGTCAAAATTAGACCCTGAAAAATCACTATTGTAACAATTACTTCTCTTTAAATCTTGATACATAAAATTTTTATTCAATTTTTGTATCTTATTATATTTTAAACCTTGCTCCATATTCTGTTTTCTTACCATCTTGTCCTCCGCATTCTTTTTTGTATATTAAAAAAACTCTTATACCTAGTGATATAAGAGTTTGAAATTACTTATAATTGGTTGCGGGAGCAGGACTCGAACCTGCGACCTTTGGGTTATGAGCCCAACGAGCTGCCAACTGCTCCATCCCGCGATATTTAATTTATCTAATATAATAATATCACATTAAATACAATACTGCAACAACATAAGAACTATTTTATCTGCTTTTAACTTTTTTTATTACTTTTCATATTATATAAAGTATTAAATTTTAATTGCGGTGGTGTTTTTATATATGAAAGCAAATTTAGTATGTAAAGGTGGAGGAATGAAAGGTATAGCATTAGTTGGTGCTATAGCATGTCTAGAAGATAGCGGTTATGAGTGGGATAGATTAGCTGGTACTTCAGCTGGAGCTTTAGTTGCTTCATTATTGTCTGTTGGATATACATCATCTGAAATCGAAGAAATTTTATATGATATAGATTATCCCAAGTTTAAAGACAAAAATATTTTTCAATTTATTCCCTTTGCAGGAGATTTATTAAGTGTTACATTTCATAAAGGGATTTATTCTGGAAAATACTTGGAAGATTTTTTACATGAAAAATTTAAACAAAAAGGAAAAACCAAATTTAAAGATGTTTCTGTTAACGGAGAAAGTAGACTTAAAATGATAGCTTCAGATGTAACTAGAAAAAAGTTACTAGTTTTACCTGATGATTTAGTTGACTACGGTTTAGATCCTATGGAGTTTGAAATATCTAAAGCCGTTAGAATGAGCGTAAGCATACCCCTTTATTTTTATCCAATTGAATTAAAGTATAATAATAAATCATGCTTTGTAGTAGATGGAGGACTGCTTAGTAACTTCCCTATATGGATATTCGATACAAACTGTAATTCTAAGTATCCAACAATTGGTCTTAACTTATCTGAAGATACAAATCAAGAAATTCATGAGTCTAAAAATCCAATTCATTACTTACTAGACATTGTAAAAACTTCACTATATACAAATGAAGATGTCTATTTTAAAGAAAAAGACTCATTGAGAATCATAAATATTCCTACATTAAGTGTTTCTGCAACAAATTTTAATCTTCCAAAAGAGACTATGGAAGAACTCTATAAGTCTGGATATAAGTCCTCTCAAGTATTCGTAGTTAATAGATACTTAGAAACTTATATCTCAAAATATGGTTTTAATTAAACTTAATTAAAGGTGATACTTATTTTACTAGAAAAGTATCACCTTTTACATTCTACCAGCTAATAACATTTTGTGTTGCTATATCTTTATATCTATTTAAATTTATCTGATTTGATTTTTCAGCGTTAACGCAATTATACATAAGTAGATCCTCTTCTAATTCTTCAATTATATCTATATCTTCTATTATGTAACTTTCTAATCTATATAATGTTGATACAACCCTAGATTTTACTCCTCCAAGTCTTATATCTATTACTTCAAATCCTTGCCCTTTGCACTCTTTATACCAAAGTTTTCTAAAAGAATTTTGAAGATTATCAATTTTAATTAGTAAATTTTTCAACTCTGGTTCACAAATTTGTTTTAACTTATATCTATCTTTGTTTTTATAAAAAGTTCTTATTTTTAATCCAATCGTAGACTTTATAGATAAAACTTTAGCTAAGTCTGAATACAATTTGTACATATCATAATATACTTCATTTTTATCAGCTATTTCTAATAACTTTTCGGACAAATTGCTATAATGGAGTTCTAAAAATTTTGTACCTTTATCCTTTACTAGTTTCTCTATATGTTTATCAAATGCCCCCAATAAAATATCCTGGTATAATAAATATTTCGAAGGATTAACAAATCTTAAATTTTCACTATCTCCGTCTTCTATCTTATCAAGATTCTGAAACTCAAAGAAATTTTCTAGATTTAATTTAGTAATAAACTTACATTTTTCACTTATACACTTCATATTTACTTTGTCTGAATACGTATGTTGAGAAAATAATATTAATCCCGGTAAAATCGTATCAATAGGAGTTTCGTCTCCATCATCTCCCCATGCGGTTATAATTACTTCATCTATTCCTTTTTCTTTACAAACTATCATCGCTTCATTCATAGATTTAAAAGTTTGATCATAGCATGGTACTATTCCTGACCATTTCCATATACCACCTGCAAAAATTACCCTTTTATCAAATACTTTTCTTATTTCAAAAAACTTTCTGTATATATCAGATTCTTTGTGATAGTAGTCCCAGTATACCAATGACAAGTTTTCAGGTATAGAATTAACTACTTCTTCACTTATAACAGCATCTTGATCATAATAAAATCCATTTGGTGATCCAGTTCTAAAAAACATATCATCCCACATCATAGGTTTAAATTCATGCAGGTTACATATTCTACAAACTTCTTTCAAATGTTCTACCATAATCTTATAGTGATGGATGTATCCATTTTTATCTAAGTATCTACCTCTACCTAAATCAAATGCTTCATCCATCCCTATATGTATTTTATTGCTTTTAAAGCACATTCTTAGACTCTTTATCATGGCTTCTATAAAATCATATGTCTTTTTATTTCCTACAAGTAATACATCCTCTGTATCCTTTATATCTTTTGCATATTCCCATTTTAGAGTTTGTTTTAAATGAGCTAATGTCTGTATGCATGGTATAACTTCGATCCCTAAACTGTCAGCAAAATCATCTATTTCCTTTAATTCATAAGAAGAATACTTACCTCTCAAATATCCAAAATACGGCAAATTTTCTATTTCATAGGTATCTTCTGTATATAACATCATTTGGTTAAAACCTAGTATTGATAAGTATACTATTATATCTTTTAATTTTTCAACTTTATAAACGCAGTTTCTTGATACATCTATCATGGGGCCTATATCTTTAATTTTTTGTTTTTCTTTTATGTTTAATTTTTTATCTCCTTCATGTTGTGCATACAAACTTATTGCCCTAAATAAATGATGTTTATTTTTATATTTTATAATACCTTTTTCTAATTCGATATCTAATTCATCTTCTTCATTGAGCTTATATACATATACTGTTTCTCCACTTATATCAAAATCTATATCTAAAACTCGTTTAATTTGAAAAACTTCTTTTTGCATTTGATCATCTATTCCCAATAAATTTAACTTCATATTTCCCCCTAAATTAATTTTAGTTTGCAGATGAAGCTGCACTTACTGCCGCTATCATAGCTACCATAATAGCAATTTCAATAGCTATAATTATTTCTAAAAATATATTATTAGTTATTGTGTCTAAATTACCTTCTTCTTTGAAACAATCAGCATATGCAGAAGCAACAATAGCAGCGCTTATTATATTCCTATTGTTCTTACCTAGTGACCAATTCCCAAAACCTTTTACATCTTTTAACTTATCTGATACATCTTTTATCTGTTTAACTAAAACTTCTTCGTCACATTCTAATAATGATATAGCTCCTATTAATGGATATCCGTATCCATCTATTTTGCAATTATTAGTTTCTAAAAGTTTTTTTATTCTTAATACTTTGTTTAAACTTTCTTCGTTTTTATTTTTATCAAAAACCATTACATGTGAAAGTGATTGAAGATTATTGGATTTGTAGAATCCTTTTGAGTTAAGAACTTTATAGCAATTTTCCATATATTCTAAGTCACTATCTAAGTTTTTTGAGTTTATAGCTATAAGTGCTGATCTACAATAATCGTCACTTGATGTCAAGAATGGATGATTATTTTTCATAAAGTCATATACATATTTAGTTCTATAAATAGCTGTATCTATATCCACCTTGTTTTTATTTTCATCTATTATAATAGCTGTAAATGGTAAATACGTATCATTGAAGAATTTATTTTCTTTTAACTTATTATAAGTATTTAATATTGAGTTAAATGACTCATCTTTGTTTTCTTTATTTGATAATAAATTTGATAAATAAAACAAACTATGTCCTCTAAAGTTTGAAAATATTCCTGTATTGTTTTTAATGACATCTATACTTTCTTCAACTTTATCTGGTATTATATTCTCATTTTTTATTGTAGATGATAATATACAACTTTGTTGCATCATTCCCATTTGCCAAGAACCTTTTACTTCTTTTATTTTTTCATTATTATGTATTAATAACTCCACCTTATTCTCTATTGCAGTTTCTACCATAACTCCATCCCTCTCCCCTATAAATTAATATTTGATTTTGTATGTATAAGTTTATCATATAGATATATTTATTTATAATTTTTTATTATTTTTTTAATTTTCTCAAAATTCAAACATATACTTTATTTTTATTTAATAATATTAATTAGAACTAGATTAATTATTTAAGCATCAAAATATTTTTTAAATAGGAGGTACGATGAGAAATTTACTTAATAAGTGGAACAAAATTAGTTTGGTTAAAAGAATTTTAGTTGGTTTAGTTATAGGAATATTGCTAGCATTAACTATACCTAATATAGCTAAGCCAATAGTTATTTTCGGATCATTATTCGTTGGAGCTCTAAAATCAGTCGCTCCTATTCTTGTGTTTTTCTTAGTCATATCCGCTATTTGTCAACACAAGCAAGGTCAACAAACTAATATGAAATCAATAATATTTCTTTATCTTTTAGGCACATTTTTAGCAGGGTTAGTTGCTGTTATAGCAAGTTTTTTATTCCCTATAACACTAACTCTTGGTTCTGGCGTTAGTAAGATGGCTCCTCCCGGTGGAGTTATAGATGTTTTAAAAGCACTCCTTATGAACGTTGTTGATAATCCTGTAATGGCACTTTATAATGCTAATTATATAGGTATTTTATCTTGGGCTTTAATTATAGGTCTTGCACTTAAAAACGCTTCTTCATCTACTAAAACAATGATTTCAAATGTCTCTGATGCACTATCTCAAGTAGTAAAATGGATAATTAATTTTGCTCCTCTTGGAATTATGGGGCTAGTGTTTGATAGTATATCTACTCAAGGAATAGAATCCTTACTTAGCTATGGACAATTAATTATGTTATTAGTCGGTTGTATGCTTTTTATAGCACTTGTAGTAAATCCACTTATAGCCTTTGTTGGAATTCGTAAGAATCCTTATCCACTTGTTTTTAAATGTTTAAAAAACAGTGGACTTACAGCATTTTTTACTCGTAGCTCAGCTGCAAATATACCTGTTAATATGCAATTATGTAAAGATTTAAATTTAGATAAAGATACTTATTCAGTCTCTATACCACTTGGAGCTACTATTAATATGGGGGGAGCTGCAATTACAATTTCTATATTAACACTTGCAGCAGTTCATACCCTTGGAATAGAAGTAAATATTATTATGGCTTTGTTACTTAGTTTATTATCTGCTATAAGCGCTTGTGGAGCTTCAGGAGTAGCTGGAGGTTCGCTTTTATTAGTACCTCTTGCATGTAGCTTGTTTGGTATCCCAAATGACATAGCAATGCAAGTTGTAGGAGTAGGATTTATAGTTGGTGTAATTCAAGATTCTTGTGAAACAGCTATAAATTCATCTACTGATGTTTTATTTACAGCTGTAGCTGAATTTTCAAAACTACGTAAAGAAAGTAAATAATCATAGTTAAAAATGCGGTATAATTTTATATACCGCATTTTTACTATTTACACTCCTCACTTTTATTATTATCTGTAATCGAATTATTACGTGTAAGTCCACACGACATTGCATCTACTTCTGTTGTAGTTATGTCTTCAACTTCATGCTTTGTAGTTTTTACAATATAAGCTTCATCCTTATATTCATCAGTCCTATCATATAACTTGTGATTAACTAACATTTTTACTAGGCAAAATGCTAATACTATCATAAAGAATAATATTGGAAAACCTGCAACAGTTGCGATTTGTTTAGTTGCATCTATACCACTAATTTTACCTCCTGCACAAATTAGGTTTACAATAGCCATAGAAGCCATTAATACTCCCCAAAATATATTTATTTTATAGGAAGTCTTAGTTTTTTCATTCTTATCTGATTTTATTGATAGTCTTGTTATAGTTGTTGTAACAGAATCGCACATTGTAACTATTGAAATAAATATAGCCAATATAAAAAATATAGATAGTATTTTTACAAAAGGATATTTTGTTAAGAAAGCGAATAGTGATACTTCCATTCCTGAACTTTGTATGGATGACCATAAATCTCCATATGAAAGCTCTTGGTGTATAGCCGCTCCTCCAAATATAATAAACCATATCATACCAAATAATGCTGGTATTATTAAATTCATTACCATAAATTCTCGTATAGTTCTTCCTTTACTTATCATTGCAAAAAACATTCCATTTAAAGGCGCGTATGCTAGCCATATAGCCCAGTAATATATAGGCCACCATCTAGGCCAATCAGATCCATCAATAGGACTTAAGTAAGTTGATATTTGCAAGAAATTACTTGCAAAATTGCCTAAAGATTGTGTCCCTAGAGATAATATAAATGAAGTCGGTCCTAATACAAATATAAAAACCATAAGTCCTATAAATAACTTTGTATTTTTATCTGATATCCATTTGATTCCTTTATCTATTCCAGTTATGCTAGATATTATATATGTTATAACTATTATCGTCACAATAATAATCCACGTAAATTTATTATTAGGGACTCCAAGTATTATATTTAATCCTTTGCTAATTTGCATAGTTCCAACTCCCAATATAGCAGCTACTCCACCTGCCATAGCAAACAAACATATATTATCAATTAAAGACTCTAGTTTATAATTTACCTTTTTATTGAATAGTGGATATAGTACAGAACTTACTCTACATGGTAATTTCATATTATATATTGCAAAAGCTATACATACTCCTGATATTGCATACATTGAATACGGATAAAACGTCCAGTGTGTAAAAGATGTATTCATTGCAAACATAGCTGCAGACTCACTTCCTGGAATTATACCCATAGATTCTGGAGGATTCATAAAATGGGTTATGGGCTCTGCTATTCCCCAAAATAATATCCCCGTCCCTATACCCGCCGTTAATGATATACAGAACCAATTCCAATAGCTCATAGTTGGTTGTGCATCCTTTCCCCCTAATTTTATAGATCCATATTTTGAAAACATAATCCATAAACATATAAATAAAAAAAATACAGCAGATAATTGAAATAACCATCCAAAGCTTTTAGTAGCCCATGTTACTATATTATTTTCAATGTTATACAGCATATTTGGTTTAATAACCCCTATTGTAATAACAAAAATAAATATTAGCGTCATAGGTATCATAATAGACTTTCTTATTTTCGCACATTCTTCTACATTTTTATTTATCACAACATCCCTCCTAATTTTTCAATAAATACTATACTAATAATTTATATGCGTTAGTATATAATAAATAATAAAAAAGGAATGTATTAATACATTCCTTTTTTTATTATTTATTTAAATCTTTTATAGTATTAACTATTTTTTGTGTGTTTGCAGCAAACGCATTATTTATAAATAAAACTTCATTTGCATTATTTTCTTTTACTAATTTTTCTAAGCTATCCTTATAATGTCTTGAGTCTATAACTATTACCTCTTTATAGTGAGGTATTAAAAATGGAACAAATGCATTCCCATAAGATTCTTTTACTACAACCAATTTTTTATTATTTTTAGCATCTTTATTTTTTATATCTATTCTTGGGAAATCTCCATGTAGGAAAACTGAGTAAGCATTAGACCCTTTAGCATAATCTGCATATAAAGTCGTTTTAAGAGGTTTATTAGGGTTTTCTTTTTCATATCTATAAACACTATAATCACAAGGAATTTTATAATAATCCACTTTATCTGGATTGCTTTTAATCTTGCTATCTTGTGTTTGTGCATATAATGTTCCTAAAAAACCTTCTTTAGTATATTTGTCATACTCAGATAGTTCTGCAGGTTTAAATCCTGCTTCTTTTGCAAATGATTGATATGCATAGTATGCACCTAATGAAGTCCAGTGATGATCAGTATTAAAGTATATATACTCATCTTTATGTTTTTTCAAGTTATCATAAGCATCTACAGTCTTTACATCTTTGTCCATATTTTTATATATACTGTCTATAGAATCTTTTTCTGATTTTGACATATCTTTATATTTTTCAGGTAGTCCAAATTCAACATGAGTTGGAACCACCATATTATAAACTTGTACATCTTTTCCCAATGCTTTTTTATGTTCAGATATAATTTGAGAATATTCTTTTTCTCCAGCTTTATTTTCATTAAAAATCTCAAAGGCCTTATTTCCTATAGTAATAACTGATCCTGATTTTTCAGCAGTTGCATTACTATCAGTTTTATTATTTTGTGATGTATCTACTTTTTGTTCAGAATTAGTATCTGCTACATTAGAATTTTCAGCGTCTTTATTTGAGCACGCTACAACTTGACTACCAATGATAAGCACTAAACACATTGCTAATATTTTTCTTGTTGATGGTTTTATTTTTTTATTCATTTTATTACCTCTCTATTTGTATAATTTTATTTCATCTTCACCTTGTCTTATTCCCTTTGATTCATTTATGTGCGAAGATATCTGTAAAAATTTATCTCTAAATGGAAATGTGTCATTATAAAAATTTTCAATTCCTTTAAAGTAATCTCCAGAGAATAGTGATTCTTTTGTATACTTAGGAAATTTTGCTAATTCTCTTTTTTCTATCTCTGATACTGTCTTTTTTGGCATAATTACTGATAAAACAGAAAACATTATCAAGGTTGCCAAAAATATAAATATATTTATTTTGCTTAATATTTTACTTAATTCATTTTTTCGTTTCTCTTGTCTTTTTAATTTACGACTCATAAGACCTCCTAAAACCTAAAATATAAAAATGGATTGTAGCTGCTTGCTATTAACATTGAAGTACAACAAATCATTATAACTACATTTAATAGAACTTCTACAACTTGTCCAAATGGTTTTATTCTACTTTGTCCTATATATTGTTTCAGATATGGATATATAGGGGTACTAGCAACTATAGCTATTAAAATCCAATATATATTGTTTGTAAAAACTAACTTTAGCTCATTATTTGTAAGCTCATTATTTGTAAATCCAAATAATATCTTTATATATTCAAAAGCTCTATTTACATCTGTAAAGTAAAATAAAGTCCATCCAACTAAAAGTGCAACAATCAGATATATATGTGAAAATATTTTTGGTATTTTGTTTAAAACTCTAAATAAAATCTTTTTTTCTAAATATACTAATATACCAAAATAAAGACCCCAAAGTATAAAGTTCCAACTAGCTCCATGCCATATACCAGTTAAAAACCATACAACGAATAAATTAAATATCATGTTTTTTCTATTTCCACCTAATGGTATATATACATAGTCTCTAAAGAAACTCCCTAATGATATATGCCATCTTCTCCAAAATTCAGTTGCAGATTTTGATATATACGGATAGTTGAAATTCTCCATGTATGTAAATCCAAACATCTTCCCAAGCCCTATAGCCATATCTGAATATCCAGAGAAGTCAAAATATATTTGTATAGTAAACATTGCAATTCCAAACCAAGCTTCAAGAACAGTTATACTAGATAAATCTGAATTCATATATTGAGTTACAAACTGTCCTGCTACATTTGCAATTAATACTTTCTTTGCAAGACCTATAGTAAACCTACTTATTCCACTACTAAAATTTTCTACAGTAGTAACTCTACTTTCAATTTCTTCTTCTACATCTGAATATCTAACTATTGGTCCTGCAACTAATTGATGGTACAGAGATACATACATCAAGAACTTCGAGAAATTTTTCTGTGCTTTAACCTCTCCCTTATATACATCTACTGTGTATGATAAAGTTTGAAATGTATAAAAAGAAATTCCTATAGGCAATGAAAATTTAGGTATTTCTAACGATAAATTAAATATAGTATTTAAATTTTCATATAAAAATGCACTATATTTAAAAGTAATTAATAATCCTAAATTAATACATATAGATGATAATAAACCTATTTTAGCTAACTTAGTTCCTCTATACTTTTCAATAAATAGTCCATGTCCGTAATCTACTAAAGAACTAAATATTAAAAGAAATATCCACACCGGTTCTCCCCAAGCATAAAATGCTAAAGAAAAAATAATCAAAATAAAATTTTTCCATTTTCTGCTCTTAACTGCATAATACAGAATAAGATTAATAGGAAGAAATAAGTAAAGAAATAACGTATTTGAAAATACCATAACCCACCTCCATTAGTTTTTATAATCTTAAATCCTTTGACCTTAGCGTTAATTTATCATCGTTAAGTGACATTTATGTTACAGTTAAAAATATAAACTTCTTAAAAGTAAAAAAATCCAACTCTAAAATAGAGTTGGATTTTTAATTATTTAATCTTTTACAATATATTAAATTCAGCTTTACTTCCTTTTGCTGTAGATACTACTTCTAACTTAGCATCTATTCTTTCTTTTAATTCTTCAACATGTGATATTATACCTACTAACCTTCCACCTCTTTGAAGTTCAAGTAAACTATCAATTGCGTTATCTAGTGATTGCGGATCTAATGTTCCAAATCCTTCATCAACAAACATAGTATCAAGGGATACTCCTCCTGCATTTGATTGAACTACATCTGAAAGTCCTAGTGCCAAAGATAAAGATGCTTTGAAACTTTCTCCTCCTGATAATGAGCTAACATCTCTAGAGCTGTCTGTATAGTTATCGTAAATTTCTAGTTCTAAACCTTTTTGCCCCGCTCCTTTGCTCTTACTTTTCTTTCTTATTAAGGAGAATCTATCACCTGTCATTTTTTCAAGTCTTATATTTGCCGCTTCTATTATATCTTCAAAGTATGAAGCTAATATGTATCTTTCAAAAGATATATATGGAGATTTTTTACCATTTGCCAAATCAGCTAATTCTCCTACAACCTTATACTCTTCTTCTATAGCTTTAAACTTAGCATTTAAACTTTCTACATTTTTAAGTATAGATTTATTGTTTTCTAATACTGAGTAAAGTTCTCTAAGTCTAAGCTCTAAACCTTTCTTTTCTTCTTGAAGTTTCTTTAGCTTTTCATCAATACTATCTATATCAATAAAAGATAAATCTTTAGTTTTAATAACTATGTCTTCTTTTTTAGATTTAAGTAAATTTAAATTTAAATAATAATCTTCAACTTCTTTTTCTAAGTCTTCAATTAAATAAATCTTTGTTTTAAATTCCTCATAATTGTTAAAATCCTTAAATCCTAAGTTTTTTAATAAAGTATTAAATTCTAACTTTATCTTTTCTACATTAGTCTTTAATTCTTCCATAGAACTCTTAATTTCATTAGATTTAGAACTTTCACTTTCTAATTGTTTTGATATATTTTCATTATACTCTCTTAACTTATTTAAGTTATTTAAGCTTATTTCTAACTCTTTTACTTTTCTATTTATTAAAGTCTCTAGAGTTTTTATATCTAAAATATCATTAGGAATTTCTTTTTTATACTCTTCTATTTTTGTATTTATTTGAGCTATTTCAGGTAATAGTATCTTTTCAGTTTTTTCTAATGTACTTAGTTCTTTTTCAACTTCTACTAAACTCTTTTCTATAGTTATATTTTGTTCATCTATATTCTTTTTCAATGATAATTTTTCATTTATTTTTATGAGTTCTTTATTTAAATCATCAATATTACCCTTTAATTCAATTCCTTTTAACTTAACTACATCGGCTGTGTTAACTGAATATTTTTCATCTATATTTAAAGTTTTTGAAAACTTTAATAAACTATTACTTACAATCTCAAAATAATTTTTACAGTCAGTATTTAATTTAGTTAATTCATTTATCTTTAAATTATTTTCCTTTTCAGCTTCTTCTAATTTTTCTTTAGCTATTTTCAATTCCTCTTTAGTCGGAACTATTAAGTTTTTACTTATAACTGCTGGATTTGGATGATTTTTAGATCCACATACAGGGCAGGGTGTGTTTTCTTTTAAAGAACATGCAAGTATACCAGCTTGTTCTTTTTTATAAAGTTCATCCATATCATTATAATTTTTCTTTATACTTTTATATACTTTTTCAAATGAATCATATTCTATTTTTAAGTTATAATGACTAAGTTTTGATTTTTCATAACTTGCTATTATTTTAAACAACTCTCTAGTCTCTTGTATTATTTTTTCCTTATTAGAGATTTCATTTGCTATTTCTACTTTTTTGGTCTCTGCTGTAGCTATTTCTTTTAATTTATTTTCATTTTCTAATTTTTCTTTTTTTAATTTTTCGTTATTTTTTTTATTATTTTCTATTTTAAATTTGACTTCATCAAAGCTTTTATTTTTAATGATTAAGCTATTTTTTAATTCATCAAATTCTGCTATTTTAGGTTTTATACTCTCTAACTTATTTATCTCTAATTTAAGAGCATCCCTTTCAGGTTCTTTAGCTTCTTCTATTTTCAAATTTGATTTCGCTATATCAGCTTCTTTATTTAGTCTTTCAATATTTAATAGAGTTTCTTCATATGATTTTTTTCTTTGTTCTAATATATTTTCATTTTCTATTAATTTATCTTCTATGTATTTAACTTCTTTGGCACTTTTACATTTATTTATAGTTTCCTTTTTTAGTTCAAACTCTTTTTCTTTGTTTATAAGATCTAATAAACTATTATCTATTTTTTCTTTTTCTTTCAATAAATTGTTATTGTTTTCTATTTTTACTTTTTCCTTATTTATAAGTTCTAGTTCATTATATAAATCTTTATCATCTTCATTTAAATATTTATAAGCTTCACTATCCTTTGATATAAAATCTTTTAATTTTTCTATAACAAAAGGAAAATCTACATATTCTCCAATGGATATATCATGCTCACCTTTTATATTTTTTAAGTTAGTTTGCATTTCATCCTTACTTTTATTTCTGTTTTTGCTTAAACTTATAGCTTTTTCTTTAAGATCTATCTGGATTTTTTCAAAATCATAAGTGTTAAATATTTTTCTAAAAATACCTTCTCTTTCTAATGAATCTGCTAATAATAACTTTTTAAATTCACCTTGTGGAAGCATCACAATTTGTTTAAACTGATCTCTAGTTATACCCAATATCTCAATTAATTTATTTGTTACATTGGTAACTTTAGTTATAACTTTTCCATCTGGTAATGTAAGTGTTGCGTCTGCGCTCTTTTCTGTAAATCCTTCACCTCTTGATTTTTTCTTTTTTTGCTTTGGAACTCTATTTACTATATATCGTTCACCTTTTAATTCAAATTCTAATTCTACAAAAGTTTCTACATCATCATCTGCAAAATGACTTCTCAAAGAGTCTGTCTCTCTTGACTCTCCGCTAGCCTCTCCGTATAGGGCATAGCTTATAGCGTCAAATATAGTAGTTTTACCTGCTCCTGTTTTTCCTGATATCACAAATATGTTTCTACCATTTAATTCTTCAAAGTCTATAACTTGCTTATCTGCATATGGTCCAAAGGCACTTATGGTTAACTTTATAGGTCTCATTATTTCACCTCACTTTTTAAAACTTCATTTATAGTATTCATTAAAACCACTTCTTTTTCTTCTGTATAATCTCCACTACCTAAGTCTTCATAAAACTCTTTAAATAGCTCTAGCTTACTTTTTCTCTTATATTCACCTTTTGCTGAAGTTTTATCTTCGCTAATTTCCCTTTTTCTCTCTCTTGTTATTAACATAGTATTTGGATAAACTGCTCTTAACTTTTCCATTGGATTTATAAGTTCTCCATCATCTGTTAATATAGCTTGTATATAATCTTCTTTTCCTTCTTCTACCTCTCTAGCTTCCTCTATTAACTCTTCTATATTCCCTTTTATAACTCTTAAATCTCTTACTGGTTTTAAACATTTAAACTCTATATCTATTTCATCCTTCTTGTTTATATCGAGTATGTAAACTCCTTTTTTTTGTTTAACTTCTGAAAAAGAATACTTTAAAATTGATCCTGAATACTTCATTTCTTCTCTTCCAATTTTTTGTCTTCCATGAAGATGCCCTAAAGCTACATAATCAAAGTCATCAAATATTTTACCATCTATTAAATCTGTTCCTCCTATTGATAGAGGTCTTTCAGATTCTGATGTTTCAAGGTTTACTACTTCATATTTATTTTCAATACATTCTATTGCATCTTCTCTTTTTATAGTAACGTATCCATGTCCTACTAGGATATTTACTTCTTCTTGATTCATATCTTCCTTAATTTTTTCTACTACAAATTTCATTGCATCATTATGGCTTCTAATTTCTTTTTCATCTAAAATTTTTCTTGTTAATGCAGGGTCCTTATATGGAATTAAATAAAAGTTCACATTTTTTTCTCCATCTTTTACAACTACATGCTTGTATAGTTCATCATCTCTTCCAGCTATATATAATCCATGCTTTTCTAAAATTTGACTTCCAAAGCTTAGTCTTTCTCCACCATCATGATTTCCTGATATAGCCAATACTTTTACTTTTTTATCAATTATTAAATTACTTAAAGTTTCATTTAATAATTCTACAGCTTCCACAGGTGGAATTGACCTATCATATACATCCCCTGCTATTATAAGTACTTCTGGATTTTCTTTTTCTATTAAATCTATTAATCTATTTAAAATGTATTTTTGATCTTCAATCATCGAAAATTCATTTACTATTTTCCCAATATGCCAATCACTTGTATGAATAATTTTCATAAATTTCCTCCTTAAGATTTTATATAATTGATTATATCATAAAAAGCCTTCATTTAAATGAAGGCTTCTTTATTATATATCACTTTCTATTTCTTCTATAAAAACATCTACAATCTTTGAATCAAATTGAGTTCCTGAATTTGTTCTTAATTCTTCTATTGCTTGTGATTTTGACATTGCTTTTCTATATGCTCTATCACTTGTCATTGCATCAAATGCATCTACAACAGATATTATCCTTGATAATAAAGGAATTTCTTCGCCTTTTAACCCTAGTGGATATCCATTTCCATCGTATCGTTCGTGGTGAGTTAAAATTCCATAAGCTACATGAGATAAATCAGGTGTGCAATTAGCTATTCTAAATCCTTTTTCACTATGATTTTGGATTAAACCATATTCCTCTTGAGTAAGAGGTCCAGGTTTTTCTATTATGCTTTCACATACCCCAATCTTTCCTATATCATGTAAATATGCTAATAGTTTTAATTCTCTAATTTGTTTATTATTTAAGTTTAATTTTTTCCCTATTTTGTATGCATATTCTACAGTCCTACTAGTATGATCTCTTGTTTCTAAGCTCTTTTCTTCTAATGTTTTTTGTAGAGATTTCATTATATAATTTTTTCTACTCTCTTTTGATAGCAACTTTTCTTGATACATTGTATCTTCTGCTTCTTTTATCAAATCTTCTATACTTAATGTATTATCGACTTTTGTTGAAAATCCTAGTGCTATACTTATTTTCATGGAATAGTTACTAGCCTTTTTACAATTTTCTAAAATAGTGTTATATGTACTTTGAGCACAAATAGAATTTGTATTTGGCATAAGAATTACAAATTCATCTCCACCCCACCTAAAAATAAGGTCACTTTTATTACAACTATTTTTTAAAATTTCTGAAATTTTTATAATCAATTTATCCCCTTCTAAATGGCCTCTTGTATCATTTAATTTCTTTAATCCATTTGCATCTCCAATTATCATACTTAGAGGATAAAATTTTTCATTATTTAAAATCTTTATTTGTTCTTCAAAATATGCTCGATTAAAAAGTCCCGTTAATTTATCTGTATAACTCATTTGTCTTAACATATTTTCTAATTTTTTTCTTTTTGTTATGTCTCTTGATACGCCTACTACGCCTACTACTTCATTTTTTTCATTTATTACAGGTGTTTTTATACTTTCAAAATATGTAACTTCATTTTTACTATTTCTTATTTTTAATTTGGAATATATATTTTTTTTACTTTCTATTACTTCTTTATCTTTTTTTATAAGATATTCTGCTAAGTTTTTATCTTCACTTAGTTCTACATCTGTTTTTCCTATAACATCACTCTTATCTTTTTCATAAAACCCTTCAAAAAAAGCATTATTTCCTCCTACATATTTACCTTCTTTATCCTTATAAAATACTATATCTGGTATGCTATTTATTATAGTTTCAACTAATTTCTTCTGATATATATTATCTTCTTCATATTGCTTAAACTCTGATATATCGTGTATTATACCAGTTACTGCAATTATTTCTTTATCTTTGTCAAGTACAGGGGTTAAATAAGCTTTGGTTATTTTATTTTTGTGCTTATTTTCAAATGTCATAGGTTGTTTGCTTTCTAGTACTTTTTTATAGTTCATATCATACTTTTTAGCTATTTCTACAGGGTATATATCTTTATTGAATTTACCTATGATATCTTCTTTATTTATTTCTTTACTTATGTATGTGTCTTTAAATTTTTGGTTTAGGTCTAGAAATGCTCCTTCTTTTGATTTTATCCATATAGGTATAGGCAGCGTATTAAATATTAAATCCATTAAATTTTCTTTCATATTTTTTCCTACTTCCTTTTTACATATCATATCAATTATATATTACTTTAAATCATATATTTTTTCATTTGGTAAATTTTGGTTAAAAAAATAGTAGCCACCTATTTATAGTTGCTACTATTTTTTATTCAATATTATTCTATACTTTGAATTAGTTCTACATTGTGCTTCTCAACAGGGTTCAACTCTTTTAAAGTTCCTTTAAATCTTGAATCTGGTAAATACCAAGGCATACTTGTAAAGTAATTTCTATAATCTTCATTTTTAAATACATACCCATGTCTTGCAAAAATTTCATTTTTAATAAACCCTAAACTTGACTTATCATATTGATATAATTCTTCTTTAGTCAAATATCTACTACTACTATCTGGTATTATATAATAACTTTCTCCATATCCCATGTACACAGGATAGTCATTTTCACTATAATTATTATTTATAAATCCAATTAAATCTTCATAATATTCAAATTTTGATATATCATAATTATATATTTCTGCCTTTTTTAAATATTTAAATGAAGTTTCATAATTTCCATCACTAAAATTTTTTCCTGCTTTTTTCACGTACATTTTTGCATATAAGTTATTTAAATCTTTTTCATTTAGTATCCCTTCTAATTTTGTAATTTCTTCTTCAAAGTTTTCATTTTCTTTTATTTTATCACTAATATCTCTTACAATTTCATCTGTATATTTTATTTCTAGAGCGTCTACATAGTAATCTATTGACTTTGATATAGACTCTTCCTTATCTCCTTTTATCTTATAATGGTTATATAATATTTTATCTTTTGATATTAATACTACTATAATAGCCAATATGCATACTGTAACTACAATTGCTATAGACACTATAACTTTCATTGAGTGTCTTTTGTTTTGTTTTTTTATAGATGTTTCTATTATCTTATTTCCACATCCATCACAAAATATAGCGTTTTCAGGAAGTTCTTTTTTACAAACCTTACAAACTTTCATAAAATACCTCTCTAAATTTAAAATATAGTCACAATTAAATTATATTAATCTTTTTAATATATATTACAATTCAAAATTTATAGCATATTTTATTTATTTATATTATTATATTAAAATGAAATAAAAGTTTAAGGAGAATTTTTTATGCCATTTACATTAGCACATCCAGCTGTAGTAATTTTTTCAAAGAACAAAAATTTTAATTTATTAGGGTTGATTCTAGGCTCTATGGCCCCAGATTTTATATATTTTTTATTATTTAATCCAAGCAGTAATTTAGGACATACACTATTAGGATTTGTAATTCTTAATCTTCCAATATGCTTTTTGTTAAACTACCTAATATTAAAGTTCATAAAAAATCCATTTATAATTAATCTCCCTTCTAAGATCTGTAACTATTATACATATCTTATAAGTTATGATTTTAATTTTAAAAGTACTAAAGATATTTTTGTATTTGCATACTCATGTATAGTCGGAATGCTAACACATATAATCTGGGATGCATTTACCCATAAAACAGGTTATTTTGTTGTTAACATAAGTCTATTAAAAGAATCTATACATATACTTGGTTATCAAGTTCCATTTTTCAAATTGCTTCAACATGGTAGCACATTATTAGGTTTTTTTGTTATTTTATATTACTTCTATACTATAAGAAGGTATAGTAATAAATATATAAGATCAAATAAATTTCAATATCATTTAACAGCTATTTCGATACAAATTTTAATTATTATTTTAAGCTATCTTATATTTAAAAACTTTGGAATAGGTAGATTTGTAGTAACTTTTATAAATGGGTTGTTTTTAGGATATTTAACCTCATCAATTATTTATAGATACAAATTATTTAAATAAATTTTATGATATAAAAATAAGTAGTTAACGGTGTAAATTAGTTTCACTCCGTAACTACTTATTTTTATTAAGCTAATACTTCTTTTTCTGTATTTTCAGACTCTATACTTTCAGGTTTTAAAGTTTCAATTTTGATATTATTACATTCTAAATTTTTAAATGATGTTGAAAGCATCAGTTTTATTCTATTTAACTGATTGACTTCGCTAGCCCCTGGATCATAGTCTATTGGAACAATATTGGAATCATCGTAAATTCTTTTTAACTCCTTAATTACTCCTTTTCCAGTTATGTGATTAGGTAAGCAAGCAAAAGGTTGCATGCAGATAATATTTTTCACACCACTTTCGATAAGTTCCATCATTTCAGCTGTTAAAAGCCAGCCTTCCCCAGCTTGATTTCCAAGAGAAATTACATTAGATGCTATACTTCCTAGAGTTTTAATATCTTTTGTCTTACTAAATCTCTTACTACTTTCCAAAGCATTCATATAATGCTTTTGGTATTTTTCAATTGCACCTATACCAAATTTACCACCTAGTTTTTTATATTTTTTATCTAAATGGTTATCAGCCTTATAATATGTGTTAAAGCAACAACTTAAAAAGAAATTCATAAGTTCTGGAACAACTACCTCAGCTCCTTCAGTTTCTAATACATCTACAATGTTATTATTTGCCAATGGATGGAATTTAACTAAGATCTCTCCAACTAATCCAACTTTAGGTTTTTCTACTTGTACTATCGGTAAATTATCAAAATCTCTTACTATATTATATATGTTTTCTTTAAATTCAATAAAGCTTCCGCTTTCTAAACTCTTTTTACAAATCCTTATGTATTTTTCATGTAGTTTATTAGCACTTCCCTTTACTTTTTCATATGGTCTAACTCTATATAAAACTTTCATAAGTAAGTCTCCATATATGGCGCCCATTAAAACTTTATTTACTAAGCTTAATGAGAAAGCACTATATAAATTACTCTTTTCTTCTCCATTTATAGATAAAGATAATACAGGTACATCTTCATATCCTGCATCACTTAAAGCTTTTCTTAAGAAACCAATGTAGTTAGTAGCTCTACAAACCCCTCCAGTTTGAGTTATTGCCACCGCAGTCTTACTTAAATCATACTTTCCACTTTTTAATGCTTTAATAATTTGCCCTACTACAATAATCGCTGGATAGCAAGCATCATTATTAACGTATTTCACTCCTTCTTCTACAGCACCTTCATAATCTTTTAATAATACCATATTATATCCACATGATCTTACTCCATGTTCTACTAAATCAAAGTGTATAGGTGACATTTGAGGAACTAAAATATTATAATCTTCTTTTATAGCTTTAACTAAGCTTCCTTTTTTATATTTTTTTTCAACTTTTATAATTTCTATATTATTTTTATCTCTTTCTTCTATAGCTGCTTTTAATGATCTTAATCTTATTTTAGCAGCTCCTAAATTATTTCCTTCATCAATTTTTATACAAGTGTATATTCTACCCTCACTATTTAAAAGTTCTTGAACTTGATCAGTTGTAACTGAATCAAGACCACAACCAAAAGAATTTAACTGAACAAGTTCTAAATTTTTTGAATGACTAACATATTTTGCAGCTCTATATAATCTTGAATGATATGCCCATTGATCTACAACTCTTAAAGATTTATCTATTTTGCCTAAATGGCATATACTATCCTCTGTTAGGACTGCCATATCTAAAGAATTTATAAGTTCTGGTATCCCATGATTTATTTCTGGGTCAATATGATACGGTCTTCCTGCTAAAACAATACCCTTCATATTGTTTTTTTCTATTAATCGTAATGCTTTTTCACCCATATTCTGTATGTCTTTTTTAAATTTTTCATATTCTTTAAAACCTAGATCTACACTTTTACTTATTTCATCTTTACTTATTTCTATAAAATCTTTATCATATAGTTTAATTTTATTTAACTCTTCAAAAAGACTTTTCTTTAATGCTTTTTTATTATTCATTGGTAAAAATGGATTAATAAAAATAATATTTTTATCTCGTATTTCACTAATATTATTTTTTATAACTTCTGAGTATGACATTACAACAGGGCAATTAAAATGATTATCTATATTTTCAAACTCTTTATGTTCATGTCTTATACATGGATAAAAAATTGTTTTAACTCCTTTTTCAATTAAATCATTTATATGACCATGAACTAGTTTTGCTGGATAACAAACTGATTCAGAAACAATTGAATCCATGCCTTTTTCATAAATTTGTTTAGACGATTTTTCTGATAAAACAACACTAAATCCTAAGTTTGTAAATATAGTGTGCCAGAAAGGATAATTCTCATACATATTTAAAACCCTAGGTATACCAATAGTTTTTCGCTTTGCATCTTTAGATTCTAAGCTTTTATAGTCAAATATTTTTTTATATTTATATTCAAATAGATTTATATGTTTGTTTTCATTAACCTCTAATCCTGATCCTTTTTCACATCTATTTCCTGAAATAAACTTTTCTCCATTTCCAAAATTATTTATAGTAAGTAAACAATTATTAGAACATTTTCCACATCTTGCAGTAATAGTTCTTAGCTTTATATTATTTATATTGTCTCTATCTAACAATAGTGTAGTGTACCCTTTTTTATATTTTTCTTTTGCAATTATACTAGCTCCAAATGCACCCATTATTCCTGCAATATTAGGTCTTACAACTTCTCGTTCCGTTAATATTTCAAATACTCTTAATACAGCATCGTTATAAAAAGTTCCTCCTTGAACAACAGGGTGTTGTCCAATATCTTCTTTAGATTTTACTTTTATAACTTTATATAATGCATTTTTTATAACTGAATATGATAATCCAGCACTTATATCACTTACCGAATTGCCTTCCTTTTGAGCTTGTTTTACTCTTGAGTTCATAAATACAGTACATCTAGATCCTAAATCAACTGGATTTTCAGAGTATAGAGCTTTTTTAGAAAATTCTTTTATATCAAGTTCTAATGATTTCGCAAAAGTTTCTAAAAACGACCCACACCCCGAAGAACAAGCTTCATTTAATATTATAGTTTCGATAACTCCATTATTTATCTTTAGACATTTCATATCTTGCCCGCCTATATCAAGTATAAAATCTACATTTGGAGAGAAAAACTTAGCTCCCTTATAATGCGCTACCGTTTCTATTTCTCCTATATCTATCTTTAACGCTTGTTTTAGTAAAGCTTCTCCATATCCTGTAACTGCTGAATTCACTATTTTAGCTGTATTTGGTAAGTTTATATATATATCATTTAAAATATCTATTGTAGAATTTAAAGGGCTTCCTTCATTGCTTTTATATGCGGAATATAATAAATTACCATCATCATCAATTAGAGCTACCTTAGTTGTTGTAGACCCTGCATCAATACCTAGGAAGCAATCTCCAGAGTAATTTGATAACTCTTTTGTAGTGACTATATTCATACTATGTCTTTCTTTGAATTTTTCATATTCTTCTTCGTTTTTAAATAAAGGCTTTAATTTACTTTGATTGGTATTTTGAGCTTCTTTTGAGTTCTTTAAGTTTAATAATAAGTCACTTATCATAAATGTTTTATTATTTGTATATGAAAGAGCTGCTCCTATAGCTATGTACAGTTGAGCATCTTTAGGAAATATAATATCGTGTTCGTCTAAGTTTAGCATATCTATAAATGCTTGTCTTAGTTGGGATAAAAAGTATAGCGGTCCTCCTAGAAAAGCAACTTTTCCCTGTATTTTTCTTCCACAGGCTAAAACACTTATAGTTTGTACTGCTACTGCATGAAAAATACTCATTGCTATATCTTCTTTTCTTGCACCCTCATTTATCAATGGCTGAATATCTGTTTTGGCAAATACTCCACATCTGGCGGCTATACTATATATATTTTTATAATCTTTTGCTAGTTCATTTAACCCGCTAGCATCAGTCTTTAATAAAGATGCCATTTGATCTATAAAAGAACCAGTTCCTCCTGCGCAAATTCCATTCATTCTTTGTTCTATTCCATTAGTTAAATAGACTATCTTTGCATCTTCTCCACCTAATTCTATAACTACGTCAGTATCTGCATTATAAACTTCCACGGCTTTAGTGCTTGCTATTACCTCTTGTACAAAGTCTACACCTAAGTTATTTGCTAAATTCATTCCTCCCGAACCAGTTATAACTACAGAAACGCAACTATCTCCTATACTTCTATAAGTGTCTTCTAGAATTTTTATTACAGCGTTTTTTATATCAGATAAATGTCTTTTGTATTTTTTAAATACAATATTGTTGTGCTTATCTAATACTACTAATTTTACAGTAGTTGATCCAACATCAATTCCTATATGAAAAGTTTCCTTCATACACATCACCTCATTATTCTAGTTGTATTTTGATTGTTTTTATATTTTAGAATTGAAATTTAAGAATAATTATTGTTCCTTGTAATATTTACCACAAAAGATGTAATTTTAAACACCTTCTATTCAATTTAAATAAAAAAGAAGTTATTAGAAATAACTTCTTTTTTATTTAAATTTATACAATAGCTTTGCCTGAGGTTTTATTAATGTTTATCTTTATTACTTTAGTTTTGTCTCCAGCATTTTTTATGTACAATTTGCCTTTATCTATAAAATCAGGAGAGTATTTTTTTAATATCTCTATTAAAGCTTCATTTTTTTCTTCTCCAAAAATTTCATTAGCTTCTCCAAATAAAATAGTACTTTCATATTTTGTGCTAAACTTTTCTGGAATTATACAAGTTTTGCCTACTACACAAAATGAAACTTTGTTATTATAATTAATGTTTTCTAGCTTTTGTCCTTCTAATGCACAATGAAAATATACTGAGTTATTAAAATATACATAGCTTAGTGGTGTACCATATGAGTATCCATTTTCTCCATTTGTAGATAAAACCCCATACTCTCCATTTTTTAAAATTTCTTCAGCCTCTACAATTTCAATTTGTCTTTCTTTTCTTCTCATTTGCTTAAACATATCTACAAGTCTCCTTTTATACAGTTTAGTAAATTGTAGCACTTATAATATTCTTTGTGAATATTTATCCACCCTATTTATTACCAAATTATATTTTTTACTTTGGATAGTTAACTAAAAAAGTTTATAAAAGTTACAATTGTAGGTATTCCCACTAAATCTACTAAAAATGCTCCAACTAAAGGTACTATTAAAAAAGCCTTTGTTGAATTTCCATACTTAGAAGTAACAGAATTTATATTAGCTAATGCATTTGGAGTTGCTCCAAGTCCATGACCTAACATACCTGAAACCATAACTGCCGCATCAAAATCCTTTCCTAATAATCTAAATCCAATAAATATTCCATATAATGCTATAAATATAACTTGTGCAAGAACTATTACTATCATCGGTCCTGCAAGTCCTGCTAATTCCCATAATTTGATACTCATAAGTGCCATTGTTAAAAATATTCCTAAACAAACATTGCTTATTATATCAACTGAATATAAATCTATTTTCACAATATTTATCTTGTCGTTTAAATTTCTAAATAAAACTGCAACAAACATTGCACCTACATATCCTGGAAGTACTACACCTGTAGCATTTGAAAACCATGACCCAAATAAATTTCCAATAGTCATGCAAGATGCTATAACTGCAATTTGAGTTATCATAGTACTTGAATTGAATGAGTCACTTAATTTTATTCCTGCCGTTTCTTCTACTGATATATTTTTATCATATTCTTCTACTAATGGTTTTAAATTGTACTTATCTATTAAGTATCTAGAAACTGGCCCTCCTATAATTCCTCCAAAAATAACACCAAATGTAGCTGCTGCCATCCCTATTGTAACCGCACCATTTACACCTAACCCTTCTATAGTTGCCCCAAAGGAAGCCGCATTTGCATGACCACCTTCCATAGAAACAGCTCCACACATAATACCTATAAGAGGGTTTATATTTGTTAGCTTTGCCCCTATAACACCTATTACATTTTGAAATATAGCAAGTCCTCCACACAATATCCAATAAATTATTAATAACTTTCCACCCTTTTTTATAAGAGAAAAGCTAGCTCCTAATCCTATCGTGGTAAAAAAAGCTATCATAAACGGTGATTGTAAAGTTGTATCCATCTCTAAGTTAAATAAATTTACAGTCTTTGAAATAAATATTATAATTGCAAATAAAAGACCTCCTATAACTGGCCCTGGTATGCAAAATTTGTCTAAAAAACTAATCTTTTTTCTTAAGTAATTTCCTAAAAGCAAAAGTAATGTAGCTAGTGCTAGAGTTGCTATCATGTCCAAATTCACAGTGAAAATTTCCTTTGTAATTTCAAATTCCATGAAATCCCCCCTAATTTATATAACATTAATAAATTACTATTCAATTGACTAAATCTATATGCCTTATTTAGATATTTTAAAATGGTAAATAAAAATGAGATGCCTATAAATAAGCACCTCATTTTTATTTACCATTTTAAAATTTGTTTTTTAGCTGCTCTAGTTTCGTCTAATCGACCTACTGGTGTATTATGAGGAGAACTTATCAATATCTCCGGATTATCTTTTATTTCTTCTGATATTTTTATCATTGCATCTATAAAACTATCCAAAGTTTCTAAGCTTTCTGTTTCAGTTGGCTCTATCATTATTGCACTATCTACAATTAATGGAAAATACACTGTTGGAGGATGATATCCATAGTCTAAAAGTCTTTTTGCAACATCCATAGTAGTTACTTCTCCAAGTTTTTTTCCACTTAATACAAATTCGTGCTTACATACAGTGTCAAAAGGTAATGTATAGTACTTTTTAAGTCTTTCTTTTAAGTAGTTTGCATTTAGTACAGCCATTTCACTTGCTAGTTTCAACCCATCTGAACCCATAGTCAAAATATATGAATATGCCTTTAGTATAACTCCAAAGTTCCCATAGAAATTTTTTATTTTCCCTATAGAATTCTCTTTATTATAATTCAATGAATATCTATTTTCATGCTTTTCGATTATTGGAACTGGTAAAAATGGGATTAATTCCTTTTTAACTCCAACTGGACCGCTACCTGGTCCTCCTCCTCCATGTGGAGTTGAGAAAGTTTTATGAAGATTTAGATGAACAACATCAAATCCCATATCCGAAGGCCTACTAATTCCCATAATAGCATTCATATTTGCGCCATCATAATACAATAGTCCACCTACTTCATGTACTAAATCTGCAATTTTAGTTATATTTTTTTCAAATATACCCAATGTACTTGGATTTGTAAGCATCAAAGCACAAACAGTATCATCTAGCACTTCTTTTAAAGCCTCAATATCCACACATCCATTTTTATCGGATTTTATTTGCACTATATTACATCCACATAGATTTGCACTCGCTGGATTTGTTCCATGCGCTGAATCTGGAACTATTATCTTATTTCTTTTAAAATCGCCTCTATTTTCATGATATGCTTTTATAAGCATCAAGCCTGTTAACTCTCCATGAGAGCCTGCAGATGGTTGTAATGTTATTTCATCCATTCCTGTTATTTCTTTTAACATATTTGAAAAATCATACATTATATGAAGTGAACCTTGAACTGTCTTTTCATTTTGATAAGGATGTATATTAGTAAATTCTTCTATTGATGCTATGTCTTCATTTAATTTGGGATTGTATTTCATAGTACAAGACCCTAGTGGATAGAATCCTGTATCAACTCCAAAGTTCTTATTTGATAAAAGTGTAAAGTGTCTAACAACATCTACTTCACTTACCATAGGCAACTTCGGATTTATAGTTCTTTTTAAATTATCAGGAATTAAATTTTCATCCTCATCTATATCTATAGGAGGAAGTGAATATGCAAATCTTCCTTCTTTTGAAATTTCTATTAATAATTTATTATAATCTTTCATTTATATAGCCCCCATAGTATCAATAATTTTTTCTTTACTATCTTTAAAGCCCATACTAGATATAACATTAACTAAATTATCAATTTCATCCTTGCTTCTTTTTTCTGTAACACAATATAACGAACAGTTATTAAGTTCTTTAAATTTATTTTCTAAATTAAATCCACCAATTATGTTTTCTTTTAATAAATTTTCGTTAATACTATCTACGTTGTGATATTTAGATTTAACTGTAAATTCATTAAAAAACTCTCCTGTAAACACCTTTTCATACTCTCCAGTTTTTGCTAATTCATTACAAGCATAATGTGATTTTTGAATACACTGATTTGCTACCTCTTTTAATCCCTTATATCCCATTGTAGCCATATATATCGTAGCTGAAAGGGCATTCAAAGCTTGATTTGAGCAAATATTAGACGTAGCTTTTTCTCTTCTTATGTGCTGTTCTCTTGCCTGAAGTGTTAGAACATATGCTCTTTGTCCTCTTGAGTCAATAGTTTCTCCTACTATTCTTCCTGGAAGTTTTCTTATATTTTTAGATTTTGTACTCATAAACCCTACAAATGGCCCTCCAAAATTTAAAGAGTTTCCTAATGGTTGAGCTTCTCCTACAGCGATGTCCGCACCTAACTCTCCTGGTGATTTTAAAACTCCTAAAGTTATTGGATTGACATTCATAATAAGCATTGCTTTGTTTTGATGAGTAATAGACTCTATTTCTTCCATTTCTTCAATAATTCCAAAAAAGTTGGGACTTTGAACTAACATACAAGCACTTTCTTTATCTATATTTGCTTTTAAACTATCTACATCAACTCTTCCTGTTTTTCTATCATAATCGATTTCTATAACTTCAATATCTTTGAATTTCATATATGTTTTTATAACTTCCATAATCTCAGGATTTATAGATTTTGCTACTAGTATTTTATTTTTATTTTTCCCACTATTTAGTGCCATTACACAAGCTTCTACACTTGCAGTAGCTCCATCATACATAGATGCATTAGCTATATCCATTCCTGTAAGTTCAGAAATCATTGATTGAAATTCAAATATAGTTTGTAATGTCCCTTGACTTATTTCTCCCTGATATGGTGTATATGCTGTATAAAATTCTGATCTTGATGTAATATGTTTAATTACAGATGGTATATAGTGATCATATGCTCCTGCTCCTAGAAAACAAGTCAAGTTATCTATGCTATTATTTTCTTTAGCTATAGATTTTATTTTTTTTAATACTTCTATTTCACTTTTGGAAGTTTCTAAATTTAGATCTCTATTAAGCTTTAATTCATTAGGAATATCACTAAATAACTCATCTACTGATTCTACTCCTATTTCACTTAGCATCTTTTCTTTATCCTCATCTGTAATCGGTATATATTTAAACATAACCCAACCTCCATAATAGTTTTATATTCAGTTTTTAATATCTATTTTTAAGCATGAATCTCTGTTGGTTTTTTGTAAAATCTTTTGTTAATAATTTTTGCTTTTACTTTTTTCTTTCTAATACATATATCTACATCTCTTCCAATTTCTGAATAATTAGCATCTATAAGAGCAAATCCTATACTTTTATTCAAAGTTGGAGATTTATATCCAGTTGTTACATATCCTATTACATTCTCATAAGCCATAACCTCATACCCTTGTCTTGCTATACCTTTACCTGTAAGTTCAAATCCAATAAGCTTTCTATTTAAACCTTTTTCTTTTTGCATTTTTAATTCATTTTTTCCTATAAAATTACCTTTATCTAACTTTACAAAGAATGAAAAACCAGCTTCTAGTGGCGTTATAGCTTCACTTAATTCATTTCCATAAAGGGGTAATCCAGCCTCAAATCTTAATGTATCTCTGCAACCCAATCCACAAGGTTTAAGTTTATATTTTTCACCTACTTCCAATAATTTGTTCCATATTTTTTCTACATCTTCATTTTTGCAATATATTTCAAATCCGTCTTCGCCTGTATATCCAGTTCTAGATATTAGAACTGATGTTTGGTCAACTTTTATATTTTTATTGAAGTAAAATGATTTAATTTCATCTAAATTTTCATCGCATATTTCTTGAAGTACTCTTTGAGATAAAGGTCCTTGAATTGCAAGTTCTGAAATTTCACTAGAGATGTTTTCTATTTCTATATCATAATCTTGTTTGTTTTCATTCATCCACTTAAAATCTTTTTCTATATTACTAGCATTTATTACTAAATAAAAATTATTTTCATCGAATCTATAAACTAATAAATCATCAACTACACCTCCGTTAGGATAGCACATAAACGTATATATAGCTTGATTATCTTCTAATATTTCTATGTCATTTGTAAGTAAGTTTTGTAAGTAAGACTTTGCTTGCGCACCTTTTATAATAATTTCTCCCATATGAGATACATCAAATAATCCAGCATAATTTCTTACAGATTCATGTTCTTTTATTAAGCCTTCATATTCTAGTGGCATATACCATCCCGCAAAGTCTATCATCTTTGCGCCTAAAGCTTCGTGTGCACTCAGTAGATACGTTTTTTTTAAATTTTCCATATCAAACTTCTCCTTAATATATTTTTAGAAAATTAAAAAGAGGATATAGAAATAAATAATATTCCTATATCCTCTGTTTCTTGTACCTGAAAGTTTTAATACTTATAGTATCATTTCTTCTTCGGCGCCTTACAATTAAGGGCTTTCCAGAGATCCATCAGTTAACGATTCCTTTGCCTGAAAGTTTCTTTGAAAATTGGAAGTTATTCAAATTTCTCCGTCGGCTCTTTATTTAAAAAGTATCTCTCGCTAACATCACCTGGTTTATTTAATTTTTATATTTAAATTGTAGTATCTTAATTTATTAATTGTCAACAAATTTTATTAACTAATCAAATTTAAATTTATTTAATTTAATATATCTTCTGTGGTATCAATCTAAAATCAATCCCTTTAGAATATTCCATCTTATAAACTTTACAATTTAATTTTTTAGAAATTTCTATAACTCTTTCTATATTTTCTTTGCTACAATCTTTTCCTAAGTAAATAGCTTTTACTTTCATTAGACTTTTTTCTATCCCACATTCCCCACTATTACTTTTTAATATAATTCTCCATTCATTTTCATATTGCCAGCTTTTGTGTTTCATTGTCAATGTGAAATATAATAAAAACATAGAATCTACTTTTAACTCATCATTATTTATTAGATTAGATAAAGTATTTTTTAAGACTTCAGTTATTTCTACTTTTTTATCTATATAACTTACTTTTAGCAAGCAATCATAAAAATCACTATTTCTATCTAAGTTATCTATATCATATTCAATACACATACCTCTATGGTTATCTCCATAATGAGTCCATAGAGGTATGTTATATATGCTAGTACTTAGAGATAGTATTTTTATATGATCACTAAAACTATTTAAAACTTTATCTATCTTACTTATTATTTCTGATTTTGATAAGTTATTTGCTGGACAATCTTCTCCTTTTAAGAACTGTATTATCTCATCTTCATTATAATGTACTGGTAGTAAGTCAAAGGGATCATTTAAGTGCTCCCTATTTGAAAAGTATAGCTTTCCATCTTCTAAATTTTTCAGTCTATTTTCATCTATTTTTTGGTATTTGTATAACTTACTTGGAACATGTATATTTTTTAAATCTTTAGCTTCTTGCACTTTCCCTTTAGTATATAGTTCGATAAATTTTTCTTCCCATTTCATTTTCATATATTTGTCTTTCCTTGATTTAATAATTATTTATTATTTCATTCTATATACTAATAATTATGTGCACATATTTAAATAAATATAAGGCTAGAAAATTTTCTAGCCTTATATTTGTTTTTTATTTACTTTTTATAACTTCTATAGCTTTTTCTGAAAGTTCATCTCTTCCCTCTTTTATTCCATCTATAGTTGGCTTTATGTAAATATCTGGTTTAAGACCTATTCTTTGAGTTTGTGAGCCATCTGGGTTATAAACTCCTAGTCCAGTTATTAAAGTTGTTACACCTCCTGGCAAATAAACCTCTGTTACATTTCCATCGGTACCAATAGAGTTACTTCCTATTACTTTAGCATTAGTTCCTTTTTTTAGTGCCATTACAGTAAACTCAGATTGACTTTGACTTCTTTCATTCATTAATATCATTACTTTTCCTTTATAATGCTTTTTATCATCTGGGTTAACAATTTGATCTTTTTCAAATATAAATTCCCCTGGAACTGATTGACTAGGTACAGATATTTTTGAAAAAATTGTTGGTTTTGAAATAATCATTTTACCTAAATCATAAACAATAAATTCAGATGGATATTCTCTTAAATCTACTATAATACCTTCTGTATTCATAAATTTGTTCATTATTTTATCTATTTCATTTTTCGATAATTGTCCTGGGTTAATATATCCTATATTTCCATCTAAAAGCTTGTGTGATGGCTCTTTTATATCAAACATTGATTGATCATTATAACACTTAACATTTTTAATTATGTCTTTCCCATCTCTTTTTAGTTTTAGCTTAATATTATCATTTGAAGTTCTAAATAAATATCCTTGTAAGCAATTTACAATAGCTTCTTTTCTTGAAAGAGATCTATATTTAGATTTTTCTTTTATAACTTCAAATATGTCTTTATCATTTATTTCTAATACTATATCTCCTGGCTTCAATTCGCATTTATTCTTGTATTTAGGAAATATTTTTTTAATTACAATACTGTCTTCAACTAAATCAAATTCTATAGGAGCATATTTATTTCCCCAGTATTTAGTTAAAGTTTCATTTATATCATATACCGCTGCGTGTGGATCATGTATTTTTGTTGTAAGTTCTGAAATTGCTAATTTATAATCTAACTCACTTTTAGTATTTACAAACTTAGGTATAAATGTAGTTAATACTTCATCCCAATTTTCTTCTATTATATCTGTATATGGATAATAGTATTCTATTATATTCCAATATCTAAACAAAGCAAGCAATTTGTAACCATCGTCATCATAGTCCATTTCTTCATATAGGTTTTCATTTTCAAAGTTAGAAAGTCCTACCTCTTTATCAAACGTAGTATAAGCTTTGTTTCTTTTTGAAATGTTAGAGTTTGAAATCTTAACTAGTAATTGACTTAAATCTTTATCTAGATAATTAGTATTTTTTATCCAACTTAAATCTCTTTCAAGAGCTATTTTTTTGTTTTCAGCATTTTTACCACTAGAATTTTCTTCTACATCTCCTATGTTCTTAACCCACGTATATATTACTTTATTAGCTTCTTGCGAATTTTTTGCATTTAACGTATCTGGCATAACTCTAAATAGTTCATAATCAAAGTTTACATTCCCAGCTACAACCTCAGGATGATAGTACTTTACAACACCCCATACTTTACATAATTTTTTTAAATTATCAATCTGATTTGTATTTAATTTTTCAATTTTTATATTGCTTCCACTGTCAAATTCTTTGTCTGAGTTTCTTTTAGTTCCATTTACTATTACTAGTACAATTATTACAACAAGTAACCTCCATATCCATAAGTTGTTTTTAATCCACTTTTTCATCTCATCCTCCCATATTTTACCACTTATTAATACCTAAATATTAGCATCATATATTACATTTTTCTACATATACACTTTCAACGTAACTTTTCCGTAATTTTTCAGAATAATTTGATGAAAATATTTCTATATTTTGAATATAATCTATAGGAGGTGATTTAAATTAAATATGACACTCATATCAATGGCGGTATATTTTTAGGCATGTTATTTTTAGGTCCATTTTATAATTACATAATTTCCAATTTCAATTTAATAGAAATTTCTATTTTCCTGTTATTATATATTTACTTCTTAAAATTAGGTTCTATTTTTCCTGACATAGACTGTCCACAATCCTACTTAGGAAAAAAGTTTCATATTTTATCTAAAATAATTAATAATAAGCTTCACCACAGAGGCTTTACTCACAGTGCCTTATTTATATACTTTTTAATTTTTTTATCATTGTTAATAAATATTTTATTTAAATTATTCTATCCTTACATCTTTGTATTTTTAGATGTATATATATCTATAATATTTTATGGTTTTATATTAGGTTGCATATCTCATATACTTTTGGATATGTTCAACTCTAGTGGAGTTTGTCTTCTTTATCCATCTTGTAAAAAATACAGGTTACCTTTAGCGCCTGTAATAAAGGTTGGTTCTAATGCTGAGCTTTCTCTTAACTCTTTTTTGAGTTTACTTACAAATATTTTAATTGTAATGTATATTTTTAATTTAATTAAATATTTAGCATAAAAAACCCCTTATAATAGTTTTTTTAAACATATATTTCTATTGTTTAAATAAATCTTATTATAAGGGCTATTTTTTATAAGATACATGCCTTTTCTGAATATGCCTTTTCTAATTGTTGAACTATACCTTCATTATTACTAGCTATATCTCTATAACTAAACAATATATTTCCTTTAACCTCTGGGTACTCTCTATTTATAGCAATTTGTTTATCTAACTCTTTAGCTGTTTCTGCCTTATTTATACTTTGTGCAATATATAGTTTTACATTTGTGCCTTCCACTACGTTTGACCACCATCTTACTAGTGTTTCATACGGATTTTTTTTGTCGTTAGTTGCCCAATATATTTGTGGTGCTATGAAATCTACAGTTCCTTCTTGTATCCAAGTTAAAGGATCTGAATATAAAGCATAATAACCTTCTTGTGCATTTGTATTAGATCCATTTATGTCACTACTCTTATTTTTCCATACTGGGAAAGGACTTATTCCAAACTGAACTTTTGGATTCGTAGCTTTTATAACTTTATATATAGTTTTTATTAAATAATTTATAGCTGATCTTCTGTAATCTCCAACATTTACACATTCCCAGCATCCACATTTACATATCCATTTACACTCACATTTTGGCATAGGATAACCTTCTGGATAGAAATATTCATCAAATATTATTCCGTCTACATCATAATTAGAAACTATTTCAAAAACTGTAGTTGCTAAATAGTTTATTACCTCTCTATCTTCAGGATTGTATGAAAGTGCATCTTTAAATTCCAAAACCCAGTCAGGATTTAATTTTGCTGGATTATTATCTGCTAATACACTTAAATCAGTTCCTTTAGTAGTTACTCTATATGGATTTAGCCATCCATAAAACTTCATATTTCTTTTATGTGTTTCATCTAACATAAATTGAAGTGGGTCATACCCTGGATCTTTTCCTTGTGTTCCTGTAAGATATGATGACCATGGATTGATTTTTGATTTGTAAAAAGCATCTGATGTAGGTCTAATTTGAACCATAACTACATTAAAATTTAGACTTTGCAATTTATCTAATAACTGTATGAATTCTTTCTTTTGTGCTTCAGCATCATTTTTTGTCTTGGGCCAATCTATATCATATACTGTTGCTACCCATACACCCCTAAACTCATATAGTTTGCAGTCTACCCTCATGAAACACTCCCCCTAAAATAAATTTTGTGCATTTAAATTACACTGACACTTTTTATTATATGTATTTCGGTAGAATTTTGTTAAACACTATTTTTAAAAGTATGTGTTATTTTAAACTTCAGCTAAAAAGCTAGTTCAAAATAAATAAATTTATTTCAACTAGCCTTTTATACTTATATATTTATCTCTCTCTTTAAATACTGTCTTCCACGTTGGTCTATTGCTACTAATTCCCAACCTTCTTGCCCGTATTTATTTAGTTCATCTTCTATATCTAATCCTTCAAGTGTTAATACTTGATATTCAAATTTTTTCATATTTACTCTCCAATTATTATTATTTTATTAACTTAAATACTATGCTTCGTTTTATATCTATAGCTTTTTTAGGACATAGTTCATGGCAGCAAAAACATCTTATACATTTACTTAAATCTATTTCTATTTTTGAATCTAAACTTATAACCTTTGCTGGACATGCCTCTATACACTTTTTACATTTCACGCACTTATTGTAAGAAACAACTGGTTTTGGAGTTAATAATTTCGTAAGAGGTTCATGTATAAACTTAGGTAAAGTCGATGATAATAACCTAAAATCTTTGCTTGTTTTTGGTATTTTAAAATCCTTTACAACAAATTGACTTATATCATCACCTATTGCTTTAACATCGCTTAAATCGTTCTTTATGTATCCTCTTTTTATACTTCCTCTTACAGTTGGAACCTTGTTTATATCTAAATTTATAAGTTTGCAAGCTATTGAATCTAACGCATATGGACTTGTTGATACTAAAGTTGTTCCAATATGTCTCGGACTTCCTGCAGAAGGTCCTTCTCCTTCCATGCCAACAATTCCATCCATAATAGTTAGTGTTGGATTTACATATGAACATATATCTAATAATACATCTTCACAAAATATTTCTTCGCTTGGAAATCTATAATGTATTTCTGCTTTTTTTAATCCCGCAATAGATCCATATAGATTTTTAACTCCTCCCGTAAATGTAGCCATACCATGAGTCTTTAATTTACATATATTAATTATATGATCAACTTCTTTTATTGGAGTTATTATATCCATAAATCTTAATGCTTTAGAGCTTTCATTTTCTACTTTTAATTCACTCACATCATAGTTTAGAGTTACACCTAATTCATCCGCTATATCTTTCATTCCAGTTGATTTGTATATACCTTTTAAAGCTGATGTAGTATACGGGCCTCCTGGACTATCAGCAATTACTATCTCACAATTTAATTTAAGAAGCATTTCGCATACAACTTTAACTACTGTTGGATGTGTTGTTGTAGCTTCTTCTGGTATCTTTTTCATAAGCAAATTTGGTTTTATTAATACTTTGCTATTTGGATTTATATATTTTTCTATTCCGCCAATATCTTCTAAGTTTTTCTCTATTGATTTTTTTATATTTTCATAGTTATAATCATCACATTTCCTTATTGATACAAATTTCATAATAATCCCCTCTTTTTAACCATTTAAATTACATTCTTTTTTTATTTTAGCATAAAAAAATTTGGTACGTTTATATTTAAAGTTATATGGCGTTACAATTTTGTCACTCAAAATTTAAAATCACACAAAAAGTACTACCTAAGTTTTAGGTAGTACTTTTTAATTTTATTTCATTAAACTATTTTACAGATATATTTATATTTTCATTTTCTTCATCAACTACTATAGTGCATCCGTTATATATTTCTCCTGCTATTAACTTTTTAGCTATCATAGTTTCTAGTACATTACTTATATATCTTTTTAATGGTCTAGCTCCGTAAATTGGATCATATCCTTCTTTAACCATTATGTCTTTTGCTCTTTCTGTAACTTCAATTTCTATGCTCTTATCTTGTAATCTATTTCTTAAAGATTTCATAAAGATGTCTATAATTTGTTTTATTCCTTCTTTATCTAATGGTTTAAACATTATAATATCATCAACTCTATTTAAGAATTCTGGCTTAAATCTTCTCTTCATTTCGTTCATAACTAATTCTTTAGCTTCATCATTAATATCTTCTCCAGCTTCTAATAAATATGAGCTACCTATATTTGAAGTCATTATTATGATAGTATTTTTAAAATCTACTGTTTTGCCTTTATTGTCAGTAAGTCTTCCATCATCTAATATTTGAAGGAATAAGTTAAATACATCTTCATGTGCTTTCTCTATCTCATCAAATAATAATACAGAATATGGATTTCTTCTTACAGCTTCTGTTAATTGTCCACCTTCCTCATATCCTACATATCCTGGAGGAGGCCCTATAAGTCTTGATACTGCATGTTTTTCCATGTATTCTGACATATCAATTCTTATAATATTGTCTTCACTATCAAATAGGTTATTAGCTAGAGTTTTAGCAAGCTCTGTTTTACCTACCCCCGTAGGTCCTAAGAATATAAATGAACCTATTGGCTTATTCTCATCTTTAAGTCCTGCACGAGCACGTATTACCGCATTACTTACAGCAGTTACAGCTTCGTCTTGTCCAATTACTCTTTTGTGTAGTTCATCTTCTAACTTTAATAGTTTTTCTCTTTCTCCCTCTACAAGTTTAGTAACTGGTATCCCTGTCCACTTAGCAACTATTTGAGAAATTTCATTTTCTGTTACTTCTTCTTTTAATAAAGCATTTTCATAGCTTTCTTGCATTTTTTCTTCATGTGCCTTTATTTGTTCTTCTAATTTAGGTATTACTCCATATTTTAGTTCTGCTGCTTTGTTAAAGTCATACTCTCTCTCATACTTTTCAACATTTCCTTTAGCTTCATCAAGCTGTGCTTTTAAATTTCTTATTTCTAATATTTGACTTTTCTCTTTTTCATACTTAGCAGTCATTTCGTCGTTTTTAGATTTTAATTCAGCTAACTCTTTTCCTAGTTTTTCAAGTCTTTCTTTACTTTTCTCATCATTTTCTTTTAGCAATGCTTCTCTTTCTGTTTCTAATGTTAATAACTTTCTTCTCACTGTATCAAGCTCTGTTGGAAGAGAATCTATCTCACTTCTAATCATAGCTCCAGCTTCGTCTATTAAATCTATAGCTTTATCTGGTAAAAATCTATCTTGTATATATCTATCAGATAATTTTGCAGCTGCAACTATAGCATTATCATGTATTCTTATTCCATGATGAATTTCAAATCTTTCTTTAAGTCCACGAAGTATTGAAATTGTATCATTAACACTAGGTTCTTCAGCCATAACTGGTTGGAAACGTCTTTCAAGAGCCTTGTCTTTTTCAATATATTGTCTATACTCATCAAAAGTAGTTGCTCCTATACAGTTTAGTTCTCCACGAGCTAACATAGGTTTTATTAAGTTTCCTGCATCCATTGCTCCATCAGTTTTTCCAGCTCCAACTATTGTGTGTATCTCATCTATAAATAAAATTATCTTACCTTCTGCACCTTGAACCTCTTTAAGAACTGCTTTTAATCTTTCTTCAAACTCACCTCTATACTTAGCCCCTGCAATTAAAGATCCCATATCTAATGAGAATATTACTTTATCCTTTAATCCTTCAGGGACATCGCCTCTAACTATTCTTTCAGCTAGTCCTTCTACTATGGCTGTTTTACCAACTCCTGGCTCTCCTATTAATACAGGATTGTTTTTAGTTCTTCTTGATAATATTCTTATAACTCTTCTTATTTCTTCATCTCTTCCTATTACAGGATCTAACTTGTTTTTCTTAGCTAATTCTACTAAGTTTGTAGCATATCTAGCTAATGCTTCATAAGTTCCTTCTGGATCTTGACTTTCTACTCTTTGATTTCCTCTAACTTTTGATAGTACATTTAAAAAATCATTCTTATTTATATTGTATTGCTTTAATATCTTACCTATATTTGTTTTTGATTCAACTTCCATTATTGCAATCATGACATGTTCTACACTTATATATGCATCTTTAAATTCTTTAGATATTTCTTCTGCTTTAATTAAAATTTCATTTATCTTTCTTGTAGCTGTTACTCCTTGTGAATTTATCCCTTCACCATGTATTTGTGGTAATTTATTAAGTTCTGAATTTATACTGTTATTAAATGCATCAACAGACACGTTCATCTTTTCTAGTATATTTGGAATAAGACCATCTTCTTGGTTTACAAGTGCACTTAATAGATGTATTGCATCCACTTGTTGGTTGTGATTTTTTACCGCTATATTAAAAGCTTCATTTAAGCCTTTTTGTACTCTTACTGTCATTTTTTCTATATTCATATACACAATACCTCCGTTATCTATAATATATATTAATTATTTATAAGTAATAATTTCTAATTTTATTTTTATTATCACTCTATAAAGTCGAGTGCTAACAAGTTGTTATTAATATAATATATTTATGATTTAGCTTTGTCAATATATTTTTTTATTTTTATGTTCTTATACAAAACAAAGCTACACCTTAATGAATTAAGGTGTAGCTTTAAATTTATCATTTATTCTATTTTAAATTTTTATTCTATCTACTAAATTTCCTATTGAATCTTTAATTGTTTGATATACATCAGAAGCCCATTTAACAATCATATTATTTTCATTTAATCCAAAACCATCCGAATTTTTTTCAAATATATCAATATTATTTTTAATTTCATTTGGTATTTCTTTAATTTTTTCTATCTCACTTTCTCTGAAATCTTTATCTCCTATAAAATCTTTTGTAAATCCAATTACATCAGAAGTAATATTTTCAACTGTTGAAGCTGCATTTTCTAGTATACTTGATATAGAATATTCTTTATTAGAATCTGATATTTGAAAAAGGTTAAAAGAGCCTAATGACTCACATCCTGTGGCACTGAAAATAACAATTGATAAAGTTAATACTATAGCTAATTTTTTATATATCTTAATATTCATTTAATCATCTCCTTAGTTAATTTATAAATATATTTTAATATTTAAATCTTAAAGTAATCTTTCTTTTATCTTAAATAATTCTTAAAATTTATTTTTCTAAAACTTTAAAACTAAAAAGGGATATGCATTAATACATATCCCTTTTTAAAGCTATAATAAAATCATAATTAATTATCTTTTATTTTCTATTATGTTTGATATAATTCCTTTACATCTTCCGCATCCTGTTCCTGCTTTAGTTACTTCTCCAACTTTTTCAACTGTATCAGCTCCGTTTTTTACTGTTTCTACTATTGTTTCGATTGATACATTCTTACATTTACATGCATTTTTTATAAGAGTTTCTACTTCTTTAAGTTCTTCTTCGTTTTCAATAACTATATCTGATATTTCTTTAAGTTCATCAACAGTTCTAGCTCCTTGTCCTTGAGCTTTTCTTACTTTTAAATATTTTTCCATTTCTAATGCCATATCTATATCTCCTAATCTGTAATTGTTTTCTTTTATATAAAGAAATTATTGTGTTATATATAGATATATCCATTATTAATAGATAATAAACAAAATTCTTGAAATTAAATTTTTTCACTCTTTATTCAATATAAAAAGCACTGATTTGATAGTATTCACTTTCAAAATCAGTGCTTTTTTTAGGAGTAATATTAATTACATCCTATTCCTCTTTTGACTTTTATTAAATATAGTTTGCAATTTAACTTGAACTCTAACCTTTGGACTTTAGACTAAAACTAACTGCACTCTAGTAGACCGAGGTTTTCTAGTAGATTCATTATATTTAATATGATACTTTTTTAAGTACCTAGCCACCATCACTCCCAAAGACACTACCAAAAGGTTAGATATAATCTAGCTTTTGCTTAGTAAGTGTTGGTTTGACAATTAACCTTAATTAACTGTCTGATTATATATTAACCATTCTCATAGATAATATGTATCTTTTAAAAAACTTTTTAATTATTTTTTATAAGTTAAAATTATTATGCAGTTATTATTCTACAAATTAAAAAGCACTGATTTGATAGTATTCACTTTCAAAATCAGTGCTTTTTTTAGGAGTAATATTAATTACATCCTATTCCTCTTTTGACTTTTATTAAATATAGTTTGCAATTTAGCTCGAACTCTAACCTTTGGACTTTAGACTAAAACTAACTGCACTCTAGTAGACCGAGGTTTTCTAGTAGATTCATTATATTTAATATGATACTTTTTTAAGTACCTAGCCACCATCACTCCCAAAGACACTACCAAAAGGTTAGATATAATCTAGCTTTTGCTTAGTAAGTGTTGGTTTGACAATTAACCTTAATTAACTGTCTGATTATATATTAACCATTCTCATAAATAATATGTATTTAATTTAAATTTTTTTATTTTTAATTAATCAATTTTGTCATCAAAGTTCTGATCTAAGTTTACTAAGTTAGGATTTTTATTTATATCTGGTTTGTTTAATCCAGTCGTTCCATCATTATCATTATCTAATTTTGAAAATGCTTCAGTATATTTTTCAAAAGCTTCTAAATCACTCATAATAACTTCATAGTTTACTTCTTTAAACGTACTAAATCCATCTCCACCTTGTGCTAAAAATATATTAGCTACTGTATTTATCTTCATATCATCTGTTACTTGTGTTTTATTTTCATCTTTTAAGTTTATGCTATCTACCTTTACAACCCAATTACCATTAACAAGTTCTGGATGCCATTTATATGTAAATCCTTCTACTTGTAACATTCTTGGCCTATTGTATTTTCCTTGTTGCATACCAATTACCCAATCATGTATATTTTGAGTTTCTAAAATTGTTTTTAATTGTGCCCCACTTAATGTAAGCTTTGTTAAATCATTTCCAAATGGTTGTATTGTGTACACATCTTCATATGTTACATCACCTTGTTGTAAATCGGCTCTTACTCCACCTATATTCATCATTGATATCTGAACATCTTCACCTTTTTCTTTAGCTGCCCATAGTTGAGCATCTGCTATCATTCTTCCAAGTTCTGATTCTCCATTTGCACCTTCTATATTTCTTGAAATAAATTCTTCTGCGAAACCTACTTTTCTTTCAAGTAAAGGTTTAACATCTTCCCTTGCTTTTTGAACCATAAGTGTGACAGCTTTATCTGGTGATATATTTTTAGGGTCTATTGGTAATATTTCTGATTTTGAAGATACCACATCTCCACTTTCTTTATCTATAACTAAATCTATATCACTTATATTAGTAGATTTAGAATACGCTTGAGTTACTACTATATCATCTTTTCCTTCTCTTTTTACAACTGAGTTTGCAAACTGATGATTATCAGCTGCCATTATTACATCAACCTCATCATTTACCTTTTGAGATATATCATATATATCGCTACTACCCTCTAAGTCTACAAGTTTTCCTGTATCTTTATCTGTTAGTGCTGGCACATGAGATAATACTATTATAGTTTTTACACCTTGTTGTTGAAGCTCTTTAGTATATTTATCTATAGCACTCACCTCATCTATAAAGTCTACATCTTTTATACCTGCAGGTACAACTTTTCTTGCAGTATCTGTTGTTACTATACCTATTACACCTACTTTTACCCCATCAAATTCTTTTATAGTATATGGGCTTAGTATTGGCTCTCCTTTTTTTACTTCCTTATTTCCAAACTTCATATCTTTATTTGCTACAACGTTAGCTGTTACCCAATTAAAGCTTTGAGATCCTTCCCAATTAAGTCCTGATGAGTGAGTTCCTCCTTGTATTATCCTAGCTAATTCGCTTGTACCTTCATCATATTCATGATTTCCCGTAGTTACTACATCTACATTCATTCCTTTCATTATTTCTAAAGTTGGTTGGTCTTGTTTTAATGCTGTAACAGCAGGACTTCCGCCTACAGCATCTCCAGCTGAAAGTGTAAGTGTGTTTTTATTTTCACTTTGTAATTTTTTTAGATACGCAGATAAATTATCTATACCTCCACCCAATTTAGAATCTACATCAAATTGCCCATGTAAATCATTAAACGATAACAATTGAACATCTACTGTATTTTTTTCAACTTCTCCTTTACTTAAATCATAAGCATACTTAGCCATTTCATTTCCTAAATCTTTTACTTTTTTCACACTCGGTAGGTCATTCAAATAATTTTCTCCATTTTTATGAGAATTAAATAGAACTTTAGCATTAGTTTTTACTGGCTTTATTCTCCAATTACCATCTTTTGAAGGAGTTATTGTTCCTGTTTCTTTTATGTAGTCCATTATTGCTTGTCTATTTTCATCAGGAGATGAGTAAACTACTTGTGCATCTTTAATTCCAGGGAAAGTTCCACTTGCTCTGTAGTTATTAGTAACTACTAAAAATTCTTGATTTGGATCTAAGTTTTTACCATTGTATTTTAAATTTGATATTCTTTGTGAGGCTTGATTTATAGTATTTCCATTGCTGTCATATTTAGCTTTTTGAGTTACATCTATTTCATAAGTAAGACCTTCTATAGAATCAAAGTTATATGATCTATATGCAGGATTAAACAATTGCTGATCTTCGTTTGAGGTAGGATTTATTGTGTTGTACATACCACTTGCCATTTCTAGCCATTCTTTTATTTGTGCTCCATTTATCTTTAATATACTTATCGTATTATCATATAAATACAAGTTTGATAAATCTTTTATTTTAAGCTCTCCCGATTTTATATCTACATAGTTAGTTGCATCATTAAATTCTCTTCCTCCTGCTTTAAATGGAGCTGCTGCAGATAGTATAGGTAAATCTTTATATTGTTTAAGCTCGTCTTGTCCTTGGTCTATTTTATTTTTAGCATACCACCTTTGAGCTTGTGCTACTAATTCAACTGTTTCATTATCTGATACTAATGAAAAGAAACTATTTAACTCTTTAGTTGTTTCTCCTACAGGATTATTTATAAATTCTATTGTAGCTTCATGTGCTTCTTTCAAATCTTTATTTTCAGTTATAATTGGATTATTTTCTGGCTTTAATTCTTTTACATTTTTCCTTGATATCTTACTTTCTTTATCATTAACAACCCAAGTTTTTCCCTTTTGTTCCAATTTTAAATCAACTATTCCTAACTCTTTTCCCCAGTTAGCAGGCTGTATAATTTGGACTCCATTCATTTCTGTTTGCGTTGTCGAATGCGAGTGACCTGCTACAACCACATCTAAACCTTTTACTTTTGTTAATTGATATGCAGCATTTTCAGAGTTCATTATATGCTCATCGCTCTCACCTGTTCCAGTATGTGCTAAAGCTATTACTATATCAACCTTATGTTTTTCTTTCAATTCTTTGGTTATTTTCTCAACTGAAGTTTTCATATCTTCAACTTTAACTTTACCTTGTAAGTTCTTCTTATCCCAATTTAGTATTTGAGGTGGAACAACTCCAGTTATACCTATTTTAACTTTTTGTTTTTTACCATTTGAATCTATGACCGTTTCATTTATTATATTATATGGATTAAATATATGCTTTCCATTATTATCTAAAACGTTTGCATTAACAACATTTGTTTTCATTACATTTTTCTTTGTTATTTGCTTTAAAAAATCAAGTCCATAGTTAAATTCATGATTTCCTAATGTAGTTGCATCATAACCTAATATATCTAATGCTTCATATACAGGGTATTTCTCTCCTGGTTTAACTTTTGTTTCTTCATTCATTGCATATACTGTGGACAATGGGTTACCTTGTATTACATCTCCATTATCTACTAATATTGAGTTGTTTATATTTTTGTTTTTTGTGTCTTTATCTACTTCTTTTTTCGACTCTTCGATTATAGTTGATAATCTTGATAATCCCATGTTAGGATCTTGTTTGTCTGTAAAATAATCATGATCCATTATATTAGCATGTAAATCAGTTGTAGCCATTATTCGAAAATCAATAGTTGAATTCCCCTTTTTTGCAGCTTCTACAACTGTTGGTTGCATAATTGGAGCTATAACTCCTGCTGATATGGCTATTGCTGCTAATCTTTTTACTCCCTTTTTATAACTCATATTTTTCTCCCCTTTATAAAAACATTTCTTTTAAATTTCAATATTATCCTATCAAATCGTTACAAAAATATCAATATAATTTTATTTTAATATAATTAAAATATATTATTTTAAACTTCATATAAAAAGAAAAAGCACTGATTTGACAGCATTCGCTTTCAAAATCAGTGCTTTTTTTAGGAGTAATATTAATTACATCCTATTTCTCTTTTGACTTTTATTAAATATAGTTTGCAATTTAGCTTGAACTCTAATCTTTGGACTTTAGACTAAAACTAACTGCACTCTAGTAGACCGAGATTATCTAGTAGATTCATTATATCTAATATGATACTTTTTCAAGTACCGAGTCACCATCACTCCCAAAGGCACTACCAAAAGGTTAGAACTTATCTAGCTTTTGAATAGTAAGTATTGGTTTGACAATCAACCTTAATTAACTGTCTGATTATATATTAACCATTTCATTAAATTATATACCATAATTTAAATTTTTTTAATTTTTATCATATTTAATATATAATTAATTGTACTACTACATAGCATTTGCATTTTTAGATTTATTTACATTAAATTTTTTATATAAAAATTCAACTGTCTTTATTACTATATATCCAATAACTAATATAGCTATTATAACTTGAACATATAAAAATGCTCTAACCGTACTCTCTAGTGGAGATCCTACCTTGCCCAGATATTTTGCATATCTCTGAGATGCAACAACACTTATTCCAAGTGGGAAAGTAAGTGGAGCAAGACCTGGAGAATAAGGTAATTTTATAAGTTTTGGAAGTATTGTATATCCATATAAAAGTGATACGTATGAAACAGCTGCTAAAATACTTACAAACATAGCATTTGGCTTATCTGCAATTGCAAAATAAGCGGCTAAACATATATTTGCTGGAGCTACCATTATCATTAAAGTTGGAACCTTTGGTCCAGTTAGTTTTTCCATAGATAAAAGTCTATATATCATAATAGGAAATAATACTATAAACGCTACAAGTGAATAATAAAATAATACCTTAGAAATTCCAGGCATATTCATAGGTTTACTTGTAACAGCTGCTAGCCCAATTCCAACTGTCGGTATAAACCAACTTGGAATCATATTTTCCATTTTAAAATCTTTAATCATATAAACAGCAAACATTATAAATGTTAGAAAATGCAGTATTGTTGCTCCTAACCATAAACTACTAGCTATTGATGGATTTATCTCAACTAAGTACACTGCTACTAACATAAGTGTCATAAATATAGTTGGATAAATACTCCCAGCCATTGGATGCTTTATCTCATTAATTACTTTATTTGGGTGTAATATTAACTTTATTAATAAAAATCCTATACATAGTATTGAAAATATTACAGCTATATGACGTACCCAAGTTACATTAAACTCAAGTAGTGCTGTAGATATGCTCATAAAACCAAGTGCAATGCCAGCTATTGCAACAGGCATGTCTTCAAAATTTGACTTAACCTCTCTATTTTTAGCTTCCATATATACACCTACTTATTTTAATTTACCATCATCTATTAATTTTTCAGCTATATAAGCTGCAACTTCTCCTGTTATTTTAATACAATGTGCTTTTCTTTCTGGTGATTGGAATTCAAAATTTCTAGTCATAACTCTACAGCAAGTACTTTTATATAATTCTTTTATTCTATCGTGTAAATCAGCTGCATATTTAAACATATCTTCATGCATTGCTTCTCCATGACATCTACCATATACCATTCCTAATGCCATAACACCACCACTTACAGCACCACAAAGACATCCTGATTTTCCAACCCCAATTGGAAATCCTGAAGCTAACTTTGTAACTTCATCACTAAATGGTTTTCCTAATTCATCATTTATAGTTTTTACAACTGCCTCTGAACAGAAAAATTCACCTCTTTCAAAATATCCTTCTGCTATTTTTCTTATTTCTGACACTCTTTGCTCTTTATTCACAAATTTCTCCTCCATTATACATTATTTTTATAATTTACACACTTATTATAATTTTTAATTTATTTTTTGTACAATTGATATTTCCTATATATAGTGGGTATCTTATAGATTATAACTATTAACTTAGTATAATTTTTAAAAGGATGTGATTTTTTGATTTTTAATATTAAAGAAAGTGGAAAGTTAGCAATTGATAAAATGCTTAAAGATTGCAATCAACAATCTTTTAGAATTTACATACGTAGAATAAGCAATTGACTTGGTCCTGTATTTGATATAGCTCTGGATGATGCTAATGAATTAGATGTAATTTTTAAATACAATAATTATAATATAATTATAAATAAAGAATTAGCCAACAAAATTAGTTCTATTGAAATTTTCTTTGAAAAAGGAATTAGTAAAAGTGGTTTTAGGGTTTTAACAGATATTTGTTGGAAATTCGAATATAGGTTTAAAGATTGGGCTAAAAATCCAACAAGTATACAAATACCTATAATATAAATTAAAATATAAAAAAAGCTAATTTAATTAAATTAGCTTTTTTATATTTTAACTTTGTATACTTTTTCTAAAGTTTGCCTAAATTGATCTAAAACAAGTTTTCCTACTTTATACTGAGATATAGAATCTAAAAAATAAACTTCATAGTTATTTTTATCTTCTAAATACAGTAAAATTCCATTAATAGATAACCTATATACGGAAGCAATATAAAAAATAGTATCTGTTTCTCTTCTAATGAGATTTGATGCTTCTTTATTGTAGTTAGTATGACATTTATTAAATATACTACTTAAAACCTCACTATCAAACTTAAGAGTTTTTTCCATAGATATTTTATCGTATTCACACGAAATAATCTTTTTGATAATTATATCTAAGTCATTTTGAACTCTAATTAAATCTTTAACAGATAACATTACATGTTCACTAGGTTGTGCAAAAATAGTTGTAGTACATAATAAAGTTAGAATTAACGTTAATACAAATGTTTTTTTCATTATGATAAAAACTCCTTTTTAATATATACTACAATTAGATTTCTCATAAATATGAAATCTATTCTTAATTAACATTATTTTTAATTTTTTTTATATATTTAATACATCTTCATCAATGTTAATAATTTCTGCATCTGTATTTGTTTCTATAAAATTTATTATATTTTCTTTATTGCTATAACAAGAGCTTTGATCTAAAGATATTCCAATTATGCCTATTGTAACAATCTGGTGTACATCTTGGTTTTCAATTTCAGCTACAGAAATATTAAATTTATTTTTGAGTTTACTTGTTATACTCTTTACTACCATTCTTTTTTCTTTTAAAGAATGTACCCATACAGCTCTTAAATCAACTTTTAAAATATATATTTTCATATACTGTTCCTTTCTAAAATATAAACTTAACTATATGTAATTATTATTATATTTAATCAAAATCATATTCATTTTACTCAAACATAAAATAAGTATACAAGGTCGTAGCTTCTTATCTTTTTGAATATCTAAGAATTACAACCCCCTCATCAGTAATATATTCATCTAAGTGTAAGTCTATTTTAGGATTATTCTCTAAAAATAATTTTCTTCCTTTACCTAATATAGTAGGTATAATTCCTATTACATATTCATCTATAATATCGGCTTTTATAAATGGATCAATAACTTTACCCCCTCCAAATAAAAATATATTTTTCTCAATTGTTTGTCTTTCTTTCTCAATTATTTTTACTATATCACCTTTTATAAAATGTATGTTTTCATAATCTTTTAAGTTTTTAGATGTTGCAACATACACCTTTTTATTTTTAAAATCTTTATGAAAGTTTTGATCATAACAATTTTTACCCATTACTACTATATCTATAGTATCTAAAAAACCATTAAAATCCCATTTTTTCTCTGTATCTAAACTTTTATCTCCATCTCCAACTATCCAGTCAAATCCACCATCTTCAGATGCTATATATCCATCAATACTTATAGCTAAATTTAAAATTATTTTTCTACTCATTGTTTTGACCTCACTTTATTTTTTTTATTTATTATTTACTCATTTAGATCTTTGATGTAATTTTATTATAAACTATAATATCTAATAACTTATGAACTATTTAAAATGAATGTTTCTATTAAAATACATAAAAAAGGCATTTTATATTAATTAAAATGCCTTTTTAAAATATATTTATTAAGCATGGTTGATTTTATAAATCTTATATAAATGATATTCAGTAAGTGATATTATAGTAAACATCAAAACAGTAAATGCCATTATTGATATTAAAATTTCATTACCAATATTAATATTAAATGTATCTATTATGAAAAAACATATAGTATATAAAAAGCCTGATATTATACAAATCTTCCCTGAATATTCATTACCTTCTTTCCAATAATATCTATTTCTTTTAGAGATTGCAGACTTATATCCAAATCCATTAGGATACTCCCCTGATAAGTATCTAATAGCAATCCCAATACCAATCATCAATATGCCTAAATGGTATATATTATTTGGATAATATGCTTGGATCATCAAACCCCTCCCTTCTTACCTATAAATGTATGTATATTCAAGTTTTTAACAAATTATCCTTTATTTTTTAATTAGTACAAACCTATATATTTTACAAGCTTTATATATAATATAGCCTCATTTACCTTAATTTTACACTAGAATTACTTTATTTTTTTAGGTAATATTGTCTAAGTCTATAAAATGTAAGGCGGTGTTTAAAATGGAAAAAGTAGTTAGTGATACAAAAAAAGAATTTAAAAATGCCCCTATTTATAATTCAAATGACTTAAATGATAATTTTAAAAATAATTCTAAAGTTTATATAAGTGTAAAAAATAAATTTTTTATAAGCTTAATAATTTCTATATTGTGGACATTGATAGCAATTAGTTTATCTGAACCTTGGATTGATGATTTATCCATTATACTTAATCACTTTTGGGCAGTATCTATAGTAAGTGGGATTGCTCTTATACCCGGTTTTATGAACATATTTTTAATAGTCAGTTTATTGTTAGACAAGCAGCCTGAATTGAACAATTATAATGCAGACGATGATGTAACTCTTTTAATTTCTGCTTTCAATGAGGAGATTGGTATATTTAATACTTTAAAATATGTTAGCAATCAAAACTATAATGGAAATATACACATAATAGTAATTGACAATAACTCCAATGATAAAACTAGCTCAGAAGTAAAAAGAGCTATGAAGGAATTAAATATGGATATCTTGTTATTGTCTGAACCTACTCCAGGAAAATTCAACGCACTTAACTATGGGTTGAAGCATGTGAATACAGAGTTGGTAATAACATTAGATGCCGATACCTTAATTCATAAAAATGCTATAAGAAACCTTGTTGGAAGAATAAAATCTTCATCAGATGAAGTTTGTGCTGTTGCTGGTTCAATGCTTGTTCGAAATAGTAGAGATAATTGGTTGTCTAAAATCCAAGAATGGGATTACTTCTTAAGTATATCATCTATTAAAAGAATGCAAGGGTTATATCAAGGAACACTAGTTGCACAAGGGGCATTCTCATTATATAAAACTGAAGTTGTATCTGAACTAGGAGGATGGTCAGATGCTATAGGAGAAGATATAGTTCTTACGTGGAAGATGCTTGCTAGAAACAAAAAGGTGTATTTCGAGCCTATGGCAATAGCTTTTACAGATGTTCCAACAAAATTTTCACACTTCATAAAGCAACGTTCAAGGTGGGCTAGAGGCATGATTGAGGGGCTTAGAGAAGTTAAACCCTGGAAACAGCCATCTATGTTTTCTAAATTTCTAACTGGAATAGATCTAATAATTCCATATATGGACCTTAGTTATACATTTTTCTGGATTCCAGGCTTAATTTTAGCACTTTTCTGGGGTAACTATGCTATAGTTGGTCCTATGATGCTATTAGTATTGCCTCTTACTTTTTTAAGTTTCGGTATACTATACTATTACCAAGCTAATGTAGTTTTTAAAAATTTAAACCTTAAAGTTAGAAAAAATTTAATTGGTCTTGTTTTATTCATTTTATGCTATCAACTTATAATGTCTCCGGTTTCTTTATATGGATATACTCAAGAGTTATTTGGAGCAAAAAGAGTTTGGAAATAAGTTTAAAATGAAAATGCCACCTATAAACTCTTATAGGCGGCATTTTCATTTTAAACTTTTATTAATTCATATTCTTTATTGCCCATTCCCATTTCATGTGCATAGTCTATAACTCTCATTCCATTAACACCTGGATGTGCATGTTTAAATACATCATGCTTCATTTCAGCACATACCAAATCATAACAAGCTTTATCAAGCGCAACTGGATCTTTAGATGCAAGTATTCCTATATCGTGAGATATAGGTCTTCCTGACCACGGAACACAATCGCAAAGTGGAGTTACATTCATAACAAATGTTATAAACCCTACTTTATCCTTTTTGTTGCTAATAGCTCCATATGCATATTCAGCCATTTTTTCTACAAATATATCAGAATCAGTTTCCCACTGTATAGTTACAGCTCTAGTTGGACATACAGTTGGACACTCCCCACATCCATAGCAAATATCATGATTTATTTTAGCTTTCTTTTCTTCGATGTTTATCGCTCCTACTGGACAAGATTTTGCACATTTACTACATCCAATACACTTATCATTATCTACACCTGGTTTTGCATCTGAATGTTGCATTTGCTTTCCTGGCGCGCTTGCACACCCCATTGCTAAATTTTTAAGAGCTCCTCCAAATCCAGCCATCTCATGCCCTTTAAAATGACTCATTACAATCATTGTAGGCGAATTATATATTTCTCCACCAATTTTCACTTTATCAAAATGCTTTTGATTGATTTCTACATCTACTGAATTTCTACTATATAGGCCATCTGCTATAATTATTGGAGCATTTACGACCGCATAAGCAAACCCATTTTCAATAGCCGTTGTTATATGATCTACTGAATTTGTTCTGCTCCCTGAATAAAGAGTATTTGTATCTGTTAAAAATGGTTTTCCACCATGTTCTTTTACTTTATCAACTACTTGTCTAACAGCAACAGGACTCATATATGTAGTATTTCCTTTTTCTCCAAAATGCAATTTAATCGCTACTTGCTCATTTTTACTTATAAATTCTCTAAAGCCAGCCCTTTCAAATAATTTTTTTACATTGTTTGGTAAGTTTCTACTTTGTGAGTCTGAATATAAACTACAATAGTAAACCTTTGATATTTCCATTTAATTACCTCTCTTTTTTAGCTTTATATCTTTAAATATAGACTAATATTTAAATTTTAATTCCATTATATATCCATATTTAAATTTTTAGTCTATATGTTTTATCACTTTACATGGATTTCCAACTGTAACTACATTATCAGATAATGACTTTGTAACAACACTTCCAGCTCCTACAACACAATTATCTCCTATTTTAACCCCTGGCATTATGCTTACATTACCTCCTATCCAAACATTATTACCTATCTTTACTGGTAGTGCATAAGTTTTATATGGAGCTTCTCCATCTTTATTTATATTTATTCTTTCTATATAGTTCGTAGGATGTGTTGCTGTATAAATTCCAGTTCCCGGTCCTATCAGTACATTTTTACCTATAGTTATTTTATTGCAATCTAGCAATGTTCAATTATAGTTTATAAATGTGTTTTTACCTATTGAAATATACTTTCCATAGTCACAGAAAAATGGCTTTTCGATCCACACCCCTTCTTCAACATTTCCAAGTAACTCTTTTAAAATTTCATTTGGATTTTCTATCAACTCTGTATTAAATTTATTGATTAATTCTCTTGCTTTTTTATACATAATTATAAGTTCATTATCTCTAGTATTATAAAAATCCCCATTTAATAGCTTTTCTTTTTCAGTCATCTTGTTCTCCTCTTATAAATTTATAGCATCGTAATAAAAAAACTGTATCAAAATATTTTAAAAATAAATGTGTATATAGTTTGTATATACATTTTAATTTTAACAAATTCGATACAGCTTAATTGATTTATTCTATTTTACATAAGATCTAACATAGTTATAACTAACTTTGCAGAATTATTTGATGCTATTATTTCAAATTCTTTATACGCTATTGCCGCATTATCATCTGCATTGTCAGAAATGCTTCTTACTATTAAAAATGGTACATTGTTTATATCAGATACATGTGCTATTGCTGCGCCTTCCATCTCTACACAATATGGACTATAATCGTTAATTAATCTATATTTCAAGTCCGTATCAGCTATAAATGCATCTCCTGTTATCATTCTTCCAATATGACAATTATGGAAATTAAAATCACTATTTTCATATGCTCTAAGTGCTATATTTTTAAGATTTTCATCTGAATTAAAATATTGCTTAAATGGAAAACAGTTTTTCATCTGAATCGGTCTAACATCATGATATGTAATATCGTCTGAAATAACGATATCCCCAAGTTTTACATTCTCATTTAAGCTTCCTGCGATTCCAGTATTAATTATTTTTTTTACATTAAATTTATCTATTAATATTTGAGTACAACTTGAAGCATTTACTTTTCCAACACTACAACTTGTAACTATAACATCTAACTCTTTATACTTACATATATAAAAATCAAATCCTGCATACTTCTCTTTTCTTTCTATGAACATATTATCCTTTATAGATTGTATTTCGATACTAGTTGATCCAATTATACCAATCATTTAACTCTATCTCCTCATTTTTCAATTAATATATTATAGTTATATATAATATTACTTACGTTGAATCGTTCTAAACCTTTAGATAAAGTAAAGTTATTTTAATTTTACAAATATGTTATATTAAGGTTAATTATAGCACATTGTCCCTATTTTTTATCTAAATTGTAAAAATAATTTAGTAAAATTTTATTTAACTTAACATTTTAAAAATGTTTGCTATATATCTTTAAAGAGGTTGTAATTTAAATTTAATCTATAGATTTAGATTTTTTAAGAGTGTACATTATCGTTAATATTGCAAAGTTCTTATTTTTCTCCAAATAATTCAAAATAGTCTTCACGTTTTATAGAGTAAATCAAATGCTCCATTTCCTTTTTGTCATATATTTTTATATATTTATCTACTTGTTTCATATTTAGCCTTTTAGCTACATTTTTAGAATTTATATTGTTAGTTCTTATTTGTGCTACAACTTCATCTGCATTTAATTCATTAAAAGCATATCTAATACAAGCTTTTGCTGATTCAGTCGCGTAACCTTTATTCCAAAACTCCTTCTTTAGAATATATGCAATGCCTATAAATTTTTCTCCATTTATATTTTCAATTAAAGGCCCCGCAAGCCCAACCGTTTTCCCTGACATTTTTTCAGTTACTAGAAAATAGCTATATCCCTCATTTTCATATCTTTTTATATTTTCATCTATCCATTGTTTAACCTCTTTGTCTGAAAAAGATTTTTCCCATGCATACATAACCTCAATATCTTGAAGTATGATTGCAATATCTGAATAATCATCTTTATAAATTTTTCTAAATAATAACCTTTCAGTTTTTAAATTTATATTTTTCATAATACCCACTCCATATACGAATATATTTTCAAGACAGTTCTAAATATCTATATATCAACAATAATCTCTCTTATTTTTTAAACACTAACTCTATTATACAATATTTTTCGAATATTTTCTGTTGTTTTGCATAATTTCGTTTGTTTTTATTTGTTTTAACATTTACATTTATCGAAATTCACTTATTTTTATGAAAACTATAAAAATAAAAAATATCCATAGCAAATTTTATGCTATGGATATTTTTTATTTTAACTTATTGTTTTTTATTTCTTTTTGAATACTTTTTAAAGCTTTTTTAGAACCTCTTTTAATATCTTTTTCTAACTTTCTATTTTCATACGAAATAAATAAGCTATCAATATCATATCCATCTGGATATAACTGTGATGCTTTTAAATATGGCTTTATTTTCTTTATATTTATTTGAATAAATTCATCTTTATATAAAACTTCTACATTGTTAAACTTATCAACCTCTTTACGAATAATCGCATAGTCATCTTCTTCTAATAAAAAGACCTTATCCCCTATACTATAATCATTTTTTGTTATACCTTTTTCTTCTACTTCATCATATTTTTCTATTTTGCTTCTCTTAACTAATTCTAAATTATACTGTTTATCATTAATATATAACTCAGCTCTCTTTAAAACTTTATCTCTTATTCCCATTTTTTTTGATATGAATAACGCATTGCTATCTTCAGATTTACCTATGACTAATTTGTATAAAGGTTCTAGTGTTTCTTTATCAAATAACATCCCCGCATTTTCAAATTCCGGATGCATATCAGCAAAATTTTTAATCTCACCATAATGAGTTGATGCAATTACTATACATCCCATTTGATAAAACTCTTCTAATATTGATATAGCTAACGAAGCGCCTTCATTCGGTTCTGTTCCGCTTCCAATTTCGTCAAATAATACTAATGTAGACTTATTACTAGAATTCATAATTTCTGCTATATTTTTTATATGCGATGAAAATGTACTTAGTGCATTTTCTATACTTTGATTATCTCCTATATCCACAAATATATTTTCAAATACACTAATTTCAGTATTTCCATCTGCACTTATGTCAAATCCACACTGTGCTATTAATGTAAGCAATCCTACTGTTTTTAGTGATAATGTTTTGCCTCCTGCATTTGGTCCTGTTATTATTAAGCTTCTATAATCTTTACCTATTTCGAAATCAAGCGGAACAACTTTTCCTTTTAAAAGAGGATGTTTTCCTTTTATTATTTTTATATAACCTTTATTATTTACTAATGGTGTTATACATTTATTGTTTAAACTGTATTTAGCTTTTGCAAAAACCATATCATACTCTCCTATGATTTCCACATTCAATTTTATTTCATCTAATTTTTCAAATATTAACTCCGTTAAATACGATAATATTTTATATTCTTCTATACTTTCATCTGATTTTAAACTAATTAGTTCTAAACTAAATTTAGATACATTATTAGGTTCTATGAAAACTGTGGTTCCTTTTGATGATGCATCTAAAATTGTACCATCAACTTCATTTTTATATGAAGACTTTATAGGTATAACATATCTATCATTTCTCTTTGAAATTATAAATTCTTGAATATACCTTTTATTGTTACTGGATGTTAAAAACTTATTTAATCTTTCTTTTATCTTATCTTCACATACTTCAATATTTCTTCTTATTCTTTTTAATTCTTTAGAAGCGTTAGAATCAACTTTATTTCCTTTTATACTGTAGTTTATCTCATTTTCTATAAAGTCGCACTCAGCTATATTGACTGAATATGAACTTAATGTAGGTGCGTAAAATTCTTTTTCGTTCATAAACTGTTTGATTTTTTTGCACCCTCTTAAAAAGTCCTCCACTTTTATAAGCTCCAATGGATCTAAAACCATACCTTTTTCAACTTTATCAATAATTGAGTATATATTAAATAGACCTTCTAAAGGTATATGATTACTATTTAAAAGTACATTTTTAGCTTCTTTATTTTCATTTAATCTTCTTTTTACTACACTTAAATTCTTGCTTGGACTTAATTTATCTATGAGATCTTTACCTAGAGAACTAACACAATGAACTTTCACCATTTCCTTAAACTCATTTAGCTGTAATTTTTCTAAAGCCATTTTATTCATTTGTAGTACCTCCTAGGCTTAAATCAGCCTTATCTTTGCCAGTTTCTTTTTTTATTTTCGATATTATTTTTCTTATACTAGATTCAGATAAATTATATATGTTTACTATTTCATCAATTGAATAACCTTGTTTATATAACTTAAATATACTTTTATTTCTAGCATATATAGCTTCTCTAGCTCCATTTTTTTGTCCCCATGGTATTTTTTCATTATTATCTATAGGTATATAAATTGCATCACCTTGAATGTATTGTTGTATTTGTTGTAGTAGATCTTGAGGTAATATATTTTTTGCATTTTTATATTTCAATTTTATAATCTCCTTTATTTTTAAGTTGTACATTCTGCAAACTTAACAAATAAGGAGTCCATTTATTTGTAACTCCTTATTTATTAAGAAGTACAACTCCCAGCTCTTTATAATTATTATTTTTCATAATTTACTCTCCTTCTATATTTTCTTTAATATATATTATTTCATATAACACATATTAGTTCAATGTAAAAAACAACTATAATTAAACTTTCCAATTTACTAAAAAAGAATCTAAGCAAATCTTACTTTTGTATGCTTAGATTCTTAACTATATATTATTTATTTTATACTTCTCCTGTTAAAAAACTTTCTAGACTAGTTTTATTCTCTATTATTTTTTCTAAATTTTTTCCATATTTATCTCCATATGCATCAACTAACTCCGATTTTTTGTATGTAATAGTTGATCCATCATCTAACTCTAAATTTATAATATCTACATTTTTTATAAGAGAAAATAAAACCATTGAATTTTTTATCATTACATCTGAAAACGGAAGAGTAATTGTTTCATTTGTGCTTATAATAATTTGAGACTCTTCAAATCCTTTATATTTTAATGTAATTTCGTAAGGTTCTTCCCCAGTTTTTAATTCAAATCCTTGTAGATTATCACTTGCAAGTAAATAATTTGAGATATTTCCAACAGCACTATTATCTCCTATAGTAGAACCTTTATATTTTAATAGTTTTTCAACTTTTTCTCCTAATGTTATTTCGCTCTGTTCTTGACTTACTTTGCTGCATCCAATTATACCAAATACTCCAATCAACATTATAACTAATAATACTCTCAATTTTAAACGTGTATACTTCACTTGCACCCCTCCCTAAATTCGCTCTAAGTACTAATGATTATACATAATTTGGAAACTTATTTTAATATCTGTTACCACACTGTAACTAATCTTTTTATAGCTTAATAATAATTTTATAAATTTATAAAATTATTATTATTAATATATTCGTATTTTGAATTAATATTATTAATTTCGTTTATTCAAACAAATAAAAAACTATGGACTATTTTAGACCATAGTTTTTTATTTAAATAATTTTTTTTGCTAAAATCGTAAATCCAATTTGTATAACACTATATAGCATATTTATAATTACCATTATTGAAAATGAATTAAATTTTTTATTATTTTTATATAATGTGTATGCTGAAACAAAAATAAAAGATGGTATAAAAATTATAATTGCATAAGGTAAACTATAGTTTTGAATTCCTGAAAGTAATATTGCAGTTATAAATGTTATCATAAATTTATTATCTGTTGCCTGCCCTATAAGTTTACTAACTATAACTATTAATATAGACTCAACTATTGGTCCTATAATAACAGCTACTAAAAAGTCCCATCCAAATGACATAGTCCCTGAAAATTCTAACCCCATGTATGTGTTAGAATAAATTTTGAAAAAATCAAAAGGTACCGTACAGACTAATGCCACTAGTATAGATAAGGCTATGAATTTACCTTCACTTAAGTTGTTTATATAATCTAAAATTTTCTTCATAATGCCCTCCTTACTCTATTTTAGCATTAATTAATAACATTACAAATATATATTAAAATTATTATTGACTCTGTTTAATTAATATTGATTAGAATAACTATACTTATATGTTGCTAGTTAAATGTTATATTGTGTTGTAAAATGCATTTTGAATTAATTTACTTAGAAGAAAAAATCCGAGTTAATTAATTATACTCGGATTTTTTCTTCTAAGAATTTTTCTTTTCTAAACAGCTCTCAGGGTTTATATATATAACTTCCCACTTACCATTCTTATTCTTCTTGTAGTCAGCTATTTTTATATCATATCCATTAGTTAGTTGATAGAAAAGCACATAATACTGATTTCCATCTTTGTCTTTAAAATATACTTTTTTCTCATATCCATCTTGTTTTACCTTTACGTCTCCTGATACTAAAGAACACCAATCTCTATATTTAATCTCTACTACTAGTTTAGCGTCATAGTTCCAACCATGATATGGTGCACATAAATAATTCTCAGGTGCATACTGCATATCTTTTATCTTGTAAACTCCATTTTCTTTGTTAAGATAAATATATCCATAATAGTAAGCAAAAACACCTTTCTTTTCATTGGTTCCTTCTATTATTTCTAATTCAACAAAGTATTTTAAATCTGTTTTATTGTTTTCATCACTAGGCAACTTATTAAGTTTAATTAAATTTATATGAAGCTTATTTTCAAATGATTTTAAATACTCTTCATAGCTATGACCTTGCTTATATGAATTCGATAAAAAATTATATGCAACAGGGTAAGGCCCTCTTGTATCTCCTAATGATCCACATCCTGTATGATTATCTTCAGTTGGATTTGCAGCTTCTCTTAAAACACTAAAATAATTTATTATCGTATCTTCTGGAGTTTTTAAAAGGTTGTTTGGTATCTTTAAATTTATATCTTTACTGCCATACATATTATAAAGTGAACTTTCGTCTTTATCATTTAAAATTGGAAGTTTAGATGGCCTGAAAAATCTCTCTATAATATTTTCTTCGTCATAATTTTTTGTTCTTTTATCACTTTTTATTTCGCATTGTTTTAACTTACATCCCCCTAGAATCAGGTCTTGTGTGTTAACTTCATTTGCATTTGACACTATTGTGCTTCCCATTAAAGCCACTAAAATTAAAATTGTAATTTTTGTCTTTAGCATAATTAGTCTCCTTTTAGTTTTAGTAGTTTTATTATTCTCATTTTATAATTAAATAACTCGTTTTTTGTATTTTTAATTTTTTTGATACAATAATTTCATATAATATATTTTTCTATTTATAAATAAAAGCTATAGTTTTATAAGTTATAAAACTATAGCTTTTATTTTAATTTAAAACAAAATAATTAAAGTGCTTTTTCTATTATTTTGCGACTTATATTTAATCCTAAATCTCCTCTTTCTGATAAATTAGTCATTCCATGACATTCAAGAGAATTTACAACAGTATCAACATCTTCTTTCTTAAGTCCATATACTGATAAATGAGTTGGCATATCTACGCTTTCAAAAAACTCACGAGTTTTTCTTATTGCTAGATCTATTTTTTCATCATCACTACCTTCTTTTATATCCCATACACGCTCAGCATATTGAACTAGTTTAGATCCTTTTTCATTTCTTCTAACTTCCCAAAGTGCTGGAAGTATGGCTGCTAGGGTTTTAGCATGATCTATTCCATATAAAGCAGTTAATTCATGTCCTATTTTATGTGTTGTCCAATCTTGAGGAACTCCTGCAGCTATAAGACCATTAAGCCCCATAGTTGCACACCAAACTAAATTAGCTCTTAAATCATAATCTGTTGGATTATCTATAGTATCTCTTCCGATTTCTATTAACGTCTTTAATATTCCTTCTGCTGTTCTATCTTGAAATCTTGCATCAACAGAATATGTAGCATATTGTTCTAGTACATGTATATATGTATCTACTACTCCATTTGCTACTTGTGTCTTAGGTAAAGTAAATGTCAGTGTTGGATCTAAGATTGAAAATGTAGGAAATGATAAAGGACTTCTAACAGAGAACTTACCTCCATTGTAAGAGATAACCGCTCCTCCATTCATTTCTGATCCAGTTGCTGGAAGTGTAACGACTGTTCCTATAGGTAACCCCTTAGAAACCGGAACAGGATTAAACCCATAGTTTAATAAATCAGTTTTGTCTTCACCATCATAGTTAGCTGCTAAATTTACAAACTTAGTTCCGTCCATTACTGAACCACCGCCAACCGCTAATAAAAAATCTATATTTTCTTTTTTAACTATTTCTGCCGCTTTTATTAATGTTTCATATTTAGGATTTGGCTCTATACCCGAAAATTCAAATATTTCACGCCCTTTTAAAGCTTCTTTTACCTTATCTAAAGTTCCAAATTTTTTAATGCTTCCTCCACCATAAAGGACTAAAACTCTTGCATCCTCTGGTATAAGTAATTTTAATTCTTCTATTTTATCTTTCCCAAAAACTATTTTAGTTGGATTGTGAAAAGTAAAGTCTAACATTGTTGATCAACTCCTTATTGTATATATCTCTATATATAATACCATATTTTCCTATTTTATTTTATAACATTAAATTGACAGTAATCTTAGAATCATAAAATGGATACTTTAAATATTTAAAGTATCCATTTTATATGTTTATCCTAAATTAATTATTAGTATTTTTACTTTTTAACTTATACTTTTTTATAATTTTAAGTAAGAAATATGCTAAAAATACTATTGTATATATACTTAACTTAATTATATCAATCTCATCATCATTAATAAGGGCAAGTACTATATGTACATATGCTAAAAAGTAAAATAGATATGCCCAACTTTGAATTTTTTTCCAATCTGCATATGACATTTTTGACCTAATATTTTTAAATGAGGTTATAAATAGTGGTATCATTATTATAAATGCTATTAATCCAACTATCAAATATACTATGTAAAGTGTTGTTATTGGCTTATGTACTAATATTTTATTAATAAAACGTACTATATACATTATTCCATGTGGAAGTAAAAGTATACACCCTAGTATAGCAGATTCAGCTCTTATGCTTAATAACTTTTTTGTTAATTTCCACTTAGGATTTAATGCTCCTGCGAACATTACCAATAAGAAAAATGCTATTGATACATTTCCTTTCATAAAAGCTTTTTCTAATTCACCTATAAATCCTTGCATTTTTGTATCACTTATTAACCTATAAATTTCATAAATTATCGTAATCGATGATATAGCCATAGCTATACTATAAAAAATTTTAGAATGCTTTTTTATACTTTTTGTATAAATTAGTGCGAGCGCTGCTGTAAATATTAATGAATAAACTAATCTCATGCTCATTCTCCTTTTATTTTTTAGAATTTTTATCAATTCGTATTTTATATCATTTTATAATGATAATTAATTTCATTAATATTCTATTCTATCAATATTTTTTTGTCAATGATTTTTTAATAATCAAAAGACCCCTATATCGTAATTTACGACATAGGGGTCTTTTGATTATTTATTATTTACCTGTACTTCCAAATCCACCAGTTCTTACTTCGCCAGTTTCAAAGTCGTCTCCATCTGCTAAAAGTATTGGCATGAATATAGCTTGTCCTATACCATCACCTACTTTAACTTCCCATGATTTTTTTCCTCTATTAACTAATTTTATAAAATAATGACCTTCATTAGATTCACAATTATAATAGTCACCATCGCCTATACCTACAGTATTTGCTAATTGTATTTGATATTTAAATCCCATTCCACTTCTTGGAAATAATGCTATCATTTCTCCAACTTGCATATATGCTTTAAAACCAGTTGGAATTACTATATCTTCTCCTGGTTCCAATGTGAAATTCAATGTACTTTTTATATCATATCCTGCAGCAAATTTTGTTGCTCTATTAGGTAATGTTAACTCTTCATATGCTATATCTGCATTTGCTTTTTCAAATTCTGCTTTACTTACTTTTTCAAATCCTCTTACTTTCATTATGTTTCTCCTTTAAAAATATCTTTGATACTTATAATAACATATCTATTTTTGTATAACAAATCAAAAACAGATATATTATTAGTTTTTTATATAAGTTAATTAAGTTTCATTATAATTTGAGCAAAGTATTTATCATCATCAACTTTTTTAGGAATATAAAAGTCATATTTTATAAACACCTCTGTATCTAAATTATTATTTTTATTAAAATGTTTATTCATCAACATCAAATACTTTTCTAATTCATCTAAATCACCATAAAAATTCACAGATACAAATTCACCAGCGACTACTTTCTCTAATAAATCTAAATTTTCATCTTTATATTTTTTTGTTATATATTTATTTTTTTCTTCTTCTTTTAAAAACAGAATACTTTCATCTTCTATTATTTTTTCATTATTAATAACATTATACAAAGTATAGTAACATTCTTCATTCATACATTTTAAATTTTCATCCAAATACTCTACATATTTTATGCTATTTTCCTTTTCTAGCATCTTCTTTATCTCAACACCATAAAATTTATATGTACTCTCATATATACTTATTTTATTAAAATCATACTCATTTTCATAGCTTTCTATAGTTTTTATTATTTTATTTAAATTTTTTAATTGAGCATGTTTTTTCTTTAACTCTTCAATCTTTTCTTCTATCATACTTTCTTGCTTTGTAATTAGCTCTTTATATTCACAAAGTTCTTCACTTTCTATAGTTTCTTTTATATCAGATAAAGATATATCTAAATCTTTTGTTAAAAGAATTAAATTCAATTGATCTAAATGTTTTTGAGAATAACATCTATAGCCATTTTGTTTATTTATATCAGGCTTTAAAATCCCTAAATTATCATAATACCTTAATGTGTCTTTACTTATTCCGAATAACTTACTTACTTGTCCTGTTGAAAGTTTCATAATATCACCTCAAAAATAATTATAGCCTATAGAACAACTCTATAGGCTATAATTATTTTTATTTACTTTATAAATTAACACTTACTTACAAACAATATTATCTATAACTTCTTTACATTCATTTTCTATATCTTCTATAGAGTTGTGTATAAAGATTCCATTTCCGCATGCATATATATTTTTTCTTGATGTCATAAATGTTTTATCAACTTGCGGGCCTGTAGTTACTTGATTTAATTTAATATCACTTCTCATAGCTACTAATCCATCTGAAAGCATTGGATTTGAAAATATCAAAGTATCACAATCTACAAATATCTCTTGATCTCCTTTAGATAACTTAACTCTATTTATTCTTCCTTGCCCATATATAGATTCTATTGAATAGTTATCATATATATTATCAGTTAATCCATAAGTATTAGCACCTTTATCAGTCGTAATAATTCCTACTACATTTATATTGTTATCTTTTAATTCCTTTTCTATCATGTACAATGTAGCATTTCCAGCTATAAGGATTTCTTTACCTGGAATCATATGAGGCATATTGAATATCTTTTTAGCCATTCCTACAGTAAGAATTCCAGAACATCTATCTCCTACCATATTTACAGGTTTTCTTGAACCTTCTTTTGCCCCATTTGCAAGTATAATATTTTTGCCTTTTATTTTTTCTATACCATTTTCAGGACTAGTGCAAAGAACTTCATTATTATCCTCTATTTTTAAAACCATAGTATTTAATTTTACATCTATATTGCATTTATCTAATTTATTTAATAAACTAACTTTGTAATCTTTTCCTAATATAGTTTTTTCTTTACTTATATTATAATCACCTAAATTTAAAGCTCCACCTAATACAGGGTCTTTTTCAATTAATAATATATTCTTGATTCCTTTTTCGTTAGCGTCTATGGCACATAATATACCCGCTGCTCCACCACCAACTATAATTAAGTCATATGCTTTCATAATTAAACCTCCTTATATCCAATAACTGTAGAAGATTTGCAGTTTTTATTTACTTTACTTATATCTATTCCTAATTCTTTACTTAATATCATACTTATTGGAATCATACATCCACTTCCTTGACATCCACCCATCATGGCACGAGTTCTTCTCTTGATTCCATCTAATGTCGTAGCACCTAGTGGTCTTCTTATTGCATCAATAATCTCACCTTCTGTTACAAATTCACACTTACATACCATTTTTCCGTAAGAAGGATTTTGAGCTATTAATTTATTTTTTTCTTCAATGTTTAATTCGCTCATTCTAACCATTTTAGTTCTAGTCTCTTTAAAGTTTTCTTTTTCTTTTAATTGCACATTTTTACAAACTATATCTACTACATATTTAGCTATAGCTGGTGCTGCTGTTAATCCCGGTGAGTCTATTCCTATTACATTTATGAAATTTTTGCAATCTCTAGACTCTTCTATTATAAAATCTCCCCCACAAACTTTAGGTCTTAATCCACTGAATGTATTTAAAACTCTTGCTACAGGAATGTCTTTTATAGTCTTTTGACTCTTTTCTAATATTTCATCTATACCTTCTCTTGAAGTTTCTATAGTATCACTATGTTTTGCATTAGGACCTATTAATAAATTCCCATCTACTGTTGGTGTAACTAAAACACCTTTACTTAATTTACTAGGTACTTGGAATAAAGTTTTTTCACATAATGTTCCTGCAACTTTATCAAATAAGCAATACTCACCCTTTACAGGATCAATTTCATACTTTTCATTACTAACTAAATAAGTTAAATAATCTGCTCCTAATCCTGCTGCATTTATAACTATCTTACTTTCAACAACTTGTTTATTATCAAGTTCTATTTTGTAAAAATCTAACTCTTTTTTTATGTCTACTACAGCATGTCCTAACTTGAACTCAACTCCATTTTCAACTGCATTTTCACCTAATGCTAATGTCATTTCATAAGGACTTACGATTCCAGAACTTTTTACATATAAAGCTCCAACTACATTTTTATTTATATTTTTCTCTAGGTTTAAAACTTGATCTTTATTTAAAATTTCTAGTCCCTTAACACCTATTTCATCTCCATTAGCCTTTAATTCTTTTACTTTTTCTAATTCTTCTTCATTAAATGCTAGTACTAAAGCTCCATTTCTTTTAAAAGGGAATTGAAGTTTTTTAGATATATCATCCATCATTTCATTTCCTTCTAAATTTAATTTTGCTTTTAGAGTTCCTTTTTTTTCATTATACCCACCATGTATAATACCGCTATTTGCTTTTGATATTCCCTCAGCAACATCTTCATTTTTGTCTATTACTAATATATTTAAGTCATATCTAGATAACTCTCTAGCTATGGCACATCCTACTACACCTGCTCCTATTACAGTAATATCTTTCATACTGATTCCTCCTTCATAAAGAGCTTTCATATCATTTTTTGTCAAATTTTAGCTTTTCTAATTTCAAATATAGTATATACCCATTTTCACTATAAGTAAAATTTATAATTTTAATAATAATCATTAATTTTTTTAATAATAACACAATAGAATTTAAAATTTTTTTAGCAAATACAGTCTCCTTAAGCGAAAAAAAGAGTTAATTAAATTAACTCTTTTTCATTGTTAGATTTTATTTTATTTTTCTTATTTATACTAAGTAGTTTAATTCCTATAAACACTAATATTAAACTTACAATTATAAGTATAATAAGTTTAAATGCCTCAAAATTACTAAAGTCTATAGTTAAAATTTCATTTAATTTTCCTATTAATCCAGCAGATTTTGTTGAGTGCATTGCAAATACAGAAATTGAATTATTTAAAAAGTGCATTATCATAGGTATAAATATTGATTTGCTCTTATAAACAGCATAACCCAGTGCAATTCCTAAAATACTAGTTGGTATAACTCTTATAAAGTCAATGTGCATAAATCCAAATAATATACCACTAAAGATCACACCCCATAATTGAGCTTTCTTCTCTTTACTTTGTGTAAATGAAGTAAATACAAATCCTCTAAAAAACATTTCTTCGCATATAGCTGGCATAACTGCTATAACTATTAAATTTAATAATATACTATCATCTACTTTTAATGCCTCGTTTAAACCTTCTACAACCTGCATATTTTGAGGGAATAAATAAAGTAATATTTGACTTATTAAGTTAATAACTACAAATACCCCACCCCAAAGGATTATGCCTCCTAGTACATGTTGTATTTTAGGTATCTTTATATTAAATGTATTTTTAAAATCAGACTTAATATACCATGCAAATATTAATGGCATACCAATAATCATAATTTGTGTAGCCGCTATCCCAGCAGTTCCAAATTTTAATTGAATTAAACTTCCTACGTATATTAACAATACTACTCCAACTGCGTACAAAGTAACTCCATCCGCAACAGAAGGCATAGTTCCTTTTTTAATGTTGCTTCTTTTCTCTAGTAATGCAAAGTTTTTGCTACTTCCAAATAAAATTTCTTCCGAGTTAAACATCTTCGATAATAACAATACAGCTATTATAACAAACACAAGGTTTGATAGTAAAACTAAAGCTATTAAACTTATATTACTATTAAATGTTAGCACACTTTTAATAAGTAAAGATATATTAACTACAGGTATTGTAGCTGTGAAGCTATCTAATTCAATAGTAGGAACCATAGAAACATAAGATGGTATCATAACAAATAATGTAACTGGAGTTATATAGTTTTGAGCATCTTTAAAGCTTTTAGCTAAAGAACATACACACATACTTACAGCTGACACTACCATAGCAAATAAACATACACATATAAGTGTAATTATTCCAGGAAGTATCATTTGTGAATAATCAATGCTTATCATTCCCATTTCACTTACCATACCTTGAGTTGCAAGTAAAAATGCCATTGTTATAAATATAGATAAAATATTTAAAATTGCGGAAACTACTGCACAAAGCGATACAGCTAAATATTTTCCCATAACCAACTCTAAATTTGTTATAGGTAGTGTAAATAAAGTTTCTAAAGTACCTCTTTCTTTTTCTCCTGCCATAACATCTATCGCAGGATATATAGCTCCCATTAAAAGTCCCATAATTAATACAAATGGTAATATCTGTCCTATTAAATGCCCAGCTACTTCTTCATTTTTTGCCACATCTAAAGTTTTATAACTTAATGGCTCAAGTGTAGATTTTGTATCTAATCCACTTTCTTTTAATTTATTTTCTACTAATTCTTCCTTATATGTATTTAATATTTTTTCTACTTCTTCCTGTGCAATACTTGATGAATTTTCAGATGAATCTATATAAACATTAAAATTTAGGTATCCATTTTTATCATTTATATTTATATAAGCATCTATATTTCCATCTTTTAAATCTTTTTTATAATTATCAGTAGTTTTTAACGCTATCTGTCCTACTTCACTATTATCTTTTTTTCTTTCTTTATTAGTTTCATCTATTACTGAAACTAAAGCTTTATTTGGATTTTTATTAAAAGCTATATTTATATTTTTTTTCTCCATACTATTCATAGACATAGACATAACTTGAGTCATACCTACCATAAGTATAGGGTATAGAATTATTGGTAGTATAATCATCATAAATATAGTTTTTTTATCTCTTAATATATCTAAAATTTCTTTTTTAAATATTTGTTTTACTATTTTATTCCTCAAATAAATTCCCCCTCTCACTTGCAAGAGTTATAAATGCATCTCTTAAATTATTAGTTTTTGTATTTTCCTTTAATTCTTCAGGGGTCCCAATTGCAATAATTTCTCCTTGATGTATCATAATTATTTTATCACACAAAGTTTCAGCTTCTTCCATATAGTGAGTTGAGTATAGTACAGTTTTTCCTCTTTTCTTTTCATTTTTCATAAAATCAATTATAGACTTGCTACTAATTACGTCTAATCCTAATGTTGGCTCATCGAATATGTATATTTTAGGTGAGTGAACTAGACATCTTGCTATTGATGTTCTTTGAATTTGACCTGTTGATAAGTTTTCGATTCTATTATCTATAAAACTTTCCATATCCATTATATTTATAACTTCATTTATAGATTTTTCAATTTCATCTTTTGGCATTTCATATAAGTTTGCAAAAGTTGTTAATAATTCTCTTGGAGAAAGTCTATTATAAAGTTTTGTATTTCCAGATAGATATCCAATTTCTTTTTTAGCTGCATTTTTATCTATTGAATAATCATATCCGCAAACTTCTATGTGTCCAGATGTAGGCGTTAATATTCCTCCAAGCATTCTAAGCAAAGTTGTTTTCCCTGCTCCATTCGGACCTAGTATTCCTAAGATTTCTCCTTCTTTTGCATTAAATGAAATATTATTTACTGCTAAAAATTCTTCTTTTTTTGTTTTAAATTTAGTTAAATTTTTCTTTTTTTTAGAATTGTCATCTTTTACAACTCTAGTAAAAGCTTTGCACAAGTTGTTTACTTCTATCATTTTATCCCCCTTTTAAATTCTTTAAATCTTATTATACACCTTACCCTTTATTATTTTAAATATCAATGGATTAAAATCCTTAAAATAAGGACTGAAATTAGTCTAAATTTCAATTTCCATTCCATCATATGCAAATTTTATATTTTTATATTGTTTTTCTAGCTTAATATAATCATCATAAGACTTACCCCAATCTTCTTCTAAGTGCGTTATAATAACATGTTTTATGCTGTAATTATTTTTTAAATTTTGTATTTCATCTAATGTAAATAGCTCTTTTCTAAGGGGATTATCTGCCTCTAGAATAAATCCATCTTTAAGTTTGTCTCCAACAACCGTATTTCCTATTATAAGTAAATCTGCCTCTTTAAATATAATATCATTTGGAAATGGTTTTACATCACAAGGAGCGTATATAACTTTTTTATTATTTTTTTCAAATACAAATACAGTTGCATGATTAGCCTTTAAAAAACTTATTTTTATTCCATCTATTATTATAGAACTTTCTATAGCTTTTCTTCTTATTAACTTTCTAACATTTTCATAATAATCTAAATATGACCCAAATTTAAAATTTATAGAGTTTATATCTTCCATTACATGCTCCATAGCTAATACATTTACTGGATTAGTACATTCTTTTCCTTTAGAAATTTCTAACCAGTTTAATCTTATATGTTCAAATACCCTCATTCCAAGAGTATGATCCGGATCAACATGACTATATAAAACATAATTTATTTCATCAATTTCTGAAAAATTGATTGCTTGAGTTATATCTTCAGGTGTGTCTATTAACATTCCTAAATCTTCTAGAAATAAGCTACATCCATATCTAGAATACGGATGTCCTTTTAATCTAGCTTCTTTGCAAATTCTACATTTACACAGTGGCTTAGGAAGTGCAACACATCCTCCACTTCCAATTATTTTTAACTTCATAATTTCTAACACTCCTTTTATTTAGTCATATATATATTTTAAAATTATCTTGATAACCAATTTATCCTAGAACTAAAATCTAATTATTTAAATTTCTTACTTTTTTCCTTGTTTATACCCTTATTTAATCTATATAGTGTCTTAATTCTACTTTTATTTAACTATTCTACGATTTATACTCCTTACCTCTTTTATTCTTTGTTTTAATAAAAAAACATTAAATTAAAGGACATTTTGCTCGTATATCTAATATATTAAATCTAGCTGATAATTTTGAAAAAGGGGGACTAAAATGATATTAAAAGAACTTCCAATAAAGGAATTAAGACCAAATAATTTTTATATAAATAAAGATAAATTAGAAAAAATAAGAAAAATATATAATGAAGATAAAAATCCTGTCTTTCCTCCAGTACTAGTTGGGGTAATTGATGGGGAATACGCACTTATAGATGGCCACTCAAGGGCTATGGCTGCCTTTGAAAACGGCAAAGAATTTATATCTGCACAAATTCATCCAATAGAAGATGTTCCTGGACCTACAAAGCTTTATTTAACTATTCATAATAAATCTAAAAAAATGGGACTTGAATCTATAGAAAGTTTAAATGACAGGATAATCCCTAATTTTGAACATGAAATTTTATGGGTTAATTACTGTGATAAATTGCTTAAAGAATTAAAATAAAAATACACTTAGTACTTTACTAAGTGTATTTTTATTTTAATTTATATTTACTTATCTAACTAAATAGTTTGTTTTTACAAGTTTAACAATTTCTCTAGCTTCTTCAGCTTGAGCTTTAGGAACCTTAAATGAAATAGGTGCATTATGAGGTATACCACTTTGACTTATAACCGTATTTCCATCAACTCCTATTTTTATATCAACATCTAAATCAAATGTAGATGCAGATTCAAAAGATATACTTTTTACGTTTTTAGAAGGGAAAAACTTAACTTCTACTTTTTTCCCACTAACCCCTTGAACATCTACTAAATATATTCCATAATTTGTTAATATTATAGAGTCTCTTATAAAAGTAAAGGCTTGTATTATCTCTTCTCCATCTATTAGATAATCTTTAATTTTATTTCCTGCTGAACTATCTATCGATCCATATCCTGCTAACTTATTAAAAAAAGCCATTAAAAATCTCCTCCAAAATAATTTATTTTATGTAACATTATCATATTTCAATATGTATTTCAAGTAAAGTGTATAGTATTTTAATTAAATGATTTATAATCTGGCATATAATTATAAATCCATACTCATCCTAATCATATCTATACATTCTATTCCGTTTTCTATTATTTTCTCCTCATAATGTTTTTTAAAAAAGTCTTTATCTACCCCTGTTATTCTAAATCCACACTTTTGATAAAAAGCTAATTGATCTATACTTGAGTTTCCTGTCCCAACTTCGAGTGTTTTAATATTTAAATTCTTACTTGTACTTATAGAATGTTTTATTAAAACTTTTCCAATACCTTTTTTCTGATACGCTTCATTTACTGATATATTCATAATCTCTGCAGTTAATGGTCTAGTCTTTAACATTACATATGCACCTACAACTTCATTTTCAATAGATGCAACATATAAGTTACCTCTACTTATATAATCATTTATTGATTCTTTAGATGGATCTGCTAAGTATAATAATTCATATGGTATTTCTATATATTCAACTACTCTTTTTATATTGATATTGCTCATTTCACCCTCCAAAATACATCCAGTAATTATTTTTTATCATATATACTATAAGTTTAAAGGATTTTGCTACTTAAAGTCGAATTTTATTTATAAAAATAATTCATGTACATACTCTTGTGTTTATTTTTGATTTTTATGGTAATTATAAATATTGTTAGACTTATTTTAAAACTATATCTTAAAAGGTGGTATTTTTATGAATAGAGATTTGAAGTTAAGACGAAATATTTGGTTTTGTTTAGGATTAATATTACTTCTAGCTACTATATGGAATATTTCATGTAATAGTAGTTTCGGATTTATTTATTTAATTTTAACTATAATTTCTTCTATTGGAGCCCTACGAAATCATAAAGAACTTACTGGTTATACTGATTAATTTTTAAATTCATTGAATTATATATTAAAGTTGTATATGTTAAATATTCCTTTAATATATAATTCAATTTAAAATCATAAATTATATTTTTATATAAAATATAACTTATCTATATATCATTAAAAATTCCTTTTCAAATTCATATTTATAAACTTCCCATTCTTTTTTTATTAGGTCCATATAAACTACATCTGAAAATTCACCAAATCTACTATCAAAGTAACCATCTCTAATTATTCCTATATTTTTAAATCCAAGCTTTTTATATAATTGTTGTGCTCTTTTATTATCAGCCATAGTTGTCAACTCTATTTTATTTAAATTTAAAAATTTAAACATAAAATCTATAAAGTGATATAAAGCATCTAATCCATAACCTTTCCCTTGTTCGTCTATATCGCAAATTTTTATTCCTAACTCTGCTTTTTGGCTTCTACTATCCCAATTACAATAATTAATTTCACCTATTGGTGTTGAATCATCTTTTTTACAAATTATAAATCTTTTATCTGTTGGAAACATTGTTTCATTTTCAAACTCTTTGAACAATTTGCGCTTTATAGCTTCCTTACTATTTAAAATTCCAAATGCATGAGTAGAGTGTTCCATCATTTCTCCATCATTCCACCATTTGTATAAAAACTCTTCATCTCCTAATTCCAATGTTCTTATGAATAAATTTTTACAAATTATCATTTATATCCCCCTAAATTATTTATTTTAAAGTTTTACGCCCAAAATAATTTTATTTTATTTTTATCCTATTTATTCTCTTACTTTGATATATTTTAGATATATGTACTTAAAACCCTTTAATAAATGTAAATTTATTAACTAAATTTCTAAAAAAAATCAATTTGCTATTAACTAACAATTGAAATATTATTTGTACTTTTTAAAAAAAAGAGGGAGTTTAAACTCCCTCTTTTATCTTTATTATTTTAAGATTTTTTTAAATATACGACCATGCAATTTCCATACTCATTGTTTTGTGTATTTATAGTCTTTTCAATTAAAAAACCAGCATTTTCTAATTCCTTTATATGATTTTCCCAATTTATAGATCTATATGAGGTAGATGCAACCATAACTTTTTTACCTTCACTGTTATTATTTCTTTCTTGTATTTCAAATGCCTTAGATGTATCAGTTTTTATCTCCACGTCTCCATCTCCCATATTTACTAAGAGTGCATTTCCCCCTGTATCTAGCATATTATAAATTGATTTTAAAAATAAATTTCTGTCATTGTCATCTACAAGCATGTGTAAAACTCCTACTGCATATATCCATTTATACTTTGTAATTTTAATATTATCTAGATTTATTATTTCTTCAACTTCAAATTCAACCTTCTCTAAGTTTTTATTAGCTAACTCTTTACACTTATTTATTGCAGATTCTGATGCATCAATTCCTTTAATTTTATATCCTTTAATTCCTAGATACAAAGCATCTCTTCCTTCTCCACATCCAACTTCACATATCTTATCTTGCTTTGGGATATTATAGTATTCAATCCATTTTAACAAATCTGGAGTTGGATTCTTAGAAAACCATAAAATTCCCTCAGAATGTGCTTTTTTATATCTTTCATCATATGCTAGATAATATTTTTTCATGTGCCCTCCTAATATCAATTTTTATAATGGCTTTATAAACATAATAATATAATTCCTTTTTACATCTTACAAATAATTCTTTTTATTTTTCTTTGATATAGAATAGACAGCTAGATTTGTTTTACATTTAAACTCTCCTTCGTATTTCATTTTACTTTTTAGTATTACCTTTTTAGATGCTATGTTTTCAACATCATGCATAGCAATAATTCTCCATAGTTCAGTTTCTTTAAATATAAAATTTATAGTTGAAACTAATGCTTCTGTAGAAATTCCTTTATTCCAAAACCTCTTACTTATACATATTCCTATTTCACAACACCTTCTTTTCTGCTTTATATTAAATATATATATTTCTCCAATAACTTCTTTTGTATCTTTATGTTCAATTGCCCAGTGATATGATATTTCATTTTTATATTCTTTAGTCCATGTTTCAATTACTGATTTTGTATATTCCTCATTTATATGAGGTTCCCATTGTAAAAACTTAGTTACTTCACTGTCAGATGCCCAATTTCTAAACATATCTCTAGCATCACTTATATTGAATTTCCTTAGTATTAGTCTATCTGTAGCAATATCTTTATCTTGTATAGATTCTAACACTTCGTTTTTCAACTCCCTTTTGAATTGCTTCAAAGTATATACGTTGTGAAATATAAATTTTCAATGTATATATACAATTAGATTTATGATATAAAAACCCTTTATATGTTATTTTAGTAAGTTTTCAAATAAAAAAAGCCCTGGAATAAATTTTTCACCTATCCCAAGACTTTTTACTTAAGTTTTTTATAAACTTTATAAAATTTTTATTTTAACTCTTTGCTGAATAATTTTCATTTAATTTTCCATCTACAATAGAAATTATTCTATCTGCTTTTTTAGCTATATTTTCATTATGCGTTATCATTATTAAAGTTTGATTATATTTTTTAATAGATGATTTAAGAAGATTTATAACTTCCTCAGTAGTCTTAGTATCTAAGTTTCCTGTTGGCTCATCTGCAAGTATTATACTCGGCTTAGCTGATAATGCACGAGCTATTGCTACTCTCTGTTGTTGCCCTCCTGATAATTGACTTGGAAGATGATCTTTTCGCTCACTAATACCAAGTAAATTTATTAATTCGTTTATATAATCTTTATCAACTTTTCTGTTATCTAATTTTACTGGTAGTTCTATATTCTCAGCTACATTAAGTACTGGAATTAAATTATATTGTTGAAATACAAATCCAACTTTTTGTCTTCTATATCTGGCTAGTTCTTTATCGCTTAAACAACATATGTCTTGCCCGTCTACTTTTATAGTTCCATTACTTGGTCGTTCTAACCCTCCAACTAAGTGTAGAAATGTACTTTTACCACTTCCACTAGGCCCTACTATCGCAACAAATTCCCCTTTATTTATTTTTAAATTAACATCATTCAACGCATGTACAGTTGTTTCTTTTTTCCCGTATATTTTACCTAAATTAATAGTTTCAAGTATTACCATAATATTCACCCTATTCCACTATATTTATAGATTCTACTATAGTGCTTTCTTTTATTTTTCTTGCTGGTATATATGTTGCAAGCAGTCCTATTAATATATTTGTAACACTTATTAATATATAATCCATGTAAGCAATTTTAAATTCTAATCCAACATATTCAAATCCCCAAGTGTTGTATATTCTAATTTGCATTATTATTCCAAGTACTATTACAGTTATACTAGAAAGCAAACCGTATAACAATCCTTCATATATTATCATTTTTTTCAAATCTTCATTTGATATTCCTACTGCTCTTAACATTCCAAATTCACTAGTTCTAGATGTTATATTGTAGCTAACATTATTAATTATATTGAACATGCTGATTATAAATATAACTAATATAATTCCATAACTATATATTTGTTGTTGTTTCAATGATTGTTTGTGAATCTCTTTTTCTTTTATCATGCATTTTGTTGTTGTTCCAGCAGTTTTACTACCTATCTTACCTAGTTTTTTATTTATTTTTTCATAGTTTGCACCATCTTTAACATTTGCATAAACTAAATTATATGTATTTACTCCTGTAATCTTTTCCATATATTCGTTGCTTGTTATAACGTCTATTCCACTTGTCCATGAATATAAGCAGTCATCTGCAAACGGGTAATCAACTATTGCTCCAACTTTAAATTCACAATATTCATAATCATAGTTATCTTCATCTTTCATATTCCAGTATTTTTCTTCATCATCTGCAGTTTTCATTTTAGTTTTTGGATATTTTACCTTTACAGTGTCCCCTACCTTTATATCTACAACTGGTTTACCTCCGCCTATAACAATATCACTTCGTCCATATTCACGTTTGGTGTGAGGCATATATAGTACAACTTCGTTGCTATTTTTCATTTTATCTGTATCTATTTTACCACTTACCACATAATCATTTAACGACTTTATCATTTCATCATTATAACCTTTTATTTGTTGCTTAATTGTATATGTGTTTTTTTCTTTGTTTTCTAAAAGTTCATGTCCACCTCTTACTTTTTTACTGTTTTCATCTTGGTCCTTATAGTAACTTAAATCATTAAATTTATCTTTTGGTATATCCATTCTTGTTTGTAAAATACTTGCTGTTTTAACTTCCTTAATTCCATCTATTGCTTTTATTTCATTTATCTGTTCTTTGCTTATAGCACTATTTTCATTAGAAAAACTATTAGCATTTAAAATAAAATCTCCATTGTTATAATAATTCAATTCAAACTTTTTCATTCTTTCAGTATATTCTTTATCTGTATAATTATCTCTAACAATCATTAATCCACCTATACTCATAGATAAAATTATAATTATTAGCCCACCTTTATCTCTAAATATGTTTCGCATAGATACACTTTTGGTTACAGTTATGTATTTACTTAATTTATTTACTACAAAATTATTTTTCTTTACTTTTTTATTACTATTTAAATTTTTTCTTATTGCATCTATTGTAGATACTTTTGCTATTTTTATGTACGTTAATATACTTATGATGAAGCTCACTAAAAGTGTACATCCTATCGCTAAAAATATAATATTAGTAGGTAATACAAATGGAGTAACTACGCCTTCAATATCAAAGTTTATATTCCCTGACAATTTATTAAAAATTTGTGCCCCACCCATACCAATTAATATTCCTATAGGTAAACTTACAAAGCTAAGTATTAATAGTTCATATAGCATGAGTCTAAAAACTTTAAAATTAGTAGCCCCTAAAGCTTTTAATACTCCATATTCTCTTATTCTTTGATATGTTGATATACTATATATACTGTACATTACAAATCCTGCAAATACACTTACACCTATTGCTGTGTTTTTACTTTCTTGGTCTAATCGACCATTTGCCATAATAGAAGATACAAGTTCTTTATTTTCTCTAATATTGTCTTTTTTATTAAACTTAGCTTCTTTAGATATGTCTTTTATATTTTTTAATATATCACTATTTTCATTAAATTCTACATATGTATCAAATGTATTAGCGTTTGATTCATCTAGGTTCATAAACATTTCACATATTCCAACGCTTTTTTCATTATATCTGTCACTAAGTATTCCTACTACTTTAAATGTTTCTGGCTTATCTTTTTCATATAATTTGAAAGTTATTTCTTGATTTATATTAGGTTCTAGACCTAAACAATTTAAAATCCATTTTTCTACTACAACTTCATTTTTATCTTTTGGAAACCTTCCTTTTAAAAGTTTAGAGTCTTTATTTAAGTAATTTTCACTTGCCCGAACTATATTCATAGGTAATTTTTCGCCTAAATCAGTTGATGCATAATTAGATGTTATGCCAATTTCATTTATATCATTTCCTTGTTTTACAATCTCTAATTGATCTTTATTTATATCTTTAAATTTAACATGATGAGTTCCTAATTCTCTCTTCATTCTATCTACATCTGCTTGTTGAGCACTTCTAGCTAATGTACCCACCCCTACTATAAGAGCTGTTCCAAGCAATATACTTAGTATTATAGCTAATGACCTTGTTTTATAACTTTTTATGTATTTTAATACTATACTCAAATCATTCCCCATATTTATATATTCCTCCCTATTTGATAACTTAATTATATATTCATTTAAAAAATGTATCAAATTGTAAATTTTCAAGTTTTTAAAGGTTGTTTACATAAATTTATAACTTAATTTTCACTTTTTTATAGCTTCTTTGTAATTTTCCATTTTTTACATATTTTTTTATAAATGTTATAATCTGTATATAAAATCATTTAGGGGTGAGTTATGGACAATATTATTATATTTCCTATATATATTTTAATTATATTTATAGGACTTAATTTTTACCTTGATAAGTTTTTGTTTTTTAAAAAACTATCACTTTCTAAAAAAGGTCTAATAACAATATTTATATCTATTGTAATATCAGTTCTTATAAAAAATTTTTTAGTTTTTATGCTAATCAAACTTAATTATAATTTATTGTTTAGTGGGTTGTTTAAAATATTTTTATCTTTTTTACTTATATATATTAGTTTTTATATAGGCTATAAAATTATTAAATTAATAGATAATAATAACTGCAATAAAACAGAACTCAAAACCCAAAATATTAAAATTGAGCATAAAGATAACATTATAAGTAAACTTAGGAGTCAAAAACATGATTATCTAAAACATCTTCAAGTTGTGTACTCTTTATTAAATAATGGACTTAGCGACGATGCTAAAGAATATATAACAAATATATCTAATAGTTTTAGAAGTAAAACCTCAAGGTACGGAAAGGTTTCTTATTTAGATGCAATTGCATCTTTAAAATATGAAGAGTGTCTTATAAAAAATATTTCTTTTGATGTTTATATACAAGATTTTATAGACAATCTAGTTATTGAACCTAATGATATGAGTTCTGTTTTATTAAATATAATAGATAATGCTATTGATTCACTATCTACACTTAATAAAGATAATAAATATATAAAGTTATTTGTTTATGAAGATGAATTTCAATATGTTATATCTATAAAAAACAACGGACCTAAAATATATAATACGGAAAGTATATTTGATGAAGGCTTTTCTACTAAAGACGGTGAACATAGGGGGTACGGTCTTTATCTAGTTAAAGATATTTTAGATAAATATGGGTATCATATATTTGCAAGTAGCGACGAATTTATAACTGAGTTTACGATTTTAATACCTAAATATTGTTAATAAAAGTTTATAGGGAGAAAATATTTATGATAAAAGTTTTGATATGTGATGATGATAAAGCTGTTCGAGATGATATTGAAAACATACTAAAAAAATCCGGATATGTGGACTATGTAAAAAAAGTTAAAAATGGAATAGAAGCAATAGATTTTATTAAATGTGAGAAAATAGATTTACTTATAATAGATATTGATATGCCTCATAAAAATGGTATAGATTGTGCCAAAGAAATATCTTCGATAGATAAAGATGTTCATATAATTTTTGTAACTGGATTTTCTGATTATAGCTTGGAAAGTTTTAAAGTTCATCCAGTTGATTTTATAGTCAAGCCATTTACTGAAAACAAAATTTTAGATTCTGTAAATATTGCTATTGATCACATTAATTCTCATAAACTAGCTACAAATAATTTTATAGATGATACTTTATTTGTTTATAAAATTAGAAAGCAGATACATATGATTAATTTTGATGATATAGTTATGTTTGAGAAAAACTCTAGAGCTGTAAACTTATATACCAAAGATCATGATATTATAAAATTTTATGAGAATTTCGATGATTTAGATTCTAGAATTCCACCAAACTTTTTTAAAACTCATAAAAGTTATATAGTAAATCTTAAATTGATACATAAGGTTATTCCTACCAGCAAATCTGCTTTAGAAATAAAGTTTATTAATTTCCAAGAAAGTGCAACTCTTAGTAAAACTTTAGAAAAAGACTTTTTGTATAGATTTTATAGGACTAAACGCTTTTAATTTAAATAAGTGTATGTTGGTATTATAATATTAACATACACTTATTTTGTAAATTTTTTAATTATTTAACTCTTGATATGATTTTTTTATAACTTTTAGATAAAAAGCTCTCATTTTCTTTTATATATCCACTAGTATCTAATAACCTCATATGATAAGAATATATTGCATACTCTCCCAACTTATCTACTAATTTATTGTTTACATATGCACCAACAAAAGCTCCTATCCCAGGAACTAGTTGCAGTAACTTAGCTAAATCTATATAATCTCTATATTCTTGCTGAAACTTTCTCCAATCAAAATCGTTTATATCATCTGATAGTATATCTTTTGATTCATTAAAATGCTCCATATCTTTAAATATAGTATTAACATGATTTTGACTTGAAAATGCTAATTGAAATATATTTAATAAATATATCCTTTCTTTATAATCCTTAGTATCAAATCCATAAATACTTGCAATCTCATATAGAAGTTTTATTTTTATACTTAAAAGTAAAGGAAAGTCAGCAAGACCAACAATAATTCCTCCAGCTCCAGTACCTGCTCCTTCTAGCATAGCAGTTTTTTTGTATAATCTAATCTTTTCATAAGCTAATTCGTCTCGCTCTTGCAATGAAATATTTTCAATCGGAGCTTTTGTTGTATATTTTGACCCAAACAAAACAACCTTTGTCATATTCTTTATAGCTGTAGTAAGTATATTATGATAATTTTCAGGAAGTACTGAATTTAGTTTATTTTGAGCTTCTTTAGATGCTTTATTTATTATTGATGGCTTCTTTTTCATCTTTTCTTTCCAATTTTCTAGTTCTCTTATCTGTATATTGTTATAGTCTTGCATTTTATCACCTATCTTTAATTATCTTAATTAAAAGTTTCCTTTTAGTAATTATAGTATATTTTATTATACATTAAACCTACTTGGTCTAATATATCAAAATTGTAATAACTGTTAAAATTAATGTTTTAGTTTTAATTTCCTAGGGTATTTATTTTATTAGTAATCACAATACAAAAGAAAGAAGATGATTTTATGGATATGAACTTTTTAAAAGTCATTCAAAGTAGCACAAAAAGATTACACGATATGGCTGAAAATACAGGGTTCATAAAAAGATTAATTGATGGAGATGCTAATGTTGAAACATACGGAGAGTACATCTATAATCTTTATTTTATTTACAAAGCAATAGAGGAGAATCTTGAAAAGCATAAAGACGATGAAGTCTTAAAAGAATTTATAACTCCTGAAGTATTTAGAGCTAATGCTTTACTTGATGATTCTAAGTTCTTATTAGGATATAAGATTGATTCAATAGAAATTTGCGATTCAACAAGGGTTTTCGTTGATAGATTAGATGAAATCTCTCAAACAAATCCTAAATTATTAGTTGCTCATGCTTATACAAGATATTTAGCAGATTTATTTGGTGGTAGAACTATCTTTAAAATAATAAAAGAAAACTACTCTATCGAAAATGAAGGTCTTAATTATTATATGTTCGACCATATAAAAGACTTAAAAGCTTTTGTGATGGAATATCATAAAAAACTTGATTTAATAAATTTAAGTGATGAAGAAAAAGCTAAATTCTTAAATGAAATTTCGCTTTCATATGTTTTTAATATAAGTATATCTAATGAATTAGATTACGTGAAGTTTGATAAGTAAAATTTAGTTTCCCCCTATTCGACGTACATTATTTTAAACTTTACACTGAAATAAAAAAGGAATAACTTCTTAGTTATTCCTTTTTTATTATTTTACCAGGGATCCCAACCACTGTACTATTTTGCGGAACATCTTTTAATACAACTGCATTTGCACCTACTTTAGAATTTGCACCTATAGTTATTGGTCCTAAAACTTTAGCTCCTGCTCCTATTACTACATTATCCCCTACAGTTGGATGTCTTTTACCGCTGTCTTTTCCTGTTCCTCCTAATGTGGTTCCATGATATATAGTAACTCTGTTGCCAACCTCTGCAGTTTCTCCTATTACTACTCCCATACCATGGTCAATTAAAATTCCACTTCCTATAGTTGCACCTGGATGTATCTCTATTCCCGTTATAAATCTATTTACTTGCGATATAAATCTTGCTATAAAGAACATTTTATATTTATAAAAGTAATGTGCAATTCTGTGACCAATCAGAGCATGAACTGATGGATAAAGTAAAAAAACTTCTATCTTAGATCTTGCAGCTGGGTCATTTTCAATTATATACTCTATGTCAGCATTTATTTTTTTTAGCATTCTATCCTCCAATTATATCCATAGATAGATACTTCTCAATTCCATCAGGAGATATTGTTACAATGTTTTTTCCTTTAAACTTCTTAGCTATCTCCATACTTGCATATACATTTGCTCCAGATGAAATCCCTACTAGTATTCCTTCCTTTTCTCCCAGTAACTTGATAGTGTTTATAGCTTCTTCATCCTTTACAGTTACTATTTCATCTACAATACTCATATCTAAATTTTTAGGTATAAAATTCGCTCCTATTCCTTGTATCTTATGAGGCCCACTATGTCCTTTAGATATTAAAGGAGAACTTTCTGGCTCAACTCCAATAACTTTTATGTCTTTGTTTAATTCTTTTAAATATTTTCCAACTCCACTTATTGTTCCACCTGTTCCTATACCACACACAAATATATCTATATCTTTAATATCTTCATATATTTCTATTGCAGTTGTAGCATAGTGTTTCTTAGGATTACTTTTATTTTCAAATTGCTTCAAAGATTTATAATTTACATTTGAACTTATTAATTCACTTGCTTTATCTATAGAGGCTTGCATTCCACCTTCACCTGTCAGTATTATATCTGATCCATATGCTTTCATCAAATCTCTACGCTCTTTGCTCATAGAACTAGGCATAACTATAATAATCTTAAGCCCCTTTAGCTTTCCAATCATGGATAAAGCAATTCCCGTATTTCCACTTGTTGCTTCTACTATAATATCTCCTTTTTTTATATCTCCGCTTTCCATAAGGTCTTCAATCATCCCAAGAACAGCTCTATCTTTTATACTTCCACCTATATTGTATTTTTCTAACTTTAAAAATATATTATTTTCACTTTGAATATTATTTAGCTTAACTATTGGAGTTTTTCCTATAAGATCTAAAATATTATTATATAACATATATTACCCCTCCTATTTTTTTAATTATATGTATAAGCAACTATAAATGTTTATAAATTTTTATACATACAGAATTCATTTTTTAAATTAGTTTTTCTAATCTTACTAAATTTGTTATTTGCTTTCAATAAATATAGTTTAATTCTATATTTATTGTTAGATTAATAGTTTTAGTCTATACTATTTTATTTATATAAAAATAAAAAAAGTGTAACCATCTAATTCTTAATCATTAGATAACTACACTTTTTTTATTTTAGTCATTGATCTCTATATCTCCATATTGATTATCTTTATCTGCTTTTGTGTCTTTTACTTTTATTTGTTCATGACTAAACTCTTTTATATCCCCAGTTTTTGCATCTACTGTTATTTCATATTTTGTATCTGCTTTTGTAAGTACACCTTCATACTCAGCATTTTTTCCATCTTTATCTAAGTTAAATTTTTGAACTGTAGCTTTTGGAACTTTGTTAATCATTATATCCATAGCTTTATCTTCACTTATTAGCTTATCTGAAGTTTTTACATTATTTTGATCTTTAAGTACCTCTTGTTCAAAGTTTATTATTTTACCAGTTTCAGCATCTACATCAACTTGGTATTTCATAGTATCTTTAACTATTTCTGATTCATACTTTGGTGAATTATTTTCATTATCATAAGAAAACTCTAATATCTTACCATCTGGTACTTTTTCTAAAATAATATTTTTTGCTTGGTCTTTTGTTAGGTATTCTGCTTTGTCATCTTTTACTAACGAATAACTTACTCCAACCCCGCATATAACAACTAATCCTAATGCTATAATAATTGCTTTGTTAATTTTCATATCTATCCCTCCTGAATAATTATTAAAATTTCAACATTAATATATATACCATCTTTTTACATATTCAAACATATCTCACAGTTTCAAACTTATAAAATTAACAATATTATTAAGTGGTGTCTATGTTATGTACTAATTCGAATACTCACAACAAAGATTTGCTAAAACAAATAAAAAAGTGTAGTCTTTTTATATTATTTTGACTACACTTTTTTATTTATTTTTTACTCAAAACATTCCTTACTCTATCTACTTCTTCTGATACATTTTCAAAGCTATATTCTAGCGACAATATAGGATTTATTTTAGCCTCTTCTATTATGTTTTTAAAATAAATTAGTTGTTCATAGTTTGGTTTGCTATGAGAATCATTTTTGCCATCATTAAAATGTAAATGTATATACGTTATAAAATCTTTTGCAGACACTATCCATTCTTCTAAAGATTTTTTAGAGTATGCTAAAATATGACCTGTATCTAAACATATTCTAAGTTTAGAAGAGTTTACTGATTCAACGATATATAAAATCTCTTCAGGATTTTCATCATACTCATTTTCTAATAAAATAGTCACATCTATATCATCAATTTCGTTCATAAAATCTTGCCAAAATTTTATTTGATTGTCTAACTTAAGTTTTCTTATTTTCTCTACACTTAATAAAGGGTTTAGTTGGCTATGAAAAATTACATATTTAGCACCTATTTCCTTGGCAATTTCAACTGATTGCATATATCTATATTTTGTTAGCTCAATAACTTTTTTATCTGTACTCCCTGGGTTTAAATCAAACGAGGATCCATGTAATGATATTACATTTATAAAATTTTTTAATTTATTCTTACAATCACTTATTATTGTACTATAATCTTCATCTAAAATATTTTGAGGAAAACTTTGAATTTCTACTCCAATTCCTAAGTTTTTAATTTCATCTATATTGCTTTTATTTATATCTCCAATAAGTTTTACTAACTTAATATCCTTCATCATTACACCACCTTTATTTTAAATTTTCATCACAACAATAACTTATTTTTAATAATTATATATAGTAACTAGATTACCCTTTTTTCTATTGATTAAATCTATTTAAGTCTATACAATTATATTAAATAAATTAAGGAGGTTATATATTTGAAAAAACTTTTTATTGGAATTTTAACTTTATTTATAATAGTTTTAGTAAACCACCTAATAAGCAATTCTTTGAAAGTATCTTTTCTTGACATGTCTTTAATAATAGGAGTTTTATTCACAACAATTATAGGATTCTTTTCAACAGAGGATAACATATATAATAGGTTTTTAAATTATTGGACCGCAATATCAATTGATAAAGAAACAACTCGTAACTATAGCCTTAAATTCTTTAAAAACACTCCTTTTTTGGTCTCTCTACTTTATACATTTGTTGCATTTATTTTAAGTGTCTATACTTATTGGGATTATTTTTTCACAGCTTAAAAATAAATCTTATAAGTTACTTAAATTTAATTATGTAAACTAATTTATTCTAAATTATTAATTTATATGTAAATTCACAAAAGTGTTATAATTTAATCAAAATTTATATAAAAATGAGTAATTCAAATAAAAAAGAATGTATAGTTATTGATGATATAAACTATATAACAACTATAAAAGCAGTGGTAACATTTTCAATAAGTTGACAGCAAATATTGTTAACAAAAATACAATAAAAAATGATTTTTTTAATAATAAAAGGGGTTATATGTATGATGTAGCAACATTTCAAGCAATCTTTTCAGCTTGTTGCGCAAATCATACATATAACCCCTTCATGTTAATTAAGATAACTATTTTTTAAGTTTAGCTAATGCCTCTGCAAAAGGATTATTGAAACTTTCTTCTTGTTTATTTTGATTCTTTAAATATTTATTAACATCTCTCTTAGATGCTTTGTTATTTTCTTCTTTCTTTCTCTTATTAAAAGTACTTAGTTTTTCACGATGTCCACAGCTACAAACAAAAGTCTTCCCTTCCCCTTCGCCTCTAAGTTCAAGTTTTTTATGGCAAACAGGACATCTCGCATTAGTAGTTGTAGAAACCATCTTTCTAGTGTTGCAATCTCTATCTTGGCAAATTAGCATCTTTCCTCTTTTTCCATTAACTTCAAGCATATACTTTCCACATTCAGGACACTTATTTTTAGTTAAGTTATCATGTTTAAATTTAGCATCACTACTTTTTATATCTTTTACAATATCTTTAGTGTAGTCTTTCATTTCATTTACAAATACATCTTTCTTTAACTTACCACATGATATTTCATTAAGCTTCTTCTCCCAAGAAGATGTAAGCTCTGCCGATTTTAACTCGCTAGGAACTAACTCTAACAATTGCTTTCCTTTAGATGTTATTAAAATATCTTTACCTCTTTTTTCAACTAAGAAGGAATTAAAAATCTTTTCTATTATATCTGCACGAGTTGCAACTGTTCCAAGACCTTCTTTTTCCATTTGAGCTAATAAACTAGCTTCATTTAATGGTTTTGGAGGTTGTGTTTTGCCACTAGTTAAACTACATTTAACTACCTTTATAATATCATCTTTATTTAAGTTTGGAAGATTTTGATCATTGTCATCATCTTCATCTATATTAGTATAGTTTTCTTTCCATCCTAATTTAATAACTTTTTTACCTTTAGCTACAAAAGTTTCACCTTCTATGTTAGCCTTTATAGTTGTTTGTTCATATTCAAAAGGATCACTTAAAACACTTAAAAATCTTTTTACTACTAAATCGTAAATTTTTCTTTCTCTATCACTTAAATCGCTTAAGAATACTCTCTCCTCAGTAGGTATTATCGCATGGTGATCTGTTACTTTAGAATTATCTACAAATGATTTATTAGTTTTTATTTTGTCTTTTAATATTTTAGTACAAACTTTTGCATAGTCACTTACACTCACAGCTCTAACTCTATCCTTTAAAGTGTCTACTATATCAGTACTAATGTATTTGGAATCTGTTCTAGGATATGTCAGAACTTTATGGTGTTCATATAATTTTTGCATTATAGATAAAGTCTCTTTTGCAGAGAAATTAAATATTTTATTTGCATCTCTTTGTAATTCTGTTAAGTCATATAATCCTGGTGAATATTTCTTTTTATAAGTTTTATTAACTTCTAATATCTCAGCATTTTTATTTTCTATCTTAGTTAATATATTTTCTACTTTTTCTTTATTAAAGCTATTTTGACTATTATTCTTAGGATCTACCCAGTTTAAACTAAACATAGGTGCTTGTAATTTAATACCATAGAATTCTTTTGGTTTAAATTTTTGAATTTCCTCTTCTCTTTTGTAAACCATATTTACAGTAGGAGTTTGAACTCTACCACAAGAAAGTTGTGCATTATGCTTCGTTGTAAGTGCTCTTGTTGCATTTATTCCAACTAACCAATCAGCTTCTGCTCTAGCAACTGCTGAGCGATATAAGTTTTCATATTCTTTTCCATCCTTTAATTTTGAAAATCCTTCTTTTATAGCTTTATCTGTGCTAGATGATATCCATAAACGCTTTATAGGCTTTTTAACTTGTGCTTTTTCTATTATCCATCTTGCTACAAGTTCTCCTTCTCTACCCGCATCTGTAGCTATTACAATCGATTCAATATCATTTCTATTTAGTTGAGCTTTCACTGTGTTGAATTGTTTAGATGTCTTTTTTATAACTACCGTCTTTAAATATTTAGGTAATATAGGTAAATCATTTATGTCCCAATTTTTATATTTATTTGAGTAACTTTCAGTTTCAGCAAGTGTTACTAAATGGCCAAGAGCCCATGTTACTACATAATTACTACCTTCTATATATCCATTTTTTTCATTTTTACAATTTAATACTCTAGCTAAATCTCTTCCTACAGAAGGTTTTTCTGCTAGTACTAGTGTTTTTCCCATTATATCTTTTTCCTTTCATTAATGCTTTAGTATATAATAACATAGTTTCCTAATATATGTTAAATATATAAGGGAGTTTGAAATTTACATTTATACAACTCCCTTATATATTTAATGTATTACCACTGTAGTAGTATCTAATATATTATTATATATCCATTTAGCATTTTCGGTGTCTAGCCTTATACAACCATGGCTCAAAGCTTTCCCTAACCTTCCATCTATTATATAACTTCCTTTAGAATCATACAGTACTGAATGATAATAGTATCCGTCTTTTATACGTGTTGCATATTTAACTCTATACTCATCAGTCCCAAAATACGGCTTTCTTCCATCTATATAAAAAATTCCTGTTATAGTTGGAGTACTAGGTTTTCCAACAGTACATTTCCATTTAAACAACTGTACCCAAGAGTTGTTATCTTTTTTAAAAATATAGGTATACTTATTTTTCAAATCAGTTACTAATAAATTGTTTGTAGGGCTCTTTATATTGTTTTGATTTACAAATTTAGTCATGTCACTATAAAAATATTTATAATCTAATACATCATGTTTATTCCCATCATCGGATAAAAAGTAATTAAATACATACCCTTCTATGTCATTATATATTATATTGCTCCAGTCTCCTATATTTTCTATAACTTCTACTCTAGATTCTTTTGGTATTATAATTATTATATTTGATTGAGTATTCGGTTCTTTTCTAAGGTTTAAGTTACTCCATGCATATTTAGTAATTGATAATAAATCATTGTGTATATATCCTATATTTGATTCATATCTTACTTTACTCCATTCATCATAAGCTTCAATAAGTTCAACCTTAGAACCTTTAGAAATAACAGTAATAATATCAGAACTAGTTGAGGGATCTTTTCTTAAGTTTGAGTTTTTGAGCGTATACTTATGTTGTGGAAGCATATTTATTTTTATAAAATTCTTATCTATATTCAATAATACACACATCCTTATTATATAACTTATATAATTTTATGTACTTATTTATATATAGGTGAATAGCCACGTAAAAATTTCCTTGGCTTAAATATAAAAAAGCTATCCTAATAAATTACAAAATTTTATTAAGATAGCTTTTATTCTTTATTTATTTGACATATATTCTTTCCAGTCACCACATTCTATAGAAATTAATACATCATCTTTATTAATTTCAGCATCTTTATTGTACTCATAAAAATATGCCTTTTCTATACTTCCATCTAGAAGAGTAACATCTACTTCACGCCTATTATATTCATTGTTAAATCCATCTAACTGATAATTCTCCATATCATCTAGTTCTTTTAACGTTGCTTCAAAATCATTAAGTTCCATTAATTCCCCTAGAATCTTTTTATTCCCTTTTGTAACTGCTGGGTAGCCTTTGTTGTCTAAATGATATAAATTACCATTTATATATCCTTTTTTAGAACTTTTTACTTTTCCATTTAAATATATATTGTAATTGAACATATCGCTTCTTAAACTACCATATACAAATATCTTTTTTACTAACATATTTCTCCACCTATTGCTCTTATATCTTCATTATATATAGTACATGCTTCTATTGCTAATTCAAGTCCAGTAACAATTTCATCTAAACTCATATAAGGCATGTTTTTCTTATCTATAACTTGTCCTGTCATATATGGTATATGAATAAATCCACCTTTTATATTCGGATATTTTTTATCTATCAAATATAGTATCCCATACATTACATGATTACAAACAAAAGTTCCTGCAGTGTTTGAAACCGATGCTGGTATCCCATTTTCATTCATATGTTTTACCATACCTTTTATTGGTAGATTAGAGAAGTATGCCGGCTGTCCATCAATTTGTATAGTTTCATCAACAACTTGATTACCTTCATTATCTTTTATTCTAAAATCATCTAAGTTTATAGCTACTCTTTCTGGAGTTATATCAAATCTGCCTCCTGCTTGCCCAACTGATATTACTATATCTGGATTGTGCTTATCTATTGCTTGTTCTATAGATTCAACTGATTTTGTTCTAACTGTAGGTATAGTCAGCTTTATAACCTCAGCTCCATTTATTTCATCTTTTATTCTTTTAACAGCTTCTTCAGCTGGATTTATAGGCTCTCCTCCAAATGGATCAAATCCTGTTATTAATATTTTCATTCCACTTTCCTCCTTTAAAATTTTACTAAATAATTAAAATGCAAATGTGTACATTACAAATATGTGTATAGCTAATAATACAATAGCAACTGGTGCCTGATATTTAATTACACTGTATTGATCTTTAGCTTCTAGTAATGCTGCTGGTACTATATTAAAGTTTGCAGCCATAGGCGTAAGTAAAGTTCCACAATACCCTGCTGTTAATGCTAAAGCTCCAACTATGGCTGGATCTGCACCTTGAGATAATACAAAAGGTATCCCTATACCTGCTGTTATAACTGAAAATGCTGCAAATGCATTACCCATTATCATAGTGAAAATTGCCATTCCTAAAACATAAGCTACTACTCCAAAGAATCTACTATCCGCTGGAACCACTCCTGATATCATATTAGATATTACATCTCCAACTCCTGCATTTGTAAATAAAACTCCAAGTGCAACAAGTAATTGGGGTAGCATACTAGTAGGCCCCATTTGTTGAAGTAATCTTGCTCCATCTTCAACTGCTTCTTTAGGTTTTGCTCTTGTGATTATAAATGCACTTATAAGTGCTACTATTGCTCCAGCTCCTATTGCAAATTGTGATGAACTAGCATATGAAGAAAGTGACATAGCTACCGCAACTGCTGCAAATGCTAATATAAGTGAAGGTAAAAATATTTTACTCTTTATTTTTTCTGATTTAGCTTGACTAAACTCTTCAGTTGCAACTTCGTATTTCGCAAACACAACTTGCTTAGTAAGAGTTAATAAACTTAATAATACTAATATTCCTCCAATAAATGTTGCTGGTAGTACTTTTCCAAATATAAACGGTAAACTAAGTAATACCCAAAAAGCAAATGTTCCATATTTTTTATTATTATCAATTGTTTTAAGTGATTTAACACCAATGACTAGCATTAAAATTCCCATTAAAACATAAAACGATTCTAGTCCTATATTTATAAAGTTTTGCACTTATGAGTCCTCCCCTATTTGTTATATTTTCTGTTTAATTTTTTATCAAATAAATAGTTTTGCAATGCAGAAATTAAAAATGCTATTACAGCCATTATTATACTTGCCTTAGCTATATCTAGCTCACTTACTGCATATCCAAATCCAGTTAAAGTCGATGCTATCAATAATACTCCTGAACTTCCAGAGAATAAATTTTGACCATAAAAGTTTCCATAGTTTTCACTAGCTGCTGATAAAGCCTTTATAGCTTCTTCGTCTTTTACATCTACATTTTTATACTTACTCTTTGCTGCGGCTTGTGCCATAGGCTCAACTAAAGGTCTAACAAATTGAGGATGTCCACTTATTCTTATTGAAAGTGCACCAGCTATTTGCCTTATTATCATATATATAGAAAATACGCCTCCTGTAGTTAACTTTCCAAGCTTTTGTATTAAATAAACAGCCCTTTGCTTTAATCCATATCTTTCTAGTATTCCTATTACTGGCAGAGTCATTATAAATAATGATACCGCTCTATTATCTACAAACGATTGCCCCAATGTATTTAGAATATCCATAATATCCATTCCTGCCACTAATCCAGTTGCAATCCCCGCAACTAATACTGTAAATAAAGTTTCTACTTTAAATACAAATCCTAATATGACAACTAAAATACCTATTAATTTTATCATGCTTTACTTCCTTTCTTTACTCCTTAACTTTATAATGTTATTTCAAATTATATTTAAAATGAGATTTATTGTCAATCAATTTTTACATTTTTTTAAATTTTTCGATAATTTAGTTTAATTTCTTACCTTTCCCATTTGATCTAACATTAATTATATTTTTATGGTAAAAAATTCTTTTTTATTTTATAAAGTTCAATAAATTTTGAATATAATTTTATTTTTATATTCAATTTAAGAGTTATTATAAAAAATTATCTTATTTTGATCTTTATTCATACAAGTTTTATTTTATGAAATAAAAAAGCTTATAAACTTTGTTGTTAAACAAAGTTTATAAGCTTTAATTTTTATAACTCTTCCTCTAATTCCTTTATCTTCTTATCAAGTTCTTTTATTCTAGCTTTTAATTCATAACACTTATTATCTACCTTCATGGCTGAAGTATAGTTCATTTCATTGCTATGATATTTCCTCCATAATTCTTCATATTTATTATGATGTTTATTAAATTCTTTCTCTAAACACGCTCTTTCACTTTTTAGTTCACTTATTTGTTCTTGTACTTTCTTTTTGTTGGTTTTAAAAAAATCGAAAAAAAACATATCCATATTTCCCTTCTATCTATAATTAAGTTTATAACATTTTAACTTTATGTTACTTTTTATTTACTCCATTTACATTATATTATTAATACATCTAATATTATACCTGTTTATTGTACTATATTACAATAAATTTAATTATATATATACCCTTTTGGATAATTCTTCTAAACATTTATTTCTTTATATTTCACATAAGTTCCATCTATAAAGATAATTCCTTCCTCAGTTATTTTTGCTAAATTTATAAAACTTTCTATAAGAGAATATAATCCATATATTATCAAATAAACCAATGCTAAATACATAGATCTATTATAATAGGAATCTATCTGAAAAATATTTACCGTATAATTATTACCTTCTACTATTAAATTAAATAATGCTATTATTGAAGTCGTTATACCTATTATTTCAGTTAATTTAAACTTTTCTCGAAAATTGCAGACATGCATAAAATAATTTTACATACAATTCCAAGATTATTCAATTTTATCATCTCCAAATATTCCCTTAGCTTTTATTATATCAATAATTCCTTAATTATTCCTTAACAATATTGTCATTTATTTTTATTTAAATTAGGGTATATTAATAAATACTAAAATATAAAGGATGTGTTTTTATGATTATAAATATTAGTAATCCAGCTAAAAAAGAACTAAATAATATTTTTAAATCTTATAATTTAGATGTTAAGTATCTAAGAGTATATATAAAAGAAGTAAGTGCATGATACGGCCCTGTTTTTAGCGTAGCTCTGGATGAGCCTACAGAAAATGATACAGTCTTTGAATGTGATGATTTTAAAATTATTATGCACAATGATTTGTGTAATAAGATAAATGTAATTAACATTTTTTATAAATCAGCGTTATCTAGTGATATATTTAGAGTTTCTACAGATTTATTGTGGAAAGAAGAATATTATGAAGCTCCATGGGCTAAACCATGGTAATATAATTTTAGGTCTAAATTTTACATAAAATGTGTAATTTATTTTTTTATGGGAATATATTATTATATATTAAGCTTTAATAAATTAGTAAATTTTATTGAAAAGGAGTTTTTTACTATGAAAAAAGTATCTTTATTTATAGTAGTTAATGCTATATCTTTATATATAGTATCATTATTAATGAGCAGTGTTTCTATAACATCTTTTAGCTCTTTACTTATACTAACAGTTATTTTTGGTGTTTTAAACTTAACAATTAAGCCTTTACTTCAGCTTTTCTCACTACCTATAACATTTTTAACATTAGGTTTATTCTCATTAGTTATAAATGCTGTTGTTTTAAAATTAGCTTTTAGTATAGTCCCTGGAGTACACTTATACGGATTTGTTAGTGCTATAGGTGCTTCTATATTATTATCTATTGCAAATACAATTATATATAATGTACTTGATTAATAGAATAAATTTATTATAAAAAAGAGTTATCTCTAAGTTGAGATAACTCTTTTTTATTAAGCATTAACTTCTTTATATTCTTTTTTCTTTTCTCGTTTAATTGATTTATCATTTATCTCATCTATTACTACCGCTATTGCATTATCTCCTGATACGTTAGCCGCAGTACCAAAACTATCTTGAGTTATGTAAAGTGCTATCATTAAACTTGCAAGGCCTCCATCTGATGGTATTCCTACCATAGGTAAAAATGGAAGTGCACTCATTATAGCCCCACCTGGTGCTCCTGGTGCTGCAACCATAGCAACTCCTAACATAAGTAAGTATGGTAATATTACCGCTAAACTATAATTCATTTGATTCATCATTAAAACAGCTACTGTGAATGATGTTACAGAAATTATACTTCCAGCTAAGTGAATAGTTGCACAAAGAGGTACAACAAACTCTCTTATTTGTTTAGATACTCCATTTTTTTCAGCACACTCTACGTTTACTGGTATAGTAGCTGCTGATGACTGAGTTCCAACTGCTGTTAGATATCCTGGTATTTGATTTTTAAGTAATTGTATTGGATTCTTTTTAGTATATGTTCCAGCAAGAGTAAATTGGAAGCATATGTATATGATATGAAGTGGTATTACGATTAAATATACCTTACCAAATATTTTTAGTATATCCCATACTTGTCCTGCAAAAGTTATATTAGCAAAAGTTCCTGCTATATAAAGAGGTAGTAACGGTATTATTATTTTCGCTAAAGTAGATTTTATTATTTCTTGGAAATCCATAGCAATGTTGAATAATCCTTCTCCTCTTCCACGACCTCTAAGCGCTGAAATTCCAAGTCCCATCATGAATGCGAAAACTATGGCAGCTGTTACATCTAACATTGGCTCTAATGGTATAGTAAATATTGGTGAAAGCATACCTGCGTTTGGATCTCCTATAGCTCCAGCTGAACTAGCGTTTATAAAAGAAGGGAAAATAGTTATTGCAACTGTATATGCAAGCAATCCAGCTATTATTGTAGAACAATATGCTATACCAGTTGTTATTCCTAATAACTTTCCTGCTCCTGATGTTAAGTCAGCTATCCCAGCTGTAACAAAACCTAAAATTATAAATGGTATTACAAACTGTAAAAATGAAGCAAATAAACCACTTATAGTAACTAAAATCTCAATTACTCCCTTAGGAGCATAACTACCTATAATGATACCAAGTATTATTGCTATTATTAGTTTCGGTACCAGTCCTATTTTTTTCTTTGCTTTTGTCAAAATAATTCCTCCCCTTATGAATAATTTTTATGATAAAAACATTTTCCCCTTTGACTAAAATAGTATACATTTAGACACAAAAAGTCAAGTTACTTGTAAAAAGTAATATTTTTGCGAAATTTCTGTAAAATAAAAGGCATGCCGTTTCTACGGTATGCCTTTTATAATAATATTAAGCTGCATATTCTTTATTTTTTCTTTTAATTTTCTTACTTTTTCTATCCATACTATGATGAGTTATCATTGTAAATATTCCACTTCCTATTAGCACTGCATAGTATACAAATCCACCATATAAGAAAATTGCATATCCCATAAGAGGTTGCGGGAACACACTTTTAAATATTGCAAAGAATGCTAATTCACTTGCTCCTGCATTCCCTGGAGTTGGAATAGGTGATATTGCCATATATAAGAATGCTTGTAATGTAAGCATATATATATATGTATATCCGCTTAAATTAAATGCTCTATATATCCAAAATGATATACTAAAATATACACTTAGCTGAACTACAGTTATCAAAAGCGTTAGCACAAGCGCTTTTCTATTCTTTATAAATAAATTAACAGACTTACTATATTCATCTGCAAAACTTTCTACTTTCTCAACTTTACCTTCTAAAAATTTAAATAATTTAAATTTAACTAAAAAATTTATAACACGTTTAGACACTTTTTTAATTAATTCAGGATTATATATAACCATCATAGAAACGATTAATGTAAATGCATTTATTGCAATCCCTATTAATATCAAAGGCATTATGCCCCTTAATTCCTTTAATATAGCTGTATTTAAAAGCACTAAGACAGAACAATATACTGTAACTACAACTTGATATATTATAGATTTATTCATTATAACCGCAGTTGCTTTACTAGCTGGCATCTTACATTTGTTTAATACATATATTTGCATCGGCTGACTTCCTGATGCAAATGGCGTTATTAAGTTATAATAAAACCCCATAGTTGCTAATTTAAAACCTATAAATCTTGTCTGAACTTTATGAATGCTATCTATTACTATTTTTAAAACTACACCCTCTAATAACATGTGTGTAATCACTGCACATATTCCCAAAAATATAAATTTTTTATCTACCATATCTACAACTTCATTAAGCATATCTATGTCTAAAGTTCTATAAACTAAGTAACTTGTCATTCCTAATATAAATACCAAAAAGCCATATTGTAATATATTTTTATTTAATGTCTTTTTCTTTTTCATAGGAAACCTCCATCCCCTTTAATTTGACACTACCTATTATACAATACATTTGGTTTTTATGGTACGAATTATTTCTTACTTTTTTGTAATAAAAAAGAAAAAGATTCACCCCTATTTCTCTACATACTTTTATAAATAAGTATTATAGATTGTTAGGAAATGAATCTTTTTAATCAATTATAATAAATTTTCACTTAAAACTTTATTAAGGTTAGCTTTTTCTTCTATTAATCTTATAATATTTACATTTTTACTTAAATCATTTATGCATATAGCCCCTACTAGCACATCATCTTTAAAGAATAGTTTTTTATAAACATCTTTTTTATTTAATGTTATAAAACTATCTATAGTATTTATATTTCCTATACTAAACACTTTTGTTTCAAATACATCTAATCCTACTGGGTAGTTTTCTACTTTAAATTCAATTTTATCTCCACATGCATTTGCACCTGCAACTTTCCCCATATCTATAGCCGCTGGCCATATAGCCCATATCATTGAATCAATTTCAGCTACATCTCCACATGCATATATTTCTTTTGATGAAGTTTGCATATACTTATCTACAACTATTCCTTTATTAACTTCTATATTAGTATTGCTAGTAATTTTAATATTAGGTCTAACTCCTATAGAAAATACTACCATATCTACATCAATAGAACTGCCATCTTTAAATATAGCTTTAGATACTTTTTTATCACCTTCTAGAGAATCAATGAATTTACCTAACATTAGGTTTAATCCATTTTCTTTTAATATATTTTCTAGAACTACACTTCCATCTTTATCTAGTTGTTTAGTTAATAAATTTGGCATAGCCTCAACTACTGTAACTTCTTTTTGCGCTAGGTTCATTTCATATGCAGCTTCAAGACCTAACAGTCCTCCACCTATCACTAAAATGTTTTTTGCTTTTTCTAAATTCACCTTTATTTTATCTAAATCATTTTTATTTCTTAAAGTATAAACTCCGTCTAAATTATGTCCATTTATCGGTGGTACAAAGTTAGAACTACCATTTGCAAGTATTAACTTATCATAATTTATAATTGAATTATTATCTAAAATAATTTTTTTATCTTCCTCTTCTATTTTTTCTACATTTACTCCTAGCAAAACTTCTATATTGTTTTTTTCGTACCAGTCTTTACCTTCAATATAAAAATCTTCTTTTTTAATTTCTTCATTTATAAAATCTGAAAGAGCTGGTCTATAATAACTTAACTCTTCTTCATTACTTAAAAGAGCTATTTTAGCTGTTTTATTTCTTTTTCTAATAGAGTCTGCTGCATAAAAACCTGCTGCCCCATTACCTATAATAACAAACTTATCCTCTGTATCATTTTGATAATTTATATTTTCTTCTATAACCTCTATAAATTGATCATGTTTTGCCCCACATACAGGACATACATCTGGAGCTTCTTCTCCATCAAATACTTCATTACATATTACACATTTCCATTTTTTAGTACCTTCTTTTTTAGTATTTACATCTATAGTTTTTTCAATAAATTTCTTGCCTAGTAATTGAGCTTCATATAAATCTACCTCACTAGGTTTAAAATTAACAACTAATGGATCTATAGTTTTCATTCTAAGTTGTTTTAACCTATCCATAACATTTGGTATTCCTTCACCACTCCATCCAAATGAGCCAAAACATGATGCAACTTTATTCCCATGCACAATAGGATTTAAACTCACAAGAATATCCCAAATAGGCTTTAATGCATCACCATTTATTGTTGGAGTTCCAAATAAAACTCCCTGTGAATAAGTTATAGAGTTTATTATTTCATCTATATTATGATTTATAACATCATACATTTTCACATTATAATCGCTATGTTCTTCGATTCCTTTTTTTATGTTTTCAGCTAATTCACCTGTATATCCATAAGCACTTACATAACATATAGTTATATCTTTATTAGTAACTATTATCTCATCTCTACTCCATTTTTCATATATATCAACTATTTTTCGTGGATTATCAACTAATACAGGCCCATGTCCTGGACATATAATATCCAACTTTAAGTCTTTTATTTTTTCTATAGCTTTTAATACATATGGCTTAAAAGGCCCCATTATACAATCGTAATAATATCTTAGAGCTTCCATATAGTGTTCTTCATTATCTATTTTATTATTAACCACACCTTCACAACTGTAGTGACTTCCAAATGAGTCACAAGTTACTAATACATCGTCCTCTTTAATGTACGTGTATATAGTATCTGGCCAATGAAGAAGTGGAACTGAATAAAACTTTAAAGTTTTGTTTTCTATTTTAATTTCATCGTTATCATTTGCAACTATATATTCAAATTCATCATTCACAATTTCTTTTAGATAATTAACAGCATTTTGGGATGCTATAACTTTGGCTTTAGGCGAAAGTTTTAATATTCTCTCTACACTACCTGCGTGATCTGGTTCTGTATGACTAACTACAATATAATCTATATTTTGTAAATCTACATTTAAATCTTCTAGTCTAGCCAAGTAACTGTCAAAATGTTTAGCTTTTACAGTTTCAAATAAAATCGTTTTCTTTCCAGCTTTTAAAACATATGAATTATAAGTTGTTCCATATGGCGTATACATTATTATGTCAAATACCCTTAAATCAGGATCTAAAGAACCTACCCAATATAAATCTTTCTTTAATTTAAGCGATTTTAATTCCATATATATTCCTCCACAATATGTTTGTTTATTATTTAACTCTTATTCCTTTTATACCTTTTATTAATTGCTTTAAACATATATTTAGCATATTTTTAGAATATTATTTTTATTCATAAAAAATCTACTTTATTAGCAATCATTATAATCCATTTAAGCATAAAAAAAGAGCATCTTAAATATTTAAGATGCTCTTTCTTCATTTATTTAACCTATAAGCATATATATAAAGTGGGCAGATATACCTGCTAATAAACCACCTATAGTATGCGAAATTATTGCTTTACTAGTAAGTTCTCTTGCATTTAATGCATCCATCATACCTACATGTGTACTTAAATATCCACTCCAGCACATACCCATAGCTGTAAATACAGCTATATCGTTAGGTGTTACAACCCCGTCACTTATAAATTTTGGAACTAAACTCATCGCAGCTCCAACAGCTCCTAATGAAGTGATTGGGAATGCCATCGCCTGAGGATCTGTAAATCCAAATAAAGGTCCTAATATAAACATTAACTTATCACCTAATGCTGGTAGTAGTGCTATACCTTCATAAGCAGCACCTGTATAAACTTCAGCTCCTGTTTTAGGATCTATTGTCGGTCCAAATGTTAATAGCATAACTAAAGTACATACAACTAATACCCCTGGGATTATAGCCATCCCTAACTCAACACCATTTTTTCCACCTTCTAACATAGAGTCAAGTAATCTTTGGAATAAACTTCCACTTCTTATTTCTCTATATTCCATAGCTTCTACTTTTCCATCAGCTTTATTTTCGCTCTTTGGATCGTAGTTATAATATTTCTTAGTAAATGTAAGCATTATTCTAACACTTATTATACTTCCTATTATTGCACCTATATTTCCTATTAATGCTGCTGATACAAACTCAGACCCTTGAGTCATCATAAAAGTCGTAACTATAAGTCCCATACCAAAAGATGTCCCTAAGTTGCATAAAGCAGGTATTTGATACTGCTTAAAATATTTCGTAAAACTCTTATCATTAGCAAATGCTATTATAGCTGGGTTATCTGATAGATAAGTTGTTACTGCTCCTGCTATACTTGCTCCCGGTAAATTATATAGTGGTTTCATAAACATTGCAAAAACTTTATTTAAAAGTGATATTACTCCAAATTCTGAAAGTAGTGCACTTAATGCACCTGCAAGCACAGCTAGTGCCATTATTAAAAATACAGTGTTTAATAACAAATCGTGAGCTGTGTTCATAATAGTTTTAAACATCAACCCTGCACCCATTTTACTCCCTACAAACCCAAATCCTGCTAATAAGACCCCGATAAATACAAAAGTTTCTAAACTTACTGCCTTTACCTTCTTTTTTCCACCAGAAACCTCCTTGGCGACAACGTTTTCTTCTAAATTCGTAATCTCCATTGTATTCCCTCCTTAGTATTTTGTGGATACCATTAAAAAAAATATTAAAATTTAATTTTATTTTCGTTTTAATTTTAACAATTAAAACAAATAAAAATATATTGATTTATATAAATTATACTATATATATCTATATATTTCAACTTTTTCGAATTGTTTAGTATTTCATTTATTTTCAGAATAATAAAAAACAGCCTAATTTCAAACAATTAGCCTGTTTTTATTTTTTTAAATCCATATAAAATTTTGCTTCTTTTTGTCATAATTTATGTAAGAATGCATAGTTTTAAAGTAGTTTCAGATTACTCTTTCCCTGCAGAAACCGCTATACTTGATATAAATTTCTTTTGGAATAAACTAAATACAACAACCATAGGAATTATAGAAAGTACGGCTCCTGCCATCATTCTAGGATAATGTGTACCATATTGTCCTACAAAAACTCTAAGCCCTGCTGCTAATGTCAGTTTTTCTGGAGTTGAGTTTACAATTAGTGGCCATAAGAAACTGTTCCAAGCTCCTAATCCTCCAAGTATAGCCACAGTTCCTAAAGCTGGTCTAACAATTGGAACCATTAATTTGAAAAATATTGTAAATTGAGATGCTCCATCTATTATTGCAGCCTCCTCCATGTCTCTAGGTATAGACTTAAAGTGTTGTCGTAATAAAAACGTATAATATATACTAAATATTCCAGGTAATACTATTGCTGTTAATGTATTTAAAAGTCCCATATCTTGTATTATTTGATATTGTGGAATTAAATACATCTGACCAGGTACCATCATAGCTGCCATAAGAATTAAAAATATAGCTTCTTTAAATTTAAAATCTAATCTTGCAAATGCATATGCTGCTGGTGTTACTATAATTAACTGTAATACTACAGATGCTATTGTTACTATTATTGTATTAAAATAATACTGAGCAAAAGGAAATTCTTTAAATATTTGAGTATAGTTCTCAATCCTTACAGATTCAGGGAATATTTTAGGCGGAATAGCTTCTGCTTCTGCCAATGTCTTAATAGATGTTAAAATCATCCATATAAAAGGTAATGCAATAAATCCTGCCATAAGTATAAGCCCTATGTGAGTTAAAATCTTAGCACTTCTTTTCGTTTCCATACTTTTCCCCCCTAATCTTATTCATCTGAATAATGAACCCATTTTTTTTGCAACTTAAATTGTATTAATGTTACTGCCATTATGATTAAGAATAAGATTACAGCTACAGCAGATGCATACCCCTTATCACCTAATGTAAACCCTAAATCATAGAAATATCTTGTCATAGTTATTGTGGATTCATAAGCTGGACTTCCTTGTTTTATAAGCATGAACACAACATCAAATAATTGGAAAGATCCGATTAAAGACCATATAACAATAAAAAATATACTTGGAGTTAAAAGTGGGATAGTTATATGCGTAAACTGTTTAAATGATGAAGCTCCATCTATAGATGCTGCTTCATAATAAGATTCAGGTATTGATTGAAGTCCACCTAAGAAAATCATTATCTTGTATCCTAAACCACTCCATATAATGAATACTATTATTACTACTCTAGCTAAGTTTGGATCTGTAAACCATAATTTCCCCTCTAATCCTATAGCTTCTAAAAATTGATTAACAAGTCCAAATCTTGAGTTAAACATCCATTGAAATACTAATGTTGATGCAGATGCCATAGTTACAACGGGTAAGAAATATATAGTTCTATAAATTCCTTTTCCTTTTATGTTTTTGTTAAGTAGGTTTGCTATGCAAATAGATATAATTACCATAGGAGGTACAGTCACTACCACATATAAAAAAGTATTCCCTACAGATTTATAAAACAACGGATCCTTAAACAACCTTAAAAAGTTTTCAGATCCTACAAAGTTCCATCCTCCAAATGCATTTAAATCTGTTAAGCTATAAAATAAATTTAGTATAAATGGTATAAAGTTAAATACTAAAACCCCTATTAAAAGTGGCATTATAAACATATATCCAGTTAAGTTGCGCTTTAGTTTTTTCTTTTTTTTAGCTTTTAATTTATCTAAATTACTGGGCTTTTCATTATATACCTCTGCTTGCAATTAAAATCCCCCTTTTATCTATTCTAAGAGGATGTCTAAAACATAGACACCCTCTAAAAAATCCCTATTTTTTCTCTTTATCTAATATAGATTGCATTTCTTTTTGTGCATTTTCAAGTGCTTGATCTAGACTTATTTCATCTTGCATAAATTTAGTTATATTATCAACTATAGCTTTATCCCATTTTGAAGTTTCAAAACTATTAGGAAGTGGCATAGCATCTTTTGCTACCTTAGACATAACAGAAGTATCTATCCCTGTTTTTTCTTTCATTACTTTACCAAATAAATCTTGAACGTTTTTGTGAGCTTGAGGTACCAAAGCTAATTCAGTATATTTTTTCATTGACTCTTCACTTGACATGTAATTGATAAAATCAAAAGCTTCTTCAGGATGCTTAGAATTTGAAGATATTACATTTCCTAAACCATGTATTACAGTTTTAGATTTGTTTCCTTCTTTTATAGTAGGTATTTCATATAATTTAAAGTTTCCTGCAACTTGTGCTTGTTCTTTATCTGAGTATGGTAATAATCCGTATGACCCCATTTGTAAAACTAAAGCTTTTTCAGATTTAAATAATGTTCCAGCTGTAACTTCTAATGTTATATCATGTGGACTATGTAAGTCACTTTTTACTAAATCATAATACTTTTTAAATCCTTCTTTAGTTTCAGATGTTGTTAGCATAGCTTTAGTCTTATCATCACTTATTACCTTACCTCCTGCTGAAGCAACTTCATTAAACACTCCTGACTGTGTACTTTCTGTTGCATAAGAAGTAAAAGGATATATATCTTTTGGCAATTTTGATTTAGCATCTGTCAACCAAGCTATCATCTCATCCCAATTCCAATTTTCCTTAGGCTCAGGAATTCCGTATTCTTCCATAAGCTTTGTATTAACCATTAAAATATTGTTATCCCAGAATGTAGGAATTCCATACTGATCTCCTTTGTAACTGTATAAACTACTTAAACTTTCCAAATATTGGCTCATATCAACATTTTTATCTTTTATATAGTCTTTCATATTAACTAACATTCCATTGTCAGCATACTTATTAAAATTAACAGCATTCATCCAATATATATCAGGAGCTGACCCCCCAGCTGCTGCTGTTTCCATTTTAGTCCAATAGTCTGCAAATGAATATTGTTCTACCTTAATGTCTACATTTGGATTTTCTTTTTCATACCCATCTATCAAGGTTTCTACAGCTTCCATATGAGTTTTATCCCATATAGCATATCTTAGTTCAACTTTCCCATCAGCACTATTTCCTCCAGTAGAACTACATCCCGTTAGTCCTAGTACTAGAGATAAAACTGCCCCTGTTATAATTCCCCTTTTTAAAAACATATCAAATCCCCTTCCCACAAATTAAACTAATTAAATATATTTTTTCCTGAATATTTCGATAATTCTCTTTAATTATATGATATATAAATGTGAACTTATTGTATTTGTAAATTTATACACTTTTTTTATAATTTTGTGTAATAATATATTATGCTTCAGCCTTTATCTTTTCTATTGCTTCATCCCAAAACTTTTCAATATTAACAACTTCTTTGTTTAATCTAGAATACTCAGCTGCAAATGCCATGACATGACTTTCAACAGATTTTTTAGCACTAGTTCTTCCTTCTCCACCGTTTTCTGAAACTAGCTTAACAAAGTCTTCCATTATTCCATAATCACCGCCTCCATGTCCTCCTTCGACCTCTTCTGGAATAATAGTTTCTATAGTATTTTCCCCAAATTTCTCAAACTTTTTAACTTCTATAATATTTTTAACGTGATTTCCTCCTACTTCACCATGAGTAAACATTAGCTTAATAGTTCTGTTGCATTCTTCAGTAAATGCAGATAAGTTAAATGTAGCTGTTATATCGTCTTCAAATTCAAGTATAGTTGCCATGTGATCTACAACATTATTATCACATTTATATACACATCTTCCATATGGACCCGTTCTTAATGCTTCTTCTAAATTTTCTTTAGTAGGTACTGGATGTACTACTTTTGCAAATATAGGTTTATCCGATAAATATAATTTTTTAGCTGAATATGGGCATCTTTCTTCTACTTTACAGTCTAAACATCTATCTGCCATTCCTTCTTTAAAATTTTTATCTCTCATATGAGTCAAATGGCCAAATGCAGATATATTATTGCATTTTTTACCTGTTAACCATAATAATATATCCATATCATGACAGCTTTTAGCTAATATCAAAGGACTTGTTTCATTGCTATTTCTCCAGTTTCCTCTAGTAAATGAATGTGCAAAATGCCAATATCCTATATTTTCATTGTGTTGTATGCTAACTAGCTCTCCTAGCTCTTTACTATCTACTATTTCTTTTAATTTTGAGAAAAATGTAGTATATCTAAGCACATGACAAATCATAAACACTTGATTTGGATACTGTTTAGCTAGCTCACCTAATTTTACTATATCTTCTAATTTGTTTGACATTGGTTTTTCAAGCAATACATGATACCCTTTTTCAAGAGCTATCTTAGTTGGCTCATAGTGTGACTCATCATTATTAGCTATTATAATCGCATCAGCCAATCTTTCCTTTTCTAGTAAATCTTCCCATGTTTTGAACACATTTTCAGATTCTATATTATGTTCTTTTACACATATATCCCTTCTTATATCATGTGGTTCTGCTACTGCAACAACTTTACCTAATTCTTCATGATGTTTAAAGTATGGAGCATATGCATGCATACCTCTTGCCCCTGCACCTACTACCGCTACTGTAATTTTCTTCATTAATCATTCCCCCATTAATTTTGAAGTTTTTTATTTACTTATTAATTATATTCTAATACTTTATTTCTTATATGTATTTGCACTTTTGTATAAATGTTTTACATTTTTATGTATTATATTAAACCTTAAACTATAACTAAATTTGATTTTTTATGCTATTTTTTGTAAAATATTATTAGGAAAAAGATTTCACTGTTTTAGGGGGATATTGAATTGTTTAAACAAACTACTTGTTTATCTTTTGAAAAGTATGGGAATGCTTTATCATCTTTACCCGATGATATTATTATTTGCGAGAAAAAAACATCTATTAAACTTTTAGAAAAATCTATCACTAAACTTTTTTATTCAGAATTTGACATTCATATAAAGTTGCAAAGTGGGGTTGTCCTAATTGTTGTTTCCAAAGATTCTAATTTTAATAATATAGAATCTTTTATTTTAAATAGTAAAATACAACTAAATAAAGGAGTTTTTTATAATTTTATACCAATATCAGATAATTGTAGTGTAGATTTGTATGGAAATAGTCTTTTTTTAAATTCAACAAACATTATTCAGGATTATACATATAAAGAGATAGTTCCTAAAATTTTAATAAGCAAAATTTATACTAAATTTTATCAAGAAAAACCAACTAATTATTTATTCAAAGGTGAAAAACATAACTTTTGGGAACTTACATATGTAGATAGAGGTGTTTTATATACTGAAGTAAATGGAAATGAGTTTAAATTAAATCAGGGGGATTTATTTTTCTATGCACCAAATGAATATCACTCACAATATACTGACAATAAAAAATCTTGTTCATACTTAACAGTAAGTTTTGAAATGGATTTTAATGATACATCACTTCTTTCAAATAAGGTATTTACATCTACAAAGGACTTATACACTATAATAACTAAGCTTATGAAAGAACTTAATTCTACACATTTATATTGTGATGAGCTTTCTATTTGTTATTTAAAAGAATTAGTTTTGAAAACTTTAAGTATTGATTTTGAAACTTCTATTGTAAAACCAGCTAATAAAATTCAACAATTTTATGACGACGAACTTTTAAATTCAATATTGAAGTTTATAAATGAAAGTATATATGATTGTTTGGATATTCAAACTATATGTGATAAGTTTTCAATAAGCAGTTCTAAATTGCACTTATTATTCAGATCTAATTTAGATACTACGGTTAAACTTTATATAAACAATTTAAAGTTAAAAAAAAGCAAAGAACTTATAAAAGAAACTAATTATACAATTAGTGAAATCTCTGAAATTTTAGGATTTAATTCTATTCACTACTTTTCCAATAAATTTAAAAAAGTTTATGGTTTTTCTCCAAGCGAATATTTAAAATCAGTAAACAAAAACTATTAAAGACTAGGATATTATCCTAGTCTTTATTTATTAAGCAGTTATTTTTTCATCATCGTCAGTGCCTATCATTGCAGTTAACTTTTTATTAAATGCAAGTAATATGAATGTACCAACTACTAAAATTATAGGTATAGAAATGAATGTTTGCATAAGACCCATTTTTTCTATTATCATTTGAACATATCCTGCTGCTTTGTTTGCAAAGAAAGTCGCACATGCCCAAACACCCATAAGTAAAGATAAATATTTAGCTGGTGCTATTTTACTTACTAGTGAGTTACCTAGTGGTGAGAAACACATTTCTCCTATAGTTTGGAATAAAACGAATAACATTAACCAAATAACACTAGTTTTTACAGTAGCAGCTGATCCTACTCCTCTTGAAAGTTCAGCAGCTATTACGAATCCAAATGCTACTGCTAAAAATACATATCCTAATGCTATTTTTTGAGCCATACTTAAGTCACCTTTTTCTCTCTTAGATAACATAGTCCATATAGCTGCCATTATTGGTCCTAAAACTACACATAAAAATCCATTTAATGAAGTTTCTATCCACATTACAGGTATCTCAAAGCTTCCTACATACATATCTACATAATCTTTCATATATAAAGTTAATGAAGAACCTGCTTGGTTATAAAATACCCAGAAGAAAATTGAGAAAAATGATAATATAAATATTACTTTTACTCTATCTTTTTCTTTCTTAGTTAAAGGTCTATCTGGTGATTTTTCTCCTTTAGTGTCCCCAGCATGTTTATCAAGCATTTTTTGAGGATATTTACCAGCTTCCCCTAAAAACTTCATTGTACATGTAAATAATAATCCACCAAGTAAAGTAGCTATTGCAGCTATCATGAAACATTGTCTAAATCCATATTCAACAACATGTCCATTTTCTATAACTGCAAAAGTTTTAGTGTATAATATACCTATAGTTAATGATCCTATAAATGATCCTAAGTTAACAAATGTATATAATAAAGAAAAGGCTGCATCTTTTCTAGTATTGTCATCATATAACTCCCCAACTAGTGCATTTAAATTACCTTTAAAGAAACCAGTCCCTATTGATATTAAAATTATCATTGCATGAACCCAAATTACACTTGTTGCAAAATAACCTAATGCATATCCTGCTGCCATTATAATCGATCCTATAATTACACAATATCTAGCCCCTATCCATCTATCACATATCATTCCCCCAAATATTGGTGCTAAGTAAGTGAATGCTGCTAGGTTTGCTGCTATAGCTGCTGCATCAGCATTGTCTATTCCTAATCCACCCTGAGATATTGAGTATGATAAGAATAGTAATAATAAAGTTTTTGATCCATAGTATGCGAATCTTTCAAACGTGAATGTTAACCCACAAACATATAACCCCTTAGGATGTTTTGCAGGTGCAGATGTTGTATTTGCCATCTTAAGTCCCCCTTAAATGTTTAATTTTATATTTAAGGTAGCTTTATATTTAAAAAGCTACCTTATTATACTGTTACTCTATACTCCCCTAGTATATTTTTTTAACCATACATTTTCTTCTTCAGTTAAATATGGAGATATTTTTTCATAAACTAATCTATGGTAATTATTTAAATAATCTCTTTCTTCTTTATTTAAATCATCAACATTTATTGCATCTAAATCTATAGGTGCAAATGTTACCACTTCAAATTCCATGAATTGACCATATTCATTTTTTTCTGCTTTTTTAGTTATAAGTTCATTTTCTATTCTTATTCCATGAGAACCTTCAATATATATGCCTGGCTCATTAGTTGTTACCATACCTTCTTCTAACGTAGCTGTTTCTAATCTGTTAGGAGCTATCTTCCATCTAAATCCATTTGGAGCTTCATGTATAGTTCCTAAGAAACCTACACCATGACCTGTTCCGCATTTGTAATCTAAACCTACATTCCACATTGGTCTTCTTGCTAATATATCTAGGTTATATCCTTTTGCTCCATATAAGAACTTAGCCATTGATAAATTTATCATTCCCCTAAGAACTGCAGTAAAATGCGTCTTCAGCTCACCATTTACTTCCCCTAAAGCAATAGTTCTTGTTATATCTGTTGTTCCATCAAAATATTGACCACCTGAATCTATTAAGAATAAATCACTAGCTTCTAATTTATAATCACTTTCAGGTGTAGCACTATAGTGCATCATAGCTGCATGTTCTCTATATCCAGCTATAGTTGCAAAACTTGGCTCTATAAATCCTTCTTGGGCACGTCTTAACTCTTCTAATTTTTCTGATGCACTTATTTCAGATATTTCTATCTTACCTACATTATTCTTTAACCAATACATGAATTTGGTAAATGCTACTCCATCTTTTAAGTGGCTATTTCTAACGTTTTCTAATTCAATATTATTTTTTACAGCTTTAAAGTTCATTGTAGGATTAGGCTCTTTTATTTTTTGAACTTCATTTGGTAAATTATTATATATTGAGTAGCTAACTTTTCCATCATCTAATAACACTTTTTCAGTTTTATCCATAGTTTTAACAAATTCATATATATCATCGTATTTTTTTATTATTACATTTTCTTTTTTTAATTCATTTATTATTTCTTCATTTAATTTGCTTTCATCTATGAATAAGTAAACTTCATCTAATGTTATTATTGCATATGAAAGAACAACTGGCGTATATTTAACATCTCTACCTCTTATGTTAAATAGCCATGCTATATCATCAAGAGTTGTTATAATATGAGATGTTACATTTTTTTCTTTCATAGTTTCTCTAAGTCTTTCTAATTTCGAACTAAATGTTTCCCCTGCATAATCAACCTTTAATAAAAAAGCTTTCTCCCTTGATAAAGAAGGTCTGTCGTTCCATACTTTATCAACTAAATCGTACTCATATTTTATGCTTACATTTTTTTCTTTTAACTTTTCTTCTAAACTCCTACCCTCATTTGCAGATATTAATCTACCATCAAATCCTAATGTCGATCCTTTAGATAACTTCTCACATATAAATTCTTGAGTAGTAGGAACACCTTCTTCGCCCATTTTAAATAATTTAATCCCCGTGTTTTTCAATTGATTTTCAGCCTGTATAAAATATCTTCCATCTGTCCAAAGTCCTGCTTCATCCATAGTTACAACTAAAGTTCCTGCTGAACCTGTAAATCCTGATATGTACGCTCTTGATTTAAAATAATCCCCTACATATTCACTTTGATGATTGTCTGAAGATGGTATTATATATGCATCTATTTTGTATTCCCCCATGTATTTTCTTAAACTCTCTAATCTACCACTTATCATTATAATCCCCCTTATCCTACATATAAAATTTTATGCATCATCTATCGCCCACTTATATAGTACCACCTCATGACATCGTTTTCAATATATTTACATTCTTTTTCTTATTTTTAAAATTTTAAGAATCAATTAAATATTTTCAAGATTATAAAAATTATAATTTTTTAAACGTTATTTTTTTATCTATATTAATATTTTTTTATTAACATAAAAACAAAAGGATATGGTTTTTAGCCATACCCTTTTTATACAAAACACTTAATTATATTTCTTTAGTGTATTCTTTTAACCATTCTTGTTCTTCATTAGTTAAGAAAGGAGATACTTTATCATAAACTAATTTATGATACCAGTTTAAATATTCTCTTTCTTCTCTATTCATATCATCTACAACTATTGCATCTAAATCAATTGGCGCTAATGTTACAACTTCAAACTCCATGAATTGTCCATATTCATTTTTCTCTGCTTTTTGAACAACTAATTCATTTTCTATTCTTATTCCATGAGATCCTTCAACATATATTCCAGGCTCATTAGTTGTTACCATACCTTCTTCAAGTTCAGCACTGTCAAATCTATCTGGCACTATTCTCCATCTAAATCCATTTGGAGCTTCATGTACATTTAATAAGAAACCTATTCCATGACCTGTTCCACACTTATAATCTATTCCCATATTCCACATTGGTCTTCTTGCTAGTATATCTAAGTTGTATCCTCTTACTCCATGTAAAAACTTAGCCATTGATAAGTTTATCATACCTCTTGCAACCGCTGTAAAGTGTGTTTTAAGTTCGTCACTCACTTCACCTAATGCAATAGTTCTTGTTATATCTGTTGTTCCATCAAAATATTGACCACCTGAATCTATTAAAAATAAATCTCTTGGCTCTAATTTATAGTCACTTTCAGGAGTTGCACTGTAGTGCATCATAGCTGCATGTTCTCTATATCCAGCTATTGTACCAAAGCTTGGCTCTATAAATCCATCTTGAGCACGTCTTAAATCTTCTAATTTTTGTGACGCGCTTAATTCAGATATCTCTGTCTTTCCTACATTATTTTTTAACCAATACATGAATTTAGTAAATGCTACACCATCTTTTATATGACTGTTTCTTATGTTTTCTAACTCAACTTTATTCTTTTGAGCTTTCATAAACATAGTTGGATTAAACTCATCTATTTTTCTAACGTCATCAGGTATATTATTTAATATAGCATAGTTTATTTTTGTTGAATCTAATAATATTATTTCATCTTTATTTAATGTTTTTATAAATTCATATATATCATTATATGGTTTTATAACTACATTTTCTTTGTTTAATTCACCTAATATTTCTTCATTTAACTTAGCTTCATCAACAAATAAGTAAACCTTATCTAAAGTTATTAAAGTATAAGATAATACTACAGGATTGAATTTAACATCTCCTCCTCTTATATTAAATAACCAAGCTATATCGTCAAGAGTTGTTATTACATGAGTTGTTGCTCCTTTTTCTTTCATAACTTCTCTAACTCTATTTAACTTTGAGCTAAATGATTCACCTGCATATTTAACATCTAATAAAAATGCTTTTTCATTAGATAAAGCTGGTCTATTCTCCCAAATATTATCTATTAAATCATACTCATATGATATTTTAATGTTTTTCCCAGATAATTTTTTCTCTAAATTTTGTCCTTCTCTAGCACATATAACTCTACCATCAAATCCTAATACTCCATCTTCTTTTACATTATTAAATATGTACTCTTCAGTAGTTAGAACTCCTTCTTCTCCCATTTTAAATAATTTTATACCGCTTCCTTTTAATTCACTTTCAGCTTGTATAAAATATCTTCCGTCTGTCCAAAGTCCTGCTTCATCCATAGTTACTACTACAGTACCTGCTGAACCTGTAAATCCAGATATAAATTCTCTACTTTTGAAGTAATCTCCCACATACTCACTTTGGTGATTGTCTGAAGATGGTATTATATATGCATCCATACCATTTTGTTTCATATAATTTCTAAGCATAGATAATCTTTCTTTTATCATATTAAAGCCCCCTAAGTTATATTTATATATGTTTATAAAGAGGTTGAGACCTCTTTGTTAAAACCTAAATTATTTTATGTAAATTTACAATATTTTTTGTTAAATATTTCTTAAACTTTCTTTGAAAAGTTATAATTTTTCAATTTTCATTTGTTATTAAAATAAATTTTACCACCTCATGACATCGTTTTCAATGATTTTTATAAAAAATTTATATATATTTAATATTTTTTATCTATACTAAAAAATTCAAAACGAGTAGATTTATGCTTATCCACTCGTTTTGAATTATCTATTTATAACTTAAAATTCCATATTTTAAATTATAAATATTGTTAAATCCTTCTAATTCTAATAAGTTACATGCTGTAATACTTCTATGTCCACTTCTACAGTACACCACTATGTTCTTTTCTTTAAAATCTTCAATCTCATCTATATTGTACATCAAGTCATGTAAAGGTATATTAATAGCACTGTTTATATGATTTTCTTCAAATTCTTCTTTCGTTCTTATATCAATTAACAATGTATTTTTATCTTTGGCTAATTCTTTTAACTTATCATTGTCTATATCTGTAAAATTCATAATGTCCTCCATGATGTATGTTTTAATATTTTATTATATACCCATGTAAAAATTATTAAAACTTCAATACTACAATTATCATTCTTTAAAAAGCAAATTCAATTTTAATCTATCAGTTCCTATTATTGTATTTTCAAACACTTCCATCGCATTTTCAATATACATATTAGGGTCTTTTATAATTGGACTAAAATGTGTTAAAACCATAGTTTCTACATTTGATTGTTTTGCGATTGTTGCACTTTCTCTAAATGTCATATGTTTATTTTTTATAGCCCTTTCTAAGTCACAATCATCTCCATACATACCTTCACATACCAATAAATCACTATTATCTACAAAGTCCATAATTTCTTTTATTGGTCTTGTATCTGTAACAAAACTTACTTTAATTCCTTTTCTAGGTTGACCTAAAACCATATCTTTTGTATATATGTTACCTTCCAATTTTATTTCTCTTCCATTTTGAAGTTTGCTCCAAAGAATTTTTGGCACATTATTTTTCATTGCTTTTTCCATGTCAAACTTAGCTTTTCTTTTTACATAAAAACTATATGCAATGCATGGAGTTGAATGTTCTACCTCTAAAGTAGATATAATAATGTCTTTATTAATATAATTATTACTTACTAATATATCTTCTTTAGGATTTTCTATTATATTTATATCATATGGAAGTTCTTTTACTATTAATTTAAAGGCCTCTATAATCTCTTTTATTCCTTTAGGCCCAATTATTGTTAATATTTCTGTTCTACCACAATTCCCAATTGTGGATAGTATGCCCGGAAGCCCAATTATATGATCTCCATGTAAGTGAGTTATACAAATATAATCTATAGTTTTGAATCCACAATTTGCAATTTTCATAGAAACTTGAGTTCCTTCACCACAATCTATAAGTATTTTTCTTCCTCTATAATTCATAAGCAAAGATGAAAGGTACCGATTTGGCACTGGCATGCTTCCACCACAACCTAGTAAAGTTATTTCAACCATATTATCACCTCTTTTAACAGTTAAAATATACTACTTTTAAGTCTTTTAAATCGAATATCTAGCAAAATAGCAATTTAATCTTTGTATTTATTATATACTGCTAAGTATCTGTTAATTCAAGTATTTAATTTTAAAACCAACTTTATATAGAGAATATTCTAAATATTTGCTACTATATTATTAATAACTTATTTTTAATAAATCGAGGTGATATTTATAAAAGATTTAACAGTCGGAAATGAAAGCAAATGTATATTTAACTTTGCCCTCCCAATGCTAATAGGAAGTTTATTTCAACAATTATACAATACAGCTGATAGCATTATTGTTGGACGGTTTGTTGGTAAAAATGCTATGGCAGCAGTATCTGGCGCAAATCCAATTATGTTTTTACTTACTTCTTTTTTAATGGGCATAACCTTAGGCTTCTCAATTCTTATATCTCAATATTATGGTTCTAAAAATATGATTAAAGTTAAAGCAGCAATAGATACCACATATGTATTCATTTTTATAGCTTCATTTTTTATAACTTTAATAGGAGTTTTTTTTAGTGGAAATATACTTCATATTATGAACACTCCAAGTGAAATTTTTGAACTTTCTAAGGGCTATCTAATTATAATTTTTGCTGGTACAGTTTTTTCAACAGGATATAATTCCGTGTGTGCTATACTAAGAGGTCTTGGTGATTCTACTAATCCATTATATTTTTTGATAATAGCTACTATTTTAAATATAATTCTAGATATTATCTTTATAATTTATTTTAATATGGGTGTAAATGGTGTAGCTCTTGCCACTATAATCGCTCAAGCTGTAGCATTTATATTTAGTGTAATATATCTTAATAAACGTCATGAAATCTTAAAAATTAGAATTAGAAATTTGAAGTACGACTCTATAATATTTAAAACTGGATTAAAACTTGGTCTGCCATCTGCAGTCCAGCAAACACTATTCTCTATTGGTAATATAACCTTACAATCTTTAGTTAATGGTTATGGCACATCTGCCATGGCTGCCTTTGGAGCTGGATCTAAAGTTGAAACTTTCATATCACTTCCTATTATGAATTTAGGCAGTGCTGTATCTACTTTTGTTGCCCAAAATATAGGGGCTGGAAAAGTTGACAGAGTAAAAAAAGGTGTGAAATCTTCTATTACTATGGCTTTGTGTATATCTATATTCGTATTAATAGTATTTTTATTATTCAAAGAAAATTTAATAAAATTGTTTAATACTGATCCTGATGTAGTTTCTATAGGCTCTAGGTATTTACTTACTATAGGTCCATTTTTCATATTTATAGGAACATCATTTATGTTAACTAGTGCAATCCGTGGTGCTGGTGCCTCAATGTTTGCAATGATAAGTTCTATGATATCATTATGGATAGCCAGAATTCCTGCATCATATTTATTATCATCAATATTTGGCGTCAATGGAATATGGATGGGAATTCCTATTGGTTGGTGTGTAGGATTAATTGTTACCGGAATATATTATAAAAAAGGATATTGGAAAAACAAATCCGTTATTAACTTCAAGGAAAACAATCTCTCCTCTAACAAAAAGTTTAATCCTGAGTTTGCATCAACAAAATCTGATTAAAAAGCAAAATGCTCTTTTAAAGAGTATTTTGCTTTTTTATTTGTACTTTAAAATACTGATTGATTATTTTTAATTTTATAGTATAATTTAATTATTACTAGGTACTAATACTTAATATAATAATCTAGTAAAATTATTTTTTTGGAGGAAATTAATGAAACCATTAATAATAGGAGATTTAATTGCTAAAGTGCCTGTAGTACAAGGCGGAATGGGAGTTGGTGTCTCTAGATCATCTCTTGCCGGTGCAGTAGCTAGTTGTGGTGGTGTTGGAGTTATATCTGGTGCACAGGTAGGTTATGACGAAGATGATTTTGAAATAAATCCTCTTAAAGCTAATTTAAGAGCATTAAAAAAACATATATTAAAAGCAAAGGAAATTTCTAAAGGTGGTATAATAGGTGTAAATCTTATGGTCGCTATGAATTATTATGAAGATCATGTTAAAACTTGTATAGAATCTGGAGTAGATTTAATAATTTCTGGAGCAGGACTTCCTACTGCCTTACCTAAACTTGTTAAGGGTAGTTCTGTTAAAATAGCACCTATAGTTTCCACATCTAAGGCATTAGGAGTTATTTTAAAAATGTGGGATAGAAAGGAAAATACTACTGCAGACTTAATAGTAGTTGAAGGTCCTAAAGCTGGTGGACACTTAGGTTATCATAATGATGATTTAGATAATATAGACAACATAGATTATGATGGTGAATTTATTAAAATCTTAGACATAGCTAAAAACTATGGAGATAAATTTAATAAAAATATTCCGGTTGTAGCTGCTGGTGGTATATTTACGGGCGATGACGTAAAGAAATACATAGATATGGGTGCAAGTGGGGTTCAGGTAGGAACTAAATTCGTAGCTACTCATGAATGTGATGCGGCTTATGAGTATAAAATGACTTACGTAAACGCTAGTCAAGATGATATAAAGATAGTTAAAAGCCCTGTTGGAATGCCTGGGCGTGCAATTGGAAATAGTTTTATTAAGTCAGTTAGTTCTGAAGGCAGAAAAATTAAAAAATGCTATAATTGCTTAATCCCTTGTAATCCAAGTAATACACCTTATTGTATTTCTAAGGCACTTATAGATGCAGTTCGTGGCGATATTGAAAACGGTCTATTATTTTGTGGAAGTAACGCTTATAAGGTTGATCGATTAAAAAATGTATCTGAAGTTATTGATGAATTAACATCTAAACTATAATAAACTTAAATATGGGTGTTTCTATTAGAAACACCCATATTTTTATATCTATATTTTCTTCTTACATAATATGTATATAAACCTAAAATTTAAAATTAACAATATTAAAACTTATCAGCTTTTATTTCAAAAAATGCTTTTGGATGTTGACATACAGGACAAACTTCTGGTGCTTCTGTACCTTTGTGTAAATGTCCACAGTTTTGACATCTCCACTCTACAACTTCATCTTTTTTGAAAATTTTATCATCTTCTAAAGCCTTAAGTAGTTCATTATATCTTTTTTCATGTTCTTTTTCTATAGAACCTACTGATCTTAATAAGAATGCTATTTGATCAAAGCCTTCTTCTTCTGCTTCTTGTGCAAACTTTTCGTACATACTTACCCATTCATAATGTTCTCCGGCTGCCGCATCTTTTAAGTTATCTTCTGTTGATTTAATTCCTTCGTGAAGTAATTTAAACCACATTTTTGCATGTGCCATTTCATTTTTTGCAGTTTCTTCAAAAAAGTCTGCTATTTTATTATAGCCCTCTTTTTTTGCTTGTGATGCATAAAAACTGTATTTATTTCTAGCTTCAGATTCTCCTGCGAAAGCTGTAGCTAAATTTCTTTCAGTTTTAGTCCCTTTTATATCCATAGCTAGCCTCCAAATATTCACTATATTTGTTGGGGTACGTTTTCATTAACCCTCTACAGGTGGTATTATATACCATTAGTCAAACTTAGTCAATATAGTAAGATTTACTACTTTATTTACATTTTTTATTTAATAGTTTTTTGTAATATAAAATAAAGAAGATGATTTTATTAAATCATCTTCTTTATTTCCTTTTTGCATTTAAATATGAACCCATTCCACCTTTTAAATTGTATATATTTTCAAATCCTTCTTTGTATAAAAAATCGGCTGCAGACTTACTTCTAGCCCCAGAAGCGCAATAAAGAATTACGTCATTATGTTTGTATTTTATTATTGAATTAACTTTCGATCTTAACTCACTAACAGATATGTTTTTTGCTTTTTCTATATGTCCACTTTTAAATTCTTGAGCAGTTCTTACATCTATTATTATACAATTTTTATTATTTGTTAATAAATCAATTAATTCATTTTCATTTATGTTTTTGTATTTATTATTTTTAAATAAGTTTGATAAAAATCCCATAAAGTACTCCTTTACCCTATTAAATTTATTAAACTTATTTTATAATTTAAATAAATTTTTTTCTGTGACTTTATCACATAATTAAAACTTAAAAAAATCATCTCCAAATAAAACAAAACTTTGTAATGTCATAAATGCTTTTATATCCATTTTCACATTTTTCTCTAATAGTTTTTTAGCTTCTTCCCTACTAACTAACATAGGTTTAATATCTTCTTCTTCTTCTAAATATTCAGTACTTAATTCACCATCACATAAACAATAAACTAGACTCGCGCTTTCTTCAGTCATACCTGGAGATAAGTATAATTGATTGTTTCCTAAGTTTTTGTTTATCTCTAACAGGTTAAGTCCCGTTTCTTCTTTTAACTCTCTTTTTACTGCAATCTCTATATTCTCATTGTTCTCTACCAATCCCGCTGGCAGTTCATATACATAATCATTCAATGGCACTCTAAATTGTTTAACAATTACTAACTTTTTAATTTCCTTATGAAACGCGGCTATAACAACAGCATCTACATCATCTTTTTTACCTTTGAAATATTTTTCTGATAAATTTTCATATCCTTTTCTAGATGCTATCATCCAGTTATTTTCATTTCCTAATTTATTAGTATATGTTGCATCATAGATACTTAAAAACTTAGTTTCAGCAAGTGGTTTTAATTTTTTTATTCTATTGTCTACCATAAAGCACCTCCATTAGTTTTAATATGTAAATATTATCTATTTAAAGTATACTACATTTCTAAGATTCACTTCTAATTTTACATGTTCCCCTTTTTCATATGAACCATTATTAGAACTCACTTTTAATAATGAACCCTTAACTTTCACATTATAATACGTTATGTCTCCTGCATAAATCTTACTTTCAACCGTACCTTCAATTCCTGTTTCATATCCTAAATCACATATATTTATATCCTCTTTTGAAATCATTAGCTCTACATTATATATACTTTCTTTAACATTTAAATCTAGATTTAATACACTAGATTTAAATTGACCATTATCTATATCTCCAATGATGTAATTTCTTTCTCCAAAAGAGTTTGCCACTTCTTTTGAGTTGGGGTTTTCATATAAATTTCTAGGAGTATCAAATTGAGCTACACGTCCATCTATCATAACTGCTATCTTATCGCTCATCATTAGTGCCTCTTCCTTATCATGAGTTACTAGTACAGTAGTTATTCCTAAGTCTTTTTGTATTTTTAAGATAAACTCCCTCATTTCCCCCCTCAAATTTATATCTAAACTTGAAAATGGCTCATCTAACAATAATATTTTAGGATTTACAGCAAGACACCTTGCAATCGCAACCCTTTGTTGCTGACCTCCAGATAATTCATTAGGATATTTATCTTCTAACCCTGTTAATTTTACTAAGTTTATAAGTTCTAAAACTTTATTTTTTCGTAAATTCTTATCTATTTTGTTAACTTTAAGTCCAAATTCTATATTTTCAAATACACTCATATGTGGGAATAAAGAATAGTCTTGAAATACTATTACTGCATTTCTATCCTGTGTTTTAAAATTTAAAACTGATTTTCCATCAAATAAAATATCCCCACTTTCTGGATTTATAAGCCCTGCTATTAGTTTAAGCGTCGTACTTTTGCCACAACCAGATCTTCCAAGAAGAGTTATTAACTCACCTTGATGTATTTCTAAATTTATATTTTCTAATATATTTACATTGTTAAATTGTTTTGTTAAGTTAACAATTTTAACTGATGACATTTTTTATCTCCTTATCATTACTATAGTACTTGCGTATACTGCATTCCATTAAAGCTACTACAATCAAACTTATTAATATAAACACTATGCTATATATAGAAGATATCATTCTATCTCCACTTTGTATATAAGGAAACATTATTAAAGGATACGTAATTACACTTCCTCCACCTATTAGTAAAGTTAAAAAATATTGACTAAAAGATATTATAAAGCACATGCTGGATGCTCCTATTATACCTGGAAGTATCAGTGGAATTGTAACATACCTTAAAGTATCTAATTTTTTAGCCCCTAGCATATTAGCTTGTAGTTCATATTTATCACCTATTAATTTATACACATCCGTTATCATTTTAACTCCATATGGTATACATGGAATTACATTTATAATAATCACTCCTAGTACAGTATTTGCTAATCCCATCTTAATAAAAGTTAATTGTATTCCCATAGCTACAGATATGACAGGTATTATTATAGGAGATAAAACTAATAACTCGAATAATTTTTTGCCTTTAAATTCATAAAGTGCTATAGCCTTAGATGCCGGTATACATATAATCATAGTTAAAATTACAACTGATATAGATATAAGTATGCTGTTTATTAATACATTTATGTTTTCACCACTCAAAATGTATTCAAAACCTCTCATTGAAAACTCACTTGGTAAAATTTTAGGAAATACCCACGATGAAGATATAGCCCAAATAAAAAGTATTATTAAAGGCATTAATAACGAAATTAATATTATATTTATAATTAGATTTTTTAATTGTTTCTTCATACGATCACCTATAATTTATTTTTCTTTAATTTAGTAAAAATTAAATTGTATAATATTAATAATATAAAACTTATACCAGTTAATATACTATTCATAGCCATTGATAAAGGTCTTTGAGCTAAATCTGTATTTATATAGTTTATATATGCATTAACAGGAAGCGCTTTAGGATTTGTAGCCCCAATTAAATATGGTACTTCAAATGATCCAAACGAAAACGCAAATATTACAATGAATGATGAAAGTATTGTAGGCATTATCTGTGGCATTATTACCAATTTAAGTACTTGAAATTTATTAGCCCCTAAATTTAGCGCTACATCTTCTAACTTAACATCTAAACTCTTCAATATATTATACACTGTAATCGCTATAAATGGCATTCCCTTATATATATATACAATCATTATTCCTATACCAGCTTTGTCATTTACTAGGCTTACAAACTCACTAGAATCCTTTATTAAATTCAAATTATATAATACCCTTGCTATTATACCTGTTTTAGATAACACAGCAAATGCAAGCATTACAACTATTATATGTGGGACTATAATAGGCAAGTTTAATAAAAAATATCTTAACTTAGAAAACCTACTTTTTGTCATTAAATATGCTAACAAAACTCCTATTATAGTTGCTATTAATGATGAAATTGTCGATATTTTTAAACTTAATATTAATGAGTTTATAAATTGTTGATTAGATAATATCTCTTTGTAGTAATCAAAAGTTATACTATTTAATCCAATTAAAGGGAAATATCCTAGGCTTTGCAATATGCATGTGCAAATTCCTACCCCCATTATAAATAATAATAGTAATGCGGCTGGAGCAATAAGCAAATATGGTTTTATTTTACTCATTAGAGTTAGCTACCTCTTCTACCCATATCTTTTCTATTATAGGCACTATACTTGCTTTAATTTCTGGAACTGAATTTTTTATTTGTACTGAGTTTTTAAATTTTGATTTATCTTCTTTAGGTATCTTATTTAAATCCAATATAGTCATATCACCCCAGTTTTTAGATTCACTTTTAGAGGCTTGTGCATCTACACTTGTTAAGTAATTTATTAGTACCATTGCACCAGCTTTATTTGATGAGTTTTTAGGTATTGCTAAAAAGTGAGTATTAGATATATTCCCTTTATCAAAGTTTATAAATTCAGTACTTTTATCAAATTCTCCAGAGTTTATCTTACCTTCAATTTCATTCGGAGCGTAAGTCATACTGAAATTAACTTCTCCATCAGAATACATATTATCTAGTTGGGCTATCGTAGATGGATAAGTTTTTCCTTCATTCCATAAATAAGGCTTTATTTCTTTTAAATAGTCTATCGCTGGTTGAATTGCTTTTTTAACTACAGCTTCATCTTCAGGTAAATCCTTTAAATTTTCATAACCTACTGTATCATATATTACATTTCTTACAAATGCACTTCCTGTAAAATCTGGTGGCGCTGGATATGTAAATTTACCTGGATTTTTCACTATAGCTTCTTTTAATGTATTAGTGTCTACTATATTCTCACTTACTTTATCTGAGTTTTTTAGTACTGTAAATGAAGCTTTTCCCCACGGAGACTCCATGTTGTCTACAGGTGTACCAAAGTCAGTTGTTATGTCTTTTGAGTTCGTATCAACATACTTTTCATAGTTTTCTATTTTTTTAGTAAATGGTCCAAATAAAAGTTCATTATCTTTTGCCGTTTTAAAGTTTTCTCCATTTATCCAAAAAACATCTATATTTCCTTTATCATTTTTAACTTGTTTCTCAGATATTAATTGATTCATTATGGTATCTATATCCATACCTACTCTTTTTACATTTATATCGTATTTTTCTTTCATGTTTGGGATTACATAATTATCAAACCATTTATTCAGTACTTCATTTCCTCCCCATCCATAAAAGTTAACAGTACTTCCTTTTGCACTTTTTTCAATTTCTTCATAGTTTTTGCTTAAAAGGTGCTCATCCGATTGGCTCGTAGCCTTTCCATTACTGCATCCAACTAAAAACAATAGGGATATCGTTATTCCCAAGGCAATAATTTTTTTCATTTTGTTCCTCCTCTGTTGTTTTATTTATAATAATAATATAACCCCCCAACTAAATATTATAAAGCTGGGAGGTTATTTTTATTGACTTACTTAACTAATTTGTAATCATGCTCTTCAACACCGTCTGTAGCATTATATACTTTTGTAAAACCATGCTTTTCTAAAATTTTTGCTGCCTTTTCACTTCTATTTCCTGTCTTACAATAAAGTAGAACTGGTTTTTCTTTATAATCGTCTAATATAGTTAAATTATTTTCAAAATTATCAAAATCTATATTCATAGCCTTATCTATATGTCCTGTGTTAAATTCACCTTTTGTTCTAACATCCACAACAGCTATATCATCTCCAGTAGCTAATAAATCCTCAGTTTCTTTTGCATTTATATTTTCATATTTGGCTGATGTTTTATCATCCTTATCAGAGTTTTGAGTACATCCAACTAAACTTCCAATACTAAATGTAATTAATACCCCTGCAATTATAACACTTATTTTTTTATTTAATTTCATAGCTATTCCCCTTTGCTTCATAATTCGTCATAAAATTCTAAATTTCTTATTCAATTATATCAAACTTACAATTTGTTTATTATAGTTTTTTTCTATATATTTCCATAACCACATAGAAAAAAACTATAATTCACTTCTTAAAGTTATACTAACTATCTCAGGTCTACAGTTAAATCTTATAAGAACTTTAGATCCTCCTAATCCTTTACTTAGTATCATTGTTGTATCATCTTTTTTGTAGTTTCCAAAATCATACTTAGGGAAAAATTCTCTATTAGGAGAAAGAACTCCACCTAATAGTGGTAGCCTTATTATACCTCCGTGAACATGACCTGATAATACTAGATCAGCTCCATAATCACTATAATCTTCAAAGAAAAATGGAGTATGTGCTAACATCACATTATATTCATTTTTATCTATTTCCCCTAATGATTTTTTTATAAAGTCCTTATCTAATCCTTCTTTTCTGTTTTTAAAATTTTTGAAAAAATAAGGATATTTTTCTAACGGAATTATAAGTCCAAAAATATTTAGGCTAGAATTATCTTTATTTATTATCACTTTATCATTTTCTAAATTTATAATCGGCTTTTTACTAAGTTCCTTAAAATAAAGTTCATATTCTTTTTTATATTTTTTTATTAAAGACTTTTGTTCGTGATTTCCTATTATGTGATAAACTTCATAACTCTTAGTTAGTTCATCTAAAAAATTTAATGAAACATGAAAGTTATTTTTATCGCCTTCTACTAAATCTCCTGTTATAACTACTATATCAGGTTCTTCTTCATGAATTTTTTTTAATAATTTTTCATTGTTCTTCCCAAATGTTTTATTATGTAAATCACTTACTTGAACAATTTTAAAATTATTAAATTCTTTTGGTATCTTTTTATTTTTTATTTCATATCTAGTAGTTTCTAAACTATTTATCTCTCTATTTAAAAACAAAGTTGCTCCTAAAACTATGGTTGAGCCTAATAAAACTTGCGTAAACATAATATTTCCTTTCTGATTATATTAAAATGCATCTTTTAATATTTTAAAATATTTACCTTCTAATGATTTATACAGCGGTACACCTATTATTGTTATAACTACAAATTGTCCAAATCCAACTTGTGCCATAGATAAAATAAGTGGTAATCCAAAGAATATATTAAGCATTATGCCTATTATTATAGCATTTATAACAGTAGGCCAAATTGATGATACTAATAAAGCATATTTTTTACCATCCATCATTTGACTAGTCAAATAAACTGCATATACACTTAAAAATGTTGCAGTTGTCCCAAAAATTATATCTGGTACTCCATAAGGCCCTATAATGTTAGCTAAAAAACATCCTATCGTTAATCCCCATATATAGTCCTTTTTTATAAATGGAAGTAATACCATAATTTCTGCCACTCTAAATTGTATTGGTCCATAGCTTATAGCTCCTAATACCAATGTTAAAGTTGCATATATAGCTGCAACTAATGCTGTTGTAACTAATTTTTTTATATTTGTCGTCATAAAATTTCTCCTTTAAGTCCTAAAATCTAAAAAACCGCAGAAAAATCTACGGTTTTATAATCTAAATAATAATATAAATATTATATTTCAAGACTTAACCATAGTTTTGTTTAAAGACAGGAGGCTTTCGAACTGTCTTTTTAAGTTTTAAGATAATTTATATATTATCAAAAAAATACTTTTTTTTCAATAGAGTTAATTACTCAAATGTTTCTTTAACTTTCTTTAATTTATTTATTATATCAATATGTTGAGGACAACTTTTTTCACACTTACCACATTCTATACATTTAGATGCATCAGCATCTTGCTCTATTAAATATTTATACATATTGTTTTTTATCCCTTCTATATCATTAAACATCGATGAATTATTTAAACATTCAAAACAAGCAGGTATGTTAACACCATTTGGACATGGCATACAGTATTTACAATCCGTACAATTTATTTTTATTTTAGACTTTAATGTATCTCTTAATGCTTCTATTATCCTTTCACTTTCTACGTTCATAGAATCTGCAACTCCATCCTCGTTACATATTCTTATATTATCAGCAACCTGTTCCATATTTGACATTCCACTAAGAACAATTCCTATTTGTGGCTTATTGTATAAAAATTTAAAAGCCCATTGAGCTGGAGATTTTTTGCTATCTGATTTGTTAATTATTTCTAATATATCATTATGCAAATTATTAGCAAGCTTTCCTCCTCTAAGAGGCTCCATTATAATAACTCCCATACCTTTTTCACTTGCATACTCAAGGCCTTTAGTCCCTGCTTGGTATTCTTCATCTAAATAGTTATATTGAATTTGTGTAAAATCCCAATCATACGAATCTATTATTTCTTTAAATACTTCATACTTATCATGAAAAGAGAATCCTACATATCTTACTTTTTTACTTTTCTTTATTTCATTTAAAAAATCAAATATATTATTTTCAACTAAGTTATCCCATAGACCTTTATCTAGTGCATGAATCAAGTAAAAGTCTATCTGTTCTGTTTGAAGTTTTTCTAATTGTTCATTAAAATATTTATCCATATCCTCTCTTGAATTAATTTCCCAAGATGGTAATTTAGTTGCAAGATTAACTCTTTCTCTATATCCATTCTTTAAAATTTTTCCTACTACAATTTCACTTTCTCCATTGTGATATGGGTATGCAGTATCTATGTAGTTTACACCATTATCAATTGCATACCTAACCATCTCAATAGTTTTTTCTTCATCAATTTTCCCATCTATTTGAGGAAATCTCATGCACCCAAATCCTAAAATAGATATTTTTTCCCCTGTTTTTCCAAATTCCCTATATCTCATATCTACCCCTCCTAAATTTAATTTAATTAAATTATACAATAAATAACATATTCCAATATACTAACATTTTATGCTTATATATTTTTTAATTTACACATAATTTAATAAGGTATTTTTATTGTATTAAAAATTAATATATGATATTATTAGTTTATCTGACCTCTTAAGCAGTGATGCCGATGTGGTCTTTTTTAATAAAAATAATATATAAAGGAGTGGTATAAAAAATGGACAGTATTCCATTGCGGATATGTTTGTTTATTAAATCACTTAATGAATCTTAATTATTGCTTAATGCCTTTATTCAATTATATGTTTAAGCAATTATGTAGATAATACTTAAGTGATTGCTTTAAAACTGAATAAAGGAGTGATCAAATGATAAGATACTATAAAACTATCGACTCTAAACTTGAAAAATTAAAATCATTTGAAAGTGGTTGTTGGGTTAACTTAGTTGAACCTAGTACAGCTGAAATACTTGAAATTTCTGCAAAGCTTAATGTTGATATAGAAAGTGTTAGAGCTGCACTCGATGAAGAAGAACGTTCTAGAATAGATATTGAAGATAATCATATTTTAATACTTATAGATATACCTGTAGATGAAAGTGATGCATCTTCTACTCACTACTCTACTATTCCACTTGGTATTATTCTTTTAGATGATACTATTGTTACAGTATGTATAGGTCAAACAAAAATCTTAAATGACTTTATAGTTGGACATGTTAAAGATTTTTTCACTTTCAAAAAAACTAGATTTATTCTTCAAATTCTTTATAAAAATGCTAGTTATTATTTACATTATCTAAGAAGAATAAATAAAATGACTATAGCCATAGAGAAAGAAATATACAAGTCTATGAAAAATAAAGAATTAGTTCAGTTACTAGAACTTGAAAAATCTCTGATCTATTTTTCAACTTCACTAAAAGCAAATGAACTTGTTCTTAACAAAATGCTTAGAACAGAATCTATTAAAAAGTATTCAGAAGATGAAGACTTACTTGAAGATGTTATTATAGAAAACAAACAGGCTTTAGAAATGGCTACTATTTATGGAGATATTTTAAGTAGAATAATGGATGCATTTAGTGCTATTGTTAGTAATAACCAAAATACAGTTATGCAATTTCTAACATCTATTACGCTTATAATGTCTATACCTACTATTGTATCTGGATTTTTCGGTATGAATGTACCTGGATTGCCATTTGAACATCATCCTAGTGGGTTCTGGCTTGTTATTTTAATTACATGTATTATGTGTTTAATTCTTACATTTATAATGTCTAGAAATAAATTATTATAAATCAGTTGACATTTTCCAAAATTTGAATATAATTAAATTATAAAATTAAATTCCCTAGAAGGGGAGTAGCTTACACTTAGGTGTTAATTAGTCGTCATACCAGTGATAATCACTCGGTTAATTAGCGAGTTTAATCTTGTTAGCAAGACCTTCTAAATGAGTAGAAATATTTCTACTTATTTAGAAGGTCTTTTTTATTTTTATTTCATAAAAAAAGGGAGATGTTTGTATGGTTTATGTGTTTTTGTTATTTGGGTTCTTACTTTTAGTAAAGGGGGCTGATTATTTCGTCGATGGTTCTTCAAGTATTGCAAGGTCTCTCAAGATTCCGTCCTTACTTATAGGTCTTACAATAGTTGCATTTGGAACTAGTGCTCCTGAAGCCGCCGTCAGTATTACTGCATCTATCGAAGGGCAAAATGGAATAGCACTCGGAAATATTATAGGCTCAAATATTTTTAATCTTCTATGTGTTGTAGGTATGTCAGCGTTTATAAAACCTTTATCGGTTAAGAAATCTATACTTTTAAAAGAATTTCCATTTTTAATACTTTCATCAGTTTCGCTTTTAATACTTTGTAATGATTTTGTTTTTCAAAACTCAAAAAACTCTATTTTATCTCTTAGCGATGGATTAGTATTTTTAATGTTCTTTGGTATATTTATATATTATTTAGTAGAAGTTTCAATTAACTCTAGAAATAAAAATAGAAGTTTAATTACTAATACTAATATCGAATTATCAAGTAATGATTCACCTTGTACACAATCAAATATATCCTTATCAAAATCTATAGTTTTATCTATCATAGGTATTTTAGGTATAATAATTGGAGGTAAGTTAGTTGTTGATTGCTCTTCTACTATAGCCTTGAGCTTTGGAGTAAGCCAAAAAATGATAGGCTTAACAATTGTTTCTATAGGAACTTCTCTACCTGAATTTATAACTTCCGTTGTAGCTGCCAGTAAGGGAGAAAGTGATATAGCTTTAGGAAATGTTATTGGTTCAAATATATTTAATATTTTATTTATACTTGGTGTATCTTCACTTATTACTCCTATATCAGTTGATCCTAGCCTGTTTTTAGATATATGTATAATGATTATTGTTACTATAATAGCTTATATATTCGCCATTAGAAAGAAAGATATAAGTAAGTTTGAGGGTCTCATATTAATAGGATCTTATATTTTATATATGGTTTATGTTGTCCTTAAAAATTAAAAAAGATATAGGTTTTAACCTATATCTTTTTTTATATCAAATTTAATTAAATTATCAATATTAAGCTGCAGGAGCATTTTGCTGCGGTTGCGGCTGTGGTTGTGGCTGCGGCTCTGGCTGTGGTTGTGGCTGCGGCTCTGGCTGTGGCTGTGGCTCTGGCTGCGGCTCTGGCTGCGGTTGCGGTTGCGGCTCTGGCTGTGGCTGTGTTGGTTGTTCTGGTTGTGTTGGCTGTTCCGGTTGTGTTGGTTGTTCTGGTTGTTGTGGTTGTTCTTCTGTTTCTTGTTCTTCTTGTTTTGGTCTTGTACTTACTGGAGCACTGTAACTTATATCAACTTTAGAAAACGGTCCTTCTTTTCCAAATTCTCTACCTTCTAACCCATCATGTATAGGGTCCATAACATCTCTCCATAAAGCAGTAGCTATTTTACTTCCTTGTGGAAGTGATTTAAGTCTGTCATTACCAATCCAAACTGATGCAGTATAATATGGTGTATATCCACAGAACCAAGCATCATTATTGCTGTTTGTAGTTCCTGTTTTACCAGCAACGGCCATGTTTGATAATTTAGCCCTTTTACCAGTACCATCATTAACAACGCCTTCTAGCATTTTAGTCATGTAGTAAGCTGTATTTTGAGAGTATACTCTCTTAGTTTTAGGCTTATGATCAAGTAATAAACTTCCATCTGATAATTCTATTTTAGTAAATGTTGTAGGTTCCACATAAACCCCACCATTTGCTATAGCTGCATAAGCAGCTGTCATTTCAAGAGGAGATACTCCTCGAGCCATTCCTCCTAAAGCAGTAGGATAATGTCTATCTCTTACATCATCTACAGTTGTTATTCCTAAATCTTTTAATGAATCTAAAACTATTTTCATAGATTCTGATTCACTGTTACCAAGCATTGCAGCTCCGTGAACAGCAGCACCATTATATGATTGTTTTACGGCTTGAGCCATACTTACACCACCATGGTATGAACCACCTGCATTCTTAGGCCAATCTCTACCATTTACTTTTTTAAGTGGTGAATCATTTAAAGTTGAGTAAGGAGTAAGTCCAGCTCTCTCCATAAGTGGCATATATACTGCTAATGGTTTTATTGATGATCCTGGTTGTCTTGGATTTGTAGCTCTATTATATAAACTTTCTCCTCCTATTCCACGACCACCTATCATTGCCTTAATTTGTCCATTATTATTGTCCATAACAACCATAGCTGATTGTGGTTGTAAGTTTCCATTTTCATCTCTATAAGTTCCTGGGAAGTTAGAACCATCTTCATATTCTTTTTCTACAATATTTTGCATATCAGAGTCTATTGTAGAATGAATTCTAAGTCCTCCATTGTATAGCATATCTTTAGCTTCATCTTCAGTATAACCTTCCTTAACTAAAGCTTTTACTACATCTTTTTTAACTAAAGAGTTAAAGTATGAAGAATTTTTACTTTCAACATCTTCTCCTACATTAATTTTTATATCTTCTTTTATAGCTTTATCATATTCACTTCTTGATATATATCCAAGTTCTAACATTCTTCCTAAAACAACTTCTTGTCTCTTTTTAGAATTTTCATTAAACTCAGCTTTATATATTACTTTTCTACCCTTTTTTAAGGCATCATATGTAAGCTTATCAATTCTATCATTTTCAAGTAAAGTTTCATACATATCAAGATCATCATCTGTTGGTACATAATCTTGAGCATAGATTATTATTTGTGCATTTTTTAAATCATCATCTTTTGTTAGCTGTGATGTTTTATAAGCAGCATATTTACTTGGATATTTAGTTATACCTGCTAAAAGAGCACTTTCTGCTAAGCTTAATTCAGATACATCTTTATCAAAATAGTTATGAGATGCAGCTTGAACCCCTCGATTTCCTTGTCCTAAAGACATTGTGTTTAAATATGATAAAAGTATTTCATCTTTATCTAACTCTTTCTCTAACTGCAGTGAGTAGTAAAGTTCTTTTATTTTTCTTTTATATGTTTTTTCATTAGTTAGATATAAGTTTTTAGCTAACTGCTGTGTTATTGTACTAGCACCTTGTGCTTTATATCCTGATTTTATATTTTGTACAAATGCGCCTATAGTTCTTTTAATATTTATACCATGATGCTCATAAAAAGTATGATCTTCTATAGCAAGCACTGCATTTTTTAAATTATCAGGTATATTATTCATATCTTTTACTACATACCTTGACTCTGCACCTTGAATTGTCTCTGTAACTTTATTATTTGAATCATATATAATAGAGTTTTCTGCAAATACCATATTTTTTGGATCTATGTCTGGAGTATTAAACAGTATAGCCATAACAAATATACTAACTGATGCAACTCCTAGCCCAAATATCGCTAAAAAGCCTATTGCTATTTTTTTCATAAGGCTATTCTTTTTCACTTTTTTGTCACTCATATTTTCGTTATTGCCCCCAATCTTAAATTTTAATCTGGTTTTTTATAGTTTAATATAAGTCCTTTTTTTATTATTACATATAATTTTTATTTCTCCTTCATATTTTTCCAAAAATTTTTACAAATAATGCTTATATCTTCAGTTTTTCTAGCTACTTTATTCGGATACCATTCTCTTGGAAATATTTTTTTATATTTTTCTTGAGAGTATCTATTATCAATAAGCATTATTACTCCTTTATCAGAGTTTGTCCTTATACACCTTCCTGCAGCTTGAAGTACTTTTATCATTCCTGGATAAGTATATGCATAATCGAAACCATCATAGCCTTTTTTATCAAAATGCTTTTTTATGATGTTCCTATCAACTCCTATTTGTGGCATTCCAACTCCTACTACTATAACTCCTATAAGCTTATCATTGGTAAGGTCTATACCTTCAGAAAAATGACTGCCTAAAACGCAAAAACCAATGTGAGTGCAGTTATTACCTTCTTGAAAATTTTTCAAAAAACTTTCTTTTTTAGTTTCACTCATATCCTTTTCTTGAATTTCAATATTTAAATCTGTATAGTTTTTAATCATGTAATCGTACACCAGTTCCATATAACTATATGATGGAAAAAATACCATATAATTCCCACCATTACTTTTTACACAATCTTTTATAGATTTAGATACATCTTTACAAGTTTCATACCGTCTATTATAAGTGGTATTTATATTATTTGCAAATATTAACTCTCTTTTATTTACATCAAATGGAGAATTTAAACTTATAAAATAGTCTTTTTCTTCACCACTATACATACTTTTAAAATAATTTATAGGAAGTAATGTAGCTGAAAATATTATTGTAGATTTAGCACTTTTCATTCTTTGTTCAATAACTCTAGATGGATCTATGCAATAAATTCTTATAAGTACTTCTTTTCCATTTTTTTCATAAATAGTTACGAAATTGTCATCGTAAAATTCTGCAACTCCTAAAAAACTATGAACATCAAAATATAATTCTATAAGTTTTTCATTTTCCTCTGAATTATCTTCTAAATACTCATCTATTTTTTGGGTCAAAGCTTTCAAAAGATTTATAAACTCTGTATCTAAGTCCTTGCTTTCTATATGATTTGATAATTTCATATCCTTATATATAATTAATTCTTCATCTATTTCTTTAAAATATGACTTTATCTTATTTATAGAATAGTTAATACTTCGATTTTTTCCTTTCATTATTTTACTAATTTCTTCAAACTGAAATTTGCCTAAAGATTTAGAATACATATCTCTAGTTCTATCAACTAAATTGTGAGCTTCATCAATTAAGAAAACATAATCATTTTTTTTAGTATCGAAAAATCTTTTTAAATATACCTTTGGATCAAAAACATAATTATAATCACATACTATAATGTCACTAAATAATGCTAAATCAAGAGATAGTTCAAATGGACATAGTTTATATTTTTCGCTTAAATGCTGTATAACTTCATATGAGTATGTATTTTCATATTTTAAAATTTCCTTTAAAGCATTATTTATCCTATCAAAATATCCATTTGCATATTCACAATATTCTGGGTTACAATTAGCTTCATCTTTTTTGCATACAGTATCTTTTGAAGATATTATTATGTATTTTATATCTAAACCTTTTTCATTCATTAATTTCAAACTATTTTCACATACATCTTTTGTTATGTTTTTCGCAGTTAAATAAAAAATTTTAGATGCATATCCCTTCCCCATAGCTTTTATAGATGGAAAAAGCGTTGAAATTGTTTTTCCAGTTCCTGTTGGAGCTTGAGCAAAACATTTTTTATTATCTACAATACTTTTATAAACGTATACCGCAAATTCTCTTTGTCCTTTTCTATAGTTTTCAAATGGAAATTTTAAATTTTCTATATTCTCATCTCGTTTAGATATGTGGTTTTGTTCTATATCTATCCATAATTTGTACTCATTTATAAGATTTAAAAAATCTTTTTCAAGTTCTTTAACTTCATAATGCGTTCTAATTTTATTTATTTCCTTAGTTTCTAGATTGTAATATGTAAGTTGTACATAAATAGCCCCTAAATCATTTAACATACAGTATATATATGCATAGCACTTTGCCTGAGCTAAATGTAGTTGATTTATATTTTTGCTATAGTCATTTACATCCTTTAACGTAGATTTTATTTCATCAACTATAACCTTCCCATCTTCTTTTAATATTCCATCTGCTCTTCCTTCTACTTTTATACTTATTCCTTTATATTCAAATTCATATTTTAATTGGTACTCTGCATCATAATTTTCATCATATGAATTTTGAATCATTTGATGAGCTAAAGTTCCTTCTATTGGTTTTATAGATGCACTCTTTGTATTGTCTATACTTCCATTCCTCATTATAAACTCAACAAGATTTCTTACAGATATTTTTATTTCTCTTTCCATATTTTTAGTCCCTCTAAAATTTTTCTATGTTTTATTATATAATAAATTTATATATTTTTCTATTCTCTACCAAATTTTACTTAATACATATTACAATTTTTAGGAATACTAACTATGTAAATTTATAATAGGAGGTGTTCATATGAACGATAGTTATTTAAGAAGAAAAGCTTCTGAAGAAGCAAAATCTATTTATGAAGATTATTTTACTGCATCTAAAACTTTAGATACATTTAATTCTATTCCAGGTATAGAAGTTTATAATATACCTAAATATCATCACAGTACATGTTGTCGCTGCCTTAACGCATTTCCTCATAGTGAAAGTAATTATTTTCCTGAAGAAGGATTTGTTTGCGACAATTGTTTAAATAATCAAACATTATCTTAGCCTCTAATTTTACATTTAATTTATCTTGTTATATAATTAAGTAAATTCGACTTAAGGAGCTAGACATGAATATAACAATATATAATTCTGCTAAAGCAGAACTTGATAAGCTATTACAACAAGAAACTAATAAAAAATATATAAGAGTATTTATTAGAACTATAAGTTTCTGATGTGATGCTAGAGTGCATATAACTCTGGATGAGTTACAGGATAATGATGAATTATTTGAAGTTGATGAATATAAATTGATATTAAGCAAAAGATTAGCTTCTCAGATTAATAATCTATATATATCATTTGGAGGTTTATTGAGCCCTAATGAGTTTAGTGTAGATTGCGACTTTAATGAATATTATTAAAAAAAGAGTGCCATTTGACACTCTTTTAATTATTTAAGTAGACTTTTCATTCCATCTGCAACAAATTCAACAGTTGTTCCAACTATAACTTGTGCACTTGTCTTATTTAGTTTTACAACACCTTTGGCTCCAATAGATTTTAATGCTTTATCATTCATTTTATCAGTATCTACTAATTCTAATCTTAATCTAGTGGCACAATTGTCTACCTTAGTTATATTTTCTTCTCCACCTAAATACTCTATATATTTTTTAGCTAAATCTAAATCACTAGTTATATCTGTAGCATCATCTTGATCAAATTCATCACAATCTTCTTCTCTACCAGGAGTTGGTAAATTTAATTTTGTAATTAATAAATAAAATACAACAAAGTATATTATAGACATTCCTAACCCAACCAGTAATAAAGTAATAGGCTTAGTAGCTAGTCCAAAATTCATTAAATAGTCAATTGCTCCAGCTGAGAATGTAAATCCATGTAATATTCCTAGACTATCTACTACAAAGAATGATAGTGAAGTTAAAATCGCATGTGCAATCAATAATATTGGTGACAAGAATATAAATAAAAATTCTATAGGTTCAGTAACACCTGTCAAGAAAGACGTAAGTGCTAAAGATAATAACATTCCTCCAACAGCTTTTCTCTTTTCTTTTTTAGCTGCAAAGTATATTGCAAGAGCTACAGCTGGCAATCCAAACATCATTATAGGGAAAAATCCTGCCATAAAATGTCCTGCATTCGGGTCTCCAGCAAAGAATCTAGCTATATCTCCAGTTTTTCCATTATAAGTTCCTAATTGGAACCAGAAAAATGAGTTTAAAACATGATGTAATCCCATAGGGATTAGTAGTCTATTAAATAATCCAAAAATTGCAGCTCCAAATGCTCCCATTCCAACAATAGACATTGAAAAATCAGTTAAAGCCCCTTGAACTGTTGGCCATATCATACCTAAAGGTATGGCAATTACAACAGATATAAGTCCTGACATTATAGGAACAAGTCTTCTTCCTCCAAAGAATGCTAAAAACTCAGGAAGTTTTACCTTTCTAAATTTGTTGTAACATAATCCACCTATTAAACCAGCTAGTATACCACCTAAAAATGATATATTTAATGTAGCTACAACATCTTTACTTAAATGCATTATCCAATATTGTTTTGATACATTAGTCAATGTAAAGTACGATATAACCCCAGCAAGTGCTGCTGCTCCATTTTGGTCATCTGAAAAACCAACAGCAACTCCTAATGCAAATAATAACGGTAAATTATCAAATAATGCAGATCCTGCTGCCCCAAAAAACGGTAAAATCGTTTGCAAGAACGGTATGCCACCAAGTGCATCAACAATGTCAGGTTGACCTAATCTTAACATTATACCTGCTATAGGTAATGCTGCTATAGGTAGCATTAGTGACTTACCTATACGTTGTAAAAATTTTAACATAAAACAACCTCCTTTTTTTAATTTTTTTTAAATTATAAATTAATTATACGTTTTAATTTTCCATTTTTCAACATTTTATATTATTATTGTAAAATACTAATAAAGGATTGATTTTAATCAACCCTTTATTAATATGCTATTTAATTTGTACAACTATCTCCCTCAGGATTTAACATATAATCTATATTTGATATAAATCCAATTTTGTGATTGTATATGAAGCTAGATCTTATTCCTCCAACTAACTTTCCATCTTGTATCACAGGTGATCCACTCATTCCACCTATTACTCCACCTCTGTATTCTTTAAGCTCTTTATCTTTTACTTTTATTTTAGCTCCATCTTCATATATTTTTGTTATTTCTATTTCATGTAATTTTTTTTCGTTAGTAACAGGTGACTTGCAATAAATATATGCTTTACCTTTCTTAGGTCTTGTTACCTCTAAAGCATTCTTCTCATTAAATGTACTTTCTTTTAATTTTCCTTTTACTCCATATTCACTGTATTTATTTATATCTCCAACATAATTTAATTTTCCTTCTTTATTTTCTTTTAAATGTGGTTTTAATCCACCATCATTAAATAATGTTGCTTTAATTGAATGCACATACGCAGTCTCAAAGACTTGAGTACTAAGTGCTACTTCAGATCCATCTACATTATGACTCAAACCTATAAAACTTCCATCTTCACTTACTGCAGTTACAGTTCCGCAAAACTGTTGAGTAAAACTCAAATAAATCCCTCTAAAATCCTTGCCTGTAAAAACTTGAACGTTCTCTTTTCCTTCTCTTAGAAATCTTACTAAAACTTTTTCATCTTCTGATTTATAAAGATCTGTTAAATCATTCAAATCATATTTTAATTTTTTCTTCATAGAAATTGCTGATAATATAATATCGTTCTTTTTAAAATCCGTATCTTCATTTACAAGCATATCAACCATAGGATATTTTAAATTTAAATTAACAAAAACAACTTCTGCTGATGGCATAAGTTTTCCTACGCTGTTTTGTCCAAAGCATAAGTTAGTTGATAAAAGTATAGCTACAATCATTAATGATAAAATGTTTGTTAGTCTTTTCATAGCGTATCCCTTCTTAAAATTATTTTGATGTTTATATTATTTTTCTATAAAATCATGTTTTTTATTATACTTTTATATAATTAGGAATATATTTTATTATTTACTAATATTTAGGTGGTGTTTTATGAATTTTGATAAGAATAAATTGGAAGTTAATTTTATTTTTCCAATGACAAAAACTTATACATTAAAAGATAGGAAATATACGCTTACTCATAGCGATGATGCAGGTATATTATATCTAGATATCGCTAATTTTTATAACTACAAAAAAATTAATATAAATTTAAGAGATGAAGTTTTAGGAAGTTGGGTTTTTATTGAAAAAAATAAGTACGCATTATTACTCAACATTTGTTTGAAAGGAAATTCTCCATATGAGATTAAAAGAAAATATGAAATTTTCAAATCTCATTTGGACTTAGCAATTAAAGCTATATTATATGGAGATAGAGACTTTTTACTTGAAAATAAATTTTTATTAGATTCTAATATAATAGTTAATTTTTCGTCTTCATATTTTATGTACAATTGTTCTGAGTATTACGGTTTAGTAAAAAATTATTTATTAGAAATTTAATACATTTTTAAAAGAGGCTCTTTCATATTTTGCCTCTTTTTATTTTTTTAAAACTTGAATATTATTTTTAAAAAGTTGATTATAAGTATTCAAAAATGAGCTAGATAGTTCATTAACCTTTCCTTCCCAATTCTTATCAAAATCTTCATCTGGACAGTAACTCACTTGAATTGCATCAACAGATAAACCTTTATAATATGCAGCTCCTTCTTTTAAGTAGTTTTTGCTTAAGTGCCTGGCTGTTTGAAGTATAGATTCCTGTTGGCTTGGAAATAATTTTCCCTCAGAATTATCGCTGTATACTTCATATCCTGTTAAGTTATTGTCTTCTACAGCTCTTCTTGAAGTTGCAAACCCACTTTCAAGAGCAACTACACCCGCCATGAAAAAAGCATTTACTCCATACTTTTGCTCAGCTTCTACAAATGCGTCCGATAAATGAATCATATTTTTAGCTCCTGTAGTATTTTCTAATACTTCTTTCATTTCATCCTTACTTATATGGCTTATATATGTCACATTATCTCTATTATAGCTAACATTTAATATTCTAGCTTCTTCAGCTGTAATTTTATTTTCTTGTTTAGTTTTGTCTTCGTTTTTACTTACTATGCTTTTAACTTCACTTTCTTGTATCTTTTCATTTATTTTATTTGAATTTTCTTTCTTTATTAATTTTTGTTGTGATGATAAATCACAGCCTATCAGCATAGATGATAAACATACTAAAACTATTAGTTTTTTCCATAATTTCATATTTATTTATCTCCTTATTAAAATTTAAATATTTATCCTTAAAATTCAATATTTATATCCAACTTCCTCTTCGCAAGTTATATCAATAAATACGATTAATATACATTTTTATTTATTTTTTATCATAATAATAGTTTAAACAGTATTATCATATTAATTTTTTAGAATTTAATTCATAAAAAGGTAATAATATTTAATTATATATTCTAATACGTAGGTAATACTATTATTACAACTTAATAGAAAATATAATGTCTCATTAATAGGTAGGTTAATCTTATGTTAACTTCATTTTTTTTAATTTGACTTTCAATCTTCATGGTATTTACAATTTTACCTCGTAAGTTGAAGTATGTATTTTCTATAAGTTTATCTATATTTTCGAAAACAATTGGTTTAATACTACTTGTTTTCATATTAATATCTAGTTGTAATTTTCTAATATAAATTATAATTAGATATATAAAAAGGACATCGTACAAACGATGTCCTTCTTTATTTAAACCATTTTATTTTTTATTATATTTTCTATAATTTTTTCTAAAGTTAAATCTTCGGTGTCAATATTTTCCAATTCAAGTATATACTCCTCGAACTCCACTTCTACAAACCTATCTGCCTTATTATCTTCATTTATATAATCCACTATTTTGTAGTCTTTAATTTCTTCTTCTAAATACTCTCTTAGTTCATTATATTCTTCTTCACTTATTTTATTTTTGTTACATCTGCAATTTGGGCATCCCATAAATATTTCTCCTTTTTTATTTGATTTAAATCTAGCGTAAGCTGTTCTATTAAAAGTTTATTGTTTTTATTTTTACTTATTTCCTTTTTTGTTTCTTTATCATCTTGTATAACATTAATTTTTGAAAGTAGCTTTTTTAAAGAAGATAAGTTATCAATAGATATACTTTCATTATTAACAATTAAGGTATATCCTACTCCAGTTTTCTTAATTGTTAAATTAGGGTCATCCATCTTTATAGATAAAACCTTAGAATCTATATACTCCACTGAAAATGTATTTTTCTTTTTTGAAAACAATTCTATTAGCTTATCATTTAACACTTTTTCTTTTTTTGATTTCGACTTTTTCATCTCTATTGCACCCATTCTTATAAGTAATGGTTCTAATAATTTTAAGTCATTTAAAAATATAGGTCCTCCCTTTAAATTAACACTGTATCCTTTACTTGAGGCTTCTATTTTTATATCTTTTTCATTTATATATATAGACGTTATTTTTCCATCAACATATTTAACTTCATAAGATTTATCTATTTTAGCTAATACACTTGTTACTTTATTTGGCAAATACATACAAATTCCTCTTTTATTTTAGTTTTTTACTTAAAATATATCATTTATTGCAAATTATTGCAACATAAAAAAATAGACTATATTTAACTATAGTCTATTTTCATAATTTTTTTAAAGTTCTTTTACTTTTAAATAGAAGTTAGTTAATGTTATTTCAAAGTATGGAACAAGCCATAAAAACCCTATACCAAGTGATAATACACATAATATAGACCAGCCTATAAAGCTTAGCTCTAAAACAAAATAATCAAATTTATGACCTTTCATCATTCTAGCACTTTCTTTTATACATTCCATAGCTGATTTATCAGGATTTTCTGCTAATATATAATTAGCTTGAGAGAACATTATTCCTACTATAATTCCTGGTATAACAAATAATATAGTTCCTATAAATACACATATCCATATTATAAAGTTCATCACTAATGCTTTTATAAATACATCAAACCCTGAAAATAAATCATTAAATTGTGTAGTTGAATCTTTACGTGCTAATTTAAGTGAAAATCTACTGATTCCAACTTGAAGTGATCCATAAACTAAAAGTCCTATTATATTTAAACTTAGTCCAATAATAGATCCTTCTGTAGAATTAGTTAATTCTACATTCGCTAATTGAAGAATAGCTGAATAACAAACAAAAACTAATATTGCTACAAGCCATCTTCCTTTTAGTTGATCCTTTGCACTATTTTTTAACTCTGCTCTTGTAAACATATTTACACCTCCATATTCAATTATTAATATTTATACCTTAAACTTGATTTACTAAACAATTATATACATATAATGAAAATTATTCCATATATAATTTTTTATTATATTTTTTCATTCTGTATATAATATAAGCTATAAAAATATCCTTTAATATCTATAAGTTCTTCAAAACTTCCTTTTTCTATCACCATTCCATCTTTCATTACTATAATTTCATCATAATAAGTAAGTAAATTTTTTATAAGTTTATGTGTAACAACTATCATGGTTAAATTTTCTAAATTCAAAAGTGATTTTTCCAAACTATATGCAGTTTCATTATCAAGGGCTGATGTAGATTCATCTAATATTAATATCTTAGTTTCATTTATCAAAGCTCTCGCAATCGCAATTCTTTGTTTTTCTCCACCTGATAACTTATTCCCATTTTCTCCAACTAATGAATCAATCCCGTCTTCTAGCCTATTTATAAGTCCCATTATTCCAGATCTTTTGCAACTCTCAATTACATTTTCATCACTATAATTGGAAAACAACCTTATATTTTCTTTTATAGAGTCATCAAACATAAACACATTTTGCTGTATCATAGATATAGTTTTATATAAATCACTACTATATATTTTATTTAAATCTTTATTATCAATAGTTATTTTGCCCTCATATTCATTATAATATCTCATAATTAACTTAATTAATGTACTTTTGCCACATCCACTTTCACCAACTATTGCATATTTTTTATTTCTTTCAAACTTTAAATTTATATTTTTCAATGCATTTCGTTCTTTTGTATATGAAAAATTAAGATCTTTTATATCTATGCAATCTCTAAAGCTCTTTATCTCTTCAGATTCTTCAGATTCATTATTTACATTCAATATATCTTCAACTTTTTTACCAATAAGAGATACTGATTTTATTTGATTTATAAGTGATATACTCGTTTTAACAGGTCCAACTATATGAGTACTAAGTTGAATTATTATTATTGCCGTTCCTACAGATATACTTTTTTTGTACATTAAGTACCCGCCTAAAATCAAAACTCCTAAATATATAGTTACACTAAAAGCCAACGAAAAACCCTTTATAATTGCTTCTAATATAGAACACTTTCTTTTTGAGTTTTCCACATTTAAAGAATTTTTAACGAAAATCTTATTTATTTTTTTGCTTATGTTGAATCCTTTTATAACTTCAAACCCCGAAAATAAATCCTTTGTTACAGAAGTTATTTCTTCTAAATTTTTAGAGTACTCATTTTTTTCTATGACTAGCTTTTTTGAAAGTGCATTAGGAATTATAAATCCTAAAACTCCAAATATAGATATAAAAATTACTATATATGGACTTATGTAAAATAATGCACATAAGGAAATTAAAAATGATAATAGCGATGATATAACTAAGAATATATTATTTAAAAAATTATCTTCTATTAATTTTATATCGTTATATAATACTGATATGTATTTCCCACTATTGTCCAAAGAAAAATCTTTTATATCTTTATTTATTAACTTAGAAAACACATCACATCTTAAGTAATTAACAGTATTTTTGATATAGTTTGACATAACAAGTCCATCTAAATATTCTGTCAAAAACATTATTATTATTAGTACAACAGTTACTGTAACTATAGGAATAAATTTTTCTACTTGCCCGCTCGCAAATATATCAACTATAAATCCCATAATAAAGTCAAAACATATACTTGCTAATGCTACTAATGATATAGTAATCACTCTAAGAAAAAACTGCCATTTATACTCTAATGCATATTTAAATAGTATCCTCATACTTAATCCTCCTATTTTTTATTTTCAAAAACTTAAAAAAGGCCTATAATATAGACCTTTTAAGTGTACTATTAAATTTTAGTGATGTCCACATCCATCATGAGAACAAGTATGGTTACTTGGGAACTCAGTTAATTTATTTTCTTTAAATAAGTTTAAATTATCCTCAAGAGTATCTGCTTGAGCTTTAAAAACTTTTATTCCCATAGAATTTAATTTAACAATAGCACCTTGCCCTATTCCACCTACTATTACAGCATCTACAACATTTCCTGATAATGCTTTTATAGGTTGGCATTTACCATGCTCATGACCTAAATCTCCATTGCTTATTTCTGATAATTCCTCATTTTCTAAGTTATAAACTAAGAACATAGGAGCTGATCCAAAATGTCCAAATGGTTTACTTTTTAATCCTTCATTCACTTCTACTGGTATACAAACTTTCATTTTTAAATCTCCCTTCTTTTGCAGCACTTTCTTATAGACTTACAATTTTTGCTACAATCAGTGCTATCTAGTTTAATATTTGAAGTATCTAATAAATTATTATTTATACTTCCTATTGAATTAAAAAAAGATATACATTCATCAAATGCGCTTTCATTTACATGATAAAAAACATAATATCCTTCTTTATATCCAGTTATTATTTCAGCTTCTTTTAAAACTTTGATATGTTGTGAAACTGATGAGTCAGTTATTCCTAAGTACTTTGATATACCTTTTTGGCATATATCTCGTTTCGAGACTAATAATAAAACTTTAAGTCTTGTTTCATCACTTAGAGCTTTAAATATTTTGGCTACTTTTTCCATATGAACCTCTTTTTTTGATTAAGTAATTACTTAATTAGATTATAATACTCTTAACTATTTTTTTCAACCAACATTTTACAAAAACTTTTAAATTTATTTTATTAATAGATTTGTTTTTTATTTTTGTGGTATCTATTTTAATAAAGGAGTGATAGTTTTGATTAATTTTAGAGATATAGGTGGATGCAAGTCATCAGATGGAAGAGTTGTTAAAGAAGGTTTGTTTTTTAGATCTGCTAATTTAGTTAATTTATCTAAAAACGACTTACAAATGTTAAAAGATTTAAATATAAAAACTATATTTGATTTTAGAGATGAAAGTGAAAGATTAAGCAGTCCTTCTGACATAGTAGAAAATATAAATTATATAAGAATTCCTGCTATGCCTCAATTAAAGTCAAATATAGCCCAATTAGGTTCAATAAAAGAAATGATGGAAAACATGTTTGATAAAAACAATGCATTTGAACTGTTAAAAGAGGCTTATTATAATTTACCAGTTAATAACCCTGCATATAAAGAACTAGTAAAGCTTATGCAAAATGATTCAAACCTTCCAATTCTTATGCACTGTACAGCAGGAAAAGATAGAACAGGAGTTGGATCTGCTATAATTCTAATGATTTTAGGAGTTAATCGAAGTTCTATAGTTGAAGATTATCTTAAAAGTAATCAATCTGCCAAAGATTCTATAAATGAAATTTTATCAGTTCAACCTGAATTGAAAAATGTGCCAAAAGATAAGTTAAAATATATATTTGGAGTTAATGAAATCTACATAAATGAAGTTTTCAAAAGAATAGATACTGATTTTGACTCAACAGAAGATTATTTATTTAAAGAATTTAATTTAACTAAATATGATATAAAAAACTTGCAATCTAAATATTTATATTAATTCAAAATAATAAATGAGCTGTTTTTAACTTAAATTGCTTTACGTTAAACCCAACTCATTTATTATTTTTATCTTATTTATATGATATTTTTAACTTTTTATTTTTTATGTCTATATCCTTTATATATAAAGCTATATTTCTCTTTGATACTTCTTCATTTATATAGTCAATTCTATTCATTTCGTTATTGTTTTTATATATTATTTTCATAGGACTATATATATCACATTTAATGTCTTTTAAAATTTCTCTAAATGTTTCTAGCTTCCAACGTTTAAAGTCTTTACTTATACTATCAATAACATAATCAGTGTTAACTCTTTTTATATCACAATCATGCAAATCTCTTTTTAGCTTATTTATAGTAGTGTTATTGTGACCTATATCTAAGATTATAAAGTATCCATAATCATATTTACTTCTTATAAGCCTTCCATAAGCTTGTTTAGCTTTTATACTTAATTGAGGATAGTTAACATCGTCATATGTAGTTCTTTTGAAACTTCTTATTGATGAGTACAACGGATCATCCAAACTTTTATTTGGTAGTTTATCAAGAATTACGCAAGTTAACCCTTCCCCTTGTATATCAACCCCTTCAAAACAGCTCTTAGAAGCTAAGACAACACACTTTTTACTCAAATCTCTTAAGTTATTAACTGCTGATTTATCCTTATACAGTTCTATATTATGAATATTTAATCTATGAACAAGCTTTTTGTAAACTTTTTCTAATCTATTCTTACTTGTAAATAAAGCTAGTACATGTCCATTACTATTTACACATATATTTTCAATCAACTTCACAGTGTGATCTATAAATTCATCATTTAAAGCATTGTATTTTGGAAATTCTTCCATTGCTAGAATTTTAGTTTTTCCTTTATAATCATATATAGACTCAATTGTTTTTTCTATAGTCTTATGCTTATCTAATCCCAATGTTCTTTTAAACGTACTCATATTATTATTTATATTTAATGTTGCTGATAAAAAAACAACTGTATTTACAGTACTTAAAAACATACTTTCAAACATTTCAGCTACATCAATAGGAATAACTCTTATATTAAAATACTTATATTCATTATTTATATCAATGATCCTACAATAGTTGTCTAACTTTTTTTCTATAAAGCTTTCAATGGTTAATATATTGCAATCTATATCCATTGTCTTTGAGCTTATTGTATTAAATATATAACTATCATCTTCTCCTTCTTTTTCACATTGATCTATTATATAATTTAAAGATCTTAATATTTCTTTTAAATATATAACAATATTTTCAAATTCACTTCGCATATATCCACTTATATCCACTCTATTTTTAAAAGCTGCATTGCTAAGAGGAGCTTGCTGCCTATTTATTTCCCAAGAATGGTCATATAGCCCACTCTTTAAAGACTTGCCACATCCATTTAGTATGTTATTTATACTTTGTTTTGCTAAAGTTATTTTTTCTTGCAATTTTGCTTTTATATTACTATCTAGTTGAAGTTTTCCCCCAACACTAATATAAAATTTATCCATAGTACTTACATTTTTATGATTTATCTCACTATGAGGGTATAATTCATCTAATAATTTATCTAATAAAATACTATTACATTCTGAAGTAAAGAAATCATAACTTTTTTCCATTAAATTATGGCCTTCATCTATTATTAAATAATCCAATTGCTTTTGTTCTTTATACGGCCATTTTGCAAGTAAAGAATGGTTAATAACAGTTATATGTTCTTTTTTCAGTTCTTTTATTCTATTTTTATAAAAACATCTTTCAATACACTTTTCCGGGTAACAGATATCTGATTCACATCTCAAATTTAAAATTAACCCTTCTATTTCAGAGAAAATAGATTTAACATTGTTAGGAATTTCCTCTATATCTCCATATTCTCCATTTTCAATTAGTCTTTGAATATATAAAAACTCTAGTAATTCACTTTGACTTTTAAATACTACACTTTTTTTGTATTCTTCCAATCTTCTATTACATAGGTAATTATTTTTACCCTTCATACATCCATAATTTATTTTACTTTGTAAGTTTAAGGATTTTAAAACTGTAGGTATATCTTTGTTTATAAGTTGCATCTGTAAATTTTTTGTATCTGTAGATATAACAATTTTCTTTCCATTATAAAAAGACTCCATAATTGCTGGAATTAGATATCCAACACTTTTCCCGATTCCTGTAGGAGCTTCTATACACCCTATTTTAGGTGCATCCTCTTTACTGTTAAACACATCTTTTATAAACTTGGTAAATTCATGCTGCTTTGGTCTAAATATATAACTAAAATTTTTAGAGTTTGTCCAAAGTTCATTTAATTTTAATAAATCCTCATATGAGTTTTTATATTTCGATAAATTTACATTATGTCTATTTCCTTGGGAATCTTTTTCATTGATTTCAAACAACACACTTTGTTCAAATTCATTTTTTTCATCTATTTCTTTTAAATATTTAATCCATTCCCAAGACTTTATATTGGAGCTTTTAAAATATTGTTCTAAATTAAAATAAAGTTTATCTAATCTAGTCTCCTCACTCTTCCAAAGTCTAATCAAAAGAGCATTTACTAATTGTATATTTAGTAAAACATCGTTTAATGCTCTATTATTTACCTGTTTATTAATATCTGTAACTTTATTTATAAGATAGTTAAGTTCATAATTTATATGAAATGGCTCTAAAATAATAGCTAGCTGCATAGAATCTAAAAGTTCATTTTTTAATCTTTTATTTTCAAAAATATATTTATCTAAGAAGCACTTTTTTGATTTTAAATCATGACAAATTATAGGATAGTCTTTTATAAAATCTATAAATTTATTTCTTATTTGATATATAGTAGGTGCCTTATCTAAATCATTTTGCTTAAGGTTTTTACAAGTCCCAAATACACTTACAGGAACTTCCTCATAAGGTTTAATCAAAGTATTAAACTTAAAAACTTCATTATTTATAACTTTAATAGCTGCAATTTCTATTATTTCAGAGGTATTAAGATTTAATCCACTAGTTACTATATTTAAGTATACAACATCATTTAATATGCTTTTCATATAATACCTCCTCCATTTAGAATAACCTTAATTATACCATTTAAAATATATAAAAAACAAAAAACTGTCTAATTAATTAGACAGTTTCTAATATACCTATTAATATTGCACCTTTTGATGTATATGTTCCCATAACAGATCCAACCGAACTTATTGTTATATCTTTAAAATCATACTCTTTTGACATAATTTCTTTAACCTTTAATGCTTTTTCTTTACAATTAGAATGACCTATTGCTAAACTATATTTCTTTTCACTACTAATATTTTTATATATGTTTTCTATAACTTTTTTAATTGAATTACTATCCCCTCTTGCTTTATCAACAGGTTTTACAATTCCATCTATAACCTGAATTATAACTTTAAAATTCAATGCATTTATAAGTTTTCCAGCTAAAGGATTTACTCTACCACCTTTAATTGCATTTTCTAGTGTTTCAAGTGAACCATAAAAAGTAACTTTTTCTTTTAGATTTTCTATAGTTTCTACTATCTCATCTAGACTTTTTCCTTCATTAGCTAATTGAGCTGCTTTAATAACTAAAAGTCCTTGCCCAACTGATCCATTAGCAGTATCAATCACTTCTATTCTTTTATCCGTGTTGTCTTCCTCAAACATGTTTTTTGCAAGTACCGCTGTTGAATATGTAGCTGATAGCTTTGAAGATAAAGTTAAAACTAAAATTTCTTCTTCTTCACAATCATATACATTTACAAACTTTTCAGGTGATGGACACGATGTTTTAGGAAGTTCCTTTGAACTTGCCATTCTATTGTAAAATGTATCACTATCCATATCTCCATCAGCGTAAGTATCTTCCCCAAATGAAACATTTAACTTTACTATTTCTATATTATATTTTTGTACTAACTCTTTATTTAAATCACAAGAACTATCTGTTATTATCTTGATTTTTTTCATTCATATATCTCCTTATTTTTTCAGTCGGTCGGTCGGCCGATATATCTTTTATTTAATTGTACATTTGATTTATATTAAAGTCAATCATAAAAAATCCTCTTCTCTCGAGGGATTACGTCTTCTAACTTTTCATATCTCCAAAGACTTTGCTCGTTGCTCAAAAAACCTTATTTTAAACGTATTTTTGCTATATGTTACTTTGTTGACAATAAAAATTTATAAGCTTATAATTATTTTATTAAAATAGCAGTTAATTGTAGAAAGGTTGACTTTATGAAATCAAATAATACTAATATGAAAGAAATTATTTTATTATCTGCAACAGAATTGATAACCAAAAACGGAGTTAAAAATACTAGTTTATCTGATATAGCAAAAGCCGTAAATATAAGTAAAGGTACCTTATATTATCACTACTCATCAAAAGATGCATTAATCTCTGAAATTGCCAATACTCACTTAAATGCAATCAGTGAATCTATACTCCAATGTATTCAAGGTATGGATCCAAATAATCCAAAAGAGCAAATGATAAACTTAATAATGGAGAAAATCTCCGATATAGAAGATAGGGGTAGAATACACATGTACATTCTTTGTGAAGCTATTACAGGGAATGATCCTTTAAAAGAACAAATAAAATTAAAATATATAGAATGGCGTAATACATTAAAATCAGAAATTGTTAAAATAAGTTCAAAAGATGCTGAAGCTCTTTCATTCTTACTAGTTTCTATAGTTGATGGATTAGTTCTTCAAGGATTATTAAAAACTGAAAACTTACCATTTGAAAATATAGCTGATTTTTTAGTTACAAATTGGTATTAGTTAAATATAAGATAAATTTTTAGGGGTGAATTTATGCATAATATAACATTTGAAGCTTTAAACTCAACTGATTTATTAGTTGGATTAAAAGAAAAATATGAAACTATTATCATTAAAGGTGTGTACTGCCAAGAAATATATGATTTAGTGAAAAGTCAATCTACAGAACATGAATTAATGGGTTATGCATTAGATACAAGTATCTTAATTTATGCAATAACCGCACTTAAAGATATATTTGTAAACTCTGATAAAAAAACAGAAAAAGATATAGAAAAAAAACTTAAGTTATATGAAATATCTGATATATCTAAAAATAGTTTGATTTTAAAATTAAGATAATACTTAATAGGGCTCACACTAATTAGTGTGAGCCCTATTTTTATTTATATTTATTTTTGAGGATTGCCGGCATTAATTTGTAAGAAGTAAGTTGATGAATCTTTCATAGTTTTAAATTCCTTAGAATCTTTATATTTATCAACATTTTCAGATGTAACACCTACTCTATCTATTGCATCTGTTTCATATAGATTAAGCGCTGAATTCGCATCTTTAACTATCTTTGTATTTATCTCATCTAATTTGACAGCTGAATTATCCCAATAAGTAGGATTTTTTGTCATTGAATAATGATCTTCTATTTTCCATTCACTTAATGTAAATGGTCCATTGTATAAAGTAGACTTAGCTGTTGTTCCAAATGTATCTCCTTGAGATTCAACAAATTTTTGATTTTGAGGTAAATAAACTCCAAATGCCATTAATTTATCAAAATAAGTAACCGGTCTTACTAATTTCACTTCTAAAGTATAATCATCTATAGCTTTTACTCCTACAGAATCAGGATCTTTGTTTTCTCCTAAATTGTACTCTTTTGCCCCAACTATATCATGCATTATAAATCCATACTGAGATGCTGTTTCTGGATTTAAAGTTCTCTTCCATGAGTATTCAAAGTCTTTTGCAGTAACTTCATCTCCATTTGACCACTTAGCATCTTTTCTTAATTTAAATGTCCATGTTAATCCATCTTCAGATGTTTCCCAGCTTTCTGCAATTCCTGGTATAGCTTTGTTTTCTTTGTCTATTCTAACTAATCCCTCCATAGTATTAGTCATTACCTCAAATGAAACAGTATCTGTAGCTTTACTTGGGTCTATAGTTGGAATATCAGAAGTACTTACTAAGTTTAATTGTTTTTTCTCTTTATCAACATCTGCCCACTTATATGACCATGGAACTGTAGGGAATTTAAACATATCGCTTACATATTCCTTTTGCATATAAGCTATACCAGATTGAATCAATGGAGCAATATATGCATCCTCTAACATAAGTTTTTCAGCTTCAGCAAATTTTTTCCAACTTTCATTTTGTTCTGGCATTGCTTTTGCTTCATTTACTAATTTATTATATTCATCACTTTTATAACCTGTATTAGATGCATAACTTACACCCTTCATCATAGTGTCTAAAAATGTTAGAGGGTCTGGGTAATCTGCTCCCCATCCTGCGTAAGCTAATTGAAATTTACCTTTTTGCTCTAACTCTATTTTTTGCTTAAATGGTTGAGTTTTGATTTTTATTGTTAATCCAGGTAAATTTTCTTGAAGCTCAGATTGCATAAACTCAGCTTGTCGCTTACTTGTATCACTATCAAAAGTTACTAGCTCTAAAGTTACAGTACCAAATCCAACTTCTTCTTTTGCTTTATCCCAGTACTTTTTAGCTTCTTCGCCATTATAAGAATATCCCATTTTCCCAGCAACATCTCTATAGTCTTTTCCATCTTTGTTTATAGCTAACTCATTAGGTACAAAGTAATCAGCTGGAACAGATCCATTATTTAATATAACATCACATAATTCCTGTTTATCTATAGCCATATTTATAGCTATTCTTGCATTTTTATTTGCAAGCACATTATATGGATCAGCTTCCTTACCTGAATTATTTGATCCTGTCGTACCTTGATTTGATGTACACCCAGCTAAACTAGACATTCCTATTGTTGATATAGTTAACAATGCTAATAACCTTTTTCTATGAACCATAAAACCCTCCTAAATATAATTATTTTTATAATTATATTTAGGAGGGTCTATAAAAATTCCTAAAAATTAATGTGACATTCCGATTATTGCTCCTATTACATAAGGTATTAACCATATACACCAAACAAATATACTAAACTTATGGAATACTCTTTGTTTTTCTTTATCATTTTTGTAAAGTACCCAAGTAGCCCAAACTGCATGGAATAGCATTAATAATATTGCTATAGTTCCTGTGATACCATGTATCATTTCTGCAGTTGGTGAAATTCCACTAACTCCTGTCTTAGCAATTTGACTCATTAAAAAAGTACCTGTTGTATCACAAATTAAACCTAAATAAAAAATTATTACATGATTTTTCTTTAAAACCTTAGCTTTTCTCTCACTAAATACACCTATTGTATAAAATACTAAAGCTAATGTTATAGCTGTTATAGCCGCTATTAATTTAAAACTCATAATTGTTCCTCCTTATTAGTTTGCATGCAAACTATTTTGTTATAATAATCTTATACCCGAGATTATATTTTGTCAAACAATTATTTTAATTTATTTTTTAATAAATTTAATGACTTAATGATTTCAGTTCTTTCATATTCATTTAAATTATCAAATAAGTTTCCAAAAGTTTCTTCTGATTTTCTTCTAAAATATTTTGCAAACTCTAGTCCTTTAGTAGAAAATTGTATATAAGTGTTCCTTTTATCATTGTCATATTTTACCTTTTTTATATAATCGGCTTGCTCAAGTCTATTAACAATACCAGATACTGTTCCTTTTGATAGATACATTTCATTGCAAATTTGGCTTATATTTATTTCCTTATTGTGTGCAACTAGCTTCAATACCATTATTTGTTGATGAGTTAACCCACTTTCAGATAATCCTGCCTCTATCTTGCTCATAGATTTTGAATATATCTCTTTTATTAACATTAATATCTCAAATGAATCGCTCATTATAATTACCTCCATCTTTACAAATATATTGTTTCTTTTATATACTTTATATAATACATAAATAAATGTATTATATAAAGTATATAAAAGAATATTAAAACAAATTAAAGGATTTTTACATATGGAGAAATTTATTAAAAAACAAAAAACTTTAAGCACAAAAGATAAGTTTACTATAACCCCAAATTTTAAAACTCCATTTATACCACCTGAAAATATAATTCATATAGGTGAGATTGCACAAAAATATAATGGTGTACTTAAAATTGGAACTAACCAAAAAATTTCAATAATAAATATTGAGGAGATAAATTTACAAAGAGTTATAGACGATTTAAATTTTGATTGTGTTCCTAAAAGTAAAAACTTACTGACAAATATAACAGTTTGTACTTCTAATTTTTGTAGAATGTGTAAATACCCTACAATAGGCATCTATATGAAAATAGTAAATGAATTTTACGGTATAGAATTACCTTCAAAAACTAAAATAGCAATATCTAGCTGTAAAAACTCATGTGTAAGTGCATATGTTAAAGATATAGGTATTTTAGCTGATTCAAATGGTAAGCTGTTTATAACTGTTGGAGGTTGTGCTGGAACCAATCCTAAATCTGGATATGTACTAGCATCTGACTTAGATGAAAAAAGCACATATAAACTTTTTAAAAGTGTTATTAACTATTATCAGTCAAATGCTAATTCAAAAGAAAAACTTAGAGATTTTATAGATCGGGTAGGTTTTGAAAATTTTAAATCTAATCTGTAATATAAAAATTTACCTAACATAAAAAAGCCTGAAAATACCAATCTATTTTCAGGCTTTTTTATTATTAATATTTTAGTTTTCAGTCTCTTCCCCAGGTAAAAATAATAATCCTTTATATATTATATTATTTTTACTGTCTTCTAAACTCAATAACGTTTGTATTGATGCTAAAGTGTCTGAGTTTACTAATCCAACTACTCTTTGTAAAATAATAAGTTCATAAAAATTATTATATATTTGTTTTGTAGGTAGTATAGCACTTGGAGCATCTACATATGGTTCATATGTAGACTTAACTTTTCCATCTGTAGTATATATTAAATTCAAATATTCTTTAGGTCTTGCAGCTAAATTTAATGAGTATTTATTTTCTCCACAATTAATAGTCAACTTATAATTCTCTTTATAATCTGCTTTGCACTTATTGTTATCATAAAATGAATTTTGATTGAAAATCTCTATTAACTTTCCATTTTCATATTTATATATAACCCCTATTTCAAATCCTCCAGATCCTCCAAACCCGCCTCTTACCATTATGTCTGATCTATTGTTTCCAGTAAAATCCCCTAAAAAAAGTTGCATATCATATCCGCTATATGGAAAATCAGTGTATATAGACTCTCCATTTTCTTGGTTTAAAACAATCTCTATTTCATCTACATAAGAACTATCTTTATAAGGTGAAATACCTATTAAAATAACATCATCTTTTGAATTTTCCCCAGTTATATTTCCATTTGCAAAATCCACCATAACTTTTTCAGTTGAATTTTTCATAGTTATCCTCCAATTAGATTTTTCAATTATATTATTTTATGTTATATGATTTTTTTAGTTACTATAAAAATTTGCTACCATGTAATATAACTGAATTCTAATTTGCTGAAATATTAAATACTACAATTTCTGGAGGATTTAAAAACCTTAACGGAATGCTTGTCATGCCAATCCCGCTACTGACATACATTTTTGTACTATCATTTATTCCTACATTCTTTTCTGAGTATAATCCTTTAACATATTTATGTGCTCCTACTGGAAGTATTTTATCTGTTAGAAATGGTATAGTTACTTGACCTCCATGTGAATGCCCACTTAGAATAAAATTCTCGCTTGAAGATGTCATTAATTCTACAACATCCGGTTCATGAGTGACTACTAAATTAAATTTATTTTCTTCAATTTTGTAATCAGATTTTTTAGTATTTCCAAGTAAATAATCATCATACCCGATTATGTTTAAGTTTAAATCATTTATATATGAGCTTTCGTTTTTTAGAACTTTAAATCCACCTCCACTCATAAATTTTTCATATACTCTAGAAGCTCCACCTCCATAATCGTGATTTCCAAACACGGCATATTTCCCATATTTTGCTTCAATTTTACTTAAACTCTTCTGAAGACTATCAGTATCTAGTAAAGAGTAATCCATTGCATAATTATCTAAAAGATCGCCTCCAAATATAACAATATCTGGATTTTGATTATTTATCTTTTTAACTATCTTATCTATATTACTTTGAGAGTATAGTTTCCCAAAATGTGTATCTGTAAAAAATACAATCCTACAATCTTTTATATCTTTAACTTTCAAATCTATATCTTTAACCCTTAGCATAGAAGGCTCTATGTATCTTGCGTATGAAAATATAAGCAAACATATAGTAATTGTTAAAATTATTAGTTTAAATATTTTGTTTAGTAATTTCAAATTCTCTCTCCTTTTTTATTGCATTTTAATAAATATAAATTTATCATTTTTATATTACATATATGTTACAGTTTAATTATAAAAAAAGCTGTAAATAGTTTATATTTTCATAAATCTATTTACAGCCTTAATATAATTGAACTAAATAATTCCTAGTTTATTTTTTACCTCAGGTAGATTTTTCATAAATGTAGAATAAAAATCTTTACCTTCTTCTATTTCAACACGATAGCAGTTATCTAATAAGGTTTTATTAATTTCCTCAATTTCTTTTTCATCTCTCACAAACTTTAAGCGGAAAGTTAGTGCTTTAATAAACTTATACCACTCTAATATAAATTTCTTATTCTCGTCGTAATTATCAATTCCTACCCATTGACTTACTTTTATATCCTTTAAATCTTCTTTTGGACAGTTTCCTATCTGTAAGAAATACTTAAAATCATCATCTTTATATACTCTTCCAAGTGGAAATAAGCGACAAATATTCGGGCGTTTAGAGTGAATAGTACATCTTCCTTCTTTATTTAAAAAGCTACAGTTTTTGTTATCATCATTCATTTTTAAATATGGCAATAAAATTTTATTATTTTGACGTAATTCAATGTTTTGTCCTACTAGTTCATCAAATTCAACTCCTAAATATGTAACCATTTCATATACATCAAAAGGCGTAAGAACTACTAATTCTCCAACATCACGACAACAATCATTACATCCATCACAACCACATGTATCTGCTTTTACTATATCTTCAATATCATATAATTTTCCATCTGAAATTTCTTCTAGTATATTTATAGATCTCATTTACTTTTTCCTCTTTCTTTTTTAACTTTCTTTAAAATACTTAATAAGTACTATTATACTAAAAATTTACTTACAACTTAATATATTTTCTATTTATTCAAAAGAAAATATCATTCTTTTAATTTAATTTTAAAGCTTAAATAAATCTCCTTATTGCTATAATTTAGTCCGTTTCTATATTGACAGTTTTGCAATAAAATTATAATATCAATAGGGTTATAGTTTTTTTATATTTGGATAATCATAAAATTAAAATAAAGGATGATAAAAAATGACAGAACAAAATTTAAGCTTGATTGATGAAGTTAAAAGAAGAAGAACTTTCGCAATCATTTCCCATCCCGATGCAGGAAAAACCACATTAACTGAAAAGTTTCTACTATATGGTGGAGCAATTCGTGAAGCAGGATCTGTTAAATCAAGAAGATCTCAAAAACATGCAGTATCTGACTGGATGGAAATTGAAAAACAAAGAGGTATATCTGTTGCATCAAGTGTTCTTCAATTTGAATATAACAACTTTTGCATAAACATTCTTGATACTCCAGGACATCAAGATTTCAGTGAAGATACTTATAGAACTCTTATGGCAGCAGACTGTGCAGTAATGGTTATTGACTCTGCTAAAGGGGTTGAGGAGCAAACAAAGAAATTATTCCACGTTTGTAAAATGAGAGGAATTCCAATTTTCACATTCATAAACAAAATGGACCGTCAAGGAAAAGACCCATTTGAACTACTTGAAGATATTGAAAATGTATTAGGAATTCGTTCTTGCCCAGTAAACTGGCCAATTGGTTCTGGTAAAGAATTTAGAGGTGTATTTAACCGTCATAAAAATCAAATAGAATTATTTGATGATGGTAACCACGGACAATCTATTGCTAAGTCTATAACTGGAGAGGTAACTGATGAAAAATTCAATACTTTATTAGGTAATGCTCTTCATGAAAAATTACTAGAAGATATAGAACTTTTAGATATAGCTGGTGATAATTTTGATTTAGATAAAATATTAAATGGTGAATTATCTCCTGTATTCTTCGGAAGTGCCCTTACTAACTTTGGTGTTGAACCATTTTTAGAGTCATTTTTAGAGATAACACCACCACCTATGCCTCGTAGCAGTAATTTAGGTGATATAGACCCTAATTCTGATAACTTCTCAGGATTTATATTTAAAATCCAAGCTAATATGGATAAAGCTCATAGAGATAGAATCGCATTCCTTAGAATTTGCTCTGGTAAATTTGAAAAAGGTATGTCAGTAAATCATGTTCAAAGAAATAAGAAGATAAAACTTTCTCAACCACAACAGTTTGTGGCACAAGACCGTGTTATAATAGATACAGCTTATCCAGGAGATATTATAGGTATACACGACCCAGGTATATTTAATATTGGTGATACTTTAAGTGAAAAACAATCAAAGCTTGAGTACACTGGTATACCACAATTTGCTCCTGAACATTTTGCAAGAGTTTCTACAAAGAATGCTCTTAAGAGAAAGCAATTTGTGAAAGGTATTACACAATTAGCAGAAGAAGGTGCTATACAAGTATTCAAACAACCTAACTTTGGTATGGAAGAACTTATAGTAGGAGTTGTTGGAGTCTTACAGTTTGAAGTTTTAGAATATCGTCTAAAGCAAGAGTATGGTGTTGAGATGATGATGAATACATTATCTTACCGTTATATACGTTGGATTGAACCTGAGACTTTCAATTCAGATAAGCTTTCGATGACAATGGATACAATACTAGTTGAAGATAAAAATAGAAATCCAGTATTGTTATTCCAAAATGAATGGTCTATTAGACATCTTCTTGAAAGAAATGAAGGTTTAGTTTTAAGAGAAACTTCTTTATAAATATCAATCCCCCTACGTCTGCTTTTTTTACATAGGGGGATTAATTTTATACTAGTTGAAAATAATTTTTAACAAAATCTTTTTTCTACTCCCTTTATTCTTAATATAGAATCAATAATATCCGCATCTTCTGAGATTATATCACAATGTCCTTCATGAGATGATGTACTTATCCAGCTCTCTTCACCATTTATAAAGCATAAATCTTCAGGTAATTCAGGTTGCTCCCAAGAAAATAATGAATCGACTTCTTCTTTTAATACATTTTTAGAATTATCATCTATTTTATAATAATAAACTTTAGCTGTTGACTCAGTCAACATAGCACTTGGCCATTCAGATTGTTCTTTCATATCTATTAGTGAACTTTCTAATTTTTTTAGAACTTTTATTAGGTTGTCACTTGAGTTCATATCATTTCGCTCAACTAATAAAAATTTATCAGATAAACTTGCTGCTAAATCTATAAACTCCTTATATACTCTTCCTTCAACATTTCCTATTTCTATATGAAACATACTCCCCAACTCCTTATATTCTATAAAAATTCGCTTCGCTTGAGCGACTACATCTGCGAACCATTTCATAAGTTTTCCACAAATATTCGTTAATCATAAATTCTTAAGCGTAAAAAATAGGATTAGAGTTTCTATACCACATATGGCCTACTCTAATCCTATTTATTTTCATTAGTGTATTAACTTGTCACTTTAGACGATATAACACTTAAAGCAATTTAATTAGTTCTTCTAAATCTTGACATAAAACTTTTGCAAGTTCAAAATCCATATCTCTTAAAGCTTTTGATATTTTTGTTTCAACTAATTTTTTCTTTTCTTCAATTTCTAGATAGTCTCTATCAAAGTGGTTAGCATAAATCATTTTTCTAAACTTTTTCATACTAACTTTTCTAATTTTCTTATCTTCAATCATTAAAACATAATCCATGCAATTATTTATAAATTGGTAATCATGAGAAACCATTAAAATTGCACCATTATAAGCTTTTATAGCTTTTTCAAGTGCTATTTGAGAATAAGTATCTAGGTGACTTGTTGGTTCATCTAAAAGTAGCATATTTGCCTTAATGTATGATACCTTAGCTAATTGAAGAATATTTTTTTCTCCACCAGATAAATCTTTTATCTTTTGTTCAATAGCATCTTGCCCAAAACCATAATTTGAAATATATCTTCTAACATCTCTACGATTTTCAAATCCTAACTCAGAAAATTCTTTAAATATTGTGTTAGACTCATCTAAAATTTCTGATTGTGACTGAGATAAATAAGCTATCTTAATATCATCATTTATTTCAATTGATTTATTATTATTTTTGAATATTTCTCTAAGTATAGTTGTTTTACCAACCCCATTTGTACCAACAAGTGCTACTTTATCATTAGATTTAATTTCAAAATTAACATCTTCTAAAAGAACTTTATCAAAAGCCATTCTATAATCATTAACTTTTAAAGCAATAGTTTCTTCTATTTCATTATCAGTGTCTAATTTAATATTTGGTTGTTTAATATCTACAAACGGTGCTTTAATTCTACGAGCTTCTAATCTTTCTTGTATTTTAACTCTAGCTTTTAAAGCTCTTCCGTTAGAAGCTTCAGCATTATAAGTTGCTCTTTCTCTTAACTTTTGGATTAACGCTTCATTTCTCTCAATTTCTTCATCATCAGCAATAGATAGTTCTTGTAATTCAATTTTAGTTTGAAGTAATGAGAAATTATAATCAATATATCTTCCATCAAATTCTTGAAGTTGCGCATTTTCAAGATGTATAATTTTATTAAAACAATGATTAAGTAGATATCTATTATGTGTAATAACTAATATTGTTTTCTTATGAGAATTAATTAAATTCCTTAGAGCATTAAGATTCTCAAAGTCTAAAAATACATCTGGCTCATCCATAATCATAAGATCAGGATTATTAAGCATTTCCTTAATTATTTGGATAAGTTTAAATTCTCCTCCACTAATTTCAGATAACTTTTTATCTTTATGATTACCTAAGTTTGCAAGATTTAGTTTTCTATTAATATTACTTTCATAATCATCACCATCAATTGCATCAAATGCATCTAGAGCTTCTTGGTACTTTTCTAAAAGCGAATCAATATCCGAAGATGTTTCCATTTCCGTACATATAGATGAAATTTTTTCTTGTAATTTTATAAATTCTTCTGCTATATATTCAAAAACTGTAGTTTCTTTACTTTTATTTTCTTGTAAGAACTGACTTACATATCCAATTTTGAAGTTTGGATCTATTTCTAATGTTCCATCATACAAATATCTTTCTGGATCCATAATTATATCTATAAGTGTACTTTTTCCACTACCACTAGCTCCTATGAAAGCACAGTGTTGACCTTCTTCTAATGTAAATGAAATATTATTGTATAGATCTTTGTTTGGAAATGAGTAGGACAAGTTGTCAATTTTTATCATATTTATTACCTCTCTTTATCATTTAAAAAGAGCTTAAATAAATAAGCTCTTAAATATATATATTAAATCCCAATTTTTAAATTGATTTTATATATAATAACGACATTCTTTTTAGATTTTCTTTTGATAGGATACCATTTTTTTAGACTTATTTCAATGCTTTTATATTGAAACTCTACTTGTTTAGTACATTTATAAACTTATCATTAAATATATCTGAATTTTCAATTTATTCTTCAAAGTTATAAATTCAATTATTGTAACCATTTTTTCATCATATAATCACAGTTTAATATAATCCTAAAGTTTTATCTTGTATATTTATAAAATCACTTAATTCATCCAAAGATGTGGTTATAAATTCATATACTAAATATTTTGGATTTATTATATCTATTAGTTTTTTTATTTTTTTATTTGTAAATGGCTTATGCTCGTCTATTTTTAATATATGAAAAATTATATCCTTAATCATTTCACTATAATTAATTTCTAAATTTTCATATTTTGAAATTTGATTTTTAACATATTTTGAAGAGATAGATTTACTTAAATGAATTCCTTTTATGTAACTTTTTAAATCTCCTAACTCATCTATAATCTCTAATAAATAATCGATTCCCTCTTCTTCTGTATCTATGTTTAAATTTGTATTAAGTAAATGGCCTGTATCTAGCATAAATCCTTTATTTTCATATTCTATGCTTTCAATAAAATATTTTACTAATTTTTTATCTACCATTCTAAGCCCTGGCCACCATAAGTTTTCAAAAAGTATTGTTACCCCTGTATCTAAATCTTTAAATATTTCATTTACTAACTCAATAGACGCATCTATTACATCTTTATCTGTATATGTAAAGTTGTAGTTGTAACAATGTTTTAGTTTTGTATTAGATACATGAAATACTACATATTCGGCATTTAGCCTTTCTGCTAATTTCACTTCTTCTTTATATTGATTTATTATTGACTTTTTATCACTTCCACCATAATTGTTTATTATACCTTCTACACTATCAAAGTCTTCTAACATACCTTTCTTATTTCCATTCCAAAAATCTAGCCAAATAGGGAAGTGTTTTAAATGTATTCCTTTTATTCTATTTTCAGGTATTAATTCTTCACTATATCCTGATGGTGCAAATAATTCTATTGCATCTATATTATGATTTTTTAAAAATTTATTTATATTCTCACAGTTGTTATTATACCTGTCCATATCGTAACTATATGTAGATAAATTAATAATTTTTAACATTTTTAAAATCCCCCTATAAACTTAATTTATTTCATTTGTGTATAAATCAAAACTTTTTATATTTTTTAATAACTTCCTATATCTATAAGTCAATAAAATTTTAATTGTATAATATCCTAATTGTATAATAAATTTTATAATATTTCATTAATATTCAAATATATTCAAATTTTTATTACATATATGTTGCATTTAATCTTAAATATATCTTGTTACATCTATTTAAATGGTACAAAACTCATTTGTTCTTAATACTATAAAGTATACTAGCAAAATCTATGGAGGTGACATCTTATGACATCAATAGTAGATGTAAAAAATCTTACCAAAAACTTTTATAATAAAGATGGTGAAATCAAAGTTTTAAATGACATTAACTTTTCTTTAAATGAAGGAGAAATACTAACCCTACTTGGCCCTTCTGGAAGTGGTAAATCTACTATTTTAAACATTTTAACAGAACTTCTAAAGCCAACATCCGGTAAAGTTAATATAACTGGTAATATAGGTTATATGTTTCAAAAGGATCATCTTTTAGAGTGGCGAACTATAATGGATAATATTTTGATAGGACTTGAAATTCAAAAAAAGAAAACTCCTGAAGCTATTTCTAGAATTGAAAGATTATTAAAAACCTATGGTTTATGGGACTTTAGAAATATGTATCCAAAAGAACTATCCGGTGGTATGAGACAAAGAGTTGCTCTAATTCGTACACTTGCTGTAAACCCTGATATTCTTTTGCTTGACGAGCCATTTTCAGCTCTTGATTATCAAACTAGAATTTTGGTTAGTGACGATGTTTACAAAATTATTAGAAATGAAGGTAAATCTGCAATATTAGTAACCCATGATATATCTGAAGCTATATCCATGTCAGATAAAATAGCAGTCCTTTCAAAGCGTCCTGCAACGATTAAAAGTATCTATACTATAGACTTGAAAATATCTGGAGAAAGAACCCCTATTATATCACGTAGTGCTGAAAACTTTAAAGATTATTTTAACATCTTATGGAAGGAGATCGATTCAAGTGAAACAAAATAATCTTTCCACAGGTCATATGGAGTATTTAAAATCCATAAAAAAAGAAAAGAGAATAGTATTTTTTTCTCAATGGCTTTTATTAATCGGATTTCTAGCATTGTGGGAAATACTAGCTCGCTTAAATATCATAGACGTATTTTTATTTAGTAAACCAAGCGATATATATGCTTTATTTGTTAAATATCTGCAAACTGGTGAGCTATTAAAACACGTTTTAATATCTAGTTATGAAACAGTTGTCGGTTTGGTAATTGGTACTGTTTTAGGTATATTAATAGCTATTTTTCTTTGGTGGTCTGAACGTCTATCAAAAATTCTAGACCCGTTTTTGGTAGTTTTAAATGCACTTCCTAAGACTGCTCTTGCTCCTATTTTAATAGTTTGGGCTGGTGCTGGTATGAAAGGTATTATAGTTATAGCTATTACAATTTCTGTAGTTGTTACTATCCTTTCAGCCTATAACTATTTTATATCAGTAGATGAAGAAAAAATAAAAATGCTTAAAAGTTTCGGAGCTACTAAGTTTCAAATTTTAACTAAATTAATTTTCCCTTCAAATATAGGAAATTTAATTAACTTAACAAAGATAAATATAGGTATGGCATGGGTTGGAGTTATAGTTGGAGAGTTCTTAGTTTCCAGATACGGACTTGGATATCTAATAGTTTATGGAGGTCAAGTGTTTAAATTAGATTTGGTTATGATGGGTGTAATAGTATTAGCAGTATGTGCTTTGGTAATGTATCAAGTTTTAAATATAGCTGAAAAAATTTATAGATCTAAAAGATAATTTTTGTGCCATATAGTATTAACTATATGTAACATGTATTCTAAATTTTTAATAAAATAAATGGTATAAATTTTTTAAAGGGGGTTATTTATGTTCAAAAAAATCTCAACTTTATTGGCAGTGGCAACAAGCCTTGCATTAGGTGTTACTGGTTGTACAAAAGGTGCTTCTTCAGATGCTACTGATAAAGATATGACTAAGTTAACAGTAGGAGAAGTAACTCATTCTATATTTTATGCCCCTCAGTATGCAGCAATAACTCAAGGATTCTTTGATGAGGAAGGTATAGAAATAGATCTTATAAATACACAAGGTGCTGATAAAACTATGGCAGCCTTACTTTCAGGAGAGGTTGACATAGGTCTTATGGGTCCTGAAGCTTCTATTTATGTATATAATAAAGGCAATGATAACTACGCAGTAAACTTTGCACAATTGACTCAAAAGGACGGCAGTTTTTTAGTATCTCGTGAGAAAAACGATAATTTCTCTTTTGACCAATTAAAAGGTAAAGAAGTTTTAGGCGGTAGAAAAGGTGGAGTTCCTGAGATGACATTAGAATATGTTTTAAAGAAAAATAATCTAACTTTAGGAACAAATACTCAAAGTGACGAAGTAAATGTCCGTACAGATGTTCAATTCAACGTTTTATCAGGTTCATTTGCCGGTGGTGAAGGTGATTATGTTGCATTATTTGAACCTGCTGCTTCTGAAATAGAAAAGCAAGGTAAGGGCTATGTAGTAGCTTCTATTGGTGAAGAGTCTGGTCTTATTCCTTACACTGCTTATTCTGCACCTAAAGATTATATAAAGGATAATAAAGAAGTAATTCAAAGATTTACAAATGCAGTTTATAAAGGTCAAATATGGGTTAAAAATCATACAGCTGAAGAAGTAGCTACAGCTATAGAACCTTTCTTTACAGATTTCGAGAAAAAAGATTTAGTGTCAGTAGTTGAAAGATATAAATCTATAGATGCATGGTCTTCTGACCCTGTATTAAAAGAAGATAGTTTGAATCTTTTAATGAACGTAATGGAAGAAGCTAATGAACTTGATAAAAAAGCTCCTTATGAAAAAATAGTTAATACAAGTTTTGCTAATGAAAGTATCAAAAATATAAAATAATTTAGTAACATAAATAGTAATAATTTAATATACTTTAATATATACTATTATTAGTATATATTGGATTCGACCTTACTATAATAATTCTACTCCTATTTATTATAGGCGAATACCTTCTAAGGGAAAAGCTTGTCTTTTTAAAGATAATCTTTTCCCTTTTTTAATTGAGATAGTATATAATTTTATTATAGGGATAGGGGGAATATTATGAATAGAGTTGATGAAAGAGATCTTATATTTTCAAGAGCTAGCTATGAAAAGAACTCACCTGCTTATAATGATTATTATGAAAAAAATCCAGATAAAAAGGCTATAGATGATAGTATTAGGTCTAGACCAGAACTTTGCGGAGAAGGTACTATGACATACAATGAAGTTAATTCTCCTATGGCGTCTTCTGCATTTGAATTTTTATCAGATATTAAACATCTCTGTGAAGGACAAGTTAGCGATACAAAAATCGAAGTTAATAAAAAAATTATAACTAAGCGTATTAAAGGTTTTGCTTCACATTACGGAGCTAAATTAGTTGGAATTACAAAACTTAAAGATTATCATTTTTATACTCATAGAGGTAGACATGAAGAAGTTTACGGAAAAAAAGTAGATCTTAATCATAAATATGCTATAGTTTTTGCAGTTCCAATGGAAAAGGATATGATAAATAGAGGTCCTATGCTAGCTGAAGTGGTTGAAACAAGTAAAGCTTATGTAGATGTTTCAGTTATAGGTATGATTCTTAGTTACTATATAAGAAATTTAGGATATGATGCTAGAAATCATATGGATTCAAACTACCTTTTAATGCCTGTTTTAATAGCTAGAGATGCAGGTCTTGGTTGTATTGGAAGAAATACAATTCTTACTACTAAAGAGTATGGCTCTTGTATAAGACTTGGAGTTGTAACTACAGACTTAGATTTAGATGAAGATTCACCTATGGATTTTGGTTTAGATGATTTTTGTAGTGTATGCAAAAAATGTTCTTATAACTGCCCTTCTACTTCTTTATCTAATGAGTCGTCAAAAGAGTTTGATGGGGTTTATAATTGGAAAATAGATGCCGAGTCATGTTATATAAAGTGGAGATACCTAGGAACTGACTGTGGAATATGCATTGCTGTTTGTCCATTTTCTCAGCAATTAGAAAGTATAAAAAATGTAGATACATTTAAAGATAACTTACCTGCTATAAAAGAGGTTCTCCAGGAATATACTAAAAAATTTGGTAAAAGACCATTTGTACCTGGAAATCCAAGTTGGATGAGATAATTTCAGCCGTCTAAATAATATTTTAACATATTATTAGACGGCTATGTAATTGAATTCTTTAATATCTTCACCACTTAGCAAAATGATTTTCACACCACCCTATTTCATTATTGAAATTAATTTTCTTATCTTTATAAATTACATATCCACTTAAATATCCTACAATTTGTTTTAACTTATATTTAAATACTTTTATATTATCAGGCTTTATATCACTAATTATAGGCTTAAATTTTAAATTTATTTCATCATCTCTAGTTGATTTTATATCTATAGTTCCATCGTTGTTGTAATTAAAATCAACATCACTATCAAATTTATATATCTTATCATCAATCTTTAACGCATTTTCATTTATACCTGTATAATCAGTGTACTTTGTTCCTAAGTTTATAGATATATGTTCATGCTTTCCATTTGTAAAGTAACTAGTTAACCATTCTCTATCACACTGTCGTTTTAAAACACCTCTACCGTAATCTATAAAACATCTTGAATCACTTAAATCATACTGCTGATTTCCTATTCTTAATATACCTTTAGTTATTAAGTTCATATGCTTTGATGTGTAATGAAAATGTTCTACATCCCATGGAATAAGTACATTTAATGATTCATAATCTAAGTATATAGTTGAGGTAATATCAAAATTATCTATTTTTAGATCCAGATTTAAGTAACCTGAACTTCTTAATATATTTATAAATTTACGTTTCCCTTTGTAATGTGCATATGAGTTTATTTTATCATCAATCACAATATATTTAATTATAGGATGTCTATATATTTTACTTATTTTTATATCATCTTTTAAATTGTAAAAGTCTGCATGTATAATTGAACAATGTCCTAAATCTGATATTACAAAGTTAAATATAAAATCTTTACCTATCCAAACATATTGATTCCATTTCTTTTTCTTTAGAAAGCTTTGATTTATAGAACAATCTTTAAATGGTATATCATTCCATCCAATAGCATACTCATTTAAAAATCCATTATTATCACATATAGATTTATTATCTCTTACTCGCCTCATGCCATTCCCCCTTTATATAAATATAGTTATTAAGTTAGTATATTATTCTTTTTAAAAAAAGTTACACTTTAAATAAAATTTATCTTAGTTCAGTCAATTTATATGGCTATATGCAAAAAAGAGGCTCCTTAAAAAGTTAGTATATTATCATACTAACTTTTTAAGGCCTCTTTTTATTATGCGTTTTTATAAATATACAACGCTTCTACTCTAGCACAATAAATTTCCTTCTTATCATATCCTATATATTTTGCATATTTTTCAATTTTTTCTTTTTCAATTTCAATATCGCAGCCATGATTTTGTTCTATATTTTCTACATATTTATTCATTAAATATTCTTTATATTTTTCTACATCATAACCTAAAAACTTAGTTAATCTTTCTATTTCACTATTAAAATCTCCATCTTCTTTTATAAAAAACTCATATATGTCTTTTCTATATGGGTTTAGAGCAATTATCTGTTTTATAACATAGCTTTCATTAGTTTTATCTATGAATCCATCCTTATAATTATTAAATAGTGCATTTGCCTTTATTATATTTTCTTCTTCTATATAACTAGATACTATGTCTACCCCATTATCTAAAAGGGCATCAATTACTGCATAATGTACTTTAAAGCAATCTTCAAATAAATTATCTGCTAATATATTTATTAACTTTTTATCTTCCATTGATTTTTGTGCCAAGCTTATTTTTTTATTTTTATTTTGTATTAAATAATCTTTTGATAAGTTTTTAGATTTTTTAGAGTATGTTAGATATTTTAGGCAATAGTTCTTTTTGAAAAGGTTAGTGTCAATAGTTATAATTTCATAGTTAACAACTATTTCTACGCCTTTTTTTATGCAATTATCTATATACTCTTCATAGAGTTTTACTCCAATTTCATTTATATCTTTTGATGTGTAATTTTTAGACAATTCTTTTTTCAATTTGCATTTATACTCAGTTGCTTGATTTAAAAATTCTTTTCTAATAGAATTATATCTTACTTTTTCTTCAGTAAATTTTATCAAAGCTCCATTTATATCAAATTCTTCCACCAAATATATCCCCCCTAATATTTCAATTAAAAACAAAGATTATATATACTTTGATAAAGTGCACTCTTTTTCCTTCTTAATATTAAAAAAAGATGTCTCAAAAACTTTTTTTGAGGCATCTTTTTATTATTATTACTTAACAGCTTCTATTGCTTTTTCATAGTTAGGTTCATTTGTTATTTCTTCTAAGTACTCTGTATATACTACTTTATTGTCTTCATCTACAACTATAACAGCTCTTGATACAAGACCTAATTCTTTTATATATAAGCCATAAGCTTTAGAGAATTCTCTATCCTTATAATCTGATACAGTCACAACATTTTCAATTCCTGCATTTCCGCACCATCTAGCTTGTGCAAATGGTAAATCCATTGATATAGTAAATACTTTAACATCATTTAATTTTGCAGCTTCTTGGTTAAACTTTCTAACCTCTATATCACATACTGCAGTATCTATTGATGGAACTGCTACTAATATTCTTTTTCCCTTTGTTTCGCTAAACTTTATAGGACTTAAATCATTTCCTACTACTGTAAAATCAGGTGCTACATCTCCTACTTTAACTTGATTCCCTTCTAATGTTAATGGTGCTCCACTAAATGTAACTTTCATATATATATCCTCCTAATTATCTTTCAATTTTATTTTTGTCTTTAATTCAAATATTATGCAAAATAAAAGAGCATAATTTCTTATACTCTTTTATACCCGCTCAAATTGTTATTAAACAATAATGCTTATAGTTAATTTTTTATTTATATATACTTAGATATATTTGCATTTTCGTCTATAATTCCTTCAATTATAGGCGTTTTGCTAACCATTATAGTAGTAACTCCAGGACCATGACCAAGCGTTACACAATCACTATGGACAATTACACCTATGCTAACTGCTCCTTTTAAATATCCCCTTCCATATGTATTATCGCAGTCTTCTAGTAAAACTAAATCTCCAAATTTCAACTTATCAAGTCCAAGTCTTTTTATTTCATCAAAGTCAGCAGTCATTATATCATAATCTCCAGTATAAGCACTACTTGAACCTATTCCTGATCCCATTAAGTATGGTGGCACTTTTGCAACAACTGGAACTTGTATTTTACCATCTTTTTCTATTATTCCTAGCTTTTCAAATAAGTTTGGATCTATACTCATTATATGTATATCATCAAACCCTTCTAATTTTAAACCTTGACCATATGCTTTGACCATAATTTTATCATCTATAGCTAAGTTTTCCAAAGTTTCTTCATCAAAATCTACAAGTACATGTTCTATTCCACCATGCATACCTGTAACATATCCTTTTGCACCTTTAGCTTCTCCACTTACAACCTTAGCCTCATTTCCTATACATGCAAACGTCATAAGTGCATTGCTCTCTCTTACATCTTCATTTCTAATAGATACTCCTGGTTCAACATGATCTCCTGCTAAACCATAAACACAATCCCCTATCTTTACATTGTATGAAATTCCTCCTGTAGAAGGCAATATAACAGGTTTTCCTTCATGAGTTACTCTATAGCTTAAAGCTAGTGGATGATGTATTTTTCCTTGAACTGACCATTTTACAACTTTATCTTTATTTGTTTTTAACATAAAATCCCCCTATATTTTTAATAATATTAAAGAAAATTAAAAATTCTCTAATAATATATTATTAGAGAATTTTTTAATTTATGTTAATTATGATGTTTAGCTTCAATTCTTGTATTTATTTTTCTTCCAACTAAGAATGATATAATTGTTAATGCTGTTACAAATATAATTCTCATAGGACTATGTATAAATCCTACTAAATCATTGCCTATATAACTTGCAATTAAAAACATTAATATTCTACCACTTATCATAGCCGGTACAAAACTTTCGCTACTCTTATTTGAAACCCCACAAGCTATAGTAACCAAGCATCCAGGTATAAACGGACAAGAATACGCAATAAACAATGTAGCAAATCCCTGATGTTTTACCCAGTTTATAGCCCTGTCAACTTTATTATTTTCTATTCTTTCAAATATTTTTATGTGACTAAATTTATTTGATAATAAAAATAGTAAATATGTACCTGTACAAGATCCTAATACCGAGCCTAAAAGTCCAAATACCCATCCCATCATAACACTATTTGCAACTACTATCCCCATCAGTGGCAATGCCGGAATAAAACTTTCTAAAAAACTTGCAAATGTCCCTATTATAAAAACTAAAATAAAGTTATCTCTAGCTAATGTAAATAATGTCTCTATATGTTCCATACTCTATTCTCCTTAAATCTATAAGCAAATTCTATTTATTGTCTGCCTTTAATTTAATACTATTTTACTCCTATTATTTTTTTATATCAATATTTATTACTTAATTGTAATGTAAATATAACAAAAATGACAACTCTTATGAGTTGTCATTTTTTACTCGATATACTATATGTATATATTTCGCTTTCACCGAATTTATTACCTTCTATAGAATATGCTAACTTGTTGTTATCACTTATTGCTATATACGGTATTCCTTTTATCATAGGTATGCTGCCTAGTTTATATACATCTACGTTCTCACTATACATACCTAGTTCATATACATCTATAGTACTTTCATTATTACCCGTATAATATACAGTTACTAGTTTGCTTTTATCTTTACTTAAATACATTTCATCTAAATGTACTCCATTTATTATTTTTTTAGACTTATGCTCCGTATCATATATATATACATCTTTCTTGTCTGCATTAGTTCCTTCAATTAATAAATGTGTATCATCTATAACATCAAAGTCAGATATAAATTTTATATCATCAATTTTAGATACTGAATTGTTTTTCAAATCATATATATCAATTTTATTTTTATTTACATTGAGCATATAAAGTTTTGTTCCATCTTGGGAAAATAAAATTTTATTTACATAATCACTTTTTTTAAGTTCATAAGTTTTAACAATTTTTTCTTCATTTATGTCATATGAAAATAATTCGCCATTTTTATAACCATAAAAACCACTGCTATCTGGTACCCAGCCTAATAAATCAAAATAATAAGGTAATGTAATATAACTGTCGTCTTTTAAATTATATAACACACTCTTTAAGTCTTTATATTTATCATTCTTTTCATGTTCAGCTGTATTATATGCTAGTATTTCCTTTGATGGAGACATACTCTCCAAATTATACATAGTAAAAACACCATCATTTAAGGTTTTTGCATTTAAAATACTTTCATCATCAGGATTTATTTCATATATGTTTATTCCAGATTTATTGTTATCTGTATAATTACTTATAGCTAGCAAGTTATCCTCATTGAATTCTAAATCTAGAATATAGTCATCTATAGGTATAACAGAGTCTAATTTTATACTTTCATCTTTATTTTTATAGTTACTTTCATTGTAATCATAAGTTTTTCCATCTAATTTTACATTTTTGCTATATTCTTTATTCTCATATACACTTACATATACAATAAGCGAAAGTATCCCTACAATAAAAAGTAAAAGTATTATGTTCTTTATATCTTGCTTTATATTCTTTAGCATTATATAGTTCTCCTTAACTTATTGTAGGAAGTTTTATAGAAACCGCAGTTCCTTTATTAACCTCGCTTTTAATGTCGATTTTCCCATTATAACTATCAACTATTGATTTGACAATAGCAAGTCCTAATCCAGTACTTCCTAATTCTCTAGTTTCACTTTTAGATACTCTATAAAAAGGAGATAATATATTTTCAAGTTCCTTTTCTTCAATACCTTCTCCTGAATCTATAACTGATATATTTGCAAATTTACCTTCTATATGCGCGTTAACAAATATCTCTGAATTAACTTTTCCATATTTAATAGCATTATCAAGTAAATTTATTATAATTTCTTTAATTTTATCTTCATTTGCAATTATTTTTATATTTTTTCCAACATTGATGTTTATACTCATATTATATTTTTTAGCTTTATGAGTCATGTCTTCACACATACTTACTATTATTTTAGATAAATCTATTTTTTTCAATTCATAATCAAAATTTTTATTACTATTTTTAGATATATCAAGTAATTGTACAATCATTCTATTTAATCTATTAGCCTCAGATATGATTCTATTTATTCCTTTATTAAAAAACTCTTCATCCGTAAATTGGTTGTCTTTTATAATCTCACTATATCCAATTATAGTTGTCATAGGAGTTTTAAGTTCATGAGTTACATTATCAAAAAATTTCTTTTGTTTTTCTGATAACTCCCTTAAATTATCTCGATCTTCTTCTATAGTTTTTATCTGAGTATTTATTGTCTCAATCATATTATTAAAATCAGATGCAAGCATTCCTAACTCATCACTAGAACTTATATCTATATTTACATCAAAATTACCATCTGTAACTTCTTTAGTTTTATTTGCTAAATTTTTTATTGGAGATGTTATTTGCTTTGATATAATATATGCAATAATCATACTTACCGCAAAAATCATCACAGAAAAAATCAATGTTTTATTTATAAATAATTTAGTTTTATTAAATAAAGGTGTATAATCATTTGCAAATCTTATCATCCCTATAAGTTTATCTTCTCTAAAAATAGGATATGATACATATACTAAAGCCTTATCGTCTTTATACTCAATTGTATATGATAGTTCTCCATTTAATGCATTTTCCATATCTTTTGTTCTTTTTAATTGTTTATATTTTTCTGTTCTTGGATATAGTAGTCCTCCCATATCATTATAAATATAAACCGTTTTATCCAATCTATAAGTCAAATCTCTTGAAATTGCACTACTTTTTGACGCAAATGAAATTTTATTAAATTCCATTTTATTAAATCTAAAATATTGATGTAAATATAAATTAATACTTTTAGTTGTATCTTTAATTTCATTATCAATTAAATATTCTACTACATTATTAAGTACTGAGTTGCTATAAATAACTATAGAAAATATAACAAAAAAGATTATAACCAAGAAAAACAACATTATTTTGTTGGTTATTGAGTTTTTCATATTTATACTTTTTGTCCAGATAACTTATATCCTGCTCCAATTACAGTTTCTATACAATTGTAATCGCCTAGTTTTTTTCTAAGCCTTTGTATATGAGTATCTACAGTTCTGCTTTCACATTCAAAGTCTATCCCCCATATATTATCTAGTAATTGCGCCCTATTTAGTACTGTGTTTATGTTCTCCACAAAATATAAAAGAAGTTCGTATTCTTTACTTGTTAAATGAATAATTTCATTATCTAATCTAACTTTCATTTCTTTTTTGTTTATTTCTAACCCATTTGCTAATTTAACAACTTCTATATCTGATTTAATATTGTCTTCTAATAAGCTTATTCTTCTAAATATAGACTTAACTCTAGCAACTACTTCTCTTATGTTAAATGGCTTCGTTATATAATCATCCGCGCCTAATTCTAAGCCTAAAACTTTATCTATAGTATCTGACTTCGCAGTCAACATTATTATAGGTATTGAGAAATTAGTTGTTACATTTTTACATATATCAAGACCATTCATATCTGGGAGCATTAAATCTAATATAATTAAGTTTGGCCTGAAACTCGATACAAATTCAATAGCAGATTTTCCAGTATCTGCAATTTTAGTTTCATAGCCTTCTTTTCTTAGAGAATAAGATAGTATATCCGATATATTTTCTTCATCTTCAACTATTAATATCTTCTTCATATCTACATCCTTCTTTCGTTTATAAAGAATCTATATTTTTTCCTTCTATAAATATTTGGTGCCATAAACAGAATACAAATATTGTCCAAACTTTTCTTGAGTTATCTTTACTTCCTTTTATATGTTCATCTAATAAACCTATAGCATACTCTTTATTTATAAAATCATCCGTTTTTGATTCAGTTATTATATTTCTTACATATTTACCTAAATCATCTTTTAACCATACTCTTATAGGTGTTGGGAATCCTAGTTTTTTCTTTTCTACCATATGTTGAGGTACTACATCTTTAAATGCTTCTCTTAGTAAAACTTTTGTATTCTTATTGCTTATTTTTTGATCTAATCTTAAATGTCTAGCAACTTCAAATACTTCTTTATCTAAAAATGGTACTCTAAGTTCTATAGATGATGCCATTGACATTTTATCACCTTTTAATAAAATATCTCCTTCTAACCATGTATTTATATCTATATCTTGCATAGTTGTTACATAGTCATAACTTTTTCTTTTGCAATCTCTATATAAATCTCTAACTACTTTACTATATGTGTTATTATCATCATACTTATTTATTATACTCTTTACTTCATTATTTTCAAATATTTTAGCATTTCCTATATATCTTTTTTCTAAAGGTGTAGTTGCTCTAACTAAGTAGTTTTTACCTCTTAGTTCTGGCATTTTTGTAAATATTTTATTTAAAGTTTGATTTAAACCTTTAGATAATCCTAAAAATGGCTTAACAGCTTCATATTCTTTGTATATATTGTAACCTGCAAAGAACTCATCAGCTCCTTCTCCAGATAATACTACAGTTACATGTTTTCTAGCCTCTTTTGATAAGAAGTATATTCCAACGCATGATGGATCTGCTAATGGATCATCTAAACTGTAGATTACTTTAGGAAGTGCTTTTATATAATCTTCTTGAGTTACTCTTATTTGTATGTTTTCAATTCCCAATGCATCTGCACTTTTCTTTGCAACACTTAATTCATTGTATCCGTCTACTTCAAATCCTACAGAGAAAGATTTTATTTTAGGATTTATTTTTGATGCTAATGCAGCAATTATAGTTGAGTCTATTCCACCTGATAAAAATGTTCCAACTTCAACATTAGATATCATATGATGCTTTACAGAATCGTCTAGTATATTGTATATATCTTCTTTTGTAACTTCTTTTTCATTTGAAAATCTAGGTTCAAAATATTTTTCAAATCTTATTTCATTATTTTCAATTGTAAAGCAAGTCCCATTAGGTACTTTTTTGATTCCTTCCATCATAGTATTGTATCTTGGAACATATTGGAATGATAAATAATTTTGTAAACTTTTATCATCTACATTTTTTTCATTTACTATTGGCATTAAAGCTTTATATTCTGATGAAAATGCTATATATTCATCATTTTCAGTATAGTATAATGGCTTTATCCCAAAATGGTCTCTAGCTCCAAATATAGTATCTGTATTCTCATCATAAATTACAAATGCAAACATTCCTCTAAAATCTTTAACAGCTGATTTTCCATATTCTAAATAAGAAGTAAGTAGTACTTCTGTATCTGATCCTGTTTTAAACTCATGGCCTTTAGCTATAAGTTCATCTCTTAAAGCTTCATGATTATAGATTTCCCCGTTAAATATTATTGTACTCTCTTTTTTGCTAAATGGTTGATGTCCATGAGATAAATCAATTATACTAAGTCTTTTAAATCCAAATCCTACATTGTCTTTCACAAATAATCCTGTGTCATCAGGTCCTCTATGATTAATTTTTTCAGTTAATTCGCTTAATAAAGCCTCATCAACATTTCCTTTTTTACTATATAAAAAAACGTGTCCACACATAAAATTTCTCCTTCTGTCATAAATACAAATTATTCCTATTTTTTCCTTCATATTCTATATATTTCGTCACATATATTTATATATTTTATCATTACCATGTGACAAATTGATTACGTATATGTAACAAATCTGTTACATGCCGCTAGTTCACAATAAAAAAAACTAGAGAAAAAATCTCTAGTTTTAATTTCTTAATTGTGTTTTATATATTATAAACTCAATTATTCTGCTATTGTTACGTTAGCAGCTTGAGGTCCTCTTGCTCCTTCAACTATTTCAAAGTTAACTGCTTGACCTTCTTCTAATGATTTGAATCCATCTCTTTGTATAGCTGAGAAATGTACGAATACGTCATCTCCACCTTCTACTGATATAAATCCAAATCCTTTTTCATTATTAAACCATTTAACTGTTCCATTCATCATTTTGGAATCCTCCTAAAACCTTGTAAAAAAATTTAACATTTACTAATGTTACCTTAATTTTAACATAATTGTAATTACTTTACAATATGTTTATTATCAACTTGGAAAACTTATTCACAGTCTTCAAATTGACTATTATATAAAGATGCATAGAATCCATCAGCTTTTAATAATTCTTCATGGCTTCCTTGCTCAATTATATCTCCATCTTTCATAACTAGTATTAAATCTGCATCTTTTATAGTTGATAATCTATGAGCTATTATAAAGCTTGTTCTACCTTCCATAAGATTTTCCATAGCTTTTTGTATTAAAACTTCTGTACGAGTATCAACTGAACTAGTAGCTTCATCTAATATAAGTATTTTAGGATCTGCTAAAATCGCACGAGCTATAGTTAAAAGTTGCTTTTGACCTTGAGATACGTTACTGGCTTCTTCATTTAATTCCATGCTATATCCTGCTGGAAGAGTTTTTACAAAGTGATGCACATGAGCTGCTTTAGATGCCTCTATAACCTCTTCATCAGTAGCATTAAGCTTAGAGTATCTTATGTTTTCCATTATACTACCATTAAATAGCCATGTGTCTTGTAAAACCATTCCAAATAAGCTACGTAAGTCAGCTCTGTTAAAATCATTTATATTTTTACCATCTATCAGTATAGCACCTTTATTTACATCATAAAAACGCATTAATAATTTTACAACTGTAGTTTTACCAGCACCAGTAGGCCCAACTATAGCTACTTTTTGTCCTGCTTTTATATTTGTTGTAAAGTCATTTATTATTATTTTATCTTCAGAATATCCAAAGTTAACATGATCAAAAGAAACATCCCCTTTGATATTTTCAACGCTAACTGGATGGTCACTTACTTGGATTTCTTCTTCTTCATCTAAAAATTCAAATGCTCTTTCTGCTGCTGCTGCCATAGATTGCATTATATTTGCAACTTGTGCAGTTTGAGCTATTGGCTGGTTAAAACTTCTTACATATTGTATAAATGAAAGTATATCCCCAACTTGGATAGTTTTCTTTATAGTAAAGTATCCACCTAATATAGATACTAAAACATAACCTAAGTTACCTATAAACGTCATCATCGGCATCATCATTCCAGATAGGAATTGAGATTTCCATGCAGATTCATATAACTTATCATTTAACTCATTAAACTCTGCTATAGCTGCATCTTCTCTATTGAATGCTTTAACTATATTGTGTCCACCATAAGTTTCTTCAACTTGACCATTGACATGACCTAAATATTTTTGTTGAGCTTTAAAGTGGCTTTGTGAGTTCTTAACAATAAAACCTATTATTATCATAGATATAGGTAATATTAATAATGAAGCTATAGTCATTTGCCAACTTATAGATAACATCATTATAAGAACCCCTATTACAGTTGTAACAGCTGTAATAATTTGAGTCATAATTTGATTTAAGTTTTGACTTAACGTATCTATATCATTTGTAATTCTTGATAGTACTTCACCATGTGTTCTTTTATCAAAATACTTAAGTGGCATACGATTTATTTTTTCTGAAATTTCTTTTCTCAGTTTATATGAAACCTTTTGAGATATTCCAGAAACTATAAATGATTGAACAAATGAGAATAACGCACTTATTACATATAGTCCTAATAAAATTAAAAGAACTTTGCCTATATAATTAAAATCTATCCCAGCATTTCCTTGATTACTAACTTTTCTAATCAGTCCTTCAAATATCTCAGTAGTAGCTTTACCTAATACCTTAGGTCCTACTATAGAGAATGCAGAACTCCCTATTGCAAATATAACTACTATAAATATAGATATTCTGTAAGGTTTTAAATAATTGAAAAGATTTTTCATTGTACCTTTAAAATCTTTTGCTTTTTCTGTTCCTCTCATTCCTCCCATAGGTCCGCCCATTTTAGGAGTATTTTGCTTTTTATTACTCATGGTCAAGTTCCTCCTTTGAAAGTTGTGATTGGGCAATTTCTTTGTACACTTCACAATCTTTAAGAAGTTCTCCGTGTGTTCCAATTCCTACAATACTACCTTGGTCAAGTACTATTATTTGATCAGCATTTAATATCGTACTTATTCTTTGAGCTACTATAAGTACTGTAGAATCTCCAGTTTCTTCTTTTAGTGATTTTCTAAGTGCTGCATCTGTTTTTAAGTCTAGGGCAGAGAAACTATCGTCAAATATATATATTTCCGGATTTTTAGCTATTGCTCTAGCTATTGAAAGTCTTTGCTTCTGACCTCCTGAAACATTTGTACCACCTTGTGAAATTTCACTTTCAAACTTATCAGATTTAGTTTCTATAAACTCTAAAGCTTGTGCTATCTCCGCCGCTTTTCTAACTTCTTCATCCGTAGCACTTTGGTTACCATATCTTAAGTTAGAGTCTATGTCGCCTGAGAATAAAACTCCTTTTTGAGGTACATATCCAATTCTATCTCTTAAATTATGTTGACTAGCATCTTTTACATCTATACCATCTACTAATATTTCACCTTCTGTTACATCATAGAAACGAGGTATTAAGTTTATAAGAGTTGATTTTCCTGATCCTGTACTTCCTATAAACGCCGTAGTTTGGCCTGGTTTTGCAGTAAATGTTATATTTCTTAAAACATCTTCTTCTGCATTAGGATATCTGAAACTTACATTCTTAAACTCAACTATCCCCTTTTTATTTTCATCAAATTCTTTAGTATTTTTCTTATCTTTTATATTTACATCTTTGCTTATAACTTCATCTATACGATCCATAGAAACTATAGCACGTGGTAATATCATAGATACCATTGATATCATTAAGAATGCCATTATGATTTGCATAGTATATTGTATAAATGCCATCATATCTCCAACTTGCATATTTCCTGAATCAACACGATGAGCACCATTCCATACTATTAGTATAGTAATTAAGTTCATTATTAGAGTCATAGTTGGCATCATCATAGACATAGTTCTATTGACAAATAAATTAGTTTTCATTAAATCAGTGTTTGCATTATCAAATCTTTTTTCTTCATGCTTTTCAGTACCAAATGCTCTTATTACTAACATTCCTGTAAGCATTTCACGAGTTACTAAGTTTACCTTATCAACAAGCTTTTGAACAGATTTAAACTTAGGCATAACTAATGCAAATAAAACTAATACTACAGATATTATTGCAAGAACTGCAACACCTATTATCCAAGCCATAGAAGTATCAGTTCCTAATACTTTTATAACTCCACCTAAAGCAAGTATAGGTGCATAAAATACAATTCTAAGTAACATTACCATTAGCATTTGTACTTGTTGTATATCATTTGTACTACGAGTTATTAAAGATGCAGTCGAGAATTCATCCATTTCTTTATTAGAGAATGAAATTACTTTATGGAATACATCTTTTCTTAAGTTTCTACCAAGCTTTGCTGCAACTTTAGCACCTAAGTATCCAACTGCAACTGTAGCTAGCATACTTATTAAGGCTACTCCTAACATTATCGCACCAGTTTTGAATATGTAGTTAGTTTGAAGTTTATCTACATTTATTCCCATTGCTTTGTATTCATCTTTTACATATCCTATAGCACCTTGAGTTACCATACTTTCTGGCATTTTATCAACTTTTTCATCAAATTTAGATTCTATTTGCTTTAAAGAATCTTTAGGCATAGACTTAAAAGTAGCCATTATATCCATATTAGGGTTAACCGGAACTCCCGGTGGTGTCATTTGTTTTACAATTTGAGTCTTGTTTTTTTCTATACCAGATACTATCATAATAGATTTTGACATTATAGGGTTTAACTTATCTATTACTTCTTTATCATTTGTATTAAGCTTATATACTTTTTCATCAATCTTAATATCTTTAAACTCACCCTTATCAAGTAAGTCATAATGTTTCATTACTTCACTTTTGTCTTTGTCACTCATAAAGATAGTAAGATTATTTAGTTCGCTCTCTCTTATAACTTCTGGAACTGCATTTTCAATACCATTTTGTTGGATACCAATATTTACTATATTAGATGTATAATCAGGTAATGATAAATCACATATAGCTTGAATCGTTAACAGTCCAACTATAAGTACTACAGAACCGACTGAGTTTCTTAAATGTTTAATTAACTTAATCATTTTGCTACTTCTCCCTTTTAGATTTTAATAGTTATGTTTTAATAATTATTATATTTTTATAATTATTATAAGTCAATAACTTTTTTAAATTGTATAAAATTTTATTTTAGTTTATAATAGTAATATAATTACAGGTTAAAGGAGATTTTATATGGATAAAAAAGATTTAACTAAAACATCTGATGCATTATTTAGCTTGTTAATTCAACTGAATAATAAAGTATTTAATCAAGATAAAATGGTTAAATGCTCACCTCTTCCTCCATCACATGTTAAGGTTATATTTTATTTACTTAATAACGGATCTTCATCTATATCAGATATAGCTTCTAACTTAGAAATATCTAAGCCAAATATGACGCCTATTATAGATAAACTTTTAAGAGACGACCTAGTTCAAAGAACTGAAGATCCTAATGACAGAAGAATTGTCAGAATAGCGTTAACACAAAAAGCTTTAGACATATCAGCTGAACATAAAAGAAGGCTAAAGGAGTCTCTTTTCACTAAATTGTCAACGCTTTCAAATGATGATTTAATCCAAATGCAAGATTTAGTTTCTCAGCTTACTAATATAATAATTAAGCTAGATTAAATAAAAAAGAACTCTGGGGAGTTCTTTTTTATTTAACTTTTTCAGGTAAAATTATAACAAATTCGCTACCTTTTCCAACTTCACTTTTAACATATATAGTTCCACTGTGTAGATCTATAATTTGTTTAGTAATTGTTAATCCTAAACCACTTCCTCCTTTGACTTCTGAATTAGCATCTACAACTTGGTTAAATCTATTAAATATAGATTCATGGAATTTTTTTTCAATACCAATTCCACTATCCTTTACACTTATCATTACTTTATCGTTTAAATCTTTTATTTTTATTTCTATCTTTCCACCTCTTGGTGTAAATTTAACTGCATTTCCAATTAAATTAACTATACATCTTTCAATTTCATACTTATCACATTCTATTATTTTCTCTTCAATTTCAGGGTCTATTATAAACTCAATACCCTTATTTTCTATGAAATCCCTTAATCCTAAAACTGTTTCTTCAACAATATAAACTATATCATTATTTTGTAATTGAACTATATACTGTCCATTTTGTAATTTTGTACTATCTATTATATTGTTAATAAGATTTAAAAGCCGTTTTGAATTTTTATCTATAACATCCATGTAATGACTTATTTTTTCCTTACTTATTCCTTGTTGCTTTTTATTAAGTTCACTTATAAGTTGCCTTGTACTATTTATTACATTTAAAGGAGTTCTTAATTCATGAGATAAATTTACAAAATAATTGTTTTTATTTTTTTCTAATACAATAACTTTATTCAAAAGATTATTATTTTTTTCCATTTCATTTTTTAGTTGATAAGTTCTTTTTTCTACAAGTCTATCTAATTTTTTCATTCTATTTATACTCATATAAATTATTATTATTATTATTACCGCATATATAGCTAAAGCTATATTACTTATCCAACAAGGTTTTCTTATTATAAAGTCAACACTACTTTGCTCACTAAAATTTCCATTGTCATTCCTAGCAACTACTTTTAATTTATAATTTCCAGGGTCTAAATCACTAAATACAATAGTGTTATCATAAGTTATATTCCACTCGCTATTTTTTCTAGAATATAGGTTTAATGGATTATTTCTATGTTCTAGTTTGTAATAATATTGAGTCTTTTTTACATCTTTATACGAAGTTAAAAAAAATCTTATACTTATATTATTCTCATAACTAGCAAATTTTTTCCCATTTATATCTTTGTAATTTTTCCCATTTATATTAAATTCATCAAATTCTACATTTCCAACAAAGTTTGATTTTTTTATATCTTCAGGATAAAAAACATTTAATCCATTTATTCCACCAAAGAAAAACTCTCCATTTTTATTTTCATAAGATGCGTTACTGTTGAACTCATTACTTTGCAATCCATCAGCAACTCCTAATGTCTGGAATTTATCACTTTTTATATCTAATTTAGCTATTCCTAAGTTAGTGCTAACCCACGGATTATTTTTTTTATCAAACAAAATTCCATACACAGTATTATTGGGTAGCCCCTCTTTAGTTGTATAAACTTTAAAAGTTTTATCCTTAGGATTGAATTTATTTAACCCATATCTAGTTCCTATCCAAATATTACCATATGAATCTTCTTTTATATCTTTTATACTATTACTACTTATACTGCCACCTTTACTATTGTCTACTTTATAAACTTCATGTTCATGTGTATCTAAATTTAACCTTATAAGTCCTCCTTGTAAAAAAAGGCCTATATAAATGTACCCATTTTCATCTTCATATATGGAAGATACATATGTATCATTTTCATTAATTTTTTTCATTACGTAAGTATAATCTTTAATAGTATTATCATTCGTATTCAATACGCTAATCCCATCAACTGTTCCTATCCATAAATATCCATGTTTATCTAAAAATAATTCTTTAATATTATTATTTGCAATATTGTCTTCTTTAAAATATTTTTCAACTTTTTCTGTTTTTTTATTTAATACATTTAAACCATTGTCAGTTGCTATATATATATAATCTTCTTTTCCAGTTATATCATTTATAGAGTAATCACTTAAAATAAAATCATTGTGTTCTTTATCTATTCTTCTAACTATATTTTTTTCTCTATCTATTATATTAATTCCCTTTGAGTTTGTTCCTACCCATAAAAGATCTTCATTATCTTCATATATACCTTGTATCAAATTGTTATTTATAGAATTTTCATCGGATGGATTAGTTTTATAGTGTTGGATTTCATTGTCTGGATCAAACATACTTATTCCTGCATATGTTCCGGTCCATATTAATCCGCTTTTATCTTCAATTATGCTAATTACATCATTATCTATAAGACTAGTTTTATCATATATTTTATTTGTATATGTGGTAAAATTATTAACTTTAAAATTATATTTAGCTAGGCCTTGGTTCGTGCAAATCCATAGATTGCCTCTACTATCCTTCATAATATCATTTACACGATTTCCTGGTAATGAATTTTTATTGTCTGAATTATTGCTATATCTAGTAATTTCGTCATTTGATACATTAATTTTAATTAATCCTGAACTGCTCGTACCTAACCATATGTTTCCTTTTTCATAATAAACTTTATTTATACTACTTTCACTTACAGAGTTTTTACCTTTATTTTGGTAAAGCTCCAATCTATTTTTTAGATTTGCATCGTATTTATCTAATCCTTTGTCAGTTCCTATCCATATATTTCCTTTTTCATCCTCAGTTAATGAGTTTATAATTTGATTTGTTAACTGATTTTCACTACTTAACACTCTTTTAAATTTATCATTTTCTTTATCATATAAATTTAATCCATTTGACGTTGCAACTATAATGCGATTATCTTTAGTTACTAAAACATCTCGGATATTATAATGTGATAAATTACCATTATCATTTCTATCTAAATAATTATTTATATTTCCATTTTTTAAATTTATTTTACTTAATCCATTTGCTGTTCCTACCCATATATTTCCACTATCATCTTCTGTAACATCTATAATAAAGTTGTTGCTTATGCTGTTTTTGTATTTATCATTATATGAGTATACTTTAAAATCATATCCATTATATCTATTGAGTCCATCATTAGTTCCTATCCACATGTATCCAGTTTTATCTTGATATAAAGTGTTTACAGAGGATTGAGAAAGTCCATCCTCAATGGTTATATTTTTAAAGCTCATATCATTGTATGCATATGCTAAATCTAGATTAATACCACAAAATATCATTATTAGAACAAATATAGTAAATTTTTTTATCAATTTATTTTTTTTCATATCAGTCCTCCATTCAATCTGTTCCATTTTTTCGCATAAGCACTATTATACTATATTTCGATTTTTATAACCATATTTGTACAATTATCAACACTTGTTTTACAACTAAAAAAAGCTATCTCTTTTATAAGATAGCCTTTTTATCAAAAATTATTATTCTATTATTATAGCACTTACAGGACATCCATCTTGAGCCTCTACCGCACTATCTTCTAATTCACTTTTTAATTCGTCTTTTATAGCTATTGCCAGTCCATCATCATCCATATCAAATACTTCTGGGCATATACCTGTACATGCTCCACACCCTATACATATATCTTTATCTACAAATGCTTTCATTTTAATGTCCTCCAAATTTTTTAATATTAATTTGCTAGCATTTATTATTTACCCAAACAAATTTTTATTTAAACATATATTCTGATTTTTTTTAAAAATAAAATTTTTCTCAATAAATAAAATATATACATTTTTTCGAACCAAAATTAATTGTGTTTCATAATATATTTTAGTACATTATGTACAAATGTGCTTTCAAGGAGGTAATTATGAGTAAAAAAATATTTATAGATCCAGGCCATGGTGGTATTGATAGTGGTGCTGTAGGTATTAACAATTTACTTGAAAAAAATATAAATTTATCAGTAGCTAAAAAAGTTGAATCATTGTTAAAAAAGCAAAATCTTGAGGTAAAACTTAGTAGAACTGATGATTCTACACTTTCTTTAGATGGAAGAACTTCTGCTGCTAATAAGTGGAATGCCGATTGCTATGTTTCAATACATTGTAATTCATTTAATAATTCAGCTAGTGGTGTTGAAACTTTTAGCTATACTGATAAAACTAAAGATCTAGCTAATTGTATACATGAAGAAATACTAAAGACTAACGCTTATACTAAAAATAGAGGTGTAAAAACTGCAAACTTCTATGTTTTAAGAAAAAGTAGTATGAGATCTTGTTTAATTGAACTTGCTTTCATAGATAATGAACTTGATGCTAAGCTACTAAGAGAAGATCAAGATAAATTTGCACTTGCAGTTGCTAAAGGAATATGTAAGTATGTAGGCGTAGAATTTAAAACTGAAAATCCTACCCCAAATACAAAACCTACTAATCCTACAGTAGAAGATTCTAATGTCTTTTATAGAGTTGTTTGTGGTTCATTTAATAATAGGGTTTATGCAGAAGAGATAATTGAAAGTTTGAAGGCCCATGGATATACAGATATTTTTATAGATGTCTTTAATAAGAAATAAAAATAAGGGTATCTTTTATAGATACCCTTTCCTATTTTATAAACTCTATATCAATAGGCATTTTTATAACTATTTCTTTTTTATCATTCCAAGTTTTATAATCTTTTATAATATCACCCTTTATTTCTCTATATACAGGTCTTACTTTTACATAACCTTCATTATATTTATTTTCAATATCTTTATTATTTATATTTATACCTTTAAATATATTAGTTTTTATTTCATAATTTATAGCATCTTGTTCGTCTTTGTTTAAATTAACATTATAAATTGTCTCATAATTTAAATTTGTACTTAACTCTTGATAGCTTCCTTTTATTATTTTATCTTCTGTTTTTTGAAAGTATAAATCATAATAATTAAGTGCTTTTGCACTTCCTGTAAATACATATATGATAGTTATAGCTAAAGCAAATATTTTTATTATTTTTCGCACAATTTCACCTCTATAATTTCAATATTTAATGTTATTGTGCTTCTTTTTTATATTAATTATTTATTTTTTTTGACTATTTTAGAGTTATCATCTAAAATTTTGATTACTAGAAAATCAGCAATTTCTAAAATAATTAATATAAAAAATAATTTTTGATTATTTATAAGTGTTAATATGTACAGTATAGGCGTTGTTATTATAGTAAATATACCTAATTTAGTTAAACTTTCAGACTTCTTATCTTTATATGAAGTTAAAAGTTTATCAAACAATTCATCTATATCTATGTTTTTTGCAATTATTACTAAGTTTATAATCCTATCTATTATAACTACTATCCAAAAAAATTTATTCGCATAATCATACATTAAAGTATAAGCAGGTATATATAAAACCTCTCTCCATAAAATTAATCTCAATAAAATTTCCTCAACTTTGTTGCTCATCATATTATGCTCCTTTTTGATTTTCATAGTTTATATTATATTACAACTATATATACTAATTCAAATTTATTTACCTTTAATTAATACTTTTGAATTATGTTTAAATTAGTGTTATACTATAAATCTAATTTAAACATAATATATAAAAAAGGAGTAAAAAATGAATAAACCTCAAGATATTAATTTAGATTCTAATCTAGTTAAAGCCTTACAAATTCAAGGTATAAACAATTTAAATAAAATTCAATCTCTAGTTTATGAGGATATAAAAAATCATACAGATTTAATAATCCAATCAGAAACTGGAAGTGGAAAAACATTAGCTTATTTACTTCCTCTATTTGAAAAAATAGATACTTCAAAGAGAGAAACTCAAGTTATAGTTTTAGCTCCAACTCATGAGTTAGTTATGCAAATAATAGACCAAGTTAAGTTACTTGCTGCAAACTCAACTATAGATGTAACTACACTTCCTTTAATAGGAGAAGTTAATATTCAAAAGCAAATTAAAAATATAAAAAGTACAAAACCTCATATAGTAGTTGGTACTACAGGTAGAATTCTTGACTTAATAAAACAAAAGAAATTAAAAGTTCATAATGTAAAGACCATAGTTTTAGATGAAGTGGATAGTCTTCTTTCATCAAAAAATGTAAACACAGTTAAGGATATAATAAAATGCACACTTAGAGATAGACAATTATTAGCATTTTCTGCTAGTGCAAATGATAAGTGCATAAAAATATTAAGTGAAATAATGAAAGAACCTAAGATAATAAAAACTGAGCCTAAAGTAAGTGCTAATAAAAATATAAATCATATGTATTTATCTTGTGATAAAAGAGATAAATTCAAATATCTTAGAAAGTCTTTAGCTGCTCTTAATCCAAAAAAATCTATAGTATTTGTAAATGACGAAGAAAGCATAGAGATAATAAACGATAAGCTAAACTTCCATAACAGAAATTCTGTATGTATATACGGTAGCATGAGTAAAGAAGATAGAAAAAATGCTTTATACAAATTCAGAGCAGGAAAAGCTAAAGTGTTAGTTTCTTCTGATTTATCAGCTAGAGGACTTGATATTAAAGATGTAACCCATGTCTTTAACTTAGATTTCCCTGTTAGTAACAATGAATATATACATAGAAGTGGTAGAACTGGTAGAGGAAACAATACAGGTGATACAGTTTCTATAGTTACTAACAATGAATTAGCTGCTATACGTATTTTATCAAAAGAATTTAATCTAAATATAGCACATAAAGATTTATATGAAGGAAAATTAATAGACTATAAAAAATAAACCCTCATTTCTGAGGGTTTTTTTATTTATTTTTTTTCATGTATTGATATGCTTTTAAAGTTCCCATTTTTGAGTGATCAAATGTTAATCCACCTTGGAAATAAACATTATATGGAGGCTTTATAGGTGCATCTGCACTTAATTCTATAGATGACCCTTGAATAAATGCTCCTGCAGCCATTATAACTTCACTATCATACCCTGGCATTGCCCACGGCTCTGGTTTAACAAAGGAATCAACCGGAGCTGCTGCTTGAACACCTTGACAGAAAGCTACAACCTCATCTGCACTATTTAATCTTACACATTGTATGATATCACTTCTTAGGTCATCATACTTTGGTAAAACATCATAACCTAATTTTTCAAACATTCTAGAACAAAATATAGCTCCCATTAAAGCTTGTGAAACTACATATGGAGCCATAAAGAACCCTTGTAAAACAGTTCTACTCGTACCAAATGTAAGTCCACACTCTTTTCCTATACCAGGAGATGTAAGTCTATATGATATAAGTTCTACTAATTCTTTTTTACCAACTATATATCCTCCAGTTAAAGCAAGTCCTCCACCTGGATTTTTTATAAGTGATCCTGCCATTATATCTGCACCTACATCTGTAGGTTCTTTCGTCTCTATAAATTCACCATAGCAATTATCTACCATTACTATAACTTCTGGTTTAACACTTTTTACAGTTTCTATAACTTCTTTTATATCTTCTATAGTTAAAGATTTTCTCCATGAATATCCTTTTGATCTTTGGATCATAACAAGTTTTGTTTTATCATTAATCTTTTCTTTTATTCCTTCAAGGTCAACTTCTCCATTTTCTAAAAAGTCTACTTGATTATATGTAACTCCAAATTCCTTTAAAGATCCTTTTTCTTCTCTAATACCAATTACACCCTCTAGTGTATCGTATGGTTTTCCAGTTACAGATAATATTTCATCTCCTGGTCTTACTATACCTTGTACGCAAAGTGTTAATGCATGAGTTCCGTTAACAATAATAGGTCTTACTATAGCATCTTCTGTATTGAAAACTTTTGAATATATTTCTTCAATTTTTTCACGACCTATATCGTTATATCCGTATCCAGTCGTCCAGTTAAAGTGATTATCACTTAAATTAGACTCTTGCATAGCTTTTAAAACTTTATATTGATTATATTCTCTTGTTTCTTTTATTTCTTCAAATCTACTTTTAATATCTTCCATAACTTCATTTGATAAGTTGAATATTTCATCGTCTAAACCATAGAAGTTTTTTAATAATTCTTTTGTTTCATTAAGCATTTTATCACCTGTCTTTATTAAGATTAAATTAACATCTGAATTTTATCATATATACTATATTATCGCAAGTTTACCAATTTTTCCTTATTAGAGCTTACTTTGTTTTAAATTAGATTTATTTTAAAATCCAAGCAGTCCATTGCGTAAAATAAGACCTATATAATAGGCCTTATTTTACAAACTTATTTACAAAGTTTATCATCATCACTTTAAATATACCACTGTAATCAACTACTTGAGCTATTTTTTGATTATTAGCTGCCTCATCGTTAAAGTTTGCTATCTTAAAACAAAGCTCGCCGTTAATTTTTTCTATTATATATCCAAAATCTCTAACTTGAGAAATTTCTAAATCTCCCATATCACAATCTAATTCTGTTATAGTTTCTCCATTTGCACATAATATACCTTGAGAATACGAACTTGAATCTACTCCAAACATAACATATAGACTATTATTTTCTAATGTATTTAATATATCTTCTTTATTAAGATTCTCTTTATTTAATGTTTGTTTTTCCTCTTTTACAAAAAGTCTATCTGTAAGTGAGCTTTTTCTCATTATAGATGGTATATATTCTTTATCTATAGCTTCATCTAAAGATTCCCTTGTTGTTTTTATGAAATTCTCTATATCAAAGTTTTTTTCATTTATTTTTAAAATATTTAAATTTTCTATGTTTTCTTTTGGTATATACTTTACCACATTTTGAAACACATCATATATATCACAAATCTCATAACCTTTTTTTATATAATTTAGCTTTATTTCATATTCCTTATCAAAATCGTTTAATAAATTATTTAATTCATCTTTATTTTCACTATCTTTTATACTACTCACAAAAGGAATAATTTTATTTGGCTTCATTAAAAATGTTTCAAGTGGTTTTATAGTTTCATTTGCCTCATTTATATCAGCTTCTTCAAATGCTCTTTCTATACCATCCTCTAAAAAAGCTACTTCAACTTCCATTTCATACTCATCTTTAGGTATAGTGTTTGTTCCAACTGGATACATTACTATTAATTTACTTTTATCATATACATATCCAAATGAATATGCTATATCTAAACTATTACTCATACTTATCGCTCCTAATCTTTTGTCTATATTTATTCTAATCTATAAAAGAAAGTACTTCTTCTATAGGTTTTCTCTTTGGTCTTGGATGTTTTTTATCACTTGGTACTCCTAATGGAGTCATACATACCAATTCAAATCCTTCTTTTTCAAATTGCACACAATTTTTTATTTCTTCTCTAGCAAAGTTAGGTCCAGCCATCCAACATGTTCCATAACCTAACGCACTAGCTGCTAACAATATATTTTCCATAGCCGCGCCTATATTTTGTATTCCAGGATCTGAAAATAAAGCTTTTTTCTTTTCTTCTTTACTTGCACCGATTAAATTTAGTACATTATATTCACTATTTGGATAATCACTACCATATACTAGTATTAATATAGGTGCATTTTTAAATACTGTATAATATGGTAACATTTTTCTAAATGAATCTCTAGCTTCTTCATCACAAATTTTTTCTGATAAATCAAGTCCCTTTTTTTCAACAATGTTTGCAATTGATTTTACTTTTTCTTTATCTGTTACTACTACAAAGTGCCAATTTTGAAGGTTTTTTCCGGAAGGTGCATAAGTTCCTGCTTTAATTATCTCAATAATATCTTCTTTAGGAACTTCCTCTTCCTTATAACTTCTTATACTAACTCTATCATAAATAAAATCTAACCTTTTCATTATACCATCTCCCTTTATTTATTTAAATTAGTTTATTTTTAATATAATTATATAACTTATATGCTTTGTGTGATTAAATACTTATTAATTTTTCAAATAAAAAATTTTATGATTTTAAATATCCTTAATCTAATAATCAATTAGTATTTCAAAGTAATTTATTTATCTCTAAAAAAACTACTTAATTTGTTATATGAAGTTTTTGTAATTTCAATAACAAATTAAGTAGTTTTTTATCTAAAATGGAAGCATAGCTTCATCCATATTAACTTTTTCACCTTCAAATATGTCAATTCCATTTACTTGTTTTTTACTATGTTCTAGTAAGGTAACATTATAAGTAGTAATTTTAGTGCTATATCTTCTATTTTCTTCTTTATCTAAATATTCATCTATTCTAAGTTCTCCTTTTACAGATACTAAATTTCCTTTTTTAATTTTATTTGCACATATGTCTGCAGCTTCTTTCCAAGCTTCAATTCTTATAAAATCTGTTTTTTGACCTTTGCTTTCTTTTTTTGATTTTCTATCAACAGCTAATGTAAAATTTGTAACAAGTATGTTCTTTTCCCCTACATATTTAACCTCTGGGTCTTTAGTTAATCTTCCAACTAATATAACACTATTCATTTTATTTTCCTCCTATCACTTCAATCGATTTATATTTCAATTATAGCCAAACATTTGTTCTTTATACATTTATTGTTATTTATTTCAAACCAACTATATCTTGTATGATATAATCTAAACTATAAATAATTTGGAAGGTGATTTAATGAGTACTGATAGTAACTTTTTCTCTAAAATGTTTAGATGTTTTGGTGGATCTAAAAAAGAATTTAAAAATGAAGTAATGGAGGCTCCAGATGAACTTCCTATAGCCTACATTGATGTAGAAAATATAGGAGTTATTGAAGCTGAGCTTTATCCTCATATTGCTCCAAACACAGTAAATAATTTTATTTATTTGGCAAACAATAATTTTTATGACAATTTAACTTTTCATAGAATTGTAAAAAACTTTGTTATTCAAGGTGGATGTCCTGAGGGTTCAGGCATGGGTGGCCCAGGTTATTCAATAGAAGGAGAATTTAATAAAAATAATTTTAGGAATGATTTAAAACATACAGAGGGTGTTTTATCTATGGCTAGAAGTCAATCTAAAAACAGTGGAGGTAGCCAATTTTTTATAATTACTAAATCTGCTCCTCATCTTAATGGAAAATATGCTGGTTTTGGTAAAGTAATAAATGGAATGGATTTAGTTTATAAAATAGAAGATTTAGGAAGTAAGGGTACATTATTTGTTATTAAATCTATAAAAATAGATACTAAAGGTGAAACTTACAATGAACCTATAAAATATAAATAAAAAGCTGCAAAAGCAGCTTTTTTAATTATATTATAAAACTTCAACTTTTAAACTTTCTAAAACTTCATCCATAGTCTCTTTACAAACTCTTACCATCTTTTCCATATCATATTTGCGTATAACATATGGAGGGTTAAAGTAAATTACATTTCCTAACGGTCTTAATAGTACACCTTTTTTAAGTGCTTTTTGATATATCTTATATCCTACTCTAAGATCTGAATCAAATCCAAGTTTAAGATTTTTATCTTCAACTAATTCAATTGCATTGATAAGACCTATAGAACGTATTTCCCCAACATTTTTATGTTCTTTAAAATTTTCATTTAAAAGATTTGTAAAATATTTTGCTTTTTCTTCATTCTCATATAATACATTTTCATCTTCAAATATATTTAAAACTTCATTTGCTATACTGCATCCTATAGGATTTCCTGAATATGTGTGGCTATGCATAAATGCTTTGTATGTATTGTAATCATCATAAAACGCATTATATACACTATCTTTAGTAAGAACTAAAGCCATAGGAACATATCCTGCTGTTAATCCTTTTGATAAACACATAAAATCAGGAGTTATATCTGCATGTTCACATGCAAACATTTTTCCTGTTCGCCCAAATCCAACAGCTATTTCATCTGCGATTAAATGTATATCATACTTATCACATAACTGTCTTAATTTTTTTAAATATACAGGTGAATAAATCTTCATACCTGCTGCACCTTGTAACATAGGCTCTATTATTATTGATGCAATTTCTTCATGACTTTCTTTTACATAGTCTTCCATACTTTCAAAACATTCAGCATCACAAGTTTTTCTTTCTTTATTATATTTACATCTGTAACAATCTGGTCCATCTACTCTTTTAGTGTCTAACATAATAGGCTTGTACACTTTACTATATAAATCTAAATCTCCAACAGAAAGAGCCCCTATAGTTTCACCATGGTATGCATCTGTTATAGCTACAAACCTCTGTTTTTTTGTATTTCCAACTTGAGCATGATATTGAAAACTCATTTTCAAAGCGCATTCAACTGATGCTGATCCATTATCTGTAAAAAACACTTTATTCAGACCATTTGGCGCTAAGTTTATTATTCTTTCACAAAGTTCTATCGCTGGCTTATGTGTAAAATTCGCAAATATTACATGTTCCAATTTATTTATTTGATTATTTATAGCATTATTTATCCTTTTATTTGAGTGTCCAAATAAATTACACCACCAAGAGCTTATAGCGTCTATATATTCGTTCCCATTTATATCATATAAATATATCCCTTCACCCTTTTCTATAACTATTGGCTTAAAAGTTTCATAGTCTTTCATCTGAGAACACGGATGCCATATGTATTTTAAATCTTTCTCTAATAAATTCATTTCAATCCCCCAATATTATTGTAATATTTTATCTAAATCAATATTAATATCATCACTTTCATTTTGATACTTAGGAATAAAGGCAACTATATTGACATTAGTAAGTTTTTCTATAACTTTCGCATTATCAACATGAACTATATTGTTTTTATCATACTCATTTAATATAATTCCTCTTATCTTTATATTTTTTTCTTCAAGGTACTTAACTGTTAGTACAGTATGATTTATCGTACCTACAGATGATCTTGCAACAACTAATACTTCAAAATCTAGTAATTTTATTATATCTTCTAATAATATACACTCTCTATCATCAATTTTTATGGGGCAAACTATACCTCCACTTCCTTCTGCTAATATAAACTCATACTTATTTGATAAATTCTCAAAATCATATTTTATTTTTTCTAGTTTAATTGTTTTATCTTCAATAACTGATGCTAAGTGTGGTGAAACTGCCGTTTTAAAAGTGTAGGATACCATTTCATCATAATTCGAATCAATACCTGAAATATCACATACATACTTTGCATCTCCAGGAATTAATTTATTTTCTATTTCATCTGCACCACTTAAAGCGGCTTTAAAATATGTAGCATTTATATTACTTTTTACTAAGCTTTTCATTATCATAGCGCTTATATAAGTTTTTCCAACATCTGTGTCTGTACCTGTAATAAATATACCTTTACTATTCATCAAATCCCCCCCTTATAATTTAAATCCTAAAGATTTAATCATTTCGATATCATTTGAAATTGTATTTCCACATGTAGTTAGTAAATCTCCTGTTATAGTTGCATTTGCACCACCTTCAAATGCAATACGTCCAAAGTCTGTTAATAAATTTCTTCCTCCTGCTAACCTTATGTAGCTTTTAGGGTTTATAAATCTAAAAATAGCTAATGATTTTAAAAACTCATCTTCTGTTATAGGATTTTCTATATTTATGCTTGTTCCTTCAATATAATTTAAAACATTTAATGGAATTGATTTTATATTTAAACGTCTTAATTCAAAGGCCATCTCTATCCTATCTAGTTCACTTTCTCCAAGTCCAAAAATCCCTCCACTACATACTTCAAGCCCCACTCTTTGTGCACCCTTTATAGTGTTTATTTTTTCATCATATGTATGAGTTGTACAAATTTTTTCAAAATATTGTCTCGAAGTCTCTAGATTATTATGGTATCTTTTTACTCCTGATTTTTTTAGTTTACTCAAAGCATTCTGATCTAATAGCCCGTGTGATGCACATGTTTCAATACCAACCTCATCAACTATACACTTATATACTTCACAAATTTTATCAATTTCTTTTTCACTTAAATTTTTACCTGATGTAACAATTGAATATCTTTTAACTCCTTTTTTCTTGTGATATATTGCATCATTTTTTAAATTATCTTTACTTAATAAAGGATATATTTCTATATTAGTTTTATGATTAGATGATTGTGAACAAAACTTACAATCTTCACTGCATTTTCCACTTTTACCATTAACTATAGCGCAGATATCAAATTCATTTTTTAAATAAAAGTTTCTAATTTCATCTGCATACTTAAGCAAGTCTTTAGTTTCATATTTCAAAAGTTCTATAGCTTCTTCTTTATTTATTTCGTATCCATTTTTTATATCTTCGCAAATTTTGTGTATCATTTTGAAGCCTCCTCGAAATACTCGATTTTACTTAAATTGTAATTCTTAATTTATTTTTAGTCAACCGTTATATTTTTATGGTTAACATTAATCTGTGAATTTATTTGAAAACATAAAAAAAGCCGCAAAAGCGGCTTATATGTATATGCAATTTATTTTTCTTCTTTTTTAAAATACTCATACCATATATTAACTATTTCTGAAGTTTTTAAACTCTCCAATTTTTTTCTATTTATTGGATGTCTCCTAATATTTACAGAATGTAAATCTCTTATTAATTGGCTTTTCATAAATTTTCCCCCTTTGTTATAATATAAATCTATATTAAAATATATTGTCCATATATAAAAAAAATTACTAAAATTTATATTAAATAAAAAAACTCCACTTATAATAAAGTGGAGCCCAAAATTTATATTATGCACCCTTAACAATATCAGCTATAAATCTATCAAAATTTCTTCTTTGGTTATGCTGATTTCCAGGGTAAATTTCATTTGAAGCTACAGTACTATTTAAAACTTGTGGAGTTAAATAGTACATTTCATAATATGAACCCTTTTCATATAAATATCTTAATATTTTTCCAGTTTCAAGTAAAGCTTCATAATGCTTTCCATTAGAGAATCCTCTTATTCTTGATTTTGGTAAATAATCATCTTGAAAAAATAGAGACTTAGCTAGCCAACCTTCTTTCCCAATTCCTCTTCTTGTAGATGCTGTTAATGCTGAATTAATAAAATCTGTAAATTCTGTAAATGGACCAGTATGAGTTTTTATACCTACTATAGGATACCATAAACCTTTCATTTTACCATTATTAGTTCCTGATGATCTATAAAAAGGTAATGTTACTCTTTCTGTTTCACCATCATATTGTATATCTACATCTATTAATCCAATCATTCTAAATGGTTCAATATTATAAATGTTAGCCCTAAAACTTTTATTGTGTATTTTTACTATCTCTATTGAACTAATTGACATATAAACCACCTTAAATTAATTAGTGTTTCTTAATTTTAAATTTTCTAAGTCTCTCCTTATGTCTTCAATACTTTTATATGGTTCTTTAATTGACATAAGTTTTTTTAGAAAAACAGATTCATCTTTGGTAAGGTCCAGTTCATCGTACCATGGTCTCTCTACATAATCTACTGGTTCATAGGTTGTGTAATACAAGTGAATTAGAAAGTCTCCTAAAAACCAATAATCCACCTCTTTTTTATATCTTTTTTCATCCATATATCTAGCTAATCCAAAATCAATTAATGCAAGATTTCCATCTTGTTTTAATATAACATTTGGTAACCTAATGTCTCGATGAACTATTTTATTTTCATGAAGTATTTCAATTATATCTAAAAGTTGTCCTCCTACTTTGTAAATATCTTCCCTAGTAAAAGTACAACTATCTCTTACCAAAATATCCTCAAATACAGGCCCTTGTATATACTCTAATATATATCCTTCCCTATCTTCATCCTTAAATTTGCATATAAACTTAGGAAATGCTGGGTTATTTATTTTTCTTAATATTTCTTCCTCATAGAAAAGTTTTGACCTGCTTTTTTCAATCATTTCACTTTTAAGTTGTTTAATTACACATTTTTCAAAATCTTGATTTTCACCCAAATAAACAATCCCATATCGCCCTTGTCCTATTAAATTTATTATCTTAAATCCATTGACTATTTCACTTTTTTTATAATGCTTGTCCATATCATCATTTATAAATTTCAATTATCTTGAATAGCTATATGAGTTGCTATATGAGTTACTATTTGAATTGCTATTTGAACTATATGAATTACTATTCGGACTATATGAGTTACTATTTGAATTGCTGTATGAGTTACTATATGAACTATATGAGTTACTATTTGAATTGCTATTTGAGTTACTATATGAACTGTATGAGTTGCTATTTGAATTACTATTTGAGTTACCTTTTTTGTAATATCTGCTACCATTTTCAGAGTTTGATCTTAAAAAGTCCATAAATTACACCTCTATAATATATATTATCTAAACATCTTAGTATTTAGATAATATATATTATGATAATTTTCGGTTTTATGTGACATATTTTGTGTTTTATAATAGTTAATTTATATATTAACAAATAAAAAAAGAACCTTTTCATAGGTTCTTTATTTTTAAATACTATTTAGCGATTTCAATTCTGTTAGCTTCTCCAACTTGAACAGGTCCTTCTACAACTTTAATAGATTCATTAGAATCTAAGTTTGTAAATATAACTGGACTTATTGATGACTTAGCATTAGCTTCTATAAATGGTAAATCCATTTTAACTAATTTATCTCCAGCTTTAACTTCATCTCCTACATTTACAAATACTTCAAAGCCTTCTCCTTTTAAATTAACAGTATCTATACCTAAGTGTATAAGAACTTCTTTACCTTCTGTAGATTCTAATATTACAGCATGCTTAGTTTCAAATACTACACCTACTTTACCATCTACAGGTGATACTATTATTCCATCAGATGACTTCATTGCAAATCCATCACCCATCATCTTAGTTGAAAAAACCTCGTCTGGTACTTTAGTTATATCTAATAGTTCTCCATTTGTAGGTGATACTATTCCTTTAACTTGTTCTTCATTTTTTGATTTTTTAAATATATCAAATAAGCCCATTTTCTACACTCCTTAGCATTAAATTACGTTTTCACAAACAATAAAATTAAATTCAATTTAATTACATATATTATTATATAATTATTTTTTTGTAGAATCAAGTTATTTTATTTATATTAGGATAACTTTTTCTCAATTTATTTTTTGCAATTATATAGATATATATTCATTATTTTGTTAAGCAAAATACTAAAACCCCTTCTTTATTTTAATTAGATTCAATACGTTTTTGCAATTTTATTTATCTCTCATTCATTTATTTTTTACTTCAGATAACGTTTTTCTTTATTTTACAAGTATTTTTCTTATTGATTTATTTCAAATTTCATTATATAATTTTAAAAAATGCATAATTTAATTTAGAAAATTTCTTTTTCAAGAATTCAATAAATTATTTTTATATTAGGAGGGATTTATTTGAGTATTTTAAATGATATAGTTTTATCATTAAATGACTTTTTATGGTCTTATGTTTTAATTGCTTTACTATTAGTTCTAGGAGTGTATTTTACTTTAAAAAGTAACTTTGTACAATTTAGATACTTTAAAGAAATGATTAAACTTTTAGGTGCCTCTAGCACTAACAAGAAAAAAGGGCAAATATCATCTTTTCAAGCCTTTTGTATAAGTACAGCTTCAAGAGTTGGTACTGGTAATATAGCCGGTATCGCTATAGCTATTACTTTAGGAGGTCCTGGTGCAGTATTTTGGATGTGGCTTGTAGCTTTAATAGGTGGTGCTTCTAGTTTTGTTGAGTCTACTCTTGCGCAAATATATAAAGTTAAAGATGGCGATGGGTTTAGAGGTGGTCCTGCATATTATATAGAAAAAGGACTTAACAACAAATTTATGAGTATTGTTTTCTCTGTACTTATAACAGTAAGTTTCGGATTTGTATTTAATGCAATACAATCAAATACAGTTGCTCAAGCTTTCCAATCAGCTTTTGGTATAGATAAAGCTATCATGGGTATATTACTTGCTGTTTTAACAACTGTTGTAATCTTTGGAGGAGTTCATAGAGTTGCAAAAATCTCAGAAGTTATAGTTCCTATATTTGCAGTTGCATATATTTTAGTTGCAATGGTTGTTATCTTATTAAATATACAAAAACTACCTGAGATATTTACACTTATAATGGAAAATGCATTTGGATTACAAGCTATAGCAGGTGGTGGGTTAGGAGCTACTATGCTTATGGGTATAAAAAGAGGTCTATTCTCTAATGAGGCTGGTATGGGTAGTGCCCCTAATGCAGCAGCTACTGCAACGACTTCTCACCCAGTTAGCCAAGGTTTAATACAAGCACTTGGTGTTTTCACAGATACTATAGTTATATGTAGTTGTACTGCATTTATAATATTAACTTGTGGTGATTATGCAACATCTAATTTATCAGGTATACAATTAACTCAATACGCATTATCATCACAAATAGGTTCTATAGGAAATTACTTTATAGCAGTTTGTATATTCTTATTCGCATTTAGTTCAATAGTTGGTAATTACTACTATGGTCAATCTAATATAGAATTTATAAGTGGTAGTAAAGCTTTATTATCTACTTATAGAATAGCCGTTGTAGGTATGGTTATATTCGGTTCTTTAACTGCAGTAGATATAGTGTGGAATTTAGGGGATTTATTTATGGCATTAATGGCTATTATAAATCTATTTGCAATAGCTAAGCTTAGCAAATTTGCATTCTTAGCACTTAAAGATTATACTAATCAAAAAAAATCTGGAATAAAGGAGCCTATATTTAAATCTTCATCAATAGATGGTTTAGTAGGTTGTGAATGTTGGCAAGACAAAGACGACAGCAACGATAACGATATAGAAACAGCATAAGAAAAAGTGGATATCATATTGATATCCACTTTTTAAGTCTCTTTTACTATTCCTTTTCTATATGCTAGAAGTAATAATTTCAAATCATTTATACGCTCAACTATTTCTTTTCCTGCATCTGTATCTCTTATGTATTTTCTTTTTTTATTTCTTTCCACAATAGATGTAATTGATAATATATCACTTTCTTCAAATATAACTTGCTCTGTGTTAGTAAAATGTTGATGTGATACAAGTTGTAAGCTATATGAGTTGTATATTAATGTATATCCAGCTATACCAGTTTTTTGCTGATAAGCTCTTGAGAATCCACCATCAATAGCTATTAATTTACCATTTGCTTTAATGGGACTCTCTCCTTTTTTACACTCAACAGGAACATGTCCATTTATAATATGAGAATCTTCACTATCAAGATCAAACTCTCTAAATATCATATTGCACATATTTTCAGTATCTCTCAACTTAAAGTATGAGTTTTTATTTTCCCTATGTGTCTCTTTGTCTGATATAAAGTATCTTTCAAATGTAGCCATGTCATCCTTTCCAAACAACGGAGAAGCCTCCCCAGTCCATAAGTACCACATTATATCCATACCATACTCTTTTTGCTTATTTCCTTCTCTATAGAAATATCCTTCTCTTGCTAATGAATCAAACTTATCCATTAAATCTTTACCTCTATATGCATTCCCTTCTATTGTAAATGTTTTAAATGTACCATCTTCATTTAAAGGAATACATCCATGAAATAGTAAATTAGAATTACATTTTAAATATATGCTTCCTTTTGAAAATAAAAAAGACGTATGTTTTTGAAGTTTTTCACTATTTACAAAAGATGACTTTAACTTCTCGATAACAACTTCTTCTTCTTTAGTTAATTTATAAGGATTTTTAGGATCTACTGTAGGAAAGTTATTATCTTTTATTTTATAACTTTTTCCTTTTATATTTATAGTTCCATTTTCATAGTTAATTTTATCTAATAAACATCTATGTTCCATTTTAAATTCTGGCCTTCTCTTTACAACCTCGTTTTCTAATTTAAACTGTATAATAGATATAGCTTTATGCATCTTAGCTATTAATGATATTTCACTTGTATTGTATTCACCTTCTGATATTTTAGGTAAAAAACATTCACAAGGATCATCTTTATATACATTTAAAGCAAATGTAGCTAAGGGCAATATATTTATCCCATATATATCTTCAATTATGTCTAAATTAGCATATCTAGCTGAAATTCTAAGAGCATTAGCTATACAAACTTTTTGACCTGCCGCAGCTCCCATCCATAAGATATCATGATTTCCCCATTGAATATCCACACTATGGTAATCCATCAAAGTATCAATTATAGCATCAGGTCTAGGCCCTCTATCATATATATCACCTATTATATGTAATCTATCTACCACTAATCTTTGGATCAACTTGGATATTGCTATTATAAATTCCTTAGATCTATCTATATCAATTATAGTATTTATAATTTGTTGATAATATTTTTTCTTATGATCTATATTGCAATCTGTATTTAAAAGCTCTTCTATTATATATGCAAAATCTTTAGGAAGATACTTTCTTACCTTGTCTTTAGTGTATTTAGTTGATGCGTATCTACACAGTTCAACTATTCTATGAAGTGTAACTCTATACCAATCATTTATGTTTTTTTCTTCTTTTAATACTATCTCCAACTTTTGTTCTGGATAATATACTAGTGTAGCTAATGCCTTTTTTTCGCTCTCCATAAGAGAATCTCCAAAAAGCTCTTCTATTTTTCTCTTAACTACTCCCGACCCATTTCTTAACACATGTACAAAAGGCTCACTTTCTCCATGAATATCTGATAAAAAGTGTTCAGTCCCCTTAGGTAAATTCAAAATTGATTCTAAATTAATTATTTCTGTTGAAGCTTGAGAAATCGTAGGATATTGTTTAGAAAGCAGATTTAAATATCTTATATTTTCTCTGCATACTTTTTCTGATATTTCTAAACTCATTTTATTCCCCCCTATCTTTTATATTACATACTAATTATACCATAAGTACTATTTAAACATATAATACTAAAATTTTTGCTTTTTTAATTAATGAAATATTCAATTGTGTCATAATATATACTCAATATGTTATAAAAATTCAACTTAACTCTATCAATTTCATCTATTCATAAAAAAAGCAAGATGATTTCATCTTACTTTTTTAATATTTGAATATATTTCATTTTCACTTGACTTACTATATCTCTAACTTCTTTTATATTGAACAGCAAACTTAATATCAAATATACTATAGCCCCTACAGAACTAGTTATAATTAATCCTACAAGTACTAATTTTTTAGTTTCATGTGTATAGTTCCCCCCTAAAAACATAATTAATGTGTATAGTTCTTTACATATAATACCCATTATTATAGAGGCTACAATAGATTTTAATCCTGTGATTAAGCTACTTTTAATTCCTAATTTACCAACTTTTCGTCTTAAAGATATTATAAGAAGTAAAGCCCCTACTGTGGTTGCAATAGAAGTAGATAAAGCTAGACCGCCTATTCCCATAACTCTCACCAATAATATAGAAAAAACTATATCAATAACAACTGCTACCATAGCATTTTTTACCGGTGTCTTTGTATCTTGTAAAGAATAAAACCCTCTAGAAACTATATCTCTTATCCCAAATGAAACCATACCCAAAGAATAACAAAGTAGTGCTGTAGATGTAAGCTGAGTATCTCTACTAGTAAATGATCCACCTTCAAATAATAACTGAACTATAGGTTTTGAAAATATAATCATCCCTACCATAATAGGAATCATAACTATCATCACAATATCTATACATCTTCCCAAGCTACTTTTAAAAGCTCTCATATTTTTTTGACTTGCAAATTTAGAAAGTACAGGATACATTATTGTGGATATAGATATAACCAATACTCCTACAGCAAATATATTTAACTTATTTGCATAATTTAATGCTGTTATACTCCCTGTATCTAAGCAAGATGCTAATGTTCTGTTTATAACACTATTTATTTGGTCTACATACGATCCTAAAAAAACAGGTAAAATTAAGTAAATTATGCTTTTAACATTTTCATCTTTAACATCAACTATTAGCCTATGTTTATACCCACATTTCTTTAAAAATGGTATTTGAAAAAGAAGTTGTGCTATATATGCAAATAAAGTTATCCAAACCATTGTATATGAATTTGTCATACCTCCAATAATTATAGCTAATATACATATTATATTAAAAGGTATTGATAATACTCCTGATATATAAAACCTTCCATTTGCTAATAAATAAGAAGATACTAATCCATTTGCTGCTATAAATACAATAGATGGCATTAATATTTTTGAATATTCTACTGTTATTCTTAGTTCCTCTCCTTTAAATCCCATAGCAAATAATTTTACTATATATGGAGTAAATATACTTCCTAAAAATACAGTTATTAATCCCAAAATCACAACTATATTTAAAACATTACTTGTAAACTTATTTACGCCTTCTTGCCCTTGTTCTTCTTTTATTTTAAAAAACATCGGTATATAAGTAGTTCCTAATGATGAACTTATTCCTGTGAATAATACAACAGGTATGTTAAGAGCTGTTATATAAGCATCTGTTATAATACTGGCGCCAAAATTTTTAGCTAATATTATATCTCTGAAAAATCCTGTAACCTTAGATATTAGCGTTATAATCATCAAAACAACTGCTGATTTTTTAGTTTTTGACATATGTAAATTTCCTTCTTCCTTTTTCTTAACTATATAATAGAGGTTCCGCTCTACTCTATTAATTACATGTTTTTACTAACTTTATTTCCACAGCATGCACAGAAATTTGCATCTTCACTTATTTCACTTGAACAAAATTCACAAGTTTCAAATTCAACTTCTTCTTTTATTTTTTTACCGCATTGGCTACAAAACTTACTTTCATCATTTAAAATATTTCCACACTCACACTTAATACTATTTTTAAATTGAATTTTTTCAAGTTTTAAATTACATTCATATATAATTTTATCAAGTTCAACCATATTATCAAATACATTAATAAGTTCTTCATTAATTATATTTTCTTTTCTAACCATTTCATAAAGTTTCATCCCTGCATCAACAAAAATTTTAGTTTTATCTTTTTTTGCTTTTTCTATCTCTTTATTTAATTTATTTTTTTCCTTTATACTCTCTAACGATAATTTCTTGTTATTTATATTAGATTTTATACTATTCATATCTTTCTCCTATTCCTTATTCAACTTATATCCAATACTTATCAATATATAACTATACACAAACGATATAATTAGTCCTATAATAGTGCTTGATCCTATATATGAATACATATCATAATTTTGAGATTCTAATAAAGATAAACTCCCACTAGTATCTATCTTACTTAAAAAAATAGAACTAGCTATTATCATAGAATATACTACACTAAAATATTTTATATATTTTTTATTATTGACTCTGCCCTTTAAATCATAACCAGATACAACTAGTATAACTATATTTAAAAGCATTATTGCATATATCAATAAAACCATACTATTGTTTAAATATAGATTTACATCTCCCATATTAAATATAGATATGATAGAATTTCCTAATACAACTGGAATTAAATTAACAAAATGCAATATATATAAAGCAAGTTGTGGATATGCTACTACCTCACTTAACCCATTTCCAGTTAAAAATATTTTATTGAAAAACATTCCTAAAACTATTAATAGTAGTATTAGTAAATATATAAATCCCACAGTCTTTAAAGCCCTATTAAAAACATTAAATTCTACTTTTTTATCTCTAGTTTTTGAATACAAAGCTATATATATAGGAAGAAAAGATATTATTATCCCATTTAAAAGACTTCTTAAAAAGCTGTATTTAACAACTATGGACATAGTGTAATATTCCCCCATAGATAAATTAATAAATTGCTTTCCTAGTATAGAAATAACCCCTAGAATTAATCCATAAATAAAACTTAACATAAAAGCTTCTTTAATAATATCTTTGTCTTTTAAAAATTCTTTTTTTATAAAAAACAAACTAGAAACTAAAATTGTTATAAATGGTATTATTAAAATACTTATCAAACTCATACTTATACCTATATTGCCAAGTCCTATAACAGATGATGATACAATCTTTAATGGAACTAAATTTAACGCTAAAATAATACTAGATATATTTAAAAATTTATTTACTTCTAACCCTGCAAAATTTATAAATAGTTTTATCCATATAGATATTACAAATAGTGCGCAAATAGAAAATAATGGAGCTAAACTCCTTCTTTTAATTTCAAAGTCATTTATCCATATTTTAAACTTTTCTTTTTTATTCAAATCTCCATCTAATAAATTATATAGAGTTAAATTTTTTTCACTTTCACTTGTTAATATTAATTCATTCCCACATTCTTCACAATATAAACTTGAATTATTATAAACTTTACCACATTCATTACATACTTTTTCATAATTTAGTTTAATTGAATCAATTTCCAAATTAGATAAATCATGTCCATCTGTTTCACAATAATTTTTATGATTTGAAAAAGTTAAGTCATTATTTTCATTATTCATACTTTTCCTCCATATTTTAAATAGCCTTAAGAATATCTTAAGGCTATTAATCATAGTTATATTATATCAAAAGGATTTAAATTTACATCACTTTTTATAACATCTATGTCAAATTCATTTTTTACATAATCAAACATTATATCTGAAAATACTTTTTCACTATCAAAATGCCCACAGTCAATCACTTTCATTCCCATATCAAGAGTATCTTGAGCATCATGATATTTCATGTCACCAGTTATTAAAACATCACAACCTGATTTATATGCTTTTTTTACCATATCAGCACCTGAGCCTGTAACTATTGCAACTTTAGATACAACACTATCTAATTCGCCTACTACTCTTAAGTGTTTTATATCTAGTTTTTCTTTAAGTATCATTCCTAAATCTTTAAATGTCATTTTAGATTTAAGTTTTCCGTACCTTCCAAGCCCTACAGATTCTCCTTTATTTTCTAGCTTATATAAGTCATATGCAACTTCTTCATATGGATGTGATTTAATCATTGCACTTATAACTTTATCTAATATTTTTTGAGGAACTATAGTTTCTATTTTAACTTCATGAACGCTTTCTAATGCGTTAGTCTCTCCAATATAAGGATTTGCTCCATCACAAGGCTTAAATCTACCTTCGCCTTCAGTAGTGAATGAGCAATCTTTATAATTTCCTAAATGTCCAGCTCCAGAATTTCCTAAAGCTATTCTTACATCATCTATATGTGTCTTTGGTACATAAACTGCTAGTTTATATAGATTTTCACTGTTAGTTTTATCTAAAATTTTCACATTTTCAAGTTCTAACATTTCTACAAAATAATCATTCAATCCGTCAAAAGCTATATCAAAATTAGTATGCATAGAATATATTGATATATTATTTTTTATTAATTTATGTATTAATTTCCCTTTTAAATCTGAAGTAGTAACTTTTTGCATTTTAGAAAAAATAAAAGGATGATGAGTTATTATCAAATTTATACCTTTGTCTATGGCTTCATCTACAACTTTTTCATTAGCTTCTAAACAAACCATTACTCTTTTAACTTCCTGTTCATAATCTCCTACTATAAGACCTACATTATCCCAATCATACGCTAAATTAAGAGGATATTTTTGTTCTATTTTTTTTATAAAACTTTTAAGTTTCATTTACAGCATCTCCTTAAGCTTTTCTATAACTTTAATAGTCTCATTTCTCTTATTTTCTATAGCTTCTCCACTTTTACCTTCTAGTTTTTTTATTATATTTTCATATGCAGATATTTTTTTATTTAAAAATTCAGCTAAAAGTTCATCCTTTTTTTCTATAAGTTTTTTTGAAACTTCATAATCTATTTCATCTGTAACTTCTGTTTTTCTTCCAGTATATTTAGCTACTATTATTTCATATATTCTAAAGTCTTCTTTTACTAAAACTTCATCTATAACTTCAAATCCATTATTATAAAGATATTTTCTAAGTTCAGCTTGTGCTTGCATTGGTTGTAATATAAGTTTTTCAGCATTTTGAGCAACGCTTTTTTTCGCTTCTATCAGTTCCCCTATAAGTATACCACCCATACCCGCTATTATAATTTCATCTACTTCATTATCATTTAAAACTTCTATTCCTGACCCTAGTCTTAAATCAACTTTGTCATCTAATTTATTATGTCTAACTTCTTTTCTTGCATTTTCTAAAGGCCCTTTATTCACATCTGCCAATATAGCAAAATCTATCTTTTTATTATTTAGAAGAAATACTGGTATATATCCATGATCCGTCCCAATATCTGCGATTTTTTTTCCTTCGTCTACAAGACTTGCTATTTTTAATAATCTATCTGTTAACTTCAATTTTCGTCGTCCTTTCATATATCTTTTATATACATAAAAATTCGCCTATTATAGACGAATTTTTTTATTAATCTAAGTAATCTCTAAGCTTTTTAGATCTACTTGGATGTCTTAATTTTCTTAAAGCTTTAGCTTCTATTTGTCTTATTCTTTCTCTTGTTACATCAAACTCTTTACCTACTTCTTCAAGAGTTCTAGCACGTCCATCTTCTAATCCAAATCTTAGTTTTAAAACTTTTTGCTCTCTTTCATTTAACGAACCTAAAACTTCTTCTATTTGCTCTTTTAATAAAGAATATGCTGCAGCTTCTGCTGGAGCTGGAGCATCGTCATCTGGTATAAAGTCTCCTAAATGACTATCCTCTTCTTCACCTATAGGAGTTTCTAAAGATACTGGATCTTGAGCAATTTTCATAATTTCTCTAACTTTATCTTCTGTCATATCCATTTCTTTTGCAATTTCTTCAGGTTTTGGATCTCTACCTAATTCCTGTAATAATTGTCTAGAAACTCTTATTAATTTATTTATAGTTTCAACCATATGAACAGGTATTCTTATAGTTCTAGCTTGGTCTGCTATTGCACGAGTTATAGCTTGTCTTATCCACCATGTAGCATAAGTACTAAATTTAAACCCTTTTGTATAGTCAAACTTTTCAACAGCTTTTATAAGACCTAAATTTCCTTCTTGTATTAGATCTAAAAATAACATTCCTCTTCCTACATATCTCTTTGCTATACTTACAACAAGTCTTAAGTTGGCTTCAACTAATCTTTGTTTAGCTATTTCATCACCTTCATGCATTCTTCTTGCAAGTTCAGCTTCTTCATGAGGCTTAAGTAGAGGTATTTTCCCAATTTCTTTTAAATACATTCTAACTGGGTCATCTATACTTATTCCTTTTGGAAGAGTTAAGTCTATTTGTTCAATTTCCATAGTATTTTCTTCTTTAGATATATCCTCATCAATACTATCATCTATATCCATGTTTGATATATCCATATCTTCTGAAGTAAATTCTATATCTGCATCAGCTTTTTCTTCTTTCTTCTGAATTACTTCAATTCCTAAGTTTCCAAGGGTCTCATATAAGTTTTCAACTTGATCTTTATCTAATTCTGTTTCAGAGAAAGCTTCCATTATTTCCATAAGTGTAAGACTTCCTTGCTTTTTACCCTTTTCTATAAGTGATTTTGCTGTTACTCTTTTAGATTCTTTTTTTGGTGTTTTAGTTTCCATACTTCAGCCTCCCTTCCTTTATATATTTTGTAATGTTTTTCTTAGTTCAACTATCTTTATAGCAATTTCCATAACTTGTACATCTACCTCTTTCGCATTTGAATTATCATTAGACTTTCCATTTTCTAATTCTTTTTGCTTCTTCAATAAATTATCTATATCATTTTGAAGCTTATTTCTTTTTATTTGTTTAACTATCTCTTCTATACTCTTTTTGTCATTAACATTAATGTTTTCTATCTTCATACTATACAAATTCAAAAGATAATCTTCGGATAAGTTTAAACTTTTTAATTTGTCAATAGTTATTTTATCCATTTCTTCATTTTTAATTATAAATTTTAAAATTTCTTTATTTTCATTTAATGTAAAATCATTTTCATCTAATTTTAAAATTAATAATCTTCTTATTTCTTTTTCTTCTAAAAGCAATCTAATTAATGTTTTTTCTATAATTTCATTTCCATTATTTATTATAGTCGGTCTTTTATATGCATTTTTATCTATTTGAACATGTCTATCATTTTTAAGCTTTGGATTATAATTAGATTTATAACTCTTTCCATAGACTTCTTTTTTTAAGGATTCTACACCTATTTTACTTTCTGAGCTTAAAAAGTTTATATAGTAATCTATATCAACTGGACTTTTTAAACCTTTTATTATCTTTGTAGACTCTTTAGTAAACTTTAATCTTTGTTCATCTTTAGATAAATCATAGTTTTCTTTACATTTAACTATTTTATACCTAATATAGTGAACAGCATCTGCTATGGATTTTTGGTATCCTTCAAGACCATATTTTCTTATAAACTCATCTGGGTCTTTTACATCTTTTAAATTTAAAACTTTAACATTTATACCTACGCTAGTTAATATATCTATAGCTCTTAGCGTGGCCTTAACCCCTGCATCATCTGAGTCATAAGAAATTACAACTGTATCTACATATCTTTTTAATAAATTCCCTTGATCTATCGTAAGGGCTGTTCCAAGTGTAGCACACACATTTCTTATTCCATATTGATACAATGAAATCAAGTCCATATATCCTTCTACTAGAATTACAGTTCTATCAGTTATATTTTTTCTAGCAAAGTTAAGACCATATAAATTATACTTTTTGTTAAATGCTAGTGTGTCTGGTGAGTTTAAGTATTTAGGAAGTGAATCATCAAGAACTCTTCCTCCAAATCCTATAACATTTCCTCTATAGTCAAATATTGGAAATATAACTCTGTTTATGAACCTGTCATAATATTTGTTTCCATCTTTTTTATATGTAACGAGACCGCATTCAACAAGTGTTTCTTTATCATAGCCTTTACTAATTAAATATTCCATAAGATTAGTCCATGCCTTAGGTGCATATCCTAAACCAAACTTCTTTATGATTTTGTCATCAAGACCTCTTCTTCTTAAATATTCATACCCATAATTTTTCTCTTTAATTAAATTTGAAAAATAATATCTGGCAGCTTCTGTATTTATGTCTTGAATCTTCTTAACCTTTTCCATCCTAATTTTGGATTGCTCATCCATATTTGTGTTTATTTCTATTCCACAATCTTTGGCTAACAATTTGACCGCATCCATAAATTCAAGATTTTCTATCTTCATAATGAAGTTTATTACATCTCCACCTTCTCCACATCCAAAACATTTATATATTTGCTTTGATGTATTTATGTAAAATGAAGGTGTTTTTTCCCCATGAAATGGGCATAATCCTTTGTAGTTTATTCCCGATTGCTGTACTTTAATGTAGTCTGATATTACCTTTACTATATCAGATCTGGATTTAATTTCTTCTATTATATCTTTTATATCATTCATATTATCACCTTCTGGTGTAATTTTTTTAACATTACTATTTTACAACATATTAGAAATTTGTCAAATATTCATTATACATAATTCGACTTTTTTTATTCAATTCCTTCTTTTTTATCTAATTTTATTTTTCAATTTAGCAAATTAAAAATATCACTTTACTATTTTGTATAATTAACACAAATTCAATACTATTTTTTTAATTTTTACAAATTTATTTTTAAAAACAAAAAATAAAAGAGGCTTAAAGCCTCTTAATTTTTTATAATTTTTTTATACTTTCCATTAAATCTTTAAACTCTTCAAAATGAAGAGATTGAGGACCATCCGATAAAGCTTCACTCGGATTAGGATGAACTTCAACCATTATACCATCTGCTCCTGCTGCTAGTGAAGCTATAGACATTGGTTTAACTAAATATCTAACTCCAGTTGCATGGCTAGGATCTACTATAACAGGAAGATTTGTTTCTTTTTTTATTATGGGTACTGCTGCTATATCTAATGTGTTTCTAGTATAATCATTATATGTTCTTATTCCTCTTTCACACATTATGATTTTATTGTTTCCACCTATTGCAATATATTCAGCTGCCCCTATCCATTCTGTTATTGTAGAGCTTATACCTCTTTTTAACATTACCGGTTTATCTTGTTTACCTACTTCACTTAAAAGAGTAAAGTTTTGCATATTTCTAGACCCTATCTGAATTACATCTGCTACTTCATATAACTTATCTAAATCTCTAGCATCCATAAGCTCAGTTATAACTGGTAAGTTAGTTTCTTTCTTTACAGCTTTTAAAATTTCTAGTCCTTCTTCTTTTAAACCTTGGAAAGATTTTGGAGATGTTCTTGGTTTAAAAGCTCCACCTCTTAACATGTTTGCTCCATTTGATTTTATAAATTTTGCAGTTTCTAAAAGTTGTTCATAACTTTCTATAGCACAAGGCCCTGCCATTATAATTTTATCATTTGGTATTTCTAAATTCTCAGTTATATTTATATTTAAATCATTACTAAATAGATTTTTCATTACCTATAAACTCCTTTACTTCTTCTCTTTCCTCAGTCGTCAAAGATTTTAGGTATTCATTTATACTTATATTATCTATTTTTAGTTTATCATTTAAATCTATAAGTGGTATCAATACAAATGCTCTTTCCTTTATTCTTGGATGAGGAATTTCTAAATTTTCTTCTTGTAAAATTATATCATTAAAAAATAATATATCAACATCTATTGTTCTTGGCCCCCATCTGATTTTTCTTTCTCTGTTTAAATCTTTCTCTACACCCTGACAAGCATTTAAAAGTTCATACGGATTTAAGCTTGTCTCTATTTCAATACACATATTCAAAAAATCTGCTTGCTCTTTATACCCCCAAGCTTTTGTTTCATAAAGCTTTGACTTTTTAGTTATATTTATGTTTGGATTAGAATTTAAAATTTTTAAAGCTTCATTTATATACCTTATTCTATCTCCTATATTAGTTCCTAAACCTAAATAAGACTTACTCATCTCTACTTCTCCTTATCTCAACTCCAAAGTAATCATAAATACCCGGAACAGGAGCTTCTGGTTTTTTCACTCGAACCATAACCTCTTGAATTAATCCAAACTCACCTAAAACTTCTTTAGATATGTTCTCAGCTAAGGCTTCTAGTAAGTTAAATCTTTTATTCTCTACTATTTTTTTTACTAACTCATATACATCGCCATAACTTACAGACTTTTCCATTTGATCTGTTAAGCCTGCTTCTTTTGTATCTAGATATAACTCCATATCTATAAAAAACTTTTGTCCTAATACACTTTCTTCTTTAAAAACTCCATGATAGCCATAAAACCCCATATTGCTTAATAATATTTTATCCATTTTATACCTACCTTCTGCATATAGCATCTGCCACTTTTATCGCTCTTATATTTTCTAATACATCATGTACTCTAACAATATCTACTCCAGATTTAATTCCTAATACGGTAGTTGCTATAGTTCCTTCTACTCTATCTTTAGGTTCTAAATCTAAAATTTTTCCTATCATAGACTTTCTTGATGTACCTAGAAGAATTGGATATCCTAGATCTTTTAATTCATCTAGCCTTGTCATAACCTCTATGTTTTGTTCTAATGTTTTTCCAAATCCTATACCTGGGTCTAGCACAATTTTTCTATCATCTATTCCAGCACTTTTAGCTATTTTTATACTTTCTATTAAAAATTCCTTAATAGATTCCATTATATCTTTATCATAATCTGTTCCATCTTGATTATGCATTATACATACATGCGCATCATGTTTTGCTATAACACTTGCCATATTTGGATCTTTTCTAAGCCCCCAAACATCATTTATCATATCAGCACCTAACTTTAAAGTTTCTTCTGCTACAATAGCTTTATATGTATCTACAGAAACTTTAACATTTAGCTGTTTTTTTAATTCTTTAACAACCGGTAAAACTCTTCTCAATTCTTCTTCAGCATCTACTATTTGGTGTCCGGGTCTAGTTGATTCTCCACCTAAATCTATTATATCTGCTCCACTATCTATCATTTCTTTGGCATGATTTAAAGCTTTTTCTATACTTGTATAACTTCCTCCATCTGAAAAACTATCTGGAGTAACATTTAAAATTCCCATTATATAAGTTTTTTTGCCATATTCAAACATCTAACCGCTCCTATCTCATGTTAATTAAGCTCATAGCTTCTGCTCTTGCAGCTATGTTCTTTTCAAATATACCTCTTACTGCTGAGGTTATAGTTTTAGATCCTGGTTTTTTTACACCTCTCATAGTCATACACATATGTTCAGCTTCAACTACAACTATAACTCCATATGGTTTTAATTCTTCCATTATAATATCTGCTGTATCTTTAGTTATTCTCTCTTGAAGTTGAGGTCTTTTTGCTAGGTCCTCAATTACTCTAGCTAATTTAGAAAGACCCGTTAATCTACCATCTTTAGGTAGATAAGCAACATGTGCTTTCCCAAAGAATGGAACTAAGTGATGTTCACAGCAAGAATAAAAAGGTATATCTTTAACTAAAACTAATTCTTCATGTTCTTCAGATTGGAAAAGTATTTTTAAATGATCTCTAGGGTCTTTATGTATTCCTGAAAATATCTCTTCATACATTTTGGCAACCCTACTTGGAGTATCTAGTAATCCTTCTCTATTTGGATCTTCACCTATCGCTTCTAAAATATCTCTTACAGCATTTTCTATTTTTTTCTTATCTACATTATGCATATAATTGCCCCCCTTAAAATTAGTAATTATTTTTCACATTTAATCTTTTTAAATACATATTCATATACTTTTTTAAGATTATTATAGTTATAGTCTTTATACACGTTTTTTGACAATTCAAATAATTTTTTTTCATTTTCACTTAAATATTTAAATATTTTTTTATCCTTAGGCATCCATTTGCCACTTATAATAAAGTATCCCTTTATTATATCTTTTAGATATATATTAGTCAAAAACTCATATTCATAATTTTCAAAATCATCTTTTTTCTCTAACCTAGATATATTCTCTAGTATAGTGTTTTCCATTACAAGGATTTCTTCATTAGATAATTTTTTAGGACCTTCATTATATTTTTCTTTAGATAAGTAAATTAGTTTATCAGATATATTTTTTTTATCATATATAACTTTTGCATTTCTCATTTCATTTATAAAAAAGTATTCTTTATTATAAATCATAAATTCAATATATCTTTTAGAAAATTTATTAATATCAAATTCTACGCCATTAAATTGTTCTTGTTTTCTAATTTGATCTTCATTTTGTTCAGAAACTATAAAAAGATCTATATCTGTTATATTTTCTATATTTTTTTTATTGTATATATCTTTACTTGATCCTACTAAAAATATAGCTATTGTATTTTCATCATCTTTAATGTTTTTTATTTTTTGTTCATAGGTTTTGATAAAGTTTTTAATCATTAATTTTGCTCCATAATTTTTCAAAAATATTATTAAAACATTCGAATTTTATTTTATTTATTTGACTTACTTTCATAACTCCCATTAAACTATTACTTAAAAAGCAAAACTCGAATTTTTCTATATCCGTTATTTTTATATCACATTGTTCTATATTAATTTTTAGTTCTACACATAACTCCATAATCCTTCTTTTCATAGTTCCATTTAAGATAGGTAATCTTTCATGTGGAGTATATATTTTACCTTCTTTTATAAAAAATATATTACTCATAGAACACTCTAAAATCCTGCCATAACAATCTGTAAAAATAGCATCATCACATCCATTATCAGCTGCAAACTTTTTAGTATATATACTTTCAAAGTAATTAGTAGTTTTATGTCTATATATTATGCTATCTCCTCTTGTTATAGGCGAGATGCATAGCTTAAATCCTCTGTTGTATATTTCTTGATTATAAACAATATCTCTAATTGACAAATTGTATCCTTCATCGAACATAGTCAATCTAAGTGCTTTGTTGTTTATTTTTTCACATCTTATATATTCTATTATTTTTGTTTCTATAAAACCTCTACTTTCATTTATATCTAAATCCAAATCATTTATAGATTTAAATATCCTATCTAAATGTAAACCTAAGTACATAGGATGCCCATCTTTAATTTTTATGGTTTCAAATACTCCAATTCCAAATTTAGTTAATTGACTGTTAAATGATACATTATTCTTCATAATATCCTCTAACTGCTTTCATTATAGATTTAGCTTTATCTAATGTTTCTTGGTATTCTTCTTCTGGATTAGAGTCCCATGTTATTCCTCCACCAACTTGGAAAAATATATTTTCATCTTTTTTAATTAAAGTTCTTATAGCAATATTAAAATCCATATCTCCATTAAACCCTATATATCCAACTGAACCAGTATATACATTTCTCTGTGTAGGTTCTAATTCATCTATTATTTCCATAGCTCTTATTTTAGGTGCTCCAGTTATTGACCCTCCAGGGAATGTTGCCTTTATAATATCTGTACTACTTAAAGAATCTTTAAGCTTCCCAGTTACCGTAGATACTAAATGACTAACATTTGCATAAGGTTCTATAACAAATAACTCAGGTACCTTAACTGTTCCTATTTTAGATACTTTTCCTAAGTCATTTCTTTCTAAATCTACTATCATAAGTAGTTCAGCCTTATCTTTTTCACTGTTTCTTAATTCTTCTTGAAGTCTATTGTCTTCTTCTACTGTTTTCCCCCTAGGTCTAGTTCCTTTTATAGGTCTTGCTTCTATAGTGTTATCTATACATTTAATAAATCTTTCTGGTGAGTTTGATAAAACTTGATAGTTTTCAAAATTTAAGAAAGCAGCAAATGGAGCTTTACTTACATCACGTAATCGCTTGTATAATTGATAGCTAGATAAATTAGTTTTGCCTGAAAATCTCTGAGTTAGATTTGCTTGATATATATCACCTTGTTTTATATAATCTCTAACTTTTTCTATTGCATTTATGTACTCACTTTTTTTAAAGTTAGAACTTAATTTAACTTCATCTATATTTTCATTTTTATCAAATTCTAAATCTTTTTTATTAGCATTTAAAATTTTCATCTCTATATCTTTTAATATATTAGACTCTATTTGTTCATCAATACCAGGAGTTGCTATAAAAGTCTTATTCAATAAATGATCTACAACTATTACAAAATTATAAAATCCAAAATATAAATCATATACATCAGTGTCATCTATAGCTGTTCTTGGCAATTTTTCTATATAATTTCCTATATCATAAGATAAGTATCCTACTGCTCCTCCTATAAACGGAATTTCAGTATTATTTTCAACCTTATATCTATCCAATTTTTCTTTTAATTTATCCAAAGGATTTTCCTTACTATTTTTTAGCTTTATACAATCAAATGGTCTTGAGCTTATAAATGAGTATCTTCCCAATTTTTTTTCATCCATACCACTATCTAGTATAAAACTGTCTTTTTCATCTTTAAATAAAGTATATATTTCAAATGCATTTAGATCTGTATAAATTTCTTTTAACATCTATTTAACCTCCTCATTCCCTCTAAATTGATTTATAAAATTTCTTAATATATCATGTCCTTGCTCAGATAAAATAGCTTCTGGATGGAACTGGACACCTTCTATATGGTAATTTTTAGATCTAACTCCCATAATTTCTCCATCTTTTGTTTTCGCTGTAACTTCTAACTCATCTGGCAATGAACTTTCATCTATTATTAGAGAATGATACCTAGTCACATTCAACGGATTTTTCAAATTTCTAAATACACCTTTATTGATATGTTCTATAGGATGCACCTTTCCATGTACAGGCTCATTAGCTTTGATTATATTTCCTCCAAATGCATGTCCTATTATCTGATGTCCTAAGCATATTCCTAAAATTGGTTTAATTCCTTTAAAGTGATTTACTAAATCAACACATATACCCGCCTCTTTAGGAGAGCAAGGTCCTGGTGATAAAACAATAATCTCAGGATCCAGATTTTCTATATCCTTTATAGTTATTTCATCATTTCTTTTTACTATAATTTCTTCTCCTAGCTCACCTAAAAACTGAACTAAATTATAAACAAAAGAATCATAATTATCTATCATTAATATCATAAAATACCCCCTCCATCTCAACAAACTTCATAAAATTTATTTATTTTTTATTTTTCTTACAAGTTAATTATATCTTTGTTAAGAAATCCATGTCAATATAGTCGTTTTTGGTGAAATTATTGGTAATATGTTGAGTATATTTATTTTGCTTAATCAAAAACTAGTATTGATATACTTACTAATTTATACATTATCAGGAGGCTTTGCAATGAATAAATATATTATAATAAGATCTGATACAAAATCAATATCTTCACCTATGTCTAAAAAAGAAGCCTTAAAGACTATGAAGTCTTATGACAGACAAGGCATATCATCTTTAATAATATATGAAAATAAAGAAATCAATTTAAACTTTTCTAAAGTTAGATAAATTAAAAAAGGAGCTTAACAGCTCCTTTTACTCCATCTATAACCTACGTTATAATATTTTTCTTTCTTTCCTTTTTTACTTCTAGTTTCTATAAGTTCATTTATCTTGTCAACGTATTTATCATCATTAGTTAACCTGATTAAACTAGTTAGATAATATGCATTTGTGCTTTTTGGTATCTTTTTATTTATGACTAAGTCTATAGCCTTTTTAGCTGCGTTAAAGTTTTTTAAATGTGTATGTCCTTCTTCAAATGTTTTCTTAGTGTTATAAGCTATATAACCTTCTTTAACTTGAAATATAATGAATTCTTTTTTTTCAAATACTTTGTTATACATACACTTCATCCTTTTTAGAAATAGTCTTATTATATAATATTAAAATTTCTAAAAAAGTGAATCTATTTTTAATTTTTTATATTAAATTTATTTTATTCATAAAGTTCTGACACGGTTACAAATTTATAACCTCTTTTTTGCATTTCAGGTATAAATATATCTAGAGCTTCTACAGTGTTATTTGTGGCATAATCATGAAGTAAAATTATATCTCCATTCTCAACATTATTTATTATTTCATTTGCTATATTATTAGCTCCTGGATTTTTCCAATCCTTTGCATCTACATGATCCCATAATACAACTTTATATCCGTGTTTTTCTACTATTTTAGCTAACTCTTCCTTTTTAAAACTTCCATATGGAGGTCTAAATAAAGTTGGCTTTTTACCAGTCATTTTGACTATTATTTCCTCGCATTTTAAAATTTCTTTTTCTAATTGATCATTTGATAAGTTTGAAATATCAGGATGATTAAAAGTGTGATTTCCTATCTCATGACCTTCTTTGCTAGCTCTAACAAGAGGTTTACTATACCAATTTGCGTGTTTTCCAGCTATAAAAAAAGTAGCTTTTACATCGTGCTTTTTCAATACATCTAAAACTTCATCAGTTTCTTTTGGGTGAGGTCCATCATCAAAAGTTATAGCTAAATATTTTTTATCTCTAGGCCCGTTTTTTATAAATACTTCTTCATTTTTTTCACAAAATGATACTTTAGTAATAGACATCATAAAAAATGCAGCTATTAAAATTATTGAGTACAGTCTAAATTTTTTATTTTTCATTTTTGTACTTCCTTTCATTATGTCAATTATTCACTAAAAAAGTTTTGAGTGTAATATAATTTATAATGTCCTCCAAAACTAACTCCTACTCCTATATTTTTATAGTCACCTAAAATATTTTTTCTATGCCCTATAGAGTTCATTAATGCTTCATGAGCATAAATAGCATTTATTTGCCCTGCAGCTATATTTTCACCAGCTAAGCTGTATCTTATGTGTTCTTTTTTCATTCTATCAAAAGGACTTTGTCCTTTTTTATTTTCATGATCAAAATAGTTTTTGTCTCTCATATCCTCGCTATGTTTTAGAGCACTAACACTAGCTTTAGAGTCAAAACTTAATCTATTTAAATTTTCTCTATCTCTAACACTATTTATAAGGTCTATAGTTTGTTTTTCAAAACTTATTTTTAACTCCTCACTATATTTAGGATAAATATCTTTTGAACTTTCTTCAATATACTTGTCTATAACTTGATATGATGTAACTTTACTTTCATTGTATAAATCATAAAATACAGTAATATATTTATTATCTTCTATAAAAATATCAAATTGATCTCTAGAATCAATCATAAATTTAGTATTTCCTTTTTTCTTATATTCTATTGATTTATGATTTTCTCTAGTAAAATCAATACTATCTCCGAGTTTTATTCCATTTATATCAGATGAGTCTATAGAATTGCTATAAAGAGCTACTACTTTTTGATTTTTCATTCCTACCATAGCAAAATTGTTTTTAACATTATTGTATACATACCAATCAAAGCCATACTCACTTATATCTTTTCTATTAGGGTTTCCAATTTTGCTTATTACGCTTTCTTCTGTATCTCCAATTTTAATTTCCATATATCTTTTTATGTTTGTATCATTTAAAGATACAATAGCTTTTACATCTTCATTTTGACTTGTATCTCTAACTTCTTCATTTTGTTTAAAATTCAAATCAAAATCAATGTTGGTTTTATCTATAAATACACATATCGCTAATATAAATATCATTAAATATAATAATTTTTTCAAACAATCACTTCCTCGTTATAATAACTATTTGTAACGTTTTTTAATTATATACATTTATTTATATTTATATTCTTGTTTAGCAAATAAAGTAAGTATAAAAATTTAGTTTATTTTAGTAGCTATATACACTAAACACTTGATTCTATTCTTCTTAAACGAAAAAATAGACTAGCCTATAAATCTGCTAGTCTATTTTATACTTGATATAAGTTCATCTAAACTTTTATTAAAAATACTAGGCTTATCAAACTTCCAATTTCCTTGATAAGATATTTCATCATTTATATAAAAAGTTCCAAATCCATGTCTTTTACCGTGTTTAAATTCACCTACATATCTTTTATTATCTGGCCATGTGTAAACACCTTGACCATGAGGTAAATTATTCTTAAACTCGCCTTCATATATTATAAATCCATTATAATCATAACAAGTTCCTATTCCTTCCATTTTGCCATGTTTAAACTCACCTATATACATACCACTATCTTTCCATGTATATATCCCATGACCTTCTTTTTTACCATGTTTCCAATTACCTAAATATTCATCATCACTTGAATAAATCATTTTTCCTATACCTTCCATGACATCATCTTTCCATTGACCTATATACAAGCACTTATTAGGTAATTCACATACTCCATTTCCATTTTTCATATCATCTTTAAAATCGCCTACATATTCAAGTTCACTTCCATCATCTTGTAAAAATATATATGTTCCTTTTCCTGTCATTTGTCCATCTATTAATTTGCCTATATATTTATCTCCATTATAGAATGTATGTATTCTACCGGAAGCTTTTTCACCAGAATTATCTGTATTAGGTACATGTATGCCTTGCCCATTTTCTAATGCTAGTACCTCTTGTTTGCAGTGCGATGATTTTTTTAATCTAAACTTATTAAAAAAACTTATACGCTTAACTTCTTTTTCTATGTTATGTACAGTTTTTTTGTATATTTCTATTAAGTCTTTGTTATTTACTTCTGCATTCATATAACTACCCCACCACTTCCAAATTACATTTTTTCATGTTTAATATTATTATATATTAAAATTCTACTTTTTTTCTATAGTTTCACTAAATTTTAGTCTTTTAAATAAACAAAATAAAACAAAGAGCACGCAAAAACGCATGCTCTTTGTTTTATTTTTCGATCTTAATTTAATTTTTTCTAGTAATCCGCTCTAAATTTTTTACGCACAAATAAAAATTTACACTCTAGAAACTATTATGTATATATTTTATAGTCAACCCGAATTAAACAAATCTAGATATTGTTAAGTGATGATTCCATACATCACATAATCTATTTTATCTTTATTTTTATTTTTTATACATAATTTATAAATATTTTTCTTTAAATCCTCTACCTTTAACTTCATTTACATCATTTACTGATATAAATGCTTTTTTATCATGTTCTAATGCTATCTCTTTAATCTTAGGAATCTCATTAGAAGAAACTATGCAGTATATTATTTGTTTTTTCTCATGAGTGTAAGCACCCTCAGCTTCTATTAACGTAACCCCTCTTATAAGATCTTTCATTATACATTTAGCAATTTCTTCACTTTTACTAGAAATTAGCATCACTGATTTTTGATTATTCATCATATCTTTTACTATATTCATAGAATATACATTTAGGAACATTGCAATTAAAGTGTACATAGCTAGTTCTAACCCAAATAAGCTAGCTCCAATACAAACTATTAAAAAGTTCATGAAAAGCCCAGTATCTTTCATCGCAATATTTTTCTTTACTTTCAAAATGGCTGCTATTATATCTGTTCCACCTAATGATGACTTAGCTTTAAATACGATTCCTAATCCTACTCCACCTAGTATACCTCCGTATACAGTTTGTAGTAATAAATCATTTACAGGTATATAGTGCCCTATATTTTGAGTTATACCTAATATAAAAGAAAATAAAATCATGTTGATTAAACTCGTTATACAAAATTCTTTTTCCAAGAAAATAAATCCTAATATAAATATAGGTATGTTAATTAAAAATGATAATACCCCTATGTTCATATGAGTTACAAAGTTTAATGCAACTGATAATCCAGCAACCCCTCCACCTAGTAAGTGTGCTGGTTTTAAAAATCCATTTATTCCTATCGAGGAAATAGTTATTCCAAGTATTATAACTAGGTATCTAAGTGCGATATTTTCTTCTAATGTGTTGTTAACCTGACTCATTATAATTCTCCCTTCAAAATCAGTTAATGTATAATATTATTTTAAAAAGTTTATTAGTATAGGTATTAGTATTACAGTTATTGTTCCTGATATCCCTATAGCTAATCCGCTCATTGCCCCTTCAATTTCTCCTAATTCTAAAGCTTTAGTAGTTCCTAGAGCATGTGATGCTGTTCCTAATGCAATACCTTTTGACACTGGATGCTTAGTATTTATAAATTTAAATATAGGTGTAGCTATCATAGCTCCTACTATACCAGTTAAAATTATAGCAACAATAGTTACAGATTCAATTCCTCCTAATGTAGAAGTTAAAGAAATTCCCATAGGTGTAGTTATAGATTTACCTAATAATGAGTCCATTATTAATTTATTAGAATTTGTTAACCTACTTATTACTACAATACTTGCAAATGAAACTAAAACACCTGTTGTTATTCCTATTATAATTTCATGTAAATGTTTCTTTAATAAATCATATTGCTTATATAGAGGTATTGCTAATACTATAGTTACAGGTGATAAGAAAAAGTTTATAGTATCTCCTCCTATTTTATAGCTTTCATATGAAATATGACTTAACTTTAAAAATAATATTATTCCTAAAATAGCTAGTAACAAAGGGTTGAATACCGCTAATTTTGTCTTCTTTTGAATATACACTCCTATACTGTAAAATACTATAGATACTACAATTCCAAATATAGGTGTCTGTAATACGTTATACATTTCCTTGTCCTTTCTTGCTCTTAATTTCTATCATTTTTTCAACAACGATAGCAGTTATAACCATAACTAAAGTAGTACTAATTATTATTGTAGCAGCTAAAACTATAATATTTGAACCAATTAAATCTAGTGAATTGATAAGAGACACCCCTGCAGGCACGAAAAAGATAGCCATATTATCTAAAAAGAAATTTCCAAGTTCTTCTATAGATTCGACTTTTATAATTTTAGATTTTAAGAGTACAAATAATATAACCATTCCTATTATACTTCCAGGTATAATAATTATATTTGATAAAAATGAACTAATGTATTCTCCTACGGCCCATATCGCTAGTATCAGAGCCAGTTGTCTTAGTAATTTCATTTATCTTCTCCTCTTTTTTTTGTAAAATTAAAGGGATATTTCCTACCCCCTTTAACTTCCATATATATATTACTACTATATGTTTATTTTTTCAAACCTAATTTTAGTATGTTTTACCCTAATTTTATCAAAATTTCCCCATTTTTATCTATATAGTTATTGTTATCTCCATCAATTATCTGTGCATATCCATTTTCAAAATCTGAAACTGATTTTAAGGTAGGAAGTATTTTTATTTTTCCTTCTTTATTTAAAAATCCCCATAGACCTCCTTTTGGTATACTCATACCCCTAGTAAGTGCATTTGAGCCTATATTAAATCTCGCTAAACCATCATTAAATTCACAAGCATAGTCAAATATAGGTTCGATAACGATTTCACCCGAGGTATTTACATATCCCCATTTATCATTTATACATATAGGAGCTAGCCCTTCACTAAACGATTTGGCTCTATCAAATTTAAAATCTATTATTTGTTCTCCATCTTTATTGACATAACCCCATTTGTCATTTAGCCTTACCCCTGCCAATCCTTGTGAAAAATCATTAGCTATATCAAATTTAGGATTTATAATAAACTCTCCAGTTTTGTCTATGTAACCGTATTTATTCTTAGTCTCAACTAAAGATATACCTTCTTTAAATTGATTTACATAGCTAAATGTAGGTTCTATTATAACTTCTCCTTTCTTATTTATATAACCCCATCGTTTATTTATTTTCACTGATGCCATTTCCTCACTAAAATTTGATGCAGCTTCAAATTTTATGTCTATAACTTGGTTTAAACCTTTATCAAAAAACCCGTATTTTCCATCAATCTTAACTCTCGATAATCCTTCACTAAAATCCGATGCACTATCCAAATGTAAAAATATATTGTTATATCCACTTTCCTCCATGTATCCAAAAACCCATCTAACCGACTTTCCAATACGTTTTATATACGTTACAATGCAATACCCATCTCTAAATCGTTCTGACACATATTTAAATTTTGGTTTTATAACTATGTTATTATTTTCATCTATAAAACCATACTTTCCATCTCTTAGTATAGGAAGAAACAATTTTTTAGTTGACATATATTACCTCCTTTTTTTTAATTATTAACACTTCTCTAATAATTAATATTATATTTTTTAATTTCCTATACTAATTTTCAAATATAAATAAATAATTTATAAAATTTAATACTCTTATTTCATAAATATCATAATTATTTTTTATATAAATAAGACTATCAGTTTTCTAAATTTTTACTAAATATAATTTTAAAAAACAAAAAAAAGAGTGCATAGCACTCTTATCTTTCTTTTAATATTGATTCTACTTGTGAGTTATTATACATACTATCTGGGTCTTCAGCTCTTAAACTATAGAATGTTTGTTGAGCCTTTTCTAAATCTCCTTGCTTATAATAAAGCATCCCCATATTGTAATAACTGTCATCATAATAATTATCTGATGGCTTATACGTATTTACATATTTTTTATAATATTTTATAGCTTCTTCATTATGTTTAGTTTTTTCATTTAATTGAGCTAATTGGTATATAGCTTCTGATATATATTTCTTTGTTTTACCATTTTTAACTACTAATTCTAAATATTTTATAGCCTCTTCATTTTTTCCTTCTTTTTTAAGGTCCATAGCTTGATTAAAAAGCTCTTCTTCATCTCCAACTATAACTTCAGATTTAGCTTCTTCTTCTTTTGTCTTATCAGTTTCCGTTTTAACTTCTTTTAATTCATCTTTTGTTTTATCTAGCTTTTCACTTGTTTCTGTTAACTTTTCTTCTTTTGCAGCTACTTGATCATTAAGATGATTCATCTTTTTCTTATTGTTTAAGTATAAGGCCCCAATAGCTAATACTAATACAGCTATTAATGTATATAATGGCATATGACTTTTCTGTTTTTTTGAAGCTTCTTTCTTTTCTTCTTCTTTTTTCGGAGTTTTTACAATCTCTTTTTCAAATAATAAGTTATCTTTATCAACTTCTCTTAACTTATCCATATACTCATTAGCTTTTACATTATCACCTAATTTTTCATATATTAAGTGTAAAAGTAAATAAGGCTCTATAAGTTCCGGCTCTTCTGTTCTTATATTTTCAAGTATTTGTATACTCTCTTGGTACAATTCATTATTTACAAACCTTACCGCATGATTATATCTACTTAAAAATATATTAAATTCTTCTGAGCTTAATATGTTTACATACTTCTTAGCTAATTCATTATTATCATAGCACGAACTTTTGTAAAAACTTTCAAACGCTTCGTCAAAATTACATTTTAAAAGCTTTAATAGTCCTTTTAAATTTAATATATCTACATCTTTAGGATTTAATTCTAATGCTTCTTCTATTATATCAATCGCACTAGTCATAAATTTTCTTTGAATCATATTTAATGCTTCATTATACTTCTTATACGATTCTAATTTTAATTCTCTAGTATCTTTTTTTTGTTTTTTAGTTTTATGTTTTAAGTTTAGTATAGTTTCATCTTTACTATTACTTGTTACATACGTTTTTTTAAGCGTTTTTAAAGTTTCATGTATTTCTTCATCATCTATGTTAAAAAAAGTAGTATCATTGCTATCTTCACTTATTAACGATATATCAATTATTTTTTTATGTAGATTTTTTATATCGTTTTCTATATTTAACCTTAAAATAATAATCACCCTCTCTCAAAAATATCATACTATTAAAATACCATATTAAATCAAATTAGTCAAAAGTATACATTTTTTTACAAAACCCAAATACAAAAAATAAAAGCGTGAATTCACGCTTTTATTAAACTTTGTTTACACTATTTTCATCCACTTTATAAATTTCTTTTGAGTATGGATTTATTAGATAAACTTCTTTAGATTTAAAGAATCCTCTATTTACTACAGCATAATAATATATATCATTTTTCTTTCCAATAAATTTATTAACAACTTCTGGTTTATCTACATATTTTAATGATTTTTCTTTATCTTCAATAGTTACATATTTAAACTTTTCATTTTTTTCACTTAATTTCTTTTCTAAGATACTTTGAGCTGTGCTTTTACTTATAGTAAACTCTACAGTTCCATTTGATGATGCTCTCCAGTGTCCATCTCCATATCTATTGTTATACGATTTTTGTTCATCTAGATATGAGTATACCTTTTTATTTCTAGGGTCAATTAAAAATTCATCTATTTTATCTTTACCAACAAACGTTTCAGCATAATAGTATTTACTACCATTCAACATTTGTTGGAATATATTAGCTTTTAAATCTGCTACGTCTATTCCACTTTTTTTAGATATTAACTGTATTACCTCTTCATTAGTCATATTATACATCTCTAAGTTCTTCTCAAACTCTGAAGACAATGCGTCTAACTCGTCATCATCTAAGTAATATTGCTTCAGATAATCTATGTATTCTAAAGCTTTTTGATAGTTTCCATTTTTATTTTCTGTTTTTGCCATCTCTACATAGTAATCGTACATTTCTTTTATACATTCTTCTTTTTTATCCTGAGCCAATTCATAGTATCTTTTATCATCAGTTATAACTTTATCAAAATCTTCAATAGCCTCTTTGTACATTTTTTTGTTTTGATTTTCTACACCTTCGTTATAAACCTTCCTTGAATCTTCTATGACATCTATTTTTTTTGCATATACATATATTTCATTTTTTGATATCTTTAATGTTGATACTGCTTGTATATATCCCATTGCTGTATTGTAGCTTATTTTTTCTTGTAAATATAAATCATTTACTCTTTTGGCTTGATTAATTATACTATCGGTATCTATGTAAACTGTATCTAATTCGTTAATTATATTTATTAGCGAAATAAAGTAATCCTTACCTATCTCACCTTTTATATATTTATCTCCATATGTTACAAGTATTTTATTTACTTTCTTAGATAAGCTTTTACTAAGTCTATTCATTTTAGTGTCAGAAAACTCTTCTTTAATTTTATCATAGTACGATATTGCCTCTGAGTAGTTTCTTTTTTCTATGTACCCTACAAGTTTATTACTTTCACTACCTACGCTAAAATTATCAGCAGTAAACATTATAAATATTCCTATCAAAATTATGCCTAAAACAGTCAATGCAGATTTTATTATTATTTTATTGTTTCTATCTATAAATTCTACTATTTTTTCAAAAAAACCTTTCATAATCAATCTCTTACCTTCCTTTAACAGCAATATAAATGTTTTACTATTAATTATACCATATATATCTAGTATTAACTATATTTTCTAGTTTATATCAAAAAAACAACATATTATTTCAATGTTGTTTGTAATATAAAAACTATACTTATATCATCCTTACTATTATTAGTTGATAAAGTTTCTAAATATTTTTTGTATGTTTTTTTTAAATTATATTTAGTGAATACATTTTTTCTATACTGGTTTATAGTATACTTCAAATTATCATCTAAATCTTTATAAGTTCTGAAGCTATTTGTAAATCCATCTGAAAACAACACTATAGAATCAACATCCAATTTATTAACTTTTTCTATTTTTAAATCTATATACTTGTAAGCATCATCTAAATACATAGAATTCAAAACCCCTTTTACCTTACTTTCTTTTGTATACTCCACTAAATTAAACTCATTGCCATATTCAACTATATCTCCATCTCCTATTTGCAAGTATAGTTTAATGTTGTTTGTTATTAAAACACCTATAAGGGTAGTTCCGTAAAGTACATAATCTATATCATAAACATTTGGAATTTTAGTTTTAAAGTGATCTATAACATATTCTCTCCATTTTTTTTGAATACTTTTTTCTATACTTTTATTTTCTTTTAATTCTTTAATAACTGTTTCTAAAGTATCTTCATCTAAATTCTTTGTATTATTGTATAAATCCGTTAATATATCAATACATGCATTACATGCAAATTCTGAACCTTTATAACTATATTTACATCTTCTTATTCCATGTCCATCACCTATTGCACAAATCACTCCATTTTCCAATTTTTTATGGATTAAGTAATCCTGTGACCCTTTATTTTTAAGCTTGTTTTTGTATCCAATCGTACTGCTTGAAAATATATCGTATTTCATCCAACCCCCCCTTAACTTATTATTTATTATATTAGTGAACATAAAAAAAAGTACAGTGTACCCTGTACTTTTTAAGATATTTTTCTTTTTCTAATTGACTCTCTACTTCTAGTAGATCTTTTAGCTGGTTTAACAACTTGCTTTCGTCTTTGAGTTCTAGCACCAAATATTCTCTTGCTATCACATAAAACCCAGCATGGTGTTAGTGTTAAAACCATAGCCATAGTTAACATAATATAATATCTAAATCCTATGAATATCCCATTAAAAGCATTTACCAAAATTAAAACACTAATAATGCTTACAGATATTACAGATGATAATACAAAAATTCTCGAAATGTCTGAAAATGTTCTAGTAATTCTTGCCACTTTTTTATTTTTTCGGCTACTTTTCATGTTTATGCCCCCTAATTACAACAAATAATACATAGTTCTAATATAATAAATATAACAAATTTGTATTAAAATAGCAATTCTTATTAGTAACATTAACCAGTTATAATTAATAAATTAAATATTAAGAATAACTTTACAAAGGAGTGATTTATTTGCCATGTCTTCCTAACTTAGGTACTAAAGCACCTAATTTCAGCGCAAATACAACTCAAGGACCTATCAAGCTTTCTGATTACAAAGGTAAATGGGTTGTATTATTTTCTCATCCTGGTGATTTTACACCAGTGTGTACAACAGAATTTTTATGTTTTGCAAAATATTATTCTAATTTTAAAAAAAGAAATACTGAACTTATAGGTCTTAGCGTTGATAGCAACAGCTCTCATTTAGCTTGGCTATACAATATATTTTTGCATACAGGTATTGAAATTCCATTTCCTGTAATAGATGATAGAAAAATGGAAATTTCTAGATTATATGGAATGATTTCAGAACAAATGAGTGATACATCTACCGTAAGATCTGTTTTTATAATTGATCCAAATCAAATTTTAAGAACAATATTATATTATCCTTTGACTACAGGAAGAAACATTCCTGAAATAGTTAGAATAATAGATGCCCTTCAAACTTCAGATGAACATAATGTTTTAACACCTGCTGACTGGCTTCCTGGAATGCCTGTAATTTTACCACCTCCTAAAACTTATAAAGAGTTAAAAGAAAGAATTAAAAGTTGTGACAAAAATAAAAGCTGCATGGACTGGTATCTATGTTTTATAGATGATAAAACTTCTAATAACAAAAAATTAGATTATAAAATTAATGTTAAAGGTCGACCTCAAATAGATTCCCCAGAAAATAATATCCCAGTTAACCCTAACTGCCCTGATTTAAGTAGATTAGTAGGGACATACGTTTTGGGAGATCCTACAAGTGTCGATGCGTTTTTGCTTGATTTTGTAATATATGCATTTGTTGAGATTAAACCTGATGGTACTTTATTTGTTCCAACACCTCGTTACTTACGTCAATTAATTTCACTTAGAAAAGACAATCCAGACCTTCAGGTAATTGCAGCTATTGGTGGATGGGGGCAAGACGGATTTTCTGATGCTGCATCTACTCCAGCTTCTAGATATAATTTTGCTCGCCAAGTAAACTCACTTATAAAGCAATATGACTTAGATGGTATAGATATAGATTGGGAATATCCTGGAACTAGTGGTGCAGGTATTAAATCTAGACCTGAAGATAAGGAAAACTTTACACTTTTATTAACAGCTCTTAGAGATGTAATTGGAACTGATAAATGGTTAAGTGTTGCAGGTACTGGAACAAGAGAATATATAAATAAAAGTGCAGAAATAAATAAAATAGCTCCTTTAATTAACTATTTCAACTTAATGAGCTACGATTTCACTGCTGGTGAAACAGGTGAAAAAGGGCAAAAGCATCAAGCAAATTTATATGAATCAGAACTTTCTTTACCAGGATATAGTGTAGATATTATGGTTAATAATTTAATTGAAGCTGGAATGCCATCAGAAAAAATATTACTTGGAGTTCCTTTCTACGGCAGACTAGGAGCTACTACAACTAAATCTTTTGATCAGCTTAGAAAAGACTTTATAAATAAAAATGGATATACATTTAAATTTGATAAAGAGGCTCAAGCTTCATATTTAGTAAAAGATAATGAATTTGCTATGTCTTATGATGATATGCTATCTATTTATATAAAAACTCAATATGTAATAGATAATTGTCTTGGAGGTATTTTCTCTTGGATGGCACCTTATGATAAAGCAAATATACTCGCTAAAGCAATGAGTGATGGAATTAATAATCCTAGTGAATTAAGACGTGAAATAGAAGAAACGTATGGTTCTAGCTTTTTAGTTTAAAAAACAGTCTATCTTAATAAGATAGACTGTTTTTTATTTTCATAAAATTTAAATTTATATTTACAATTTAATTTAATATGTTATAATTAGATACATAAATTTAAACAGAATATAACTAATGGTAGAGGTTGCATTATTAAATAGTACTATTATTGAGGGAAAGCACCTAAGATTTAATAGGAAAGGTAATGATGCCGAAATATATAAGTTAAGCTTAAAACTTATATATTGGGGTTATGTATAAGATATATAACACTGTCACTTTATGTGGAGGGCTATCTTTAGATTAAAGTTATTATATTTTCAAATTATAATTTCAGGTCTAGGAATATCTCTTAATATTCTTAGACCTTTTTTATTATCATTCTCCATTCTCGTTATATTCTCAATACACCATTTGGAGGTTACATTATGTTAAAAAGAGAAAAAAGGCAGGCATCGCTTGGTGATTCACTTCTATGTTTAGGATTTTTAATTTTTACACTATCAATATCTTTAACTAAACTAGGACTTTCAGCTCATATTCCACTAGTTTTAGGTGGCGTTTTCTGTGGATTTGTTGCAATATTTAAATTAGGATTTACATGGAAAGAGCTTGAAGAAGGTATATTATCAACTATAAATTCTACTATGCAAGCTATTATAATTTTATTAATTGTTGGTATGTTAATTGGTACATGGATAATTTCAGGGGTTGTTCCAAGTATGATATATTGGGGATTGAACATACTTTCTCCAGGAATATTCTTAGTTGCCACAACTATTATATGTTCTATAGTTTCTATATCTACAGGTTCTTCTTGGACTACAGCCGGTACTATAGGTATAGCCCTTTTAGGTATAGGAAGTGCTTTAGGTATTCCTAAGGAAATAATAGCTGGTGCTATTATCTCAGGTGCATACTTTGGTGATAAAATGTCTCCACTTTCAGATACAACAAACTTAGCTCCGGCTATGGCTGGTACTAATTTATTTACGCATATAAAGCACATGCTTTATTCAACTATTCCGGCATATGTTATTGCGCTTATACTATATGCTGTAATTGGATTAAAATATGCAGGACAAGTTATAGACAATAGCCAAATTTTACAAATACAACAAGCTTTAGCTTCAAACTATAATACATTATCTCCGTTATTACTATTAATACCTGTAATGGTTATAGTAATGGTTATATTTAAAGTTCCTGCTATTCCAGGTCTTGTTATAGGTACATTACTTGGAGGTTTTGTAGCTATAGTTTTCCAAGGCGCTTCAATTAAGGATGTTTTAGAAGTTGCTCAAGTTGGATATACCTCAAATAGTGGAATGGCCTTTGTGGATGAACTATTAACTCGCGGTGGACTTAATAGTATGTTAGGTACAGTATCTCTTATGTTATGTGCTTTAACTACAGGCGGAATACTTGAAAAAACTGGAATGCTAGAAGCTTTAGCTTCTGCTATATTAAAATTTGCAAAAGGAACTTTTGGTTTAGTAGCCGCAACTATCTTTACATGTATAGGAACTAATTTAGCAGTTGCTGATCAATATTTAGCAATAGTAATGCCTGGAAGTATGTACAGAGAAGCATTTAAAAAGCAAGGTCTTTGTCCAGAAAATCTTTCTCGTTCGCTAGAAGACAGTGCAACTATAACATCTCCTCTTATTCCTTGGAATACATGTGGAGCATATATGAGTGCTACACTTGGAGTTGGATCATTTGTATTTTTACCATTTGCATTTTTTAATCTTCTATGTCCTTTAATGTCCTTGACATTAGCTGCTACAGGATTTGGAATTACAAAATTATCAGATGAAAACTCAGAAAAACTTGAAAGTTCTATAGCATAATAAAAGGATGGCTATCGCCATCCTTTTTTATTTTTTATATCCAATAATCGCAGCCCCTAGTGCCCCTATTATTTGAGTATCATCAGCTATAAAAATTTTCTTTCCCAAATTATTTTCTATCATATTTACTAAAACGTTACTTTTAGCAACCCCTCCAGTAAATGCAATATCATCTAATATATCAATTCTAGATAACATAGACTTAGATCTATTTGCTATAGATTGTAATATTCCTGATGCTATTGATTCTTTAGATATGTTTTTTGCTAATAAACTAATAATTTCTGATTCAGCAAAAACAGTACACATACTTGATATATCTTGTGGAATTGCATCTTTAGCTAAGTTATCAATGCTTTCTACATCACTTCCCAGTAAATTAGATGTGACTTGTAAAAAACGACCTGTCCCTGCTGCACATTTATCATTCATTATAAAATTAGATACATTTCCATCATTATCTAAGTTTATAACTTTACTATCTTGTCCACCAATATCTAATATAGTCCTTATATTGTTATTTAAAAAATGTATTCCTTTTGCATGGCATGTTATCTCCGTAACTTTTTTGTCTACAAAGTCCATGCTCACTCTTCCGTATCCTGTTCCTACAACTTTCTTTATTTTATCTTTATCTATATCATTAGCAAGTTTTTCATAAACTTCTAATGATGCATTCTTAGGACTCCACCCTGTTGGTATAACAATTTTGTTTACTATTTTTTCTCCATCAAATAATACACCTTTTGTTGCTACAGATCCAGAGTCTATACCTATACTGTACATAAAATCCACCTACTTAGTCTATCATTTCTATAAAAGCTTCAAATCTAGTTCTTAATTGTTCTGTATCAGATTTAGAATAATCTGTTTCTATAGCCATATACGGTTTATTTTTAACGTTATTTACAAATTGTTTAATTCTATAACTTTCTACATTGAATGTATGACAAGCCTGAAGAACAACATCTATAACTCCATCTATCTTGTATTCATCCATAAGTCTATCTATTAACTCTATTCTTGCATCATTATTTACCATGCATGAACAAGCTATGTTTATATATTTTTTAGCAATTGCATCTATTGGATCTGGATTACTTTCATCAACTAACTCATCATTAGATCTAATTCCTCCACAAAGTTCATATGCAACAACTACAGCACCACTTTCTTCTATAGTTTTAACTATTTTTTCACTAACTCCACCTATTGGACATCCTGTTATAAGTATTCTTGGTTTATCTTCACTTACAGGTATTTCACCTTTTTCATATTTTTCTTTTATAGATGCAGTTAAATCCCTTATACTTTGTTTTAATTCATCTCTATCAAATTTAAATCCTGAGTTATATAAAACTTGGTGCATATCAAATCCATTCATTGGTGGTGGCACTAATTTACCTAGTTCATAAAACTCTTTTAATAATCTTCTCTCTTCATTTTTATCTTTTATAGCATCTCTTATATCATCATCAGTTATTTTTACTTCAAACTTATTTTCTATTTCTTCCTTTAAAACCACTATTTCATTTTTCCAAAGGTCAAATGAATGTTTTCCAACCTTACTATTTGGTAATTGCATTAAATGTAAATCTTTAATTTTTGCTAATTCTTCATACATTTTCTTTTTACCATCACATGTAGTTTCTGCTATTAATAAATCTGAAAAATAAAAATATGGACAAGTATCTGTTATTGCATGTCCAAAACTTGATTTTATAAGTGGACAAAGATTTCTTGGTAATATTTTTTCAGCTTCTGCTATTGGTTCTTCACTTACCCCGCAAACTCCAACTGTTACAGCTTTTGCAGCCATTGGTATCTCAACTGGAGTAAATGCACAAAATACTCCAACTAATTTTTTCCCGCTCTCTTTTAATTCTTTAGCTTTTATAAATCCATTTCTTCTAGCTTCGCTAAACTCTTCAAATTTTTCTGGTAACGATATCATATCATTTCTCCCCCAACAATTTTAATGATTTATATCAAATTTTATCATATTTGGTATTTTTATGTAAAATAGTTAAAAACTATACTTCTTATACGAAATATAGTTTTTAACTATAACTACTATTGTCTTATAATTATAAATATCATATATGCTATATATGTTGCCGTTAAAATTATACCCTCAAATCTATTAACTTGTTTTTTACTTATTGCAAATACATAAGTAATCGCGGTAACAATTAACATAATAATCATATCTACAAATACGATAGGTTGTACATGTATGGTATGTATTATTGATGATGATCCTAAGACAAACAATATGTTAAATATATTTGACCCTATTATATTCCCCATGGCAATATCGCTCTCACCTTTTCTTGCAGCTACAACACTAGTTACAAGTTCAGGTAATGATGTTCCTATAGAAACTATAGTAAGTCCAACTAAGTTTTCACTCATTCCTAAATCTATAGCTATATTTGTGGCACTATCTACAACTAAATTCCCACCTATTATAATTCCTATAATACCACCTATGCTTAACAGTATACTTTTTGTTATAGGATCTCTAGAATTTCCTTGTTCAACATCCATTTCTTCCTTTGAAGATAATGCCATTTCCAATAAATAATACATAAATATAGAAAACAATGCAAACAACATAAGACCATCAGATCTTGTAAGTGCATTCTCATTGTATCCTTGAAATTTTATATCGTGAGACAATATAAGTAAAACCAATGACGCTAACAATGCAAATGGAAACTCTTTTATTATAGTCGTCTTTTGAACCTTTACAGGAGCTATAATTGCTGATATACCTAAAACACATAGTATATTAAATATATTGGATCCTACTACGTTTGCTATAGCTATATCATTTTGTCCTTTCATAGCTGCAGAAATACTTACTGCTGCTTCTGGAGCACTTGTCCCAAAGGCTACTATGGTTAGACCTATTATTATAGTGGGTATATTTAATGCCTTTGCAATTGAGGATGCTCCAACAACAAAGTAATCGGCAGACTTTATAAGTAATATAAATCCAATCAAAAGTATCACATACTTCATAAAATTGTACTCCTTTTTTCTTTTAGATTTATATTAACCATATCTACTAATATTTATTACATGTAGTAATTAGTAGATAATTAATTGTATTAATACAATTGATTAATTTTATATACCTATATAAATTAATTAATATTAATAGTAATATATAGTTATATTTTTATTTAAAGGAGTTTGTTTTATGTTAAAAAAAGTGGCCGCTATTCATGATTTATCTGGTATAGGAAGATGTTCTTTAACTGTAGCTATTCCAATACTTTCAGCTTTAAAAGTTCAATGTTGCCCATTTCCAACAGCCATATTGTCAAGTCAAACAGGATTTCCAGAGTATTCATTTTTGGATTTGACAAACGAGATGAATAAATATAAAAACGTTTGGAATAACCTTAATATACATTTTGACTGTATATATAGTGGTTTTTTAGGATCTAAGGACCAAGTTAATATAGTCTCTAAATTTATAGATGATAATAATAAAGACTCATTAGTAATCGTAGATCCTGTAATGGGCGATGACGGAGATTTATACCCTATATTTGATGATGAAATGTGTAGTAAAATAAAAAGCCTAGTACAAAAATCGGATATAGTTACACCTAACTTAACAGAAGCGCTTATTCTAATTGGAGAAAATTTAAATAATACCAACTTAGACAAATCCAATCTAGTTCGTATTGCAAAGCAAGTTTCTAATTTAGGTCCTAGTAAAGTTGTTATTACAGGTATAAAAATTAAAGATTATATTTATAATTTATCATTTGATAAAAATTTAGATGAAGCTTATTTTACATCTTCACCATTTAATAATATTTCGTATAGTGGTACTGGAGATATCTTCACGTCTATTCTTGCCGGTATGATATTAAATGGACATTCATTAAAAAATAGCGTTATAAAAGCTAACAACTTCATAAGTAATGTAATTTCATATACATCTAAATTCGATACAGACAGAAATGACGGAGTTATGTTTGAAATGTTTTTAAATGAGCTTACAAATTAAACCTAAACACTTAATCTAAGTGTTTAGGTTTAATTTCTATTTTTTATATTTTAACTCTAAAATCTCTTGATTTACTTTTAATTTAAATTTATTGTCCTTTAATACAATTTTATATCCACTTAAGTATATATCTTTTAAACTTTTAACTATATCTGGCTTATTGTCTATAAAGTTAAATCTGTGCATGCATATATTATTATAAGTATTAACATCATTTAATATGTTAATTTCTGATTTTAAATTTTGTTTTGTTTGCATATTTCTAACGTTTTTTTTATACATTTTATCAAATTCTAATTGATAGAAATTTAATTTAACTTCATTGTAATTAACGATTCTTTCTATAATACTTTCCTTTATATTTATATCATCTATATTGACAAGATTATGATCTATATAAGCTATTATATACTTTGATTCTATATCATTTTCAATAAATTTATTTAACTTATTATTTATATAGCTATCATTACAAAACACATTAATATTTATATTTATAAAAATTACAATTAAAGTAAATATTATTATTATCTTTTTCATATTTATCTCCTTTGAATTCCATATCTTAATATATTATTTCCTAATTTTTTATTTATTTATCCTATTTTTTCATAGTTTATATTTGGATAATGTGTAAAAAATATAATTAACGTTTAAATTATAGAGGTGATAAAATGAAAAAATCCAAAAAAAGAAACTCCTTTTTTATAATTGTATTTTTTATAATTTCAGGATTTTTAATTAGTGGTAAACTTGATTTATTTGATAAAATTAAAACTCAAATACTAAATACAGATCCAACAACTAGAGAATATAGTTGGTACTTTAATCCAAGAAATGACGGAAAACAGCCTACACCTATTAAAGAAGCTTCATTTTTCAAAAAGTATAATGCTTACTATGTAGGAGATCCAAATGAAAAAGTATTATATTTGAGTTTTGATGCAGGGTATGAAAGTGGAAATACAGAAAAAATACTAAATACTTTAAAAAAACATAATGCTCCTGCTGCTTTTTTCGTAGTAGACCATTACCTAAAATCAAATCCTGAAATGGTAAAAAGAATGACTGAAGAAGGCCATTTAGTTTGTAATCATTCAAAGTCTCATCCTTCTATGGCTAGTATAACTGATTTTAATAAGTTCAAAGAAGAAATTGTAACTGTAGAAAATAGATATAAAGAAATCACAGGAAAAGAAATGCCTAAATATTTTAGACCTCCTATGGGTAAATTCAGTGAAAAATCACTTGAATATACTCAGCAATTAGGTTATGACACTATATTTTGGAGTTTTGCTTATGTAGACTGGTATGAAGATAAACAACCTAGTCACGAAGAAGCTAAAGAAAAAATATTCTCTAGAACTCATCCTGGAGCAGTACTACTTCTTCATCCTAATTCTAAAACAAATGCAGATATATTAGATGATGTTTTAACTCATTGGGAACAAGAAGGTTATACAATAAAAAGCTTAGACCATCTTACAAATAAAAAATCATCTAATAATACTGATTTAAAAATTTTAGAAAATAAATAAAAGCAGATATTTTAATATCTGCTTTCTTTTTTATGCTTCTAGTAATACTGATTTACCATTATATATGCCTACCCAATAAGGCTTATATATACTTTTAATGTCTAAAACTTTTATATCATGTATATGACACTTACTATTTATAACATTATTTTTTATTACTTTAATCATTTCATTTTTTATATTTTCTAGCATATGAATTTCATCCATTTCAGATTTTTTTATATTATTTTTAGATATATTTACTTTGTATGTATCTGGAGCTTTAGTTATAGATTTTGAAAACCCAGTATGAGTATTTACTAACATTGTAATTTTGCTCCTATTTATATCTTGTTTAAATATATTCTTACCTTTTATTTTAATAACTATATCATAAGTTATAACTTTATGCTCTATGTACTTAAGAGTTGTATTTTTTATCCTAGGGTTTAATTGGACCACTTTACTCATTAATGGTATATTATCTCTCTCAAATTTTTTCACATCATTTTTCTTCACTTTTACTTCTATTGCATCTATTATCATGCCTATTCCTCCTAAGATATAATTAGTCTTTTATAAATTATATTAAACATATCTTAGGTTTAATGTCTGTACAATTTAAAATATAAAAAATTCGCTTCGCTCATGTCGCCAACGACTCTGTCCGTTGCTCAAAATGTAATTTTTTACTTTTGCCAAAACATTTGTATAACTACGTTGTATAATTTATCCACAAATATTTGTTAAGTATAATTTTCTTAAGCGTAAAAAATTTACTTAATATAATATCCTTAAAATAAAAAACAAGTAAGCATTTAAGCTTACTTGTTTTTACATTACTCTTTGTGCAATATTTAAAGAATGGTCTGCAATTCTTTCTAAGTTGCTAAGCAAATCTAAATATAAAACACCAGAATCAACACTGCATTTGCTTTGATTTAATCTTAACATATGATTTGATCTAAATGCTTTATCCATAGCATCTACTTCATTTTCTATTTCCAAAACTTTTTGAGCTAAAACTTGATCATTTTCCTGTAATGCTTTAATAGCATACTCTATGCTAAGTAAAACTTTATCGTATACCTCTTTAGTTTCAGTTTGACTTTGGCTAGATAAATTTATACTAGAATCCATAGATGATTGAGCTAATTCAGCAATATTTTCAGCATGATCTCCAATTCTTTCTATATCATTTACAGTGTTAAACATTAGATCAACTAATTCTCTTTCGTTATCATCCAGTGGACATTTGGATAATTTTAGTAAATAGTTTAAAATGTGCTTTTGCAATTTATTTATATTTTTTTCTTGCTCTAAACACTTAAGAGCTTTTTCATTATCTTGATCTAAAAATGAATTTATTGCGTTTTGTAAGCTTTCTTTCGCCTGATTTCCCATACTTACAATTTCTTTTACAACATTTCCAAGTGCAATAGATGGTGTTTCTAACATTCTTTCATCTAAGTATTTTGTTTCTTTGCTTTCTTTTTCATCTTTATCTGGCACTAATTTAATTGCTATATTTACTATAAATTTAGCAAAAGGAATTAAAATTATAACATTTATTAAATTAAATAAAGTATGTGCATTTGCTATTTGTCTTGCTGCATCCCCAGGATTTATACTCGTTACTAATGCAACTATAGGCTTATTTAAAATTAACACAAATAATAATGTTCCTATAATATTAAATGTTAAATGCATTACAGCTGCTCTTTTTGCATTTGTATTAGCTCCTATACTAGATAATAAAGATGTCACACAAGTCCCAATGTTATCTCCATATAATATTGGAAGTGCAGATGTTATAGGTATTAAACCTTGAGTAGCTAGTGCTATTAACATCCCCATAGAAGCACTTGAACTTTGAACTATTCCAGTAATAGCAAATCCAGCTAAAATACCTAAAAACTGGTGCTGTCCAAAGTATACAAGCGCATCTCTAAATCCTTGATACTCAGCTAAAGGTCCTACTGCATCTTTCATAAACTCCATACCTGTAAACAATATCCCAAATCCAATTAATATTTCTGCAATATTTTTTATCTTTGCTTTTTTAGTAAATAGAAATAAAACAATACCAATCCCTAAAGCTATTGGAGCTAAACCTTCTAGGTTAAATGATACTAATTGAGCTGTTATAGTAGTTCCTATATTAGCTCCCATTATTACTCCTATTGCTTGTGTCAAACTCATTATACCTGCATTTACAAATCCAACTACCATAACCGTAGTTGCACTACTACTTTGTATAATTCCAGTTACAACTGTACCAACCAAAACCCCCATAAATATATTACTTGTGAGTAATCCTATAATTTGCTTTAACTTCTCACCGGCTGACTTTTGTAGACCATTACCCATTAAATTCATCCCATATAAAAATAGCCCTAATCCGCCAATTAAATTTATAGCTATATCCAATTTAAAACCTCCTTTGTAATTAAATTGATATAAATAAAGCGACTAATTATTATTGTGTTAATTTTTTATATTTTATATACTTTAACAATTTATAAATTATATATTTTTTGCATTATTTTACATGAATTGAAAAATAGAATTTGATAAATATATAATTAAAATAACATTTAAAGGACTGATTATTATGACACAATTTAAATATATATTCATATTATTTTTTATATTTATTTTTTCAACTTCAAATGTACATTCTTTAAATCTAAAAGATACTACAGCTCCTAAAATAGATATTGTTTCTCCTGTTAATGCACAGCAATACATTATTTCTAAACCTACTATAAGAGCTACTTTCCAAGATGAAAATAATATAGATTTAAAAAGTATTAAGTTTTTGGTTAATTATAAAGATGTTACTAAGGATTGCAAAATCGAAAATAATTCAATTTCTTATAAACCTAAAAATAAATTTAAAAGAGGAACTCAAATAATAGAAGTTCATGTTAGTGATGTAAATAAAAATAAGTCTAAAGCTGAATGGTATTTTAATGTAGGATCTCCAAATTATAACCATTATTATGGTTTAATCCATGCTCATACATCAAATAGTGATGGCCATGGTAGTTTTGAAGATGCTTACTATACCTCTAAATTCAAAGCTAAACTAGATTTTTTTGCAATAACAGATCATTCAAATATGTTAGATAAAGATACAGAAGTTACTTTAGATGATGGAAGTTTAAGCTCTAAATGGACAAGTTTAATTAATGTATCAAATGATTATACTTCTAATGATAAATTTTTAGCTCTTAAAGGTTTTGAAATGACTTATCCTTTTAAAAATAAAAAAGACCCTATAGGCCACATAAATGTGTTTAATACTAATGGCTTTATATCTACAAGTGATTCTCTTTACTCTAATTTAGAAAGCTTTTACAAGGAAATTTCAAAACATGATGATTTAATTGCTCAGTTTAATCATCCATGCGATACATTTGGAAGATTTAATAATTTAAAATACAATAAAGATGCAGATAGCGTAATTTCTTTAATTGAAGTTTGTAATGGATATAAAAGTGATATAACTAAAAACAAAATAGCTTTTGACGAATATCAAAAAGCTTTGGATTTAGGTTGGCATCTAGCTCCTACATCTAACCAAGATAATCATCGAACTGATTGGGGAGTTGCAAATGAATTCAGAACAGTTGTTTTATGTACAGGTTTAAACGAAAATTCATTTTATGATTCTTTAAGAAACATGAGAGTATATGCTACTCAAGACAAAAATATAAAAATAGATTATAGTATAAATGATCAAGTAATGGGTTCTACTATAAAAAATACATCCAATTTATATTTTAATATAAGCGTAATCGATAATGATCTTAAGGACAAAATTAAAAGAATCGAAGTAATTTCTAACAATGGAAAAATAGTTGCATATAAAAATTTCAGTTCTAACTTAGCTAAACTTGAATTGAAACTTTATACGTTAAAAGATTCTTATTATTATGTAAAAGTATATCAAAATAATAATAAAATATCAGTTACAGCACCTATTTGGATTGAATTTAAAAAAGAACAATGATGAAAGATTATTCTTTCATCATTGTTTTTATATAAACTCCATTTCCATTTAAGGTATCCTTAGTCATTACATATGACAATGATCCTATTAACTTATCATTTTGAATAATTGGAGATCCACTCATTCCTTGTGTTATTCCTCCATATTTTTTTATTAACTCTTCATCTTCTACTTTAAAATCAAAACTTTCTATTTCTTTATCTATTTTATTAATTTTTGTAACGTTTATTTTATAATACTTAGATTCATTTTCATTATGTTTCATAACTACAAAAGCTTGACCTAATTTAATTTCATTTTCATTTGCAATTTTGCATATTTTGTTCTCCTTGTTATTTTGTAGAGAATTTACATTACCTTTAACACTATAGCTTCCCATATTTGAAATTGTTCCTAATAAATTTTCACTTTTATCCCCACTTATATTTCCTACATACTTTTTAGATGATTTTTTTATACGCGATAAATTTGATTTATATATTTCACCTTTATTTGTAATTAATTTTTCATTTCCTTTAAATTCAATATCATGACCTACTGCTCCAAAATTTAAATTTTTTGGATTTATATAAGTTAAAGTTGCTGTATATGGAATTTTATCTACTAAATATTCTGGTTTAAGTTGTTTTTTATCAATACTTACCTTTATTTTTTTATTATTTCTTATTAAACTTAAGTTTATTTTTTCATCTTCTTTCATAGAGATAAGAGTAGTTATTATATCTTGTTTAGATAATATATATTTTTCATTTTGATTAAATATTCTTTTTACTGAATCTCCACTTATACAGTCTATTAAATCACAATTTTTAATAAAGGAATTTTTTTCTATTCCAAATATCATTACTTTTTCAGTATTTAATTCCATATGCAATAATTCTCCCCCTATTATAACTTCTTGCGGTATTTTTTGATTTTTTTGCATTGAATAAACATCATTTGGCAATAATACTATTAGCATATTTATTATTAAAAAAATAAAAAACTTAATTCCTTTAGATGATTGCATTTAGTGTCACCTTCTTAAATTAGTTTAGTATTTATTTTTATTATTATTTGCTTTAATTTAAGTTAATATAATGGTTACTATTTTACATAATTCCCATATCTATATTTACCTCTTCAATTTTTAATTTATCCACATTAATATGTGTATTTTTTGATTTGTAGCGCAAAAAAGCCATCTTTTTTAAGATAGCTTTTTCTATACAATATTTAAATGTCCATAATTTCTTTCAATTACAATACCTTTATTTTCAAAAGATACTTTTTCTTTAAATAATGGTCCATCTATTACAAACGTATGATATTCTCCATTTTCACCACAAGCATCTGCCCCTGCATTTTTAATCTCAAGAACAACATCTTTTGTAAGTTTTTTCCCTAGCAAACTTTCATTTAAATAGTCTAAATTTACAGTTTTTATTATAGTTGTAAATCCACTTTCTATAAATTCATAAACTAATGATTCTCTATCTTCTTGCCATAGTGGGAAACTAGCTTCGATTCCTGCATTTTTACATCTTTCAACATCCCAATTTTTGTGTTCTTCGATATCTATATCTCCAAATACACAAATACTTGCGCCAAGTTCCTTTGCTTTTATTAAGCTATTTTCAAACTCTTTTTCATACTCACAAACATCGCATTCAACTTCTAATAATGGAATGTCTAAGCTTTCACTTACTTGTTTTAATAACCTTCTATTTATCCCATGTGTCCATGATTTATCAGCATCTTTTTTTACAGTTGTCAAAAGAGCTACTGGCTCATAACCTTTTTTTATCATGCGATATAATGCCAGTGTGCTATCTTTTCCCCCGCTAAATGACATAACAAATTTATTTTTCATTATTATATCTCTCCTAATGTATTTTATTTACATTAATTTTATCACATAAATTTAATTTACCAAATATGTATAATAATTAAATAGATTTAACTTACTATGAAAAATGTTCCTATAAATAGTAAAATTGCACCTACATATTTATATAAATACATAGTTTGCTCTTTAAGAACAACCACATCTATAAAAAATCCTATCAGAATTTGTGAAACTACTATTATAGTTAATGTACTTGAAAGCCCTATTCCATCCATTGCCTTAACTGTAAAATAAATTATACAACCCCCAAATATACCCCCAAGTAGTAATTTAGGACTTATAGACTCTGTTGCTAAAAAGGTTTTAATTTCCCCAGTTAAAATCATGTTTATTAAAAAAAATACTGAACCTACTACTAAACTTACAAAAGTTGCTGTAACTGCTGATGTACTTTTCCCTAACTCTCCATTTATAAAAGCTTCCAGAGCTGTGGATCCTCCCGCTAGTATTGCAAATATTATAGATACTAATTTTATCAATTGGCTCACTCCTTTACATAATAAAATCTTATGATACAAGCATTTTTAAAATTACTTTAAATAGAAATTTAAAAGAAAGTATTTTATAGTTACTTTTTTTTTGTTATAATTTTTTTAATGATTTAAAGAGGTGATATAAATGAATATAAATTTTAACTTTAATAATTTTAATCAAAAAGAAAATGCAAATAATTTTATAATAATGGGGATTTTACTTTTACTTATTGGAACTCTTTCCCTTTTATTTAAAAATTTAGGCATTAAAGTATTATCATTTGGCTTAGGAGCAGTTTGTTTGTTTTTAGCATACTTAAATCTAAAAACTATAAACGAACTTAAAAGATACGAGTCTAAAGAAACTCTAAAGCCTTATAAAAACAGAGAAATTATTCTTATAATTGTTGCGCTATTATTTTTTATTTTCCCTCAACAAATACAAGGATTCTTTTCATCTATACTTGGTGCATATCTTTTAGTAACACAAATTATTGCTTTTTTTAATAGCAGAAAAAATCCTTATATAAAGTTTAATGGTTTTAATGGTTTTTTATTAATATGTGGATTAATACTAATCCTTTCACCTTTATTCTTATCAGGATTTATAGCTACATTTTTATCTTTAATTTTCGTTTTAATCGGGTTCCAACTTTTATCAACTGGAAATAAGTTAAAAAAACTATAAAAAATAGTACCTTAAATTAAGGTACTATTTTTTATAGTTAAATTAATCCTTGGTTTGTATAAGATTGTTTTTTATGTTAATATTGTATAAGTAAATTTAATACAAACAAAGAAAAGGTGATTAATTTGACAAATTTTAAATATGCCTTTGATAATAAAAGGTATCATACATGGAATTATTACCTTAGAAGCAATTTTGGAGAAAAAGTTTTTAAGGTATCTATAAATGCAGGTTTTTCTTGCCCCAATATAGATGGAACTGTTGCTTATGGTGGATGTACTTACTGTAGTAAACAAGGTTCTGGAGATTTTGCAGGAAATCCTAACGATAATTTAATAAAGCAATTTGAAGATATAAAAGAAATGATGCATAAAAAATGGCATAACGCAAAATACATTGGATATTTCCAAGCTTTTACTAACACTCATGCTCCAGTAAGTGTATTAAAAGAAAAATATGAAACTATATTAAATTTAGATGATGTAATAGGACTTTCAATTTCTACTAGACCAGATTGTTTACCAGACGATGTTTTAGAATATTTATCTGAACTTAATAAAAAAACAAACTTATGGGTTGAACTAGGACTTCAAACGATTCATGATGAGACATCTAAAATTATAAATAGAGGTCATGATTATAATACGTTTTTAGAAGGTGTTGAAAAGTTAAAAAAACATAATATAAAAACAGTTGTTCATATCATAAATGGATTGCCTGGAGAAGACTATAATATGATGATGGAAACAGCTAAAGCAGTTGCTGATCTTGGTGTTCATGGAATAAAGATACACTTACTTCATGTTTTAAAAGAAACACCTATGGAAAACATGTTAAAAAAAGGTATGTTTAATTTAATGGAGAAAGATGATTATATAAACTTAGTGTGTGACCAGTTAGAAATTATGCCTCCTGAAATGGTGGTTCATAGACTTACTGGAGACGGTAAAAGAGATGAAATAGTAGGTCCTATGTGGAGTCTTAAAAAGTGGGAAGTTCTAAATGCTATAGATGATACTATGAGAGAAAGAAATTCGTATCAAGGAATTAAATACTGTAATAAAAAATAAGCTATCTAAGTAGATAGCTTATTTTTTATTACAGTTAATTTGCTGTATGAAGTTTTATTTTATTTCCTGAGCTAATATTATCATTATCTTCTTCAAATTTATTGTTAGGTTTTTTAATTGATATAATCGCAGAAACAACCATAAATAAAACCCCTATAGCTTTCACTATAGAAAAGTTTTCTCCAAGCAATGTCCAACCTATTATTACAGATACTATAAGCTCTGCAGATGCTAATATTCCAGCTATTGATAAATCAATACCTGTTGAAATTCCATTTAAATAAAATATATATGCACCAGCTGCAGGTATTATCCCTAATCCTAATATAGTAAACACAGTACCTATATTATTTGCATATGAAATAATTTGTATAGGATTAGCTAAAGGTATCATTAATATAGACCCGATTAGAAATCCATATATCAACAGGGTTATCCCTTCACATTCTTTTAATGCACCTTTACTTATTATGGACATACATGCATATGTTATAGCTGACATTATCCCTAGTAAAATACCTTGTGTGCTAAGTTGACCTAAATCTAAACTTCCTCCTGTTACTGCTAATATCGATCCACAAAAACAAATACATAGTGACATAACTTTAGACTTATTAAGTCTTTCTTTAAAAATTGCCATTGATAGCATTGCTAAAAACAATGGAGATGTGTATAAAAGTACTGCAGATGCCGAAACTCCAATAGAATCTATAGCATTAAAATAGCATATATTAAACCCAGCCTGGCTTATTATACCTACAAGAATACAATACATTAATCCTTTTCTGTTTATCTTAAGTGCATTTGGCATTTTTACACAACTATAAATAAATAATATCAAAAACCCTAAAAATAATCTTAAAAATGCAACTTGTTCTGGAGTTAGCCCTAAGTTTAATAGTGAATTCGCAAATAATCCAATAGTAGCCCATAAAACTCCTGCTGTTACAACAAATATATACCCTTTACTTCTTTGTTCCATAAAAAAATCCTCCTATCTATACTACTATTACGATTATTTATTTTAGCAATTTCTATGCCAAATCATTCCAAGCTTTTTCTAATTGAAATCACTTGCTTTGGAAACATTTTCTCATTGTATATAAGTCAATTTAAACTCATTTTCACTTTTTATATAAGTTAAAATAGACTTATAATATTAAAATCCATTAAGTATTCATTTATAATAAGTTGATTTTGACTTATATATATACTATAATTAAGGAGTTTTAAATAGATAGTTTATAATTTATTATTTCGGGGGATATATTAATGCAATACACTAAAGATTTTTTTGAAAGAATAGTAGAATCTTCTCATGATGAAATTTTTGTATGTGATAAAGATGGGTATATGATTTATTGTAATAAAGCATTTGAATCTAACTACGGTATAGATAGAGAGGATATGATAGGAAAAACAGCAATGTTCTTAAATGAAGCTGGCTACTCTAATCAAACACCTATTCCTTCTGTTGTTAAACATAAGAAAAAAGTTTCTATGGAACAGAAAACTATAACTGGAAAAACACTTATAATAACCGCAACACCTGTTTTTGATGAAAATGGTGATATAGAATTTATAGTAGAAAATTCTAGGGATATAAGTGAATTAAATAGTATAAAAGAAAAAATAAAATTATATGAAAATACAATAAGTTCATTTAATAAATCTCAGTCATTAATTTATAATGATACTACTATAAAAGGATCCAGCATGAAATCAATTTTAGAAATAGCAAGAAATGTTGCTAAAACAAATGTAAATGTTTTATTACTTGGTGAATCAGGATGTGGTAAAACTACACTTGCTAAACACATACATTTAAATAGTAAAAGAGCTGGAAAACCATTTATAACAATAAATTGTTCAACTATTTCTCCAAACCTTCTTGAATCTGAATTATTTGGTTACGAGGGCGGTGCATTCACTGGGGCTAATTCAAAGGGTAAAATAGGACTAGTTGAGTTAGCAAATGAAGGGACTTTATTTCTTGATGAAATTGGCGATATCCCCAAAGAACTTCAATCTAAGTTTTTACAACTTATTCAAGATAAAACATTTACTTCAGTTGGAGGAGTAAAAACTAAAAAAGTTGATATACGATTTATTTCTGCAACTAATGTTGATTTAATAAATTCTATAAATCAAAAAAAATTTAGAGAGGATTTATATTATAGAATAAACGTGGTAGAACTAAAAATTCCACCTCTTCGAGATCGTAAAGAAGATTTATTAGAGCTTATTTTTCACTTTTTCAAAAAATACTCAAACATTTTCAATCTAGATAAAAGTATGTCTACAGAAGTTATAAACGTACTTTTGAACTACAATTACCCTGGAAATATGAGAGAACTTGAAAATATAATTCAAAATATTTTAGTTACTTCAAGCTCAGACTACATTGAATTACACCACTTACCAAAATCAGTCCTTCACAACGTAGATTTTGTAAAAGATGAAGAAAATAATTCATTAGATAATTTAATGGAAAATTATGAGAAGCTTTTAATTTGTAAATACTATAAAAGCAATCCAAGTTCATATAAGTTAGCTAAAGCATTAAACATATCTCAATCTAAAGCAAGTAGACTTATACGAAAATATTTATAAATAAAAAAAAATGATAAATATATAAGCTAAACTTATATATTTATCATTTAATGGTTTTTAATTAATAATTTTTATTTAAATTCGTTATAAAAGTTTACTAACATACCTTCTTTTATTTCTTCATATTCTTTTTTATATCCAAGTTTCTTCAGTATTGCTAATGAAAATTCTATAGCTGTTGCTGGTCCTCTACTAGTTATTATATTTCCAGCCTCTACAACTATTTGGTTTTCTATATAGTTTAGATTACTCTTATCTTTTATAAATCCTGGATATGATGTGCATTTTTTTCCATTTAATATATTAAAACTTTCTAGTGCCTCTGGAGCTGCGCATATAGCAGCTATAATTTTACCATCATTATTAAACTTTTGTACTATTTCTCTAACTTTTTCACTATCTCTTAGATTATATGCTCCTGGAAGTCCTCCTGGTAATACAACTCCATCATACTCATTTATGTTTATATCATTTATATTTACATCTGATTTAACTTCTATATTATGAGTACCTTTTACATATTCAGTGTCAAGACTTCCCATATGACAAATTACTTGAGCTCTTCTAAATACATTAACTACACTTAATGCCTCTATTTCTTCAAATCCATTTGCTAATAAAACTAATACCTTCTTCATAACTTCCTCCTATGAATTTAAATCTTCATTAATTTCTTTTATCTTTCTAATTGCATCTTCTACAGAACTAGCAGTATAATTTGCACTTTCTTGTACTTCTTTTCTTGAATTTTTCATTGCAAAACTATATTTAGTAGTTTTAAGCATACTTATATCATTTGGAGAATCTCCTATAGTTGCTACTTCATCTAAACTAACTCCTAAACCTTTGCATACATTTTTTATAGCTGCATGTTTTGAAACACCTTTAGGAACTAAGTTTAAGGTATATTCAGATGAAAAATATATGTCTAAAACATCATTGAATTCTTCAATTAAAAAAGATTCTAATCTATATAGTTCATCTACATCTTTAGATACTATACCTATATTACCTACAAGGTCATTGTAGGTATTTTTATTTGCAAATTCTTTGTCTACTAAATATTCATCTGAATAAATCTTAAAGCAATCATTTTCTTCTAGTAATACTACCTTTCCATTATACTTAAAGTATAATGTTGCGTTATCTGATTCATATAAAGCAATCACTTTTTTTACTATATTATCATCTATTGTTCCTTTAAAAACTAAATTTTTATTGCAATCATATATATATGATCCATTTTCACATATATAATATCCATTCATATCAATATCATCTTGAGTCATCTTTACAGCTTGAGAAAAAATTCTTCCAGTAGCTATATTAAATGTAACTCCTTGTTTTTCTATATTATTTATAGCATTTGCATCTTCTTTAGATATTCCATTGTGATATAATGTTCCATCTAAATCACAAAATATATATTTTATCATTAGCTTACTCCTTTTACTTTATAAGTTCTGTTCTAACTAAGTTTAGTGCTTCGCTTGTAGCTCTAGATCTTATTTTCTCTCTACTTCCAGCTAGATTACATTTTTTAACTTTAATTTCTCCATTTATATAAAGTCCTATATAAACTAACCCAACAGGTTTTTCATCAGTTCCGCCTCCAGGACCTGCTATTCCAGTTGTAGATACCCCAATATTAGCACCTAAAGACTTAGCAACTCCCATAGCCATCTCAATAGCTGTTTCTTCACTTACTGCTCCAAATTTATCTAAAGTATCTTTTTTAACCCCTAGTCTTTTCATTTTAGCTTCATTGGAATAAGTAACACATCCTTCTAAGAAACTTTGAGAAATTCCAGGATAGTTTATTAATTTTGATGAAACCATTCCTCCTGTGCATGATTCACTTACAGCTATAGTCATATTCTTTTCAACCAATAATTTTGCTACTTCTTCCTCTAAAGTAGTATCATCATAACCATATATGTAATTTCCTACCCTATTATTGATTTCATCTTCTACATTTTTTATTAGTTCATTTGCTTTTTCAGTATTTTCAGCTTTTGCAGTTATTCTAATAGTTACTTCACCCTCTTTAGCATAAGGTGCAATAGTAGGATTTTTTTGATTATTTATCATATCTATTAACTTATCTTCTAATGAAGATTCACCTATTCCAAAGAATCTTAATGTTTTTGATACAAGTTTATAATCAGTTAAACATAATAAGTGTTTCTTTAACTCATTATTGAACATAGGTATCATTTCTTTTGGCGGTCCTGGTAATAGTATTATCATTTTATTATCTTTTTTTAATATTGCTCCTGGAGCCGTTCCATTAGGATTATTTAATATAATGCAGTCTTTTGGAAAATATGCTTGCTTTTTATTATTCTCAGTTAACTCTAACCCTAACTTGTTAAAATAAGATTTAATATCTTTCCAAATATCCATATATAAAACCAATTCTTGACCAAAACACTTAGCAGCTACTTCTTTAGTCATATCATCTTTCGTTGGCCCAAGACCTCCAGTGGTAATTATTATGTCACTTCTTTTTAAACCTTCATTTAAAGACTCCATAAGTCTTGTTTCATTATCTCCAACTGTACCTTGATGATATACATCTATCCCAATATTTGCTAACTCTTTTGCTAAAAACTGAGAATTTGTATTTACGATATCACCTAATAAAATTTCAGTTCCTACAGTTATAATTTCAGCTCTCATTTTATCACCTTTTTCCTTAATATATTTATACCCTAATATTACCATATTTAAATTAGTATTGCTTTCTACTTTTTTAGCTTATTCACATTCATATCTAATTTAGATATACAAAATATTTTAATCCTATATTTATAGTATTTAGTATTTAACATTCATATAATATATATTATATCCTATAATTGGAGGTTGTTATGTTTGATAAAATCACATCTCCTAAGTTTAAATTTTTTGGAGAAGTAATAAATACTTATAATGAGATTGATAACTCTTATCTTCATAATTTTACAAATAAGAGTATTAGTGATTTAAAAGTTTTAACAAACGATGAGGTTTTTATAAAAGTTTTATCTGGAGTTGTTATGATTTTAGTGTCATTTGATTCTTCTAGCTTAAACTCATTTATAGTAAATAGACCTATAAGGTTAAAAAAAGGACTTTATTTCAACTTTATATCGATATCAGATAAGTCTTCAATATATATATCAAAACCTTCATATAAATTTAATTCAATCCCTTTAACACACGATTACGTATACTCATCAATATCACCTTCATTACATATAAATGAAATTTACACTAAATTTTATCAAGAAAAAGGTTGTAGTTATATTTTCAAAGGAGAATCACATCCTTATTGGGAACTTACTTATGTAGATAAAGGTATGTTAAATACAGATATAGATAGTAATTCTTATACCTTAAATCAAGGTGATTTAATATTTTATGCCCCACTTCAATTTCATAACCAGTATACAATAGAAGAAAATACTTGTTCATATCTAACCATAAATTTTAATATGGATTTTAATGATTATGAGTTTCTATGCAATAAAGTATTTACCTTAAACCGTGATTCACATCATATTATACAAAATCTTATTAATGAATTGTCAAATCAAGATAAATATTCTGATGACTTATCACTTTGCTATTTAAAGCAGCTTATTATAAATACTTTAAGGTTTAAAAATTTTCAAGGTCAACACAAACCAACTACACATATGCAACAATCTTATGAAGATGACTTGTTGAATAACATTTTAAAATACATTGATAAAAATATTAATAAAAACATAAGCATAAATACATTATGTAATGAATTTTGCATAAGTAGTACAACTTTGCATTCTATATTTAAGAAAAATACGGATAAAACGGTTAAACATTATATAAACGATATAAAACTAAATAAAAGCAAAGAACTTATAAAAAGCTCTAGTTATACATTTAGCCAAATTTCTGAGATATTAGGTTTTTCTTCTATTCATTATTTTTCTCGTAAATTTAAATCTCATTTTGGAATATCCCCCACTGAATATTCCAAATCTATATATAAGTAAAGGAAGGTAAAATTACCTTCCTTATTTTATGAAAAACTATATTCAGTTTTATTAATCATATTATTTAAAACTTCATTACTTATATGATTATTTTTTATTTTATAAGCTAGTAAACACGCTCCCATATCTGGTTCTAAGATAGGCTTTATAAGCTTTACATTATATCCGCTTAAATTATTTTTTATCGGGTTAATAATTAAGTCTCCACTTTTAAATACTCCACCTGAATAAGATATAGTTATTTCATCTTCAAATTCCAATTCATTTATTATCATCTTTGCTAATAAACTAAGCTCGTATCCAGCTAAATTAAATATTTCTAATGCATTTTCATCATTTAATTTAGCACTTTCAAAACATATTTTAGAAAATTGTGCAATTTGAGTTCTATCTTTATTTATTTTATTTAAAACATAATCAATTATTTCAAAATCATCAGATATATTTAAGCGTTCTCTGACTTTTTCATAAATCATACCTCTGTTTAGTCTTTTATCCGATTCTTTTGAAAATACTTCGATAGTTTTTTTCCCTATCCAATGTGCAGATCCTTCATCGCCTACATAATCTCCCCATCCACCACATCTTATTGTATTTCCATATACATCTTTTCCAAGTGCAATCGAGCCTGTTCCACTAACTATATTTATTCCAGGTTTACCTGCTAAAGAACCTTCAAACCCAGCTTCTACATCATTTCCAATTCTAAAGTCAATTTTATTAAATACTCGTTCACATATACAATTTATTTTTTTCACAACACTTTTAACTTCTCCATATCCAGGAATCCCAAGAAAAACACTATCTATTTTATCAATATCTACGTTTGATTTTTCTATAATTTCACTTAATCCTTCGTTCAATATATCTTCTAATCCATCAAATCCTACTTGCTCATAATGAGTCGTTTTCGTTGTATATTGTGTAATTTTTTCCCCCATATTATTTATCATGGTAAATGTAGTTTTTGTACCTCCACCGTCTACCCCTATATAATACATATACGCCCTCCTATATTGGTAGATTAAGTTTTTTTAACATATTCATTTACTTTAATTTCATCTATAAATTTATTAATATCATCTAAATTTATAGATCCTGTAGATATGTTCATTGCATTTGACATTCCACATGCATTTGCTAATTTCAAAGTATTTTCTAAATCATAACCTTTATCTATTCCTAAAGCAAAACCAGCTATACTAGAATCTCCACTTCCAACAGGGTTTATAACCTCTATTTTAGGTATTTCAACTTTATATATATAATCTTTATTTATAAATATCATTCCATCTTTTCCCATTGATACACATATATTTTTTACTCCACTTGAAAGCATACTTTCTGCTACACTTATAATATCCTCTATACTTTTTATTTTTAATCCACTTAAACTTTCTAGTTCATCAATATTAGGTTTTATAAGATATGGACTTGAGTTCATCCCGAACCTAAGACTTTCCCCACTACTATCTAAGATAAACTTTATATTTCTTTGATTGCATATTTCTCCAATTTTAAAATAATAATCTGTCGGCAATCCCTTTGCTAAGCTACCTGATGCAACTAAAACATGTGTATCTTTTAAAACTTCTTCTAAGTCTTTTTCAAATCTATTAATTTCTTCTTTACTTATATTTGGACCTTTCTCTAACACCTCTGTACTTACATTGTTTGAATCCATTATATTTAAACAAATTCTAGTCTCTTCTTGTATAGGCGTAAATTTATTTTCTATTCCTATATCTTTTAATTTAGATTTTATATATTCACCATTAAATCCACCTAAAAATCCTATACAATTAACATCTTCCCCCAGATTTTTTAAAACTTTTGCTACATTTAACCCTTTTCCGCCTGCAGTTGGGTTAACTAAATCAGCTCTTTGAACAGAACCAATTTCAAATTTATCTAATTTATATAATCTATCTATAGATGGATTAAATGTTATAACTGATATCATATGCTTTATTCTCACTCTTACACATCTTTATTTTTTCAACTACAACATCATACATAGCATTCTTTGCAGGCACTAGATATTGTCTTGGATCAGATGCATTAGGATTTTCATTAAAATATTCTTTTATAGCATTTGAAAAAGGTATTTTAAGTTCTGTTGCTATATTTACTTTACATATACCTTTTTTAATTGATTTTTGAACTGATTCATAAGGTACTCCAGACGCACCATGAAGTACTAATGGTACCTCAACCATATTTTTAATTTTTTCTAATCTGTCAAAGTCTAATTTAGGTTCACTTTTATAAAGTCCATGAGCTGTTCCAATTGCAACTGCTAGTGAATCAACTCCTGTGATTTTTACAAATTCATACGCTTCTTTTGGATCTGTTAAAAATGCATCCTTTTCATCTACATTTAAATCATCCTCTACTCCACCAAGCTTTCCTAGTTCAGCTTCTACAGTAGCTCCATATAAATGAGCGTATTCAACTACATCTTTTACAATTTCTATATTCTTTCTAAACTCGTGCTTCGATGCATCTATCATAACTGATTTGCACCCAAGATTTATTATCCTTTTTATATCTTCTACATTTTCATGATGATCTAAATGAAATGTTAATGGTATATTGTTTAACTCACTTGCTTTTTCAATTATAGCTAAAAGATAGTTCTCATCTGCATACTTTACAGTTGATGGAGTCGCAGCTAAAATAACTGGTGATTTCAAGTTTCTAGCTGCATCTAAAACAACTTGTATTGTCTCTAAATTGTGTATATTAAAAGCCGGAACTGCGTATCCCTCTTTTTGCGCTTTGATCAAAATTTCTTTAGTCGATAATAAACTCATATTCCTTCCCCCCCTTTTATTTATTTAAATCATGTAGTATAACCCCTTGTACTACTCTGTTTACCTCTCCTGTTGGACATGGATTATCTGGTGTAATTCCTAACTCTTTAGATTTTAAAAATGATAATATCTGCCCAAATATTATTTGTTGTAATGGAAGTAGTGCTTCATTTTCTATGTTGTAATCAATATTTTCTATATTAAATACATAATCAGCTTTATCTTTTAAATTTTGATTTATGTTTGAACCTATTAATACAACTTTATCTTTTTTTCTATGCGCTAACATTTCTTTAGCCAAATCTAAATCATAAAGCCTAGTGTAATTTTCATTTGATATATAAATTACAGTTATACTTTCATCGTTTATAACGGATTTAGGCCCATGTCTAAAACCTAAAGGTGTATCATAACTTGCATTTACTTTGCCAGCTGTTAGCTCTAAAACTTTAAGTGCACTCTCCCTAGCTATACCTTTACTTGTTCCAGAACCTAAATATATTATTCTTTCAAATTTTTCTTTTGCTAGTTTATCTATTGATTCTAAATTTGTTTCTATAAATTTTTCTACACATTTTGAAAGATTTTTTGTATCTTGTATAAACATATCAATTTTTTCAATATTAAATACTCCTAAACAACTTAAAACCATAGTTGTAAAACTACTTGTCATTGCAAAGCCTAAATCATTAGTCTCTGGTGGCATAAGAAGTAATAAACTTTTTTCATCATCTTTCGTATTTAATGCCAATTTACCATTTCCATTACAAGTTATTATGATTTGGTATAAATCATCTATAATTTCATTTGCTAATTTTACTGCGTGTACACTCTCTGGTGAATTGCCTGACCTTGCAAATGAAACTAAAATAGTTGGTATATCTTTTATAAAGTAATTACTAGGACTTGCAACTAAGTCTGTTGTAGCTATTGCTTCCACTTTTTTATTTAATAATTTCGTTAAGTACGGTTCGCAAGTTTCTCCTGCAAATGCAGATGTTCCAGCACCTGTTAATATAATTCTGCAATTTTTTTTACTAGTAACATCTTCAATAAATTTTTTTATATCACCCCTATTGTCATATAAATTACTTGCAGCCTCTCTCCATACTCTAGCTTGCTGTGATATTTCTTTTGCAGTGTTTAATCCCTTACAAGATTCTAGTGTTTCTATGTCTATCCCCAATATTTTTTTAGATACATCTTCCAATTGTATTCCTCCTTATTATTCTTTATATTAATATTGTATTGATTTAAGTTTAATAAGTATTTGCAATTTCGTACTTACGTTTTGTACTTTTATACGTTTTTATCAATTTTTATATTTATTGAATAATTATTAATTCAATTGTCAATCCTCCTAGTACAAGTTATTAGGAGGATAATTATGTTTTATTTATTAACTTCAAACAAAGCCACAAGAAACAATGATATTTATACAGTCGGATGTGAATTGATAAAAAAAGTTGATTTAATTTTAGATTGTCAAAACCCAGAAATTTTAAATTCAATTTTTTTAGATTCAGATATAGAAAATGAAATTTATAATAACAAAGTTAAAGAACCTATTGTTTAATTCACAAAAATAAAAACTAGATTATATTTTATAATCTAGTTTTTATTTTGATTTTTTTGTTTTTATGATATTATTTAAGTATTTAAATAAATTTATGAGGAGGTTATAATGAAAATTTTCAACATATATTTTTTAATTATATCCTGTATATCATTTTTACTTATGTACATAGATAAACAAAGAGCAATTAAACATGAATGGAGAGTTCCTGAATCAACTCTTATGACTTTATCTTTAATTGGAGGAGCAATAGGTACATATCTAGGAATGTATACGTTTAGACATAAAACAAAACATACTAAATTTACTATAGGAGTTCCTATTTGTATAGTAATTAATATAGTTTTATATTATTTTTTAGTTTCATAGATTATCCATATTTTTAGTAAATATAATTTCCTTAATTATAAAAAGGATGTCTTAAAATATTTTAAGACATCCTTTTTATTTTAACCTCCGAATAAACTTAGTAATATTCCGGCTGCCACAGCAGATCCTATTACACCTGCAACATTAGGTCCCATAGCATACATAAGTATAAAGTTTCCTGGATTTTCTTCTTGAGCTACCTTATGCGCAACTCTTGCTGCCATAGGTACTGCAGATACTCCAGCTGCTCCTATAAGTGGATTTACTTTATCCTTTGTAAATCTATTCATAAACTTAGCACAAAGTACTCCCGATCCTGTTCCTATACTAAATGCAATTATTCCAAGCGCAAATATTTTTATAGTTTGTGCACTTAAGAAAACTTGAGCTTCTGCTGATGCTCCAACAGATAACCCTAAAAATATTGTAATTATATTCATTAAAGCATTAGTTGCCGTATCTGAAAGTCTATCAGTAACTGTACACTCTTTAAGTAAATTACCAAACATTAGTAGTCCTATTAATGTAGCTGCTGATGGTAATAATAATGATACTACTATAGTAACTACTATAGGAAATATAATTTTAACTTTTTTAGATACTGGCTTTGATTGTTTCATTATTATATTTCTTTCTTCCTTAGTTGTTAGAGCTTTCATTATAGGTGGCTGTATTATTGGAACTAAAGCCATGTATGAATAAGCTGCAACAGCTATAGGAGCTAATAGGTGAGGTGCTAATTTTGTTGTTAAGTAAATTGCAGTTGGCCCATCTGCTCCTCCTATAATACCTATAGAAGATGCTTCTAGTCCTGTGAAACCTAAAGCTAGTGCACCTATAAATGTAAAAAATATTCCAAACTGTGCTGCAGCACCTAATAATATACTCTTTGGATTAGATATCATTGGTCCAAAGTCCGTCATTGCTCCAACTCCTAAGAATATTAACGGTGGGAATATACCCAGTTTACATCCTTGGTATAGATAGTAAAGTAACCCTCCCGGAGTCTTTGTTGCAATTGACCCATTTATTGATTCTTGTGTAAGTGAAACATCATTTATAGATGAAATTGGTGTATTCATAGCACCTGCTAATGGAAGATTTGTAAGTAACATACCAAAAGCTATAGGCACTAATAATAACGGTTCAAATCCTTTTGCTATTGCTAAATATAATAATACACAGGCGATTAATATCATTACAATTTGTCGCCAATCCATATTAACAATACCCATTGATTGAATAAAATTATTAATAACTTCTCCCACGGGTAAGTCCCCCTTTTAAAAATTTGTAATTATTTAACCTATAGTTATTAAAGCATCCCCTGCGCTTACAGATGCTCCTTTTGATACATCAACTGACTTAACTGTACCATCAGAACTTGCCATTATTTCATTTTCCATTTTCATAGCTTCAAGTATTAGTAATACTTGACCTTTTTTAACACTATCTCCAACTTTTACACGTACATCATTTATTGTTCCTGGCATAGGTGCTGATATAGTTCCTCCTCCAGCAGATGGTGCATTTTGAGTTTGCTTAGGTTGTACTTTTGGTGATGCTTGTGGCTGAACTTGTTGAGTTGCTACTTGTGGTCTTTGTACAGATGCCTGACTGCCTAGCTCTTCCACCTCTACTTCGTATGTATTTCCATTTACAGTTATATTATATTTTTTTATCATCGTAAACTCCCCCTGTTTTACTTTGTAATATTTTTAGGCATTCTTTCCCAACTTGATCTATTATTATTAGTTCTTTGTATCTTTGTAACTATTATATTATTTGTACTATTTCCTGTAGCAGCTGCAATTGATGCAGTTATAACTGAAACTAACTCTTCTATATTTTCATTGCTATTTTTATTTTCAATTGAAGCTTCTTGAATTGGTTCTACGTTAGCTACGTTTTTTTGTTTTCCACTTCTGTCTACTTGCAGTATTTTTATTATAAGAGATATTAGAATTAAAACTATAAAAACTACTACCATTGAAAGAATTGCTACACAAACTCCCGCTAAAAGTTTTTCCCCTATTGAAATTGAAGCTGAAGGATCTTTTAAAGCTTCTAATAATTGGCTAATATTCATAATTTACCACCTTCCTATAAAGGTATATTTCCATGTTTTTTAGGAGGTCTCTCTTCACGCTTAGATGCTAATGTATCAATAGCATCTGCTATTCTTATTCTAGATAATGAAGGTTCTATTACATCATCTATATATCCTCTTTCAGCCGCCTTATATGGAGTTGCAAATTCATCTGTATATTCTTTTATCTTTATTTCTCTCATTTCTTTTTGATCTTTAGCATTTTTAATATCATTTTTAAATATTATATTGGCAGCTCCACTAGGTCCCATAACTGCAACTTCTGCTGTTGGCCAAGCAAATACCATATCAGCTCCTAAATCTTTAGAACACATTGCAAGGTATGAACCCCCATAAGCTTTTCTAGTTATTAATGTAATTTTAGGAACTGTAGCCTCACTATATGCGTAAAGCATTTTTGCCCCATGACGGATTATACCTCCATATTCTTGAGATGTTCCTGGTAAAAATCCTGGTACGTCAACTAAGCTAAGTATAGGTATATTAAATGCATCACAAGTTCTTATAAATCTTGATGATTTATCAGATGCATTTATATCAAGTGATCCAGCCATAATCTTTGGTTGATTTGCAATTATTCCTATACTTTCACCATTTACTCTTGCAAAACCTGTTATTATATTTTGAGCAAAGAATGGTTGAACTTCATAAAAATCACCATCGTCTATTATTTCATATATAATTTCTTTCATATCATACGGTTTATTTGAACCATCTGGTATTATACTATTTAAAGCATCATTTTTTCTATTTGGATCATCTTGACATTCTACTATAGGTGCTTTTTCAGAGTTGTTGGAAGGTAGAAATGATAATAATTTTCTTATTTGAGCTATACAATCTTCATCATTTGAAGCCATAAAGTGAGCAACTCCAGAAGTTGTATTATGAGTTGATGCTCCTCCTAATTCTTCAGCTGTTACTTCTTCTCCTGTAACAGTTTTAATAACTTGAGGTCCTGTTATAAACATTTGACTAGTTTTATCTACCATATATACAAAGTCTGTTAATGCTGGAGAATAAACAGCTCCTCCTGCACAAGGCCCCATTATTGCAGAAATTTGAGGAACTACACCTGATGCAATTGTGTTTTTATAAAATATTTCTCCATATCCTGCAAGTGCATCAACAGCTTCTTGAATTCTAGCTCCTCCTGAATCATTAAGTCCAACAACAGGCGCCCCTAGCTTTAAAGCAGTATCCATAACTTTTCCAATTTTTTTCGCATGCATTTCCCCCAGTGACCCACCAAGCACAGTAAAGTCTTGTGCAAATGCACAAACTAGTCTTCCTTCCACTTTACCATATCCTGTAACTACACCTTCTCCTGGTATTTCCTTATTTTCCATTCCAAAGTTTGTACATCTATGTTTTACAAATGCATCTAATTCAACGAATGTATTTTCATCAAATAATTGATTTAATCTTTCTCTTGCAGTTAATTTGCCTGATGAATGTTGTTTATCTATTCTTTTTTGTCCCCCACCTTGTTCTATTTTATGTCTTTTTTCATAAAGTAAATTTAACTTTTCTTGTGACACAAAATCACCCCCAAATTTTTGTTATATTTAATTTCTTTCACTTAGTTCTAATAAAACTCCATCTGTTCCTTTTGGGTGGCAAAATGCTATTTTAGCATTACCAGCTCCATATCTTGGTTTTTCATCTATCATTTTATATCCCTTAGCCTTAACTTCTTCTATAGCTTTTTCTATATTGTCAACTCTAACTGCAACGTGTTGTATTCCTCCACGTCCACCATTTTTTGCTATAAATTTAGCTATTGGTCCATCTTCTGTTGTAGATTCTAATAGTTCAAGTTCTGTATCTCCAACTGGTAAAAAAGCTACTTTTACCTTTTGATCTTCAACAATTTCAGTCCCTTGGCATTTTAATCCCAATACATCTTCATAAAACTTTAAAGTTTCCTCTAAGTTATTAACCGCTATTCCTACATGATCAACTCTTAATATATCCATAACTACTCCCCCTTGTTATTTTGTAACTTTTTCAAATAACATATTGCTTATAGAGTATGGGTCAATTTCTTTACTTATAGTTTTTAATAATAAATCATCAACCTCTTTTGTATACTCTAAATTTTTAACTAAACTAGATACTTTCTTTTGGACTAATTCCTTAACTTCAATTCTATTTCTTTCTAATCTTTTTTCATTTAATTTATTACTTTCTTCTAAAAACTTCCTATGTTTCAATATATTTTCATAAACTTTATCTATTCCATCACCAGTTTCAGCAATAGCTAAACTTACAGGTGGTCTAAATTCCCAATCTTTCTTAAAGTCTAACATCATTTCTATCTCTAATGATGTTCTCTTTGCCCCATCTTTATCTGCCTTATTTACTGCAAATACATCCGCAATTTCCATAACTCCAGCTTTTATTGCCTGTATATCATCACCTAAACCTGGTACCATGACAATAAGAGTTGTATCTGCAGTTTTAACTATATCTATTTCTGATTGGCCAACCCCTACAGTTTCTATAAATATATACTCACATCCATAAGCATCTAAAACTTTTATAGCAGCTTGAGTTGCATTAGATAGTCCACCTAAACTTCCTCTAGTTCCCATAGATCTTATAAATACATCTTTATCTGTATTTAAGTCATTCATTCTGATTCTATCCCCAAGTATAGCTCCTTTTGTAAAGGGACTTGTTGGATCTATTGCTATAATTCCTACTTTTTTACCCTCTTTTCTTATAAGTTTAACTAACTTATCAGTTAAAGTAGATTTTCCAGCACCAGGAGGACCTGTTATCCCTATAACATAGGCCCTTCCAGTGTGTTTATATATGTCTTTTAAAGCATCTTCATATCCAGGCTGCTCATTTTCTACAATAGTGATAAGTCTAGCACAATCTCTTTTTTTGCCTTCTAGTACCCTATTCACTATATCTTTCATATTTATCTCCTTTTTAAGCTAATGCTCTTTTAAGATTCTCTCTAATAAAGTCTATAGTCATTGAAGTTGGAGTTCCTGGAGTAAATATTTCTGCAATTCCTTTTTCTTTTAAGTATGGAATATCATCTTCAGGAATTACGCCTCCACCTATTACTAATATATCCTCAGCTTCTTCTTCATTTAGCAATTCTACAACTTTCGGTAGTAAGTGGTTATGAGCTCCTGATAATATACTCATTGCAACAACATCAACGTCTTCTTGTATAGCTGCTGCTACAATTTGTTCTGGAGTTTGTCTAAGCCCTGTATATATAACCTCCATACCAGCATCTCTTAATGCTCTTGCTATTACTTTAGCTCCTCTATCATGTCCATCTAATCCTGGTTTTGCAACTAATACTCTTATTGGTCTCATATCAATATACCCCCTATATCATAACCGTTTGTTTATATTCACCAAACTCTTCTCTCATAACGCCACAAACTTCTCCTAATGTAGCATATTCTCTAACTGCTTCTAATATATATGGCATTACATTTTCATCAGAGTTACAAGCTTTTCTAAGTGCTTCTAGAGCTTGTTTAACTTTTTCACCATTTCTTCTTTCTTTAAGTTCTTGTATCTTTTCTTTTTGTCTTTCTCCAACCATTGGGTCAACTTTTAATAATCCTTTTGGAGATTGTTCTTCTATTTGGAATTTATTAACTCCAACGATTATTCTATCATTGTTTTCAATTTCTTTTTGATATCTATATGCACTATCCATTATTTCTTGTTGTATAAATCCTTTTTCTATAGCTTGTGGTGCTCCACCTAATTCATCTATTTTTTCTATTAATCTTAATGCTTCTTCTTCTATTTGGTTAGTTAGACTTTCTATATAATAAGAACCTGCTAGTGGATCTATACTATCTGCTACTCCACTTTCGTGTGCTACAATTTGTTGTGTTCTAAGTGCTACTCTTACTGAATCTTCTGTTGGAAGTGCTAGTGCTTCGTCTTTTGAATTTGTGTGTAATGATTGAGTACCTCCAAGTACTGCTGCTAATGTTTGAATTGCCACTCTGACTATGTTATTTTCAGGTTGTTGTGCTGTAAGTGTACAACCAGCTGTTTGAGTATGGAACTTAAGTGCCCATGATTTTGGATTAGTCGCTTTAAATCTTTCTTTCATAACTTTTGCCCAGATTCTTCTTGCTGCTCTAAATTTTGCAACCTCTTCTAATAAGTTGTTGTGTGCATTGAAGAAGAATGATAATCTAGGTGCAAAGTCATCTACATTTAAACCTGCTGCTATAGCTGAGTTTACATAAGCTATACCATCAGCTAATGTAAAGGCTACTTCTTGAACTGCATTTGATCCTGCTTCTCTTATATGATAACCTGATATACTTATCGTGTTCCATTTAGGTACTTCTTTTGAACAATATTCAAATATATCAGTTATTAATCTCATGGATGGTTTTACTGGGAATATATATGTTCCCCTTGCTACATATTCCTTTAATATATCATTTTGTATCGTACCTCTTAATTTGTCAGCTGAAACTCCTTGCTTTTCAGCAACTGCTATGTACATTGCTAAAAGTACTGATGCTGGTGCATTTATAGTCATTGATGTTGATACCTTATCTAAAGGTATTCCATCAAATAATATTTCCATATCTGCTAATGAATCTATACAAACTCCAACTTTTCCAACTTCTCCCTCTGATATTGCATCATCTGAGTCATAACCCATTTGAGTCGGAAGGTCAAATGCTACGGAAAGCCCCATAGATCCTTGGTCTATTAGATATTTATATCTTTGATTTGATTCTTCTGCTGTTGCAAATCCAGCATACATTCTCATAGTCCAGAATTTTCCTCTATACATTGTAGGTTGAACACCCCTTGTATATGGATACTGTCCTGGATATCCTAGATCATTTTCATAATCAAATTCTGCATCTAATGGTGTATATAACCTTTTCATTTCTTGCCCTGTGTCAAACTCGAATTTTTCTTTTCTTTCTGGGAATCTAGCTATAGACTTATTAACTTTTCCTTCCTCCCATTTATTAAAGCTCTCTTGAATTTGTTCCTTGTTTTTCGTCATATGAACTCCCCCTATTCTTTATCTCTAAACAATTATGATTTTTTAGAGATTATATATATTAAGTTTTAATATAAATTTTTAATAAATACCCCTTCACTAAAATTATTACATACCTTTACCTAAGATTGCAATCGTTTTTATGCAAGTTTTATTTCATCACTGAATTACACTTTAAAATTTGAAATTTTCAAAATTTAATCTTTCATACTGTCAAACTTTAATTTTGAAAATATAGATAAATTCAATCAATTCATATACGTTTTGATTGAATTTATCTACTTACAATGCAACTATTACTTATTTTTCTTCATTATTATAATAAAAATTTTTAATTTTTATTTAATCATACTTCCATCATCTAGAAATTTTTTATGCCACGATAAAGATTCTTCTAAAATATGTGGTGTATGTTTATACTTACCCTCGCAAGCTCTATTGAAGTAATCATATAAAGCATCTTTATAGTCAGGATGTGCACAATTTTTTATTATTTCTTCTGCTCTTTCCTTTGGAGATAGTCCTCTTAAATCTGCTACCCCTTGTTCTGTTACAATTACCATTACATCATGTTCTGTATGATCATGGTGTGATACCATAGGCACTATACTAGATATTTTTCCATCCTTAGCTATTGATTCTGTTGTAAAAATAGTTAAATAACCATTTCTAGAAAAATCACCTGATCCTCCAATTCCATTCATCATTCTGCTACCCATTATATTGGTTGAATTAACATTTCCATATATATCTACTTCTATTGCAGTATTTATAGCTATTACGCCTAATCTTCTAGCAACTTCAGGACTATTACTTATCTCTTGAGGTCTAAGAATTAATTTATCTTTATATTTACTAAAATTCTCATAAAAATTATCTAGTCTTTCTGGAGATATAGTTAATGATGTCCCCGATGCAAATTTTACTTTTCCACACTCTATTAAATCTATAACACTATCTTGTATTACTTCTGAATACACTACCAATTCTTCAAATTTTGATTCTACCAGACCTCCAAGAATTGCATTTGCTACACTTCCAACTCCAGACTGAAGAGGTAATAAATTTTTTGGAAGTCTCTTAGCTTCTACTTCTTTTTCTAGGAAACTTATAAGATTTTTAGCCATTTTTTCTGATACTGAATCAATAGGTGCAACAGATCTTGTTTTATCTTTTATATCTGTATATACTATTGCTGCTATTTTATCTTTATTACAAATAATATATGGAGTTCCTATTTTATCATCAGGTTTGACTAATGGAATTGGCTTTCTATTTGGAGGAGCTTCTAAGTTATAAATATCATGTATTCCCTCTAAATCCATTGGTTGAGATGTATTTATTTCTATTATTACTTTATCTGCACACTCTACAAATACATTTGAATTTCCTATTGATGTAGAAGGAATTATATATCCTTCTTCTGTTATAGCAACTGCTTCTACCAATGCTATATCCATGTTCCCAAAAAATCCATACTTAACCCATTGTGGAGTATGACTTAAATGCATATCTGAATAATTTATAGATGAATTGTTTATAGAGTTTCTACAACTTGAATTTGTTTGATATGGATACCTTCTTTTTATAATTCCAAGTTCACTTAAAGCTCCGTCTAGTTCAGGTCCTACAGATGCTCCAGTTATAAGCGTAATACCTATATCTTCTCCATTTTTCACTCTATCAGCTAAAGCTAGTGGTACTGCTTTGGGATATCCTGCAGGTGTAAATCCACTAGTTCCTACAACCATATTATCCTCAAATAATTTAGCGGCTTCTTTAGCACTCATTACTTTGCTTTTTAATTCATCACATCTTAATCTTTTATCCATAAGTTTCCCCTCCTAGCATATTTTATTTTAAATACAATAATTACATTGGTAATTTATGAAGTATTATAGTGAAAATAACCATTCCTAAAAGCGCAAATGGGTACGTTGCTCCATATCCTGCAGCTGGTTCATCACCGCCTAAAGCCTCAACAGCTGCTCCTAGTCCAGGTGTAGATGTCATACCTCCACATATAGCTCCTGATAACATCGGCCAGTTGATCTTTAGTACATACTTTCCTAAGAAAAATCCAACCATCATGCCTACTGTTCCAACTACTACAGAAACAATTCCTAGATATGCTCCAGCTCCTACTAACGCATCCACAGCCTTGTATCCATATCTTAATCCTACAATCGCTAAGAAAAATGCTAATGCAACATCTCTTATAACGCCTAGAACCTTTGAGTCCATTCTGAAACTTATACTTCCAACTTTACCTATATAGCCTAGTATTAATGATCCTATCAAAACCCCACCTGTTGAACCTAAGCTAAAATAGCCTATAAATGGTAAATATATATTTATGTTTCCAATTATATATCCGAATGTACATGCTATTACAAATCCTAAAATATCAAACTTACTTTCTTTTATTTCTTTGGATGAATTGCTTGATTTCTTTGCATCTTCTAATTCTTTTTTATATTGCAATTTCTCTTTTTCTACATCTATTTTAAATATTGTTGGGAAGAAATTTACAGCTAATATAACTATCAATACTCCAAATGGATATCCAATTGCATGACCTGCTCCAATGCTTGCTTCTGCATTTACTATATACTGTTGCTTTATATCATCTGTTAATTGAAATTCATTTAAATCTTTTGGTATATCTTCTATTCCCGCCATTTTTAGAAATTGTTCTTTTTCTACTAGGCTCATATCGTTGAACTCTGATACTCTTTGAGTTGCATGCCCCCTAGCTGTTTCTATTGCCGCTGCTAAGCCTGGTGAACTTGTAAGTGCTCCAGTGTACACCCCAGATACTTCATATGGATTTGAGTCATCACTAAACAATGTAGCTCCATACGTTGCTACGGCACTTGTACATGTTATCATCATACCAAGTACTACAAATTTCAGGCCATATTTTTTTAATACTATACCCATATCTTTTGCTGCTAATAATCCTACTGCACAAACAAATAATATTAAAAATATTTCAAAAAAATCACTCGATACTACACCTACTGATAGTAATTCTTGTGCAGACTTAAATGCTTGAGAACCTTCAGGTACATTTGCTGCGTATTTAAAAGCCCCCCATCCAATTATAAGTCCTGTGAATAATGCTCCTGATATACCAAACTTAAATTTTCCAAACTTAAGTTTTCCAAATATAAGTCCCGTGACAATAGCTATGAACATAAGCATAAATTGGCTTAAAAATACATCCGCAAAACTAAAACTCATATGCATTCCTCCTATTAAATTTTTATTATAAATTCCTGAAAGTTAATTAGATATGATTTAATTTGCTTGATTGAATAAAATATTGTTAAGTTAGTAAATATATTGCCTTTAAGAATATTCTATATAAGTATTTAATAAATGTATAATACATAGTTTGTTATATATTTATATCAAATTTGTTATATAATCTAGGATGGTGATTTTATTAAATGGAACTCCTTCATCTTAAATATTTTCAAACAGTTGCAAAAACTCAACATATGACTAATGCCGCCAAAAAATTGCATATCGTTCAACCTGCTTTAAGTAGAATTATTAACTCATTAGAAAAGGAAATCGGCGTCGATTTGTTTGATAGAAATGGAAAAAAGATAATTTTAAATTCAAATGGAGAGATGTTTTTAAAAACGGTTAATGAATCACTTTCAATTTTAGAAAATGGAGTTAAGGAACTTCTGGATACTAACAACCAATCAAAACCAGAGATAAAGCTTTTAGTTCTAGCTGGATCTAATACCTTGCCTAATTTAATTTTAAACTTCAAAAAAGATCATCCCGACACTACCTTTAAACTGCTTCAACATGTTGATGGTGAAATAGATTATAAAAATTTTGATTTTTGTATATCCTCTACATTAGATGAGGTCCATGATCCATTTTCTATAACCTTATTAGAAGAAGAATTATTTATAGGTATGCCTAGCAACCATCCTCTTGCTACTAAAAATGCTATATTTTTAGAAGAAATCGCAAATGAAAATTTTATAAGCTTTCAATCTAATAAACCTTTTAGGACTATTTCTTATTCACTTTGCAAGTATGCAGGCTTTAACCCTACTATAGTCTTTGAAAGCGATGTACCTTCAATAGTTAGACAATTGATTATTGCTGGTCTCGGCATAAGTTTTATACCTGAAGTATCATGGGGCATACATGCAGATGATTCTCTAAAGTTGCTTAGAGTTATAGACCCTGTTTGTAAAAGATACATAAATATTTCTTGGCATCCGGATAATTATATTAGTAAATATGCAAAAGAATTTCGAGATTTTGCAGTTGAATACTACTCTATGTTATAATTTATTAAAGCCTATGTTTAAGTTATTAAATTTAATTTAATTAGGCTGACAATAATCTATTTTATAAGGTGGAATCATGTTTAAAAACTTAACTAAAAAAGAAATACTCGATTTGTTTAAAGATTCTAAATATACAATGAAAAAATATAATAAAGAAGATATAATAGCCCTTGAAGGTCATCCTTGTAATTCTATAGGGTTGATTTTAGGCGGCGGTGTTGATATTAAAAGATTTTTGCCTGGTGATAAAGTTATTTTAATGTCATCTTTTTCAAAAGGAAATTTATTTGGCGAAGTCATAACCTTTTCAGATATAAATATATATCCAGCTACAGTTGTATCTAATTCAAAAACTGAGGTGATGTTTATTGATAAATATGACTTTATAGACTTTTGTTCTAATCACAAAAATATATTAATATCATTTTTAAATGATATTACAAATAAAATTGTAGAACTTAATAAAACAGTTAAAACTATTTCTTTTGTAAGCATCAGACAAAAAATTGCAAGTTTCTTATTAGATGAGTATAACTTACAAAATAGCAATTTTATAAAAATGCCTAAAACTAAAACTAAACTAGCAGAAACTTTAGGAGTACCTAGACCTTCTTTATCTAGAGAGTTCATAAATATGAAAAATGATAATCTAATTGATTATACTAATGATTATGTAAAATTGCTTGATATAGAAAAACTTAGAAATATAATAACAGAGTAGGAAATCCTACTCTGTTATTTTTAATAAATTTGATATTTTCATAGATACATAATCAAACATTGAATCTATATTTCCATTATTTTTTCCTGCACCTTGGGCTAAAACTTTACTTCCGCCACCTTTACCATCTACTAACTTTATAGAATCTTTTAATAAATCATTCATATTAACCTTATCTATTCCTTTTGATGTAGCAAATATAAAGTTAACTTTATCTTCATTTTTAACTGCTATTAAAGCTATTGTATTTTCATTTTCAACTAACTTAGAAACAATTTTGGATGCGTATTTTATATTTTCGTTTTCATATGTTTTCTTAATTAAAGATATATCTCCTATTTTTTCTCCTAAATCTATCATTTCTTTAACTTGATATCTAGCTATTTCACTTTCTATCTTTTTATTGTATTGTATTATATCTTCTAAATTTTTATGTAAGTTCTTAATTCCATTAATAGCGTCTTTATCTCCACACTTTAGATATCTACATATATCACTTAAGCAATTATCTCTGTCCATGCTGTACTCAATTGCTCTTTTACCTGCCAAATACTCTATTCTAGTAGCATTTCTACATTTTTCAAATCTTTTTATTTTTATCATTCTAAGAGATAGTGTTGATCTTGGATGTACACCACAACATGCATTTATATCTAGATCCCCTATTTTCACAACTCTTATTTGTTCATTAGTTTTAGGCAAATCTCTTCTTAATCCCATTTTCTTTAATTCTTTTTTATCAGGAGTTAAAAATTCTGCATATATATCTCTATTTATAATTTCATTTGCAAAGTTTTCAGCTTCTCTAATTTGTTCTTCAGTTAAAAAACCTTGTATATCTACAGTGCTAATATCTTGTCCTAAGTGAAAACCTACTGTATTTGCATTAAATAACTTGAAAAAACATCCAGATAGAACATGTTGCCCAAAATGTTGATTCATACCATCTTCTCTTTTTTCCCAATCTATAATGCATTTTACTTTATGCACTTTTATAGGCTTAGTTTTTGTTACATGAAATACTAAACCATCTTCCTCATATACAGCTATTACTTCGTGATTATCAATTTTCCCAGTATCACAAAACTGACCTCCTCCTCCAGGGAAAAATGCAGTTTTATCTAATTGAATATGAAAATTAGAATCTTTTTCTTTTATATCAACAATTTCTGCTGTGAATTCTTTTATATATTGATCTTTATAATATAACTTTTCCATTTTGTACTCCTTTTTATTTGATATATACAAGTATAAACTAAAATCCACATTTCTATCAATGTGGATTTTTATAATTTACCTTATTCAATTCCTAATATCTTAATACCTTCTTTATCACATTTTATATGAAGAGGAAAATCAGGACCCCTTTCTCCATCTATATCTGTCACTATATTTTCTTCACAATCTATATACAAATCATCTGTTTTAAAATATATAATTTCATTGTATTTATCTATAGGTGCTCCTTTTATAATATCTAAAAGAAGTGGAATAGTTTTAGGTATTGGCATTGCCTTAAAAATTATTACATCTAAGTATCCATCATCTAACATAGCATAATGTGCTAAGTTTATATTTCCTGCAGTTCTTCCATTTAAAACTAAAATCAAGTACATATCACCTTCGTACTCTAACTCTTTTGACTTAACATGTACACTAAATTTTCTTAAATGAAGCGCATCTTCTATTCCTTTTATTATATATGATACTCTACCTATAGAATTTTTTAGGTTTTCATCTACTCTTTGTGAAACATCTGTAAACATACCCGAACTTGCAATATTTACAAAATAATCTTCATTAATAATTCCTAAATCTATATTTGTAGGTTTTGAATTAATTATCTTATCTATTGCTAAATTTATGTCTAATGGTATCTTAAGCACATTTGCAAAATCATTTGCAGTTCCAGTAGGAAGTATTGCAATTGGCAAATCTATATTATTTTTTTTCATGAAGTTTACAAGCCTATCTATGCTTCCATCTCCTCCAGCAACTAAAATATACTCATAGTTATCATTAATATCTTCTAACCCTTTTTCCATGGTATTGTTTTTAGATACTCTATATGGCACAATTGTATATCCATTATCTTGAAATTTAGATATTATATTATCTAGCTTGTACACTATTTTTTTATCACCAGAATTTGGATTGTATATAAACTTAATTTTTTTCATCTACATCACCACTTTTCCATTATGTATATAACAAGTTCTATATCTATTTTAATATTATGTTTACTTATAAGCAATTATATTATAAAAATATATTTATATTAATTTTTTTATTTCATTTTATAGTATGTACACATACTGTTATTATATTTTTTAAATTCCTATATAACACAAAAACTGTTATAATAGTTTAGTAAATTAAAATAACTATAAGGGTGATAAAATGAACTTAATTACATTAGAAAATATAACAAAGAGTTACTCTGAAAAAGTACTAGTTAACAATATATCTTTAGGAATAAATGATGGAGAAAAAATAGGCCTTATAGGTGTTAATGGTACTGGTAAATCTACTTTACTTAAAATAATATCAGGTGCAGAAGAACCTGATAGTGGTACTGTAACTAAACCTAATAAAGTTAGAATAGAATACCTTCCTCAAAATCCATATTATGATGAAAATGCTACAGTTCTTGAGCAAGTTTTTAAGGGAACATCTAATGAAATGAAACTTCTTCGTGATTATCAAAGTATATTAGACAGTTTAAGCGAAAACTTTAATGAAGATTTAAATAATGATTTAATAAAGTTACAAGAAAAAATTGATGCGCTTAATCTTTGGGACCTTGAGAGCGAAGCAAAATCAGTTTTAACAAAGCTTGGTATCGTTAATTTCAATCAAAAAATTGCTGAATTATCTGGAGGTCAAAGAAAAAGAATATCACTTGCATCAGCACTTATAACACCTTGTGAGCTATTGATTTTAGATGAACCTACAAACCATTTAGATAATGATACTATAGATTGGCTTGAAGAATATTTAAATAACAAAAACTTATCATTACTTATGATAACTCATGATAGATATTTTTTAGATAGAGTTACAAATAGAATAGTTGAACTTGATAAGGGTAGACTTTTTAGTTATGATGGAAATTATTCTGCATTTCTTGAGAAAAAAATGGAAAGATTAGCTCTAGAGTCTAGCATGGAACAAAAAAGACAAAGTTTAATAAGAACTGAACTTGCTTGGGTTAGACGAGGAGCTCGTGCTCGTACAACTAAACAAAAAGCTAGACTTCAACGATTTGATGACCTTGTCAATACTGAGGTATTATCTGGAAATGAAAATCTTGAAATAACTACTGCATCAAGTAGACTTGGTAAAAAAATTATAGAAATTCATAATATCTCTAAATCATTTGGAGAAAAAAAATTAATCACCGATTTAGAGTATGCAATTGCTAGAACTGATAGAATTGGAATAATAGGTAAAAACGGTATAGGTAAATCAACTTTAATAAACATATTAAATGGTAAATTAAATCCAGACTCTGGTCATATAGAAATTGGTGAAACAGTAAAAATCGGTTGTTTCTCTCAAGATGATGCTCATATGAATTTAGAAATGCGTGCTATAGATTATGTTAAAGAAGTTAGTGATTACATAGAAACGTCTGATGGTCAAAAAATAACTGCATCTCAATTGTGTGAAAGATTTTTATTTGACGGAACTATGCAATATACACTGATTAAAAAACTTTCAGGTGGAGAAAGACGTAGACTTCATCTTTTAAGAACCTTAATGTCTGCACCTAATGTGCTTCTTTTAGATGAGCCTACAAATGACTTAGATATAGAAACATTAAATAGACTTGAAGATTATTTAGATGAGTTTCCAGGCGTAGTTATATGTGTTTCTCATGATAGATATTTCCTAGATAGAATATGTAATAAAATATTTGCATATAGCGGAAATGGTGAAATAGACATTTTTACTGGTAACTATAGTGATTATCTAATATTTAAAGAAAGTCAACCTGACGAAATTGAAATCGTTGAAGAAAAACCTAAAAGCGAAGTAAAAAAAGAAAAACCTAAAAATAATAAAAAATTAAAATTTACATTTAATGAACAAAGAGAATTCGATACTATAGACGATGATATATCTTCTCTTGAAAATAAAATTCAATCTATTGATGATAATTTAGATAAATATTCAACTGATTTTACTAAATTACAAGAAATGCTTGATGAAAAATCAAAATTAGAAAAAGAACTTGAGTTTAAATATGAAAGATGGGAATATTTAAATAACTTAGCTGAGGAAATAGATAGTAATAAAAATATAAATTAAAAAATGACCTTTTAAAGGTCATTTTTTAATTTATTTTAATCTTCAATTATATAGAAACTATCAAAAATAGAATCTATTATATCTCTATATTCATCAACTAAAAATTCATCCACATCTATTTTAAATTCATATATCCCCTTATTTCCAGAAGTAATTAATGTGTAGTTTATAGTTCCTTGAATAGACTTACTTACTATTATTTTTCCATTTTTATAATTTCTAATCTCATCTATATTTGACATGTTTTTTATAACAGAATCAACAGAAACTAAATCAATACAACCATCTGGAATTTCTATTAAAAATCCATGTGTTTTTATATTATAAAAATCAAAATCCTCATCTTTTTCCATAGTTATAGTGTCAAAACATTTGTCATCTATAGTGTTTAACTTTATGAAATGAGTTGGTATTTCTACTACATATCCAAGTTTGCTTTTTATTTTATCATATGTTAAATTTTTTACTAATTTTTTGCATTCATGCTCTTCTTTCCTAATTTTTCTCAAGTAATACAATGATTTTTTAAATCCTTCTTCATAGGCTTTTAAAAAATATTTTTTAGCCTCTTTAGATTCACCAATCTCTAGTAAATTTATTGCTTTTTCATAATTATTAGACAAGAACATCCTCCCCCAAACTAAATTTTATTTCTTATTTAATATTTTAATATATATTATGCTTTTACCCTTGTTAAAATTCTATCATTATTTTATTGCTATTTTGGAAATTTTTTAATAATTCGTTTTTTTCATTGACAACATTCATTTTTTTTATTACGATAGTTATAAATGAATATTAAAAATTCTGTGAAAAAGAGAGTAACTATAAATGGATTTTCAGCGAACTAGGGTTGGTGTGAGCCTAGTAATGAAGTTTATTGTGAAGAGAGCTTTGGAGAATATAGTTTGAAACTAAGTATGACTATAGGTTTTCTCGCCTTAAGAGATTAAGTGGATAGGATAATTTTTTATTTCTATCAACCAGAGTGGTACCGCGGAAATTTTCGTCTCTTGGCTTTTGCCAAGGGACTTTTTTAATTTAAAAATAAATGCATTTATAAAGACGTTTTAATATAAAATTCAAAGGAGATATTATTTTATGGAGAACAACATTAGCTTTTATAACAAACCTACATCAAATAGTTTCATTAAGTTTTTAATCCCCTCATTATTAGGATTAATATTATTTGTAATACCTCTTCCATATGGGAATATGGTACCAATTGAAGGAATTTCTTCAATAAACATAGGAATTGGATTTTTAGCTGAATTAATAAAAATATCATTTTCTAATTATTTAGATTATATAGCACTTATAGTAATTGTTTTATCAGCACTTTTATCTATATTAAGCAAATTTGTAAATATTAAAAATAATTTTCTTAAAAGTATACTAGATGTTCCTTTATTTTGGTTATCTTTTAGAGTATTAGGTGCGATATTTGTATCTATGACGGTTTTAGGATTTGGACCTGAATTCGTTAAGTCTGAAGTTACTGGACAGACAATTTTAGGAATTTTACCTAGTCTTTTAGCAATTTTCTTAGTTTCGGGATTTTTATTACCTTTAGTTGTAGACTTTGGTCTTATGGATTTTGTAGGAACTTTGATTTCTAAATTTATGTACAATATATTTAAAGTTCCTGGTCGTTCTGCTGTAGATGCTATATCGTCTTGGTTAGGTGATGGTACTCTTGGTATTATGATAACAAATACTCAATATAAGCAAGGGTTTTATACTGCAAAAGAAGCTTGTATAATATCTGTTTGTTTTTCATTAGTTTCTTTACCTTTCTCAACAGTTATAGCTGATCAGTTAGGATTAATGAGCTTGTTTGTTCCTTTTTATGGTTGTGTTTGTGTTGCTTCTTTAGCATGTGCTATTATAATGCCTCGTATATACCCTTTAGCTCATATTAAAGATACAACTTATAACAATGTAGACCATCTAAAAGAAGAGCTTATTCCAGAAGATGAGAATGTATTTTCATTTGCTTTATCTAAAGCTTTATATAGAGCTGAAAATGCACCTTCTTTAAATCTAATCATTAAAAATGGATTTAAAACTGTTGTAGATATGTATTTAGCTTTACTTCCTCTTGTAATGGCCTGGGGAACAATTGCACTTATAGTAGCTGAGTTTACACCTATATTTACTTGGATATCATTCCCTGTAGTCTTTTTACTTAAGCTACTTCAAATACCTAATGCCGTAGAAGCTGCACCAGCTGTATTAGTTGGGTTTGCTGATATGTTTTTACCTTCTATAATGGTATCAGGTGCTCACTTTGATATATTAACGAAATTTATAATAGGAGCTTTATCTATAACGCAACTTCTATACTTAACAGAAACAGGTGCTGTTATATTAAAATCAGATATTCCATTAAATTTAAAAGATTTATTTATTATATTTTTGACAAGAACTTTAATAGCTTTACCAATTATAACGATATTAGCTAAGTTAATATTAAAGTAATAGTAAAATCTTAGATGGTCAAATAGGCCATCTTTTTTAATTTCAACTGTAATTAAAATTATGTCGACATAAGCAAAGTATTTTTTTTATTTGTCATATACTTGATTACTTTGGTTATAATTACTATATAAGTATAATTTTTAATATATTTTAATTTTAATATTGACTATTTGGACTAAAAACATTATAATTTAAATTTGTTAGAATTCTTACTTTCGGAGGTGAATATTATATTGAGAAACATCCTTAATATATTTAAAAAAGATTTAAAAGACATATTTACAAATTATGCTATGCTTATAGTTGTAATCGCACTTTGTATTTTACCTTCTTTATATGCATGGTTTAATATAAAGGCATCTTGGGATCCATATGGTAGTACTAGTAACATATCTGTAGCTATTGTAAACAACGATAAAGGTACTACTGTAAGGGACAAAGAAATCAATATCGGTGATGAACTTGTAAAAAACCTAAAAGATAACTCTGATTTAGGCTGGAAATTCGTTAATAAAGATAATGCTTTAAAAGGCGTTAAAGATGGTAAGTATTATGCATCTATTGAGATACCTGCAAATTTCTCAAAAGATTTAACTTCTCTTATATCATCTGATGTTAAAAAAGGTGAATTAATTTACTCTGTAAATGAGAAGATAAATGCTATTGCTCCAAAAATTACGGATAAAGGAGCATCTACTATACAATTACAAATAAATCAAACTGTAGTTGAAACAGTAAGTCAAGTTTTATTTGAGGTATCTAATGAATTAGGAATAGAACTTGAAGGACAAATTCCAAAACTAAACGATGTTGAAAACTCTTTAGTTGAAGTACAAGGTAAATTTGGAGATTTAAACGAAACAATAAATCTTGCATCTAATGGTGTTGTTAAAGCTACCGATTTAGTTAAAGATATTCAAAAAGATTTACCTTTAATAAAAAATACTATAAACCAAGCTCAAGGATTGTCAGCTGATGTTCAAAAGTTTTTAAAGAGTTCTCAAGATAGTATAAATAAAGTTGCTCCTATAATAAAGAATGATATAGGCTTAATGAATGATATATCTAACTCTATTATGGATACTGCAAATGCACTTAACAATGCAATAAAGAATGGTTCTGATGATGCTATAATGTTAATAGATAATCTATCAAGTAAGTTACATAATTTAGCAACTATAAATAATTCTGTTTTAGAGTTTTTAACTAAATTAAATAACCTTACTCAAAACCATCCTTTAACTGATACTATAAACAGATTAAAGGATTTAGATTCAAAATTAACTCAAGGTATGAATTCGTTAAGCTCAATAAAGAGTCAAATTCAAAGTGGACAGACACCTGCTGATGATGTTTTAGGTAATGTCTTAAAAATAGGATCTGATATACAGTCAATTACATCTTCATTATATAATAATTTTGATGGTAAAGTTTCAGGCCCTATAAATGATATATTTGAAAAAGGATATTCTGTTAGTGATGATGTTATAAAAACACTTCAAGAGGCTGAAAATAAGCTTCCTCAGGCTGAAGATATACTAAATACTACACTTAAGTTATCAGATAAAGGTCTTGAAGGAATTAACTACGCTAAAGAAAAATTACCTAAAGTTGAAAGTATGGTTAATGAACTTACTGATGCAGTTAAAAAAGTAAATGATGAAGAAAATCTTAATGATTTAGTTAAATTACTTAAAAATGATATAGTATCTAAAAAGAACTTCTTAAAAGAACCTGTTACGGTTAAAGAAAATAAGTTATATCCAATAGAAAATTATGGATCAGCTATGACTCCATTCTATACAGTATTATCATTATGGGTTGGATTACTTTTATTATCTTCACTTTTATCTGCTGAGGTTCATGGAAATTATAAATCTTATGAGGTTTATTTTGGTAGAGGTCTTACATTTGTATCAATTGCAATAGTCCAAGCATTAATAGTAAGTCTAGGAGACATTTATGTACTTGGTGTAAAACCTGTAGATCCAGTTCTACTAGTATTAGGTTCTATATTTACAAGTATAGTATTTACAGCTATTGTTTATTCTCTACTTTCTGTATTCGGTAATATGGGTAAAGCTATGGGAATTATACTTTTAGTTATACAAGTAGCTGGTTCAGGTGGTACATTCCCAATAGAAGTTACACCTAAGTTTTTCCAAATGGTAAATCCATATCTACCATTTACTTATTCAATTTCTATGTTAAGAGAATCTGTTGGTGGGGTTTATACGCCTGTATTATATAGAGATTTAGCTATTCTAACATTCTATATAGTAATTTCTCTTATAATTGCATTACCACTGAAAAAACCTATAAACAAAATTTATCATAAATTTAATGAAAAATTCAGCGAGAGTGGTCTTTCTGAACATTAAAAAAAGAGATAGGATAATTCCTATCTCTTTTTTTAATAATCATATTCTGTTATGTTTTCACACATAGTTATATTTATAGTCTTATCTAGTGAATTTTTGTATGATAGTAAAAGTTCATTAAGCTCTGCATCAACAAGATTTATCTTCCCTTGACTTATTAAAGTAACTTGTTCTTGGTCAAATATAATCCTTATATCATTATGGTCATTTTTTATATATGTTTCTACAGAAGCCTTTGGTTTTATCTTATAATTATATTTTTCGTAAAATCCTATACTTTTTTTTATTTCCTCAAAATTGACATTGTCCATATTGCTTAAATCTATATTTTTAGGATCTATACCAAGGTTTTTTAATTGCTCATCAATTTCAGAAGAATCCATTCCATATCTCTCCATAAATTTCTTTTGAATATTTATAAATTTTTCTTGAGATATATTATTTTCATTCATATATTCCATTATTTTTTTAGAAAACTCCACCATGCTCATACTCCCACTCATTACTGAATTATAAAGAGTATATATATATTGTTCAAACTTATCTACATCAGAATCTTTTACTTTATTTTTTAATTCATTAAAATCAATTATTCTATCGTCTGACATCGCTTTACCTCCTGATTAACCTTTATCTTTTAACCTTATTACTATTATATTCTAATAAAGTTTTAATGTCTACATATTGAAATTTAGCTTATATTTAATTTATATTTTCCATTAAACTACTATATTATCATATATTTTGATTTTAATTTAAATGTTAAAAGCCCTTAGATAATATCTAAGGGCTTTTGTATATATAATAAAATTTTGTTATATTACATAAAATTAGAATTCTGCATTTTTCGGAGTTCTAGGGAATGGTATTACGTCTCTTATGTTTGCCATACCAGTCATATACATTATTATTCTCTCAAATCCTAATCCAAATCCTGAGTGAGTAGCTGTTCCATATTTTCTTAATTCTAAATACCACCAGTAATCTTCTTCATTTAAATTCATTTCTTTTATTCTATCTAATAATACATCATGTCTCTCTTCTCTTTGAGATCCTCCAACTATTTCTCCTACACCAGGAACTAAAAGGTCCATAGCTCTAACAGTTTTTCCATCTTCATTCATTCTCATATAGAATGCTTTTATGTCTTTTGGATAATCTGTAACAAATACAGGAGCTTTAAATACTTGTTCTGTTAAGTATCTTTCATGCTCTGTTTGAAGGTCGTCTCCCCATTGAACTGGATATTCAAACTCATGACCTGATTCTTGTAACATTTCTACAGCTTTAGTATATGTTATTCTAGTAAATTCAGAGTTTACTACATTATTTAATCTTTCTATTAATCCTTTATCTATGAAACTATTGAAGAATTCCATTTCTTCTGGAGCATGTTCCATAACATAGCTTATAACATATTTTATCATATCTTCTGCAAGTTCCATGTTATCTTCTAAGTCAGCAAATACTATTTCAGGCTCTATCATCCAAAACTCTGATGCATGTCTTTGTGTGAATGAATTTTCTGCTCTAAATGTTGGTCCAAATGTATAAACATTTCTAAATGCAAGTGCCATTATTTCAGCATTTAATTGTCCACTAACTGTTAGGTTAGCTTCTTTTCCAAAGAAGTCTTTAGAGTAATCTATTGCACCTTCTTCATTTTTAGGTATGCTGTTTAAATCCATAGTTGTTATTCTAAACATTTCTCCAGCACCTTCACAGTCACTTCCTGTTATAATTGGTGAATGTGCATATACGAAGTTTCTATCTTGGAAGAACTTGTGTATAGCATAAGCTGCTAAACTTCTTACTCTGAACACTGCTGAAAAAGTGTTACTTCTAGGTCTTAAATGAGCTATCGTTCTTAAATACTCTAAAGTATGTCTTTTCTTTTGTAATGGATATGAACTATCTGATTCTCCTTCTAGTTCAATATTAGTTGCATGTATTTCTACAGGTTGTTTTGCCCCTTCTGTTGATACAAGCTCACCTTCAACTAGTATTGATGAACTTATTGGAAGCTTAGTTATTTCTTTGAAGTTTTCTAACTTCTCATCTGAAATTACTACTTGCATATTTTTAAAGAAACTTCCGTCATTTAATTCTATAAATCCGAAATTTTTAGATGCTCTAGATGTTCTTATCCATCCAGCTACTTTTACACTTTTACCGATATATTCTTCTTTGTTTCTGTAAAGATCTTTAATTTCTATAAAATCTCTTTGCATTTTATGTCCTCCTAAAAATTAAATTTAAATATTAAAAAAAGCCCTTCATCCCAAATAAAGGGACGAAAGACTATTACTATCGCGGTACCACCCTAATTGCCATAAAAATGGCCTCTTAGCTAAGCATTGCTTATGGTCTATAACGGGACCTTCCGTCTAAGCCTACTCTCTTAAATTTCGGTTAGAGACTCTGAGATGTTCTTCAATATAAACTTCGTATTGAGCTTTCACCATCCTCAAATCGCTGTAACTACATTTTATATCTACTCTTCTCTTCACTGTCTTTATTTTTATATTATTTCAATTATTACTAAGATTATACCAACTTATATTTTTCTAGTCAATGTTTTATTTTTCATAAAATTTGTATATTTTTCACAAATTTTATAATACTCCTATGTAGGAGGTTGTTTTACATGAAATATGTATTATTAATTTTAGTTGTATTATTATTCATAGGCCCTGTGGTTGATGATTGCACATCTTTGTCTCAAGTTTTCAAAGAAGCTATATATAATTACATAACTTGTTTAGATACTTCTGTAAATTATTTATCTGAAAATGTACCTGCTTTTAATGATTTAACTGAACTTTCTTATACCAAAGCCTATAAGAAGGTTATGGATGGGCGTCACCTTGTAAAGCACTTAGTCAACTCAGGTGAAACTATAGATGATATAATAAAATCTTACAATACAAATATAAAAGACATTGATGATTTTAGAAAAGTTGTTTATAAAGAAAATATAGATATTATTTCTAGTGATTATAATATAAAATCAGGTGAATATATACTAGTACCTAGTGAGTAAAAAATGAATAAAAAACGCTACTTAATTAAATTAAGTAGCATTTTTTTACTTATAACTTACTTCCATTATCTACCCAATCTTTAGCTTCTTCCACATTATTTAACGATGGTATAGATACATTGCTATTGTCTTTTAACTCTTTAGTCCCTGCCCATGCTGCTGTATATTCATTGTTTACAGGTCTATGAGCCTTTAATCTTTTATTTCCTTCTCCATTTAATGGTTTACTTTTTTCATTTGTCATACTAATCACCTCTTTTTCATTTTGTAATTAGTTTTTACATTATATTATATAAAATTCATCTTATTCGAAGTTATTTGCAATTTCCACTATAGTATTTTTCAAATTTAATATTCCATATCCTTGGGTAATATTTGGGTATATATATATGTCTTTTTTAGTAGCACCTAACATTAAATATGTTTTTAATGGTTGTACTGTCAATAGTTCTTGAGCAAATTCGTACTCTGAAGTTATATATTCAAACATAATTGCCAATACTCCACTTACTATAGAAGAGCTTACTCCAGTGCCAATAGATGTGTTGTATGAACTATTTATATAAGTTGATATTATATCTACTCCAGGAGCAACTATATCTGGTTTAATAAGGCTTAACTTTACAGGACCTTTTGAGGATCCTATCCAAATGCTATCAGTTTTATCATTGTAAGCTCCTATAGTTATTACATTTTCAGATGCTGCATACATAGTTATAGTAGCTTCTGATGCAGGATCTGAAAATCTTGTTTCTTCAGAAATTATATTTTTATTCGGTAAATAAACATCATAGTTTCCTTCTATTGTAAATTCAGGAATCAATCTAAGTGTCCATATACCAGGTTTTATATCATATAAACTTATCGTTAACTCCTCATTTCCTGATTCTAGCCAAGGATAAGATAGCCTCATCTCATAAGGCGTATTTTCTAGATTAAATTTTCCTTTATATGTGTAATATTCAGGTGTATACATAATTTTATAACTCATTTCGCCTGATGGAGATATCAAAATTGCTCCAATTTTATCAGGTCCATTTACAACTAATGTTATGTCTAAGTTTGTTTGATCCCCAACTTGTATAATTATATCTTCTACTTTATTTTTTACATTTCCTCGATAATGAATATCTGTATTTCCTTCATTTCCCGCTCCACTTACTACTATAGTTCCTGGATTAGATAGTTCATTAAATGTAGATAACATAGTCGACTCAACTATAGATTTAGAAATTAATCCTATAGTTAAGTTTATTATCATATTCTTATTTTCTTTCTTTGCCACATCTAATACATATCTTATAGCTGCTAAAAAATCTGATTTTTGATAGTTTATCTTTCCTTTTTTGTATGTATCTTTATATTCTCTAAGTTTAACAACAACTAATTCGCTATCGATAGCGACGCCTTTATATTGAGAATTTAAATTTCCTCTCCCTGCTGCTATACCTGCTGCGGTAGTTCCTGTTCCTATACTATCTTCACTTAATGTTTTATCATTTTCTTCTATAGCTTTATTTATATCATCCCTTGTAAATTCACTTCCAAATATTAATCCATCTGGAGGCTTTTTTTTATCACTTTCTTGATCCCATATAGATACTATTTTTGTTTTATTATTCTCTATAAAATCTGGATGTAAATAATCTATACCTGAATCTATGATTGCAATTAAAACGTTTTTGCCCGTTGATTGTATATATGGATTTTTATATATATAATCTGTACCAATAGCATCTGATACGCTTACCCCTTCATCTAAATTATTCGTTATTTCTATTAAAGAACTCATAGGAACTGAAATTTGCCACCAAGTAATACTAGGAATTCTATTCAAACGCTCTTCTCTAAAATCATTTGGGACATATATTACCGTAAGATTATTATTTAAAATCATATATTTTTCTATTCCAGCTTCTGTTAAGTCAGATGCGATATCACCTTTATAAATTATAAGGTAGGATTTTTCCAAAATAAAATTTCCTCCTTTTTTATTTTAGTTGGTCAAAAGCTCCTCTAATATCCAAAATACCATATCCATAAATATCATTTGGATATATTATTTCTGCGTTTCTTCTAGCTCCTGCATGTATATATGTTCTTATCATATTTGTAAAACCTTTCAGTGGATAATAGTTGTCGACTAGTGTATATTGTAAATACAAAGCAACTGATCCTGCTAAATAAGCTCCTGATGCAGATGTTCCAGTTAGAGTTGCATAATTATTTCCAGGATATGTTGAAATTATATTAACTCCCGGAGCTACTATATCAGGTCTTGATAAACCATTTATTGTAGGTCCTCTTGATGATGGTGGCCATATACTATTTTCAACTAAATTATATGCACCTGCTGAAATTACATCTCCATATGTAGATGGAAAATTGATAGTATATGCTGATGTAGAATCTCTAAACTTTGTTCCAGGATTTATTATTGCTCGATTTGGCAAATAAGCATTGTAAGTACCATTTGTTATATACTCCCCTTTTAATCTTATTTTCCATATTCCCTTAGTTGCATTTTTGAGAAGTACGGTTATTTGTTCTTGGCCTGAATAGTCTGTTGGATATACATACGTTATTACATACCATGTAGCTTCAAGATCAAACAACCCTGAAACTTCATTATAACTAGATATTTTTATAAATTTACTTTGTTCTCCACTAGGGGCTATAACTGCTGCACTTATTTTATCTGGCTTATTTACCCAGATATTTATTTCTAAAAGACTTTCATCTTCAAAAATCTCCAATTCTATATCTTTTTGCTGACCAACAAAACTTATTTTTCCCATTGAGTGAGTTTGTGTATTCCCTTCATTTCCTGCTGCAGATACTATGCAAACACCTCTTGTAAATCTAGGCTCTTTCTTTAATACATTTTCTGTTGCTCCTATTAAACTATTGCTTCCTAAAGATAAGTTAATAACTATTGGCTTATTTAACTCTATGGATTTTTCATATGCATACCTAACTCCAGCTTCTAAAAAAGTACTATTATAGTTTTTGTCAATTTTTTTTAATTTTACTATTATAAGTTCTGAATCTGGTGCGACTCCTAAGTATTGCTTATTTAAATTCCCAAGGCCTGAACATATTCCACTTAGCATAGTTCCATGACCTGTTTCATCTTTAGTTAAATTCTTATCGTTAGACTCAATAGCCTTGTTTATATCTTCTCTTGAATATTCAGTTCCTACTGTATATCCTTTCGGGGGCTTTCCATCTACAGTCTGATCCCATATATATTCTATTTTTGATGTCTTATCAGGATATATAAAATCTTCATGTAAATAATCTATACCTGAATCTATAACTGCAACCAATACCCCTCTTCCAGTTATAGGCATATTTAAATTATTTTGTAAGAAATTAGCTCCTATCTCTTCATTTGCAACTATACCATTACTAATATCTCTACTTATTGTCCCTAGTTGATTCATAACAATACTTGAATCTAACAGTTTTAAAGATTTTATTTTTAATAATTTACTATACCTATTAGGATCTCTTATAGGTAGTATTAATACCCCTTCTGTATCACTTATTTCATAATAAGTATATTCTAATCCTGTTGCTTTAAGTTCTTCTTCAAAGTTAGGGCCGTGCATTACATGATACCTAAAAGCTAAATCAAGTGGAAGATCTAATCTATTCATATGTTTTTGAGTTTTTTTTTTCTTTTTTCTATAAAGTAAATCATATTCTTTATTTAAATTAGATATATTATCTAATCTAACCTCTGTTAAATCTAAAAATCCAAACCCCATAGGATTATTTGGATATGTATAAGTAGAATTCCTTTTTGCTTCTTTTAATAAAAATGCCTTTATTTTTTGCGAGTAAAGAAATAGATCATTTTTATCAACAATGCCCCACTGCATTAATAAGGATACTACCCCAGTAACATGAGGAGTTGCCATGCTGGTTCCAGTTAATGCTCCGATACTGCCTCCTGGAAGTACAGATAAAATATTTTCTCCTGGTGCTAGTAAATCTGGTTTATACACATTTTGGTCAATATCTCCTTCTCCAGAGAAAATAGATACAGTATCTGTAGTTGAGTTAAAGCTACCAACTGTTATAGCTTTATTCGCAGTTCCTGGAACAGTAACTGTCAAATTTTTATTAGCTTCTAAAAAACGTGTGTCTTTGCTAATCCCTTCTGATGTAGGTAAATATATACTTATATCACCCATAACTATATTTATCGGTGTAAAAATTAGCTTCCATATACCTGGATTTATAAATGTAGGTGAAGTAAGTTGTACTGATATTCGTCTAGATAAAGAGTATGGTGTTATCGGATAAAAATATCCTTTTACCCTCGTACCTCCTAGGACATTTTTTATTTCTCCCGAGGTTAAAGATATCTCCTGACTCTTTATATTTGAAGGATTAACTATATAAACACTAAAATCATCAATAAATTCAGGCCATATATTTATATTTAAAATTTTTTCATTTTCTCCTACTACAAATTCAACTTCAGTTGTCTCCTTATCCAGCCTTATACTTTTATGACCATCCTTATCTCCATTATTTCCTGCTGCTACGACTATATTATTTTTCCAAAATGCTGACATATCATCAATATATTGCTCAAATAATGATAATCCTCTATGAGAGCCTTCATTGCTACCATAGCTTATATTTATAGCCGCTGGCATCTTTAATTCTAGAGCTTTATCTAGAATAAATTTAATTGCTCTCATAAATTCAGTACTTTTAGAAAATACATCCGTTACAATACTGCCTACTCTTACAACGATTAAGTTAGCTTCTTCAGCTATTTGACATGCTATCCCTGCTACATGAGTCCCATGTGTACTTGTTGGAGATATAGGTATATTTAATTCTCTTTTAATTGCTTTGTTTATATCTTCATTTGTATATAAACTTCCATATTGGAATCCTTCTGGTGGTTTTCCTTTAATTGATTGATCCCAGTAATAAAGTATTTTTGAATTTCCATTAGAGTCCTTAAATAAATCTATATTGTAGTCTATTCCTGAATCAATAATCCCTATAATAGTTCCTTTTCCTGTTAATCTATTTGTATTTTTGAATCTTGTAATTCCAGTTCTTGAAAAGCTTTGAACATCTTGAGTTGTTAATATAAATGGTTTTTCTAAATATTCGATTTGTGGATAATTTAAAAGCAAATCAATCTTTTCAGCACTATCAGTAATTATAATTGCATAGTTATACCCTAATTTTTCAACTGATACTCCTAAATCTTTTTCTATCTCAGATATATCTCCGTTATACTTAACAATTACTTCATAATTTATAAAAAACACCTCCTAAATAAAAAGATGATCTCAATTCTATATTTTAGAATTTATTTCCATTACTATATATATTCATATTACTTTTATTGTATAATAGATATATTACTTTATTTTTCATTTTAAAAATTAATTGAAAGGATGGTTTACATTGAAAGGTAGTAAAATCAACGTTAATTTAGTTTTAACACTTATAATAACATATGTATTTATCAAGTTTATAGACAACTATAAGTACTTTTTCAATATAGTAAAGCTATTATTGTCTTTACTGACACCTTTTATTATAGCTTTCATTTTAGCTTACATATTTTCACCCATTGTAAATTTTTTAGAGCGTAAATTAAAACTAAAAAGAATTTATTCTTTATTTATAACCTATGGAATTTTAATATTTATTATAATTTCATTTGTATTTTTTACAGCTCCTATAATAGTAAATAGTTTAGCTGATATTATTAGCCAATTTCCAATATATGCAAAGCAAACACAATCTTTCTTTATAGAAATTGGAGACCAATTAAAAAATATTGACCCTAAAACTTTAAAAGAAGTTGTGGATAAAATATTTTCAGCTATGCCTCAAATAAGTAACCTACTTATTGGATATTTAGGTGATATATTTACAACAACTTTTTCTATTTCTAAGTTTATAGTTCAGTTTATATTAGCTTTTATAATTTGTTTCTATATAATTTTAGAAAAAGAGAGCTTTATTTCATTTTCAAAAAAAACGATGCATGTACTAATAGGCGAAAAAAGAACATCATTTGTTTTAGAAGTAGGAAACAGCTTAAACGAAAATATAGGAAAGTACTTTGCTGGTAAAATTTTAGATTCATTTATAGTTGGAGTTATATCTGGAGTTGGGCTTTATCTTATAGGGTCTCCATACGCCCTATTATTTGGAACTTTAATAGGTTTTATGAACATGATTCCATATTTTGGTCCTGTAATAGGTATGACCCCTGTTGTTTTAATCAATTTATTTTATAATCCTAGTGTTGCATTATTTTCATTAGTATACTTAATTCTTGTTCAACAAGTTGAAATTGCATTTATAGAACCTAAAATAGTAGGCGGCCAACTAGGTCTTAGTCCATTTTTTACAATTTTAGCTGTTACAGTAGGCGGCGGTTTTTTTGGTATCCCAGGTATGATTCTTTCTGCACCTTTAATGGGTGTTTTAAAGATCTATTTGGTTAACTTTATAAACCATAAATATAATTCTACATTATAGTAAATAATTACCCTTTTTAAACATTTTTTTAATTACAATTTAGTAACCTCAAGTAACAAGTATGTAACTGTTATAATACAATTGATTTATGGTAATATTTATGTATAGAAGATAACATATATATTTGAAAAGAGGTAATGATATGAAAAAATTAGTTATTGTTTTATTTGTTTTCTGTAGTGTATTATTTGTTACTAATCCAATTTTAAAATCTTCATTTGCAAATAATGATTCAAAACCTAGTAACGAAGTCACAAAGGCTGAAAAGCCAGTCGTCGAAGAAAATAAAAATAATAAAACATTAGAAACTAATACTGTATCTGATATAGATAATAGTGATTCTAATAAAGATATCACAGCTAAAGAAGTTAGTAATTCTACTAACAACAAAAACTCTGATTTAGAATCTAAAAAAGAAGTTTCTAATGCAGTTGATTCAAGTAAGAAAGAAGTTTCTAAATCTAATGAAACTAATAAAAAAGATGATGTTGTAAAAAATAATGCTTCTAGTAATACTGAAGCTAACAAAAAACAAGATGTTAATAAAAATGATAACATTAACAAAGATCAAGACGTTGTTAAACCTGATGATTCCAATAAAGATGTTGAAAATAATAAATCTGATAAAGTTAACAAAAACGAAAACACTAACGTAGCAAAAACTTTAAGTAAAGATGATGCTTTAAATTTACTATTAGATATGAATCCAAATTTAGTTTATGCTTATCAAGGTGATGAAAATACATTCCCTGTTTTAAAGGATAAAGGTCTTTCTGGATATGTATTTTTACCTAATGTAGATACTGATTTAGGATATTTTGTAGATAAAAATACATCTAGTATCTACTATTTCCATCCAAGTGGATACTTAGAAAAAATAAGATAATAAAAATCCTGAGAATACATTTTAAAATGTATTCTCAGGATTTTTTATTTGTAAGATTGGATTTTCAATTTCAATCTCAGTTTTCTTTTTTTCTAAATTCAAAACATCACTGCTTTTACTAGATCCTTGAGATGAATTTGCAACAACATATACATCCATGTTTATATCTTCTAATAAATTAACTGGAATGGTTATCTTGTTCTCGCTTACTCCATGTTGATATAACTCAAACCCTCCATTTGGTGATGTTATATTATTTCGTACATATATACTATATGTACAATCAAAATTTTCTAACTTATCCCATGAAAGATTTATATTACCATCATCAGAAATAATACCTTCTAGGTTTTCAACTTTGAAATCTTGAATATTTTCTGAGCTTGGATGTTCTTTTTTAATATTTATTGTATCACTTCGTTGAGTATATACTCCATCAGATTTACCTACAACATATAAATCTATATCTGGTTTATCTATACCTTTTAAGTCTACACTAATAGAAGCTTTTACCTTTCTATCTTTATCTAATTCATCTTTTTCTACTTTTATTGATTTAATTAAACTGAAATCTTTTTCTCCCTTAGAATTATTTTTAAGATATATTTCATATTCTGGAACATCATCTAAATAATCCCATGAAAGATTTATTTCTAAATTATCTCCATTTATTATAGAACTAGCTTCTAAATTTTTAATTTTTTTAGATTCTGTATTTTCTTTTAAGACGTTTACAGTTATGATTTTACTTTTTCCACCGCAAGTAACTTTTACCTTCTCAGTACCTTCTCTAAGTCCTGTTACAACTCCATCACTTGAAACCTCAATTGCAGTTGCTATTGGTAACTTAAATCCAACAATTTCATAATTAACTTTAGGGTGTTCTAAATTTTTAGGGTATGTTTCTACTTTTACCCCTAAGCTTTTTTCTTCATTTATATGCACATTTATATTATTGTTACTGTATAAATTAGAAACTTTAGCTTGTATGTTAAATTTATATTCTTTAGTTTTATCTCCAGCTCTTATTTTCAATGTGGAACTTCCAACGCCAATAGCTTTAACTTTGTTATTTTCAACTTTTAAAACTTTTTTATCAGAGATTTCATATGTATACTGTTCTTTATCATTAAACTTAAAGTCAACATCTACATTTACATCTATAGGGGAAGTATCACCTACATATTTTAACTGATTTATAGATACGTCTAGATTCTCTACTTTTGGGTTTACTACCCTTATAGTAGCTTTTCTTATAGCTCTACTATCTTTCATAATCATAATTGCCGAGTATCCTTCTTTTATACCAGTTATTGTATCACCTTTTATTGATAAAATATCGGAATCAGATGCTTTATACCCAATGTTAGGCTTTGATGCATATGGTGGTATAACAATATATTCTCCACTATTTACTTTTATAGAATCGCCTAATTTTATTACATATTCATCTATATTCTGAATATATTCACCTTTAGTTATCCGCAGTTCTACACCTTTTACTAGTGGACTTACTATTCCATATTTGAAAAGAAAATACTGGCCTATGAGTATAGCTATAGTAACTACACTACAAAAATAAAATTTATTTTTTTTCTCCCTCCAAAAATTCATTAATCCACTTCCTTATTAAATTAAAGGACTACCTCATTAAGTAGCCCTCTAATATGATATTTCTTATTAAAATTATATACTATAATGTACATTTTTAAAACTATTTAAAAATATTTTATGCTATTATTTAGGATATAAATTTCATTTATTCATAAATTTAGATTAAGTAAAATTCTGAAGGATAAAAATTTACTTTGTTTAAACGTTTAAAAAAGCTTACAGAAAACTTCTGTAAGCTCATTTTAACTACGCACTAACTTTACTAGCTACTAAAAGCTCTTTTGCAACATATGCTACTAGATCTACAGTTCTGCATGAGTATCCCCACTCATTATCATACCATGCTACTACTTTAACTAGATTTCCATCATTAACCATAGTTGATAGTCCATCTACTATCGATGACTCTGAAGTTTGTTTATAATCTACAGATACCAGTGGTAAGTCTGAATACCCTAATACCCCACTTAATTCCTTCTTAGCAGCATTTTCTAAAGCTCTATTTACTTCTTCAACTGTTACGTCTCTACTAAATTCACAAACTAAATCTACCATAGAAACACTAGGACTTGGAACCCTTACTGCAAATCCATTTAATTTTCCTTCTAAATCTGGTAATACTTTTGCCACAGCTTTAGCTGCCCCTGTTGTTGTTGGTATCATAGAAACACCTGCACTTCTTGCTCTTCTAAGATCTTTATGTGTTTTATCTAATATTTGTTGGTCATTAGTGTACGCATGAATAGTAGTCATTAGCCCTTTGTTTATTCCAAACTCTGCATCTAAAACTTTTACTACTGGAGCTATACAGTTTGTAGTACAAGAAGCATTAGATATTATATGATGTATGCTATTGTCATACTCATTTTCATTTACACCTATTACTATAGTCTTGTCTTCATTTTTTCCTGGAGCAGTAATTATTACTTTTTTAGCTCCTGCATTTATATGTTTTTGTGCGTCCTCTTTTTTAGTAAATTTCCCAGTTGACTCTATAACTATATCTACTCCTAATTCTTTCCATGGTAAGTTTTCAGGATCGTTTTCTTTTAATACTTTTATTTTTCTTCCATTTATAATTATATTTTCTTTTTCGTCTGTTTCTACTTTCCCTCTAAATATTCCGTAAGAAGAGTCATAAGTAAATAAATGTGCTAAAGTTTTAGCATCACTTCTTGCATTTATAGCTACTATTTCAAACCCATCCAAACCGTTTTCCTCAACTATTCTTAAAACCATTCTTCCAATTCTTCCAAATCCATTTATTGCAACTCTTGCCTTCATAATAAAGTCCTCCCAGTTTTTTTATATTAATTTATAGTATGTTTTATTTGTTTATTTAGTGTAACCTTTTTAACTTTTCTCACTTATATATATAACACTTTATTTTATTTAGGTCAACACTTTCGCTAAAAAAACCAACTAAAAAAGATTGCTTGATTTTTATCAAGCAATCTTTTTTTAAATATTTTCTTCTATTTTTTTATTCAATCTAGCTAACATGTTCTTTGCAAAACTAGCAATATCTGCTGGTACCCCTATACTCGTAGCTAATACTGTATAACAGTGAATAGCTCGTTTATAGTCTTTTTTACCAGCATAAGATTTAAAAGCTTCTTCTGATAAATCTTTGCATATAATTTGCATTCTTTCATATCTTCTTCTCAAATCTATTCCCCCTATGAAAGTAGTGTATATTTATATATATGTTTTTATATACACTAGTTACACTAGAAATAGATTATTTTATTTTAATTTTATTTTTTTAGATAATACTCCATAATATTTTTTACTTTTACAGTAGGTATTTCACTACCACCTCTTCCTTTAACGTTTTCTATAATCATAGATATAGAAAGTTTTCCTTCATCTGTATCTACACCTGCAAACCATCCATTTTCATTTGCGTTTGTATCATCTTTGTCTTTTTTTAATTCAGCTGTACCTGTTTTCCCAGCTATATTTATTCCCTCAATTTTAGCTGAATGTCCAGTTCCTTTAGGGTCATTTATTACAGCTGAAAAACAATCTTTAAGTCTATCTACATATTCTGTTTTTATAGCTTGTTTATAAACCTTAGGCTCTGCTGATTTTGTTATATCTAGCTTTGGCATCATTATCTTACCATCATTTCCTAAACTTGAGTATATCATAGTCATATTTAAAGGAGTTGTTAAAACTTCTCCTTGTCCATATCCAGTTGCAGCCAATAATGATTTGTTATCTAGTTTTCCACTATTAGATATTTGTGATTTCTCTATAGGGTATCCAAATTTGATTTCTTCTCCAATTCCAAAATTTTTAGCTCCATTAACAAAATCTTTTCCACCTATATTAAGTGCAGCTTTTGCAAAGTATATATTATCAGAATAAATTGTTGCATCTTTTAAATTTACAGGCTTTCCTGGATCTGTAACTCTAGTAACATCGTATTCTTCCCAAGTCTTACCTTTAATATCAACAGCTTCATCTGGGTCTATTTTTTTATCTTCAAGACCTATTGTAGCAGTTACTAACTTCATTGTTGATCCAGGTGAATATGCAGTTTTAAATCTTCTCTGTAATTGAGCATTATTATCAGCTTCCCATTTTGCCTTTTCACTCTTTGTTATGTATGTCATATAGCTATTTGGATCAAATGAAGGCGAACTTACCATTGCTAGAACTTCACCAGTTTTTGGATTTGTAGCTACACTCGCTCCTTTTTCATCTTTCATTTCATCATATACTTTTTTTTGCAAATCAAGATCTATAGATAGTTTTACATCTTCTCCATTTTTTGCCTTCTTCTCAACTAAAACTTCCTTTTGACCATCAGGAGTTAAAATGTATACACAACCCCCATCTTCTGCTCTTAACTTATCTTCATATACTTCTTCTATTCCACCTATACCTATTTTACTATTTTCGTTATAACCTTTATTCTTCTTGTCTTTTAATTGTTCTTGAGTAATATTTCCAGTATACCCAATTAAACTACCTATGGCTTCTCCTCCATTATACACTCTAGCATTTTTAGTTGTTGTTATTTGAACTCCAGGTATTTGAACTAACTTTTCTATTTTTTCACTATCTGATTCTAATAAACTTACTATATCTACAGCATGGTCTGAGTTTGTATTTGAATTTATTTTATCTTCAATATAACTAGGACTTATATCCAAGATATTAGCCATATCAGTAATTTTGTTACTTTCACTTCCATCTTTAAATTTTTTCAAATCTAATTGTACTTGTTTTAGCTGTCCTTCTCCTGCAATTAAATTGCCATTTCTATCATAGATACTACCTCTTTTTCCTTTGTAAGAATCAGTATCTATTCCTACTTTGTCCTCTTTTTTTAAATCCGGAAGTATTAATCCATAGTCCCAATTAACTTTATATCCTTTACCTTCCTTAATCATATCTATCTTAATCTTTGATGAGTCTATCTTCCCACCAAGTGTATCCATACTAACATTTAAGTAAGCATCTTTGCCTTCTTCTAATTCTTGATCTGATTTAGAAATTTTAATATTTTTAGCTTTTATACGAGTATATATATCTGTATATGTTTGTACAAAATCTTCTTTACTTATATTTTTTTGAGATTTTTCTGAAAGCATAGTATACATTTTTTCAAAATCTTGATTTTGCCAAGATTTATTATACTCATCCATTGCACTTTCAATTTTTGATTTTGAACTACACCCCGCAATAAATATTGTACCTAAGATTATTATTAAGCTTACAGTTATTAATTTAAATTTCTTCAATATTTTTTCCCCCGTTCTTTTGAATTGTCATATTTTGCATTTAATATTATGCCCATACTTAAATATACCCTAAATAGCAAAAAATAAGCACTTATTAATAAGTGCTTATTTTATCTAAACTAATATAGTTTCTTCTTGTTCATCTTCTTTATCGCTATCTTCATCTTGATCTTCATCATTGTATATAATACTTATTATTTTGCCACTTATAGTAACTGCTATTAACGAAAATGCTATCTGTTTAAAATCTAAATAAACTAATGACAAAAATAAAACTATACCATCACTTATCAAATATATATGATTAACTTTCAGTGGTGTAAATTTATTGCCTATAAGTGCTATTACATCATCTCCACCCGATGCTCCACCACCTCTTACAACAAGACCTACTCCTATTCCCACTCCTATTCCTGCTAATATACTTGCTAAAAGCATATTATGTTCAAGGTTTGGTACTAAAAATCCAATACTTTCAAAGGTATTGTACATAGTTGAAAATGTAAATGTTGAAAGTATTGAGTATAGTAAAAATTTCTTACCAAAAAACTTTGTTCCTAATGCAAATAAAGATAAATCAATAACTAAACTAGTTAAAGATGGAGATATATCAAAAACATTTTTAATTAGTAATAATAATCCTAGAACCCCACCTTCTGTAACACTATTTTGGTAATTAAAGTTGTAACTTCCAAATGCCAATATTGTAGCTCCTATCATAATAGTTGCCACTTTTTTTAACTCTGACCGCAAAATATCACTCCTGTTAATTTTTTTAAGTTTCCCTTATTTAATTATATATATTTATTGAGTATAATTCACTGATTTTTTTGAAATTGTTATTAAATTCATAAAAAATTCTCTTTTTGAACACTTCCAGATTGACGTCTCATATTAATAAAAAATTAATATGTTAAAATAAAAAAGAAAAAGACTTAACATAATACAATTATATAGTCTTTTTCTTTTTTATTTTTCTTTTTTTAACTTTTCTTTTTTTACTTCTAGTTAATTCAGCAGAAGTTACATCTTCTATCGTTTGTTCAGTTTCCTCTGCTGCAATTATATCTTGTTCTTGATTATCAGCTAGGTTTACAGGTAATAACCCTCTCTTAGTTCGTATTAATGATAAGTCCGCTGATATTTGACCTAAAAATACGATAAAGAGAGTTAAATCTTCATCATTTAATTCTTCTCCTATAGCATAAGCTAATGTAGACGATAAAATAACATAATCTGCATATGTATATCTAGATAATCCTAAACCTTTTTTCTTATTAGTACAATCAGACTTTTGTTTAATATTATCACTAGTATTATTTGTTGTTACTTTACTTTGATCTCTTGTCATAAATCACCTCTTTGAAAGTAACTTTATAATACTATAAATATGCATGATTTATCGGTTTTATTAGTTAATTATTACTTACGTTTACTTTACTTCGCTATTATCTCTACTCCATCTTCTGTTACTAAAATCATATGTTCCCATTGAGCAGATAAAGATCCATCATCTGTATATGCAGTCCACTCATTATCAGCATCTATGTATAAATCATATCCGCCTTCATTTATCATAGGCTCTATAGTAAATATCATCCCAGGAGCTAATACCATTCCTTCTCCTTTTGATCCATAGTGGAACACAAATGGGTCTTCGTGGAAACTTAATCCAATCCCATGACCTCCAAAATCTCTAACAACCGAATATCCATTTTTTTCAGCATGCTGTTGAATAGCAAAACCTATATCTCCGATATGCCCCCATGGCTTTACAGCCTCAATTCCCTTTTCTAAACATTCTTTTGTAACTTCAACTAATTTTTTAGCTTTTTCACTCACATTTCCTATCATAAACATTCTTGATGCGTCTGAAAAATACCCATTGTATATAGTTGATACATCTACATTTATTATATCTCCATCTTTTAATACAACATCTTCACTAGGTATCCCATGGCAAATTTCAGAGTTTATAGATGTACAAACACTTTTTGGAAAACCTCCATAGCCTAGAGGCGCTGGAATTGCACCTTGAGATACTGTATACTCATGTACTATTTTATTTATATCTTCAGTAGTCATACCTGCTTTAATTTTTTCCCCTACTAAATCTAATACTTCATTATTTATTCTTGCACTTTCTTTTATTTTTTCTATTTGGTCTTTATTCTTTATAATATCATGTGTTGGAACTTCATTTCCTGCTCTTTTTAAATCTTCTAGTTTCATATCAAATTCCATGTGACATTTTTTATATTTTTTCCCACTTTTGCACCAACACTCATCATTTCTATTTAAATTCATTAAATCATCTCCTTACTTATTCTATATTAAATTATACTACGTCATGTTAATAAATGCTAATAAATTTAAAAAAGAGACCCCACATAGCTTTACCAAACTAACTATGGAATATCTCTTTTTACTATCATTTATAAAATTTTTATTATATCAGGTTTTATATTTATTTTGTCTTTATTTTTTTCTTTGTAATAATCTTTATATATTATAGCTATAGTACATACAATACAAGAAAATGTTACTTCATATAATAAGCTAGGTTGTTTTATTACTATCGCCATATAAAATCCAATTAATAATCCTAACAAAGCAAATATTATTGGCTGTATATACAATATATAAATTAACTTAAACGATCTTATATTATTAAATTCTATGCAAACACATTGCCCTGGCTTAGCACCTATATAATTATTTGCAGTTATTATATTATCTTTATTTCCTTGGTAATTTATAAGGTTTAAACGTTTTTTGCTAGGTTCAATTTTAACTTTAGCACTATTTTCATTTGAGTACATAACTGTTCCTAATTTCTGCTTTTTCATAAAAACTCCCCCATTTTCTACCTAGTGCTTTTCATTTATTATAATTTATGATTTATTAGTCTAAGTTGTTACTTGATAAAAAAAAATAGCGTATAAAATACGCTATTTTTTTATTTTTCTTTTAAAACCACTTTATTAATTAAAAGTATTAAAAACGGGATAATTATATATAACATGGTTGTTGCTGCTGAAACTACACCTGAGTCATTTACCAGAAATGTTATTACGGCACCTGCTCCAATTGATATTAAGGCTTTTTTAATATAACTACCTTCACTCATAATATCTTTAAATTCTTTTTTACAAGAAATTTTACTTATTATTAATCCTGCAATTCCAATATATATTATATATACCCATGAACTAGTTTGCATAAGTTGCATGTTCATAGAAATTTTTCTTCCAAAAGTCTCTATTATAGCTGCTGGACCACCAACTAATATTTGATTAATAAACAGTGCTAAATGCGACTCTGATCCACTAAGCATATCTATGGCTGCAAATCCAAAGACCACAAGCCCAACTGCTATAAATACAAATATAATTTTTCTAATATCTAGTTTTATATCAAATACAAGCAATGTAAATAATATTAATGCTAGTGTCGCTGATATAGCAGATCCTACATTTGCTCCCATTGCTGGAGTAGAACTTATAAACACTATAACAACAGATATAATCGGAATAAATATTTTTTTTAATTTTTTATCCATTATTAAAACAGTCATAGCTACTATTGAAGATCCTATTACAATACCTTCGTATTCATTTCCTATACCATAGTATCTAGCACCTACTATTGGATTATATGACATTACGCTATTTTGCATTAGATATGTTCCAAATGCAGCATCAACTAAAATAGCTACAATAGTTAATGTTGCATAAAATCCTATTTGCTTAAAATCTGTTTTAAATGCTAACTTTCCTATCCCATAAATGATCATTCCCATTAAAGCTATAGATGTGTATATACCTATCCTCGAATTTAAGTTTAAAACGGGACCTAATAAAAATGCTGCAGGCATTATTATTCCGAACTTATTTAACTCTTTAACTAGATAAAATACTCTATCTGTTTTCATTGAAAGTTTATTTTTTATTTTTTTTCTAAAAGTTAATAATATAATACTTAAAAGAAGTATTATAGATACAAAGTTTACAAAAAATTGAATTATCCCACTTCTAACACTAGCCATATTTACAATTTTTGAGTATTCATTCATTATAAAATCTATATTTTTATCATTTTTTATATTATCTAATTTTCTACCTACCATTTTTTCTGATGTCAAATTGTAGTCTGAAAGTATACTTGCTCCAATATCTGAGTTTCCTATTATACCGTATCTTCTAGTTGTTGCTGATGTTAATAATCCTTTATCACTTCCATCGAATTTAACAACAGGTGATAACCTTCTTTGATTTTTATAGTCTATATCTTTTGGAAATGCACTTATTATGTATACTTTATCATTTTCTCCAATAAGATTAAAAACTTCTTTTAGATATGAATCTATATTTTTATGTATTTCTCCTTCCATATCTTGATAAGTTTTTTCATTCAAATACTTTTTATATAAATCTAATCTATATGTATCCCCTAATTCTACAAACAATGTATCACTTTCATTGTAATATTTCTTTGTTTCCTTTTTTAACTTTTCATAATCTGTACTTATACCAAAAGGCATGGTATCATCTTTTTTATTTATATTGTCGACATTACCACTATCTACTCTACCATAGTTATCCATTGCCATTGCAGCAATATTTCTATTTAATTCCTCTGGTTTTGTTCCTATATCAGCATTTCCTATCACAGATACGCTTAGTTTATTATCACTTAGGGCTTGCCCTAATGCTCCTAGTGTAGATCCATATTTACCTTTTTCTAAATTGTCATTTATAGATAAATTGATATTAACATCATTTACACCTTTTGACTTTTTACCTGTGGCACTTTCATAAATTACACTATTGTCTTTATCCACATTTTTAAATCCTGAAAAATCGCTATCATATGTATTAACTCTTCCTCCAGCTCCAATACTTGCATAAGCTCTATTGTCACCGGTTCCTTGATCCCCTCTTATATTCATTAAAGCAATATACCCACGATTTTCTAATTCTTTTTTTAGAGTAGGTATTTCTAAAAAGTCAGATAAATTACTTCTATTCAAATCTATAACAATAGTTTTATGTTTACTATCAGCAAATATATTCGTTGGAATAATACATGCTAATATAATAATCATTGAAAATAATTTCTTTATTTTACAATTCACTCTTTTCACCTCCAAAATATATAATTTAATTATAAAGTATATTTTGCCTTTAAACTATATTATTCTCTAAATATTTTTTTATAATATGTTAACTTTATGTAAATATTTTTATGAATTTTATTAAACACAAAAAAATAGCGTACACAGTACGCTATTTTTATCTTTCTTTAAATATAACTTTATTAATTAAAATTATTAAAAACGGTATAATTATATATAACATAGTTGTTGCTGCTGAAACTACACCTGAATCATTTACTAAAAATGTTACTATAGCTCCTGCTCCAATTGACACTATAGCCTTTTTCCCATAACTTTCATTTTTCATCATTTCTTTAAACTCTTTTTTGTAAAAAAGACTAGTTACTATTAAGCCTATAACACCTACGTATATTATATATACCCATGAACTAGTTTGCATAAGTTGTATGTTCATAGAAATTTTTCTTCCAAATGTTTCTAAGATTGCAGTTGGTCCATTCACTAAAATTTGATTAATAAATAATGATAAATGAGATTCCGATCCACTTAACATATCTATAGCGGCAAATCCTAACACAACCAATCCAGCTCCAAATAAAATTAAAATAGCTTTCTTAAAATCTATTTTCACATTAAACACAAGCATTGTAAATAATATTAATGCTACACTTTCTGAAATAGCAGACCCAACATTTGCTCCCATTGTTGGAGATGCACTAATGAATAAAATTATTAGTGATAATATTGGAACAATTATTTTAGGTAGCTTCTTATTTATAATTAAAATGGACATTGCAGCTATTGAAGATCCTATGATTATACCTTGATATTCATTTCCTATTCCATAGTATCTAGCGCCTACTATTGCATCATATGACATTATACTATTTTTCATTAAGTATGAACCTAATAGTGCATCTACTATTATAACGAAAATTGATAAAGTTGCATAAAATCCAATTTGCTTATTATCAGATTTAAATATCAATCTGGAAATAAAGTATATAGATAGAGTAAGCGCAAATATAGATAAGTAAATACCTATCTTAGTATTAAAATTAAACATAGGTGCTAATAAAAATGCCACTGGCATTATTAGTCCAAATTTACTTAACTCTTTTAAAATATTAAATGCTTTTTTAATACTTTTATTATATTTATTTTCCAATTTTTTTCTAAATATTAATAATACTATACTTAATCCTAATACTATAGATGTAGAGTTTATAAAAAATTGAATTATGCCACTTCTGACATCTGAAATATTCACAATTTTACTATATTCTTTTTCGATAAAGTTTATATTATCTTCATATTTTATATTCTCTAGTTCTCTTCCTACCATATTATTTGATGTTAACTTATAGTCTGCAAGTATTCCTGCACCTATGTCTACATTTCCTATTACACCATCTCTTCTAGTTGTTGCTGATGTTAACAGACCTTTTCCAGTGCCATCAAACTTTACAACAGGTGATAATCTTCTTTTATTTTTATAATCTATATCCTTAGGAAATGCACTCATTACATATACCGTGTCATTTTCATCTACAAGGCCAAATACTTCTTTTAAGTATTCATCTATATTTTTATGAATCTTCTTTTCCATAGATTTATATGTATTTTCATTTAAATATGGTTTATATAAATCCAGTCTATACGTATCTCCTAATTCTACAAATACTATATCACTGTTGTCATATTGATTTTTTGTTTCATTTTTTAGCTTATTGTAATCTGTACTTAACCCAAATGGCATGCTATCATCTTTTTTATTTATATTATCTACATTACCTCTATCTATTCTTCCATAGTTATCCATTGCCATTGCCGCAATATTTCTATTTAGTTCTTCTGGTTTTGTTCCTGTATCAGCATTGCCTAGTACTGATACACTTAAATCCTCGTTATTTAAGGTTTGACCTAATTCTCCCAATGTAGATCCATATTTTCCTTTATCTAAATTATCATTTATAGACAAATTAATATCTGTATCGTTAATACCCTTTGCCTTTTTACCTGTAGCACTTTCATATGTAATTTTATTGTCTTTGTCTACATCTTTAAAACCTCTAAAATCTGTGCTATATGTATTTACTCTTCCCCCAGCTCCGATACTTGCATATGACCTATTATCCCCCGTACCTTGGTCACCTCTTACATTCATCAATGCTATGTATCCTCGATTTTCTAATTGTTTTTTTAACGTCGGAATTTCTAGAAAATCTACAAAATTACTTCTATTCATATTTATAACAATAGTTTTATGATTACTATTTGCAAATGCATTTATCGGTGTAATACAAATTAGCATTATAAGCACTAAAACTAAAGATGTTGCTTTTTTCTTCACTTCTCCACCTCCAAATTTATCTAAATTAATTATAAAATATATTTAAGTTTTACACTATAGTATTACCTTAAATAATAAAAAAATTCTGCGCAAAATTCACTTTAAAATTACGATAGGGAGATATTTTCCTTGAAAATATCTCCCTATAACCTAATATCTATAAAACTCTCTTTGCTTTAACATATGTGTTTTGCCAATATGATGAATTTATATTAGTAGTTTTTACAACATCATTTGAATTTGGAGCATGTATCATTTGTCCATTTCCTATATATATACCTACGTGGTTAACTCCTCCACTACCATCAGTACTTGAGAAAATTAAATCCCCAGGTTGTAATTGAGATTGGCTTATAGTAGTTCCTACATTAGCTTGCTCTCTTGATGTTCTTGGCATTTTTATTCCATGTTGTCCATATACATAATATACTAATCCAGAGCAGTCAAAACTATTAGGTCCTTCAGCTCCCCATACATAAGGCTTTCCAAGTTGAGCTTTAGCTGTATTTATTATAGCTTGAGCCTTATTAGTTTCAGATGATCCACCACCTGAACCTTCAGAACCACCTGAGCTTTCTCCGCCTCTACTTATGTAATCACTGCTTCCCCATCCTACTTGTCCATTAGATAATTTTACTTTGTACCATCCATTTGAACTACTTAATATATCTACAGTATTTCCTTTGTATGCTTTTCCTACTATTGAGTTACTTGTAGATGGTCCACTTCTTATATTTAACGCACTTGCTGTTACTGTTCCTTTACCTGTTGATGGAGTCTCTGTTGATCCTCCTCCATTGTTAGATCCGTTATCTGAACCTCCAGATGTGCTTATATAATCACCACTTGCCCATCCTACTTGTCCATTCGATAATTTTACTTTATACCATCCATTTGAACTACTTAATATATCTACAGTATTTCCTTTGTATGCTTTTCCTACTATTGAATTACTTGTAGATGGTCCGCTTCTTATATTTAATGTACTTGCTGTTACTGTTCCTTTACCTGTTGATGGAGTCTCTGTTGATCCTCCTCCACCTTGCCCAGATGTACTTATATAATCACTACTTGCCCATCCGATTTGTCCATTTTGAGTTTTTATTTTATCCCACCCATTTGAACTTTCTAATATAGTTACACTTTGACCTTTGTAAACCATAGTCACTTTACCATAGCTTGTAGATGGTCCACTTCTTACATTTAATGCATCCGCTGTTATTGTTCCTGTTTTTCCACTTGATGGAGTTTCTGAACTTGAATCTCCAGATACATTTATATATTTTCCGCTTCCCCAACCTGTTTTTCCATTTGAAAGCTTAACTTTGTACCATCCATTTGATGTTTCTAATATTTGTAATTTATCGCCTTTATAAGCATACCCCACTACTGAGTTACTTGTTGATGGCCCACTTCTTATATTTAATGCACTTGCTGTTACTGTTCCTGTTTTAGCATTAGCAAATACAGCAGTTCCTGATAGCACTATACCTAAAGATGTTACTGATATAGCTGTTGCAATTTTTCTATCAATCATACTTAATCTCCCTTCTTTTTATAAAACTAAACCAAAGCAAATTTTCTAAATTTGTATTTTTTTTGTAACCTTTTGATCATATTTTATGTCCAAAATTTTACTTATATATATATATTATCGGTTCAATATGAATTTTCTGTGAAATTATATATATTTTTCTACATTTACTTTAAATTTCCTATTATATTTTATATTATAACTTATTTTATACATATTTTTAACATATATATTAAATTTTTATATAAAAAAATAACAAGATTGGATAAAAAACCCAATCTTGTTATTTTTTTATGCTTTAACTGCGTCTATATTTTTTAATTCTTTAGGCATCACATTCCATATATAAACTGATAGCCCAAAATCTAACATACTATGAATTATAGTTCCTACCCCTACTAATAATAAAACTGATGTTAAAAAACCTTGTTCGTAATATCCTTGGGATAAGCTTGTCCCAAAATAAAACGGAATAACTACCAATACTTCACCTATTGCATGTAAAATCCCCATAACCAATGAAAATCCCATCGACGACTTTATGCTAGATATAACATTTTTGTTTTTCTTTAAATAAAGAGATCCAAAACTTACAAATACTAAATGGCTAAATGCCCTCGCTACTACAACTATTGGAAATCCACCTAATAAAAAACCTATTGTTGTACCCAATGTAACAAATATTGCAGTGCTTGGTGAAATAAACATGGCTATAAATATAGCAACATGACTAGCTAATGTAAATGATGCAGGCTCTAAAATTAGCTTAATTGGAGAAAACATAGGTATTATAATTCCTAAAGCACATAATAGAGCTGACATAACAACAGCTTTTGTGTTAATTTTACTATTCATAAAAAATCCCCCTATACATATGTAATTATAGGTGTCTTTACACCTGTCATTATAAGTGTATAGTCATATCATTTTTTTGTCAACTCTATAATAGATAATCTTTTTCCTTCAATGCTTTTATTACACTATCTAATACTTCCTCATTTTCACATTTTATAGTATGAAGATGAACTCCATCAGTTAGTTGTGATAATGGATTAGTTGTATCTTCACCTAATTTTTTCATAAATTCTCGTATATCTCGTCTAGACGATACATGTAAATTTCCAGTTAACTGCCCATATACACTATGTTCAACTATAACATTTAAAACAGTTGCTCCTTCATCTACAATTGTACTCAATTCATCTTCAATAAATTCTTTAGAGTGTTTACATGCTATTGTCTTTATCAAACTACTTTCACATACTTCTTCATTTAGTATATATCCTTTAGGAGTTGATACAATATTTATACCTGTAGCTCTTATTAATGCAACATCAGAAACTATAAGTTGTCTACTGACATCTAAAGTTTTAGATAAATAAGAGCCACTCACTGGTTTTGATGAACTTTTCAAAATTTCTATGATCTTTTCTCTTCTTTCATTACCATTCATAACAAACTCTCCTTTTTTGTATTCCTGTAATATATTATAACTTACTATATAAAATAAAAAATCCCTGATATTTATCATATAAGGGATTTTTTAATCATCAACTAATTTTTTAATTATATCATTTATATAGCTTTTTTCTTTATCTATCATACATCTTCTTATTAAAGGTTCTATATCTCTTTTTATTACTTGCCTATACCAACTGTCCACTATATATTCATCAATTTTACTAGATATCATAAAATAACTTTGCCCAATTTTATAATTCTTACCTAGATTCTCATCTTCCTCTATTATTTTATTTAATTTACTCATACTGCAAACTACTTTGTCTGCCATCTCTACCCCTAAACATTCTCCAAGGTAGTTTCTAAAGTCTATATTTTCAAAAACAGGTTCTATATCTATAAATCCAAATCTTCTTCTTACTGGGTAATCTATGTCTTTTAAATTTTCATCAGCAGTATTTAATGTACCTATTATATAGACATTATCTGGAATATAAAAACTCTCATCGCTATCGCTATAAATAAGTTTTATAGAGTTTTCCTTTCCCCTTTTGTTATTTTCAATTATAGAATTTATTTCTCCAAATACTTTATTAACATCAACTCGGTTTATTTCATCTATTATAAAATAATGCTTATGCTCTGGATAAGACTGAGCTCTTTTTATAAAATCATAAAATACTCCATTTTTTATGTAATCTTCTCCACTTTTTCCCTTTTTATATCCTCTTACAAATTCTTCATAGGTATAATTTTCATGAAACTGAACCATTTCTATATTTGAATTATCTCTGTTGCCTTGATGAAAATAGCAAATTCGCTTTGCTATAAATGTTTTTCCAACACCTGAAGGTCCTTGCAATATTATATTTTTTTTAAAATCTAAATTGAAAATTATATCATCTAAAACTTCTTCTTCCATAAAAACTTCCCTTAATAGTTCCGTTTTTGTATATCCAAAATTTCCTGCAAAATTGAATATTGCATCTACATATTTTTCTACTATTTTTTCTATTGCTGATTTAAACTTTAGAAATGCATGAAGATATAGTTTTCTATACTCCATAAGTTCATTGAAATTGTCAACATCTATTTCAAATCCCATTCTAACCCAATCTTTATTTTGCTTTCTTTCACTTATACCAAGTTCATATCCTACTTTTCTTGATATAAATTCATTTTTTTCATAGTAAATATCTTTTAAAAATTGAGCCCCTTCTGAATCTCTTGACTCTATGTATAATCCTAATTGTTCTTCTTTTCTAAAATATTTAAATACATAATATATGGGTTGCCCTAATATTTTACCACTAGAAAAGTAATCTCTTTGCTGGCTATAGCTTACATCTACATCTGCTTTATTTTCTATATCTATAGATAGTTTTGTTAAGAAATCTATAACTATATCTCTAGCCATCATAATCACTCCCCTTTACCATATATTATACCTTAGTAAAATATATGAGCTCTATTTGATTAATATGATTGTGATTTAATATTAATCATCCTAATTACATTTGTATTTCTTTTATATTATAATAATTGTAAATAAATTTTACTGTTGGAGGAATTATGCTTACAATTTTATTTCTTTGTCTTGGTGGTTTTTTAGCTGCTTTCGTTGATTCAATAGCAGGTGGTGGTGGGTTAATAAGTATGCCCGTTTTATTAATGGCAGGTCTTCCCGCTCATTTAGCACTTGGAACCAATAAATTCGCAGGTGCTTTTGGTTGTTTTTCTAGTGCCTACAAATATTCAAAGTCAGGTAAAACTAATGTTGAGTTATTAAAAAAATTAATCCCATTTACAATTTTAGGATGTCTCATAGGTGTTAAATGTGTTTTATCTATAAGTGAAAATATTTTAAATATTTTAGTTTTCCTTATGATACTATTAGTTGCAATATATACATATTTAAAGAAGGACTTAGGCAAGGAGGATAAATTCGAAAGCCTTAGTAAGGAAAACATAAAAAAAGGAATTATTATGGCTTTTACCTTAGGTTTTTATGATGGTTTTTTTGGACCTGGCACAGGTACATTTCTAACATTTGCTTTGATAAAAATTTATGGTTTTGATTTTTTACATGCATCTGCAAATACTAAAATTTTAAATTTTACAAGTAATTTCACAGCACTTATATTATTTATGTTTAGTGGTCAAATACTTTACAAAGTAGCAATTTTTTATGCTATTTCTATGGTATTAGGTGGATATATAGGCGCTAAAGTAGCTATAAATAAAGGATCTCAACTAATAAAACCAATTTTTTTATTTATGGCTGTAGGTGTCGCTATAAAGCTTCTTTACCAAGCATTTTAATAAATAAAAGCTGTATAACTTTTAGGTTATACAGCTTTTATTTATTATTTTAATTCTATTATATATACTTGAGTTTGGGGTGGTATACTCATAGTCATTGCATTAGAGTGAAAAGCTACGATTTTATCACCTATCTGCAAATCATCTATGCTTATTTCATTATATTCACAGTCAAGAATTAATGTTTGATCACTATAAATAAGCTTAGTAAAAGTATATATATCCTTGGGATTTGTAGCTATTGTTATAAACTTATATGGTTTACCCTTTATATCGCTAATATCAACTATATTTCCAAATTTATAATTTGCATACTTCATAAAAATTCCTCCTAAAAAGAGTTACTCAACTTCTTTAAACTTAAATTTTGTTTTTTCCCCTGTTCCTTCTGCCTTAGCCGCTAATTTATAATCATCGTCTCTAACTCTTACATAATATCCATTTGGAGCTTTTAAAACGTATTCTTTGTTGTCCGTTTTATATATATCAAATTTAGTTGCTCCCTCTTTATCTGTGTCTGCAATCAAAAAATTTTTATTGTCTAATCTTACATAAGATCCATCTTCTAGCTTTATTTTTGCTTTTCCATTATCATTTATATTTATAATAAATATACCTTTCTTATTTACGTTATTTCCTGTTGCATATAAATAACCATCTTTTCCAACAACTACAAATTCATCTGCATATACTGATTTTATTTTTACCTTTTTATTATTTTTTTGCCTTATCTCTATAGTAGCTATCAATGTTCATATTATTCCCCCTTCTATTCTATCCTTTATATATTATGATACTCTTAAAAAATATGTTAATATAACGTATCAATTTTTCTATTTTATTAAGTTCTCTTAATTAAAAAAAGTACAATGCATTTGCATTGTACTTTTTTAATATGTTCCTTTTTTTTCTATTTTATCATATAATTTTTCATCTTTAGTTTTACTTGACCCTGAGTTTCTAGATCCTATTTTTTTACCATCTACTATTCCAATTTCAGACCCATGTTCAAATAAAACTTTTCTTTTTTCTGCATTAGTCTTTGGTCTATCTTTATGTCTGTTTTTATTATTTTTCATTATAAAACCCTCCTAGATGATAAATGTATTTCATATTTAATTTAACCAAAAACTTAGTTCATATTCTGATTGTATGCAATTTCTTGATTTTCAATAATCTTCATCATGCTCATATTATTTTTTTCATCAACTTCAAATCCATACCTTCTATAAATTTTATTTAAGGATTCTTGTGTTATTATATTTTTAGAAGGTATTGCCACACCCTCAATTCTCTTTATATAGTTAAACTTGTAGTCTTCAAAATAATGATTATATAAGTCTAATTTCATATTTATTCTTTTTACTATATAATCTAAATTTTCCAATATTATCTTTCCATATCCATTGTTTGGTTTTCCAGATGTAAATTCCTTTATATAAAGAATTCCTCCATCTTCCAAGTTATAATAACTACAATCCATATAGGTATCTTTAGAATCGCCTATGAATACTCTAATATCTATAGGCATAAAAATTTCCATATCATTTTTGCTTAATTTTATTATCAAACAAACTATTCTATTTAATTTATCTTTTTTAACTTCAAGCATTATATCTTCTTCTGTTTTTAAATACCTTTTTAATTTTTTTATAAGTTTGACATAGTAATTATAAGTAGTAATAATTTGTTTATTTTCTTTATTTATTTCTTTTGTGGATATAGTCTTTAATTTACTTTTTTTTATAGATTTAATATCTTTAGATTTTAAATTCAATTTCATTTCATCTATCTTATGCAATAAATCTTCCATAACCCCTCCACATATAAAACTCCTTTATTAGTTTTTATATGTGGAAAGTTATACTTTATTACTATATTTTTCTATATCTCTTCAATCCAAATATATTAAATGTATATAAAATTATTATAAATATTATTAAAATAATACAATCATTATATATATTATAAAAATTAAAACCTTTTACAAAGATACCACTCAGAGCACTTGCTCCATAGTATAGAGGCATTATTTTAGCTATATTTTGCAGCCATATGCTCATACTTTCTATAGGTATTAACCCCGTGAAAAATATTTGAGGAACTATTATTATAGGTATAAACTGCATAATTTGAAACTCTGAATTAGCAAATGTAGATAAAAGAAGTCCTAATGATAATGCTACAAGAGCAATTAATATGTTTACTATAACTACCATTGATATACTTCCTTTAATCGTTATATTCAATACATAAATAGAAAATAAAACTATTAATATAGTTTGTATTACAGCAAATATTCCATATCCAATCAAATATCCTAATACAATTTCACTTCTTTTTATAGGAGTAGATAATAGTCTATCTAGTGTACCTGTTGTTCTTTCTTTTAATAAAGATATTCCTGAAACTAAAAACACAAAGAAAAATACAAAGAACCCAATAAGTATAGGACTTAAAGTATCAAAATATGTTAAGTCTTCATTTGAATATACATAACTTGAGTCTATCGATATTTTATTACTTTCTCCAATGTTTTTATTAACTTTTGAAGAAATCTTTAAAAATTCATCTTTTAGTATAGTTGATTGTACTTTTGCTTCAATTTCTTTTGTATTTATTGGCGAACTATTTTCATATGTTATTTCTAATTCATTATTATTTTTAACTATAAACGCATCTAGATTTTGATTTGTTATTTTATTTTTGATATTATTTTTATCACTGTATTCTTTTACATTAAGATCTGCATCTTTAAGTGATTCATTAAACTCTGATGATGTATTATAAACCCCTACATTTAATAAATTTTCTTCATTAGAGTTAAATAAAAAATAAACTAAAGTCATAACAATCATAGGTGCAACCATCATAAGTGCTAATGTTCTTTTATCATGAATGGTTTGTTTTATTATTCTTATTATAATAGCTTTTACCCTCATTAAATTTCACCTCCTATTTTTAAGAATATATCCTCAATAGTACCTACTTTAAATTCATCCTTTAATTTACTAGGTGTTCCATTTGCTATAATTTTACCATTTCTTATTAATGCTAACTTGTCACATCTTTGAGCTTCATCCATTACGTGAGTTGTTATTATTATGGATTTCCCATTTAATTTCAATTTATTTAGCTCATTCCAAATACTAAGTCTAAGTTTAGGGTCAATTCCTACAGTAGGTTCATCTAGTATTAAAACCTTTGGGTCCTGTATTAATGATATAGCCAATGATAACCTTCTTTTCATACCTCCAGAGTAATACTTAACCTTTTTATTTAAATCATTTTGCATATTAACTAAATTTGATACATATTCTATTCTTTTATTTATCTCATACTTATTTATTGAAAATATTTTAGCAAAAAATTCTAAGTTTTCTTTACCAGTCAAATCCTCATATAGAGCATCAGATTGAGCCATATATCCAATACTTTGTAATATGTTTCTATTTGGTATTTTATTTCCTAATATGAATACTTCTCCACAACTAATTTTTTCCATACCTATAATAGATTTTATAAATGTACTCTTTCCAGACCCAGATGGTCCTATTAATCCTAATATTTCTCCCTCTTCAATTTCTAAACTTATATTATCAAGTATTTTAATTTTAGAAATTTCCTTAGTAATATTCTTTACTTTAACAATACTCATGTTAACCTCCTTTTAATCGACACGGTGTTGATTAATCCTTATATTATAATTATAATTAAGTCATAATATATAGCAATAATTAAAAACTCTCGATGTGTTTATTATTAAACACATTTCATAGTTTTGTTGATTATATTTGGTTTAGGAGGCCCTTATGGATAGAAGAATTTTAAAAACTAGAAGTGTAATTAAAGAATCTTTAACAGATTTAATGAAAGAAAAACCATTTGATAAAATTACTATAAAAGATATTACTGACAAAGCTAACATTAACAGAGCTACGTTTTACCTACATTACATGGATAAATATGATTTGTTAGAACAAAGTCAAAACGATATATTAAATGAAATAAGAGAAGTATTAGCTGATGCATTTAAAATATTTAACCCTCAATCTTTACCTATACAAGATGCAAATACTATAATTCCTTTCTTAAACTGCGTTTATGAATGTATAGGCAAAAACTCTGACTTTGTCAAAGTTATATTAAGCGGAAATGGTGACTTAAACTTTCACTTGAAATTTAAAAGTCTAATTGAAGAGTTGATAAAAAAAATATCTGTAATAAAAACTCCAGATTCATTTTGTATCCCTCTAAAATATTTAATTGAAACAGCAACATCCATGCATATCGGAATTATATCTAGATGGCTTGAAGATGGAATGATTGAAACGCCTTATGAGTTAGCTTGTATAACATCTAACATTATAGTTTCTGTTTCTAATTCAGTTATAAAAAATTAAATGGCTATCTTCATAAGATAGCCATTTTTTACGCTTAAGTAAATTATACTTAACAAATGTTTGTTGATAACTTATACACCGTAGTTATACAAATGTCTTGGCGAAAGTAAAAAATGACATTTTGAGCAACGGACAGAGTCGTTTGAGTAACGGGACACGAGTTTACCGAGTGGACGTTGACGATATGAAATTTGAGCGACATGAGCGAAGCGAATTTTTTATTTAAATATTTTTAATTACCTTACACGGATTTCCTACAGCTACACAATTAGATGGTATGTCTTTTGTGACAACACTCCCAGATCCTATAACAACATTATCACCTATGTTTACACCTGGGTTTATTATAGAACCCCCGCCTATCCATACATTATCTCCTATTGTTACTGGAGATCCATATTCAATTCCTGAAATTCTTAATTTGGGATCTATCGGATGATATGCTGTGTATATTTGAACATTTGGAGCCAACATGGCATTTTTACCAATTTTAATTTCGCATACATCTAACATTATACAGTCAAAATTAGCATAAAAGTTTTCTCCCAAATGTATATTATAACCATAATCACATTTAAAGCTTGGTTCTATATATACATGTTCACCTGTAGATCCAAGTAGTTTTTTTAAAATTTCAGTTTTTGTATAATCATCAGTCTCTATAGTTTGATTATATAATCTTGTTAATATCCTAGCCTGTTGTCTATCTTTTACTAGCTCTGGATCAGATGCAATATATGCATCTCCTTTTAGCATTTTTTCTTTTTCAGTCATATAAATACCCCTTATTATATTTTATATAGTCTACATTCCCAAGGTTTTAAATTCACCGAACTTATTATATCATGAGCTTTTACTTCTATATTTGATAAAATTAAGTTTTTGTAATTTAATTTTAATCCATCATAATTATATAAAGCATTATCATTAGACATATTTGTAATTACTAAAAATTTACTCTCACCTAATACTCTTTCATATGCATATATCTTTATATCATTTTCTAATATTAATTTATACTCACCATATATTAAAGCTTCATGTTCTTTTCTAATTTTAATCATACTTTTATAAAAGTTTAATATAGAGTTTTTATCTATTATTTGATTTTCAACATTTATATTTTTATAGTTTGGATTTATTCCTATCCAAGGTGTTACACTACTAAACCCGCCAAAATCGCTACTGCTCCACTGCATAGGAGTTCTTGCATTGTCTCTAGATAACCTCCATGCTCGTTTCATAAGCTCTTCATGACTATCACCTGAATCTAATCCTATATAATAGTTATTTTTAGTTTTTACATCATTATAATCTTCAATATTTTTAAATTCTACATTTGTCATCCCTATTTCTTGACCTTGATATATAAAAGGTGTTCCCTCTTGCATAAAGTACATAAGTCCTAAACATGTAGCACTTTCATACCAATACTCTTTATCATTTCCTAACATTGATACAATCCTAGGTATATCGTGATTTTCTATGAATAAAGCATTCCACCCTAATCCATGTAAATTTGTTTGCCATTTGCTTAATACATTTTTAAACTCAAGTAAATCAAGCTTCTTATTCATATCACTATTCCATAAATCTAAGTGCTCAAACTGAAATACCATATCAAATTTACCATCTTTTTCTGATACCCAAAGATGCGCATCCTCAGGAGTTACTCCATTAGCTTCTCCAACTGTCATAACATCATAATTTCCATAAGTATTTTCTTTTATCTCTTTTAAATAATTGTGGATTCCATCTACATTCATATGCTTTTCAAAACACGAAACATATTTTAAATTATCTGGATTTGGCATATCTAAAAGACCTTTTTCTTTGTTTATATGACTAATTGCATCTACTCTAAATCCATCTATCCCTTTTTCTAACCACCAGTTCATCATGTCATATATGGCTAATCTCATATCTTTGTTTTCCCAGTTTAAATCTGGTTGCTTTTTAGTAAAAAGATGTAAATAGTATTGATCTGTTAAATCATCTTTAACCCATGCAGATCCTCCAAATATGCTTTCCCAGTTATTTGGCTCTTTGCTACCCTTTCCATCTTTCCATATATACCAGTCTCTCTTTTTACTATCTTTAGAAAATCTAGATTCCATAAACCAAGGATGCTCATCACTAGTATGATTTATTACTAAGTCTATTATTAATTTCATACCTCTTTGATGAACTTCATCTAATAGTTCATCAAAGTCTTTCATATTACCAAATTCATCCATAATATCTCTATAATCACTAATATCATATCCATTATCATCATTAGGTGACTTATAAAAAGGTGAAACCCATATTACGTCTATTCCTAAATCTTTTATATAATCTAACTTTTGTATAATACCTCTTAAATCTCCAATTCCATCTCCATTTGAATCTTTAAAACTTCTAGGATAAACTTGATAAGCTACGGCTTCTTTCCACCAAGTTTTCTTCATATATATCAACCTCCATAACTTTCCATTCTCTTCTTCCTCTATCATTTATATGATTTTTGGATGATATAGCTGTTGACGAAACACTTAAGGTACGTTTTTTGTACCTTGTGTGAAGGAAACAACTATATTATCCAAAAATCTACTTACCTACACTATATATTTACAACTACCTCTACCCCATAATGGTCTGATACCACATTTTTATTTATTCCATTAAAAATAACATTAGAACTTTCTACTTTAATTTCTTTATTTGATAAAATTAAATCTAGCCTTAAGTTTTCTTTATTTTTATCCCACCCTGCAATTTTTCCTTTTACAGTTATTCCTGAATCTTTATTTTTTGATAATTTATATGTGTCAAATAATTTTTCACAAATATAATCATATCCTTCATTTGGTACATTAGCATTATTATTAAAATCACCCATAATAAATGCAAATTTATCATTTTCAATTTGCATAAAAAGTTTATCAAACTGTTCTTTGAATGGCTCATCATCATCATTCCACCATCCTAAATGACATGAATATAAACTAACTTCATAATTATTGTAAACTACATTTAACTTAACTATTTTTCTGGTTTTCCAAAATTTAATATCATCGCTTCTAGATATATTAAAACTTTCCCTTTTAACTACAGGAAGCTTTGTCATAAGACAAAGCCCCTCTTCATATATATCATAACCTATATGAGCAACATCCCAGTGGAGTGTATAATTCTCATTTCCAAGTTTTTTTAATTCATCTTGAAGTAATAATGCAAAGTTATTTACTTTCACATTATCATAAGCTATATCTGAACATATTAATTGACTTACTTCTTGAAGAGCTATAACATCATATTCTTTTTCATTTATGACCTTAGCTATATAAGATATTTTTTCAATTTGATTCTCTTCTTGCCAAGAGTGGCAATTCAATGTTAAAAGATTCACTGTTCTACACTCCTAACATATCTAAAATATTAGACTTTAAAACATCAGCCTTTGGTCCGTATATTGCTTGAACTCCTCTATCTTTCACAATAAGTCCTAATGCTCCAAGAGCCTTCCAATCTTTTTCAATTCCAACCAAACTCACATCTTTTACAGTTACTCTTAATCTAGTCATACATGCATCTACATCTTCTATATTATCAGCACCTCCAAGTAAGTTTATTATTTTACTTGATAATACATCTTGAGCTATGTTATCAGTATTTATTTTTTTACTTTCTTCTTCATTGCTCTCTTCGATGTAATTTCCTCTACGCCCTGGTGTTGCAATATTAAACTTCTTAATTAAGAAATTAAATATTCCAAAGTTTAATAGGAAAAATACAGCACATGATATGAAGAAATTAACTAAGTCCATTGTAAGACCTGCTTTAACAAGCATTGGAGTACGAGTTAAAAATTCTATAAATCCAAAAGCATGTACTCTTAAATGTATTATATCTGCAAGTGCAAATGCAAGCCCTGTAAGAATTGCATAAACTATATATAAAACTGGTGATATAAACATAAACATGAATTCTATCGGCTCTGTAACCCCTGTTAAAAAACATGCTAACATAGCAGATATAAATATAGGTTTGTAATTTTTAGCTTTGTCTTTATCAACATTTTTGTACATTGCTAAAGATATACCTGCAAGTGATGCAGTTGATAATATAACCTGACCTGCTTTAAAACGCGCTGGTGTTATACTTGTTAATAAGTCATTATAAGATGACATATCTCCTGCAGATTTAAAGTTAATTAAATCAGTTATCCATGCAAGCCATAATGGATCTTGTCCTGCAACTGTAGTTCCTGCAGCTGCTCCTGTTGCAATATGATATATACCTCCAAGTTCTGTATAGTTCATAGGAACAGTTATCATATGATGAAGTCCAAATGGTAGTAATAATCTTTCAAGTGTTCCATATACAAATGGAGCTAAAACTGGAGCAGTATCTTTAGATGATGCAATCCACATACCAAAAGCATTTAAAGCACCTTGTGCAAATGGCCAAATTATAGATAATATAATTGCAGCTATTACAGAACCTAGTATAACAACAAACGGAACAAAACGTTTTCCATTGAAAAATGCTAAAGCCTTAGGAAGTTTATCAAAGTTATAGAATTTATTATAAAGTACAGCTCCCATAAACCCTGATATTATACCAACAAACACTCCCATGTTAAGTGCTGGTGCTCCTAATATAGATGTGAAATAATCTTTAACTAAAAGTGTAGATCCTGTTAAAGAAGTTACTGTTGTTTGTGGATCTAAAAGCATATCTGCATTTACACCAAGTACAACTCCCGTGATACGATTTATTAATATAAATGCAATTACAGCAGCAAAAGCTCCTCCTGCTCTTTCTTTTGCCCAAGATCCTCCTATTGCAACAGCAAATAATATATGTAGGTTTCCAATTATTCCCCAACCTATATCTTCCACAACTTTTGCTGTTGTCATTATTAAGTGAGCATCAGATGACATACCTATAAGTTTTCCTATAGAAACCATAAGCCCTGCTGCTGGCATAACCGCTATAACCACTAATAAAGCTTTACCTAGCTTTTGCCAAAAGTCAAATGAAATTAATTTTGCTTTACTACTCATTTTAAACTCATCTCCTTTTTAATTTAAGTATTATCTCCATTCAGTGCAATCGATTGCATTAAATAGTAAAAAAATATACAACTTTTTTTATTTACCACCTTTATTATAAGCAAATTATAACATCCCATGAAAATGTTTTCAAGGATTTTTTAATTTTTTTCTAAATTCAATACAAATCATTAATTTCAATAATGCAACCATTTGCACAAAGTTGTTATATATAGAATAGTTTAAGACAATCTTAAACATTCTATATATAATTTATTTAAAAGATTCCCTTTCTATAAACTCTGTATTTACTATGTAGTGCGTATTTACTATGTCTTCATTTTCTAATTTTTCAATAAGCAGTTTTGCAGCATAGTATCCTAGCTCATCTGCATTTATGTCTACAGATGCTAATGGTGGTGTCTGGTATTTTGAAAGTTGGATGTTATTAAATCCAACTAATGATATTTTTTCTAATCTTTTTTCATTTAGTAACTGAGACACTCCAAATGCTAATAAATCATCTGTAGTTACAATAGCTGTAACCTCGTGTTTACTTATCAATTCTTCAGCTCCAGCATATCCTGTATTTTCTTTAAAAAGTTGCTTATGTATAACTAACTCTTCATCATAATTTAATCCATTCACTTCCAAAGCCATTTTATATCCTTTCAATCTGTCTTTCGACATATTTAAAGTTTTTATAGCTCCTATAAATCCTATTTTTTTATGACCTTTTTGAATAAGCCTATTCACTACATTATACATAGCTTGAAAATTATCGTTATCCACCCACAATACATCTTCTGTTTTTTCGGGCCTTCCGATTGCTACAAAAGGAAATTCTATAGTATTTAAAAACTTAATGCTTTCATCATTTTCATTTACTCTTAGAAGTATAATTCCTTCAATTAAGTTCGTATTAGTAATTTCTTTTATACTTTCAAACTCATTTTTACCATCTTTTGCAAACACATATGTAATATAATAGTTTTTATTTTGTGCATAAATACTCATCCCCTTCATGGCATTTATAAAAAATGGATTTGTAAGTAAGTCATCTGCTTCACTGGGTAAAACTACCCCCAATATTTTTGTTTTATTATTTGCAAGACTCCTTGCAATTGCATTAGGTTTATAATTTAACCTTTCTATTGCTTCATTGACTTTAGCTTTAGTTTCTTCACTGATTTTAGGATTATTAGACAAAACTCTAGACACGGTAGAAGTTGCAACTCCTGCCTCTTTTGCAACTTCTTTTATAGTTACTTTACTCATACTAAATACCCTCAATATTTTTTATTTTTATATAAATTTTTATCATATTATTTCTATTCATGTCTAATTATTATATCATATTTAACTATAACTTCTCTATTCATTATTTTAAATAACAAAAATAACTAAGACTTTATAACATTCATTATAGCCTTAGTTATTTTTATCATTTAGCAAAATATTTCTGCCTCTATACTTATTTTTTTTAACTCTTTATAAATATCGCTTATTTCTTTACATCTATAAGTTTTTAAAGCTTTTATTAAAGGAGTATAACAATCACTAATATCATATTGTATGTATTTTCCAAATGTATCTTTTGTAAAAATAACTTCTTCTTCCTCATCTATAAAACTATTTTCTAAAATACTTTCATAATCAAAATTGGATTTCAACACCTCATTAGCCTCTAATAATAATTCATAAGAACTTTTTAGTAATTCCATTTTATTCCCCACTTTTAATTCTCCTTTCTAATTTTATATTGTGCTTGATTATTATAACTCATTATTTTGTCGTTTTATGTAATATCGTGCTAATTCCAATATTTACACAATAAAAGGGAGTATAAAACTCCCTTTAGTGTATCTATTTTCCTTTAATATTCTCTTTAACTTTTTTCCCTACGTTTACACCAGTATTTATAGTTTCCTTAGCTATGTTTCCAACTCCATTTAGAACATCTTTTCCTACATTCAATCCTGTGTTTACAGTTTCTTTACCTATATTTCCAGCTCCATTTAAAACTTCTTTTCCTACATCTGTTACTGGTTTAGTTACTTTCTTTATGTTATCTTCTACCTTCTTTTTTGCCATTTTTTAAACATCTCCCATATTATTGTATAAGTAGTTTTATCTACTTATACAATAATATGTAGTTTTTTAGCTTTTTGTTACATTACTTCTATTTGAATAATTCTATTAAATCTTTTTTACTTAATCCTTTTAAATTCGTAGACTTAGACAAGCTATCATCAATAATATTGTCTATCAGGTCTTTTTTATTTTCTTGTAATAAAACTATTTTTTCCTCTATTGTATCTTTTGATATTAATTTTATTACTTCAACTACATTTTTTTGACCTATCCTATGAGCTCTATCACTTGCTTGATTTTCTACAGCTAAATTCCACCATGGGTCAAAATGTATAACCATATCAGCACTAGTTAAATTTAATCCTGTGCCTCCAGCTTTTAAAGATATTAAAAAAACATTAATATTTTTATTTTCATTAAATTCATTAACTAAATTTATACGATCTTTAGCGTTAGTTTTTCCATCTAAATACATAGATTTTATATTTTTATTTTTAAGTTCTTCTTCTATTAATCTTAAAACACTTGTAAACTGAGAAAATAATAATATTTTTCTATCATTTGAAATAGCTTCATTTAAAATTTCTATACAAATATCAATTTTAGAACTTTTACCACTATAATCTTTTAATAAGGTCTTAGGATGAAGGCATAATTGTCTTAGTTTCGTTAAATATGAAAATATTGTTATTTTATCATTTTCATATTTAGCATTTTCTAATTTTTCTATTACATTTTTATTATAAATATCATATATTTTCTTTTGCTCTTTATTTAATTCTACAATAAATTTCTTTTCTATTTTGTCTGGTAACTCCTTTATAACTTCTTTTTTTGTTCTTCTTAATATAAAAGGTTTTATTAATTTTTTTAATCTTTTAATATCACCATCTACGAATTTATTTTGAAACTCCTTTTTATTATATAAATACCCAGGCATTATAAAATCAAATATAGACCAAAGTTCTAATAAGTTATTTTCTACAGGAGTACCTGTTAAGGCAAACTTAATATCAGCGCTAATGCTCTTTATAGATTTTGTCACTATAGCATCTGGGTTTTTTATATTTTGCGCTTCATCTATAAACATATAATCAAATTTTTTGTCTTTGTATTTCTCAAAATCATTTCTGATTGTGGAATAAGTAGTTAGTACTACATCATAATCTCTATAATTTTTAATTATTAATTCTCTTGATTTTTTATCCCCATATGCTATTCCTACCTTTAACTTTGGAGTAAACTTATCAATTTCATTTTTCCAGTTATGTATAAGTGATGTAGGAGTAACTACTATATTTTTAGAATTTTTTTGACTACTAATAAATGTAATTGTTTGTAGCGTCTTTCCAAGCCCCATTTCATCAGCTAAAATCCCTCCAAATTTATAGTTACTTATACTATTAAACCAGTTAACCCCTTCTAATTGATATCCCCTTAATATATTTTCAATATTTTGTGGAATCTCGCAATTTCTTTTTTCATTAAATCCATACATTATTTTGTCTATGTATTCTTTACCTGATATAAAATTAAGTTTATTTTCTTTTATATAATTGTCTATATATAAAATTTTATTGTTTTCAACTTTAAAATCATCTGCTTCAATTGGAATTCCTAAAGTATCAATAAGTTCTAATAATTCCTGTATATCTTTATTATGTAAATCTAAGTATATAGATTCTTTTAATCTGTATAGACGTTTATTTTCTTTGTATGCACTAAATATCTCACTATATCTTTTTCTATTTAGATTTCCTATATTAAAAGAAAATCTCAAATTATTATCTCCATCCAAATCAAACTTATATGTTACTTTAGCCTTAGCATATGCTATTTCATTATTATTAAGTTTATTTTTAGTGCTTTTTATATTGTTTTTCTTATTTGTAAGGTTATCTATACACTTATAAATAGCTGCAACTATATGCTTACAGACAAATGTATTACTTTCCATACTTTTATTTAACCAATCATTACAATCACAGCTAGTTGAAACTATTCTATTAGTTTTTTCACTTATAGTTATTAAAGAATTATTTTTTTCATTAAACATTTCATTTCCAACTACAGCATAAAAATTTATATTATCATTTTCTTTTTTTATATAACTCTCACTCACTAAGTTATTTTTATAAATTGCAACTCCAGAGTTATGTCTATTTTTTTCTGTATTATTTAAAATAATAGTCTTAATTGTACTTACTTTCATACTTTCACCTACCTTCTATTTTAAAATATATAAGACCTGCATTTACAGGTCTTATATATTTTTATTTATGTTTTTTAGTTTTCTTCTTAATGATATCCGAATTTAAAGATAAAAATAAATTTGTAAGAGTATTATCCATATCTCCACTTAAACTATCTATATCATTAAAATTCATATTTTCGTACATTGTTACTTCTTCTATATTTTTCTTAGTGTCATTATTCTCTTTTTTTCTCATATCTATATACCTCTCTTACATTCTTAATTTTAATTATTTTATGTTTTATAATAAAGAATATTCAAATATATAGTTTTATAAATACAAAAAAAGCACCTTAAATCTCAGGTACTTTTAAAACTGGCGGAGAGGGTGGGATTCGAACCCACGGCCCCTTTCGGAGTCACTGGTTTTCAAGACCAGCTCCTTAAACCACTCGGACACCTCTCCGTATTTCATTAACTTATGTAAATAATATATCATAATTTCATAAACTTGTAAATATTTTTTTACTTTTTTTTACAAAAATGGTGAATACCTTTTGATATTCACCATTTTAAGAGTTTATATATTTTCACTTTTAGAATTGTATTCATTAGGATTTACAGGAAGTATTATAACAAAATTACTACCTTTACCAATTTTACTTTCAACATATATTTCACCTTTATGTAACTTAACTATTTGACTAGTTATAGTAAGTCCTAATCCACTTCCACGCTTTACCTTGTTGTTTTCATCTAAAACTTGGTTAAATCTATCAAATATAAGCTTATGATATTTTTCCTCTATTCCTACACCTGTATCTAAAACACTTATCATAACTTTTTCTTCTAAATCTTTTATAGTTATAGTTATACTACCACCTTCTGGTGTAAATTTAGCTGCATTTCCTACTAAGTTAACAACACATCTTTCAATTTCATATTTATCACATCTTATAAGCTTTTCTTCTATTTCAGGATCAATAGTTAATTCAATTCCCTTAGTGCTTACATAATCTTTTAAAGTCAATGCTGTTTCTTCAACTAGATATACTATATCTGTTTCTTCTAATGTTACTATGTACATATCATTTTGTAACTTAGCACTATCTACTATATTATTGATTAAATTTAAAAGCCTTTTACAGTTTCTTTGAGATACATCTATATGGTGACTTAAATTTTCCTCTTTTATATGCCCATCTTTTTTCAGCAATCCTAAAATTAATTGATTAGTACTACTTATTACATTAAGAGGAGTTCTAAGTTCATGAGATAGGTTAACAAAATAGCTATTCTTATTTTGTTCTAGTTTTATATTTCTTTTTAACAAAACATTATTTTTTTCCATCTCTTCTCTTAATCTTAAAGTTTTCTTTTGAACTAATTTATCTAATTTTTTCATCTTACGCTTATGATTAGCTAAAAGTCCCAAACCTATTAATATATATATAATTACTGCATACCAACTTAACCATATTGGAGGCTTTATAGTAAATGTTACATAGTTTTCATCACTTACATTCCCACTAGTATCTATAGCTTTAACTCTAAATCTATATTTACCTGGCGGTAAATCATTATAAGTAACATAATTATCTTTTGTCCTAACTATATTTCCACTGCTTCCATCTAAATTATATTCATATGTTGTATTTTTATAATTTGAATAATCTGGAGTGAAAAATTTAATAGTTATAGTATCCGTACTTTCACTAAATTTCATTTCATTTATATCAGTATATTCCTTATTGTTTACAACAAATGTATCAAATAGTATTTTAGGTTTTTTATCTGATTTAATAATTTTTTCTGGGTAAAATGAATTCAATCCATTTACACCTCCAAAGAAAAGTTCTCCACTTTTACTTTTATAAGCTGCATTTCCATTAAATTCATTTCCTTGAAGTCCATCTGTAACACTAAAATTCTGCACTTTATTGTTCAAACTATTAATTTTTGATAATCCTTTGTTAGTGCTTATCCAGATATCATTTTCATCATCTACTAAAACACCGTAAATAGTGTTGTTAGCTATACCATCTTTAGTCGTGTATCTTTCAAATCTTTCAGTTTCTTTATCAAACTTGTTTAACCCATAGCTAGTCCCTACCCAAATGTTTCCATGACTATCTTCATTTATATATCTTACATAGTTATTGCTTAAACTATATTTATCTTGCTTGTTGTTTTTATAAAACTTTATAGTCTTATTTTTAGGATCTATTTTACACAATCCCTCATCTCTTAAAAATCCTAAATAGTAATTGCCTTCACTATCTTCAAATATATATCTTACATATTTATTTCTATCTTGACCCTTATTTATGTACTTATTTATATCTATAAACTTTTTTGTCTTTGTATCTAATATGCTAGCACCATCTGCAGTCCCCATCCATAAATAACCTTTGCTATCTAGTAAAACATCTTTTACTCTATCATTAACCAATCCATCAGCTACTCCATAATGACTTATTTCATTATTAGATTTATTTACTTCTATAAGACCTCCATCAGTAGCTATATATATTTGATCTCCTTTTCCCGTTATATCATTTACCGAATCATTTATAAATCTTTTTTCTGTTTTCGTATTTAAATATACAGATTTATTCTTTTTTCTATCTATTATATTTACTCCTTTTGAATTTGTACCTACCCATAAATTCCCATCATTATCTTCATATATACCATGGACTATATTTTCACTTAATAAATAATCTTTATCTTGACCAGCCTTATAATGCTTAATTTTACTTTCAGTATCAAATACACTTAATCCTGAATATGTTCCTACCCATATAAGTCCATTACTATCTTCCATTAAACTTTTAACATCATTATTAACTAAGCTATTCTTATCATATATTTTATGAGTATATACCTCAAAATTATCATCTTTCTTGTTATAAAGTGCAAGACCCTTAGATGTCCCAATCCACAAATTACCTTTGCTATCTTTTTTTATTGCTCCAATTGAATAGCAAGGAATTGAATTTTCATCAAATGGATCACATTTATAATTAGTGATTTCATTTGTTTTAATATTTATCTTGTATAAACCTGAGTTTGCACTTCCAACCCATGTATATCCATCTTCATCATCACAAAAAACATTATAAATTTCATTTTTACTCAAATCATGCTTATCTATATTAAAATTTTTAATAACTTTAAAATCTTTAGATACTTTGCTAACACCTGACTTAGTTCCCAGCCAAAAATTCCCGTCTTTATCTTCATCGATACAGTATATAAATTGACTTGTTAAATCATTTTTTTCAGATAAAATCCTATCAAATCTATCTTTTTTAGAATTGTATATGTTTAATCCATCATCTGTTGTGACTAATATTTTATTATCTTTTGTTATTAGTATATCTGTAGCATTTCCACTAGATATCAAATTATTTTCCTTTAAATAATTTGTAAATTTTCCACTTTTTTGATCTAATTTATTTACTCCATCTATAGTAGCTATCCATATATTTGCATCTTTATCTTCCTTTATATCTGTTATAAAGTTATTACTAATACTATTTTCATCTTCTTCATAGTTATAAACTTTAAAATCATATCCATTAAATTTATTTAATCCATCATTTGTACCTAACCACACATACCCTTTACTATCCTGAAAAATAGATTCTATGGTTGTTTGGCTTATGCCTTGGTCTATATTAAAATCATTAAATGTTATATTATTACTATTTGCATTTACATCTAATGTTGAATATGCAAATAGTAATATATTAATTAATACAAATATATTAAATTTATTAAATAAACTAATTTTCCCCATATACTTTCCTTTCAAAGCTGTTAATAGAATTTATATTTAATATTATATACTAAGCCCTTTATTTTAACAATATTTACCAAAATTTTAATATAACTCATATATATCAGAAAGTTCCAATTCAATTTTTTGTACATCTACTTTATAATCTTTTGTCTCATCTTCAATAATATCTCCTAATAACTTTTTATTAGGTAATAAAATTTCAAATTCTGCTCCATTTTCTCCATCACTTTCTAAGTATATTTCACCTTCATTTAATTCAACCATAGCTTTTACAATACTTAATCCAATTCCGCTTCCTTCATTCATTCTAGTCAATGATTTGTCAGCTTGTACAAATCTTTCAAATATTAAATCTTGCATATGTATAGGAATCCCAACCCCATCATCTTTTACAATTATTTGAACCCATTCCTTATTTATATGTATATTCACAAATATATTGCCATTTGGCTTTGTAAACTTTATAGCATTAGATACCAAATTTAAAATTGCTCTTTCTATCATTTCTGGATCACATTTTATAATATTTTCTTCTTCATCTGTGTCAAAGATTATATTTATGCCCTTTTGTTTTGCATATATTACAACTGACATAGTTATTTCTTCAATCAACCTTACTATATCACAATTTTTCATATTTGGCTTTGTGTATCCAACATCAATTTTAGTTATATCAACCATGTTATTTATAAGTCTTAACATCCTTTGACAATTAGTTTTTAAACTTTGCCTATACGTAGAATATACTTGCCTAAAGTCAACTTCTTCATTATACGATTTAACATCTAGTAGTTGAGTTGTTGAATAAAATATGTTTAAAGGGGTTCTTAATTCATGACTTATATTTGCAAAGAATTCATTTTTTAACTTCTCATGATCTTTGATTTTTTCATATTCTGATATGTATTTTTCCATTCTATGTTCTTCTGTTATATCATTGAAAGTAACAACTAATTTAGCAGTTTCTCCATGCTCATCAATCCCTTTTAAACTTGAGTCTATAATTTTTTGGATTCCACAGTCAACAATATTTTTACCATAATTTATTTCAAATTTCCCAGTCCAGCATCCATCTTTTTTAACACTATTTTCTATATTTTTCATAACTTCTTCATCTATAGTAGACATAGCAATTTCAATTCTTTCAGTTAATGCTGAATTTTTATAATCATCATTTCCAAAGAAATAGTTTTTTGTTTTTTTATTAGAGTAAATTACATTTCCATCCATATCACTTATAAATATACAGCTTGCTTTATTTTCTTCTACAAGATTAAAAAATATTTTTTTCTCTTCTTCTAGTTCTCTTTTTTTCTTTATACTTATTGTTGTTTCTAAAAATAGACCTACTATAAGTACTATGAAAGCCATATATGATATTGATATCGATATAAATTTAATTTCTATTATAGGTATTCTAGCCCCAACTATAGCATAAAACGCCTTAACTAAAAACATTAATATACTAGCTCCAATAACTGAGTATGTATAATCTTTTTCTTTTATACTTTTTTTAAATAAAATAGTACTAGTTATACTATAGACAAAAATTAGCATAAGATTGTAAAGAATAAAAAAATCTGTTTCTTTCCTTATTGGAAATATAATACTTTTGCTTTCTAAATATCCAAATATTGTTGCACTTAAAACAACTATTAATATAGAACAAATCTTATTTTCTATAATAAATGTCCTTACCTTTTTTAAAGGTAATGTTGCTATTAAAATTATAGATATTCTCATTAATGAAGTTGATATAGCTATATATCCCTTCATACTTATAATAGTATTTTGTAAAGTTAAATTATCAAATACCCCTAAAATTATATCTATTACAAATATCATATACATTAGAGAAACTATAAATAGTTCTTCTTTTTTTGTACTATTGTAACATAGTATGCAACTTACTGTAGCCAAAAAAGCTAAGACTATATTAAAGATTCTTATAAAGTCTTCTGGCTTTATCATCAAAATTAAATTATATTTGAATATGTATATTAAACTTAATATATAAAATACAACTAAAAAAGCTGATATGCCGATTGTTAATATGGTAGCTAATTTATTACTAGCCTCAAACTTTTTACTTTTACTAATTCCTAACATATTTCTCTCCCCTAATTTTAATCAATACACACTATAACATGTTTTCATAGTGAGGTCTATCATTTCGACAATAAAAGACAGACTATTACACAACAGTCTGCCTCTTTAAATAAATTATTTATCCCCCTATTTTAAATTTTGTCTATTTATATAAATTTCTAATCTATTTTTTGCCCCTGTTTTTTCGTAATAATTCTTTTACTTCATCACTATTTGGATGCACAAATGAATATGGAGTATCATCTGATAGTTCCTCTATTACTCCACCTGTAAATAAATCTTCATATGGAGTTTTTTTAGGTATAAATAAATTTTCATATAAATTACCTTCAAATGGTACACGTTCTTTGCCTTCTCTTTTCATAGTTTTTCCTCTTTCTTGCTTAAAGTTTGTTGTTAATTATTCTGCTCATATTATTAATATATATAACTAATACCCACTATTTTAATTTTTTAAATAAAAAAATTTAACTTAATTTAAATCATCCATACACAAATTTTAATTTACTTAATCATAAAAAAAGCACAAACCTTAAAGTATTTATAAGGTTTATGCTTTTTAAATTTAAATTTATATTAACTTACTTGTTCAAGTTCTAACGTTTCATCTTTACTAAGCCCTGCTTTAAACATAGTTACAGCAGTGTAGCTTACAACAACCACTACTAGCCACTTCAGCCAATATACTGGCATATTTGTAACAAATAGTAAAGCTAGTATAGATCCAACTACTCCCCCTATAGTTATACCCATAGATATTTCTCTTTCATAAGCTTGTTCTCTTACAAATTTAGTACTCGCTATTGGCCCTACAAATGCACACGCTCCCATCATTATAGGGAATGCAGCCTTAGGATTCATACCTAGTAATGCAACCATTGCCATACATGGTGCATATAATCCAATACCAGCTGTCATAAGAGCTCCTAAAATAAAGTTTCCTACTATCCCGATAACTAATTTTGATCCGCTAAGACTCATAGCATCTCCACCTGCTGGCATCAACCCAACTTGTCCTAGTATTATTAATATAGCAGTTCCAACTAACGCTACTCCCATAGTTAATTGTACCTTTTTTTCTGGTAATTTAGATATAATTCCAGCTCCAATCCAAGATCCTGCTACCGCTGCTATAATCATACTCACTAAAGTTATTAAATCCACACTTATTGAGTTTAATGACATAAACGCTTGAACTATCATAGGCAGTGCATGTGCAACATTTAAAGTTCCTGGTAATAGTTTATCTGGAATGTTAATATGTTTATTTAATTTTAATATTCCTGTAGTTGTTGCAAAAGATCCTACCCCTATAGCATCTAAAAAGTCAGTTATAAATCCTATAAATATACCTGTCTTAAATATTTTATTTTTACTTTTATCCCTATGTTGTTTAAAGTCTTTTACATATACTGTTGAAAACCCAGCTGTTATAACTGCTAGTAATCCTAAAATTGCATTTAGCATCTTCTTTCTCCCTTTTTATAAAAATTTATTATGACCTGTCAGATTATAACACATCCAGGATAACATTTTCCACATTTTTTTACTTTTATTTAAATTTTTTTGTTACAATAAAAATAAGAAAGGTGAACGTTTATTCGTACACACCTTTCTTTATAAATTTTTGGCTATTTGTCTAAATGTATTTCTTAAATCAAATATTCCATATCCTTGAAAAATATTTGGATATTCATATATCTCTTGTCTAGTTGCACCTATCATTAAATAAGTTCTTAAAGGTTCTGTAAAAAGAGAAAGTTTTGAAACTCTACTTTCTTCTTGAAGATACTCAATTATAAGAGCTAAAGACCCACATACTATAGAACTACTAACACCTGTTCCTGTAGCTGTATTATACGAATTATTTACATATGTCGATATTACATCAACACCCGGAGCTATTATATCTGGTCTTACTTTATTTCCATTTAAATTTCCTTTTGATGATCCAATCCATAAACTATTTGTCTTATCACTATATGCTCCTATTGTTATCACTGAAGATGCCAATCCCATAAATGTTATGGTAGCCTTTGATGTAGAGTCTACAAATCTAGTACCTGGTGATATAATAGATTTATTTGGAAGATAGATGTTAAAGTCTCCATGAATTATAAATTCCGGACTTATTCTTAAAGTCCAAATACCAGGTTTTATATCATTTAAATTAATTCTTATGACTTGGTCTCCTGACTTAATCCAGGGAAATGTATTCAAGACTGTATATGATGTTTTCTCGATATAAAATCTTCCACGATATATTCTATCATCAGGTGCATATCTTATAATCTGACTTATATCTCCCGATGGAGATATAATCTGTAAAAATAATTTATCAGGCCCTTTTCCTCTTATTATAATCTCTAAATTTTTATTATTACTATTTTGGATAATTACATCTATGTAATTATCTTCACTAGTTATATGTCCTTCATAATGTATATCTGTATTTCCTTCATTTCCCGCTCCACTAACTAAAATTATACCTGATTTTTCAAACATTTCATAAGTTTGTAATATAGAAGCCTCTATATTAATAGATGACATATTTCCTAATGTAAAATTTATTATTAATGGTTTTTTTTCTTTAACTGAAATTTTTAAAACATATGTTAAAGCTGCTAAAAAATCTGTTACTGCATAACTTATTTTATCATCATAATATACCCCTTTAAATTCTCTTAGTTTAACAACTAATAAATCCGCATCTCTTGCAATTCCTCTATACTCTCTATTTATATTTCCCTGGCCAGCTATTATACCACAAGCTATGGTTCCTGTTCCTATAGTATCAACACTCAAACTACTATCTTTATTTTTTATAGCTTCATTTATTTCTTCTCTTGTGTACTCACTTCCAAATATCATTCCTTCAGGAGGTGATTTACTATTATTTTCTTGATCCCATAGATATAATATTTTACTATTATTATTTTCATCAATCAAATCTTCATGTAAATAATCTACTCCTGAATCTATTACAGCTACTAAAATATCTTTTCCAGTAACATTTAAGTAAGGATTAGATTCTATATAGTCGCCTCCTATAGAACTTTTTATAGATTCTCCACCTTCTAAATTATTGGTTATATTTATAAGAGAACTCATAACATCCGATGGGCTCCACCATTCAACATTTTTGATATTATCTAATGTTTCAGGTTCAAAATCATTGTTTACATATATTGATGCTAATTGGTCATTTAATATTATATACTTATCTATGTTATTTTCTTCAAATGATTTTTTTATATCACCACTATAAAGTAGATAATAAGATTTTTCATCCATAATATATCCACCCCTCCTACTTTAATTGCTCAAACATACCTCTAAAGTCTAAGCTTCCATATCCAGATGTATTATTTGGATATTCAACCCCTTTAATTCTACTTGCACCACCTTGCATATATGTTCTAGCTTTTTGCATAAAACCTTTATTTCTATAAAAGTCTTCTACCATAACATATTGATAATACAATGCTATAACCCCTGATGCATGTGCTCCTGCTGCAGAACTTCCCGTTACAGTCGCATAATTATTTTTAGGATAAGGTGCTATTATATTAACTCCAGGAGCTATTACATCTGGCTTCATTCCTCCAATGATATTTGGCCCTCTTGAGGATGCTGGCCATACACTTTTATTTGCAGAATCATATGTCCCTATAGCTATAACATCCTCTCTAACAGCTAGATAGTTTATAGTATATGCCGGATTTGATTCTTTAAATTTAGTTCCAGGATTTAAAAACACTCTATTAGGTAAATATATATTATACATTCCATCGGATATGTATGCTCCCTCTAACCTCAATTTCCAAATCCCTTTTTTAGCATTTTTTAATGTCACAACCGTATGTTCTTGACCCGAGTAACTAGTTGGATAGGAATATCTTATAAAATACTGTGTATTTTCTAAGTCAAATATTCCTTTTACTTCATCATAATTTGATAAGTCAAGCACTTTACTTTCTTCGCCACTTGGAGTTATTATTAGTAAATTCATTCGATCTGGCCTACTCATCCATACTTCAAATACTAAGTTTTTTTCTTCTTCCACAATTTCAAGGTCTATATCAACAATTTCTCCTGTTCTTTTAATATTTCCAGAAACATGAGTTTGAGTATTTCCTTCATTTCCTGCAGCTGCTACAATTGATATTCCGTTTGAAAAATACGTTTTTTTATCATTTGTTTTGCTTGCATATCCTGCTAATAAATTACTTCCCATAGATATGTTAATTACAGTTGGATTGCCTAATCTTCTTACAACATTATATACATATGATATTGCAGTTTCCATCAATGCATTTGTATAAAAACCACCCACTTTAGCTAATTTGACAACTATGAGTTCAGCTTCAGGTGCAATGCCTTCATATTCTCTAGTTATACTTCCTAATCCTGCACATATTCCACTAATCATAGTTCCATGCCCTTCTTCATCTTGAGATAAACTATCATCATTTTCAACAATAGCTTTGTTAATATCTTCTCTAGTGTACTCTGTTCCTATAAAAAAACCTTCCGGTGGCTTTCCTTCTTTGGTTTGATCCCATAAATATACTATTTTACTTGTACCATCTGGATAAATAAAATCTTTGTGCAAATAATCTATTCCAGTGTCTATTATTGCAATTAAAGTTCCTGTTCCAAGTAATGTTAAGTTAGGATTTGTCTTAAAAAAATTAACACCTATATCTTCTTTTGCAGTTACTCCATTTTCAGTTCCTCTTGTTATTTCTCCTAATGGATTTATAGGCACTACAAACTCAATTCGAAAAACAGAATTTAATTGTAAAATATTTTCTATATATTCACGTCTTAAGCTTTCAAAGAATATAAGGGTATTAGTTTCACTTAACTTAATGGAATTATAGTTATATGGAAAATTAGCTAATTCTTCATCAAAGTTAAGGTCATGAGTGATAAATAAAGATTCAGATATACTATTTTCAAATCTATAATTCCCATTTTCATCTAAGCTTCTAGATAGGTATTCTAAATCTAAATTATTTAAATTCAAAAGTCCATATCCATAAGAAGAATTTGGATACACTCTATTATCACTCCTTTTTGCACTTCTATTTAACATTGCTTTAGTTTTTTGAGAATATAAAAACGGGTCATTCCCATCTACTATGCCCCATTGCATTAAAAGAGAACATACTCCTGTAACATGAGGTGTGGCCATACTAGTACCTGTCAGCGCTCCTAAACTTCCTCCTGGTAAAAATGAAATTATATCTTCTCCTGGGGCTAATAAATCTGGCTTATTAACTCCATTTTCAAAATCTCCTTCTCCAGAAAATGATGATCTAACATCAGTTCTTGAATTGAAACTTCCTACAGTTATAACTTGACTTGCAGTCCCTGGAACTGTTACTGTTAAAATTTCATTGGGTTCTAAAAATCTTGTATCTTTTGATAACCCCTCAGCTGTGGGTAAGTATATATCTATAGTTCCTTCTACTATATCTTTCGGAGTAAATACTAAAGTCCATATACCTGGGGTAATTTGAGTCAATGAACTCATTTGCATGGTTACTCTTCTAATTAAAGAATATGGAGGTATTTCATAAAATACTCCATTTATAGTAGTAGTTCCTAATCTATTATTTATATTAGGATTTTGTTGAGAGAGCTCCTGCGTATTCCTATTTGATGGATTTCTTAATAAAACAGAAAATTCATCAACATAATGTGGCCATATATTTAAGTTTAAAATTTTTTCATTTGCACCTACAACAAATTCAACTTCTTGCGTTTCTCCATTTTTTAATTTAATTCTTTTATGGCTGCCTTTTGATGCATTGTTTCCTGCTGCTACAACTATGTTATTTTTCCAAAATAAACTCATATCATCAATATATCTTTCAAATAAAGATAATCCTCTATGTGATCCTTCATTACTTCCATAACTAATATTGATAGCAACTGGCATTTTCAATTCTAAAGATATATCTAATATAAATTTTATAGCTCTCATAAATTCAGTACTTTTCGAAAACGTATCCACTTGTCTCCTACCAACTCTAACCGCTATTATACTTGCTCTACTGGCAATGCTAGAAGCAATACTTGCAACGTGAGTTCCATGCATGCTCGTAGTTTGTACAGGTGCTTCATTTATATTTCCAGCTGAATACACAGTTCCATGATTAAATCCTGTAGGAGGATTTCCATCAATAGACTGATCCCAATAATATAATATTTTTGATGTTCCATCCTCAAATTTAAATATAGGAAGAGTGTGATCTATACCTGAGTCTATAATTCCTAAAATTGTTCCCTCTCCATTTAAATTTGTATTCCTTTTAAATGAAGTTATTCCTGTGCTTGAAAAACTTTGAATATCTTGTGTTTCTAATATAAATGGTTTTTCTATGTATTCAATTTCAGGATAATTAATTAACTTATCTAAATCTTCTTGGCTAGTTGATGTTATTATAGCGTAGGTTGGACTTAAAATTTCTACAAGTATGTTTAATTCATTTTCTAATCTTTTTACGTCTGAATTATATTTAACTATAACTTCATATTCTATATTAATCCCCCCTAACCATCTATTTTAAATTTATATTTATTAATAATATATTACTTAGCCTTATATATATATGTATATATATTATTGTTAAGTATTAATATATAAACATTAATTTTAGAAAAATATCAATAAACTTTAATTCCTTATCATTTCATATATATACTTTTAGCACATTTTTTCTCTTTCTAAATATAATAAATTACATAAATATTTGAGGATGTGATTTTGATGGTTGATTTTAATTCTGCAAAAGTTAATGTTATAATCAGAGAACCTTATACTAGCACTGAACCAGTTCGCTTTAGAAAATACACAGTGGAACACAACGATGATTCTAAAGTAATTGATGTAATTATAGGTCCTGAATTTGAAGATCTTGATCTTAGTACAGTAAGTACTGATATAATTTATGGCCAATGGTTTTGGTTTGTTCAGGATATATATCAACTGAACTTATTTGCCTTTATTGGTGATTATGAATTTTCAACTTCTAAGGAAAGATATGAGCAGTTTTTAGCTAAAATGCCTCTAACAATTAGTTCAATTGTTAATGGGGATATTGAATTTTTAAATAATAGACCTACACTTAAAAATACACCTATTTTTGTAAGATTTATATCCACATATCCAGATTTTAATAAAATAACTTCTTATGGTGTAATTAGACAGTATATACAGGATTAATATATTTAAGCGTAAAAAATGGTGAGCATTATTTTATATGAGCTCACCATTTTTTTATTTAAATATACTTATAGATCTATCTAATATCCCGGTAAAATAAGCTATAACCATACCATAATTAGTTATAGGTATATTTTTTTCTTTACAAGTATTTATTTTATTTATTACACTCTTCCTATTTACCATACATGCTCCACAATGAATTATTAGATCATACGCTTCTATACTTTCATCAAAATCATATCCAACTTTATATTCTATATTAATATCTCCGCCAGCTATTTTTTTAAGCATTCTAGGTATTTTTACTCTTCCTATATCTTCATGAGATACATTATGTGTACAGCTTTCACATATAAGAACTTTATCATTCGGCTTTAAAGTATCTAGTTTTTTTGTTCCTTCTAAAAACTCACTAAGCTCCCCTTTTTGTCTTGCAAATAATATCGAAAAGCTAGTTAAGTTCATTTCTTTAGGAATTATGGATTCAACTTCTTTAAAAGCTTGAGAGTCAGTTATAACAAGATCTATATCATGTAATTCATTAATAGCCTCATTTAGTTCTGTATCTCTTACTACATAAGTTTTTATACCATGATCTAAACAGTCCCTTATAACTTGAACTTGAGGAAGAATTATCCTTCCCTTTGGAGCCTCCGAATCTATAGGTACTACTAAAACAACTTTAGATCCATATGGAAGTAAGTCTCCAACTATAGGTTTATCCTCCTCTTCTTGCTCTAAGTTTTTTATAAGTTCTTCTTTTAAAGTTTCTATGCCTTCATTGCTTTTTACAGAAGTAAAAATAACATCATTGAACAATTTTTTAATACTGCTTATTTCTTCTTCAGTTAATAAATCTATTTTATTTACAGCAACTATATGTTTTACATTATATTTATTAGCTTCTTTTTTCCAAACTTTATAAGTGTCAAAATCTATATGCTTTCCATCTATTACATATATAGCAAAATCTAATCTTTTTAAATATTCATAGCTTTTTTTAATTCTAACTGATCCAAGTTCACTTTTATCTTCAAGTCCTGCTGTATCTATCAAAAGTATAGGCCCAAATGGTATTAGTTCCATAGCTTTTTGAACTGGATCTGTAGTTGTTCCTTCTACACTAGATACTAATGATACCTCTTGACCTAAAATTTTATTCATAAGTGAAGATTTTCCACTATTAGTGTTTCCATATATTCCTATATGTTTTCTATTTGCATTTGGAGTAATGTTCATATATACCTCCTATAAGTAGAAATCTCTTTCTCCTTTTTTCATTTTTTCCATACTCTCTTTAGTTCTTTCTTTTATATCTTCTCTTTCAATATTTTCTACTTCTGTGCTTATAATTGCTTGCCCTTTATCATATAGTTCTTTGTCTCCATAATCTAGTGTAAATTCAAGCAATGTCATTAATGCATTAGGCTCACAAACATATTTAATGTTTCCTGATTTAGCAAGTTGCATAAATCTATCTCCAGTTCTTCCTTTTCTATAACAAGCAGTACAGTAACTTGGTATGTATCCATCACTTAAAAGTTCTTTTAATATTTCTATTGGACTTCTCTCATCGTTTGTTTTAAATTGTTTACTCTCTTTTCCTTCTTCTCTATCCTTATATCCTCCAACTCCAGTTGATGATCCTGCTGAAATTTGACTAACTCCATAACGTAATAACTCTTTTCTCATAGCTGCAGTTTCTCTAGTTGATAATATAAGACCTGTAAATGGTACTGCTATTCTAAGTATTGCAACAATCTTCTTAAACATATTATCATCTAATAAATTGGGGTAATTTTCAAGAGTAACCCCTGTTGCTTCTTGAAGTCTTGGAACTGATATTGTGTGGAATCCAACTCCAAATTTTTCTTCTAAATGAGCATTATGCATCATAAGTGCTAAGACTTCAAATCTTGGATCTGCTAGTCCAAATAGTACCCCTGCTCCTACATCATCAATTCCAGCTTCCATAGCTCTATCAAATGAAGTTAAATGATAGTTATAATCCCCCTTTAATGATTTCGGGTGCATATTATCATAAGTCGGCTTATGATATGTTTCTTGGAATAATATATATGTTCCTATCCCTTTTTCATGTAATGCTTTATAATTTTCTACATTTGTAGCTGCTATATTTACATTAACTCTTCTTATTTCCCCATTTGCATTTTGAGTTTTATATATAGTATCTAGACATTCCAAAACATAATCAATAGGAGCATTTACTGGATCTTCACCTAATTCTAGTGCTAATCTTTTATGTCCCATTTGTTCTAAAATTTTAACTTCTTCTGCAACTTCATCCATAGTTAATCTTCTTCTACAGAATTCATTGTCTCTTCTATATCCACAGTAAACACAGTTATTTACACAGTAATCACTTACATAAAGAGGTGCAAATACAACTATTCTTTTCCCATATATATCTTTTTTTATCTCACCTGCTAAAGAATATATTTCTGATAAATCTTTTTCATCTTCTGCTTGTAATAAAATAGCTATATCTTTATATGATAATCCTTCTCTTTTTTTTGCCCTACTTAAAACTTCTTTAATTTCTTCATTTGATGGATTTTTAGTTTCTTCTAATATATTATATATTTCTTCATGATTTATAAACATAATGCAATCTCCTTTATTATTTAATAAATTCAGGATTATCTCCTCTACTCACTTCTATCTCAAACCCAGCTTCATTTATCTTTTTTTCTATCATAACGCGATATTCTGCATCTTCATCTAATATATATGCTTTATTATCATATAAAGAGTATTTTTCTCTTACAGACATAGGCGATAAATTTGGCATTATTACATTTCCACCAGCCTTTAATCCTTCTTCTCTACCATGTTTATCAATGCTAGAAAGTGCAGTAGTTGCTGGTAATAGTACATTTGGTAGTAATAATCTTACTATACTTAAACATATAACTGTTGTTTCTAAACTTCCATGTTCATAATCTTTAAGAGGTGTATCTTTATGTGGTATAAAAGGTCCTATTCCACACATTGCTGGTTCAAACTCTTTTACAAATCTCAAATCATTAACTAAATCTGAATTAGTCTGATTTGGAATCCCAACCATAAATCCTGCTCCAGATTGATACCCTATTTCCTTTAAACTCTTCAAACAATTTCTACGTTTTTCAAAAGGTTCTCCTGGATGTATGCTTTCATATAGATCTTTACTAGCACTTTCATGTCTTAATAGGTATCTATCAGCACCTGCATCATATAGTTTTTTATACGATTCATAACTTCTTTCTCCTAATGATAAAGTTATTGCATTATGTGGGAATTCACTTTTTATAGCCTTAATAATTTCTATAATTTTTTCATCTGTAAAATATGCATCTTCTCCACCTTGTAATACAAAGGTTTTATATCCTAATTTATCACCTTTTCGCACACATTCAAGCACTTCATCTAAGTTTAATCTATATCTTTGCGCTTCTTTGTTGTGTCTTCTTAGCCCGCAATATAGGCAATCTTTTTGACAGAAACTTGTTAGCTCTATAAGGCCTCTCATGTAAACTTTATTTCCATAGTATTTCATTCTAGTTTCATGAGCTCTTTTCATTAGCAGTTTCTTTGATTCATCATCTATATTATCTAACAAATACAATAATTCTTCTTTAGTCGCATCATTAGTTTCATATAGTTTTTCTATAATCGCTTTAACATCCATAAATTCACCTCAATTTTAATTATTATAAAATCAATATCCAAACATAATATTTAAAATGAGTATTTTATCTTAAATACTATATTTAAACATCAATTCCTCTAATATTAAAACTATTTATAATATTGCGATATTATCTGGTTAAATTTTTACTTATAACCAAATAATACCACAATTTTCACTTTATTGTTCTTCTATTTTATAAGACAAAGTTGTAATATTACTTATGTGCACTTAGACAAGTAATATTACAACGACTCCCTTATCCTATATCACTTACATTGTTATCTTCTTTTAATCCTAGCATATCATGTTTAGATTCAAAAGTAGTGTGTAAAAGTTCATGTGATAAATGTGATAAAGGTTGCTTAAAGAATTCCTTATATACATTTATTACATCTGGATTTTCATAACTACATTTTACAGCTATATGCTTATCTTTGTCGTATAATCCCTCTATACGTTTTAATCTCATTTCATTTGAAATTCTAGCTTTCATTTTAGGTTGGCCAGCTCCACCGATGCATCCACCTTTACAAGTCATTACTTCTATAAAATCATATTCAACTTCGCCTGATTTTATTTTTTCTATTAAAGTTCTAACATTTGCAGTCCCTTGAACAGCAGCTAGTCTTAAAGTAGTATCTCCTATAGTAACTGTTGCTTCTTTTACATCTTCAAGTCCTCTAACTGGATTAAAGTGTAATAATTCTTTGTGTGGATTCTCATGAGTAAGTATATTGTATACAGTTCTGACCGCAGCTTCCATAACTCCTCCACTATTACCAAATATTATACCAGCTCCACTACCAAGACCTAATATATTATCAAATTTAGATCCTTCTAAAGCATTAAAATCTATTTCTTCATCTCTTAACCATTGTGCAAGTTCCTTAGTTGTTAATATTATGTCATTATCTCGCATATTTTCAGACTTATTATACTTAGCTGAAGCATTCATCTCTGGTCTATCAATTTCATATTTTTTAGCAGTACAAGGAGTTATAGTAACATTTACTATTTTTTCTGGGTCTATATTAGCTTTTTCTGCAAAGTAAGTTTTTATAACAGCACCTTGTATTCCTATTGGGCTCTTTGTTGTTGATAAATTAGGTATTAATTCTGGATAAAAAGTTTCTGCAAATTTAACCCATGATGGACAGCAACTTGTAAATTGTGGAGTTTTACCTTTTCCATTTTTTATACGACTTACTAACTCATTAGCTTCTTCCATTATAGTCATATCTGCACCAAATGTTACATCAAATACATAGTCTCCACCTAATTTTCTTAAGGCATCAACCATTTTATCTTCTACATAAGCGCCTTCTTCTAAATTAAATTCTTCTCCAAGTGCAACTCTAACAGCTGGAGCTGTACTGAATATAACAATTTTTTCAGGATTATTTATAGCTTCTTTAACTCTATCTACATCAATAACTTGAGTTATGGCTTTTTTAGGACAAGCTTGCACGCACTGACCACAGTTTATACATATAGCTATATCACCAGTCTTTTCTAAATCAAAATATCCATTAACTCCAATTTCATTTTCACATACTCTTTTGCATAATCCACATTTTATACATTTATCAAAGTCAATTTGTATAGATGGGTTGTCTAGTTCTATTGGAACTACCTTTTCTGTAAATAAGTGTTTCATATTAAATCTCCTTTAGTGTTTGTTTGATTCATAAAGTAAAATATTAAATTAACTTTAACTTAATTGCATATTTCGACAATTAAACAGTTACTAAAGTTTATACCCAAAAAAATTAATTTTTATCATATTTTTTTATTGTAATTTATTAAAAAAATACCGTCTATCCCTAAACATTTTAGAATAAACGATATCTTAATTTCATTTTTTTATTTTTTATTTATTTTCTTCTATTAATTTTTCAATAGTAGACTTACATCTACCACCGTGACAAAATCCAGTTGTAGCTCCAGTTGCATCCTTTACTGCTTCAACACTATTAGCACCATTTTTTATTGCATCTACTATAGTTTCTTTTGTTATTCCTTTACATAAACATACTTTTTCTGACATGTTGAATCCTCCTAATAATTTTTTATATTCATATTATACCCAAATAATAATAGTATTAACTACTATTTCTAATTTTTATATTATTTTTTATATTATCACCAATCTACACCTTTATTCATACTATATACAAGTGAGATAAATTGTATATAAGGGGGAATTATATAAATGGATTGTTTTAAAACTCAAGAAGGAAGTTCTATTGTAAGAGTTCTTCATGCATCTCCTAATGCACCAGAGGTTGATGTTTATATAGATGGTCAATTAGTAGTTGAGGACTTGTCTTTTACTAATTTTTCTGATTACTCTTATTTAGAAGAAGGAATGCATACAATACAAGTAACACCTACAAATGATTCATCTACGGTTGTTATTAATAAAATGGTTGATGTTCCTGATGATAGAATTTTTACTATAGCAGCTGTTGGAAACTTAGATAATATAGAACTACTATTAATAGAAGATGATATAAATGAGGTCCCTTCACCTAAGGAGGCTACACTTAGGGTTGTTCATCTATCTCCTGATGCACCTAGTGTTGATATTATTGCTAATAACACTACTATATTTGAGGATATTGATTTTAAAGAAAGCACTGACTATATTAAAGTGCCTGCTGGTATGTATGACATAAAAGTAGCTTTATCTGAAAATGGAGATATTGCACTTTCAAGTAAAGTAAACCTTAAAGCAAACAGAATATATACTATATTTGCAATAGGCAATCCACCAAATTTAGGATTAATACAATCAGTAGATGTAAATACTTATCTATGCAGATAAAATAAAAGGACAGTTAACTGTCCTTTTTATTATTTATTATTACATTAATTAAATTAAATATACTCATTCCTATAGTTTCATCTTGCGTTAAACTCCACTTTATATATTTTTTCATTTTTTCCCAAGTCAAATATTTATTTAAATTTTCACTATGTATTTTTTTAATTTCATATATTACTTTGACTGCATCAAATTTTTCTTCATTATTTAAACTGCTATTGTTTTCTATATTTTCCTGTACACTACTTATTAACTTATCTACATTTATATACTTATCTATATATTTATTTAATATTTCATCTCTTTTATGTTCAAGATTACTCATCAAAACCTCAAGATCTTTTTTTGTAAAATTCCATACCCTACCATTTGATAGTTCTATATCATCAATACTATCTTTATATTTATCTGTAAGTTCTTCTATAGCTATAACAATTTCTAAGTAATTATTATCTCTTAGTGTTTCTTCACACCTTTTTATATCTGAATTTATATTAACTAAAAAATCATTCAATAGTTTTATTCTCCTTCCTCACTTAAATATAATTAATATTATATCATTAAGATGACATATCATATAAAATTATATTAAGATAATATCATAGAATATATGAAAGGATGTTTAAACACATATGAGTAAATGTAAAATAGCCATCGTACAGATGAGTGTCCATGAAAATAAATCTACAAATCTTAAAAATCTAGAATCGATATTAAATGAAATTTCAAAAGATATTGTTGATATGGTTATACTTCCTGAAATGTTTTGTTGCCCTTATGAAACACATAAATTCCCTTTATATGCAGAGTATGAAAATGGAGATACTTTTACATATTTATCTAATTTAGCAAAAGAAAATAATATATATTTAGTTGCTGGATCTATGCCGGAGTTAGATAATGAAAATAATATTTATAATACGTCTTACGTATTTAATAGAGATGGTGTAAGGATAGCTAAACATAAAAAAATCCATTTATTTGACATGCAACTTGGTAATAAATTTGTGCATGAATCTAAAACTATAACTCCAGGTAATAATGTAACTGTTTTTGATACTGAGTTTGGTAAATTTGGGCTTTGTATTTGTTATGATTTAAGATTTCCTGAAATCTTTAGAATAATGGTCAATGAAGGTGCTAAAGCAATTATAACACCAGCTGCTTTTAATATGAAGACAGGGCCTTGTCACTGGGAATTATTATTTAAAGCTAGATCTGTTGATAACCAAGTTTATACAATAGGATGCGCTCCTGCTAGAAATTATGATGATGCATACATTTCATTTGGAAACTCTATGGTTATTTCTCCTTGGGGTGATATTGTTAATAAGTTAGATGAAAAAGAAGGCTTCTTTATTTGTGATATAGATTTTGATTATGTTGATAAAATCAGAAATGAACTTCCTGTTCTTAATCACCGTCGCCTAGATTTATATAAATAAAACTATCTCAATATATATTGAGATAGTTTTATTTATTCTTATCACACCATTTTTTGCAAATTCCTGCTTTTTTACTACATATGACCTCATCAGATCCACAAGATGGACACTTATGTTTATCCTGTTCATAATTTATTTCATATAATTCTCCGCAATTAAAGCACTTAAACTTACAAAAGCTTGCTCTATAGTTACCACCATCAATTTTTATAGCTTTTCCATCAGTTAATGCTATAGCAACTTTTTTTCTGGCACTATCTATTATATTTTGAAAAGTTTGCCTAGATACTTGCATTCTTTTAGCACACTCTTCTTGGTTTAAATCTTCTATATCTTTAAGCCTCATAGCCTCTAATTCTTCTAGTTTTAAAGTCATTTCATCTATTTTACACCCTTCCTTATCTAATGGCGTAAAATATGTATCTTCAGGGAAAAATTCTACCCGTCTAAATTTTGTTGGTCTTGCCATTTAATATCCTCCTTGCATTTATCACATATACCTTTAAACATAATATCAGAATCCTCTATTTCGAAATGTTCTTCTAATTCAACTCTTCTTATTATACCAATATACTCAATATTTATATCTTTATTGTTTATATCAATTATACTATCACATTTAGAACACTTAAAGTGTATATGAAATGGGTTTTTGCTAAAAATCTTCATTTCATAATAAGTTATATTGTCTATATCTATCTTTTTTATTATGTTTAATTCTATAAATAAATTCAAGGATCTATAAATAGTAGCAAATCCTATATTTTTTTGTTTTAACTTGTCATATATATCTTTTGCACTTAAGTGATGTCTACTACTCATCATAGCTTCTAATATTAATACCTTTTGGGGTGTTACTTTATGTCCACTTTTGCTTATTAACCTTTTTAAATATTCCAAATTATAATCCATAATTAATCCCTTTTATTTTATTCATTGCAATGTCCTTAGTGTTCATGCTCTGTACATACAAAACCTGTTGATTTTAAACTTCCATTTATATATTTTTCTATAGCATCTATAAAATTTCCTTGAGCTCCAACTACTACTTCTATATTATTTTGTTTAAATAATTGTTGCGCTGTTTCACCCATCCCCCCAGATATTATAGTATTTACATTTAGTTCTTTTAAAAATACGGGTAAATACCCAGGTTTATGCCCTGGATTTTTAACAAACTTTTCTTCTACTATTTTTCCATCTTTTACTTCACAAGTATAAAATCCTTCACAATGACCAAAATGTCCACTCACTAACTTACCTTCACATGCAACTGATAATTTCATAAATTTTACTCCTTTTTATTTTTGGCATTTGCTAATTAAATATTAACACCCTTTTTAATTATTGTCAAATGCCAATAATAAAAAATTATTATTTTATATATATAAAATGTCTATAGACATCTATTTACATGAGGTATACAATATTTAAGTGTTAGAATATATTTATATAATTTTGGAGGAATCATGGAAAAATCATATACTATGCCTATATATCAAAAAATTGCTATAGATATAGCAAACAATATATGTAATGGTTATATAGCTGAAGGAACTACTCTTCATGGAAGGTCTGCACTTGCTGGAAAATATAATGTATCTCCTGAAACAATTAGAAGATCTGTAAAAATACTTGAAGATTTAAAAGTTGTTGAGAGCATAAAAGGTAAAGGAATTATAGTTTTATCTCGTAATAAAGCTGAATCTTTTTTAAAAAAATATCAAAATATAACAAATGTTTCTTCATATAAATCACAATTGTCAGAACTTCTTAGTTCAAGAAGTCAATTAGAATCTCAAATTCTAGAAACTATGAATAAAATAGTAGACTACTCTAGTAGACTATCTACAATAAACCCGCTTGTTCCTTTTGAGTTTCTAATAAAATCTAATTGCAAGCTAATAGGTCAAACACCAGGTCAAACTAACTTTTGGCAAAATACTGGTGGAACTATTGTTGCGATTAAAAGAGGTGAAGAACTTATAATATCTCCTGGCCCTTATATTGAGTTTTTAGAAAATGATATACTTATGGTTATTGGAGATACTCACGTTAACACATCTGTACCTATGTTTCTTTATGAAAAATAATAAAAAAAAGGAGTATCTTAAGCTGATCACATGATCATTTTAAGATACTCCTTTTTATATTTAATAAGCTTCTTTTTTGATTTTAACTACAGGCTTATTATATTCCTTTTTACTTGCAAACTCTTTCTTAACTTCATTTTCTACTTTAAATTCTGTTTTTAATGCTTTTGTTATCGATACTATACTCACTATCATTATTATAGCAAATGGGAATGCAGAAACTATAGATACAGTTTGTAATGTTTCTAGCCCTCCAGACATTAATAATGCTAAAGCTAGTAGTGCTTGTATTATACCCCAAGTAATTTTCTTTTTATTACTTGGATTTAAATCTCCATTAGATGTAAACATTCCAAGTACATAAGTAGCTGAATCTGCTGATGATATAAAGAATGTACATAGTAATACCATAGCTACTAATGATAGTATATTTCCAAATTGATAATTTGAAAATACTTTAAAAAGTGCCGTTTCAGTTACCATAGTTGCATCTTTTGCAAAGTCTAATCCTAAATTAGTTCCTAGTGTTCCAAATACAGAGAACCAAACTATACACGCTAACGCTGGTACTAAAGTTACTCCAATTATAAATTCTCTTATAGTTCTCCCTTTCGATATTCTTGCTATAAATATTCCTACAAAAGGTATCCAAGCTATCCACATCGCCCAATAAAATACTCTCCACTGAGCAATCCATTCACCTGTAGGGTCCATATATAAACTCTGAGAGATAAATTGTTCTACATATAATCCCATTCCATTTGAGAAGTTTGAAATCATGTGTGTAGTAGGCCCAATAAAAGCTGCCCCGAATAATAGTAAAGCCGCTAAAGCTAAGTTTATATTAGATAATAATTTTATCCCTTTATCTAATCCACTAGTAGAACTTTTAATATATAAAACCGTTGCTATTGCTATTATAACTATTTGTAAATATATAGTATTTTTTATTCCAAACATATATTCAAGCCCACCTGCAATTTGCATTGTTCCCATTCCTAAAGACGTTGCTATTCCAGTTACTGTTGTAAATACTGCTAAAATATCTATAGTTTTTCCTATAGGTCCCTTTACCCCTTCTTCTCCTAGAATAGGTAAAAATACACTACTTATTAACCCTGGTGCATCTTTTCTAAATTGAAAATATGCTAATGATAACCCCATTATTGCATAAGCAGCCCATGGAGTTACTCCCCAGTGTATAAACGATTGTTGCATTGCAAAGTTTGTAGCAGCTAAGCTTCCTGATTCTACACCTATTGGATTTACAAAATGCTTCATAGGTTCTACCGCTCCGAAAAATACTAATCCTATTCCCATTCCTGCTCCAAATAACATAGAAAACCAAGATAAGTTACTAAATTCCGGTCTATCCGTATCTTTTCCTAATCTTATATTTCCATATTTACTAAAAATTAAAAAACCTGCAAATATAACTAATGCTAACATAACAATTAGATATACCCAGTTAAAATTATTTACCACTATATTAAATCCTTTATTAGATATATTCTTAAACATTGTAGGTGATGCAAGACCTAATATTACAACTACACTGGTCAGTAGTAAAGATATATTAAATACAATATTATTTTTTTTCATACTCAACCTCCGATATATTTTTTATGTCAAAAGTAACAACTTGAATTCATAAACAAGTTTTTTCTTGAAACAACTTAATTTTAACATAAAGTTGTTTCTTTTGCAAATTTGCAAAATTAAAAGATGCATATAAGTAAATTTTTTAAATTTACTTATATGCATCTTTTCTAGTAAATACTTATCACCGATTTATATTGAGGATCATTATATAAGTGATCAAAATAAGTGTGAGCTGATATATATCCGATTCCATAAAGCTGTTCTTTTTCATTTCTTATTGTATACGAATTAAGTGCACCTCTTATTTTAGCTTTATCTTCTATAGTGTCTGATAAGTACACATCTCTTTGGCTTTGAGGAATATATTTAACATATGAAGGTTTAAGGAAATATCTAGCATCTTTTACTTTTCCTTCATCACTAAGTTTCTTTAAAACTTCTCCATTTTTTCTGTGCATTGGATGATTGTCATATTTATAGTGTTGAGCTATATGAGTAACACTGCCAAATTTATTTTCAAAATCTAATATAGTATTTTCCATAAGGTCAAAGTGTGGCTTCTCTTGTTTTGTTTTATCAGCTAGAATTATTATATTGCTACTTTTTACTCCTAAATTTTTTAAAGCACATTTAAATTCATTATTTCTTAAACAACACTTTTCCTTTCTATTAATACCTTTAAATTCTGGCATTTGATCAAATGCATTAACTCCTGATCCATCTGAAACTAACACAATATATACATTGTCTTCTCCACACTCTTTTATAGCTTTAAGTATAGCACTACCTCCCCAAAGTACTTCATCATCTTGATGTTGAGGGTAAAAAACTACATGACTACCAAGTTTCTTATGTTCAAGTTTTTCACTTTTAAACCCTTGAAACTTAACTCCAAGCCCAATTATAAAAATAATTAATATTAGAATACCTATTCTAATATTTGCTTTTTTCATATTATCCACCACCTAGTGTCGTTGTTAAAAATTTTATGATTTACTACTAAGTGTACTTATTTTTTCACTCTTATTTATAAATATTCATTTCTTATTTAATTGCCACATTAAACTAATAAAAAAACTATCTAAAATTAGTTAATTTTAGATAGTTTCTTATTTAGTATCTACTTAATACTGATGTATATTGAGGATCATTGTATAAATGATCAAAATATTTATGAGTTGACATATATCCAATTCCATAAAGTTGTTCTTTTTCATTTTTTGTTTTGTATGCATCTAAAGCACCTTTTACTTTTGCTTTATCTTCTTCATTATTTGCTGTGTATATATCCCTTTGATCTTCTGGTATATCTTTTACATATGCTGGTTTTACAAAATATCTAGCATCTTTTACTTTTCCTTCATCACTAAGTCTTTTTAAAACCACTCCATTTTTTCTATGCATTGGATGATTATCATACTGATAATGCTGAGAAACTTGAGTAACACTACCAAACTTATTTTCAAAATCTAATATAGTTTTTTCCATTAAATCATAATGAGTTCCTGTTTTTTCTGTTTCATCTGCTAAAATTCTTATATTACTATTTTTAACTCCTAAGCTGTTTAATGCTGCCTTAAATTCATTATTTCTTAAAATTTCTTTTTCTTTTCTACTTATCCCTTTAAATTGTTCAAGTTGATTAAATACATTTACACCTGAACCATCTGAAACTAATACAACATATACATTATCTGCTCCACACTCTCTTATAGCTTCTATAATTGCACTTGATCCCCATAGAGTTTCATCATCTTGATGCTGAGGATAAAAAACTACATGATCTTTAAAATTCTTATGCATTGGATCTTCAGCTTCTCCATATACAAACTTAGCCCCTAATCCTATTATTAAAATAATCATCATACAAATAACTATTTTTATCTTCTTGTTCATTTTTGCACCACCTAATATCTTTTATAAGGGTTTTATACCCTTTAGATATTTATAGTACACATTTTTACAATATATTTCTACATTTTTGTCGTTTTTGTTCCATTTCTGTAATATTTTGCAATTTTCCTTTCATTTTCCTTTTTATATATAATCTTCAATTTTATATGGTATAAAAGGCTCATTTTTAAATAAAATAGCATTTGTAGGGCATCTATGTATACATTTTTCACATCCTATACACTTATTATAAAATTCTATATTTTTTTTATTCATAACTATATTATTAGTAGGACACTCTTTTTCACATATCTTACAATTTATGCATTTACTCGTATCTACAGAAAAGTTTCTCTTTGCATATTTTTTAGCATAAATCAAAAAGCTATCATAAACTAATTTTGTTCCAACAGTTATTTTTTTATAATTTATCTCACTCCTTTTATCATTTAAAAAATCTGCAACAATAGCTTTCACCTTATTTGGTGCTGAGTCTAAAACTTTTTTTATCTCCTCATCTGTATCTCTTTTGAAAAATTTATGATAATAATTATTAGGCATTTGTATAGATGTATTTATCACTACATCTAATCCTTTTTTATTTAACAATTTTGCTAAATAAACCCTACCTTCACTATGTTTATCTCCTGCCAGTGTGTGATATACTATACACTTTTTAGCCTCATTAGGTATATTTTTATTTATCCAATCAGTAAGTATTTTTGGTAACATCTCTGCATGTATGGGACCTCCAAACACATAGAAATCATATTCTTTTTTTAATCCGGTTTCTTTTTCTATATTTATAATATCCAAGTTTATATTTACTTTCTCAAATTCTTCTTTGAAAATCTTAGCTACGTATTTAGAATTTCCAGTTCCTGAAAAAAATACAACTGCTCCATTTTTTAACATCTAATCATCCCCTTCCTTTAACTATTTATTAATTTTTTTTTATTTTTATTACAAACAAGGAACCTTTCACTTATAGAAAGGTCCCTTGTTTATTATATATCAAATTATCTAGTTAGTTCATATAATGTAAGCGCATAAATTTCAGTAGCTTTTATTATATCTTTTATTTCAACATATTCATTTGGTTGGTGTTCTGTCTTTTTGCCCCAAGGGAATATTGCTCCAAATGCAACACAGTTATCTATAGCTCTTGCGTAAGTAGCTCCTCCAGATGCCATAGGTGTTGAATCACAATTTGTTTCTTGTTCGTATATCTTTCTTAAAGTTTTTATTAAAAAATGGTCATTAGGTATATATATTGATTTAAGCCAATCATATTCAATATAATCTAATCCATACTTATTTGCTTTTTCTCTTAATGCACTTACAAATTCATCTTTTTCAACTGTAACAGGTATTCTAACATCTAAATAAATTTTTTCACCATCTTCATTTAAATCAATTTTTCCTAAGTTAAGAGTTAACTTTCCTGATACATCTTCGCAATTTGGCAATATACAATTTGCATGTGCATCTTCTTTTATTACTTCAGATATAAAATCTATAGCTGGAGTATTTATTCTAATATTTTTAAGAGCTATACAAAGTCTAGATATAGAATTTATCCCTTCATTACATTTTTGGGAATGTACACTTCTTCCTATAACTGTTATAGCATTTTCTTCTTTTTTATATTCAAACCCTATTTTTTTTAATTCACTTTCTAGTTCAACTAAATTTATACTGTTATATGTAGCTTTACTTGGAACTGCATTAAAAGCATCTCCTGCTTTTAAATTAACTTTTGATGCTTTATTTGATGATAATATACATTGTAATAAACCTTTTTCAGCATTGATACAAGGAAATGCGCTATCTGGTGTAAATCCAAAACTAGGTATCTCTTCTTTATTTTCATTGTACTTAGCCATATCTCTCCATAAAGTTTCTTCATCTGTTCCAAAAATAAATCTAACTCTTTTCTTTAACTTGAAACCTGCATCTATTATTGCTTTTGTTGCATATATAGCAGCAATAGTAGGTCCCTTGTCATCTTGTGTTCCTCTTCCATAAAGCTTACCATCTATTATAGTTCCCTTAAAAGGTTCTACATTCCATGCACTTAAATCCCCAGCTGGAACTACATCTAAATGCCCTAAAATTCCTACTAGTTCTTCGCCTTCTCCTATTTCTGCATATCCATAATATCCTTCTTTGTCTTTATAAGTTTTAAATCCTAATTTGTCACATAAATCTAACATATGGTTTAGTACATCATCTATATCTTTTCCAAATGGATACTGCTTGCTTTCTTCACCAATTACACTTGGTATTTGTACACTTTCAATAATTGAATTAACCATTTCATCTTTAATATTTTCAACATTTTTTATAATTTGATCTCTCATATCATATACCCCCTTGTTCAAAATCTACTCTCAACTATAATTATATCAATTTATATTTTTATTTCTATAAATAATACATACTATTTATTTTAATACAAAATAATAAAACGGCTGAATGTAGATATTTTAACTTCTATATTCAGCCTTGTATTGGATTTAATAATTTTTTATTTTCTTTTTAAAAACTCACTTATCTCCATAGAACATGTAGATAAAACTGCAAGTCCAAAACAAATTAATAATATGTTAAAGTTAAAACTATAAGGAATATTAAATATTTCTCTCATAAACGGAAGCTGTGTTGACATAAACATTGTCAAACAAATACAAACTGCACCTAAAACGTATTTATTGCTAGTAAATCCTAATTCAATTATTGATTGAGTATTAGATCTAGAAGCAAAGGTTTGCATTATTCTAGAAAGTGTAAGTGTTGAAAATGCCATTGCAACCCCTAATTCATGAGAATACCTAAGACCTATTAATTGAGCCATTATTGTAACTGCCCCAATTATATACCCTCTAGTTAAAACAAACCCAATTGTATCTTTAGTTAATATCTTTTCATATTTATCTCTTGGTGGATTATCCATAACACCTTTTTCAGGCTCTTCAAGTCCTAGTGCTATTGCTGGCAATGAATCTGTTACAAGATTTATAAATAGTAACTGGATTGTAGTAAATGGATTTGGTAATCCTGCAATTACAGCAAATAATATAGCTATTATTCCTCCTAAGTTTCCTGAGAATAAATACGCTATAGATTTTTTAATATTTGTATAAACAGTTCTTCCTACTTCTATTGCATTTACTATAGTTGCAAAGTTATCATCTACTAAAATCATGTCTGATGCATCTTTTGCCACTTCTGTCCCACTTCCCATTCCTATACCTATATCTGCTTGTTTTAAAGCTGGAGCATCATTTACTCCATCTCCTGTCATTGCACAAACTTTTCCTTTTCTTTGCCATGCTTTTACTATTCTTATTTTATTTTCTGGTGAAACTCTTGCAAATACTGATATTTTATCTAAATCCTTATCTAATTCTTCATCAGTTAATGCATCTAGTTCATGACCTGTTAAAGCCATATCTCCATTTGTAAATAGCCCTATATCTTTAGCAATAGCTTTTGCTGTTGTCTTATGATCTCCTGTTATCATAACAGTTTTTATACCAGATTTTTTAGCATTTTTAACAGCTGGATAAACTTCTTTTCTCGGTGGATCTATCATTGCTGTAAGTCCTATTAAAGTTAGATTTTCTTCATCATTTGGTGTTGGAACAAAGCCTTCATCTTTAACACTTTTGCTAGCAAAAGCTAAAACTCTTAATGCTTTATTAGAAAATTCTTCATTCATACGCTTGTATTTATTTAAAATTTTATCATTTACTTTAACTACTTCATCTCCTACTAATGCATATTTACATCTACTAAATATTACATCCGGAGCTCCTTTTGTAAACATAACTACATCTTCATCTAACTTATGTACAGTAGACATTCTCTTTCTTTCACTATCAAATGGTAGTTCACTTATCCTAATATTTTCATTTCTTATTTGTTTATAATCAAAACCTTTTTTATTTGCATAATTTATAAGAGCAATTTCTGTAGGATCACCTATTTCAATACCTTCACTAGTTATATCTGAATCATTACATAGACTTGAGCACATTATTATAAACTCATCTTGTTTTGATAATTCTTTTGCTGCTGCAACTTCTAAACTAGTGTTATATACTAATGACCTTTCTGGATTATATACATATGTATCTACAACTGTCATCTTGTTTTGAGTTAAAGTTCCTGTTTTATCTGTACATATAACACTTGTTGATCCTAGTGTTTCAACTGCTGGTAGCTTTCTAACTATGGATTGTCTTTTAGCCATAACGTTTGTCCCAACTGCAAGAACAATCGTTACTATAGATGATAATGCTTCAGGTATTGCAGCAACTGCTATAGCAACTGCAAACATAAATGAATCAATTAATTTAGCTCCTCTTAATATATCTATTAAAAATATAAAGGCTGCTAATATTACTATACCTACACCAAGTTTTTTACTAAACTCGTCTAATTTTATTTGAAGCGGTGTTTGCTTATTCTCTGCATTTTCAAGCAAGTCTGCTATTTTTCCCATTTCAGTATTCATAGAAGTTTGTGTTACTACATACTTACCTCTTCCATAAACGACCATAGATCCACTAAAAACCATATTTTTTTGATCTCCTAATGCTACATCTTTTAATATTGGTTTGTTGTGTTTTAAAACTGGTTCTGCTTCTCCTGTAAGCATTCCTTCTACAACCTTAAGAGTTTGAGATTCTATAATTCTTCCATCAGAAGGAACATAATCTCCTGCTTCTAAAATTATTATATCTCCTGGCACTATATCTTTTGAATTAACTGTAACTTTTTTATTATCTCTTATGACTTTTGCATTTGGAACTGATAGTTTCTTTAAACTTTGAAGTGAGCTTTCTGCTTTCTTAGTTTGTACTACAGATAGTATTGAATTTAAGATTAGTACTGCAAATATAATTAAAGATTCCATACCTTCACCTAAAAATATTTGTACAAGTGCTGCTATTAACAAAATAATAACCAATGGATCTTTGAATGTTTCTAGGAATAACATCCAAATAGGCACCTTGGATTTTTCTTTTAATTCATTCGGCCCATACTTTTTTAGCAATTCACTTGCTTTAGATGAGCTCAATCCTTTTAAGCTAGAATTTACCTGGCTTAAAGTCTCCTCTACACTTTTTTTATAAAACATATACTTCCTCCACCTACATTAATTTAAATAAAATTATTAGCTAAATGTGCTAAAACACAAAAAAACCCAAGTAAAATTTTGTGGTCTTTAAAATTCACTTAGGGGTCTATAATCTCTTTTTAATATATATTTATATAAACATTATATACGTTTAATTTATTTTTGCAATACGTTGGATAAAAAAAGAGTATCGAAATTTTCGATACTCTTTTTATTATACTTCTAATTGTAATTTTATTATTTGTTCTAAACAAATATAAAATTTAATTATACTCATCATATGGTTTATTATATACTTTATAAAAATGGTTGGAGAAGTTAATATAAGAGTCGTTATTGTCATTACTATAAACTCATACATATATATACCTCCAAATTTTTTATTTATAAAGTATATGAAATTATTTTCTTTTTATAACTTTACTAACTTCCATTGCTAAAGTTGCAAGTACTGAAAGACCAAAACAAGTCATTAAAGTTGTGAAGTTAAAGCTACTTGGCATTGTAAATATTTCTCTCATAAATGGTAGTAATGTTAAAGAGAACATTATTAAACAAACTCCAACTGCACCTAATACATATTTATTACTCTTAATTCCAAGTTCAAATATTGTTTCTGTATTTGATCTTGATGCAAATGTCTGCATTATTCTAGATAATGTAAGAGTTGCAAATGCCATTGATACACCTAATTCAGCTGACTGTTTCATTCCTATAAATTGTGCAGCTATTGTAACAACACCTATTATAATCCCTCTAGTTGCAACAAATCCTAAAGAACCTTTCGATAAGATACTTTCATTTGGATCTCTAGGAGCATCCTTCATAACGCCTTTTTCTGGCTTTTCAAGACCTAGCGCTATTGCTGGTAATGAATCTGTTACTAAATTTATAAATAATAATTGTATTGTAGTAAATGGATTTGGTAAGTTTGCAAATACTGCAAATAATATAGCTATTATTCCCGCTAAGTTTCCTGAGAATAAGTACATTATAGATTTTTTAATATTTGTATAAACTGTTCTACCAACTTCTACAGCATTTACTATTGTTGCAAAGTTATCATCTACTAAAACCATATCAGATGCATCTTTTGCAACTTCTGTTCCACTTCCCATTCCTATACCTATATCTGCTTGTTTTAAAGCTGGAGCATCATTTACTCCATCTCCTGTCATTGCACAAACTTTTCCTTTTCTTTGCCATGCTTTTACTATTCTTATTTTATTTTCTGGTGAAACTCTTGCATATACTGATATATGATCTAAATCTCTATCTAACTCTTCGTCAGTTAATGCATCTAATTCACTACCTGTAAGAGCCATATCTCCATCTTCAAATATTCCGATATCTACAGCTATTGCTTTTGCAGTTGTTTTGTGGTCTCCTGTTATCATGACAGTTTTTATACCAGATTTTCTAGCATTTTCTACTGCTTCATAAACTTCTTCTCTAGGAGGATCTATCATTGCAGTAAGTCCGATTAAAGTTAAGTTATTTTCATCCTCAATTGTTGGTACAAAACTTTCATCTTCTACTCTCTTTGTTGCAAATGCTAAAACTCTTAATGCTTTATTAGAAAATTCTTCGTTCATTTTCTTGTATTCATCAATTATCTCATCACTAGCCTTTACAACTTCGTCTCCTACTAATGCATACTTACATCTATTAAATATTACATCCGGAGCCCCTTTTGTAAACATAACTACTTCTCCATCAACCTTATTAACAGTAGTCATCAGTTTTCTATCACTATCAAATGGTAATTCACTTAATCTAGTATTTAAATCTCTTATTTCTTTATAATCAAATCCGCTTTTGTCAGTGTAATTCATAAGTGCTATTTCTGTAGGATCTCCTATTTCAGCACCTTCGTTAGTTTTATCTGAATCATTACAAAGTGCTGAACTTAATATAAGGAAACTCTTTTGTTTAGATAATTCTTTTGTTGCTGCTGTTTCAAAACATCCATCATTTACTAGTGCTTTTTCTGGGTTGTAAGTAAAGTCATCTACAACTGTCATCTTATTTTGAGTTAATGTTCCAGTTTTATCTGTACATATAACACTTGTTGATCCTAATGTTTCAACTGCTGGTAATTTTCTAATTATAGCTTGTTTTTTTGCCATATTATTAGTTCCAACTGCTAATACTATAGTTACTATAGAAGATAAAGCCTCTGGTATAGCCGCAACTGCTATAGCTATTGCAAACATAAATGAATCTACTACTTCTCCACCTCTGAATACTTCTATTCCAAAGATTAAAGCTGCTAATATTACTATACCTACACCTAATTTTTTACTAAACTCATCTAGTTTTATCTGTAGTGGTGTTTGCTTATTTTCTGCATTTTCTAGTAAATCTGCAATTTTACCCATTTCCGTATCCATAGCAGTTTGAGTTACTAAATATGTCCCTCTACCGTAAACTACCATAGATCCACTAAAGACCATATTCTTTTGATCGCCTAATGCTACATCTTCACTTATTACATCTTCGTGCTTTAGTACAGGTTCTGCTTCTCCTGTAAGCATACCTTCTACAACTTTTAAGTTTTGAGATTCTAAAATTCTACCATCTGCAGGAACATAATCACCAGCTTCTAAAATTATTATATCCCCTGGTACTACATTTCTAGATGGCACTGTAACCTTTATCCCATCTCTTATAATTTTTGCATTTGGAACTGATAGCTTTTTAAGACTTGCTAAAGATCCTTCTGCTTTTTTTGTTTGAACTACTGATAATATAGAGTTTAAGATTAAAACTGCAAATATTATTCCACACTCTACAGCTTCTCCTAAGAACGCTTGAACCAATGCCGCTATTAATAATATGATAACCAGTGGATCCTTAAAAGTTTCTAAAAACAACTTCCATGTAGGAGTTTTTTCTTTTTCTTTTAACTCGTTGTATCCATGCTCTAATAGTATGTTGTGTGCTTTGTCTGAACTTAAACCATTTAAACTTGAGTTTAATTGACTTAATATTTCATCGATACTTTTTTTATAAAACATAATTTGCCTCCACCTAATTTATTTAAATAATAAAGACCTCCAAGCAAACTCTATTTTAAAATCAAAATAAAGTTTACTTGAAGGTCTCGCTAACAAGGTTTATCTTGCTAATCAACCGGGATCTTTAAATCCGAAATTGGCGATTGATTATCGTTTTTTAACGAAAGCTACTCCCCTTCAAGGAGTACTAAATTATTTATATAAATTATTATATACTTTTTTTTAATTTTTGCAACAGATCTGTAACATGTTTTTGTTTTTTAACATTCATTTAACATTTCACACATTTTACATAGTAATAAATTTATATAACGTACACATACTATTTGTAAACATTTTTATATAGGAAGGTGTACTTATGAAGAAAAACAGTTTAAAAATATTTAAATATTTACTTTACGCTATATACATTTTTTCCATAGGTTACTTTTTATTTACTAAAGAGTACGGAAAAAGTTCCATTAGTTTTTTATGTTTAACCATAATATTTATAATTACAAAAGCTTACATAAAAAACTTTTACGTAATAGACACCCCCTTATATATAGTAGGAAATCTATTTGTACTTTTTTCATTTTTAATAGGCTCATGCTATGGAATGTACGATATATTTAAACCTTATGATAGCTTTCTTCATTTTTGGTCAGGCTTTATAAGTTTAAAAATAGGTTGGAATATTTTAAAATACTATAATACACCAACTTTAACAGACAAAATGTTATTTTTCATAGTCATTTTCTTCTTTTCATTAGGAGTATCTGGATTTTGCGAAATAATAGAGTATTTACTTGATACGTTTTTTAATATGACAACTCAAGCTGGTGGTTTAAAAGACACTATGCAAGATATGATATATGCAATGACCGGAGCACTTTTAATGACTATTTACTATATTAGGAAGAAGTAGTAATTACTCTTCTTCCTTTCCTATATTAGCTTCTAAAACATTATACTCTCCTAATTTTGTATCATAATCTACAAATACCATTTTCCCATCTTCATTCACTTTAATATTTATACTTTTAGCTTCTATATCACTTATATCACCACTTTTGGGTCCAAAACACTTTATATAGTCACTTGTCTGTCCTGGATTAAGTGATTTATTTGATGCTATATAAGTAGTTTCTTTATCTCCTATTTTAAGTTCAACTCTTATGCTAGTTATTGTTAGATTTGAATTATTTTTTACCTTTGTTTTTATATATCTCTGACCGATTGAATCTGGCTGTGATATTTCTAACCCAACAAATTCTATATCGTCAACCTCTATAGGTGATTTTTCTGCATTGTTATTTATATTTACTTTTTTATCTACACTTTGATTGCTATTTGTACATCCAGTTAGCATGAATGCACATAATAGACTAATTATAATTATTCCTATAGATCTTTTTTGTTTCATATTTTTTCCTCCATGTATTAATTCATTGATAATATTATACAAAACCAAGGTTGTCGTAATTTGTTACACTTAGTCTTTTTAATATAATTTTATATAAAGTTATTTTTTTAAGGCAAACGCAAAATAGACTATGGATAAAATGCTCTCCATAGTCTATTCTTATATTTTTATTAATTATTATTCTATTTTATACTAATTTTGTATAGGTTTTTTTAATACTGCTAGTGCAAACATACCTACTAAAGACCCTGCTATTATAGCTCCTAAGTATGCCATAGGATGCCCTACAACTGGAACTACGAATATTCCTCCATGAGGTGCTCTAAGTGTTGCATTAAACATCATACTAAGAGCTCCTGCTGTAGCTGAACCTAAAACACAAGCTGGTATAACTTTTAAAGGGTCTGCCGCTGCAAATGGTATAGCACCTTCTGTTATAAATGACAATCCCATTACATAGTTAACTTTTCCTGATTCTTGTTGTTCTTTTGTAAATCTATTTTTAAAGAAAGTTGTAGCAAGAGCTATTGATAATGGTGGTACCATTCCTCCTGCCATAACCGCTGCCATTATCTCATATTGACCTGATTGAAGTGATGCTACCCCAAACACATAAGCTGCCTTATTTATAGGTCCACCCATATCTATAGCCATCATTCCGCCTAATACTAATCCAAGAACTAACTTTGAACTTGTTCCAAGTCCATTTAATAAATTAGTTATACCAGCATTTAAAGCTGCAACTGGAGGTATTATTACAAAAGTCATTATAACTCCCATTAAAAGTGTTCCAAATAGCGGATATAGTAATACAGGTTTTATACCATCTAATGAATCTGGTAATACACTAAATACTTTTTTAAGACCAACAACTAAATATCCTGCTAAAAATCCTGCAAGTAACGCTCCTAAGAATCCTGACCCACCTGCATTTGCAAGTGCTCCACCAACAAAACCTACAACTAATGCTGGTCTATCAGCTATACTATATGCTATATATCCTGCAAGTACAGGTAACATAAATCCAAAGGCAACGTCTCCTATAGATTTAAAGAATGCAGCAATTGGTGTATTTGATCCAAAGTTTGCTGGATCTATAGAATAGTTATCTAATAAAAATGCTAACGCGATTAATATACCACCACTTACAACAAACGGTAACATATTAGATACTCCATTCATTAAGTGCTTATACACTTTTCTAAATGCAGTTTCATCCTCTTTTTCTTCTGATGATTCTACATTTCCTCCATGATTATATATAGGAGCATCTCCATTTACAGCTTTAGTTATTAATTCCTCTGCTTTATGAATTCCATTAGCAACTTTAGTTATTATAACTTTTTTACCATTAAATCTTGCCATGTCTACTTTTTTGTCAGCTGCAACTATTATAGCATTTGCATTTTCAATTTCTTCTTTAGTTAAAATATTTTTAGCCCCTGATGATCCGTTAGTTTCTACTTTTATACTAATACCCATCTTTTCTGCTTGCTTGTTTAAGCTTTCAGCTGCCATAAAAGTATGAGCTATACCTGTTGGACATGCTGTAACTGCTAAAACTTGAGGATATTTTGAGTTTTTAACTTTCTTTGGTTCTAAAACTTCTTCTTTTTCTTCTTCTGGGAATTTTTCTTTTTCTTTGTAATCTATTAAATTTAAAAACTCATCTTCATTTTGTGCATTTATTAACTTTGATCTAAATTCTTCATCCATAAGTATTGTAGATAATCTAGATAATACTTCTAGGTGAGTATTATTTGCACCTTCTGGAGCTGCAATCATAAAGAATAAATGAGATAAACTTCCGTCAAAAGATTCATAATCTACACCCTTTTTACAAACTGCTGCTGCTAAACATGTATTTTTAACCGCTTTAGTTTTAGCGTGTGGTATAGCTATTCCTTCTCCGATCCCTGTTGTACTTTGATTTTCACGAGCTATTATAGCTTCTTTATACTCTAATCTATCATTTAAATTTCCACTGTTATTTACTAAATCTACTAATTTATCTATTGCCTCTTTTTTATCGTTTGCTTTTAAAGCAAGACTTATAGATTTTTTATCTATTAAATCGACTATTCTCATAAAATTTATCTCCTTTCAACTTTAATTTCACCTATTAATTTATATATATATTCTTTATCTGCCAAATCATTTGAAAATGCTGTTGCACCTCCACTAGCTGCTCCTAATTGTAGTGCTTTTTCGTAAGAGTTTGATTCTAAATATCCTGCAATAAATCCCGCTACCATAGAATCTCCTGCTCCTACAGAATTTTTCACTTCTCCATTTGCAACATTACTTATAAAAATTTCTCCATTTTCACTAATTAAAAGTGCACCATCTTTTCCCATAGACACTAATACATTTTTAGCACCCATTTCTTTTAACTTATTTGCATAAACTATTATGTCATCAATATTTTCTAACTTAACGTTAAATAATTCTTCTAATTCATGATTATTTGGTTTTATTAAAAATGGCTTATGCTTTAAAACATTCATCAATAAATCTTTAGTTGCATCTACTACAATTTTTATATTTTTATTTTCTAACCTCTTCATTATATTTTCATAAAGAGAAGAATCTAATGTGTTTGGTATGCTTCCTGCTAAAACCAATACATCGTTTTCCTCTAGCTTATCTAGCTTTTTATATAATTCATTTAAAGCCATATCGTTAATTATTGGGCCTTGTCCATTTATTTCAGTTTCATTTGTACTTTTTACTTTTACATTTATTCTTGTAAATCCATTTTCTAAGTTTATAAAATTTTCTTCTAAACCTTTATATCTTAACGTGTCTTTTATATAAGCTCCTGTAAATCCACTTACAAACCCTAATGCTTTATTATTGTATCCAAGCTCATTTAATATTAAAGATACATTTATTCCTTTGCCACCTGGGTATACGTATTCTTCATTTGTTCTGTTTACTTCTCCAGTTTTTAAATCATCTAATTTTATTACATAATCTATAGATGGATTAAGCGTTACTGTATAAATCATATTATCACCTCGCTAGTGTTATCTTATATACTTATAATACCCTTGAATACATTTTCCTAAAAGACAAAAAATTTCTCTTAATCAAAAGAGAAATTTGTCGAAATAAATATATTTAGTTTTATTTAAACATAGCTATAAACTTTTCATACTTCTTAGATTCACATATACTTATTACCTTGGCAATAGAATCTATTCTCTTATATATATTAGAAAATAAATCTTCATAGTTTAAAATACTTTCTTTTTGAAGAGATAACATTACAACAAGCCTTACTTGTCCAACTTCCCAATGTATGTTATTTTTTAAAATACCTATAGCTATAGAATTTTTAAAAACTTTACCATGAGCTCCATGAGGTATGGCTACCATATTTCCGATTTCTGTAGTAGCAATTTTTTCTCTTTCTATATAAGAGTTTTTCATTTCTTCATCTATATAATTATTTTCTAATAACCTATCTGACATATAACTTATTACATCATACTTATTATCAAAGTCTAAATCTATAAAAAATAAATCTTCACTAAATATATCTGATAAATTAACATTGTAATATATATTTCCAGTATCTAAGAACTTTTCAATTATATTTACTTCTTTATCATCTAAAAAAGGTGATATTTTAATTACTGGAATATTTTTAATTTGAACAGGAACTGTAGCTATTATAAAATCTACATCCATCACACCTACATAATCTATTAAATATGATGGAATAACTTTTAAAACTTCAAGTCGTTTTTCAAACTTTGCTTCTAATTTAGCCTTTATAAGCATTGATGTGCCTATACCTGATGCACATACTATTATAGTTTTCAAAACTTTATGATTTTCATTACTTGAACTTCTTTGAAGTGCTCCTCCTATATGAATAGCAATGTTTGCTACTTCATTTTCATTTATATCTATATTTAGATCTTCTTCTAATGTAGTTTTAGCTATATTAGCTAATTCAAATGCAAATGGATACTTAAGTTTAATATCATTAGATATAATACTTTGATTGTTTATATTCAAATCATTTTTTATACAAAAGTTAATTATATGTTTGCATAGATAATCCTTAAAAACGTCATCGTCGCTTAAATCAATAGATGTTGCAAGTTTTAAGTTTGCAATAAACTTATCTATAGAATCTAGCACCTTATTTTTTGTACTTTCAGTATTTTTATTTTGTACCTTTTCTTTATAATTAATTATATATTTATCTATATAATCGTTATAATCAATCTTGTTTTCTAAAGATAAATACAAAAGTATGTAATTAAACATGTTATTAAACTCATAATCAGTAAAAATAATATTTTCATTTTCAAGCTTATTTAAAATTTCATTTCGGATTGATATCATATTTAGAGTTACAAATTCACTAAAAAAATCTTCAATATTTATATCTTCATACTTTAAGCTGCTTTCTATTACACATCTAATTAGGTTATTTTTATCTCCATCAATTCCAATACCTAATTTATGCTTTGATATTACTTTTAAATTATACATTTCAAGAATTTTTTTAACTTCTTTTAAGTCATTTTTTATAGTTGATAGACTAACATACATTTCATCCGCTAAATTTTCAATTTTTAATGTATCGCCATTATATAATAAAATTATTTTCTTAAGTATATAACTAACTCTATCAAAATCATCTTTTATAGATTCATCTTTTATATCCTTTAAACTACTTATATCTCCGACTAAGTTATATCCTACTCCTCTTGCAGATTCTATTTTCACACTATCCATTATAGAGTTTATATTTTTTACTTCTACTTGAATTGTCTTTGTCGAGCAACCTATATCTTCTGCTAATGCCTTACTACTTATAGGTTGTTTACTATTTTTTAATATATCAATAATTTTACTTTGCCTTTTATTTAAAGTACTATTCAATATCATCAACCCTTATCATAATTGTTTATATTACTTCTTAATTTTACTATAACTGACCTATAGCTTTCAAATAAATAAAAATATATTTAAACTTTTGTTATATTTTTATGGTTTAAAGTTAATAAAAAAAATGTTATACTACATAGAATATTAATTTTCAAAATTTATTTTTAGGGGGACATATGAAAAAAATACTTGACGAAATTTCAAATTCGGTACGGTATATAATTCCTATTGTAGTATTTTTTATAGGAGTTATACTTTACAAAAATTTTGATCACATTATAACATTTACAAAAACTAATATTACAATAATCTCAGGTGTGTTAACTCCTTTTATAATAGGTTTCTTAATCGCTTATATACTTAATAAGCCTATGACTTTTTTACAAAATAAGTTTAAGCTAAATAGAGGTATTAGTGTAGCTATAATATACGGAATACTACTAGCTTGTTTAGTATTCATATGGCTATATGTTGTTCCAATTATACAAAAAAATATAACTGATTTATATTCATTTATGCCTCATAATATAAATGAAATCGAGGATTTAATAAATTCAATACTTTCAACATTTAAAATAAGTACTAAAAACCCTGAGTCTACACTACAAATAAAAGAGTTTATTACAAATTCCATAATCCCTACGATGACATCAATTGCAGGAGTTCTTAGCCAAACATTACTAGAACTTATAGGCTTAGTAGTAACTTACACAGTAAATATATTCTTAGGAATTGTAATTTCTATTTACTTCTTAATTTCTAAAGAAAAAACAATTCAAATAGTTAATGACTTATGCGAATGTTTATTTGGTAAATTCTATTTAAAAGCAAAAGAATTTGGTAAAATACTTGATAAAAATATAGGTTCTTATATAATTGCTAAATTTATAGACTCTTTGATATACGGAACATTTTGTACTATAATCTTAGTTTTATTAAAATCTCATTATCCCGTATTTGTCGGAATAATAATTGGTATAACAAATATGATTCCATTCTTTGGCCCAATTATAGGTACTATAGTTGCTGTTTTTATAAACCTATTCTTCTCATTTAATAAAGCACTTTGGGTTTTAGTTGTAATGGTAGTTGTTCAGCAATTAGAAAGTGCTATATTAGAACCTCATTTTGTAGGAAAACAAGTTGGAGTTCCACCGGTTCTTACAATACTAGCTGTTACACTTGCTGGTAATTATACAGGATTTATCGGAATGATGTTATCAGTTCCTATAATGGGAGTAATCATCATATACGTTAACAGATATATGGCTAATAAAAAACAACCCAAGAAATTACCAAAAATAGACTAGAGTTTAACTCTAGTCTATTTTTCTAAATTGATACTGTAAGATGATCCGATTTGCTTATAACTTTGACTTGAATCACTTATTATAACTGTAGCTTGATTTGGAACTTGATCAAATAACCATTTTATATCACTATTATGCATTCTAACACATCCAGCTGATACGTTCTTACCTATGCTACTTTCATTATTATTTCCGTGTATAGCATAAGTAGTTCCATAAGTGCTACCTACTTGAAGCCCTAACCATCTATTTCCTAAAGGATTTCTAGGATCTCCACCTTTTATATTATCTTTATAATAAGGTCTATTTACAATTTTATTTACTATCTTAAATTTCCCCTTTGGAGTAGGAGCTGATTTTTTTCCTGTAGCTACATTAAATTCTTTAACCAAAATACCATCTTTATAATAAGCCATAGTATTACTAGATGTTTTTATTATTATATAATCTCCCTTTGATAAGTTTTGGTTACTATTTGATGTAGCATTGTTATTATCATTATTGCTATTTACCTGCAATAAAAAATCTCCGCTACACCATCCATAACTGTTTTTATATTTTATCTTGTACCAAATTCCACATTTATCTATAGTATCAATAACAGCTTCTCTTTTTAAGCTTCCTATTTTCTTATAATTTGTACCTGGTCCACTTCTTATATTTAATGAAGTAGCATTTACCTTCATCTTATTAATTGTGTTTTGAGATACCATATATTTAGTATTTTTTTCATTGGGTTTATAGCTGTTAGCAGCTACATATGCAGTATTTCCAACTACCATAAGTACACACACCATAAAAGCTACAAATTTTTTTATGATACTCACTCCCTTTAAGTTTTATCTTCCTATATATCATATAAAAATTGCTTTATAATGGTGTGTTAAAATATATATCATTTTCGTAATTATTGTTACATTGCCGTTACTTTGTTTATATAAACAAAAAATCAGTATAAATTTTATATTTCAACAAATTTATACTGATCATTAAGTTATTTAAAATTGTGATACAACTGCTGATATTTCACTTAGAAGTAAATCTAGCTCATTCATATAATCTCTAAAAACTTTACATTGATAAATTATATCTTTTGACAATTTATCGTAGTCACTAGATTTCATATTAAATAGTTTTTCTTTTATATATACTAAAAAGCTTGATATATAGTTTTCTATATATACATTATTTTCATTTTTTATAAAATCATCTATGCACTTTAAAACTAAGCCAAATTGCATTATATTATCTTGATTAGGATGTTTTAGTATATTTTCACATATATTTTTTGACTTTTTAATATTGTTTTTTGTTTGATCTAAATAGTTCTTTATAGAAAATACTATTTCTTCAGTATTTATATTTATGTTTTCTCCAACATCATCTATATTTATTTTCTTATCTTTATAATTATAATTTAATATGTTACTTAACTCCTCATGTTTAGCATAATCTATATTTGCTCCATAGGATGCATTTTTAAATTCTATGTCTTTGTTTAATTGAATGTATAGCTTTAACATGCTCTCTAAATTTTCTTTGTATAAATTTAGTATGTCGCAACTATATATATCCTCTCCATTTATATCTTTTATGATTGTACATTCTTCTTTATTAAAGTCACTATCTATTTTATTTTTTGCAACTAATGCATGGTTTTTTTCATTTGTGTATGCAAAATCTTGACCTACAAAAATTATAGGATTACATCCTAATAAAAATGCAATATCCGTACAAGTATGTGCTACAGATCCTCCACTCATACATACAATCATGTCGTTTAAACTTTTTATACTATTTAATGCTCCTTGTGATACAATTATTTTTTTACCTTCGTATTCTCTTACTAGCTTACAATTACTTTTTTCACAGTATATCAGAGGTACTTTTTCATAAAAGCTATCTTTCATCATATCATAAGTTATATCCTGTGGATCTACTGATATAACAGCATCTGGCTTTATACCATTTTCTAATAGTGGATTTAAAGTTCTATTTCCAGCTATTATAAAAAACTTATCCAGTTTATCTTTATTTTCAATCATAACTTTTAAATTCTTATCTAAAGAAGGTCCAGCTGAAACTACTATGCATGGAACATCTTTGTTTACATTAATATATGAATCAAACTTACATGAATTATTTATCTCATTTAAATTTGATAATATATTTTCTAATGTTATTTTTTTAAATGTTTCCATTGTAGATAAATACACACTATATTTATCGTATAAACTATCTATTATTTTTTTTAATTTAATCCATTCTTCTTCATATAAAACATCATAGTTTTCATATATTTGAACATTAAAATTAAAGAAATTTTTACTATTTATTATTTCACTTAAGATAAAATCTATGTTTTCATCACTCATAGATATTATACTAATATTTTTATCATTTATTTTATATTTATATTGTTCATATTCATTATCACTTGGATCTATTATATAAACCTTATTTTTTTCACAAATACTTTCTTTTAAACATTCTAAATAGTCGCCTTTATTAAATCCAAACATTATAATCGTTTCATCAAACCTTATATCCTTTAAATTTTCTTTTAACTCTAATTGTTCACTCTTCAAAATTACCCCCACTTTGAATTAATCTTATAAAGGACTATATACATTAAATACATAATAACAGTTCTCTTTTATATTTAATGTATATCCATACCTACCATATTCATTAGTAAAACAATAACCTAATAAAATTTCTTCACGTGTACGTTTATCTATTTCAATTATTTCTATACAAGCATTTCTTATAATATGTTTATCTGGGTTATATACAGTTCCTTCTATAAGATTATAATCATTCTTTTTCAAGAATATATTTAAATTTATTATTTCATTGCTAACTATGCAATTATTATCTATAACAATTTTAGAGGAACTTAAACTCTCCATTTATTTTTTGTCATCAACTACTATTTTAATTTGTATACTTTCTTTGCCATTTGTATCCTCTGCTGTTATTTGATTTTTTTCTTTTTCTTCATCATCAACCTTTATTTTAACTATATCTAATTTGTTATACTCTTTTCCATCTATTATTATTTTTTCACTCATTATATAATCCTCCTAGATTTTAATTTAAAGCTAAGGCTAAAAGCCTTAGCTTATTTTTATTTATTAGTTTCCTGCTGTGAATGCTTCAAATGCATAAACTGCTGGAGATGTTAATGTATCTAGAGATATACCATATTCACCTTGTGCATCTGTAAACACTGTAGCTATTAAGTTACTAGACAATAAACTTACCCCTGTTGAAGCTAGTTGATAAATTCTTACACCTGCATCAGCTAATGGAGTCCCACTAGGATTTACTAATTTATTAAATGCTATAAGTCTATTCCACTTAGTTAAAGTAAGTGTTGATATCTGAGCTGACTTTCCATTATTTGATAATGTTGATGCAGCTGTCATTTTCTTTGTACCGGGTCTATAAGTCGTTGTTTGCGCCATATATAATTGCACTCCTCTGATATATTTTTTAGTTTACCTTTTATAAAGAGACCTGAATCTCTCTAATATATATATGACTAGTAGTTTTAATTTGCTACTTTAATCTAAACATCCTTTTAGTTCAATGGCTCGAAAACTTCGATTATATATTCTAAATTTTTATAGTTATACTGATTTAGCGCAAAGCAAAATTCTCCAAATTCATTGGTTACTGTATATCCAACTTCTTCTTTTATCCATTTGTTATATTCATTTTGATACCTTATATATATTATAACTACAGCGTTGTCTACTATTTCCCAATCACTATACTTTACATATCCCTTGATTAAATTTCTTATAAACTTTCTTTTCATATTGTCACTCCCTAGCTTAATTCACAGGAGAGTATACCTTAAATACATATCCATAGCATTTATACACTTGTAATGAAACACTATAGTTTCCATCTTCATCTGTAAATACAACCCCTAGTATATCTTTCTCTTGATTTCTAAGATTTGTTCTAATTACCTCCACTCCTGCATTTTTAAGGCATCTTCCTTCAGCTGTTTCTACATGTCCTTTAACTAAAAACCTGTCACTTTCCTTAAATTTAAAGCTCATATTTGCATTTTTACATTTTGCTAATTTTTTCCCATCCATTTGTACATTTATAGTTTGATATGCTTTACTCATAATATCACCATCTTTTAATTTTAATCTTTTAATTTCTTTTGCTTAATGTCCTTATTGATTAGTTCTAGTTTTGGATTATTTTCTAAAACTTTTATAATATCTTCTAAGAAAAAATCATGTTTATTATCATAAAGTTCATAGTAAATTTTATTTATTAATTCAAAGTCTTCTTTTGTATCTAATGTTAATCTATATTTAGAGTAATTTTTATCATTCTTATAATAATATATGTTAAATCCATTTTCATACATATATGGAGTTACATGTTCTTTTTCATAATTTTGATTTGCATTTAGATGTGTTATCTTAAGTAAATTAAAAGAAAATATTTCTATATCTAATCCCCTTGGGTAAGTTCTATAAATTTCATCTCCTGCATTTGTTACCAAATCATATTTATTGTTGGTATAAAAACTTAGCATTTCATCTAAAACCTTGCTATCTATAAGAGGACAATCGGAAGTGATTCTAACAACTATATCTACATTGTATTTTTTAGCACAATTGTAGTACCTGCTTAAAACATCATCCTCGCTACCTATAAAGTAATTAATCCCTAATTCTTCGCATAGACCTATTATTTTTTTATCTTCATCTTTATTAGTAGTTGCTATTACTATATCATTTAAATATTCACTTATTTTAAGTCTTTCATAAACATGTTCTAGTACTGTTTTTTTACATATCTTTTTCATAACTTTTCCAGGCAACCTACTTGATCCAAGTCTCGCTTGAACTATAGCAACAATATTCATTTTTTCACCTCTTATAATAATCCAACACACTATTTAATGCATTTACTACATCATTTATATCACTTTCATTCATATTTACATGTAATGGTAGTGTTATGCTAGAATTATAAAAAGTCTCAGCATTTTCACATATTATATCTTCATATCCTATCTCTTTGTAATACGGATGTTTATAAACAGGTATATAGTGAATATTTACACCTATATTTTCAGCTATTAACGCATTGTATATATCATCTCGAGTTGCTTTAAACTTATTTAAATCTAATCTTATAATGTATAAGTGCCTACTTGTGTCGCTATAAGCTTCTTCTTTTTGAAGTATAACTCCATCTATATCTTTTAATAATTCATTATAAGTATTTACTAATAGCTTTCTTTTTGTTATAAACTTTTCGATTTTATTTAATTGACTAATTCCCAATGCACTTTGTAAATCCGTAATTCTATAATTGTATCCTAAGTAAATTTGTTCATAATACCACTCTGGATGTTCCTTATTTCTCAAATTTCCTTTGCTTTTTGTTATTCCATGTGTTTTATATAACTTTAACTTTTCATATAAAGCTAATGAGTTAGTAGTTACTACTCCACCTTCACCTGATGTTATAGTCTTTACAGGATGCAAACTAAATGTTGTCATATCTGCAATTGAACCAATTTGTTTATCTAGATATTTGGTTCCTAAAGAATGTGATGCATCTTGAATTACAATTAAATTATTTTCTTTAGCAATCTCCATTATTTTTCCTATATTACAACACTGCCCAGTAAAATCTACAGGCAATATAACTTTTGTTTTCTCATTTATATATGATTTAATTTTATTTTCATCTATATTATAATCATCTAAATTTATATCACAAAAAACTGGTTTTGCTTTACAGTAAAGCATACAATTCGATGATGCAGCAAAGGTAATTGGAGTCGTTATTCCTTCATCACCTTTTTGTAATCCTGCAGCTAAACAAGCAATGTGAAGTGCTGCTGTTCCATTTGATACAGCTACTGCATATTTAGCCCCTACATAGTCTGCAAACTTTCTTTCAAATTCTTCAACTAATGGTCCTGTTGTTAAAAAATCGCTTTTTAAAGCTTGTATAACGCTCATAATATCTTCATCATCTATATATTGTCTTCCATATTGAAGATAGTTTTTTCTAGTAGGCTCTCCCCCGTTAATTGCAATCATTATTACTCCTCCTTATGGTTAAATTTTTCAAATTCATCTTTTGTATATAGATTTAAATCATTTAATCTTTCTCTTAATTGATCTATATTTAACCAATCGATATTATTTCCTGAATTATATTCAAACCCGTCTTCGATTAACTTACCTCCCGGTGTAAAGTGTTTTTCAAAATTCCACCACTCAAAATTAGGATATATTATATAGTGTTTATCATATTCATATGTATTTCTCGAATCATCCTTAGTTATCATTACTTCATGAAGCTTCTCTCCCTCTCTAATACCTATAAATTTAAATTTGCAATCATCCATCATTGCTCTAGCAATATCTGTAACCTTAAACGAAGGTATTTTAGATATATATGTTTCTCCACCCTTACTTTCTTTTAAAGCTTTTAAAACTAAGTTAACACCTTCATCTAAAGATATAAAAAATCTTGTCATTCTTTCATCAGTTATAGGAATTTCTTTTTTATTTTGCTCTATTATATTTTTAAAAAATGGTATTATTGACCCCCTACTTCCCGCTACATTACCATATCTTACAACTGAAAACCTTGTTATACATTGACCTGAATATGCATTTGCAGATATAAAAAGTTTATCTGAAACTAATTTAGTCCCTCCATATAAATTTATTGGATTGACCGCTTTATCTGTTGATAATGCAATAACTTTACGCACATTATTATCAATTGCTGCATCTATTATATTTTGAGCCCCATATATATTAGTTTTTATTGCTTCAAAAGGATTGTATTCACATGATGGAACTTGCTTCATAGCAGCTGCATGGACTATATAATCAACATCTTTTGTGGCTCTTTTTATCCTATCTTTGTCTCTAACATCTCCAATGAAAAATCTTACTTTTGAAATTTTTTCTGGGTATTTGTTAAGTAGATATTTCTTAAGCACATCTTGTTTGTACTCATCTCTTGAATATATAATTATTTTTTTTATATCATAGTTAGTTAAAACTCTTTCTACAAACTTTTTTCCAAATGAACCTGTTCCCCCTGTAACTAAAATACTTTTATTTTCTAACATAAACTCCTCCTTAAAGCAAATTTAACTATGTTTTACAATATGCCTATAAACAATTTTAGTGTTCAAATAAATAAAATTTCTTTTAACATTTATACTATTAATCATATGAAAAAATAGTTCTCAATATATTAACTTATAGAGGTGATTTATTTGAACTATGTAGCTATTCGAGCTGGTGGAAATAAAAATCAAGGATTAGGCCATGTTGCAAGATGTATATCATTAGCTCAAGAACTAATTTTTAATAATTTTAAAGTTTTATTCTTAATTGATGATGATACTTATATAATAGATTTTTTAAACAAACACGGACTTGAATTTAATACTTTAATATCTAAAGATTTGAATTTAGAAATAAAAGAAACTAAAAAAATAATTAAAGATTTAAACATAGATTTATTAATAACAGACTCTTATAATCTCAATGATTTTTATTTTAAAGAAATGAAAAATACAGTTAAATATTTAGTATCAATAGATGATACTAACTTATATGATTATATAAGTGACATAGTTATTAACTATAATATCTATGCAAAAAAACTAAACTATAAATTTGATAAATACACAAAATATTTGCTTGGATGTACCTATTGTTTATTTAGAAAAGAATTTCAAGAAAATGATTATATATCTATAAATAAAACGTGTAAAAATGTTTTAATTACTATGGGTGGAACCGATGTAAATAACTATACTTATACAATTTTAAAATATCTAGATGAGTTTAATGATATAAACTTCAATGTAGTTGTAAATGAAAAATTTAATAATCTAAATAAACTTAAAGCTTTGGCAAATTCTAAATCTAATATAAACTTAATATTTAATCCAGATAATATGAAGTCTATAATGCTTAAAAATGATATAGCTATATCTGCTTCAGGTAGCACTGCTTATGAGCTTTTATCACTTTCAATTCCTTCAATCTTAATCATACAAACTGACAATCAAGAGCTTATATGTGAGGAGTTATCAAACATTAATACTTGTGTTTATGGAGGTTGGTTTGATGAACTTACTGAGCACAAATTTAATGAAATCTTTACTAAACTAGCAAACAACTGTGAATTTAGGAAAAGTATAAGCGATAACTGTAAGGGTTTAGTATGTAAAACTGGAGTAAAAAATGTAGTTCACGAAATAAAAAAATTATTTAAATAAGGAGTTTTTTATGAACATATTGTTTATGGGTGGACATGAGTTGGGTGCAAAAACACTAGAACATTTAATTAATAATAATATAAATGTAGTTGGTGTAGTTGTATCTAAAAATGATAATGATTGGTATCGTGGAGTTGATGAAGTTGCATATAAATTTAATTTAAATCTTTACGAAGAAAAAAACATCAACGACCAAAATTTTTTAAATAAAATAAAATCTTTAAACTTGGACTTAATAGTTTGTGTTAATTTTGATCAGATACTTAAAAAAGATATTATAAATTTACCAACTATAGGTTGTATAAACACACATGCATCTTTACTACCTAAGTATAGAGGGCGTGCCCCTTTAAACTGGGCTATGATTAATGGTGAACAATATAGCGGGGTTACAGTTCATTTTATAGATGAAGGTATAGATACAGGGGATATAATATTACAAGAAAAAATAAAAATAGATGAAGATGACTATATATCTGATTTATTAAATAAAGTTAAAAATACTTATCCTAAAATAGTATTAAACGCTATACAATCTTTAAAAAATAACAATATAAACTTAATAAAACCTGATTTATCAAAAGGATTTTACGTAAATAAAAGAACTAAAGACGATGGTAAAATTGACTTTTCTAAGCCTTCAAAAGATATTATAAATTTTATAAAAGCAATTTCAAAACCATATCCAGGAGCATTTTTATATAATAACAACAAGAAAATAATTATTTGGAGAGCTAGATTAGATTATAACATTTCACCTCAGTATGAAAGTTTAGATATAGGAACAGTTGTCTTTAATAACTCAAATTCACTTATAAAACTAAAAGATGCAATGCTAATTGTAACAGATTATGAATTCGAATAATAAATCTTAAGGATGTGTATTTATGATTATAGATGATTTTAAAATATCTAATGATTCACCTTGCTACATAATAGGTGAACTATCAGCAAATCATGGTGGTGATATAGATATAGCAAAACAAAGCATCAAAACTTTAAAAGAATGTGGAGCCAATGCCGTTAAAATTCAAACTTATACACCCGATACTTTAACCATTGATTGTGGTAATGATTACTTTAGGTTAAATCAAGGTAGCATATGGGATGGGACTACATTATATAAATTGTATCAAAATGCATATACTCCTTGGGAATGGCAAGAAGAACTATTTGATTATGCAAATAAAATAGGTATCACATTATTTTCAACTCCATTTGATAAATCATCAGTAGACTTTTTAGAATCCTTAAACGTTCCAGCATATAAGATAGCTTCTTTCGAAATTAGAGATATTCCACTTATAGAATACATTGCATCTAAAAATAAGCCTATTATATTGTCTACTGGCGTAGCTACTAAAAATGATATATATGAAGCTTTAAGCTCATGTAAAAAAATGGATAACATGAATATTGCTTTATTAAAATGTACATCATCTTATCCAGCAAAGTTAGAAGATTCTAACTTGGATACCATCCCTAATATGCGAAACACTTTTCATACAATAGTTGGATTGTCTGACCATAGTGTTGATATAGAAGTTCCTATAACTGCTGTTGCTCTTGGTGCTAAAATAATAGAAAAACACTTTATAATAGATAGAAGTATAGGTGGTCCTGATTCTTCATTTTCACTAGATAAAAATCAATTTAAACAAATGGTTGATTCTATAAGAAAAGTTGAAAAATGTATAGGTAAAATTTCATACAATAATGAAGATGACTTAAAAAAACATATTAAGTTTTCTAGATCTTTATTTATAGTTAAAGATATAAAAAAAGGTGAAGTGCTAAAAGAAGATAACTTAAGATCTATAAGACCTGGTTACGGCATGCACCCTAAATACTACTATAATGTGATAGGCAAAAAAGTAAATAAAGATATGAAAAGGGGTACTCCTTTAAGTCATAATGACTTAGAATAAAATATTAAATAACAAAATAATAAGGATATATATAAATTTTATTTCTTAATCTAGAAAAGATTTTAAATTTATATATATCCTTAAATAATTTACTTTCTATATAGCATATCAAGATGAGGGATATCATCTTCTAAATATATATCCGATACCTCTTTAAATCCTAAGCTCTTATAAAACTCTATTAAATATGCTTGAGCTGATATTTTTATTTCTCTTTCATTTAGCTCATTTTCTATATACTCTATAGCTTTTAGCATCATTTCTTTTGCTAGACCCTTACCTCTATATTCTTTGCTTGTTAGTACTCTACCGATAGAAGCTTCTTCAAAAGATATTCCTTTGTTTAAAATTCTTACATAAGCTGCAATCTTACCATTTTCTTTAGCAAATAAATGATATGAATTTTTATCTTTAAAATCTAAATCTTGATATGGGCACTTTTGTTCTACTACAAATACTTCTACCCTAGCACATAATATCTCATACAATTCATCTACAGTTAATTCCTCATATTTTTTTAATTTCCATTCCATATAGCTGCCTCCTCTATTTGTTTGTATAGTCTCTTTTATTTCCTTTTTTTACATACTCCCAATCTTTTTCTATATTCTTTCTCATTCTTTCTAATAAAGTAAATAGAATATCTACTTCTTCTTCACTAAACCCATTTAATGAATTCTCTGTAGATAATTCCTCTTCACTTTTTAAAATTAAATGTATTTGACTAGCTTTTTCTGATGGATATAGCTCATAAGCTCTTTTATCATTTGCATTATGTCTTTTAATGACATAATCTTTTTCAACTAATTTCTTAATAGCTTTTGCAGTTGTTGTCCTATCTACATTTAATAAATTAGATAAAACTTCTTGATTAATACCTGGATTTTCACATATTCTTACTAGAAACAAGTACTGTCCTTTTTCTAGCCCTATCTCTCTAAACTCTACATCACTTATTGTTTGTAGACATCTTGCAATTTTACCTATTTCTCTAAGAATTAAATAACTCATTTAATTCCTCCTTTAAAATACTTGAACTTTCACCTATTTTCAATTTATCATAAAATACTTGAACTTTCAAGTATTTTATGATAAATAAAGGTAGAACCTTTAAAAGATTCTACCTTTATTTTATATATATGAAATACTAACTTAATGCCTATGCTAATTCTTTATTTTCACTTCTTAATTTCTTAGCTTTTCTAGCAAATAATATAGTGAATATTATAGCCATTCCAATACCTATTGCATTAGATATTCCAGCATGTAATCTAAATCCTTCTGGCGCTTGCATTATATATGCAAATGTTACAGCTGTCATAAATATAGCAGGTATAGTACTTATAAAATGATTTTTATTGTGTTTTGCTAAGTATGCTGATCCTGTCCATAACATTATCATAGCTAATGTTTGGTTAGCCCAAGAGAAATATCTCCATATTATGTTGAAATCTATGAAAGTAAGTGCTATACCTATTACAAATAATGGTATAGATATCATAAATCTATTTTTTATACTACTTTGATCTATCTTCATTGCATCTGCTATTGTAAGTCTTGCACTTCTAAATGCTGTATCTCCACTAGTTATAGGACAAACTACAACTCCTAATATTGCAAGTCCTCCACCTATTGGTCCCATTAAAGTATTTGATATAACATTTACAACTGTAGCTGGTCCACCTTGAGATAATATAACATCTAATTGAGGAACTCCTCCAAAGAATGTCATAGCTGCAGCTGCCCATATTAAAGCTATTATACCTTCTGCAACCATTGAACCATAGAATACTCTTCTAGCTTCACTTTCTTTTTCAACACATCTTGCCATCATAGGAGATTGTGTTGCATGGAACCCAGATATTGCTCCACATGCTATTGTTATAAATAAGAATGGGAATAATGGTTGTCCTTGTGGATGTAAATTGTGAAGTGCTATATTTGGTATATCATAACCCTTAAATATTAACCCTCCTGCAACTCCAACAGCCATTATTAAAAGTGCTGCTCCAAATAGTGGATATATCTTTCCTATAACTGCATCTACTGGTAAAACAGTGGCAGCTATATAGTATATTACTATTATAACAACCCATATCTTAGCATCTATTGATGTTAAAGTTGTTAAAAGTGCTGCTGGCCCTGTCATAAATACGGTACCAACTAATATTAAAAGAACAACTGTAAATACTCTCATTAAGTTTTTAGTTGAATTTCCTAAGTATTTTCCAACTAGCTCAGAAGCTGAATCACCTCTGTTTTTCATTGACAAATATCCAGATAAGAAGTCATGAACTCCTCCTGCAAATATGGTTCCAAACACTATCCATAAAAATGCTGCTGGTCCAAATAAAGCACCTTGTATTGCTCCAAATATAGGTCCAAGTCCTGCTATGTTTAAGAATTGTATAAGGAATATTTTTTTCCATTTCATTGGAATGTAATCTACACCATCTTCAAGTGTAGTTGCTGGCGTTTTGATGCTATCATCAATGCCAAACGTTCTTTCTACAAATTTACCATAAGTATAATACCCAATTATAAGTAACGCTATTGATCCTAAAAAACTTATCACATCAATCGCTCCTTCCCTAAAAGTTAATAAAAATTCGCTTTGCTCATGTAGCTATAATTTCTTTAAGCTTAAAAAAATGATGTTAAGAATTTATTTTCTTAACATCATTATATATTGCTTTATGTTTTAATTTGTCGATTAACGAGTAAAACGTTATTTTATATTCATGAAATGCATTTTTTATGTAATGAAATGCATTTCATACGTAAATTTAAATTATAATTCATTTGAAATTTGTTTAGATAGTTTCTTAGAATTTATTATATTTTCTTTTAATTCTAAAACATCAACTAAAACTAATTGACTAAACTTATCCGCTCTTTTATTAAAACACTTAATTATATCCTCTTTAGAATTTTCTCTATGCATTAGCTTATCTACGTCATAAACTAGGTCTACTACTCCAATATTACATTGAGTAAATTTTCTAAAGTTATTAACTAAAAATCTAATATCATTCATGAACATTCGTTGATTATATAAAAAATCGTCAATGCTATTTGATAAAAGTGTCAAGTTGTTTATGTCTATTTTTTTATTTATCAAGTTATTTACAAATAACATATCTTTAACATCTTCATCTATTTTTAAGTCTAAACGACCTAATTCATATAGCTTTGAAAGTACTTTTTCATTTATCATTATAGATTTTTCAATATCTTTTTTAGTTATATCACTCATTTTGTAAGGTAATATAACTTTATTTGCGTATAATGCGATTAAAGTACCTATAACAACAAATACTAGTCTATTTACAGATATCATCTCTAAGCTACTAGTCATAGCTGCTGCACCTAATGCAGAAATTGTTGTACATATCATTTGGTCTTTATATTTAGTTTGGAAGTTGCTTATATACCCAACTACAAGTATAACTAATGTTCTCGCAGAATTATCTTTTATTAAGTAAAATAAGATTTCAAAAATTACTAATCCTATTACAGTACCTACAAGTCTATCCTTACCTTTTACCTTACTAGCTTCAAGATAAGGTTGAACTATAGATGATAAACTAAACACTAACCATTTTCCATATTCAATGTTAAAAATACTAACTATAAAAACACCAATACTTGTAACAATAGCTCCTCTTAATGCAAAAGTAAACTTAAGAGAATCCTTGCTTATATTATTTTTTAAATCATCTACTCTATCTAATAAATTTGTTACAAAATAATTTTCCTTAATTTTATCTATTTTTTTATCCCTTGAATCTTTTAAATCATAACTTAATAAATCTGCTGCATCTTTAAGTTCATATATTAAATAATAATTTGGTTCTATTTTATCTGTGTCCTCAGCATAGCTACTTAGCTTATTTATTAATTCATCTATACTTAATTTTTCATCTATAAAATTCTCAATTTCTATTAATAAGTTCTTTATTTCATTAAATGTTTTAAAATAACCTTCATTATCATTTCTATCATCTTTAATTTTACCTATTGTTAAGTTAATACTTTCTAAAAATCTACTTATAAATAAACTTTGCATACATTCAATAGGTAAGTTTACATCTTTGTCTATTCTTTTATACATATCAGATATCAAGTCTCTTATTCCTATGTATGTTTTTTTGTTTAACTCATTTACAAAATCTAAATTTTTATTTTCTAATATACAGTTTATTTCCTCATTTATATATTCTACAGAATTTTTTATTGTTTTTTTAGATTGTGTTTTAAGTTTGTTTTTATTAGCTAGCATCTGAATTGCCATTATTGCTAATCCACAAAATACAAGAGCTAATAATCTAGTTGGTAATTCTTTTATATCAACAGGACTGTATAACATAAATAGATATCCTAATGTAAAAGCTACATAAGTAGGTTTTTTCGTATTATATGTAAAATTATATAAAACTGTAAATATTACTATAAAAGTTATAATTAATGATAAAATTGAATTATTTGCGGCTAGAAAAGCTCCTATACCTAATACAACCTCTAAACATACAAAATATATTGTATTTCTTACTGGGTTTATAGTGTAATCTGTCCCTAGTAAAGATAGAGCGGCTGTAATACCTGCAACTCCAACCAATGTATTTGCATCTCCAAACACACTTTTAAAACCTATAATTGCTGCTACTATAACTACAAACATTATGGTAGTAGATAATATTTTTTTCTTCTCCATAATAAATCTCCTTTGATGTTTATCAAAATTTTTCTATAGAATTATATACCACTACTTATATGCTTTTAAAACACAAAAGGAGTAATTTCTTATTACTCCCTTTAAGTTTAAATTTTCCGAATTATAAAATTAGTCTACCCATTTAACTAAACCTGTTTTCATATCGTAAGTAGCTCCAGTTACTTTAACTTTTTTCTCATTAATATATTTTTTTACTATTTCATTTTCTTTAATTAAATTAATTGAATTATCAATATTAAAGTTAACTGCATTATTATAAATTTCTTCTTTTGATCCCCCTTGTAATTTTGCTTTTTCATAACTTGGTTTAATTTTTTGAACTATAGTTTCTAATTTTCCATTAACATGATCTTTAGACGCTCCCTCTACAGCTCCACAATCATTATGACCCATAACTACAACTAAAGGTACATCTAATTTACTTATAGCGTATTCAATACTTCCTAATACAGTGTCATCAACTACATTTCCAGCTACTCTAATCACAAATAGTTCTCCTAATCCTGTATAAAATATATTTTCAGGAACTACTCTTGAATCAGAACAAGTTAAAACAACAGCATACGGCTTTTGTCCACTCTCATTAAGTTTTTTTCTTGCATCTTTGTCAATTATATTTTTATTGTATGTAGCATCTAGATATATTTCATTTCCTTTTTTCAATCTACTTAAAGGATCTTCCTTTGTATAACTATAAGTTTGAATAATATTTTGATTCTCATTACTTAAACTCGTTTTTTCCATCTCTTCAACAAATGTCTTTACGCAAAATAATGCTGCAAGTATAAAAATTGCTAACAATAATTCTTTTTTTTCTTTCATATATATCACCTATACATATAAATATTATTTTTCCAAACTTATTGTTACCTAAAAATATATATTGATGCGAAAAAATGTTTAATTTAAAACTACTTACTTCTCTGTTTATCAATTATATCATCAACTATAACTGCTAAAGTTAAAATAAATGCTTCATCTTCAAAATCAGTTTCTACATTGTAACTATCTGTAAAAGTAAAAACTTCTTTATGAATTCTAGCTATTTGCTCACTTCCTTTATATATTTCATAATTGTGATCAATTATATCCCCTGTTACATTTAAATCCCCATATTTACTTTCTATTTTTATACTATCTCTCATAAATGAAGGCTTTTTATTTACTTCCGCTACAACTTCATTACCTTCTTTAACTTGATATTTAGCTAGCAGCGATATTACAGTTTCTTTAACAGAATATAATGTTTTTTCATCTTTAATAAGATCAAATTGAAGCCCTACTGCAAATAATTTATTGTCTACAAAGAATACTTCTTCATTTTCTTCATTTTGTATCCAGAAGTCTTCTTTAATTTTAAACAATTTAGATTTCATATAATATTTCATTATTTTTCCCCTTCAACTTTAATATTTACCTATATTATCTATTATATAGTTTACTTGTATTCATAATGATAATATCAATAGATTTTAAGTTTTTCTAGCTATAAATTTTAATACAAAAAAAGAAAGCGATAAAAATCACTTTCTTTTTTATTATATTAAATTATTCTGCTCTTTCAGATTTAAATGCTTTTCTTAACATTGATATAGAAGTGTAAGTTATAACTACTATAACTACCCATTTTAGTATATCAATTGGCATACTCTTAACTATAAATGCAGCTATAAATACTCCTACAACTCCACCTATTGTTATAAAGAATGAAGTTTTTTTAGCGTAAGCTCCTTCTTTTATAAACTTAGTACTTGCAACTGGCATTAACATCGCACAAGATCCCATCATTATAGGGAAAGCAACGTCTGGTGACATTCCTAAGAAGTAAACCATAGCCATACATGGAGAATATAATCCAACACCTGCAGTCATTAGTGCTCCTAATATAAAATTACCTATTATTCCTATAACTAATTTTGCTCCACTTAATCCTGTAGCAGTTCCGCCTCCAGGCATTAATTCTAATTGAGCTAATAACATTAAAAGTGCAGTTATTGCTAATGCAATTCCCATTATAATTTGTATCTTACGTTCATCCATCTTAGCTATAACTCCAGCTCCAAGGTATGAACCTACTACAGCTGCTCCTATTAAGCATATTAAAGTTACTGGATCTACCTTTATAACAGTTGTAAATATAAATGCTTCTAAAACAACTGGTATAGTGTGACATACATTTAATGTACCAGGTATTAATCTGTCTGATATATTCATCTTTAAAGCATTAAACATTGCAACCGTTGGTGCAAAAGATCCTATTCCCAGTGTGTCAAAAAAGTCTGTTACAAAACCTGTTGCTAATGCTTTACCTGTTGATACATCTTCAAAATTATTTTCTGATTTTGCTTTTGCTATATCCTTGAAATATGAAAATCCAAAGAAAGCTGTAAATACACCTAGTAAAACTCTTATTACGTTAATCATAGTTGAACCCCCTAATATATACTTGTTTTTTCCCCTTAGTCATCACATTCGTGAGTCGGCTCATTTCAACTTTCACCCCCTGTAAAAGCCTAATACCTTTTAAAAAAGCAAGTATTGTGCCACTTGTTCTTTTATTAACAATAAAATTTTAAATCGTTGAAATCTTTCAAATCTTTGGTATTTTATATATATTTGCGTTTACTTTTATTTATTCCTAAATTTTGTGTAATTTATTCTAAACTTGTCAAAAAGTCAACAAATAGACGTTTTTTTATGGACAATCAAAAGAAAATATTCTATTAATGGCTATTTTACTTACTTTTTAGATTTAATTTTCACAACGTCAATTTTCAGACTATTGTCATTTTTTAGACGCATCTTTCATTAAGTATATGATGTCCTAAATTATAATTTTTTATGATATTTTTTAATTTTACTTATAGATAAAAATAAGCTTCTATTGTAAAATCTTTTAAGGTAGAAAAAACATATAGGGAGATTTTAAATGCTTAATAATAACAACCAAGAACTATCAATTCCAATAATTGATAATCATAACTCTAATAAGAACAATTTAAAAAACTTTATAAAAAAAGAAATAGTACTAATACTTTCAGCTTCTTTAGCAATTATAACTTCTTTTATATCTAGTCCAAAATTATCATATATTGATTTTAAGGTTTTAATACTACTATTTAATCTTATGGTAGTTGTTGCAGCTTTTAAGGAACTTAAAGTTTTAGATAGCATCGCTATATCATTATTAAAAAAATGTAGTACTTATACGTCAATATCATTTGCACTTGTGTTTATAACTTTTTTAGCATCAATGGTAGTCACAAATGATGTAGCACTTATTACCTTTGTTCCTCTTAGTATAGTGGTTGCTAAAAAGTCAGATATTAATGTGTTAAAAATAGTTATTTTACAAACACTTGCTGCAAATTTAGGAAGTAGTTTTACTCCTATGGGTAATCCTCAAAATCTATTTATATACTCTTTTTATAATTTAGATCCTAGTGACTTTTTTAAGATAACTGCTCCTTTGGTAATTTTTTCTGTACTGTTTTTAAGTGTTATCATATTAAAAAGTAAAAAAATCAAGTTAGACTTACACTTAGAAGATGTAGAAATTAAAAATAAAAAAGATGTAATTTTCTTTTCTATATTATTTGCTATTATACTTTTATCTGTTTTTCATATAGTAGACTATAGGCTAGCATTTAGTATAACTTTATTAACTGTACTTATCCTAAATAAAAAATTGCTAACACAAATTGATTATTCATTACTTATTACATTTATAGGATTTTTCATATTTATAGGAAATATTTCTACAATGGATTCTATTAGAAGTTTTATGATAGGAATTTTAAATAGTCCTCAGTCTACTTTTATAACTTCAATACTATCTAGTCAGGTTATAAGTAATGTTCCAGCTACTATGCTTTTATCTGGATTTACAAATAACTTTAAAGAACTATTACTCGGTGTGAATATTGGAGGTATGGGTACTCTTATAGCCTCTTTAGCTAGTGTTATTTCATATAAGATTTATACTAATGAATTTAAAGATGATAGCTCTACTTATTTAAAATATTTTACATTTTATAATGTATTAGGACTTATAGTTACAATTCCAATAGTTTATTTAATTTTATTTGTTTAGACGTAAAAAAGGTGTATCCCAAAGTTTCGGATAAATATATAAGTTTTTCTTACAAAGCTTATGTGTTTATCCTTTTCTAATTTTGGTATACACCTTTTTTAAATTTATATTATTAATTTCCGCTTATAAATCCCCATTTATAATTTTTTGTATTGCTTTTAATTATTTTTTTATAACATACCCATCATCTGGAACAAATTTAACAGTTACATTTTTTAAATCTATAGTTGCTCCATCTCTTAATGCTACATTTTGTTGCTCCCTTTGATAGAAGTCTGAACTTCCGCTAACTCCCATGATTAAGTTTACTTTAAAGTCTGAAGATTGTACGTTTCCTCCACCTTTAACTGCTGTTAAGTCATATACTCCTTCTGGTATATCCTTACCTACTAAATATGTACCATTCCCCAATGTTACACTTCTAGCATCTAACTCAGCTTGTTTCTTTTCTTTTGCTAATCTTTCTTGCTCTGCTTTAAGTTCCGCTTCTTTTTTTTCAGATTCAATTTTCATAGCTTCTTTTTCAGCGTTATCCATTTTGAAAAATGGCTCTGCTTCTTTAACTTTTCCCTCTAAGTCAGTTATAGTTTTTTTAGAATTATCTAATTCACTTTTAGTTGTTTCATAGTTAGATTTTACTTTATTGTATTCATCTTCACTTATCCCTTTTGGTGCTACTCCTATCCCTAATATAAAGCACACCACTCCAACTATAACTAATGCTTTGTTGTTTCTTAAAAATTCTTTGATTCTGTCTTTCATTTATGTCTCCTCTTACCTATAAATATTAATAATTGCATATTAGTGCTCAAACAATATATCATATTATTTATAAAAAATTTGCCTTTTCTTGTCGAAAGAGAATAATTATTTTTATAGTAATTGGATTTTCTAATAATAATAACCCCTATGTCATGTTTTCCGACATAGGGATTATTATTATTATTTGTATATTTTTTTCATAAAGTAATTAGCTGCAACATGTATTTGCAATCTTGTATCTAAATCTAAACCTATATTTTCTGTATTTGCAACTGGTATAAAATAATCAGACATATCTTTTATAGTTGATTTTCCAACTTCACCTATAAATAAAATTTTACACTTATTTACTCTCGCAATATTAGCTACTTCAACAAGTTCTTTAGTTTCTCCTGTCTTTGACAATATTACTACCATATCATCTTCATTCATTGAGTTTACTTCTAGTTTCATAAACCAAGGATCACTAAAATGTCTTGAATTTATTCCATTTAACTTTGTCTTAATTTCTAAAACTCTAGCTATATAGTGAGTCATTCCCATAGCACATATCAAAACATTTTTAGCTTCTTTTATACTTTTTACTATTGGTTCAAAATCTACACTTTTCATTAGTTGCAAAGTCTGTAAGTATTGCCTACTTAAGTTATTTATTATTTCATCATCTTCATCAGGAATAGATGAATTTTCAAGGGTTAGTGTTTTATTTAATAAAAGATCATCCTTGAAATCATTAAATGACTTATATTTTAACTTTTTTACCATTCTAAAAATAGTTGTAGTTGATACATTTAAATTATCAGCTAGTTGCTGTATAGTTATTTTAACCATACTATCACTACTTATTATATTGTCTAAACAATACTTTTCAGTGCTACTTAGACTATTTCCATATTCATTTATTCTCTCTACTAAGTTCATAATAATCACCTAAAATAGTATTTATTCTCTTGTTCTTGTTATACCATTTTACCATATTATTTTTTCTTGTCTATTATATAAGTTTATATGTCTAAGTCTAATCCAATTTCAAACATTCTCTTCCATGGATTATACACACTTAAATTTGAAATAGTTTTATCTTTAAATGAGTTTTTAATAACTTGTTCAAACTCGTTTTTTATTAAACTACAAATCTTTTCTTCTACAATATCAATAGAGTTTGATATATCAAAGTAATTACATTCATATTTAGGAAGTATTTCTTTATTAACATACATTCTTACTTTACTTTGATAAAACACATCTTCTAGTAAATGATATATCAAGCTTTTATCTACATTATCTTTATTAAATCCAAAGTGAGTTATTATCCCTTGACTTAAAGTGGTTCCTAAACTATTGCAATGAGTATTCCATCCATAATATGCTTTTATTTTATCTAATACTTCATACTTGTCTAATAACTTTATTAATTGATAATCTCCACCATTTGCATATGCACAGTCAGCTATTATTACATCCTTACCACTTTCAATAAATTTTTTTATACTATGTGTGAAAGATAATATATTTCTATATGAATCATATGATACATCTCTACATTCAAATTGATCCCATGACTCTTGCATTACCTTTCCTGGAGAGTTTATAGCAAGTATAACATCAGCACAATCATAGTTATATACAATTTGTCCCCCAGCTGACATAATATGTGATTTTAAAGATTCAAACATAGGTCTATCTTCATATAAAGGTATTATAGATTTACCTAGTGTAGATGAGTACAAAGGATATATCTTTACTCTTTTATTTTTATAATCACTAAAAGCTCTAGATAATAATGTAGCTCCTACTTCATCTGCTCCAGGATATATAAGCACATCTCCAAATAAATTATTTAAGTCTATATACTGATTTATTTTTCTTTGGTCCATTGCAGTATATCCAAACTCACAAGAATCATCTTGAGGTATAACTAAATAATCTAAAATATTATCTTTTAATAACTCTAAAACTTTTTTATTCATTTGAATATTAGTATTTCTTCTTATCTCATAATCTACAATATATTCTTTAGGAATATCAATTTCTAAGTTTGATAAAATTTGTTCTTCTTCAATAGATATTCCAACTCTATCTTTTTTATCAATTAAATATGACCTTTTAAATATTTCAGCTCCATAATGCTCATAATAATCTGGTTCCTCATCACTAGAACTATACTTAGGAGTCCTCATAATTAAGTTAAAAGCATATATTTTAAGATTTTTATTTTTACTTTTTACATTCTTTATTCTATCTATATAAACTTCTAGTTCTTCAGCTGTACTTTTATGCAATCTCGATGGCAATAACCCTCCATAAAGCAACATATCTATTGATAGTATAGCTACATCTGCAAATTGAGCATTCTCTTCTAGAAATTTCCATACGGCTTCTAAATTGCATGGAGTTTTTTTATATCCTAAGATACTTAAATCTGGACTTAATATATTTATTTCATCATTGCAAGAAGCTATATATTCTGGATATAATCTATTACACGGTCTTTCATCTAAAGGAATATAAATTACATTCATGACTAATCTCCTTTATGCTTGTTTTAACATCAATGTTAGGAATGAATTTTTCTTAATTTTATTTATAGTAACTTTACCTTCATTTATATCTAACTTATCAATATCTTCTTCTCTTAAAGAAGATACATATACTTCATTTATTAAAGCATTGATTTGTAAAGTTATATTTTCAATGTCAAAATCATTACTATTTTTTATTCTTAAAATAAAATCATCACTTTTTTCACATTTTTTTAAAGCCATTATTTCTAATCTATTATCTAGTTCAATTAATGAGAATTCATCTTTTAAGTTATCATTAACATCTCTAGTAAAGTCTTTTAAATGTCTTGATATAACATCTACTTTTAACTTATTAGCTTCTTTTGATATATCTCCTAAGCTAACATTATTGTCAAAGTATATTGAATAAGTAGAAGTAACTTCTTTTAGAAGTTGAGAACTTGAAGCATCTAGTCTGTAACCTGAAGCTCTACCCGGTCTAATTTTTAAATCTGCTTTACCAAATTTTCCAACACATCTTATAAGAGTTATTGCTATAGATTTATCATTATAAATCTCATATTCACTAGGACCTTTTGATAAAACTGCAAGAACTTCTTTATCATGATTTAATTTTACATATCCTTGCATTGGATATATAGGCAGTTCAAGTTCAGTTGCTCCATCTTCTAGCTTTTTAAAATCTTTAATTTCATTGTCTCTAATAACACTTCCAAAATGATCCTCACTTAAACTTTGCTTACTTTCATACACATCATCAAATACAGCTCTTATTATATGATCTTTATTATTGTTTATAATTGTTGTCTTAAAATCTATTCTTTTACTATCACACTTTAAAACCACTTCTGTAACTATATGAGAAGTTTCTATTTTTTCACATCTTTCATGGTTTATACACTCAAAAGGTGCATCTATCTTATGAATTATCTCATATTTTATAAATAAAGGATTTGACTCTATCAACTTTATATCTGCATTAGTATTTTTAGTTGTTATAACTAAATCCTTAACTGGAGGTGAATAATTGTACTCATCTCCATCATCACCTTTTTCTTCAAAGTAAAGTAGGTTTTCATAAGTTAAATTACTTTCTTTATTTAAAACAGTTAAAGTTCCATCATCTTTTATGTTTACTTTTAAATATTTATTTTCAAATATTCTATTTTCTTTATCTAATAATAAGTCACTATTTTCACTTAACTTAGGTGATTCTCCATAACATACCTTTATAGCTTTGTAGCCCATAGGTGGCAATATATCTGCCTTTATTTTTATTTGCACTTGTTTCATAGTGCCTTCTGAAACTTCAGCTATATCATTTAAATTTAATAATCCATTATAATATTCAATTTCATTATTTATACTTTCCAATTTATCAACCTTTACAAAATAAATTTCATTATCATCAAAATCCTTTATAGTAAAGTTGTCATCTTTTACATATAAATTAATGAATACTAAATCATCTCTTTTGTATGGAAGTGTATTAAACAATACTATAGGTTGTTCATTTTCATTTAAACTACTAAAGTTAATCTTATCTCTTAAAAATCTAAAGTTTAACCATATCATCTCATTTATTCCATGTCTTAAGCTTAGCAATCTATTCTCTACAGAATTATTTACAGATTCTGGGGAAGATGAATAAATAGAATCATGGAATTGATTTTTAAATAATATCTTCCAGAAGAAATTACTTATAGATTGACTATAACTTCCTCCAAACAAACTATTTATAACTGACATAGGTTCAGCTATTAACGGAAGTTTTGTTTCGTAATCTTTCATAGGATTTTTTATATCCATTCTAGTAGATGAAATCCCTGCATGAATTCTTCCTAAATCTGCCGATCTAGCTTCTCCTTTATATACTTCTACTTCTCTGTTTGATTTTAATTGTTCTTTTAACACATCTTCTACAAACTCTTCTGGATTAGAAATCTTTAAATTATATCCACTTTTCTCAAACTCTTCGCAAACTTCATTTAATATATTTGTTATATCTCCTTGAGGTCTTGCATGATCACTACCTCCCATAAATAACAGTTGATTATCAATAAATCTATTTTCAACACTATCTATTACATTTTGTATATCTTTTATCGCATCATCTTTATTTGTTGGTAGATATCTATAATGACCATATCCAAGTGGAAAATGTACAGTTAATAACTTATCTCCATTTGGAGCTTCCCAAAGAAAAACAGAGTCTTTAGTTTTTCTATAATTAAATCCTCTCCATGCAAAAACAGCTTTCATTCCTAGTTCCTTAAAAATTTGAGGTGTACTTTGAATTTGTCCAAATGCATCTGGAACCCATCCTATCTCCATACAATTTCCTAAATCGCTAGCTATATTAGATCCTATAACCAAATTTCTAAGTATAGATTCCCCACTTACAAGGAATAGGTCCGGTTGTATAAACCAAGGACCTATATATAATCTTTTATCTAAAATATGTTTACTTATCTTTTCTTTATTTTCCGGTCTAATTGAAAGATAATCTTCTATTGCTGCTGTTTGCCCATCGAAGGTAAAATATTTATACTCTGGATTTTTGTCTAATATGTCTAATAGCATATCAAAGCTATATACAAGTCTTATTCTAAATGCCTCTGATGATCTATACCATTCTCTATCCCAGTGAGTATGTGGTATATAATGTACGTTTTTCATAATATTTTACCTCCAATTAGTACTTTTTTATAATTCAAATCCGTCACTTAAATCAAAATCATCCTCTTCTTCAATCTTATTTTGATTTTGTAATAACTTTACAAATGGTGCATATAAAATTACATCTAATATCAATAAAGCTAACATTAATAATACTGGTCCTATTTTAAATGCTCCGAGTACCCATGCATTAAGTAATACTGGTTCAACTCCTGCATTTAATACAACCATAGGTGTTACAAGCCCTGATGCTGTTGCAAAGTATGCTATAACAGCATTTATAACTGGAACAAATATAAATGGTATAAACATTATAGGATTTAAAACTATTGGTAACCCAAATATTAATGGCTCATTTATATTAAATAGACCTGGAACTAAAGATATTTTAGCTATAGCTCTTTCTGCTGATTGTTTCTTTGATATTAATAATATAGCTATTATTAAAGCTAATGTAGATCCTGATCCACCTATCATTGCGTATATATTACTCATTACATTTGGAGCAACTTCTGTTATAGCTGAAAAATCTTGAGTTTTAGCAAATATCTCTATATGTCTCATAAATATAGGTAACCATATAGCTGATATTAACCCCCACATAATTGAAAATCCATGAAGTCCAAAGAACCATAGTAGTTGCATAAATATAATTACTATAATTATTGCTGGTAGGCCTGTCCCTACATTTGTTAAAGGTGCAACTATAATTGTAGATATTAGCTCTTGTAATGATCCATATCCAGTAAGTATTACAAGTTCTTTTACTACAGCAAATAAAGTTATTATTATAGCCATAGGAATTATAGATTTAAATGAGTTTAATATTCCTGGGGGAACACTATCTGGAAGTTTTATAGTTATTTTGCTTTTTATTAACTTTGAATACAAATAAGCTGTTGTTAATCCAACTATTAATCCTGTAAACATACCTTCGTAGTTAAAAAAGTTTCTAGCATATCCTGATATTAAATTTCCTGTTTCTGGATCAGCTACTGTCGTAGGTATAGTTGCTGCATAAGCTACTAGTGCAAGTAAAGCTACTGCGATAGAGTTTATATGAACTTTATCATTTTTAAGCCTTTCTGATAAATAATAAGCTGATGCCATGACTATTATTATTCCTATTAGAGCCATTGATATATCTCCAACAGTTCCTAGTATATTTATTATTGCTAATAATATTTGATTTTCTGTTCCTTTTGTAAAGTATTCTAATTGCATTTTTATAAGTCCAACAAAAGATCCTACAACCGTAAATGGTATACTTAGTATAAATGCATCTTTTATAGACTGTAGTAATTTGTTTGATGAAATCTTCATCGAAATGGGTGTCATAAATTTTTCTAGAAAGTCTAAAAGCTTATTCATCATAATCCCCTGCCTTTTATTTTATTTTTGTTATCTTTATTATATAGGTTGTAAAAATGTTTTCCTATTACAGATTGAGTAATATTTTTACTAGTGTATTACTTAGGATAAATTTGATTTTGATGTAGATGGCTCAGGAAAAAATCCTGTTTTAGAGCCAAATTCTACTTATACTGATTACAATTGGGTTTTAATTAGAGATGATAAATCTAAAAACTGGAAAATTGTTGAATGGGGATATTAAACGTAATGTGCTATGTTTTGGCGCTTAGGATAAAATATAAGTTTTTCTCCCAAAGCTGTAAAAATACTTTAAAGGTCGATAAAACTTATATATTTATCCTTCGCTATTTTTATAGTTTAATACCCCTGTCGGATTTTCCGACAGAGGTGTTGAAATACATGTATTCTAACTATATCTCTTTTTTATATGTAAATTATTCTATAATCTCTTTACCATTTTGGTCGAAGTAAATACATTTATAAGTAACTCCATCTTTATTATGTGTGATTGGATCAACATCTGATACAACAACCATAGCAGGCTTACTACTATCAAAAGGCGTAATAAATGTACGTTCATTAATACTCATAGCTACTTTTGAAATATGTTTATCCTCTGATATTGAAATATAAGCTTTCTCACTATGTTCAAATCCATTACTTGTGTTATAATGAACAACAAAATCACTTGCTCTTAGTCCTTTATCTGAAATACCTTGTGCTGCACTATCTGTCATTACAAAATCACCTTGCTTGTTCTTTTCATATACTGCATATCCGTGACCTGTATCAGATTTGAATCCTACTATCTTAGAATCCTCTATCCCTATAGTATCTACAATAGATATATTTTCTTTACCTATTGAATCCATCAAATCACTTGATATTATATTATTCAATACTTCCTCATCTGTATTACCAATTGTTTCACTATTTCGGCCCCTCATTATTATAGTGCATGTTAATATTAATATAGCTACTATAATTATATCTTTTATTAAAGTAAATTTTTTTTTATTATGCCTAGTTCCCATTTTTAGACCCCCAATCTTCGATTTTCCAGTAACTATAACTATCATCCCTAGTCAATATCCAACTATAGTTAGTATAAGTAGAATCCTAATTAAGCCCTTACATTAGATAAATTATGAACTATCTTATATTGTAAATGTTCTTTGATTTATTTCCTATAAGAATTTAATAATATATTAAAATACTTATACAATATTTAATAAAACGCAGCTGAACATTAGAAAGGTTATTATTTGATGTTTTTACGATTTAATACCCCTGTCGGATTTTCCGACACAGGGTATAATAAAGCTTTATTATTCTAGTAATCCAGTTGCATTTTTAATTGTTTGAATGGCTTCAAATCTACAATATGTTGTTTCATCAATCTCTACATTATGTTTTTTACTGAGTTTACTTAAATAAGTCTCTATCCCAAACATATAGTTTGTTTAATATATGCTTATACCTCCTAACATTAACTCTATCGGTAGAAATATCATACAAACAAATTGTTCTATACTCATATTATCCCTCCTAATAATCTTGTTAATATTAAAAATTTAATTACTACTATTTACAATATATAAGGTACTACGTTTTGGTGCTTCGGATAACATATAAGTTTTTCTCCCAAAGCTATAAAAACACTTTAAAGATAGATAAAGTTTATATGTTTATCCTTCGCTAATTTTATAGTTTAATACCCCCTGTCGGATTTTCCGACACAGGTCTAAAACTATTTATTTCGCTTACTTTCATATCTATTTCTATACTATTCTTTAGTTCCAAGTTCTAAACAAGTTTAAATATTTTCTTTATAGTTATATAGTTTAGTTGAATATTTCATATACAACCATAAACCGTTATTTATTTCAAATAATATAGTCCATATCAATTTAACTTTAATAATATATATGTTATAATTATATAATTGTTGTAAGTATGTAAAGATCTGTTTTTACACTTACTAAATATCTAGAAGAAAGGATATGAATATATATGGCTGTTAATTATTTTGACAACTATGCATTAGAAGACATTTATAAGGAAATGGAAGCCGTATATCTAAATGATAATAGACCTTGGATTATAGGGTACAGCGGAGGCAAAGATAGTAGCTGTTTGACCGAACTTACGTTCAGAATGCTTCTAAATCTTCCTAAAGAAAAAAGACATAAACCTGTTTATATAGTATCTTCAGATACACTTATAGAAAATCCAGTTATACTAGAATATCTTAAAGATAATATAGATAAGATGAATGAAAGCGCGGATAAACATAATATACCTATACATGCTAAAATTGTATACCCTAAAGCTAACGATAGTTTTTGGGCTAATGTTATAGGTAAAGGGTACCCTACTCCTAAATCTATACAATATCGTTGGTGTACGGAAAGACTAAAAATAAGACCATCTAATAATTTTATTCAAAACAAATTAGAAAGTGAAGATGTTGTTATTTTACTTGGAGTTCGTAAGGATGAAAGTATAGCTAGAAAATCTAGAATAGAAAAAAGAGAAATTGAAGGATACCTTCTTACTCCTCACCAAACTTTGAAAAGTAAAAATCATTTAGCTTATGTATATACTCCTATAGTAGATTTTACTACTGCTGATGTTTGGGATGTATTGGTTAATAATAATGATAATATACTAGAAGAAGCTAATGATGGATTTGGTTCTACTGCAACATCATGGGGAACTGATACTATGGAATTATTCCATATGTATACTAAAGGTTCTGGAGACTCTGGAGAATGTCCATTTATAGCCGATGAATCTACTGCTAAAAGTAGCTGTGGTAATAGTAGATTTGGTTGTTGGATTTGTACTGTTGTAAAAGAGGACAAGTCTTTAAATGGATTTATAAAATCAGGTCATTTAGAATTGCAACCCCTACTTGATTTTAGAACATGGATATTATCTCAAAGAGACATTCCTGAAAATCGTAAAAAACATAAAAGAAATGGCTCTGTTGTAAAAAGAGATGGTCGTATAATGTTTGGACCTTTTACTTTTGAAGCTAGACAAATGATACTTAGAGAATTATTAAAAACTCAAATAAGAATGCAAGAGTTTTATCCTGATATAGAACTAATTACTTTGGATGAACTAAAAGCTATAGATGCAATATGGGATGATGAAGAAGACTTAACAGCTACAACATTAGTAGATATATATAGAGAAATTACTGATAAAGATCTTCCTTGGTCTAAGTACAAAAAACCAGTATTTGATTCTTCTACTCTATGTGCAATAAATGAAAAATGTAATCAGTATAATATAAACCATGATTTATTTAATAAATTAATTATTGATACTAATAAGTATAAACATTTTAGTAATACTACTAAGCTTAAAAATTCAATAAATAAAACTTTAAATCAACAATGGCTTCATCAAGATATTGTTGAAAAAATTGAAGAAGAAAGTAGCAAGGAGTTAGACAATGAAAATTAATAAGCTTAAACTTAAAAACTTTAGATCTTATGAAGAAGAAACTGTCTTCGATTTTGCTACTACTAATAATAAAAATATTATACTTATTGGTGGTAAAAACGGAGCTGGTAAATCCACAATATTTGAAGCTATAAAAATTTGTATATACGGGCCTATGGCTTATAAATACCAAGGCTTTAATGCTTCTTATATATCTAAATTGAAATCAAATATAAATAATAACTCTCTTAAGTCTGATTCAGTAGATGCATTTGTTTCTATTGACTTAGAGTTAAGTGAAGGTACAGAAATAAACATATATACATTGACTAGAAAATGGACTTTTAAAAATAAAAAATTAGATGAGATATTTTTAGTTTATAAAAACTACTCAACTATCCCTTTAAAAGATGAAGAGCTTAATTTTTTTGAAAATTATATAACATCAATAATTTCTCCCAAAATATTTGAATTTTTCTTCTTTGATGGAGAACATCTTTCAGAATTTTTCATAGGTAAAAATTCTAATACTCACTTAAAACAATCACTTTTATCACTTTGTAATTTTGATACTTTTGATGTTTTAAAAAGCACTATACTTTCAAGTATCAGAAATAGTAAAAATGACGATGCTGAATTGGAGTTAGCTAAGACAAATTATTTAGCTTTAGATGATGAATTAGCGAATCTTAATTTAGAACACGCTAATTTAAAGAATGATTGTACTAGTATTTCTAGTGAGCTTGATGATTTTAAACAAAAACAAATACAATTAGAAAAAGATTTTAGAAAAAAAGGCGGAGTTCTTGCTGAGGAAAGAGAACTTCTTAATAAAAAAACTATAGAACTAGAAACTAGAAGATCTGTAATAAATCAATCTATAAAAGATTTTTGTAATGATATTCTTCCATTTTTAATTGTTAAGAATCAAATATTTAATTTAAAAAATCAAATTAAAAATGAAAGCGACAATCTTGTATATTCTCAATTAAAAGATAAATTATCAGTAGATTATTTTAAAAATCTTCTTTTAAATAAATTAGATACTTCTAGTATAGATGAAATAGCTCTAACTGTTTCAGAATCTTTAATCGATGACATAAAACCTAGTAATCAAGAAGATGAGTTCAAGGTTATTCATAATCTTTCTAATGATGAAAGTAATTCACTACTTGCTTTAATCGATAATATGTTAAGTATTGATAATAACAATATACTTTCAATGTTTGATGAACATAGGAATATAGGTGAAGAGTTAGCAGAAATCAGAACTACTCTAAACAATAGTCTTGAAGACGAATCTTTAAATAAATATATAAATGAACTAACAGATTTATCTAACAAAATCGGACATTTGTCTGAGGTTAAAAATCATTTAGAAATTAAGTTAAAAGATTTAGAGTTATTAGTCTCAAATACTGAAATCTCTAAAAATAAAGCTAAATCAAAGTATACAGATTTACTTCAATCTAACAAAGTTGTAGATATGTCTTCTGACCTTATACTAATGTTAGATGATATGATTACAACTTTAACTGAAAGTAAAACAAAAGAAATTCAAAATAATTTTATGTATATATTTAAAAAGATTATACGTAAAGATAATTTTATAGATTTTATAGATATAGATAGTAATTTTAATACAGCTTTATATATAAACAAAATGTATAACTCTCTTGAAATCGAAAACCTTATACAAAATATAGGTTACGATGAAATGGAGAAAAAATTAGGTAACTTATTTTTCGATGATTTATTTACTGAGTATAAAGTTAAAAATCGTTCTGAGTTACTTAATAAGATAAAAAATGGTAATCAATCAGCCTTTATAACTTTAAGAACAAAAGTTGATATAAATGGATTCTCTAGTGGAGAAAAGCAAATATATATTCTTTGCTTATACTGGGCTTTACTTAAAGCTTCTGATATAGAGATACCTTTTATAATAGATACTCCTTATGCTAGAATAGATGAAACTCATAGAAATAATATTACTAATGAATATTTCTCTACTATAAGTGACCAGGTTATTATTTTATCTACTAATACAGAAATAGATGAAAAGTCATATAAAGATATAAAACCTAGATTAAATGGGGAGTATTTAATTGATTATGATGATATAAATAGAAAGACTATACAGTCTAAAGGATACTTTTTCGAGGTGTAATTATGGGATTTAGATTAAAAACATCAATGCAAACAAAAGAAATATTTGAAGAATTAGGTTCTAGAATGAATTTAAAGCCATTTGCACTTTGTAAACTTGCAATTTCAATGTCTTTAACTAGTGATGAACCTATTGAAGATTATAAAAGTCTTGATAATAACGGACTTGAATTAAATAGACAAACTATAACAGCTCAATATGATGGATTATTTAAAGCTTTACTTGAACAACATGCTGGTAAGAGTTTAACTGATGATGAGTATTTTCCCACTCATGCTAAACTTCATATAGATCGTGGTGCTGTTATGCTTAAAAATAAATATAATTATTCAAGCAATTTAGAGCATTTTATAACACAAATTGTTAGTGGTCAGGTTGGTATATAAATAAAAAGAAAAGACAATGTCTTTTCTTTTTATTTATAATTCCATATATTTAATGCTGTATTACTCATTAGTTTTTGTCTATCTTCTATATCTGAAAAATCCCAATCTGAATAATTCTGAACTATCATGCTTGGGTAAAATAAATTAGAACCTTTATATTTTTCTAATTTATACTTAAAATCTTTATTTCTTATTTCTGCATTGATATCACTTTCTAATATCATTAAATTTCCAAGTTTATTTACATATTCTGAGTATTCTGCTTTATCTCTCACATGTTTCCACTCATCCATCCTGTCTTTTGCTATTGATGGTTTTTTAGGCATTATATGTTCTATATGTTGTTTCGGGCTATGTGGCAGTGGTTGTACTCCTGGCTTTAAATATTTTTCTAGGTTAAATAATATATAATATGCTAATGACATACTTTTAGTAGTGAATTCTTTAAAATTCTTTTTAAACAAAGCATCTGGTGTCAAAACTTTCATATACTCAATTATATCATCTATATCATTAATCACAAATACCTTAGTACCTCTTTTTAATTTACATCCAGGTTCTCTGACTGCTCTAGCTATAAAACCTATTTCTTTTTCAAAGTTTGCTACTGTATTTCCTCCAATAGTAAAATACCTAAAGCAAAATGTAACTATATTTGATAGTAGTCTGTCAAACTTTACTTTATCACCTTCATTGTTTATATATCGAATTGCCGAAGAAAGTAATAAAGGTGTACAATTTGTTATTCCCATTGACTTAATTGCATTTAAATTATCACTTATATTTTGACCTATAGTTTTACCTGCATAAGAATGCCAATAGTTTGAGTTTATATTTACTATATTTCCATATACATCCGATTCCTCTTCTAATTTTGTTAAATAGTCATATGCATTCTTATTAGTTATTAGCTTCTTTACTTTTTCGTACAATTTTGCTGGAGTTACATTTTCATATGTTGATGAATAACTAAATCTTATATACTCCGTAAGATCTTCATTTTCTATGTTTTCACATATATTATCCCATTTAAACTTTATTTCATCAGAATTTCCATTTATAGCTTTAAATAACTCATTTTTTATCATATCTGATTCAGATAAGTCTTTACCTCTTTTATTTAAAGTTTCAAAAATTGTATATGCGGTATTCTTTTTTTTCACACCTATTTTTAATACTAGAAAATATCTAGTTATAACTGTAACAAATGCAAGTAACTTCTGATATAAATCATCTGAATTCATATTTTGTGGGAACTCTTCACTTAATTTATCATAAAAATACTCATAGGCTTCTGATATTAGTTTTTGAGACGAATTTTTCTTAAATTTCTTACCATTTAAATATAAATCTCTATCCTTCTTATTATTTTTAAGCAGTATAAAATCTCTAAAGAATCCATTAATAGTAGAATCCAATTCTAATTTAGCCTCAAAGTCCATAGTTATATTATCTGTCTGTTTAATAAAATGTTCAGTTAGCTTAATAATATGGACCATTTTGCTCATATCACTTATTCTTTCTGCCAATTCAGTAATACACTTCATAAAAATAGATGTAGTCGTTATTCGTTGTTGTCCATCAATTATCTCATATTTACCTTCTCCAAGTACCGTTAATACAACACCTCCAAAAAAGTGTGGTGCATGTGAATTACATGATTTTAAAACATTTGTATTTATATTATAGCAACTTTCATATGTTTTAATAAAATCTTCCCAAAACTGATCTAACTGATTTATACTCCAAGCATATTTTCTTTGATAGTCTGGTACTATAAATTTTTTACTTTCAAAAAATATATCATGTAAATTATGTTCATGTGCTTCAAAATAATCTTTTGTTGGAAGTAGCTCCATATATATCAATCTCCTCTTATAAATATTACTCTTATTTTATAAAGATAAAGCATTTTTTATATTTATCTATTTATCTAACTCCCAAAATGCTTTATCTTTCATAAATATAGCTCTATCACTATCACCCAACTTTACTAAACTGTAATGCTTATTAAGACTCTTAATTTTATTGCATATAGTGTCTTGGTCGGATTTAGCTTGAGCATTAAATATATACTTAGCATCTTTTGGATTTATCTCTGCTACATTATGAACTATCCAAGTAAGTATATAGTCTGAATACTTGTTCTCACCTGTAGAAAAATGACTTAATAACTGAGTGGAAAGTATAGTTCCTACACCGAACTCTCTTCCTTCCTTAAGTATTTTCTTTAATGTCTCAAAATCTTTACTTAAGAAATTATCAGCTTCATCAACTAATATCATTTTATTTAACTGTCTTAAGCTACCATCAACTTTACTATGTCCATGCGCTTGCATTTGTGAATAAAATAAATCTAACGTTATTGCCACAACTAGATTTTGAATATCTGGGTCATATCCAGATAAATCTATAACAGTAACTCCATTAATTAAATCGAATAAACTCTTCGTACTTAATGGATCTGGTTCAAATATTTCAAAATCTATTAAATTGCTAAATGCTGCATATAAACTATCTTCTTTTAAATCTTCTCTATTTACATAAATATCATATACATCTTTTAATGTTGGAGCTGGTAAATCCCATGTACTTGGATTATTCTTAATTATCCCTCTTCTATCATAAGCTTCCATTATTAAATCTCTTAATAATGTTTCTTGCTTGATACCTAATCCAAATGCTTTTGCTAATGTTACTTTTAAACTATTAGCTGTGTGTAGTGGCAACATTGGCTTTGAGTTTTTAGCTTTTATAACTGACAATGGATTGAACGGTAAATGATATAATTCATATACATTTGCATTAGTTGCTTCTATAAAGTCTTTTTTAGACTTATTGTAGTCACCTTTATAATCAAATATTAATATACCTACATCTTTTCCATCTACATTATACTTTGATTCTCTATAAATTTGAGTAATCATTGATTTTGTAAACTGAGTCTTACCAGTACCCATCGTACCTATAATACCAGTATTCGTATGGAACACTTTATCTGTATCATTTGGATACCAATATACTTGTTTATTATTCTTTTTATTAATTCCAAATAATATTTCCATATTTCGTTCTTCTAAATAAACATTATCAGTTGTACTGTATGTATCTTCTGGTTCACAAGCTCTTTCTTCAAGTATATCAGGTGTAACAGTACTAATTATTTCATCGACTATATTATTATGTTTTTCATAATCTATATTTATATCTATTATCTCTTCTTTATAATTATCATCATTCACAGTTTGAACGTATTCTATTTCAGTTTTTGAGGTTTCTATATCTATGTTTTCCACACACGCTCTTATTTCTTCTACACTCTTAGTAATAAATTGTATTCCATCATCCTCTGACATTTCTATAATCATAACATCATCTTTTAATTCTGTATTTCTATCAGAACCTTTTTTAAATGATATAACAGCAGCTTTACCTAGAGATTTTTCTAATGAATCACTTATAATATATTCTTCATTAAGTAACTTTCTTCTTAAATCAGAATTTATAATATTATCCCAAGTTTCTCCTGTACATACACTGTATAGATTCAACTTCTCAGCACTTGTAACTACCAATTGCATTAAGAAGTTTCTATATACCTTTTGAGTGTTAGTTAAATCACCATTTTCATCTGGTAATAACGTCTTATCAAATATATTCTTAGTTGCTTTAGCTTGCTCAATTCCTTTATTTACATATGATGTTTCATTTATTCCAATTTTCACTTCAACTGGATAGTAATGAACATATACATTATCTTCTTTCTCTTCAATTCCTACAAATAATATATCATCACTTGTAACTCCATTATCAAACCCAAGATTTTTAGCCGAGAAGAATCCTTCACTTTGCTTTAACCCTGCCCCTCCTGAAACTCTTAATACTTCCTCTAGCGATATAGGTACCCAAGTTACATTTTCATTCTTAAATTGAGCTATGCCTAATTTAACAGCCGATAATATACTTATCTTTTCTTTAGGGAAATGTGATTTGCTCGATAATAGCCTTAACAACCAATCCCCATTTATAGCATTAAACATATTTATTACTGTTGGAGAATACGCTTTAGCATTTTGTATTTTATTTTTACTTAAAAATTCTTCTATAACTCTTTGATATGGACCAGATTTACGAGTTACTGTTATAGCATCATATCCACCTGCTGTTGTATATTGATCACTATAGTGTATTATTAATAAATCTTTACTATCTGGATCATTTTTAAAGAAGTTTAAATCTACTTTAGGATTAATAAATGTAATCCAGTGACTAGAATTATAAACATTGTCTAGTTCTAGCTTGCTTTTATTTGGGACTGAAATAGCTTTACACTGATTACTATTAAATGGTTCTCCTGAAAATGCTGTATTTAAAGCATTTAGTTTTATTGAAACATTCATAAGATTAGTAGTAGTATTTGCGTATTTAGTACCAAATCCTGTTCTATATGAATCTCCTAAAAACACCGATGGAACTCCCGATATAATACCTTTTAGTATTGTACCTGTTGGGATATCATCCATATTTGACGTTATCTTTTTAACTTCATTATTCATTTCTAAGAAAGTAATATGTGCATATTCTATACCTTCTTCTACATTCTTAGAATAGAAACGTACCTTTTCTCTATATAAGTTAAGTACATCTTCTTCAGACATACTATCTAGTGATAAATCTAAATTATATATCTCCTTTAATGATTTTAAATCTTCATTAAACGCAACTTCTTCAAATGCATTGGTTATATTTTTCTCTGAATATATAAATAAGTCTATAGGCAATACCTTATCTACTTCATTTTTTCTTAATTGCTTAGTGTAGTATTTAAATACACCTTGCAGTATTTCTTTACTGTCACCTGTATTAATTAAATTAATTTTTATTGGTGCATTGTTACCCATATCAAACATATATTTAAAATGTCCAACAAATTCCTCTATTTTTTCAGTAACTAGCTTAGATACAAACTCTCTTGAACTCTTATATCTTGGTAGTTTTTCATCTACATAATATTTCCATTCTGGAGAGTGTTGTTGTTCCATAGGTATATATAACTTATCGTCTTCATCTATTATATATGGTAATAAATAAGTCGATGTAAATTTCTTTAATATATCTTCTGCTGTATCATCTTCATCAATTTCATTATTTAAGTGAAGTTGATAAGCTATATTCAATGGATGTAGAGGAGTAAATAATAACTCTTTATCTTCTATTTCTCTTTTTATTGTACCAATTTTAAAAAGATGCCTTTCTTTCTTTGATAGATAAGACCCTTCATCTATTTTGTTTAATGCGCTTAGATATATCGTTATAAACTTTTGATATAGATCTTTTAGTTTATTACTTAGATGAGATAAGCTTGGTAATTTATTAGATAATCTATAATATTCTAATATATTTTCATAAGCTAACTTAACTTCATTGTCTATATCTATATCCTCTACTGTAATCCCTTCATTGTCTTCTATAAATGCTATTCCACCTAATTCTAGTATTTTCTTTTCAAGTTCTAAATTTTTTCTAAATTCATCTCTTGCGAAATATTCTTTAGTACCATGTTGAAGTTTGTTATCTCCAATTATCCTAAAGTCACAGCTCTTTTCTCTTTTTAGTTTCCAAACTTTAAAACCTTCTATTGCAGATATTTTTTCGCTTGTTCCTTCTACCCCGAATGGTATTATTTCATTATTTACTTTTATATTAAATCTTGCTATATCACTGTCATTTTCATATTCAAAATTATCGCTTATTTTTACGGTTAACTTTTCATCATCATGTAAATTGACTATATCATTATTTGAATCAATCTCATAGGTTACATTATTTTCTTTAAATTCATTAAATACAATTTCAGAATCATTTGTGTTTATAGAAATATATTTGTCTTTTTTTATTACTATTGAGTATCGAGATTTTATAGACTCAAAGTATTTAGAACTACATCTAAACATAACTATTTTGAATTCAAATTTCACATTATCAACTGAATATTTAACTTTATAGAAGTTTGACTTGCCTTCTTTGTCTTCTATCATTACTTTTAACTTTTTCCCTGATGTAGAAACACTTACTTCTCCTTCAGATTTTCCTATATATTGACTTCTTAAGTGTTCATCAAAATAAAATTCTAAATCAACAGTATCCTTATCACTTTCATTAAATACTACTATATTCCTTACTCTTGATTTAACTTTAGAAGTACCTTCTTCTTTATCCCACTCTTGATTACAACCTAAGTATTGTAACGGCTTTTCTTTCTTCTTCTCATCAATAGATTTTTTTACTATAGAATAATCAGTATCCATCCATTCTTTATCTTTAAGTTTACTTATACCATTATCATCAAAATACTTTTCTAATTGAGTATCCGGATTTCCATAGTTATGAATTTCATCAACTTTAGTAAAGTATGATGAGTTATCTTTTATTCTATTTTTTAAATCTTTACCTGTTAAATTTTTAAATTCTTTATCTTTAAATAGTCCAAAATTTTTATATTGTGACTCATCTATAGATCCTTTATTTATAATATCTAAGACTTCTTTATACTCAAATATAGAATTATTTTCTGTAAATAAAGTATTTTTCTTTCTTTCTAAGTCCATCTCAATTATAGCTTTATCAACCTCTGATAAAGATTTACTTACTATATCATTTTTTATACTCTTTTGAATCGAATCTATATGGAAAGGCATCCCTTCCTTGCTAAAAGATTCAGTTCCACCCATAATACTGTCTAGTGTAGTATTATGAATAAATAATATTGCTTTTTTCTCATATCCATCTTCTATTCCTACCATATTTCTTAACCTTGTTAAAAAGTCCGGTTGAACACCATCCATAGTTGAAGAAACTATTAATGATACTCCATTAAAATCCAATTGATATGATTTATATTTTACATTTCCATTCTTGTCTTTATATTCATATTCTCTATATAAATTATTCTCTTTTAATTCTTCAAATAAATCCCTTACCTGTTCTTCTTTTTCAAACTGAATATTGTACTTTGAACCAGGTTTTAAAGGATTATCTTTAAAGAAACTTATTATCTTACTTGATAAGTAACTATAAAACTGATTTGACATATTGTGCATCCCCACTATCTGATTTCTTTTCTAGTAAATTTAGCTTTTCGTATAGCTGTACTATCTTCTTATGTGATTCCATATCAAAGAATAACCCTCTTTGTTCAAATTCTTTCATAAGATTATTAAGCTTCATTTTACCTTTATCTTTTATACAAATTTTTGTCATTAAAATAATATCATCTTCTGTCATATTTAAGTTATATCCTAACTGACCTCTTCTCTTTGCAAAATTCTGTTGTAAAAACTTAAGATACCAGTTAGAATACGATTCATTAGCTCTACTTCTTGTCGACTCTTCAAATTGGTATCCAACTACTCTAAATAGTTCATATACCATTTCAAATCCATTTACATCACTATTTCTATTGGTAAATGTAAATCCGTCCCAAGGTACATCTTTTATTTGATTTTTATAAAGTTCTACTAAATTACTTAATTGTTGATTTATATCATTTTCATCCATATTACTGAATATTTCCGAAAGCTTCTTGTAATCAAGTGCTTCATCAATATAATTATGATTTAATAATTCTAATACTACAGCATGAGAGAATAACGACTTTATGTCTTTCTTGATCTTCTCTAAACCAAACTGATAAGCTGTTCTAGTTTTAGATGTACGCTCCCAATCTAATGTATAGTATAATGCATCTGGCTTACTTAAATCTGCACTTTCAAAATCATTAAGCTTCATAACTAATTGAGAAATATAGTACATATAGTAATACTCTAACAATCTTTTAAGAGAATCCTTATATAGTTCTTCATTTGTTATTATAAACTTAAAATCTTCTATAAATTTTTCTCTTACATAAGGAAGGTAACAGTTATATTCTCCTATAGATGTTTCTTTATCTTTTAATTTTGGTAAAGACTTCAGTACCAACTTATACATTATGTTATCAACTTCTCTATCATAATGCGCCTTTATATCTTTTTTTAAATTCGTATCCATTAACACAGAATATAAGAATGTTGCTATTCTTATATCTGCATTAGTAGATGGAATATAATTAATAGTTTTTATATCAAAATCTACTAATTCTCCATTATCTATAAACATTGTTTTTACTATATCTTTGAAGTATTCTTTACTCATATTACCTTTAAAGTCTGCAACTTGTTCTACTACTTCTTCTATAAAAGCTTCTACATTGAATTTTTCACTAAGATCTTTATCGCAAATTATTCTTGAAAAAGCACCTACAACTCCTGAAAATTCAGATACTAGAGTTTTTTCATTCGCTACATACGGTAAAAGCTTGTATTTTTCACCTGTCTTATGGGTCAATCCTACTTTTCCTTGAACAGGCTCATCTACAAATTTAAAATTAGTTCTTATTTCATCAAAGTTTATATTAAATTTACTTATTTCTCCCATATTTAAATCTCCATAAATCTATAAATTTCAAATTCATCATCATACTCTAATCTGAATTTTTTATTTTGATCTCTATTCTTTTCAGTGAAAATTAATTCACTCTTTTGAGATCCAGCCATTTCCATCTTATTTATAAATTCTATAAACTTTATAAATTGATTTTTATCTTTTTTATTAGGTCTATATCCATCACTTACTCTCATTAAAAGTTCATATAATGGGAAGTCTATTTCAAGCACACAAGATTCATCAAAATCTTTCCCTTTATACATTATCTCTAGTGTAGTTAGGAATTTATCTAATTTATTTTCACTATTAGTAGGTAAATTACTAGGATTTGCTTTAATCTCTAGTATTTCACTTACCTTGTACTTAACTTGGTTCTTACCTATAAATATATTTATTTGATTTTTATCAGCTTGTCCGTTCCACTTACATATACCATCTTTAATATTGATATACATTGGTTGCAATTTAATTTTATCTCCCTTGTTCCAGTAGTATACGTACTTTATAAACTCTTCGTATACCTCATCCTTAAGATTAAATAAATTACCTTTTCCACATAAATAGTAACTTCTTATAAATAGCTTTAATAGGCTGTGTTTTAACTTTTTATCAGGACCTTTTTCTTTGTATTTTTCATTTATCTTCTCAATGTATCCCTTAGGATAATCTATATTTTCATTAAAGAACTCTTCTACATATGTTGAGTTATTAAATTTGATTATAAAGTCATCTACTTTTTCATTCCTTACATTCAATGGATCTAATGTATTTAATGAGTTAAATATAAATGATAACTCTTTATGATCAAATATTATATTTGGAGTTAATGAGTTTATATACTCTTCATCCTTTAACCTATAGATATCATTTTTAAACATTGGTGAGTTTATATCTATATGCTGTCTAGGTACCAATAAATCATATAAAAAGTTTAATAATGCTCTTGTAGATATTATTATCTTATTTTTAATAATACATTGTACTAGTAAATCCACAATTGCATCTTGAACAATATTTTCGCTTATTAGCTCATAGTTAGCTTTTATAGGACAAACTCCCTTGTTTTTACAGTTATTACAATTGCTTTTATATGAGTCATAAAAGACATTATATTCTGATTTATCTGTAATCTTTTTCATTAATGATTTAATATACTCAGACTCTACTTTTTCATCCTTCAATGTAAATAAACTATAATCACTAAAGTTTACAAATTGTATATTTTCATCGCTACCAAAACTATTATCTTCTATACTTTTTTCTAATATTTTTTTATCATTTACGAAATCTCTTAGTTTAGTAAATCTATCCCCATAGTCTGAATCTATAAAATTATTAAGTGTACCTAAGTTGATTGCTAATATTATCTTTTCATTACTATCTTCAATATTTTCATCACTAAAGCTTTTTAATAAATCATTTAATGTATCCATAGATGTTTTGTTAGGTTCTAAACTTTCTGTTGCATCATTATGCAATATAAATTTAGATATTACTTCTGGATATTTATTTTTAAAGTATGATATTATGTGAGATTTACCATCTCCAACACTACCACATACTAATATAAGCTGTGATTTGTTGCTTTTGCTTGCTTCTATTATTATATGTTCAAGTTCCGTTTGTGCATTTCTATCCACATGCATATACCTCTTAAAATTTGTAAATATATTTAGACCTTCTACCGCTTCTTTTGATGATTCCTTAAGCATAGATAATTCTTCGATTAAACAATCACTCTTTTTTATATGCATATCCTCATGTTGATTATTGTCTAGAGTTTCTATTTCGTCAGTTACTTCATTTTCATTAACACTTTCATCATCTATTTCATTTTCAACTACTATTTCAGTATTTGTTGATTCATTTTTATCTGCTAATATTGCTGAATCAACTATAACTTCTTCTTTTCGTTTATTATTTACTAGCAATTCTTCTACTTTTCCCATCCATTTCACTAATAAACTAGAACTTACTTTCTCTTCATTGGTTTGAGGAGTAGGGTTTTTGTATATAGGTGTTTTAAAATTATAATCTATATATGTTTCTATAAACCACCCTGTAACTTTATATATATTTCTGTGTACAGTTAAAGCTAGTACTAATTCATCCTCTATTTCTTCATGTGCTGCTTGATTTCCTATTTTTCTTGTTTCATATAGATAGTCACTTATTTCTTTATCTATAATTCCATCATATTTTAATGTAGCTAAACGTTCTGCTAAGTTTAGATTATTCAGCGATTCTAACCCTTCTAGTGTTGATATTTCTTTACTTAGTTGTTCTATGAATACTCTTGCTTTTAATATAACACTGTGTGGTGCAGTAAACAAAAGCTTATCTATATCTATACTAAGGCTATATAGTTCACTGTAGTCTAATTTTAAATATTCAAATATTCCATTTATTGACATATATATTCCTTCCATTACTTTTTATTTAAATGTAAGAGTGCTATTTAATCTCTTGTATATTACCACTTAAATCCAATTATTTTCTCTATTATATATTATAAATTGTATTTACTCTTTTGAGATCCCTTTATCCCTAAATTTTTAATAAACCTAATTATTATTAAGTGTATTTTCATTTTACTAGAAAATATATTTATACTTAAAATATTTTTTAATCTTCTCCATGTAAAAAAATCTTAATTTTCATAATATTTCAATATACAATCAACTCTTTTAATACCTCTTTGTTTATCACTTCCATACTCTATTTCCATTCATATTCTACATATTTTCTATTTAATTATTTTAGCACCTTATTGATAAACTAAAAGCTAATACAAATTATCTATACATATTCTCATATTTGTTAAGTGAGGATAATAATTTAATGTTATTTATATTTCTATCTTTTTTATCAAAAGAGGGATGGATAGTATATTTTAGCCACATTTCAAGCATCTTTCTAGCTTGTGTGGCAAAATATACTATCCATCCCTCGCCCAACAAAAAACTAATCAGAAAAGTATCTTAACAAAAACCGCAGCAAATGGTATCGCAATAATAGTTCTTTCTATAAACAATATAATCAGCTGCTTTAAGCTAACTGGTATTCCAGTAGACTTCATAACAACAATAGATTCAGCAAAAAATATAACCTGAACGGTAGAAACCATAACGACAAAAGCTCTAGCTGCTTCACTTATAACATTAGCTTGATCTGCAATTATTAACGTAGGAATAAACATTTCTGTTATACCTACAGGCATACAAGCTGCAATAGCATTAGCATCAGGAACTTGACAAATTTTCAAAATAGGTAAAAATAAATATCCAAGCCATTCAAAAACGGGTGTATGTTTAGCTATAATCATACTTAAAATTCCTATAGCACAAAGTAACGAAACAACCTTAGGTAAAACCTTAAACCCATCTACCAAGCTATCCTTGATACTCTTAATCAAACTTTCCGAATAATAAGCTCTTTTAGTAGCTCTATCAACACCTTTTTTAACCATACCTTTACCATATTTGGGCTCATTTTTTATATCTTCAAGACTTTGTTCTCTTCCATTTATATAAACACTTTCCATTTTATTAATAGGAGGTATCCTAACTACGAAAAATGCTACAATAAAAGCTAATAAAAATGAAGTGAAATACACAGGTAAAAAATATTGTTCAATAGATGCTGTTTTCATTACAACAAAAGCATATCCCACACTAACAGCACTAAAAGATGTAGCTATTATAGTTGCTTCTTTTTTGGTATAAGTTATATTTTTAAACAACCTACTAGTTATTATTATAGACATAGATGTTGAACCTACAAATGAAGCTGTTGCATCAACTGCACTCTTTCCAGGAACTTTAAATAAAGGTCTCATCAAAGGCTCTAGCAATACTCCAAAGAAATCTATACTTCCATAGTTAAGTAAAAATGGAACAAAGAAAGCTCCTACAGGTATAATCCAAGCAACTCCTATTACAATGTCTGGGATAACAACTCCACCTATATCATTTCCTACTATTATTTGTGGTAAATTCATATTAGGTATTGTAATTTGCAAACAGTACATAAGCATAAATATAGCTGCCATCAAATATAAAATAGGGTGTATTTTTGAATCACTTTTATAATATTCATATAATTTATTTCCAGGCCTAGCTATATACTTTCCATATACACTACAGATGCCGTTTCCTGTAATTAAAATTGCTACATACCAAAATCCTGGTACTCCTAAAAAATTAACTATAGCATTATAAATAATTCCAAATAATATATTGTGTTTTCCATTTTGTTCTATAGGTATAAAAAATATCATTATAGCAATAGCTGAAAATATAAGAAACTTAACGGTTCCAATTTTTCTTTCATCTTTGGTAAGCTTAAGCGAGTCTATAAAACCCGAATCATTTAAATTATCAGGAGTAATACTTGCCTTTTGTAAATTTTTACTCATAATGAACCTCCTTTAATCTTATTGCTAATATGTATATGGAATATATCTCGTCCTCGTGAATTTTCTGATAATTATTGTTTTTGCTCCTCTTCAAAACTAAACAAAGAGGGAGTAATATTGTGTTTTAGCTACATTTCAAGCTTCTTTTTAGCTTGTGTAGCAAAATACAATATTACTCCCTCTTAACTTAACCCTACTCTTTAATTAACTTTTGTTCTATTAAAAACTCTTTTGCTACAGTATCTGGGTCCATATGTAGCTCATCTACCTTATAATTAAGTTCCATCATAATTTCCTCTGTTAAAACCGCTCCTAAATCATTTAAAACAGGTTCAATTTCAGGATACTTCTCTAAAACATCACTTTTAACTATAGGAGTTACATAATATGGAGGGAAAAATTGTTTATCATCCTTAAGTAGTTTCAAATCAAATTTTTTGATTAAACCATCTGTAGTAAACGCATCTATTACATCTACATCCCCATTTTTTAAAGCAACATATCTAGGCGAACTATCTAATGCAACTTCATCTTTTAAATCAAAGTTGTACGCCTTTTTTAATCCTAAAAGCCCATCAGCTCTATTTAAAAATTCAAATGTAGTTCCTGACTTAAAATCCTTTGAAACCTTAGCAAAATCACTTATTGTTTCTAAGTTATATTTTTTCGCTGTTTCTTTAGTTACAGCTAATGTATAAGTGTTATTAAATTTCATTGGACTTAATACTTGTAAGTCATTTTTTTCTTTCAATTCACTTTTAACAGTGTTATACACCTTATCCATGTCATTTGCAGGCGGATATTTAAGTAAATCAGAATATGCAGTTCCCATATACTCTAAATACATATCAATCTCACCTGTGTTTAAAGCTGAAAAAATAACTTGTGTACCTCCAAGATCAGTTTTCTTTTTAACTGATATGTCAGTATTTTCTTCTATCATATATGCTGCTAAGTTTGTTAAAATTGATTGTTCTGTAAAGTCTTTTCCACCAATTGTTATAGACTTATCTTTTTTTACACCACCTGTTAGTGATGATGCAATTAAAGCTATTATTACAACAGCAGCACTTATTCCTATAATAGTTTTTGTGTGCTTTTTACTTTTAGTATTAGTATTTTTTTGCATATTTTTAGGTGTAACTAATTTTTCTATAGTTGCAACAATAAAATCTACAGCTAAAGCAAGTAAACATGCTGGAATTGCACCCGCTAATATTTGACTATTGTTAACAGTTCTTATTCCTGAAAATACAAGGTATCCTAATCCTCCAGCTCCAATAAATGCAGCCATCGTCATAAGTCCTACCGCTGTTACAGCTGATATCCTAACCCCTGCCATAATGACAGGCAACGCTAGCGGAATCTGAACTTTCACTAGTATTTGAAATTTTGTTAATCCAATTCCTTTAGCTGCTTCTAAAGTATTTGGATTTATACTTTCTAACCCTGTATATGTGTTTTTAATTATAGGCAATAAAGAGTACATTATAACTGTTACTATTGCCGGTATTTTACCTATTCCTAAAAAAGGAATTAAAAATCCAAGTAATGCCATACTAGGAATTGCCTGAACTACATTTGCTACACTTAAAATTGGCTTACTCCATTTCTTTTTATAACTTATTAAAATCCCCAATGGCATTGCAATTAAAATAGCAATACACACAGATATTACAGTTAAGTTTATATGTTCAATTAATAATGTTATTATTTGTTCTTTATTTTGAATAAAGTAGTTTAATAAATTCATTCTATTCCTCCTCTACTTCTAAATACTGCTGACTCAATGTAGTAACTAAACTACTTTTTGTAACTAATCCCTCAACAATTTTATTTTCATTGATAACTGGGATAGCTGAAATTTTATGTTTGTTGGTAATATTTAATGCATCTAAAATAGTATCATTTGCCGTAAGTGTTGGAGTTTCATTCTTTACAATGTCCCCAATTCTTTGAGACTTATTTTCTATATTTCTTATAAATTTAGCTTTTACAACTCCTATAAACTCTTTAGTTGTAGCATCATTAACTATAAGACTATCGACTTTATTTCTTCTCATTTTCTCAATACACTTTAAGATTGGTAGTTCTGAACCACACATAATTGGATTTTCAATCATGATATCTGAAATTTTTATAAATTCAGGAGATGACCATATACGATTTTTACCTATGAAGTTTGATACAAAGTTATTTATTGGATTTTTTAAAATATTTTCAGGCGTGTCATACTGTACTACTTTTCCGTCTTTCATTATGCATATCATATCTGCAATTCTTATTGCTTCATCCATGTCATGCGTAACAAATATAATAGTTTTTTTGAATTTTGACTGTAATTCTACAAGCTCATCTTGTAAATCTACTCTTGTAATTGGATCTAATGCTGAGAAAGGCTCATCCATTAATATTATCTCTGGATCTGTTGCAAATGCTCTTGCTACACCTACCCTTTGTTGCTGTCCTCCACTTAGTTCAGAAGGATACCTATCTAGGTATTTTTCAGCATCAAGTCCTACCATGTTCATTAATCTATACGTGCTCTCTTCAATCTTTGCATTATCTACTTTTTCAATTTTAGATATGATTTCAATATTTTCTCTGACAGTCATATGAGGAAACAATCCCGTTTGCTGAATAACATATCCTATATTTCTTCTAAGTTTAATAGGGTCTATCTTTGAAATATCTTTTTCATCTATATAAATTTTTCCGCTACTTGGTTTTATTAATCTATTAATCATTTTTAGTAATGTTGTTTTTCCACATCCACTCTCTCCAATGATAGCTACAAGATTCCCTTTTTCTATTTCGAAAGAAACGTCTGATAAAACATAATTACCATTAAACTTTTTTACTATATTCTCAAATTTGAGCATACTACCCCTCCCATCTTATTAAGAAACAACTTCATTTTTAAATAAAAGTTGTTTCTTGTCGTAATATAATACTACACCTAAATTAGCACCTTGTCAAATTTCACTAACCAAAGCAATAGCAATAAATAGCATATTTTAGGTACATTTCAAGCTTTTTCAGGCTTATATAGAAACCTACTTTCTTTTCAGCTTCCTTGCTCTTACATAAAGAAGGAGCCTTATATGCTGCAGCCACATTTCAAGCTTTTTTTCTAGCTTGTGTGGCAAAGCTTCCTTGCCCTTACACAAAGAAGGAGCCTTAATATGCTGCAGCCACATTTCAAGCTTCTTTTCAGCTTGTGTGGCAAAGCATATAAGGCTCCTTCTCCCCTAAACTTTATAGCAACTCTTTATCCGGAGTAACCAATATCTTAACATGTTTTTTCTTTTCAGGCCCAGTTAACGTACCAAACCCTTCTTCAACAATATCATCTAAATAAATTTTCTTAGTTATGTAGCCTTCAGCTTTAATTCTTCCATCATTCATTTGGGCCATAGTTGCAGGAAACTCATGTCTATAAGCTAACGTTCCTACAATTTTCTTTTCAGTAAACACCAAATCATTAGGATTAAAGTTTATAGGATTTTCCCAAATACTAGTTATAACCATAGTACCTTCAAACTTCAAACTATTAATACCTATATCAAATCCTATTTGTGCTCCAGTAGTTTCAAATACAGCATCTACCCCCAATCCATCAGTAAGCTTTTTCACTTCTTCTGCTATATCAACTTCATTAGGATCTAAAACAAAATCCGCTCCAGCTCTTTTAGCATACTCTTGTCTAATAGACTTCCTTTGAAGAACAACTACTAACTTAGCTCCTGCTGCTTTTAAACATTCTATAGTTGCTAAACCTATTGGTCCTGATCCTAATACTAATGCACTATCCCCTATTTTAAAATTAGATATTCTAATTGAATGTAGTGCAACAGCCATAGGTTCAACTAATGCTGCTTGTTCATAATCCATTCCATCTGGTATTTTATGAATAAATTCTTCTGGAAAAACTGTATACTCAGCAAGTCCCCCTCCACTTCCACAAAGTCCATGGAATCCTAAAGATGAACATAAATTATATTTACCTTCTAAACAAGCTTCACATTTACCACATGCTACAATAGGCTCAACTATAACTCTATCTCCAATTTTAAATTTACTTACATCTTCACCTATTTCTACAACTTCCCCTGAAAACTCATGACCTAAAACTACCGGTGCAACTCCTTTACTTACAGGATGAGGTTGTCCTACTGGAATAAATATAGGCCCTCCTAAGTATTCATGTAAATCTGATCCACATATTCCACACCATTTAACTTTAATTTTCACATTATTTTTTGTAGCTTTTGGCTCTTCAATATCTTCTACCCTAACATCTCTTTTTTCATACCATAGTGCTGCTTTCATTCCCAAATCCTCCCTAAGTTTCATTATATAAAGTGTTAATTTATTCACATTTTATATAGCAACACCTATGCCAAAATATAAGTTATGTATTTTATTTATTATAATTCTGCTGAAACCTAGTATTTCCAAGGAATTGTGTTGTTTTCTTATATTTGTATAAATTCATAATTTACAAATTTACTTAAAATAAAAATAGCAAGTGTATCATTTTAATACATTTGCTATCCCATTTTGAAACACTATATATTTTCTGTTTCATTTTGATACATTATATTATATTTATTAATTTTTCTATATAATGTGGATCTTCCTATATTTAATAATTTAGATACCATAACCATGTTTCCATTGCACTTTTTCATAGCTTCTTGTATAGCTTTTTTCTCCAAACAATCTAAAGGTATTATTTCTTTTTCTTTGTTTTCTTCATACTTAAACATGCTTATATTATCTAATCTACTCATGCTTATTAAGTTATTTTCACTTAGATAATAATCTCTTTCTATTATATTTCTAAGCTCTCTTATATTTCCTGGCCAATTATATTTTTTTAATTCCTGTATATATGAAAAACTAACCTCTACATTATTACTGTTGTTCTTATGATTTAATTTTTCTATAAAGTGACTAACTAACACATCTATATCATCTATTCTTTCTCTTAAAGGAATAGTGTTTATGTTCATTACACTTAATCTATAATATAAATCTTCTCTAAAGTTCTTTATAGCTATTTCATTTTTTAGTATCCTATTTGTTGCCCCAATAATTCTTACATCAAGTTGCTTTTCATATGTACCACCAACTCTAATCACTTTTCCATTATCTAAAACTCTAAGTAGTTTACTTTGCGTATCTAATGGCAATTCCCCTATTTCATCCAAAAATATAGTCCCTCCATCAGCTAATTCAAACTTTCCTGGATGACCTTCCTTTGATGCTCCAGTAAATGCTCCTTTTTCGTATCCAAATAGTTCACTTTCAACTAACTCTCTAGGTATAGATGCACAGTTTATAGCAACAAAAGGTCCATTTTTTCTTTCACTAAAATTATGTATTGATTGGGCAACTAATTCTTTTCCTGTTCCACTTTCCCCTTCTATCAATATGTTACAATCTGTTTTTGATATCTTCTTTGCAAAAGAAATCATAGCTTTCATTTTTTCATTTTCAGTTATTATATCTTCAAACTTGTATTGAGCTTTATATCCCACTACTTTATTTACTAATTTATGAACTTTCTTTGCTTCATTGAAAGTTATTACAAAACCAGTATTGTTGCCATGTGTATTTAATGTAGTTATATTTACTACACACTTTATTCTATTAGAATTAATATAAAAATCGCACTCTATATTAGTTAGTTTTTTATCTTCATTTAAAATCTCATAAAAATCTATATCTTTTAATATATTTTCAACATTTACCTTTATTAAATTATCTAATGATGTATTTAATATTTTTAAAGCTCTTCCATTTACTTTCTTTATACTTAAATCTTGATTAACAACAATCATACCTTCTGATATAGAGTCAAAAGTAATGTTTAGTAATTTATATGAAAGAGTTAAGGCTAGCTGATTTTGAATTGACTTAGCTGCAGCTGTTACAATTCCTAGAGTATGTAAATGTGCATCATAATAATTTCCAGACATATTTATACAACCTATTAAGTTGTTATCTTCATCATAAATTGGAGATGCTGAACAAGTCCAAGAGTGTTGATTTTTACCATAATGCTCTGCTCCTATTGTTTGAATTGGCTTATTAAGATATAAAGCGGTTCCTATTGCATTTGTCCCAACTATATTCTCAGTCCATAGCTCTCCCTTTAAAAAGTTTAGCTCATTAGCCCTATCCATTATATCCTTATCACCAATAACTTCGATAATATATCCATCCTTATCAGCTAACATAATTGCAAATCCTGAACCTGAAACCATACTATATATACCTTCCATAATAGGCTTCGATACAGAAATAAGCTCACTATTTTTTTCTATTAAACATTTAATATTATCATGTTTTACACTTCCACAACCATTATTGTAATCAACTCCATAAGACTTGCATCTTATCCAAGAATCTCTTATATCGTTTCTAACGCTTAAATCAACTTCCCCTGTATTAATAAATCTCTTCCACGCATTTTCAATAAAGCTTATATAATCTCCCATATGCATAACTCCAATACCTGTATATTTACTAATCTATATCTATTTTATTTCAAATCCCAACCTTATACAATCACCTTCTCAAATTAAGATAGATGGATATTATATTTTAGCAACATTTCAAGCATCTTTCCAGCTTGTGTGGCAAAATATAATATCCATCTATCGCCCCCAACACAAAGAGGGAGTACTATTGTGTTTTAGCTACATTTCAAGCATCTTTCCAGCTTGTGTAGCAAAACTTCCTTGCTCTTACTCATACAGAAGGAGCCTTATATGTTGAAGGCACATTTCAAGCATTTTCCCAGCTTGTGTGCCAAAACATATAAGGCTCCTTCTCCTTTTCTTATCTATGCTATAGACTTTTCTTTTGCATTAGATTCTTCATCTTCAACAAGACTATTTAACTTCTTATCAAATATAAATAGTAATGCAGCTGCAACGAATAATATAACAGGTATAACAGTGTATACAGTTATCATATCGAATTTTAAAGTAAAGTCATATAAATATCCGTAACTCTTTCCAGCAACGAAAGTTGCGAAAGTCCAAACTCCCATTAAAACTGCTAATACTCTCTTAGGAGCATACTTACTTACAAATGAGTTTCCAAGTGGTGAGAAGAACATCTCTCCCATACTTAATAAAACTCCAAATGCAACTATCCAAAGTATACTAGCCTTAGCTGTATCAGGAGCCCCTATTCCTCTTGCAAACTCTGCTCCAACTAGCATAAAGAATGATAATCCTAAGAATATAAATCCTAATCCAGTTTTCTTAAATAAACTTATATCCCCTTGAGGTCTCTTTGAAAGCTTTAACCATAAAGCTGCAAATATTGGACCTAATACTATACAAGTTAATGCATTTAATGAGTCAAACCAAGCTAAAGGTACATCAAATCCTCCAACATTCATATCAACGAATGCTGCACCATAATCATAAACTGCAAGGTAAGTTAAATACCAGAATAACCAGAATAATACAGAGAAAGCAGAAACTAAAACTATAGCCCATATTCTCTTTTTATCTGTACGAGTTAAAGGTGTATTATCCTTAGCCTCAGTTTTTTCAGCAACGACACCTTCTTTGAAAGGTCTCTTTCCTGCATCTCCTAAGAATCTCCATCCAAATATAAACCATAATCCACCTATAATACATAAGATTGCTGCAAGGAAGAAACATTGAGAGAATCCTAAAACTCCATTTTTAGCAAATGTTTGAGCATATAAAACTCCAACTGCTGTAGTTCCTACAAAAGAACCTATATTAACAAATGAATATTGAACAGAGAAAGCTGAATCTAGCTCTTCTTGATTCTTAAATAATTGTCCATTTACAGCTGAAACATTCCCTTTGAAAAACGCTGTCCCAATTGCTACTAAAATAACCATTAAACCTACCATAGATGATGATGTGGCTATTGATCCTACATAATAACCTGCCCCCATAATAAACATACCTAAAGGTATCGTATATCTAGCACCTATCCATCTATCAGATATATATCCACCTATTATAGGTGAAAGATAAGTAAATGCTACAAGGTTTGCTTGCATCATAGCTGCTTGACCTTTTTCTATACCTAAACCACCCTTAACTACTGCTGTAATTAAGAAAATATAGATTAGATATTTTGAAGCATAGTAAGCTGCTCTCTCAAATGCAAATGTAGTTGCACAAATATAAAATCCCATTGGAAATTTATTTTTTTTCTTCACTGCTGTTGTACTCATAATTTCACTCGTCCTTTCTTAAGTATAATATAATTTCAAAATACATTGATGATAACTTAAGATAATTACGTATGTTATTGTTTTCCTGGCCCCTTTTCTAAGGTTAACGTTTTCATTTTAAATTAAATAATTAAATTATAATGTCTGATGTCATACCTTAATGCCCTATATACAAAACCCCTCGTAGTTATCTTGTTGACTAAATCTTATCATATTCGACAAGTTTGTACAATCCCTTAAATTACAAATTAATTATAAATTTTCTTTTTGTTTGAAATCTTCAAACATATTAGAATTTTATTGTTAAATTTTTCATGAAAAATTCTCTTCGATCATGTCGCCAACGACTTCGTCCGTTGCTTAAAAAGCTTTTTTCCACTCAAAGAACACCCAGTTTTGTATAACTAAATTTTATAAGTTATACATATTCTTTATAATTGCAATTTATCAAGTGAAAAAAAGTCAGGCAACAAAAGTTGCCTGACCTATTTTAACTTATACTTTTTCATTTATTTATAATAGTACTTAGAAATCCCAATTTAAATTTAATTTTTTTCAATTTACAACAATTTCAATATCGAAATTTCCTCGGAAATACGATATTTTAAAAGCAAGTATATCTATTTCTTCCATTTATCTTGGATTTGTATAATCTTTCATCCGCATCTATTATAATCTTTTCTACATCTTCTTTAGAACTTATTTTACTACACTCAATTCCTATACTAATAGTCACTCTATCACTAACTGCAGAAAATTCATGTTTTATATTTTCTTTGTATAATTTGTCTCTTAATATACTTATTAGCAATAAACTTTCCTTTAAACTTTTTTCGGATACAATAGCAAACTCTTCTCCTCCATATCTAAATACATAATCTTGACTAAATGTATTTTCAAGTATTTTAGCTACTTTTTTTAATACTTCATCGCCTTTTAAATGGCCATAATTATCATTGAAATTTTTAAAAAAATCAATGTCTATCATTATAAATGTAATTTCTTTTTCATCATCTGAAAGCTTTTCTAATACATTGTAAAAGTGTCTTTTATTATATACCTCCGTTAAAGGATCTTTTATAGAAATTTCTTCTAAATCTTTATTTAGCCTATTTATCTTGCTATTTTTTATAGCTACTATAAGTGCGAGTATAGAAATTAATGCTAATAAAATTATAGAAAATAATAATTTAAGATTTTGAGCTTTTTGGCTTTCTTTATATATTTTAGCTTGTAACTCAAAAAATATTGTATCTGTAGATTCTACATTTTCAGATTTATTTTCGTATTCATCTAAAATTTTATTATACTTTATAATATTTTTATAATCATTGTGTTCTTCTGTTAAACTGATTATATCTTTTAATACAGTTATATATATATCTGATTTTATTCCTCTTTTTATAATTTCATTTAATAATTCATTATAACTTTCTAGAGTTTGTGAGTATGTGATATTTGAATCACCTTTATAATCATTTCCAATCTCTAATTTTTTTAAATACAAGTCTGAATTAGGATAAGCATTTAAAGAATTTTCATTATACAATTTCTTAGCTTTATCTAAATATTCCCCAGATATTTTTAGATTATTTTGCTCTAGTTTAACATTTGAGTAAACCATATAAAGCCATATTAATTCTTTATTTTTTTCACTAGGTTCTAATTCATTTGCAATATCTTCATATCTAGATTTTAATTGTTCTGCTTTCTCATTTTCATTTAATTTGAAATACGACTCCATTAAATATCCTATAACTGATAAATTTTTATCATTTGCTTTAAACTTATCATCCTTAAGAATTGACTCGTATACATATGCGGCTTTTTTATAATTTTCTTGAACATAATAATTTTCGCCTAAATTTATAATTGCTTTACACATATTTTCATAGTCTTTATTCTCATATGCAATTTTCCAACCCTCCATAACATAAGTTAATGATAAGCTAAATTGCCCGCTAGACCTATATAAAGATGCCAAAAAATTATATTCTGCCATTTTTGTTTTATCTGTGCTTTCTAATTCTATAGCTTTTTTCATTAAATCAATACTATCGTACATGCTTCCTTTATATCTTAAATTCATCCTTGCTAGTGAAAAGTAAAAATTTGATAGTTCATCAGTTAAATTTGATTTAGTTGCAATTTTTTTAGCTTCTTTAAAGTATTTTTTAAATTGATTAATGTCATTTGTACGAATAGCATTAAATGATAAGTTTCTATATATTTTAAAATCTACCTCACTATTTTTATTTTCCATATATCCAATAGATTTTATTAAGTAGTAATTTGATTGTTTATAGTTTTTTTTCAATGACTCTATTTTCCCCAGAGCATAATAACTATTTTTTATATTTTTTTTATTTTTCATAAGCTTTTGATTAAGCTCATTTCTCAACTCATTTTTTATTTTACCTTCATATTCATTTATATCTTTTTCAGATAAATCCCCTACCATTTTTTCATTTTCAGTGTTTATCAATTTAATGGTGTATATATTATCATATATACCATCTATAGCTATCACTCCCAAAGATATAAATGTTATAACTAATACATATATAAATATTTTTTTCATATTGTTTCTCAAAATCATTTCTCTCCTCAAGTTTCCCGTGTTTAAACTATATTAATATTACCCTAAATTTATATTATCAAACAATACCCAAAAATTAGTATAAAATTTTGTTACTTGACTTTTTTATTGTAAACTGATTACGATTATAGTAAATATGATTTTTTAGGGGGTTTTTTAATGATTGGTACTGAAATTGGAATAAGAGCTATTCTAGGATTATTATTTATAGCTTATGGGCTTATAGTTTCCGGAATAGAGAAGTACAAAGGACTTCCTTTCTTTTATTCTAAAGACCAGATAAATGGATCTATAAATGGTTTTATATGCTTATCTGTAGGGGTACTATTATTATGGACTAATCCAAAACAAGGTATGCTTTGTGCTATTATTGCTATTGCTTTATACGCTATAGTAAAGTTTTCAGTCGGCAAAGTAGTTGAAAATAAAATAAAAAAACAAGAAAAAAATAATAAAAATATGTAAAATCAATCTGATAAATTATAACTAATAAGGGTTCATTATTATATTCAAAATACACCAAAGCTTTTAGCTTGTATTTTAATATAATAATGAACCCTTTTATACTAATTTCATTTTAATATTCAGCGTAATACACTATAGAAATACTATATTGTATCTATGGAGCTTAAACAGTTTTATTCTTTCTTTTTTGGTTTAGGTATCCAATTAATGTTATAACTGATAATATAAGCATAAAACATACTGATAATAATTTTTTCATAATCATGTCCCCCATACTTTTCTGTTATTTTACAAACATTGTGTTTTTACAATTCAAATATACCATTTTTGTATATATATATCAATCTATTTTCGGAACCTTCCAAATTTTCACACCAATTATTACTGTTAATATTCAATTTATTTTCACCCACGCATATAATAAAATAACTACCATTTAAATTATCTCTAATGAGGATGTGTTAAATATGTTTACCAAATTAGTAGGTCTAAGATTGGTTATAGGTATATGTTTCATAGGTTATGGCCTTTTATTATCTGCACTTGAAAAATATGATGGATTACCTACTTTTAATATTAAAATCAAAGCAAATGGATTTATCTTTATGGTAGTTGGAGTATTAATATGTTCTACTAGCTTTATAAACTTTATAATCTCAACCATAGCTTCAATAGCACTACTGCTTATTGAAACTTATCTTATAAATAAAAAATTGTAACATAAGTAAGGAGTATTAATATGTTTTAGCTACATTTCAAGCATCTTTTCAGCTTGTGTAGCAAAACATATTAATACTCCCTTATCCCTATAACCCTATTAACATATTCATAAGTTTATTGTTTCTACTTATAAATTCATCTAATTCCTTAGCGTCTAATTCTTTATTTGCAAGCAATGCAACATCTACAATTTGATTACATATTAACTCTATTTGATCTTTTTTACTTTCATCGTCTTTTAAAGATACTAACTTTTTAATTATAGGACTATTGTCATTTATAACTAAAGTTTTTTCTTCTTCAAAACTCATTCCTAGATCCATTCCTGCAAATTGTGATTTCATTTCAGCCATTCTTCTAGATTGTTCAGATACTAATATTATAGCTGTAGTATCCTCGCTCTTTAAGCTTTCTACAGAATAATCTTTTACTTTATCTTTAACATATTCTTTGAATAAATTTTCTATTTCTGTTTTATTTTCTTTGTTTTCCTCTTCATTTTTGTCTTTTAATACATCTGATAAATCTGCATCTATTCTATTAAATGTAACTCCTTGGTTTTTAAATTCTATAAAAGATATAAAGTGATTATCTATACTAGAGTCTAGTATAACTGCATCTAAATCATAATCTTTAAATAACTTAATATATTGTGATTGCTGTTCTTCATCACTTACATAGAATACTTTATTTTCATGTTTTTCCTTACATTTTTCTAAGTAATCATTAAGTGTAATATAGTTTGAATTTATATCTTTAAATAATAAAATATCTTTTATCTTATCATAGAATCCTTCGTCTTTTAAGCATCCAAACTTAATAAATACTTGTATATCATCCCAGAATTTTTCAAAGTTGTCTCTTTCATTTTTATAAAGTGATTTTAGTTTATCTGCAACTTTTTTAATTATATGCTTAGATATTTTACTTACATCTTTATCATTTTGTAAGAAACTTCTAGATACATTTAATGGTAAGTCTGGGCAATCTATTACACCTTTCAGTAATAATAAGAACTCCGGTATAACTTCTTTTATGTTATCTGCAACGAAAACTTGGTTATTATATAATTTAACTTTACCTTCTATAAGTTCAAATTCATTTTTTAATTTAGGGAAATATAATATTCCTTTTAAATTAAATGGATAATCTACGTTTAGATGTATCCAGAATAATGGTTCATCAAAGGTATTAAACACTTTTCTATAAAACTCTTTATATTCTTCATCTGTACAATCTTTTGGAGATTTTAACCATAAAGGATAAGTATCATTTAATGGTTTTATTTCATTTTCACTATTTTCATCTTTTTCTTTAGAGCTATCTTTAACATCTAAATAAATATTTACAGGTAAGAATGAACAATATTTATCTATTATACTTCTTACTGTGTACTCTTCTAAAAACTCTTTGCTATCATCAGCTAAAAATAAAGTTATAGTAGTACCTCTTGATTTTCTATCTTCACTTGCTGAAAGTTCATATTCTGTTTGACCTTCACTTACCCATTTTACAGCTTGAGCACCTTCTTTATATGATAAAGTATCTATTTGAACTTTGCTAGATACCATAAATGCTGAATAAAACCCTAATCCAAAGTGTCCAATAATATCATTTTCTTCGCTCATTTTATCTTTATATTTATTTACAAAGTCTTCAGCTCCTGAAAATGCAACTTGATTTATATATTTTTCAACCTCTTCTTCAGTCATCCCGATTCCATTGTCTTCAAATATAAGAGTTGAATTATCTTTGTCTATTGTTACATTAATTTTATAATCTTGCTCTTGTTTATTTTCTATTTCCCCTAGTGATACTAATTTTTTATATTTATTTATTGCATCACAACCATTACTTATAAGTTCTCTTACAAATATATCCTTATCAGAATATAACCACTTTTTTATTATAGGAAATATGTTTTCTGTATGTATTGATATGTTTCCTTTTTTATTTTCCATATTTATCTCCTCCTTAAATTTATCTTTATTAAATAAAATTGGGATAAAGTAAATCCCCCTACATTTATTATTTTATCATCTTTGTTAGCACTGTCAATACTAGAGTGCTAATTTTTTTAAAATAGATTACAAATCAAAAAAATGTTGTTAAAATGATACTATAAACAAAATTAAAGGGGTGATCAATATGGAGTTTGAACACAAGGATGACATTAGAAATACGATAATAATAGAAGCATCTAAGCTTTTTATTCAACAGGGGTATACAAAAACAACAATAAGGCAAATAGCACAAGTCTGTAATTTAGGTAGAGGTCATTTATATTATTATTTCAAGAAAAAAGAAGATATTGTTTTATATCTTTATAAAAATTTGATCGAAAGAATTTATTTTCATACAAAGAGATCAAATAGTGAGTCTATAGATCCTCTGCTTAGTTATGCTATAACCCAATATATATACATAAAGACTATAGCAACTAATAAATCTTTATTTAGAGTTTACATAGAAGCATCTGAAATAGACTCAGTGAGAAAGGAATATCTTAAAACTCTAGGTGAAATATTAAAAGCTAATCTAAGAGAGTTAAATTTTGATTTTAAAGAAAAGGACATAAGTCTAAGCATTGTAATTGGTTCAGCTGGTGAAGATGAACTTTTGCGTAGATTTTATAAAAATGATATCAACTTAACACTAGATGAAATTATTGAAAGTACAATAAAAACTAGGCTTTTACTATTAAATATAAGCCAAGAAAAAGTAATTCAAATTATTTTAGACACTAAAGATTCAACTAATAACATAGAAATTAATGAAATAATAAAAAACATAAATATACTTGACATATAGGTTGTACTACTCATACAATCTATTTTGTAAACAAATTTGGGCATGCCTAAATATTTTAGAGGGGGGTAAACTTTAGATGAGGGGATTGTCAAAACAAATAGCTAAAAAAAGTAAGTTAATTTTAGTAATAGCTATACTATTATTAGTTCCATCAGCAATTGGCTTTTTAAACACAGACATAAACTATGATATCTTAAGTTATTTACCAGATAATTTATCGACAACTCAGGCAGAAAAAATTCTTAAAGACGAGTTTGATTGCGGATCTTTGGCTATGTTAATAGTTGAAAACATGGAAGATAAAGATGTAGCTAAGCTCAAAGAAAAATTAACTAAAGTTGAAGGTGTAAAAGATGTTTTGTGGGTTGATGATGTTGTAGATTTATCAGTACCTAGAGAACTTCTACCAAAAGATGTAACAGACTTATTGTATACCGAAAATTCAACTCTCATGGTTATTAAATTAGAAGAAGGTTCTGCAGCTCTTAAAACATTAAATGCTGTAGAAGAAATAAGAAAAGTTACAGGAAAGCAAGCATTTCTAAGTGGTATGGCAAGTATCATAAAAGACACTAAAGACATTTCAGATAAAGAAACTCCACTATATGTAGTAGTTGCTGTAATACTTACATTAATAGTTTTAAGTTTTACAATGGATTCATATGTTACTCCATTTATATTTTTACTTAGTATAGGATTTGCTATAATCTATAACTTCGGTAGTAATATAATATTTGGTGAAATTTCTTATTTAACCAAGGCACTAAGTGCTGTATTACAACTGGGAGTTACCATGGACTACTCCATATTCTTACTTCACAGGTATGATGAAGAAAGATCCAGATATGATAGTCATATAGATGCAATGGCAATAGCTATTTCAAATACCACAACAGCAGTATTTGGTAGTTCCTTAACTACAATAGCAGGATTTTTAGCTCTTTGTGCAATGGATTTAGCCCTTGGAATGGATATGGGCTTAGTTATGGCAAAAGGGGTTTTACTAGGAGTTATATGTACAGTTACTATACTTCCTGCTCTTATACTAATCTTTGATAAGCAAATTCATAAATACAAACACAAACCAATTTTACCTACATTTAAAAAATCATCAAAAATAGTTGTTAAACATTACAAATTATTAGTAGTTTTATTTTTATTGATGTTTATACCATCTGTAATAGGTTCATCAAATGCAAAAGTTTATTACAACCTAGACGAATCTTTACCTGATGATTTACCATCTATAGTTTCTACAAACAAATTAAAAGATGACTACAAAATGAATAGTACAAATATAATTTTGGTTAAAGATTCACTTGATTCTTATAAAGTTGACCAAATGATTAAAGAAATTGAGAATTTAGATGGAATAAATTCAGTTGTTGCACTTGAAAAAGTAATAGGTCCTGCAATAGTTGAAGATATACTTCCAAATGATTTAATAAGTTCAGTTAAGTCTGGTGGATACGAACAACTCATAGTAAATTCAGAGTATCGAGCTGCAACAGATGAAGCTGGTGTTCAAATAGATAAACTAAATAACATAGTTCATAAGTATGACAGAGATGGTCTAGTTGGAGGAGAAGCACCTTTAACTGATGACCTTATAAAAATTGCTGACACAGATTTTAAGAAAGTAAGTTTAGTATCTATAATAGCTATATTTGTAATTATAGCAATAGTATTTAAATCACTTTCTCTACCTATTTTATTAGTTTTAGCCATTGAGTCAGCTATATTTATAAACCTTGGAATACCTTACTATACAGGTACTGTAGAACCTTTTATCGCATCAATAGTAATAGGTACTATTCAACTGGGTGCAACCGTTGACTATGCAATACTTTTAACTTCTAGGTTTAAAGAAGAATTGGCTGTAAATGATAATAAGTTTGAAGCTATGACAGCTTCAATACAAAGTAGTGCAAGATCAATAGTAACAAGTGCTTTATCATTCTTCTCCGCTACAATAGGTGTTGGACTTATTTCTAAACTAGAAATGATAAGTGCATTATGTTCACTTATGGCAAGAGGAGCTATCATAAGTATGTTTATAATCATTTTTATGCTTCCTGCAATTTTATTAGTTTGCCATAAATTTATAATAAAAACTAGTAAAGGGTTTGTTACTCCACAACCTAAAAATTTAAACAAGGGGGATATATAAGGATGAAAAGAATTAATTTACCAAAGGCTTCAATAGCTACTTTAACTACACTTATGATATTTTTAAATACTGGGATTTGCTTTGCAGATGTAAAAAAAGAAGAAACTGTATATGCCATATTAAATAATAATGGTAGCGTTGAAAAAACTATTGTTTCTACTTGGATAAACAGCGATGAAAAACTTGGAAAATTTACTGATTCTAGTAATCTTAAAAATATAAAAAATGTAAAAGGTGATGAAAAACCTGTAATAAATGATGATTCAGTTGAGTGGAATGTCAATAAAGAGGATTTATACTACCAAGGAGAGAGTTCTAAAAAACTCCCTATTGATGTAGATATTCAATATGAATTAAATGGCAAAAAAGTTAGTGCTAAAGAAATTGATGGAAAATCAGGTAAATTTAAAATAACTATAGATCTTAAAAATAATGAAAAGAAAATCCGTAAAGTAAATGGTAAAAATAGAGATATGTATGTACCATTTTTAACAGCTACTGAAGTTTTATTTGAAAGAGATAATTTTAAAAATATAAAAATAAATAGTGGAGAACTTCTAGATGATGGTAAAAAATCTAGTGTAACATTTGCATCTTTCCCTGGTTTAAAAGAAAGCTTAGACTTAAGTAAAGATATAGAAGATTATTTAGAATTAGAAGACACACTAGTTATTGAAGGAAATGCTAATAAATTTAAAATGCCTAATATAATGGTCATGGCAACTCCAAAAATTCCAGAACTTAAAGGAATTGATAAAAACTCTACGTTAGATGATTTATCTAAATCTTTAAATGATTTAAGAAAAGGCGGAGATGATTTATTAGATGGATCTAAAAAATTATTGGACGGAAACAATGAACTAAACACTAATTTTGCCAAATTTGATCAGGGTGTAAAATCTTTGGATAAAGGATCTAAGGATTTAAGTAGTGGTATAGATAAATTAAATCAATCAGCTCCATCTTTAGATAACGGTGCAAAAAGCGTAAGTAGTGGCCTTAGTCAGCTAAATGATTCTCAAGGTAAGTTTTCTAATGGTGTTGAATCTTTTGTAGGAAATACTAATAAGCTTTATGACGCTTACTCAGCTATTAACAATGGAATTAATAGTGCTAGTGACGGTGCTAATGCACTTAGTTCTGGACTTTCTAATGGAGCTTCTGGTGTAGATAGCTTAATAGCCTCTACAAATAATATAGACCAAGTTGCTGGAGGATTAAACAATATAGCTGGGTCTTTAGATGAATCTAATCCAGAAGTTGCTAATCAATTAAGAGGATTAGCAGGTTCTTTAAGTCAAGTTTCTGAAGGTCAAAGGGGTGGCCTAAATAGTTTAAAAGATGGAATGGGCAGTGCTGTAAGTGGGGCTAATAACTTAAGTGCTGGACTAGAAAACTTAAAATCTGGTTCAAATAGTTTTAGCTCTAATTTCAAATCTTTAATAGATGCCGGTTCAACTTTAAGTAGTAGTTCAAAACAATTATCAGCCGCTACTAATAAACTTGAAGATGGTAGTAAAAAGTTGGCTGCAGGAACTAGTGAGTTAAGCAAAGGTACTAACCAACTATCTCAAGGTAGTAAAAGCTTAGTTAGTGGTACTAAAACTTTAAATGATAATTCAAGCAAACTTTTAAAAGGAACAAATGACCTAGCAAAAGGATCTAATGAATTATATAAAGGTGTTAATAAATTAAAGAAAGATGGGCTAGATAAAATCTATCAAGAAGGAAATACTAAATTATCCGATATACAAGGTTTAGTAGATGTAAAAGATGAAATAGTTAAACTATCTAAAGATTATAATAACTTCTCTGGCCTTAATAAGGATATGGATGGAAAAGTTAAGTTTATAATGAAGATAAATGAATAACATAAAAAAAGAAGCTATTTTTATAGCTTCTTTTTTTACGCTTTATTTAAATATCTGATAGCTCCAAATTCACAATTTTGTTTGTCTCTATATAATTTGAAGGATCATATTCTGCTAAACTTTCATCTATTTTTATAGGAAGAATAATTCTAAACAAGGATCCCTCTCCTATTTTGCTTTCTATCTCTATCTTACCACCATGAATTTCTACTATTTCTTTGGATATACAAAGTCCAATTCCACTGCCTTCGTTTTTTCTAGTGTATAAATTTTCCACTTGGTAGAATCTTTGGAATATATAGTTTAACTTATTATCGGGTATTCCTACTCCATTATCTTTTACTTCTATAATAATGTCCTCTTCATCCTTATAAATTGATAAATCTACAACTCCATTTTCATTTGTAAATTTAATTGCATTTGATAAAAGATTTAATACTACCCTTTGTATTTGATAAACATCCACAGCAGTATTTATTTCTTCATATTTTGTATCAAATATCATACCTATATTTTTTATTTTGGCAAATTCAATACTTGATTCAAAAACATCCTCGATTACACTAACTATATTACAATTTTCTAAATTTAGACTAAGCATTCCGCACTCAGCTTTTGTCATGTCTATTATGTTATTTGATATTTTTAATAATCTGTATGAGTTTTGATTTATATTTTCTAGTTTATCTATAATATCTTCTTCTTCAATTTTCCCCTTAGATATATTGCATTCTAAAAGTTTAGTTGTGCCCAATATTATATTTATAGGTGTTCTTAACTCATGACTTAAATTAACTATGAAGTCAGACTTCAATTTTTCACGTTCCTTTGCTTTTTCTTCATCTTCTTGTTGCTTTTTAATATCTTTTCTATATCTTGAAGCTGCTTTAGCAACAAATACAATAGACATCAAAAATAATACAAGCAAAGTAAGTAATAAATGTTTCATCCATCTTGGAGCTAGTACCTCATATGGTCCTTTATTTATTAAATTTACACTTGTTCCTACATCAAAAGGATCTATATCATATTCATATATACTCTTATAATCAACATATGCCTTTGCACCTGGCTCTACCTCATTTTCAATCTTTTCAATAGGTATTCTATTTTTTATTTTAACTATCATATCACAAATAATCTTTGCTTGTTCTTGACCTATATCTACATGTCCTCCAAGAATACCTGAATATAAATAAGTCTGGTCATTTGAATATATAGGTTCACTACTATACTTTTTAATATCATCTATTAAATCCTTAGGTTCTACATATCCACTTGATTTTTTGCACTGAAATTCACCAGCTATAATGTTTATAGTATCTGGTTTATTATCTGACTTTTTTAATTTATCTATTAGATCTTCAGTATAGTTACTTTGTATGTAATTTATATCTATTTGATTGTTTAAATAAGTATCTATCAGTTTATTAATTTCGCTTTTCACAGATTCTCCATACTTAGACTTTTCAACTATTAAATTTATATTTTGAGTTTTTTGATTAAGTGAATATACCAAGTTCATTAAACTTAAACTATCGTCACCATGATATATCCCTGCCATATATTTTTTTTCTTCTTTGCTTATATCTAATTTCCCATCTACCCCACTAAATACTAAGGGAATTTTATAAAAACTGCTATTTTGATTTAAAACTTCTTTATTAAACACTTCAAAAGATTCATCATTTACAGTGTATATAGCATCTATACTTCCTCTTGGGTACTTTTCATTTAACATGTGTTTTAATGACTCTATGTATTCATCATTATAATTGTTTCTAAAATCTAGATACTCGATTTTAAAGTTTATACCCTCATCAGGATTTTTTTTAGAATAAGATTTGAGCCCATCCATTATAGCTGCTTCCCAGTGATGCCCTTGATTATATGAGTTTAATACCAAAACATTAAATCCTCTAGATTCTTTTTCATATGCGTCCACCCTATAATTAAACATTTGGAAAAAGATTATAAAAATAAATATGAATATAAAAATATATTTTTTCATTCCCCGTTTTTTTTTCATTAATAAAGTTCTCCCTGCCTTTACTTAAATGTACTTCATGTATAATAATTCTACATAGAGTCCCTTTTTACCTTCTGTTTTTCAAAATTTTTACATTTTTTAATTTATTCTATTTTTATCATAAAGTTAACTTAATACTACAAATGGTACACTTTAAATATTTTATTCATACATATAAATTAATAGATTATTTAGGGGGGATTTTTTTGTATAAAGGATTATTGACAATTAAAGTAACTGATGAAATTACAAACTTCCCAATTGAAGGAGTTTCTATAAATATATGTGCAATGCCTAAAGAAGGAAGCACTAAAAGTAAATACATTTATAAAAATCTAATTACCAATTCATCTGGGATGGTAAAAAAAGTATCATTAGATGCTCCAAATTTTATTTACTCTCAAGTTCCTAATTCTCCTAGGGCTTATAGTACTTATATACTCACAATATCTAAAGATGGTTATCAAAGCGTTGTAATACAAGGAGTTCAGATACTTCCTCTTGTAGAAGCAATTCAAAACATCTCACTTTCAAAAATATCTGCTTTTACTACTACAAATAAAAAAATTTATAAAATCGGCGACAACGTATTATACGGAAATTATCAACCTAAAATATTTGAAGATGATTTAAAACCGGTTCCATATGTTTTACCTAATGTTGTAGTTCCAGAATATATAATAGTTCATGATGGTATGCCAAGTGATAAAAATGCACCTAATTATTGGATTCCATTTAGAGATTATATTAAAAACGTTGCAAGTTCTGAGATATACGCTACATGGCCAACAGAAACAATATATGCAAATGTAGTAGCTATAGTTTCATTTACTTTAAATAGGGTCTATACTGAATGGTACAGAAATATGGGATATGATTTTACAATTACATCTACTACAGCCTATGACCATAAATTTATATACAATAGAAATATTTTTGATACTATAAGTGTTGTTGTTGATAATATATTTAATGTCTATATTCAAAGACCAAAAGGAAATCCTCAACCACTTTTAGCTCAATACTGTGATGGAATTCAAACTCAATGCCCTGGAAAAATGACTCAATGGGGAAGTAAGTACCTAGGAGATCAAGGTTATAAATTTGATGAAATTTTAAGATATTATTATGGCCAAGACATAGGACTTCAAGGTACAGATATGATAAAAGGAGTTCCTTCTTCATTCCCTGGATATACACTTACACTTTGGTCTACAGGCGAACCAGTTAAAACTATACAAAATCAATTAAACGCTATAGCCAATGCTTATCCTGCTTTACCTAAAGTTGATGCTGATGGTATTTACGGTCCAAAAACACAAGAAAGTGTGCGTAAATTCCAAGAAATATTTAGAATGACCCAAAGTGGAAACGTTGATTTTGCTACTTGGTATGCTATATCTAAAATTTACGTAGCAGTAACTAAAATAGCAGAGTTTGAAATATAAATTAAAATAATACAAAATAGAGAAGGGTACAATGTAAGTTTTAGCGACCTTTAAAGCATCTTTCCAGCTTTGGAAGCAAAACTTATATTGTATCCTTCACCTATATAGTATTTTGAATATTAGTTTCTAAATCTAATTTAATTTTGTGAAGCCCAATCAGCAGGATAAGTTACATATATAAATCTAGCATAATCCTTAACTGAGAATTGTATACTACTACCTTTTGGTATTAATATTAATTCTCCTGCAGATGCTGATACCGTTTTTCCATTTATTATAATATCTAATGTTCCTTCTATTACATAATCTACTTCATCATAATTTAATGTCCAATCAAATGTAGTTTCTTTCATCTCCATTATTCCACATCCTAATCTAGGACTTTCTTCTAATGTAAATAAATCTTTAGTATACACTACATCACTTGGATTCCCTGTATCTAATCTATTTGATTCATCAACTTTTACAGTTGGAAGTTTTATAGAAATCACTCCACTTTCATCCTTATCTCTTAAAAAGTCAACGCTGTTATCGCTACCATTTATCTTTTCTTGTATAATTTGTCTTACTAATTGTTCTAACATAGATTTATCTAGATTCTTGATATCCATCTTAAGCATTCTCCTTTTTTAACATTTTGTTTGCTAATGCCATAGCTAAAATAACTGCAGTAATTCCTCCTACTAACTTAGCAACTATCATAGGTGCTATCATGTCAGCATTAAATCCAGCAGTAAATCCTAAATGATCTCCAAATACAAATGCTGCAGATACCGCAAATGCTACATTTATGATTTTACCTCTATCATCCATATCTTTCATCATACCAAACATAGGTATACAGTTAGCTAAACTTGCTACTAATCCAGCTGCAGCTATATCATTCATGCCTAAAACTTTACCTAAAGCCATTAGTGGCTTATTGAAAACTTTAGTTATAACAAATACTAGTGGGAATGCTCCTGCTAAAACTATAGCTATATCTCCAACAATTTCTATTCCGTCACTAATAGGATTCATACCTGGTATTACAACAATTCCAGTTAAAGCTTCAACTATTGCAGCTGCAAGTCCTAAAGTTATTACTATAACAACCCCTTTACCAAAATAAGTAAACCCTTTTATCATTGCACTTTCAAACTTTAATAATCCTAAAGCTATTATTGCTGCAAATATTATTATAGGAATTAAGTTTCTAATTATCATCATTACATCAAATCCTGCAACTAATCCTCCTACAAATGCTCCTATAGGTATAGTTATTATACCTGCAAGAATTCCTGTAGCTAAGAATTTTTGGTCATTTTTATCAATTATTCCAAGTGCTACCGGTATTATAAATACTATAGTTGGCCCCATCATAGCTCCAACTATAAGTCCTCCAAACAATCCTGCATTTGGATCTTTTGCAAGTTCCATTGCTAGAGGCGCTCCCCCCATATCATTTGCTAGTATAGAACCTGCAAACATAGCTGGGTCAGCTCCTAACATATCAAAGATTGGAACTACTATAGGTCTTAATACATCTGCTAACACTGGAGCTAGACATATAACTCCTACCATTGCAACTGCAAGTGACCCCATAGCCACAATACCTTCTTCAAATTGTTCGCCTAAACCAAATTTATTGCCTATACACTTATCTATAGCACCCAATACCATAAATGCTACCATTAAATAGATTATAATTTCATTTATACTCATGGCTATCCTCTCCCTATTAAATGTTTTATTATTTTTTTATCTACATGAGGCATTACTAAAGATTGAATTACATCTTTGTCCTTCAACTCTTTTTTACCTTCATCTATTCCATAATTTACACTACTTAGACTTCCACTAACTATATATACAAGTTTTCCACCTATTGCAAATGACAATTGAAGTTTAATTATGGTTGTATCGCTACTTTTTAATGTTTTGTCTAATGCTTTTAATCCTGCACATACTTTACTAGTTTCCATAACCCCTATACAACTAACTTCAGTTATAGGTTCGTATTTGTTTTTTAATGCACTGATTATACTTTCATGTACTGAGTTTATAACAAAACTATCTACGACAAATCCTTGTGATATACTAAGCCCATGCTCAACAGCAGTATTAACTTCTCCTGTATCACCACTTATAATTATTATAAACTTTCCCGGACAAATGCTTTTTAAGTATAATATATCAACATAAGATTTTTTAACCATTTCATTAGATACTTCAATTCCCTTTGCAATACTTCTAAACTCTATAGAGCCTATGCTTTTATTCATCATGTACCTCTAATGAATCTACAACTCCAACTATAGTAGCATCAACTGGTATAGATCTATCTTCCAAAGATTCTCTAGCTCCAGATCCTCGTGTTACTAATACTAAATCTCCATTACCTGCTCCTGCATTATCAGCTGCAACTAAAAATCCATCACTATATGAATCTTTATCTTTTAAAAGTTTTAAAACTAATAATTTTTGTCCACATAATTTTTCATCTTTTCTTGTGGCCCAAACATTTCCAACTACTTTTCCAATCTCCATAAGAATATCTCCTTTACTCTTTATCTACTTTTAAGTTGTGTATTCTTATAAAATCATTAGCTAGTGGTGTTACTATACTTCTCTTCCCTAATAAAATCTTATCTATACCATTTATTTGAGGTTTTCTTAAATCAGATTCTGATATAAGTTTTTTACTTCTCAAATCAAGTGTATTCTCGTTTAAGTTTACAGCTATGGTCATTTCTTTATTCTCTTTTGTAGATTCCTCTTTGTAGATAACCTTAGCTTCATTTAATATGTTTTTAGGGTTATTTATAATTTCTACTCCATAGCTCTTAATTTCTTTTTCAAAGTTTAAATATTTGTTATATAAAGTCTTAGGTGCTGTTTGTTTGTACCTTTTATATTCAAGTCCATCTTCCATTACATAAACTTTTTTTCCGCTCATAATCATCTTTAATATAAAACGTTCTTCATCTGACACACTGTTTCCCATAGCTAAATTACAAAGACCTCTTAAACAAAGTCTTGATATTACTAAAACATCACAGTCTTTTATATCTTTGTTGTAATTTAAAACTTTAAATTTATCATTTAAGAATTTATATTTTTCTTCATCTCTTTCCCACATTAATACACACTTAGGAAGATTATTATTTACTTTTACATCTTGATTTTCAAGTTTTTTGTATATTTCATCTACTATAAATTCTATAAGCTTATCATAATCCATACATATCACCTACCTTATAGATTATCTTTTATTATTCTAGCTAAACATCCTTTGCTAAATCCACATGCATTGGCTTCATCATAATCAATATGCATATATGTCTCAAAGTTTTTGTTAACTCTTATAACAACATCATCAAATATTAATGGTCTTTTTCCAAATACCTTAACTTTTACAACTTCATTGTCAGAAACGTTGAACTTTTTTGCATCCTCTTCATTCATGTGTACATGTCTTTTTGCTACCATAAGCCCTTTTTCTAATTCAACACTATCTTTTTCTGTATATATTTTTATACCTAATGTTCCGTTTAAATCTCCACTTTGCTTTATAGGTGCTTTTAATCCTAATTGAGAACAATCAGTTAAAGACACTTCAACTTGAGTTTGTGCTCTTTCTGGCCCAAGTACTATAACATTTTTAAATTCGCCTTTAGGTCCACTTATACAAACTCTCTCTTTACAAGCATATTGACCTGGTTGAGACAAATCCTTTATCTTTGTAAGCTGATGACCTACTCCAAATAATTTATCTATGTCAGCTCTACTTAAATGAATATGTCTTCCGGATGCTTCAACTTCTATAAATGCTTCTTTTTTTACTCTTTTTACAACTTCATCTACGATATTCTCTAATGCTATATTCATGCTATCCTCCAACTATTTATATTTATTTGTTCTAATTTTATAGATCATAATCCAAAATACTGAGGATAATCGGTTTAAAGCTTTTATTAAATCTTCTCTTTCAACTTGTCCATATTCTCCTTTAAAAGCTTCATATGCAGCAAGTTCAACCTCTCTTGTTAGTGTTCTTATACTATTTATCTCAACTACCATTTCTCCCATTTCATAATTTGGAAATTCATGACCTATTCCAAAGTATTTTTTAGGATAATGAGATTGTTCTCTTAGTTCTTCAGGTGTCAATCCTAAAAGCTTAAATTCTTCTAATTTTTCTTCTAAAACTTCACATCTCATTATAGTTCTAACAAACACCAAAACTTCTTGAAGATCTTTTAGTAACTTTTTCATGTCATGCTTTTGACATAAAATCTGAGCTTGTAAAATTCTAGCTTCTAAGGAATCTACCTTGCCTCTTAAAACAATTCTTTTATGATCTTTAAATACTAGTAAATTACCGTTTAAAGAAGTCATATGTTCAGGTTTTTCGTCTAAGTTAGCTCCAAATACAGTAACATACTTATATCTTTTTTCTTGTTTTACATCAGCTTTTTCTTCACTAGATTTATTTTTTTCTATTTCATCTAATGAATCTACGTATTTTAAAACTATGTTCTTGTCAGTTAAATACGATTTTGCTGAAGGAGTTATAATTTGACCTTTTTGTATATAAAACTCTTTTACATCTGTATGTCCTATTTTTTTTCTTACTTCACTTTCTGTTAAAACACCCATATCCTCACAACTCCTATCGGATGTGTAAAAAGGGGTGTCTCAATTGAAACAACCCCTATTTACTTAAATTTTTATTACTTTTCGCTAACTTTTGGTAATATAGCGTCTACTTCAAAGTGTGGTCTTGGTATAACGTGTACTGATACTAATTCTCCTACTCTTTCAGCTGCAGCTGCTCCTGCATCTGTTGCTGCTTTAACAGCTCCAACATCTCCTCTTACCATTACTGTAACTAATCCTCCACCAACTTGCTCTTTTCCAACTAATTGAACGTTTGCTGCTTTAACCATTGCATCTGCTGCTTCTATTGCTCCTACTAATCCTTTAGTTTCTATCATTCCTAATGCGTTTGCGTTTGCCATAATCTTATCCTCCAAAATTTTTATAGTTTATTTTAATTTTAATTTTTATTTAATATAATTTTTAATTATCTCAATTCTTCAATTATTCTTTTCACTAAAATATTTATTAAGTCTTCGTTGTCACCTAAAGATATATTTGCATTTGTATTTTGAGGTCTATCTCCTCTTATTTCTTCCATTTCTTTAACTCCATAGGCTACTTTTTTAATATTTATTAAATCAAGTGGTCCTATATTGTTTGATGTTGAACTTCCACCTATAGCTCCACATCCTAATGTTAGAGCTGGAGTTAAGTTTGTTGAAGCTCCTATTCCTCCAAGAGTAGATGGAGTATTTACTAAAACTCTAGATACTGGCATATGAAGAGCAAATATTTTTACTAGTTCTTCATTGTTTGCATGCATTGAGAATGTATGCCCAGCCCCTTCATTTAATAGTATTTCTCTACATCTAGTTATTACAGAATCTATATTTTTTTCTACATAGAATGCAAGTATTGGTGTAAGCTTTTCTCTAGAGTAAGCTACATCTGGTCCTACTTTTGTTTCTCTTGCTACTAAAACTTTAGCTGTGCTTGGTACGTTGTTTAAATTTGCTAATTTACAAATAGTTTCAACACTTTTACCAACTATTTGAGGATTCATAGTTCCATTAGCTCTCATTATGAATTTTGAAAGTTTTTGACTTTCCTCTTCATTTAATAAGTAAGCTCCTTGATTTTTAAGTTCACTTACAACTTCATTTTCAATAGATTCTTCTATTACTATAGATTGTTCTGATGCACATATAGTTCCATTATCAAATGTTTTAGAATCTATTATTCTCTTAACAGCTAGTTTGATATCTGCACTTTTATCTATAAAAGCTGGTCCATTTCCAGGTCCAACCCCTATAGCTGGTGTTCCTGATGAATATGCAGCTTTAACCATTGCTTCTCCACCTGTTGCAAGTATTAATGAAGTTAATTTATGCTTCATTAATTCACTTGTCCCTTGTAAACTAGGTGTTGTTATACATCCTATTGCATCTTTTGGGCATCCTGCATTAACTGCTGCATTTCTTATTATTTCTATAGTCTCAAGGATGCATTTTTTAGCATTTGGATGAGGAGAAAATACTATGGCATTTCCACCTTTTAAAGCAATCATAGCTTTATATATTACAGTAGACGTTGGGTTAGTTGATGGTATAAGTCCAGCTACAACTCCAACTGGTGTTGCTATGTCTATAGTTTTGTTTTCTCTATCTTCACCTATTATCCCAACTGTTTTTGTATCTTTTAAAGTTTCATAAACCATCTTAGATGCAAATACATTTTTAATTATTTTATCTTCATATTTTCCAAATCCAGTTTCTTCATTAGCCATTTTAGCTAACTTTTCAGCATTTTCAAATCCTGCATCTGCAATAGCTTTTACTATTTTATCTATTTGTTCTTGGTTCATAGATTCTAGTTTTTGCTGTGCAGCTTTAGCATTTTTCACAAGAGTTCTAACTTCTTGTATTGATACTAAATCTTTATCTAAAAGTGTCATCTCTACTCATCCTCTCTATAAAACTTATCTACTAAAGAAATTAATTCTTCTTTCTTTAAAGCATTTAATTCTTTATATGTCTTCTTTGATCCCAATGACTTAGCTAAGTTTTTAAGTTCTTTTACACTAAGATTTGATAAATTAGGTTTTTCTAACTCATCTTTCTTCTCATTGTTTTCTTCTACGTCTACACTATCTATTTCTATCTCTTCTTGAATATCTTCAACTTCTTTTATTTCAACTTCTGTTTCTATTTCTTCTATTTCATGTACAGTTTCTTCTTCTGCATTTTTAATATCTTCTTTTTTAAATAAAGCATCGTGTACATCTGGATGTAATCTTGGTATCACATGTGTAGCTCTTAATACTCCTACTTTCTCAGCAGCATACTTAGCAGCTTCTATTGCTGACTTTACAGCTCCAACATCTCCACTTACTTCAATTGTAACTATGCCTTGTCCTACCTTTTGTATTCCAACAACTTCTACGCTTGCAGATTTTAAACAAACATCTAGAGCTTCTATCGCAGCAACATAACCAATTGTTTCAACTAATCCTAAAGCATTCATTATCTAACCTTAAAATCCTGTTGGGTTATCTGCTACAGCTATAACCGCCTGTGCAAAAGCATCGCATGCTGCCTTACAAGCTGACTGCGAACCTGTAAGAAGTGCTCCTGCAAAGTTTGTTTCTGTAGGTGGTTCAAATAACTCACATAAAGAAACGTCTGCTGCTTTAAGTGCTGCATCTAAAGCATACATTGCTTCAAGTGGAGGTGCTACTAGATAAGCTAATGCCTCTCCTTCTCTTATGTTTGCTACCTTAGAAAGGTAAGTTCCTGTTCTTGAAACACAGTGAGCATAATATGCTATTGAGTCATCATCATTAGCACTTATAAAAGTTGCTCCATATTCCATAAAATCTAAAACTGCATTTAATCCACTTCTTACTTCTGCTGGACTTGGTCCTGCTATAATTCCGATTACTTCTCCAGCTAATTTCGTTGAAGCGTTTGCAGCTCCTGCATACATTGACTTTGCATAAACTACATCTACTTCAGCAGCTTTCGTTGCTTCATCAAGAGCAGTATATGTTACATCATCACAATCAGCTGTTATTAATCCTAAACTTTTATGATGTTGCTCTAAATTTAATTTTTTAGCCATTTCTGGACTTACATTTGAAATTATTTTTACTCCTAGGACATTAGGGCGTATTGCATCATTTTTCATAGTTTAACTCCTCCTATATAGATTACTTAAGATCTATTCCTGAAACTTTTTTCTCTAACATAGTTTTTATTAATTCTGCTATGTGTGCACCAGCCTCAACTGCTGTAGTTCCACCTTTGTGGATATTTGATATAACAGTTCGCTTAGCTTCTGCCATTCCTATATATGGTTTGTATGCAATGTATGCTGACATAGATTCTGCAGTTACAAGACCTGGTCTTTCTCCTACTAACATACATATAACTTCGCTTCCTAATTCTTCGCCTAGGTGATCCATAGCTCCAACTCTACAGTGTTTAACAAATAATATTTCACTAGAATCTATTCCATACATTTTTAAACCTTGCTTTATAGCTGGTACTATATCTTTTAAGTTAGCTTCTATTGCTGCTGAACTTAATCCATCTCCTGCCATTAATAATACTTTTTGATTAGTTCCAAACTTAGACTTTACCTTATCTATAGTTTCTTTTGAAAATCTTCTTCCAAGATCTGGTCTTGTTATATATTCATCTTTACTTTCACAAAGTGTTTCAACTTCGAATAAGTTATTTTCTTTTATAAATTCATCAGAAACATATGAGAAAACAGAGTCTTGCGCCGCAGCATGGTCTGCTCTAAATCTTAGTGCAGTAGCTGTTTTATATCTTGCTCCACATCTTCCAGTTCCTAATCTTGCAGGAGTTTTTGCTTTCATATCTAAGTAAGCATCTTTATCCTTTGGATTTTCAACTAATAATTGTTTCTTTATATCTACTGTTGTTATATCTTCTATAAATTCATCATTTCCATCTATTTGTGTAGCAACCTGCTTTGTTACCTCGTTTATTGAGTTTGTGTCAACTTGTCCAACCATTTGGCCAACTAGTTGTTCTACTAATGCTTTTAAATCTTTTTCGTTCATAACTTAGCCCCCTATCCTAATAATATAGATCCATCTCCTGCTTTTTCTAATAACTTACCATCTTTACTAAATTCCATATTTTCTAACCAGCTGTCAAACTTCTTAATTGCTGTTAATCCAAACATTTCTCTAAGAGCAGCTGTTTCATGGTATCCTGTTGTTTGATAGTTAAGCATTACATCATCTCCATGAGGTATTCCCATAAAGTATGTACATCCTGCTGCTGTTAATAAAATAGCTAAATTTTCTATATCATTTTGATCTGCTTTCATATGATTTGTGTAACAAGCATCAACACCCATTGGTAATCCGCTTAATTTACCCATAAAGTGATCTTCAAGTCCCGCTCTTATAACTTCTTTTGCATCGTATAAGTATTCAGGCCCTATAAAACCAACAACTGTATTTACTAAGAAAGGATTAAATCTCTTTGCAAATCCATAACATCTAGCTTCCATAGTAACCTGATCTATTCCATGGTGAGCTTCTGATGAAAGTTCTGAACCTTGTCCTGTTTCAAAGTACATTACATTCGGTCCTGTGCAAGTTCCTTGTTTTAAAACTAATTGTCTTGCTTCTTCAATTGTTGCAGCATCAAATCCAAATGCTTCATTTCCCTTTTGAGAACCTGCAATTGATTGGAATATAAGGTCTGTTGGAGCACCTTTTCTAACAGCTTCCATTTGAGTAGTAACGTGTGCAAGTACACAAATTTGAGTAGGTATATCAAATTTTTGTTTTACTTCTTCAAATCTTTTTAAAACTTTAGTTACACTCTCAACTGAGTCATCAACAGGGTTTAATCCAAGTACTGCATCTCCTATTCCATAAGTTAATCCTTCTAAAAGTGATGCTAAAATTCCATCTGGATCATCTGTTGGATGGTTTGGTTGAAGTCTTGCTGATAAAGTTCCTGGTTCTCCTATTGTTGTGTTACAATGTGCTTTTACTATTATTTTTTTAGCTGCATAAACTAAATCCATATTAGACATTAATTTTGCAACTGCAGCTATCATTTCAGAAGTTAATCCTCTTGAAATTCTGCTTATATCATCACCTGTAGTGTTTGAGTCTAGTAACCACTCTCTTAGGTCTGATACTGTCCAATCTTTTATTTCCTCATATATTTTTTCATTTAAGTCATCCATTATTATTCTTGTAACTTCATCTATTTCATAAGGTACAGCTGGGTTATTTTTTATATCTTCTAACTTTATATTAGATAAAACAACCTTAGCTGCAACTCTTTCTTCTGAAGAAGTAGCCGCAACGCCTGCTAACTTATCTCCTGATTTTTCTTCATTAGCCTTAGCCATTACATCGTATAACCCATTAAACTTATACGTATGTCCAAATAGTTTCGTTTGTAAAATCATTGACTTACCTCCTTTTATTAGTTAAAAACCAGTGTCTTTATTACTACTGGTAATACTTGACCTTGTGCTATTGGCTTTCCAATATCTATATAATCTCCATTTTCAACTTTAACGCTATCTAGGCATATTAAGTTCTTTTTAAAGTTCAATTTGGAATACATACTTTGACCTAAAACTTTAGCCATATCACATTCAACAATAACTATAAATTCTAAATCTCTATCGATTATTTCTTGCATTCCATCTACTAGTCCATCTGCATATGTTTGTATGTCTGAGAAACTAGGATTTGATTTACCTTCAATAGCAATTACAATATTTTGAAGATCATTTTCTAATTTAAACCAATTTAATTTATTTTTTATTGCTTTACTTATGTGCTGACTATCTCCTATTTCATCTTCCTTTGATAATTTTAAAACTGGTAAATTTTTAAGAGGAAAACTTTCGCTAGTATATGTTATAGTACTTCCACTAACCTCAGTTGTATGAGACCCTGCTCCTACAACAGTTGCTCTTATAGTTTCCATAGATCTTATAATTTTAAGATTTTTGAATTCTTCACAGTTTTTAATAGCTTGACCAAGTAAAATACCTATGTCTCCATATTTAAAGTAGTCATCAATTTCGCCATCATAATAAACGTAATCTGCAACTCCACCAGAGAAAGATATACATTTTATATCTTCATCTAATTTAATATTTTTGTTGGTAACTATATAATCAAATAGTTCACTTTTAGGTCTTATGCCTACACTTTCAAGCAACAGTTTAACCATTATATCTATAACAGGCTTTAAATTTTCAACTGTAGCAATAGTTCCTAAATCTAAATTTAAATTGTTATTTTTTATAATCTCTTTGATTTTAGGTGATATATATATAATTTCTTTTGTTGACTTATCAATTTTTATAAGCCTTCCACCTATGTCTAGACATCCAGTGTCACAAACTTCGCCTCTTTTAAAAAGCGCTAAGTTTGTTGTTCCTCCTCCTATGTCTAGATTAACAACACTCGTTGAGTGTTCTTTTGAATATATATGTGCTCCTGCTCCTTTTCCAGAAATAATACTTTCTAAGTCAGGTCCAGCTGTTGCAACTACAAAGTCTCCTGCAAAACCACTTAATGAATGAAGTACATCATTTGCATTTTCTTTTCTAGCAGTTTCACCTGTTATAATAACTGCTCCAGTTTGTATATCTGATTTACAAATATTAGCTTTTTTGTACTCTAGTTCTACTAGTTCTTTAATTTTATCTCTATCAATCTCAGTGTTAGAAATAAGTGGAGTAAAATAAACTTCACTCTTGTAAATAATTTCTTTATCTACAATACTAATTCTTGGAACTGAAAAGCTTGAAGCCATATTTTCTACTATTAACTTTGAAAATATAAGTTGTGTAGTACTTGTTCCTATATCAATTCCAACACTTAATAACTCTTCTTTCATTTATTCACCTCCATACACAAAGTGTGTTTTAAACAAGCAAAGAGGCTTAAAGTTATAATAAGTTTAGGCATATATTTACCTAACTTATCAATAACCTTAAGCCCCTTTGCTTAATTAATACTACCACCTTGTAGATATAGTTATTAATACATATATTAAATTATTTTGGAATTTTAAAAATTATTTTTGTTCCTTTATCAGTGGATATTTTTTCAACATCACCTTTTAGAACCTGTTTTATGTAGCTATCTATTATAAATGTACCTAAATTAGTTTTTAATTTAGCATCATTTTTAAATCCAATTCCATCATCAACGATAGCTATAATATTTTTATTTCCTTCTTCATTTACTAGTACTTGTATATTACCACTCTCTTTACCTTCAAAAGCATGGTCATAACAGTTTTGGATAGCTTCATTTATAGCTAGTAGCAATGCACTGGATTTTTCTCCATTTATTTTAAAATCTTCACCTGTAATGTATATGTTTATATTTTTATCATCACAATATCCACCTTGAATATTGCTGATTAATAAGTTTATAGCCTGTAATATACTTATACTATTATCCATTTGCTTTGATAACAAATGATGATTAGATAGTATTGCAAATACCCTGTTAGTCACATTGTCTAGACACATCTTAACTTCTTCGTTATCTGTTAGTCTACTTTGTTTTCTAAGCAAGGAAATTACAGTTTGAAGATTATTTTTTACTCTATGATGAGTTTCTTTAACTGCAATTGATTTAAAAACTAGTTCTGCTTCTTTTTCTTTCAATTCAGTTATATCTTGTATTATTTGAATTACTCTAAGTTCTTCAGATTTTCTAACTATTGTTTTTACTTCAAAGAAGCAATAATTTATATTTACTTCTCTTACTTGTTCTATTTTATGACTTTTTATAATATCAATAAATTTCTCACTTTCTAGTGATATCTCGTCATACTTAACATCTTCTAAATCTTGTTTCATTCCTATAGCTTCATATATCTTCACAGTATTTTTATTCTTAAATTTTAAATTTCCATATTTATCAAACACAAGTATAGCAGCATTTAAATTATCAGTTATAAAACTGTTTTGCTTTATTAAGTTTATTAATTCTTTTGATTCTTTTTTATTTGTATCAAATTCATCTTTTAACTCTTTACTTATGTCTTTTTCTACAATCAATACTGCAATTGTTTTATCATTTAGTTCTATAGGTTGTATGCTTTGCCTCACAAGTTTATACTCTTGTGTCAAAGCTTTTATATCTTTTGAGGTAACTCCTGTTAGTAGTGTATTTATAACTCCTGGTTCATTTATACTCAAAGCCTTTTTTCCTACTACAGTATTTTTGTAAATAGAATTATTTTTAGCTTTTCCATGAGCCACTACAATAGCCTCTTCTTGGTTTTTCGTTAATATGTCTATAAAGACATCGCTTTCATAAAAGTTAGCCATTAGATCTAAGGATTTTGAAATATCAATTACTTTGTCAATTTCTTCACTATTTAAGTTAGAATACTCTTGACATAACTCTTTTATCATATGATTATTCCTCGTAACCTATAATAATAGTTTTTGCAATTTCAAGCATAGAAGTTCTTTTATCCATACTAAGTTTTCTTATTCTTGTATATGCTTCTTCCTCATCAATTTCAAATTCTCTTATAAGTATCCCTTTAGCTCTTTCTACTAACTTCCTTTCAGTCAACTTATTGCTTATCTTATCGAGGTCTTTTTTCATCTTTTCAAATTCTCTTACTTTACCTATACACATTTCAACTGTAGGTATAAATATTTTTTCATTAATAGGTTTTACTAGGTATCCAAAGGCACCTATTTCTTTTGCTTTTTTCAAATACTCATCGCCTTCAAAAGAAGTTGATAAAAGTATTCCTCCTGCTAAGTTATCTTTTGTTATTATCTTACCAGCTTTAAGTCCATCTAACATTGGCATATCTATATCCATTATAACTAAATCGGGATTATACTTTTTGCATGCTTCAACAGCTTCAAATCCATCACATGCTTCTCCAACAACATTATATCCTCTGTCAGTTAAAATGTCTTTTATATCCATTCTGATTATTGGTTCATCATCGACTACCAATATATTTCCTTTCATATGTTGCCACCTCACTTTAGCTAACTTAAATATTCAAATAACTCTTCAATACCTATGCCTTTGATAGTATCTACTAAAAATATCTCATTAACACCTGCCATTTTAAGCTTTTCTTTTGCTAGTTCAATTTCATCTTCATTTGCTATATCTATTTTTGTAATTATTCCTATTACATTTTTAGCAAACATACTAGCAAAGCCTGGTGCAATATATCCTTCACCTTGTGTAGGGTCGTATACTAATGCTATAGTTTTTGCATCTACAGCTGTAGTTATAAGTGCACTATACAAACTTCTATTTTCAATATATTCTCCAGGTGTATCTATTGATTGATTGTATAATTCAACTGATTGAGTTTTATTATACTTTATTTCTAAATCATCAAGCTTTTGGCATAGTGTTGTTTTTCCACTACCTGTTTTACCCATAAATATTATATTTTTCATAATTAAGTCCTCGTTATCTTTGTTGATGTAAAGTTTAACATATTTCCTAGCACTTCTACAACTTCATTAAGTGCTGATTCAACAGAACTTATATCTCCTGTGACAACTACAGATCCACTAAATCTATCTATAAATCCTAATTGTACACCTGATGCTTTTGTTGCTACATCTGCAGCTATAATCGATGCTTCACTTGGAGTTATTGTAAGTATGCCTATTGCATCTTTTTTATCTATTATAAGTCCTAATTTTTTGTATATATCTTCATTTGGATTCGCTATTACATGTGCTAATGTAACTTGTTTTCCAGGAACGTATTCCTGAATAACTCTACTTTTAGTTTCTTCTGTCATTTTGAAACCTTCTTTCTTAAATCAAATAAAGCTCCTTAAAAATATATACTATCAATATATCTTTAAGAAGCTCCGTTGCTTTTTAATCAATTATCACGCCCTTGTGATAATTTAATTATAGATATACGTTTTCCACTTGTCAATATTTATTTCAAAATATTTAAAAAACCATTTTACTAAGTTTTTATTAAATTATTTGTTTTAATATGTCGATTATTCCCGAATCATTTGGAATTCTAGGGTTTGTCTTAGTACATCCATCTTTTAACGCTAATTGTGCAATTTCTGGTAATAAATTTTCCACATCGACTTTATTAACTTTACAGTCTGTTAATTTCATCGGCATGTTCATACTTTTTTGCATTTTCTTAATTTCATTTACTAAATTTTTCACACCTAATCTAACATTAGAAGATTCTAGCCCTAACATTTTAGCTATTTGTGCATATTTCTTAGCAGTGTCTGAGTAAGATGCATTATTGTATCCTGAAATATTAGCATTATATTCTATAACATAAGGAAGTAATATTGAGTTGGTTCTTCCATGAGGTATATGGAACTTTGCACCTACTATATGTGCTATTCCATGATTTAATCCTAATGAAGCTTGGTTAAATGCTAATCCCGCCATACATGATGCATTGTGCATTTTTTCTCTAGCTTCTAAATTTGATCCATCTTTATATGCATCAATTAAATATTCGTGTACAAGTTTTATTGCCTTTTCTGCTAATGCATCCGAAAAATCATTACTATCAGTTGATACATAAGCTTCTATAGCATGAGTTAATACATCCATACCAGTATCTGCTGTTATAAAGTTCGGAACAGTTTTTACTAGTTCTGGGTCCAATATAGCTTTATTAGGTATCAAATCATCTGAAACAAGTGGATATTTTGTACCTTTTTGTGCATCTGTTATTACAGAAAAAGATGTTACTTCTGATCCCGTCCCACTAGTTGTAGGTATTGCAATAAACTCGATTTCATCTATCTTAAAAATTTGTTTTGAAAAATCCATTATTGCTTTAGCTGCATCAATTGCTGAGCCTCCACCCAATGCAATAATTATGTCTGGAGAATAATCTTTTATCTTTTCCATACCTTTTACAACTATTTCGATTGGAGGATCTGGCACAATTTCACTAAATATATTACAATCATTTCCTTCTAGATTGATTAATATTTTATCTATTGTTTTAGATTCAATCATAAATGGGTCTGTTATTATAAATATTTTTTTATTTTTTATATCTTTTAATGATTCTAAAGCTCCTGTACCGCAGCTTATTTTTGTCTTTATTTCAAAGTTGTACATTTGTATTTCCCCTTTTCTTTATTAAGTACAAATTTAAGTACAAAAAAGCTCCATAGATTAATCTATGGAGCTTCGTTGCTTCCTAATGCACCTCTTTGTGCTATTTTAAATATACTATATAAAATTTATCATTGTCAATAAATAAGTTATATTTTATTTACATAACTGGAAGCTTAATTATAAACTCACTTCCTTTGCCTACTTCACTATATACTAAAATATTTCCTCCATGCTCATCTACTATAGCTTTTGATATAGCCAGCCCCACACCTATACCTCCTGTGTCTTTAGATCTTGACTTATCAACCCTATAAAATCTTTCAAATATATAGTTTAATTCTTCTTTAGGTATTCCAATTCCATTGTCTTTTATAGCTATGTTTATACTATCATCATAATTTTCTACTTTAATTAAAATATTTCCTCCATAGTTTGTATATTTTATTGCATTAACTAAAATATTGACTATAACTTGAGAAAATTTTTCTTTATCTATATATGCAAAAACTTCATTTAAATCATATTCAATTTTTATATTTTTTTCTAAAGCTTTTGATTCATAAGTATATGTTATATTTTTTATAAAATCACTTAAATTAGTTTTAGTTTTATTCAACTCACTTAATGAACTATCAAATGCTGATAAGTGTTTAATTGAACCTATTAACTTCCCTAACCTTTGAACTTCTTCTCTTATACTCGTAAGTCTTTCTGGAGTCGGATCCCAAATTCCATCAATAATAGCATCTAAATGCCCTTGTATATTGGTTACAGGTGTCCTAAGCTCATGTGCTATATCAGTTGTTAACTGCTTTCTCAAAACTTCTTGCTTATTAAGCTCCTCAGCTAACATATCTATAGACTTTGTAAGTTCATTAACTTCTTTTATATTGCTCTTGTAATTTAATCTATTTTTATAGTTTCCACTTCCTATGACTTTAGCAATTTTAGATACATTTTTTATAGGGTTAGAAATAGATTTTGAAATTATTGCAGATATAATTATAACGCTTATTACAGCTACTATACTTATAAATACCATAAATTTATTCATAATATTTAAAAATTCAAGATCATCTTCCATGTAGTAAATAGAATCATAATGTATTATCCTTTCATATCCTACTAACTTTTTATCATCATATATGTCAAACTTATATTCTTTGAGTTTTCCATTCCAATTTTGATTAATACTTTTCATATTCGTTTTTATTGTATTCAATCTTTGATTTGATAATAGCTTTTCATCTTCAAAAACACTCCAAACCAAGTCCCCATTTTTATCATAAACCTCTAGAGCTATCCCTTTTCTTATTGCATCTTCACCTAAAAGTTTTATATTTTCTACATCCCATGTGTCATTGTCATATACATTTTGCAAATCAAATACAAGGTGATTTACCTCATCCTTATTGTTCTCATCAACATATTTGCTAAATACACTTTTAAACGACGAGTTTATGAATATAGAAATAATAATTGTTATTAAAGTAACTATAACTGAAAATGCTATTAAAATTTGACTATTTAGAGAAATATATTTTTTATTCTTCTTCAAATTTATATCCTACTCCATACACGGTTTTTATTATTTTGCAGTTTTTAGAGTCAACCTCTATCTTTTGTCTTAAATTTTTTATATGACTATCTATAACCCTATCAAATTTTTCTAAATGGTCCTCTACTACATTTTCTAAAAGTTCTTCTCTAGTATATATTTTTTTAGGATTTGATGCCATTACTAACAATAATTTGTATTCTGTATTAGTTAAAATAACAATTTCTCCTCTAACTTTCACTTCATGGGTTTTTGTATTTATTTCAATTTGATTTTTAAATTTTATATTTTCATTATTTTCTAAATCATGACTTCGTTTTAATACAGATTTTATTCTAAGAATTAGTTCTTTAACATTGAATGGTTTGCATATATAATCGTCACAACCTAACTCAAAACCTTCAATCCGATCATCATCTTCTGTTTTTGCACTTAACATAATTATAGATACATTTATCAATTTGCAATTATTTCTTATATAATTACAAATTTCTTCTCCACTTATATCAGGTAACATTCTATCTAGCAAAACTATATCATACTGATTGTTATCAAGATAATTGATAGCATCATTTCCATTGTATGCTATATCTGTTTTATATCCTTCTTTATCTAAATAAGCTTTTACAAACTCACAAATCTTTTTTTCATCATCTATAAGTAGTATATTTATCATCGCCTACCTCATCTCTTATTAATTTTGCTTAAAAATTAATTTTTCTTTTCCTCATTCCTACATTAAGTACTAAACCTAGAGCTGCTAAAGAACCAACCAACGAACTTGCTCCATAACTAATAAATGGAAGTGTTATTCCTGTAACAGGTATTAATGCCATAGTCATACCTATATTTTGAATAATTTGATATGCAAACATACTAGTTACTCCAATTATAATTAAGGTTCCATAAAAATCCTTTGATTCTTCTGCATCCTTTATCATCGTTAATAAAAATGCTCCATATAATAGCACTAAAGCTCCCATTCCTATTAGCCCTAATTCTTCTCCTATAACAGCAAATATAAAGTCGCTATCTGGTACTGGTAAGAAACCATTTTGACTTTGTGTTCCTTCATAAAGACCTTTACCCTTTACACCACCTGATCCTATAGCTATCATGGACTGGACAACTTGATAATTTCCTTTATAACTTAAATCATTAGGATTTAAGAAAGCTTCTATTCTAACTTTTTGATGCGGAGCTAAACACGTGTAAATTAATGGTAATAATAATACCCCTATTAAAATAGTATTTCTTATTATTTTACCATTAAGTCCTGATACAAATAGCATTCCAAACATTATACATATAAAAACTATAGTCCCTCCTAAATCTGGCTGCATTAACATTAAAAATAAGACTGGCATAGCTTTTAATACTGCTGGTATTATTTGTTTTATGGTATTTAGTTTACCTTTATATCCTTCTGCAATTTTAGCGTAACTTATTATGAAAGTAAGCTTGGCAATTTCTGATGTTTGAAGGTATAGTGGCCCTAGTTTTATCCATCTTCTAGAACCTTCTTGTACTACTCCTAATCCAGGTACCCATATAATTAATAATAATATTATAGTAAATATATAAAAAACATTATAAAATTTACCTATTTTAATATAGTCAATTTTTATAGTGAAAATTATTAACGTAACCCCTATTCCAAATGCCAACAATTGTTTCATTATTTCTCTATAGTTACCGGTTCTATTTGCATGAGTTGCAGTTGTTAGCATTACAAGTCCAAATATAAATATAAGTGTAACATTTAATATTAATCTCCAGTTTAAATTTTTTATATGCTTAAGTGTTAATTTTCCCATAATCATAATCCTCTTTCTAATTTCTATTTTCCAGTTATATAAACTACAAATTTATAAATGGATTATAAAAATTAATTATGGAGAAATTATGGAGATTATTTGAGAGTACACATAAAAGGGATATTTTAAAATATCCCTTTTATGTGTACTCTATTTATTTATAAATAATTTAAATCTTATAATCTTTTCATTGGATCTAATTCTTTTTCTATTTCTAAATCTTTATGTTCTTGTTCTAACTCTTTTTCTCCAAATAGTTCTCTATCTTTCAGTTCTTCATCTTTTTTTATTTCTTCATAATCTTTTTCATTCATATTAGATTTCATTTCATTTTTCTCCAATCTTTGTATAATTATGTTAATAAATATACCCTTAATTTTCCTATATAATCATACAACCAAATTGAATGAAATTTTTTTACACAACTTAGAAAATGAAATTATCTATTAATCTTGTATTTCCGATAAAAACAGCTACTGCAATCAACGAACCATCCTCAATAGTTTTTGTGTTTTTTATAGTGTTATTATCAACTATACTTACATAATCAATTTTTGCTAAAGGTTCTTTATTAATTTCATTTTTTATAAAGTCAATTACATTTTTAGAATCTCTTTCTCCACTTTTTATTAAAGCTTTTGCTTTTTTTAATGATTTGTTTATTATAGTTGAAGCTTGTCTTTCTTCTTTACTCAAATATGTATTTCTTGAACTCTTAGCTAATCCATCAGCTTCTCTAACTATAGGGCAACTTACAATTTCAATATCAAAATTTAAATCTGTTACCATTTGCTTTATTATAGAAAGTTGTTGCGCATCTTTTTGTCCAAAATATGCTTTATCTGGATTTACTATATTAAATAGCTTACTCACAACTGTACAAACTCCCCTAAAATGAGTTGGTCTGCTTTTCCCGCATAGTCCAGAAGTTAAATTATTCAAGTCTACAAAAGTGCTAAATCCATCTGTATACATTTCTTCAACACTTGGATTAAATATTAAACTAGCTCCATTTTTTTCACATATATCACTATCCCTATCTATATTCCTTGGATATGTAGATAAATCTTCATTTATTCCAAATTGCATTGGATTTACAAATATACTTACAATCACTTTGTCATTATCCTCACTAGCCTTTTTTATTAAGCTTTCATGTCCTTCATGTAGGTATCCCATAGTAGGTACAAGTGCTACACTTAATCCATCATTTTTCCAATCCTTAACTTGTTTTCTTATTTCTTTTATGTTATTTATAATCTTCATGTCCAAATCCCCTTTAATATAGTTTTTCTATTATATCTTCATTTATCTTAAAACTATGTTCTTCACTTGGAAAAACTTCTGTTTTTACTTCATCTATATAATTTGAAAATGCATTTTTCATCTTTTCTCCTATATTTTCATACTTTTTCACAAATTTAGGTGTAAAATCACTAAACATACCCAACATATCTTGATATACAAGTACTTGTCCATCACAACTAGCACCTGCTCCAATTCCAATAGTAGGTATATTTAGCTTTTTAGTTATAAGTGATGCTAATTTTGATGGCACTCCTTCTAATACAACAGCAAATGCGCCTGCATCTTCTACCGCTAGTGCATCTTCAATAAGTTTTTTTGCTGCTAATTCATCTCTACCTTGTACCTTAAATCCGCCAAAAGCATTTACAGATTGTGGAGTCAGTCCAATATGCCCCATAACCGGTATAGAAGAGTTCACTATCGATTGTATTTGGTTAAAAACTTCTACTCCGCCTTCTAATTTTACTGCATGTGCTCTTCCTTCTTTTATAAGTCTACCTGCATTTACTACAGCATCATATGTTGATGTTTGATAAGACATAAAAGGCATATCAGCAACTATTAAAGTATTTGTACATCCTCTTGATACTGCTTTTGTATGGTGTATCATATCATCCATAGTTACAGATAGTGTATCTTCATAACCTAAACACACCATTCCTAATGAATCTCCAACTAATATTCCATTTATACCACAACTGTCAATTAGCTTTGCAGTTGAGTAATCATAAGCTGTAAGCATAGTTAATTTTTCATTGCTTTCTTTAGCTTCTTTAAAAGTTACAACTGTATTTTTCATATTGTTCCCCCAAGTATTTTTCAATTTTAGAATAATCTTTTTCAAAATTTTTAACTTTAGTTATTTTTAATAAGTGTCTAGATAAAATAGTATATAATTCTTTATCTTCATCATCTAAAACATCATAGTGATCTTTTATAGTTTCTAAATCACATCTTTCTATCGGCCCTGTTAAACTGTTCAAAATACCTTTTTCCTTTATGTTTTTTATGTTAAATTCAATTAACGGATATAAAGCTTCAATAGCTATATTTTTTTCAAATCCGCATTTTTCAAGATGTTTTATACTTTGATCAATTATAGGAATTATTAAGTTACTAGCACTTACACAGGCTTCATGATATAAGGATTTATTTTCTTTATTGATTAATAAAACCTTGTTACCAATTGACAAAAATATATTTTTTAAATAATTTATGTATTTTTTGTCTCCTTCAATTGTAATAAATGCTTTAGAAATATTTTTATAAGAATTATATTTATCTGAAATTGCTAATATTGGGTGAATTGAATAACCATATGCACCATATTGGTTTATATTCGAAAAGATTTCTGAGGATTTTGCTCCACTTAAATGACATATTATTTTATTATTAATAGGAAAGCTAATTAGATTCTCCCACACAGTTTTTATTTGTGAGTCTTGAGTAGTGATTAATATAACATCACTATCTTGTACTAAATTCTCTAATTTAACATATTGTTTGGTATTTGTGAAAGTTGATGCTTCTTTAGAAGAATGCTCACTTTTGCTATAATACCCAACTAAATTTATATTGTTTTCTTTTAAATATTTTCCCAGGGAAAATCCCATCTTCCCCGCTCCAATAATTCCAAAGTTTATAGTTACCACCTCCTAATGAGTGTGATACTACTAATCAGTCTCATTCTAAAAAGATATGAGCTTCCTATAATAAAATTTTTTAATATCCAATTGGTGCAGTTTAATTAAAATACCACCCATGATAAATGTAACTTCATTTTTGTGCCATGTCAATAAAAAAGTGGACTTAAAAAGCCCACTTTTTTCCACTCTCATATTTATCCAAATTTACGTTTTCTTTCATTTCTTAAGCACAGTTGCCCCTAAAGTATCAACAAAGCCCTTAAAATCGATTTAAATAGCTTTTGAAGTATATAAAAAAGAAGTCTCCATAGAGACTTCTCTTGTTTATTATCCTAATATTTGTATTTCTATATTTTGTCTTCCGAAAGTTGTACACTCAGATTCACTATTCATGAATATATCTATTTTATTTCCTTTTATAGCTCCTCCACAGTCCTCTGCAGTGAATACCATATCAAACTTAGGTATATAAACCTTTGTTCCGTAAGGTATAACTGAAGGGTCTACAGCTATAGTTCCCCACTTAGGAGTTGTTCCTGTAGCAGTTATACTATGACCTGCATATGCACTTGCATTTACAGTCATTAATCTTCCACTATTGTTGTTTGATGAAGTTGTTTCTTCAGGTTTTGATGATTCATTTGAATTATTATTTTGGTTGTTATTTTGTGCAGTGTTTGAAACTGCTTCTTCTGACTTCTCTTCTTTAACAGTTGAATCTTTTGAATCATTTTTTTGATCTACTGTATTTGTTGTAGCAGCTTTTACTTCAGTCTTTTTAGCTTGTTGCTCCATAGCTTGAGATTCAGTTAATGCATAATCTCCTGATATCCATCCTTCTTGATTGTCATCAAGCTTAACTTTATACCAATCATTTTCATGCTCTAATACTTCTACTACAGTTCCATTTGCTAATGATCCTATTTTATCATTTTCTATAGATGGTCCTTTTCTTACGTTTAATTCAGTAGCTGTTACAGTTGCTTTTTCTTTTGCAGTGTAATCTCCGCTTATCCATCCTTCATTTCCGTCTGAAAGTTTAACTTTGTTCCATCCATTGTTGCTTTCTAATATTTCAACAACCATTCCTCTATCTAATGATCCTATTTTATCATTTTCTACAGATGGTCCTTTTCTCACGTTTAATTTTTCTGGTGTAACTATTTCTTTCTCTGCAGCAAATATGCTGTTTGTTGAAGCATACATACCTCCAACTACTAAACCTAATGTTAATACTATTGATTTCTTTGCTCTTTTATTCATACTCATAAAATTCCTCCATTCAATTAAATAAAATTAAAAATTATATATTATTGACCTTATTGTCTTTTTAAATTCATATTGTTTGTGTTTGTTACTTTTTCGTAACTTTTTTTAACTTGTTATTAATGTTAATACACTTTTTTCTTTTTGTAAACACCTAGAACCAAAAAAAAGCAAATTTGGTTACAAAAGAGTTACAATTGGTAACAATGTTTATCTATTGAAATTACAAGGATTCATAGGTATGTGAAATTCACTTAAAAATTTTTTAAATTTTTTTTGTAACTATTATAATTTATGCTATTTTTTGCTTGTTTTATATGATAATCATTGTAAAAAATAGCATAAATTATAGCTTAACCACCTTTTCTATTTTAAATTTTGTAAATTCACTTTGTAACTTTTAATTTTTACAAATGTATTTACTCTTTTTTATTAGCTCTGCTTATATATTTTGTTACTAATTAAAAAATCATATTATCCAGTTTGTAATTCAAACTCAATTTAATATAAATCTTAAATTTTTAATTTCGACACAATACTAAAATTCTAGTTTGTTAATTTTTTTAATATTGATTGCTAATTTATATATAGCTTTTATTTTAATTTCTTTATATGCATTATAGATTTGTTATAGATTTTTTCTATGTTAACTTAATGTTAAGTTATTGCATAGATGCCATTTGTCTACTTATCTATAACGATAAATATTTATCATTTCCTTATATAAATAAAAAATAAGGTTAGTTTTACTAACCTTATTTTTTATTTATATTAACTTTTATCGTTGATTACACATACCTCTACCTTGTCCTTGTCCATTTTTCATATGTCCATTATTTAATCTTTCAGATCTGTTTTGCTTCATATTTTCTAAAAAATCACTTCCTAAATACTTATATGCTTTATCATGAATTTCAAAGTATTTGTTTAATTCTTCATCACTTAAATTACTTTTTGGTTGTTTGTAGTACTTATCAAATATTGTTTTTTCATCTTTTGTAAGTTCATTATAGCCTTTGTCTATAAGTTTTTGTTGCTCATCTGTAAGTCTACATTCTTGTCTATTTTGGTATCTGTAACTAAATGAATTATCTGTAGATGATTTTTCATTTGCATTTGCTATAACCCCCATAGATCCAAATCCAATAGCTGATATAACACTAAGTGATAATATTATTTTTTTTAATTTCATAAAACTACCTCCTGTTAAATTATCTTTAATATCATTATGACTATCGATTGTTACAACTTAGTTACAAGTAAAAAATTTTACAATTTTAATTCAAACCAAAATTCGACACCATCTTTTTTGTTCAAAACACCGCATTTACCGTCATGAAGATTTATTATTTCTCTTATAATAGACAATCCCAGCCCCACTCTATTGTCACTATATGTTCTGGATTTATTAATTCTCATAAAAGAATCCCATATCTCATCTAAATATTCATCTTCTATATTTTCTCCATTATTATATATAGATACTTTTAAATTTCCCTTACATCTATATGTAGTTATATTTAAAATACGATTATTATCTATATGATGTATAGCATTATCTATAAAATTGTATAAAACTTGTTGAATTCTAATTTTATCTACATATATATAGACATCATTTATGTTTAAGGTTAAATTTATATCTTTTTCTTTAATCTTTATTTCAAAATTTCTAATAGTTTCTATTATTAAGTCTTTTATACTTATTTGTTCTTTTTTTATACTGAACATCTTAGACTCTAGCTTATATAAATCTAATAAGTCTTTAACTAATACCCCCATTTTTTCACTTTCTTCATATATTACATCTATATAGTACTTTTGATCTTCATAACTTTTTGCTATATTGCTTTTTAAACCTAAAGCATATCCACTTATAACCGTTATCGGAGTTTTTAGCTCATGAGATACACTCGACACAAATTCTCTTCTAAGATTTTCTTGCTTTTCTTTATTTTTAATAAGCACTTCTAATTCGTCATTTTTATATTTTAAGTCATTTAAGCTCCTATTTATCTTATCAGACAATTTATTTATACTTTGTCCTAATTTCTCAATCTCATCATTAGTTTTTATATCTACTCTTTCATTAAAATCTAAGTTTGAAATTTTATCAGTTACTTCATTTAGTTTTCTTATAGGCTTCGTAAACTTAATTGAAAAAATTATAGCCATTATAATAGAAATAATTATTATAGGAATAAAAATAATTATTAAAAAAGTAGAAGCTATCTTTATACTATTTTCAATTGAACTTATAGGTGTTTTAATAACTATAGTGTATAAGTTATCATCTGTGCTCGATATGATTGATAAAAACTCAATATTTTCTGAGTTTTCATGTATTATATATGAAGTTAAGTCTCTATTTATATAGTATTTATCTACTACTTCATATTTGTTTTTCATCTTCCCCATCATATGATTATTCATGCTCATTCTGTTCTTAAATGCTAAGTTTCCTTCTTTATTATATATATCTAGATTTACACCCTTACTTTCGGTTAATTTTAGGAGCTTATTTGATGTATTTTCATCTAAATTTTCATTCAATATCACTTTTATTTCATTTGATAATTTATCTAATTGTAAACTAGTATACTTTATATATATATCTTTGAAGTTAATAGTAAATATTAATATTCCAACTAACATCATTGAGTTGATAAGTATTATCCATGTTAATAATTTATTTTTTATAGATTTCATACTAACTCCCAAAAACATAGCCAAAACCTCTTATGTTTTTAATCAACTCTGATTCATAGCCTAATTTTTTTCTTAACCTTGTTATATGAGTATCTAATGTTCTCGGATCCCCATAGTAGTCATAGCCCCATACTAAATCTAATAATTTATCTTTTTTTAGCGATATTCCTACATTATTTAAAAATATAAACATTAATTCATATTCTATAGGTGTAAGTTCAATTTCTTTTTCTCTAACTCTTATTACATTATTATTTAATTGAAGAACTATGTCTCCATACTTAAAGGTTTGCTTTTCTTTCAATGAATTAACTCTTTTTAATAAATTTTTTACTCTAGCAATTAGTAATTTAGGATTAAATGGCTTTGACATATATTCATCTGCGCCTATATCAAAACCAAATAGTTCGTCTATATCACTGTCTTTTGCTGTTAATATAAGTACTGGAATATCTGATTTTGATTTTATATGCTTGCATACATCCCACCCATCTACAATAGGCATCATTATATCTAATATAGCTAGTGCTATATTTTCTTTTTCAAACAACTCAATTGCTTCTTTTCCATTCTCAGCTTTATATACATTAAATTCTTCTAATTTTAAGAAATCATTTATTAATCTTAGTATTCTTAAATCATCATCAGCAACTAATATGTTAACCATTTTCCATTCTCCTTCATACTTTTTGTTTTATGTTAACACAAAACAAGCTCTGGTTAAATACCAGAGCTTTTCTTCTATTTAAATAATTTAAATTTTTCTAATTCTTCAATACTTAAAGGTTTGCTATAAAAATATCCTTGTATATAAATTTTATTCGATTTTGTATTTTTTACAATTTTCATTTGATAATTTTCTTCTACACCTTCAACTACTATAGTTTTATCTTTTATAGTAGATAAGTAATCTGCTGTTTCTATAAGTGTCTTATTTATAGATGAAGTCCCTATATTATCAATAAAATATTTATCTAATTTAATTATGTCAAATTCAAACTTGTCTAACATAGATATATTCGAATAATCTACTCCAAAGTCATCTAACGCTATTAAGAATCCATTTTCTTTTAAAATTCTTATATTTTCACTTGCAGACTCTTTATTTTTATAGCTAATATTTTCAGTAATCTCTATACAAATAGAGCCTTTAGGTAATTCAGCTTCTTTTATTATCTTTTTAAATGTTTCTACTATATATATGCTTTCAATTTCTTTAAGCGATAAATTTATAGAAATATAAAATTTTTCATTTATATTCTCTACGTTTTTCAAACTTTTAAAGTCTTTAACTATTCTCTTTAATATCCAAACAGAAACTTCTTCCATCATATCGCATTTATTAATTTCTTCTATTATTATATTAGGCATAATTAGCTTATTTTTTAGTTGTAGTCTTATTAATGCCTCAAAACCCATAATTTTATCTTCTTTTGGATTGACTATAGGTTGATAGTTTAAAAAATATCTATCTTCTTTTATATATTTTTTCACTTTAGATCTGTGTATATATTTATAAATAATAGGATATATCTGAAGCTTAAATATTACAGCGAATAGTATAAATATTATAGCTTTAAAAAAATTATTTAAGGACTTTATTGTTATATTTTCTTCCTTAGCTTTATTCATACCATATTTAGCTATTACATTTTCATAATAATGATTTTTATAAAACTCTTTGCTCTTTTCTCTTATAAGGTTAGCTAATTCAATACTGTATTTATATTCGTTTTTTTCATCACCCAACGTTGAATATACATCTATTAATCCATGTAAATATATATCCTTATACTCTATACTGTTTTCTTTGTTTGCTAGATTCAGCCCTTTATTGTATACATCTATAGCGTCTTGATATTTCTTTTCTTTTTTATAAGTATTTGCTAATGCCTTATAATAATACATTTCTTTATTTGCATAAATATCTAGACTATTATCATCTATCATAGATTCAGCCTTGTTTAAATAATTATGTGCAGATTTGAAATCACCTATTTCTGCATAATATTCACTCTTTATTGAAAGTTGTAAAACCTTAATATCATTTAGTGCATCTTGTTTTATAGAATAGCTGTACTTGTCTATTTCATTTACATAACTTAATGATTTTTCATAATTGCCAAGCCTACTTTCAATTTGAGCTAGCTGTATTAATTTATAACAGTTTAAAATTGAATTCTCATATTTATCATCTATCTTCAATTTATCCGTATATTTAATTATATTAATTGCAGATTCATATTCTCCAATTTGTTTGGCTGAAACTCCCAAGTGTATTATAAGTCTGTACAGTTCTTCCTCTTTATCCAACTTTTTAGCAAGTTCTATTGCTTTTAAATTAGTTTCTATGTCATAATTATACCCATATAATGATAAACTCAGTGTAGATAGTTTTTGATATAAATATAGTTTTGACTCATCATTTAGTAAATTCTCATTTTGCTCTATCTTTCTATAATCTTTAATAGCTAATTCTCTACCATTTTCTAAACCCAGCAATCCACTATGAATATTCCAAATAATTTTTTTATACTTACTATAGCTATCTGGACTTATACTATTAAAGCCCTCTTTAGCATAATCTAACGCTTTGTTTTCTTCTTTATTTTCTATAGCATCTTTGCTTAAATAATAGTAACTATATAATTTAGCAAAATCATCTGTATATTTGTTTTGATTTTCTACTACCTTTTTAAAGTATTGTTTTGCTTCTTTATTGTTTTTATCGAATTTTAGATTATAGTATCCTAATACAAAATAATCATTAGAATCTTTTTTTGATTTTAACAATATTTCAGTCATTTTCTTTTTTAGTTTTTCTTTATCTATTTCTTTGTTATTTTCATAACTATATGCCATATGATCTATAATATCATTATTTGCTTTCTTTATTAAATAATAAGACCCAAATATTAAAATAAATATAAAAAAACTTAGTAAAACTTTTTTGTTTAGTTTTTTTATCTCAGTTCCCTCCCTTATTATATTTAATCTATTTATTTACTTTATTCTAGATTTAAATATAGTGTCATTGTTATATATATCTATTTTTTTATTATGTCAAACAACTTTTCATATTATAAATAAAAATAGACCTTTTTAAAGGCCTATTTTTATTTATAATATGAAAAATCCTGCTGCAATAATGAAATAAACAGATAATAATTGTACACCTTCTAGCCAATTTGATTCTCCATCACTTGCAACTCTGTTTACAATAAGAACAGACGCAATTAATGCTACTAATTCAAACGGATTAAATACAATACTCATAGGCGTAAACAGTAAACTTAAAAATATTAATACAGGAGCAACAAATAATATTATTTGTAAACTAGATCCAACTGCAATTTCTACAGCAACATCCATCTTATTTTTCATTGCCATTACAACAGCAGTAGAATGTTCTGCCGCATTTCCTATTATAGGTATTATTATTATACCTACAAAAAATTCACTCAATCCTAATGTTGCCGTTAATGAATCTACGCCACTAACTAAAAATTCACTTTCAATAGCTATTAATATAGTAGCTATTGCTAAAACAAATATAGATTTTTTAAGTGTCCACTTAGCCTCGCCATTTTCTTCAGGCTCTGATGAATATATATCTTTATGTGTATAAAACGAAAATACTAAACTTAATATGTATATTATAAACATTATTACAGCTACAATAATGCTTAATCCCTCATATTTTGTATTTAGTAAGTTAGGATTAATTGTATGAGTAAAAATTGCAGGCACACAAAGTCCTATAACTGCAAATAAAAGCATACTTGATGATACTTCTATAACTTTTTTATTGAATTTCTGATTTTTATGCTTTAGTCCTCCTAATAGCATACTAGCTCCTAGTACAAGTAGTATATTTCCTATTACCGACCCTGCGATAGATGCTTTTACTACGTCAAATAGCCCTGCTTTTAAAGCAAAGAACGAAATAATAAGTTCTGTTGCATTTCCAAATGTAGCATTTAAAAAGCCTCCTATTTTAGGTCCTGTATAAAAAGATATTTCTTCTGTAGCTTCTCCCATAAGTCCCGCTAGTGGTATAATTGATAATGCCGCCAATAAAAACATTACTGTTGGTGGCAAGTGCATAAATTCTCCAATTATACTTATCGGTATAAATATAAGTAAATATTTTAATATTTTCATATTTTCACCTCTTAGATATTTAGTTTTTTTATAGTATTTTTTCTAACTTATTATATTCCTATAATTTTCCTTTGTCTATATTATCTACCTTATTGTATATAAAAATAAGCATAAAAAATAAAAAACATTTATAGGTAAGGATTTCCTAATTTAAAAATCTACCCATAAATGTTTTTTACTTAATTGTTTATGTAATTTTTTATAGTCCCCAGTACTAACATAAATGCACTCCAATATAAAGCACTACAAGTAAATGCCGCATATTCATTTATAATTTCTATCCTTAATAATGTAATTGTTAAAAAAGTAATTATTGTGGCTATTACTCTAGATATAATTTTTTTTCTTAGTACATCATTAAAATCCATTTTACTTTTTATATTCTCTACAGGCGCTAAAACATATATACATCCCCAACTTAATACTGTAAATAAAATAATTAAAAACTTATATGTTGTTAAATCCTCATAACTACTCGAATATATAGTAAATATATATATCCCCATAAACATTAGTAATCTTATAATGTAACTTTTAGCTTTATATCCACAGGCAAATTTTCTTATTATCAAATAACATATTAAAAGTATTATTCCTTGAGTAACTTTCCCGAAAATAATCCCAACTAAAATTACACTTACAAAGCTTATTACCAAAAATATTAAAGATTTTATTTTATCTCTATATTTTTCAAATTTTTCTGTGTCTATTATATTATTTAGCACAAGAAATGACACAAGTCTGTCGGTAAGTGATTCAATCATTAAGTCCTCCCTTTTTACCTTTTTACTTTAAATTACCATCTTCTATTTGTTTATTCAATACAAATTAAAAAACTAGTCATTAAATGTTTATATTTACCATTTTTTAATGCAAAAACTGACTTTTCCAAACAAAAAAGACTGTTTTGAAAACAGTCTTTAAATAGTATTATTGTACTTTTAGGGGGATTTTGAAAACTTCCTTAAGTCTTCTTTGTTTAAAATATATTTATATTAAAGTGCTTTAATTTTATATAAATTATGTCATTTCCTATTGTCACGTTGTTTTTTGTCTAATCTCGTTGTCTATGTATACAATATACCATTTATTTTTTTATTAGTCCATAGTATAATTATTTTTTTATGTAAAATTTTTTTAATTTATTTTTTATTGTATTTAAAATAAAGAGCTCAAATTAGTATGCTAATTTGAGCTCTTTGTTTTAATTTAAGTTTTAATCTATAAATGTAGTAACATCTTCTAATGGTTTTCTAGGTGGTTGTTGTGGTTGATTGTCCTCTGCAACACCTAAAGCTATCATTGACATTAACTCATATCCAGGCTTTTCAAATCCTATCAGATTTTCAATTTCAGTTTTTGCATGAGTAGGACCTGTCATATAACAAGTTCCATATCCCATTTGAGTTGCTGCTAGTAAGAAGTTTTCAACTGCTGCTCCTATGCTTTGAGCTCCTGATTGAGGAGATACTAATACCTCTAATAGGTCCTTTGGAGCATCATTTTCTTTTAAAATTTTGTATTCTATCATTTTATATTCGCATCCATAAACTAATACAACAACAGGAGCATTTTTAAAACATGTATAATAATTTATAACACTCATATGTATTTTTTTATCTTTTTCAGTTTTTGCTAGTTCACCTATTTTTTCATGGCTTCTAGTAACTATATCAGCCATTTCATTTATCATATCTTTATTTTGAAGTACTACAAAATGCCAGTTTTGCTGATGCTTTGCTGATGGAGCAAATGTTGCAGCCTTTAAAAGTTCCATTATATCTTCTTTTGGAATAGGTTCATCTTTGAACTTTCTTATACTTTGACGGTTATATATAAAATCTAAGTTTGTCATTTTAAATTCTCCTTTGTCTATAAACTGATTAACAATTTAAATTATATAAATAAAATAGTTTTATGTCAAACTATTTTATTTATATAATTTACTATCCTTTTTTAATAATTTTAATATAATGGTATTGTCGGAATTTTTAAATAATGCTATCATATGCAAGCATATATTTTTTACAAAGGGGGATTTTATGACAAAAGATATGACCGCTGGTAATCCAGTAAAACTAATTTTATACTTTTCTATACCACTTCTCATAGGTAATATATTTCAACAATTTTATAGTATGGTTGATACTATAATAGTAGGAAGATTTTTAGGGGTCAAGGCTCTTGCCGCAGTTGGATCAACTGGATCCATGAATTTTTTAATAATAGGATTCGTATTAGGTCTTACTTCAGGCTTTTCTGTTTTAGTATCTCAAAAGTTTGGAGCAAATGATGTTGATGGAGTAAAAAAAGCAGTTGGTAGTGCAATTGTTCTATCTATTATTATGTCAATTTTAATAACATTCATAAGTGTTATTACATCAAAATCAATTTTGCACTTAATAAATACACCTAGTGATATTATAGATGACGCGCAATCTTATATAGTAGTTATCTATGGAGGAATATTTGCTACTTTTTTCTATAATATGATATCGAGTATACTCCGTGCTCTTGGTGATAGTAAAACACCTCTATATTTTTTAATAGTAGCATCAATTTTAAATATAATTCTTGATTTATTCTTTATAATAAATTTATCTATGGGAGTTGCCGGAGCAGCTTACGCAACAGTAATTGCTCAAGGCGTTTCGGGAGTTTTATGTTTATTTTATACTGCTAAAAAATTTCCTATATTAAAACTAGAGAAAAAACATTTTAAATTTGACAGTGTATATTTTAAAAAACATTTAGGTATTGGAATCCCAATGGCTCTTCAATTTTCTATAACCGCTATAGGAGCAATTATACTTCAAGGTGCGGTTAATGCATTTGGCTCAACAGTTGTAGCCGCTCATACTGCTGCATCTAAAGTAGAGCAATTAGTTATGCAACCTAGTATAACATTTGGAGTTACGATGGCAACTTATTGTGCTCAAAATCTAGGAGCCAGAAACATAGATAGGATAAAAGAAGGCGTTAAAAAATGTACTATTATAAATATTGTTATAGGTCTTGTGGGAGGACTTATACTGTTCTTATTTGGTGATCAATTTGTTAAGCTGTTTGTATCAAATTCTGACCCAGATGTAGTTGCTTACTCTATGAAATACCTAACTACAGTTGCATTTTTCTTTATACCACTTAGCTTAATATTCATATATAGAAATGCACTTCAAGGAATGGGCTACACTTTAGTTCCTATGTTGGCTGGAGTTTGTGAATTATTAGCTAGAACAGTTGTTGCATTTACACTACCTTTATTCTTAGGTTATTTTGGAGTTTGCTTAGCAGGTCCTATGGCTTGGATTGCAGCTTGTATTCCATTAATACTTGATTATATCAAAAAAATAAATACATTAAGTGAATCTGAAGTTTTATCTATTCATATTTAACAGTCTTAAAATATTTTAAGACTGTTTTTTAGTATCAGTTTTTATATTAAACTGATATTTTCGTTGCAATTAATCAATCTAACTGATACAATATTGTAATATAATTTAATCGGAGGACTACTTATGAATCATAATAAATTTTCATTACAAAGATTATCAGTAAAAGATGAAACTAGAGCTCTAAAAGTTCTTTTATCAGCTATAATAGGCATTTATTTATGTAATTTAACTAATTATTTTAAAATATCAACTACCGTAATAACTGTGGGAATTGTATTCGCAATGCTTCCAACGGTTTCAGGCGCTAGAACTTATTGCATACAAAGATTCTTTGCAAATATATTAGGAGCGATACTAACATTTTGTATAGGTACTATTTTCAGCTGGAATATATATTCACTTGCATTAATTTGTTCTTTAGATGTATTTATTTTTTATAAATTTAACTTAAATAAAACAAAGCTCAGTTTAATGAGTTTAGTTTCAGGTAGTTTAATTTTATTTTTTACTATGAGTGACCCATCACAAATATTAGTAAGACTTTCATCTATTTTATTGGGATCACTTATAGCAATTACCATAAATGAGTTAATTTTACCTATTAATCAAGGCTTTAAAGTAGAGGAATTGATATTTAATTTTTCTAAAGAAGCCTTTAAAATTACCGATTATATTATTTTAAATATATCTAGTTTAGATGTTTTAAACATTAAAAATTTAAGTCTGTATAATCAGGCTATAAAACCCAATTTATTAACTTTAGATAAAGAAGCAAAAATTAATTCACTTAAAAATCATTTAAAACATTATAAATATAAAATTAATACTCTAGATTATCTAGGAATTGTTTGTGAAAGTTATTATGATTTTTTAAGTTTGATTTCTAAAAATTTAGGCGAATTTAATAATTCATCCATTGAAGAAAAGTTATATATAAAAGAACTTTTATATAATTTTACTATCCAACATAAATATTTATTAGATAATGTGCTAAACAATAATCATATTCAAGTTTTTGAGCTACTAGATATAGATCATAGTAAATTTGAGTTAAACAATTCACTAAGCGTTTTATTGTTAGGGCGAGTTTTAGAATATAGGGAATCCCTAATTAAATTAAAAGAATCTATCGATAGTATTGATCTAAATAATACTTATCAGAGTGTTGAATTTTTTAAATTTAATATGTAATATATTTATATGAGAGAAAAATATAGGATAGATAAAAAAAGAATAAGCTATTTGAAGTACAATTACGTATTTTGTCCTAGGTATAGAAGAAAGATTTTTGAGAATGATGAGGTGAAAAAAAGATTTTATGATGTAATAAAGTCTGAAGCAGAACTTTTAAATATACAAATCTTATCTATATATTGCGGAGAAGATTACTGTAAACTTCAAGTCAATGCTCTTTCTGATATAAGTCCACATGATATTATTGTCAAATTCAAAGTAAATTCTTCTAAGGTTTTGAGAAGTGAGTTTGATCATCTTAACCACTTGGAAAGTCTTTGGACTAGAGCCTCTTTTGTAACTACAGAAGATGAAATTGACGATGATATTTTAAATGAGTACTTAGAACTTCAGAAAAAAAGAGGTTAACATTAAATTAAATGGCATGATATAGTTTTACCTATATACATGCCATTTTTTAATATATTTAAAAATTTATATCCGAAAATTCTACTGCAGCTTTTGAGTTGCTTGAACTATAAGAGTTTATTTCAAAATCATTATCTTTTTCAGTTTCAATAAATCTAATAGGTAAAATTACTATAAACTCACTTCCTTCTCCGAGTTTTGAATTTACAATAACATCACCTTTATGCATATTTGTAAATATTTTAACAAGAGATAGACCTATTCCGCTTCCTTCATTTTTTCTGACCATAATATCATCTACTTGCGTAAATCTATCAAATATTCGTTCCAAATCTTCAGGTTTCATTCCAATTCCAGTATCTTTTACTGAAAATTCAAGAACATTTTTTTCTTCATCTACATTTACATTTATATATATATTTGTATTGTCTTTTGAAAATTTAATAGCATTTGATATTAAATTTAATACTATTCGTTCTATTTTATCAGGATCTACGCTCATAATTAATTCTTCACAATTAGTATCAAATATTATATCTATATTCTTACAGTCCGCATATGGTATAACAGATGTAACTATGCTTTCTAGTAAAAATATTATATCCAAATTTTTTAATTTCAAGTTCATAAATCCTGAATCAACTTTAGCTATATCAATAATATTATTAGTAAGTCTTAAAAGCCTATTGCAATTTTGCTTTATTATATTTGTTTTATTCAAATTGCTTTCTAAATAACTATTATTAACTTTTTTCATGTTAATATCTAATATTTGATTTGCAGACATTATAACAGCAACTGGAGTTCTTAACTCATGACTAATATTAGATATAAAATTACTTTGTGATTTTTGCATATTCTCTGCTGTTTCTTTTGCTTTTATTAACTCTTTTTGATAGTTTATTTTTTTTACAGTATATAATATTAATGAAGCTATAACAATTAATAAGCTTATTGTTAATGACAAATACCCATATACCATTTCTTTATATTTATAAAGAGTGTCAATTGGACTATTAACTACTTGAGAGTCATTTGGCAATTTTTTTATATTTATATTATAAAATTTCAACTTATTATAATCAAATATGTACTTATCTATATTATTCCCGTCAATAATTTTTTCTTTTGGATTTTCACCATCTAATATTTCCTTTGCTATTTTACCTGCCGCTTTTCCTTGTTCAGCATGGCTAACTACTTTCCCACCAATAAATCCACATTCTATTCCATAATTCATAGTTGAATATATTGGGACATTTGTACTTTCACTAATTAGCTTATATGAACCTTTTATAGACTTTACATTTCCCAATTTATCTCTATATGCATACATTACAAACAATACATCATTATCACCTAAAGTTTTTAATTTCTTTTTAAGTTCTTCAAAACTCATATCTTTTAAAGAAATCAAATTAAATTTTGTATCTTTGAATTCCTTTTTTAATACATCTAAGTTATAATCTAAATTTAAAGAATTTGAATATGCATCAGTTACAATTGTTATGTCTTTGTTTTTATGAAGTTTTCTTATTAAGTCTATATTTTCCTTTATAGATTGTGGTTCTGTTACTCCATAAACTAATTTTGATTTTTTTGCTAACTCAATATTATTATTAGAACTTACACCTAAAAAGATTATTGGGGTATTTTTAAATAATTCATCTCTATGTTCCATGCCAAACTCAAAGGCTTGGTCATCCCCTAAAATAACAGCATCATACCCTTTTTGATTTCTTAACCTATGCTTTAGTAACTCATAAAATTTTTCTTTATTTTCTTCTCCTAAAAATGTTCTTGAATCCATATACTCAATTTGAAGATTTACATCTTCATTTATTCCAGACTGTATCCCCTCAACTTGGTCTGAAAACGTTTCAACATTAGGATTATAAGAGCTTATAAATAAAACATGCTTTTCTTTTTCAGATGCATACGTTGTATTAAAAATCAAAAACCATGCTAATCCAACTAAAATACATAATATGTTTATTTTGTTTTTTTGTATCATTCTCCCCCAACCCTTACTTGTTTAATATCTTTTGTATGAATTTGTCCTATCAAGTAATATTATATCAAGTTTTACTTTCTCGTGCTCGTAATTTCCAAATTTAAACATAAAAAAACAATTTTAAAATTGGGCTAAAATTTAGCCCAATTAATTAATTATTTATTTTTATTATTATATTCTCTAATTAGCTCTCTTTCTCCTAATTCAACTAATTTTTTGCTCATCATTCCACCCAAATTTCCACCCATAACTCCGATTTCATAAGACGTTTTATTCTCTCCATTAATATGTTCACTTTGTATTCCTAATTCTCCAGCCATTTCTAACTTCATTTGATTTAAAGCTTTTTTTGCATTACTCACTAACGGTTTATTTGTCATAAAAATTACCTCCTTAAACTGTAATTATCTATAATTTTTACAGTTTTAAAAAGTATTATTATGCATTTTATGTTAATCAACTGTATATTTTAAAATTTATTAATATTTTACCTTTTTATATCTTCTAAATTTTGGATTTCCGGATTATAGTTTAAAACTTTCTTTGTACTTTTGCTAAAAAATAAAGGTACACATCCTATCATGCAAATTAAAAAACAACCTATCATAATGCTTCTTGGATAAAAAATATCACCAAGAACTCCACCTATTAATGTTCCTATTGGTTGTATAGCTATAGAACAAGTCATAACTATACTCATCACTTTTCCTCTCATATCTTGTGGCACAGTAACCATCATCGATGACATCATAACTGTATTTGATATTGTATTAAAAAATAACCCAAAAGAAAAACATACACACATTACATAAAATTTATTTATAAGTACTCCTAAAAAGAAAAAAATAATAGTTAAAAATAATGATATAAGCATTGTTTTAGCTCTATTTTCAGCTTTTATATTTATATTTGTAAGTAATATACTTGCTACAATCATCCCTATACTTTGGAAAGCAGATATAACTCCATATCTTGCCACTCCCAAAGATTCTTCCATCATAAACCATGGTCTTAAAAGTATAGAAAAAATAGCAAAGAAAAAATTTAACGCAAAACATACAGCAAGCAATACCACTAATCCCCTAAAACCAAATGTAAAGTTTAGTCCTTCTTTAAAATCTTCTCTAAATGTCAATTTTGATTCTTTTTGCTCTACTTTAGGTATACTTATAAACATTTCAGTTACAGTTGATATAATATAACTTATTCCATTAAATATAAACATTACTGAAGCTCCAAGAATTGAATATATAAACCCACCTGATAGGCTACCTACTAGACTTGTTGTTGACACTGCCATTTGCTGTGCTGAGTTTGCTTTTACTATGTTATCATTAGAAACTAAATCTGGAATAACTGAACTTATTGCCGGATTGAAAAATGCAGAACATATACCACATATTACTCCAATTAAAATAACCATCCAAACTTCTAATATGTTTTTATATGCTGCATACCCTACAAATAAAATTCCTATTCCCCTTATTAGATCTCCTAAAATTATCATCTTTTTTCTATCAAATCTATCTACTATGACTCCTGCAAAAGGCCCAATTATAATTCTAGGTAAGCTTATAGCTGCCATCAATATTCCCATTATAGATGATGACCCTGTTTTATCTAGAACCCAAAACCCTAAAGCCATAGAGTAAAATGCGTCCCCAAGACACGAAACTAACTGACCTTGCCACAATAAAAAAAAGTTTTTATTCCATAATTTTTTAGGTTTTTCAAAGCTTTTTATACTATCCACAATTAACCCGCCTTTTAGTTTTAATTTTTTATTTATGCTATAAGTATATACACGAGAGTAATATTTGTCACTAATTCACTTAAATTATTCAATTTAATTTTTAATTTATTCAATTTTAAGCATTAATTTTATTAATTTTATCAATTTATATATTCCATTATTAATTTTTTAAATATTTTAATTATTCTAAAATGCAAATAATAATTTCCTTAAAACTAAAAAAGGCCTACATAAAAGTAGCCCTTTCTAGCTATATTTTTTTATTATTTATAAATATTCTTCTATTGCTTCTCTAGCTAATCTATCTGCTATATCATTATATTTATTACAACTATGCCCTTTAACTTTTATAAATGTTATTGATAAATCTTTACTATACTCTTCTACAAATCTAACATATGATTGAGTGTATTCATTTTTAGCTTGCCAAGTCCCCGCTGCCCAAAGTGAAATATTTTTTAAATCATGATATATACATAACTTTTTTAATCCTTCATCATGAGCTAATTTTATAGCATATTTAGCCGCCTCTATTTCACCTACTATATTCCATTGATCCCACTTATCATGTCCTGCTGTTTTATATTCTTGAATTGAATTTTTTTCAATATCAATTACTGCAATACCTGATCCAAAAGTTTTTGATACTCTATCATAACTTCCATCGACGAAAGCTATCATGTCATAATTACATTTTATATCTTCTGGTTCAATGTAGTTTTCAAAGTAATCTACATTTGCTTTACTTTTTATTGGCTTTAATTCTTTATCTTTAGATTCTGATATTAATTTACTTTTAACATTAGTTTTAGATTTCTTTGATATATTTTCTACCTTTATTCCTGCAAATTGTTCAGCTTCTTCTAACGTTTTAAAACTCTTATATATAGAACCTGGAAATTTATTAACCTGTTCTTTACATTCATCCCAAGTTGTATAAACTCCCGGTTTTTTTCCTACTTTAACTGCATAAAATTTTTTACTCACAGCATACTCTCCTATCTTTAGTTTCCTTGTCTATAATTTAATATTATTATGAATCTATTAATTTATCAAATATTTTATAAACTTTTTAAACTTTTTTACTATATTTTAACTTTTTATATTGACACAGTAATTGAAAACAATTATCATTAAATCAAGCAGTTGATATTAATTATCAATTCCATTTAGGAGGTAAAACTATGAAAATTATATATTGGAGTGGTACTGGTAATACAGAAACTATGGCAAATCTTATAAGTAGTGGTTTATCTAACCAAGGTAAGTCAGCTGAGCTTTTAAGAGTAGAGGCAGTAAATGTAGATGATTTAAAAAATGAAGATATATTAATCCTAGGTTGCCCATCAATGGGTGATGAAAATCTAGAAGAAGTTGACTTTGAGCCTTTCATAGAATCTTTAAAAGGTCTAGGTGCAGGTAAGAAAGCATTTTTATTCGGATCTTATGGATGGGGCGATGGTGAATGGATGAAAAAATGGGAAGAACAAATGGACTCATATGGATTTGAACTTCCATTAGAATCAATAATAGTAAACGAAGCTCCTGAAGGTGAGGACAAAGACCTTTGTGTTAAATTTGGAGAGAGTATAGCTAAGTTATAAAATTTTTAAAAGCCAATAAATGTATCCTAAAATTATTATGTTCATAAAAATAGAGCTAAAAAATTAGCTCTATTTTTTATATTAAGTTTTTTTAATTTGCTCAATTTAATATTGACTTTTTAATTGAAAACAATTATCATTATATTAGAGCAAATGATAATTAATATCATTTCACTCAGCTCATAAGTAGCCTATATTTTAAAATATTGTATATTTCCTAAAACAAACAAATTTCAAAAAGGACTGTCCCCCAATTTATCAATTGAACAGTCCTTTTTGTTATTCATCATTTAATTTGTATCCTACCCCAATTTCAGTTATTATATATTCAGGATTAGCTGGCTCTTTTTCTATTTTTCTTCTTAATGTGGCCATAAATACTCTTAATGATTTTATTTCACTTCCAAGTGCACTTCCCCATATTTCTTTTGCAATAAATTTATGAGTTAAAACTTTTCCATGATATTTTACAAGTAATGACAATATATCATACTCACTAGGTGTTAGATGTATCTCTTCCCCATCAATACTAACTTTTCTTTTTTCAAAATCTATAAATAAACTTTTGTATTCAAAATCAGTTTTTGAGTTTATCTTTGGTTTATTTTTTTCAGAGTGTCTAATAGCTACTCTAACTCTTGCTAGTAATTCTGCTATTGAAAATGGCTTAGTTATATAATCATCCGCCCCCATATCAAATGCATCTACTTTTTCTCTATCTTGTTCTCTTGCTGATACTACAATTATAGGAACATCGGATAAGTTTCTTATATTTTTTATTACTTCTATTCCATCCATATCTCCTAAACCTAAATCTAGCAATATAACATCTGGAGAATGTGACATAGCTAGCGATATTCCTTCTTTTCCATTTATTGCTTCTTTTATTATATAGCCTTGAGTTGCAAGAGATGTATTTATAAATTTGCGAATTGTATAATCATCTTCAACAATTAAAATACTATGCTTATTCATATTGTCCCCCATTCAATTACTCTTCCTTAGGCAATGTAAATTTGAAAGTTGCACCTTTATTTAAGTTGTTTTTAACACTTATTTCACCTTTATGAGCATTTATTATTGATTTACAAATTGATAGTCCAAGACCTACTCCTTTTCTTGAATCTGAATAATTTAATTCTCCAGTAAAAAATCTATCAAATATATTGTCTATTACTTTCTCATTAATTCCAGGTCCATTATCTATAACTTCAAATGCTACATTATTACCTAATTCATATACACTTATTTTAATTTCACATGCTCCATTTGAATACTTTATAGCATTATCAATTAAGTTTATAAAGACTTGTTCTATAAGCTTTGCATCCATTGGAACAAAAATTATTTTATCTGGCATTTCTATTTTAATTTTTATATCTTGAATTCTCTTTTTTATATGAGATAAAGATTGTGAAATAACCTCTTCAACTATTTCTGGATTTTTAGTTACCTCCAGTTTACCTTCATCTATCCTAGTCATACTAAGTAAATTCTCTACTAATCTAATTAACCATTGTGTATCTTCAAATACTCCATTTAATAACTCATCAATAATGCTTTCATCTATCAAGCTTTTATTTTTAATTATAGTACTCACAGCTCCACTTATTCCAGCAAGTGGTGTTCTTAAATCATGGGAAATAGCTCGTAATAAACTACTTCTTAACCTTTCACTTTCTATTTCAAGACTAGCCTCTTTTTGAACTTCTGATAAAATTTCCCTTTCTAATGCTATTGCCATTTGAGCAATTACTGCTTCAATTAAACATATATCTTCATTATCAAGCTTTTTATCAATACAAGCTACCCCTATCACTCCTAGCGTTTCGCTCATTCCAATTATTGGCATATAAAATCCATTTGATCCTGGCAAAGTATCTGTACCTGTACCTGCTATAGAATCATTATTAAAAGCCCAGGTTGCAACAGCTTTTTCAGAATCATTTATAAAAAATTCTTCGTCTTGTTTGTTTTTTATGTTTTTATAAAGATTTAACTGCTTTTTATTTTTATCACTTACATAGCACGCAACATTTTTATTTAATCCAATTGATAAAAGCTCCAAACCAGTATTTATAATATCTTCTTTATTTGATAATCTTAAAAAACTTCTTCCAACTTTATATAACATCTGTGTGTTTTGTTCACGCTTTGAATAAATTTCTACTTGCTGCTTTATTCTTGATGTAAGTGATGAAGTTATTATACCAACTATACAAAATACAAATAAAGTAATTATATAGTTAGTATCATCTATATCTAGCGTATATAGTGGGCTTGTAAATAAGTAGTTTAATAAAATTATATTTAAAATTGAACTTATTATACCTGTTCCATATCCATTTGTAAATACAGATATTAATGCTATATCTAACATATACATTAAATATATATTTTCTTGTATAAATCCAGCACTTTTTAACATATGTGCAATAAGTGTTGTTATTATTGTTATTATAAAAATTTTAACTATATCTATTCCACTAATTTTAAATTTAGAAATAAATCCATTTTGTTTTTTAGGTCTATAATTTCTACTTTTTTCACCTTTATATGGTATTACATGCACATCTATATGATCGGCCTCATCAATTAATTTATCAACTACATCTCTTTTTACAAATCTTGAAAATACACTATGTTTTCTATGATTTCTTCCAATTATAATTTTAGTTACATTTCTCATTTTAGAATATCTTAGTATATCTTCTATCATATTATCTCCATGTAATAATACAACTTCTGCTCCTAACTTTTTTGCAAGTTCTAAGTTAGACTCTAGCTGAGCTTTTGCTTCTTTAGATAATTCTTCTTTATTAGGGTCTTTTATATAAATAGCAATTACCCTTGATAAAGATGATTGAGAAATTCTAGATGCAGTTCTTATTAACTTAGCAGTAGATGGTGATGGAGATATACAAACAAGAATAGTCTCACTTGTCGGTAACACTTCTACTCCACCTTTTGATAGCCTAGTTATTTCAACTTCTTTATTAACTTTTTCAGCCGTTTTTCTTAAAGCTAATTCTCTTAATGCTACTAAGTTTTCTTTTAAAAAAAAGTTTTCTTGTGCCTTTATAGCTTGCTCTTTTTTATATATTTTACCTTGGTTAAACCTTTCGAGCAAAACATCTGGCTCTACATCTATAAGTTCTAATTGTGATGAAATATCAATTAACTTATCAGGTATAGTTTCTTTAACTGAAACATTAGCTACAATTTCAATTATATCATTTAAACTTTCTAAATGTTGTACATTTACAGTTGTATATACGTCTATCCCAGCTATTAAAAGTTCCTCTATATCTTGCCATCTTTTACTATGTCTACACCCCTTAGCATTTGTGTGTGCTAGTTCATCTACTAGTATAACCTCTGGTTTTCTTTTAAGTGCTAAATCTAAGTTAAATTCTTTTAAATCTATAGTTTTATATTTTATATATTTTAATTCAAGTACCTCTAATCCATCTAGCAATGCTAGTGTTTCTTTCCTAGAGTGAGGTTCTATATATCCTACTACTACGTCTATTCCACTTTCTTTTAAACTATGTGCAGACTCAAGCATGGAGTAGGTTTTACCTACTCCTGCTGCATATCCAAAGAAAATTTTTAATTGACCTCTTTTTTGACTTTTCTCTTCTTTATTTATTTTATTTAATAAACTTTCCGGATCTGGTCTATTCATAAATCCCCCTACTAATTATTTAATTTTTTCCAAATCTAGATTAAGCTGTAATACATTTACTGTAGGTTCTCCAAACATACCTATAAGCTTAGAATTTGTATTTTTATCTATAAGTTCTAATAATTTTTCTTTAGAAACTTTACTATACTTAGAAACTCTATCAACTTGGTACTTAGCTCCCCTTAAAGATATATCTGGATCTAACCCACTTGCTGATGCAGTTACCAAATCTACAGGAATTTTTTCTGTATTTTTTTCATCATATTTTTTATACATTTTTATTCTTTCATTTAATACTTTTTTAAAATTTTCCCCAGTTGGAGACATATTGCTTCCAGAAGACCCTAACGGATTGTATGGATAATCTTGCGTTTCTGATGGTCTTGACCAGAAATATTTTGGATCTGTAAAGTTTTGCCCGATAAGTTTTGATCCTATCTTTTTATCGTTTTCTTCAATTATACTACCATTTGCTTTATTTGGTACAAATATTTGAGCAAAAGCAGTTATTGTTAATGGATATATAACCCCAGTTATGACTGTCATAATTAAAAATATTAACGATGCTCTTTTTATATATTTCATATCTCAATCTCCTTATCATATTATAAAATTGTACCTATAATCATGTCTATAATTTTTATACATATAAATGGTGTTATAATGCCACCTACACCATATATCATTAAATTTCTTGATAAAAGTTTACTTGCAGGTAACTCTCTATACTTAACTCCTTTAAGTGCAAGTGGTACTAATGCAATTATTATAATTGCATTGTATATAACCGCACTCATTATAGCACTTTCAGGGCTATTAAGATTCATTATGTTCAACTTATTCAACTGTGGATAAACCCCTAAAAATAATGGTGGTATTATTGCAAAATACTTAGCGATATCATTTGCAATACTAAAAGTCGTAAGAGCTCCTCTTGTCATAAGTAGCTGTTTGCCTATTTTTACTATTTCTATTAATTTGGTTGGACTAGAATCTAAATCTACCATGTTCCCTGCTTCTTTTGCAGCTTGTGTCCCCGTATTCATAGCAACAGCAACATCTGCTTGAGCAAGGGCAGGAGCATCATTACTACCATCACCTGTCATAGCTACCAAATGCCCCTTTCTTTGATACTCATGAATTAAATCAAGTTTAGCTTTAGGTGTTGCCTCTGCTAAAAAATCATCAACTCCAGCTTCTGCTGCTATTGCCGCTGCTGTTAAAGGATTATCTCCTGTTATCATTATCGTCTTTATTCCCATCTTTCTTAAATCATTGAACTTTTCATATACTCCTTTTTTAAGAATATCTTTTAAATATATCACCCCTAATACCCTATTGTTTTTACAAACAACTAAAGGAGTTCCACCTTTTTTTGAAATTTCCTCAACGATTTCATCACATTCCTTTGGATATTTTCCACCTTGTTTTTCTACAAACTGTTTTATAGCACTAGCTGCACCTTTTCTTATTTTATCTTCAATTAAGTTAGCTCCACTCATTCTAGTCTTTGCTGAAAAGGCTACAAATTCTATATCATTATTTGATGAATTATTATCATCTAATGGATGTATCTTATTTGCAAGCACGACTATACTTCTTCCCTCAGGGGTTTCATCTAATATAGAGCTTAATTTTGCACAGTTTATAAATTCCTTCATGTCTACATGCTTAAGAGGTATAAAATCACTTGCTTGTCTATTTCCATGAGTTATAGTTCCTGTTTTATCTAAAAGTAATACATCTACATCTCCCGCTGCTTCTATAGCTCTTCCTGATGTTGCAAGAACATTTTTATTATTTAATCTACTCATTCCTGCAATTCCAATTGAAGAAAGTAACCCTCCAATAGTGGTTGGAGCTAAACAAACTAATAAAGCTACCAGTGAAGTTATAGAAACTACAGTCCCTACTCCATTTTGTTTTACTGCAAAATAACTAAATGGATATAAAGTTACTGTTACTATTAAAAATATTGAAGTTAATGCAATTAATAATGTTTGTAAAGCTATTTCATTTGGTGTTTTTTTCCTTTTAGCTCCTTCTACCATAGCAATCATCTTATCTAGAAAACTTTCTCCTGGACTTGATGTTACTTCTACTATTAAATAATCAGAAACTACTGTAGTTCCACCTGTTACTGCACATCTATCTCCACCTGATTCTCTTATAACTGGAGCACTCTCCCCAGTTATAGCACTTTCATCTACTGATGCAACTCCTTCTATAACATCTCCATCTGCAGGAACTTGCTCATTTGCATCAACTAAAACTATATCTCCTTTTTTTAATAAGCTTGATTGTATCATTTCAAACTCACTATTTTTATTGCAAGACTTTAGCTTTTTAGCTAATACATCTTTTTTTGCAGCTCTCAAACTACTAGCTTGAGCTTTACCTCTTCCTTCAGCTATAGCTTCTGCGAAATTTGCAAATAGTACTGTTGACCATAAAAAAATACTTATCATTAAAGCAAATGATGTATTGTCATTCGTCATATTTAAAAATGACATAATAGTTATTAAACTAGTAATTATTGATCCTATATATACTACAAACATAACTGGGTTTTTAAGCTGCACTTTAAAGCTTAACTTTTTAATAGAATCTTTTATAGCATCTTTTAAAATATCTTTACTTATAAAACTTTTATTTGAATTACTCATAATAATATCTCCCTTATACTAAAGTTTAAAAAAACATATTCAAATGTTCTGCAATTGGCCCAAGGGCTAGTGATGGTAAAAAACCTAATGCCCCTATCATAAGAACAACTCCCACTAATAAAAATACAAATAGCATATTATTAGTTGCTAATGTCCCTGCACTTTGTGGTACTATTTTTTTACTAGCTAATGATTGGGCTATCTTTATAATTAAAACTATTGGTATAAAACGAGCTAATATCATTATTATACTTGTTAATATATTCATAAAATTATTATTTGCATAAAATCCTGCAAACGCACTTCCATTGTTATTTCCTGTAGAACTTAGTGCATATAGAATTTCTGAAAAACCATGTGGTCCATTATTAGTTAAGAAAAAGTCTATATTTGGAACCATACATGTGATAGCACTTCCAACTAATACTAACGCCGGTGTAGTTATTATTAAAATTGATGCCATTTTCATTTCAAATGGTTCTATTTTTTTACCTAGATATTCTGGAGTTCTACCTACCATAAGCCCTGATATAAATACAGTAAGAATTACAAATGCAAGCATTCCATAAAGACCACATCCAACGCCTCCAAATACAACCTCACCTAATTGCATAAGTAATGTTAAAATCATTCCTCCCATTGGTGTAAAAGAGTCATGCATAGAGTTTACAGATCCATTTGATGCCGAAGTAGTTGTTACTCCCCATATAGCTGAATTTATTACTCCAAACCTAGATTCTTTTCCTTCCATATTTCCACCAGACTGGTCAGATTTAAATTCACTTGTTATATACTTATTATTTGCAAGTTCTGGAGTAGCTTTAAATTCAAAATACATTGCAGATGATATCGCTAGTGTGAATATAATCATCATTGCACATAAAATTACATTTCCTTGCTTTCTATCGTTTACCATCTCTCCAAATGTAAAACATAATGCTGCAGGTATTAAAATTATAGAAACAACTTGCGCCATATTAGATAAATAAGTTGGATTTTCAAATGGATATGCTGAATTTGTACCAAAGAATCCACCTCCATTAGTACCTAATTGTTTTATAGCAATTTGACTTGCTGCAGGGCCTCCTGGAATTATTTGATTGTCTACTACACCCTTATTTTCTGTTTCTACACTCTGAACTAACTTAACTTCTTGATAAGGTTTTAAATTTTGTACTACACCTTGTGTTGTTAAAAATATAGCTAAAACAACAGAAAGAGGTAAAAGTATATATAAAGTTGATTTAGTTAAATCTTTCCAAAAATTTCCTATAGAGTTGCATTTACTTCTTTTAAATCCTCTTATTAATACCATAAGTACACTTATTCCTACTGCTGCTGATAAAAAGTTTTGAACCGTTAATCCTAACATTTGAGTTAAATAGCTTAAAGTACTTTCTCCACTATAAGCTTGCCAGTTTGTATTTGTAACAAAACTTGTAGCTGTGTTAAACGCTAATTTCCAATCTAAATTTTTTAGCTTTTCTGGATTTAATGGAAGTATATATTGAATCATTTGTAATAAAAATACAAATATTAGACTTATTATACTAAATGAAATAACACTTAATATATATTCCTTACCATTCATTTCTTCATCTTTTTTTATATTTAACACCTTGTATATAAATTTTTCGATTGGTGCTAATATCCTAGTTAAAAACACCTTTTCATCTTTAAATACTTTCGATATATAAATACCTAAAGGTTTTGCTAGTAATATAACTACTGCAAGAAAAATAAATACTTGAATTACAATACTCATCTTCATAATCTCCTCCTAAATTTTCTATATACTCATTTTATGTGTTTTAGTATAAAGTGGAGGTTAAGATAATTATTACTGCATTAAGATTGTATAAAGATAAAAATAGACAAATTAACTCCAAACAAAAAAGGTTACCTAATTTCTTAGATAACCTTTTAAATGATATTTATTATTTTACATACACATTAGATACATATCCAATCTGTCCATTAAACTTTATTTTATGCCAATCAAATTTAGTGTCTAAAACTTCAACTTTTTCTCCCTTTGATAAATATCCGATTGAGTTAAACATACTACCTCTTCCGTTTCTTACACAAACCCCATCAGATAAAGCTATAGCCACATTTTTATTAACTTTAAGTCCTTTTTCATCTTTAAATCCTAGGTTTGAAACAACTCCGTCAACTATACCATTAGCTACTCTTTCTTGATATTCATTAGTTGTTAACTTATTTCCTTCATCCTCATTAGATATAAACCCACACTCTACAAGTACTGCTGGAGCTTCATTGTCTCTTAAAACTTGTAAGTTTCCTTTTTTAACACCTCTATTAAGTCCATTAGTGCTACTTAATAAACTTTTTTGAACTACATCTGCAAACTCTTTATTTTCATCGTTATAATAAAAAGTTTCTATACCTTTTGTAGTTGTATCTTCTGCTGCATTTTGATGAATAGATACAAACATATCAACATCTGCTAAGTTTGACTTATTTGTTCTTTCTCTTAGTGAAACATATTCATCACTTTTTCTACTAGTCATAATATCTATTCCACGTTTTTCTAGCTTTGCTTCAACTTTATTAGCTATTTGAAGATTTAAATTATCTTCGATTCTATTATTATAAGCAGATCCATTGTCATTTCCACCATGGCCTGCATCTATGAACACCTTATAATTATTTGCGTGAGAAACTGTCATTGTCGACATAAATGCTGTTGATAAAACTACAGCTACTACACCTTTTCTTATTGTCGTAATTTTCAAAATATTCCTCCTTTTTAACTTTTATGTAATTTTTACTACACAAACTATTATACATAATTTTTCATTTTTTTCAACACCCTTATTTTTTTTTACATTTTATGAGTCCATACCCAAATTTTCTCAAATTAATAATCAAAATAAAAAAGGTACATTCAATCTAACTAGAATGCACCTTTTTTATTTTAGTTATTAATCACAATCACATCCAGATTCTTCAGAATCATCATCACAGTCATCCCAAGGTATCAATACTGGCGGTTTATCTCTTTTCTTTAAACAATTAACAGTTTTTTCAAATGATTTTTCTAGCTCATCAGCTAATACATTTATATCATTTTGTTTACCTTGAGCATCTTTTATATCCTTAATAGCTGCATTTTGTGCTGGAACAGCTTTTTCCAATTCATCCATTATGGATTTCAAATCACAAGCTGCTTGCGCTAGTGCAGCTTCTATTTCTCCCAAATTATTTGCTAAGTTTCCAACATTATCATTAATTGCAACTAGTGCTGATTTTACTTCTTTTTGGTTGTCTTTAGCATTTTTTAAATCATTGCCTAATTCTTCATTTCTTAATTTTATACTATCTATAATATTTTCTGTTCTCTCTATATCCTTTTTACAATTTTCTCCACCACATCCATGATCCTTACATTTGTAATAACATACATTTTCCCATTTATTTGCATTTTCACATTCATTCCAACCATTTTGTTTATAGCTCATCTTTAAAATCCCCCTTACAAATTTTTAAGCTTTTAGCCTGTAATCCATATTATGCCTAACACTTGCTTTTGTTTACTTTTTGATCTCACAAAAAAGGAATGTAAATAAATTTACATTCCTAAAAATACTATATAACTAGCAACCGCAACCCCAGTCTGGTTTTTCTTCATCACAATCATCCAAAGGTATTAATATTGGATTTCCGTCTTTTTCTTTTAAACATTCTACTGTATCATCAAAAGCACATTCTAAATTGTCTATCAAATCTTTTAAATCTTTTTGTTTATCTTGAGCATCTTTTATGTCTTCTAGTGCTGCATTTTGTGCTGGTATAGCATTATCTAAATCTTTAATTATGCAATTTAAGCTCTTTACAGCATTAATTAAGGCATCTTCTATATGTCCTATATCTTTAACTAAATTAGCTACATTATCATCTATATTATCTAAAGCTGATTTAACAACTTTTTGATTTTGCTTAGCATCTTTTAAGTCTTTGCCTAATAAATTATTTTTAGCTCTTATATCATCTATAAGACATTTTGTTCTAGCTATTTCTTTATTACAATTTTTAGAACATCCATTTTTACATTTATAGTAGCATACGTTGTCCCATTTATTACTTTCGCAGTTATTCCACATATTCTTTTTACAACTCATAGATAAATACACACCCTTTTATTTATTCTACAGATTTTTCATCTGTAATATATAATATGCCTAAATAATATATTTGTTAACATTTTCTTCTATTTTAAAACAAAAAAAATAGAAGCTATCTAAGCTTCTATTTCACTATTTATATCTATATTTAAAATCTGATTAATTATATACATACATCCCTTAAAACCAATATAAGGTGTATCAATACATTTATCAACTAAATCTAAACTGGTACTGCTTATTTGTAAATCTTTCTTAGATTTATGTCTCATATCGATACTAACCCTATCCCCTAAAAGTATCAATAGTTCTTTATCATTTAAATATTTGGTTGTTTCTAGATATAATTTCTCATTTACAATGTTTGCATCATCACACGTCTTATAAATAATTTCTTTTCTATCAACATTAAATCCTAATTCTTTTAGCATTTCACTAATTCCTATAACAGTATCGAAATCCCCAAATATAGCACAGTCTTTACTTCCTTTATAAAAATAAAATTTCTTTTTTACTTGAAGCAATCTCTTTTTTACTTGGGTCATTTCATCATTGTATTTTTCTTCATCTAATTTATATCCATCTATTTTTTTTATCGATTCTATAAATTTTATAACATTTTTAAATCCGTATAAATTTATATAAATATATGGTATTCCATACTCTTCTTCCATATATTTAGCAGCTTTTAGTGCTTCTTTTCTAGCTACTATATTCAATGATGCCTTTGATGCATTTTCTATTTGTTCAATACTAGAGTTAACTGTAAACATAGTGTTTACTTCTTTATTAAATAGCTCTTTCATTATCCTTTGTAACTCTTTTATATCTGCTAAATAATTGTATTTATCAACACTAAATCCCATTATGTTATATTTATTCATGTCTTTTTCATTATGCTTTACTATTTTTTTAGCTAAAAATTCTAATGCAAATTCTCGTCCTATATTATAGTCATAATTTAAATTGCTCATATTTATAGGTAGTAACTTGCAATTTGCAACACCCTTTAAATCTTTGCATAAATCTAATATCTTTTCACCAATTATACATGGCTGAGAAGATTCTACAATAAAAATATATTTAGGTTTAATATCATTATCTAAATTTATAATAGCATCTTTCAATTTCCCAAATACATTGCAAACATTTTCTTCTTCGTCAATATGTATAGAATATATCTTGCATTTATTCTCATTGCATATTTTGTTTATATTTTCTACAAAATGATGAGTCTTTATGTGCGTTCCAAATTCAATTACACATATATCACTTATACACGATAGTGTCCATATTATTCCTATTTTATCATCAGGTATTTTTAAATATTTAAATTCTTCATCCATAATATAATTCCTCCAATGGTGCCAACATCAAATTTTTATACAATCATTAAACCTCAGATTGTATAAATAAGTTAAAAGCTATTTTTAGCTTACATATTGGAATTCCATTTTGGAAAAGATTTATTTTAAATAATTTATATACTATTTAGATTTTTAATTTTACTATATAATTTTATTAAATCATTTAAATATTCACAATTTCAAAAGCAATAATTGGATTGTCCCCTATATAAGCTTTTACATTTAACATTACTTATTTAAACGTTTATTTTTGTTTATACCCATTTTTTTTTATTCGAATCATATTTTTTTATTTTTTTAAATTAATTTTTAAAGCTTTCCAAATAAGCACATAATTTTTTAAATTCATCTATATCTTTTATATCCTGAAGTTCAGCAATTCCAATCATATAGTGACTATATATGTGGTATAAAAACTGAACTTTATGCATTTCACATCTTTCAAATCCAGACTTAAAGGAGTATGAATATGGTATAAAATCATCTACGTTGTTTTCAAAATATTTAATCTTAGCAAAGCAAAGTTTATGTATTTGAAACACCATAGCAAGCGCAGAATGTTTTTCCACAAATTTCTGTGAAAAGTATTCAATAGGCTGATACTTTCCTTTTGGGTGTATATACTCCCAATTACAATTAGAGTTTAAATGTAATCTATATTCTTGTATAACCTTTTTCTTTTGTTCTTCTAATCTGCAATCCATTGAATTTAAATTCACAATAATCCCCCCTTTTCTTCTATTATATCAAGTTGATTTGTATTTATGAACGATAGTCTCTTAGTATAGTTTTTTTCTATTAAAGTACTTATATAAATCATTAAATACTATTATCTATTTTTATAATAAAATGAGAAAATTGTAATGTTTTAAAAATAAAAAGGTAGTGATTAAAAATTTTAATCACTACCTTTTTATTTTACACCCACTAAAATTTATTTAAAACTTTCCTCTACGGCAACTGCAATTGCAACTGTAGCCCCTACCATAGGATTATTTCCCATACCTATAAGTCCCATCATCTCAACATGAGCTGGTACAGATGAAGATCCAGCAAATTGTGCATCAGAATGCATTCTTCCCATAGTATCAGTCATACCATAAGATGCCGGTCCAGCACCCATATTATCAGGATGAAGAGTTCTTCCTGTTCCTCCTCCTGAAGCTACTGAAAAATATTTTTTCCCCTCTTGGTAGCACTCCTTTTTATAAGTTCCTGCTACTGGATGTTGGAATCTTGTTGGATTAGTTGAGTTACCAGTTATAGATACATCTACTCCCTCATGGTGCATAATTGCAACTCCTTCTCTAACATCATCACATCCATAACATTTAACTTTACTTCTTTCACCCTTTGAAAAAGCCTTCTCTTTTACTACTTTTAATTCACCTGTATAATAATCAAACTCAGTTTGTACATATGTAAATCCATTTATTCTTGATATTATATATGCTGCATCTTTTCCAAGTCCGTTTAATATAACTCTTAAATCTTCTTTTCTAACTTTATTAGCTTTTTCAGCTATTTTTATAGCACCTTCAGCTGCGGCAAAAGACTCGTGGCCTGCTAAAAACGCAAAACATTTAGTTTCATCTCTTAAAAGCATCCCACCTAGGTTTCCATGTCCTATCCCAACTTTTCTATCATCTGCAACAGAACCTGGAATACAAAACGCTTGTAATCCTTCTCCTATTGCTTCTGCTGCTTCTGCTGCTTTTTTGCACTCTTTTTTTATAGCTATAGCTGCTCCTACTGTATATGCCCAGCATGCATTTTCAAAAGCTATGTTTTGAGTATCTTTAACTATTTGATAAGGATCAAATCCTTTTGATTTACAAAGTTCTCTACATTCTTCTATAGAATTAATTCCGTATTTTTCTAATACTGGAGTTATTTGATTTATTCTTCTTTCATAACTTTCAAATAAAGCCATTATAGTTCACCTTCCTTATTATTTATTCATGTCTTGGGTCAACAAATTTAGCACCTTCATCAAATCTACCATAGTTAGACTTAGCTTTTTCTAGAGCTTCATTTGCTTCAATTCCCTTAGCCACCATTTCCATCATTTTTCCTAGGTGAACATATTCATATCCTATTATTTCATTATCTTCATCTAATGCTAATTTAGTAATATATCCTTCTGCCATTTCTAAATATCTAGGTCCTTTTTCAAGACTTCCATACATAGTTCCAACTTGACTTCTAAGTCCTTTTCCAAGGTCTTCAAGTCCAGATCCTACAGGTAATCCACCTTCTGAAAATGCAGTTTGGCTTCTACCATATACTATTTGTAAAAACAGTTCTCTCATAGCAGTATTTATAGCATCACATACTAAGTCTGTATTTAATGCTTCTAATATAGTTTTGCCTGGAAGAATTTCAGACGCCATTGCTGCTGAATGTGTCATACCTGAACATCCTATTGTTTCAACCAAGGCTTCTTGAATTATACCCTCTTTAACATTTAGTGTAAGTTTGCATGCTCCTTGTTGAGGCGCACACCATCCTACACCATGTGTTAATCCTGATATATCTGTAATTTGAGTTGCTTTCACCCATTTACCTTCTTCTGGTATTGGAGCTGGTCCATGGTTTGGTCCTTTGTTTATTTTACACATATTTGTGATTTCTGTTGTGTAAATCATAAGAAATCTCCTTCCTTGGTGTAATTTTTCTCTTCTTATAAATCATCTACATCTTGTATCGGTCTAATAGCCTCTCCTTTAGGACATCCTGTATAGTGTCCATCTGGATCTGAATTGCTAGTACTTTCGCTTAATATAGAGTTTACAACAGAGTTAATTCTTTTCTCTTTTTTTTGTAAGTTTTCACTTTTAATATTTTTTTTGATATTGTTTTCCTTCATATTAAATCACCTCATACTTAGGATTTCCATCTAAACTAAATATTAAAAGTAAAATTTTTGAAAATTTATTATGCATTTATTATATGACTACGTTAAAATTAAATCAATATTAGACTTATAATACCTAATATTCTTATTTTTCTAACTTTTCTCATTTAATCTTTATAACAAATCAAAAGCAACACTATATTTAAAATAGTGTTGCTCTTAATTAATAAATTTTATTTATTAGCATTCGCAATTATCATTGTGACTACATTTATTTACATGATTACAATCGTGATTGCATTCATGGTTACACTCGTGATTACATCCATTATTTTCATTTAAACATGGTTTATACCCATAGTCAGCCATATTACATCCAAAGTCGTCTTTGTAGCAATCTTTATAGCATTTTACACTTGCTTCCATACAGTTTTTAGCTTCATTCATTAAAGATTCACCTTGTTTAGCTAATCTTCTATATTCTTCCCATAAGCAATTTGCTCTTGCACATTCTTCTAATGCTTGTTGTTTTAAACAATCAGCTCTTTGTTCTGCTTGTTTAGCTTGCTGAGCAACTCTACTAGCTTTGTTTATCATACAGTTAGCTTGTTCACATTTTTCATGAGCTAATTGTTGGTACTTACTACACTCACTACAGTCATTTAAACATTCCTCATTACAACCTGGATTACATTTATTAAACTTGTTTTTGTAGTTGCATGTCATAAATCTATTCACCCTTTTTTTGTTATTAAATGTGATATATAAATATCAGCATCTTAATAATATATATGCATGTTTTCTACAAAATGTTATACAAATAATCATTTTTTTATATTTATTTTTACAAAACTAGCTAATCTTCCATTGAATTTTCTTTACTAGGATAAATATTTTCTCCCTCTTTTATATTTTTATTATTTGCAGATTTTATTATTTTATCTTTTTCTCCTACACCTTCAGTTATTACTGCAAATTCATTATTCGTCTCACCTGTTTTAACTTCTTGTTTATATACAATTCCGTCTATTACCTTATAAACAAATCTTTTTTCATCCTGTTGTAATAATGCAGTATATGGAACTTTTATAGGATTATTAAGTACCTCTATAGTAGTTTGAACATGAAATCCATTTTTAATATTTTTTAAATCTTGGTTTTCTAAAAAATTAACCTTTATATCATAGTAAGATAAACCTTGCTTTGAATCCTTTTTTGATGTAATTTTATCAACTGAAGGTCGCTCCCCGATAAAAGTAACTTTTCCTTTTACCTTTTCTTTAGTAGAGTTTACCATCACTTGTACTTCTTGATTTAGATTTATCTTTGATAAATCCTGTTCACTAACTTGCCCTTTTACATAAAGATCTTCAGAGTCTAATGTCATAATTGGAGCAGTCTCATTTTCACTACTGTTTTGATGGCTTATATATACCTTACCTGCAAAAGGAGCTTCCACTGAATAACTAGATTTATCTTCAATTATTTTTATCTTATCATTTAATTTAGTTATTTCTTCCTCCATGGTTTTCTTTAAAGTTTCATCTTGAATAACTTTTAGTTCCTCTTCTTTTGTTGTTAACTGTTCTTTTAAATTATCGATTTCCGGAGACACATTTTCATTTTTATAAGTAAATAATACCTGCCCTTGATCAACCTTTTGTCCATCTTCTACTGCTATATTTTCGATCTCTCCTTTACTAGGTTCTGCAAAAAAATCTTTTGATTTGCCTGGCATAACCTTTCCATCTATAATAATTTTTTCTTTTTCTGGAACATTGTATATTTCAGGAACTTGAGCTTTTTCATTTGCATTGCTCATACTGTTTTTTATTTTAATTCCAAAAAAAACCGCCATAAAAATAGCTATTACTATCACGCCACCTATAATAGCTTTCTTTTTATTTAGATTTATGCTTTTTTTCAAAGAAATCCCCCCAAAGTATATTTTGTCTTTTATATGTTTATTATATAGTAGTTTGGTATAATTTGTCATTCAAATTGTTCTCTAAATTAGGTTACAAGTTTTTAACTTTAATCACAAAAAAATGAGGATAAAATCCTCATTAATTTATGAACTCAGTATTTTCAACTCTCCATTTAATTAGGTTTATATATAACCAAAATCCATATATACCAAAAGTTATTATAGTTAGTATCCACCATTTTATATAATGCACAAATAAATCAGTTCCACTTCCTACAAATTGCAACTTTTTTCCATCTATTGTAGTGTTATCTATTTCCCATCTATACTTAATACACATAGCCCATGGAGTTGCTATTCCTATTGTAAAAAAAATTATAATTGCTGCTAAAATATTAACCCCTATAAACCCTAATATATTCCCTTCAAATCTTGATTTCATTTGTATTTCCTCCTTAGTTGTTTATATTTATATTATATATTCAGATAAAATTATAGTCTATAAACTGAACTTTAAATAAATCTTAAATAAATCTTAAATTTAAAATTTTTTATGAATTATCTAAATTAACTCTATTTTTTACTTATTTATATTTAATGGTATAATTCTTTTATATAAATTTACATAATTTAATTTAGGAGGTTTTCATGAAAGTAAAAACTATTTCACCATTTTCAATATTATTTTCATCCATTGCCGTATTTGTCTTTGGAATAATGGTCCTGTTTAATTCCAAATTTGTAAGTAATCTAACTTTAAATATGATATCCATATACCTTTTGATTATAGGTGTTTTACATATACTATCTTATATATTTAATAGTAAAAATACGATGTTAGGAAAACTTAGTTTAGGTATTTTATATGTAATACTTTCATTGTCAATAAAATTCCATCCTGAATTTTTTAGAATTTCAGCTGTTAGAATAATAGGTATATATGCATTTTTAAATTTTTTAGCACGAACTACCGCCGCATTAATTTTGTATAAAAATAAAGTAAAAGGATGGTTATCTGGGTTAATAGTAAGTGTTGTGTCATTAATTTTTAGTGTTGTACTTTTATTTCATCCACAAGAATACATGATATTTGTTTCAAAGCTAGCAGGTATATATGTAATACTTTATTCACTTACTCTTTTAGCTGATTTTTTCAAAGAAATTTCTGATGAAAATATAGTTCCTGATAAACTCAAAAGAAAAGTTAGAATAGGATTGCCCCTACTTTATTCGGCATTTATACCTCAGCAACTTCTTGAAAAAGTAAATGAATTTGTTAAATTAGATTCTGATGAAGACACATTTATAGAAAATAAAGATGTTTTAAATGCAAGCAACCCTTATTCAACTGTTGATATATTTATACATCTTGCTCCTGATTGTGCAAACGGGTTTGGCCATATAGATATCTCATTCGAAAATACTACATACTCATATGGGACTTATGACAGTAGCTCTAATAGGTTATTTACACTTGTAAGTGATGGTGTTTTAATTGAAGTTGAAACTGATAAATATATAGAAATTTTAAATACACAATTTAATAGATCATTAATTGGTTTTACATTAGCTTTAACTAAAGATCAACATGAATTAATAAAAAATAGAATAAATAAAATTAAATCTAATTGTTATTTATGGAAATGTCCAGCTCAACTCAGTCCAAATGGAGATTATACAGATGAGACAAATATAATGTATCTTGACGCAAATTGTAAGTACTATAAATTTAAATCCGGATATTTTAAAACTTATTTTACTTTAACTGCAAATTGTGTTAGATTAGCTGATACAATTGTAGGTTCAGCTGGTCTAGATTTAATAGCAGTTAATGGGATTATAACTCCTGGAACTTATTATAACTATTTAGAAAATTTATTTAGAAGGAAAAATACTATTGTAATAAAAAAGAAAATTTATAAAAAGCATACAAATAATTAAAGATGAGTTATCTAATCCTTAGATAACTCATCTTTATATGAAAGCATACTACTTAAAAACACACTCAAACAAACAACGCTAGTTACAGATATTAACATTGATGTTATCTTCGCAAGTACTGTAACAGGAATTATATCCCCATACCCAATAGTAGTAAAGGTTATTACCGTATAGTAAAATAAATCAAATTTATTATTAGCATTTAAAAATGCGCCTTGTTCTAATCCATTAACTAGGCAAACAATTAAATATAAATTAATAATTAACATTATTAATATAAGGATAGATGCAATAATAATTCTAGAGTATCCGTTATCTTCTTTTTTTATAGATTTAATATTAGCAGGATTTGCAATTAAGGTTATTAATGTTTTTATATTTAAATAGTAGCAAACTATCATACCTATTAATCCTACATATATATTATTTGTAAACTCTTTTGGAAAAATCAACACTACCGTTAAGTAACTGCTTATCATAAAGTAGCTTAGTATAAAGTCTACCTTTAAATTTTTATGTTCAACATTATGTATAAAATTTTGTATTTTTAAACTTAATGCCAGTATATATCCAATAGCATAATGTACTATAATAAGACATACTATGGCTAACCAAAGCTTTATTATCCATTCAATTTTTCCATAATATAAATTTATATGTAAATATTTAATTATTCCTGCATAAATAGTGATAAAACTTGTTAATTCTGCTATCAAAATAAGAATAGCCTGGATTATTCTAATTAAGATAGATTTATCAGTAAACAAATCTCTATATGCATTATTTATTTCTTTTATTGATTTTAAAATCGATGTCTTTAACCTTTTATTAATTTTTCTATTTCTAATTAATAATATTCCTATCGAAAAAATTGTTACAACAATAATTATAAAACTTCCCATTTTCCCTCCACCTTATAAATAATTCTATTATTAATATTACTTAAATTTACTTTAATGTCAAATTCAATTAAGACTTTAAATGCCTAGAAACCTTGCTAAATACCTAATTCATTGCATAAAAAAATCGATTGCACTAAAGCAATCGATTTTTATTTTATTGTTCTTCAATTATTCCATATCCTAATCCATGTCTTTTATATACAGTGTTTATTTTATCAGTTTCTGAATTTCTAAACATATAGAAATCATGTCCTAGCAATTCCATTTGAAGTATTGCTTCTTCACTGCTCATAGGTTTTATTGAGAATTTTTTAACTCTTTCTATGTGAATATCTTTTTCATCTATATTACTTTCAAAATTATAATCTTCTATGTTTTCAAATCTTATACTTTGATGACTATTTTTTCTATTTTTTGATCTAGTTTTATACTTTCTAAGTTGTTTATATAACTTATCATAAACTCCATCTATAGCTGAGTATAAATCTTTTTGTCCTTCTTCCGCTCTTATTATAGGTCCTTTTATTGGTAATACAGTTACTTCAACTGTTTGTTTTTCTTTTTCAGCGCTTATAGTAACTTTTACATCTGTATCTACGTTTAGGTACTGTTGTAATTTCTCCATCTTACTCTCAATCTTAGCGTTGATGCTTTCTGTTGGATTTATATTTTTACCGATTACTCTTATATTCATAAGTAGTACCTCCTTGTATAAACAATTGTTAAATACTTAATCTTTTGTAAGGTTTTATATTTAACTTACCTTAATTCTATAGCAACTTCTTCCAAATTTCCATTCTATATTTTATATTTTTTTCATGGTATAATATTAATTGTGGGGTATTTTACCAAATGCAAAAAGAGCTATCTTAAAAAGACAGCTCTTTCTTTATTATATTGAAACAGTAGCAGCTATTTTTTCCTCTGGAGACCCTTCGTATTTAGCTAACCACACTTTTCTTTCTAATTTTAATTTATTTGCAATTTTATCATACTCTTCTTTAGTGTAATAATTTCTTGGATTATATTTATTTATATCTATTCCATCTATTTTTGAAGGAATCATATAACCCCATTCTTCATCTTCTACCCAATCTATGTTATCTCTTGCTATTTCTTTCATTATAGTAGTAGATACTTTGATAGTTAATTTTTCACCATCAAAATCATCTTTAGCTCCAACACTTCCTGTATTTAGTATGAAACATTCCATATCAGGGTTGTTTTGTAATATTTCTCTAAGTTTTATACCTTCTTCTATTTCAGGTCCCATTATAAATGGATTTGTTCCAACACATCTTTTTGATTGACCTGCTTTTGTTGGGTCCCCTGCTGAAGTTTCTATAGACTCGCCTAACATAAATGTATCTAAAGCTTGTTTTGGATCTAACTTAACTACAGGAGGTACTACATCTTTTCTTCTAGTTATAAATATTATCTTATTTGCCTTTTCTAAATTAACAGTGTCATCTGTTGTATCTATTTCTTCTCTTAATATAACGCCTCTACCATTTGAAGTTAAACTTGTATCATAAAAATCTACTTTTCCATCTTCATAAACTTTAATATTCTCTAATGCTGCATTTTCACTAGTAGCGGCTTTATATAACACACTTTGTTGTTCTGGGTTTAATCCTTCAGTTTTTATATAGAATCCATTTTCAGTTCCTACGCAATATCCATTTTCATCCATGAACACAACGTCATCTTGTCTTACTATAGCTTTTTCTTCTCCAGTTAGTTCATGATCATGTATAGTTAATGTTGTTTTTCCTGTTCCACTTAGTCCAAACATTATGAAACCAACATCTTTTAATTTTTTGTTTTTATCATATACTCTAAGTACTTTACTACCTGCGTGGAATCCTAATCCTCCAGCTTGCTTTACCTTATACATAGCCATTCTTAAGAAAGATTTCTTAGATTCTCCAAAGTAGTCACTTCCTAGTATAAACGTAACGCCACTTTCTGGGTATGCAAACATTATTCTTTCTGGCCATTCTGGAACATATATACTTACTAAATCTGGATTTTCACTATCAGTTGGATTAAATAATGTATTGTTCCACATGTGAGCTATTCTTGCATATTTTTTAGATATATATAATCTACAGTTATATGAAAACTTATCACTCATACCCATTTTTCTATCTACTCTTATCATTTCTTTATCTTTTATATATTCAAATACTTTAGCTGCAATTTCATCAGCTTTAGCTTTACTTATTTCTTGTTGATCTACACCAGTTTTTATTTCATCAACTATATAAGTATTTTTAGCACTTCTACTTCTAACTTCACTTATATAACTAGCACTTTTAAACTCTGTTGTTTTTTCCATATCTTTTGCTAAATCTCTTAATTCTTTTCTAGTTGGATTTGCTATAACCTTTCCAAATAACCCATCATTTATATTATTTATACTAAACATACGTCCCCTCCACCTTCAATTAGTGTATCTTTTTTACATTATTAGTATATCATTTTTTCCAAAAATGTCTACTAATTTTACGTATTTTTTATATTCTTTCATACAATTTATTTTCTAACTATTATTTTACATAAAAAAAAGAGCCTATCCTTTAATAGACCCTTTACATATTAATACCTTAATTTTAAATAGTCAAACTAGGAACTATCATAAATATGGTTAAAAATAGCCCTATCCACCCTATAATAAATAAAACCCTAATATAAGCTCTCGTTTCCATTATTATCCTCCCTAATTCATTAGCGGCTGCATAATATCATTTGGAATTGTAAATTCAACTAATCCCATGTATCCTGGTGCTACTTCGTATTTATCAAAGCAAATAACAAGTTCTCCATCTTTGTTTATATAAAAATCTTGATTTTTATCTATAGATTTGAAATTTCCATCTCCCATTTCTTTATCATCTAACCAATATATTTTATTCTCATCTTGTTTCATTTGATTTTTCATTTGATCTTTTATATTATTGCTTATAACATCTATATATTTGTCATTTTTAAACATACCTTCTAGTGTTAATATAACCTGATTTTTCTTGTCTATATTATAGAATTTTCTTGTAGTGTTAGAAGAACCTTGTGCTTCATAATTGTATATTACTAAAGATAGTATTTTATCATTATCCGTTTTAACTTCATACCACGATTCTGCTGCTTTATGACCTGCTGAGTTAGAATCTTTTAAAGATTTAACCTCTTTTAGATATTGATCGTATAATTTTTTGCCTTCCGATTCAAATTCTTTATTTAATTTATACTCTAAATCTTTATTATCTAAACCTTCAATTTTTGGTACTTTTATAGATGCCTCGTATCCATCTTCTTTTATTTGATAATTAGAAAAGTTTATTATCTTTATTACACTGCCTATTACAGGTATTTCTTCTAAACTTTGTGCAAATGATTTATTTATATTAACTGCGCCTATAACAACACATACAGATGCTGCAGCTACTATCCATTTTTTATTAATCCTCTTATTTCTGTGTTTTGAATTTATAGCATCATTTACAACATCATTTAAATTTTCAGGTATTTTTATATCATCATAATTTTGTTTTAATTTTTTTATTTTATCTATATCCTTCATAAACTTCACTCCTTAATAATCTTCTGTTTTTATTTTTATCCTAAGTCTTCTAAGTCCAGTATAAAGTTTAGTTTTTATTGTATTTGTATTTTGTGATAGTATATTTGCTATCTCATCTATTTTCATATCTTCAAAGTATCTTAAAACTATAATAACTCTATATTCTTCTGGAAGTTTTTCTAATGCTCTTTGAAGATCTATATCCGTATATGTGTCATTTGAATTGTATTCATCAAATAACAACTCTTCTTCTAAAGTTACATACTTACTATTTTTTCTTATGTAGTCTATAGAACTATTTATTAAAATTTTATAAAACCATGGTTTAATAGCTTCTTCATCTTTAAGAGAATCTAATTTTGAAAGTGCTTTGCATATAGAATCATGTACTATATCTAATGCATCATCTTGATTTTTTACATAACTATATGCTACTTTATAAAAACTTTCTTGATTGTTTACTATATAGTCTTTAACTTTCTTTTCTTTAATTTTTTTATTTGAGCTCAATAATTTCATCTAAATCTATAGACCTCCTTTCACCTTACATATATATAGACGCTTTATACATACTAAAAAGTTTTAATTTTTTTAATTTAATATATAATTTCTTATTTAGCTTAGTTTTCATCAATAAAAAATTCGCTTCGCTCATGTCGCCAACGACTCCGTCCGTTGCTCAAAATGTCATTTTTTACTTTTATCAAGATATTGGTATCACTATATTACATAAGTTATCCACAAAAATTAGTTAAGTATAATTTCCTTAAGCGTAAAAAAAGTATCATTATCTAATGATACTCTAAAAAACTTCACTTTCATTTTTAATAGTTTTTCTAATTTTAATTTATAATATGCTAAGTGCTTTTTCTAAATCACATATTAAGTCATTATAATTTTCTAATCCTATAGAAAGTCTTATGCTTCCTAAACTAATTCCCATAGCATCAAACTTGTCCGGAGTCATCTCTTTTAAATAACTTATAGCCGGAGCATAAACTAAGCTTTCAAATCCTCCCCAACTTACACCTATGTAAAAATACTCTAATCTATTTACAAATGCTTTTATCTTATCAAGGTCTTTACAATCTAAATCTATAGCCATTAGTCCTGTATATCCATTCATTTGTTTTTTTCCTAATTCATATTGCTCAAAACTTTCAATTCCTGGATAATATACTTTTTTTACTTTTGGATGACTTTCTAAAAATTTTGCAACTTGTAGTGCATTTTCTTGATGTTTAGCTAATCTTATAGGCAATGTCCTTAAACTTCTCATTATTAGCCAAGCTTCGAATGGAGCTATTTTACCACCATATAAAGCATGTTCCTTTTCAAATATATCTTTTATATCTTTTTCACTTCCTATTATAACTCCCGCTACTATATCACTGTGTCCTCCTATATATTTAGAACAAGAGTGAACCTCTAAATCGATTCCCATTTTTAAAGGTTTTTGATATATAGGTGTAGCCCAAGTGTTATCTATAATAGTTTTTATATTATGTTCTTTTGCAAGTTTTGAAATTTCATTTATATCTTGTAAACTAAAAACTACACTTGAAGGGCTTTCTAAGTATATTAAACAAGTATTTTCTTTTATATTTTTACTAAACTCGTTTACATCTTTACCTGATATGTATGTAACTTCGATATTCATTTTTTCTTTTAAATAACTTCCCATAAAGTTGTTAGCTGGTCCATATATATTTTTTAATGTAATTATATGTCCATTTGGTTTTGCAAAGTGCATAATAGCAGAAGATATGGCAGCCATTCCTGATGTAAATAGCTTTGCTTTTTCTCCACCTGCCAATTTAGATAGCTTTTCTTCAACAATTGATACAGTAGGATTTTTTCCTCTTGTATAGATGCAATTATTTACAGGATCATCAAAAGCTCTATCTATAGAATCCCAGTCCTCAAAAGTAAATAAACTATTTTGATAAATAGGTGGTACTACTGCCCCTTGATAGTCTTTTTTGTCCTCCCCATAGTGCAAAAGCATAGTTTCATCGTAATTACTTTCTCTCATAAAACCCCTCCTAAACATACTTATTTATAGAGTTTGATACCTTTATGTGTATATCCTTTTTAAAAATTAAAAATAGCTGTATTTAGTCTATTTTATACTAATATACAGCTATTTTTATATTATATATCGCTATTTAAAATTTGTCTTGGCCATGATAGTAAATCCTTTTTAGCTATTTTAAGCCATTTTTCCTCTGGGAAATGTAAATCACAGAAGTAATTATGATAATTAGCTGTCCAAACATACTTATCCCAAACCACTATATTTGTTTTATGTTTATGTAGTAATTCTTCAAGTTTCTTTTTATGTCTAAACAATAGCTCTTGTTGAACTCTCTCAAATTCATAGTCATTACTGCACTCTGTATAATATTTAAATATAGTATTTAGGTAGTTCAAAAACCACTGCCCATCACTATCTATAAGTATCTTATTCTTTTGGGGAGCTACATCATAATAGTTTATATACTTTTGTAGTCTTTTTACAGTCTTGTCATCGAGTACAATTCTTGGATAACAAGATACTTTACTTTCTGTATTATGTGCATCAAGAAGAGCTGGCCCAAATACTATATCATCGTTTATATAAAAATCTCCAACACTAACGCCACCTCTTACAAATAAACCTTCTAAAGATAAGTTAAACTGATACTCTGAAACATTTTCTAATATCTCATCTAATTCTTCTTCTCCATCTCCATTTATAGGATATGCAACAACCATATTATCAGTAAATATTTTAATCTTTCCTTTACTATATTTATTAGGGATTATGCACTGTTTATTTTTATTTATAAGATAATTAATTTCTTTAAGTAGTTTATCTCCATATCCTTCTTCGCAAGAATCTACTATCATTTGAGAAAATCCTAATATGTCTATTGCACATACCATAGAGTTCACTAAACTCGGGTTATCCTTATCGTATATTTTCACACTCATTTACACACATCCTTAATTACTAATTATAGTTTCAATTTATTATACAATAATTTTAAATTTTCTAAAACTATTTACAAAAAATTTGCTTTGCTTGAGATACTTCAACCGTTGCTAAAGTGCAATCTATTGTTCTCACTAGGTTTAATAAATTATCAACAATTCCTTAGTGTGTGTAATTTTATTAAGCGTAAAAAAAGGAGAGTAATCACCTCTCCTTTTTTATCTATCCTACAACTTTTTCGTTTTTACTTTCTTTTAAACTATGTTTTTTCTCATACACTGTAAACAATACAAATCCTATCAATGCAAATACTAATGGTCCACCTACCATAGTTAATGTATCACCTACTCTTGCAGGAGAATCCATTAAAGGTTCTATAATAGTAAATACATTAGCGAATCCTACTATTCCAGTTACTATTATAGCTGATATAGTAGCACTAGCTTGAGTTTTAAACACAACATATTCCTTTGGTATTTCTCCCTTTAATTGCTTTTTCTTAAATGCTGGGAATGCTGCTGATAAGAACATATATGTTATAGTCATTGCAACATTTGTCATTAAAGTTAGTATTGTAAAGAATTGTTTTGCATTACTTCCACCAAAAGATACTAATAAAATAATACATATTACTATAATCGCTTGAACTTTCATAGCATTTACAGGCATACCATTTTTTAAGTCTCCTAATTTACCAGGCCATAACTCTTTTGGTGCTCCTTGTATTAAAGTTTTAAGCGGAGAATAAGTTAATGTAAAGAATGCTCCAGTTAATGCTAAGAACATTGAAAATCCAACAAATCTAGCAGTCCAAGCTCCCATAGTAAGAGCTATACTTTCAGATAATCCAAATCCTATTCCTACTTTGTATCCTAAATTTGCCATTAATACATATGTAGCATTTGCCATATTTACATTTTCTCCAGATAATACTTCACTCCAGTTAGTAAACATACCACATGCAAATATACCAATTGCGTATCCTACCGAAATAACTACTGCAGATATTGCAAGTCCTTTAGGGAACGTTTTTTCAGCATTTTCAGTTTGGTCGACAAGACCACCTAAAACTTCTAATCCTCCAAATGCAAATACTGCAAATGTTAGGAATGATAAAACAGGTACAAATCCTTGGTAATCAGGACTTGGTGATACAGTGAAAGCTTGAGCTGCATTACTTATAGGTTCTGCTAATTCCCCAGTTAAAACTACTACTAATATACCTCCAACTAATAAGACTATATTAAGTAGTGCAACAGCAGTTCCACCTATAGAAGTTATTTTACTTATTTTGTCAACTCCTTTAGTCGCTACAAATGTAACAACTGCTATCCATATCACACCTAATATTCCTAAAGTTTGAACTGATGTTAATCCGAATAAACTCCAACTTCCTGTAACATCTGTCCCAAATATAGCATTTGAAAGCGGTATCCATAAACTAGAAGAAACACTCACCATCCAAATTACATAAGAAGCGTACCACATAAATGTACCTATAAAAGCATACTTAGCTCCTATAGATTTTTCCATCCATGAATACATACCTCCACTCTCTTTTTTAAATGCAGATCCATATTCCGCCATCATAAATGCATATGGTATAAAGAATAGTACAGCACTTAATACGTACCATGGTATAGCTGCATATCCCATTAGGTAGAATGCTCTTGGCATGTTACCAAATCCAAATACCGATGTAAATATCATAAGTATTAATGGTACTAGCGTAAGCTTTTTGACATTATTATTGCTTGGTTGTGACATGTGAATCCCCCTTAAATATGATTTCTTTATTTTGACAAATTAATAACATTTCTGTCATTAATTTATCATCCCCTTATTTATTGTTAGATTATCATCATTATTTTTGCTTTTCAATAGATTTTAGCTTAATTTAAATATTGTGATTTTTTTTTCTATTCAAAAAAATCCGACATTTGAAAACATTTACTCAAAGCGTTTATATTTCAAATCCTCCTATTTTTTTATAATTTTATACTATATATAACTATTTTCATTGAAATGCTCATATTTTTTCTATTTTTCTACATATTTCTATGCCGAATTTTATATATTATTATTTTTTATTTTAATTTATAATGATTAAATTTTACTTTTGATTATTTTTAAAATTTTTTTATTTTTTTAAATACATAAGTACTCTGTTATTTTTCAATCAACTTTATTGTTTTTTGACTTACCTCCTTCAAATGTCTTTAAATTGAAGCTAAAAAATTTTTTTAGATTTTTTAGTTTTAATTTAATTATAAATTACATTTTTAAAATTTTTTTAATTTTTTTAAAATTCACTATTGCATTTTTTATCATTAACTCATATAATTATTTCTAACAAAAATAAATTTTAATGAGGAGATTAAATGAAAATGATTAATATAAACTTAACTAACAACTTACAATTTAATAAGTTTTATTTTAGCTATTATAGTTAAGTTTGTATTTATGATATAAATCGAAAATCATAGATACAAACGTAAAATTGTTTGTATCTATGATGGCTAAATTTAGCTTGTCCTTAGGCCACATAGATAATACTATGTGGCTTTTTTAATCCTAGGCAAAAAAGGCTGCATAGTATCCACTATGTGGCCTTTTTGCATATACTTTATAAATTATTAAGAAAAGAGGATTAATTATGAATAAAAATAAAGATATTTTAATAATAGGATTTGCTCTATTCTCGATGTTCTTTGGAGCAGGAAACTTGATATTCCCCCCATATATAGGTATTTCCTCTGGAAGTAGCTGGTTAATAAGCTTTTTAGGTTTCATATTAGCTGATGTTGGAATAATTTTATTATCAATAATTGCAATTTCTAAAGCTGGAAGCCTTCAAAATGTAATAGGTAGAGCTGGTAAGAAGTTCGGAATTAGCTTGGAGTTTTTAATGATGTTATGTCTTGGTCCTATATTGGTTATTCCAAGAACTGGAGCAACAACATTTGAAATGAGTATATTACCACTTGCAAAAAACTTTAACCCGGTTTTATTCTCTGTAATATTTTTCTCTATAACACTTTTACTTACAATAAAACCTACTAAAGTTATGGATATAATAGGTAAATTTTTAACTCCAATTTTATTGCTATCACTTGCATTTTTAATAGTAAAGGGCATAGTATCTCCTATAGGAAATTTAGAAGATGTTAATTCTTCAGATCTTTTTATAACAGGAGTTACTCAGGGATACCAAACAATGGATGCTCTAGGAATAGGTGGAATAGTAGCCTTAATTATGACTTCTCTTGTTAGTAAAGGTTATACAGATAAAAATGAAAATATATCACTAGCAATAAAATCTGCTTTAATAGCATGTGTTGGGCTTACAGTTGTTTACGGTGGGTTAACATTCCTAGGAGCTACAGCTTCTAGCTTATACGATACAAATATATCTCAAACAGCTTTACTTATAAATATTACTCATCAGTTATTAGGAAGTACTGGAACTATTATGTTAGCAGTTGTAGTTGGGTTTGCATGTCTTACGACTTCAATAGGTTTAACTTCTGTTACAGGTAAGTTTTTCGAAGATTTTACTAATAAAAAGTTAAAATACGAGCATATAGTTATATTCATTTGTATATTCAGTGCAATAGTTTCAAACTTTGGTGTTGATAAAATTATACAAATAGCAATTCCTATATTAAGTTTAATCTATCCTGTAACTATAGTTTTAGTAGTTATGAATATATTTAAAAAGATTATTCCTAATGATATGACATTAAAAGGTTCAGCTTATGCAACACTTTTAATAAGTTTACTTAATGTTATAGATAGCTTAGGATTAAGCATACAATTTGTTCATCAAATTCCACTTGCAAGCTTAGGATTTAACTGGATTTTACCAGCTATAATAGGAGCCATAGTATTTAGCTTCATTCCAACTAAATCAAAAGCTACTACTACCCATTCATCCCTTTAAAATAAAATAAGGGTAAGTTTTAAATAGATAGCAAAAGATAAATATATAAGTTTTAGCGACCTTCAAAGCATCTTTTCAACTTTGGAAGCAAAACTTATATATTTGTCTTAAGCTCCTTACTATTTAAAACTTACCCTTATATCTATTCTTATATTACTTCTATTGTATCTCCAGGTCTTACTTCTCCACCTTTGATAATTTTTGTAAATATACCTTCTCTAGGCATTACACAATCCCCTACTTGATTTTTTATAGCACATCCAGCATGACATTTTTTACCTATTTGAGTTACTTCTTGAATAGTATCTCCTACCTTAAGCTTAGTACCTACTGGTAATTTATATAAAACTATATCTTTTGTAGTTATGTTTTCAGCAAATTTTCCAGTACCTAGACCTTCTATTCCCATTTGTCTTATTTTTTCTATACTTTCATCTCCTAGTAAACTTACTTGTCTATGCCAGTTACCTGCATGAGCATCTCCTACTAACCCATGATCTTCCTTAAAAGTACCTACTTCTATTGGAGTTTTTATAACTCCTTTTTTCTCACTTATATTAATAGCTAATACAGTTCCTTTTTTATTCATGTCTTTTATACTCCCCACTTTTTCCACCTATTTTTTAGTAACGTCTATTTAAATCTACTTCATTTATAAATTTTTTTAAGTCTTCCTGATTATTTAAATTAATAAAAATATTTAAATCAAAATGATTTCTATTAAAATCATCTTCATTTAAATAAAAAATCGATTTATTATCTAAAAATCTATTTATAGATTTTTTCTCACTCACTAATAGAAATTTTTCTATATCTTCATATAAGCTTTTTTTATAAACCCCATGAAATGGTTCTGCAAATTTATCTAACTTAGTAATATAAATATCATATAATGTACTTATGTTTTCTTTCAAAAACTTAATATAATTGTTATCAACATTAGGCATATCACACGCTAAGAAGTAAACATATTCACTGCTAGCATTCTTAAGACCTGTATGTATTCCACTTAAAGGTCCACATTCTTTTATCTCATCTACAACAACTTTATAACTACAATCATTGTAAAATTCAGGTTTGTTTGTAACAATTATAATTTCATTAAAATTGTTTTCTAATTTATTGGCTAAATCATATATAAGCCTTTTTTCATCTATTACTAAAAACTGCTTATCAAATTTCATCCTACTACTCTTCCCACCAGCCAATATAACTGCACTTTTACATACGCTCATAATACCTTCCCTCCCAAAGCTAGTAAAACGCTTTAAAGGTCGCTAAAACTTACACCTCTACCATTCGCTATTCATTCTATTTTTTTGAGGTTTTTCTGCTTTTTATAATTTTATACTTTTCATTTCATACTTATCTAGTTGTTCTCTTAATATATCTTTGTCTATATTTATTTTTAGGTCATCTAAAGTTAAACCTACATCTATATCAGTTTTTATTGTTGCTAACTGTTTAGACATAAATGCATTGTCTTTTTCTGCAACTAACTTTTTCATAGGATTTCTTATTCCTAGTTCATTTTTCCAATCTGTTGCTTTTAACTTTAATCCTTTTTCATCTAATCCTTCTATATCTTTATATATATCTTCTAGTGTATTATATTTTTGAAGTAGCGGTATACTTGTTGTATCTCCTAATCCTTTTATACCTGGAATGTTATCTGAAGAATCTCCAGATATAGATTTATAGTCAATTATTTGATGAGGTTTTAATTTTTTAACTTTCTTTAATAAATCAACTGTATACTCAAATGTATTATTTGGTAAGTTACACTCTTTTAAGTTTATATCACAAGTTTTAGCTATATCAGTTGCTTTTGATGTATTCATCCATACAACTGTGTTGTGGTCAACTAATTGCAAATAATCTTCATCTTTAGTGTATAGCGCAACTGGAATTCGATCTTGGAATTGCTTTGACAAACTCCCTGCAAAGTCATCAGCTTCAAATACATTGCTATAGTCTTCACTTGGAGTTGAAATTAAAACCTTAACCCCTATAGTTTCAAGCATTTCTCTTAATAAATCATATTGTTCTTTTAAAGGAACTTCTATAGGTTTTCTTGTTCCTTTGTAATCATCATATATTAACTTTCTAAAAGTCATTCTAGTAGAATCTAGGCAAACTGCTAAGTGTGTAGGCTTTTGCTCTTTTATCATAGATAGCATAATTTGCATAAACCCAAAAACTCCATTTGTATATATTCCGTCTTTTGTTTGAAGTATCTTATCATAAAATTGTTCTTTTTCTTCAATTGTTTTAGCAAACATTATTTGTCTTGGAAGTCTTGCAAAGTAACTTGTACTAAGTAATGATGACCCATCTATAATAAGTAGTTTTTCTTTATTATTATCTTTATCTATTTTTAAATATTTAACTTTTTCACTTTCTTTTATTTCAATATTTTTAGTTTCCTTAACATCTTTTATTGTATCTATTTCTTCTTTTATATTATTAGCTTTTTTATTTTTCGTTCTAAAATCTGTATTTAATCTAGATCCAACATAACTATTAAGTCTTATATGATCTCCTCTAGATAATTCAGATTCTTTGATTTTTTCGTTAGCTTCTTTTTGTTCTAATAAATCAAATAAATCCATAATTCTCTCCTCTTTTTTAATGGTCATTAATCTCAATGTATTAATTATAACATATACATTTTATTATTTTGAAATTATAGATATATTAACTATATTTACTATAGAAAAAGAAGGATATATTGCCTTTTATCAGCTCAATATATCCTTCTTTTTTATTCAGTCATTTATAATAATTCCCCATATTTTCTTATATATATTTTTTTAACTATAGTAACTAAAACCATATATGCTATTATTGTAGCTATTAACCATGCAAAGTATATCATTGGCATAGGATAAAGGTTTAATGCACTTCCAAATGGAGTATATGGTATTATTGTTCCTACAGCTATACCCATAGTTGTTAATATAAGTAGTGGAAGTGATGCTCTACTTTGAATAAATGGTAATTTTGGTGTTCTTATCATGTGAATTACCAATGTTTGAGACCATAATGATTCAACAAACCATCCTGCATTAAATAACATCATGAATAAAGTTTTGTCTACTCCCGGATCATTATATCCGCCACCTAATACAGCAGGACATATAACAAAGTACATTAATAGATATGTTGTTATATCAAATACTGAACTTGTAGGTCCTATCCATTTCATAAAATTACCAATTGATGCTGCTTCCCACTTACGTGGTACTTTTAAGTAATCTTCATCTACATTATCCCATGGTATTGACATACAAGATATATCATATATAAGGTTTAGCATTAATAATTGAACTGGAAGCATTGGTAAAAATGGTAAGAATATACTTGATGCTAATACACTAAACATATTACCAAAGTTTGAACTTGCAGTCATTTTTATATACTTAATTATATTTGCATAAGTTTTACGACCTTCTTTTATTCCATTTTCAAGAACCATTAAATCTTTTTCAAGTAGTATTATATCTGCTGACTCTTTTGCTATATCTACACCTGTATCAACTGATATACCAACATCTGATTTTCTCATAGCTGGTGCATCATTTATTCCATCTCCCATGAAGCCAACTACATGACCATTGATTCTTAACATTGATACAACTCTAGATTTTTGCTCTGGTGAAAGTTTTGCAAATACATTTGTACTTTCTACTACTTCTTTTAATTCTTCATCTGACATTACTTCAACTTGATGTCCAAGTATTATATTACTTACATCTATTCCAACTTGTTTACATACATATTTAGTTACTTGTTCATTATCTCCAGTTAATACTTTTACATCTACTCCATATTCATTTAAAGTTTTTATAGCTTCATATGAAGACTCTTTTGGAGGATCTAAAAATGCTATATATCCAACTAAAATCATATCTTTTTCATCAGCTGTTGAAAATTCTGTATGTTTTGATACGTTAGCTTTTCTAGCTACACCTATAACTCTCATACCTTTGCTATTTAAGTCTTCTACTGTTTTTAAAACTTTTTCTTTTAAGTCCTCAGTTAAATCAACTATGTCTCCTCTATACTCCACTTTACTTGAAATGTCTAACATCTCTTCTACCGCACCTTTTGTTAGTAGCTGATTATTATTATCTTCATCACTTAATACTACTGACATTTTACGGCGAGTGAAGTCAAATGGAATTTCATCAACTTTTTCATATGCACTTACAATATCAGCTAAATTCTTTTTCTCTCCATATTCAAGTATAGCTACATCTAGTAAGTTTCTAAGTCCTGTTTGGAATTTACTTATTAAATATCCATGTTTTAAAACACTTAAATTTTCATTACCTTCAACATCTAAATGGCGCTCTAATATTATTTTATCTTCTGTCAAAGTTCCTGTTTTATCAGTACATAATACATCTATAGCTCCGAAATTTTGAATAGAGTTTAAATTTTTAACTATAGCTTTTTTCTTAGACATTGCTACTGCACCTTTTGCAAGATTTGTAGTAACTATCATAGGTAACATTTCAGGAGTTAGCCCTACTGCAATTGATATACCAAATAAGAATGCTTCTAGCCAGTCTCCATCAGTTAATCCATTTATTATGAAAATCGTTGGAGCCATTATTGCCATAAATTTGATTAAAATCATACTTACTGAATTTACACCTTTATCAAAACTTGTTTCTTCTCTTTTTTCTGTAACTATATCAGCTATATTACCTATAAAAGTGTCATCTCCCGTAACTACTACAACTGCTGTTGCTGATCCACTTATTACATTAGTTCCCATAAAAGCTAAGTTTTCAAGTTCAAGTATAGATTGGCTCATCACAGAAACTGTCTCTAGTTCTTTTCCAAACTTTTCAACAGGTTCAGATTCTCCAGTCATTGATGCCTGGCTTATAAATAAATCCTTAGATGATAATATTCTTATATCTGCTGGAATCATATCTCCTGCAGCTAATTTTATCATGTCTCCTGGAACTAGTTCATTTATTGGAACTTCTACTTCTTTTCCACCACGTAATACTGTAGCTGTAGTTATTATCATTTCTCTTAGCTTTTTACCTGCATTACTTGATTTTCCTTCTTGAACAAACTTTAATACTCCACTTAATGTGACCATACTACCTATTATAATTACAGCTGTTAAACTTCTATCCTCTGGAGCAGCTATAACAAAGTCTGTTATAAATGATATTAGTGCAAGCACTACAAGTATTATTGTAAATGGATTTACAAATGAATTAAATAATCTCTTATACCATGTATCATTGTTTTTATCTGTTATTTCATTTAATCCATGTTCTTCTATTCTATCTTTAGCAATTTTATCACTTAGTCCATTTGAATCTGTTTGTAAAAAATCAAATAATTCTGTTTGTGATAATACCGCAGCTTTTTTTAATTTAGTTTCTGTTAAATTTCTTCTTTCCTCTTTTTTCACTTCTATTTTTTTTGTTTTCATGTTCATGATTTTCATATTATTCCCTCCTCACTATTTTGCAAGTGCATGAGAATAAATGACAAAATAAATGCCTGTTACTATATTTTTAGTAAACAGGCAGCATAAATAAAACTCTTGTACTTTATTTTTAAAGTGAAAACAAAATGAACTTACATAGTTAGTATACAAGTAAATCGCATATTACTTTTACTAACTGTTTTGTTTTCAATTTTATAATAAAAATAGAGCCAATCTGAGTCTTCTTCAAATTCTATGCCATCTGTTCTCATACACAACCTACTTTCTAAGTCCACTTTATTTTCACCTCCGTATTTTAATTTAATTCATTTTTAATTAATGCTTTTAATTTTATCATTAAAAAATCCTCGTTTCTTTTGGTAAACGAGGATAATGAAAGCGTAATTAAAAAGTATCTTTTACATATACTTAATAATCTTCGTCCAAGCTTTAGCTTCTTAGGGCAATGTAATTGCATTAGAATACGCCTTCTCCGACGTATACTGCTAACCATCTAATAGTGTCTCCACTATTTCGCGGCAGCAACCCGTATCCCTAAGGTAACCTCACCTACCGAAACTATTTAGTTATATCTTACTTCCCTTTCATTATATTCACAACTTTTAAAATTGTCAACTCTAAAAACAAAAAAGTTCTAAGACTTTTTAGTCTTAGAACTTTTTTATTAATTACTATGCATCAAAGTCTACATGAACTTTTCCTATCGGAGTGTTTATATCTATGTAAGATAAGTTAAAGTTTTCATCCATAACATCTATCTTATATTCAAAGAATAAATCGTCTTCTTTCTTAGACATAAATATGTAGCTTCCATTCTCTTTTTCTTCTATTTCATCACATATTTCTTCGTATATTTCTTCTCCACTTACATAGCCATTATAACCTGCAGCTTTTATTTTATCTTCTATTAATTTATATATTTCTTCCATTTATTTACCTTCTTTCTATATATCTATAAAATACAGTCTACAATCAGTTTTTATATATTGTCAACTATATATACATATTTTATTTATAATACTTTTCTTTTAATCTATTTATCTCATATTCATCTCTATCGATAGCTCTTCCTACATTTCCATCTAGCATCTTCCAAGCTGTGTTATGAACTTCTTCAACTTCAACAAAGTTTCCTTTTTTCCACTCGTTTAAAGATTTTATAAAAAATTTATGAGGTCCTAATTGAGCTTTATCTAATATATATATCATCTTATCTACATTCTCTGGATTCGGTTCTAAAAAACCTACCCTTTTGTTCTTTTTAGACTTTATAACTGGATTAGATATCCAATGCACCAAGCTGTATATTTCTTCGTCCTTATACTCAAATTTTTCTGAAGATTTTGCTCTATCATACGTCTTGTTTAAAATTTCTTGAATTGACCCTGAATATTCAAGACTACTACTAACATTTTCATCTAATTTCACTTTCTTATCGTCTTTTAAAACATTAACCCCAACAAACAAAACTCCAACTAAAATTAAACTCATTACCCCTATAATTATTTTCTTCCCCATTAAACCCCTCCAAACTTATATTTACATACTCCTCTATTTTAATATTTTTGTAGGATTATGTACACCCTTGCTCCCCACACCCACATCCTACCTCTTTTAAAAAAAGATAAATATAAGTTAACTAAAATGAGGTTATTATATAAGTTTTAGCGCCTTTTAAAGCATCTTTCCAGCTTTAGAAGCAAAACTTATATAATAACCTCTTATTTTAAAACTTTATTTATCTTTCTTTTTTAACTACCACTTACATTTATTGCTCTATTTAATCGTTCAAGTGGAAGTATCCCAATTATAAGTGCAGACAATAACCCCTCTACGCCTTGACTTGATACATTATATAAGAATGAGTATACAAATACATTCATCCCTTCTGGAGCATAATCTCCAAAGAATACACATCCTGATATTATATTCATAGATACACTAAGAACTACAGCAAATAAACAACCCAGTATAACCTTTGATTTCTTATCTTTTCCAAATGATCCTGCTAATCCAAGTAACATTGTTGGTAATATATAATCTAGTAAAAATTGTGCTGGATGTATTATATACACGCCCTTTAATAATTTTAATACTCCATAAATAAGTCCACCAGTTATACCGACCGTGTTTCCAAATAAAACTGAAAGTAACATTGTTGGTAACATTGAAAATAAAGATATTCCTCCACCTTGTGGATATTTTATAAACTCTATCATACTAAGTATATATGATATTGCACTAAACATACCTATCATAACAACTGTTTTGGTAGTGAATTTAGTATTTTTTAAACCTTTTAGATAGTATATAAAAAATCCTATACTACCTAATATTATGATTACATTTATCATAATTCACCTCCTGTATCTATTTTTGCAAAGACTTTGTCCATTTTAAACATTCATTATATATATCATCGCACTTTAATATAGCCGATACTATTGCATATCCATCTATGTTTATACCCTTAAATGTATCTATGTTATCTAAATTTATACCACCGATTAAAACTTTAGGTATATCAAGGTTTTCATCAATTTCTTTTAGTTGCTCTACTGTAACTATGGTAGCATCATTTTTAGTAGTTGTATTAAACATAGCTCCTACCCCTATATAATCTGCTCCACCATTTTTTGCAGCAGTGGCTTCCTCTATATTATGAGCTGATATTCCTATAATTTTATCTTTTCCTATTAATCTTCTCACTTCTTCTAAAGGTATATCACTTTGTCCAACATGAACACCATCTGCATCACAAAGCATAGCAATGTCTACTCTGTCATTTATTATAAATAAAGCATCATATTTTTTAGTAAGAGCTCTTAATTTATATGCTTTTTCTAAAAACTCTTTTCCATTTGCATTTTTTTCTCTTAATTGTAAAGTTGTTACCCCACCTTTTAATGCATCTTCTATACATTTATAAAAATCTCTTCCATTTAGTATTTCTGAGTCAGTCACTAAATATAATTTTAATTTTTCTTCCATTTTGTTCTCCCTTTAATTAGTTGATAATTTCAACACTTTTTGAAATCTTTTTATAGGTAATAAAACTAGTATTATACTAGAAAGTAATCCTTCAACTCCTGCACTTGATATATTATATATACAAGAATAAAGTACTATATTCATTCCCTCTGGCGCATACTGTCCAAAATATACTACTCCTGATATTATGCTTATCAATACACTTAAACTACTTGCAAATAAGCATCCTTTGAACATATCGCTTTTTTTCTCTCTTCCAAATGATCCTGCTAATCCAAGTGCCATATTTGATAATATATAATCTAATAAAAATTGTGCTGGATGCACTACATAAGCTCCATTTAATAGTTTTAGTAATCCAAATATCAATCCACCTGTTAGCCCTGCCTCACGACCATATAATATAGCTAGCAACATCGTAGGCAGCATCGAAAATAACGTTATACCTCCACCTTGCGGATATCTTATGAATTGTATCATATAAAGTATAAATGATATAGCACTAAACATAGCTATCATTACTATCTCTTTAGTAGCAAACTTCTTTTTATTTATATCTTTTGCATACATAAATAATATTACTAAACTTATTATTATAATTACTACGCTTGACATTTTTTCTTCGCCTCTTCATATGCCATATTCCAAAAATCTAATTCATATAAACTTGATTTAACAAATATTTCTTTAAGCTTCTTTGTCTCATCTTCAGTTAAATCTTTACATAACTCATTTGTGTATTCTAACCAATCTATTAATACATCATCAAATTCTTGATCTGCATACATCTCTATCCATTCTTTATAATAATTATTATCTAAATTATCTTTATAAGTTTCATATAAATAATGACCTATATAATTGTAACTCCAGTTACAAGGTAATGTAGCCATTACAATTTCTTTAACTCCTCCTGTTAATGAAACAGCTTGCATGTAACTTGTATAGCTACTTGAAACTAGTTCATATTTACATTTTTCAGCCTCAATCGGAGGTACTCCTAATTTTTTCATATATTCAACATGTATAGCAGTTTCGTCTTCCATAGATCCCTTAGCTGCTTTATTGAAAAACTTCATTTCTTTAACTGTATCTGCTTTTATTACTCCCATTGCAAAAACTTTAGCAAATTCTTTTAAATATAAGTAATCTTGTATAAGATATCTTTTAAATTTATCTTTTGGTAAAGTTCCTTCTCCTATTTCTCTTACAAATGGATGATTTAAATAACTTTCCCATATATCTTTAACTTCTTCAAACAAGCAATCTGTAAATTTCATTAAAATACCTCCACCCTTGAAGACTCTTTTAACTTATCTTCATTTAATTTATATATATTGTCCATTAAATTTACTTTAAAGCTTCCAATCCCTATCTTGTCTATATCTGTTAATTCTCCACATAAACTCATTGTAAGAACACCCATTGCTGCAGAATTTAAAATTTCATTACTAGCTCCTAAATAACTCCCTATTAAACTAGCACTCATACATCCAGTGCCTGTTATTCCTTTTAGTTTAGGAGTTCCATTATGTATTTTTATAATTTTATCGCCATCAGTTACTACATCTACTTTTCCAGTAGCTACTACCACACATTCTAGTTTTTTAGCAACTTTCTTAATAATATCGTCTATGTTTTCATCATCATCAAATGAATCTACACCTTTTCCTTTTACATTAAATCCACCTATGTACTTAATTTCAGCTGCATTACCTTTAATTACGTCAAACTTTACTTCGTTTAATAAAGTTTTTACTAACAAAGATCTTGAAGGTGTTGCAAATACCCCTACTGGATCTAATATAACTGGCTTTTTATGCTTATTCGCTATTTTACCAGCCTTTACAAATAATTCTCTATGAGAGGAATTCATTGTTCCAATATTTATTACTACAGAACTTGCAATAGGTATTATTTCTTCTGCTTCTTCATAAGAATAACTCATCAGTGGACTTGCACCTATAGCTAAAGTTATATTTGCACAATCATTAATTGTAACTTCGTTAGTGTAATGAAGTACTAATGGGTTAATTTCTTTAACTTTATTTAATAATTCAAACATAATTTCATCTCTCCCTTTTAAATGCTTATATCTATTTATTTGAGTCAAATTTATAAAAATGGTGTACTGGTCCTACTCCTCCACCTATATCAAAGCTATGTCTTATAGCGTTAGTTATATAGTCTTTTGCATTGGAAACAGCTTGTACTATATCAAATCCTAGTGCTAAATTTGCAGTTATTGCAGATGATAAGGTGCATCCTGTTCCATGAGTGTTTTTTCTATCCAATCTTTCGCTTTTATAAATTTCAAATGTATCCTTACCTATTAAAACATCTACTGCATCCCCATCTAAGTGTCCACCTTTCATTAACACATACTTAGGTCCTAGTTCTAATATTTTTTTCCCAACTAATTTCATGTCCTCTACATTATCAATTTTAATCCCTGTTATTTCCTCAGCCTCTAATGTATTTGGCGTTATTATGTATGCTTTAGGTATAAGATATTTTATTAAATTATCTTTAGCCTCAGGTTTTAAAAGTGAATATCCACTTTTAGATATCATTACTGGATCTACTACTAAGTACTTTGGATTATATTTATCTAAAGATTCAACAATCGCCTTTATTATTTCTGGGCTAGATACCATTCCTATTTTTACTGCTTTAGGTGGTATATCATCAAATACTACCTCTATTTGTTTTTGTATTATTTCTTTGCTTAAATCTTCTACTAAAAATACTCCATGAGTGTTTTGAGCAGTTATAGCTGTTATTACGCTCATTCCATAAGTTCCTATAGCACTAAATGTCTTTAGGTCTGCTTGTATACCTGCACCTCCTGATGAATCTGAACCTGCTATTGTAAGTGTTGGCACTTTATACTTTTCCATTAGATGTTTCCCCCTTGATTTTTGTATTAAAAAAAGCTATATTCCTGTAGGAATATAGCTTTTAATTTACTATGCAAATAAATTTCATTTGTATATTTAGTAAAGCTTTCCTACGCTGGTATTATCCAGATCAGGTTTGAGGGTTAATGAATAAATTCATCTCTCAGCCGTTGGGGCACCCCTAGCTATTCATTTTAGATTACAGTTTAATTATAGCTCACTAAATTTATATGTCAATAAAAATTTATTACGCTACTTCTGCCGCATCTATATTAGTTACTTCTAACTCTTTTTCACTACTTGCAACTACAAGTGTACAAGTGTTGTCTCCCATAACATTTACTGTAGTTCTAAACATGTCTATAATTCTTTCTACTCCCATTATAAGTCCAATACCTTCAAGTGGAAGTCCTACTGATTGAAGCACCATTGATAGCATTATCATACCAACACCTGGAACTCCTGCTGTTCCAACTGATGCTAAAGTTGCTGTTAAAACTATTGTTAACATATCGTTGATACCTAAATGAACTCCATAAACTTGCGCTATAAATAAAGCTGCTACACCTTGCATTATAGCTGTTCCGTCCATGTTTATAGTAGCTCCCATAGGTATTGTAAATGAACGTATACTTTTACTAACTCCCATTTCTTCCATAAGCTCTAAACTTACTGGAACAGAAGCATTACTTGATGCAGTTGAAAAAGTAACTGCAGCTACTTTTGAAAATTTACGTACAAATCCAATGAAACTAACTTTTGTAAATACTTTTAATGATCCTCCATAAACCACCACTACATGTAGTAATAGTCCTAGTAATACAACTAATATATATTTAACTAATGATCCTATTGCATCTGCTCCTACTGTAGAGAAAGTATTTGTAATAAGTGCAAATACTCCAAAAGGTGCAAACATCATTATTACACTAACCATTTTCATACAAACTTCATTTGCACACTCAAATAATTTTTTTAAAGGTTTTGCCTTTTCTCCTACTAAACTTATTGATACTCCAGTAAGCATTGCAAAGAATATTATTTGTAACATTTCCCCTTTTGCAAAAGCCTCTATAGGGTTTGATGGTATCATATTTAATATTATTTCTGATAGTGACTGATTTTTTGCTATCGTAGTAGATTGACTAGCTACAGTTCCTAAATCAAGTCCTGCACCTGGCTTTAATAAAACTCCTAAAGCTAATGATATACAAATAGCTACAGCTGTTGTCATTAAATAGAATCCCATAGTTTTAAATCCAATTCTACCTAACTTCTTTATATCTTCCATAGCAGATACACCGCATACTAATGAAACAAATACTAGTGGCACTACCATCATTTTTATAGCCTTTGTGAACCCATTTCCTATTACATTTATAATTCCACCTAATAAAACTGTATCTTTAATATAACTACCTGGCATTTTGCTAAGTATTACACCAAATAACATTCCTAAAAATAATCCAATTAATATTTTACTCGTTAATCCAAGTTTCCTCATATGTGTTTCCTCCATCTCTTTATCATATTAATATTATACACTAAAATCCAACTTTTTTGTAATTTTTTAAAGTTTAAGCATATTAAAACGCATTTTAACTTAATATAATTAAGTAAGTATATTTTTAACTTTATTATATTTTGTCTATCTTGGATATAACTTTATATATATTCTAAAATCAACTTAAAAAACTTAATTTTCAAACTATTACATTTTTCTACTTATTTTTATTCATACATATACGATTATTCTTTATATTTTTAATAAAAAAAGACGGTACGTAAGTAACTTTACTTAACGTACCGTCTTTTTTATGTCAATTATTTTAATATTTTTATTTCCATGTTTTGTCTTCCAAACTTAACACATTCTGCTTCACTGTTCATAAATATATCTATTCTTTTACCTTTTATAGCACTTCCACAGTCTTCTGCTGTAAATACCATGTCAAACTTAGGTATATATACTTTTGTTCCATATGGTATTACAGTTGGGTCAACTGCTATAGTTCCCCATTTAGGAGTAGTTCCTGTTGAAGTTATAGTATCTCCAGCATATGCTGTTGCTTCTATAGACATTGATGTTCCATTGTTGTTATTAGATGAAGCTTCTGCTTGTGAGTTAGAAGCTTCATTTGTTGTTGCATCAGATACTGTAGACGCACTCTTAACTTCTTTAACTGTATCATTAGCTTGTTGTTTAGCTTGGTTTTGTTCTTGTTCTTTAGCTTGAGATTCTGTTAAAACATAATCACCACAAACCCATCCTTCTTTTTTATCATCTAATTTAATTCTATACCAATTATTTTGTTCTTCTAAAAGTTTAATTTCTGTATTTTTATCTAATGTATCTAATTTATCATGTTCTGTAGCTGGCCCTTTTCTTACATTTAATTTGCTAGCAGTTACAGTTGCATTTTCTTTATCAGTATAATCTCCACTTACCCATCCTTCATTTCCATCAGTAAGCTTAATCTTATTCCATCCATTATTTGTTTCTAATATTTCAACTACCATACCTCTGTCTAATGATCCTACTCTTTGTTCTTCTATTGATGGACCTTTTCTTACATTTAATTTTTCTGCTTTAACTACTTCTCTTTCTGCTGCATATATATTACTTGTAGATGTATAAAGTCCTCCTACAACTAATCCTAATGCTAATATTAATGATGATTTCCTCGCTCTTTTATTCATACTCATAGTATCCCTCCAGTTAATTTAAATAAATAAAAATTATATATTATTGACCATTATGTCTTGTAAAATTCGTATTTTATGAATTTGTTACTTTTCTGTAACTTTTAATTAATGATAATATATTTTTGGACCTTTGTAAACACATTTTCTATAATTACCAGAAAAAGGGTTACAAATTAGTTACAAATTTAGTAACAATTTAATGTTTCATACCCCTAAGGATGAGTGTATAAATATCCATATATTAATATGGAGGTATTAAGTATGATAAGTTTTTGCTCAATGTGTTCTGGTATTAGCGAGGATGAATTAAAAAGAGCTTTATTAGAAGTTGATATAAAAGAAGATTGTATATGTGAATGTGGATCAGAATTTACAGCTTATGTAGATACTGAATTAATAACAGCAAAAGATAAAGAAGACTTTATAGCTCAGACTCTAGAAATATTAAATAAATAGTCATTTTGAATTATTTATTTAATAGTCTTAGGTAATCTTATAGTTTCCATGTTTTTTTATACGTTATCTATAACATTGCTTAAATTAACTATATTTTAAAATGGCATGAGTCCAGTTAAATACCGTACTCATGCCACTTAAAATTGCTTTTTATATGTATCCACTTGAAATGAATATATTTATTTCTTAGTTGCTTTTATATTATGCTTCAATAATTTCTATTTTATCTCCACATTTAACTTCACCATCTTTTATTATTTTAGTGAATATTCCTTCTCTAGGCATTACACAATCTCCAACTTTAGTTTTTATCTCACAACCTTTATGACACTTCTTCCCTATCTGAGTAACTTCTTGAATTGTATCACCTATTTTTAACTTTGTTCCTACAGGCAGCTCATACAGAACTATACCTTCAGTTGTTAGGTTTTCGGCAAAAACTCCAGGAGTTAAGCCATCTATTCCTTGTTTTCTTGTTTTTTCTATACTTTCAATTCCAAGTAAGCTTATTTGTCTATGCCACTCACCTGCATGGGCATCTCCAACAAGACCATGATTTTGTTTAAACATTCCTTTTTCTATTGGTTTTTTTATAGTTCCTTTTTTCTCACTTATATTTATAGATACTACTTTTCCTATATTATTCATTTCTAATGTACTCCCCACTTTTTCCACCTACTTTTTTTACAAGTCTTATATTATTTATAACCATATCCTTATCTATAGCTTTGCACATATCATATATAGTAAGTGCTGCCATAGACACAGCTGTTAAAGCCTCCATCTCTACTCCAGTCTTACCTACAGTAGATACTGTAGCTTCTATTTCTATTTCTGTTTCTAATATATTAAATTTAATATCCGCTCCTGTTAAAAATATATTGTGACACATAGGTATTAAATCCCATGTTTTCTTTGCGCCTGTTATTCCTCCGACTTGTGCTACAGAAAGTACATCACCTTTTTTTATTTTTCCTTGCTTTATTATCTCTATAGTTCCTGACTTCATAGATATGCTACCTTTAGCTGTAGCTGTTCTTTTTGTTTCATTTTTTTCACTTACATCTACCATTTTGGCTTTCCCATGTTCATTAAAGTGAGTAAACTCCATATTAACCTCCTATTCGAACCATATCTATTTCCACATATTCTCTATTTTTAAAATTGTATTCTTTTGGTAAATAAAAATGTTTAAAGCACAAAACTTAAACAATTTAAAATCTAATGTTATATTTAAGCTTTGTGCTTTTATTTTTTAATTAAAACTTAATCTTATATTCTATTTTAATTTATTTAATATAAATATAGTAGTAAAACTTATTATTATAGTTATTATTATTAGTATATTTGCTTCCCTTATATCACCACTTTCTACGAAAAAATATATGGCTAAAGGTACCGTTTGAGTCTTACCTGGTATATTGCCTGCTACCATTAAAGTTGCTCCAAATTCTCCAAAAGCCCTCGCAAATGATAATATAGTTCCGCCTATAATACCTTTTTTAGATAATGGTATTATTATTTTCCAAAAAACCTTACTATCAGTAGCTCCAAGGTCTTTAGCTACATCTTCATATGTGGTATCTATTTCTAAAAAAGCAGTTTTACAGCTTTGATACATCATCGGAAGCGCAACTACTATACATGCTATACATGCCGCCTGTGGAGTAAAAATCAATGATTTTTCAAATAAATTATATACAAACTCTCCTACTGGCCCATTTTTCCCAAGAACTACTAAAAGTCCATAACCAACAACAGATGGTGGTAATACCATAGGTATAATTATAAAAGATTCTATAATTGTTTTAAATTTAAAATTATATTTTGTAAATATTCTAGCCAAAAAAATACCTACTACTAAAGTTATCATTGTAGCTACTACAGAAATTTTTATGGATAAGATTATGGCATCTTTCATATTAATTAGTTACACATTCAAATCCATATTTTTTAAATATTTCTTTAGACTTTGAACTATTTAAGTATTTAATAAATTTATCCGATTGAGATTCATTCTTTGTACTTGCTACAATAGCTGCTGGGTATATTATTGGCTTATGCATATTATCATCCACTACTTCATAGATTTTACACTTATCAGAACTTAATGCATCTGACTTATATACCATTCCAAAGTCTACGTTGTTTGTTTCAACATAAGACAATACTTGCTTTACATCTTTTGCATATATTATTTTATCTTTTAATTTGTCATACATTCCCATATTCTCTAATGATTCTTTAGCATAGTCTCCAGCTGGAACTACTTTAGGTGTTCCTATAGAGAACTTCAGATTGCTGTCATTTTGATCTAAGTTTTTATTTGATTCTTTATTTGATATTATCACAAGTTTATTTTGTAATAAATCTATTTTAGAATATTTTTTTATAAGTTTTTTCTTTTCTAATACATTAATTTGCTTAGGTGAAGCAGATATATATATATCACAATCTGCACCTTGTTCTATTTGCTTTTGAAGAGTTCCAGATGCCCCCAAATTAAGGGTAATATTCACATCATTTTCTTTTTCATATATACCTTTTATTTCTTCTAAAGGTTCTTTTAAACTTGCCGCAGCTGATATAGTTATATTTTGTTTTTCTTTAGAATCTTTACTACACCCACTTAAACCTAATACTAATATAACACTTACAATAAGTAAAATCTTATTTGTTTTTTTCATTAGTTATACCCCTTATTATAAGTTGGAAATGCATGCTGCTGCTTGTTTTCTTTTATCATTTATGATTACTTTTACATCCTCTTCTTTTACTATTTTAAATGCTTTAGTAGGACATACATTTACACATGCAGGACCGTCTTCCTTCCCTGCACATAAATCACATTTATTTGCTACCATTTGCTCTTTGAAATATAATTTATCTGAATCTATATTATCTAATTTAATTTCTTTACTTACTATTTCTATAGCTCCTATAGGGCATGCTATAATACATGTTTTACAGCCAACACATTTTTCTTCCTTAACTACTATTGCTCCATTTTCTCTTTTTATAGCTTCATTAGGACATACATTTGCACAAGGGGCATCTTCACATTGTCTACATTGAATAGGCGCACTTACTTCTGCAGTTTTTACAACAGTAAGTTTTGGATTAAAGTTTATATGATTTGGATCTTGTAAAAATATATTTTCTTCAGAGTGAGCTACTACGCATGCAATAGAACATGTTCTACATCCTATACATTTATTTGGGTCTGATATAACAAAACAATTCATTATTTAGCCACTTCCTTTCTAGTACAATAATTTGTATGTAATAAATGATGTGATTTTTCTCCTAATGGTTCTTTTAAAAATTCATCATATATTTTCTTTATAGCAGGACTTTCATGAGATTTTCTTATCTCTATATCTCTATCGTGATTGTAAGTTGATTTTCTTCTATTTGCATAAGCTAATTCTCTATATTCATCTAGTAAAAGTTTTGGTTGACCTCCTCCACTAATACATCCTTCTGGACAAGTCATAACTTCTATAAAGTGTAGGTCACAATCACCATTTTTAATATCTTCTAATATAGAAACTACATTTTTTAAACCACTTATCGCTGCAACTTTTAGACTTAAGTCTCCTACTTTTATAACAGACTTTCTTATTCCCTCTCCACCTCTAACTTGAGTTACCTCTACGTTAGGAATTGCTTGGTTAGTTATAAGCTCATATCCCGTTCTTATAGCAGCTTCCATAACTCCACCTGTAACACCAAATATAGTTCCTGCTCCAGTATAATCTCCTAGAGGAGAGTCAAAGTCTTCATTTTTTAAACTGTTAAAGTCAATCCCCATATCTTTTATTAAATATGCTAGTTCTCTAGTTGTGATTACAACATCTACATCCTTGTATCCACTTGACTTCATTTCTTCTCTATCACATTCAAATTTTTTACAAGTACATGGCATTACAGCTACACTAAATACATCTTTAGGATCTACATTATTCATTTGAGCACCATAAGTTTTAAACACTACTCCACCCATTTGTTGAGGAGATTTACAACTTGATAAATGGTTTGTAAGTTCAGGATAATTATCTTCCATAAACTTTACCCATGCAGGACAACAAGAAGTAAACATAGGAAGATTTTTATTTTCCCCTATTCTTTTTATAAGCTCACTACCTTCTTCCATTATAGTTAAATCAGCTGCAAAGTTTGTATCATATACTCTGTCAAATTTTAGTTGTTTTAATGCTGCAACCATCTTCCCATATGTTAATTCTCCTAAATCACAACCAAATTCCTCTCCTAATGCAACTCTTACTGCTGGAGCACATTGAACCACTGTAAATGAATTTGGGTTAGCTAAAGCTTCTTTAACTTTTTCTACATCACATGTATTATAAGCTGCAAATAAAGGTTCTTGTACGCTTTCTAGCATACCTCTTTCTTCTTTCTTTGCTTCTATTGTATCTTGTCCTAATTCGTATATAGGAGCAAATGATTTACATTGCTGTACACATTGACCACAGATTACACATCTATCTTCATCTATAAATTGAGCCTTTCCTTTTTCTCCTTGTATTGCATCTACTGGACAAACATCACTACATTTTTTACAACCCGTACATAAGTCTTTATCTATATTTACAATCATAACTTATCCTCCTATTTATTATTTGAAATTCCAAGCAAAGCAAGTGCTGCTTTTTTATTTTTTAATTTTTTATCTTCTATAGGAGATACTAGTTTTAATGCATTTTCTGGACAGGCATTTATACATGCTAGTTTATCGCTATCTTTACATAAATCACATTTATATGCTATTACTTTTTCATCTTCTAACTCTATTTGTTCTACTTTTTTTCCATTTTTATATTGAGGTAATAGGTCTATAGCCCCGAAAGGACATGCTAGTATACATGTTTTACACCCAACACATGCTTCTTCTTTTACAATTATTGCATTATTTTCTTTTTTTATTGCCTTATTTGGACATGTATTTAAGCAAGGTGCATCTTCACAATGTTTACATTGTATAGGCATATAAAAATCACCTTGTTTAACTAAATATAATCTTGGTATAACAGGTATTTCTACAGTTCCAACAGTATATCCAACATTATTATTCTTATTATGCTCAACAAAACATGCAACCTCACAAGATCTACATCCTACGCATTTGTTTGCGTCTGCTATTACAAACGAATTTAATGTACTTTTCATATTCTCCCACCTTTTAAGTTTATTTTTTAATACTTAACTCTATATCCATTAGCATATATATTCATTCTTCTTCCTCTTACAAATCCAACTAAAGTTATATTTAACTTTCTTGCAAGCTCTACTGAAAGATTTGTAGGAGCTGATTTTGAAACTACTATAGGAATTTGCATCTTACATGCCTTTTGCATCATTTCAAGAGAAATTCTTCCGCTAACTACTATAAATTTGTCTTCAAAATTCACATCATTTAATACACTATATCCAATTACCTTATCCATAGCATTATGTCTAGCAACATCTTCACATATCACTACAGGATCAGCTCCGTCAAACAGTGCTACACTGTGAACTCCTCCAGTATCTTTAAATAATTGAGATGATGTCAAGTTCATGTGCATTGAATTGTAAATTGTATTTATATCTATTTCAAAACTATTTTTAACTGGATTACACTCAATAAAATCTAAATCATTTAAAAATATTTTTTCTAAGTTTAAATTAGTGTTAGATTTATTCGATATAACCTGTGCTACCTTTAATTTTTCATCTATAATTATACTTTCTATATCATTTTTATTAGATATATATCCTTTTGTAGCTAGAAACCCAACAATCAATTCCTCCAGTTTATCTGGAGTACATAAGAAAGTATTTAAATATTTTCCGTTTAAAATTAAACTTAATGGGTATTCTGATATTATAGTTTCTTTTTCTTCTTTAGCATTTTGATTATCTATTTTAACCACATCTATTTTTATAGTTTTATCATAATCATAATTTATTAATGGAGTCTTAAATTCCTCTGTTTTTATATAAGATTCAATAAAATTAACTATTTGATCTATATTATTTATATCTAAGTTGGTTATACCCTCTATATGTTCATTTGTCGCTATAGCTATAAATGTATCTTTATTTATTGAATTATTAAAAAGAAAATTTTTATCGACTTCTTTTCTATGAACTTCAATTTTAGGATAAGGATTTTGTTTAAATCCTTCAGTAAAGATAATATCTACATCGTCAAATAGTTCTAATACTTTACTTAAGCTTTTATCTTCTTCTAGGATTTTTACTACCCCTATTTTTTCACTTGAAGCTATAACTACATCTTTAGCTCCTGCCTTTGTAAACCTATAACTGTCCTTACCTTCTTTATCTATGTCAAACTTATGAGCATCATGCTTTAACGCTCCAACTTTATATCCTTTTTTCTTAAATTCTTTTATTAATGATTCCACCAAAGTCGTTTTTCCCATTCCAGACTTTGTAGAAACTACCGATATTATTTTCTGTTTATTATTGGAATATAAATTTCCCATCTAATATTTCTCCTTTTTTTACAAATCCTTTATCCTTTGGAACTATCACTATTCCATTAGATTTTGTAATCATTAAAAGTTGATTAGAACATTGAGAACCCGTTTCATATGCATAAAATTTACCATCTTCTTTTTTTATATCAACATAAACATAGTTTGTTCTTCCCACTTTGCATTTTATATCATGCTTTAATATAACAGGAAATTTATTTTCTTTTATATCTTCACCACTCATTTTTAATATAGCAGGCTTTACAAACTCTTCATAGGTAGTTATAAATGATAGAGGATTTCCTGGTAATCCAAAAACTAATTTTTCACCAATAGTAGCAAATATAACTGGCTTGCCAGGTTTTATTGCTATTTTATTAAATTTAATATCAGCACCTAACTCAATTAATACATCTTCTATAAAATCATAATCGCCTGTAGAAGAACCACCTGATGTTATTATTATATTTGAAATTTCTATAGCTTCTTTTAATTTTCCTTTTATAACATCTTTTTTGTCCTCAATTATTCCAAATGATTTTACTTCTAAATCTTTTGCTAAAGCCTTTAATGAGTATTCATTGCTATTTCTTATTTTACCATTTTCTATAGAATCAGTTATATCAACTAGTTCATCCCCAGTAGTTAATACTGATAAAGTTGGTTTTTTATAAACCTTAACCTTTGAATATCCTAGAGATGCTAAAAGTCCTATTTCACTAGCCCTAATTTTTTGCCCGACTTCTAATGCTAAATCTCCAACTTTAAGCTCTTCACCAGTATTAATTATGTTTCTATTTTTTTTAACTACTTCCGATAATATAAGCTTATTTTCATATAATTCTACATTTTCTATTTGTATAACTGCATCAGTATCATCTGGAACAGGAGCTCCTGTCATAATTTTTATAGCTTGCTTATCATCTACTTTACCTTCAAAACAATCTCCTGCTTTTATTAACCCTACAATATCTAAGCAAGTTTTTTCATTTTCATTACAAATCAAAGAATCCTTACTTTTTATTGCGTACCCATCCATAGCTGATTTATTAAAGGGGGGCAAATTATCATTAGAATATATATTTTCAGCTAATGTATATCCTATCGATTCCATTAAATCTTTTTCACATGTCCCTATTAGTTTAGATTCTTCAATAATTTTGTTAATCGCCGTAGAAATATCTATCATACCTATTCCCCTTTGTTTTATTTTTAACTTAACAATATATTTTTATTTTATAACCCAATTAAAGACCTATCATTTTTATAATTAATCAGATAGATCTTTAAAATCAGATATATAGTCTATTTTTCAATTAACATTTGTTTTCTTATTTTTTCATATTCATCTTTTATATATTGCTCTGCTGAATCTTGGTCTTTTATGCTTTCTACTTTTATTGCACAGTATTTATATTCTGGAGTTTTAGATATTGGATCTAAGTTATCTATAGTCAACTCATTACAAGATCCAATCCACCAGCTGTAAGTCATATATGTAGCACCTTGTATAACTCTATCTGTTACTAAGGCTCTAGTTAATATACTTCCTCTTCTTGAACTTACTCTAACTAATTCTTTGTCCTTAATTCCTAGCTTTGAAGCATCTTCTATGCTTAATTGTATGTATCCTGGCTCATCCTCTAAAGCTCTAAGCGCTCTACAGTTTCCTGTCATTGTTCTTACTGAATAATGTCCTACCTCTCTAACTGTACATAATACAAGAGGATACTCTTCATCAGGAATTTCTTTAGGAGGTCTCCATTCACATGCGAATAGTTTTCCTTTTCCACTTTCAGTTTCAAATTTATTTCCTTCATATAAGTAAGGTGTACCTTTATGATCTTCATCTGTGCAAGGCCATAAAACACTTCCTTGCTTTTCTATTTTTTCATACGATGCTCCAGCGAATAATGGTGATAATGATCTCATTTCATCCCATATTTCCTTAGTGTTATTATAACTCATAGGATACCCCATAGCTGTAGATATTTCACACATAATTTGCCAGTCTGGTTTTACATCACCTTTAGGTTCTACTGCTTTTCTCATTCTTTGGAATCCTCTATCTGCAGATGAATATACTCCATCATGTTCACCCCATGAAGTTGCAGGAAGTACTACATCTGCATGTAGAGCTGTTTTATTCATAAATATATCTTGAACTACTACAAATTCCATAGCATCTAAAGTTTCTCTTACCTCACTTGCGTGTGGATCACTTTGTACTGGATCTTCTCCAAATATATAATAAGCTTTTACTTTGTTATCTTTTAATGTTAAATGAGGTACTTCAGTTAATGTAATACCTGGTTTAGAAGAAAGTTTAACTCCCCAAGCTTTTTCAAATTTCTTTCTTACTTTATCATCTGTTACCTTTTGATACCCTGGGAATAAGTTAGGTAAAGTTCCCATATCACATGTTCCCTGAACATTATTTTGTCCACGTACAGGTCCTATTCCAACACTTTCTCTTCCAAAGTTTCCAGTTAAAAGAGCTAATGATGCAAGCCCTTTTACAACATCCACAGCTTGACCAAACTGACATACACCCATTCCATATAAAATCGTAGCATTTTTAGCATTTGCATATTCTCTCATTGCTTTTCTTATATCTTCTGCTGGTACATTTGTCATTTTTTCAGCATACTCTGGAGTATACTTTTTAACCATTTCTTTGTATTCTTCGAATCCTTCAGTGTATTTTTCAACATATTCTTTATTATAAAGATTTTCTTCTATCAATACATTAGCAAATGCATTGACTAAAATCATATTAGTTCCACCTTTTATAGGTAACCACATATCTGAAATTCTTACAGATTCTGTTACCCTTGGATCTGTAACAATTAACTTGGCACCCTTTTCTTTTGCCCTAATAATTCTTCTAGCAACTATAGGGTGTGAATCTGCTCCATTATATCCAAATATAAATAATAAATCTGAGTTCTCTATCTCTGGTATAGAGTTAGACATAGCGCCATTTCCTAATGAGTAAGCCAGACCGGCTACTGATGGTGCATGTCAAACACGGGCGCAATGGTCTATATTATTAGTTCCTATTGCTGCTCTCATAAATTTTTGCATTACATAGTTTGCTTCATTTCCAGGTCCTCTTGCAGAACCAGTTCCCATTATTGCATCTGGACCATATTTTTCTCTTATTTCATTTAATCTAGATGCTGTATAATCTATAGCTTCTTTCCATTCAACTTCTTCTAACTTCCCATTTTTTCTTATCATAGGCTTTTTTAATCTTGATGTTAGAATTTTGGGGTCATTTAGAAAATCCCATCCATAATATCCTTTTAGGCATAAGTTACCTTCATTAGTTCTTCCATTTGCAGGTTCTGCTCTCACTATTTCATTGTCTTTAACAACTAAATAAAGCTGACACCCTGCCCCACAATATGGACATACAGTTAAAACTTTTTTTTCCAAACGTACTCCACCTCTCTAAATTTTATTTCTTAAATATCAATGCATTTAATTTGTATAATGTATGTAACATGTATATATTACTACTCTAAATTTCAGATTACAATACTATAAATTTCCAAAAGCATATATTGATAATTCGCTTAATAAATATCTAAACTTTCTTTATATTCCAATATTTGCTTTTTGTATATGCTTTTATATATAAATTCAATATTATTTTGTATATACTTTTTCACTGTTCATTATGTATTTTCATATGTATTAATATATTTCAAACTAAATTAAATATTACAAATCTTTTAATTTATGAATAATTTTTTTAAATTTTTTATTTTTAATTTCTACAAATTATATTTTTACCATATATTACCAATAATTATTTTTAGACATAGAAAAAACATATTTTATTGACTATAATCCAGATATTATCCATAAATATTAGTTAAATATAGTTTCCTTAAACGTAAAAAATGAGCGAAGTTTCCTTCACTCATTTTTTATCTCTATTTATTAACTAAGTTTATTAGTTAGATACATTTTCACTTCCATTAGTTTTCTTAGCTATAACAGGTAATATTAATCCTATTCCCATTAATACTATAGGTGTTATAACATTTAAAGAAACTCTAAATATCCATTCTTTACTAAATGCAGGAACATCTGTTGGGAACATACCCATTATACAAGCAAATGCTGTAAATCCAAAGCACCAAGCCCCAACTATAAATCCTAATTTATCACTCTTTATAAACTTGTATTCAGTTTTAAATTTACTACTCATCTTCTTAAGACCCATGTAAGCTAAGAATACCCATAAGTATCTCATTGGCATTACAACTGAGTTTAATTTTAATAACCAGTTAAATAACTCATTAGTGTTACCTATTCCTAATGCTGGAATTACTATTAATATAGAAACTAATATAGCTGTCATTATATACCCATTAACTAAAACACCATTCTTATTTGTTTTAGATAATTTCTTAGGTATAAATCTAGAGTCAGCTTCTCCTAATAATACTCTAAGTGGAGCATCTATTGAGAATACTAAAGCTGATAATTGTGCTGCAGTATTTGCTAATGCATAAACTATAACAAATAAGCTACCTAATCCATAATGCTCTCCTAATAATTGGAATGCATAGTATTGACCATTCATCATTAAGTCTTCTGGTATAGCGTTAGCATTGAACATCATACCCATAGCTATTGATCCTAAAAGTGCACATACAGCAACCATTCCAGCTAAAACTAACATTCCTTTAGGGAAGTTTTTAGATGGATTTTTAGTATTATTTACATATGGAGCTATTTTTTCGCATCCTCCAACAGCAAATACTAGCATTGATAAAGTTGTTAAATATGCAAAGTCAAATTTAGGAATAAATGACTTAGGTGTTATATCAGGTGTTGCAACATGTCCAGTTATAGCTGGAGCGGCTAATCCTAATACTATGTATAATAAAGACATAACAAACATTGACATACCTGCTACGTTACCTATAACCTTTAATACTTTTACTCCCTTTGTTGAAATATATAAAAATATTAAAAATACAACAAGTACCATTCCTTGTAATATTAAAGGGTTTAATTCCTTTAATGTTGTAGCAAGTTCTCCTGATGGACTAACTGCCCAAGAAAGTGCTATTAATAATGCTTGTGGCTTTTGTGCTAAATAAGGTACATGAACAACCCAGTAAGTCCACCCTGCCATAAATGCAAGCATTGGTGTTGTAGTTGAACTTATCCAAGCTGAAACTCCACCTTGAGAATCTTTAAACGCAGACCCTAGTTCTCCAACCATTAATGTATATGGTACAAAGTATAAAGCTATCATGAATATCCATGAGAATACTACAGTAAGTCCTTGATTTGCAAAGTTATTAACAACATTTCCAAATCCCCATACCATAACAAACCCCATTAAGGCAATATTTTGCCAAGTTAAATTTCTATTTTGATCAGACATTGATCTTTTACCTCCCAAAATTTGTATGATTACGGTTTCTATTATATATTGTTATAATTTATTGTCAATATGCTATTGTAAATCGTTTTCTTACTGTATTTCCCTGCTTTTTTCTCAATCTTTTGACAATTAACTTTTTCTATTCATAATCTTTTCAAAATCTAAACGTATGTATTTTATCAATTTTCATTATTTTTTAAAATTAGTATTATTCATGCATTTAGTTATATATTATATTAATTTTTTTTGATACATTTTTTATTACTTCTTTCATTTTGTATAATTTAATTTTAATTTTTAACTTTTTATTTTCTTCAAAATTTTTTTATTAATCTATTTATTCAATATATATAATTTTAATATATATTTTCAATTAAACCATTTATTTTTTTAAGTTATTATAGCTATCTTTATTATTAAATAAAAAAGAAAGGCTTCAATAGCCTTTCTTTTGACATTATTTAAATCTTTTTTCAATGTGTTCTTGCAACTTTTGAGCTTGTAAACCTTCAGCTTCAGCAAAGTCTTTAAAACATTTGCTTAATTCTTTATCATCAACATTATCAGCATATTGCATAAAATCTCTTACTTTTTCTTGAGTGTCTAATAATGCTTTTTTTAAACAATCTTGTGTATTCATTTCCATAATTATCACCTCACTATGTATTTGTTAATATTATTCGTATGTTCATACTTTATTATTCATGGTTAAAATTTCAAATGATATAACTGAATTATTTTTAAATTTAAAAGTGTATAATTTTAAATTGCTCTTATATAATTTTCATTAACATGAAATAATTTAAGTGAATTTTTATAATCTTCAATATATTTCAAAATTTCTATTTAATTGCTTTATAATATTATTAAATACTGCTATAATCATAATATATTTTACTTTTCACATAAATTTTTCAAATTAATATCTGATTATTTTTCAATCTAATATTAATATTACTTAAAATTTTTAACTAATTTTAAACTAATCTAATCTTAACCTACTTTTAAAATTTTCTACTCATAAATAACACCTTTAGTTTATCTTAATATTTTTTATTATAATTAATATGTTTTTAGGGGGTATTTTTATGGTACTAAGAAAAAAATTAGCTTTAATCTTTGCACTCTCGTCAGTTGGAGCATTGTCTTTAGTAGGTTGTTCTAGTACAGATTCAAATCATGGCAATTCAGGTTCTTCAAAATCTGCAGACCCTTACGCAGTTCTTGCTAATGAAAATGCTAGAAAAGCCATAGTAATGTCAATAGATAGATCTGAAATCACAGATGTACTCTTAAACAATGGTTCTGAACCAGTTTCATTTATTACACCTAAAGAATTAGCATTTACTAAAGATGGAAAAGATTATAGAGATATCGTAGGCGATATGGGCTATAAATCAAATGATGATGAGGCTAAAAAAGCTTGGGCTAAAGCTAAGGAAGAATTGGGGTTTGATACGCTTACACTTGAGTTACTTTCTTATGAAGGTGAATCCGGAAGAAAAACAGCTGAATTTATACAATCAGAACTAAATTCTAACTTAGAAGGACTAAATTTAGAAATTAAGCAACAACCTTTAAAGCAAAAACTAGATTTAGCTTCTAAAGGTGATTATCATATAGATTTAAACGGTTGGTCAGCTGATTATCCTGATCCTTTAACATTTTTAGAAATTTTTACAACGCAAGGTATGTATGGACAAAGATTAGCTTATTCTAACCCTGATTATGATAAATTAATTGAAGAGGCGAAAGTAGCTGAAACTCCTGAAGAAAGTTTTAAAAAATTTGGAGAAGCTGAAAAACTATTTTTAGATTCTGCTAATGCAGCTCCACTTTATCAACAAGGGTCATCATTCCTACAAAAAAGTTATGTAAAAGATATAGTTAGATATACTTATGGTTCTCCAGCTTCATATAAGTGGGCTGATGTAGATAAAGAGTCTAAACAATTGAATTTAACTTTGGCTGGAGATATTCCTACACTTGATGTTAGTAAAGCATCAGATATGGACTCATTTTATATGATAACAAATACTATGGAAGGGCTAACAAGAGTAGATGCAAGTGGAGTTGCAACTCCTGCTATGGCAGAGAGTTGGGAACAATCTGAAGATGGTAAGACGTGGACTTTTAAAATTAGAAAAGATGCTAAATGGTCAAATGGTGATCCTGTTACAGCTCGTGACTTTGAATATTCTTGGAAAAGAACTTTACAACCTGAAACTGCATCACAATATGGATACGTTATGTATGATATAGAAGGTGCTAGTGATTATAATAGCGGTAAATCTGAAAATGCAGATAATGTTGGAGTAAAAGCAGTAGATGATTATACTTTAGAGGTTAATTTAAATAGACGTGTTAACTATTTTGACCAACTTATGTCTTTCTGTGTATTCTTCCCTCAAAACCAAAAGTTTGTAGAAGCTCAAGATGGTAAAAATGGTACTACAGCTGAAAACTCTGTATATAACGGACCTTTTACTATGTCAACTTGGAAAATGGATGATTTATGTGTTTTAAGTAAAAGTCAAAATTATTGGGATAAAAATGCTGTAAAATTAGATACAGTCAATTTAAAAGTTGTTAAAGATACTAATGCAGCTATAAATTTATATGAAACTGATCAAATAGATGTGGTTGGCTTATCTTCTGAAAATGTTGATAAGTATAAAGACTCTAAAGAATTTATGACGACTAAAAAAGCTGAAACATTCTTCTTATTAATTAACAATAAAGGTTCTATATAATTTTTCTATAAATTCCAAAAAAATGTTTAGAAACCTAATTATAGTGTATATATATAAAGATAGCTACCTTGAAATAGAGGTGAATCTTGCCAATAAAAAAGGCTGACACACGGGTGTCAGCTTTTTTTGTTTTGCTTCATTTTGCTTTTATATTTAACATATTTCATTACAATATAAGTTACCATTTCTCTAATAAACTTATATATAGGTATAACTGATAAAATTAACGGTATATATAGTATCATCATTTTTAAATTAATAATATTTACAAATGAGAATATGTTCCTAAAAAGTATAATAGTTAAAGTAAATATAGTAACTAATGTAATTATCATAAATCCTACTTTTTTATCAATCGGCTTAGATATATGCCATAAGGATGTAAAGCAAACTGCTCCTGTTAGTAATACACATAAAGTTGATATAACTGCTTCATTGAAGTTTAACATATTACCAACTACTGAGATTATCATTATATAAAAAACTGCACAAATTCCAGATGTTAATGCTGGTATTGAAATATTTAATAATAGATTTTCTTTTATTTGTGAATAGTTCGGTCTAAATGCTAAGAAAAACGATGGAATTCCAACTCCAAGTGAAGTTATCGGCATCAACTGTATAGGATGAAATGGGTAAGATCCCTTCATAAATATAAAAATTATAGCTAATATAATTGAATATACTGTTTTCATTAAATACTGAGATGCTACTTGCTGTATATTATTTACTACTCTTCGCCCTCCCATGACAACACCTATCAGGGAATCAAAATTAGAATCTAAAAGTACAAAATCAGAAACTCCCTTTGCTGCATCACTACCTTCTGCCATTACTATACTACAATCAGACTCTTTAAGAGCTAAAATATCATTTACGCCATCACCTGTCATTCCAACAGTATGTCCTTCATCTTTAAATATTTTTACAAGCTCTTTTTTCTGTTCCGGGCTAACTCTTCCAAAAATCTCATATTTACTTGTATAGTTTTTTAAATCATCATTATCTGAAATACTACTCATATCTATGTATTTATCAGAATTATCAACCCTAGCTCGTTTTGCAATTTGTGAAACAGTTTTTGGATTATCTCCTGATATAATTTTAATAGCTACTCCTTGTTTTTTGAAATAATTCAATGTATTTGCAGCCTCTGGTCTTATTGTATCCTCCATAATAGAAATACCTATTAATTTTCTATCTTTTGGTAGTTCATTATCAACTATAGAGTCATTTGAATGTGCAAAAACTAAAACTCGCTCTCCTTTATTAGTAGATTCATCTATTATACTTTGAATATCCGGTGATATTTTTTCAAAAACAAATTCAGGAGCTCCCATTATATAACTACCTTCTTTTTCAAAAGTAACTCCACTCCACTTTCTAGCTGATGAAAATTGTACCCTATTAATAGGTTTCCAAGATTTTGGACTTGGAAGTTCTACCTTTAATGCTTTACTTGTTGCATTTTCTTCTAAGTTTTCTACTAAAGTTGAAATTCCTTCTTTAAGCTTATTCATTTCGAAATCTTCACATGTGATTATGTCTACTAATTTTATGTTCCCATCAGTTATAGTCCCTGTTTTATCTAAGCATAATAAATCTACACGGGCTAAGTTTTCAATAGACCCCATAGTTTTTACAAGAACTTTTTTCTTACTTAAATTAATAACTTCAACTGCTAATGCAATAGAAGTTATTAATATTAAACCTTCTGGTATCATTCCAATCATAGCTGCTGAAACACCTAATATAACATCATTTGTATTTATACCCGAAGTTGACTTTGATAAAAACAGTGCTATTCCAATTGGAACTATAAAAAAAGCAAGTCCTTTTATAATTTGTTTAAGAGTTTTTATTAATTGGCTATTTATATCTTTTTCTTTTTTTGCTTCCATTGCGATTTTAGATGCATAGCTCTCTTCTCCAACATTTACAACTTTTACATATGCCATCCCACTTATAACATAGCTCCCTGACATAACTTTAGAATCAACTGTTTTTAAAATAGGATCAGATTCTCCAGTTAATTGAGATTCATCTACTTCTACCCCCTCAGTCTTAACTACCACTCCGTCTGCACAAATTTGAGAGCCTCTATTTATTACCATTAAATCATCTTTTACTAAATCATGTTGATTAATTTTACTCTTTTGATTATCCCTTATAACTGTTATTTTTGATTGATTTAACAAAGATAGCTTATCTATACTTTTTTTAGCTCTTACCTCTTGGAATATACCAATGGATACATTCGAGATTAAAACCCCTAAAAACAATAGATTTTTATAACTTCCAGTATATATGATTAAAGTAGCAATTATAATATTTATAAGATTAAATAATGTACATATATTATCTTTAAATATTTTATTATAACTTCTAGTTAATGGTTTTATCGGAACATTTCTTTCCCCACGTTCAATTCTATCTATGACTTCTTTAGTCGATAATCCCTCTTGATTAAACTCTATACTCATAGACTAAACCATCCTTTCATCATAATTTTTAAACATTTATTAGTACCATAGTTATATACTATTTTTAACATTTAAATATAAAAATATATTAACCTATAAAAAACTAATTAAACTATATTTTTTAAATTTTTTCACATATTTTCAGATATTTAAAATTTCTACTATCATATAATTTTTATAAATAAAAAAAAGCTGATATTAATATCAGCTTTTTTTATGTTTATTAATCTAGATTTCTTAAATCATCCATTAATTTTGTTTTATCAGCAGTTTTCTCATCTTTCATTTTTATTACTTTAGCAGGAGAACCAGCTACTACTGCTCCAGCAGGAACATTTTGTGTAACTACAGATCCAGCAGCTACTACTGCACCTTCTCCTATTCTTACTCCTTCAAGTATAACTGCATTTGCACCGATCATTGCATCATCTTCTATTATAACAGGATCTGCTGAAGGTGGTTCTAAAACACCTGCTACTACTGCTCCAGCTCCAAGGTGTACATTTTTACCAAGTGTACCTCTAGCTCCTATTACTGCATTCATATCTACCATAGAACCTTCTCCAACTACAGCTCCTATGTTTATAACTGCACCCATCATTACTACTGCATTTTTACCTATAGTAACCATATCTCTTATATGAGCACCTGGCTCTATTCTTGCATGTTCATGTAAGTAGTTATACATTGGTATAGCAGAGTTTCTTCTGTCATATTCCATGTGTATGTCAACTAATTTATCCTTTTGAGCATCTAAAACTGATTTTATAGAATCATAATTTCCTATTATAGTGTATGATCCATTGCTTCCGAATACTTTGTAGTCTTCAGTCGACTTAGCATCTAACTCTCCATTAACATAAACCTTCACTGGTGTCTTTTTTTCTACTGTTTTTATATACCTTGCTATTTCATATGCGTCATTTAAGTTTATCATCTGTACCCTCCTAATTACTTTAACATGTCATCCATATTATAATATCCAGCTTCTTTATTTGCTAAATATTTAGCTGCTGTTATTGCTCCATTTGCAAATATATCTTTAGATTGAGCTCTATGAGATATCATAACCTCTTCATCTAATCCTGCAAATATAGCTTCGTGTTCTCCAACTATTGTTCCACCTCTTATAGCATGTATACCAATTTCATTTTCATTTCTTTTGGCATCTCTACCATGTCTTCCATAGTTGTATATAGAATCAGGTAAAACTTCTTTCATAGCATTTGCTACCATTATAGCAGTTCCACTTGGAGCATCTACTTTTTTATTATGATGCTTTTCTATTATTTCTATATCAAATCCTTGTAATGCTTTTGCAGCTTCTTTTACAAGCTTTAACATTACATTTACTCCTAAAGACATATTAGAAGAATGGAATATTGGTATTATCTTTGAAGCTTCTTTTATTTTTTCTAATTGTTCTTTAGTAAATCCTGTTGTAGCAATTACTAAAGGTGTTTTTGTTTTAAGTGCATAATCTAAAACATCATCAAGTGCAGAGAAATGTGAAAAATCTATTATAACATCAGCACTTTCTTGTATATCACTCATTTTAGTGTATAGTTTGTAATCAGTTGTCTCACCTGTTGGCATTGAGCATCCGCAAACTAACTCTAAATCTTTGTCTTCATTTACGCATCTAGTAAGTACTTTTCCCATCTTACCAAGAGCGCCATTTACTATAACATTTATCATGTCTTTCCTCCTATAACTCAAACCCATAGTTTACAAGTTCGTCTCTTAATGTTTTTAAATTACTTTCTTCCATTGGAGCTAAAGGAAGTCTTAAATCTCCAACCTCAAAACCTAATAAATTCATAGCAGTTTTTACAGGTATTGGATTTACTTCGATAAATAGTTTATCTATTAATGATTTCATACCCAATTGTAATTTTCTTGAACCTTCAACATCACCATTTAAGAATTTTTCTACTAAATCATGAGTTTCTTTAGGACATATATTAGCAACTACTGATATAACTCCTACTCCACCAAGAGATAATAGAGGTAATATTGAATCATCATTTCCTGAGTATATTGCAAATCCTTCTGGAACTAATCTAGCTATTTCTGCTACTTGAGCTAAATCACCACTAGCTTCTTTAACAGCTACTATATTTTTAATTTCAGCAAGTTCTGCTATGACACTAGGTTTTATGTTAACCCCAGTTCTTCCTGGAACATTATATAAAATTATTGGTAGCTTAGTGCTAGCTGCTATTGTTTCAAAATGAAGCTTTAATCCTCTTTGATTTGTTTTATTATAATAAGGAGTTATTACTAATAATCCATCTACTCCTAATTTTTCAGCTTCTTTACTTAAGTAAACTGAATGCATAGTATTATTAGAACCTGTTCCAGCTATAACGGGTATTCTTTTATTTACTTTTTTAACAGTAAAATCTATAACTGCAAATTGCTCTTCATCTGACATAGTTGTAGATTCTCCAGTAGTCCCACAAACTATTAATGCATCCGTTTTATTTTCTATATGGTATTCTATTAATTCTCCAAGTTTATTGAAATCTACACCAGTTTCATTAAAAGGAGTAACTAACGCAACTCCAGATCCCTTAAATAACATAATTTATACCTCCCAATTTTATACTAAATCATATTTTAAAAGAAGTTCAGCTATTTGAACAGCATTAGTCGCAGCACCTTTTCTTATATTGTCAGCTACTACCCACATATTTATTCCGCTGTCTACACTGAAATCTCTTCTTATTCTTCCTACAAATACTTCATCTCTTCCACTTAATTCAAATGCAGTTGGGTATACATTGTTAGCTATATCATCAACTAATTCTAAGCCTTCAAAACCAGCTAATACACCCTTTAATTCATCTATTTCAAAATCATTTTCAAACTCAACGTTAACTGACTCACTATGTCCGTTTACTACTGGAACTCTTACTGTAGTTGCAGTAATTTTTAAGTTATAGTCATTTAAAATCTTCATAGTTTCATTAATCATTTTCATCTCTTCTTTTGTGTATCCATTTTCCATAAATACATCTATATGAGGTAAGCAGTTATAAGCTATAGGGTGTGGATAAAATTGATTAGGAACACCATTTATTCCATCTTCTAAATCTTTAGTACCCTTTACTCCTGATCCTGAAACAGCTTGATATGTTGAGTATACTATTCTTTTTATTTTATATTTATCATGAAGAGGTTTTAATGGAACCATTGCTTGAATAGTAGAACAATTTGGATTTGCAATTATTCCTTTATGTTCTTTAACAGCTTCCGGATTAACCTCAGGTACCACTAAAGGAACATTTTCATCCATTCTCCATGCACTTGAGTTATCTACAACTACTACACCTTTTGATGCTGCTATTGGTGCATATTTTTCACTTATACTTCCTCCTGCTGAGAAAAGTGCTATTTGTATATCTCTATCAAATGAATTTTCATTTAGTTCTTCTACTGTATATTCTTTTCCTGCAAATTCTACTTTAGATCCTGCTGATCTAGCTGAAGAAAATAGGTATAAGTTATCTATTGGAAAGTTTCTTTCTTCTAATACTTTTAAGAACGTTCTTCCTACCATACCTGTCGCTCCAACTATAGCAACGTTTACTTTTTTCATATCCATACGCCTCTTTCTTCTTAAAAATTTCATCATCTAAATAATATATACGTAATTCTAGTATATATTATTTTAAATATCAATATATTGTAGATAAACATAGCATTAATCGCAATAATTTAGAAAATTTAAGCACTAATATCCATGTTACTATCATCTATAATTTATACTATGATATTAATATTTCTTTAGTGAACTAATTAGTATCTTAATTTATATTGCAAACGCTTAGCAATTATGATATAATTCACTTAATTTGAATACATCACAAAAGGAAAAACCGATAGATAATGATTTATTTCTATCGGTTTTTCCTTTTTATTTTAACTTTAATCTTCTTTACACTCTTTTATAAATCTTTTAAATATATTTAACATATGTTCACTATGATCTACCATTAGTTCTGGATGCCATTGAACTCCAAGAACAAATTTTTTTCCTATTTTTTGAACAGCTTCTATTACCCCATCATTTGAATATGCTATTACTTTTAAGTTATTTCCTAATGTTTTGACACTTTGATGATGATAGCTATTTACTAAAACTTTTTCATTAATAATCTCTTTTAATATAGATTCTTCTTTTATATCTATATAGTGAGTTCCTAAATATGGCTTTGTTTGTTGATTATGTTTTATATGACTACTTCTTATATATTTCAAATCTTGATATAAGCTTCCACCTAGTGCTACATTTAGTATTTGTAACCCTCTACAAATTCCAAGTATAGGCTTATCTTTTTCTAAAGCTACATTTATAGCTTCTATATCAAATTCATCTATATCTTGGTAAATATAACCTAATTCTCTAACAGGCTCTTCTTTGTATAACGCAGGATTTACATCATCCCCTCCTGAAATTATAATTCCATCCATAGCTTCAATTTGTATTTTTATATTTTCTTTATCTCCATTTACAGGAATTACAATTGGAACTCCACCAGCTTTTTCAACCGCATGTATATACGAATTTGGCAAGTGAACTCTCTCTATTCCAGTAAACGCTCCACTATCTATAGTAGCTAAGTTTGCTAATATACCTATTAAAGGTTTCATACTTATCCCTCCACCTTATAAAATTATTTAAATTAAACTATCTTTTAATTTGTAACTGCTACATTTATACTATGATTCCATTTGACTAAGTTTCCTCCCTATAGATTTACTTCTTTAATATATATATTTAATTTGATTTAAATTAATTCTTTCATTAAATACAAAAAAACTACCATAAAATCTATAAAAAAAGATTTATATGATAGGTTTTTTATTTACAATATTTTAGGATCTATATCATTTTTTTCTTCATCATATCTATTTAAATTTCTTAAAGCAGGTCCCTCTATTACATTTCCTTTGTAATCAAATCTAGATGCATGACATGGACAATCCCATGTTTTTTCTGCTGAGTTAAAAGTTAACTCGCATCCTAAATGTGTACAAGTTATATCTACTATATATAGCTTTCCATCATAGTCTTTGTATGCACCACATCTTTTGCCATCTACATTAACTACTTTACTTTCGCCTTTTTCTAATATTAAGTTATTATCACCTATTTTTAGTTTTCCACTTACATATTTCCAAGCCACATTAATATTTTGAGTTATAAATTCAGTGGTAAATACGCTACCTTTTCTAGAGGGATTAAATATATCTTCAAACTTTGACTCCCTGTAACATATTAAGTCTCTAATTATCATAGATGCTAATGTACCATTTGTCATTCCCCACTTACAAAACCCTGTTGCAACATAAAAATTATCTTCTTTTTTATTTACATACCCTATATATGGTATATTATCAAAGCTTATATAATCTTGTGCTGACCACTTACATTTAAATTGCTTAACTTTAAATTTTTCACCTAATTCATTTATTAAGTCTTCATATATTTTACCTTCATTTTTGCATTGTCCAACCTTATGATCTCCTCCACCTAAAACAATTAAATTTTGACCATCTCCACAATAAGGTTTAAATGTAAATCCACTGTCTTCAACACTTAAATACATTCCTTTTGGTATATCTCTTTCATACTCTCCAGCTAGTAAATATGATCTTTCACCTTTTTCTTTAGCAAAATAAAGATTTAATCCATCATACCAAGGAACATGAGAAGCTAATATAACATTTAATGCTTTTATTATTTTTCCATCTTTAGTCTTTAAATTATATATATTTTCGTCTTCATGATCTACTATCGGGGTCTCTTCATACACTTTAACGCCTAACTTTAAACATTCCTTAGTTAATCCATCTAAGTACTTTTTAGGATTGAATTGAGCTTGGTTAAAAAATTCTATCGCTCCTTTTACATCAAATGGTATATCCAAACTATTATGGTATTTACAATCAATACCTAATTTTTTACAAGTTTGATATTCTTCCTCAAGCTCTTCTATATAGTTTTCATTATCTGAGTATATAAAGGAAGATAATCTTTCGAAGTTACAATCAATATTATTGCTCTTTACAATTTCCTCTATTAAATCTATAGCACTTTCATTTCCTTCATGATATAGTTTAGCACTGTCTAATCCATATTTATTTCTTATTTTTGAATATACAATTCCATGCTGCGAAGTTACTTTACCTGTATTTCTTCCGGAACTTCCATATCCTATTTTATGAGCATCTACAATTGCAGTTTCTATTCCCTTTTTTGATAGTAAGTAAGCAGTTGTCACACCTACTATCCCACCACCAACTATAAGAGTATCTACTTCTAAATCTTCTTTTAGCTTTTCATAACATTCACCTTTAGAACTTAATATCCAATATGATTCTTTCATAAGTTTATATATAACTAGCTAACCTAGTTACTCCTTTCTATATTATTTCCTTATATTTGTATAATTCCCATTTTATTAAATTTAATCTAAATTAGAGCAAAAAAATAAAGTATCACAAATGCGATACTTTATTTCCTCCAAGTTAGCGAAGTTAGTATATACAACCTGACGAAACGTTAAAGCCGAGCTCTACAGGCTTTAGTGAAGGAAGATTGTATATACTAACAAGCTTTATATTTTTAGTATTGATTTATAAAGAAGAATTCTCCTGGTCCTATAGGAGCTCCTACTAATGCCCATGCTACTGCAAATACTGTCCATGCTAATAAAAATCCTATTGATATCGGTAGCATCATTCCCATTAAGTTTCCTATCCCAAAGTTTTTCTTATACTTTTGTCCGAATATAACTATAACTCCCATGTAACTCATAAGTGGAGATATTATATTAGTAGATGAATCCCCTATTCTATACATTAACTGTACTCCAGCAGGTGAGAATCCAGCACTCATAAGTATTGGTATAAATATTGGTGCTAATAATCCATACTTAGATGTCCCTCCTGCTATAAATAGGTTAATTATTGCAGTAAACCATATGAATGCAATCATTAACATCATAGCCATAAAAGTATTGTCTGTTGGTATTTGAGCCACTAGTTTTGCACCTAATGAAGCTATTAATATACCTAAATGTGAATCATTAAAGAAGTTTAAGAATTGTGCAACAAAGAATAATATAACTATTATAGAAGCCATACTCTTCATAGATGTAACCATTGCACCTATAACATCATCTTTAGTTTTAAATGTTCCTGACTTGAATCCATAAACTAAACCAGGTACTAAGAATACGATAAACATTAACATCATTATCATATCTCCACTAAAGAATATAGAATCTAAGAAGCTATTTACTCCCTTTAGTGCCATAGTTCCTTCAGGGCTTATTGATGTTAAAGAAACTGAAGTAGATAAATCTCCAACTATAGGTATTACATTATTTTTATCAAATGGTAAAACTGTTAATACTATAAATGCTATTACTCCTAATAAACTAAAATTAGCTGCTTTAAATGCTTTCTTTTCTTGGTCAGTTAACTCTCCTGATTTTTCAACAACATCAGCTTCACTCTTATCATATTTTTCCATTCCTGGCTCAACTATTTTATCTATTATAAAAGTACCTATTGCAACGATTATAAATGTTGACGCCATTAAGAAGAACATATTAGAAGTAGACTTTAACATTGGTGCAAAACTTGTTCCAACTAAAGCATCCCCTGTTTCTGCTGCTGCTTGAGTGAATGGTATTAACAATGCATCAAATGAACCTATAAGTAAGTTTGCACTAAATCCTCCTGAAACCCCTGCAAATCCTGCTGCTAATCCGACCATAGGATTTCTTCCTATTGTATAATATACCAATGCAGCAAGAGGTATTAAAACAACATATCCTGCATCAGATGCTACATTTGACATAACCCCTAAAAATATTACAACAGGTGTTACAAGCTTAGCTGGTGTAGCCTTAACTATACTTTGTATTCCTATTGATAAATATCCACTTTGTTCCATTACTCCTATTGATAACATTATAATAAGTATTGCTCCTAGAGCTGTCATCCCCATAAAGTTTTGGATAACTGAACCTATAATATATGATAATCCATTTGAGTAAGTCTCTGAAACTGCAGTTCCAGCTGCCGTTACTTTTAAAACTTCTATAGGCTTTTGACCTAATAGATTATTTATAGGGAATTTACCAAGCTCCGTTTCAGCAACTACATTAAAAGTTCCTAGTATTGCTGATAGTATAAGTACAGCTACAGATATATAAACAAATAATAACGCTGGACTTGGTAACTTATTCCCAACTCTTTCGATAACACCCATACACGACTGGAGCCTCGACTGTTTTTCTTTTTTACTCGTTACGTTTAATTCCATTATAATTCCTCCTAAAAAAAAATTTATACATATGAATTCGTTTTCCCGAGATTCATTATACTACATATGTTTTATTTTTTCTACAATTTAGAATATTTTAATATTTGAAACTTTTCTTCTTATTTCGAGTTTTTTTGTCGAATTTGTTTCATTTTTTGTAAATTTAAAATTTAATTTTATATATAAAAGCATTTTTATATATAAAAAGTAAGTTAGATTTCTTATTGTAATAAAAACATAAACTTTTAAGATATATTTTATTAAACAAATATTTTCAATAAGATTTCTTATTTTTCAGTTTTATTTATAAAATTGAATATTTTTTTGTATATAATTCATTTTTTTGTTTATACTTTTAATATAATTTCAAATGCAATTTTTAATTATATCACTAAACATACTATACTTATTTCTCCTTTAAAAAAGACGGGTGCTACCACTGACACCCGTCTTTTTATTTTATATATTTATGTAATTGTTTTATATTCTCTTCCATGTTAGCATCAATAACCCACATTCCATTAATTGTTTTTGTTTCAAAACTGCCTTCAACTGGAATCATATATTGATTTATTTTATAATTTTTTTCATTTTGTATTTTTTCTTGTATATATTTTATATTATTTACTGGTATATTTGTGCTAACTTGAGACATCATTTCCATATTCACTTCAAACTTTTTATCAGAGTCTAAGCTTTCATATTTATTTATTATAGACTTTAAAACTGTTCTTTGTCTTTGAGTTCTTTCGTAATCTCCATTTCCTTCTTTTCTTATCCTACAATATGCAACAGCTTGTCTTCCATTTAAATTTTTAGATCCCATTCCCTCAATGTAATCAGTTCCATGAGGTAGTTTTTCTATATTATTAATTTCATCTAAATTTTTATTTATTTGATTTGCTTCATAATCTTTAAGTTCTATATCTACTCCACCTACTAAGTCAATTACTTTAGCTAAGCTAAAAAAATCTACACTTACATAGTTCTTTAAATTCAAATCAAAATTTGAGTTTAAAGTATCAAGTGCTAGTTTAGGACCTCCATATGCATATGAATGATTTAGTTTTTCTTTTCCATGACCATCTATCTCTACCAATGTATCTCTTAGTATAGATACCAAGTTAACTGTTTTATTTTCTAAATCTATGTTTGAAATCATTATAGAATCAGCTCTAGCTTTTTCTTCTTTACTTCTTCTATCTAATCCAAATAAAGCTATATTAATAATCTTCTGATTTTCAATTTTTTCACTTTTTGTTTGCTCTTTAGCCACTTTTTGCTTTTCATTGCTATCTTTTATTAATAAGTACAATACTGATATAGGTAAAATGATTACTATTAATAAAATCAAAATAATTTTTTTATTAAGTTTCACAAGTTCACATCCTTATTTATTTATTTATTTATGTATGCTTTAATTATTAATGATTAACTAAATTTTATAAATAATACAAAATTTCTTAAGCGTAAAAAATATCCTCGGTATTTTAACCCAGGACATTTATTAAATAGATTCATTAAACTCTTTTAGAGTTTTTATTTCTTCTATTATCTTACTTAAATGGTAATTAAATACAGGACTCTTATTTTCTTCAACATCAAAACAAATTTCCTCTGTGTTGTATAATTCTTTTATTGCATTAAAGTTTTCTTTATTTAAATACAACTTATTTTCCAATAACTCTATAGACTGCATATGGAAATAAATTTCCCTACATATGCTTATAGATTTTTCTAAGTTTTCTATATCTGCTTCGTATTTACCACCATAATCTAACTCATCAGTTAATTTTGAATATATTTTATCTAATTGTTGTATGTTCTTTTTGAATATATTTATATCTAAGCTTTCTTCATTTACAATTTTTGACTCTATAAGTTGTATAGCTGATTTTTCTATATTTTTAAATTCATTTATAGTCTTGTCTAAGTAATTAGGTCGTGCTATTAAGTAGTTTGTAACTACTCCTATAACTACACCCACTGATGTATCTATAACCCTATGTATAGAGTAGTATGCTGGATTGTATGTTCCAACACCTAAGTGTATTGCTAAAAATGTTACACATGATACTACTACAGAGTTTACTTTTAATAAATTACACGCATAGATAGTTAGCATTATACCTATTCCACATAAAATAGGTTCTCCTGGCTGTATAAGTGCAAATAAAAATCCTATTATACCTCCTACAATTGTTCCTTTTACTCTGTTTAGACCCGCTTTCATAGATCCTTTAACTGTATCTTGAACAGAAATCACACATGCTATTGCGCAGTAAAAAATTTTTTGAACAAGAAATTGCCCCAATAAGATACATAGCATTACAGCTATTCCTGTTTTTATGGTTCTCATGCCCATTTTCTGTAGCTTCACTATATTTACCTCCTAGTATATCTACGATTAGTCTTTACTATTTATTTTGTCATTAATATAGTATAATTTATTATTTAACATTTTGGTATACTTAAAAGTATTTATTTTGTAATTTATTTTTACCCCACTTTTTTTAATATAATCAGTTAATAGTTATACTATACAATTATAGCACATTAAAATAGAGTATCTTATTTAGATACTCTACTTTAACTATTTAAAAATTTATTGAGGACTATAAACAGTTTTTTCTCCCTTATCATATATAATAATAGAATTTGACTTTACAGTGTCGTTTTTGTATTTAAAATCTTTATTAGAGAAGTTTGCTACAACTCTCAAATCATCTCCATAGCAAGTAGTTTGTACTAATCTGTCACTACTTAAAAATTCGAAGTCAGTCATAGGTTTATTTATAGCTTTTTTATCAAATTCTGACCAAACTTTATCATGGTTTAGAATCTCTTTTTTATGTTTTTCCCATTCACTTTTATCTATATGGTACATAGGCGCTGTATTATATAAGACTTCTTTCATCATTCTATTTTCAACTTCACCTTGTATTTTGAAAGTACCCCATAGCCAATGATCAGAAGTTACAACTGAATCATTATAAACTAGTCTAAATAGAGGAAGTGAATATGCTGGATCTATAAATATTTTTTTGTATAAATCTTTAACGGGAACTTGTTTTGCAAATACTTCTGGAACTCCTCCTGTAGGTGAATAATATTTACCTACATAATACTCACTATCTTTATTTTTATTCATGTCTGGATCTACCCATGAAAAAGCAGGTGTTTCAAGCCCATGTGCAAATGCTATAGTCGTACTCGCAAAATCATTTCCACCTTCTGATCCTACAACCATATTTTTATCATCGCTTATATAACTCATTCTTTTTAATCTTGAATTTAAATCTTGCTCTTGTGTTGTAATGTGATTTTTAGAATAATCATCATATATTTCTCCAGTTGCATCACAATCTATAAACCATGAGTTAAATTTATATCCTTCATTAAGTATCTTATTTACTCTTGATTTTACACTAGGCATAGCTAATGTAGGATTTAGTTTTCTACCTGTTCCTTGGAACCCTTCTAATTTTTTTCCATCTTTATCTTCTACTGTTGCATTATCATATAGTGATTTATCATCAAACTTAGCTGTGCTCCATTTTTCCTCACCTGGCTTATGAATTGAATGATATGAATCATAAGGTCCAACTAAATATCCATAGTCATTAGCTTTTTTTACAAACTCTGGAGAAACATATCCTGCCTCTAAATCATCAAATCCTATCCAAGCATTATCTAATCCTGATTTTTTCATATCATCTAATACATCTATTGTATTGTTTCTTGCCCAATAAGTTGTTGGCGTTGTTGAATCTTTAAGCTTTGATTTTAATAACTCTTTGTTTAATGAAATTAATTCATTTCTATTTAAATTATTTATGCCTTTTTTTACAACATCTTGAGTTTCTTTATTTAAATCTTTAAATACATTAGGATTATAAAATTCTTTTAACATCATAACTGAATTAAATCCTCTTACTATAGTTTGTTTTTGGTACTTATCTACATAGTCTTGATTTTTTACAGCATCTAAAACATTTGACACTTCTTTTCCATCTTCTACTTTTGTATTTAGAAGCTCTTTCATCCAGTTTATGAATTCTTCATCCATGTTTTGTATTAATAAATTCCACTTAATATCATCAACAGTAATTATAGATTTATCCCAGAAGTAAATCTGTGGTGCTCCATATAACTTTTCTATGTTTTTGTTTTCCTTTGCTTTTTGTGCTAATGTTTTAAATTCTCCGTTTTCAATTACAAAATTCTTGTAATTTTTAGCTACATCATTTACATTTTTATCTGTTATATATACCCTAAATCCATAATCTTTATTTTTGTTTATACTTGGATATTCATGAGTAAAATCAAACTTTATATTATTTTTTGTATCAAATTTTATTTCATCATTATATTTATTTTTCATTATATAAGTGGCTGCAAAGTTACTTTTATTTACTGAGAAAAATTGCATAGAAAAACTCTCTATAGTATTAAATATTTGCTCATTTAAATACTCTTTCCAGTATTTATCATTGCTTGGTATAAACTTCCCTTCATTTATAGGAAGTACATAACTTTCACCACTAACGCTTGGCCAAGTAAAAGTGTTAGCTTCTTTAGATGTCGATTTGATATCTACATCTAAGTAGTTATCTTTCTTTTTTATGTCTACATTAATATGTTCATCTGGGTATGTCCATGAAATTTCATTGTCTTTCTTTTTTAAATTAGTAACAGATCTATCCTTCATAGGTTCGGATATAATTTCCTTTTTCCCATCAACATCTACAGATACTTGAAAGTTTTTAGGATTAACGTCATATTTGAAATCTAAATTATTAACTTTTTCTACCTTAGCTGATATATCTTCATCACTTTTAGTAAGCCCGTTACTACACCCTGCTAAGCTTGTTCCTATAAGTACAAAGCTTAACAATAACGATATTTTTTTATTCATCTTTATCACCTCAAAGTCATTTTAGTTTATTTTTGTTACACGTATGTTACAGTTTTATTTACTCTAAACTTCATTATCTATAAGCTGTAAATTATATTGCTTTATTATTTCAATTAATCTGTTTGCATAAACCTTTTGGCCTTTTTCATTTGTATCTGTGCTATAACCTGCATTTTGTAAAGCTTTTGCCTGATATATATATGTCTTAGCACTAAATACACCGTTGTTTTGGTATCTCTTATTTTCATATAAAAACTTTGCATGGTCATCAATTGATTGTCCTGCATCTTTATATTTTCTAAACTTTCCATTTACAGTGCTGCTTTTGAATTCTCTAGTTTCTAAGGTTACATACTCCCCTTTCCAATTTACGTCTGCTTTGATTCCAAATAAGTTATTATAATCCTTAGCTAATCTTGACTGACCCCATCCTGATTCTAATATTGCTTGTGCTATAGTTATAGATGGTAAAACTTTGTATCTTTCATAGTTTTGTATTGCATCATCTTTTATTGAATTTATAAATTTTGTGTAATCACTATTTTTACTCAACCTTTGTGGCATTACTCCAAAATCACTAAGTTGATTTATATAGCTATGTGTCAGACTTTTTTCAATCTTATTAAATTTAAGTTTGCTTGTAACCTCATCAACACTATTTAAAACTTTTGCTTCATTATTATCATTTAGAAATAATTTAGATACTTTTTTTATTTCTACTTCTTTAACATTATTTAAATCATTTTTTTCCATAACTCCAATTATAGCCGCCACATACTTCCAGTTGATTTGCCCTTTATTTTCACTAACTTCATCTACTACATTTATAAATTTCGAAACATCTATATCTTCTTTATTTATATCTTTTAAAGAATAAAAACTTATCATTATATAAATTAACCCTGTTAAAACAACTATTATGGCCAAAAAACCTTTATTTTTCATAATGTCACACTCCTTATGTATTTGTTATGTGATTATTATAGAAAAAGTTTGTTTCATGAATGTTACAAAACAAAAAAATTTATTTAAGTATAAAAAAAGGAGGCTATGTAAATTTTAGCCTCCTTAATGTTCCTTTTTATTTAGAACTCTATAAAAAATTCTATATAATCATTTTTTAATTTTGTTCCGTATGTTAGTTTTTGTGCATCTAAAATTTCCTTTACCAAGCTAAGTCCTAATCCTGTTCCAGATAATTGTCTATTTCTTGATTTTTCTAATACGTAAAATGGCTTCCATATATTATCTAATTCAGATTCTATTATTCCATTAGCCTTATTAGATACAGATATATATACTTTTTCTTTTCTTATTAAAGATATGTATATCTTATTATCAAGAGTATATTTTATAGAATTACTTATTAAATTTCTTAGAACAATTTTTATTCCTTCTATATCCCCCTCAATCATGAATTCATTTTCATCTATATTTAAATTAACCTCTACATTGTTTTCATTTATAATCAATTTATATTCATCTATAATTGACAATAATATTTCTTTCAAGTCAAATGAATTTATTTTGACTTCTCTTTTTTCATATTTTGAAAGATAAATTAAGTTGTTTATTATATCATTCATCTTTTCACTTTCTTCTATTATTGTATCTAAATAAGTTCCATCATCTATTCCATCTTGAATTCCCATAGCATAAGCTTTTATAAGTGCTATAGGTGTCTTTAGCTCATGCGATGCTCCACCTATGAATATTTTTAAATTTTCATTTCTTTTATTTAATTCATTTTGTGCTTTTTGTAAACTTACGCTCATTTGATTAACACTATCCGCTAATTCTTCTATTTCATCATTTGTTTTTATTTTTTCTGTTCTAAAATTTAACTTTGCTATATCTTTAGATAATAGCTTTATTTTTTCAAGTGGATCAATTATCTTTTTAGATAAAATAAACGTCAATAATATTATTATTAACACCGAAAAACTATTAAGTATTAAATTAAATTTATTTATTATAGAAATAGTTTCTTGAGAGTGTTCTATAGGCATTGATATTGCAAATATATAATTGTCTTTCAATATAAACTTTACTAATAAACTGTATTTTAGATTTCCCTGATTATATATTTTATTAACACTCTTTTCCTTCATATCATCAATTAAGTAATGAGAAATCCAAAATTTCTTAAGTTTTATATCTTTCTTTTCAAACTCTTTTATCAATCCTTCAGTTATATCACCTTCGTTTATTCCATTTCCCGTATCTAAATTAGTATAGATTATATTTATTCCATATTTATCCTCTATATTATCTATATCTTTAATAATAGTATCTGATCCTAATTTTTCAATTTCATCTCCGACAGTATTTATAATTTTCTTTTTTTCATGTAAATAATACTTATGAATAAAAATATTATTTATAGTTAGTGATATTATAGATACAATCACTACAACTAAAGATATACTAATAGCTAGCTTTTTATTAAGTTTAGTCATTATGTTCCTCCAAGCTATATCCTAATCCTCTATGTGTAACTATAAAGTTCTCCCCTATTTTTGTTCTTAATCTTCTTATATGAGTGTCTACTGTTCTAAAATCGCCAAAGTAATCCATGCCCCAAACCAAATCAAGTAATTTTTCTCTTGAAAGTATGACCCCTTTATTGTTTATAAAGCACTTTAATAACTCAAACTCTGTTTTTGTAAGACCTATATCCTCATTATCTTTAAATGCTTTTGTAAATTTAAAATCTATTTTTAAATTTTTAATTGTAACTATATCACTGTACCCCATAAGTTTTTTGGCCCTTATTATCAAAATTCTAGGATCAAATGGCTTTCTGACATAGTCATCAGCTCCAAAATTGAGAGCATCTACCTCATCATCACTCTGACTTTTTGCTGTTAACATCATCACCTTGATGTTACTGCTTTCTTTTATCTCCTTGCAAACTTCTATTCCATCTATTTTAGGCATCATCCAATCCAGTATAGCTAAATCAATTTTATTTTTATAGAATACATCTAAAGCTTCTTCTCCATTACTAGCAGTAAAAACATTAAACCCTTCTTTTCTTAAATAAGCTTCTATAATTTTTAGCATACTTAATTCATCATCCGCAACTAATATATTCATCTTTTCACGTCCATTCGTATTTAAGTTTATAAATATATTATATATTATCATCCAATTTTTACACTAATGTTACAAAACTATTATATAATTTCTTTAATCATAAAAAAGGATTCATAAGTTTTACAAAGAATCATATTTATTTAAATAAGGTTTATTAATCTTTGAATTAAAAGGAGGTTTTATATGAAAGAAATTAAATTTAAAAATGGTAAAACTGCAATTTTAAGATCACCAATAAAAGAAGATGCCCAAGCAATGATAGACTACCTAAATATAATAGGTGGTGAAAGTGATTTTATAACCTTTGGTAAAAATGAATTTTCAATGAGCGTAGAGGCAGAGCAAGATTATATCGAAAGAATAAATAGTATGGATAATTCTAAGAATGTACTAATTATTATAGAAAATGAAATCGTTGGAATAGCTTCTATTACTTCTGTTCAAAAGGAAAGAGTGAAGCACAACGGAACCTTAGGAATAAGCCTTAGAAAAAAATATTGGGGTATAGGTCTTGGAAGTGAGATTATGTATTATCTTATCGACTGGGCCAAATCTAATAAAATAACAAAGAAAATCAACCTTTTAGTTAGAGAAGATAATATTAGAGGCGTAAAACTTTACGAAAAGTTTGGATTTGAAAAAGAAGGACTATTGAAGAAAGATATATGTGTAAATGGTGTTTATTACAATACTATAGCTATGGGATTGTACATAGACTAGAGTGCGTACTTAAAAGATAGTTATAGTTATTTCATTCATACAAAGACTTTAAGTTCAGTCTTTAAGTATTTCTTCAATAACTACAACTATCTTTTTATCTTTACACTATTTGAAGTATTTTCCATATGGCTTAAATTCTTTTAATTCCTCAATAATTTCATCTAATTTATTAAATTCTTTTTTTACATCATTTCCAATTAAGCTTGTTAAATAGTCAAATAAAACTTGACCATTTCCCTCCATTATAAATCCTGATAAATTAACTTTATCTTTACTCTCAAGAACTATTATAATTAACTGTCCAGTACTTATTTTATCTAAATAGGAAGAATCATCATTATCTATATTATTTAGATGTTCTATAGTCAATTCTATTTGTGCTTTTTCTTCTTCACTTAATAGTTTTTCAATAACACCCTCATTATTTATTTTGTAAATTTTTGAAATATCTTCAAAACTATATTCTTCATTGTTTTCATCCATATTAAAAAAATCCTCTAGTGTAATTTCTTCTGCCCCATAATTCTCAGTTAAGTTTTTTGATATATTATCTATGCTATATTTATTTTCATTGTTCATTCCCCAACATCCCCCTTAACTTAATATATATTATATATATTTTAAATAGTATATAATCTACTCTATAGTTACAATAAAATTTATATTAAATTATTCAAGTTCTTTAAAAAGTTCTTTAGCTTTTATCTTAGACTCTTTTAGTACAAGTTCTCCATCAGTCGTAATCTTATAGTATTTTCTAATTTTACCACCTACTACTATTTCTTCTTTATCTAATAAGTTTGATTGTTCCATTGCCTTAAGTATAGGATACAGTGTTCCTGGACTTATATCATATCCATGCGTTTTTAGTTCTTCTATCATCCATGAGCCATAAAAAGGTTCCTTTTTTGCATGATAAAGTATGTGAATATGTATAAATCCTAAAAATATTTTTCTTAGTATTTGTTCTTGCATTATTACCTCCATATGTTATATAATCATATCGGCTTAATATCGTATTTCGATATCGATTTTAGATATTATAATATATATTATCATTTTAATTATATAAAATGCAACTACTTAAGGAGGTGTTGAGTTGAGTATACTCAGACTAAAAGACATAACATATATTTCAGATAATACACAGATACTAGATTGTGTAAATTTAAATATAGAAAAAGGCGATTGTGTGTCTATAATAGGCGCTTCAGGAAGTGGTAAAAGTACACTTCTTAAAATCTGTTCAGACTTAATAAGTCCTACAAATGGGGAAATATTTTTTGAAGAAAAAAATTATCTAGATTATGATCCCATAGAACTTAGAAAAAAAATTAGCTACTGTGTTCAAATTCCTTATCTATTTGGCAAATCAGTATTTGATAATCTTTCATATCCGTTTATTATAAGAAAAAAAGAAATTGATGAGCAAAAAATTCTTCAATTTATGAAGAAATTAAATTTAGATTCAGAATATCTACATAAAGATATAAATGCTTTATCTGGTGGAGAAAAGCAAAGAGTTGCACTTATAAGAAACCTAATGTTTACACCTGATATATTATTATTGGATGAAGTTACATCTGCATTAGATAAAGAGAACGCTAAAATAGTTGAATCTTTAATAAAAGAAATGAACGATAATGGAATTACTGTTATTTGGGTTACTCACAGTTTAGAACAAAGCGAGTCTATATTTAATAAAAGAATTCAAATGGATCAAGGCCAAATTTGTGCTGAGGAGGACTTAAGATAATGAATACAATATCACTTATTATAGCATCTGCTCTTATTGCAATTCCTATATTTATTTCATATAAAGAAGATTTAAAACTTGAAAAAGAAATTATTATAAGTATGATAAGAGCTATAATTCAACTTATATTAGTAGGTTACATATTAGAATATGTTTTTAATTTAAAAAACTCTGCATTTACAATTATTATATTACTTATAATGACGTTTATAGCTGCTTTAAATACTAAAAAAAGAGGTAAGGAAATAAAGAATGTAGTCTTTGTATCATTCATATCTTTAATCGTTGGAAGCTCTATAACATTAACAATACTAGTTTTATCAGGCGCTATTAAGTTTGTGCCCAATCAAATAATTCCAGTTGCAGGAATGGTTATTAGTAACTCTATGGTTGCTATAGGGCTTAGTTATAGAAATCTTAGTAATAGTTTTAAAACTAGACTTAATGAAGTGGAAGTAAAACTTTCTTTAGGAAGTGATATCTATTCAGCTTCAAAAGAAATAATAAGAGATAGTGTTAAAACTTCAATGCTTCCATCTATAGATTCTGCTAAAACATTAGGAATAGTTTCGCTTCCGGGAATGATGACCGGACTAATTTTAGGTGGTACATCTCCACTTATAGCTATAAAATTTCAAATAATGGTTACATTTATGATTTTAGCTTCAACATCAATTTCTAGTATGATGGCTACATATATTGCATATAAAAGCTTTTTCAATGAAAGAAAACAAGTACAAATTTAGATATAATTTTTATTTTTAAAAAAAGCCTACTAAAAGAAACTTTCTTTTAGTAGGCTTTTTAATTAATTTTCTATTTTTGATGATTTATTTTTATTAGAACTAACTGTTAAAATAACTAGTATCGCAAGTATTCCTAAAAGAACTGCTGTAAGTCCATATCCTCCAACTAAAGCTTGTACCTTACCTAAGAATATTCCAGCTACTCCAAAATCTCCATCTGAGAAAGTAGAGTTTGCAACTCCTAAACTACCAAGTACAGGAAGTAATGCTACTGGTAATAGTGATATTATTACTCCATTTACAAAAGCTCCAATTACAGCTCCTTTTCTACCACCTGTTGAGTTTCCAAATACCCCTGCTGTAGCTCCTGTGAAGAAATGAGGAACAACCCCTGGTATTATTATTACAAGTCCTGCTGCTGCAAGAGCTAACATCGAAACTATACCTCCGATGAATGAACTTAAAAATCCTATTAATACTGCATTTGGTGCATAAGGGAAAACTATAGGGCAATCAAGTGCTGGTTTTGAATTAGGCACTAGTTTGCTAGCTATTCCTTTAAACGCAGGCACTATTTCATTTAAAACTAATCTAACTCCATTTTGGATTAATATAAATCCTGCTGCGAAAGTTAATGCTTGTATCATTGAAAATACTATAAAGTTTTTACCACCTGATAACTCTGATTCAATAAACTTAGGTCCTGCAACAAGTGCAACTACTATATATAGAATTAACATAGTTATTGATATAGAAACTGCTGAATCTCTTAAGAAACTTAGAGACTTAGGAACTTTCATTTCCTCTGTTGATTTTGAATTTTTTCCAACAGCCTTTCCTATTGATGCAGATATCGCATATCCAACTGATGAAAAGTGACCAAGTGCTACTGAGTCATTTTTAGTTATCTTTTTCATGAAAGGTTGACATATAGCAGGAGAAATTACCATTAAAAGTCCTAGTGCAAGTGAACCCGTAAATATTAAGTGAGCTCCACTCATTCCACCTGATATTAATATAACAGCTATCATACAAGCCATAAATAATGTATGATGTCCTGTTAAAAATATATATTTAAATTTCGTAAATCTAGCTATAAGAATATTTACTATCATACCAAATGTCATTATAAGAGCTGTAGCTGTACCGAATTTATCCATAGCAAGTGCAACTACTGCCTCATTATTAGGTATAACTCCACTTACATTAAATCCATACTCAAACATTTTACCAAATGGTTCTAATGAACCTGCTATTATACCTGCTGAAGCTGCTATTACAACAAATCCAACCATAGCCTTTAAAGTTCCTTTTATTATATCTTCAATAGGCTTCTTTTGTAATAAAAGCCCTACTAAAACTATAAATCCTACAAGCACTGATGGCTCAGATAAAAAGTCGATAGTTACTTTTAAAAAACCACTCATCTATGATGCCCCCTCTTTATTTAGGTTCTAGCAACCTAATTTTTCTTGTAATTTAGCTTTTAATTCATCTTTGTCAAATAACGCATCTAAAACTATTAAGTTTGGTAAGTGAGATGCACTATCTTCTAAGTCTCTTGCTGTTATAAATATATCTGCTTGATCAGCTGTTGCATCTGCTAAAGAACTATGAGAAACTTCATATCCACTTAATCCTAATTCACTTAATACTTCATTAACATTCATCTCTACCATAAAACTTGATCCTAATCCTGATCCACAAACTGCCATTATTCTATTCATACTACATTACCTCCATTATCTCTTTTTCATTATTTAAATTTAATATTGTATTTAATTTATTTTGATCCATACATACTTTAGCAACCTTTTGCATAATTTCTAGATGTGAGCTACTATCAACTGCACTTAAAGTGAAAAATAAACTAACTTCTTTACCTAAGAAATCTACTGGCTTATTTAACTTCAACAAACATAAATCTGTTTTTAATGCTCCATCTTCTGGTCTTGCATGCGGCATTGCAATTTTAGGTGCTATGCAAAAATATGATCCAAATTCATCAATTTTGTTTAATATTGCTTCATAATAAGAATCATTTATTGAATCCCTTTTTTGTAAAATATCACAAGTAATTTTGATAGCTTCTTTATAGTCATTTACATTGTCTAAAACTTTAACTATCATCTCTTACCCCCCCTTGCTTATCTTGAGTATTTATTTATAACTTCTAAAACTTCATCTTTATCTTTACTATTTAAAATTTTATCTATATTTTCTTTTTTACTAAGCATTTTAGTCAGACAAGCAAGTGCTTTTATATGTGTTTGATTATCTTTTGGAGCTAGACTTATAAGAATCTTAACTTTATGTTGCTCTTTCCCAGAAAAATAAATTTCTTCTTTAAATGTTGTAAGAGTCATACTAACTTTATTTACTCCATCTTCTGGTCTTGCATGTGGCATCGCAACCTTTGGAGCTATAACTATATATGGGCCTAATTTTCTTACATTTTCTATCATAGCCTGTATATAAGAATCTTTAACATATCCTAAATCCTTTAGTGGATTCGCACTAACTCTTATTGCGTCTTCCCAATTTGTTGCTTCTTGGTTTAAATAAATAGTGTCCTCATTTAGAAGTTCTCTTAATGTTGCTTTATAGCTTTTTCCTTTTTCTCTAGATGAAATTACAATATTTTTAATTTCTTCTCTTAGCTTTTCCTTATTTGAAATAGTTGCGTATTTTTCTACTCCATTGATAATTTTATTTATAAATTCTTGTTCAAAATTAAATACAGATTGTGTATTTGATATTTGAGATAGTAAATTTTGCTTATCTAAATCTGTAAGTATAGGATTTACCTTTATAGCTTGTTTTTGGTTTAAGTCTACAGTAGTTATAGCAAAATCATAGTACTTTTCATAATTTTCAAAATTTTTCAGAGACAATATATCTTGAATTTCTATCAAGTCAAATAACTGCTCTATCTGATTTTTAAGAAGTTGTGAAGTTGCCATACCTGAATTACATACTATAACAATTTTAGGGATTTTAATTTCAACTCCCATTTTTGAACTATATCCTCCAAAGTACATAGCTATATATGCTATCTCATCATCATTTAAATATATATCTAAGTTGTTCTCAATAGTTTTTACAACTTGTTTTGTAAATTGATATATTGATTTATACTTTTGCTTTACTTCACTTTTTATTAAGTTTAAGTAGTAAATTCCATACCTTATTTTAAATATAGAAGGTATAAGATGGTTTAGTATATTTTTAGATAACACATCATAATCTTCTATTGATATACAAGAAATCTTTTCAAACTCTTTTACCATCATATTAACAGGAAGAATATATTTACTATTAAATTCGTTTTGATAAAAATAGTTTCTTATATCTTCATCTTTTGTAAAAAACGTTTGTATATAATATACTTCATCTTCATCAATATCATTGTTTAGGACTTTTCTAATTATATTTAATAATCTTTTAACCTCTTTGTGAGAGTCCAGACTATCTAAGAAATTCTTATCTTCATTTTTAAAAGTTATAGTATCTTTATTTTTTACATAATAGTTTTTATAAAAAATTGCTAAATACATAAGTATATAATTTGCGTTAGTATTTTTTAAAATATTTAGGTTTTCTTCTTTCATTAAAGACTTTATATCTTCAAATACTTGCATATACCCGTATTCATCGAAAAAATAATTGTATTCATTGTATAGATTTATAAATAGATATCTTTTAGAATTATTGCTTCCAACTAACTTATATCCATTTTTAGCTTCTAATTCTAATTTATATTTACTTATATATTCTCTAACATTTTTGATATCGTTTAAAACAGTGTTTCTGCTTACTAAAAGCTTGTTACAATATCTTTCTATTGTTAATTTTTCTAAAGATAAAAATAAATCGATTATTATACTTATGCATCTTTCTTCTGAAGATAATATATAATCATCTTTAGAGTACTTAAGCACCTTTCTTATCTTATCTTTATCTTCTGAGCTTATATGATAACCTAAGTTTCTTACATTCGATATTTCTAAATTATATTTTTTTATATGATCATTAATTTTTGAAATATCGTAATAAACTGTTCTTCTAGAAATATTTAATAACTTAACTATTTTTTCAATTTTTACATATTCATGATTCATAAGTATATCTAATATATCTTCTAGTCTTTTATTAAGTTTCATATGTTCTTCCTTTCTTAAATTCATTATATAACTTTTTGTTTTTGCACAAAAGACAAAATATACGCACATTTTTTATGCAAAATTTTGTACTCATCTTAATATATTAACCTAAATTAATAGTTTATTTAAATCAAAAGTATAAAAAATACCTATCAAATTTGATAGGTATTTTTTATACTTTTAGCCCCTTCATTTTTTTATAGTAAAATATAAATGAATACGCTCCTGGGATTATTATCCACAATAATATGCATATAGTTGAAGATGTTTCTATTTTAAAGAAAAATGCTGATATAAACATAATAATTGCTATTGGAAAAGAAATATATCCTAAAATTTTATGAGCTAATTTCCAAGTATCTTCATCTCTTATAGTCCAAGGAAGTCTTAACCCTAAATATCTATTGAATGATATTTTAGGTGCAGAATTTCCAAATACCATAATTAGAATAGATACCAAAGTAACTATAACTATATCATTATTTTCTAAATTTAATAAATTCTTAGTTGATGGCATAATAGTCAATAAACAAAATCCTATAAAAACTAGCATGCTAAGTCTATTCAAAAATCTCATAGTCTTAATTTTAGGATTTCCTTCTGATAAATTTGATACCTTTGATGCTTTGATATCTAAAATTATCATTGAAATAATAGCAAGTGCTACAACAACAGTAAAACTCAAATTATTTTCTGGTGCTATTGTCCCCCAAATTATAATTAATAACGATGCTATAGAAAGCACTATCCCTGTAATATCAATCTTTTTCATATATACATTCCCCCTTTATTATTTTTGAAATATATCTAAAAAATTCCCTAAGACTTCTTGAATTACAGAAGTGTTTATAGAATAAATTACAAACTGCCCCTTCTTTTCAGAACTTATAAGTTCTGCATCTCTTAAAATATCCAAATGTTTGGATATAGATGGTTTTGACATATCAAAGTGATTGGATATCTCCCCTGCACTTAAATCCTGTTTATTCAAAAGTTTTAAAATTTCTCTTCTTGTTTCATCACTTAAAGCTTTAAATACTTTTCCCATAAATGTATTCCTTCCTTTATATATTTAGCTAATTAGTTAAATATCTATATATTTATTATATTCTAGTTACTTTTAAATTTCAATATCTACTGAATATCATATTCTATCACCTTTCTTTTATTAAGGTTAATTTTCTTAAACGTAGAAAAAGATATCACACTAAGTAATATGCGATATCTTTTTTATAAGTATCTTATTGTCCTACATAATTTAAGTTAACTATAGGAAGTCCATATAAAGGTTCTTTTTCACTTCTATCAATTGAAAACTTGTCATTCTTCCCAGGGATAATTTCTAAAACATTTCCTTTAAAATCATTATCATTAAAGTTTATGCCAAATCCAGTCATTTCTTTGTTCCCATATAAGAAACATACTACTTTGTTTTCTTTCATAAAAGCAACTTGATTAAACTCTCCAACTTCTGATTCCCCAATATTTAAGAACTTATATCCAATAGTTTTATAAATTTCTTCTTTTGGAGTTCCTATCTTAAATGCATATGCCTTATCCCATTCAAAAGGTTTTAATTCACCTATATTAACTTCTTTAGTATCTTCACTTAAATCCATAATTTTAATATGTAAATTTCCTGGATTATTACACATATCTTCTAATTCTTTCTTACTTTTTTCAAACTGGACTATTTCACTGGACTTATCAACAACATCCCATCCATCTTTAGTTTTTTCTATATTGAAATTTATCTTGGATATGCGTTCACCATGCTTACCAGGCTCTGTAACTATAACATTTTCTCCAGCTTTATTTTTGTAATCATGCTGTTTAATTTGAACATGATTATGCCCTGCCACAATTGCATCTATACCATCAACTTGAGTAGCTAAATCTTGTATTCTATTGCCTGGATGCTTTGGTTTTTTAGGCTTTTCTCCAGTATGAGCAACAGCCACGATAACATCAGCTTTATCTTTTTCTTTCATTACATTAACCCACTTTTTAGCATCTTCTACTAGATCGTTCATATATAGTTCTTGATTGTAACCTTGCATATCTTTTAAATCTTCATTATCTTCTCCAATTTCTTTTATAGTAAGTCCTAAAATTCCTAATTTAACAGTTCCTTCTGAAGTCTTTAACTCTTTTATAACATATGGTTTTGTGTAGCTATCTCCATTTTGCTTATATATATTTGCTGATAATACATCTATTTTTTGTTTTTCAAAGCTAGATATCATATTGTCTAAAGTAGACTTATTGTTAGATACAAACTCGTGGTTTCCAAGGACTACTGCATCATACCCTATATCTTTCATTTCTTTTGCTATAGGTACTTCCATATATTTTTTAGAATAGTTATTCTTTCTCATCTTACTAAGATATTTATTCATATCATCAGATGCCCCAAATCCAAAGTCAAAGAAATCTCCTGCATCAACTAAAGTAATATTCTTATCCTTCTTTTTTTCATTTGCAACATAATCACTTAACTCATACGGTAAGATTCCATGCAAATCGGTGGTAGCTAATACACTTATATTTGTCGTTTTTGTAGATGTACATCCCCCTATAAAAATTGTAATTATTCCTATAGTTATATATAATAATTTTTTATTCATAAAATCTCAAAACCCTTTCTTTATCTTAACTCTACTTAGATGTATAAACAAACTTGATCATAGGACTATTCGTATATGTATTTTCTTCTCCTTCTTCCATTCTAAAGCAGTCATTTTTATCAGATCTAATAGTTAAAACTCCATCATTAAAATCTGATTTTTTAAAATCAAAGCTCCATGGTGCACATTTATCTTCTCCGCTTAAGTATAAGACAACTTCATTTCCATTCATAAATACTAACTGTGGTTTATTACTTTCAGCAATATTTAAAAACTTATAGCCAACTGTATTATAAATTTTTTCTCTTGGTGTTTTTGGACTAAAAACATATAGTTTATTCCATTTAAAAGGAACAGTTTTACCAAAACTTATTTCTTCACCTAATTTGTCTTTATTCTGAAATAAAGAAGATCCAAATATACCTATGTTGTTACACATCTCATTTAAAGCTTTTTTACTTTTTTCAAATTGAACTATATCACTTGATTTATCAATAACTTCCCATTTATCTCCATCTTTTTCTAGCTTTAAATTTATTTTTGAGATACACTCTCCATGTTTTCCAGGTTCTGTTACTATAACATTCTCTCCTGATTTATTTTTATAATCATTTTGTTTAATTTGAACATGGTTATGCCCTGCTACAATTGCATCTATACCATCAACTTGAGTGGCTAAATCTTGGATTCTATTCCCTGGGTGTCTTGGTTTTTTAGGTTTCTCCCCAGTGTGGGCAACAGCTACTATCACATCAGCTTTATCCTTTTCCTTCATGACTTTGACCCATTTTTTAGCATCTTCCACTAAGTCTGTCATATACAGTTCTCCCTTAAAACCAGCTTGATCTTTAAGTTCCAAAGATTTATTTTCTACTAACTTTTCTCCATCCCAGTATTTACTTTCTCCAACTTCTTTTATAGTAAGTCCCAGTATTCCTAATTTTAAAGTTCCCTCTGGAGTTTCTACTTCTTTTATTACATAAGGCTTTGTATAACTTTCTCCATTTGATTTATATGTATTTGCTGATAAGACACTTACCCCTTGTTTTTCAAAGCTAGTTATCATATTATCTAATTCTTTTTTACTTCCTAAAAACTCGTGATTTCCAAGAGTTACAGTGTCATATCCAATATCTTTCATTTCTTTTGCTAAAGGCATATCCCTATATTGTATATTATTCTCTAACTTATCCTTCCCTGTCTGTTCAAAGAATTTTTCCATATCCCCAGATACACCGAATTCACTATCACAAAAATCACCAGCATCTACTAATGTTATATTTTTATCTTTCTTTTTTTCATTTACTACATATTCATTTAATTCATTTGGAAGTACTCCATGTAAATCTGTAGTCGCTAATACATTTACATCTGTAGTTTTAGTAGATGTACACCCAGATATTAATAACATACTTGTTATTAATAATCCTCCAAATATTTTTTTATTCATAACGCACCCCTTATTTGTCATTTTTTACCAATATTATTAATTATTCACCATATTTTCTTGATAACCTTTTAACTTAATTTTCTAACAATTCAACAAAAAAGGTGTCGTAACCCTTCGACACCTACAATTAGTTTTATATATTAAACTTCTCTATAAATTAATTTTTTTCTAAATGCAAACTTAAATCTTATAAGTAGTGCTATATAAATAATAGCTGAAGCTATTCCTATACATAATGAACATCCAAAAATCATATTAGCTATCAATACTGGAGTATAATCTATATAAACCTCAAATCCACCTCTTTCTCCTTTTGAGTTAAGAATTTTTCCATTCCCACCTAATGTAACAAGCTTATTCTTTTGATTTACTTTATCACTGTATCTATATACAACTTTTTCACCTGGATTTATATATATATTTAAATTTCTTACAAGCTTAAATTCTTTAGTATTAAGCAATTCTTTTAATTCATTTTCGTAAGTTTTTGGGTTGTGTATGTCTTTTTCAGTTGTTATTGTATCTACCTCAACGCCCATCATATCATGTATATAATTAATTTTTTCTCGAATATTTCCTATAAATACCATCATCGACAAGCATACTATTAAAGCTAGTATAGCTGTATTTTTGAATATATTTATCATTCTTTTATTTAATTTTTCATTATCCTTTTTACTTTCCTTAAGCGATTTATGCAAATCTTTTAGCATTTCAGTTCCACCATCAAATTGATTTATAGCTTCTCTTTGTGCATCTTCTTCTGAATATCCATTATCAATAAATTCATTAGTTGATGTTATTAAATGCTCCCTTAATTCTTCTTTTAATTCTTTTACTTCCTTACTTTTATCATTTTTATATAATGACTTTAAATATTCATCAATAATTTTCATAACTTATTTTCTCCCCTTTAAAAATTGATTCATTATGTTTTGGACAAAATCCCACTCTTGTATTTTTATATCTAAAGCGGTTCTTCCTTCATCAGTTATGTTATAATACTTTCTTCTACTGCCTGCCCCTTGTTCATTTCCCCAGTAAGATTTTATCAATCCTTTTGTTTCTAATCTTTTAAGAGAAACATACATTGTTCCATCTTTTAATTCAAATGTAGTTTTATCCCTAACAATTTTAGCTATTTCATATCCATAAGAATCTTTTTCATCTAAAATAGCTAAAATTAATGTATCTATATGACCTTTTAAAACTTCTTTATTTAATTCCATGAAATCACCTCCGTTCATTAAGTACCTCACTATACGATGTAGTTACATAAATATAGTAAATCAAAATACCTCGTAATGCAAGTGTAATTTCAAAAACAAAAAAAATAAAAGGTGTCGCACCCCCACGACACCTTCAATAAAATTTAGTTTAACTTTTTCAAGCTAAGTTATGATATATAGTCTGACAAAACGTTAAAGCCACGCTTTTAGGCTTTAGTGCAGGAAGACTATATATCATAACTGGCATAGAAAGCTAACTAAATTTAAACATTTTTAGCTCCAAAATAATTATCTAATTCTTCTTCAAAGTTTATATTTTTACTTGAACCATTTACACTTTTTAACTTAAATCTTTCTATAAGTGATTTTAACATTTGTGCTTGTCCACTTAATTCTTCACTAGCAGCTGCACTTTCTTCTGAAGTTGCTGAATTTGTTTGAACTACTTCAGATATTTGGTCTACACCTAGTGTAACTTGATTTATTGCATTAGCTTCATCTTCAGATGTTTTTGCTATATCATTAACTACTGCAGTTGTTCTATTTGTTGTATTTATTATTCTCTTGAATGAATCTGCTGTATTTTCTACTATTTCATTACCTTTATCAACCGCTTCTATTGAATTCTCAATAAGTGTAGCTGTATTTTTTGCGGCCTCAGCTGATTTAGAAGCTAGGTTTCTAACTTCATCTGCAACAACAGCAAATCCTTTCCCAGCTTCTCCTGCACGAGCTGCTTCTACAGCTGCATTTAATGCTAATATATTAGTTTGGAATGCTATGTCATCTATTGTTTTTATTATTCTAGCTATCTCATTAGAAGTAAATGATATTTCTTCCATGGCTTTTATCATATGAGTCATTTGCTCATTTCCTTCTTTTACTTGCTTACTTGAATTTAACATTAATGAATTTGCTTTTTTTGCATTATCAGCATTTTCTTTAATTTTATCTGATATTTCTGCTATAGTTGCAGATAATTCTTCCACTGCACTTGCTTGTTCTGTAGCACCTTGTGCTAAAAGTTGTGATCCACTTGATACTTGATTTGATGCTCCTTCAACTTCTTCTGATGCTAAGTTTATTTGTAACATTATTTCACTTAGATCTTTAGTTATTTTTAAAATAGAACTTTCTATTACTTTGAACACTCCTACGTATTCAGTACTAGTTTCAACATCAAAGTTTCCAGATGCAACTTCTTCTAATACGTGTGTAGTATCCATTATAATCTCTTTTGTTTTACTACTCATTTGACGCATGCTGTGTGATAATGAACCTAATTCATCTTTTGAATCATACTCAATATCTATATCAAAATCTCCACCTGCCATTTTATTTGCAGCAGATTCTAATTCTTTGATTGGATTTTGTAATTTTTTTGTTATAAATATGCATATGCCAAGACCTGATAAGATAACAACTGCACTTATTGCTACAGAAGATTTAATAGCTTTTGATGATCTTTCTTTTATCTCTTTATTAAATTCTACACTACGAGCTTTTTCATCTTCATATATAGCTTTTGCCGTATTTATACATGTATCATAAGCATTATAATATACACTTCCAGATGTTACAGCAATGTGTTCTGCTTCTTTTGCTTTTCCTTGATGTATAAGTGAATATAGATTGCCATTTTCTCTTTTTAATGTTTCTAAAGATGTTCCAAGATCATCAACTAATTTTTTATCACCTAAAGTTTTTTTTCTAAGTACTTCCATACTTTTATCAATATTTTCAAAATCTTTTTGTACCAAAGCTTCAAGTTCTTCAGACTTATTTCCTGCAATAGAGTTCATAGTAATTTGATCTATAGATGCTAAATCCCTTCTAATACTCATAGATTCATTGGTTACTTGAAAAGGACCATCAAATAATTGATTGCTTCTATCTGTAGATTTTTTTAAGTTGCTTATTAAAAATAAATTTGATAATGCAGTAAACACTAATAAAATAACAAATGCTAACCCTAACTTTTGTCCTATTTTTAAGTTTTTTAATTTCATATATTTTCCTCCCTGTCCTCTGTTGATTATGATAGCTTTTCTTAAAAAGAAGTATAATAACTTCTAAAATATAGCTAATTTGATACCATCTACTTATATACGGTTAAAAAATGGAAAACTTTAACAAAAATAAGACATCGCACATAGTGCAATGCCTTATTTTTATTTATATCCCCAATCTATACTATCTAACTATATATTTGCTTGTTCTCTTAAAGTTTCAGCTTTATTAGTTCTTTCCCATGGTAAATCTAAATCAGTTCTACCAAAATGCCCATAAGCTGCAACATTTTTGTACATAGGCTTTCTTAAGTCTAAATCTCTTATTATTGCTCCTGGTCTTAAGTCAAAGTTCTTGTTAACTAATTCAACAAGTACTTCTTCACTAACTTTTCCAGTTCCAAATGTATCTATAAATACAGATAGTGGTCTAGCAACACCTATAGCATAAGCTAATTCTATTTCACACTTATCTGCAAGTCCTGCTGCTACTATATTTTTAGCAACGTATCTTGCAGCATAAGCTGCTGATCTATCAACTTTTGTAGGATCTTTTCCTGAGAAAGCTCCGCCTCCATGTCTTGAATATCCACCGTAAGTATCTATTATTATTTTTCTTCCAGTAAGACCTGTATCTCCTTGAGGTCCACCTATAACGAATCTTCCAGTTGGATTTATATATATCTTAGTTTCTTCATCTAAAAGAACTTCTGGTATAACAACCTTTATTACTTTTTCTATTAAATCTCTTCTTATAGTTTCATTATCTACATCTTCACTATGTTGAGTAGATATTAAAACTGTGTGAACTCTAACTGCTTTATTTCCGTCATATTCAACAGTAACTTGAGTTTTCCCATCAGGTCTTAAATATTCTAATTCTCCACTTTTTCTAACTTCTGTTAATCTTCTTGATAATTTATGAGCAAGAGATATTGGAAGAGGCATTAATTCCTCTGTTTCATTACATGCGAAACCAAACATTATACCTTGGTCTCCAGCTCCTATTTTTTCTATTTCATCTTCCGTTAATTCTCCACTTCTGTTTTCTAAAGCTTCATCAACTCCCATAGCTATATCTCCTGATTGCTCATCTATTGAAGTTATAACTGCACAAGTATCTCCGTCAAATCCGAATTTTGCTCTAGTGTATCCTATTTCCTTAACTGTTTCTCTAACTAATTTAGGTATATCAACGTAAGTGTTAGTGCTTATTTCTCCTGCAACTAATACTAATCCTGTTGTAACTGTTGTTTCACAAGCAACCCTAGCTTGTGGGTCATTTGTTAAAAGTGCATCTAATATTGCATCTGATATTTGATCACATATTTTATCTGGATGTCCTTCCGTAACTGATTCTGATGTAAATAAATGTCTTGCCATTTAATTATCCTCCTAGGTTTACTTATTTTATCTTATCGCTTACTATAAGTGCTAATTCTCTTAATATTTTACATGCCGTAACTGTAGAAACATTTGTATTATCATAATCTGGACTAAGCTCTACAATATCTAATCCAACTAAATTTATATTTGAATTTTTTAGTATTTTAAAAATCCTCTCAAACTCTTTATAAGTTACTCCTCCTGGTTCTGGAGTCCCAGTTCCCGGAAAAATAGATGGGTCTAAAACATCTAAATCAATAGTCAAATATATATTTTTATTTTCTAGTTTATTTACTATTTCTTTAAAAGTATTTATAGTGTGAGTTTCCATGTATGTATGCTTATACTTTAATGCAAATTCAAACTCTTCTTTAGTTCCAGATCTTATTCCAAATTGGAATATTTTATTATCTCCAACAATATCCCATATACGTTTTATAACTGTCGCATGTGAATTTTTATTATTATTATACTCTTCTCTCAAATCTGTATGCGCATCAAAGTGAAGCACATATAAATCATTGTATTTTTCATGTACTGCTTTAAACGCAGGTAATGTTACTAGGTGTTCTCCACCTATCATAAAAGGTACTTTATTATCTTTTATAATACTTTTTGTACCTTCATATATTTCATTTAAAACTGTGTCTGTATTTCCTATGCTAAGCTCTAAATCTCCAATATCACAAATTTTATAATCGTCCATATCTAAGTCAAGTATAGGGCTATAAGTTTCTAATCCATAAAACTCAGGTCTCATTGAAGATGCTGCAAATCTAGTTCCCGGTCTATTTGAAGTGGTTCCATCAAATCCTGCTCCAAATACAACTAATTTACTTTCTTCATAAGAGTCATCCATACTCATAAATGTAGGTGTATTATAAAATTTATTTTTCATTTAACATATCCTCAACATATTGAGGTAACATAAATGCCCCAGTATGTATATTGCTGTTGTAATATTTAGTCTTTAAGTTTAAACTTTCCCAAGCTTCTTTGTTTTGGTCTTTTATTGGATCATATTTTTTAGATGCAAAACCAAATAACCAATGTCCTGATGGATAAGTAGGTATATGAGCTTGGTAAACCTTAGCTATAGGGAATAAGTTAGTTATTTTTTCATTAGCTCTTTTCATTTCTTTAGCATTAAAGTCAAAGTATGGACTTTCATTTTGATTTACAAGTATACCTTCATCACTTAATACTCTGTAACAATCATTGTAAAAGTCAACTGAGAATAATCCTTCTCCAGGTCCTATCGGATCTGTTGAATCCACGATTATTAAATCATATTCCTTATCTTTTGAATTTTTAACAAAAGCAACTCCATCTTCAAAATATAAGTTAACTCTAGGATCATCTAATTTACAAGCACATATATCTATATACTCTCTTGATACATCAACTACCATTTTATCTATTTCAACCATATCGATTTTTTCTATTTGAGGATACCTAGTTAACTCTCTTACAGTCCCTCCATCTCCTCCACCTATGACTAATACATTTTTTATATTCATATTAGTTGCCATAGGAACGTGAACTATCATATCATGGTATATAAATTCATCTTTGTAACTTACCATCATAAGTCCATCTAAAGTTAAAAACCTTCCAAATTCCTTACTTTCAAATACATCAACCCTTTGAAAATCTGATTGATCGCTAAATAAGTGTTTATCTACTTTTATTGAGAATCGAACATTGTCTGTCCACTCTTCTGTATACCAAAGTTCCATAAATTAGACCTCCGAATTTTGAATTTAATTTTTTATTTTTATATGTTTTTATTTTTATTTATATATATTTTTTAACCGTCAGTTTTTTGACCGCTTTTTATTTATATGTTATAATTGAATTTGAATTTAATTTTTTATTTATATTTATTTAGGTGATTATTATTTATATAGCTTCTTGCTCGTCTTGTGGCTTGTGAGTAATATTGCCTAAATCTTTTTTTGCAAATTTTTGTATCTTTGCTGTTAATCCTCTAGGTATTTCTGTGGATTCACTTCTTTCAGCTTTAAGTAATTCTTCTAGCATTTCAAAGCTTTTCCAAGGGTCTATATCTCCACAAGTAAAGAAATCTGCAGCTGCATATCCATATTCTGGCCATGTGTGTATAGTTAAATGAGATTCTGCTATTATTACAGCTCCTGATACTCCCCATGGATTAAAGTGGTGAAATACTGAATCTACTATAGTCGCTTTTGCATTTAAAGCTGAATCATTCATATATTTTTCAATAAGCTTTGGATCTCTAAGCATATCCTCATCACAATTATAGTACTCAACTAATATATGTCTTCCTAAAGTTTCAAACTTCATAGTCGTCACTCTCCTTATTAAGTTTTCAATTTATTTTTTATAACTAATATATAATTTAATTCTTTGTCTTTCATATCACTTAAATATGCATTGTTGTCTTTTAACAACTTTATATAATCTATAATTTCTTTTGTAATTATTTCTCCAGGAGTTACTATCGGAATACCTGGTGGATAAGCCATTATAGATTCTCCAGAAATTCTTCCAATACATTCATCAAGTAAAACCATTTCTTTATCTTTATAAAAAGCATCTCTTGGTTTTAGTTTCAATATTGGGTTTATCTGCTTTATATCTATATCATTTATCTTATCAGGCTTCTTATATATTTTAGATATAACTTCTAATGCATCTATTAATTTGTCTACATCTTCTTTTTCTGTACCTATAGATATTAAAGCTAATATATTATATAAATCTCCTAATTCCGCTTGAACTGCAAACTCTTTATATAATAAATCATAAACTTCAAGTCCTGTTAAATTTAATCTTTTAACATTTATGCAAAGTTTTGTCTCATCTATAAACTTTACTCCTTCGTCATTTAAACATTCCGTAGATACAACTTTTATACCTTTTACTTTATTAAGCCTAGCTTTAGCGTATCTTGAAAGATTTAAAGCTTTCGATAATTGCTCCTGCCCGTTTGACACTAAATTTGATCTAGCCCCATCAATGCTACTCATTAATAAATATGATGCTGATGTTGATTGCAGCATGTTTATACATTGAAGAACCTTGCTAGACTCTATGCTTTTGTTATTTAAAAGTAATGCTGAAGCTTGCGTTAATGCCCCCCCTGTTTTATGTATGCTAACCGCCGCCATATCTGCTCCTAGCTTCATACTTGATGGTGGTAAATCATCATGAAACGGGAAGTGAGCGCCATGTGCCTCATCTACTAAAACTAATACATTATGTTCATGACATATGTCTATAATTTCTCTTAAATCACTACATGCTCCATAATAAGTTGGATTTAGTAAAAATAAAGCTTTTATCCCCTTATTTGTTTCAAGTGTATGCTTTACATCTTTAGCCCTTATATTAAGACTTATTCCTAGTTCTTTATCAAACTCTGGTTGAATAAATACAGGTTCTCCTCCACTTAATATTAGTGCATTGATAACTGATTTATGTATATTTCTAGGAAGAAGCAATTTATCATTATCCTCTATAATACTTAATATCATTGCATGTATAGCTCCTGTAGTTCCATTGGTTATAAAAAAAGCATCATCTGAACCATAAGCATCCGCTAAAAGCTTTTGAGCATTTTTTATGACTCCCCTAGGGTTAGATACATTATCCATTAATGGAGATGAGTTTATATCCATTTTCATCAATTCTTCTCCATAATAATTATTTAATATATCTACTCCTTGATGTCTTACATGACCAGGTACATCAAAACATGCTATATCTTTTTTTGAATATTCTTTTAGTGAGCTTAGCAGTGGTATTTGACTATGATTTAACTTATAACTTTTCTCATATTCTAACTCTAAGTTTTTACCTATAGCTTCCAAATCGTTCCTCCTTTCTTTATTTTAAAGATTGATTTAACTTTTTAAAGGTTATTATTTCTATTTATAAAATTTAGTTTTATTAAACTCACAATATTTATTATATAAAGTTTCAGCTATTTTGCAAGCACTTTTTTTATTTTTTTATTTTTAATATCAATTTTTCTATTTCTAGTTATTTCAATGCATATACATATTTTTTCATTTTTATGTTTATATTAATTTTTATTATGTTTAGTTAAGGTAAACTTTTGTTTATATTAATTTTTATTATGTTTAGTATAACTAACTCAATTTTATCGTTTTACCAATGCTTTTATTTAATATTACTAATTATCAATGTATATTACTGCTAAACTTTTTTAAAATAATAAATTTTCACTTTTTTAACCAAATTGATTTATATTTACAAATAATTAATTTGTTACATAAAAAAAAGCTAAAAAACATTTTCAAATTATTTTTTAGCTTTTCTATATTTATTTTTCTATTTAATTACTTTTTAAAAATTATATTTATATTATTATCAGTTTCATCTTTTAAAATTTTAGCATTAACGCCATAAACTTCCTTTATAAGTTCTGTAGTTAAAACCTGTTTCGGAGTTCCATAAGCCCTGATTTCTCCATCTTTTAAAACATATATTTTATCGCAATACATAGCTGCTATATTTAAATCATGAATAGCTGCTATAACTTCTATATCTAATTCTTTAACAATCCCCATTAATTGTAGCTGATATTTAATATCTAAGTGGTTAGTTGGCTCATCAAGTATTAAACACTTTGTATCCTGAGCTAAAGCCCTTGCTAGTATAACCCTTTGTTGCTCTCCTCCCGATAAAGTATTAAAGTTTCTATTAATTAAATGTCTTATATTTACTTTATCTATGGCATTATATACAATTTCATAATCTTCTTTAGTATCTCTGTCCATAACTTTTTTATAAGGACTTCTTCCCATAAGTACCATATCTAATACCGAGAAATCAAAGTTATTATGATTATGTTGAGCTACAACTCCAATTTTTTTAGCGCTGTCTTTAGTTGATATACTTTTAATATTAATATCATCTAGGTATATTACACCTTTACTTGGGGTTAAGTTTCTATATATACACTTTAAAAGAGTCGATTTTCCACTTCCATTAGGCCCTATAATTCCTACAAATTCTTTATTTTTAACATCAATATCTATGCCTTTTAATATTTTATTTTCATTTATAGAAAGCTCTAATTTTTTAGTTTCTATTCTCATTAATTAGTACCTCCAAACCCATAACTTCTTCTTATCATTAGATAAACAAAGCAAGGAGCTCCTATCATAGATATAAGTATTCCAATCGGAAGTTCTGCATTTTTTATTATTATTCGAGATAATACATCTGACCATATTAAAAATATAGCTCCCAAAAGTGCAGATATTGGAATTATTTTTTTATGGTCAGTCCCAAATAAACCTCTAACAATGTGAGGTATTATAAGTCCTACAAATCCAATCATACCAGATGAATAAACCACCAACCCTACTAGGAGAGATGTTACAATTAGATATACTTGTCTATACCTATATAAATCAGTCCCTAATGTTATGGCTACATCATCTCCCAATAACATTAAATTCAATATTCTATACTGACTTAAAAAGAATATAGTCCCTATTAAAATCAATGGAAGTATAAATACTATTTCCTCCCATTTAGCTCCAGCTAAACTTCCCATAAGCCAAAATGTTATATTTTTCATTCCTTCTGCATCATTCTTTATATAAACTATAAAACTTGAAAATGCACTACACACAGAACTCAAAGCCATTCCCGCTAATAATAGTTTTGTAGAGTTAGATCTTGATCCTGTGTTTGAAATCATTAAAACTAACATCGAAACTAAAAATGCACCAAAGAATGCAAATATCCCTATTGAGTTTTGTCCTAATAAAGTTGTAAACCCTAACATTATAGCTATTGTAGCCCCTAAGGATGCTCCAGATGATACTCCAAGTATATAAGGATCTGCTAGAGGGTTTTTTACTATAGCTTGCATTACAACTCCACATACAGATAGTCCTATTCCTACACATAAAGCTAAAATTATTCTAGGCAATCTAATAAACCATACTACATCATGAATAGCTCCATTAGATAAAGTATTTTCATTTCCTATACTAAATAGTTTATACCCTATTATTTGATATACTTGCTTTATGCTGATGTCACTTGAACCTATTGTTACAGCAAATAAAATAGATAAAATTAAAGCAACAATAAGTCCTATAATAACTAATATATATAAAGGCTTTGTTTTCACAAAGCCCTTTTCTTCATTATTTCCACATTTTCTTAAGCTTTTCATTGATTGCATATGTCCATGTCCCTCTTTCTACTTACTTGGATAAAGTCCATTTGCAAAAGTTTCTATTCCATCTATAGTTCTTACTCCACTACAATACATTTGTCCTAATTCTATTGGATAAACTCTATTATTTTTAACTGCATTTAAACTTTGTAATGCTTTGTCTTTCATAACTAAATTTTTATTTTCTTCAGCTTTTTTACTATCATCATCTCTATTCATATACACTACAAATATACTGTCTGGATTTAATTTTACTAAATCTTCTTTACTTAATGGATTTCCATCTTGATTTAATAGTTTTGCACCTAGCTTAGTTACCATATCTCCTCCTAGAGTGCTTTTTCCATATCCACTAATTTTATCATCGTAAAATTCAACTATTAAAGTAGTCTGTTGCTTTTTGCCTTTTTCAGACTCTACAACTTCATTTACTTTCTTATTTATATTATCAACTATATTTTTAGCTTTATCTTCAACGTTAAATATTTTCCCTATATTTAATATATCTTCACATTCATTTTTAATAGTTTTATGCTCTACTGCTCCACTATTTAATGCCATGTATGTATTTGTGCCTTTATTTTGCCAAAAATCTACTGTTCCTAAAGTTTTATCTGTAAACAAAGAATCCCATCCTACTATAAGATCTGGTTGTAACATCATAGTATTTTCTTTAGACGGTGTAAACTCATCTAAATACTTAACCCTTTTAAAAGCTTCTTGATATTCATCTTTAACCTTATGGTCTAGCCCAGCCGCAGCAACTATGTTATCTTCTAATCCTAATGCTAGCATAGTTTCTATAGAGTCTTGATAAACTGCAAGCACCTTTTTGGGTTTCTCTTTTATAGTAACCTTTATTTCTTCTTTATTGCTATTGTGCGTAGTAATAGTTACTGGATAATAATTATCCTTTGTTTCATTTGTTTTTTCTACCTTCTTTGCAGTAGTGTCTTCAGTTTTAGTTTCTGTTTTACTGCACCCTACGAAGCTTAGCCCTATAACTAAGCTAAGCAAACTTAATTTAATTTTTTTTGATATTTTCATTTTGTCTCTCCCTCCGAAAGTTTGTTTTATCTAGGCAGGTCTCCTGACTTATACATCATCCTAATCTTTACCTTCCCAAAGAAATTCTTCAGTGGCTAAAAAAAGACTCGTCCGTAATTACAGTAGCGGGGGCTGTTGATGATTTTCACATCATTCCCTATTAATTAATAAAAACCTAGTATTTATATTTATCATTATAATGTTATCATAATTCTATTTCTAATTCTATAAATATATATTTTTTTACAATCTTATATATCTTTATAAGCAAAAAGATAATAGTACTTACTTCTCGTAAATACTATTATCTTTTTTTATTTAAACTTTATTTTTTAATAAAATTCTATATATAATTTAATAAAATAATTATTTTTTCATTTACTTTTGAGGTTCTCCACTTTCTACAGGATTTTTAGAATCCTTACTCCAACCTATCCAACCATCACTATATAGAGCAGTTTTATCATATCCCATGACATTAGCATATGTTAAAACTTCAGCTGCTCTCCAACCACTACCACACATAAAGTCTAATTGATTGTTTGTATCAATTCCATCTTCTTTCCATAAAGCTTTAATTTCATCTTCATTTCTCATAGTTTTATCAATATTTCTGTAATAGTTTAGAGATGTAGACCCTTCTGTTCCCGCATGTCCATAAACAGCCCCTTGAATACGACCCTTTTTATCCCAATAACTATATCCTGATATCTTCCCTATGTATTCATCCCACATACGATTATCTACTAATGTAAATTTATCAGACTTCATTTTTTCTTTTACTTCTTGGATAGTATCTATTAAATCAGGATTAGCTGGTATAGTAGCTCCAAAGTCTTTTCCTGATTTTTTATCATTTTTAGTTTTTTCTAGTTCATATCCAGCTCTTACCCAAGCATCATCTCCTCCATTTAAAACTCTAACATCTTTAACTCCCATATATCTAAGCACTACGGCAACACGATAAGCTGCCATTGGTTCTTTTCCTGTTACTATTATTGTATCATTTTTTGTAAATCCATAGTCATTAGCAAACTTAGTCAACTCTTTATCTGTAGCAAGCATCCACTCTGGTGGAGGTTCTATAGTATCTGTGTTTATATGAACACTCGTTGGTATATGACCTTTATCGTAGCTATCTTTTCCATCTCCCCAACTAGCTTCAACAATCTTTATATTGTTTGTATTTTCAAAAGTCTCCGTTTTTTTGCCATCTAAAATATTCTTTATAGCTTTTGCCGGTACTATCATTTCATAGTTTTTATATTTTTCTAAAGGTAGAGTTTCATCATTAGCCCACTCATTTATGTCGTATATATATAAATTTTTATAGCCTTTATCACTTAAATACTTATATACTTTTTTAGCATCTTCTCCATTTGCATCATATAAAACAATATTTTTATCTTTATCTATCCCTTTATTCTTTAGAGCTTCATCTAAAGTTTTATCTTTATCTTTAGATTCTACTTCTATCCAGTTATAAGCAAAGTCAGTGGCTTCTGGTATATGTCCACCTCTTTTTTCTCCATTTAATACCCACCCATTATATGAGTCATTCACTCTCGTATCCACAACAACCCAATTTTTTTCATTTAATTTAGATTTCAATTCACTTGTTGATATTGGTTTAGTTTCGATAGAAGAAGTTTTATTATTTTTAACATCTTCATCTTTACATGCTACCATCATAGTCATACTTACTACTAAAGTACACATCAAAGCTAATAATTTAATAGACCTTTTCACTTGTTTATTTTCCTTTCATCGTATGAATTTTGTAATATTTTGTAATATTCTGTAATGTTATCCTCTATATAGTATCAAGTTTAATTTATGTAGTAAATATATATAGAAATTATATATAAAATCGTTTTCAAATATAGTTTTTATCTATAATAAAAAAAGCTGGTTTTTACAGTGTATACCGTAAAAACCAGCTTTTTATTCTATATTATATTAAGCTAATTCTAAAGCTATATTCATCATTCTTGTAAATGCAGTTTGTCTTTCCATAGCAGTAGTTGCTTCTCCTTTGAAAGGACAATCAGAAATTGTTAATATACAAAGAGCATTAACTCCAGCTCTTGCAGCATTCATATAAAGTGCAGCTGATTCCATTTCTACAGCTAACACTCCCATTTTAGTCCATTTAGCTAAAGAATCTAATCCTTCATCTCCATAGAATACATCACTGCATAGTATGTTTCCAACTTTAGGATCAACGCCTTGACTCTTAGCAACATCTACAGCTTTGCTAAGTAACTCATAGCTTGCTACTGGTGCAAATGTTCCTGGTAAGTTGTATTGAGATGCATAATTAGAATCTGTACAAGAACCCATACCTATTACTATATCATGCATTTTTAAATCTTCATGTAAAGCTCCTGCAGAACCTATTCTTATAAGATTTTTAACTCCATAAAAATGGATTAATTCATATGTATATATTCCTATTGATGGACATCCCATACCTGTACCTTGTACTGATATTTTTTTACCATTATAGTATCCAGTATAACCATTCATACCTCTTACAGTGTTGTATTGAACAACGTCTTCTAAGAAAGTCTCTGCTATAAATTTAGCTCTTAGAGGATCCCCGGGTAATAATACTGTTTCTGCTATATCTCCTAATTTACCGCTATTGTGTGGTGTTGGTGCTCCCATTGCCATAATTTCATTCTCCTTTAACTATAATTTAATATTATTTAAATTTAATTATCGTCTTATTTAGTCTACACTCTTTATCTTTTAGCATACACTATATTATATGTATATATTACAATTTTTTATTCACTAGTACAATACTTTCTGGCAATTTTTATAATTTTTAAAATTTAATTACATTTATAGTTTAATTAAATATAAAAAGCTTTATCAATCATAATATTATATTATATCGATAAAGCTTTTTATTTAAAGTCTTATATTATGCAAATTTCTTATTACTCGATTTTATAACCTGTTGAGCTATATTAGCAGAATGATCTGATACTCTTTCTAGATTACTAATTAAATCTAAGAATATAACTCCAGAGTCTACACTACAAGAACTTGAGTTTAGTCTTCTCATATGATTTGCTCTACAGCTTTTTTCCATCATATCAACTTGTTCTTCCATTTTTATTACTCTACACGCTAAATCCACATCTGACTTCTCTAAACTTTCAAGAGCTAAACTGTACGTGTCTACAACCTTTTGGTATAATTCTTTAAGTTCAACAGATCCATCTTTAGATAAACTCAAATCATTATCTATAACTGTAGTTGCAAGCTCGGCTATATTTTCTGCATGATCTCCAACTCTTTCTATATCATTTACAGTATTAAATAATAAATCTACACTTTCTCTAGAATTATCATTTAATGAAGTTTTAGATAATTTCAATAAATAATTTAGTATGCTTTTTTGTAAAATATTTATTAGCTTTTCATTTTTAAAAGATTTATCTACTTTTTCTTTTGATTTATTTAAAAATCCTGTCATTGCATTGTCTAAACTTTCTTTAGCTTTTTCACCCATTCTTAAAGTTTCTTTTATAGTGTTTGATAAAGCTATAGATGGAGTTTCCATCATTCTATCATCTATGTAATGAACAGTCTTTTTGCTTTTTATTTCTTCTTCTCTTTCTGGCATAAGCTTCATAGTAAGCTTTACTATGTATTTAGAGAAAGGAAGTAATAATATAACATTTGTTATATTAAATAATGTATGAGCATTTGCAATCTGTCTACTTACATCATCCGGGTTTAAATTTTGAACTATCATAGTTATAGGTTTTGTTAAAATTAACATAAATACAATGGTTCCTATTATATTAAACACTAAGTGCATTAAAGCTGCTCTTCTAGCATTTATACTGGCTCCTATACTAGATATTAAAGATGTAACACATGTACCTATATTTTCTCCATATAGTATAGGCAGTGCTGCAGTTAACGGTATTAATCCTTGAGATGCAAGTGCTAATAACATCCCCATAGAAGCACTCGAACTTTGTACTATTGCCGTTATTCCAAATCCTAATAAGATTCCAAGAATAGGTCTATTTCCAAAAGCAACTAGTGCATCAGTAAATCCTTTGAATTCTGATAATGGTTTTACTGCATTTTTCATAAAATCCATTCCAGTAAATAATATCCCAAAGCCTATTAAAATTTCAGCTATTGTTTTTGTTTTTTGATTCTTTGAAAATAAATACATTACTATACCTATACCTAATGCTAAAGGTGCCATTCCTACTAAATCAAGAGATACAAGTTGTGCTGTTATAGTCGTTCCTATATTAGCCCCCATTATAACTCCTATAGCTTGAGGTAATGTCATGATTCCTGCGTTAACAAATCCAACTACCATAACTGTAGTTGCACTACTACTTTGTATAATTGCTGTTACTAGAGCCCCTACTAAAACTCCCATTAATACATTACTAGTTAAAAGTCCAATTATTCTTTTTAATTTTTCTCCTGCTGATTTCTGAAGACCATCTGCCATAAGATTCATTCCATATAAGAATAGTCCCAGTCCTCCCATCAAATTTACTGCTATTTCCACTAATAATTTCCTCCTTAAAAATCAAACGTGTTTTCTGTATTTTTTCATTAATTTGATTTTAACAAATATTTTGTCAATTTAAGTTAAGGCTATGTTAAGAAACACTCTTTTTTGTTAAGTTGCTGTTAATTATTAAATTGAGATTAAGGTTTAGTTAAAAAACAAACTTTTCCGTTAATTTTTTGTTAATTATAATTACATATAAAAATAAGAATATGCTATTATATCCTTATTTTTATATACATTAATTCAATTAATATCATTTACGTTAAAACCCTAAGGTTGCAATGATTATAGCTTTTATTGTATGCATTCTATTTTCACTTTGATCAAACACAACAGAGTAATTAGATTCAAAAACTTCATCTGTGACTTCCATTTCTTTTATTCCAAAATCTTCATAAATATCTATTCGGAATTTAGTTTCTAAATTATGAAAAGCAGGTAGACAGTGCATAAATATAACATTCTGACTACAATTATTCATAAGTTCCATACTAACTTTGTAATTTATTAGCTTTTCTATCTTATCTTTTGAAATATCATTTGATTCTAGTATAGATTTCCATGGACAAGTGTAAATTACATCTGCATCTTTATTTCCTTCGTAAATATTTTCAGTTAAATTTATGTTAGATTTATTTTTTTTACTTATATTTTTACATTCATTAATCAATGATTTATCAGGATGTAGGTCACTTGGGGCACATATAGTAAAATTAATTCCCATTTTTGCACATGCTATCATTAAAGAGTTTACTACATTATTTTTTGAATCTCCAACAAATGTAATATTTGCACTTTTCAAATGTCCTAACTTTTCTTCTATAGTTAATAAGTCTGCTAAAACTTGAGTAGGATGATACTCATTTGTCATTGCATTCCATACAGGAATTTTAGCAAACTCATTCAATTGATTTAAATTATTCTGAGTTCCTCCACAATAAGCTATACCATCATATATTTTCCCAAATATTCTAGCAAAATCTTTCGTAGATTCTTTTTTGTCAATTTGTAGTTCATTGCCACCTATATACGTTACTCCTATTCCCAAGTCCATAGCAGCAACGTCAAATGCACACCTTGTCTTAATTGAATCTTTTTCAAATATAAGCGCAATATTTTTAGTATCTAATTTTTTGTGAGATCTATCTAATTTTTTAGCTATTTTATAAAGTTTCGCTAGGTCTAATAGGTATCTTATTTCTTCTTCTGTATAATCTAATAAAGTCAAAAATGATCTTCCCTTTAGATCTATAGTCAATTTAATCCCCCCTAATAATTGTTGTCTATTTATTTTACTCTTTTTTTCGTTTATATGTGCTATGTCAAAGATAAAAATAAAGAAAGAATACACCTATAGCATAAGTGTATTCTTTCTTTATTTTTATCTTTATTCAAATTTTTGATTTATTGTATTTGGCTGATCAGGTCCTGCTCCTGCTCTATAGTAAGTAGTTTTATTTCCATACTTATCTATTTCGGTTACTTTTTCTCTATCTGTATTAGTGTTTTCACTTTCCATATATAGCATTTCTTTGAATATGCCTCTTACACTATTTAAAAATGAATTATCTTTCAAAATAAGCACCTCCAGTAAAATATATTGAACTAAATATACATCACTTTTAGTTTTCTCTTATTTTCATTAACAAATACAGTAAAATTTTTACATTTTTAAATTTTATTTCATTACTTTTTTTATTAATTTTAATTTATCTTTATATGGTGGAAATACTAAATTTATATCTATTTTACTACTTCTTTTTACAATTGCTTTTTCATATGTAAAAGTTTTAAAACTATTGTATCCATGATATCTTCCAATTCCAGATGTTTTAACTCCCCCAAATGGAAGATTTGTAGATGCAACATGTGTTATTGTATCATTTATGCATCCACCTCCAAAAGTAAAGTTTTTAATTATATAATCACTAAAATATTTATCTTCTGAAAAAACATATAACGCCAGCGGTGTTTGATGTAAGTTTAAGTAAAACCTTATATCATCAAGTTCACTATATTTTATAATAGGTATTATCGGGCCAAAGATTTCATCTTGCATAACTGCGTCATTGTAGTTAACATCTTTTAAAATAGTAGGTGAAATATATCTTGTTTTCATCTCAATCTCTCCACCAAATACTATTTTTTCATGATCTTTATCTAGTATATCTTTTAATCTACTCATGTGACGGTCATTAACAATTCTTCCAAAATCTTTACTATCTTTTATTTTTTCTCCATAAAAATTCGTTATAGTAATCTTTAACTTTTGTATAAATTCTTCATATATATCTTCATGGACTAATAAATAATCCGGTGCTACACAAGTTTGGCCAGCATTTGCAAATTTTCCCCATACTATACGTTTTGCTGCCACGTCTAGTTTTGCAGTTTTATCTACTATAGTAGGTGATTTACCACCTAATTCTAAAGTTGTAGGAATTAAGTTTTTACTAGCTTTTTCCATAACTATTTTACCTACGTTTACACTTCCTGTAAAAAATATATAATCAAAATTTAAGTCTAATAAATTGCTATTTACAGTATAATCCCCCACTACTATATCAATGTAATTTGAATTAAAACATTCTTTAATAATTTTAACTAATATATATTCAACATTATTAGTGTATTCTGAAGGTTTAATAACAGCTGTATTTCCACCAGCTATAGCTCCTATAAGCGGTTCTATAGTTAATTGGAAAGGATAATTATAAGGCCCTATTATAAGAACACTTCCATATGCAGAATTATATACATATGACTTTCCTGGAATTTGTGCTATATCATTTCTTACTCTTTTTACTTTATTCCATTTTTTTATATTTTTTAGTGCATGATTTATAGATCTATATATAAACCCAACCTCGGTAGTATAACTTTCAAACTCAGATTTTCCTAAATCTTTATAAAGCGCGTCTATAATTTCATTTTCATATTTTTTTATAGTTTGTTTTAAATCTTTTAAAGCTTTAATTCTATCTTCAACGCTAATTGTTCCAACTTCATTTAAATGCCTTCTTTGATTTTCCAATATATCTATATAAGGTTTCAAAATAACTCATCTCCAATTGTATATTTATAACTTTATTATATATTATTTCTCTACCCATTTGAACTCCATACCAACATAAAAAAGAGATACTTCAAAATAATTTGTTTAGGATAAATATTTGAGTTTTAACGACCTTTAAAGCATCTTAACGCTTTGGGAGTAAAATTTAAATATTTATCTTTCTCACAATATTATTTTAAGTATCTCTTGCTAACTATCCCTACTCTATAGGTTTAAGTTTTGATGTAAAGTGTCTTAAAACTTTTGGTTGCCAAGTTATTTCATAACCTTTTATTTGATTAGCTCTTTCCTTTATAGATATTAATGCATCTACAATAACATCTAGATGAGCTTGAGTGTAAACCCTTCTTGGAATCGCAAGTCTTGTAAGCTCTAATTCTGATTGACGTTGCTCCCCTGTTACCGGATCATTATCTAACATATATGAACCTATATCACAAGTTCTAATTCCAGCTTCTTTATATAATTCTATTGCAAGTGCTTGTGCAGGGAATTGGTAGTACGGTATATGTGGAAGTAACTTCTTAGCATCTATAAATACTGCATGACCCCCAACTGGTGATTGATAAGCTATACCTGCCTCATCAAGTCTATTTGCAATATACTCCATTTGTCCTATACGATATTTTAAATAATCAAAATCAATTCCTTCATAAAGTCCAACAGATAAAGCCTCTAAATCACGTCCAGCTAAACCTCCATAAGAAACAAATCCTTCAAATGATATTGTACGAGCTTTTACATTATTATATAACTCTTCATCATCTCTAACCCCTATAAGTCCTCCCATGTTAACTATCGCATCTTTTTTAGAACTCATAGTTAACATATCTCCATAGCTAAACATTTCTTTTACAATTTCTTTTATAGTTTTATCCGCATATCCTTCTTCTCTAGTTTTTATGAAGTATGCATTTTCTGCATATCTTGCAGCATCTATCAATACAGGAATTTTATATTTTTGAGCTACTTTATAAGTTTCTCTCATATTTTCCATCGATACAGGTTGCCCACCTGCAGTGTTGTTAGTTACTGTCATTATTATAACGCCAACATTTTCTACCCCAAACTCATTTATTAATTTTTCCATTCTACCTATGTCCATATTTCCTTTAAATGGAGCATAAGCCACTGTATCTAAGGCTTCAGGAACTACACAGTCAATAGCTTTAGCCCCAGTTAACTCAACATGTGCTCGAGTTGTATCGAAATGCATATTTGATATAGCGTATTTTCCTTGTTCTACAAATAAAGGAACCAATACTTTTTCTGCAGCTCTACCTTGATGAACTGGTTGTATATATTTATATCCAAATATATCTTTTGCAGCTTCCACCAATTTGAAGTAGCTACTTGCTCCAGAATATGATTCATCTCCTAGCATTACTGCTGCCCATTGCTTTGAACTCATTGCCCCTGTTCCACTGTCTGTTAATAAGTCTATGTATACGTCATCTGCTTTTAATGAAAATAGGTTAAAATTTGCTTCTTGGATTTTTTCTTCTCTTTCTTCCTTTGTAGTCATTTTGATAGGTTCAACCATTTTGATTTTAAATGGCTCTGCAACATATTTTTTACTCATAATAAAGACCCCCATTTTAGTAGTTTAACTTTATTTATGATGTATTTAAAATGCCTTTGATATGATTTTGATTTTTGTTCCTAATTTTAATATATCAAATTAGAAATCTAGTATCAATATATATTTTTTATTTTAAAACTAAATTTCTACCTTGAATTTTTCTAAATTAACAACCCTATCACAAATTCTTTGAATTAAGGATTTCTCATGACTTATTACTATAAGCCCTATATTATTTTGTTTGATATAATCTAAAACTACATTCCAAATTTGTGCTTGAGTTATAGCATCTAACATAGTTGTCATTTCATCAGCAATTAAAAACTTAGTATCTTTAGATAAAGCTCTTATAACACAAAATCTCTGTAGTTCCCCTCCTGAAAGCTCATTTGGGTATCTGTTTAACCACTCATCTTTTATTCCTATATAATCTAAAAGTTCTTTAGGTGGATTAAATGATTCTGTTAAAATTCGACTCATTTTCCACTTGGGATTAACGGCTTTTTCTGGATGTTGAAAAATTAATTGCACTGGATTATACTTATTTTTTTTATTTATACCTTCAATTTTTACAGTTCCTGTATATGAGTTTTCATATCCAGCTAAAATTTTAGCCAAAGTAGTTTTCCCAAATCCACTTGGTGCAACTAATCCAACTATTTCACCACTGTTAATTTCAAAGTCTACATTTTTCAAAACATATGTATTGTTATTTTTATACTTAAAACTTATATCCTTGGCTTTAAGTTGCATTTAAACACCTCACCATTCCACCTCTAATATACTTAGTATTAGGTCTTTTGTTTTTACAATCATTGGATCTAATTTCACATCGTTCATAAAATAAACATCCTTTAGGAATCTCAGTTGGAAGTGGTTGTGATCCAGGTATTGGTTTAAATTCATTTTGAGGTAAAGCATTGTAAAGAGCTTTTGTATAAGGATGTCTAAGTTTTTCATTCTCACTTTTAAAATCTATTACATTAGCAACTTCCAAGGTAGTTCCTGCATAAAATACAGCAATTTTATCAGCTACCTTTAATGCTGCATCAATATCATGCGTTATCATTAAAACAGCGCATCCATTATCTGCAATATCTCTAAAATGTCCTAATGCTTCATTTAATGATTTTTCATCCAATCCAGGAGTAGGTTCATCTGCTATTATTACTTTCGTATCACTTACCAATGCTGTTGATAGCAAAACTTTTCTTGCCATCCCCCCTGATAATTGAAAAGGAAACATTTTATCAACATTTTCATTTAATCCATACTTAGAAAAAATATTTCTTTGTATTTTACTTGCTTCTTTTTTATTTTCTAATGATAATTTAACTTGATCAGAAACTTTCATAAGAGGATCTAGGTAATTTATTGATTGTGGTATTAACACAATTTCTTTTCCTCTTAATTTTTCTTTTCTTTTTTTATCTAAAATTTCATTTTTATAAATTATGCTACCTTCAACATTAGAATTTCTAGGAAGTATTCCAAGTATTGCATGAGCTAACAAACTTTTCCCCGATCCACTTGACCCAACAACAGCTAGTATTTCACCTTCATATAAATCTATATCTAAATTTGTTATAACTTTTAAATTTCTTTTTCTTAATCCTTTTGTATATTGAGAAAAGCTAACTTCTAAATTTTTAACACTTAGTACTGGCTCTTTCATACAACCTCCTATTTATGTGCTAACTTAGGATTTATAAGTTTACTTATTTGTTTACCTATATTATCAACCATTAACGAAACTAAGACCAAACTTATCCCTGGGAAAAAAGCTAACCACCATCTACCACTGCTTAAATATTTCATAGCTTCTGATAAAATTATTCCAATAGCAGGTTCATGAGGTTGAAGTCCAAATCCTAAAAAAGTTATAGAAGCCTCATGTAATATAGCATGCGGAAATATTAATACTACTCCTACTAAAAGTTGAGGGATTATATGTGGCAATATATGCTTTGTAGCAATATATACATTGGATTTACCAAAGTTTTTGGACAGCTTCACATATTCAGAGTTTTTTATTTGCATTACTTCTGCCCTTATTATCCTTGTTAATGATGGCCAGTGTGTAATAGCTACACCTATTATAATTCCTTTTAGCCCTCCACCTAGAGATATAGATATAAGTATTATAACTAAGGCATGTGGCACGGAAAGAAATAAATCTATAATCCATGTAATTATAGAATCAACTGTCTTTCCCATAGTAGCACTCATTAGCCCTAAAGTTAATGCTATTAATCCACTTATCATAGATGCCATAACACCTATCTTCATACTTAAGCTAAGACCCTTTATAGTTCTATAAAACATATCTCTTCCCATCCAGTCTGTACCAAACAAATAATTTAAATTTGGGGATATATTTTTTTGAGTTAAATCTATAGATATTTGCTTTTCACTTATAAAGCTACCAAATACAATTATTCCTATTAAAAAACAACTAAAAATTAATATAGATAAAATGGTTTTTTCTCTTATTCCTATATTAATCTTACTGTTAGAATGAGTTTTTTCTTTTATATATTGAAGTTGTTCCATTAGTTAGTATTTCCCTCCTTCATTCTAGGATCGATAACTTTATATAAAATATCTGCAATTAAATTTCCAGTAAATACAAATATTAAACTTATTATAACCACACCCATTAAAAGAGGTAAGTCTCCTTTAATCCCTGCATCCACTGTAGCTTGTCCAAGTCCTGGATATGAAAAAACTTGTTCTGCAAATATAGTGCCTGCAAATAATTCACTAAATGATAAAAACTGAAGAGTTATAGCTGGCAGTGCAACGTTTCTTATAATATGATTAAATATTATACTTTTACTACTTTCTCCTCTTGCTTTTGCAAAAAGTACATAATCACTATTTGAAATTTCAATAACTTTTTCTCTCGTATGTAAACATATATTGGCTACACCTATAACACTTAAAGTCAATGCTGGAAGGATTAAGTGTTTTAATAGAATTTTTAATGTAACTTCACTTGCCAACACTCCAATAGGTACACCTAGTGCAACCGGAAATAATTTTAACTTAACAGAAAATATCATGATAAGTAAAATACCTAACCAGAAGGTAGGAGTTGAAATTAAAATATGACAATACCCCCTTATAATTTTATCAACTATGCTACCTTCTTTTATTCCAGATATAACCCCCATAACAAATCCTAATATGCCAGAAATTGTCCATGCCACAACCATAAGAGCTAAAGATGCCATAAATTTTTCTGTTATAACATCTATTACAGGTCGTCTATATATCATCGATGTTCCAAAGTCACCTTTCAGTATTGAGCTAAACCATGAAATAAATCTTTCAACAGGAGGTTTATTAAGCCCCCAATGATTAGCTATTTCTTCTCTTTGTTCTTGTGTAACACTTAAATCTGCACCTACATAAGCCTTGATAGGATCGATCGGTGACTTTTCCATTAAAATAAAACTTACTATACACACAGCAATTAAAAGAGTTATAAGTCTTATAATTTTTTTTATTAAAAATATTCCTATATTATTAGGGTTATTCATATGAGTATCTCCTTGAAAAATTTACTTTTTCCATTTCCATTCTGTTATATTATCAAGAATTCTACCTCCATGTGGTTGAACAACTGGAGTTCCTATATCTAGATTTTCATCAGCTATGTATAAATTCCCTGCATTTACAAGCCATGCATATGTTGAGTCTCCTTTAGTTGAAAATCCTGTTTCTCCATCCCATTGAGCTTTTTTCCAATATTCAATAGCTTCATTTTCATTTTCACTTTGTAAAGCTTTACTTATATATTCATCAACTTTTTCATTTTTATAGTATCCAGCATTATTCCAAGGTACTCCAACTCCTATAACCTTGCTACTATATAAATAGTTAAGCTCTGATGGATCTCCTGATCCCCATCCAAATAATACAGGCTGAGAGTTTATCTCGGGCTCTATAGTATCCCATGTTTTAGCTTCCAAGTCGATTTTTATACCTAATTGTTTTGCAGTTTCAACTACTGATAAGCCTAATTCTTGTCTGTATTTTCCATCTGTGTAAAGCAATTTAAACTCAGCTTTAGTACCGTCTTTTTCTAAAATACCATCAGAGTTTGAGTCCTTCCAACCCCCATCTTTAAGTATTTTCTTAGCTTTTTCTATATCTCCATCACCTTTTAATATTGTTTCCTTATTAAGCCAAGGCATTTTTTCAAGTCCAGTTGTTGATACAGCTCCAAATCCATCTAAAACTCCATCTACTAGCTCTTGTCTATTTATAGCATAATTCAAAGCTTCTCTTATTGATTTATCACTTGTTACATCATTACCAACAGGATGTCCATCTTTATTTTTTTCTCCACTTTTTTGCATAGGGAATTCTATCCCATAAGTTTCTATACTATCTAACTCAATTACCTTTTTCCCATCTACTTTATCTTTCGCAAAAGATCCTGGTATAGAGGCTATATCTACTTCTCCCGATTTTACAGCTGCATAAGCTGCATCATCATCTAAAAACACCATAGTTAATTTTTTTATACTAGGCTTTTCTCCATAATAATTTTCATTAGCTTCTGCTATAACTTGTTGCCCTTTATCCCATTGAACAAATTTATATGGACCTGATCCAATTGGATTTTGTGCAAATTTTTCATCATGTGCATGTTTAGGAACTATCCCTATCGATGCCATTTTCTCTATAAATGTAGATTGAGGCTCTTTTAATTTAAACTCTATATTATGATTATCAATTACTTTTACACTGTCTAAGATAGTTAAATCTATATTAGATCCACTTTCTTTTGCCTTTTCATATGTATATACAACATCTTCAGCTGTTAAATTTTCTCCATCGCTAAATTTAACCCCATCTCTTATAGATACATTCCATGTTAACCTATCATCGGAAACCTTATATCCTGTTGCTAAATCATTTTCCATTCCTAAATTTTTATCTCTTTTAAATAGCGTTGAAAAAAATACTCTAGTCATCGACCCATGTCCCCCAGTTGTAGCATCAAACCCCTCATCTGGTTCATATGCCACAGCAGCAACAAGTTCACTATTTTCTATTCTAGAGTTTGTATTACTTTTAGCGCTCGATTTTTCTCCTTCTTTTGAACTTGTACATCCTGTAATCGTTGCAACAGTAAGCATCATAGTTAATGCTATAGATATCGACCTTTTTAGTTTCATAAATTATCCCCCTTATTTAAAAGTAAAAAAAACCACAAAAGTTACATGTCTTACGACATCATTAACCTTCATGGTTTTAATTTCATTTATATACTATTTTTTTCTACACGTTAATTATATCCATATATTTCTTAATATTCAATAATTTCTCAAAATTTATTTCTATTTATATATAAGAAAAGAGTTTGCAATATGCAAACTCTTTTCTTTATATGTATCTATCACTATATAATTTTATACTATGTACATTTATATCTTTTGCTAGCCTAAAGCTATCTATTACCCAATTAAGATCTTTTATTCTTATACATCTAGTTATTATAAGCATAGCTATATATATACCCATAGAAATAAATATTTTATTTATAATATTGTATCCTATAAATGAAGCTACTATAACAGATACACCTATGCATAAAATTGGTTTTATAACCCAATTAAACATTTTAAATTGTAACTTAGTAGTTTTTAAAACATTTATCATATTTAATCCAAAGTTAATAATATTACTTACAAATATAACTAGTATAAACCCTTCTATGCCCTTTGTAGGTATTATAAAGTATATTATAAGAATTCTAATAACCATATCAAACAAATTTATTTTTAACAATGCAACTTGCTTGTTTAAAGAATTTAAAATCCCATCCATTATTCTTTCTAAATACATTATAGGTATTACTGGGGCTAAAATTCTAATTATAGGCCCTATATCTTTATTACTATAAACTGCCATTCCTATATCGCTTGCAAATGCAATAAAAACACCTGATGCAAATATTGATATTATAAATGTTATTCTAAATACATTAGAAATTATAAAGTTGACCATTTTATTCCTATTTAACGAGTGTGCTTCTGATATTTCTGGTATTATCAAAGTTGCAAATGAACTTAAAAATACTGCTGGAAAATTTATTATAGGAAGTGCCATACCTTTTATCATTCCAAATATTGACAAAGATGCTGAAATTGAAGTTCCAGACATTCTAAGAGCATTAGGTATTAATATATCTTCTATAGTTCTAAGTCCACTTTGAATATATGAACTTGATGCTATTGGAAATGCTATTTTGCTTATGTCACTAATTCTACATTCATTATAATTACTACAACATACAGTTCTGCTTAATGGTCTTGTTTTAAGTGCACACAATATGTAGGCATATATACAAGATACTATATTACCTACAGCCATACCTACACATATAAGTGCACATATGTTTTCTATATTAGTATCTACAAATATAGTAATAGCTGCTATTGAAATTGCCATCATTAATAAATGTTCTAAAATTTCTGCTGAAACAGATTTAACAACTTCTCTTGCTCCATAAAAGTAACCACTTAAACAAGAAGAAATTCCTATAAACGGTAAACTGTAAGCTAATATTTTTAAGGATAGTACAGATCTTGCATCTTTTAAAAATACATTTCCTATATATTCCGCTCCATAAAAAAGCACAATAGATGTTACTATACTGAAAAACAAACTGTATATGCATCCTTTATTTACTATAGTTCTTATACCCTTGTTATTTCCTTTTCCTACTTGTTCTGCAACAAGCCTTGTAATTGCTATTCTGATTCCAGCACTCGAAAATGTTACAGCCATAATATATACAGACATTATAAGCTGATACAATCCCATTCCTTCCGGTCCTATTTTCTTGGATAAATATACCCTGAAAAACATAGATATAAATCCAAATATAATAGTTGAGAATGTCATTATTATTGCATTTATTATAAGCTTTTTTCTTCTCATGCAATCACCTATCATATATCAAATTTGTACCTTGTACATTTTTAATATATATGTAATTACACTCAATAAAATTCTATAATAATTTTATATTAGATGTTAAATCTGTTACATAATCTAGAGCACATGCAGAATTTTCTTCATCTGCCATTATCGTTAAATAATCTCCCCCGAGTAATGTAGTGTCCCCGCTTGGAATTATTTCTTTACCGCCTCTTGTTATAGATACTATTAAACAATTTTCTGGCCATTTTACATCTTTTATTTTTTTATGTTCTATTTCACAACCTAAATGAATTGCAACTTCCATTAAACTCTTTCTAGATGAGTTAGATTCAAATTTATCATTTCCGCTCTGTAAGCATCTTTCAAGCAAGCTTTCATATATAGGTTCTGATTTAAATAAATCTGATGTAACATATGCTACTATACATACTATTGCAAGAGATAATAAATGGTCAAAACTTCCTGTCATTTCACATATTAGTATAATTCCCGTTATAGGAGCTTTTACTATAGATGCAAAGTTTCCTGCCATAGCAAGTATTATAAAGTTCAGTATATATATGCTAGGAATATCAAACACATTAACTGCTACTATCCCAAATATGTTCCCTATTAACGCTCCTAATACTAATAGTGGGAAAAATATCCCTCCTGGAACTCCTGATCCAAATCCTACAAATGTAAGTAAATATTTAACTAATAAAAATAATAATAGCATTTTTAATGTCATAGAGCTTTTATCTAAAGACATTATAAGTTCATGTCCTCCACCTAATAAAATTGGTGCAGTTAATCCCACAACACCTGTTATTAAAAACGGGATTATTACTTTTATTTCAGTACTTAATTTTGATTTTTTAAATATTGATTGAGTTTTTAAAATTCCGCTATTAAATATAACACCACTTATACCTACTATGATACCTAATATTATTAATAACCAATAATACTTTAAATCTAATACTCTAACACCTACAAAATTAAGAGATTTACCAATTCCTAAAAATGTTTTTGTAATAAAATCAGACATTAATGCAGATGCCATAACAGAAAGTAGTACTAATGGTGAAAAGTTTTTATGAACTTCCTCTAAGGCAAACATTACACCTGATATAGGAGCATTAAAAGCTGCTGCTAATCCTGCACTTGCTCCACTAGTTATTAAATATTTTTCTTCAACACTAACTCTTTTAAATATTTTTGCAAATCCCTCACCTATACTGGCTCCCATTTGAACAGAAGGGCCTTCTCTTCCTAGCGATAATCCAGCTCCTAAGGCTATAAGTCCACCTACAAATTTATTTATTAAAACGCTTAACCAACTGCCTTTTAATTTTTTCATTAGTATTCCTTCTACTTGAGGTATACCACTACCACTAATTAATGGTACCTTTTTTACCATAAGGCCTACTACATATCCACTTATGATTAATAATCCAAATAACAATATAGTATTTACTAAATTTCCTCTACTATTAGAGTAAAACCACATAAATACATTAGTTACTTTTTCTAATAATATCCTGTGAAGTACTATTGTAACTCCAACAATCGCACCTATTATAGTACTTTCTAATATAAGTTTAAACTTTAAATTTTCAGTATGCTTTAATAGATTGCATGTTTTTTCTTTCTCCATTTAGCATCCTCCTTTTTTACCATCATTTTTATTATACTACTAATTACTATATTTTTAAATTGTATACAGTATATTATTTTCAAATAAATTAAGTTTTTATATTTGTTCGATTCCATATTCATTTTTTTTGATATATAATAAGGTTTAAATAACCAATTATTAGAAAGGGTATTTTAATGACAAAGGAAACACATTCATCTGGAGGATACTTAATTGCAGCTCTTACGTTTTCTGCTTTTAGTAATGTATATTTAGATAACTTTAATACTTTATATAAATTGATGCTTTTTTTTATTTATTTTCAGTTTGCTAATTTGGGATCTTTATTACCTGATTTAGATACTAGAAAATCTTATATGAGTAAAAAATGGCCTCACTTGTCAAAGTTTATTTCAAAGCGAACAAAGCATAGAGGATTTACTCATAGTCTTTTATTTTTATTAATTTTATCAGAGTTTCTAAAATTAGTAGTTTTAATAGGCGATAAAAATATTATATTGATTTGTTCAGCATATGGTATATTTTGGGGATATGCATCTCATATATTGTTAGATATTTTTACGTATGAAGGTGTTGATTTATTTTTTCCTTTAGGTTTTAATTTCAAGTTATCCAGATTAAAAACCAGTTCAAAAGGCGAGAGGTATGTTAATAAGGTTTTAAAATTTATTTCTATAAATTTAATTTTTTACAACTTATACTACTTACTCAATATAAAAATTTAGTACAGCAAAAGCCTAAGTCAAGTAATTGTTACTACATACTTGACTTAGGCTTTTTATTAATATATATCAGAAAACTCTATTTGTATTTTTTTGTCCATATCAATAGATTCATTTTGAATAGAATTTTTACTTGAATCTTGTAAAACTATTTGATTTGGAATTTTCACTTCAAACTCTGTTCCAACTCCTACTTCGCTGTTTACATTTATAGTTCCATCATGCAATTCAACTAAAGACTTAACTATCGATAATCCAATTCCACTACCCTCACTTATTTTAGTCAATCTATTATCAACTTGCTTAAATTTTTCAAACACATCATTAATTTTATCCTTAGGTATTCCTACTCCAGTATCTTTAACACTTATATCTATATGTTCTGGATTACATCTAATACCTACATCTATTTGACCATTTTCCTTATTATATTTTATCGCATTAGATAATAAGTTTAGTATTACTCTCTCCATTTTGTCACTATCAAAAGATACTATTTTCTCTTCTTGATCAGTGTCAAATATTAGCTCTATGCTTTGAGACTTACTAAACTCTACAACTGAATCACATATATTTTCTACAAAACTTATTATATCTTGATTTTGAGGATTATAATCTACACACCCTGAATCAATTCTGGTTGAGTCAATTAAATTATTTACTAACTTTAAAAGCCGCATACCATTTTGATCTATTATATTTAGGTATCGTATTAATATATTAAGGTCACCTTTTTCTATCTTTGGGATACTTTGGTCTATTAACTGAACCGATGAAAATATTAGATTTAATGGAGTTCTAAATTCATGAGTTAAATTTGAAAAAAAGTCTAACCTAAGTTTTTCGAGTTCTCTTTCGGTGGCTTTCTTTTGAGTTAAGTCTATTATAATCCCAATTACACCTATTACTTTTTTTCTATAGTCCCATAAAGGAACTTTAGTTATTTCTACATATTTATCCCCTGAGCTTCTTTCCATAAAATCTTCATTTACATTTGTAATCTTATGTTTTATTACTTGGTTATCAGCTTCTCTATACTCTACTATTTTATCTTCTTTTAAATTCAAATCATAATCTTTTTTCCCAATTATTTTTTTTCTATCTAATTCTAATAATTCTCCAAAAGCTTCATTGCAATACAAATATACACCTTGTACATCTTTATAAAAAATAGGTATAGGTAAATTATCTACAATTATTTCTAACATTTTATTTCTATTTTCTATTCCTATTGGAGTTTTTGAATTTACATAATCATAAATCTTAAAACCATATGTACCTATTACATTTTTCTCTTCATCAATCATAGGATGTATAAAAATACTTACCCATTTATTATCTTCAAATATTATTTTTTCAATAGCATCTTCTTTTTTATCTAATATAAGCTTTTCATATTCTTCCATATGTTCAAATCCATTGTGAATTTCAAGCTCTTTATTTTTCTTACCTATTATTTCCCCCTTAGGCATGCCTACTAATTCTTCAAAGTTTCTATTGATCTTTATGTATCTGCCATTAATATCTTTTGTCCAAATTATAGCTTTTAAATTATTTTGAATTAGTAAATTGTAATTACTACTTACATGATAAACCTGAAACCACATGTAAAAATTATCATCTTTATCTATATTTAAAGTTACTTTATATATATCTTTTAAATTACAAACATATTGATATCTTGTAAATTTATTATTACTTACTTTATCAAATAATTCAATTTCTTCTTTTGATATCCCTAATATCTCACATACATCCTTATTTAATATCTCATCCTCGCTTTCAATTTTTATTTTTTTTAGTAATAATTCATTTCCACCCTTAATTATATAGTCCAAGCTTCCATTTTTGTTACTTATACGTTTTCCCCATACATACGGTATAGGACATACTTGTAAAACATCTTCATAACTATGAACGATCAAATTTATCTCCCCTTATTCTGTATACCGAATTTATACTTTAATTATAGCAAATAAATACAAAAATCTCGATTACAATTTGTAATCGAGACCTTTGTTTATGCATAAATATCAGAAAATTCTACTTTTATTTTTTCTATATACGAATTTTGTAGGTTTTTTTCTATTATATTACATTCACATTCTTCTTCTAATTCGGCAGGTATACTTATCTTAAATGTTGTACCAAATCCAAGTTCACTTTCAACAGCTATATCCCCACCATGCATATCAACTAAGCTTTTCACTAGGTATAAACCTATTCCACTACCTTCTCCGCTTCTTATTGTATTATTTTCTACTTGTTTAAATCTTTCAAATATAGAATTTAGTTTATTTTGAGGTATTCCTATTCCATCATCAGATATTTCTATTTCTAACATTTCATTTGATTCTCTTATATAAATTTCTATTTTTCCTTGTTCTTTTGTAAATTTAATTGAATTAGATAATATATTCAATATTATTCGCTCCATTTTATCTAAGTCGAAAGAAATTATTTTTTCTTCTATATCCGTATCAAATATAACTTCTATATTTTTTTGCTTAGCAAAGTCTACGATAGATTGACAAATACTTTCTACAAAATATACAATATCGTAATTTTGAGGATTATATTCAAAGTATCCAGCTGTTATTTTGTTTGAATCAATTAGATTGTTTACTAATTTAAGTAATCTGTAGGTATTTTGAGTTGCCATGTTTATATATTTTGTAATTGATTGGTCTTCTTTCATTTCTGTATTTTTTAATTTTAAATCTAAAACCTGAACTGAACTAAATATTATGTTTAATGGTGTTCTAAGTTCATGAGATAGATTAGCAAAAAAATCACCTCTTATTTTATTGTTGATTTCATGTTCTATTTGTTCATTTTTATCAACAAACCAAATTACATAATTATTATCATATAAGTTTGTAGATATTAATTCAAAATTCGAGTTACTATTTTTAATATTAACACTTACTTTTTTTTCATTTATTATATGCTCAAATATATCTATGCTTTTATTTTCATCTAAAATATGAAATTTTTCTTCGCCTACTATTTCATTTTCATCCGTAGCTAAAATGTTTTTTAGTGTTTCACTTATAGAATTGATTTTTATTACATTTTTTTTATCTGTTATTTTGCATATTTCTCCAACTATATATGGAGTAGGCGAGGATTTTAATATATCTTCCTCAATACATTTATATTTCATTTTACCCCCCACTTATAAAAACCAAATTAAAAATAATTATATTAAAAATTTCTATTTTTTTCTCATGATTTCCTTTGATATTTTCATTTTTTTTTTAGACATTTTATTTAAAACCAAACAAATTAAAGTGTTTTTCGACTTTTATATTATTAATTTAAGTTTTAATATATTTAAACTTTATTAAATTTTCTTTCTTTTTATTTTATGCTTTATTTTTCTTAAAAATTATATATAATAATATATATATTAAATGGGTAAACTTTTTAATATTTTGTTACATTATAGATATTAATTGCAGATAAAAAAGGAGTGTGTATATATATGCGCAGATATAACTTTAAAGAAATCAATGATGTTTATGGAAAAATTAGCCCTTTTGAATTTAAAGATAAGTTAATAAAGCTTGCTAAGTTCAGAGCTATGGAAAGCGGAAGGAGAGTTTTAGATGCTGGTCGTGGTAATCCAAACTGGACAGCAGCAACACCTCGTGAAGCATTTTTTACATTTGGGCAATTTGCAGTTAACGAAACTCGTAGAACTTGGAACGAAGGCGATTTAGCTGGTATGCCAAAAAAAGAAGGAATCGCTACTCGTTTTTATCAATATATTTATGACAATTTAAATATGCCTGGAGCTAGTTTGGCTAAAGATATTGTTGATTATGGAATAGAAGAATTTGACTTTGATCCAGACTCTTGGGTATTTGAATTAGCTGATGCAATAATAGGTGATAACTATCCATCTCCTGATAGAATACTTGTTCATATAGAGCAAATAGTTACTAAGTATTTAATAAAAGAAATGAAATATGATACTAAAAAAGGTGGTCCTTTAAGCATCTTTGCGGTAGAAGGTGCAACAGCTGCTATGTGTTATATATTCGACTCTTTAATGGCTAATGAGTTATTAAGAAAAGGTGATAAAATAGCTATTATGACTCCTATATTTACACCTTATTTAGAAATACCACATTTACCAAGATATAACTTTGATGTAGTTTTTATAAATGCAGATGAAATTGATGAAAATAATAATCATACTTGGCAATATTCTAAAAAAGAATTAGAAAAACTTTGTGATAAATCTATAAAAGCTTTATTTTTAGTTAACCCTAACAATCCAGCATCTATAGCATTAGATGAAAATAGCTGTAATAATTTAGTTGATGTAGTTACAAATCATCATCCTAACTTAATGATAATATCTGATGATGTTTATGGAACTTTCGTACCTGGTTTTAAATCTTTAATGGCTAGCTTGCCTTATAACACTATAGGAGCTTATTCATTCTCTAAGTACTTTGGTGTAACTGGTTGGCGTTTAGGTACTTTAGCTTTACATGAAAATAATGTATTTGAAAAACTTATAAATGAATTACCTGATGACTTAAAAACATCTGTAAATAAACGTTATAGCGATATGAGTTTAAACCCAGATAAAATATCATTTATGGACAGAATAGTTGCAGATAGTAGAATGGTTGCACTTAACCATACTGCTGGTTTATCAACTCCTCAGCAAGTTCAAATGGCATTTTTCTCAGCATTTGCTTTAATAGATAAAGATGATAATTATAAAGGCGTAAATATATCTATATGTAAACGTAGACAAAAACTTTTCTATGATGCTTTAGGAGTAGAGTTAATAGAAAACAAAAATGATGCTTCTTATTATGTAATATTCGATATAATGAAGTGGGCTACAAATAACTACGGTGAAGATTTTGCTAATTTCATAAAAGACAATTATAAGCCTGCAGACATGTTATTTAAGCTAGCTAATAATTACTCTATAGTTTTACTAAGTGGTCATGGATTCTTTGGTCCTGAGTGGTCTGTTAGGGTCTCATTAGCAAACTTAGATGATGAGTCTTATACATTCATAGGGAATTCAATAAAAGAAGTATTAAGCTTTTATGTATATACATGGAAAAAAAATAAATAAAAAAAATAAAAATAGCTTCTAAGTTTAGAAGCTATTTTTATTTTTTTATTTTTTATTATTTAATCTTTCCTCCCAGAAAGTTGCATTTTTTATTCCAAGTTTTATTGGATTAAAGTCAATTTTTTCTCTAGGTATTCCAAGTTTCTTTTGCTCTTCATAATCTTTTAGTGCTATAAGTGCTGGTTTTGCAATTATTAGTATAGCTATTATATTTATCCACGCCATAACACCTACACCTATATCACCTAAAGTCCAAGCTAATGTAGATGTTTTAACACATCCATAATATGTTGATGCTAGTATAACTACTTTTAATATATTTATTAATACTTTTTTAGTTTTTTCATTATTGTTTAATATTCTCTTTGCTAAATAAGCTAAGTTAACTTCTGAAATATAGTAATATGCCATAAGTGTTGTAAATGCAAAGAAGAAAAGAGCTACAGCAACAAATGCTGATCCAAATCCAGGTATCAATGTATCTACTGCACTTTGTGTAAAGGCAGGCCCAACTTCAACTCCAGGTAAGTTTTGAACTATAAATTCATTGCTTGCATTATATACATTGTATTTACCTGTCATTAATAACATAAATCCAGTAGCCGAACAAACAAATAATGTATCTACATATACAGAAAATGCTTGAACAAACCCTTGTTTAGCGGGATGAGATACCTCTGCAGCTGCAGCTGCTTGTGGCCCTGTACCTTGCCCAGCTTCATTAGAGTATACTCCACGTTTTACTCCCCAAGCTATAGTAGAACCTAAAATACCTGCAAATGCCTGCTCTGCTCCAAATGCTGATTTAAATATTAAAGTTATAACTTCTGGCAATTTTTCAATATTTACAGCTATAATAACCAGTGACATTAATATATATGCTAACCCCATAAATGGTACAATAAGTTCTGCTGAAGAGCTAATTCTTTTTATTCCACCAAATATAATTAATCCAAGCAGTATTATAATTCCTAATCCAGATATAGACTTACTTATTCCAAATGCATTTTCTATTCCTGCTGAAATTGAATTTGATTGTACTCCTGGAAGAAAAATCCCCATAGCAATTAAAGTTGCTACTGCAAATAATATAGCATACCATTTAACACCCATACCTTTTTCGATGTAGTATGCAGGTCCTCCTCTATACTCACCATTGTCTTCTTCTTTGTAAATCTGAGCTAATGTAGATTCAACAAAAGCTGACCCAGCTCCTAGAAATGCAATAGCCCACATCCAAAATAAAGCTCCTGGACCTCCCATAGCAATAGCTGTAGCAACCCCTGCTATATTACCAGTGCCTATCCTTCCTGCCAATGATGTACAAAGTGCTTGAAATGAAGATATGCCTTTATCCGATTTTTCACCTTTTGCCAAAAGTACTACCATCTCATTTAAGTGTCTAACCTGTAAGAATCTTGTTCTTAACGAGAAATATAATCCTGTTCCTAAACATAACGCAATAAGTGCATTACTCCATAAAATGTTATTGATGGAATTTATTATACTTTCCATAAGCCCTCCTATATTTTAGAAATTTTTAATTTCTTAATAGAATATATTCAGACTTATGAATTTGTTTCCATTTTTTCTTTCATTTATATAGTTTATTAATTAACTATCGTCTTAGGCTGTATCTTATTTGATATCTACCAATTTTACATTCACCACATTTTAATCGCTCTGTTATTTCACTTTTATTCTTACCAAAAAAATTCGCACAATCATCTAATGATTTAAATACATCTATAACTTCATTTTTTTTATCTATAAGTTCAATTTTTTTCTTACCACCACGACGAATTATTTTACCATACTTCTTATAATAATCATCATATTCATCATCCATAATTTCAAATCTATAGTGCATGTGAACTGGCTCTATTTTTTCACTACATAAAATCCCTTCTCTTTTTTCTTCATCTATATCAGTATTCCATAACTCATTATGTAAAAAATTAAATATTTCAACTATATTTTTGTCTCCTATAGTTTTATTGTTTAAATCTAATTTAAGCTGTTTACTTAAAAAATTTACAGCTTCTCCAAAGAAATCAGTGTATCCATATTTCAGATTTTCTTTTATATATTGCATAGGAACACCTAATGATTTGCTACACTCTTTATAACTTTCAAATACAATCTCATCATTTGTGTAAACATCTATAGCTTTTATTCTTTTTTCTCTTTGTATTTTTATTGATTTTATATATTGTTCTTCTTCTTCTGAAATTTCTACTGTAATATTTTCTTCTTTAGTTATATTTATATTATCTTCACAGTTTATTTGTTTTTTCACAACAACTTGATCTTCTAATTGTATATCCTCAACTTTTTCATTTTTCATTTCAATTATATCTTCAATTATATTATTTTCTAATTCTTTACTATTTAAATTTATCTCTACATCTTTGTTTGCATCTATAGTTTGGACATCAAAATCAGTAGTGTTTTCTTCTTCTACTTTATCTTTAATTTCAACTTCTTCTGTAGATGTTTTTTCTTCTTTAGTAACTTTTATAAAATTTAATAATTTCTTAAACAATACTTGTACCTCCCATGTCTTTTGTATCTTTAATTAGCTTTAGTACTATTATAGTATACTAAATATTTGTTTATTTATATATAAAAATATACTCATTTGTCAAAATAAGTATATTTTTATATATAAATAAATACACCTACTAATTTAATAGTAGGTGTATTTTTCTATAATGTAAGCTAAAATATTAGCTTGCTTTTCTATTATTGTCACTATTCTTTACATGTTTACTTTCATAGAAAGAATATAATGCGAATCCTATTGATCCAAATATTACTGGTCCAGCTGCCATAGCTATTGTTTTGCTTAATCCTTCTGGTGAAGATAATACTGGTTCTATTATAGTGAATACGTTAGCGAATCCAACTAATATACCTATTATTACAGCGAAAGCTGTTGCCATTCCAACACTCTTGTAAACTACGAATGCTTTATCAACTTTACCTTCTAATTGCTTTTTCTTAAATGCAGGGAATGCACTTGATAAGAATAAGTATGGTAATGTCATTGCAACGTTAGTCATAAGTACTAGTAAAGCGAAGAATTCACTTGCACTCTTACCACCAAATGATACTAAAAGTATCATAACTACAACTATTATAGCTTGAACTTTCATAGCATTTATAGGCATTCCATTTTTTATTTCTCCTAATTTACCAGGCCATACTTGCTTTGGTGCTCCTTCTATAAGAGTCTTTAATGGAGAATAAGTTAATGTGAAAAATGCTCCTGATAATGCTAAGAACATTGATAATCCAACGAATCTAGCAACCCAAGCACCCATAGTTAATGCTACTGATTGACTAGTTCCAAATGCTATACCTAATTGGTATCCTAAGTTTTGCATTAATACATAAGCAACGTTAGCCATATTTACATTTTGTCCTGATAATACTTCACTCCAGTTAGTGAACATACCACAAGCAAATATACCTAATGCATATCCTATAGATATTACTATAGCTGCTAAAGTAAGACCTTTAGGGAAAGTTTTTTCAGCATTTTCAGTTTGGTCAACTAAGCCACCTAAAACTTCTAATCCTCCAAATGCAAATATTGCAAATGTTAAGAATGATAATACAGTTAATGGTGTTTGATAAGCTGGATTTGGAGAAGTTGTAAACGCTTTAGCTACGTTTGTTACAGGCTCTGCAAATTGTCCTTTGTTCATTATTACAACTAAAACCCCACCTACTAATAAAACTATATTTAATAATGCAACTGCTGTACCACCTATAGAAGTAACCTTAGTTATCTTCTCTATACCTTTAGTTGATACATAAGTAACTAATATTATCCATAATGCTCCAAGTATTCCTAGTGTTTGAACTGAACTTAATCCAAATAAAGACCAGTTAGCTGTAGCATCATATCCAAATATTGCGTTTGATAATGGAACCCATAAAGTTGATGCAACGTTTACCATCCAGATGATATAAGATGCATACCACATAAATGTTCCTACGAATGCATATTTAGGTCCTACAGATTTTTCCATCCATGAATACATACCACCTGATTCTTTTTTGAATGCAGATCCGTATTCAGCCATCATAAATGCATACGGTATAAAGAATAAAATTGCACTTAATATATACCAAGGTATTGCTGCGTATCCCATTAGGAAAAACGCTCTCGGCATGTTAGCGAACCCGAATACAGATGTGAATATCATAAGTACTAGGGGCACTAATGTTAATTTTTTAGCATTGTTAGTATTTCCTGCCATTTGTTTTCCTCCTCATGAAGTATAATAATACTGTTTACATCAAAGGTCATTTTGTTAGATTTCTATCTATTTAAATGTTTAACCTTTTCCGCTTTACATATAATATCATAATTCTACAAACTTTCCAATACTTTTTAACTTTAATTGAATTTTCAGATTTTATTAACTTAATTTAACAAAAACCTACATTTTACCTTATATTAATGCCTATTTTTTATTTTTAATATTATTTATTATTTCCGCTATATTTTTAAATATTTACATATATATGTATCAATTTTTTCCTTTATAATTTGTAAGTTCAAATTTTAAAATTTAATTTTAAAACGCACAAAAAATAGAGGTTAAAAACCTCTATTTTTTACACATTTAAATCTATTTTCATTCCTATAGAATCTTTATACTCACTTATAGCAGGGTTTATTACATCCTCAACAAACTCAACAACTTGTTTTGGAGCTCTTCCTACAAAGTTTTTAGGATCCATTATTGATAGAATTTCTTCTTTTGACATCTTAAATGTATCACAATCTATAAGAATTAACTCTAATAAGTTATTATCTTTTCCTTCTTGTTTAACTCTCTTTGCAGCTTGCATTGAGTATTCTCTTATAACTTCATGTAATTCTTGTCTATCTCCACCTCTTTTTACAGCTTCCATAAGAATAGTCTCTGTAGCCATAAAAGGTAGTTCTTCATTTATATGCTTGTTTATTATGTTTTCATAAACAACAAGTCCATTAGTTACATTTATACCTATTTCAAGTATAGCATCTACTGCCATAAAAGCTTGAGGTATAGCTAATCTTTTATTTGCAGAGTCATCTAAACTTCTTTCTAACCATTGAGTAGCTTGCACTAATGCAGGACTTAAAGATTCCCCTATAACAAACTTAGATAATGAAGCTATTCTTTCACTTCTCATAGGATTTCTTTTATACGCCATTGCAGATGATCCAATTTGATTTTTTTCAAATGGTTCTTCTAACTCTTTTAAACTTTGTAAAAGTCTTATATCATTAGTCATCTTATGCATACTTTGAGCTATTCCTGATAAAATAGATATAACTTGGTAGTCTAATTTTCTAGTATATGTTTGTCCACTTACTGCATATGATGCTTTATAACCCATCTTCTCACATACAAGTTTATCTAGTTCTTTTACTTTTTCGTCATCACCTTCAAATAGACTTAAGAAACTAGCTTGTGTTCCAGTTGTTCCTTTTACACCTCTAAGCTTCATATTTTCTATTCTAAAGTTTAAATCTTCTAAATCTATTACTAAATCTTGTGCCCAAAGACATGCTCTTTTTCCTACTGTTGTAAGTTGAGCTGCTTGGAAATGAGTAAATCCTAAAGTTGGTATATCTTTATTCTGTAAAGCAAACTCTTTTAAATTATTTATTAAGTTTACTAATTTTATTCTTATAAGTTTTAATGCTTCATTCATTTGAATTACATCAGTGTTGTCTCCAACATATGCACTAGTTGCTCCTAAATGTATTATTCCTTTTGCACTATCACATTGTAATCCATAAGCTTTTACATGACTCATAACATCATGTCTTACTTCTTTTTCTATTTTTCTAGCTTCATCAAAATTTATATTATTGATATTAGCTTTTAATTCATTTATTTGTTCATCTGTTATATTAAGCCCTAACTCTTTTTCTGATTCAGCTAATGCAACCCAAAGTTTTCTCCATGTAGAAAATTTGCATTGTGGAGAAAATATATAACTCATATCTTTACTGCAATATCTATCTATTAACGGATTTGCATATGTACTATATTTATTTTCCATTCTATTTAGCACCTTCCTTGTGTCTTTATATTATTATTATAATTTTAATTATATATAATTAAACGAACAATAACAAGTTATTTTTTATTTATGTTCATTTTATCACTTGATATAATATAATCAATACTCTCACTATCTACAAAGTTAAGTACATATTTATATCTTATTGCATAATATTTATCACTCCAACCAAGTTGATTCTTCACTTCTTCCTCTCCAGCTCCAAGCCTTAAACTTATAGCTGCAAATGAATGTCTAAAATCTTTTGCTGAATAATTGCTAAGTCCTGCCATATCTAAGGCTTTTTTCACAATTATCCTTACATTTCTATCTGTTATAGAATTTCTTTGTTGACTAGTAAATACAAAGTCTTCTGTTGGCATTATACATGACGGCAGTCCTTGGTATATTCTATATTCTTCTATTTTAGAAAAGCAATGTGGATGTAATTTTACAACCCTTTCCTTTCTACCTTTTCCTAACCTTACGTATGCATTGTTATTTTCATCAACCATCAAGTCTTTCCACTTTAAATTTACTAATTCATTTAGTAAGCACCCAGTCGTTATAAGAAATACCATTATTAATCTATCTCTCATATTTAATCTAGGCAACGTATCTATAATTTGGTTTATTTCTTGAATACTAAGAACATCATCCTTAGTTTTTATTCTACTTACTTTTGGTTTTTTAACTAGCTTAAAAGGGTTAATTTCTATGTACTCTTCATTTTTCATATAATTGTAAAAACTATGTAAGTAACTATATATTTTTTCTGATGTAGATTTTGCATAGTTATCTTTTACAAATTCTATAAACCCACTACAATCTTCTTTAGTTACACTTACTAAGTCTTTATTATTTACGTATTCTTTAAATAATATAACTTTGCTTAAGTAGTCATGCTTGGTTGCTGGATTATGCTTTTTTGAAAATCCTTTAAAGATTTCATATTCATATTCATTTAAAATTGCATTTTCTTCCATGTGTAGTCCCCCTGTCTTTTTATAATTATTAAATTTCTAACTTATTTTCAAATACCTTTTTAAAATATTGAATATATTTATTAATATTGGTATACTTTAACGTATGGTTAAATTAGTTTAAATTAGGAGGTAGTTAAAATTGTTAGAAATTTTTAAAGCCATTATACTTGGTATAGTTCAAGGTATAACTGAGTGGCTACCTGTAAGTAGTACAGGTCATCTTATATTAGTTGAACAATTCGTTAAATTTGATTTATCGCAGGTGTTTGTAAGCACATTTATGGTTGTAATCCAATTAGGTTCTATACTTGCTGTTTTAACACTATATTTTAAAAAATTAAATCCTTTAGATTCTTCTAAAACAGAAAAAGAGAAAAAGGATACAATCAACTTATGGATTAAGGTTATTATAGCAGTAATTCCATCTGGAATACTAGGAGTTTTATTTGATGATGCTATAGACTCATTATTTTTCAACCCTACAACAGTTTCAATAACGCTTATAGTTTATGGGGTTATAATGATATTAATTGAGAGCAGAAACAAAAAACCTAAGGTTAATGATTTTTCACAGCTTACATATAAATTAGCTTTAGGAATAGGACTATTCCAATGTTTAGCTTTAATTCCAGGTACTTCAAGATCTGGAGCAACTATTATAGGTGCTGCATTATTAGGTACATCTAGATATGTAGCTGCTGAGTTTTCATTCTTCTTAGCAATACCTACAATGTTTGGTGCAAGTGCACTTAAACTTGTAAAAACTGGTGCTGCCTTCTCTGGATTTGAGTGGTTAGTATTAGGTGCAGGATTTGTAACAGCATTTATAGTTTCTGTATTTGCTATTAAATTCTTAATGGATTATATCAAGAAACATGACTTCAAGGCATTTGGTTATTATAGAATAGTACTTGGTATAATAGTATTTGCATACTTTACATTTTTAATATAAATAAAAGAAGCACTATGTGCTTCTTTTATTTTTTTGACTCTACCAATAACCTTATGATGTCACTTGCACCTTCATTAAAAGTAGTTATAATGCTTAAGTAATCTGTAGCTCTATTTATAGCAAGATATACTTTATTTAAATCTCCTACAAAGTCATTAACTTGATAGTCTTGACTTATATCATTAATACTATGGTTATATAGCATTTCTAATTCACAAAATATAACAGCTTTATATTCTAAGTTTTTTATAGTATATATATTCGCTATTGTAACTCCAGCTTTTTTTGCTACATTAGTTAATTCATCATCCCCATATATATATGGTATTTCATTTTCTTCCAAGTCTTTCTTCAACATATATTGGAAATATATAGTTTTCCCATTTTTTAATTTTTTCTTATTAAATGGATATACAATTGCTATATCAGAATAACTAAGTCCCTTTTGTGTAGTTAAATATTCAATTTCCCATATTACAGAACTTATTTGTTCTTCTATATCAGAAACTTTTATTATATCTACAGCCTTATTACTCTTTCTAATGTAGTTTGATAAATAATACATATCATTTGTAACATTAGGTCTTATGCTCTTTATATAATCATTTGAATTTTTATCAAAATTATTTACAAATTCAACTAAATTATTGCTCTGCCTATAGTTATCATTTAATTCTATTACATTATTGAACTCTATATTGTCCCAAGAGTTTTTAAATATACTTAAATTGCTAAATATATTTAATCCTTTGCACTCAAATGCATTAAATATATACTTAGACTTATATAAGAAACTTCTTATAAAGTCAATCTGATCTGGCTCGAAACATTCAATTTCATCTATAAAGATTCCTTTGAACATACTTTTATTTTTTATAGTATTTTTAGCTTGTAAAACAAGATTTTTATATACCTTATCAGGAGTATTTTTTAGCATATTATAATCAAACACCAAGTTGTATGCTTTTGCTAATTTAAATAAGAAAGAAGTAAATGTATGAATTTCTATATTGTTGTTATCTTTATATAAAATATCTAATCTTTCTTTCAGCTCATTTCTAAGCTGTTTTGTATAAGTAAATATTACAAATTTATGGTGTGGATATATTCTAGCTAATTTAATGGCTCTAGATAATAATATAGTTGTCTTCCCACACCCAGATGCTCCTTTGTATAAGGTATCTCCATATTTAACTGAGGCTACTTTTTCAATTTGATTTCTTTCTAGCATAGTAGCTGTATAATTATAATCTTCATTTGAAAAAGATATTTTTTTTAAACTTTTATTCAAGTTAAGATTATTATTTATCACGTAATATTCAGGACAAATTTGTAGCATAAATAAATTAAGTAAAATTTCATCATTTGGATTCCCTAAAAATTCATCTATGCTAATTTCATAATTCATTATTTTGTATAATTTATCTTTATCTATTATATTATTTTCTACAAAGTCATTATACTCTCCATTATCATATATAGATACATGCGGCATTATAAATATGTAGTTATATTCAATATCATTACCTATTTTGCTCATTTGCTTTCTTAAAAGATCATATTCCTCTTCCATTACCTCTAACAATTCATCTTCTAAGAGCATAAATAAATCTTCTGTTGTATCCATAAATTTTATAAATAAAACTCTCTTATCTTTTATATATAGAAGATCTGTATTTATTCCTTTAAAAGGAGTCACCTTTGGCACTACATTAGCTTCCTCTTTCATACTTTGATAAAAAACCTTTTCAAACGCTTTTATCTTTAATGCATCTAGCTCGGAATTTATATTTATGTACTGGCTCAATTTCTCATCCCCCTCATTTTATATAATTATATCATTTTAAATAGTTTTTTGCTATATTTGATATATTTAATATATTATTTCCATTTATTATTTCCATGAAACATCCTTATTACTCTTTTTTTATAAAAATTTGCTTAAGCGTAAAAAATAGGTACTATTTAAAGTACCTATTTTTTATGATTTGTAATGGCTTTCTAACCATATATTCATTTTTCTTCTTATTTCATTTTTCTTTACTTCTTCAAAATCAGCATCACTTATACTGTAACTTTGAACTAATTTATCCACATTAGGAGGATATTCTAAGAAATTTCCATTTTTATTTTCAAATCCAATACTCATTATATCGTAATTATCTTCATTTTTATTTACAACAACTCCATATTCAACATCTTCATTTTTATTGCAATTTGATATTTTTACATATTGATTTTTAGCAAGAGTATTTAACATATCATTTCTCCTTTCATTTTTTCTTTATTATTATTATCATTTTATAATTTTTTATTATATAGATTTATAAACTTCTTCCTTTACCGGAGTCCATTAGATTTATTAAGCTCTCTGGATATGGATTAAATATAGTTTGACTTAAAATTTTTTCGTCTTCAAATCTAGCTGCATATATTTTCACATTATTTAAAGCTGTACTAAGTGGTATTTTCCCTTTGCTATACTTAATTATATTATCAACAAATACTTCTTTTTCTTTTAAAGATAAGTATTCTTCATATTTATTATATATATCTAAAATAGTTTGAATATTTTTTTTGGTATTTCTGTTTTTATTCAAAAGTTGAAACAATGTTTTTTGGTAATTTTCATATTCTTCATTTTTACACATATTGTTTAAATGGCTAAAAATTTTAACATCATAATTTTTTAGTAGCAATTCATTATTTTGGTGAAATTTTTTTATATTACTTTTTTCATTTTTAAAGTTATTTATCATAAATAATTTTGTCAAAAACTCATCTCTTATTGAATAGTTTTTAAGTCTACCTTCATTTTCTATAGGTAAATAACCATGTGAATTTAATATTTCATCTGCGAAAAAGCCATTGCTCCCATTAGTTAAAGTTGATTGCCCACTTTTATGATAAACTTTAACATCTCTTACACCACATGAAGGTGATTTGCTTTTTAATATACATCCGTCAATATCATCCAATTTAGAAATGTAATTTTGAGAAAAATTTTTCATCTGGTTAGTATAATCTTTATTACTTTTAGGTTGAATAAGTTTTTTTTCATTATTATAGTCAACAATTCTTATAGCTTCTCTAGGTGTAGAAAGTCCTATTTCAACTTCAGGACATACTGTACGAAACTCAACATAATCTTTTAAAGAGTCAATGAACTTACTACTTGATCCTTGTCCATTGTATCTACAATTTTCAAATCCTAAACATTTACTGATTAATAACTTTGGACGTCTCATAATTATATCTCCTATTATGTTTATAAATTTTAATATTAGTATTTTAATCTTATTTAAAATAAATTATTCTTTTTATTTAATTCAAAAATCAAAAAAGCGAATATATCATTTGATATATTCGCTTAAATTATTTTCTTATTTAGCGTATTCTATTGCTCTTGTTTCTCTTATTATGCTAACTTTGATTTGTCCAGGATACTCTAATTCATCCTCTATTCTCTTAGTCATATCTCTTGCTAATAAATGTATGTCTTCATCATTTACATTTTCTGGCTTAACCATTATTCTGATTTCTCTACCAGCTTGTATTGCAAACGATTTATCTACGCCATCATATGAATTAGCTATTTCTTCTAATTTCTCTAAACGTTTGATATATGCTTCTAGTGTTTCACGTCTAGCTCCAGGTCTTGCAGCTGATATAGCATCTGCAGCTGTAACTAATACAGCTTCTATAGTTTGTGGCTCATAATCTCCATGGTGAGTGCTCATAGCATGTATAACATCTTTAGATTCTTTGTATCTTCTAAGTAAGTCCATACCTATCTCAACATGAGTTCCTTCCATTTCATGGTCAACTGCCTTACCTATATCATGAAGTAATCCAGCTCTCTTAGCTAATTTCACGTCTGCTCCTATTTCGGCAGCCATTATACCAGCTATATGAGCTACTTCTATAGAATGTCTTAAAACATTTTGTCCATAACTTGTTCTATAGTTAAGTCTACCTAGAAGTCTTACTAATTCTGGATGTAATCCATGAACCCCTGTTTCAAAAGTAGCTTGTTCTCCAAACTCTTTTATTATATTGTCAACTTCTTTTCTAGCTTTCTCAACCATTTCTTCAATTCTTGCAGGATGTATTCTTCCATCTGCGATAAGCTTTTCAAGCGCAATTCTTGCAACTTCTCTTCTTATAGGATCAAATCCAGATAATATTACTGCTTCTGGAGTGTCATCTATTATTAAATCTATTCCAGTAAGAGTCTCTAATGTTCTAATATTTCTACCTTCTCTACCTATAATTCTTCCCTTCATTTCATCGTTAGGAAGGTTAACCACTGTTACAGTAGTTTCTGCCACATGATCGGCTGCGCATTTTTGTATAGCATATCCTATTATTTCTCTAGACTTCTTATCTGCTTCATCTTTAGCTTGAGATTCTATTTCTTTAATCATTATAGACATCTCTCTTCTTACTTCTCTTTCAGCATTAGTTAATATAATTTCTTTTGCTTGGTCTGAAGTTATTCCAGATATGCTTTCTAATTTTTCTAATTGTTGAACTTTAATCGCTTCAACGTTTTCTTCTTTTTTCTCAATTTTTTTAATTTTATCATTAAGAACTGTTTCTTTATTCTCTAGAGCTTGAAGTTTTTTATCTAAAACCTCTTCCTTTTGAATTATTCTTCTTTCAAACTTTTGAACTTCGATTCTTCTTTCTTTGTTCTCTTTCTCTGCTTCATTTCTCCACTTATGGATCTCTTCTTTTGCTTCTAATAGTTTTTCTTTTTGTAAAGTTTCTGCATCTTTTTTTGCCTTATCTATTATATCATCGGCCATCTTTTCAGCTTGACCAATTTTAGCTTCAGATATGTTTTTTCTTACAAAATAACCAACTATAATACCCACAAATATTCCCAATAAAGCGCTTATCATTGCCTCTATGACATCCACCTCCTTTGTTAAATAAACCGTCAACTACAGTATTTATAACATCTATTTTTATAAACTAAATAAGAATATTTTATTCTTATTTAATTTTATAATTTTTTCAATCTGGTGTCAAGTTAATAGGAGGTATACAAGCGATTATTCTCCAATATTTTCTACTGAATCTTCATTTTTCTCTGCGCTGTCTCTATTTTCATCTAATTTGTAATATTTTCTTACTAAACCTTCTACTTCTTCTGTTAAATCCTTATTATCTTCTAAGAACTTTTTAACATTTTCTCTACCTTGTCCTAATCTAGTCTCGTTATAACTATACCAAGCTCCTGATTTTTTAATTATGTCTAAATCTGCAGCTATATCTAATAGGTCCCCAACCTTTGATATACCTTCTCCATACATTATGTCAAATTCACATTGTTTAAATGGAGGTGCAACCTTGTTTTTAACAACTTTTACTCTTGTTCTACTTCCCATAACTTTATCGCCTTGTTTTATAGTGTCTATTTTTCTAACATCTAGTCTTACTGAAGAGTAGAATTTAAGAGCACGACCACCTGTTGTAGTTTCTGGGCTACCAAACATAACTCCAACTTTCTCTCTTAACTGGTTTATAAATATTGCTACACAATTAGATTTTTTTATAGATCCTGTTAGCTTTCTTAAAGCTTGCGACATAAGTCTTGCTTGAAGACCAATATGAGAATCTCCCATGTCCCCTTCTATTTCCGCTTTTGGAACTAATGCTGCTACTGAGTCAACTACTATTATATCTATAGCACCACTTCTTATAAGTGCTTCTGCTATTTCTAACGCTTGTTCTCCTGTATCTGGTTGTGAAACTATTAAGTTATCAACATCTACGCCTAATGCTTTTGCATATACTGGATCTAATGCATGTTCAGCATCTATAAATGCTGCTATTCCACCTTGTTTTTGAGCTTCTGCTACTGCATGTAAAGTAACTGTAGTCTTACCAGAAGATTCTGGTCCATATATTTCAACTATTCTACCCTTCGGAAGACCTCCTATACCTATAGCTATATCAAGTCCAATAGAACCTGTTGGTATAACATCTATAGCCATACCCTTAGCTTCTCCAAGTTTCATTACAGATCCTTTACCAAAATCTTTTTCTATCTGAGATAACGCTGAGTTCAGCGCTTTTAATTTTTCATCTTGTATTCCTGCCATTTATGTTACCTTCCCTTCTAAAAATCATTTATTAAAATTTTACTTAAAGTAAAACATTCATCAAACACTTGTTCTATATTTATTATATATTTTTTATGACTCAAAGTCAATTAAATAATACCTTATTAGTATTAACTTTAATTATATCAATTTATACATATTTTTCCATAAGTTTAAATTATATTAATTTTACAAACTTGCTATAAGTTTTTAATAATTATAATTTAAGCTAAAAAAATGGATAACTATTAGTTATCCATTTTTTATATTATTATTTACTTTCCATAAATAAATTTTTATTTTTATAAACATACTCCCATCCTGAGTAAAGAGTAAGTAATGTAGCTATTAATATAGTAAATTTACCTATGTTTAAAAATACAGGATTACCTGTATGCGCACCTAGTAAAAGAATTACTATAGCTACCATTTGTGAAATAGTTTTTAATTTTCCTCCAGAACTTGCAGCTATTACTTTTCCGTCTGCAGCTGCAATTGCTCTTAATATACTAACTGTAAGTTCTCTAGCAACAATTATAATAACCATCCAAGCAGCCACTAAATCATACTCTATCATTGTTGTAAGAGCTGATATTACAAGCAGCTTATCAGCAAGAGGATCCATAAATTTACCAAAGTCAGTTACTAAATTGTATTTTCTGGCTATATGACCATCCATAGCATCAGTTACAGATGCTACTATAAATATCATACAAGCTATTAAAAATTTACTTGGTAAATTTAACATCATTACTATTATAAAAACTGGTATTAAAAATATCCTAAATAAAGTTAATTTATTAGGCAAGTTCATTAACTACATCTCCCATCAAATCATACTCTAAGGCATTATTTATTTTTACTTTTACAAATGATCCTATTTCAAGTTGATTTTCAGACTTAACATAAACTATACTGTCTATTTCTTCTGCATCTCCTTGAGTTCTTCCTATATATACCTTATCTTCAATTTGCTCTTCAATTAAAACTTCATATTCATTATCAATTTTTTGTGCATTTAGATTTTGTGATATTTCTTGTTGAATTAACATAAGTTGATCTCTTCTTTGTAATTTTACATCTTCATCTAAATGATTAGGAAGTTTATCAGCTGGAGTATCTTCTTCTCTAGAGTATGCAAAAGCTCCTAGTCTATCAAACTTCATATCTTTTGCAAATTCAACTAATTCATTAAAATCTTCATCAGTTTCTCCCGGGAATCCAACTATTATAGTTGTTCTTAATGTAGCATCAGGTATATATTTTCTTATCATTTCAACTTTAGATTTAATGTCTTCTTTAGTCGTGTGTCTATTCATTAATTTTAAAACTTTATTACTTGCATGTTGTATAGGCATATCAAAATAATTACATATGTTATCATATTTTTTAATTACTTTTACAAGCTCGTCAGTTATTGATTCAGGATATGAGTACATTATTCTTATCCATTTTATTCCATATATTTGTGCAAGTTCTTCTAATAATTGTGGAAGTTTAACTTCTCCATATAAATCTAAACCATACTTTGTAGTGTCTTGAGCTATAACTACTAATTCTTTTACTCCTTTAGAAGCAAGATCTTTAGCTTCTTTTATTATATCTTCCATTTTTCTACTTCTATATCTACCTCTTAATTTTGGTATTATACAGTAAGTACAGTGATTGTCACAACCTTCACCTATTTTTAAATATGCCATATATTCTGGAGTTGTCACGTATCTTGGAAGATCTTCATTGTAAGCAAATTCAATATCATTTAAACTTACTATGTTATTTTCCTTTTCAAGATTTGCTATTATTTCATCTATTTGTTGGTAACTTCCTGTTCCAACTATAGCATCTATTTCTGGAATTTCTGCTTGTAATTCCTTAGCATATCTTTGAGCTAAGCATCCTGTAACTATAAGTAACTTTAAATTTCCATTTTCTTTTAATTGAGCTAAGTCTAATATAGTATCTATAGATTCTTGTTTTGCTGATTCTATAAATCCACAAGTATTTACTAAAATTATATCAGCTTCCTCAAACTCACCTACTAATTTATATCCTTTTCTATTTAAAATCCCCATCATTATTTCTGCATCTACTAAGTTTTTAGAACATCCTAATGACTCTAATGCTATTTTTAACATTTAATTTGCTCCTTCCTTCGCTGCCTTATGAAAATCTATTAACTCTAAAACTGCTTCTTTCATGTTATCACAATTAAGAACTCTATTGTACTCATATTTTTGAACTGAATGCCCATATAATGCATCGTAATAATCTACTAAATAATGTTCTACAACTTGATCGTATTTACCTTCATTAAATAATTCAATATAATAATCAACTTTTTGATTTCCTAATCTTTTTCTAAATTTATTAATACACTGTATTAATGCTTCAAAGTTCTTATTATCTGTATATATGTAGTCTCTACATAATCTATCTACTCTAGACTTTACACTACATTCTAATAATATATGGTATCCGTCCCTTACTATGCCTTCATATATTTCATGAGGTACGTTAACATGTCCGACTCTTTTACTTTCACTTTCTATAAATATATAGTTACTTTTTGAAAAATATAGTTTTTCAAAAATATTAGTTTCAAAATTCTTTTGTGTAGGAGGTTTTTCGTTAAACATTATAAATCCAAATGTAGATCCACTATTTTTAGCTAAACCTTCTAAGTCTATAATATCTATCCCATTTTTTTCTAACATAAGTAATGCATCTGTTTTTCCAACACCAGTTAACCCATGAAGAACTATAAATTCTTTTGTATCCATAACTGTTTTAAAGTAATCTAATACAAAGTTTCTGTATGCTTTATATCCACCTTGTAATTGATATACATTTACACCTAATGTTGAAATCATATTTACTAAACTTCCACTTCTCATGCCGCCTCTTGCACAGTATATAACTATATTTTCATATTCATTAGCTAAACTTAAAACTTCCATGTACATATGTTTTAACTTATCTTTTACATAGTCAAATCCCTTTTGTACAGCTTCTTGTTTTCCTTGCATCTTATATATAGTTCCTATATCTTTATGCTCATCATCATTAAACAATGGCATATGAAAAGCATCACGTATGTGGTCTTCTTCAAATTCCGCTTGCGTTCTAACATCTATAAATATAGTATTTGGTAGATCTAACGCACTCTTTATGTCTATTGTCTTCAAATTTATTCACCCTCTAAATTTTCTAAGTCTTGTTTACTTACTAAAACCTTTCTAGGTTTACTTCCTTCACTTTGACCAACTATAGATCTCTCTTCCATAGAATCTATAAGTCTTGCCGCTCTATTAAATCCAATTTTAAATTTTCTTTGAAGCATAGAAGCTGAAGCTTGCCCACTTTCAACTACAAATTCTATTGCATCTCCTAAAAGTTCATCAGCATCGCTATCTTGCTCTTTAGATATTTTAGCTATACTATCTACTATGCATTCTTCATATTTAACTTCTTCATTAACTTGACTCTTTACATAATCTACTACTCTTTCTGATTCTGATTCTGATATAAACGCACCTTGTAATCTAACTGGTTTAGCTGCTCCTAAAGGATAGAATAACATATCGCCTTTTCCTAGAAGTTTTTCTGCTCCACCCATATCAAGTATAGTTCTAGAGTCCGTTTGAGATGAAACTGCAAACGCAATTCTAGATGGAATATTAGCTTTTATAACCCCAGTTATAACATCTACTGAAGGTCTTTGTGTAGCAACTATTAAATGCATTCCTGCAGCTCTTGCCATCTGAGCTAATCTACATATATAATCTTCAACATCACTAGCACTAACCATCATAAGGTCTGCAAGCTCGTCTATTATTATTACTATCTTAGGAAGTTTTTCTTCACTTTTTTCATTATAACTTGTTATGTCTTTTACACTTGATTCTGCAAATAATTTGTATCTTCTATTCATTTCAGTAACTGCCCAGTTTAAAGCATTAGCAGCTTTTTTAGGATCTGTTACAACTGGTATTAATAAATGTGGTATTCCATTGTAATTTGCAAGTTCAACAACTTTTGGATCTATAAGTAAAAATTTAACTTCATCTGGGTTTGCTTTGTATAAAATACTGTTTATTAAAGTATTTACACACACACTTTTACCAGATCCTGTAGATCCTGCTATAAGTAAATGAGGCATTTTCCCAATATCAGCTATTATAGGTTTCCCAGCTATATCTTTTCCAAGTCCCATAGCTAATGGTGATTTAAAATTATTAAATTCTTCACTTTCAAGAACTTCTCTTAAAGTTACCATTTGAGCTTCTTCATTTGGAACCTCTATACCAATAGCACTTTTACCTGGTATAGGAGCTTCTATTCTTATACTTTTTGCCGCTAAACTAAGTGCTATATCATCTGTTAAGTTAACAATTTTACTAACTTTAACACCTGGACTTGGTTGAATTTCATATCTAGTTATAGTAGGCCCAACAGTAACTTGATTTACTTTTGCTTCAACCCCAAAGTCAGATAGAGTTTTTTCTAATAATGAGGCATTTTTTAAAACTTTTTTCTTGCTTTTGTCATCAGTCTTTGAGTCTATTTTATTTAATAGCTCAATACTAGGTTTTGTATAATTTTCATATTTAGAATTTGTTTGAATCCCAATAGGCTGTGTACTTTCTATATTGCTTTCTTTTACACTTGCTTTTACACTTGTAACCTCTGTTTTTTGCGTAGGTTTAGCCTTTTGTAATTCTTTTAAAACTTCTAATTCAGGCATACTTTGAGTGCCCTCTAATATTTCTAAGTAATCATCTTCAGCTTTATTAAATCCAACAATTTTTATTGTTTTATCATTGTCGTATTCTTCAATACTTTTTTCTTTATCCTTAGATTTATTTGACTTATTTTTTAAGTCATTCTTTGTTACCATAGTATTTTCATCAACTTCTTCAGTTACCATGTTAACCATAGCATTTTTTAAACCTTTAGCTTTTTCTTTAAAAGTAAGATTACTATCTTTACTATTTTTAGCTTTTGCTTTTATAGTATAAATTAAGTCTTTTAAAGATATATTAAAAGTAAATAGACCTGTTATTAATAATGCAAATATACTTATTAGCCATGCTCCTGTTACACCTAAAATCTTTGTAACATAATATGTGATAAATGTAGCTATAAGTCCACACCCTTCACCTTGAACCGCAGCTTTACTTACTTCTTTAATTACATATGAATTAGTCGGACTATCTATAGGTAAATTTTTCGCATTTAAAAGTCCGTAGAATATGAATATAAAAAATACACCTAAATAGTATATTTTAGCATTTTTAATTCTGTATATATATTCATTCTTCTCGAAAAATCCTAAGATACCACTAATAATGATTATAAACGGAATTGCTACTGCTAATCCTCCAAATAATCCTTTAAATATATTTTGAATAACCGTACCTAATAACCCCATTGAACTAGAGTTTAAACTATATAATAAAAATATACCAATAAATATAGTTATAAGGTTATTGTACTCAGCTGAAAAACTTGATTCTATCTTCTTTTTCTTTTTAGATTTTTTCTTAGCCACCAATCTCACCTCTTAAAAATAAATTTATACAAGAATTAATAAATTCCAAAATCATAGCAAAAAGTGCTAATGTATTTAAACACTAACACTTTTATATCTTTTAATTATATCATATTTTATGTTATTTAAACAAATTTTATTTAATTACATTGTTGTTACTATCATTATCATCTTCATTAATTAATTCTCTTAATTTAGCCATTGCCTCTTTTAATCCACCGACTTCATCAATAAGACCACAATCAACTGCCTCTTTACCTATTAAAACACTACCTACATCACTTACTAATTCCTCTTTTGAGTGCATAAGCTTTTCTAATTCTTCTTTTTCTATATCTGAAGTTCTAATTATAAATCTAGTTATACGCTCTTGCATTTTTTTAAAGTATTCAAATGTTTCATTAACTCCAATAACAAGTCCATTTGTTCTTATAGGGTGAACAATCATAGTTGCAGTTGGGGCTATAAATGAATAATCACCTGCAGTTGCAAGTGGAACTCCTATACTATGACTACCTCCTAATACTAATGTTACTACTTTTTTAGATACACTGTTCATAAGTTCTGCCATAGCAAGTCCAGCTTCAACATCTCCTCCAACAGTGTTTAAAATTACTAATACCCCTTTTATATTTTGATTTTCCTCTATTTCAAATAACATAGGTATTATATGCTCATATTTTGTAGATTTTTTTTGTGGGTTTCCTGCAAAGTGACCTTCAATTTCACCAATTATGGTTATACATTGTATGTCCTTTATGTTTTGGTTAGGCATATTAGGAACACCCATTTGTTTTATATTTTGTATATCTTCACTTTCGTCTTCTCTTTCATCATCTTCTTCTGACTTTAACTGTATTTTTCTATTTTTTTCATCATTGAAAAGATTCATATGTAGCCTCCTTCTAAGACTTATTTTTATCTACTTTTCTTTTGGATGTTTACTTATAGGTCTTGATGTATTTTGAGCTACTGATCCACTTTTTCTAGGTCTAGAGTTAGCTGGTAAATTTAATTCTTCTGCAAATTCTAATTTAGTATTTGGCTGTTTATTTTTTGTTTTTTTATTAGACATAAAAAAATCCTCCTATTTGTTTAACTTTACATATAAGTTAACCAAAAAAGGAGGATTTTATTAATTTAATTTAAATTCATCATGTATAGCATGAACAGCTGATTTCATATCTTTTTCTTCAACTAAACAAGATATAGTCATGTTTGAATCCGATGTTTGTAATAAGTTTATTTTAGCTTTAGATAAAGCTCTTACAATCTTTGCCATAACTCCAGGAATACCTGTCATTTTTGTACCTATAAGAGTTACTTTTGCACAGTTTTCTTTAACAGTATACTCAAGATCATGATTATTAAGTATATCTTTTAATATATTTAATTTTTCATGGCCTATTACAAAAGCTTTTTCTTCCACAAAGAAGTTTATCATATCTAGACTAATTTCATTTGATTCAATTTCATTCATTATATCTGTAAATATATCTTCTTTAGATTTGACTTTTATTTGAGTAATTCCATTTTTATGTGCTACTGCAGTCATAGTGTGTAAAGATTTTGCTTCTTTGTTTACTTCAAATTTAGGACTCATACCGCTTATTCTAGTACCTGGATGAGATGGATTTAAAGTATTTTTTATATTTAAAGCTATAGATCCGCTTTTTGCAATTTCAACAGCTCTTGGATGAATTACCTTTGCACCTTTATCTGCCATTTGAAAAACTTCTTCATAATTTATATAATCTAAAACTTTAGCTTCAGGTTCTACTCTAGGGTCTGCCGTCATGATTCCATCAACATCTGTATAAATTTCAACAGTTTCACATTCTAAAGCTTTACCTATAGCAACAGCAGATGTATCGCTTCCCCCTCTACCAAGTGTTGTTACTTCTCCACTTTCTGTAGTTCCTTGGAACCCGGCTACAATAACAACTTTACCTTCATCTAATTCTTTATATATTCTTTCTGGTTTTATATCTAATATTCTTGAATCAGAAAATTTCCCATCTGTATATATACCAGCTTGACTACCAGTTAAAAATACTGCATCTATCCCATTTCCTTTTAGCATATTAGTAAGTATAGTTCCTGATATTATCTCTCCACAAGACATTATTAAATCTAATTCTCTTTTAGAAGAATTTTCATTTACATTTTTACACAGATTTATCAATGTATCAGTTGCATATGGAGCTCCTTTTCTTCCCATAGCAGAAACTACTACTACTAAGTCTAATCCTTTTTCTTTGTAGTTTTTTATTATATTGCAAACTTGTTGCATTTTTTCATAAGATTCCACAGATGTCCCACCAAATTTTTGAACTACTATCGTCATATTATCCTCCTAGTAAACTCCTTCGTATTCTATTATAATCATGTCATTACCAATTTTTTTCACATTTCTCCATGGTACTTCTAGTACCGATTTATCTTTTCTAAATCCTAAAAATCCTCTTTCCCTAGGGATTAATAAAGCTAGTATTTTTCCTGTAGTGTCTTCAATTATAAGGTCGCACTCTCCAACAACTCCTAATCTTTCTCCTGTAACTAAGTTTACAATCTCTTTACCTGCTACTTCAGATAAATTCATAAGTATCCCCCCATATAAACTAATATGTATCCAATATAGATAACCTTGATTATATGTCTAGTCTAGTTAGTCTAAAGTTATACCCTCTACATCTCTTCCTACAATACAGACTCCAATATTTTCTCTATTAAATACCTTGTCTATAATTAAGTCTATTCTAGCCTTGTCAATATTATTTATACTTTCTATAATATCATTAGGATTTTTCACCTTTTTTGTTAATACCATTGCTTTACCAATTGACATCATTCTACTGCTAGTACTCTCTAATCCAAGAATATAACTTCCTTTTAACTGTTCCTTACTTTCTTTTATCTCTTTATCTGTAAGATGATTCTGTCTTAGGTTGTCAATTTCTTCTAATACTAAATTATATACTTTTTTTAGATTTTCGTTACTCATACTAGCATAAATTCCAAGTTCTCCGCTTTTCCTATAAAGGCTAGGCGCAGAGTATATTGAGTATACTAGTCCTTTATTTTCCCTTATATTTTGAAATAATCTTGAGCTTATACTTCCTCCGAAAATATTATTTATTATAGATAATGCATAGGCATCTTCTCTACACTCTAGAGGAATAGCTTTTAAACTTATAGCTAAATTAACTTGTTCTGTATCTTTATTTCTAGCTATAAAACACGGATGAAACTCAGGTTCAGTTATTTTGATATCTACATTTCCCATAGCTAAGTCTTTAAACTTTGATTCTATTAACTTTACCATTTCTTCAAATTTAAAGTTTCCACTTATAGATATTACAGAGTTACTTGCTACATAATACTTATTGAAATAATCTTTTATAGTATTTCTATTTATATTATATAACGATTCTTCCGTCCCTATTATATTCATACCTAAGGCATCAGTTTTGTATATTCCTTCCATAAGAAGATCGTATACTAAGTCCTCAGGAGAATCTTCATACATTTTTAATTCTTCTATTATAACTTGTCTTTCCTTATCTATATCCTTTTCATCAAACAAAGGATTTAAAAACATATCACTTAATATATCAATTCCAATGTCTATATGTTCATCTAATAATTTTACATAATAACAAGTACATTCCTTACTCGTAAAAGCATTTATTTGACCTCCTAAGTTATCTATAGTGCTTGCGATTTCTTTAGAAGTTCTATTTTTAGTACCTTTAAAAAGCATATGTTCTATAAAGTGCGATATCCCACCTAGCTCTTCATTCTCTATTCTAGACCCTGCATTTACCCAAACACCTAATGTTATAGATTTTAGATAAGGTATCTCTTCCCCTATTATTGTTAGTCCATTACTCAATGTGTGCGTTTTATACATACTCATCCTCCAATTTTTGTGCATTAAAATATTTATGATAATCATATAAGCTTTTTATCTTAATCAATGTCTTTTAAATTATAAGTTAGTAAAGTCAATTATTCAATATCAAAATAATTTTATAAATTAAATACATCACTAAGTTTACCTGGCTTTAATTCCTTTTCTTCTATGATTTTTATTATATCATCAATTCCCTCTGCACTTGCATATGTAGGATGCATAAGTATTATGCTAGAATCTTTCATATCTTTAGATTTAACCCTTTGTATAATAACATCAGGTTCTTGTCTATTTTTCCAATCTATTGTGTCTATATCCCATTTATAAGGTATATAACCTAAATCATTACACGCTTTTACTGTTTCTTTATTAAATGACCCTCCCGGAGCTTGAAAAAACTTAGTTTCTGTTTTTGTTATATTTTCAATTATTTCTTTTGATGTCTTTATTTGTTCGTAGTTTTTATCATAGTCTAAAGTTCCATAATCTAGATGTTTGTATCCGTGATTTGCAATTTCATGTCCCTTTTTTTGAATTTCTAATAAAAGTTCAGGGTTTTCTTCTGCCCATCTACCTGTTACAGCAAAAGTTATTTTAGCCTTTTTTTCATCTAATACCTTTAAAATTTTTTCTAAGTATTCAGTTTCCCAACCAAGGTCTACGTTGCAACTTATTGCAACGTATCCGCTTTTTTCTTTTGTTCCATTGTAATATGGCTCACCAGCTCTATAAAACATGTTAAACGTAGGCTTAGCTTTATCTTTTGTCATAAATACAACGCCTATAATTGCTAATATTATAACTAATGCTATTATGAAAATCTTTTTCAACTTTTTTTTATTAAGCACCATCATTATCATAAAAGTTCCTCCCAATATGTACAATTTATTTATTCATTAAATTGTATTAGGACAGTTTCTCTTTTATGCATTTTTATTATATATTATATATTCAAACTTCCCTATAACTTAAATTGCTTTTATTATTGCAAAAAATGCTTATTGTGGGGGCGCTTGATTAAAAGCTGTATATTTCCTTCACACGACAAGCTAAGCTTTTAAGTGTTTCGTCAATATACAGTTTTTAATCTTCGCTTCTTTTATGAGGTGTAAATAAAAAAAGGAGACATATCTAATACTTAGATATGTCTCCTTTTTTATTTATATATAATCTAAACAGACTATAATTTATTTTTCTTTATTTTCTTTTACTTCTTTTACTTCTTTTTTCTCTGGTTTTGGTAAAAGTGCTTTTCTAGATAAGTTAACTCTACCTTTTTCATCGATTTCAGTTACCTTGACTGTTACTTCATCACCTATGTTTAAAACATCCTCAACCTTATTTACTCTTTCATGAGCTATATGAGATATATGAAGTAATCCTTCTTTTCCTGGAAGTACTTCAACGAATGCTCCGAAATTCATTATTCTTGTTACTTTACCTGTGTAAGTTTCACCTACTTCAGCTTCTGCAACTATATTATTTATAAGTTCTTGAGCTTTAGCTATCATTTCAGCATCTATTCCACTTATAAATACTTCTCCAGTTTGTTCTATATCTATTTTAACTCCAGTTTCATCTATAATCTTAGTTATTATTTTTCCACCAGGTCCTATAACGTCTCTTATCTTATCTGGATTTATGTTCATTGTTACTATCTTAGGTGCATATTTAGAAAGCTCTGGTTTAGGCTCAGCTATAGTTTTTCTCATTTCATTTAATATATGAATTCTACCTACTTTAGCTTGCTTTAAAGCAGTTCTTAAAACTTCTTCATCTATACCAGCTATTTTTATATCCATTTGTATAGCAGTTATACCGTGCTCAGTACCTGCAACTTTAAAGTCCATGTCTCCTAAGTGGTCTTCCATACCTTGTATATCTGAAAGTACGGCAACTTTATCATCATGTTTTATAAGTCCCATAGCTATACCTGCTACCATATCTTTTAATGGAACACCTGCATCTAAAAGAGATAATGTTGATCCACATACACTACCTTGAGATGTTGATCCATTAGAACTTAAAACTTCAGAAACAACTCTTATTGCATATGGGAAATCTTCTTTAGAAGGTATAACAGGAAGTAATGCTCTTTCAGCTAATGCTCCATGTCCTATCTCTCTTCTACCTGGACCTCTTGAAGGTCTAGCTTCTCCAACACTGTATGCTGGGAAGTTGTAATGATGCATATATCTTTTACTTTCTTCTTCATCAAGTCCATCAAGTATTTGAACATCACCTAAAGCTCCTAAAGTTGCTATAGACATTACTTGAGTTTGTCCTCTTGTAAATAATCCAGATCCATGAGCTCTTGGTATAAATCCATTATCACACCATATAGGTCTTATTTCATCTGGTTTTCTATTATCTGGTCTTACATTTTCATGTACTATAAGCTTTCTTACTTGCTCTTTTATTATAGCATGTAATGTTTCTTCTATATCTTGACCAAATTCTTCTACTATATCTTCAAAGTTTTCAAAAGTAGCTTCTTTTACTGCATCCATTTTTTCCATTCTTTCAAGCTTTTCTACAGTTTTAACCGCTTCTTTCATTTTATCTGTAGCAAATTCACGAACAGCTTTTTCTACGTCTGCATTTATTTCAAAAAGAGTAACTTCTATTTTTTCTTTTCCGACTTCAGCAACTATAGTCTCTATAAACTCAACAACTTTTTTAATTTCTTTATGAGCAAATAATATAGCTTCTAACATTAATTCATCTGGTATTTCTTCTGCACCTGCTTCAACCATCATTATAGCATCTTTCGTTCCTGATACTACAAGATGTAGAGAACTCTTTTCTCTTTGCTCAGCAGTTGGATTTATAACAAATGCACCATCTACTAATCCTACTGATACAGATCCTGTAGGTCCATTAAATGGTATATCAGATATAGATAATGCTATAGATGAACCTATCATTGCTACTATATCAGGTGTACAATCTTGATCAACTGATAAAACTGTTGCTACTACTTGTACATCATTTCTAAATCCTTTCGGGAATAAAGGTCTTATAGGTCTATCTATAAGCCTTGATGTAAGTATAGCTTTTTCTGAAGGTTTTCCTTCTCTTTTTAAGAATCCTCCAGGTATCTTTCCTACTGAATATAATTTTTCTTCATAATCAACACTTAAAGGGAAGAAATCTATTCCATCTCTTGGTTGCGCTGACTTTGAAGTATTAACCATAACCATAGTCTCACCATACTGAAGTATGGCACTTCCACTAGCTAGTTCGGCAATTTTTCCTATTTCAACAGAAAGCTCTCTTCCTGCAAAATCCATTTTAAAAACTTTATGTTCAAACATTAATGCTTGTACCTCCTCTTTATTAAAAACCGCGTTTAGTATCCTATGTACTATCTTATCAAAAATACTATAATTTAACAACATAAAAGTAAATTACTAGCTTTCATCGATATAATTTAGAGATACAAAACGTAATTAGCAAATATTTGTTTTTATCTATTATTTGCTTATTATGTAAAATTTAATACATTTAATTTGAACAACTAATAGCAATTATATCCGGTCCTGTATGTGAACAAATACAAGCTCCTCCTCTAGTAAAGTAAAGTTTTTTAACTTTTAAACTTTCTTCTACTTCTTTTTGTAGTACTTCAAAATCCCCTACATTAGCTCCGCACCCAATCATTACATTTTTATCTTCAAAATTGTCATATTGAGATTTTAATAAATCTATTAGTGTATGTACTACATGCTTTTTACCTCTTACCTTTGTAACTAATGCTATATTTCCATCTTTCATCGAAAATACAGGCTTAAGACTTAACATGTTACCTATTGCAGCTGTAGTTACAGAAACTCTTCCACTTCTTTTTAAGTATTCTAAGCTATCTGGCACAAAGAATAGATTAACACTTTCTCTTAATGCCTCTAACTCATTTATGATGCTCTTAGCGTCCATATTTTGCTCTATAAGCTCACAAGCTTTTATTACAAACTGACCGCTTCCTAGGGATAGATTTAATGTGTCAAATATGTGTATTTCTCCTTCTGTATCATTTTTCGCCATCATAGCACTTTGATACGTTCCAGAAGATTTTGATGATCCATTTATACAAATTATTGAATATTCATCCTTATATTTATCAAATACCTCTTTAAATTGCATATATGTCGCTTGAGATGTTTTTGGTACGGTATGTATTTTCCTCATAGTATTATAAAATTCTTCATTTGTCATATCTATACCGTCTTTAAATTCATTGTCTTCTATAATTATAGTTAATGGAATTATTTCTATTTCATGTTTTTCTGCTAACTCCATAGGAATATCACATAAACTATCGCATATTAATTTTATTTTCATAGCAAATCCCCTCCTAAAAGAAAAATTTCTATATAAATTATACTATTCCTTTATATATTTTAAACTAATTTTAGACAATTTGTAATTTTTTTGTCTATATTTGAAACTTAACTTTATTAAAGTATCTAAACAAAAAAAGAAGGCTTTAACCTTCTTTCTTTATCTAAATAATCTAATTATTTTCTTAATCCTAATTTAGCTATTAAAGCTCTGTATCCTTCTAAGTCTTTCTCTTTTAAGTAAGCTAATAAGTTTCTTCTCTTACCAACCATCTTTAAAAGACCTCTTCTTGAGTGGTGGTCTTTTTTATGAGTCTTTAAGTGACCGTTTAATTCATTTATTCTAGCTGTTAATAAAGCTATTTGTACTTCTGGAGAACCAGTATCTCCTTCAAATCTTCCGAATTCTTTTATTATTTCAGTTTTGTTCATTTGTGATTACCTCCATTGTTTTATTAAATCCCCTATTACTAAGCATTGATTGGAGTATTCGAATGCCGAGTAATGGTTCACGAATTTTATTTTACCATAAAGCATGTCTATTTGTAAACATACTTTTTGTATACAAAATTTACGTCTTTTCTCAATTGCGATTTTAATTCATCTAAAGAGTTAAACTTTTTTTCATCTCGTATCCTATCTAAAAATTCAACTTTTATTATCTCACCATATATCTCTTCATCAAAGTCAATTATATTTGTTTCTATAGATAATGCTTTTCCATTTACAGTAGGATTATATCCTATATTGGTTGCTCCATAGTAAACTTTATTTTTAATATATACTTTAACTGCATATATGCCATTTTTAGGTATAATCAACTTATCTTCAGCCTTTAAGTTGGCAGTTGGAAATCCAATTGTTCTTCCAATTTTTCTTGCATGTATAACTTCGCCTTCTAAAAAATAATTTCTACCTAAAAAATCTTTAATTTCACTTACATTACCATCATTTATAAGATTTCTTATATAACTACTGCTGACTCTTCTGCCTTTTATTTTTATCGGTTGTATTACTTTAACCTTCATATTATAATTTTTTCCAAGACTTTCAAGCAAGCTGGCATTTCCTTCTTTATTTCTAGCAAAAGTGAAATCATGCCCAACTATAACCATTTTACACTTTAGTTTTTCATGCAAAATAGTTTTTACAAAATCAGTCGCAGATATTTTTGTCATATATTCATCAAATGGAATCATAAAAACTATGTCCACACCTAGATCTTCAAATATCTTAACTTTCTCTTCATTTGTAATAATATGCTTTATAGAATCAGCTCTAAAATACCTCATAGGGTGATTTTCAAATGTAAATACTACACTTTTATAATTCTTTGTTTTTGCTTCTTTTACAGCTTCTTTAATAAGCTTTATATGGCCTTTATGAATACCATCAAAATTCCCAATAGTTACAACAGTATTTTCAACATTTATTACTTCATCTAATGATTTTATAATAGTCATAATAAATTCCCCACTACTTATATTCTATACAAATAGTTTATCACTTTTTAAGCATAATGTCCCATCAACTTTTAAGAATTTACCTACTCCTAAAAATTTTCCTTCACTATATACTCTTACAAATTCATCAGTTTCTTTAAAATCACCTTTTAAAAAACCTTTATTGTAGACTATAGCTCCATTTACATAAGACTTAACTGCAAGCGGATTTATATGTATACTATTAAAATTTGATAAAACATAATCGATATCATATAAATGTTCATCTAACATATTTTCTTTATAAAGTTCTTCTAATTGCTCTAAAGTTATAGCATTGTCTATATTAAATTTTCCTGATGAAGTTCTAAGTAAGAATGACATATGACCACCACAACCTAACTCTTTACCTATATCGTAGCATATACTTCTTACATAAGTTCCTTTAGAACACTTAACATAAAACATCACTTTATTTTCTTTAAATGATAAGATATTAAGCTCCTTTATGTTAACATCTCTATATTTAAGAGTAATTTCTTCAGCTCTTCCAGCTCTAACTAAATCACACATTCTTTTTCCATTTACTTTTAAAGCCGAATAAATAGGAGGAAGTTGTTTAATTTCTCCCCTTTGAGTATCAAATGCTTTTTCAAGTTTTTCAATATTTATATCTTTAACTTCAGATCTTTCTACAATTTCACCTGATGAGTCATAAGTATCTGTAGTTATTCCTAAAGTCAGTTCACAGATGTATGACTTATCCTTATTAAGAATAAGTTCACTAACCTTTGTAGCTTTTCCTATACATATAGGTAGTACCCCTGATGCATCTGGATCAAGGGTACCTGTGTGACCAACTTTTTTTATATTTAATGTTTTTCTAACCCTACCTACGACGTCATGAGATGTCATTCCCGTAGGTTTTAGTATATTTACTATTTTGTTCATATCAATCATCCTTAAATATGTTTTAAGACTTCGTCAATCACCATTTTTTTTGCATTTTCTATACTATCATTTATAGTACATCCTGAGGCTCTAACGTGGCCTCCTCCTCCAAATTTCTGTGCAATAGAACTAACATTCACATAGTTTTTAGATCTAAAGCTTACTTTAATTTCATTTTCTGCTTTTTCTTTGAATAAAAGTCCTACTTCTACTCCATCTATATCTCTAGTATACGATGTAACTCCATCTGCGTCATTAAATGAAATATCATTTCTATTTAGCATATCTGTAGTTAACATCATACTAGCTATTTTACCATCTACAATATCTAATGTATCCAATGATTCTCCTAGTAATTTATAATAATTATATGGATTACTTTGGAATATTTTTTGAATTATAAGATCCTTTTTAGCTCCTATAGTAACTAGATCATATGCCATTAAATAACTGCTTGGATTAGTATTTGAGTAAGAAAAATTACCTGTATCAGTTAAAAGTCCTGTATACAGATATGTAGCTATATTCTCATCTATCAATTGATCATTAATAGTATCAGAATACTCTTTAAGTAAATTGTAGACTAATTCACACGTAGATGATTCATTTGGATTTATATAATTTAAATCTCCGAAATTATCATTACTTGCATGATGATCTATGCATATTAATTTACTAACAGATGTTTTTATTTTGTCACTTACACAAATTCTATTAATATCTCCACAATCAAGAGATATTAAAGTGTAATCGCTTAAATTAACATCTATTTCTTCTGATTTTAGTATGTTTACATTTTCAACTAAAAATCTTAAATTAACAGGTATACTATCATCAAGTACATATAATACATTTTTTCCTAATTTTTTTAAAACATAGTACATAGATAATGTTGATCCTATGTTGTCCCCATCTGGGCTATAATGAGAGGTAACAATAAAATTGTTACCCTCTTGTATAGCATTTATAATATTTTTCATATTTTTTTTCATTAATTATTCTCCTTGAGAATCATCTGAAAAATCTTTTTTGTTTTTGCTGTTGTCTTTATTTACTTTCTTTATAAGACTCTCCATATACATTCCCTTTTCAATAGAATCATCAATCTTAAAGATAATTTCTGGAGTATGTCTAAGTTTTACATTTTTTCCTACTTCTTTTCTTATATATCCACAAGCACTCTTTAGACCTGCCATGCTTGATTCTTTATTTCCACCTAATATACTTACATAAACATAAGCATAACTTAAATCACTAGTTACCTCAACATCTGTAACACTTATAAGAGAATTTATTCTATAGTCTTTTATTCCACTTATAAGCATTGTACTTACAACTTTTCTTATTTCTTCGCCTATTCTTTGCGTTCTGCTATATGATGCCATAATATCGACCTCTTTTACTTACTATTTTAGTTTTCTTTCTACTTCTTTAGTTATATAAGCTTCTACTATGTCGCCTTCTTTTATATCATTGAAGTTAGTAAATGTTATACCACACTCATATCCATGGTTTACTTCTTTTGCATCATCTTTAAATCTCTTTAATGCTGCTATTTCACCTTCATGGATTATTATTCCATCTCTAACAATTCTTACTTTACCATTTCTAAATATCTTACCGCTTAATACATAAGATCCTGCTACTGTACCAACTCCAGATATTTTAAATGTATTTCTTACTTCTGCTTTACCTGTTTCTTCATCTACATACTCAGGATCTAACATACCTGTCATAGCAGCTTGTACGTCTTCTATAGCCTTATATATTATTGTATATGTTCTTATATCTACTTCTTCTTTTTTAGCCATTACTTCAGCTGTAGCTACTGGTCTTACGCTAAATCCTATTATTATAGCATTAGATGCTCTAGCTAGCATAACGTCAGACTCAGTTATTGCTCCAACACCACAGTGTATAACTCTAACAGCAACTTCTTCTGTAGATAATTTTTCTAATGATTGCTTAACAGCTTGAACAGATCCTTGAACGTCAGCCTTAACAACTACGTTTAACTCTTTAACTTCAGCATCTGACATTTGGCTAAAGAATTCATCAAGACTTATTCTTTGATTAGATTTTAACATTTCTTCTCTTGCTATATGTTGTCTCTTTTCAGCTACGTTTCTTGCTATTTTTTCAGTAGCAACTGCAACGAATTGATCTCCACCTTGTGGAACTTCTGATAATCCTAATATTTCAACTGCAGTAGATGGTCCAGCAACTTTAACTCTTCTACCTTTATCGTTTATCATTGCTCTAACTTTTCCACAAGCAGCACCTGCAACTATAGGATCTCCAACTTTTAAAGTTCCTCCTTGAACAAGTACAGTTGCAACAGGTCCTCTTCCTTTATCAAGTTGAGCTTCTATAACTGTACCTACTGCTCTTTTATTTGGATTAGCTTTTAATTCTTCTATTTCTGCAACTAATAATATCATTTCAAGTAATGTGTCTATATTAGTTTGTTGTCTAGCTGATACAGGAACTGATATAACATCTCCACCCCAGTCTTCAACTAATAATCCTTGATCTGCTAATTCTTGTTTAACTCTGTCTACATTAGCATCTGGCTTATCTATTTTGTTTATAGCAACTATTATTGGTACCTCTGCTGCTTTAGCATGGTTTATAGCTTCTATTGTTTGAGGCATTATACCATCATCTGCAGCAACAACTAATATAGCCATATCTGTTACTTGTGCTCCTCTAGCTCTCATAGATGTGAAAGCCTCATGTCCTGGTGTATCTAAGAATACTATTTTTTCTCCATTTATAGTAACTTCAGATGCCCCTATATGTTGAGTTATTCCACCCGCTTCTTTGTTTGTTACACTTGTTGATCTTATAGCATCTAATAAAGATGTTTTCCCGTGGTCAACATGTCCCATAACTGTAACGATAGGAGATCTCTTTACTAAATCTTCTTCTTTATCTTCTTCTATTTCCATTAATGCGTCTATTTCTGCTGCTTCTTGTTCTGATGTATCTTTTTCTACTAATTCAAATCCATAGTCTTTAGCTACTAAAGAAGCTATTTCAAAATTTAACTCTTGGTTTATTGTTGCCATAGTTCCCATTTTCATAAGCTTCATTATTATTTCTGTAACTGGTTTTTCTAAACTGTTAGCTAATTCTTGAACAGTTAAACTACCTTCCACAGATACTGTTGGAAGTCCACTTCCTTTAGCTTCTTCTAATAATTCCATAGCCATATCTGCATCTTCTTGACTTAACTCATCATTCTTATCATTTACGTTTATATCTAATTCTCCTAGTTTAGCTATAAGTTCTTCACTAGTAATTCCTAAATTTTCTGCTAATTGGTATACTCTTGTTGACACAAGACCACCCCCTATTATATTTTTGTATTTTCAATAAGTTCTAAAACCTTATTTGCAAAACTTGCGTCCTTAATTCCAACAACTGCTCTAGGAGCTTTTCCTATAGCTAACCCTAATTGCAATTTAGTTGAATATGTAACACAGTTTATATTTCTAAAAGATGTTTTATCTTTAAATAACTTTTTCGTGTTATTCGAAGCATCATCTGCTACTATAACTAGTTTTACCCTATTTTTTTTAATTTCAAGCATAGTTGAATCATCACCCGATACTAGTTTACCTGCGCGCTGTGCGAGACCTAGAAAAGAATAAATTTTTGCTTCATTATTATTCATTATCTTCAATCTCCTTAATTAGTGATTCATACACTTCTTCAGGAATTTCCATTTTGAAAGCTCTACTTAGGGCATTGCTTTTAATAGCTTTTTTTAAACATTCGCTACAGTTACAAATATATGCACCTCTACCGTTTGCTTTTCCTGTTTTATCTAAAAATATATGTCCTTCTTTATTTTTAACAATTCTTATTAACTCTTTTTTATTGTCTCTATCTTGACAAGCTATACACTTTCTCTGAGGAACTTTTTTTACCTTTTGCAAATGTATCACTCCTTATATCTAAGCATCTAGTTCATCTTGATTTGCTGCTTCTTTAGCTGCTTGAGTTTCACTTTTTATATCGATTTTCCAGTTAGTTAACTTAGCTGCAAGTCTAGCATTTTGACCTTCTTTACCTATAGCAAGTGATAATTGATAATCTGGAACTATAACTAAAGCGCTCTTTTCTTCTTCATTTACATCTACAGACATAACTTTTGATGGGCTTAGAGCTGCTGATATAAATTCAACTGGGTTTTCACTGTACTTGATTATATCTATCTTTTCATCGCCTAGTTCATCAACTATATTTTTAACTCTTGATCCTTTAGGTCCAACACATGCTCCTATTGGATCTATATTTTCATCTACTGAGCTAACTGCCATCTTAGTTCTAGATCCAGCTTCTCTTGCAATACTTTTAACTTGAACAGTTCCTTCAAATATTTCTGGAACTTCCATTTCAAATAGTCTCTTAACTAAACCTGGATGACTTCTTGAAACACTTATTTGAGGTCCTTTATTAGTTTTCTTCACTTCTAATATATAAACCTTTATTTTTTGTCCTGCTTGATAATGCTCTCCTGGTATTTGCTCCGCTTGAGTCATTATAGCTTCTATTCTTCCAAGATTTACATGCACTATGTTTTTGTTTACTCTAGCAACCTCTCCAGTAACTATTTCATCTTGTTTGTCTATAAACTCATTATACACTATATCTCTTTCAGCTTCTCTTATTCTTTGAACAACTACTTGCTTTGCAGTTTGAGCTGCTATTCTTCCGAATTCTGTAGTAGTTATCTCATTTTCTATTATATCACCAATTTCATAGTTAGGGCTTATTTCTCTAGCCTCATCTATTTCAATTTCTAAGAAAGTATCATATATATCTTCTGAGTCAACAACTATCCTTTGAGAGTAAACCTTTACATCTCCTTTTTCTCTATCAAAATATACTCTAACATTTTGAGCCGATCCAAAGTTCTTTTTATAAGCAGTTAATAATGCTTGTTCTATAGTATCTATAAGTATTTCTTTATCTATTCCTCTATCTTTTTCTAATTCTTCTAATGCGTCTACAAACTCGTGGTTCATTTCTTTATCCTCCTATTTTTCTATATTAAGTTTTAATTAGAATTTTACAGCAAGTCTTATAAGTGCTATATCTTTTTTATCAAATTCCATCTCTTCACCGTCTACTATTAATTTAACTACTTTATTTTCAGCTAGTTCAACTAATTCCGCTTCAAAATGTTTTAATCCATTTATAGGTTTATATAATTTAACTTCTACATCTCTACCAGCATATCTTACAAAGTCTTTTTCTTTTTTAAGTGGTCTATCAAGTCCTGGTGAAGATACTTCTAAGAAGTAGTTTTCTTTTATCGGATCTTTTTCATCTAATATAGGGTTTATAGCTCTAGTTACAACTTCACAGTCGTTTAAAGATACACCCCCATCTTTATCTATAAATATTCTTAAGTAATATTCGCCCGCTTCTTTAACATATTCAACATCAACGATTTCGATGTTATTTTCATTAGTTATTGGAAGTACTAATTCTTCTATCATTGCTTCTGTACTTTTTTTCATTCGACTTACCTCCTATTCAGTTGTTATTTTATAGTCTATAAGCACTATAAATAAAAGAGTGAGAACTTTCCGTCTCACTCTTAGTTTTTACATTTTATACTATTTTATATACTATAATACCATACATTGTTTTTATTTGCAAACTTTCTAGTATTATTCAATGTTTTATCCTATTTTTAATAGCTTAAAATTTAATTTTTTTGAACTTCATTATCAATAAATTTATATATTCTATCAAAATATTCTTTTCCTAATATATCATATCCATTAACATGTTGAACTCCATCGATTAACCATAACTCTTTCTTGTTATGAGGTATATTGTCATAAATTATTTTACTACTATTTGGAGAACATACTTTATCCTCTTTTCCATGTATTAAAAACATAGGAGTTGTAATATACTGAACAGCTTTATATGGCTTTACGTCTTCATAGCTAAACCCAGATTTAACTTTTGTATATAAATTCCCCATAAATTTAGCATACCCAACAGGTAATAGAGGTATATTTTCATCTTCAATCCCTAGCCTTATCGCATCTTGCATCTCATGATAAGGAGAATCCGCTATATAAAAATCTACATACTTATTTTTTTCATTGATTTCTGAATGCATAACAACAGTTGCAGCCCCCATTGAATGTCCATGAGCCCCTAATAGTCCATTTGGGTATTTTTGTTTCACAAACTTGGCTACATTTTCCAAATCATATCTTTCATAAAGTCCAAACGTATAATCATTTCCACCAGTATGGCCTGTATGTCTTTGGTTATATAGCATTACATTATAACCATGCTCTAGATATTCATATGCTTTTTCTAGATATTCATAATAATTACTTTCAATTCCATGAACTAAGATTATACTTTTATCGGTAGGTGTATTTGACTTTATAAATTTGCCTTCTATTTTGTATCCATTTTCAGGTGAGTTTATAAAAACATCTTCGTACTTATATTTTTTTAACTTATCTAAAGGCTTACTTTCTCTATGTGAAAAAACTTCTACTATATCTTCATTTTTTATTTTTTGACTAGATCCAACAGACCCATCATACACTAAATACCCTACTACACAAGACCCTATTAATAAAACTAAACTGATTAAAAATACTACTATAATTGATTTTTTCATTAATTCCTCCCATTTTATCACTTGGTGCTAATACTTAGTATATAATAAAATCCAACTATTTTCTACTTTTTTAACACAAAAAAAACAAGCTATTATTAGCTTGTCTATAATTGGAGCTAGTGATAGGAATCGAACCTACAACCTGCTGATTACAAGTCAGCTGCTCTACCGTTGAGCCACACTAGCATATATGGCGGGAATAACAGGACTCGAACCTGTGACCCATTGATTAACAGTCAATTGCTCTACCAACTGAGCTATATTCCCATTTTATTTTGGAGGCGACACCCAGATTCGAACTGGGGATCAAGGAGTTGCAGTCCACTGCCTTACCACTTGGCTATGTCGCCTCATTTCTTACAGTATTATTATATTATGTTTTTTAAATTTTGTTAACCTTTTTTATTAATTTTTTCACTTTTTCTTTCGATTTTTTTCGACACTTAACATGTACATAATTTCAGTTTATCATTTGCTTTTTTAATTAGATAAAATCCTACTATTAAATATATTACATTCATCCATAAGCCTATTGGATTTGGTATTATAATTAAAAAATTATTTAATATATGGGCAAATATAGTTGCTTTAATAGATTTAGTATAATAATAAATTAAACCTAATATTATTCCTCCTCCAAATGCAGCTACACCTTGTATAATATTTAAATGAACAATTCCAAATATTAAAGCTGAATATACTATAGCTTTTATAGGTCTATTAATAAATTTTTCTAATAGCTTTCCAAGTAAAATTTTTCTAAAGATTAATTCTTCAATTATAGGACCTATTATAATAACTTGAATACTAATTACTATCGTATTTATGATAGTAGCATTTTGCATATATGTATTAAAAATATTTTTTGATGGAACTATATGTAAATATAAAATCCAATTTGATATTATAACACTTTTCACTAAAACAAATCCTAAAATCATGCATATACAACTCACCATACTTTTTTTTACTAAAAACCCACTTTTACTTTTATTAAACTCCTTATTTTTCCCCGGAAATATTTTTTTCGATATTTTTAAGCAAATAAAAATTATTAAAACATCACAAATCCCTATAATCAACGAAATTAAGTTTGTATTCATAATAATTCCCCCTTTTTTATATTCATTTTAATTATATACTCAAAGTCCTCATATGTACAAATAGGATTATAACTCACAAGTTTCCATAAGTTATAATCCTATTTATTAGAATAATGATAATTGATTCTTATCACTCATATTTTCTAAAGATCCATGATTTGTTAAAGTTTCAATTACAGTTTTTGAAATTTTAGTTCTCTTTCTAAGATCTTCTTTAGATATAAATTCTCCATTATCCCTTTCATTTTGAATATTTATTGCTGCATTCTCTCCCACCCCTTGTAGAGCTATCATAGGTGGTAATAAAGTTTTTTCACCTACAACTTGGAAATTTTTAGCATCCGATTTATATATATCAACTGGTATTATATTTATACCTCTTGCATACATTTCAAGAGCAACTTCTAAAACTGTTAGCATATTTTTTTCTTTAGTAGTTGCTTCATTTCCTAATTCTTCAATTTCTCTTATCTTTGATTTTATCGCCCCTAATCCTTTTACAATTAAATCTGCGTCAAAATCTTCTGCCTTAGTTGTAAAATAAGTTGCATAAAAAGCTTCTGGATAATGAACCTTGCAATATGCAAGCCTAAATGACATCATTACATATGCAACAGCATGCGCTTTAGGGAACATGTATTTAATTTGCTGGCATGACCATATATACCACTCTGGGACATCATTTTTCTCCATTTCTTCTATATGCTCAGGTTTTAACCCTCTACCTTTTCTAACACTTTCCATTATTGTAAAGGCCATTTTAGGAGGTAATCCTTTAAATATAAGGTAGTTCATTATATCGTCACGAGTAGATATAACATCCTTAAGACCTACTATTTCCTTTTGAACTAACTCTTGCGCATTATTTAGCCAAACGTCAGTACCATGAGAAAGCCCAGATATACGAACAAGCTCTGCAAATGTAGTTGGCTTGGTATCAAGTAACATTTGTCTAACAAACTTAGTTCCAAACTCTGGTATTGCTAGAGACCCTATTGGACAATTTATTTCTTCTGGTGTTACTCCTAATGCATCTGTTGATGTAAATAATGACATAGTTTCTTTATCATCTAATGGTATTGTTGTAGCATCTATTCCTGTTATATCTTCAAGCATTCTTATTATGGTAGGCACATCGTGCCCTAGTATATCTAATTTAAGTATTCTACCACTTATAGAGTGATAGTCAAAATGAGTAGTTATTACTCCACATGAAGTATCATTTGCAGGATATTGTATAGGTGTAAAATCATACACATCTTTATAATGAGGAACAACCATAACTCCACCAGGATGTTGACCTGATGTTCTTTTTACTCCTGTACATCCATTTGCTAACCTTAATGCTTCCGCTGAAGTAGTGTTTATATTATTTTCCTCTATATATTTTTTAGCATATCCAAATGCGGTTTTTTCTGCTACTGTACCTATAGTTCCAGCTCTATAAACATACCCTTCACCAAATAGTTCCTCTGTATATTTATGAATTATTGGCTGATAATCACCAGAGAAGTTTAAGTCTATATCCGGTTCTTTATCTCCTTCAAATCCTAAGAAAACTTCAAACGGTATATCATGACCATCTTTTTTTAGAGGTCTTCCACATTTTGGACAATCTTTATCTGGTAAGTCCGCTCCTGATCCCCACTCTCCTATTTCATAAAAATAAGAATATTTACATTCTTCATTTTCGCATATATAGTGAGCAGGTAATGGATTAACTTCTGTTATATCACTCATAGTAGCCGCAAAAGATGACCCAACCGATCCCCTAGATCCAACTAGATATCCATCTCTTAATGATTTAGTAACAAGTTTTTGAGAAATGATGTACATAACCGCATACCCATTTCCAATTATAGAGTTTAATTCTCTATCTAATCTTGATTCAACTACTTCTGGCATAGGATCTCCATAAATTCTTTTTGCCTTTTCATAGCACATTTCCCTAAGTTCTACATCAGAGCCTTCTATTACAGGTGGATATGTATCATCCGGAATTGGTTTTATATCCTCAATCATATCTGCTATTTTATTAGTATTTGCTACAACTACTTCGTATGCTTCTACTGGATCTAAATAGCTGAATTCTTCTAGCATCTCATCTGTAGTCCTAAAATGAAGATATGTTTCTTCCTCATCTACTTTAAACCCTTGAGAATTTTTCAAAACTTTTCTAAGAACAGCTTCATGCTTATCTAAGAAATGTACATCTCCTGTAGCTACTGGTATTTTATTAAACTTCTTAGCTACATTGATTAATTTTCTGTTTAACTCCCTTAATTCTTCTTCGTCTTTAACTTCACCTTTTTCAATCATGAATCTATTATTATCAATTGGCATAACTTCTATATAATCATATAAATCTATTATCTTTTCTATTTCTTCGTCTGGTAAATTTTTCTTAACAGCAGCGAATACTTGTCCTGCTTCACATGCAGACCCTATTATCAAACCTTCTTTATGCTTTTCTAATACACTCCTTAATATCCTAGGAGCTCTGTAAAAATGATTTACATGTGCATCCGATACAATCCTATATAAGTTTTTTAATCCAGTGTAATTTTTAGCAAGTAAAGTTATATGGTTTGTTGCAATCTTTGTGTAATCAAGACCTCCAAGTTTTTCATTTACATCACTTAACTTTTCAACACCTTCTTTTTTAAGCATTTCTAAAAATTTTATAAATATATGAGCTGTAGCCTCTGCATCGTCTACTGCTCTATGGTGATTCAAAAGAGGTATTCCTAATGCTTTAGCAATAAGGTTCAATCTATGTCTTTTTAATTGTGGTAATAAAACCCTAGCTAAAGTCAAAGTATCCACACTCTTATTTTTAAACTCTAGACCTTGTTCTCTACTTTTTTGAGATATAAATCCCATATCAAAATCAGCATTATGTGCAACTAAAACATCGTCACCTACAAATTCTAAAAACTTAGGTAGTATAGCATCTATCGTTGGTTTATCTGCTACTAAGTCATTAGTAATTCCTGTTAATTCCTGTATTTTATACGATATGTCTGTTTCAGGATTTACCAACTCACTAAATCTATCTACAACTTTAAAGTTTTCTATTTTAACAGCACCAATCTCCGTTATCTTATCATTTGTATTAGAAAATCCAGTGGTTTCTATATCAAATACTACAAAACTTTGAGATAGTTCTTTATCATTTGGATCTTTTATTATAGGAACTTCATCTTCCGCTAAATATCCTTCAACACCATAAATAGCCTTTATACCATGTTTTTTAGCCGCGTCCATAGCCTCTGGAAATGCTTGTACCACTCCATGATCTGTTATAGCTATTGCAGGATGACCCCATTTTGCAGCTCTCTCAACTAATTTTTTTGTTGGACATATAGCATCCATTGATGACATTTGAGTATGAGCATGAAGCTCAACTCTTTTAACATCTGACTTATCTATACGTTCTTCTTTAACTTCTTGTTTTATCCCACTTATCGTCATAGTTAGTTCTCTCTGATAGTTATCATAAAGTGCGTCACCTTTTATTTTTAGGTAAGCACCTTTAGTTACTGAATCTATAACTTTATCTTTATTCATATCATTTAAGAACAGCTTACAACTTATTGAACTTGTGTAGTCTGTTACTGCTGCTATTAAAAGAACTTTACCATTTCTTAACTCTTTTAATTCAACATCAAAAACTTCACCTATTACACAAACAGTTCCTGAGTTAGGGTTTAATCTATTTATTTTTTCAACTGGAGCATTTACATTTTCTCCATAAATATATTCTTCTTTTGATAGAGCTGCTATAGCTTCATTTCCTTCCATTTCAGCTTCATTTTCATCATCTAATTCTAATGATTCTGCTATTCTTTCTTTTACCATTTGTTCAACTAAATTATCATTTTTCATAATTAACTTTTCTACATCAGGTCCTCGATTAACAGATTTTTCAAAAACTATGTCTATTTCGATTCCAGCCTCTTCTGCTAATACATTTTTTAAAACCTGTATAGCATTTTGATTTGTAAGTCTCCTATAAAATAAATCTGATGGTAACTTTATTTTTAACGTATCATCTATACACATATACTCAACTTTTTTCACCCAACCACTTAGCGATGGACATAAATTAATTAATATATGTAGTATATTTGACCAATATTTTTTTATGATATCTTTTGTTTTCTGTTTTTCTAATTTAACATATCTTACTTTAATTTTCACATCACTAAAGTAGTCAAGCTTTTCCTTAATTTCTTCCCTTAGCATATCTGTGTATATATAACTTATTATATTTTTTGAAGATAAATATATATATATTATTTTTTCTTCCTTAAAATATATTACTTTTGTTACATCTACATCTGCTAATTGTTTGTTTAAAATATTATTTTCTATTTCAAGTTTTTCTAAATAATCTTTAATAGTTTCCATAAGAAGTTCCCTCCTCTCCATCAAATCATTATATCATATATACTACTTTTTTTATTAGGATTAGCTACAAAATATATATTTTTTAATAATATATTAGTAAGTAAGTTAGACGACACATTTAAGGTGGTGATTTCATGGATAACGTTGATAGCGTTTTAATAAATAAAATTTTACTTTCTTATGAAGATTTAGGCGAAAAAAAAATAATAAAAGAAATTGTAAAAAGTGTAAATGTTAATAAAAAATTATATATGCTTTATTTTAAAAAAAGATTCATACCTATATGTACCCTACCTAGGTTAAGACTTATACTAGTTTCAAAGCAGGGATTTGTATCTTTTTGTTATAACTTTTTTTCATTCTTACATTCTAAGAACATTTTTTTAAACATATCTAGTAAAAACATTTTTTCTATAGCTAAATTTGTTATATATCATGAGATTGGCCATATACTGGATTCAAGCATAGATGCTAGCAGGGCTGAATACAGTCAATTAATCAAAATCTTTATAAATAAACTTGTTGAATATGATATAGATATAGATATAGAAAATCTTCACAAAAAAAGCTTGCCGGTTGATTTAGAGGAATGTGTTATAAATCTAAAGAAAAATCTTATAAATAGAGAGTCTATAGCTTGGTCTATAGCTCATAGACTTATAGACTTTGAGGATAAAAATGAAGAGTTTATTTTTGATAATATGAGAGAGTATGCATTAGCTACTTATAATTTTGGTAATATAAAAAATATTATTAGTGAAAACAACATAGATGTTTTTTTAAAGTATAAAAGAATTGCGTAAAAAAATGAGGGGATTGCCCTCATTTTTTTATTTTTTATGAACTGGAACTTCATAAACTAAATTGCTAGTTGTGTCATACATTCCTACCAATTTATTCATTACTCCTGATATAGCATTTGCCCAGTTTACATCTGTAGCATATTGATGCCATAAATTTTCATAGCTCCATCTCATTTTATATAAAGTGTTTTGTCCGTATTTACTACTATGTATGTAATTTGAAGATAACCACTTAGCTGAACCATCTATAGTTTTTTCAACTGTTGTCCATCCATTTTTATATGCAGCTTCAGCCCCTGAAAGATTTGCAGTTCCATCGAATGCTCCAATTCCAAAGAAGTTATAAACTTTTACAGGCTGAGGTAGTGGTTTACCTTGATAAGATGTTAAAACTTGTCCTTGTGCAAGAGTAGATCTTCCATAACCTGTTTCTAGCATAGAATGTCCTACTAAGTATACTAAATCTATATTATGTTTTTGCGCAGCATTTATAAATGCTTGTCCTTGATTATAGAAAACATTAGAGCCTCCTGATGTAGGACTTAAACTATTTAAATATCCATTTAATTCACTTGCAGTTATTCCACCTTTATAGCTATCTAATCTTAAAAATTGTAGCATACTACTCTTGCTACCTGTAAAGTTACTTGGGTTTATATAGTGTTCTATATCAGATCTACTAGCTTGTACAAACCCACGTGATGCGATCATATTTCCATTACCTTTCGTAACTTGTTGGTTAATATGTTGTGTTAAAGTATAGCTTACAGGCGTATTATTAACTGTAGCTCCATCTACAACCTCAGAGCTACCTCCTCCACCTGTGCTTCCTCCACTATAGTCTTTTAAGTAGTCACTTGATACGTAACCTTCTTTTCCATTGAATTTAATTTTTGACCATCCATTACTTTCTGATATTACTTCTACTACTTCATTTTGTCTTAGAGATCCTATTTTACTACTACTTGTTGATGGTCCACTTCTCACATTTAACGATGTTGCTGTTACTATTTTATTTTTACTTGGATTTGGATTTTCACTTCCTCCACCAGTATTTCCACCATCAGAGTCTTTTAAATATGTACTTGATACATATCCTTCTTTTCCATTAAATTTAATCTTTGACCAGCCATTACTTTCTGATATTACTTCTACTTTATCATTTTGTTTTAATGACCCTATTACACTATTACTTGTTGATGGTCCACTTCTCACATTTAACGATGTTGCTGTTACTATTTTATTTTTACTTGGATTTGGATTTTCACTTCCTCCACCAGTATTTCCACCATCAGAGTCTTTTAAATATGTACTTGATACATATCCTTCTTTTCCGCTGAACTTAACTTTTGACCAGCCATTACTTTCTGATATTACTTCTACTTTATCATTTTGTTTTAATGACCCTATTACACTATTACTTGTTGATGGTCCACTTCTCACATTTAACGATGTTGCTGTTACTACTTTTGTTTTTCCTGGTGTTGGATTTGGATTTTCACTTCCTCCACCAGTATTTTCACCATTAGAGTCTTTTAAATATGCACTCGATACATATCCTTCTTTTCCGCTGAACTTAACTTTCGACCAGCCGTTACTTTCTGATATTACTTCTACTTTATCATTTTGTTTTAATGATCCTATTACACCATTACTTGTTGATGGTCCACTTCTCACATTTAACGATGTTGCTGTTACTACTTTTGTTTTTCCTGGTGTTGGATTTGGATTTTCACTTCCTCCGCCAGTATTTCCACCATTAGAGTCTTTTAAATATGTACTTGATACATATCCTTCTTTTCCGCTGAACTTAACTTTCGACCAGCCATTACTTTCTGATATTACTTCTACTTTATCATTTTGTTTTAATGATCCTATTACACCACTACTTGTTGATGGTCCACTTCTCACATTTAGTGATGTTGCTGTTACTACTTTTGTTTTTCCTGGTGTTGGATTTGGATTTTCACTTCCTCCGCCAGTATTTCCACCATTAGAGTCTTTTAAATATGCACTCGATACATATCCTTCTTTTCCGCTGAACTTAACTTTCGACCAGCCATTACTTTCTGATATTACTTCTACTTTATCATTTTGTTTTAATGACCCTATTACACCACTACTTGTTGATGGTCCACTTCTTACATTTAATGATGTTGCTGTTACTACTTTTGTTTTTCCTATTGTTTTAGTTTCATTTGTATTATTATTAGAATTTGCACCTGTATTTTGATTAGTACTTGGTTTTTCACTTGGTTTTATATTATTCTCATTTGATAAAAACTCACTTGATGCATATCCGATTCTTCCCTCATACTTAATCTTTGACCAGCCATTACTCTCTGATATTAATTCGACTTCTGTTCCTTTTTTTATTTTCGCTATTGTTCTATAGCTTGTAGATGCTCCGCTTCTCATATTAAGCACATCTGCTGTAACTGTTCTTTTGGATTCTGATTGGTTATTTTGATTAATATCTGTTTTTATATACTCACTAGAAGCCCAGCCAGAATTTCCATTTCCTGCTTTTATTTTATACCATCCATCTTGGCTTTCTAATATAGTTACTTTTTCATTTTGCTTAATAGAAAAAAGAAAAGAACTTCCTGTTGAAGGTTCACTTCTTACATTTAATGATGGAGCCGTTACAATACCTTCCTGCCCAGATGCAAATACATTTGTAGCTGTCAATGGCATGAATGCAAGCGTAGCTATTGCTATTTTTTTATTCAATAAATATCCCCCCTGTTTTAAGTTGATTTTATACTTACGTTTTATATACGACAGTTTAATTGTATATTAAACATAAATAGTTAAAATCCTGTAACTTTTCCTATTATTTTTTATTGTATACGAAAAAAAACCATTTTTGGTGATTTTCATATTTTTCTTTACAAATTATATATACAACAAAAAATCAGTTTTCTAACATTTAATATTTAAAATATGTTAAATTTTTACTTTAACAAAAAATTTTTTATGTTCAAAACATATTTAATTTATATAACCAAGTTTCATATAATATCAGTAATTTCTAATAAATATATTTTTTAAGCATAAAAAAAGATGGGTTATCCCATCTTTTTTAATCATTTATAACTATTGCTATTAATTCTAATTCTTCATCACCAGTATTTTCTAGATAATGTGACTCTCCATCTGCTGTGTAAACAACATCTCCAGATCCAATTGGCTGCATAAATCCATCATCTAATACTCTACCTTCACCTTTAATTATATAATATACTTCAAAATCATCTGTATGATCATGAACTCCTATAGATGAACCTGGTGCTAAAACTAATCTTGAAATTAACTTAGCCTTATTTTTTAATTCTTTTCCTTCAATCAAATGATACATAGTAGTAGTTCCTCTACCATCCCTTAGGTTTTTAACTTTTTTTTCAGTTAGTTCCTGTGGTCTTTTTATCATTTAAAATCGCCCCCCCGTATATGCTTACTATAATTTTATCACATTTATAAATCATAGTCATATAGGAAGATACATTTTTAATAAATTTTATTTTTTAACATCTACTTTATATTCTTTTGTTAACTTATCAATTAAAGAGTTTTGTTTCTCTCCTACTAGTTGTTCTTTAAGCTTTTCTTTAACATCGTCAAAAGACATTTCTTTTTCTCCAGTTTTCTTTATTATATGGTATCCATATTGAGTTTCAACAATCTTCGGATATATTTCACCATTATTTAAAGTAAATGCAGCTTTTTCAAATTCAGCTACCATGTCACCTTTTCCAAAGTAACCTAAGTCACCTCCACTTTGAGCACTTCCATCTTCAGAGTACTTCTTAGCTAATTGAGCAAAGTCTCCTCCCTCTAAAGCTTGTTTTAATATATCTTCAGCTAACTTTTTATTTTCTTTTAACTTAGCATCATCTAGTTTTTTTCCATTTTCATCAGTATTCTTTATTAATATATGAGATGCACTTATCTGGTTAAAATCTTTTTTGTTTTTGTTGTAATAATCTTCAACCTGTTTATCTGTTACCTGGCTTTTTTCTTCTATATATTTAGCAGCTACAGCTTCTTTTTCTATAGACTTTCTCATTTCATCTTTAGTTATTCCAAACTGTTTTAAATAAGCTTCCTCATCCAAACCAAATGTTTTAGATATAGTAGCCATATAATTACTGTACTGAGCATCAATTGTTTTTTTGTCTAACTTAAATTTATTTTTAACTGCATCTTTATACAGCGTTTCTGTCGTCACTATGTGGTCTATCATATTTTGTTCATAATAATCTATTTCTTCATCAGTCATTTTAGTCTTGCCATTCATATAAAATAAAGGTTCCATTACATTTTTCAATTCTTTTTCCTTTATTTTTGTGTCTCCAATAGTTGCTATCACTTTATTTTCGCTATAATGCCTACTAGTTGCCGGTAAATCTCTTCCTTTTTCTTTTCCAAGATAAAATCCTGCTATCCCTATGCCAACTGCTAAAACGCCTGTAATTATCCATACTTTGTTACTTATATGTTTTTTTTCTTTATCCATATTTTTTTATGTACCTCCTAAAATTTATCTTCAACTATATTTTATAGTATAAATGTGAATTCCATATGAATGACCATAATTTTCCAATTCATATTGTATTATAGACAAGTTTTCTCAATATTAAATATAATTTTTTTTAAAATTATATTTACATTTTTTATTTTTTAAACTATAATAATATTCAGAATATTTATTGTAATTAAATGATTAATATAAATCCCCGTTTATATTTTAATTATTAAAATGCCCTTAAAAAAAGTATGAATTTAATTCATACTTTTTTTATGTCTATTTTTAATTTTAATTAATCTAAATACCTAGATAATATATAATTTTTTCTATACAATTCATACTTGTCACATTTTATCATTTTTATAGTATTTGAAATTTTCATCTTTTTATCTAAAGTGCTTACATATCTAAAGCCTAAGCTTTCTAAAGATTTTCTTGTTCTAGGATTTTCTTCATATGTAGTTGCTGTTATTTTTTCTAAATTTAAAACCTTAAATCCATACATTAGGGAATACTTAGTCAAATCTGTTGCTATATCATTTCCCCAGTAAATAGGGTTTATACATATACCAATCTCAGCCTCTTTATCTTTGTCAGACACATTGTTAAGACCTATATTCCCAATTAATTTATTGTTTTTTTTATCTATTATAGCCCAGTGATTTACATTTCCTTTTTTATAACTATTTATAAAATAATTTCTTATAAATCTTTTTGTCTCAACTATTGATTTATGAGTTTTTATAGGTAAATATTTAACTACTTTTTCCTGGCTGTAATACTCAAACATACTTATTGCATCTTCTACACATATAGGTCTTAATATATATTTATCAGTTTCTATTATTTTCATTTGAGGATATATAGAATCTTTCATTAATAGTTCCCTCCTTAAAATAATTAATACTCTTTTATATGCATATATGTTTTTAGATGTTAATCTATTCATAAAATTTCACGTTCTTTAAACGCAAAAAAGCATAAGATAAATTATATTTACCTTATGCTTAAGTATTTTTTATTTTCTATGAAGTTTTGAGTATACTCCGCCTTTTTCAATTAATTCTTTATGAGTTCCTCTTTCTTCTATTCCATTTTGAGTTAAGACTATTATTTCATCTGCACTTTGTATAGTTGATAACCTATGAGCTACAACTAAATTCGTTCTATCTTTTCCTAATTCTTCTAAAGATTTTTGTATTTCTTGTTCTGTTACATTATCAAGAGCTGATGTAGCTTCATCTAATATCATTATAGGTGGATTTTTAAGGAATATTCTAGCTATAGATATTCTTTGCTTTTGGCCACCTGAAAGCTTAATTCCTCTCTCCCCTACGTAAGTATCATATCCGTTTGGAAGTGTCATTATAAAGTCATGTATTCTAGCTTTTTTACATGCATCTATAACTTCTTTGTCAGTTGCACCTGACTTTCCGATTATTATATTTTCTTTTATTGTACCTGTAAATAAAAATACATCTTGAGCTACTACACCTATATTTGTTCTTAATGAATTTAAGCTAACATCTTTTACACTAATTCCATCAATTTTTATATCTCCTTCTTCAAAATCAAAGAATCTAGGTATAAGATTACATAAAGTAGTTTTCCCTCCACCAGATGGACCAACTAATGCTACAGTCTTACCAGCTTCTACAGATAAGCTTAAGTTCTTAAATACTTCATTGTCATCTTCATAAGTAAACGAAACATTTTCTATTTCTATATTTCCTTTAACATCTTTAAGTTCTATAGGATTTTTAGCTTCTTTTTCAGTTTCTTCATTTATAATTTCTGAAAATCTTTCAAATCCTGTCATACCATTTTGGTATTGCTCTGTAAAGTTTATTAATTTTCTAATTGGTTGTATAAATAAATTTACATAAAGAAGATATGCTGCAAAATCTCCTAAGTTTATATAGTTCATATAAGTAAAGTATCCAGCCACTATTAAAACAACTAGGTTTAATATATCTATAAATAAGAACATTCCTGAGAAGTACTCTGCCATAACTTTGTATGCGCCTTCTCTAGCATGTCTAAATATATCATTAGACTCATTAAACTTTTCTAACTCCTCTTTTTCTGTACAGAATGATTTAGTAACTCTCATACCTGCTATACTATTTTCTAATGTAGCATTTACATCTCCTGTTTTAACTCTTGTGTCCATAAATGCTTTTGACATTCTTTTTCTTTGAGTTACAGCATACAAAATTATAAATGGCAATATCGCAAAAATGATTAATGTAAGAGGTACATTTATTCCTAATAATATTAAGAATGAACCTATTAACATAACTAATGACACAAATAAATCTTCCGGTCCATGATGTGCTAATTCTGAAACTTCCATAAGGTCATTTATGATTCTAGACATTATAACCCCAGATTTATTATCATTGAAATATGAATTAGGAAGCTTTTGTAAATGAGTAAATACATAACTTCTCATATCAGCTTGCATTCTAACACCTACAACGTGTCCCCAGTACTGCATAAAATAATTTAATCCTGCTTTTACTATAAATATTAATAGTAATGTAACTGCAAATACAATTAACATCCTTGAATCCTTATTTGGTACAACTTCATTCATTATATTTCTAGTTATCATTGGATAAACTAGGTCACATAAAGCTACAGCAAATGCAGCTATTAAATCAAGTATGAATAATTTTTTATATGGCTTGTAATATTTTATAAATTCTTTTAACATACCATCCCTCCTTGTCTATACTATTATATACCCAATTTGAGTATATGTAATTACAAAAATTAATATTAATAGAAATTTAAAAGTTGTATGAAAACTGCATAGTTTACATACAACTTTTTTATATTATTTATTATCTATCGCTTTATCTACTTCATCTAACATAGTATTTGTAGATATAAATCCACCATCACTTAAGTACCAAGAATGAGTATCTAAGTATACTATGTTGCCATTTTTAGCAGCATTAGTTTTATTTACTAAATCATTATTTAATATCTCTTTAGCTGGCTTTTGATTTTTATCACTTGCTATAACTGATTTATCTATAACAAATATATAATCAGCATCTTGACTTGATACGTACTCAAATGATATATCTTGACCATGGTCTGCAGATTTTAAATTACTATCCGTATTTTTGAATCCAAGATTATTATAAATCATTCCAAATCTTGAATCAGATCCGAAAGCACTTAAATTTCCATCACTTACCATTAATGTTGTTGCTTTGTATCCATTTTTAGTAACTTCTTTATTTATATCTTCTATTTTTTCATTTATTTTCTTTAATTCTGAATCTACTTGGTCCTCTTTATTAAATATGTCTCCTAATACTTTCATGTTATGTGTAAAAGATTCCATATATTTTCCATCTTCTTTAGCTAAAGATATCGTTGGAGCTATTTCACTTAACTTATCATAGAAACTATGTTGTCTTCCATTTATTATTATTAAATCTGGTTTAAGTTCGTTTATTTTTTCTAAATCTGGATCTTTAAGTCCGCCTACATTTGCGTATTCACTAGATTCATATTGACTTAAGTAAGGTGGCATAGATGAACTTTGAGCCGTTCCTACTACACCTTCTACTCCTAAAGTTTTTATAGCATCTAATGCTGCATAGTCAAATACTACTACCTTTTTAGGGTTTTCTTTTACCTCTGTTGTTCCAAGTGCATGTTCAATTTTTATAACATGATTGTTTTGTTCGCTAGTTTTATCATTTTTCTTAGATCCAAATAATAATGTTCCTCCTATTAAACCAACTATAACAATTCCTGATATTAACGCCACTTTTTTGTTCATTTTTCTTTTCTCCTTTTTTATAATGATTATCTTTATCAGTTAATATTTAAATTTTTTTAGAAATAAACACAAATCCTATCTCCATTTATTTCTCTAATATCAAATTCCATATCATATATACCTTCTAAAACTTCTTTATTGATTATATCTTGTGTTTTCCCGTGATTAGCAATTTTACCATCTTTCAATGCTACTATATAGTCAGAATAACAAGATGTGTAATTTATGTCATGCATAACTAATACAACAGTTTTCCCTAATTCATCACATAAGTTTCTAAGAACTTTCATCATTTCAACAGAATGTTTCATATCTAAGTTATTAAGTGGTTCATCTAGAAATACATATTCAGTGTTTTGTGCTATTACCATCGCTATGTAGGCCCTTTGTCTTTGACCTCCACTTAATTCATCTAAATATTTGTTTTGAATATCTTTTAATTTCATAAAATCTATAGCTTCATCTATATATTTTTCATCTTCTTTTGTTAATCTGCCTTCGCTATGAGGGTATCTTCCAAAGCTAACTAGCTCTCTAATTGTAAGTTTTAAATTTATATTATTTGATTGTTTTAATATAGCTATTTTTTTAGACAACTCTTTGTTATCCCACTCTTCTAATCTCTTGCCATCTATTAGAACTTCTCCGTTATCCTTTTTCATTAGCCTAGTTATCATCGATAAAACTGTACTCTTTCCAGCTCCATTTGGACCTATAAATGAAGTTATCTTGCCTTTTTCTATATTTATAGATACCTTATCAACAACATTTTTATTTGAATATTTTTTTATTAAGTTCTCTACTTGTATCATTGATTTTTACTCTCCTTTAATAACAAGTATATAAAGTATAACCCACCTATAAAATTGATAATTACACTTATAGTAGTTGTAAATGTGAATACTCTTTCTACTAAAAACTGACCTACTACTAAAGTTAATATACTTATTAAAATTGATGCACTTATCAAGTATGTGTGCTTGTATGTTTTAAATAACTGCTTTGCTACATTTACAACCAAAAGTCCTAAAAAGGTTATAGGTCCAACTAAAGCAGTTGATATTGAAACTAACATAGCCACAACTATTATTAATTTTTTTACAGCTTTATCATAATTTACACCTAAATTTATTGCATGATCTTTTCCCAAGGATATTACATCTAACATTTTAAGTTCATCATATATAAATGGTATAATAGCTATAATCATTATTACTGACATCATCAAGATTTCGGTATTTACATTACTAAAACTAGCATATAAACTATTTTGAAGCGCAGCATATTCATTTGGATCTATCACTACTTGCATAAATGTAGACATACTTTTAAATAAGGTTCCAAATATCATACCAACAAGTAGTAAGAAAAACACATTATTGTTAGATCTTTCAAATAGTTTTTTGTAAAGAACAAAAGATGCTAAAATCATTAGTGATGATGATAATAAAAAATTAGAACTTTTGTTAGTTATAAATGAGCTTTCCACTCCTAATAAAAATACTATTACCGTTTGAATTAAAACATATAATGAGTCTAATCCTAGTACACTTGGCGTTAGTATATTATTATTTGTTATAGTTTGAAATATGATTGATGAAAAAGCTATACATCCCCCAGTTATAACAATTGCTATAAGTTTAGGTATCCTTTGGCTCATAGCATAATCTATATGATCAAAATTAACTCCTACAGTTAAAAATAATGCTGAAAAAATTACGATTAGAACCCCTAATATGTATAGTTTACTTTTTAAGTTTATCTTTATATTTATCTCTTTTTCTAAAGTGCTAAGCTGTTGCATGATTTCCCCTCCTTAAAATCATAAAAAGGAATATTATACTTCCAATAGCTCCAACCGTAAGCCCTATCGGAATTTCATATGGATATATGACAGTCCTTGAAAATATATCACATACTAAAACAAATATTGCTCCAAATAACCCAGTATGCCATATGCTATCCTTTAAGTTATCACCTTTGTACATAGATACTATATTTGGTACTATCAAGCCTATAAAAGGTATACTTCCCGCTGTTATAACTACACAAACTGTTACAATTGCTACTATCATAAGACCTAAGTTAACAACTTTATTGTAATTAAGACCTAAATTAGTAGCAAAATCTTCACCCATTCCTGCTATTGTAAATTTATTTGCATATATGTAAGCCATTATTATGCATGGTATTGTTATGTATAGCATTTCATAATTTCCTTTTATTATCATAGAAAAGTTACCTTGCATCCAAGCAGTTATATCTTGCATAAGATTGTATTTATACGCTATAAAAGTAGTTGCAGAACCTATAATGTTTCCAAACATTATACCTATCAATGGAACAAATACAGCATTTTTAAACTTTAAACTTTTTAAAATCTTCATAAAAATAAAAGTTCCTGCAAGTGCAAAAGCAAATGATGCTATCATTTTTCCAGCTAATCCTGTGCTTGGTATAATCAACATTGCAAATACCAATCCCAATTGAGCTGAATCAATTGTTGCACCCGTTGTAGGTGAAACAAATTTATTTCGACTTACCTGTTGCATTATTAATCCGCATATACTCATCCCTAATCCCGCCAACAGTATACTCACAAGTCTAGGAACTCTGCTTATAAAAAATATATCAACTTTTTCTTTATTGTAACTTACAATATCCATTAAAGTTATATCGTTAACTCCTATAAACAAAGAGGTTATTGACAATAATATTAATATAATTAATAAGTATCTTTTTTTCATTAGTTTACTCTCTCTTTCTGAAACTAGTTAATTATTGATAATAGTTTTCATTACTTGTTTTATATTTTACTGATAATAGTTATCACTGTCAATATTATTTTTAAAATTTATGTATAATTTTTAATTTTTTTAAAATTCATTTAGTAGTTTCACATAAAAAAAGAAGCCATAACTAAGTTACAACTTCTTTTTTTACAAACTCATCATAAAATTTATTAAGTTCTCTCATTGATTTTTCAATTATAGTTTTACTAGTTGCTATATTTATACGTATATATCCATTTTCACTATCAACAAACCTTGTTCCACTTTCTATTAATACTCCACTTTCTCTAGCAAGCTTTTCAACAAACTCTAAACTATCATTAACTTTATTCAATCTAACCCAAACTAAATATCCAGATTCTGGAGTCATTACTTCTATTCCTTCGTTGTCTAATAAAAGTTCTACAATTTTTAAGTTTTCTTTTATATTTTCTCTCAATGAATCTACCCAATTATGTCCATATTCATAACAAGCTACTAAAAATTCGTATCCCACTCTGTTTATTTCTAATTTGTTTTTAAGAAATGTATTTTTTATTTTATCATTAAGTATTTTATTTTTTATTAGTAAATACGAACCACACACTCCAGCTAAATTAAAAGTCTTGTTTGGAGATGAACTAATTATTATATTTTCATAATCTTTTTCAAAATTTATTAAAGAAATAAATTTTTTATCATTTAATACCAAGTCGCTATGAACTTCATCTGATAATAAAAAAACATTATATTTTTTGCATATATATACTAACTTATTTAGTTCATCGTAATTCCATACCCTTCCAGATGGATTATGTGGATTACACATCAATACACATTTTATGTCATTCTTAATTATATTGGATTCAAGTTCATCAAAATCAATATAGTATCTGTTTTTTATATTTTTTAATGGTTGCTTAATAAGATTTAGTTCATTGTTTTCCACTATATCTCTAAACGGTCCATACACTGGAGTAAAAATCAAAACACTATCATTTTTATTTAGTAAAGTTTTAGCTACTAAATTCATAGATGCCAAAGTCCCTATTCCAGGTAATATTATATTTTTATCAATCTCTATATCATTTATTTTTTTATACCAATTAACTATAGATTCATTAAATTTTTCTAAAACATCAAAATATCCAAAATCACCTTTTTGTATAAATCCCATAAAATTATTAGTTATTTCAATTGGCAATTTATAGTCCATATCAGCTATAAATAGTGGATAAAATGGACTTTTAAATCCTGGAAACCTTCTATTTATATAATCCTCATTCCACTTTTTAGATCCATTTTCTTTTCTACATAATATATCTTCAAAATCATACATGGCTATACCTTCTTCTTGTATTTTTCTATAAACCTTTTTATAAGCATATCCATAGCTATATGAAAGTTAAGTCTTGTATCAATGTCTGTGTCAGAATCTTGAGTGCACCCTGTGTAAATTTTATATTTACACATTCTTTCAAAAGTAGAACCCCTTGTTTCCGTTATCAATACAACATCTATTTCTTTCAAATTAGCTTCGACCAAAACTTCAAGTAACTCAGGTGTTTCTCCACTTCTTGAAAGTATTATAACTAAATCTTCTTCTTTTTTTAATATGCGGCTTGATAGTCTCATAAATCTTGAGTCATCGTGCTGTTCAGCTGGAATACCTAAAAGTTGTAACTTTATTTGAAAGATCTTTCCTAGATAATTGCTCATTCCCATACCGTAAATATTAATTTTTTTGCAGCTATTCATTTTGTCAATTATCTCATCACTTATAGATTCTGATACTAAACTATATGTATCTATCATAAGGTTTACAAAATCATTATTCAAAACAGTATTTTCATTTGAACTTTTTTCATTTCTTTTAAAATAATCATCTTTAAATTGGATGAAACTATCATATCCTAATTTTTCTGATAGTCTATGGACACTTGTATTACTAACTGAAAACTCATTTGCAATGTTCGCTATAGTAAACTTTTTATAAGTAAATTTGCTTTTATTTTCTAATAAATCATGTAATAAGTCTTTTTCTAATTTGCTTAAATTTCTAGCATTTAGTGAAATCTTTTTATTTAAATTCATGTTATAACGCCCATTCATCATCTTCAGAATCTGATTCTGAATTATTTTCTTCAACTTCTAGTTCTTCTTTTCTATATTGATTATCTAGTGCTTTTACAAATGGTAAGTATATTAAAGTAGATGCAACTATAGCTATCAATTGAATCAATGCTCCTTGCCATCCACTAACTAATAACCCACTTATTATAGGTGGTGTCGTCCAAGGTGCTATAACTCCATTAAACGGTAGCATGAATTGTAATTTCATAGCTAAGTAAGCTATCAATACTGATACTATAGGTGCTAAAGTAACCGGTACTAACATTAATGGATTTAATATAATCGGAGTACCAAATATAAGTGGCTCATTTATATTAAATAAAGATGGAACTGCCCCTAATTTTGACATCATCTTTAATCTTTGAGATCTTGCAACTATAAGCATAGCAACTACTAGCCCTATAGTCATACCTGCTCCACCTATTGTAGCAAATTGATCTATCATTTGTATTGTTCCTACATTTGCATTTTCAAATGTAAGATGTCCAGCTTTAAATAGTTCTAAATTCTCTATAGCATTAGCATTTAATAAAGGATTAACTATTGAGTTAACTACAGTAGGATGTATTCCAAACCACCATAATAATCCATTTAATCCTGCCACTACAGTTATAGCTTCTACTGATGAAGTTAACCCTTGTAATGGAACTTGTAATACAGTGTATATAAAGTCATGCATTGTAGTTCCCATAAATAAGAATATTCCATTTAATATTAGTGAAATTAAAACTACTATAGTCCCTGGTACTAAAGCTGTAAATGACTTACTTACCATTTCTGGGACATTACTTGGAAGCTTAATCACTATTTTCTTATCAATTGCAAATCTATAAATTTCTGTAGATAATATACTCATTATAATTGCAGTTATAACTCCTCTAGCACCTAACCAAACCATAGGAATAACTTTATTCACAAATTCTCCGGCATCTGTTGTCATAGATTTAGGAGTTACTATCATATAAGCTACTAAAGATATTATCATTACAGATAAACTATCTAACTTATAATCTTCAGCCAGTTTATATGATAACGTTCCAGCTAACATGACTCCCATCAAATCAAATGTAGCTCTATAACCTGGCTCTAAATAAGCTCCCCAGTTTGCCCCAAATATGTTAGCCATAAATTCTGCATATCCACTTACAGGAAAATCTGCTATTAATAAAAATATAGACCCTATTATTGTAAGAGGCATTATAGCAAAGAATCCTGAACGTAATGCTTTTATATAACGTAAATTTGAAAATTTAGCTACTTTTGGTACCATTTTTTCTTCTATAAATTGTGTTACTTTTTCCATGGTTATATCCTCCTGTCGAATTTTGTTAACGTTTTCTTTAAATTTATTTTACTGGAATTTTTTCTAATTGTACATTTCTTTTTCCGGAATATTTTCCATAAATTCAGATATAAAATCATATAAAAAAAGATACTAAATTTCTTTAGTACCTCTTATATGTGCATAGTATTTCTAAATTCTTTTATATTGCTTCTGCTAACTGGAATTTCTTTTTTTATATCATTTAACTTCAGTATATATGTACTATTAAACCAAGGTATAATTTCTTTAATCTTATTTATATTAACAATGTAAGATCTATGCGTTTTAAAAAATTGATTACTCGGTAAACTTTTGAAAAACTCAGAAATAGAGCTTTTAACTATATATTCATTTTCTTTTGTATAAACTATTGTTTCTCTTTCGTTTGCTTCGCAGTAATATATATCATCAAATTTTAAAACTATAATTTTATCATTTTTCCACATCGTTATTGTATCTTGCATATCGCTTTTTTCTTCTAAATTTTGTTCTCTTTTTAAAACCTTTTCATTTTCTTCACAGTCTTTTAGCTTATTTAATGTATTTATTATTCTCTGATCCGAATAAGGCTTTAAGACATAATCAAATGCTTCTAATTCAAATGCCTCCACTGCATGTTCTTTATAAGCTGTTATAAACACGATTTTAGGTTTATACTTGAACTGATTTATAGTCTTAGCTAGCAATATACCATCTAACATAGGTATATTTATATCTAAAAATATAACATCTATGCTATTTTCTTGTATAAATTTTAAAACATCTATTCCATTATCAAATTCACTTACAATTTCAATATTACTATGATTTTTAATAAAATATTTTAGTTCTTCTCTTGCTGGAAATTCATCTTCTACGATAATACACTTCATTATTAAATCCTCCTATATTGAAAATTCTATTTTTGTACCTGGATTTAGTCTTTTTATACTTAAGCCTTTGCCATACATAAGTTTCATTCTTAAATGTACATTATAAAGTCCAATTTTATTTTCTGGCATATTTCCATTTTTAACTTTTTTTATTATATCTTCATCTATCGTTACTCCATCATTTTCTACACTTATATATATTTTATTAGTTTTATTTTTAACACTAATTTTAACAGTTCCATGACCTCCATTAGCTCTTATTCCATGTATAATTGCATTTTCAACTAATGGTTGAATTATTAAACTCGGTATTTTTATATTAACATCTTCATCTATATCATAAATTACATTTAACTTATCTCCAAATCTTGCTTTTTCGATTTCAACATATGCTTTCACTTGCTCTAATTCTTTTTTTATATCTATAGTCGTGTCACTAAACTCTAAATTATATCTTAGAAAAGTAGCTAAATTTATAATTAAATTTCTAGCTATATCTGGATTTATTCGTATAAATGAAGTTATTGTGTTTAATGCATTAAATAAAAAATGTGGATTTATTTGAGTTTGTAATGCCTTTATTTCAGCTTTATTTGCTGCCTCTTTCATTTGCTCAACCTTAGATATTTCCATCAATGTAGATATCATTTGAGATAACCCAATAGCTAATGCTTGTCTAGATTCTGTTATTTCACGTTGCTTTGAGTAGTATATTTTTAACGTTCCTACAGTTTCATCATTTTCTTTTAAGGGAATTATCATAGCTGTTTTTAAAGGAGTCTTTTTATCGACTAAATATTCTTCTTGTTCTTCTTTTATATATATAATTTCACCTTTAATAATACATTCTTTAGTTATATTGCTTAAAGTCTTATTGTTATTTTTAAAATAGTCTTCTCCTATTCCAACATAAGACAATACAACCTTCCTATCTGTAATCGATACAGCATCAGCATCTATATCATTTTTTATTATTTCACAAACTTTATTTAATGAGTTTTTATTCATATTCCTAAAATATGGAAGTGTTTTGTTTGCTATATCAAGTGATAACTTTGCTTGTTGCGCTGCAATTTCTTCTTTTTCTCTTCTTAAACTCTGCAAAATAGATATTAAAAAACCTATTCCAACCTGCCCTATCATCATAGGTATATATATGTGCCTAACAATAGATACTGCGATATCATAAGGTCTTGATAATATTAAAATTATTTCCATACTCATGCTTTCAACAAACATTCCGCATATTATTCCAACCACCCATTTTTTATCACTATCTACTCTATTGCATAAATATCCTGATAAAACACCTGCCAACACACTCGTTAAAAAGCAAGGTATTGCTGTTATCCCGTTTATATCAATTAAAAACCTATGAACTCCTGCAATAATGCCTGCTGTAACCCCTACTATAGGTCCAAACAACATTCCTCCTGAAACTATCGCAATATTTCGTACATTTGCCATAGAGCCATCCACATCTATTCCAAGGTACGTTCCTACAATAGCAAGAAAGCTAAATACACCTGAAATTATAATTAAATTTCTTTTATTATTTTGCTCACTTTTTAATATATTCTTTAAGATTTTAATTTTACTCATTAAAATTAAAATCACTATTAGAAAACTAGTTTTTTCTAGTAAATTAAGTACGATTCCTTCTCCTGCCATAAAAACCTCTCTCAATAAAATTTCATACATATTAATTATATAATAGGAATTAAAAAGAGTATATATTCACATTTATTAACTTGTATTTTAAACACATTTTTAATTACAATTTCGTAACCGTAAGTAACAACGGTGTAACTGTTATCTATATTTTTTCTATGGTAATATTTAAATATAGAAAGACATAAGCAATTATACTTAAATAAATATTATATAAAGAAAAGGGGTTTTACATATGAAAAAATCAATCTTAGTTTTATCAATATTAGTTGGAGGACTATTTTTAGTAAATCCTACTCATGAAATAACTTTTGCTCAAGAAAATAATAATCAAGCAACTGTTCAAAAACAACATACATTAACTCAAGCTGATGCACAACAGCTTTTAATAAATAATAATGACAAAGTAAATTACATATTCCAAGGAACTTCAGATAATTTTAAAGCTTTACAAGACAAAGGTTTAAAAGGATACGTATTCTTACCAGATGTTGAAACTGATATGGGATATTTCGTTGACCAAGATACTAGTCATATTTACTATTTCCACCCAAGTGGATATTTAGAGTTAATAAAATAGACACTCAAAAACAGGCTCATTCTATTAAATAGAATGAGCCTGTTTTTTACATTACATCTTTAATTACTCTAAGTGCATTTTTATAAAAAATCTTTTCTATCTCATCAACTTTAAAACCTTCTTTTTCCAACTGTATTGCAAGCTTATTCATTTCACTTGAATTTTTAATTTCAACAGGAGACTCTATTCCATCAAAATCTGAACCAAGTGCTATTACATCTATTCCCCCTACATTTCTCATATGTTTTATATGTCTTACCATATCACTGATCATAGTCATAGGAGTTTCACCTATAAATGCACTACAGAAGTTTATTCCAGTTATACCTCCTGCATTTGCTAATATCTTAATCATTTCATCAGTTAAGTTTCTACTATGTTTAGTCATTTCTCTTGAATTTGAGTGAGTTGCAATAAATGGTTTTTTAGATATCTTTGCTACATCATAAAAGCCTGCATCAGATAAATGTGATACATCTACAACCATACCTAAATCATTCATATTTTCAACAACTTCAATTCCAAATGGTTTTAATCCCTTAGTTGCATTTTCTGGCTTTATATGTGGATACCCAATTTCATTCTCATGGTTCCATGTTAATGTAATCATTCTAACGCCAAGGTCATAGAATTTTTTCAAATTTTCTATATTTCCCTCTAAAACAGCACCTTCCTCTATTGCTAAAAGTGCGCTCATTTTACCTTCTTTTTCATTTTTTATTATTTCTGTATAGTTAGTAGCTAAGCCTATAAATTCATTATTTAATTTTATCTCTTCATGGAATTTATTTGCCATATTCATACAGTGCTTATATGCATTTTTATGTTCATCAATATCAACATATAATGCAAATGTCTGAGCTAAACAGTTACCTTCTTTTAGTTTTTTTATATCTATGCAGTGTTCATTTTGACTTAAATTACTTCCACCTTTTCCTAACATTAATAAATCTATCGTATCGCAATGTAAATCTATAAATTTCACTTAAAATACCCCCAAATATTATTTTATTCATATACTAATATTATAGGTTTAGTTCCTTTAAATATCTATAATAAATATAAATGTCAATGATTGATGTTTTTAATATTATTTTCTTTTAATATTATAGTTGCTATATATAGGAGCTTTAGCTATATTTAAAGTATAAGATAAATAATTTTTTAACAAATTATAATATAAAAATAGGAGGATTTATATGTTATTTGAATGTTTCTATTATCCAATACTAGGCAATAGTGGTAACGTAATAAAATCTTATGATAAGTTAAATGAATTTAAATTTGGTGATATAGTTCCAACCAAGACTATTTATTACAATTATGGTAATGATTTTATAATATATCAAGGAGAAAGTTTTTTTAAAGTTAAAGATAAAATTTTAGTTGGTCCCATTGATTTTAAAGACATTTCATTTCCTAATACCATAGTTTTTAATAATGGAACTCAAATTACTGTATCATCAGATAAAGAATTAAAGTCAATTAAATTAATTTCAAAAGGAGAATTTCAATCTGAAAAAGAACTCGGAGATTTATTCTTCTTATATAATTATTTTGTAAAAGAAATAAAATTAGCTCAGTATGACGTATTATCTATTCTCACTAATAGCTCTAAAAACTGTTCATTTGTTAACAATGAACTCGATATAAATACAGAAAATCTAATAAACAATTTAGATATAATAAAATCTAAAATATATAATTTATTAAGCTCTAATCATAATATCAAAGACTCTTATCTAACCTATATTAATTTCAAAGAAAGTGAAAATCTATTTAATCTTTCTATCTACAAATTTTTCAAAAAAGAATCTAAAGAATATAAGAATTATTTAAAGCAAGCTTCAAATCCTCGTCATAATAATAAAGATCCAAAAATTAAATTAGAAAAAATGTTAGATTCATGTAAGAATAATTATAGACTCACTTCTTAAGTCTTAACATGATAAAAGCTAAGCTAGAACTTATCTCAAAATTCCTAAGTTCTAGCTTAGCTTAATTTTTTAAATATTTTTAGCTTTTTGTATAAGTTTATTGTAAATACTTATCATATGCTCCTCATTTACATTGTCCTCAATTTCATCTATTGGTATCCATCTTACTCCACTATTTTCATCTTCCTTAATAAAAAGTTCTTCATTTTCATCAGCTTCTAAAACATAAGCTACTGATAAATGTAGATGTGCCGATACAAACTTTCCTCTCTTTATATGAGAATTAACTGTTAAAATTTCTATCGAACAAATTTCATTAGTTATCGGTTTAACACTTTTAATTCCAGTTTCTTCTTTGGCTTCTTTTATAGCTACATTTAATAAATCACTATCCCCATCTGCATGACCACCTGTCCATCCCCATGAGTTATATATATTGTGATGTATCATAAGTACTTTATCTCTATTTTTATTAACAATAAATCCTGAACTTGTTATATGACAAATCTTATTCTCTCTAGTTAATATATCGTCGTGCTTTTCTATACACTCTAATATTAATTCTCTATCATTTTTTTCCTGCTCATTTATAGGTTTATAGTTTTTTATTTGCTCTATATATTCCATAGTATCCTCCCAAGTTTTTATTATATATACTATTATAATGTAAATTAAAAAGGCTGTCTCAAATGAAACAGCCTTTTACTTCTAATAATTTATCATTATAATTCCAAATGAAGCAGCTAGTACTAATACATCAGCTATTGCAACTAATGTGTATGCTTTACTTTGTTTTTTCTTCACACTTCTTATACTTCTAGCTATATTCATAATTAGGTACCCCCTATAATCTATTAATAGTATATATTATGATAATTAACAATTTATGACATTCTAATTCAATATTTATTTTAAATTTAGTAATATTATCTCTGGAACAACTGCTAAATCCTCAGCATTAAAATAATAGCTTATATTAGCGTCAAATAATATATTTCCAGATGGCTCTAACTCTTCATCGCCTTCCCACAATACAAACACCACATAAGTATCATTTATAAATCTTACCTTATATGAAATATCCCCTATTTCTAATTTTTCAGCCCCTATGTTTTCCATATGTAATTTAAATTTTTCTATTTCCTTACCATAACTATCAATTAATTTCTTAATAGTTCTTGATTTAAAATTTGGATAATAAACATATCCACCTTCAATTTCTTTGTAAGTTAAGTATTTTTTAGTTTCTTTTATTCCCTTTGCATTAGTTAAAAACCTTAATATTAATATATTTGTAGCTGTGTCAGTTATAATTTCATTAGATTCTTTTAAGATTTTTCCAGATGGATATTGTACTTTTAAAAATGTGTTTAGGAATTTAATTTTGAAGTATTTCTCATCATGATTGTATGTAGAATTTGACATTTGTAATATTTGATCAATATTGGATTGTTGAAAGTTTTTTATTGTATGTTTTAAAACAAGCTCATAATTACCTTCATTTAATTTATTGCTCATTACATCACCTATTTATTTTATTTTTTCTTACTTTATATTATATTTCTACAAGTTAACATATATTTCCTTTTTATCGTTAAATAAATTTTATTTTCTAACTATTTTATATATTAATAATTTTAAAACAAAAAAGCTACAGATTAATCTGTAGCTTTTTTCTCTATATTTTATTTATTTACGTTTTACTTTTTTATTTATCATTTTAAATATTAATTTAACTTCATCTACTCTTAATACAATTATCGAAACTGCATATACTATAGCACCTAAGCCTACAGATATAGCTAATTTAATTGCATCTTGTATAAATCCAGCACTTAAAAATGCATCTATAACATTATACGTAAATTTAGTTACAAGCGCCATTAAAAGTGCAGCTATTATCGACTTTATAAGAACTGAGATAATTTTCTTACCACCGAACGCACCTATTTTTCTTCTTAAACTTACAGATAGTAAGGCTATAGTTACTAAAGAAGAAATACTTGTAGCAAATGCAAGTCCACCTAATCCCATATTAGTATATTTTACAAAAGCTAAGTTTAATACAATATTTAATACCATTGCAATAATACCATTTATCATTGGTGTTTTAGTATCTTGTAATGAATAGAATATTTTTCCTAAAATATCTCTTAGTCCAAATCCTAACATACCAATTGAATAGAATATAAGTGCTATAGCTGTCATTTGTGTAGCTCTAGCATCAAACTCTCCTCTTTGGAATAATAATTTAACTATAGGCTCAGCAAGTATTATAGCTCCTACAGAAATAGGTATTATTATTAATGTTACTACATTTATAGCTGTTACTATTGATTCTTTAAATTTCTTTTTATTATTCTCTGTAGATAATTTAGAAAGCATTGGGTATATAACCGAAGATATAGAAACTATAAACATACCCATTACAAACTGATTTAATTTTGTTGCATAATTAAGCGCAGAAATACTTCCTTCTACCAATGTAGAAGCTATTGTTCTATCTACTATACTATTAACTTGAGTTACCGCTACACCTATTAAAACAGGTCCTATTAGCCATAACATTCTCTTTAAGTATTCATCTTTTAAATTTATATATGGTCTGTACTTAAATCCTTTTTTACGAGCAAATGGATATTGGAATATAAATTGTAAAGATAATCCAATTAAAGTACCCCAAGGTAATAAGTTTGGATTAATTGTTACACTTAAAAATATAGAAATTATAATAAGCATATTATATGGTACAGACATAAGCCCTGGTATTACAAAGTTTTCTTTAACTTGTAAAAATGCCATCATTATGTAACTCATTCCTAAAAATGCCATTCCAAGAATTAGTACTCTTGTAAAATATATAGCTTGAGTTAATGTTTCTCCTTTAAATCCAACCGCAAACAACTTAACAATTGGTTCTGTAAAAACAACTCCTACTAAAGAAGTTATTAAACATAACAAAACAACTATATTAAGTACGTTATTCGAAAATCTAAGGGAAGCTTTTTTTCCTTGTTTAGCCTCTAAGTCACAATATAGAGGTATAAATGCAGTTCCTAAAGATGTTCCTATTGCCGAGAATATAACTGCAGGTATATTCATAGCTACTAAGAATGCATCACTAGTACCTGATGCTCCATACGCTGATGCTAGTGCTAGTTCACGACCAAATCCTAGTATCTTGGCTATTAATGTTGCAGCCATTAAACCGACAGCTGCTTTTGCTACTTTTGACATAAAACTTCGTCTCCTCTGAATCTTAAGTTTAATTTAATTATTTCCTTAACTAGTCTATTTTATATATTATATATTTATTTTTATATTTTGCAAATTTGTTTTTTTATATAAATGTGTTAAAATTTTTATATGGCATTATAATATGCCAAATTTTGACTTTATCCAAGGAGGTTTCCCATGAATTTTAAAACTACATATCATTGTCTAGTTTTAAGACTAGAAAACTGCACTGACGATTTACTTTTCAACATTGCTACAAAAATAAGCAAACATAATTGTGTTGTAAAAACTATTGATGTTGATGAGTATAACAGTGAAAAAACTATATCTTTTACAAATCAAGATAATAAAGATTTAGTTCTTTATAAAACTGACGATGTTATAAAATTATACTTTGATAATACTATGAAAAATATAAGTCCTGTATTTGAAATTTATAATGATATAGTTGAATATATGGATTATATCGATGTTTTATAAATAAACCAAGGAGGAAATAAATTTCCTCCTTAATTTTATTTATTATTAAATTTTATTATTTTCTACCTTCTAAGAACTTAACTAAGTTATTTACTGTTGCCATATCACTTCTTTCTAAGTCTGTTGGTTGAAGTGTTATTCCTAATCTTTCTTCAATTTCAAGTAAAACTTCTATTATAGCTAATGAATCTAAAAGCTCTGCTTCAAATAAATTTAAATTTAAATCCTCTCTTATTTCGTCACAACCTAAAACATCTTCAAAAATTCCTATAACTGTCTCTTGCATTTTATATCCTCCTTAAATTAAGCAAAGTAACCTGAGAAAATTAACAATCCAAAGCATGCTATATGGAATGTTATAACAATTTGTACAATCTCAAACCACTTATCTTTTTTATGTTTTTTGTAAAACTTTGATTTCTTTTGATACATGTCTGTAAGTACAAGCACTACCCCTTGGTATATCCCGTACACAATGTAAAACCATGTTAAACCATGCCAAAATCCCATAGTTATCATTGTAATCATTTGTGCAACATGCGATGCTGTAGCTCTTTTCTTAAATCTTTTCTTTCTCATAGATGCAATTACAAATCTAGAGAAAATGTAATCCCCAAACCATCTTGAAAGACTTATATGCCATCTTGTCCAGAATTCTTTCATATCCTTACTTAAGAACGGCTTATCGAAGTTATCTGGTGCTTTTATACCAAATATATAACTTGTTCCTACAGCAAATAAACTATATCCTCCAAAGTCAAAGAATAAATATAAGCTATATGCATACATATAACTCATAGCATTTACAAAGTTTATCTCTGAAGGTATTTTTGACATCCAATATGTGTTTACTAAAAATGCTATTACAAATTTATATCCAACACCCATGAATATTTTTTTAATACCTGGTATTAAATAATCATCTATATATTCCTCTTTAGGTATCTTCTTTTCTAAGTCTTTTTCAAATCTTCTTGATCTATCGATCGGCCCAGAACTTAATGTTGGGAAAAACAATACAAAATAAAGCATTGTTGAAATTTTAACTTCTTTAATTGCTCCATCATAAATTTCAATTACCATTTGTATAGTTCTAAAGTTTAAGTATGATATACCTATAAACCCTATTGCTCCAAATGATGTAAGCGGTGAAATTTTATTTATTATAATAGGAGACATAGAAGCTAGCAAAAATAGTCTATAAACCAATTTGCTATCCGTTTTTTTTCTTACATATTCATATCCTTTAACTACTATTATTTCTAACGCCATAAATGCTATTAAAAATGAAAGTCTAACATTTACACCAACTATTAAAAGTATCATGAATGCAGTTGCTATCATACCATAATACTTTATATTTTTTTCTCTTAAACCTAAAATCACTGCTGGTATTGCTGTTAATAGTAATATATAAAGATAAAAATAATCTCCATATTGTGAAAAAGTCATTAATTTTCCTCCATAAGTTTCTTTCTATCTATTTTCCCATTAATATTTGTAGGGAACTCATCTATAATTTTTATAGTTCTAGGTATCATATATGAAGGGATATATTTACCTAATTCTTTTTTTATTACCACTCCATTTTTTATATCACTTAATGAATTACTTTCTTTTAATTCTACAATTCCTTTTAAGTAAGCAATTTTTTCATTTTTATAAACTGGTAAAACTATTGCATTTTTAACATTTTCAACTTTTCTTAAGTTGCTCTCTATATCTTCAATTTCTATTCTAAATCCATTTAATTTTATTTGGAAATCTCTTCTTCCACAGTAGTAAATATTTCCACCTAATAGGTATCCCATGTCCCCTGTTCTGTAAGCTCTATATTTAACTCCATCGATTTCATCATAGAAGAATACTTCATCAGTTTTTTCCTTGTTATTAAAATAACCTTTTGAAACAGAAGGTCCAATTATTATAATTTCACCTTTTTCGCCTTCTTTAACTTCATTTCCATTTTCATCTAATATTTTTATTTTACAGTTTTTCATAGGATACCCAACTGGTAAACTTTTTTCATCATTTATAAGTTCTTCTGACATATCATTTACACTGACACCTACTGTTGCTTCTGTTGGTCCATATCCATTTATAACTCTAGTGTTTGGGAATCTCTCTAATAACTCTTTAGTTAAAGGTTTTGGAAGAGCTTCACCTATGAATATCATAGACTCTAATTTTGGTAACATTTCACTATTAAAACTATTTTCTGTTACACAAACACCTGCAAATGATGGAGTAGAAACCCAAACAGCCATATCTGACTTACCAAATTGATTAAACAATTCTTTATAATCTGCTAAAACTTTCTTTGATAAAGAAAATAATGTAGCACCATGAACTAATCCTGGATATATAGATGTTACTGAAAGATCAAATGAGTATGCAGCTTGGTTCATTATAACTTTCTCACTTCCATCAATTTTTAAGTATGGACTTATCCAATCAACAAAGCTGTCTAGGTTATTCGAACTTATTTGTACCCCTTTTGGCTTTCCTGTACTTCCTGATGTAAATAAAATGTATGCATTTTCATCATCTTTTACCCAGTTTTCTTTAGATATTGACTTACCTTCATAAGTTTTTATTATCTCATTAAGTTTTTCTTCATTTACAATATTTAAATCTCCAAAGTTAGTTTCTTCACTAAAATTGAAAACTACCTTTGGTTTAACTTCTTTTGTTACTTCAAATACTCTATCTATTGGAAAGCTTATGTCTAACGGTACATAAGCTCTTCCTGATTTTAAAGCCCCTATCATACATGCCATTATCTTATTTTCTTTATTTCCATATATAACTATAGGAGTATCCTCATCTCCATAAATGTCTTTTAAGTATAAAGCAATAGCTTCTGAGTACTTATCTAAATCTTTGTATGAAAGATTTTCGTCATTGCATTTTAATGCTATTCTATCTGTATTTGAATACTTTTTTATACCTTCAATAATTTTCATGTCTAATCCTCCTCATTAAAACTCATTGTATATGAATGGCAATTCTTTAAATGGAGTAAATGTTAATATCAATATTGCTGCAATTATTATTATCGTAAAACAAATACTCATCATTAAGTACTTATTGCTGGTTAAATTCTTTAAATAACTTTTCACAAACATCTACCCAACCTTTCGTTCCAAGATGCATTACATCACGTAAATAATACTTTTCATTTTCTTTTGATCTTAAATCAATAACATCAAAACCATGTTGTTTTGCAAGATTCCCTGCTTTATTATAGAATTCATATCTTTCATCTTTTGATATACCCGTTACATTGTAAAACTTATCCATTCCAGGTATAAGCACAATTACAGGTTTTATTCCTAAATCGTTGCACACGTCTAGAGTAAGTTGGTAATCATCAAACTCTTTTGAATCTACAAGGTTCACATCCTTATATTTACCTCTTACTTTATCTAAGTTCTTTCCAAAATTCTTTTTATAGTATATTTTATCTATACATAGATTGTTTTTACCTACTCTTTTTTTAGCATCTACTATAGCTTGGTCCATTTCTTTGTCCCAATTAATAGGCTTCCCAGGTGCTAAAGCTTTTTTATCAGGTAAATTCACTAATCTTTCATATAACATACCTTTTTCTTTAAGTTTTACTGTATCTTCTCTAAACTCGAAATAAGGTGCTAATAGCACTTTTTCAACTTTTGATACAAATGTATCAGAACTATATAACTTAGCATATACAGCCTCAGACTTGTATTCTTCTGATCCAATTAATAATTTACTTGCTCTATTTGCAAATTTAATCTTATTCTCCTTAGAAATATCTGGGTTATTTAAAAATGCATAAAATTGAGTTGGAGAAAATCTCGTCTGATAGTGATGAGAAGTAACCCCTTCTTTATCCATAAACCACTGCATTGAAACTAATAAAACAACCTTTTTATCCTTTATACTTGGATCAAAACTACCTAAAATAGTAGTATCTTGTAAGTTCTGAGTATATGCTCTCCCGATCGTAATAACTCCATTTTTACTTCTGTTTGTATTAAAATAGTAAGTAGGGTGTTGCTTTGTTGAATGCCCTAACTCTGATGATCCTAGCATCATTATATCTTTTTTCTGTAAAAAATGGTTATTAGCAATAACGCCTTTATCTTTTATATTACTTAAAGAATTGTTCATTATTGGTTTTAAATCTTTTTCTTCAAGCATGTAGTCAATTTTAGAATCAAGGAATTTATTTAGTCCGAATAAAAATATACCGCCCACTACTAATGGTATAATGAAATAAATTAATTTTTTCATACTTACTCTCCTCTAAAATGTTCATAATCTATAAATATATTAGTACTTTGCCTAAATATATTCAATAACAATATTGTAATCAAATGTCACACTTTGTCATTATATTCTTTTTTTTATATAAATTCCAGTTAATTTTTTGTGTCATCTCCCATTTTATACCATTTTTCAACTATTTTCTTGCGTTTTTACTCATTTAAGCTAGTTTTGAAAAAATCTTTATCATAAAACATATTTTTAATTTATTTTATAATTTCACTTTTTCATATATTACATTGTAATTTTTCTAAAATTAATAAATCCAACTTATCAATGCACTAGTAAAATTTGCTTAATTTAATCATTTATCAATATTTAATCTTACAAATAAGTAAAGGACCATTAATAATTAATGATCCTTTACTTATTTGTAATCGCTTCACTATTTTGAGCTATTTTGTCTGTCGTTCTTTTATCTATTTCTTTCTTTAATTCTTTTAAGTATGGTGAGAATTCCACCTTATCTGAACCGTAAGTAAACTGTAAATCGTATTCTAACGGAATCCAAGTACTGATATCAGCCTCATTATGTTGAATCACTGCTTCTAAGTTATCTAATGCTTTGTAAAGCTTCGCTTCCTCTGTTTTACGTTCATTCATTTCAGCTAAAAGTTCTATAAATTCCTCTTTATAATGAGCAGGGAAAGTTTCAACCCATTGTAAAAATATTTCATCCTCTTTTTTGCTATCTGCTTCCTTCTTATCAAAAGCTGGAATATCACCAGTAAAGGCCTCCCCTAAATCATGAATCAAACACATACGAATTACCTTATCCATATCAATATTTGGAAATTCATCTCGCATTAATAATGCCATTAATGCAATACGCCAGCTATGTTCCGCTACACTCTCATGGCGTCCACTTGATGTCCATGAATGCCTAGTGTTGCATTTTAGTTTTTCTGCTACCGATAATATTTCTAAAAATGTTGATGTGTTCATACGAACCTCCTCCCCCAAGCTTATATTTATAAGTATCTTAATATAAAATATATTTAATATTATATCATAGTTGCTGTTTATAGTCTGAGACCTAAGTTGTATCAATAATTTCTTAATCCATCCTCATTTCAACAACCTTATAAATCAAAGGATTAGATAAAATTATTCCTTTTTAATAAACAATCTATTATCCGCTAAACTTAGTGATATACATATATCTTCTAATTGATACTTCAATAAAATTGGCCTTAAAAAAAGATATTGAATTATTGTTCAATATCCTCAGCTTTTAAATGTATTATTTTTCTTCAGATGTTGCTTTTTCCTTGAAACGAATATGATTTGCTAATGTAGGTGGTAGATATCCAACTAACACAGATGCTACATTTTGGATATAGCCTAAAACTGTTGAGCCTAATGATGCTAATACAACTATAATTGCACCTAAAACTTGAAGCCCTGTCATAGTTTCTTTAAAAATTATTATTCCGACTATTGCACCAACAACTACTTCTAAAGCAGATAGTATACTACATGTAGTAGTATCTATATATAAAGTTGATTTAACAAAACATACGTTAGCTACCATTGTGCATAATATACCTACTCCAAATAAATCAAATATTAATTTTATATTTCCTGAGGCAATCTTATTTGCTATAAAAGAAAAATCTGTTACAAAAGATAGAGCAATTGCTGCACCTAAAAATCCATATAAAAGCATTGTATCTCTTTCATATTTATCTGCAAAGTATCTAGGAATCATAATTTGTAGTGCAACTCCAAATCCATTTGCAAGTCCTGCTAATATACCAATCATATCCATGCTAGTTCCACTTGCTCCTGTCAAGTTTGCAACTAATATTGCTCCAAAAATACAAATTCCAATTGTAACAACTGTTTGTAAATTTAACTTTTCCTTAAAGACTATCACACCTAAAAGTGCAACCCATATAGGGCTCATAAACATTAATACAGTAGCAACTGCTACAGGTGTTCTTTCTACTGCTACCCCATAAAAAGTAAAACTTGCTGCATAAGCAACAATCCCATAAATAAAGCAAATAATAAGTCCCTTAAAATCAATTCGTAAAATAGATGGCTCTTTTATTGATTTTATCAATAAAAAAACTCCTCCTGCTAGCAAGCATCGTACAAAGGAAACCTCATATGAAGATAAATTTTCTGCCGAAAGCCCTCTTACAAAAATCCCCATAATTCCCCACATAACTGCTCCTATTATAGCAAGTAATATCCCTTTTCTTTGTGAGTTCATTTAACTATCCCCATTCTATATAATTATAATTCCAAATTATTATAACTTAATTTTTTATAATTTAAAAGCTTTCATTTTCTTGTTATAAATTTTTTTCATTTTAATGAAAAAATACTAGGTTTATTATATTATATATGAATATTTATTAATTGTAGTTTATTTAAATTTTAAAAATAAATATGTTAATAGATAATAAAAACATCGCTCATTTTAAACACTATATCAATCATAATATTTAATTTACATTGGAATATATATAAGCAGTTCTAATAGGTTTCCAACCCAATACCAAAATACCCTTTAGTATAAAAGCTAATATCCTAATGTATGACCTTTCCCTTATAAGCTTAGGGGCATAGTTTATCAATGCTTTTATGCCATTAAAGTGATGTAGTTACTTTTTCCACTCCATCTAATACTAAATCTTCTAGTTTATTAGAACTTTCTTTATTCTTCATGCTTTCTAGCTAACACTCTATAATCTTCATTAAACTTCTATATAATAACTCTATTTCTAATTGGTCTAGTCAAAGAAGCTTCTTTCAGGTATATATAAAGAACTTCCTCCTAGTAATTCAACCAACTTCATAAATACTTATTTACAAAAAGACTTGTACAACGCAAATAGCGAATAGATTATATATAAGTTTCGATTCATACAAACTTGAAATATTTTGTACATATCACCCAAACTCATAAATTACCTATTCGCCTAAACTTGGACATTTTTTATTTAAATATTACTTCTTATAATTATACTTGTATGTATTATTATTTTTCTCCATGAACTCTAAATAGCTCTCCTTACTAAACGTAGGCTTAAAGTTTGCAATAACATCCTTAGCAACCTTTGCATCATCCACAAGTAAATCTATCAAAGTCATAGCCATAGCCTTAGCTGGGATAATATAAGCCAACTCCTCATCACTTATATAATAATCCTTAGTATGAAGACTACCACTAACCCCACCTATCCAAGGATGGATACAAGGAATTATCTGAGAAATATCACCAAAATCAGTTGACCCAGCAGACTTTATAACATCAACTATACAATCTTCATTTCCACCAACTAAATCTAAATAATTTCTCTTAAAAACAGCATCCATATTATTATCAGAATCTAGTGGAAGATATCCAATAGTATCCTCAATTATAACCTCTCCACCTAAAGCTATAGCTGCTGCATGAATTGATCTATTAACCTTCTCATTAGCATCCATCATAGCTTCAACAGTTGCCGCTCTTACCATAGCCTCTATAGTAACCTTTGAAGGAACAACATTAACTATATCCCCACCATGGTTTATTATAGTACTTATCCTAACTTTATCTTCATCTTTAAAAGTCTCTCTTTGAGCATTTATATTATTAGTAGCTAAAGTAGCCATATTTAAAGCATTAACACCCTCATGTGGAGCTATCCCAGCATGAGAAGCTACCCCTAAAAATGTTACATGCTTACTTATAAATCCATTTGTATAAGACTTTACTACACAATTTTTACCATCTTCAAAATTTAAAGCATGGAACTGCATAGCCATATCTACACCATCCAAAGTACCTCTATATAATAACTCTTGCTTACCACCAACATACTTTATCTCATTCTTTTCTTGTAGCCCTTTTCTAAACTCAAGATCTATACACTCCTCAGATGGAACTGCCATAAAATCAATCTTTCCATCTAAATGCTCTAAAACTCCTGAATTTATAATACCTACTGCACAACCTAACATACCTGCTACCTGTATATTATGTCCGCAACAATGAATATTCCCTAACTCATCTGCATCTTTATGATCTGGACAAACTACAGAATCTAACTCTCCCATAACAGCTATCTTAGGCCCCTCTTTATCCTTATTCAAAGATGTCATACATCCTGTAACAGCTATATTATCAACTACCTCTACCCCTAAACTCTTTAGAAAGTCAGAAGCAGTTTTAGTAGATTTTACTTCCTTATATCCTAACTCTGGAGTCTCATAAATACTTCTTCCAGCTTCTATTATCTTATCTTTATTTTTATCTATCTCGTCTAGTACTAATTTTTTTAATTCTCTAACGTCCATTTGGTCTCCTTACTCTATAAAGCCATTATGTTATAAACTATCTTAGTTGCATCATATAGCTCATCTATATTTACATATTCATTTACAGTATGAACATCATACATACCTAAACTTATTATTGCACTTTGATATCCTAAGTTAGCCATTATATTAGCATCACTTCCACCACCTATTACCATAGGCTTTGGCTCTATACCAACTTTTTTAGTAGCTTCTTCAACCAACTTAAACACATTGCTATCTAAGCTTAACTCAAAACTTGGATATGCATTTACATGTTCAAAATCACAAGTTGTATTCATATTCTTAGCTACTTCTTCACAACAATTTTTCATATGAGCTATTTCTTCTTCCAATCTTTCTGGTATATGACTTCTTATTTCAGCAGTAAACATAACTTCATCAGTTACTATATTAGTAGCTCCTCCACCTTCTATTCTACCTATATTGGAAGTTGTCATCTCATCTATTCTACCTATATGCATATTGCTTATAGCATTAGATGCTGCCACTATTGCATTTATACCTTTCTCTGGCTCAATTCCAGCATGTGCCTTCTTACCATAGAAAGTTACCTTTATATTTTCCTGTGCTGGTGCCTTATAAGCTATTACTCCTGTAGCTCCACCTGCATCTAATATAACTACATCCTTACATGGAAGATTTTCAGGATTAAAATTCTTAGCCCCTAACATACCTGCCTCTTCACAAACAGTAAACAATAAATATATATCTCTATGAGGTATCTTATCTTCCATAACCCACTCTAAAGCTTCTAAGATAGCTGCTATACCAGCCTTATCATCAGCGCCTAAAGTAGTAGTCTTATCCGTTTCAATTATATTCCCATTAATAACTGGCTTAACTCCCAAACAAGGTGCAACCTGATCCATATGAGCTGCAAAACATATAGGGTTCTCACTATCCTCACCCTCTATATAAGCAACTATATTACCTGCATTTCCACCAAACTTATCACCAGCATCATCCATCCTAACCCCGATGCCTCTCTCAGTTAAATAATTAACCAACCACTTAGCCATCTCTATCTCCTGATTAGATGGGCTATCAACCTTCACCATATTTATAAAATTATTTACTAGTCTATCTTTAGATAACATAACATTTCCCCCTATTTTTATATTCTTCCTCCAGCAAAATAAAAATCGCTTAACGTTGGCCGTGCGAAGGCTATATTTGTAAGTTGCAGCGCCATTTACAAGCATGCTCTACCGCCTGTATGGAGCAAAACTTACAAATATAGCCGAGCCCCCACCAACTAAGCTGCCTTATTATTTTGCATTTCTTCCTTCTCGTTTATTTTTTTACCAATTAGTATAGTTCCAAATACCGCAGTTAATATAACTAAGTACGAAGGACTTCCACTTCCTGGCATAAAATCAAACACACCGTTCTTTAATAAGAAGTTCATAGGTACAGCTATTAAAGCTGCTACTGCTGCAAACTTAGGCTTCATTATAGCAAACTGTCCAAACACTGCTCCGAATAGTGCTGGTAATATTAAATCAAATGCTGCTGTTACTTGTGGAGGTAATATAGATAATATTGCTTGTCCAAATACAACCCCAACTGATAATATAACTATATTTACTATTATAGATACCGCTATCCCTATTGTTGAAATTACTGACCCTTTCTCTGTTCCTGGCTCTACATCTGCCGCTTCCTGAGCTACCATTGCACATGGAACTCTCATATTTGATGTATTTCCTGATATAAATGTCATATATGTACCTGGTATTCCAAGTATTGGGAAATAAGCTATTGGCTCAACTACATAAAATGCTCCACTAACACTTATTTGTGATATTGTCCCAGCTATTATAGCTGCTATTGGAGGCATATATCCAAATATTCCTGACACTACTACAAGTGGTGCAAAACATAATATAATCCCTAATAATAAAGTACCTTTTCCCCATTTAGTTATGCTCGGTATGTATTTTTTTGAATAGTAATTGTTGTTACTCATATATCTTCCCCTCCTTAAGCTAAGTTAATTAATAATGTTCCTATTATCATTCCTGAGAACATTGATATTGATAAAGCCCATTCTTTTATCCATTGAATATTTTTATCTTTTGCAATTTTTGAAAGTCCCATCATAACCACACATCCTATTATTGTAGCTACTGCTGCTGGTGATGTGAAAGTTACTGAACCTTCTCCAGTTATAAAGTTTCCTGATGCTAAGTAAGCAAATGCTCCAAGCATTGCACAAGCTGATATTATTGGAACTAATTTTTCATTTCCACTTGATAATAAATGATTAACTTTATCCATCTTATCAGTGAATAAGAAAGTGAAAATTAACCAACCTAAAGAACCTAAAACCATTACCCATACAGCACAAGCAAATACCATTGGATCCATACCTGCTCCAAGTTTTGCACCCATAGCCTCTGCTCCAAATCCAGCTGCCATTAACTCATAGTTTACTGATCCTATAAATGAAAGCCTCATCCAAGATATAGGTCCACCCATTGAAACTAATAAAGATATCATTCCGACTAATATAACTATTGATGGTCCTATCGATGATATAGCACTACTTTTTATAGCTGCTTTAACTTGAGAATCTTTTATACCCATTTCTTTAGCTGCAACTGTCGACTTTCTAAAAAACACTATAGACTGAACTATAACAACTGTTACCGCTAGTCCTGCTGCAAGCCACATCAAAGGATGGTTTGCCATTTTTAAATAATCTGCTTCAAATACACTTCTTAAATTATCCATTTATAATTCCTCCTTTTTATAAAACAATTTTATCCCTTTTTATTTTTGACAAGTCCGTAATATGTCCTTAATTGAATAATATATTATATGTAGAATGTTGTCAATATTTAAAAGAAACATTTTCCTGTTTTTTTAAATTTATTATTAAAACTAAAAAAGCACCTTAAAATTAAGTTTTAATTTCAAGATACTTTTTATATTTAAAATAGTATTTCTATTAAGTTTTTAGGTCTACCTGCGCCTTTACTACTTTCTTTAGAATGAACTTTTCCTAAATCTGCTGTTGTTATCTTTTGAAGTATACGTCTAGCACTCCTATCACTTATATCTAAATATCCAGCTAGTTCTTTTGAGTCATAAATTTTACTTCCCCTAATTTCATTTATTCCCATTATTTTAGATATAGTCTCACAACTTAGTCCACTTTTTTCTGATAGTTCTAATATGCTTTTGTCATCAGGCACAATACAGTAACTCATTTCATTTTCTAGTCCTAATGGTCCTGTAAGATTTTCCTCTTCATCAATAGAATATATATAGTTTTCTTTAGAATCAATTCCTCTTTCAAGTGCTTTTGATGCATTTATCTCTGCTTTAAATGCATTTGACCCAAAACCTATTCCAATGCTAAGTGAAAATCCTAGTGTTTTAATTTCTTTTTGTAGCTGTAATAATTTTTCATAGTTTCTATTTTTATTTACAGCTCCTTTATTACTAAATATTATGTATTCATTACGTCCAAATGGGAATACTGCTCCATTTATGCTTCTAACATATGTAGCTATATACTTGTCCATATCAGCTTTTTTTAACATATTAGAGTAATAGTTTTCAATATTACTGCCACTATTTCCAAAGTTAAATATTTCTACTGCTATTTGAGAATTCTCTGCTTTGTTAATAGCATATTGTCCCATAACTTCATCATAAGCTGCTTTTACTAAAGATCTTGTAGGCTTTAGTAAAAATATAGGATAGTCTTTTTCTTTTAGTTGATTATATATATTCATAAAGCCTGTAATCATTATTTTTGTTTTTCCACTTATATATAAGTCCATATGCCAATCTAGATAACTATCTTCATTTATATTAGTTGAAAATGGAAAGCAATACATTTTATCATGTTTAATCTCAAATTCATCTATTATAGTTTCCACCATATCTTTTTCAACTACATCTATACTAAATTTATCTATATCTATATTTAAGTCGTGCATCTCCCAAAATGCTTTAAGTATACTAGTATCACTTCTTTCTACAAAAGAGTGAGGCTTTTTTATTTCATAATTTTTTATTATTACTTCATGAATCCCACAACCAGTTAATATGATTCCGTTACATTCAGATTCACACTGTTCTATTAAATCAATAGCTTCAGCTATTTTTTCTTTAGTATATAATCTTATTTCTAAACCACTATCTATCTCTTGTAAATACTTTTGTATTCTAAGTGCTGAATCTAGCGGTCCAAGAATTCCTATTATCACAGAATCCCCCCTTAATCTATATTTATTTTCAAAATATTTTATACTATAAATATTATACTATTTCAAATAAATAATACAATTTATTATTCATTGGGAATGATATTCTCTTCTATGTTATCAATTATTGCTTTAATCTTAATTTTCATTGATACAGTTGCTAATATTATTATTTTAACTATTGAATATATAAGCTTATATGATACATAGCATAAGAGTTATACTTCATCATAAAAAGGAGATAACAAAAGTTATCTCCTTTTATTTATTTAATTATTATAAATGTTATTCTTTTAAGAAATCATTTACTATACCTATAGACTCAATTGTTTTTTCAATAAAAGGATAGCATCCTTAATTATATATCGTTTTAACTTTTGAATTTTAAATATTATCTAATGAACCTCTCCAACTATATTTCTAACTTGAGCTTCACTTATATCATACTTTCTAGCTAACACTCTATAATCTCCATTAAATTTAATGAGTTATGTGTTTACTGTTTATTCAATATTCTTCTACAAATTTTATAATATATTTGTTTTAGTTTTAAAATTAATATATTTCTTAATTTGTTTGTTTAAATTCTTATTATATTATTCTTTTTAAGTATTATTTGCACACGTGATTGTAATAACTTTATGAATACGAGTATAAAATATGTATCTAATATAACTATTTATTTCCTATACTCAGCATCCTCCTAATTTTTATAAATATGTATCAATTAAATAATAGCATCTATTTATAGTTTCATTAACCTGATCGTAAAATGACATGCTTTCTTTGTTTGCTATCCATTCTTTTTGTTTTGCCAAAAGTTGCTTATATGTATAATTATTAGAGTTTTCTTTGATAGCTTTCCAAGCCTCATTTAAAACATAATCTGCTTTATCGTATGCTACATCAAAATCTCCAGTATGTGATGCTTCGTATAATTTATCATACCATTGTTGTTTTATTTCTTCACTTACAGATCCATGTAAAGATTCATTTTTAGGCCTAGCATCCACCTTAGGCGAACTGTTAATTTCTGTAGTTTGCTCCTTATGTTCTTGTTTATCTTGTTTTTCTTCTTCTTGTTCCTGCTTTAACTCTTTTTTTAACTCTTCTTTTAATTTATTTTTTTCAACTAAAGCTTGAGTTTTATCTTGAGTTTTATCCTCTTCTTTTGATGTCTCTTTACTTCCTGCACACCCTGTGGTTAATAACATACATATCGCTAATGCAAGTATTTTTTTCATAATTATGTCCCCCTTTATGTTTATCTTTTTTCTCAAAACTAAATCAAATAAATTTTTTACACCTTTAAAACTTCCTTATTTGTACTATATCTCCTATTTTATACATGAATTTTATCCCTATCGTCGGCTTGCTTTATTCTCTGAAGTAACATATATAAACATCACAATATATTATACATTTTTACCCTGTGGATTTTTGTAAAATTTAGTAGTTTGAAAACTATATTTTTATATATGTTTTGCTAGTCATAAATTATTATAATCTATCTAAATAAATTAAATTTAAAATTATAAATATATCTCAAGGCCCTATCTTTTAGATATTTATAAGGTATCTAGTTATATCTACCTACCAACTCTAATTAGTTTACTAGCGAGAGTAAGTATACAGTCTAGTATATTACTGATTTCGTTGCTATTTAAAGCAAACTTAGCTAGTATTAACTTGAAAGCTCTAAGGAGGTGATTATTTGAATACTATTACTAAGTTAAGTCCATTAAGAAGCTTCTTATATGTATTATTTTTTGTGTTTATTTATTTCTCTATAATACATAGTTCTGCTATTTCAGGTGGTATAGGTCTTTTTATTGCTGGATTGATAAATTCATATGATTCATATATCCACTATAAAACTTTTAATACCTTAAACTTCTTATCTATAGTTTTTGCTGTTATGGGCTTACTTATAGGTTTCTCTCTAATTTGCTTTTCATAAATCTTTCTTTAGATTTTGAGAGTCTGTAATTAAAATTAAGGTGATGTAAATTTTAGTAAACTACTAACTTTTGTATCATCTTATTTTTTGTTTCTTAAAGTTAATTGCTTGTCCATTTTTCAATATATTTTATTTAGTTTTAAATCTTATATAATTTCATATAAGTATATAGAGGTGATTTATATTGAAAAGTGCAACAAATACTTATACTTTATCTAAACGTTTTTCATTATCTTCTATGTTATCAATCATTGCTTTAATCTTAATTTTCATTGATATATTTGCTGATATTATTATTTTAAGTATTGTAGGCTTATTGACTATTGGATGTATCAGCTTATATGATACGATACATAACTATAAGCTTTATAGTATAATACAGTTCTTTTCTTTATTTAATACAGTAGTGAGTTTTACTATTGCTGCATTAGATATTTTTTATATGCTTTAAGCTTCAACCTTTACAATAAATAAAAGGAGATAACAAAAGTTATCTCCTTTTATTTATTTGATTATTTTTTTATTGAAAACCCCTTCTAACCCTGCCTTTTTAACTCTAGTTTCTATTTCCTTTTTATCTATTGTATAAAATCCTAAGTCTTTCATTCTATTAAAGTAAACACTTCCTGCAAAAGTAAATTTTAACCTATCTGCATGTTCTTCTTTTAATTCTTGATTAGCATAAGATATAAAGTCTCCAATTGCAATATTAGTTGGTAATTGAAGTAAATACATACCTATAGCATTTCTAGCTGAATTTTTATTTTACAGACTCGACTATATTATTATATATAAGCTATACTATCTATTTGCAACACCATTACTATCTATATGATAGCCATCAATATCTGTATTAGTTAGCATTTTACCACTTTCATCAAAGTAATATGTAGATCCCTCTATTTGTTTCCATCCTTTTAATGTTACATCATTTTCATAATAGTACCATTTACCTTCTATCTGTCTCCATCCTTTTATCAGTACTCCATTTTCATCAAAGTAACAGGCTCTTCCTTCTATTATGTTATCGTATTTTTTCATGTTTCCAGATTCATTAAAGTAATACAACTTTCCTTCTAACTCTTTCCATCCTTGTATTTGTTGCCATACTTTTATCATTACTCCCTTTTCATTAAAGTAATACAGCTTGCCTTCTATTCCTTGCCAGCCTTTTGACATTACTCCATTTCCATTAAAGTAATACGCCTTTTCCTCTATTTCTTTCCATCCTTTTAGCATTACTCCACTTTCATCAAAGTAATATGTAGATCCCTCTATTTGTTTCCATCCTTTTAATGTTACATCATTTTCATAATAGTACCATTTACCTTCTATCTGTCTCCATCCTTTTATCAGTACTCCATTTTCATCAAAGTAACAGGCTCTTCCTTCTATTATGTTATCGTATTTTTTCATGTTTCCAGATTCATTAAAGTAATACAACTTTCCTTCTAACTCTTTCCATCCTTGTATTTGTTGCCATACTTTTATCATTACTCCCTTTTCATTAAAGTAATACAGCTTGCCTTCTATTCCTTGCCAGCCTTTTGACATTACTCCATTTCCATTAAAATAATACGTCTTTTCCTCTATTTCTTTCCATCCTTTTAGCATTACTCCACTTTCATCAAAGTAATATGTAGATCCCTCTATTTGTTTCCATCCTTTTAATGTTACATCATTTTCATAATAGTACCATTTACCTTCTATCTGTCTCCATCCTTTTATCAGTACTCCATTTTCATCAAAGTAACAGGCTCTTCCTTCTATTATGTTATCGTATTTTTTCATGTTTCCAGATTCATTAAAGTAATACAACTTTCCTTCTAACTCTTTCCATCCTTGTATTTGTTGCCATACTTTTATCATTACTCCCTTTTCATTAAAGTAATACAGCTTGCCTTCTATTCCTTGCCAGCCTTTTGACATTACTCCATTTCCATTAAAGTAATACGCCTTTTCCTCTATTTCTTTCCATCCTTTTAGCATTTTACCACTTTCATCAAAGTAATATGTAGATCCCTCTATTTGTTTCCATCCTTTTAATGTTACATCATTTTCATAATAGTACCATTTACCTTCTATCTGTCTCCATCCTTTTATCAGTACTCCATTTTCATCAAAGTAACAGGCTCTTCCTTCTATTATGTTATCGTATTTTTTCATGTTTCCAGATTCATTAAAGTAATACAACTTTCCTTCTAACTCTTTCCATCCTTGTATTTGTTGCCATACTTTTATCATTACTCCCTTTTCATTAAAGTAATACAGCTTGCCTTCTATTCCTTGCCAGCCTTTTGACATTACTCCATTTCCATTAAAGTAATACGCCTTTTCCTCTATTTCTTTCCATCCTTTTAGCATTACTCCACTTTCATCAAAGTAATATGTAGATCCCTCTATTTGTTTCCATCCTTTTAATGTTACATCATTTTCATAATAGTACCATTTACCTTCTATCTGTCTCCATCCTTTTATCAGTACTCCATTTTCATCAAAGTAACAGGCTCTTCCTTCTATTATGTTATCGTATTTTTTCATGTTTCCAGATTCATTAAAGTAATACAACTTTCCTTCTAACTCTTTCCATCCTTGTATTTGTTGCCATACTTTTATCATTACTCCCTTTTCATTAAAGTAATACAGCTTGCCTTCTATTCCTTGCCAGCCTTTTGACATTACTCCATTTCCATTAAAGTAATACGCCTTTTCCTCTATTTCTTTCCATCCTTTTAGCATTACTCCACTTTCATCAAAGTAATATGTAGATCCCTCTATTTGTTTCCATCCTTTTAATGTTACATCATTTTCATAATAGTACCATTTACCTTCTATCTGTCTCCATCCTTTTATCAGTACTCCATTTTCATCAAAGTAACAGGCTCTTCCTTCTATTATGTTATCGTATTTTTTCATGTTTCCAGATTCATTAAAGTAATACAACTTTCCTTCTAACTCTTTCCATCCTTGTATTTGTTGCCATACTTTTATCATTACTCCCTTTTCATTAAAGTAATACAGCTTGCCTTCTATTCCTTGCCAGCCTTTTGACATTACTCCATTTCCATTAAAGTAATACGCCTTTTCCTCTATTTCTTTCCATCCTTTTAGCATTACTCCACTTTCATCAAAGTAATATGTAGATCCCTCTATTTGTTTCCATCCTTTTAATGTTACATCATTTTCATAATAGTACCATTTACCTTCTATCTGTCTCCATCCTTTTATCAGTACTCCATTTTCATCAAAGTAACAGGCTCTTCCTTCTATTATGTTATCGTATTTTTTCATGTTTCCAGATTCATTAAAGTAATACAACTTTCCTTCTAACTCTTTCCATCCTTGTATTTGTTGCCATACTTTTATCATTACTCCCTTTTCATTAAAGTAATACAGCTTGCCTTCTATTCCTTGCCAGCCTTTTGACATTACTCCATTTCCATTAAAGTAATACGCCTTTTCCTCTATTTCTTTCCATCCTTTTAGCATTACTCCACTTTCATCAAAGTAATATGTAGATCCCTCTATTTGTTTCCATCCTTTTAATGTTACATCATTTTCATAATAGTACCATTTACCTTCTATCTGTCTCCATCCTTTTATCAGTACTCCATTTTCATCAAAGTAACAGGCTCTTCCTTCTATTATGTTATCGTATTTTTTCATGTTTCCAGATTCATTAAAGTAATACAACTTTCCTTCTAACTCTTTCCATCCTTGTATTTGTTGCCATACTTTTATCATTACTCCCTTTTCATTAAAGTAATACAGCTTGCCTTCTATTCCTTGCCAGCCTTTTGACATTACTCCATTTCCATTAAAATAATACGTCTTTTCCTCTATTTCTTTCCATCCTTTTAGCATTACTCCACTTTCATCAAAGTAATATGTAGATCCCTCTATTTGTTTCCATCCTTTTAATGTTACATCATTTTCATAATAGTACCATTTACCTTCTATCTGTCTCCATCCTTTTATCAGTACTCCATTTTCATCAAAGTAACAGGCTCTTCCTTCTATTATGTTATCGTATTTTTTCATGTTTCCAGATTCATTAAAGTAATACAACTTTCCTTCTAACTCTTTCCATCCTTGTATTTGTTGCCATACTTTTATCATTACTCCCTTTTCATTAAAGTAATACAGCTTGCCTTCTATTCCTTGCCAGCCTTTTGACATTACTCCATTTCCATTAAAGTAATACGCCTTTTCCTCTATTTCTTTCCATCCTTTTATCATTACTCCCTTTTCATTAAAGTAATACAGCTTGCCTTCTATTCCTTGCCAGCCTTTTGACATTACTCCCTTTTCATCAAGATAATACGAAGATCCCTCTATTTGTATCCAGCCTTTTATCATTACTCCCTTGTCATCAAAATAATACCATTTTCCTTCTATCTGTTTCCAGCCTTTTATCATTACTCCACTTTCATCAAAGTAATACGTAGATCCCTCTATTTGTATCCAGCCTTTTAGCATTACTCCTTTTTCATTAAAGTAATATGAATATCCTTCTATTTGTTGCCAGCCTTTTATCAATTCTTTTAGAGATTCTTTTATCATTACTCCATTTTTATCAAAGTAATACCATTTTCCATCTATTTCTTTCCAACCATTTGACATTGCACCACTTTCATCAAAGTAATACGAAGACCCCTCTATTTCCTTCCATCCTTTTATCATTACTCCCTTGTCATCAAAGTAATACCATTTTCCATCTATCTGTTTCCATCTTTTTGACATTACTCCCTTGTCATCAAAGTAATACCATTTTCTATCTATTTGTTTCCATCCCTTTGTCATTACTCCATTATCATCAAGATAATACTCAGATCCCTCTATGCCTTTCCATCCTTTTATCATTACTCCATTTTCATCAAAATAATACCTCTTTCCCTCTATGTCTTTCCATCCTTTTATCAGTGTATCCTTTTCATCAAAGTAATACCATTTTCTATCTATTTCTTTCCATCCTTTTGACATTACACCATTATCATCAAAGTAATACCATTTTCCCTCTATTTCTTGCCAGTCTTTTATCATTTCTCCCTTTTCATCAAAGTAATACGTAGATTCATCTATTTGTTCCCATCCTTTTAGCATTACATCCTTTCCTTTTAACATTACTCCTTTTTCATCAAAGTAATACCATTTTTCATCTATCTGTTTCAATCCTTTTAGCATTACCCCCTTTTCATCAAAGTAATACCATTTTTCATCTATTTTTTTCCATCCTTTTAGCATTACTCCACTTTCATCAAAGTGATACCATTTCCCATCTATGCATTTTGTTCCTTTTGACATTGCACCACTTTCATCAAAGCAATACCATTTTTCATCTATTTGTTGCCAGCCTTTTAGCATTACTCCCTTTTCATCAAAGCAATACTTCTTTTCTCCTATTTGTTGCCAGCCTTTTATCATTTCTCCCTTTTCATCAAAATGATACCATTTCCCATCTATGCATTTTGTTCCTTTTGACATTGAACCACTTTCATCAAAGTAATATGTAGATCCCTCTATTTCTTTCCATCCTTTTATCATTACTCCACTTTCATCAAAGTAATACGTAGATCCCTCTATTTCTTTCCATCCTTTTGTCATTACTCCACTTTCATCAAAGTGATACCATTTCCCATCTATGCATTTCGTTCCTTTTGTCATTACTCCACTTTCATCAAAGTAATACGATTTTCCCTCTATTTCTTGCCATCCTTTTAGCATTGCGCCACTTTCATCAAAGTAATACGATTTTCCCTCTATTTGTCTAAATCCTTTTGTCATTACTCCATTTCCATCAAAGTAATACGATTTTCCTTCTATTTGTTTCCATCCCTTTATCATTGCTTCATTTTCATAATAATACCATTTAGCCTCTATTTGTTTCCATCCCTTTGTCATTACTCCATTTTCATTAAAGTAATACGATTTTCCTTCTATTTCTTTCCAGCCTTTTAGCATTACTCCACTTTCATCAAAGTAATACGATTTTCCTTCTATTTCTTTCCACCCTTTTAGCATTACTCCACTGTTATCAAAGTAATATCTCTTTTCTTCTATCTGTTTCCAGCCTTTTAGCATTACTCCACTTTCATCAAAGTAATATGTAGATCCCTCTATTTCTTTCCATCCTTTTATCATTACTCCACTTTCATCAAAGTAATACGTAGATTCCTCTATTTCTTTCCATCCCTTTGACATTGCACCACTTCCATCAAAGTGATATCTCTTTCCTTCTATCTGTTTCCATCCTTTTATCATTACTCCACTTTCATCAAAGTAATACGAAAATCCCTCTATTTCTTTCCACCCTTTTAGCATTACTCCATTTCCATCAAAGTAATAACATTTTCTATCTATTTGTTTCCATCCTTTTGACATTACTCCATTTTCATCAAGATAATATTTCTTTCCCTCTATCTGTTTCCAGCCTTTTAGCATTACTCCACTTTCATCAAAGCAATACGAAGATCCCTCTATTTCTTGCCAGCCTTTTGACATTGCTCCATTTTCATCAAAGTAATACCATTTTCCCTCTATTTCTTGCCATCCTCTTGACATTACTCCATTTTCATCAAGATAATATTTCTTTCCCTCTATTTCTTTCCACCCTTTTATCATTACTCCATTTTCATCAAAGTAATACAATTTTCCATCAACATTCTTCCAACCATTTGCATTAGATTCATGTATAACTTGAGTACTTGCTTTTAAATTTTCTGAATCTTGTTCCTCATGAGCCAACGATACTTGAGTCGATACCGATAAAGATAAGACTGTAGTCCCTAATATACCTAAAACTTTTTTATGCATAATTTACTCCTATTTCTAATTATTTTAATTTCTAATCTAGAATACCATTTTTTACCATTTGATGCAATTATCAATTAATTTCATTGAATATGCTTTGTTCAGAGCTAGAACCTAAAAAATTCGGTTTACAATGCTACAAGATTATAGTGCGTGATGTAGTAAAAGATATAGATTTATAATATATATTACATAATAATATTAAGTTTACATATTATAAATCTAAAGTTAAATAGTGTCTTAAAAATAAAAATCAAGAGAATCTAGATAAAATAAAATTTATATAATATGGAAATTAAACCATGAAGTTTAAGGAAAATCCATTATTAGAGGTTGGCCAAGAAAAGGATAATAAAACAACAAATGTTATCAATAATTATAACGAAGATTAATAAACTAAACCAAATTTTATAAATAATATAAAATATTCCTATTGTTTCCTTAATGTAAAACTTAATACGATATACTATACATTAGTAATTGACTTTTGCAATTTTGAAACTATATAGAATCTAAAACTTTACCATTATCATTTTTATCCATAAATCATAATTAAATATAGTTTTCTATTTTGTAAAACATCCATTCAACAATTACACCTAATCTCCCCATAAGCAAATTATTAATATCTATTGCAAGATATTTACAAAAAGTTGTTTATATTTTTTTCTATCCATTGTTTTATAATTCCATTAACATACCCTTTATTGCATCTTCCATTATCTGTTGCTATTTCTATAGCTCTTTTAAATAATCTAATATCTATAGTTTCACTAATTTCAATTAACCACTCTGCTACAATTCCATTAATAAGTCCTATATTTTGCTCATATAGTTTTGCATATTTAGATACATCTTCTTTTACACACATATCCATACCTACATCTTTATTTATGTATTTTTCTTCTTCTTTTTCTTTTTGTTTTTCTTTTTCTTCCCCATAGTGGTTATCTAAGTTGCTTTCAGTTTTAGTCATGGGTATAGATACTGTATTTAAATATTTGTCCACTTTTTTTATAGGGGTATCGATACTGTATCCATACTTATTACATTCATTTAAAAATAGATTTATTAAAGTTTGACTTTTAATTTCTTTTAACTCTTTTTCTACGCATTTTTTAACTTTTGGGCTAACTATCTTATTGTATTTAACCCAGTTATTTATAAATATCTCATTTGAAGATTTATCATAGACTATCTTTTTATAACCTTCAAATCTATCTAAAAGTTTTTCAACTGTTTCTCTGTTGTATCCTGTTTCAGTTTCTATTATTCTTCTTGGGAGTTCATAAACTCCACATTGAGTAGTTTTGCTGTTAGTCATTAGATATAAGTAGAAGTATTTTTCTTCTGGTGTTAAATCTAATACAAAACCATCTTGCCAAAAATCTATGTGTACTTGTCTGAAAACTGCCATAATATATCCCCCTGTTTTCTTAGTGAGGTGGGCGTTCGTAGTAAGTAGATTCATTTCCTTCACTGTAAAATCCTAAGTAACTCGGATTTTAACGTTTCGTCTATGAATTTACTTACTACTTCACTAACTCATAAGAAAGTTCTCGCCACCCCGTGCCTTTTTTGATTGAATACTTATTTATTATTTTTTATCCTTCACTAAAGTACTCGGACTTTAACGTTTCGTCAATAATTTTATATACTACTTCGCTATTTCTTAAGAAAAGTTATGCCGCCCCACGCCTTTTTTGTGTGTTCAAAAGATCTATATTTTTTATTATCTTCACTGGAAACCTCTAAAGATCTCGAGCTTTAACGTTTCGTCTATGAATTTATTTGCTACTTCTCTAACTCGTAAGAAAGTTCTCGCCACCCCGTGCCTTTTTTGATTGAATACTTATTTATTATTTTTTATCCTTCACTAAAGTACTCGGACTTTAACGTTTCGTCAATAATTTTATATACTACTTCGCTATTTCTTAAGAAAAGTTATGCCGCCCCACGCCTTTTTTGTGTGTTCAAAAGATCTATATTTTTTATTATCTTCACTGGAAACCTCTAAAGATCTCGAGCTTTAACGTTTCGTCTATGAATTTATTTGCTACTTCTCTAACTCGTAAGAAAATTCTCGCCACCCCCGTGCCTTTTGTGTTTGAGACTTCTTTATTATTTTGATTCTTACTTTTAACTCCTAGTTTTCTAATTACTATAGTGCTTGTCCATTTTTCAATATATTTTATTTAGTTTTAAATCTTATATAATTTCATATAAGTATATAGAGGTGATTTATATTGAAAAGTGCAACAAATACTTATACTTTATCTAAACGTTTTTCATTATCTTCTATGTTATCAATCATTGCTTTAATCTTAATTTGCATTGATATATTTGCTGATATTATTATTTTAAGTATTATAGGCTTATTGACTATTGGATGTATCAGCTTATATGATACGATACATAACTATAAGCTTTATAGTATAATACAGTTCTTTTCTTTATTTAATACAGTAGTGAGTTTTACTATTGCTGCATTAGATATTTTTTATATGCTTTAAGCTTAAATCTTTAAAATAAATAAAAGGAGATAACAAAAGTTATCTCCTTTTATTTATTTGATTATTTTTTTATTGAAAACCCCTTCTAATCCTGCATTTTTAACTCTAGTTTCTATTTCTTTTTTATCTATTGTGTAAAAACCTAAATCTTTCATTCTATTAAAGTAAATACTTCCTGCAAAAGTAAATTTTAATCTATCCGCATGTTCTTCTTTTAATTCTTGATTAGCATAAGATATAAAGTCTCCAATTGCAATATTAGTTGGTAATTGAAGTAAATACATACCTATAGCATTTCTAGCTGCATTGTGCCCAGCTAAAGATCCAGTACATATAGCTTCTGTATGACCTACAAAGAATCCACTTTTTTCTCCACCTACAAATAAGTTTTCAAGTCCTGTTACTCTCATATAGTTATCTCTTGGAGCAACTGAAAAATATCTTACTGAATTTCCCTTTCCTCCTGAGTATGGGTCTACTATTATAGCTCCCTCAAATCCTGGAATTTTTCTTAATTTTTCAAGTGGATAAAATGGTGCCATTAGTTTTGCATGACCTGTATCTATTAGAATTAAATTCTTAGCAAACTCAGGTAGTGAGTACTGTTGACAAACTTTTATATCAAGTTTTTCTGTATTTATAAGTTCTTCTGGTAAAGGGATTACAGCACAACCTTTTTCATTTAAATCTTTTTGAATTTCTTCACTTAAACTTTCTTTTAATAACTTCATAGAACCACTAAAAGCCCCTAACTCCCCTGTATTTCTTCTTCCATACATATCTTCTATTCCACACTTACTAGTTATACTAACTCTTCCTCCAAATGAAGGACATCTTAAAACACACATAGCACATCCATTACCGTACTTAGTGCAATTTCCCATAGGTCCTGAAGATCCTGTTGTTTCTACAAATGAATCTCCACTTATAATCTCTCCATCTTCTAAAACAACAGCTTTTATTTTCTTACCATCTAATTTTACATCTATAACTCTAGAGAAAAATCTTACTTCTATACCCATACTTAATATCTTTTCTCTTACAGGCTTTTCAATTTCTGTTACATTGTATATAGTTGAATGTTTGTGACCTGGAAAATCCATGTCTTTGTGTGTACTATATTTATCTGTTAATTCAAATAACTCACTTGCTCCTAAGGCTATAGCTTCTTCTGTTGCAGTATATCTACCATTATTTCTCATTATTCCTCCAACATTCCCAAGCCCTAGTAAAAGATCTGTTCTTTCTAATATAGTAACCTCTGCTCCTGCTTTCCTTGCAGATATTGCAGCTGCACAACCAGCCCATCCGCCGCCTATAACTACTACTTTTGCCACTTTAAATTCCCCCTTAAACCTAAAACAAATTTATTTTAAACTTTTTAGATAATCTCTTCCATTAATTTGAGCTTTACAAGATTTCGTTCTCTTGCCATTAATTACAACCGTACATCCGCCACATATTCCTTCTCCACATACAATTAAATTATTATTTGCTATTGAGAATCTAATATTTTCGTCAACACTATCAACTAGTTTCATGATTTCCTTATTAAAAGAATTAAATCCGCCACTATATACAAGTTCTACATTATTTCTTCTTATATAGTCTTTAATTAGCTCTTCATCTTCTTTTATATTTATGAAGTGAATATTAACATTTAACTCTTTTATTTTGTCTATAACTTCATCTAAAATAGTTCTTCTAGTGTCTACAAATACTTCTACATGATTATTATTTTTTAAGATATACTTAATTATTTTAGGTGCATTTACTTGAGATAACCCACTTAATATTACCGCTACATTACTATTTGTTGTAAGTTTAAACTCCTTAAGTCCTAATACCCCATTTAAGTATGGACCTCTTACCCATACTTTATCAAAACTTAATAACGATTTAGTCTTATGTCCAACCTCTTTAATTATTACTTTTAAAATTTCATTTTCAACATCTATATCCATAACAGATATAGGTACATTGTATCTTGAGTCAATTTGGTCTTTGCATCTTAATAATATATAAGAACCAGGATTTAATAGTTCTTCTAATAAAATTTTAGGCGTTCTTATCTCTAGTAAGTATATATCCTCTTTTAATTCTTTTTTTGTTATAACATCACACAAAACATCTTGCTTTTCATTGCAAGCTACATTTCGATTATGTTGCAATTCATTGTATACACAAACCCCCTGCCAAATACAATCACACGTTTTACTGCCTTGTATTAAACTACATTGAATACAATCTCCTGAATATGCTAAATGACACGGACAATATTTGCTTCCGCAGTCAGCACATGGTTGTATGCTTATTCTTTTCAAAAGACCACTTCCTTTGGATGATTTTTTAAATGTCTAATTTTTAACTGCTATAATATTAATTTATTATCTAATTTTTATTTTGTTACAATTAAATATTTATATAAATTTTTAAAAACTATATATCATAACTACTACTTTGGAATATAATGTATAAAAGGACATGATTACATATTTAAACTTGCTTATAAATAGTTAGGGGGGAGTTTATGAATTCTAATTTTGTTTTTTCTAATGAACATTTAATCATTCTACTTTTTGTAGCTATATTCTTATTCTTATTGCCTAAGCTAACCAAAAACTTACTTCCATACAGCTATTTAGTAGAAAAAATTATATGCCTATCATTTGTATTCATAATTATATTAGAACAAATATGTTTAATTTCTTTAGGAAGTTATAATGTTTTTTACACACTTCCAATAAACATAACAAGCATAACAATATATTTGTGTATCGCTATTTTACTTTTAAAAAAATATCATCTATTTAATGTATTTTTCTCATGGAGTATAGTTTGTTCTATAGGCGACTTAATATTTTTTAAAGATTTATATTTTGAGTTTCCACATATTCTTTATTTCTTTTATATAGCATCTAGATTATTACTTTTATATTCTTTAGTTTATTTAGTTGGAGTCAGAAAATTTTATGTAAATTCTAGGTGCATAGTAGATAATATAAAAGCATGTTCTTTATTTTTCTTATTTACTTTTTTATTAAATCACTTCACTAATGCTCATTATGATTATAGTTTTTCAAATGCTAATTTTTATAGCATATTATTATTCACATTTATTACATCTTTAATTTATTTACCTACGTTAATTAAAGATAACAATAGTATTGATTTTAAATTTAAACGAAAAAATAAGTTATAAGAGTATTAAATAGTACTCTTATAACTTATTTTTTTATCTATATTCTTTTTATTTTTTTTTACTATATAAGAACTTATAAAAAACATTCCTATGAAAATTAATCCTATAAAAATCATACTAATTTTCCCATTTTCTAAGATTTTGTTTTTCCATATAAAAATTGGAATTATTAAAATCAATGCACTAATATTATATAAAACTTTATATTTAAGTGGCTCTTCTTCTAAACCATACTTTTCTGATCTATAAAGCTTTAGATATGTTAATACAATTGAAATAAAAAAAGCCCCAATTAATATATATACAAAATATTTGCTAACTAATGGTTTGTCTAAGATCAAGTCGCAAAACAATGCCATTATTGCTATTACTAATGAAAGCTTTTTGATAGTTTCTAAGTACACAGCATAAACAGGTGTATTTATTATATAATCTTGACATATAGTATCACAAAACTCCCTAGGATTAACTATATATTTCTCTAAGCTAGTATTTTTGTTACTTAAGTTTATATACAAATTATAAACCTTTTGACTTATATCTCTTTTATGAATTTCAAGCATCTTTAAATTTCTTATATACTTTACCATACCAGTGTAAATAATAAAATTTTCATCTTTAAAACTCTTTTCTTTATCCCCCATAAATTCACCCCACTGAATTTAAAATATTTATATATATATTAATTATATCACATATAAACTATCTTTTTTCTTAATTTTCAGATTAATAAACAAAAAACTTACTTCTTACATTTTTAAAAAAAAACTCGCCACTAGGCGAGTAAATATATACTTTAGTATGTAAGAAGAAAATTTAAAATCTTAGGTTAATTTAATTATACCACAATTTACCTAGATTGTACTAACTTAAGAAATCTTTTAAATTAATTTTGTTAAATTATATAAAGTTCTTGCTCCTTCTCCTGTAGCTCCTTTAGATTTATATCCACTTTCTTTAGAACTAACACTAGTTCCTGCTATATCCATATGAATCCAAGGAGTATCTCCTACAAATTCACCTATAAATAATCCAGCAGTTATACACCCGCCATCTCTACCAGGACTATTGTTTAAATCAGCTTGCTTCCCTTTTAAAACTTTTTTATATTCATCAAACACTGGCATTCTCCAGATTTTTTCACCTGATGTTTTTGCTGCTTCATCTAATAAAGTATAGAACTCTTCATTATTAGTTAATACAGGTGTTGCAACATCTCCAAGGGCTACTACAGCGGCTCCTGTTAATGTAGCTATGTCTACAACTTTATTAGCTTTTTCTTTGTTTATAGCATAATAAACAGCATCTATTAAAGTTAATCTACCTTCTGCATCTGTGTTTAAAATTTCTATTGTCTTTTTGCCCATTGAATTTATTATATCTCCTGGCTTATATGCATTTCCAGAAATTAAATTCTCACAAGCAGCTACTACAGCTATAACATTTTTATTAAGTTTAGCTTTTGCGATACCACACATAGCTCCAATTACAGCTCCTGCTCCACCCATGTCTGTTTTCATATCAACCATAGAGTTTGTAGGTTTTATAGAGTATCCACCTGAATCGTATGTTAATCCTTTTCCAACTAAACCTAATACATCTTCACTATTTTTATCTCCAAAGTATCTCATAACTATAAGTTTAGGCTCTTTATCAGAACCCTTAGCTACTGCTAAGAATGCATCCATTCCTAAATTTTCAATTTCTTGCTTACCATATATCTCTGTTTCAAAGCCAAACGTTTTGCCTAATTCTACAACTTCATAACCTAGAGTTGCTGGGTATATAACATTTGCTGGTTCATTCACTAGGCTTCTTGATACTAATGTCATTTGTGCAAGTAATTCACCTTCATTTATACTATCTCTGAAGCTTTCATTTAAGCCTAAATTTATTACTATTTCTTTATCAGTTCCATTACTTTTAATATACTTAGTAAAATCATATGCCCCTAATTCAAGACCTTCTACTAAAGCTTTTACATGATCTTTATTTAAGTACTCTTCTATATTTAAAAAACTTACCTTTTTAGATTTCATTTTTTTCAATTTTCTTGATATATCTCCACCAATGTTTCTTATTTCATCCATAGATAAGTTTTCATCATTTCCTAATCCAACAAACATTACGTTTAAAAATTTATCTTCTGTATATATTTTATTTAATTCTATATTACAACAAGTAGGCTCAAACTCTTCTTTTAAAGCTTCTAAAGCCTTTTCTTTAAATACAACTCTTTTATTGCTGCCTATAAAAAATATACTTAAATCATTTTCTTGTATCAAATTTTTTTCATTTGCAATCTTTATACTCATAATATACCTCCAAATAAATTTATAATAGATACTTACCCACTTTATAAATATCTACACTATAAATTTATTCTACATAGGCTATATTATTTCTTTCATTATATTAATAGTTTTTTGTAAACTTTCTTCAAGTTCTTTTTTCTTTTGTAAATCTAACTTATCTATTTTATCATTTACTATCTGCATAAACTTTTCTATTTCTGTATTAACTACAACTTCACCTTCTTCTGTTATACCGTAGAAAGTGTTTCTTCTATCTTTAGAATCTTCTTCTCTATAAACATATCCTAACTCTACTAACTTGTTTAAAAGTATACATAAGCTAGATGTTGAAACATATAACTCTTTACTTAAATTCTTTAATTCTATTTTTTCACGCTTTTGAATTTCAACTAAAGTAAAAAATTGTTTCTTTGTTAATACTTTACCTTTTTTGTATCTATCAGTATTTGTTGCTTTAATTAAATTTTGATAATTATTCATACTATGTATCAATAATTTTGATATTTCTTTATTTTCCATATGCTCACCTCTCCTATAGTTTAAAACCCTGCCAGTTTAATTTAACCCTAAAAATTAACTTGCCTTATATGTATTATACTATTGTTTTTCTAATTTTTTAAGTAACAAATGATTAAATTGTAAAATATTTTTAAAAAAATTCACTTCATTCATGTCGCCAACGACTTTGTCCGTTGCTCAAAAATAAAAGCTATAGAAATTAATTAACCTTTTTCTATAGCTTTTATTCTTTATTTTAACATTCTTTATTATCCTTGTTTTCACAATCATTATTTTTTAGTTTTTGAATTTTTTCTAGTATTTTAGGTGTAACACTTAATATATTGTCAACCATATTTATATTATGATCTAAACTCATAAGTCTTGTTTCTCCATTTTCAACTACTACAAATGCTACTGGTTGAAGTGATATCGCACCTGCACTTCCTCCTGCAAAGTTTGAATCATCTGTATTTTGTACTTCTTTTTTTTCACTTTGTTTTTCACATTGCCCTCTTGAATACTCTCCTCCACCTATACCAAATCCTATTGTTACTTTAGATATAGGAACTACTACAGTTGTTTCTGTTCTAATTGGATCTCCAATAATAGTATTTGCGTCAATAGTTGTCCTAATTGAATCAAGAGTTGTATCCATTATACTCTTTATTGAACTTGCCGATCTCATCCACTTCACACTCCTCATTATATTTTACTTTTTTATATATTTTTATATCAATATATATTTTATAAACTCCCTTAATTAAAACTACTATATCCTTCATGGTAGGTCTTATATGTAAAACACCTTTATACTTTATGAAGTTTTGAGTATAGCAGGGTGTTACTTTTAAATACATTTTTTCTGAATCAAAATAATTACTTACATTTCCATATAAAATATTTATTAAGACATATATAAAAGAAGTAAAATTTATATTTTCACTTCCATATGATAAATTAGAATATACTTCGCTTACTTCAACCTTTCTAACAATTCTATATAAAGCTAGTAAATTTTCTAATTGAATCATTTGTAATTTAACTTTTTTAGATTTACTTTTACTCTCCTTATTTTTTTTATTTTTCTTTTCTTCTTTCGGTTTACTTATAGGATAGACTGTTTTTGTTATATTGATTAAATTAAAAAAGTATCTAAGTGATACCCTTATCTCTGTATTTTTATTATCTATATCAGCTGTTACGATTACATGAATCCTACTATTTAAAATAAAAAATAGAATTGGTATTCCTACTACAATAGAAATAAATAAAATACTCATTAAATCTTTATAGTTCATATTTATATTATTTTCCATTTTTTCAAAAGTATGCAAAAAAATAGTAGATGATAAATAAATATTTTATCTCATCTACTATTTTAAGATTTATTCGTTTTCATATTTTTCTATAGATGGTAAATCCTCTAACTTTTCTATATTTAGTAATTTTAAAAACTCATTAGTAGTTTTATAAATTATAGGCTTACCAATTCTATCTAGTCTTCCCGCTTCATATATAAGGTCATTTTCAAGAAGTGTTTGTACGACCTTATCACTTTTAACACCTCTTATTTCTTCTATTTCAACCTTTGTTATAGGTTGCTTATATGCGATAATTGTTAAAGTTTCTAAAGTTGCTTGACTTAAAGTTTTCTTTCTTTTTGGTTCTAATATATTTTTTACAAACTCTGCGTAATCTTTATTTGTACACATTTGATATTTATCTTGTAATTTAATAATTTGAATACCCCTGTTGTTTTCTTTATAATCTTCAATTAAGCTATTTAACATTATCTCAATTTCTTTAGAAGAAAGTTCTTCATTTATAGCATTATTTAAATCCTTTATGCTTATAGGTTCGCTATATGCAAACATTATAGCTTCTATAATATTTTTTATTTCATCACGTCTCATATTAACTCTCCATATTCCTCTTTATTAAGATATCTTCAAAGAATAAGTCTTGAACAACCATTATTTCATTTGTTTTTATAAGTTCTAAAACCGATAAAAAAGTTGCTATTATTTCATCTTTTTCATATGTATCTATAAGATTTGTAAACCTTATATTTTCTTTTTCTTTCATGATATCTCTAACATAGTGCATCTTTTCTTCTACAGATATAATACGAGTTCTAACAATTTTGTTTAACTTTTCATCTTTTACTTCTTCTAATTCATCTTTTTTTACTTTCAATATATGAGGAAGTATTTTTACTATAGAGTCTAGAGATATAGTTTCTAAATCTAAATTTTCTTCAACTACTACCTCTTCTTTCTTTCTATAAAATACATCTTCTATGTAAGTAACATTACTTTTTAAATCTTCTGTAGCATTTTTAAACTTTTTATACTCCACAAGCTTTTCCATAAGTTCAAGTCTAGGATCTTCCTCTTCTTCATCATTTCTTTGCTTGTATAGTAAGTATTTAGATTTTATTTGTAAAAGCTTCGATGCCATTATTATAAATTCACTTGCTATTTCTAAATCAAATTCTTCAAGCATATCTAAGTATGCTAAATATTGTTTAGTTATCTCTATTATAGATATATCCTTTATATCTATTTTATGCTTTGCTATAAGATCATATAAAAGATCTAGAGGTCCTTCATATACCTTAAGTTGTACACTATATTTCATAAATTACCTCGGTTTTTAGTATAAATTTACCATTTAAATTATAAATGTAGCCACTATACTATATAATACATTTACTATAGGATTTAATATTATTAAATGGAAATTAGTTAATATTAAAAGTATAAATATAAATGTACTCATACTTTCATACTTATAAGCAACATCATAATATTTAAGTGGTATAAATGTAGATATTATTCCCCATCCATCAAGTGGTGGCAATGGTAATAGGTTAAATGCTGCAAATCCTATACAATACGAAACTATAGCATTAAATATAATTAATATTGCTTCAATATTAGCAAATCTCATAAGGTTTGCAAATATTATAGCAGTCAACAGGTTAAATGCTGGCCCTGCTAAAGAAACTATTAAATTCCCAACCTTATAATTTTTAAAATTATTTGGATTTACAGGAACTGGCTTTGCCCACCCAAATCTTGCAATTATAAGCATTATAAGTCCTAATGGATCCAGATGTTTTAATGGATCTAACGTCATTCTTCCGCTCATTTTTGCAGTATCATCTCCTAAAAGATGAGCTACATATGCATGTCCAAATTCATGAACAGATATAGCAACTGCTATTCCTACTGCAGTTACCAAAAACTGACTTAACATATTCATTCAATTTTCTCCTATTTTTTAAGTTTTAATATTATTATAACAATATCTATGTTTATAATCAAATTAGATTAATAAAAAAAGACCTAGTTTATCTAGGCCTTTTAAAACATGTTATCTATTACTCTTTCAAACATTCTAAAGTAACTTGCTTTATTTATATCTTTTTCATTTACAAGATCAACTTTACCTACTTGATTGTTTCCTTTATAAATGTTTATAGTTCCTAATTTAGTACCTTTTTTAACTGGCATTTTTATATTTTCACAAACTTGTATCTTTTTAGTAAAATCTTTGCTTTCACCTTTTTTGATAAGAGCTGTTAAATCTTCTTTTGCAACTAAGTTAACTTTGTTTTCTTCAGCTTTATCTAATTTTAGTGTAGCTATAGCATCTCCTCTAGAACATAATTTAACACTTTCATAGTTTGCAAATCCATAACTTAAAAGAGATGATGCATCTTTAAATCTTTCTTGTGTTGTAGGTGCTCCTAAAGTTGCTGCTACTAAATGTGTCTCTCCTCTTTTAGCTGATGCAGATAAACAGTATTTTGCTTCTTGAGTAAATCCTGTTTTTACACCAGTTGCTCCTTGATAGTGTTTAATCATTTTATTAGTATTAGCAAGACCTATAGATACTTGCTTTTTACCAACAACTATTTTGTCCATCCAAGTTGTCAAATATTTAGTTATTTTTTCATGCTTTAATAATTCTTTAGACATTAAAGCTATATCATGTGCTGATGTGTAGTGATTGTCTACTGGTAATCCATTAGTGTTAGCAAAATGAGTATCTTTCATTCCCAATTCTTTTGCTTTATCATTCATCATACCAACAAACTCTTCTTCACTTCCTCCTATGAACTCAGCCATAGCTACACATGCATCGTTTGCAGAAGCAACTGCGATACCTTTTAGTAAATCATCAACCTTTTGAGTTTCTCCTGGTTCTAAGAAAATCTGACTTCCACCCATTTCCGATGCTCTTTCACTTATTTGAACCTGGTCATCTAACTTTATCTTTCCACTATCTAAAGCTTCAACTGCAAGTAACATTGTCATTACTTTTGTAACACTTGCTGGAGGAAGTTTCTCATGTGAATTTTTTTCAAATAATATTTGTCCACTTCCTACATCCATTAGTATAGCTGATTTAGATGATAATTCCATAGATGTATTAGCTTTTTTATCATCTGCAAAAGCTGTAAAGCTAAAAGACATAAAAACCATCATAATAGCTAAAACTACACTAGTAAATCGTCTCATTAATTTCACCTCTTGATGTTTTATTTGATACTATTTTTTCACATTTTGCCTAAATTTATGCGAGTATTTTAATAAACATCAATTATATGGTTTTTATATGGTTTTGTTTACCAAATAATTCTTTACAATTATATAGTATATGCAAGCTTCATTAAAGTTTTTTATATCCATCCCCAATATATCTTTAATTTTTTCTAGTCTATATATTAACGTATTTCTATGCAAATATATATTGTTAGATGTCTTGGATATGTTAAATCCATTTTCTATAAAAGCTATTCCCGTTTCTAAAACTAAATTATCTATCTTATCAATTAAATTATAATCAAATAAATTTTTATATATAATATCAGTTCCACATAGCTCAATCATGTTGTATAAAGCTAAATCAAATATATCAAAATATTTTCTATCACTATTTTCAATTGCTATGTATTTTTTTAATTTTTTAGTCAAATCTAGCTTAATATCAAACTCATCTTTACTTTTAATTTGCCCTAAATTTATTATGTATGTCTTTTCATAGGATTCAGTCTCTATGATTTGAGGAGTATCCTTATTTATTAAGTCTATATTATTTGTATTTAATATAAAATTCCCTTTATAGTTTACTATATTAACATCTTCATATAGAGTAGTTAAAATCTCATTTAATAAAGTCTTATTTACATTCTTTTGATATATCAAATAAAAATTGCCTTTTAAATTATTAATATTATTCTCTTCTATAAGTTCAATAACATACTTTCGATTGTCCCAAACTACAACTTGATGATTTTCTTTTAAAATATCATTTTTATTATATTTGTATAAATTAATCTTTTTCCCCAATTGACTTTCAAAAAACTCTATTAAATCCTTCACCATCCCACCTCTTATTTTTTAGTTTACTTATATCTATTATAAAACAAAAGCTGAGAAACCAAAATATACTCTTAGTTTCTCAGCTTTTAAATAGTTTACTATCTTATTGCATTAGTAGTTTCTTTATCAAATAGATGAACTTTATTTTTATCTAGAGCTAATTTTAAGTTCTGACCGTATTTAACATTGTATCTTGAATCAAATCTTGAAGTTATACTCTTACCTCCAACAGTTAAGTATGCATATACTTCTGCCCCCATAAGCTCACTTATTTCTACTGTAGCATTAAATATTGTATCTTGGCTGTTATCTATAAATATATCTTCTATATGAATGTCTTCTGGTCTTATTCCTAATACAACTTCTTTACCTATATAACCATTTTTCTTTAATATATCTGCTTTTGTTTTGTCTAACGCTACTTTAAACTCTTTAGCATTTGCAAAAACAACATCATTTTCTTCAGATATATTGCAATCTATTAAGTTCATTTGAGGAGCTCCTATAAATCCTGCAACGAACATATTATCTGGATTATCATATACATGTTGTGGAGTATCTATTTGTTGAATAACTCCGTCTTTCATTATAACTATTCTATCAGCCATAGTCATAGCTTCTACTTGGTCATGTGTTACATATATGAATGTTGTTCCAAGCTTTTTGTGTAATTTTGTAATTTCTGTTCTCATTGCAGTTCTAAGCTTAGCATCTAAGTTTGATAGTGGTTCATCCATTAAGAACACCTTAGGATTTCTTACTATCGCTCTTCCTAGCGCAACCCTTTGTCTTTGTCCACCTGATAATGCCTTTGGTTTTCTATCTAAGACTTTTTCTAAGTCTAGTATTCTTGCAGCTTCTCTAACTTTAGAGTCTATTTCAGCTTTTGGCATCTTTCTTAGTTTAAGTGCAAATGCCATATTTTCATATACGCTTAGATGCGGATATAATGCATAGTTTTGGAAAACCATAGCTATATCTCTATCTTTTGGTGCTACATCGTTTACTATTTTATTTCCTATATATAACTCCCCTGATGATATTTCCTCAAGACCAGCTATCATTCTAAGTGTTGTAGACTTTCCACAACCAGATGGCCCTACTAAAACAACAAATTCTTTATCGTCTATATCTATATTTACATCTTTTACAGCTTCATAACCATTATCGTACGACTTCCCTATATTTTTTAAAATTACCTCTGCCATTTTTAATCTCCCCCAAACCATATTTAATATAGTTTAAGTATATATTAAAAACGTTTTCACATATATAGTCATATTGTCTAAATAATTTCATTCAATTTGTACAAGAAGTCTTGTTTATTTGTAATCTTCATATACTGCCGATGCTAAAATTTTATTTATTTTATCCATCATTGTTGTAAATTTTTGTTCACATTCTAAATAAATTTTTAAATCTTTATTAGCAGATATTTGCTTCTTTAAATCCTGTGACATCTTTAATGTTTTACTATCTAATTTTACTCCTCTTAATTTTTTCGATCTTATATCCATTTCAATTTTTTTATGATTATTTAAAATTAATTCATAGTTTGGATTAGATCTTACGACTTTCATATGCTTTCTAAACTCTTTATACTCTTTACTGTCCTTTATATCACTTGCAAGTTTTGTAGTACTTTCATATACCCCCATGCTTTTCCTCCTAAAAAAAAGATTGAATATAATATATTATATTCAATCTTTCTGTTTTATACCTCCATTATAATAGGAAGTATCATAGGATTTCTCTTAGTTCTTTGATATAAGTACTCTTTTAAGTTATCCTTTATATTATTTTTTAAGTAAGCCCATTCTTTTATATGACTTTGCTCACAAGCTATTAAAACATTCTTTATAACAGTCTTAGCTCCATCCATTAAGTCCTCAGACTCTCTTACATATACAAATCCTCTAGATATTATATCTGGCCCTGCTAAAACTTTTCCATCTTCTTTAGATATTGTAACTACAACTATCATTAATCCATCTTCTGATAGATGCTTTCTATCTCTTAAAACTATATTTCCTACATCTCCAACTCCAAGTCCATCAACTAATACATTTCCAGTTGGTACATGTGATGCAACTTTTGCTGAAGTTTTATCTAATTCTAAAACTTCACCTGTTTTCATTACAAATATATTTTGACTTGGCATCCCTAAATCTTCTGCTACCTCTGCATGTTTCTTTAACATTCTGAACTCACCATGAGCAGGCATGAAGAACTTAGGAGCTACTAATCTGTGCATTAATTTTAATTCTTCTTGTCTAGCATGACCTGAAACGTGTATATCCGCTGCATCATCATAAACAACTTCTGCACCTTTTTCAAATAAACAGTTTACAACTTTAGAAATAAGTTTTTCATTCCCTGGTATTGGATGTGCTGATATTATTACTAAATCACCTTGTCTTATTTCTACTTTTTTATGTTCAGCTGATGCCATTCTAGCAAGTGCTGACATAGGCTCTCCTTGAGATCCAGTTGTTATTATAACTAATTCATTGTCTTCATATCTATGAATATCATTTAAATCTATTATCATTTCATCATCTATGTCTATATAGCCTAATTCTCTTGCTACAGCCATAACATTAACCATAGATCTTCCTGATACAGCAACTTTTCTTCCAAATTTTTGAGCAGCATTAACAATTTGTTGTAATCTGTGTATATTAGAAGCAAATGTTGCAACTATTATTCTGCTGTTGTTAGCCTTTGCAAATAATCCATCCAGACCTGTTCCTACAGTTCTTTCTGATGGGTTGTATCCTGGTCTTTCAATGTTTGTACTATCAGCAAGCATTAATAATACGCCTTTTTTGCTTAATTCACATATTCTTTGAAAATCCATTACTTCTCCATCTATAGGAGTTAGGTCTATTTTAAAGTCCCCTGTATGGAATATTATCCCTTGGTCAGTGTGAACTGCTATTGCACAAGCATCTGGTATACTATGATTTACTTTTAAAAACTCTACTTCAAAGTTTTTAAGATTTATAGCTTGACCTGGAGTTATAACATTTAAATTTACATTATTTAATTTGTGTTCTTTTAATTTTACTTGTATAAGTCCAACCGTTAACTTAGAAGCATATACTGGAACATTTATCTTTTTTAATACATATGGTAATGCTCCGATATGGTCCTCATGACCATGAGTTATAAATATTCCCTTAACTCTGTCCTTATTCTTCACTAAGTAAGTTACATCTGGTATAACTATATCTACCCCTAGCATCTCTTCTTCTGGAAAACTTAACCCTGAATCTATAACGATAATTTCATCTTTATATTCAATGACAGTCATGTTTTTTCCGATTTCGTTTAGCCCACCCAGAGCCATAACTTTAATTTTATTCAAACTCTTTTTGAACAATTGCATCATCTCCTTTTGTCCTAACTTTTCGCACTTTTTAAATCTCACTCTTTAAACGTTCCTTAACGAACATACAAATAATATCAAATCACGCACTCTTTACCAGTTATTATAATTGTATCACAAGTTGAAGTATATTTTAAGATATATTTAAAATACATTTACCGTATTGTTTTGACAAACTATAATTATTTTGCTATTCTCAAAATATAATATTTGGGGGAGGTTATAATGCGTGGTAAAACTCATTTCACTATAGGTATATTAGCTTCACTGCAAGCTTCTATCCTATTTAATAAGCCAATTTCTCTAATGAATATTGGAATATGTTCATTATTTTCAATATTACCTGATTTAGACACGTCAAACTCCGTTATATCTAATACACTTTTAAATCATAATACATCTAAAAAGATTTATAAGATTATTGTTTATACATTAGATATATTAATTTTTTTAATATCTTTAAAAATAAATGAAAATTTTTTCATAAGTTCAGTAATAACATTTATAGCAATAATAATATTAGAAGCTAAAATTAATCATGGCTTTTTAAGAAAGCTATTTTTATCTCTAATATTTTTACTTTTAGCAATTTGCATATATTTAGCTAATGGTAAATTCTATTTTATTCTATTTAATATTGTTTTAGCTTCTTTCCCTTGGTTAAAACACAGGAAATTATCACATAGTATTTTAGCAATCTTAATCATAAGTTTTTTACTTAAACAAATTGAGTTATTAACTAATATATCAAATTTATGCTTTTTTGGAACTATCGGATATGCATCTCATTTATTTTTAGGAGATTTATTTACAAAATCAGGAATACCACTTTTTTATCCTATCAGTGAAAAGAAATTTTCTCTTGGATTTTTAAGAGTTGGAGGGCGTTTAAGCAATATATTAGAAATTCTATTTATATTAATACTAATATTATGTATTTTGTTAACTCTATCAAAATTTTAAGCCCCAATAAGGGGCCCATCTTTACTTACAGGATTCGCATAAACCATAAAATTTAAGATCGTGGTCTATTATGCTAAAATTATATAATTTTTGTATTTCCAGTTCTATAGAATCTAGTAAATCTTCTTTTACCTCTATTATCTTCCCACAGTTTTTACATATTAAATGATGATGATTGTGTGCATCAGAGTCATCTAAATCGATTTCATATCTTATGCATCCATCATCTAAGTTTAATTTAGAAATTGCACCAACTTCATCTAGTAATTGCATTGTTCTATAAACTGTAGCAAGTCCTATTTCTGGACAATCAACTCTTACTAGGTCATATATTTCTTCACTACTTAAATGTTCATCCTTATGCTTTAGTAACGTCTCTACAATAGCTCTTCTTTGAGGAGTTATTTTAAATCCCGTTTCCTTTAACTTTTCCTTTAATATATCCATTTGATTCATTTTACATTTACCGCCTTCATTTTCAAATGATAATCTTTATTAATTATTGTACTCCATTGTTCTCCTTTTGTCAATATACCTACAAATTTACACTTAGATTAATTAAATAAAAGTAAAGGCTTTTAACCTTTACTTTTATAATAATACCCAAAGTTGATGGGTTTTAAATAAATTTTATTTATTATAAATAAAATTATTTAAAACTTTTAAATTTTCTGTCTTATCCCACTTAACAACAAAGCTATTGTCTTTTTTAAGTCTTCCAGACTCTCTATATTCTGCAACCGGAAATTCCATTTGATTTAATTCATAATTATATAATTCTTTAGATGTCATAGCTATTGTAAGAAGTTTAGATATAGGTAAATTTACATCTACATAAGGCATCATTTCTTTTATAACCTTTGGATAACTACTTACAGGAAGTTCTACTAATTTATTAGCTATACTTTTTAATACATCTCTTTGTCTTTTATCTCTTTCATATATACTATCAATTTGTCTTATTCTAGCATAAGCTAATGCTTGGTATCCATTTAATAGTTGTTTACCTTCAAATCTTATAAATTGCGGCTCTTCACCTTTATCTTTTGCTACTTTAAAAGAGTTTACTATTATATCATTTAAATGCTCTATTTCATTTTTTTGAATATCCACTTCAACGCCACCCAAGGTATCAACTAAATCTATAAAAGAATTAAAGTTTACAGCTACATATCCATCTAAATCTATATTCAAATTTTTTTCTATAGTCTCTAGTAATAACTTAGATTTTCCATATGCATATGCATGAGTTAACTTTTCATACCCATGTCCAGGAATGTTTACTAACGTATCTCTTGCTAATGAAGTTAGTTTTAAATTTTTATTATCTTTATCTATAGTAAGAATTATCATAGAATCTGATCTTCCTACCTTATCAAAACCACTTGAATCACTTCCTATTAGCAATATATTAGATACATTTTTATTTTTTTCTTTAGTATTTTTATCTAACTTCTCTTGCTGTACACTACTTTTACTATTGTTGACAGTAGCTTGTTCTATAGATTTACTATAATTATTTAACGCATATATATTGCTTAAAGTAGATGTAATTACAACAATAGCACTCAATACTACACAATACTTTTTAAATTTATTCATATTTCATTGCCCCTTATACTTTCATTAACTTTATTTTATCCATATAAATAAATTTAAATCTTAATTTATAAAATTTTAGATTATCTTATAAATTAGGTAATACATCAAATATCATAGTTTTTATAGTTGCAAAAAACTCTCTTGCATAATAAACTGGTACAAACTTACTTATAGATTTGCTAGTGTAAAAATTAACATTTCCATATCCATTTACTTTGGCTAATATAAAGCTCCTAAAACTGTGAAAATCAGTAGTAACAACCTTTACATTAAGATTTTTTATATCTTTATTACTATTTTTTTCTATTTTTTCTTTACTGTATTTAAAGTTTTCATATGTATTTGTAGACTTATCTTCTAGTATTATTTTATTTTTGTTTACACCATGTTCTACTAAATAATTTTCCATAGCTTTTGCCTCTGAAAGTTTTTCATCACTTCCTTTTCCTCCAGATACAACAATATAACAATCATCTTTACTATCATCTAAATATTGAATAGCTTTATCAAGTCTTCCTCTTAATGTTAAACTTGGTGTAGTATTTTTAACTGATGCACCTAGTACAATCAAATAATCACACTTATCTTCTACATTGTTTTTCGGGAAAAATATTAATGCAGCTTCTACTATCAAAAATATAGATAGAATTATAGTTAAAAATATTTTAAATACATTCTTTAATTTTTCATTAACATGTATTTTGTTTTTTACAAAATGATATATTATAAGTAAAACACCTATAACTAAAAAGAAGCTTCCAAAGGCCATTCCTCCATAAAATAATTCTAGATAGCTAAAGTAACATACCCCTAATATCCCTACTAATATATCTAAATATTTAATCATCTAACTCCTCCTATGTAAAATTCACTTCGTTTTAATCGTAAAAAGGGAGCACCTTAAAGGATACTCCCATTTATAAACTATACAATTTTAATATTAACTATTCTTCGTCGAAGTTTAATCCTTCTTCTTCCATTAAAGTATTGTATACAGCTACAACTGTCTCATACTCTTCGTCACTTTCAAGTGGAGTTAATATATCTCCCTCTTCATCTGTGTCAATTCTAAATATTAAAGCTTCTTCAGCATCATTATCTTCTAAAGGCATAAGTATTGCATACTCTTTTCCTTCTGCTTCTAAAGTTAATATTATTTCAAATTGTATTTCATTTCCATCTTGGTCTATTAAGTTTACTATATTTTCTTGCATGTATACCACCTCAAATTTTAATTATTTAAATATATTATAACTTATATCAATGTTATTTTACATAGATTTTAGAAAATTCTTTTACTATCTAAATAACCTTGTAAAATTATTACTGCCGCAAGCATATCAATTACTTTTTTTCTTTTTTCTCTTCTAACGTCAGCTTCTATTAAAGATCTTTCTGCCGCAACTGTAGATAATCTTTCATCCCAGTATTCTATTTTTATACCCGTTTCTTGTTCTAATAACTCACAAAATTTTATAACTTTTTCTCCTTGTGGTCCTAATGTTCCATTCATATTTTTAGGAAGTCCTGAAACTATCTTATTAACTTGTCTTTCTTTTATAATAGCTTTTAATTCCTCTATATCTTTTTTCTTTCCAACTCTTCTTACAGTCTTAACTCCTTGTGCCGTAATTCCCATAAGGTCGCTAACTGCAACTCCTATAGTTTTATCTCCTACATCAAGACCCATTATTCTTCCGTCTAATATCATTTAATTCTCCTTGGTCAACCAAATTTAATAATTATTCATTATATGTATATACTATATTCTTATTGTACTCTAATTTCAACACATTATGTACAGAAAAAATTAACCTAGATACTATTTTTTTAATATCTAGGTTAACATTATATTACTCTTTATCAAAAATCATCATATTTACACTCATAACCAATATCGGTACTAATATATAAATAGATGCTGTTCCAGCCGCAACTATTCCTGAATCATTAAAAATTAAAGTAACTATACACCCTACTGTTGTTGCTACAAATCCCTTAAATATATAAGGATATTTTTCTGACAACTTCTTAAAATGATTAGCAGGTTTAAAAATAAACTTAGTCATATATCCAGCAACTACTAAAGCTACAACAATTAATATATTGCTAGTTGCAATATCTACATTCATTTGTATTTTTCTAGTAAATGTTTGAACTATAGCAATTGGCCCATTTGCAGATATCTGGTTTACAAATCCAGATAAATGAGACTGACTTTTAGAAACTACATCTAGTGCTGCAAATATACAAACAATCATTACTGGCACAAGTGATAGTAATATGCTCTTTTTAAGATCCATCTTAACATCAAATGCAAGTAATAAAAATAATGTATATGCCACTGATTCTGATATCGCTCCTCCAACATTTGCTCCCATTGATGGATAAGCACTAGTTATAAGTATAATTAAAGATGTAACAACTAAAACCCATTTAGGTATTTTTTTATAGTTCACTAATACTGACATTGCAAATATAGCGCATCCTATAGTTATACCTTCATATTCATTTCCAACACCATAGTATCTAGCACCTATTATTGCATCATAACTCATTATGTTATTTTGCATTAAGTGAGTTCCAAATATAGAATCAACCACTATTACTATAATAGTAAGTATAGAGAAGAATGTCATATACTTAATATCATCTTTAAAGAAAATTTTTCCTATTAAATATAACACCAATAAGGTTCCAAATATCCCTAATGTTATACTAGTTGGAGTTGCAAAATTAAAAATAGGCGAAACTATAAACGCTAAAGGTATTACCACCCCTAGTTTTATAAATTCTTTTAATATGCTAAAAACTAATTCTTTTTTAGGTAGTTTTTTTCTAAAGAAAATTAATAATACTGTACATATAATCCATGCTGCTGCAACTATTCCCACAGTAGTATTTACAATAGGAGTTCTCACTCCTAACATAGATACCATTTTATCAAATTCATGATTGATAAAACTTATATTATCTTCTTTATTAACTTCCTCAAATTCTCTTCCTACCATTTTTTCATTTTTCAAGCCAAACTTAGAAAGTATATCTACTCCTATATCTAAGTTTCCAACTACACCTTCTCTTCTTGTTGTAGCAGATTTTAAAACTCCCTTTTGAGATCCTTCAAATTTAATTACAGGAGATAACCTTTTTTGATTTTTATAATCTGCTTTACTTGGAAAAGCTGACATTATATAAATTGTATCATTTTCATCAACCATTTTGAAAACTTCTTGTAAATAATCATCTATATTTTTATAAATATTTTTTTTCATATTATTGTAAGTTTTTTCATTTAAATGGTTTTTGTAATCATCTAATCTATACGTATCTCCAAGTTCAACAAATAAAACATCACTATTATCATAAAACTTTTTAGTTTCACTTTTTAGTTTGTTGTAATCTGTTCTTATTCCATAGGGCATAGTGTTGTCTTTGATATTTATATTATCTACATTACCATCGTCAACTCTACCTATGTTATCCATAGCCATTAAAGCTATATTTCTATTTTTTATTAGTTCTCCATTATTAACTCTATCGGCGTTACCTATAACAGATGCCCTTAATTTATGATTTGATAAAGTCTGTCCTAACGATCCAAGCACAGAACCATAAGAACCATTCTCTAAGTTCTCACTTAGAGAATGGTTTATTGTCATATCATTTATTTTCTTGGGATTGTGTCCTGTTTCAGCTTTATACGCCTTCGCATTACCTTTGTTAACTTCTTCAAAGTTAATTAGGCTCTGGTCTGGCAAGGTAACTTTTCCTCCAGCACCTACAGCTGCATATGACCTTCTGTCATCTGTTCCTCTATCACCTCTAATATTCATAAGCCCTATATAGCCTTCTTTTTCCATCTTTTTAGATAGAGAATCTATACTTAGCATGTCTTCAAGGCCAGTCCTATTTAAATCAATCACTATCGCCTTGCCTTTATCATCAGCAAAACAGATGCTAGGAACAGAACTTATAAGTATCATTAAAATTGTTAATAAGGATACAATCTTTTTTTTCATAAGATTGACCTACTTTCTATTGTTCAAATAATAAGTGATAACCTCTTCTAATATTTCATCTCTTTCAAATTTCTTCATTATCCCTCTAGCATTATTGTGACTTGTTATATAACTAGAATCTCCTGAAAGTATATATCCTATAATTTGATTTATTGGGTTATATCCTTTCTCTTGAAGTGAATCATAAACTAAATCGATAGCCTCACTAACACTCATTTGTTCAGATGTTATACCTTCGAATTTCATTGTATAATCCATATTTTCATTCATACTACAACACCCCTATCTTTAATATTTATTTAAAATTATTATTTCACTTGAGTTTTTAAAACCTCTTTTGCATGATTTAAAGCTTCGTCAACCTTAGCTACATCTGGAGCTCCAGCTTGTGCCATATTAGGTCTTCCTCCACCTTTTCCTCCTGCTACTTGAGCTACTTCTCTAACTATATTTCCAGCGTGAACACCTTTTTCAAGTACATCTTTAGTAGCTGTAGCAACAAAGTTTATTTTTTCTCCTGCTACATTTCCTAATACTACTACTCCAGAAGCTAACTTGTCTCTTAAAGTATCTGCAGTATTTCTAAGTGTATCCATATCCATATTTTCAAACTTAGCTGTTACTATATTTACTCCATTTATATCTGTCTTAGAGTCTAATATAGAGTCTGCAGATTGTAAGCTCATTTTTGCTTTTACTTCATTTAATTCTTTAGCTAATGACTTGTTTTCATCTAATAAGTTAGTTACTCTTGCTACTAAATTATCTTCTTTAGCTTTAACAGATGTGCACACTTCATTTATTAAATCTTGCTTGTTATTTAAGAAGTAATATACTTCTTTACCAGTTATAGCTTCTATTCTTCTTACTCCTGCTGCAACTCCACCTTCAGAAAGTATCTTAAACATACCTATTTGAGAAGTGTTTGTTAAGTGAGTACCTCCACATAATTCCATAGAGAATTCTCCCATTGAAACAACTCTTACTTCATCACCATATTTTTCTCCGAATAATGCTGTTGCACCTTTTTGACCAGCTTCTGTCATACTCATAGTTTCACAAGTTATATCTAACGACTCAAATATAATATTGTTTACTTTTTCTTCAATAAGCTTTAACTCATCTTTTGATATAGATTCAAAGTGAGTTACGTCAAATCTTAATCTTTCTGGAGTAACAAGTGATCCAGCTTGGTTTACGTGATCTCCTAAAACTTCTTTTAATACTTTATGAAGAACATGTGTAGCACTGTGGTTTCTTGCTGAAGCTAATCTAACTTCTTTATCAACCTTAGTATATACTACATCTTCAAGTTTTATAATTCCTGATTTAACTATACATACATGCTTTATAGTGTTATTTGGACCTTTTTTAGTATCTAAAACTTCTACTACTAAATCTTCGTTTTTATTAACTAAAAGACCTTTGTCTCCAACTTGTCCTCCACCTTCTGCATAAAATGCAGTTTTATCAAGAACTATTATAACTTCATCACCAACACTTGCTGAGTCTACTAATTCATTATTTTTAGCTATTCCCTTAACAGTTGATTCTATAGATAGAATATCATATCCTTCAAAATTTGTAACTATATCTTTATCTAATTTAGCTATAGCATCTTCTTTCCATGCTTCTGCATCCATATTTCCTCTTGCATCTCTAGCTGTTTGTCTTTGTTTTTCCATTTCAGACTTGAAGCCTTCTTCATCTATTTCTAAATGTTCTTCTTCTAATATCTCTTTTGTTAAGTCAACAGGGAATCCATAAGTATCATATAATCTAAATGCATTCTCTCCACTTAAAGTTTTCTCATTTTTAGCTTTTAACTCTTCTATATATGAAGATAATATTTCATTACCTTTATCTATAGTTTCATTAAACTTTTCTTCTTCTATTCTTATAACTTTTTTAATGTAGTCAGCTTTTTCAACTAACTCTGGGTAAGCTTCTCCACTTACAGATATAACTTCATCAACTAAGTTGTATAAGAATGGATCTTTCATCCCAAGTAATTTACCATTACGAGCAGCTCTTCTTAATAATCTTCTTAATACGTATCCTCTACCTTCATTTGATGGTAAAACTCCATCCGCAACTAAGAAACTTACACTTCTTATATGATCAGTTATTATTCTTATAGATTTATCAGTTTTGTAATCTTTTCCATATGTTGAATTTGTCATTTTCTCAACAGCATTTAATATTTGCTTTATAGTATCTACATCAAATATAGTGTCAACTCCTTGCATTATACATGCAATTCTTTCAAGACCCATACCTGTATCTATGTTTTTGTTCTCTAATGGATTGTAATTTCCTTCTTCATCTTTGTTAAATTGAGAGAAAACATGGTTCCAGAATTCTAAGTATCTATCACAATCACATCCTGGTTTACAATCTGGATTATCACATCCATACTCTTCACCTCTATCAAAGTGAATTTCTGAACAAGGTCCACAAGCACCAGTTCCTATTTCCCAGAAGTTATCTTCTTTTCCTAGTCTTACTATTCTTTCTTTTGGTATACCTATTTCTTTTTCCCATATTTCAAAAGCTTCGTCATCTTCAAAGTATACACTTACCCATACTTTATCTTGAGGTATGTTTAAATGTTCTGTAACAAACTCCCATCCCCATTTTAAAGTTTCTTCTTTAAAGTAATCTCCAAAAGAGAAGTTTCCAAGCATTTCGAATAATGTAGCATGTCTAGCTGTAACCCCTACATTTTCTATATCTCCTGTTCTTACACACTTTTGACAAGTAGTCATTCTCTTACTTGGTGGAATCTCTGTTCCTGAAAAATAATTTTTAAGAGGTGCCATACCTGCATTTATTAATAATAAACTTTTATCATTATGTGGCACTAATGAATAACTTGGTTGAACTAAGTGTCCTTTTGATTCAAAGAATTTTAAAAATTTACTTCTTATTTCGTTTAATCCCATTTTTTGCATTTTAAATTTCCTCCTTAAATTTGCTACTTTTCTATGAATTAAAAAATTCGCTTTGCTTGAGCGACTACGTCTGCGAACCACTTTATTTCGCCAACGACTTCGTCCGTTGCTCAAAATCTTTTTTACGCCCAAAACATAGTAAATTTATATAACTAAGTTTCATAGGTCGTTCATAATTTTTTAGCAAGCATAATTTCCTTAAGCGTAAAAAATCCCCGCCTCTATAATACTATAGGGGCGAGGATATATCTCGCGGTACCACCCTAATTACTGTAAAAAATCTACAGTATCTTCGGAAAACCTTAAGTTATAACGGAACTACCGTCAACTCCTACTTAGTTTCAAAGTTGATACTCCAAGACTGCTTCAACTAATCTATCATAAGGGCTTTCACCTATTCCCTCTCTCTGTAATGCATCAATTAATTTACTATTTCTTTTCACTGTATTTAAAATTATTTTATTTCTATATGATTAATAGTTATATTACTAAATTTTATGAAAATAATCAATAGTTTTTTATTATAGGCTTTTTTCTATTACGCCTCCACCTACAACTTTTTCTCCATCATACATAACAACTGATTGACCTTTAGTTATAGCTCTTTGTGGTTGGTCAAATACTATTTTAAATGTATTTTCTCCAACTTTAGTTACTGTAGCATCTGATGCTTTTGCTGAATATCTAACTTTAGCTTGTACTCTTATAGGTTCATTTATATCATCTATTGAGATTAAATTTACATCCCTAGCTATTAATGCATTTGAGAATATATCTTCATTATCACCTAATACAACTGTATTTTTAACTGGGTCTATATCAACAACAAACATAGGCTTTCCAAATGCAATTCCTAACCCTTTTCTTTGACCTATAGTGTAATTTATTATTCCCTTATGCTTTCCTAATACATTACCATTAGTATCTACGAAAAATCCTGGATCAATTCTCTTTTTAGAATGTTTCTGTACATAGCCTGCATAGTCATTATCTTTTACAAAACATATTTCTTGACTATCTGGTTTATTGTGAACTTCTATACCTATCTCTTTTGCAATCTCTCTAACTTTATCTTTTTCATACTCGCCTATAGGAAGTAAAGTATGTTCTAATTGCTCTTGAGTTAAATTGTATAATGCGTAAGTTTGGTCTTTTTTATCCGTAACAGACTTTTTAAGTAAATATCTACCTGTCTCTTCATCTTTTTCTATTTTAGCGTAATGTCCTGTAGCTACATAATCACATCCTATTTGGCGAGCTTTATTAAAGAAATCATCAAATTTTATATGCTTATTACAAGCTATACAAGGATTTGGAGTTCTTCCGTTTAAATATTCATCTATAAATGGTTCGATTACCTTCTCTTTAAATACCTCGCTAAAGTTTAATACATAAAAAGGTATCCCTATTCTATCAGCAACTTTTCTCGCATCTTCAACTGCTGCTAATGAACAACATCCACCCTCATTTTCTATAAGTTCATCATCATCGTCTTGCCATAATTTCATAGTAACACCTATTACATCATATCCTTGCTCTTTTAAAAGATACGCTGCAACAGAACTATCTACTCCACCACTCATACCGATCATTACTCTTTTTTTCATATTATCACCTCGTTCTTTATATTATATATACTTTGATATATTTTTTAAAGTATTAACTTATAGGTTATCCATTAAATCATTTGCTTTTTTATATAAATTATGATTTTTTATAAACCTTCTATAAGTTTTTATAAACCAAATTCCAAATACTAAAACTACTATATATATAGGCCAAGCCACTATACTTATCCCTGCAAATATAATACTAATTATAAATCCAAGCGTACCTATTATTATTCTTGTATCCATTATTTGAATAAAATCTGGCAAGTAACTTATACTAAACCAGCTCATTGAACTTAAAATTAACATTCCAAATATCATTATACCCGTAAAAACAATTGGCGGAACTATAAGTACTTTTGAAATTATTTCCAAAGGTTTCTCTAGTACTTTTCTTAATGCCCAGTTTTTACTTATATTAACATGATTTTTAAGTTTTTTATTTATGTAATTTAAAAATTGAGTTTTATCCATTTCATTTCTCCTTTTAAAAAGTACTACTATGTTTTACACAATAGTATATCACAAAAACATATTCATGTCTCCAAATAAAACATACTTCTTATATTTGGTATCTATTGTAACATTTTCAATTTTTTCTTTAACAAAGTTCGTATTTATGTTTAAAATTTTCTTAATTTGGTATCAATAATAGTAAACTTATTTTAAAAAGGAGGTGCTTAAATTACTATGGATTTTAAAAATATAAATACTTTGCCTACTTATAGTGACGATAGAGTTTGTGTCTTACTTTATAACTTTAATACAAAAGATTTAGGTATGTTAAAAAATATATGCAATCTAATTGGACTAAAAGATCAAATAATTCTTATGCCTAAGAATGCTACAACTTTAGTAAAAGATATTTTAAATAATAATATAGATGAAAGTTGCGAAGATGGATTAAAGCATAACGCTGTTATATTTAATAATGTAGACCATGTTAAAATTCACTCTTTTATGGAAGCTCTTAAAAAATTTAGGATACAAAGACCTTTAATTGCTGTAGTTACTGAAACTTCCATTGACTGGGAATTAAATACTGTAATACAAAACTTAATTGAAGAAAGAGAAGCCTTAAAATCAGGAAAAACTCTTAATCACTAAATTTAAAAAGCGCCCCGCAACAAATGCTACAGGGTGCTTTTTGTTTTATTTAAAATTGTCCTAAGCCATCTTTAGTTTCATCGGTGCATAGAAAAATGCGAGTGCTGAAATTATCCAAAAGCTAATATTAAACTTTATAATTAACGAAGCTAAAAATGTCATTCCCATTATATTCAATGCCATTATAGACTTTGTTTTTTGATAAGTATAAAGTCTTAAATATGCATATGCATCTCTTATTAAAAAATAATAAACAATATACTTTATAGTTTCAGTTATAGTAAGTAAATATACAAATTTTATATCAACACCTAATATATTTTTCAACTGAATTACAAACAAATATGCTAATCCAAAATATACAGTAGATTTAGAACAATATATGTAATTTGCATACTGTCTAATATTTTTCAAAATGTATAATTTTCGTTTACCTTCTTCATTCAAAGACTTAATTCTATCTCCAATAAATAAACTTGCAAAATAAGTCATTATAATAGTTCCAAGAGGAAGTGTAGCTATAAACATATAAAATAAAACCTCTTTAAACCCATCACTTACAGGCCAAGGTGCTAACATAGTTTTATAATCTTTTATGAAGCTAAATCCAATTAATTTAGAAAACCACACATCTATCATAACCATTATAAAGCAAGATACTATACTCAAATAAAATAAATCATCAAAGATTTTAGTTTTTTTAGTTATAACATAACCACACATAATTCCAATGATCATACTTTGACTCATACAAATTGCCGATCCTATATTACCCATTACTAATCCCACAATTAACAAACAAGTTACCATTGCAAGTATTGTAAATTTAAAATCGCATCTTAAGTATATAATTGCTATAAAAATCGGAACTATTATGTCTATGTAAAGTCCATATAAAAGTCCTGTAGATATTGCAAATATACTACAAACTATGAAAAGTGAAGACATTATAGCTGCCTCAGTCATCTTTTTTATTTCCATATACAGCCTTCTTTCTATACAAAATTCACTTATATAATTTTGCCAACGACATTACAAACCATATATGTTGATCAAGTTTATAAGTGATTTAAAATATACATATTGATACATTATAACATAGACGTTAATAAAATTCTTTATACATTAAAATAACTACAATCTAGTTCTAAACCTAGATTGTAGTTATTTTAGTTAAGCTTCTTTTTTATGTTTTTTTAAAAATAAAGATGCTATTAATCCGCATAAAGCTATTACTGCAGTTCCTATAAATAAATGTGCATATCCTTGATTCATTGTGTATTGATAAGCATGAACTATACTAGGTTTCGCTTTATCTAAACTAATTAAATAATTACTTTTCAACATATCAAAATTCATATTAGGATTAGATCCCATCGTATGTTGTAATCCATTAAACATAGAATTTACAAAAGATTTAACAACCTCAAATATATTTGTTACATCTGCATTTTGGAACTTATTTAGCATCTCAGCTGACATATTTCCTCCACCAAAAGAAGCTCCTGGTATTGGAGGCATTACTTTTTGAATAGCCGCTGGTACATTTCTACCGGCGTCAGAAACAAAGTTTATAAGTAAATTAGGTGATACCGCAACCCCTATAGATCTAAGTAAGGATACAGTAGATTGCCCCATAGATATCTCCTCTGGTTTAACTAAACTCATCATTAAATAATTTATAGGAGTTCCCATCGTAAATCCCATACCAATTCCCATAAATACTAAACCTACTGTTAAGTTTGTAAAATTAGGATGATTTGCTGTAATAAACGCTTGGTATAAAACCCCTATTATACTTGAGCTAAATCCCAATAATAAAAGCTTTTTAACACCATATTTATCAATAAATTTCCCACCAACAGGTGCAGCTATTCCTGTAAATACAGCAAATAAAGTCACTATATAGCCCCCACTACCCCTTTTTAGTTTTAATACGTTCTCGGAGAATTGAGGTAGAAATACAGTTCCCATAAGACCACAACCAACTATAAAACTTAAAAATAAAGTTAATGCAGTTTGCTTGTTTGTAAAAAATCCTAAGTTTAAAACAGGATCTTCTGCTCTTTTTTCTATATATATTACTATAGGTATAAAAACTATAGTTGTTAATAAATAAGGCCATACATCTATTGATTTAACTGAATTTGCAAAATCATAGAATTTTAAATTAGTTAATCCATACATTAAAGATGCTACAACTATACTTAATGCTACACATCCCCATACATCCATTTTTTTCACCTTAGAAGATTGTTTATTTTCTTCTAATTTAAAAGATGTAAATAAAATTATTATACTTATAGGCACGTTTATTAAAAATAAATATCCCCATCTGCTATCTCCTGCAATTGAAAGAACAAGACTTCCTAAAGTAGGTCCAAGAACTGTTGCTATCCCATATATTCCACCTACCATACCAAGGGCTGAACCTCTTTTTTCTTCTGGAAATGATGCTCCTATATAAGCAGTAGCTATTGGCATTATACCGCCTCCACCTATAGCTTGAATAACTCTTGATACTAGTAAAAATTCATAACTTCCAACTATATCAGATATTCCACAAAGCAAAGACCCTATTGCAAATAATGAAACACAAATTATATATACTTTCTTACGCCCATAAATATCAGCCATTTTACCTGTTATTGGCATAGATACTGCATAAGCTAATGTATATATAGTTATCATCCATACACTTGCTGATTGTGATACCCCTAGACCATTTGCTATTACATTTCTTGCCGGAGATACTATACCTGAATCCATAGCCCCCATAAAAATTCCAAGTAAAAATACTATCATAGCTATAGCTGTAGTATTTTTATTTGATTTCTCATTCATAAAAAAACACTCCTCTACTTAAATCTATTTATTTATTAACTTAAGATAATTGAAGAGTTTTTGTTCCTATTTTTAACTTATACTCATTTTAAAATATAATAAGTTTAATATTATATTCTAAAGTAAATATAAATTTTTGCTTTTTACAACACTCAATTATCTCAATAATGTTCATATACCCACATTAGTTAAAATTATTCACATTATTAATGAAAGCAAATTTGGTGAAATTATGTTGAATTTTCTTAAATATATGTTTGTATAATTAATTATTTCTTTTTAATATAAAGTATTTTAAAAAGCTTACTTTATATTTATTCGGAAAATATACTTTTTAAGTGGTTTCACCTTTTTTACACGTGTTTAATAAGATAGTTATGTACTTTTAAATTATATAAGTTGCATGATTCGATAAATATTTCTTATTTATTAAGGAGTTTTTATAACTATATTTAAAATTAAAGCAAATTAGTCTATAATCTTTAATATCAAAAGAATTAAGGGGGATTTTTTCACTTATGCTTAAAAAAATTAATAAGATTTTAGTAGCCAATCGTGGTGAAATTGCGATTAGAATATTTAGGGCTTGCTCTGAATTGGGTATAAAAAGCGTTGGGATATATAGCAAAGAAGATAAATATTCTTTATTTAGAACTAAAGCTGATGAATCATATTTAATAGGAGAGGATAAAGGTCCTATTGATGCTTATTTAGATATAGATGGCATAATTGAATTGGCCAAAAGTAAAAATGTAGATGCAATTCATCCTGGTTACGGATTTTTATCTGAGAATCCAGAGTTTGTAAAAAAATGTGAAGAAAACGGAATAATTTTTATAGGCCCATCGGCTGAAATAATGAATATGATGGGAGATAAAATCAACTCAAAACAAATAGCTAAAGAAGCTAATGTTCCCACTATTCCAGGTATAGATGAGTCAATTAAAAGCATAGAAAGAGCTAAAGAAATAGCTAATATAATTGGTTATCCTATAATGCTTAAAGCTTCTAATGGCGGTGGCGGACGAGGTATGAGAATTGTATACAGGGAAGATAACTTAAATATAGAATACGAAACTGCATGTAGTGAATCAAGAAAAGCCTTTGGTGAGGATATTATATTTATAGAAAAATATATACCTAATCCAAAACATATAGAAGTTCAAATACTTGGAGATAAGTTTGGAAATATAGTTCATTTGTATGAAAGAGATTGTTCAGTTCAAAGAAGACATCAAAAAATAATAGAATATGCTCCAGCATTTTCTCTATCTGATAAACTTAGAGAACAAATATGTACTAATGCTGTGAAAATAGCTAAACATGTTGGCTATGTAAATGCAGGTACATTAGAATTTTTAGTTGATGAAAATGAAAATTTCTACTTTATTGAAATGAATCCAAGAGTTCAAGTTGAACATACTGTAACAGAAATGATTACAGGTATAGATATAGTTCAAAGTCAAATATTAATAGCTCAAGGATATAAATTAGAAGATGAACCTATAAACATAAAATCACAAGAAGACATACAAGTAAGAGGATACTCTATCCAATGTAGAATAACTACAGAAGATCCTAAAAATAACTTCATGCCTGATACTGGCAAAATACAAGTTTATAGAACTGGTTCAGGTTTCGGTATAAGACTAGATGGAGGAAACGGGTTCACAGGATCTACAATAAGCCCTTACTATGATAGTTTGTTAGTTAAGACAATATCTTGGGATAGAACTTTTAAAGGAGCTATAAACAAAACAGTTCGTTCAATTAAGGAACTTAGAATTAGAGGTGTTAAAACAAATATAGGTTTCTTAGTTAATGTATTAAATAACCCAATTTTCTCACAAGGAAACTGTAGTACAAAATTTATAGATGAAAATCCAGATTTATTCGAAATAAAGGAAAGCAAAGATAGAGGAACTAAACTACTTCAATTTATAGGAAATACTATAGTAAATGAAAATAAATGTTCTGAAAAACCTGAGTTTCAAACTATATATAACCCTAAATCAAGCAATGCATTTTCTCCAAACGAAGGAAGTAAAGTTTTATTTGATAAACTAGGTAAAAAAGATTATTTAGAGTCTATAAAAAAAGAGAAAAAACTACTTCTAACGGATACAACTATGAGAGATGCACATCAGTCTCTTTTAGCAACAAGACTTAGAAGTTATGACTTATTAAAAGTTGCAAAACCAACAAGTGAGCATATGAAAGATTTATTCTCTCTTGAAATGTGGGGAGGAGCAACTTACGACGTAGCATACAGATTCTTAAAAGAATCTCCATGGGTAAGACTTGAAAAACTAAGAGAAGAAATTCCTAACATAATGTTTCAGATGTTATTTAGAGCATCTAATGGAGTTGGTTATAAAAACTATCCAGATAACGTTATAAAGGAATTCATAAAAGAATCTGCAAACAAAGGAATTGATGTTTTTAGAATATTTGACTCTCTTAACTGGGTTGAAAATATGAAACCTTCTATATATACAGCTCTTGAGACTGGTAAAATTGTTGAATCTACAATATGTTATACAGGAGATATTTTAGATCCAAATAAGACTAAATATAATTTAGAGTATTACATTAATATGGCTAGACAATTAGAAGAATTAGGCTCTGATATTATATGTATCAAAGATATGGCAGGCCTTTTAAAACCATATGCTGCCTATACTCTTATAAAAGCATTAAAAGAAAATGTTAATACTCCTATTCACCTACACACTCATGACACAAGCGGTAATGGAGTTGCTACATGCTTAATGGCTTCTGAAGCTGGTGTTGATATTGTTGATGGTGCACTTGAAACAATGGCAGGACTTACTAGTCAGCCTTCATTAAATTCAATCGTAGAAGCTCTTAAAAATACAGAAAGAGATACTAAAATAGATTTATATGGATTTGAAGAATTAGGCAATTACTATAAAGATTTACGTAATGTATACTCAAAATTTGAAAGTGATTTAAAGAATCCATCTGCTGAAATTTATAAATATGAAATTCCAGGTGGTCAATATACAAACTTAAAACCTCAAGCTGACAGTTTAGGTTTATCTGATAAGTTTGATCAAGTAAAAGAAAAATATAAAGAATCTAATGAAATATTAGGTGATATCATTAAAGTTACTCCATCATCTAAAGTTGTAGGAGATTTAGCAATATTTATGGTAAAAAATAAATTAGATAAAGATAATATAGTTTCAGAAGGGAACAATCTTTCATTCCCAGACTCAGTTGTTGACTATTGTAGGGGTATGATAGGCCAACCTGAGGGAGGAATACCTAAGAATATTCAAAAGGTAGTACTAAAAGGAGAGACTCCTATAACAGTAAGACCTGGAGAATTAATTCCAAGTGAAGATTTTGAATCTGTTAAAAAACATCTGGATGAAAAATTTAGTATGGATTCTAATGTACGAAATATATTAAGTTACACACTTTATCCTAATGTTTATGAAGATTATTTAAAACATCTACAGTTATATAATGATATTTCAAAACTTGAAAGTCACGTATATTTTTATGGTTTATCAATAGGGGAAGAATGTGAAGTAGAGATTGAAGAAGGAAAAGTATTAACTATAAAGTTAATAGAAATCGGGGATATAAAAGAGGACGGAAATAGAACTTTATCATTTGAACTAAATGGAATGATGCGAGATATAGAAGTTAGTGATACTCACTATAGTTCAAATATAAAAGATATCTTAAAAGCTGATATGAACAACCCTCTACAAATAGGCGCTAGCATTCCTGGAAAAGTTGTAAACATATTAGTTCAAGAAAACGAAGAAGTTAAAGAAAATCAACCACTTATAGTTATTGAAGCTATGAAAATGGAAACTGTTATAGTAGCTAAAACAAGTGGATGTGTTAAATCTATTTATGTAAGTCAAGATGAAATGGTAAAAGATAAACAATTACTAATAGATATGAAATAAAAATAAAAAGCTATATCAAGTTGACTGCAACTCCGTATAAATAGATAAGTTTTGCTCCCCAAATCAAAAATTCGCTACGCTCATATCTCCGAACGTGGTCGCTCAAAATACGATTTGAAAGGTCGCTAAAACTTATCTATTTATACTATGCTGATTTATTTGATATAGCTTTTTTATTTTATATTGTGTTGAATGAGAGTTCTACCTTAAATAAGTCTCCATCTATTTGAACCCCTAATTTACCACCTTGAAGTTGTACTAAGTCTCTAGCAATAGCTAGTCCAAGTCCACTTCCCTCTGTATTTCTAGCTAAGTCTCCCCTTTTAAATCTTTCAAGTATTTCACTTGCTTCAAAGTTTAATTCGTATGCCGATATATTTTTCATAGAAACAAATACTTGATTTTCATTCACTACCATATCTACATACACTCTTGTATTTTCATGAGAGTATTTAGATATATTTACTAATAAATTTTCAAATACTCTATACATTCGTCTTCCATCACAATTTATATAAACAGGTTCTTTTGGGATATTTAATTTTAAACTCAAATTAGATTCTATTAATTTTTCTTCATTTTCGCCTATACTTTGTCTTAATAGTTGATTTAAATCCAATTTTTCAATATTAAGATCAATATTTCCACTACTTGCTTTACTAGCCTCAAACAAATCTTCTATAAGATTTTTTAAACGTTTTGACTTATTGTCTAATATATTTATATAATCATTTAAGTACTCAGGCTGTACATTTTCTTCTTTTTTTATTAAATCAACATAGTTTATTATTGATGTTAAAGGCGTTTTTAAATCATGACTTACATTTGTTATAAGCTCAGTTTTCATTCTTTCACTTTTTAAGGTTTCTTCTATTGCATTTTCTAGCCCATCACTTAAATTGTTTATATTTTCTGCAAGAATAGTTAAGCTATTGTTATCTCTTAATTTTATTTTATGATTTATATCTCCATTCTTTATTTTTTCTGTACCTTCTATAATTTCATCAATATAAGCTAATCTGTTTATTGTGTATCCAGTTACAATAAATAAAACTGATGATAGTAGAGTTAAAATAAACATAACTACTCTAAATGAAATTGAATAAAATTGTATATTAAAAAACATAAGTATAAAGGTTGTACTCATTAATATTAATAAATCTAGTAAGATCAACCTTTTTATTAAAGGTATTTTCTTTCCATAATTAATTGTATTTGTTATTACATTTATAAAAAACTTTCCAAATCTATAGGTTATGCTATTTTTTAAAAGTTCACCCTTGACATCTAAATTTATAAAATAACTTATCCATATAAATGTGAAGCTTAAAAATATAAATTTTAAAATTACAGACCACCTAGAACTTACATCTAAAACTGCAACCATTCCTAATACTAAAAATATAAAAGTATATATTTCTAAAGGTATTTTTTTATATATTTTTAATATTAAACTATCTTTATCTATAAGTTTTTCTTTATTTTTTATAAGTGCAATCAATGAAATAATTGATATTATAGCTGATATTATTAAAACTTTAATTAAGTCTTTTGATAAATTTTTATAATGCTCAAACTGATTGTAATTCCATTTAAACCCCAGACTATCATAATAGTCTAATTTATAGTTAATTTGCTTCGGGAATGACATGCTGATTTTAAGATTATCTTCCGTCCCCCAATAATTATTTTCTCTATTTAGCTTATATACATTTCGTTTGTTATTTATAATTTTAGTATATGTAACTAAATTATCTTGAAAATCAATATCTAAGTTATAATAATCTTTTTGGTACTTTCTAAACTCTTCGTTATTTATAAAGTTAGTATTGCTATAAACTTCTCCCGTAGAATTATTTTCAATAAAAAATTTCATACCTTTAATTTCAGCTAATCTACTTCTAGCATCTACTATCTCTTCCTTTTGATATTTACTTGATGTTGATATCTCCATGCTTGTTAATATATTTGGAAGAACACTACTTTCAAATACATCACTTTCAAAAAAATTACTTGCGTGTGGTATATTTGAATTGTTAATTACATTACTTGGTTTTATCTGTCTGTATGTATACCCAAAAAATAAGTCCCCAGCTATTGCTCCAAATATTGCTGTTGAAATTAATAATATGATTAAAGTTATAAACTTTAATATTTTTTTGTTTGTCTTTTTCATTTATTCACCCATTTCTTATCTTACCTATAATAAATTCATAGCTCTCATAGTTTTGTAAAAAATAAAATTTGAAACTGCTAAAACTAAAAATTGTAGCCCTAACTGTCCTTCTAAATATGTAAACCCTATTAAAACAGCTCCAACTTGCGCCATAAAGAAAAATATAAGTAAAAGTGCAAAATGCATTACTAACTGTATATTCCATCTTTTTATTTTTAAAATATTATAACTTCTCGATTTTGTATCCAACGCCCCACACCACCTTTAAGTATCTTGGTTCTTTAGGATTAATTTCGATTTTTTCTCTAATTCTCCTAATATGAACACTGACTGTATTTTCTGAGTTAAAACTCTCTTCTTCCCAAACTCTTTCATAAATTTCATCTATTGAAAAAACTCTACCTTTATTAGATATTAAAAGATTTAAAATCTTAAATTCTATAGGCGTAAGTTTAACTAATTCTTCATCAACAAATACTTCTTTACTATTAATATTTAATTTAAGATCTCCACTTTGTAAAATATCTTTATTTTCTACAGATTCGTAATTTCCTAAATTTATGTATCTTCTGAGTTGCGATTTAGTCCTTGCTATAAGTTCTAATGGATTGAATGGTTTTGTTATATAGTCATCTGCTCCAATATTTAATCCAATAATTTTATCACTATCCTCACTTTTTGCAGATACTAATATTATTGGTATATTTTTTTCTTCTCTAATTTTTATGGTAGCTTTTATTCCATCTAATTTAGGCATCATTATATCCATAATTATCAGATGAATATTTTCTGATACTAAAATTTCTAATGCCTCCATACCATCATAAGCTTTAAATATATTAAATCCTTCATTTCTTAAGTAAATCTCAATCGAGTCTACTATCTCTTTATCATCATCAACAACTAAAATATTGCTCATATACTTACCTCACTTCATTTAATCATCAGCTTTGATTATACAATATCCCCACCTTTCTATCTTTATTTTTTCTATATTTATATAATAAACTATAAATCTTAAGAATTTCTTAACATAAATCTTAAGATTTTCTTACAATTTTATTTCCTTCTAAAAATATCTTCATATATTAGACGATAAATTATTCAAAAAAGTTTCATTTTTTATAAAAATTCCCATAAAAAAAGACATTTATAACTTATAGTTATAAATGTCCTCTTTTCCTTACTCACAAATATTTTAAATTTCTTAATAACAAATAGAGAGTAATATGTATTGACGCAACACTTACGTACGCAGTACGTCGTGTGAAGGAAATACATATTACTCTCCTATTTATATTTTAAATTTAAACTAAATCTTCTTCTAAATCATGGTGATGATCGTGATCATCTTCTATAACAACACCATCTAAAGCAGCTATGTGTATATTATTCTTTTTAGAGTAATCTATTAAAGCAGCTTTTATAGCTTGTTCTGCTAATACTGAACAGTGCATTTTTACTGGTGGTAATCCATCTAATGCTTCTGCAACAGCTTTATTTGTTATTTCTAAAGCTTCTTCTATAGTTTTACCCTTTATTAATTCTGTAGCCATAGAAGAACTTGCTATAGCTGATCCACATCCGAAAGTCATAAACTTAACATCGTTTATTATTTTAGTATCATTATCTATATCAAGATATATTCTCATTATATCTCCACATTTAACGTTTCCAACTTCTCCTATTCCACTAGCATCCTCTATTTCTCCAACATTTCTTGGGTTCATGAAATGATCCATAACTTTTTCACTGTATTGCATATTAATTACCTCCCTTTTCTAACTTGTTGTATAATGGTGACATACTTCTTAGTCTCTCTATTATTTTTGGTAAGTTATCTATTATATAATCTATATCTTCTTCTGTTGTAAAATCTCCTATACTAAGTCTTAATGATCCATGAGCTATCTCATGAGGTAGCCCCATAGCCATAAGAACGTGAGATGGATCTAGTGATCCAGAAGTACAAGCTGATCCACTTGATGCTCCTATACCTAACATGTCTAGCATTAATAGTATTCCTTCTCCTTCTATAAACTCAAATGAGAAGTTTACATTTCCTGGAAGTCTGTACTCTAAGCTTCCATTAACTTTTGTATGAGGTATTCTTTCTAGTATACCATCTATAAGTTTAGCTCTTAATGCTGTTAGTCTTTCTATATGCTCTTCCATGTTAGCTTTTGCAAGTTCACATGCTTTTGCATATCCAACTATACCTGGTATATTTTCTGTACCTGCTCTTCTTCTTCTCTCTTGTGCTCCACCATGAACGAATGTGTGTAATTTAACACCAGTTCTTATGTATAAAGCACCTATACCTTTTGGTCCATAAATCTTATGAGATGACATACTCATTAAATCTATATTTAACTCTTTAACATCTATTGGTATATTTCCAGCAGCCTGAACAGCATCTGTGTGGAATATAACATTATGTTTTTTAGCTATTTCTCCTATTTCTTTTATAGGTTGTATAGTACCTACTTCGTTGTTAGCAAACATTATACTTATTAATATAGTTTTATCTGTTATTGCTTGTTCAACATCTTCAGCATTTACTCTACCATCAGCATCTACATCTAAGTATGTTACTTCAAATCCGTGATGCTTTTCTAAATATTCACAAACATGTAATATACCATGATGTTCTACTTTAGAAGTTATTATATGATTTCCTTTAGACTTGTTTGCAAAAGCAACTCCTTCTATTGCCCAGTTGTCACTTTCTGTTCCACCAGCTGTAAAGTATATTTCATTTGGTTTTGCATTTATAAGATTAGCTACAGTTTCTCTTGATTTATCTAAAACATTCTTTGCATCTCTCCCGAAAGAATGAAAACTTGATGCATTTCCGAAAGTTTCAGTGAAGTAAGGCATCATAGCATCTAATACTTCTTGTTTTACAGGAGTTGTAGCCGAATAATCCATATATATTTTTCTTTTTTCCATTTCATTCATCTCCTAAATCTATTTTATAATTAAATCTGTTATATCATTTATGTTTTTGTTTTTATTTTTATTGTAATCATCTATCATGTTTTGAAGTGTTATTGAATTTATAACATCTTCAATACCTTTTTTAAGTCTTTCCCAAACAATTTTGGTAACACATATGTCGGAATTTTCACATATATCTTCATCTACTACACAATCTGATATTGAAACAGGACCTTCAAGTACTATTAGTATATCTCCTACAGTTATATCTTTAGGTTCTTTAACTAATAAATATCCTCCTTGAGCACCCCTTACACTTTTAATCAATCCAGCTTTTTTAAGTGCTGAAAATATTTGCTCTAAATATTGCTCTGATATATTTTGCTTTTGAGCTATTTGTCTTAATGGAACTGGTCCATTTTTCTGTGTCAACGAAAGCTCAAACATTGCTTTTAGTCCGTATCTACCTTTAGTTGATAGCTTCATTTTATACACCTTCTTTTCAAATAGGTATTCCCGACTAACTTACTAGGTTTTATCTTCAAGATTATTTTATTATATCCTAGTGATCTTGTCAACATTAAATTCATACTATTTTTGTAGGAATTAAAAAAAGAGTTAAAACCTTGTGTTTTCAACTCTTTTTATTCTTTACCTATAATAAATTACCCACTGACCAACTTCTTTAAACCCTAATTTTTTATAAATTTTTCCGGCATCTTCATTATCATAAAATAGGCATGGCTTCTTTTTTTCATCTAATAAACTATTACATAGCTTAACTATACATTTTGTTGCATACCCCTTATTCCTATACATAGGGTGTGTACCTACTCCAACTATCATTGCATGTGTAGCATTTTCTGATGTAGATTTTGCCATAGATACAATTTTTTTATTTTTTTCAATGTAATAACCTCTTCCAGTTCTTAAATTTTCTCTTATACTTTGTATTGTAGGTTTTTGAAATTCATTTATATCTTCATATAAACTTAGTATTTTACCTATCTTTCCAAATCTTATTTTTTTAACATCACTATCTAATTTATATTCTTTTAAATAACTTCTATTTTTCAGTATACAAAAGTTCACAATTCTTTTTCTATTATAATCAATATATGGCTCTATGTATTTTAAAGTTTCTATTTTCCCATTTATGTTACTAAATGGTAGGCTATTTATATAATCAATAAAGCAAGTCAAGTCGCTATTATCATAAGAATACAACGTTAATAGATCAAAGTATTGTATAAGTAATCCATTTATATCCCCAACGGTATTTAAATCTCCCCATATATTAAAAAATTGATTATCATATCCATATCTTTCAATGTCTCCTATTACAAATAAATTAAAATCTTCTTCTCTTCTTAAGTATTCAATAATTTGATTATGGTAATATTCATCTAACTTTAGAATCATTTTATCCTCCGACATATAAGTTTAATGCTAAATAATATGTTATTAGTTATTTATTTATTCTTTTTTATAATGCTTTTTTCCTTTATTGAATTAGTTATTATTTTATAATTATATCAAATTAAAACAAAATTTTATTTTTATAGTCAAATTACTTGAAAATGTATTTTCATAGTGATATATTAGTTTTAATAATTTCAGAAAGAAGGGTTAATTATGACTGTATTAGATGTCTTTGTTAAAAATTTATGTGGAACATTTAATAACGATGAGCAAATAGAATCTGAATTAAAAAAAGGCGAGGTAAAACACCCTTGTGCAAAACATATAAATGGTATATGTAATGATAAAATAAAAAATTTACCTAAAGATTTTAAAGGTTACTTTGTTATAGAAGAAAGCTACTATAAACAAGGCAATTTCAGCAACATATTGCCTCATTTATTTTTATTTACACTAAATGAAGATAATAAGGTTGTATTAACATCATATGAATTACCTGAAGGAGTTAAAAAAGAAGATTTTAGAAATGATAACGAATCATTAACAATGGATTATAATGATTTAATTGTATCTGAAAAGTTTACTCCTATGGTCTATGATGAGTCCAACGGAGTATTTACGGGAGAAAGTATCAGTCATTTTTCACCTGTAACTAAATTTGAACTAAAAGAAAGAATAGAAGACTCTGCATTATATGTAAGCGAAGTTTTTTATAAAAACGATAAAATAACTTTTGGATTTGTAGATCCACTAATATATAAAAGAATATAATAAAAAGGTACAGCATCAAAGCTGTACCTTTCTTAATTTTAACTACTCACTTTTATTCTTCAAAACTTTCCAATACTGCTCAAATGATTTTTCATTTTTATTTAACCCATGATTATAATACTTTCTATCTTTTATAGGGTCAGGTAAATACTGTTGATCTACATAATTATTTTCATAATCATGAGGATATTTATATTCAAGACCTCTACCGAGCTTAGCTGCCCCTGAGTAATGAGCATCTTTTAAATGCATAGGTATATCCCCTGTTTCTATGCTATCTAAATCAGCTAGTGCTAAATCTATAGCACTTATTACTGAATTTGATTTTGGACACTGTGCTAAGTATATTGTAGCTTGCGCAAGAGGAATTCTCGCTTCTGGAAACCCTAATTGAAGAGCTGCTGAAACACAAGCTTCAGTTATTGTTATAGCTTGAGGAACCGCAAGCCCTACATCCTCACTTGCAACACACAATAATCTTCTTGTTATTCCTTGTATATCTCCTGCTTTTACAAGCCTTGCTAAGTAATGTATAGCTGCATCTGCATCTGAGCCTCTAAGAGATTTATGAAATGCAGATAGTATAGAGTATCCATCATCTCCACCTCTATCAAAATTCATCATTTTTACAGTTGAACAATCCATAACATTTTCTAGTGTTATATTTACACTATTAGATGTTATATCTGTTCCTAAATTTATAACTAACTCTAGCTTATTCAATGCACTTCTCATATCGCCATTGCAAGTTTGAGAAATATACTCTAATGCATTTTCGTCAACATTTAAAATCTCATATGTATTAAATTTTTTAATTTTTTCTACAGACTTTTTTAGACCTCCAAATATATCATTTTTATTTATTGGCTTAAATTCGAATATAGTACTTCTACTTAATATAGCTTTATATACTACAAAATATGGATTGTCAGCTGTACTTGCTATTAATGTAACTGATCCATCCTCTATAACTTCAAGAAGTGATTGTTGTTGCTTTCTATTTAAAGCTTGTATCTCATCTAGCATTAAAATTATTCCGTTATACGAAAATAAATCTCTCTTACTGCTATCTATAGCATCTTTAATTTCTTTAGTTCCACAGTTAACTGCGTTCAACTTTATATATTTTTTACCTGTTACATTAGCTATTATATTGGCTAATGTAGTTTTTCCCGTACCAGGAGGACCATATAAAATCATATTTGGAATAGTTTTATTCTCAATAAGTTTATTTATAATTTTTCCTTTTCCTATTATGTGAGTTTGCCCTATCATGTCATCTATTTGTTGAGGTCTTAATCTATCAGCTAATGGTTGCATTTTTACCTCCTAACTTTATATGTAAAATTGTATATAAATAAAAATCTAGTTATTTTTTACTTACATTATTATACTACCTTTCAAATTTTATTTCATCTATAGTAGTTTTACTATATCATTATTTCTAGTCAAGCCTTATCTTAGGAATAAATTTTATTTTAAATTAGTATATTTATAGTATATGTGATTATTGAAAGGGGATATTTTATGCAATATATGAATATGAATGCAATTAGAGAGAAAGGGCAACTCTCTATAAACGGAGTTGGAACTGTTAGAGTTAAGGCTGACTTAGCTTTATTGACAGTAGGTGTAACTACATCTAATCCTGATGTTCAAGTAGCTCAAGTAGAGAATTCAAATACTGTAAATGCTATAATAATTAGTCTAACTGACTATGGTATTCCAAAAGAAAATATAAATGCTTATGATGTTTCTATTAATAAAAAATATGACAATATAACAAATGAACTTGTCGCTTATGAAATTACTACTACTTTAAGAATTGAAATTACTAATCTAAATAATTTAGGTGATATTTATTCTTTAGCTATAGAAAACGGGGCTAATAGTAATATTAATATTTCATTTACTATATCAGATACAGCTCCTCATTATAAAGATGCACTTTTAGCTGCAACTCAAGATGCATTGGATAAAGGTGCATTATTAGCTAAAAACCTTGGTATAAAATTAAGACCTTTACCTGAAAGTATTTTTGAAAATAGTACTTCAATTTATTCTGTAAGTAAAAGAGATGTTGGATATTCAAGCTCTCCTTATCTATCATCAGGTGATTTAGTAGTTACAGCTCAAGTAACTGTTGTCTTCAATACTTATATATAAAAATAAAAAAGCTGCTATAAAAGCAGCTTTTTATACTATACAATTTTCTATTTGAACTATATAATCACTACAATGTTCACATATTATTATACTTACTATATAACTATCATCTACTTTTCCAGCTCTACTTAACTTATTAAATGACATTCCTTCATATTCTTTATCTATATCACTAATTACATATTTGCCATCTTTTGAAAATACATAAAAATGATATTCTAAGAATCCAAAGAATTTTTGTTTTTCTTTAACTCCAGCTAAACACTCTGGACAAGCTTCTTGGTAGTATTCTAAATCAAAATCAATATTTTCATCTTGATTTAATAATCTTAAAACCTCATCTAAATCTATATTAGATACTGGCTTTTCTTCATCATTTATTAGCCCACTACAGTTGCTTTCATTTAGTTCATACTCTTTTTCTCTAAATTTAAATTTAAAATTACTCATGATACACCTCTTTTACTTTATATTCATTGGAGTTTCTTGCTTTTTAGTTGTTTCATATTCATCTTTAGTTATATATCCTAATTCTTGCATTTTATATAAAATTATATCTCGTCTTTTTTTAGCTGCTTCATAATCTGTGGAGTATAGTCCTGGATTATTTGTTATCCCAGCCAATAACGCACATTCACCTAAATTAAGTTCACTTACATTTTTGCCAAAATAGATTTTAGCTCCTTTTTCGACTCCATATGAACTTTTTCCTAAATATATATTATTTAAATAAAGTTCTAATATTTCTCGTTTGTTCATATGTTTATTCATTTGCTTAGCGTTATACATGTCTTTAAGTTTTCTTTTTATAGTTTGATCTGTAGTAGTTAAAAGATTTTTTGAAAGTTGCATTTCAAGTGTACTTCCACCTTGTGTAGATTTACTTATAGCATTGTGTACAACCGACCTCGCTAAAGCCATATAATCTACACCTTTATTATCATAAAATCGTTCATCTTCTATAGAAACTATCGCATTTTGTAAATTCACAGGAATTTTACTTATACTCACATAGTCGCTACTTATTGACTTATCCTTCATATATGAGTATGTAAGTTCAGGAGTATTTCTAAACATTACATTCATTAATGCATTTCCAGCTATAGCTCCTACAAATGATATTATAAGTAAAAATATTAAGGATTTTTTTAATACTCCTAAAAACTTTTTATTTCTTAATTTCTTTTTAGCTCTTACTTTTTCAACTCTTTTCCCACTACTTGTATATTCTTTTCTATTATCATAATTAATACTATTCTCAGCTCTATTTATGTTATTTTTTTTAATAACTTGAGTTTTTGAGTTTACATTATGTGAGCTAATTTTTTTACGCCTTATTTTGTTATTTCCATCATCATAATAACTCATTTTTTTCTCTCCTTTTTAAATATATGAGTAATTATACCTTTTTATGCCAAATAAATCAAAACTTTAATTGTATATAGTTTTATGTTTTTTTGTACTTATTATTTAAAATTATTTTATATAAATTTTGAAATTTTTGTGTAAACTTGATTTTTTAGGGTATAATAAATCTGAACAAAATTTTAGGAGGTATTTATTATGGCTTACAAAATAAATGATGCTTGCATAAGTTGTGGAGCATGTGAACCAGAATGTCCAGTTAGTTGTATATCTGCAGGAGATGACAAATACGTTATAGATCCTGATGTATGTATAGAATGTGGAACTTGTAACAGCGTATGTCCTGTTGACGCTCCTCAACCAGAATAATACATAAATGAAATAGACAAAAAAAGAAAAGCTCTTGGCTTTTCTTTTTTTGTCTATTTTTAAATTAAAAATTCAATTTGATTTATTTTATACTTTTTTGTCGAATATTGTTGACATATTTGTCGAATCTTGTTATTATTATTTCAGAAGGTTATTCCCCTGATAACCTTAAAATTTTTACTCCCCAAATAAAATATATTCCCTAATAAACCCCTTTTTATAATATATTTTACCCCTTTAAAAGCCTTACTTTGATCGGTATGAAAGTAAGGCTATTATTTTGTTTACTTCCTTAAAAGCCTCAGATTTTTTCTCTATATATTCATAACAATAACCTTTATATATATTATATTTTCTACTTTCCTTATTAACTCTTATAGTTTTTATATTCCAATAACCTGAATCCTCACTAACTATAATTTGTATAGTAGTATTATCATTGTTCCTTCTTGTAAAGTAATGATTTTCATCACTACCTTCGTATTTCCAATCTAAGTTTTCATTTACACGCTTAATATCATTGATTATCTCTGATACATTTTCATATCTATCTTGTGGACTTACATTTATACATTTTTCAATTATACTTATCATGTCTTTAGGTACATGTGGTAAATATTTATTTCTTTTAGGAAATTTTCCACATGCTGATGCCACTTTAACCATGTTTATATCTTTATATTTTTTTAATTGATTATTATATTCTAAGTTTCCATTACACATTCGATACAAAGTTGTACCTATTTGATATATATCAACTCTTCTATCTATAACAGTACTCTTGCATTGTTCTGGAGCTATGTGTTTATAGTAAACATTTCTTAATTTACCAACTCCATTTTTATTCAAATATACAGCTGAACCAAAATCAGTTAATACAGCTTTATTTTCATTACTTATAAGTATATTATTTGGTTTTATGTCACAGTGTGCAATTCCTATATTGTGTATATACTCAACAGCATATAAAAAATCTAGTGCATAGTTCTTTATTTCTCGTATAGTTAAATTCCTTGTTTCTAATAAATGATATAGTGATCCATTTTTATAATAAGGCATTGTTATATATATATTTTCATCATCATATGATACATGATTTATTTTTATTATATTCGGATGATTTGCTTTACATATTTTTTTCGGTTCTTCAAAACATTTTTCTGGATTTTTAAAAGATGATTTTTTTATTTTCTTTAATATGAATTGTCTCCCCATTTGACTATCTTCAACTAAATATAACTTTGAATTAACCCCTTCAGATTTTAAAGGTTTTATTATTTTTAAGTCTATATTAGTAATTATATCCATAATATAGTATCACCACCTAAAAACACTCCTATCATAACCCCCATTACTGTCACTCCTAACTCTGCATTTTTATGACTTATATATACTATGATTTTTAAGTATAAATAAACACTAAAAAAGCAAATTCAATTTTGTATACTTAAAAAACCCTTATACTTATTTTAGTAAGTATAAGGGTTTTTTGTTACTTATTTAGTTCAAGAAATAATTTTGCAGTAGCTAGTGTATCACTATCTGCTCTATGTGCATTTTTATTTTCTATATTATAGTACTCACACGCAGTTTCTAATTTTTTATTTTTTCCTTTATATTCTTTGTTCTGCTTTAAAAGTTCTAAAGTACATATATGATTATTAATAGGCTCTAGACCCATTTTATCTAAATAAAAATTCAAGAACTTTAAATCAAATTTAGCGTTATGCGCAATTATTGTTTTTTCCCCTACATATTCTCTAAACTTAGGTAAAACTTCTTCTAAACTTTTTTCATTTTCTACCATTTCATTACTTATATTAGTTATATCACTTATAAATGTAGGAATTATTCCATTAGGTTTTATTAATCTTGAATAATTTCTACCTATTTTATTATCTATAATTTCAGTTACACCAATCTCTATAATCTCGCAACCTTTGTATGGATCTAAACCAGTAGTTTCTAAATCTACTACAATAAATTCTTTTTTCATATAAAACCTCTCACCTTCATATAGTTATATGTATAATTATATCAAATTTTAGCATATATTAAAAAAGAAAAAGCAATAACAAATTATGTTAATACTTTTTCTTTTCATATTTATAAATTAATTCTTGTCCTTTTTTATATTTTTAATATCAAAAATTAGTTTTATCATTTATTTAAATCCTTTTTTAGGAATTTTAGGACTTTCCAGAAATACTAATCCATTTCCTTGAACCTTTTTATCATAACTTAAATCTAAAGTAAACTTAATAAGTTGTGCATATATTTCTGACTCGCTTAGTTCTCTTTCAAACGCTCCATCTGAGTAGTTCTTTATAAGAGCTAGTGCTCCACTAACATGAGGGGCTGCCATACTTGTTCCATCTAAAATTGCATACGAGTTATTTTTATAAGTGGACAAAATACCTACCCCTGGTGCCATTACATCTAGATAATTATTACTATTTGAAAAATATGCAGGTTTAGCATTCTCATCTACAGCTCCAACTGAAATAACTTCACTGTATGCAGCTGGATAAGAATATTCATTTGTAGATGAGTTATTATCTCCATCATTTCCTGCGGCACAAACCACTAATATATTATTGCTTGCAGCTTTTCTTATAGCTTTATGAAGATTTTCATCGTCAATATATCCACCTAATGACATACTTATAACATCTACATTCTTACTTGTAGCATAATTAATAGCATTTATTATCCACTTATACTCGCCTTCTCCATCTCCATTTAAAGCCTTTAAAATCATAAGACTGCATTCAGGCGCAACACTAAGAACAATTCCAGCAACATGAGTTCCATGGCCTACATAATCATTAGCTATATCTTTGTTTGAGTTATCATCTTTTGTAAAGTTCCTTGTGTGTGCTATATTATTTTTTAGTGCTTTATGATCAACATCACAACCCGTATCTATAATAGCTACCGTAATTCCTTTTCCGCGGTTTGATTTAGCCCAAAATTTATCAGCTCTAATCATTTTTACCCCATAGGAAACTATTTTGGTCTCTCTACTAACTTCATTTACTTTATATGGAAGCAATTTCATTTTGCTCATCTAATACAACTCCTTTGATAACATTCATACTGAATTATATACAATTTAAAGTTATATTGTGATAATACAAAAATGCAAAAAATGTCTTAAGGATTAATCCTTAAGACATTTTTATTCTTTAAATTTATTTTTTATCAGCTATTAATTCTTTTATAGCTCCTATGCTTCCAAGTAATCCTTGTGATTCATATGGAATGAATACTTTATTTTCACCTTTAGCCATTTCGCTTAATGCTTCTACATATTTAACAGATAACATTGCCTCATCAACATTAGCATTTTTAAGAGCTTCATATACCATTCTAACTCTATTTGCTTCTGCTTCTGCAATTTTATTGATTGCTTCTGCTTCCCCTTCTGCAATTCTAATTTGAGATTCCCTCTTAGCTTCTGCATGAAGTATAGCAGTTTGCTTTTCTCCTTCTGCCTTTAATATTTGAGACTCTTTATGTCCTTGTGCCTGAGTTATAGCAGATTGTTTTGTACCTTCTGCTTGAAGTATAACTGCACGTTTTTCTCTCTCTGCTCTCATTTGTTTTTCCATGGCTTCTTTTATATCCGCTGGAAGATCTATGTTTTTAATTTCAACTCTTTCTACTCTTACTCCCCATTTATCAGTAGCTTCATCAAGTATTATTCTAAGTTTATTATTTACATCATCTCTTGAAGATAGCGTTCTATCTAGTTCCATAGTTCCTATTACATCCCTTAATGTAGTAGTTGTTAAATATCTTATAGCTTGAACTAAATTAGCTATTTCATAAGTTGCCTTAAAAGAATCTGTAATTTGATAGTACACAACCGTATCAATTGACATCGTAACGTTGTCTTTAGTTATAACAGGTTGTGGTGGAGAATCTATAACTTGAGTTCTAAGATCTATTTTTTTAACAACTCTATCTAATATAGGAATCACTATATTTAATCCTGATTCACATGTTTTCCAATACTTACCTAATCTTTCTACTATAATAACTTCTGATTGTTTTACTATTTTAATAGTAGAAAAAGCTAAAACTATAACTAATACTATTAAAACTGTAAAGAATATTGATGTAAACATTTAAAACCCTCCCTTATGCAATTTTTACAATTAATTTTACCCCATCTATTTTTTCAACAACTACATTGGCATCTTTGGGTATTTCTATTGAATTAACTGATGTTGCAGTCCAAACTTCTCCATTTAATTTTACTAATCCAGGTTCGTCTGAGCTAATATCTTTTACTACTACACCAGTTTTTCCTATTAAAGCATCTATGGTAGATGGTTTTATTTCTTTATTTACCTCAAAATATCTCTGAAGTACACTTCTACCAAATATAATTCCTATCCCTGAAACAATACACATTATTACGATTTGTGCACCCCAAGAAGGTATTATAAATGATGCTAGCCCTGCTATAAGGCAGCCTATGGCGAAAAATATAGATAGAAAGCTTACTGTAACAGCTTCAATTATAAGTAATACTATCCCTATTATAATCCATATTAAAAACATTAAATCTCCCTCCTTAAGTATACTATACCCTATTTTAATTACCTTTGTAATTATAGTATATGCTTTGTAGCATTATTGTAACTACTTAAATGTTTTTTATTACCTCTTTTTCATTTTTGCTTATATCTATATTTTTTATCTCTTTGTTTTCTTTACCTTCTATTATTCGCTCGCCCTTGATTATCATTTCATCTTTTATACAAACTTCAATCTTTGTTCCATTTAATAAATAATATGTTCCTATTCCACTTTTCTTATCATCTTTCCATTCCCCTATATATCTATAACTTTCACATGTGTAAGTTCCTACTCCGGATTTTTTTCCATCTTTATATTCGCCTTCGTAAACTGAATTATCTTTATATACATATAACCCTTTTTCATCAAATTTATCATCTTTAAAATAACCTTTATAGCTTTCTCCATTTCTATACTTTAATATCCCATAGCCTTTTTTATATCCATATTTAAATTCACCTTCATATATGTCTCCAGATTCATTAGTATGTACACCTTTTCCATGATATACATTATTTTTAAATTCACCTATATATTTACTTCCATCAGCATATAAGTAACTTCCTTTCCCATTTAATTTGTCTTCTTTATATTCACCTTCAAATACGCCTCCATTATTACATACATACTTGCCTTTTCCTTCTCTTAATCCATCGCTAAAAGTACCCGAAAATTTATCTCCATTATTATATATAACAAGTCCTTTCCCTTCTCTTTTCCCATTTCTAAACTCACCTTTGTAAATATCCTTATTTACAAAAGTATACATTCCTATGCCCTCTATAACTCCAAATTTAAAATCCCCACTATAAACAGAACCATCACTATAAATATACTTCCCTATACTATGCATCAAATCTTCTTTCCATAAACCTTCATATCTATCCTTATTTGCAAAGATGCAAATTCCAAATCCACTTCTTTTTCCGTCCACTAATTCTCCTTTATATGTATCTCCATTATCATATTTTAAAATTTCATATTTATCATCTTTATTACTTATTTTGGTACTTTTAACTGAGTTCTTACTCTCGTCAGTTTGATTTCTTTTAATACCTCTATATCCACCTCTCAAATTATTTGTTTTTTCACTATATCCGTTGATACTTTTTCTTTGTTTATTCTTTCTAATTTCTAAAATAAACAATAATAACTTAATTCCCATAAATGCCATTGATAAAGTAATAAATATAACAAATACCATTTCAAAATAACTTTTTATACCTTCCATACATAGTCCTCCTTATATTCTTATAATATAAGTTTATATATACAAGTCCAAAAAAATGATTTTATTTATACGACAGAAGATAATGAATTTTTTAACAAAAATTCACTTCGTTCATATCGCCAACGACTACGTCCGTTGCTTAAAAAGCTTTTTTACTCTAAGTTTAATCCAATTTAATGTATATATATTAATCCATGAGGTCTTGTCTAATATAATTTTATGAATCGTAAAAAAGACTGCCCCAAAGTAAAATCTGCAACTAAGTATTAAACTTATACAAATTTACTGTAAGACAGTCTGTATATTCTTATTTAGTTTATGTAAAAAATATTATCCTCTTATTTCTGCAGCTGTAACTATCTTATGATTTCTAAATACATAACTTCCTGCAAAGCCTACAATAGAACTTATTACAGCACATATAGCCATACATATTAAAACTTCTTTAGCTGGGTTAAATGCAAACATAACTGGAAGTCCAGCAGATGGTGCAGCTGTACCTGGTGCATTATTTACAAGCCCCATAGCTGAAACTACTACTCCTCCAAGCGCCCCACTTATAAAGTTTGTTACATATATAGGTATTGGATTTGCTGATATTATATCTGCTTGTGTTAATGGTTCAATTACAACAGATATAGTGTCTCTTGTATCTCCAAATTTTAATTTTTTAAATAATATAAAGTTTGCAAAAGATGTTGCTGATATAGGTAGTGATGCTATGGCCATAGGTACTCCTGTTAAACCTAGCATAGCTGTAAGCGCCATAGAACTTAATGGAGATGTTGATATTAATGTGAAGAATCCTCCTATTATTAATCCCATTACTATTGGACTTGAATTTGTAGATCCTGCTATTACTTCTCCTATTGTTAATAATGTACTATTTACTACAGGTTCTAATGACACACCTATTAATCTAGTTATTGGTGCCATTACAATTACCATGACTAATAAATCAAGTCCTGGAGGAACTTTTTCTTCTAAATATTTAACTGCAAATGACATTAAATATCCAGCTATAAATCCTGGTAGTATTCCTAATCCTGAACAAGTTATTCCTAGTAACATTGAATATACCGGAGAAACTCCTAATGCTAACATAACTAATGATGCTGCAACTAAACCTCCAAGTCCTCCATTTATTGATCCTAGTTCACTAAGAAATGGAATTCCAAGAGTATTTCCTAGTAATGAAAACTGTATAGCTTCCACTAAAAATGTAGCACACGCTGCACTAGCTAGTGCACCCATAGCCTTCATACCATGCGGCGCCTTGTAACTAAATACTGAGAACGCGGTCAGTACTGCTAATAATAATACTGTTCCTTTTATAACTTCCATTTTTAAAGCCCCCTCTTTTGTCCAAAAAATGTTAACCTTTTCCTATATTATAATCTAAAACCTAATCATCTTGCAATAATTTTCAAAATATTTCCATTATATATAATATTTTTTATACACACAAAAACAAACCAACTACTGCTAAAATGCGCTTAGTAGCTGGCTTGTAAAACTTCTTCTAAATTCAATTTTTCCTCTTCTAAATCTTGTTCAAATAGTTCTAATATTTGAGTCAATTCTTGTTTATATTGGTCTTGACCTAACTTATAATACGATAAGTCTTCCATTAATTCCATCATATCTAGGTATACATTTTCTAATAGATAAAAGTATCCCTCGCTTATATCAATAAGGTTCTTAAATGTAAGTAATTTTTTACTAACATCTTTTATATATTCTATATTGTATATATCTAAATCAATTATAGACTTTAGATATAATCTTAAAGTTTTTAAAATCTCTATAGAAATATCATCTAAATTTACATTTTCTTCATCAACATGCACTCTATGTTTATATTCTTCAAAAACAAATTCTAAATTTGTATTAATTTCGACAAAAGGGTTTTTTATTAAATCTTTTATAATCAATAATTCTCTTATACATTTTTTATTAGATAATGTCATGTCTAATATAAGCAAATTGTATGCATCTGCTAAAGGATCGTGTGCTTCTCCGTCAAACTCAACATTTGAATATTCAAGTAAATTCTTTAAAGATATATAATTTATACATCTAATACCTTTATTTAAGTATTCTTTTTTTATGTCAATAAATAAATCTTTTATATTATTAACAAACCTTGGATGGTTATTTTTTTTAGAACTTCTTCGATCTGTATTTGCAAAACATGTTAAATCTAGATTTCCAAAAGTATAAATACCTTCTATTTCTGAAAACTCACCTAGCCATTTTTTGAAATCTCTCATTACCTCTTCATAAGTAGGTGCATCAGCAATTTCTTCATTGGTTATTTTAGTAAGTTCTTCTATGTGAGGATATATATCAATCTCGCTTACTGGTTTTATCAACGATTTAAAATTTGAAATGTCCTTTGTAGCCATATCGTATTTTACAGCTCCAATAGCAATAATATCAGCATTATTTATATCTCTTCCATATTTAGAATTTGACATATTCATCTCAAAATCTATATATATTTTTTTCATCCCCTTCATCCTCTCTAAAGCATAAAACCTATACATTTTACCACTTAATTAAATTTATCATAATATAATTTTATAATACATTTTTATTAATATCAATCTAAAAGAAAAAGGATGTACTAAGTACACCCTACTCAAATCTTTCTAGGAAAGAATGTTTTTCTCCATCCTGTTGCCATCCTAAAACTGAATCAATATTTACATTTTCTGCAGATTTAAAAATAGATTTCTCTACATCTTTGAAGTTATCGCCTAAGTTCTTAATAAGATCTTTTATTTCATATCTCTTATTACCTGTCTTTTTAGCCGCTACCATACAAGCACAGTTTAAAGGCCATATACCACTATTTTGTATAAATCTAACTATATGTTCTTCTCTTATATAGTATAAAGGTCTTATTATTTCAATTCCATCAAAGTTTGTAGATTTTAACTTTGGAAGCATTGTTTTAAAGTTACCTGCGCATAATAAATTAAGCATTGTCGTTTCTATTACATCATCATAGTGATGTCCTAAAGCTAATTTATTACATCCTAACTCTTCTGCTTTAGAATATAATGCTCCTCTTCTCATTCTTGCACACATATAACAAGGATAATCTTTTGCTATTTCATCTGCAATTTCAAATATTTTCGAATCAAATAAATGTATAGGTATATCTAAGTATTCACAGTTATCTACTAATAATTGTCTTATATCTTTATGATATCCAGGGTCCATAGCTATAAATTCAACGTCAAAGTTTACTTGACTATGTCTTTTTAACTCTTGGAACATCTTTGCCATAAGCAAACTATCTTTTCCTCCAGATATAGCTACTGCAATTTTGTCGCCTTCTTCAACTAAATTATATGCTCTTATAGCCTTTATAAACTTAGACCATAAGTTTTTTCTATATCTTTTTACAATACTTCTTTCGATATCTTTAAGTGGCTGTCTTTCATCAAAAGGAACTATAATTTCACAGCCTTTTCCTGCTAATTCGCTCATTCAATCACCTCATCTTTTTGTGAACATGCAACTTATTTTATCATAAAGGCCAATATTAGTTCAAGATATTCCTACCTTATATCTAATTATTTCCCAGAAAATCATTTACTTTTATTATTATCTTCAAATTTCTACTTATTATATATGTTTTTTAATTTATAAATTTTGTGTAACTTTTTAGCTACATATGAATATTATGCTATTAGATACAGTTAATTTAACTGTTATTTAGATATAATTTTCAAAATACATCATTTGAACTGGAGGAATTTTGGTGAATACTAGAAATGTTAATAAAAATTGTGGCGATGCATTAGCTAGACCATATGTAAATGACCAAGTATTTGGCAAAATGTATAATTTGTCAAAAGCACTTCAATATGGGACTATATTTCCTGAATTAAATTTATGGGAATCTGCTATGTACAATAAAGATTTATATAGATATATGAAAAAAATCAATGGAGGTAAAAGATAATGGCTACACGTGCTGATATGTTAACAGATATAGAAGAACTTTGTTTTGCATGTTTAGATATGAACTTATACCTAGACAATCATAATGAAGACGAAAGAGCATTAGCAACTTACAATAAACTATGTTCAGAGCTTGCTAAAGCTAGAATTAACTACGAAAAAAAATATGGACCATTAAATAACTTTGGATACTCTCCAAGTAAAAGTCCCTTTCAATGGGTAGAAGGTCCATGGCCTTGGGAAAATAAATTTTATGAAATGTAAATAGGGGGATAATTTTTATGTGGATATATCAAAAAACTTTACAACATCCTGTAAATCTTAAATCTAAGGATTTGCAAATGGCTAAATACTTAATAACTCAATTTGGAGGGCCTAATGGTGAATTAGGTGCTGCTTTAAGATATTTATCTCAAAGATTTACTATGCCTACAAGTAAATCTAAAGGACTTTTAACTGATATTGGTACAGAAGAACTAGCTCACGTTGAAATGATTGCTAGTATGGTTTATCAACTTACTCAAGATGCAACTCCAGAGGAACTTAGAAAAGCTGGCCTTGGTGAAAACTACGCGCAAAATGGATTTGGAATATTCCCGTCAGATGCTCACGGCGTTCCTTTTTCAGCATCTACAATAGCTGTTATGGGAAATCCAGTTACAGATTTGCATGAAGATATGGCTGCAGAGCAAAAAGCTTTAGCAACTTATTACCAACTTACTAATTTAACTGATGATGTAGATCTTAAAAATGTTCTTCGTTTCCTAGGTGAAAGAGAAATCGTTCATTATCAAAGATTCGGAGAAGCTTTAATGGATGTATATGATTATCAAGAAAGTAAAAAAACATTTTAATAAAAATAAAGCAGGTTCTATTATTTAATAGAACCTGCTTTATTTTTATTAAACATTAGATAAAACTCTTATCTTCGTCTCTTCATCTAATATATTAAATACTTTTAAACTTTCATATTCTTCAACCATAGATGTCTGTAAATATTTATATAACACATCTAAAACTGCATATTGCCCTTGGTTTCTAAAATATAACTGCAAATTAGATATATAAATCATATAACACTTATTCATTCTGATTTCTACATATTGTGAGTTACTTGATAACCTTGCATTTTCAAATAGCTCTTTTAACCTCATATATGCACATTCTGAATCTCTATTAGTTACACAGTTACTTAATCTTTCATCTAGAGCGTTCTCTATGTTTAAAACAGCATCTCTATCCATATAAAATTCTATATAGCAATTATTCTTACTGTATTTAAATTGGTAAAAATCAGTTATTAAGCACATGACTACACTCCTTCACTTAATACTATAATTATGATGACTTTATTAGTATTTTCAATTTACAATCATATTTATACACATAAAGTAAAAAAAAATAAAAAGCTTACGCTTTTTATTTTTATAAAACTCTTCTTGCATTTGTAAATTTAGAATTATAGTAACTATTGAACTGTGATATTACAACTTTTCCAGCTCCTGATGAAGCATGTATAAATTCATTATTTCCAATATATATACCAACATGGTTTACTACACCGTCTCCATCTGTATCAAAGAAAACTAAATCTCCTTTTTGAAGATTGCTTTTACTTACAGATGTTCCATATTTACTTTGCTCTTTAGAAACTCTAGGAAGGTTTACTCCTGCTCCATTTTTAAATGAATATAAAGTGAATCCTGAACAGTCAAAAGTATTTGGACCTTCAGCTCCCCATACATATTTCTTTCCTAATTGTTGTTTAGCAATATTTATAACTTTATCTGCACTAGATGATTGTCCTGGATTTTCTCCACCACCTGAGTCTACAGTTCCTAAATATTGAGATGATACATATCCTATTGTTCCATTATAATTTATTTTTGACCATCCATTACTTTCTGATATTACTCCTACTTGCGTTCCTCTGCTTAATGATCTTATAACTGAGTAATTAGTTCCTGGCCCCTGTCTAAAGTTTACACTGCTAGCAGTAACTTGTTTATTTTCTTTTACTGTATTATCTTCTTGTCCGCCACCTGAATTTATATCTCCTAAATATTGAGATGATATATATCCTATTGTTCCATTATAGCTTATTTTTGACCATCCATTGCTTTCTGATATTACTCCTACTTTCGTTCCTTTGCTTAAAGCTGATATTACTGAGTAATTAGTTCCTGGTCCTTTTCTAAAGTTAACACTACTTCCTGTCACTTGCTTATTTTCTTTTACTGTATTATCTTCTTGTCCGCCACCTGAATTTATATCTCCTAGGTATTGAGATGATATATATCCCACTGTTCCATTACAGCTTATTTTTGACCATCCATTACTTTCTGATATTACGCCTACTTGTGTTCCTTTATTTAAAGTTTTTATAACTGAGTAACTTGTTCCCGGCCCTTGTCTAAAGTTTACGCTGTTTCCTGTAACTTGCTTGTTCCCTTTTACCGTATTATCTTCTTCATTTCCTGTAGATCCTGATACATAATCACTATGTACAAATCCTTCTGTTCCATTGTACTTAATTTTTGTCCAAGAACCTACAGTTTCTATATATTCAACTTTATCTCCTGTGTTTAACTTTCCAATAGATGAGTAATTAGTCCCTGGCCCTTGTCTAAAGTTTACAGAATTCCCTTTTATAGTTCTATAATCAACACTTTTAGTTTGTTCATTCGTATTAGCAAACGATACCCCAGTAGAAGCCGGAATTATTATCGCCGCTGAAATTAATCCAGCTATCATGCTTTTTTTCTTTAAATTCATATATTTGCTTTGCTCCTCTCCCTATAAATATTCGATAATTTCAATAATATATTTTTATACTATAGTTATTATTACAAAATTGTAACATTTTGTCTACATTTGTAACGACTTCCCAATTATTACCTAGTTATATGTCAATTCATTATATACGGATTTTTTACTTTATTCTTTATACATATAATTTTTATAGTTTTCTTGAAGTTACTTCTTTTTATGTGCTAATATATTTAATAGGTTTTATTAAGGAGGTTTTAAATATGAAACTGATATTAGCAGAAAAACCCTCTGTTGCTAAAACAATAGCCTCATTTTTAGGTGCTAAAACTAAACGTGATGGATATTTTGAAGGAAATGGCTATATAGTTACTTATGCTGTAGGTCATTTAGTATCTTTATATGATGTTAAAGATTACGATAAGTCTTATGCAGGATCTTGGAAAAGTGAAAACTTTCCTTTTATCCCTGATAAATTTAGATTCAAAGTTGACGGGTCTAAATCTAAGCAATTTAATATAGTAAAATCGTTAATTCATAGAGACGATGTTGAAGAAATTATAAATGCTACAGATAATGACCGTGAAGGTGAACTGATAGCTTTTTTGATTTTTCTAACAGCTAAAAATAAAAAGCCTATAAAAAGAATACTAGTAAATGAATGGACTCCTGAAGATATTAAAAGAGGCCTTTCAACTTTAAAAACAGATGAACAGATGAGAAATCTACAAGCTGCAGGCTATACAAGACTAGTAACTGATTGGCTAATTGGAATTAATTTTACATCAATGACTACTTTAAAATACGGAAATGGAAAACTATTAAATATTGGTAGAGTTATACTTCCAACTGTAAAGTTAGTTTACGATAGAGATATGGAAATAGCTAATTTTATTCCTAAAACATATTATGAAATAGAAGGAAACTTCAGTTGTACTAATGGTAAATATAAAGGTAAGTATATAAAAGGAAAAGAATCAAAATTTGATAGTATAGATGATGCTAACAAAGTAATCGATAGTATAACATCCAGTACTGGTATTGTTAAAGACAAGAAAGTTACAACATCTAAAGAGTATGCTCCTAAATTATTTAGTTTAACATCTCTTCAAGGTTACATAACTTCTAAATACTCTAGCTTTACTTCTGATAAAGTTTTAAAAGTTTGTCAGTCTTTATATGAAGGTAAGGGAAAAGGTGGATATATAACATATCCAAGAACCGATTCTATATACTTAGAGGAAAGCTTAGCTGGTAAGGCATCTCAAACTTTAGAAAAACTTAAAGTTGGACTTCCTTATGCAGATAAAATTAAATTTACTAAAAGTAAAAGAGTTTTTGATTCTTCAAAAGTTGATAGCCATAGTGCCATTATGCCAACTTATATAATTCCTACTAAGCTAACTCCTGATGAAGAAATTGTATATAATGCTATAAAAGATAGATTTGTAGCTAACTTCATGCCTCCTGCTGAATATGAAAATACTGAAATTCATACTTTCGTGGATGACCATAAATTTTTAACAAAAGGTAAAGTTCTTAAAGTTAAAGGATACTTAGAAGTATATAATAAGGAAGAAAAAGATGATTTATTGCCGTTTGTTAACAAAGATGAAGTTGTAGATGTTGTTAAAATGGATATATTAACAAAACAAACTACACCTCCTAAATCTTATACAGAAGATACACTGCTTAAAGCTATGAAAAACTGCGGTAAAAATGTATCTGATGAGGATACAGCAGTTTTATCAGGTTACTCAATAGGTACTTCTGCTACTCGTGCTGAAGTTTTAAAGAAAATTTCAGAAGTAGGCTATGTAAATAAAAAAGGTAAATCTTATTATATTACTGATTTAGGTAAAAACTTAGTTGAAATATTCCCTTTAAAGGATTTACTAGATGTTGATTACACTGGTAAACTTGAAAAAAGCTTAAGTGATATTCAAAGAGGAGAGTTCACTAGAAGTGAGTACCTTACAAATATAATGAACTTCATAGTAAATGGAGTTGAGGCTATAAAAAATGATAGTAATAAAAATATTAGTACTGAAGTTTATAGCTATAACCCTAAAACTAAAAGATATTCTAAGGGAACTTTCTCTAATGATGGAGCAAAGCAAGAAAGCTTTGGAAAATGTCCAGTCTGTCAAAATGATGTGGTTGAATGTTCTAAAGGTTATATTTGCACTAATTATAAAGAATGTAAATTTGGAATTTGGAATAGTGATAAATTCTTATTAGCTTTAAAGAAAAAACCTAATAAAACTATGGTAAAAAGCATTTTAAAAAGTGGCTCTGCTAAAGTTAAAGGTTTGACTAGCAAAAGTGGAAATAAATTTGATGCTATTTTAAAATATACTAAAAAAGATAATGGGTATTTCTCTTGGGATATGGAATTTGAGAAAGAGAAAGAAAAAGAAAAAGAGAAGTAAATTAACTCTGTTTATTGGCTTCGTATACAACATATGTATTTCCTTTACACGACGTACTTTGTACGGAAGTGTTTCGTCAATACATATGTTGTATACTTCGCTTATTCAGAAATAATTTACTTCTCTTTTTTTTACATGGATGAATTGTTAAGATTGTTGATTAATTTAATTAAGTTATCTTTAAAGTTTATATCATCTTCTTTTTGTCTTTTTTTAGGTCCTTTCATTCTGGAACCTGCATTTCTAGCTTTTTTAGATATATGTCTTGTAAATAATAATTGATCAATATTTTCACTTGTATAAAGCTTACCATTTTGATTTATTGGATTACCTGATTTTGCTAAAACCATAGCCGCAAGCCCATAATCTTGAGTTACTACTATATCATCTTTCTTAACCTTGTTTACCAATGCAAAATCTACTGAGTCTGCCCCTTTAGATAAAATTATAGTTTCTATACCTTGCTTATTAAATATATGAGAAGTATCACACATTAGTATTACTTCTATTCCAAGTTTTTTCGCAACTTCTATGGTTATATCAACAACAGGGCATCCATCTGCATCTATTAAAATTTTCATACCGTTCTCCTAATCATTTGACTTTACTTAATTATAAACTAAAATAATCGAAAAAAAAAAGACTGTTTCCGATACAGTCTTTTAAATGGGTGGGTATTAGGTTTAAAATACTATTTATGGGGGGATAGTATTTCATCTAAAGGTTATAAGGGTGCCATTGGGAGAATGAACACCCGCTTTAATATTTATGTCAATTCCTATTGTTTTCTAGTTGTTTTTTGTCTAATCTTGTTGTCTATGTATACATAGTACTACACATTTTTATCAAATTCCATATTAAAAAAAATATTTTTTATAAAAATTTTATTTTATGACAAATTAAAATGAAACGTTAAATTTAAATTATAATTTTTTAATGTTGTTTAATTTTATTTACCTTTTTTACTCCATATAATGCTATAAATATAAATCCTAACTTATATATAGTAGGAATTATTATTCTAAAATATATATATAATTTATGATCTATTATATCTAAAACTCTAGGCCCTATTCCCCATAATGCAGGATATCCTATCCAAACTATAGTTGTAAACAAAGCTAATAGTTTATATAATTTATATTCGTAACATCCTTGAAGACTAGATATATTTTCTAAAGGTCCCCAAATTAGCCAGAAATTTATAATAAAAAACACACAACTAATCAAAAGTGTAATACCACTTGTAAATCCAGTTGTATTGTTTGAAGTTATAAAGCTAATTGTCATAATCAAATATACAAAAATTATACCTAATACTAGCTTCTTGTTTTTATGATCATAATACATTCCAATTGATCCTAATATATTAATTAGCATAGGGGTTATAATCAACCAATCTAAATATATAATTATCATGTAAAAACTCCTGATTGGATGTATAGTCATAAAAATCGCTTTAATAATATATAAAGATGTTGAGATTAGTAACGCATAAAAACTTAAATTATAAAATTTCTTAGGAACATAATCTATCTTTTTTCTCATAAATATTATCATAAGCATTCCTACTAACATAAGGAATATACATGCCCAATTTATCAATATAATTTCCTGCTTCATTTTAATATCCTTTCATTTTTACTTATAATCCTATCTTTACCAAATTAACAAAAAATAGACTGATTAAGTTTACTAAATATTTATAACCAGCCTATTTTATCTATTTTATTATTATCCCCATTAGTTTAGCTAACTCTAAAGTTTGTGCAACCGAAAATGTAGCTCCCCTTAGATCATTTAGTTTAACCTCACAACCGTCTATACTAGAAGTCGTGAAGTCAACCCCATTCAATGGTGTTCCACTAAATATAGAACTATTTAAATCTGAAGAATTTAATATTAGTTTATTATTTTGTACTTCTTGGAAAACTGCATTTTGAAAATCTGAATCTGTAATTAAAACTCCCTTAAATTTTGAAAATGAAAAATTAGAATATCTACCTAAACAATCTTTAAATTCAACATCTTTTAAAATCGCATCTTCAAACAACGTTCCGGTCAACTTGCAATTTACAAATTTAGTTCGATAAATACCACTATCATCAAAATTAATATTCGATAAATTACAATTTTCAAATATCACATCAGTTATATCAATTTTTCTAAAATCGCAACTTTCAAATTCTACATTTTTAAATATACAAGAATTCAAACTAAGCCTAACTTCATAAATACCTGATATTGTAGTATTTTCAATTATTTTATTTTCTAAGTATTCCTCTTCAAAAATTTCATCAATCACATTCGTTGGTATCTCCAAATTATTGCTTATTTTTGGCTCTTGTATTTTATTTTTCATATCTAAAACTCCTTTATATCTTTATATGACTTTTCTTTATCTTCTTTATGAGTTTCAGTTTCTTTTCCATATCCATAAACATTTCTATATCTATATATAAACGTCACAGAAATTATCATAGATAAAACTTCTGCTATTGGTACTGCAAGCCATACTCCATTTACACCTAAAAATCTAGGTAATATTAATATTCCTGATATTATAAACACAAATGTTCTTAAGAATGATACAGCTGCTGATATTTTCCCATTTGAAAATGCTGTAAACATAGATGATGAGAAAATATTTATTCCCGTAAATAAAAAACTTAGTGAGAAAAGTGAAAAACCTTTATATCCTATATCAAACACAGTAGTTCCTTTAGGCGAGAATATTCCTACTATATTTGGAGCAAATAATATTGAAATTATAAATAAGGTAACTGAACTCATTAATATAAATCTTATACTGTACTTAATTATTTTTTTAAGTTCTGATTTATTATCATTACCATAATTATAACTTATAATTGGCGCAACTCCAGAAGAAAATCCTATATATGCAGAATTTATTAAAAATTCTCCATATAAAACTATAGTTATAGCTGCTACTCCATCTGCTCCTAATAATTTCATCATTGCTAAATTAAATAACATAGTAGTTACTCCAGTTGAAAGATTTGTAACCATCTCTGAAGAACCATTAGAACACGCTTTTAATATTACTTTTAAATCCAATCTTGGTTTTACAAAATGAATAATAGATTTCTTTTTCATAAAATATATAGTTCCAAGTACTGATGGTATTAAATTTCCCATACCAGTTGCAATAGCTGCTCCAGATATTCCCATATTCATTGGAACTATAAATATATAATCTAAAATCATATTAGTAAGACCACCAATTATAGTCAAGGCAAGCCCCACTTTTGGCTTTCCTGCTGTTATTGTTAGATATTGAAATAATAAGTTGACTATAAATGCTGGAGCAAATATAAGAAGCGCAGAAAAATAGTCTATACAATACTTATACAACTCATCTGTAGATCCTAATAAATTTAAAATTTTATTAGAAAATATAAATCCTATTAAAGATATTAAGATTCCTAAAATAAATCCTATTAATACAATTAATGTAAAGTTTTCTTTAGCTTCTCTACTTTTATTTTCTCCTAATTTTTTGGCTATAACTGCACTTCCGCCTGTAGCTAACATTACCGCAACAGCTATTACGATATTTAAAAACGGATATACTATGTTAACTGCTGACAATGCATCTGTATTTACAAATCTAGATACAAATACTCCATCAACAATTGTATATAAAGATATAAACACCAACATAACAATAGATGGTATAGTGAACTTTATAAGTGATGAAAATTTAAAACTTTTTGCTAATGAATTTTCCATATTAACCTCCTAAAAACTTTCTCTCATAATAATATAAAGTATGTAGTTACTCCACAGTCAAGTCGTATTTTAAAATTTTATTTGAAATTTTTTGTTTATTCTCAAATTTTAGGGGTATTGAAATTAAAGAGGTGACATTAATATGAATAATCTAGATAAAATATTTATTAAAGAATTTCTCTCAAAGCTTGATACTAATCCATTTGAGGTTAAGCTTTGGGATGGAGAAGAATTTTTAGTCGGAGAAGGAAACCCTTCTTTTAAAGTTTGTTTCAATAACCCACTAAGTAAAAAAGATTTACTTACTAGCACATCATTAACTCTAGGTGAAGCTTACATGCGTGGTGACATTACCATTGATGGAGACCTATTACTTACTCTCGATACTTTATTTGGTTGTCAAAAAGATCATTTCCACACTAACTTTGCTAAGCTTGGTAAAATATTTTCAAAAGCTGGTAATGAAAAGAAGCAAAAATCTGAAGTTTGCTATCATTACAATCTAGGTAATAACTTTTACAGTCTTTGGTTAGACAAAACACTTAGCTACTCTTGCGCTTATTTCAAAAATGAAACTGATACACTTTATGAAGCTCAAATGAATAAAATACATCATATATTAAAGAAACTACAGTTATCTGAAGGCGAAACTCTACTTGATATAGGATGTGGATGGGGTTATCTTCTTATAGAAGCTGCAAAAAAATATAAAATAAAAGGTACTGGTATTACTTTAAGTGAAGAACAACAAAAAAAATTCCAAGAAAGAATAAAAGAAGAAGGTCTTGAGGATTATTTAGAAGTTAAATTAATGGACTATAGAGATCTTGAACATTCTGGAATGTCTTTTGATAAAATAGTTAGTGTTGGGATGCTTGAACATGTAGGGCGTGAACATTATGATTTATACTTAAAAAATGTTAATAGTGTTTTAAAACCAAAAGGTCTTTTCTTATTACATTACATAAGTGGTCTTACAGAATCTCCTGGTGATGCTTGGATAAAAAAATATATATTCCCTGGTGGAGTTATTCCTTCTTTACGCGAAATTATAGACATATTCCCTAAATACGATTTCTATACTTTGGATGTAGAAAGTTTAAGAAGACATTATACAAGAACTCTAATTGAGTGGTATAAAAACTTTGATAAAGAAAGAGATACTGTAAAAGGAATGTTTGGAGAAGAGTTTGTGAGAATGTGGGATTTATACCTTACTTCTTGTGCTGCTTGCTTCAATAATGGAGTAATAGACTTACATCAAATTTTAATAAGCAAAGGTGTTAACAACGACATTAAAATGACTAGAGCTTATATGTACGAAGATTAATTAAATTTAAAAATGAGTAAATTTCTTGTTATAATTTAAACCAATTGTGGTGGGAAATGTGTACATTTTTAAATATTACATAAGAACATAAATATTTATAATTAATTACATACTATAAAAGCTGTCTCAAATATATAGCTTATGATAAATTTATACTTTCATTGTTATTAATTTTGAGACAGCTTTTTATTTACATTTTTATAGTTCCATCTACTATATTAATTATTCTATCTGCTTTCTTAGCTATATTTATATCATGAGTTATAACTATTAATGTTTGCTTGAACTTTCTTATAGATTTCTTTAATAACTCCATTACTTCATCTGTTGCCTTACTATCTAAGTTTCCCGTAGGCTCATCTGCAAGAATTATACTTGGCTTTGTTGATAATGCTCTTCCTATTGCAACTCTTTGTTGTTGTCCTCCTGATAGTTGGCTAGGAAGATGATTTTTTCTATCTTTAAGACCTAAAACATCTATTAGTTCATTTATATATATTTCATCTATATCATCATTTCCTAACATTAGTGGAAGTTCTATATTTTCTTCTACATTTAATACAGGAATTAAATTGTATTGTTGAAATACAAACCCCACTTCTTTTCTTCTATATTCTGCTAGTTCCATATCTTTTAACTTACTAATATCTTTTCCATTTACATTTATACTTCCACTACTTATCTTCTCAAGCCCTCCTAATAAGTGAAGAAGTGTACTTTTACCACTTCCACTAGGCCCTATTATTGCAACAAATTCTCCCTTTCCTATATTTATATTAACATTGTTTAATGCGTTTACTTTACTCTCTTTATTCCCATAAGTTTTTGATAAATTTATAGTTTCTAAAATTGACATATTAAATCCTCCCAATATCCTTATTCATTTATATTTATCATTTCAACTACACTTACTTTTTCTAATTTTTTAGCAGGTAAGTAAGTTGCAAGTACTCCAATTAATGCATTTATTACTATTATCGATATATAATCTATATATCTTATACTAAATTCAATCCCAAACTTCGATACTCCAAACGAGTCATATGTTGTTTTATTTAAAATTAAAGAAACAAATATAATTATTAAACTAGATATTGCTGTATATATAATTCCTTCAAATATTATCATTTTTCTAAAGTCTTTATTATTAAGTCCTACTGCTCTTAACATTCCAAATTCATTAGTTCTATCTACTATGCTTTGGCTTATATTATTTACTACATTCACAACTGCAATTACAAATAGCACTACTACTATAGCAGCATTAAAAACTCTAGATTTTTCATACATTGCATCAGAATTTCTCTTTTCTTCAATTATATTTCTAGCCATAGCCCCTTTAACTTTTATAGTAGTTTTTAGTATTTCATCATAAACCTTTTTGTCATTTGCACCTTCTTTTAAATTTATATTTATAGCTTGATAAGCTGTACTATTTGTTGCTTTAGAAAATGTATCTTCGCTCACTATTACATCTACGCAATGATCGCTTGTATACGTATCTTCTGCCATAAATGGATAGCTAACTACTGCCCCTACCTTAAATTCTTTTTCTATATACTTACCATCAGTGTCTTCTAACCTTATAAACTCTATAGGTCTTTTCCCATCTTCTCTAAATTTAACTTTAACAGTATCTCCTACCTTTATATTTGCAACTGGCTTACCATTATCAACATTATAGTAAGTTACACCTCCATCAAACTTTTCTTCGGTAACCATAGGAACATAAACTACTGCTAAATCTTCTTTTTTCATTTTTTCATTATCTATGTTTCCTTGTACTAAAAATTTATTTAATTCTTTTAAAGCTTTTTCATCATATCCTCTAAGATTTTGTTTTAATATCAACTCATCATTTATTTTATCTTTTACAAGATATCCTTTAAAAAGGTTACTTCCCCTGATAGATTTATTTATAGAATCAAAATAACCCTCATTAGCTATATTCCCTTTATTTATAACCATTCTTCCATTCATTATTTGAGATTTTACTACTTCTTTTACCCCATCTATATTTTCAATTTGTTTTATATCTTCTTTACTTAAGCCATTTCTTTGATTATCAGCCCCATAAATATCTATTCTCATATCAGAGTTATTAAACAGTCCCCTATCTGTAATAAAGTCATCTGATTGAGACAAATGTGAACGATAGTTTGAGTTTATAAATAAAATCCCGCAAATACTCATTGATAAAACTATCATTATAAATCGTTTTTTATTTCTTAATATGTTTTTAAAAGATATAGCTTTATATGTTTTCATATATTTACTTAAATCTTTAACACTTACCCTATTTCTTTTTATGCTATTTTCTTTTCTGTTACCTTTTATAGAGTCTATAATAGATAACTTATTTATCTTTCTATATGTAAAAAATGATATTAAAAGTAATATTAAAACCATAAATAATATAGCTAGTATTATTTCAAATAAGGGATACACCATATGTGAACTTATAATTTTTCCATCTAAAGCTATACTTGTTTTTAATTCACTCGATTTTTTATAAGCTATTAAAGATGCTCCTAATCCTCCTACAAGCCCTATAGGCATACCTATAACACCTAAAGTCATTAACTCATTTAATATCAATTTAAATACCTTTGAATTTCTAGCTCCTATTGCCCTTAATACTCCATATTCTCTAAATCTTTTATACATAGATATATTAAAAATACTGTATATAACTATTCCGCATATTAAACTTATAACTAATATACTCAATATATTATCTAAACTAATATTGTTTGCATCATTTGAAATTGATATAAAGTCTTCTTGAATCCCTATATTGTCTTTATTTATATTAGCTTTTTTTGCAAGTTCTAAAGAATAATCCTGTATATCTATTTTCTCATTAAAAGCTACTCCAACTTCTAAATGTTCACTTCCCTTTTGAAGAGGTAAGTACATTTGCATTTTGGCTACTTGCTTTTCAGTAGGTCTATCTTTTATAATTCCTACTAATTTAAATTCTTCATCTTTTACATTCTTGTTTATATCTTCAACATTAAGCTTTATATTTTGGTTTAATGTAGGCTGTATTCCTAAGTTTTTTAAAACCCATTCTTCAGCTACTATTTCATTTTTTTCTTTTGGAAGTCTTCCCTTTTCAAGCTTTGAATTTGATATTATATAATCTTCATTGCAATTTATCATTATTACAGATTGTTTTTCTTTATCTGTTGTAATTCCATGAAAATTAAAAGCACCTACATTTTCTACATCACTAGACTTTTCAATTTTTTCTAACTGATTGTAATCTAAGTCTTTAAATGTTATATGATATATTCCCGTATTGTATTTCATTGTTTGTAATTCATTCATTTTTTCTGTTTTTGTTAAAGTTAATACTCCAACTATCATACCTACTGATAAAATGATACTTAGTATAATTGCAAATGACCTAGCCTTATAGGCTTTCATATATCGAACTCCTAAGTTTAAATTTTTTTTCATAATTCTTCCCCTTTCTATTAAACTACTTTATCGCTACAAAAGAATTCTACATTAAATTTTTTATCAAAAACGTAATTTATGTTCATTGTATAAACTTCTTTATTCAATTGTAATAATTACAACTTTTCGTAATAAATTCTTAATAATTTAATCTTGTGTTTATAGATTTAATGCATAAAACTCTATGTTATAATAACTTCTGAAGGAGTGATTTTATGGGTGAAAATATATTAATAGTTGATGATGATAAGGAAATAGTTGATGCTATTGAATTTTATCTAAAACCAGAGGGGTTTAATATTTTAAAAGCATATGATGGATTGGAAGCTATTGAAAATTTAATAGATAGTAATATAGATTTAGTTATTATGGATGTTATGATGCCAAACATGGACGGACTTAAGGCTACTCTTAAAATTAGAGAAAATAACAATATTCCTATAATACTTTTATCTGCAAAAGATCAAGATATGGATAAAATCTTAGGATTAAACATGGGTGCTGATGATTATATAACTAAACCATTTAATCCATTAGAACTTATAGCTCGTGTTAAATCTCAACTCAGAAGATTTATAAACTTAAATACAATGAGTGAAAATACCCATATTTCTAGTTGTACTAATTCAATATTAACTAGTGGTGGGCTTTGCCTTAATAAAGATACAAAAGTAGTTACTTTAGATGGGGAAAATATTAAGGTTACTCCTATTGAATTTAAAATTTTAGAGTTTTTGCTTGAGAATAAAGGAATTGTTTTTTCTTCTAAGGATATTTATGAACATGTGTGGGAGGAAATAGCTTATAATTGTGAAAAAACTGTAGCTGTGCATATTAGAAGGATTAGAGAAAAGATAGAAATTAACTCAAAAGATCCAAAATATTTAAAGGTGGTGTGGGGAATTGGTTACAAAATCGAAAAAATTGCTTATTAACAATCCACTTTTAAAGTTTTTATCGTTATTTATACTTTTTATATCTTTATCGATATTATTTGAATGTTATTTCAATCTAATCTTTAATTTTTTAGGTGAAACCCCTAAGGACTTTATTCCTAAGTATTATTTATTTGGACCTGTTTATGAACACACTAAACCTGAACTTTTAATAATACAAAAAAATATAATATTTATTGCATCTATTGTATCTTTATTATGTATTTTTATTTATATGTTAAATAAAAAATCATCAAATAAATTAATTGATTTTATAGTTTACATATTATCTAAAACTCCATTGGAGTTTATTTTACTTATAATAGCATTTATTTTTCTCTCACGTTTTGATGAATGGAAGCATACTATGCCATTTTATGATAGTGATTTAGTTTATTGTGATAGTATAATTTTATGGATGTTTTATTGTACCTCTATAAGTTTTAAAACTTATAATGGTTCTATTAAATCAAGAATACTTACGATTCCTCTTATTAACAGCTTAAATAAAAACTACAATCAAAATCCTTTACTTAAAAAGCTTGGATTATTTTTTACAATAGCTATAATTGGCCAATTTATACTAATATTTTTATTACTTAATTTAATTTACTATTCTACTTCGTCTGCATTGATTGAAACTTTATTAATATCTTTTATAAGCTCTATATGTTATTCATATGTATATAAGATACTATTAAATAAAGTTGATTATATAGAATATATAGAACGAAATATTAAAGATATTGAAAAATGTAATTTAGAACATGAACTTGATGTTATAGGTAATGATGAGTTAGCCTCTATTGCAAAAAGTGTAAATAATATAAGCGATGGGTTAGATAAGGCTCTTGAAAGTCAATTAAAAGGAGAAAGAACAAAAACAGAACTTATAACAAATGTTAGTCATGACTTAAAAACTCCATTAACTTCAATTATTAGCTATATAGATATTTTAAAAAATAATGAACTAGATGAGCAAACAACTAAAACTTATATAAATATACTAGATAAAAAAGCTGCTAAACTTAAAACCCTTGTCGAAGATATATTCGAAGCGTCTAAAATAAGTAGTGGTGATATAGAACTTCATTTTGAAAAAACAGATATAAAAGAACTTTTAATACAAAGTATTGTTGAGCTTGACGATAAGATTGAAGCTTCTAATCTTGATTTTATAATTAATACCCCTGACTTCCCTGTATTTAGTAATATTGATGGAAAAAGAATGTTCAGGGTATTTGATAACTTGATTACTAATATAACAAAATACTCTTTGCCAAATACAAGAGTATATATTGATGTTTATACGAATTACGGATATGTTTTTATATCTATGAAAAATATATCTAATCATAAATTAAACATATCACCTAATGAGCTACTTGAAAGATTTGTTCGTGGAGATGTTTCAAGAAATACAAACGGAAGTGGACTTGGACTTTCAATTGCTAGAAATTTAGTTGAAATGCAAGATGGATCTCTTGACCTAGATATTGATGGGGATTTGTTCAAAGTTACTTTAAAGTTTGAATTAATTAATGATGGTGTTCAACTTGAAGAATGTAGCAATATATAAGTAAGGGTAGCATAATGCTACCCTTACTTATTATAATTTATTCTAAAGTTTTTATCTGTTCTATAAAATCTTCACCTTGAACATTTTTTAATGTTTTCAATGTAGTTATTATAATTATCGCACTTATAACTAGTAATATTAAAATTACAGCTATTATAAACTTCAAGTTGATTAATTGGATAGTTTCAAAAGGTTTTATTATTATGTACCTTACTATCAATGTAGGTATTATAGAAATAATAAAACCTACTACAATGTATATACAACTTTCTAGTACAACAATCTTTTTCACTTCATCTTTAGATATTCCTATACCTCTAAATAATGCAAATTCTCTACTTCTACTATTTATGCTAGTAACTATAGTATTACAACAGTTGAATAATGATAGTAAAACTATAACTCCAACAACCAAAGTCATAATCATAGCTTTTTGATTGTCACTTTTTTCAATTCCAGCAGCTTCACTTTTATATGGAATTAAAATTCCCTTATCACTATTTTCGATTATTTTATTTAATTCACTTTCAATATTTTTTTGATTTGAAAGCTTATTTGTCCATATATCAAACCTTTCATATGTAGAAATACCTGTAAATTTATTCATTTGATTAACTGACATAACAGCTCCAAATGTACATCCTACTCCTTGTGAAGTTAATGGTATATAGTCTATTATTCCTGCTACTATTAAGTCCTTTGATATAGTTTCTTTATAATCGCCAGTTTTACTATCTGATACATCAAGATTTGCTTTTATATAATCTCCAACTTTTATTTTTAATGTTTCACTTGAATATTTATCTATGTATATATATGGTTTATTATCTATGTCTTTTAAATTTGATTTTCCATCTATAATACTATCATCTAGTATGCTATGATCCTCAATACCCATAACTTCAAATCGTTCTCTGTAAGCTTTTTTCCCTTCTCTAAACTCTATAGAATCCGCTTTTGATTCAATATTATTTTGTTCTTGTTTCCAATAGCTAGATTTTTTATCTATTTTATCAATATCTATATCTATATCTAATATCTTATCTCTAGATGGACTTACTTTAGTTACTCCATCTATATTTTTTATAGCTTGCAATGTAACTTTATCATATGACATCTTATTATCCTCAGCAGAACTATAATCAATATTATGAAGCAAATAATCTCCAGGAATCCAGTGCCTTAATCCGTTATCATCTAGGAAGTTACTAGTAGATTTAGTATATAATGTTGACATTAAAAAAAATATTATTACCATAGATGCTATTGCTAAATTTGTACGTTTTTTATTTCTTTGTATATTTTTAGATGCTATATTTCCATAATCTTTAAAAAACTTAGTCATAAGCTTACTTACTATTGACTTTTGGTTTATCTTTATTTTTTCATCACTCTTTTTCATACAAACCATAGGATCTACTTTAGAACATTCTCTAAGTGGTTTATAAACTGCTATTATGATTGTTAATACACTTAGCAATGTTGAAATAATATATAAACTCATGTAACTTTGACTTTTTATTGAATTTGCATAGTTCATATCATATATTACACCTATTATATATTCCCTACTTAAATTTGCTATTAATCCCCCTAATATCAATCCTAATGGTATACTTATTATTGCATATATAAACACTTCAAACATCATAGTTTTTGATATCTCTGAAGGTGTAAATCCTATTGCTCTTAATATTCCAAAATCTTTTCTTCTACTGGCCAGTAATATATAGAAAATGTTGTAAATTAATAATATAGTTGCTAAAGAAAGTATTACATTAATTATAATATATGGTATTTTTAAGCTCATACTATCTGAAATTGCTAATATTAAATCTTTATTTATCATGAAATCATCTTTACTTAAATTATTTTCTTGTGCAATTTTTTCAACTTGCTTAGTTATATCTTTTTCTTTTTTAAATTTAAAAAATACTTGATTATATTTATTTTCAACAGTTATATTTTTTTTAGCACATTCTTCACTTATAACTCCTATACAAGTTCCTTGAGCCTTTAATATTGGATTACATTTTAGAATTCCAACTATTTCAAATTCTTTTTCTCCTTGGTATAAAACATGCTTGCCAGTCGAATCGTAACCGGTATATTTTAATTTTATACTTTTTCCTATTGGATTTTCTATTCCTTTTTGTTCTATATACCAAGAGTCTATTGCTATTTCATTTTCTTTAATAGGAAAATTCCCTTCTTTTAAAGAATAACTATTATCTAATTCTTGTACAACTTTATCATCATTTACTATTTGTAAAGTTTGACCATGTCCCATTTCATTAAACCCTAGTAACATTGATTTTCCTAATTTATCTATACTTGAATTTTTTTCAAAATATTTAATTTCTTTATCATTTCTAAGTCCATACTGAGCATGTTTTGTTCCTAAATTTTGTTTTGCTTGATTTATCATTATATTTCTTGCATCTTCACTTATTATATTCATTACTAAAAAAAGCGCAGTTGAAATTATAATACTTACAATTATTAATAATGAATTTTTCTTATTTTTCATAATATAACTTTTAACTATATCTATAAGTTTCATAATCTCACCTACTCCCTAATAAATCCATCTTCTATTTTAATAATTTTATCTGCATATTTAGCAATATCCATATTATGAGTTATCATTATTATCGTCTGATTATATTTTTTCTGAGATTCTTTTAAAAGATTTAATACTTCACTTTCTGTTTTTGTATCTAAATTTCCCGTAGGTTCGTCTGCAAATATAATAGCAGGCTTATTTACAAGAGCTCTTCCTATTGCAACCCTCTGTTGTTGCCCTCCTGACAATTGATTTGGTAAATGATTTTTTCTTTCTTTTATATTAAGTAACTCCATCAATTCATTTACGTATCCATCATCTTTATTACTTGTATTTATAGTTGGTAATTTTATATTTTCTTCCACTGTTAAAACTGGTATCAAGTTGTATGATTGAAATATTAATCCTATTTTTTCTTTACGAAGCAATGATCTTTCTTTTTCATTTAAAGAAGAAAGATTTGTATTTTCTATAATTACATCTCCATATGTAGGTGTTTCAAGTCCTGCCATTATATGAAGAAGCGTACTTTTCCCACTCCCACTTTTACCTACTATTACAACAAACTCACCTTTGTTTATTTCTAAGTTTATATGGCTTAATGCATTTACCTCAGTTTCATTTTCTCCATACACCTTACTCAAATTTTTAATTTTTAAAATTGACATATTTACCTCCTAAAATCCCCATAAGTATTTTCATAAAAAATATATATTTTATTTAATCTTTTAACAATATAAAAGACACAACTGGGTATTTTTTAGATATAACTGGGCAAAAAAAGAACATCTAATTGTTTAGATGTTCTTTTTTCCTTACTTTTATCACTATGCATTTTTTATGTATAAATTATTTTCATTAAGTTTTAAGGGTATACAAATATTTATCAAAAATCTAGTATTTAAATCATTTACTTCTAAATTTCCATTGTATTTTTCTATAGAATTTTTCATACTACTTATACCTATACCATGTAAAAACTTATCTTTTTTATTGGTTAAAATCTTACCACTTTTTAATTTAATTATATTATTTTTTGGATTTTCACATTTTATAATATATAAGCTTTTAACTATAGTTCCTTTTATGTTAATTTTCTTGGAAATACTGTTATCTTCTATATTTTCGCAAGCTTCTATGGCATTATCTATCATATTTGAAAATATACTACATACATCTGCTGAGTCTATAAAATTACATTCTTTAAAGTTTATATTAGCTATCAAATCTATTCCTTTACTTTCACAAATACGTTTTTTATCATTTAATATAATATCTAAAATCATATTATTTGTATTAAATATAGAATTACACTCTTTAAGTTGGTTGTTTATACTTTCTACATATTCATTTTTACCATACAGATTTTCTATACATATCATATGGTTTTTCATATCATGATATAATTTTTTAACTTTCATTTGAGACTCTTGCATATTCAAATAATACTGATGCTGTAATTGTATATTTTCTTTTATACATTTATTTTCTGCCCTTAAGTTACTATCTTTTGAAACTCTTATTATTAGCCACATGAAAAATATGTTTAAAATAAGTATGCTACTTGAAATTAATGCAATAACAAAATCTAAAGCAAAATCTGTTACTGATTGTGTTGTTTTATATATAGTTGCAAATATTAATATAGCACTAAGTAGATTTAATATTATTGAGAAAAATATATATTTATATTGTTTATTATTTAAGTTAACTTTTAACTTTACAGTTTTAATTATTGTTACAATGTATATAAGCAATAATTTCGTTAGTATATTCACTTCTAAGAAAATTAACTTTTCATATCTTAATGTGTAATACCATCCATATTGCATATCTATTAATCTATTACATAGTAAAGATAAAAAGGCATATATTATTTCATTGAGTAAACCTAAAAACAATATATAACTTATGCTTATAAGAACTATTTTTTTAATCTCTATTTTATAGTTAATTTTTATAAATATACTTATTAAAGTTGTAGATACTATTGATTTAGCAAATTTAACTACTAACATCCAAAAACTTGATTCTTCAATTGTCCAATTAGATTTCAATATTATAATCATTGCAATAATTTCACATATAGAAGTTAATATACTACAAATAATTAAGCTGTTTATTATATTTTTTTTATTACTTTTTAACTCTACAAATTCATTTAATAATACACTTAAAGTTGTTAATTCTATAGCAGAAGATATAAATATAATTAATATGTAAATAAAATTATTCTCTAACATATTATTGACCCCAACATGTTTGTTAACTTAGTTTTTAAATTGCTCATTCTATGTTTACTAACAGGTATCTCTTCATTTTTTATCATAACATTATCTTTTCCTATAAAATCAACATGCTCCATATTTATTAAATAACTCTTATGACATCTAAAAAAATTATGTACTAATAACTCTTTTTCTAAATTTTTAATCCTATTCTTAATATTGTAATCTCTATCTAAGGTGTGAATTGTTATATCTTTTTTTATAATTTCTATGTATGTAATATTTTTAATAGATACTTTATGCTTGCTTCCATTTTCCTCTACAATCATAAAGTTATCTCTTTTGCTTATAATATCTGATATGCAGCTTAAAATATTTTCTTTTAGGTCTTCATGTTCTATTGGCTTTAATAAGTATCTGTATGCTCTTACCTTATACCCCTCTTGTATATACTCAATTAGTGAAGTTATAAAAATTATTTCTGAAACACTATTTTTTTCTCTAATTTTTTTTGCAACATCCATACCTGTTATTTCATCCATTTGTATATCTAGAAAAAATATATCTATATCTTCAATTCCAGAGCTTAAAAGTTCTTCCCCTGATTTAAATTCAAATATCTCAACCTTATTCGAAATTTCATCGAATATATTAAATATCGAATTATATAAATTACTTCTTTGTGACTCATCATCTTCACAAATAACTATTCTATACAATAAAATCTCCCCTATCTTATATATCTTTTCAATTAACCCATATATATATTACCATATTTTTACATAACTTATATTCAAGATAATTTACTTAAGCGCAAAAATTCGCTTCGCTCATGTCGCTCAAATTTCATGTCGTCAACGTCCACTCGATAAACTCGTGTCCCGTTACTCAAACGACTTCGTCCGTTGCTCAAAAACTTTTTTTACGCTCAAAACATGCAATATTGATATAACTAAGTCTCAGAGGTTATCCATAAATTTTTCGTAAATGTAATTTATTTAAGCGCAAAAAAACAAATGAGATAATATAAAATTACGTCATTTGTTTCTTATTATTTAAAGTTTAATTAGATAAACATGTATTTTCACTTGTTTTCCCTGATACCATGTTTTTTAAGTCTTTATTTGTCTTGTGAGCATAAAATGCAGTTAATATTACCGTAAACAAATCTGCTACTGCCTGAGTAAGTAGTACTCCATCAACACCAATTAATTTTGGTAATATTATAATTGCTGGTAAGAAAAATATACCTTGTCTAGCTGTTCCTACAATTAAAGCTTCTTTTGGCATACCTAATGATTGATATAACACTGCATATAATTGTGTAAATCCTAATAGTGGGTATAGTAAAAGTGTATATCTTAATGTTTTAGCACCTACCTCGATAACTGCTGGGTCATTACTAAATAAATTAATAGCAGTTGGTGCAAATATCATTAAAACTATAGTTGCTAATGTTGAAAATATAGTTGTTCTCTTAATAGATATGTTTATTGCTTTTCTTAATTTTTCATAATTTCCTGCTCCATAATTATAACTTGCAATAGGTTGGAATCCTTGATTATATCCTATAACAACAAACATAACTAATGAAGATAGTTTTAAAGCTATTCCAAATGATGCTATTAACTCATTTCCATATGGTTTTGATGCTATATTTAAAAGTCCCATCGATATACTTATTAAAGCTTGAATTAAAAAAGTCGCAGTTCCAACAGAGATAATTTCTCCATATATGCTCTTTGAAAATTTAAAGTTTTTTATACTTAACTTTAGATAACTTTTATTTGTTATATAATATGATAATAACAAAACTACTGATGCAAGTTGCCCTATTACTGTAGCTAAAGACGCTCCTACTACTCCCATGTTAAATGTGAACATTAGTATTGGGTCTAAAATTATATTTATTATAGCCCCTAATGCCACCGCTACTGCACTAAGTTTTGTATTTCCCTCTGACCTTATAATGTTTGCAAGTGTTGGCATCATTATCGGTAAACTAGCTCCTATTGCAATAGGTTTTGCATAATCCATTGCATATGGCATTACACTGTCTGTTGCTCCTAGCAATCTTAAAATCGGCTCTAGAAATATCAATATTAAAATAGTAAATATAATTCCTACTATTACTGATGATATTATAGCAGTTGATGCTACATCATCTGCACCGTCTTTGTTCTTAGCCCCTAGAAGTCTTGCTATATAAGATGAAGCTCCTACTCCTATTAATTGACCTACTGCATTAATTAGTATAAATAAAGGAAATATAACTGATACCGCAGCCATTGCTAATGTGTCATTTAACATACCTATAAATGCTGTATCTACTATATTATATATAGCACTTATTAAGCTGGCTATAATTCCTGGTATCGCAAATTTCCATATTAATCTACCTATATTATCATCTTCCATTATCTTCGATTTATCTATAACTGTATCCATTTTATAAATCTCCTCCTTTGATAAAGCTATATTAATATACTATCAAATCTAGAGATTTATCGTTAATATATATATACTATTACTCGTTATAACTAAAATTTATAACAACTACATATTTCTCATATTTTCTAAAAGTATTTCTAAAAATAACTTTGCTTCATCTGATAGTTCTTCTTTTCTTCTCTTAATCCATCCAACTGTAAAGTGAACACTATCATCTTCAAGTGGTATAGCCCTTATTCCACTAACATTTTCTATTTTATTAAATCCAGATGCTATTACATAAGCATTCGTTTCTAAAACAAACTGTGTTATAGTTTCTTTATCATTTAAATATATTGCTCTATCCTTATGAGAAAAACCTAATAAATCTAGCTCTACACTATATGTAAGCGCGTTTATAGGCTCTTCTACTAAGTGTACACATATAAATTCATTTAGCTCCTCTGGCTTTATAACATCATTATTATATAAAGGATTGTTCTTACCTATGTAAATATATATTTTGTCTTTACATATTGGGTTAAATTCCAAGTCTCTATTTTCTAAAACTCCTTTAAATACTCTCTCTTGCATATTAGAAAGTGCTATTATACCTATTTCAGACTTCATTGTTGATACATCTTCTATTATCTTTTCTTTATATGTTTCTTTCAGTGAAATTTTAATTTTTTTATTATTAACTTTTTTATAAACCTCGCTCAATACAATTCCTAAAGTATACAACTTCATACTCGAAACTTCTAACTTAAACCCATTTTCTTGAGATAAGTCTGAGTATATTTTTTCTAAATTATCAATTTGATTTATTATATAAGTTGCATAAGTCAAAAAATCTTTACCTTCTTTTGTTAGTTTTACACCTCTATTAGTTCTATCAAATACTTTTATTTTAAATTCTTCCTCTAAATTTACTATTGCTTTACTTAAATTAGGTTGAGATATGAATAAGTTACTTGCAGCTTGATTCATAGATCCCGTTCTAGCTACTTCTATAAAATATCTTAGTTGGTTTATTTGCAATATATTACCTCCGTAAATATTATTTATATATACTATTTTAAACAAAAAAAGAGCTTTTAAAAAGCTCTTATTCCTCATCTGGAAAATTATTACTAAATCTCATTTTTGCTATTTTTAATATTTCATTTAAATTATACCCTTTTAACTTACATCCACACTTTGGACAATATTCTAATTTTTTAGAAACTAAAGCTCTACAACTAGCCTCAGGACATCTTACTTTCTCAGTTACTTTACCTACATCAAGACCACATCTTGGGCAAACTGTACCTGGTCTATTTGATACTTCCTTACCACATCTTGGACACTTGATCATTATTATCCCTCCTATAAAAATAAAAAGTTAATAATATATAGTATGGTAATAAGCTTGTTTATGTTATAGATTCAAATAAAAAACTCTTTCTAAATTTTTTAGAAAGAGTTTTTTTATATTATTTAAGTGTTATTAAACCTTCTTCTTCTACTACTTTTTGTCCATCTTCACTAGTTATATATTCCATAAACTTTTTACCATTTTCACTTAATTTATCTTCTTTGTATACTAGTAAGAATGGTCTTGATAATTTATATTTTCCACTCTTAGCATTTTCTGCTGTAGCATCTACTCCATCTAATTGAAGTGTATGTATGCTGTCATCTAAATAACTAAATGAAGTATATCCTATGGCATTTTCATTTCCAGCTACTGTTGATTTTATATTTCCGTTTCCATCACTTATTTGAGCTTCTTTTGTTAAATGAGTAGATTCAAATCCAACTATTTCTTGGAATGCATCTCTAGTTCCTGATCCATCTTCTCTTGAAACAACAACTATAGGAGCATCTTTTCCTCCAAGTTCTTTCCAGTTAGTTATTTTCCCAGTATATATTCCTTTTAATTGATCCATTGTAAGAGACTTAACTTCATTGTTTTTGTGAGTTATTATCCCTATTCCATCAACTGCTATTTTATCTTCTTTAAGACCTGCTTGCTTTTCTTCACCTTTTAAATCTCTAGATGACATCCCTATTTCTGCTACCCCATTTATTGCATCTTTTATCCCTGCTGATGATCCTAATTGATTTATTTCTATAGATACTTTAGAGTCTACTGATTTATAAGCTTCTGCTTCTTTTTCCATAAGTGGCCCTACTGAAGTTGATCCTGATACAGATACTTTACTTCCACCACCAGAATCCTTCGATCCACATCCTACAGCTAACGTTCCTACCATTATAGTACTCATTAGTAAAACTCCAATTTTCTTTTTAAACATAGGTAACCTCCACAAAGTTATAATTTTTATAATTACTTTATTATTTTTCCGACTTTATTGTCGTTTATTCCTTTATTTGAATTTTCTTTACATTTTTATAATAAAGTAACTATGTTAAATCCAAATTAGAGATATGTTAACTATTGGTAAACAACATTAAGAGAATGTAAAAATGAATATTACTTAAATAAAAAATATTTAGATTAACATAATTTATGTAAAATAACAAAGGAATTGGGGTATCCCAATTCCTTTAATTTACTATTTATTATTTTTTATAGCTGCTTGCGCTGCTGCAAGTCTAGCAATAGGTACTCTATATGGTGAACAAGATACATAGTTCAATCCTGTTTTGTAGCAGAACTCTATAGAAGATGGTTCTCCTCCATGCTCTCCACATATACCTAATTTAAGGTTTGGCTTAACCCCTCTACCTAATTTAGCTGCCATTTGAACTAGTTTACCAACTCCATTTTGGTCTAATACTTGGAATGGATCTTTTTCAAGTATTTCACTATTTATATAGTCACCTAAGAACTTATTTGCATCATCTCTTGAGTATCCAAATGTCATTTGAGTTAAGTCATTTGTTCCAAAGCTAAAGAAATCAGCTTCAGTTGCTATTTCATCTGCAGTTAAGCATGCTCTTGGAACCTCTATCATAGTTCCAACTGTATAGTCTACTTTAACTTCTGACTTATCAAGTTCTTCATTTATTACAGAAACTACATTTTCTTTTATAGTTTTTAATTCCTTAACTTCTCCTACTAAAGGTATCATTATTTCTGGATTAACTTCTACTCCACTATTTTTAGCTTCTATAGCTCCTTGTATTATAGCTTTTGCTTGCATCATAGCTATTTCAGGATAAGTTATTGCTAATCTACAACCTCTGTGTCCAAGCATTGGATTTAGTTCTTGTAAATCTACTATTCTCTTTCTTATTTCTTTAACTTCAAGTCCCATAGTTTTTGCTAAAGCTTCTATAGCTTCATCATCATGAGGTAAGAACTCATGTAGTGGTGGATCTAGTAATCTTATATTAACATGTCTTCCATCCATAACTTTGAATATTTCAGTAAAGTCTTCTCTTTGCATAGGTAATAATTTTTCAAGAGCAACTAATCTTTGATCTAATGTTCTTGATAAAATCATTTCTCTAACAGCTGGTATTCTATCTTCATCAAAGAACATATGCTCAGTTCTACATAATCCTATTCCTTCTGCTCCAAAACTTATAGCAACACTTGCATCTCTTGGAGTATCTGCATTAGTTCTTACTTGTAATGTTTTATACTTATCAACCCAGTTCATAAGTACCTCAAAGTTTCCTGTAAGAGCAACATCTGTCTTTTCTATTTCTCCTAAATAAACACATCCTGTTGATCCATCTAGAGATATATAATCTCCTTCTTTTATAACTAATCCATCTACAGTTATTTCTTTATAGTACTCATCTACTTTTATTTCTCCACATCCTGCAACACAACATTTACCCATACCTCTAGCTACAACTGCCGCATGAGATGTCATACCACCTCTAGCTGTAAGTATTCCTTGTGCTACAACCATACCTTCTATATCTTCTGGTGATGTCTCTAATCTTACAAGTATAACTTCTTCTCCTTTTTCAGCTGCCTTTACAACATCATTTGCATTAAAGTATACTTTACCGCAACTAGCTCCTGGAGAAGCTGGTAATCCTTTAGCTATAAGCTTAGCATTTTTTAAAGATTTCTCTTCAAAGTTTGGATGTAGTAATTGATCTAATTGATTAGGTTCAATTCTCATTATAGCTTCTTTTTCATCTATTATTTTTTCTTCAACTAATTCAACTGCAATATTTATAGCTGCTTTTGCAGTTCTTTTTCCATTTCTAGTTTGAAGTATATATAATTTTTCATTTTCTATAGTAAACTCTATATCTTGCATATCTTTATAGTGGTTTTCAAGTATATTAGTTATTTTTACAAATTCATCATATATAGCTGGCATAGCTTCTTTTAATGTATCTATGTCTTTTGGAGTTCTAATTCCTGCAACAACATCTTCACCTTGTGCATTTATTAAGTATTCTCCAAATAGTTTATTTTCTCCAGTAGATGGGTTTCTTGTAAATGCAACTCCTGTTCCACTAGTATCTCCCATGTTTCCAAATACCATTGATTGTATATTAACTGCAGTTCCTAAGTTATGAGGAATATCATTTAACTTACGGTAAATATTTGCTCTTGGATTGTTCCATGATTTAAATACTGCTTTTATAGCTAACATTAATTGCTCTTTTGGATCTTCTGGGAATATTTGTCTTAATTCTTTTTTGTATATCTTCTTGTATTCTTCAACTAATACTTTTAAATCTTCACTTGTAAGATCTGTATCGAATTTGTATCCTTTTTCTTCTTTTATTTTATCTAAAGCATTTTCAAATTTATACTTTGGAACTCCCATTGCAACATCTGAGAACATTTGTATAAATCTTCTATAACTGTCATATGCAAATCTTTCATTGTTAGTATTCTTAGCTATTGCCTTAACTGAAGTATCATTAAGACCTAAGTTTAATATAGTATCCATCATACCTGGCATTGAGAAAACTGCACCAGAACGAACAGATAATAATAATGGATTTTCATTACATCCTAATTTTTTATTTAAAGATTTCTCTAGCTCTACTAATTTTTCTTCTATCTGTAAAACTATATCTTCTCTTATACTTTCATTATTTACGTAATAGTCATTACAAGCCTCTGTTGATATTGTAAAACCTGGAGGCACTGGTAAGCCTATCTTAGTCATCTCGGCTAAGTTAGCACCCTTACCACCTAAAAGACTCTTCATTTCCTTTGACCCCTCAGCAAAACTATAAACAAACTTACTCATCTAAAACTCCTCCTAGTATGTTTTTTATACAGATATACTGTACATTGTATTCAAGCATGATTAATTTGTTATCCTAAAATTTATTATTAAAGTAATAACTAAATTTCTTAGTTATTATTTTCAAAGTACTCGGTTAAACGTTTTTTTGTCACCTAACCCATTCCTTAAAAATCTTAATAAATAAGATTTATACTACACACCGAAAGTGATTCCGATGTGCACTAAAATCCTATTTATCGTTATCTCTAAATACTTTTAATCCATTTTCTTTCATTACATCCATTATGATTCCAGCTGTTTCTTCTATTGCTTTGCTAGATACATCTATAACTGGGCATCCAACTTTTTTCATTATTTTATCTGAGTAATCTAACTCTTGAAGTATTCTATCAAATTTAGCATAATTAGCATTACTTGATAATCCTAAAGCTTTTAATCTTTCTTGTCTTATTTGATTTAACTTTTCAGGTGTATTAGTAAGACCTATTATTTTCTTTTGATTTATTTCAAATACTTCCTTAGGTATTGGTATTTCTGGAACTAAAGGAACATTAGCTACCTTTATATTCTTATTTGCTAAGTACATACTTAGTGGTGTCTTAGATGTTCTTGATATTCCAAGTAATATTATATCAGCTTGTAATATGCCTCTAGGATCTTTTCCATCATCATATTTAACCGCAAATTCTATAGCTTCTACTCTTTTGAAGTAACTTTCATCTAACTTTCTTATAATTCCTGGTTCTCTTCTTGGCTTAACTCCTATTTTACTAGCAATTTGCTTTAATATTGGAGTCATTAAGTCTACACAACTTAAATTTTCCTTGCTACAGTAATCTTCAGTAAATGTTAAAAGTTCATTTTCAACTAATGTATATATAACTATTGCATTTTCTTCTTTAGCACTTCTTAATATTTCTTCTAAAAAATTAACTTCTACAACATATGGAAATCTTCTTATTTCATAGTCATCCTTTAATTGAAATTGAGATATTGCAGCTTTAGTAACTTGCTGAGCTGTTTCCCCTACTGAGTCTGATATTACATATATGACTAAATTATCCATATACTCCTCCTTTAATTATCCGCTATCTCTAAAAATAGTTTTGTTATGTTAGTTTTAGAAATTCTACCAACAACCTTATTTATTATTGTATTATCCCTTTTTATTTCTTCTACAACAGGTATTGAATCTACTTCGTGTTCTATTATTCTCTTTGCTGCTAGTACAACAGTATCTTCACTTGTAACAGTTACAACATTAGGTGTTCTTGTCATTATCATACCTACAGGTATCTTGTTTATGTCTCCCCCACCTATAGTTGCTTTTAATAAATCTTTTCTTGATACTATTCCACATAATTCTTTTTCATCATCTATTATAAATACACTTCCAACATCTGATAAGAATATATTTACTATAGTATCATAAACATTTGTATCTTGTGTTACCATTATAGGCATACTCATTATGTCCGCTACAGTTTTGTTTTTTATTTTATCTCCTAGTAAGTTAACTTTATCTATTCCTGAATAAAAATACCCAACCTTAGGTCTAGCATCTAATACTCCAGTCATAGTAAGTATAGCTAAATCAGACCTTAATGTAGCTCTAGTCACATTAAGTTTAGCTGCTATGCATTCACTTGTTATAGGTTCACTTTCTTTAACGATATCGATTATCTTTAGTTGTCTATTATTAAGTTGAATAATAATCACACTCCTCTTTATTGTGATACACTGTTTATCCGTTTTTATCTTATATAGTATATTATATATATTTTATATTGTGTTGTAAATACAGAAATTAAATTTATATATTTAATTTCTTATTTATTTAATTACAGTTTTAACCATAGGGTCCTTTTTTATCCCACTTTAGGTAAAATTTACCCTATAATCTACTTTTATTAAAGATTTAAATAACCGAGGAAAAATTCCCTCGGTTATTTTAACAGACTATTTGTACACTATCTTTGATAGGTCACAAATATTTAACATTATGTCATATATTTGTTTTAATATGGCTAATCTGTTGTTCTTTATAGCCTCGTCCTTGTCCATTATCATTACTGAGTCAAACATATTATCTATCGCTGGTCTTAACGATGCGAATGCATCAAGAGCTTTTGTATATTCTTTATTAGCTAATAAGCGCTCAACATTTGAACTTATTTCTTGGAATTGTTGATATAAATTAAATTCTGCTTCTTCTCTCATTAAGTTTATATTAACTTCATTAGTTTCAGCTTTTTCTGCTAAAGTAGCAACTCTGTTGAATGCTGTTAACATTTCAACTAACTCACCTTTATCTATCCAAGAGTTTAAAGCCTTAGCTCTAGCATACATATCAGCTATATCATCTATATTAGAACTTAATATAGCGTCTATAACATCATATCTTATGCCTAAATCTCTAAATAAATTCTTTATTCTATCTTTGAAGAATTCCATTATTTGATTTAAAACTTCATCTTTATCAAACTCTATAAATGAATAATTATCAAGAGTTAATGATACAAGTTCTCTTAAACTTATATCTAAGTTGTTATCCATTAATATATTTATTATACCTAATGCTTGTCTTCTTAAAGCATATGGATCTTGTGATCCTGTTGGTTGTATTCCTATAGCAAAGAATCCTGCTATAGAATCTAATTTATCTGCTATAGATAAAACTATTCCAGATTTAGTAGCTGGAAGTATATCTCCTGCAAATCTAGGTAAATAATGTTCAAATATAGCTTCTGCTACATTTTCATTTTCACCACTTACTTTTGCATATTCTCTTCCCATTACACCTTGAAGTTCAGTGAATTCAAATACCATACCTGTAACTAAGTCTGCCTTGCATAATTTAGCTGCACGAAGTGTATCTTCTTTTATATCTGCTTCATTTAATTTTTCTAATATATCATTAGCTAATTTTTCTATTCTTAAAGATTTATCATAAACTGTACCAAGTTTAGCTTGGAATACAACAGTTTTTAATTTTTCTATGTAGCTTTCTAAAGACTTCTTAGTATCTTCTTTATAGAAGAATAATGCATCTGCAAGTCTAGCTTCTAATACTTTTTCATTACCTTTTTTAACATTATCAATTCTATGGCTATCTCCATTTCTAACAGCTATAAAGTTTGGAAGTAATTTCCCATCCTTTAAAACAGGGAAATATCTTTGATGTTGTTTCATTGGTGTTATTACAACTTCTTTTGGAAGTTTAGCATAATCTTCATCAAATTCTCCATAGAATGCAGTTGGATACTCTACTAAATGAGTTACTTCTTCAAGTAATTCTTCATCAAATTCTATTTCTCCACCTAAAGATTTTGCAACATCGTCACATTGTTTCTTTATTAATTCTTTTCTTTCGTCTTGATTTAATATTACAAAGTTCTCTTCTAATTTAGTTAAGTATTCATTTAAAGTATTTACTTCAAATTCACTTTCTCCTAAGAATCTATGTCCTTTAGTAGTATTAGATGATACTATTCCTTCTAATTCTATATCAAGTACAGAATCATTTAATATACAAACCATCCATCTTATTGGTCTTATAAATCTCATGTTCTTTCCACCCCAACGCATAGCCTTAGGGAACGTCATAGATTTTATAGCTTCTGGAAGTATACTTTTTAAAACTTCACTAGTTAACTGTCCATCTTGCTTTATTTTACCGAAAGCATATTCTTCTTTTCCAACTTGCTTAAAGTGTAAGTCTTCTTCTTTTATACCTTTACTCTTCATAAATCCTAAAAGAGGTTTAGTATAGTTGCCTTCAGCATCAACCGCTATTCTCTTAGCTGGTCCTTTTACTTCTTCTTCTAAATCTGATTGTTTTTCACATATATTATTAACTATAACAGTTAATCTTCTTGGTGTAGAATATACATTAACTTCATCAAAAGTTATTCTATTTTCATTAAAAGATTTAACTATGTTAGTTTTTAATTGGTCCATTGCTGAATTTACATATCTTGCAGGTAATTCCTCAACACCTATTTCAAATAAAAGGTAATTTTTCATTATTTGTCACCTTCCTTTAAAAGTGGATATCCCATTTCTTTTCTTAACTCTACATAAGCCTTAGCTACTGTTCTAGCCATATTTCTAACTCTACTTATAAATGAAGCTCTTTGACTTACACCTATAGCTCCTCTTGCATCTAGAGTATTGAATGTGTGCGAACATTTTAACACATAATCATATGCTGGAGTTATTAATCCTTTTTCCATAAGTCTTAATGCTTCTTTTTCATATACATCAAATAAGTTAAATAACATATCTGCATCACACTCTTCAAATGCGTATACAGAGTTTTCATATTCAGCTCTATTGAATACTTCTCCATATGTTATTTCATCATTCCATTTTAAATCGTATACACTTTCAACTTCTTGAAGGTACATAGCTAGTCTTTCTAAACCATATGTAATTTCTCCTGTTTCAAGCTCACACTCGATTCCACCAACTTGTTGGAAGTAAGTAAACTGTGTTATTTCCATACCGTCTAACCAAACTTCCCAACCAAGACCCCATGCTCCAACAGCAGTTGCTTCCCAGTTATCTTCAACAAATCTTATATCGTGTGCTTTTGTATCTATTCCTATAGCCTCTAAACTTCCTAAGTATAACTCTTGTATATTATCTGGAGATGGTTTTAAGATAACTTGGAATTGGTGATGTTGATATAATCTATTTGGATTCTCACCGTATCTTCCATCTGCCGGTCTTCTAGATGGTTCTACATAACATACTTTCCAAGGTTCTGGTCCTAAAGATCTTAAGAATGTATTTGGGTTCATTGTTCCTGCACCTTTTTCTACGTCATAAGGTTGCATCATTATACATCCTTGCTTAGCCCAATAATCTTGTAATGTTAGTATCATATTTTGAAAATTCATACGAATACCTCCTGTATTAAAAACAAAGCCTTTCGTCTACACGAAAGGCCATTAAATGGTTATTTTCTAACTTTTAGAATATCAAAGTATAGAGTATTTGTCAATATGCTTAAATATTAGTTTTGTCAACACTTTTTTAGTATTTAGTTATATCGTCATCCTCTTTTATTAATTCTTCAGTTATATCTTTATCATCTTTTTTATTATGTTTAACTACATCAGTAACTTCTTTTGCAGTACTTGTTAACATATTTTTTAGCATATTTAATGTCTCTTCATTTAGTTCTCCTAAATCAACAACTGTTTTGTCTTCTTCATTTTGAACTTTTATATTGAATTTGCCTATTACAGCTGCTGAAAGTCCCACTAATGTAACTAAAGGTCCTAGTGCTAACCCAACAACTCCAACTGTTAAAGGAATATTCATTATAATTTTATTGTCTTTTTCAACTATTACTCTTATAACGTTACTTCTTTTTAGCATTTCTTTTAATTGATTTTTTATTTCTTCTGCATCTTTTCCTAAAGCAGTTTCCATTTTTTCTTTTGCCTTATTTTTTACTTTTGCAGTTTTTTTGTTTTGCTCTAAATATATTATTGCATCTAATACATTTCCATCGCTAATCACTAATGCTTCTTTAGCTTCTGCATAACTTGCACTTGGAACTCTCTCTAGTACTTGATCTATCTTTTCTAATGTTATATCAGTCATCAATATCAGCTCCTTTATTATTTTCTATTCCTTGTAATAAGTGTAATGATTTTGTGTTTGCATTGTCAACGTAAACCTGAACGTATACTTTTAAAATTTTTGTTAGTTCATTTACTAAGTATTTTGATACTTTAGCTTTACTACAAGTTAATATATCATTTCTAAAAATATAATCCATTAATTTTATAGTAGTACTATCAATTTTAAAATTATACACATGGTTTTTTTTACACTTTTCACATAGTATTCCACCTTCATCAACATTAAATACACTACTTTTAAGATTTGTAGTATTACAGTTGACACATCTATTTACTATTGGTTTAAAGCCTGTATAGTCTAAAAACTTTAGTTCAAATGCTCTAGTTATGTATTCTTTATCAACCTCATTTTGAGTATATAGATAAAGAGTTTGTGCTAGTAAAACAAAAAGCCTGTTATTAGTTTGATTTTCATATATAGATCCATCTACTAAACTTGTTATATATGTAGCATAGGAAAAGGCTTCTATATCATATGCAATATCATAAAAGTTTTTAATGGTCTCACTTTGACTCACTCTATACATGTTACCTTGTTTTTTTAAAGTAAAGTTAGAGTAGGAGAAAACCTGAGAAGAAGATAGTAACGAACTTTTATTTCGTTTTGCGCCTTTTGCTATAGCTGATATCTTCCCAAGTTTTCGTGTAAATATTGTTAAAATCAAATCATTTTCTTTATATCTTGCTGATCTTAGTACTATCCCCTGGGTGTTCACAATTATCATGGTCGTTTTCTATCTCCCTATTCATATTAACTTCGCCATTGTTTGTATTTATGCTATTTTTTAAGTATAGATAGGCTTCTATACTTCCTGTTTTTTTAAAAACTTCCCAACACAGATTGTTCATTTTTAAAAACCCCCTTCTTACGCTTATACTATATTTTTAGTAAGAAAGGGGAAAAAAATGCATTAAGTTGTTAGACAATTTTTGACAATGTAATTGTTGTTATTAAAAAATAGATAACCATCCCAATTATATCAAGGGATGTAGCTATTAATGGAGCAGAAACAATTGACGGATCTACATCCATTTTTTTAAACATCATAGGTATAAATGACCCAATCATCGCTCCTATTATCATATTTATAAGCAATGATACAGATACTATTAAAACTATATTTATGTCCTTTACAAAAACATACGTAGCTATTCCTATAATTAAACTACATATAATTCCTGTAAATACACCTACCATTCCTTCTAATAATACATTTTTAAAATCTAACTTTTTATTAGACAGTGCCATCACAGTAAGTGCTGATGCTTGAGTCCCTATATTCCCAGCCATACCTGTAACAACCGGAACAAAGTATATCAAAGGAAAATACTTTGAATCTATTACATAATCAAAACTCGATAATATCAATGTAGCTATAAAACCACCAACTAAAGTTACTATAAGCCAAGGTATTCTAGCTTTAAAAGACGACAATACCTTATCTTTTGGATCTACATTAGTTTGTTCGATAGTATCTCTTTCTTGTTCTGATGTACCAGCGAATTTATACATATCTTCACTAGCTTCTTCTTCAATTACATCTATTACATCATCTACTGTTATAATTCCTTTTAAAATGCGATTTCTATCTATTACAGGGATAGCAATTAAATCGTATTTAGATACAAGTTTAACAGCTTCTTCTCGATCTTCATCTACATATACAGAAATTATATTTTCACTCATCAAATCTTCTATTATGCTATCATCTCTCGATATTATGAGCTCTCTTAATGATAATACTCCAACTAGCTTATCAAAATTATCAACCACATACATATAATAGATTGTTTCTGCATCTATAGCATTCTCTCTCATATAATCTATGGCCTCTTTTGCTGTCATATCTTTATTTATAGATATGTAGCCAGTTGTCATTATACCTCCAGCAGATTCTTCTTCATATATAAGAAGTTCTTTTACATCTTCGGCATCTTCTTGATTTAGAAGGTTTATAATTTCTTCTCTCTCATTTTCTTCTAACTCGCCTAAGATATCTGCCATGTCATCTAAAGACATCATTTCTAAAATATTAGCTTTATGCTCTATGTTTAACTTAGAAAGTATATGCCTAAAAAATTCTGAATCAGTTTCATCAAGTATGGAAGCTGCCATATCTATAGGTAATATTTCAAAAAGCTTTATTTGTTTGTCTTCGTCTAAATTTTCTAGTATGTCAAAAATATCCCTGTTATGATATTCTTCCATTAATTCTCTTAATTCTAAAATTTTATTGTTGTCTATTAAATCCTCAACTTGATTTAACAACAGCTTGGAATGTTCATCTTTCCTATCCATAAAACCCACCTTTATTATTTATCAGTATACCCAAAGTTATTTATAAAACTTTGTAGGTTTCTCCAATTTTCTTTAACTTTAACCCAAACTTGAAGGTTAATTTGAGATCCTAGTAATAATTCAATCTCTTCTCTTGCTGATTTTCCTATTCCTTTTAACTTTCTACCATTTTTACCTATTATTATACCTTTATGCGAATCTCTTTCACAGTATATAACAGCAGATATATCTATTATATCTTTATCTGGTCTTTTTTTCATTCTTTCTATTTCTACAGCAACCCCATGAGGTATCTCATCATGTACATAGTGTAGAACTTTTTCTCTTATAAGTTCAGATACTAAAACTCTTTCAGGTTGATCTGTTATCATATACTCTGGGAAATATTGAGGTCCTTCCTCTAAGTATCTTTCTATTACTTTTAGTAATCTATCAGTATTCTTACCTTTTAGTGCTGATATTGGAACAATCTCATCAAACATATTTTCCGCATCGTACATTTTCATTAAGTCGAATAATTCTTCTTCACTTAACATGTCAATTTTGTTTAGAACCAAAATTTTAGAAGTTTTTATTCCTCTTAAATTTTCGATTATCATTCTGTCTCCTGGTCCAATTTTTTTTGACTCATCAACTACATATAATACTACATCGACATTTTTAAATGCATCTGTAGCTGATTTCACCATAAATTCTCCTAATTTATTTTTAGGTTTATGAATACCTGGTGTATCTAGAAATACCATTTGACATTCTTTGTCTGTGTAAACTGCTTGTATAGTGTTTCTTGTTGTTTGTGGTTTATCACTCATTATAGCTATTTTTTCTCCAACTACGCTATTCATAAGAGTAGATTTTCCAACATTTGGTCTTCCTACTATACTAACAAATCCTGATTTAAACATATTAATTCCTCTTTTCAATTTGTCTTTTGTTGTTTTAATTTATTTGAAGTCACTACCTGAGAAATAATGTGGAACTAATTCTGCGATAGTTTGTTCCTGTATATCTCCTTTTGAGTATCCAGTTATTATTCTTATATGTGGCCCAAACTCAATTATTACCTGTCTACATATAGCACACGGATATGTAGGTTCATTTTTTTCTGAATTAGTACTAGCTACAGCTATTGCCTCTATATCTTTATACCCTTCAGAGATAGCTTTAAATAGCGCAGTTCTTTCCGCGCAATTTGTCCCTCCAAAAGATGCACATTCTACATTACAACCTGTAAAAACTTTACCACTCTTAGTTAAAAGTGCTGCACCAACTTTAAAATTAGAATATGGTGAATAAGAGTGCTCTCTTGCTTTTTCTGCTATTTCTAATAATTCTCTATTATCCATTATATTAACCTCCATTAAAGACCACCTATACTTTTTATTTTAAGTAGTACATTACATTATACCAAAATAGAAAAAAAGAAAAAAGTATATTTATATTTTCTTAAGCAAAAAAAGCGGGAATATTTTTCCCACCTTTTAATATTGAGCTATTTGTAAAACTAACATAGCTACCAAAACTCCAAGTAATGCCCCCGCTACAGTTTCCCAAAAAGTATGTATTTTACCTTCTATTCTACTTTGTGCAACTAAAACTGCCATTAAATAAGCAAGTGTCGATGCTACCACTCTTTCTGTCATAAATGTTACAAGTGTAGCAAGTGCAAAAGCAAGCGCCGAGTGACCACTTGGCATTCCTCCTTGTAGAGGAGTTCCTGTAGATGTTAATGATTTCACTACTACTACTGCTATTAAAACTAAAACTATACATATAAGAGTAACATGAATTGGTGATTTTCTTATTGTAAAAAATACAGATGCTCCTACAGTTTCTAGTTTATCATAAAATAGTAAATAACCAATTATACAAGCATTTAAACTTGCTATTAGTACTCCTCCAGCAGCAACATCTTTTGCTATTTTAGCTAATGGGTGATATGTATCTGTTATCATGTCTACAGTTTTTTCTATAGCTGTATTAAACATTTCTGATATTACAACTAAGCTTATTGTAAATAATAATAGCATCATTTCGAATTTATTAAATTCACAAAACAAACTAATTGTAAGAACTAATGCTGCAACAAAGTAGTGTATTTTCATATTTCTTTCATGCTTGAAAGTATATAAAATCCCAGCAATAGCTGCATTAAAGGCATTTATTATCCCTTGCTTACCTTTCTTTTTACCCATAAGTTTACTCCCTTGTTATATTAAGCTTGTTTAGTACATCCTCTTCTCGTTTTCTCATATCCTTTGTATTTTCTTCAGTATCATGATCATAACCTAATAAGTGGAACATACTATGACATACTAAAAAACATACTTCTCTTTCAAAACTATGATCATATTCTTCACTTTGTTCTAAAGCTCTTTCTAGAGATATGACAATATCTCCTAAAGATTCTTCTTCTATTTCAACATCAAACTCATCTGTTAAAAGTGGAAAAGATAAAACATCTGTAGCTCTATCTACCCCTCTATATTCTCTATTTAATTCATGTATTTCTTCATTGTCAACAAAAGATAAACTTACTTCATAATTGTCATCATAACCTTCATAGTATAATGTCTCAACGATTATATCATTGATTTTTCCTAAAAGGTCTTCACTTACTTTTATTTTATCTTGTCTATTGTCTAATATAATTTCCATAATTTATCTCCTATTTCTTTTGTTTCTATCATCATTAAATTTATTTAACTCTTGTTCTTCATCAAATTTTTCATAAGCTTTAATTATTCTTTGTACTAATTCATGTCTAACGACATCTTTTTCTGTAAATTTATTTATACCAACTCCATCTACATCTTTTAAAACATCCATAGCTTGAATTAATCCACTTTTATATTTATTTGGTAAATCTATTTGTGTTAAATCTCCCGTAACTACAGCTTTTGATCCAAAACCTAATCTAGTTAAAAACATCTTCATTTGCTCTGGAGTTGTATTTTGAGCTTCATCTAAAATTATAAATGCATTATCTAGAGTTCTTCCTCTCATAAAAGCTAACGGAGCCACTTCTATTATACCTCTTTCAATATATTTAGCACATTTTTCATCGCCTAACATATCAAATAATGCATCGTAAAGAGGGCGTAAATAAGGATCTACTTTATCTTTCATATCTCCTGGTAAAAAACCTAAGCTCTCTCCTGCCTCAACAGCTGGTCTAGTTAATATAATTCTGCTTATTTCCTCTTTTTTAAAAGCTCTAACTGCCATAGCTACTGCAAGATATGTTTTACCTGTCCCTGCTGGCCCAACTCCAAGTGTTATATCATTGTTTCTAATAAGATTTATATAATGTTTTTGTCCTATTGTTTTTGGTTTAACTTCTCTACCTTTTTTTGTTACAGCTATAGTATCTTCTAATTCTTCTATTTGCTCTTTATTTCCTTCATTTAATAACTCTATAGCATAAGTAATACTCTGTTTATCTAAAGTTTTACCTATTTTAAAATTTTTATATAATTCATTTATAAATTCTATAGCTTTTTCTACATTTTTATTTTGGCCTATTAAAACTATATTTCCTTCCCTTAACAGTACATCTACATTTAAACTCTTCTCTATTATTTTTATATTTTCGTCAAAGTTTCCAAATAGTTCTCTTTCAAATTTATCATCTGTTATTTCAAAACTCTTTTGTACTATCAACGTTTATCCTCCTTAGTTATCCCTTGTTTGAACTTCCTCTTTATCTTTTGCATCTTTATCTTTATTTATATCCTTAAATTCATTTCTTATATCATTAATAGGTCTTTTATCCGGATTTGAAGGAACTTCTTCTCCACCTTCTTTAGGCTTACTTTCTTGTCTAATTAATTCTTCAGCTTCCGATTTGCTTAAAGAGTGTACCTTCGCTATATTTTCTAAAGTTGTAACAGTTACTATGTACTCTAATTTATCTTTTTTAACTTTATATTGATGCTTAACATCTTTATATCTTGAATCCACAGGAATAGTGTATTCAAGTTCTTTAAGAGCCTTTTGTTTTAAATCTTCTTTTACTTCTTCTTTATTTTTCTCAACTTCTTTTACATTTACTTCATGGAAAATACTAGACTTTATTTTTAAAGGAAAAGTATAGTCTCCAATATTTAAAACATGTTCTTTATTTTCAATTTCATAATTTTTAAAGTCTATATTTCTTCTTAATGTATATTTTTTATCATAGAAGCTAAATGTATATACTGTTTTTTTATTACCAGTTCTTGTTTTAACCTTGTCTATGTAATTTGTACTTTGTTTTGACTCATAAAATGTAGTTGCCCATACTTCTGGTAGAGATTTAGTATTCGATCCCGATACTAAGACGTCCCCTTTTCTTACTATATCACCTACATTAGCTACTTGTTTACCACTTCTTGGTATTACCTTTTCTATTATACCATTTTTCTTAGCAATTATATTACAATAATTAGTTTCTTTTTTCTCTTGTAATGATTCATCTTTCTTTGTTATTGTAACAAAGATATTAGTTCCTTTTACATTTATAGATACATAAGCAATATCACCAAACTCTCCCATAATTTGGTCTCTTACTTCCTTTCTATCTATGCCCTTTTTATACACACCTGCCCTTACACCCGCTTTTTCAAGCTCCTTCCTTACAAGCACTTTATCAATTCCCTCTGGAGCTTTTATATATACATCTGTTACAAATAACGATGTACTCATTAATAAAACCAAGGAAAGCATAGCACATATCCACATTCCTTTGTATCTATATATACGTCTAGCCAAAAAAGGTAATCCTGTTTTTTGCTTTATTTTAACCTCAAACTTACTTCCTCTATAAATACTTTTAAATGCCCTAATGCTTTTCCTATCAACCTTAAGCTCAATTTTGGTGTTTGAAATTCGTTTTACATCATAAACATTAACTTTATTTCTTATTAATGTGTTTAAAAATTTTTCTGTATTTATCCCCTCTATAGTTACTACATAGTAACCTCTAATATAACTTATCAAATGTAACTCCCCCCTATGTAGTGTATTCTACACTATATATAATTCCTTTTATTCCTATCTCCGTATCAGTAATATGTTTTAAATATAACTTTTCACCACATATTTTTATAGTATTTAACTTTGTTTTTATTTTAATTAAATTTACATCGTATTCTAGTATGGATTTGTAGTTTTCTATACTCATAAATGTATTCCCCAAAACAGTAACTGTAGGTTGATTTACCTGTAAATCAGTAGGAACTTCTATCATACTCATGACCCCCTTAATATATTCTATGTCCTTTTTTTATTTTAATTACTTGTATTAGTTTCGAAGCCTTAATATAATAGTATGTTCCTTTAATACATTTTGAGACTTTTATTTCAAAAAAAAATAAAGCCAAGCCGGCTTTTATTTTATCTATTTATTGACCATATAACGTAATTTAAAAAGAATGCATAAAATAACCAAGCTAAATATGGTAAATTTATATAAGCTGCTCTTTTGTCAATTTTAGCAAATTTAATTATCATAATTAATACAATTATTATCATAAGTCCTATAACTATCAAAGCTGTGAATCTAAGCCCTAATCCAAAGAATAAAATAGGCCATATAAAGTTCAATCCTAATTGTAAGTAATAGTAAAACATAGCATCTCTTACTTTAAGGGTATTCAATCCTTTTTTAGAAATTAAATAAGCTGATATCCCCATAAGTACATACAAAACAGTCCATACTATCGGAAATATATACCCCGGAGGGAAAAAACCTGGTTTTATTAAATTTGAATAATATGTACTTGTATTTGTTTGACTTAAGAATTCAGATATAAAACTACTCGAAAACCCAACTATAATAGGTATAAAAACACTTGTTATAAACTTTTTTATTTCTTTTGTAGATATGATCAATGAATTCACCCTCTCTTTATCCTCTATTTAATTTATAAATATGTTAGTTTAAATAATATTATTCCATTTTTTTGGACAAAGATTATAAAGTAAAATAAAAAGCAAAAAACCTAGAGCATTCGCTCTAGGTTTTTCTATCTATTGTAAGTTAGATTTAACTAACTCATTTATCATTTTTCCGTCAGCTACACCTTTTGTTTTCGGCTTTATAGCTGCCATGATTTTTCCCATATCTTTCATAGAAGTAGCTCCTACTTCAGATATAGTATCTTTGACTATCTCATTTAATTCTTCTTTGCTCAGCTGTCGAGGTAGGTATTCCATTAATACTTCAATCTCAGCTTCGGCCTCTTGAACTAAATCGTCTCTTGATGCTTTTGCAAATTCAGTTTTTGCATCTCTACGTTGCTTTAACTGTTTTGTTATTACGTCTATAATTTCGTCATCACCAAGTTCTGTTCTAGTGTCAACTTCACGCTGCTTGATTTCAGCTCTTATTAATGTAACAACAGATTTTTTTACTGTATCTTTGTTTTTCATAGCAAGTTTTAAGTCTTCTTGTAACTTTGCTTTAAGGGACATATCCCTTCACCTCTTATCTACAAAAATTATTTCTTAGCGTTTTTTCTTCTTGCAGCTTCAGCTTTTTTCTTACGTCTTACGCTTGGCTTATCATAGTGTTCTCTTTTTCTTACTTCAGACATTATGCCAGACATAGCACATGAACGCTTAAATCTTCTTAAGGCGCTGTCTAATGTTTCATTTTCTCTTACTCTTACTTCTGACATTCTTTTTCCCTCCCTCCGATAGCGCAAATTATGCTGGGACTGTAACTCGATTATATCTGCATAATATGCATTACAACCTCACACTTTGTTTATTATAAACTAATCTTATTTTTTTTTCAAGTATTTTTATGAATAATACGTCTAAAAGTTTAATTTATATATTACTTCTCAGCATCATACCAATCTAATTTCTTTCCTGCTAATACATGATAATGGATATGCTTAACCTCTTGGCATCCATCATCTCCACAGTTATTTATTATTCTAAATCCCGTTTTGTCATATCCTTTTTCTTTAACTATTTTATTAATAACCTTATGAATGTGTGCAATTATTTCCATATTTTCTTCGCCTATGTCTATTATTGATTCATAATGCTCTTTAGGTATAACTAAAACATGTAATGGTGCAACAGGATTTATATCATTAAAAGCTAAGACTTTATCATCTTCATAAACTTTGTTTGATGGTATTTCTCCATTTATAATTTTACAAAATATACAGCTCATATTTACACCTCCTATCTATTAAGAGTTATTATTTCTACATATTATACTAAAATTCCTTCTACATATTCATCTTTTACATGTAATATTTTAGTATTTAATATCTTACCATGTATATCTTCATCACTTTCAACTACTACTCTTATATAGTTAGGTGTTAAACCTTCATATTTTTTGCCTTCTATGTTCTGTTCAAATAGTACTTCAAACTCTTCTCCTATAAAGTTTTCTGCAAACTCATTAAAATTCTTTTTGTTTAATGCTATTAACTTATCACTTCTTAGTTGTTTCATTTGAGGATCTATTTGATTTTCCATAGTTGCTGCTGGTGTTCCTTTTCTTGGAGAGTACTTAAATACATGCATTTGTGAAAGTTTTATATCACTTAAAAACTTATATGTTTGATTAAATTCATCATTAGTTTCTCCTGGGAATCCAACTATTACATCTGTAGTTATTGCCACTTCAGGCATCTTTTCTCTTAATTTATCAACTATTTCCTTGTATTCTTCTGTAGTGTATCTTCTGTTCATTCTTTTTAAAGTTTCATCACATCCACTTTGTAATGATAAATGGAAATGAGGACATACTTTTGGCATTTTAGAAACTGTGTCTATAAATTCATCAGTCATTAATATAGGCTCTACTGAACTTAATCTTATTCTCTTAACTCCATCAATTTCATTTATAGCCTTTATAACACTTAATAAATTAACTTCAGCTTCGCTAACATCTTTTCCATAAGATGCAACATGTATTCCAGTTAAAACTATTTCTGTGTATCCATTATGTGCTAACTTCTTAGCTTCATTTACTACACTCTCTAAATCTCTACTTCTTACCTTTCCACCTCTTGCGTAAGGTATTATACAGTAAGAACAGAATCTATCACATCCATCTTGAATTTTCATAAATGCTCTAGTTCTTCCATTAGCTTGATTTATTTCAATTTCTTCAAAAGCTCTTACTTTCATTATATCGTCAACTGTACTAGCTTTTTTAGATGCATCTAGTTTTTTTATTTCTTCAACTATTTGTCTTCTTTCATTAGTTCCCATAACTAAATTTACTTCTTCTATCTCTAAAATTTCTTCCGGAGAAACTTGAGAGTAGCATCCAACAACAGCTATTATAGCATCTGGATTTTTCTTTTTCATTCTTCTTATATATTGACGTGATTTTCTATCACTCATGTGTGTTACTGTGCATGTATTTATAACATAAACATCAGCAAATTCTTCGCTATCAACTTGAGTATATCCATCTTTTTTAAACATCTCAAGCATAGCTTCTGTTTCGTATTGATTTACTTTACATCCTAAAGTATAAAAAGCTACTTTTTTCACTCTAATCATTTCCTCCTAAGTCACTTAATTCGTATAATACTATAGATGATGCAACAAGCGATGCTGTTTCAGTTCTTAGAATTCTAGGCCCAAGAGACACTGATTGTCCACCTATTTCTTCTATAGCTTTAATTTCAGTATCTTCAAATCCGCCTTCTGGTCCTACGAAAATACCTATATTTTTTATATCTACACCTTTTATAGCTTGTTTAATCGATTTTGTTCTTTCATTTTCATATGGAGCTATATTAAAGTCATTTTCTTTCATGTCAGCTAGTGCTTCCTTAAAGCTTAAAACTCCTCTTAATTTTGGAATTTTTCCACGCTTACTTTGCTTTGCAGCTTCATATATTATTCTTTCCCATCTTTCGATTTTCTTGTCTTCTTTTTTATCATCAACTTTAACTACAGTTCTCTTTGTCTGAACTAGAATTATCTCGTCTACTCCAACTTCAGTTAACTTTTGAAGTATCATTTCCATCTTAGGTCCTTTGGGAAGACCTTGATATACTTTTATTTTTAAATCAGACTCTCTTTTTATGTCTACAACTTCTACTATATTAAGTTCAACTTGAGACTTATCTATATTAGTTATTTCACATATGTATTCATTATTGTCATTATCGCATATTTCTAATTCTTCTCCAATTCTACATCTTAAAACTTTAGAAATATGTTTTACATCTTCACCTTCTATAATACATGTCTTATTTTCAAGGTTTATGTTATTCTTTCCTACAAAAAATCTATCCATGCAATTCACCTACTTTGCTATTTTAGATACTATAGCGTTCCACTCGCCTAAAGACTCTACATGTACTATTTCAAGTCCGTTTTGAGTTAAAGCTTCTTTAACTTCATCTACTTTAGCATGTATTATTCCTGAAGATATAAATACAGCATCATCTTTCATAAATTGTTTTATATCTTTTGCTAGTATTTTTATTATATCCGCTATTATATTTGCTACAACTATATCTGCTTTATCCTTAACAACTTCCATTAAGTTTCCGTGAAGTGCATTAACACTACCTTCTACTTTGTTTAACTCTATATTTTCTTTTGAAACTTTTACAGCAACCTCATCTAAATCAACAGCTAATACGTCTTTAGCTCCTAATTTTGCCGCTGCTATTGCAAGTATCCCACTTCCACAACCTATATCAAAAACTTTAGATTCTGGTTTAACATACTTTTCTAATTCTCTTATACACATACTTGTAGTTTCATGTGTACCCGTTCCAAATGCCATTCCTGGATCTAACTCTATTATTAAATCAGTATCTTTCGCTTCATAATCTTCCCAAGTTGGCTTTACTACTATTTTCTCACCTATTTTAGCTGGTTTGTAGTAGTTTTTCCATTCATTTGCCCAATCTTCTTCATCTACTTGAGAAAGTTCAACTATAGCTTCTCCTACATCTATTCCGAATTCTTTAAGTCCCTCTATTTTTTCTTTTATTAATTTTATATCATCAGATACATCTCTTTCTTCTGTTATATAAGTCTTTATTATAACTCCATCATATCCGCTGTTAAATATTTCTTCTTCAACAAAATCCCAATCATATTCATGTTTCTTTTGGAATTTAAAATCCTTAGGATCTTCTATTGATACTCCACCTACATTTTGTTCATATAATATATTAGTTATAGCTTCAACTGCTTCCGTTGTTGTTTTAATAGTTATTTCTGCCCATTTCATTTATGTACACGCTCCTTTTAAAATTCCTGTTTTTCGTAACCTTTATTATATCATATTTATTATTGTCTTTTAAAATAATCTTTTATACTTTAAAACATATTTATACTTTTATAAGTTTTAAAATAAATTCATAAAAATAAGAAAATAAACCTAAGTCTTATAGCTCTTAAGTTTATTTTCTTATTTTTATGGCTATGTAGATGAATTGTATATAACTATGGAACTTGTTGTTGCCGCATTTGTCGCTATATTCATTGCTTGGTTAATATTTGATATAATTTTATCCATTATTATACTATTAATTTCTATATCATCAATATATTTAGATAATGCAATAACTGCACTAATCATATTTCTGTATCTTTCTCCTAAAATAAAGTTTCCATACCCTTGATGATCTTTTAAAATATCTGATATATATTTAATTTTTTCTATTAAATGTTTTACATCTTTTATATCTATAAGAGCCATAACCCCTATTAGTGGATATCCAAACTCATGCATCTTACATTTATTTTTTTCTAATTCCTTTTTTATTTCTATACATCTATTAAGTGTTTCCTTGTTTTTGTTAAAAGAAAGAACATGCGATAAACTTTGAAGAGTTCTACGATTATGAAACCCATTTTTCATTAAATACTCATATGCTATTTCCATATTATTTAGTTCCTCTTCAATATCCCTTGCGCTTATTGCAATTATACATGTTATCATGTATTCTTCTACACCTATTGAAAATGGATGATTTTGTATCATAGATCTGTATACATATCTCATTTTTTCTATACACTCATCTATATTTATTTTATTCTTATTTTCAAATATTACATTTGATACTAATGCTAAACAATCTCCTGAGCAAAATTTATTTAATTTCAACTTTTTATGGATATTTAAAATTTCATCGAAGCTAGACTTGGGATTTGCTTGAAATGATAGTATTATTGCTGTGTTTATTGAACTTTTACCTCTAAAGTCAGAGAATATAGAGGTGTTTTCTCTTATAATTTCCATACTCTCGTTTACTAGATTTGTATTTATTTTTTTATCTTTTAGTGTATACTCAAGTGCACATCCATGTATTATTAATCCCATCCAAGATGATGCATTCACTTTTTTCAATGACTCATAGTTGTCTATCAAAAGGTCTAACCTTTTTTCCATAAATCACCTCTACACTTTTTAATTTAATTTTTAATTATTTTCTCATTATATCTCCCCATTATAATTTCATCTACATAAATTCCATTTTTTATAGCTGCGTATTTTTTTATACCTTCTTTTTTAAAACCAAAATTTTCATACAACTTTATAGCTTTATTATTATCTGGGTATACACCCAATTCAATTCTTGTTAACATAAGCCAATTATCTGCTAAATCTAGTATTTCTTCCATTAATTTTCTTCCTATTCCCATACTTTGATACTCTGCGTGTACACTTATTCCTAAACTACCACTATGTCTTAACCTCGGGGATGAGTTCACGTTCAAAGATACAATTCCAACTACTTTTTTATTTTCACTTTCTTTCAATTCAGCTACGAAAATATGTGTATTTAAATCTAATCTCTCAGTATGCCTCTTTGTTCTATCTAACCTTTCGCTACTTATTGCTAGCATATTTTCCATAACGCCCTTCATTCGTCTTATTTCATTTATATCTTTTGAATCTTCAACTTCAACTGGTCTTATCGTTAATTCCAATATTTCTCACCTCCTTACTATTATAATATTAATTGTAATATACTTTATTTAATCATGTAATAAATAAAGAGGTAATTTTTCATTACCTCTTTATTTGTTATATTATTTTTATGCTAAAGTCTAAACTTTTAACCTTTATAATAGTATTTTCATTTAAAATTTTAAAGTCTATACTTTTATCTCCTTGATATACATTTTCAGCTTTTACTCCGTTAAATATAAGTTCTAAACTTTTATAAGTATTTTCGTACCCATTATTTAAAACCGAACTTTTAAATTCTATATTCTCACCTGAACTTATACAAAACTCATATAAGTTATATTCTCCATCTTTGTACTTGAAGTCTTCCCCATTATCTTGATAGTGAGTATACTTGAAATTACTTTCGTATGGATATATATCTAAAGTGAGTTCATCAATTTCCTTTTCTCCTATATAGTTTATACTTGGATAGTTTGGTATTATAGACCCTTCCTTGATATATATAGGACACACATCTAAAGGAGTTTCTTTTATTATATATTGCCCTCCTTTAAATTTCTTTTTATTCCAATAATCAACCCAATTGCTTTCTTTAGGTAAGTATACCATTCTAGCTTTTTTACCTTGTTCTAAAATTGGAGCTACCATAATTTTTTCACCAAACATGAATTGGTCGTTTATTTCATATGTATCAATATCATTTTGATAATGAAGTAATAATGGTCTTATAATAGGAAGTCCATTGTCTTCACACTCTTTAAATAAATCATAGATATATGGAATTAATTTATATCTTAATTTGATATATTTTTTATTTATCTCTTCTGTAGTCTTATCAAATGCCCAAGGCTCTTGATCTCTAGAGTATATAGTTGTGTGATTTCTAAATAATGGTGTAAATGTTCCAACTTGTACCCATCTACTTAAAAGTTCTGGAGTAGTGTCATATCCAAATCCACCTACATCTGTTCCACAAAACGCCATACCACTAATCCCTAAATTCATAAGCATAGGTACGCTCATCCTTAAATGTTCCCATGTACTTTGATTATCTCCAGTCCATGCAGTTGAGTACTTTTGTGTACCTGCATAACATGCTCTAGTAACTACGAATGGTCTTTTATTTGTATTTTTTTTAATACCTTCATAAGTAGCCTTATCCATCATATGCCCATACACATTATGAACTTCTTTGTGTTCTACAATTACTCCATCATTGTTAAACTTTAAATCTAAAGGTAATTCAACTCCTAAATTTGCAGGCTCATTCATATCATTCCAAATTCCTGAAACCCCTATATCTGTTAGAATCTTTTGATTTTCTGCCCACCAATTTCTAACTTCTGAATTTATAAAGTCTGGAAATACAGAGTGTCCTGGCCAAACCCATCCCGTATGTACAATTCCATCTTTATTCGTTGCAAAATACCCTTTTTTAAGTCCTTCATTAAAAATTTTATAATCTTTATCAACTTTCACGCCTGGATCTATAATTGTAACTAGCTTAAATCCATATTCATTTAGTTTTTTTATCATTCTCTTAGGATCTGGGAATTTTTTATCATCCCATGTAAATACCCTAAATCCATTCATGTACTCTATGTCCAAATATATGCAATCACATGGAATTTCTTTTTCTCTAAATTTTTTAGAAATTTCCATAACATTTTCTTCAGGACAATAAGCCCATCTACATTGTTGATATCCTAACGTCCACATTTGAGGAAGCGGTGTAGTTCCAGTTAAGTGAGTATATCCTTTTAATACATTTTGTACCGATGGTCCATATATAAAATAGTAATCTATATTTCCATCTACTGATGCAAAATAGTAATATTTTGAATTTTCCTTACCTAAATCAAAATGAGTTTCAAATGTATTATCAAAGAAAATACCAAAAGCATTTTCTTTTTTAAGATTTATAAAAAATGGTATAGATTTATATAGTTTCTCGTAAGTTTCTCCATGTGGGCTTGGATCATCTGTATTCCAGTTTAAATAATGGCAATTCCTTTTGTTTAAATGCCCTGTTTTTTCTCCAAATCCATAAAAATACATATCGTTTTCTAGCTTCTTTGGTATAAACACTTTAAAGTCCATATGCTCATTAGGCTTATGTCCTTCTTGAATCGCTATATCTAATCTTCCTGCACAGTTTTTTATAAATGGCTCTCTTTTACCTCTATAATCCTCACATAGCAACTCTCCAAGGTTATTATATATATCTATCTTAAATTCATCATATATGTTTACAGTCAGTTCACTTGTCTTGATTTGTATGTAGTCATTTATCTCAACCACTTCAAAGTCACAATCTCCAAATTTTAAATTTTCTACAGCATATGAAGTTTGATTTTTTTTAAATATTGGTGCGAAAAAATTTATTATATTAGAGTTTACTACACTTACCTTTGTTTCTATTTTTTCATATTGTATATTTATAACATTGTTTTTTATATTGTAATCTAATATTTTCCCAAACATTTTTTCTCCTTTATATTATATAAGCTGATGTATTTTACATCAGCTTGTAATTTCATTTTATATACTTTTTATTTCATTAAAAGCACCTTCTAAATCATTTTGTACATTTAATATTTCTTCTTTATCAACTTCAACTATTTCTATAATTTGTTTTGCTCTATATAGTATTTTTTCAAAATTTTCATCAGTTGTACCTAAATCTTTATATGAAGATTCTAATTCATTGACTTTATTAATAAAATTAATTAAAGCTTCTTTATTATCTATAACAGTTATTTTATTAGTATCTAACCCCAAAGCTTCTATTTCATAAATCCTAGTTGCTCCACCAGAGCCTTGTTCTGATTTTTTTATATTAACTTTTATGTACCTAGCTAGTTCATAATTTAAGTCATCATTAGATATTGAACTTGAGTTATTTGAAACATCTTTTATTTTTCTCCAACTTTGACCATCATTACTAACTTCTATATTATACTGAGATGTATTCATACTTTTAGCCTCTCCACCTGCTTCAGCATGACTAATTCTTAATTGTTTTATAATATTTTCTTTCCCTAAATCTACTTGTATATAGTTTCCACTTTCTCCAAGTGCACACCATTTACTATTTAATTTACCATCAAAAGCAAACTTAGCATCTTCATTTTCATTAGTTTTTGCATTTGCAATTGCTTCTTTGTTTAAAGCTAAATTCTTTAATCCATCTTTAGCTTGGCTGCTTACAACTATATAATCATCTTTTTTATTCACAGTATCTCCCGCTGGATTTGATACTGTCTGTGTTACAGAGTACACTCCTGGTTTATCAAACTTGATACTAACTTCATTTCCTGTTACTTCTTCATTTTTATTCAGCCCTTCTATTTTCCATTTAACAGTTTCTCCTGCTAAAGATTTATCTTTAAAATTCACAGACTGCCCAGGTAAAACTATCGGTGAACTAACTTCAAAGTCAGCTTTTGGAGCTTCTAGATTTGGCCATTTCACAGTAATTTTTGCTTCATTTTTTTCTTCACTTTTAAACAAATTACTTATAGGTTTAACTATAAAATTAGTTTTAGAGTCTAATTTAAGGTCTCTCTCAATATCTTTTACATAAAAAGCATTGGTTGGTGTAGCCCCTACTAGTTCTCTATGCCCATCATTATGCTCTAAATATATTTCATAATGGCTAATATTCTTTTCTGATTTATCCCAAGTTAGCCTTGCATTACCATAATAATTATCTATTACTTTAAAATCTTCCACCTTTAAATTTTTTATCTTGGACACTTTGTCTTTAGTATTTTTATTAGTTACAGATATCTGCCCTAAATTTAAGTTGTATGAACTAGACGATTCTTTTCCTTCTATAATTAAAGAAATTTCTTTTATTTTTGACTTTTTAAATTGGCTTAGAGATGCTTTTGCATCTATCCATTCCCCACTTTGTTTAGATTCTAAGTTAATTATTTTATTCTCACCATTATCTAGTTCAAATTCTAATTTAATATTAGACTTTCCTCCACTTTCTTTATACTTTATACTAACCTCACTGTTATTAGTTAGCTCTAAATCAGTTGCAAATAATTTTACCTTAGTTGTTCCTCCATTTGCTAAACTTCCATTTATACCTATAGAATTACCTCCATAATAAGCATTTTTATAATCAATATTAGCAGTTAAATTATTTTTGTTATTATCAATTATCCACCTGTATGTAGGAAGTATATCCATCATTCCTCTATGATTCCAGTCCTTTTCTGATACTTGTACTCCATCAACATTGAAAAATTCACCATTACCCATAGAGAAGTTAGTTACAAATGGTAACTGTGTTATTGGACTTTTTTCAACTATAGTATTAGAAATACCTTTCCATTCTTCACTACTCTGACTTCTTGGATCTCCTTTTTCATTAACCCAAAATCTACTTTCTTTTTGTAAAAATTCATCTACTGTTTTTGATGAATCATAAGTCCAAGATGGACAGTATAAGCCTAAAGATGTGTTAGCTTCTTGATTTTTAGGGAATAAGTAATTCCATTTTATAGGCGTATTATATCCATTAGCTTGAACATCAACCCCTGCATATAAATCGTATTTATCTCTCCCCATTTTTTTTGCTAAATCACCAGACTCTTTAAGCTCATTCCCTGTTACATTATATATAAGTCTATTATCATCATTATTTGGATCTACTACTGAATATCTATCCTCAGTCCACCAAAAATTTAAAAACATACTATCAGATAACTCTTTTCCCTTTTCACCTAAAAAATTTTTATTATATTGATTTAACCTATTTTGCCAAAATACTCTACCATCATCAATCATAGAATCATACCATACGATTTCCATATTTTTTGGCTTTATCTTTTGTAAATATTCTAAGAACTCTTTCATTAAATCTGCAAGTTCTGGATTTATATAATCTGATCCTCTATTTCCAGTTTCTTGATTTATAAACCATCCATCAAAATTATAATATTGTGCCACTTCTACTAATTTATGTGCCATTGGAAAATTTCCATCTTTATCTTTAACTAAAAATTCATTCATCCATTCGAATTTACCTCCATAATCTTCTGGAGGAAAAAATACAGTACCTAAAACCGGAACCCCATTTGTATGTGCTGAATCTATTATATCTGCACTCGGTGGAACTATTAGCCCTTCACCTGCTGAACCTCCCCAAGCAACTAATGTATCAATATATTGCCAATAGCTAAAATTGTATCCTTCAAATTCAGTTTTACCTTGAGATGGATTAGAGCTGGTTGTTTTATTGGCTATAGCTAATGATATAACCTTGGCTTCATCATTTTGTGAGTTTTTAATAACATCTCCTTTTGTCCTTGCTTGTAGTGGAACTGTTCCAATATTAAACTTAGCATCTTTGTCATTATTTGGACTCCATGCTAAAAGTTCTTTTGGATACCAATATGATGAAAATGGCTGCCCTGTCTCTTCTTGAATTTTTTGGTCTGATTCAAGAAGCGCATGTCCTATTATAGGCGTTGCCCCAAATAAACTTAACGCTACAATAGTTGATGTAATAGTCTTTTTATATTTCATGTAGATCCCCTTCCATTTATAAAATATTTACTACCTATTTAAATATTTATAAAGTGCTCCTATTTTACCTGAGTCATTTTGAAATTTACAAACATCAATATCTACCATATCAATCACTTCTGGATTTAATAATTCTAAGTTTTTTTTAACATTTTCTATTAAATCTGACCTCCCACTTACTCCTCCTCCAATTAAAATCTTCTCTGGAGCAAAACTGTAAGCAATGTTGTAAATTCCTACAGCTAAACTAAAGTAAAACTCTTCTATTTCCTTTTGAACTTCTAAATCTCCACTTTCAGCTAGCTCAAATACTTTTTTCCCATCTAAATTTAATTTTTTTAGTTTATTAACTCTATCAATCAAATTATAGGTAGATCCGACTCTACTAAATGTTTTATAGTTTAAACTTTGAAGTTCCGACTTTCTGTGTTCTAATATATTTATTCCAAACTCTCCAGCCATACCTCTATGTCCCCTATATAGTTGGTTGTTTATAAACACTCCTCCACCGATTCCAGTTCCTATAGTTATACATACAAAGTTTTTATTATCCATCGCATTACCTTTATACTTTTCAGCCATAGCAACACAATTAACATCATTGTCATATACACATTCAAGTCCTGTGTTCTTCTTTATATACTTATTTAAATACATATCCTGCAAATCAAATACAGATCCCATGAAATGTATATATCCATCATCATCTATTCCCCCAGGCACACTCATAGCAACTCCATCAATTTCATTTTCTAATTGATAGCTTTTTATAATATCAACTAAAAGCTCCAAAGTTTTTCCTTCCCCCTGCTGAGGTGTAGGAACTAAATTAGAATCTAACATTTCACCATCTTTATTCATCAAACTATATTTAATATTAGTTCCACCTATATCAAAAACAACATACTTCATCCTCAAATCCCCCTCCTCAAGAAATAATGTACTTTTAAATTTTTCCATTGTTAATCTTCAAAGTAGTATTATTGGTTATTGACGAAACACTCAAAGTGCGCCTCTTGCACTTCGTGTGAAGGAAATAACCAATAATGCTACTAGCCATATTTAAAATCCATTATTCTCAATTAATTTTTTAAACCAATAAGCACTCTTCTTAGGAGTTCTTTTATATTCATCATTTATATTAACTTCTACAAATCCATATCTATTTTTATATGAGTTTAACCAAGACCAGTTATCCATAAATGTCCATAAATGATACCCTCTAACATTACATCCTTCTTCAATAGCCTTATGAACATATTTTAAGTGCTCTTTTATAAACTCAATACGATAGTCATCATTTATTTGTCCATCTATTTTAAACTTTTCTTCACCTTCTACCCCCATGCCATTTTCAGATATATAAAAAGATATATTATTGTAATTGTCTCTTATGTTAATAGCTAAATCATAAATACCTTTTTCATAGATTTCCCATCCTCTATGAGGATTAATTTTTTTACCTGGCATATCATAGAAATCAAAAAAGCTCTCTGGTGTTAGGATATCTCCTTTTGCACTTTCCTTTGCCTTCACTCTTCTAGGCTGATAATAATTAACACCTAATAAATCCACAGTGTTATTTTTTATAATTTCTAAGTCCTCGTTTTTGTAAACAGGAATTAAATCATGGCTTTTTAAAAATTCTACTAACTCATTAGGAAACTCTCCATGTACAGATGGATCTAAAAACGATCTATTTAATATTAAATCTGCAATATTAGATGCGTTTAAATCTTCTTCTGAATTGCTTCTAGGATATGAAGGCGTTAGGTTTATTATTATCCCTATTTGCCCTTCTAGGTTTAATTTTTTATACTCCATAATAGCTAAAGCACTTGATAGCATTATATGGTATCCAACTTGTATAGCTCTCTTAAAATCTACTACAGCTGGATAGTGGTATTCACCTAGGTATCCACATTCTACAGGTACTATAGGTTCATTATGAGTAAACCAATTTTTAACCCTATCTCCAAATAATTCAAAACATAGCTTTGCAAAGTTTTGATATCTATTTACAACATCACGATTTTCCCACCCTCCTAGTTTTTGTAAATACATCGGCATATCAAAATGAAATAAATTTATAAAAGGTTCTATATCATTTTCTAAAAGAGTATTAATTACATCATTGTAAAAATCTACAGCTATTTCATTTGTACTTCCATCTGATTTTATAAGTCTAGACCAGCTTATTGAAAATCTAAATGAATTATGTCCTAACTCTTTCATTAATTTTATATCTTCTTTATATTTATAATAAAATTGGCTAGTATTGCTTGGCCCTATTTCATTATGAAATTTCTCTGGTGCTATCTCAAACCAATAGTCCCATATATTTTTTTCTTTTCCTTCAATATCAAATGCACCTTCCATCTGAGTTGCAGAAGAAGCACTCCCCCACCAAAAATCCTTTGGAAATATATAATCCATAGTAGACCTCCATATAAATTATTTTTTTACTTTTATCCCACAGTAGTCTAATACTAACTCGCAAAACATCATGTTAGCCCAAGAGAACCAATCTCTAGTAAACATATTTGGGTCATTTGGATTAAACCCTTCGTGCATTAAGTAAGTCCCTGCATCAGTATTTTTCATTATTTCTATTAGCTCTCTTTTTTTATTTTCATCATCTGTAGTTAATCCTTGCATTGCAAGAGATATATGCCATATATATCCTTCTGGAGTATGTGGACTTCCAACTCCACTAGCATATTTTCCTATATGAAACTCTGAATTTTCAGTGCTAAGTATAAATTTTCTTGTATTTATGTACCTTTCATCATTTAAGTCAGCATATCCTAAATAAGGTATTGCTAATAAACTTGGTAAATTTGCATCATCCATTAAATTATAATTTCCTAATCCATCAACTTCATAAGCGTATATTTCTCCACATCTTGGGTGATTATAAACTGCATATTTTTCTATTCCTTCATTTATTTCATTTCTTAACATCTCAGCTTTTTTAGCTAATACATCATCATTTATTATATTCGTCGCTATTTCGTTTATATAGCCTAATACCACTACCGCAAACATATTAGATGGAACTAAATAACTATATGTACAAGCATCATCACTTGGTCTAAATCCGCACCAAGTCATTCCAGTTTGTTTGTGAACTGGTCCTTTTCCACTTCTTGCTAGGGTATCTAGTTGTCTGCAATCTAATCTCTCAAATAAATACGGTGATTTTTCTTCGTGGTTTTGCTCAACTTTCCATAATTCTATTATTGAGTTTGCAGCCTTTACAAATGTTTCATTAAACTGAGAAGTTCTACCTGTATTTTTATATAATAAGTAACTCAACTGTATAGGAAAGCATAAAGAATCTATTTCATACTTTCGTTCCCAAACTTCTGGTTTCATATCTGTTAAATCAGTTTGATGCCCCGCCTTATTTGCGCTTTCATTAAATGCATTTGCATATGGGTCTACTAATATATATCTAAATTGTCTTTCTACTAACCCCTCTATCATGTCTGCTATTTCATTATCTTCATTAGCTAAAACTAAATATGGTCTAATTTGACAAACAGAGTCTCTAAGCCACATAGCTGGTATATCTCCAGTTAGTACATATGTAGTATCATCCTCCATTCTCTTAACAGTAGTGTTTATAGTATTTAAGATACACTTTTCAAACATCTCTGCTATTTTTTTATCATCTTTAAATTTTTCCTTAACTGTTATTATTAACTTATCTATTGAACTGTACATAATTTCCTCCCATAATTTACATAAGAGGCTACCATATTGATAGCCTCTTAATATAATTTAAATATAATTTTATTATTTTTTATCTGCCATCCATTTATCATATTGAGCTTGTATGTTTTCCATAACTTTATCTATTCCCGCTGCATCTAACTTTTTATTTAACTCATTTAAATACTTATCTGTATCTACAGATCCTGTAAATAATGGCGATTTAAATTCTTGAACTATGTTTGATATATTAGCTACTTCATTGCTTATCTCTGTAGTATCTACATAGAATCCTAATGTTGGAGAAGCAACTGCTGACTTATTAAACTCTTCATATTGTTCGATTCTATCTTTTGGATCAGTATCAAATGATTTAGTTATAAGTACATTTCCTAAAGCCCAAGATGGCATATTATATCCCTTAGCTTCTTCAGTTTTAGTTATAGTCTTATCTTCGTTTGTTTTATAGTGTACACCCTCTATACCTCTATCTATTAAGTTTCTTAAATATTCATCTGTATTTAATAAGTTTAAGAACTTAAGAGCCTCATCTGGATGTTGAGATGTTGCAGATATTGACATTACAGATCCAGTAACCGAGTTATTTATAGTTAAAGGATCATGCATTGGTGTATATCCAATTTCATACCCTGCATTAGATGACCACATTTCCTTAGCTCCTGGTGCATATTGTTCTTTTCTTACGAACCAGTTTTGAACACTCATCTCATGTGGATCAGTATCTGTTGCAGCTTGAGAATGTATATATCCTTTTTTATAGAAATCTCTTAGTGTATTTAAAGTTTTCTTTACATCTTCTTGTTCATATAGATTTACAATTTTTTTAGTATCTCCTTCTAAAGATATTGCAAATGGTAAGTTATCACCTAATAATAAGTCATATGGCATGTATGGCATGAAATTTGCTCCTGCCGCCATTGGCATTTTTAAGTCTGGGTTTTTAGCCTTAACCTTTTCTAATACCGGACCTAAATCTTCTAGAGTTTTAACATTTGACATATCTACTCCAGCTTTCTTAGCCATTTCAACATTATATGCCCATCCCATTTGTTGTCCAACTTCTTTATTTGCAGGTATTCCATATAATTTTCCGTTTATAGATGCCCCTTCTAAGAATAATGGGTTTATAGCTTCTTTTAATTCTTTAGCATTTTTATCTAACATTTCATCTGTTATTTCTAAATACGCTCCCTTTTGTGCATTTATTGCATAATCACTTGCAAATGCTAAATCATATGGCTCCCCTGATGAAGTTATAACTTGCATTTTTTGACCATAATCTCCCCAATCTACCATTCTTAAATCTATAGTTACACCTATCTTTTCCTTTGTATATTTATTAACTTCCTCCATAACCTTAGCTTGATCTGGTTGTGGAGTTCCTATCATATACCATACTAATTCTGTGTTTCCATTTGAGTCTTTTGCTGCACCCTTGTCATCATTTGAACTACTACATCCCGTCAGAACTGTTGCCCCTAAAGTCGCTGCTAAAAATAGGCTCGATATCTTTTTAAATTTCATTTTACTTCCTCCCCAATTTTATTAGTAAGTTATTATTCTTTTACTCCTCCAACTGTTAATCCACTTATAAAGTATTTTTGGAAGAACGGATAGCTACATGCTATTGGCAATGTAGATATAACTACCATAGCCATTCTAACTGATTCTTGTGGTAAGTTTTGCATTACTTCTCCACTTAACATTGCATTTTGTCTTATAAACTCTAAGTTCTTTTCTATTTTCATAAGCATATGTTGAAGTGGTATTAAATTTTGATGGTCTATATATAACATCGCGTTAAACCAATCGTTCCAATATGCTAATGTACTAAATAACGCAATCGTTGCGATACCTGGTAATGCCAAAGGTATAACCATTTTTATAAATATTTTAAATTCACTTGCTCCATCTATTCTTGCAGATTCTATTATAGATTCTGGAACAGACCTTTGGAAAAATGTCTTCATAACTATTATGTTAAATGCATTAAATGCTAATGGTAATATTAATGCCCATATAGTATTTTTAAGACCTAATACCTGAGTCATTACTATGTATGAAGGAACCATCCCTCCGCCAAATAACATTGTGAAAAACACTAAAAATGTGAATTGTTTTCTATATTTAAAGTTTTGTCTAGATATTGCATAAGCATAAGTTGATACCATACTTACATTTATTATTGTTCCTACAACAGTTATTACTATAGTAACTAAGTAAGAATGCATTAACTGTTTACCTGATGTAAGTAAATATTTATAAGCATCTAAGCTCCACTCTTCTGGGAATATTGAATATCCATTTTGTAATAATGATTGTTCTGATGTTAAAGATATTATTATTACAAATACAAATGGGAATACACATGCTATAGCCATTATAGCTAGTATAATATTTGAAATTATATTAGTAATTCCTGTAAACCCTTCATTATATGCTTTCTTCTTTTTCTTCCCTAAAAGATTAGGCTTTTTTTCTTGTTCTTTAGATACTACACTTTCCACGATTGCCTATCTCCTTTCTTTTTTAGAATAAACCATATTCTGGATCTACCTTCTTAACTAGCTTATTAGTTGTCATTATTAATATAAATCCAACTGCTGCTTGATATAAACCAGCTGCTGTACTCATACCTATATTACCCATATTCATAAGACCTTTGTATATATATGTGTCTATAACATCTGTTACTGGATATAATACAGCTGAGTTTCTCGGTATATTGTAGAATAATCCGAAATCTGAGTTAAATATTCTACCTATAGCCATTATCGTAAGTATAATCATAAGTGGTACTATTAGAGGTATTGTTATATTCTTTATTTGTTGCCATTTACTAGCTCCATCTATAGTAGCAGCTTCATAGTATGTTCTATCTATTCCTACTATTGCAGCTAAGTAAACTATACTTCCATATCCTACACCCTTCCATATATTCATAAATATTAGTATGAAAGGCCAATGTTTCGGTTCACTATACCAAGCTACTGGTTCTGCCCCAAATGTAGATAGAATAGAGTTAACCATACCTTTATCTGTACTTAAGAAACTAAATACAAAGTAACTTACAATTACCCAAGATAAGAAATGTGGGAATAGCATCCCTGTTTGATATACTTTAGCTAATTTTTTATTCGCTATTTCACTTAATGTTATAGCAACAAATACAGCAAATATAAGTCCTAACACTATAAACACCAAGTTATACAAAATAGTATTTCGTGTTATACGAAATGCATCTCCACTTGTAAATAAAAATTTAAAGTTATCAAATCCAACCCATTCACTATTTATTAAACTTTGTACAAATCCGCCTGGGTGCATTTTATAATTTTTAAACGCTAATACTGTCCCAAACATAGGCAAGTATGAGAATACTAGTAACCATATAGTTCCTGGTAATACCATCAACAACCAAGCTCTATTTTTCCATAAATCTTTCATGAATTTCTTCATCAGCGTCACCCCTTTTCCTAATTATATTTTATCATTAGGAAAAGCCTTTCTAAAGTTTACTATCTTTAGATTCGCTACACTTTCCTTAGTTTATGGATACGTTTTCCTATTTTTATCAAAATACACTTTCCGTTGCGTAAAAAAATGCCTCTTAATTAGAGGCATTTCTTTATAAGTTTATTTTTCTCCATTCACTAGGTGTAATTCCAACTATATCTTTAAACTTTCTATAAAAATAATTCTTATTTGCATAACCTACTAGTTCTCCAATTTCTGCAGCTTTTAAACTTGTTTCTACCAGTAATTTTTTTGCTTTATTAACCCTAAAATTATTCAGATAGTCTGAAAACAATATACCTGTTTCTTTTTGAAATAATTGCCCTAAATATATAGAATTTATATTATAAGTTTCACTTACTTCCTTTAAGTTTAAATCCTTGCTGTAATTTTTTTCTATGTTTCTTAAGAGTTTTAATATTATAGGGCTTATACTATCGTCCGTTTCTTCTAATTTTGACTGTCTATGCTTAATCATATTATTTAACTCAATCTGTATTTGATCTAAGTTAACCGAGTTTATAACTTTTTCAAGATATAAATCTAAACCTTTTATAATCTTAGAGTCATTAAAATAATTATATACATTTAAAAATACTTCAATAGACTTTGTTTTAATTTGCTTTACTGTAAGATTCTCATCCTTTTTTAATTTACTAAATATAGATTCAATGTAATTTAAAGATTCTTTATTATCTTTATTTAACAGAAGCTTTTTTAAATGATCGAAATCTATATAGTCTATATTCTCAAGGTTATATGACTTTTCTTTGTACTCTCTAATCCAAGATATATTTGGGTAAACCAACTTATATTCATGAATATCCTTAGCACTTTGATAACTACAATTTAAATTATCTATTGAGTCAACGTATTTACCTCTACTTATATATATTTGTTCATTTGTTATACTACTAAGATCATCTTTTAAATTTCTTAAAGCATCTTTATTTACAGATTCTTTATCCATTATAATTAAAATTTGATTTTGAAGATTTACACAGTATTCATAATTTAAATTATCAATATGATTTAATATATGCTTATTTATATTACCACCTTCTGTAAACTCTAATATTACTACACATAAATTTTTATAATTAAAATTTACACCTTCTAATTTTAATCTATCCAATACTTCATCATTATTTTTATTACATATTAATTTTAATATAAGATCATTTTTAAATATTTTTGTATCTACTTTTTCTAACTTTATTTTTTCAATTTTTTTCTTAACTTCTTCTATCGTCTGTATCAATTCATCTTCATCTATAGGTTTAGTTAAGTAATTTTCAGCCCCCATACTAATAGCTTCTTTTGCATATTGAAATTCTTGAAATGCACTTAGTACTATAAACTTAGCATTATGGTTAATTTTTTTTAAATTGCTAATTAGTTCTAGCCCAGTCATTTTAGGCATCATTATATCAGTTATTATTAAATCTACATCCTCATTTTTTATAAAGTTAAATCCATCTTCTCCGTTACTTGAAGTTCCTACTACATCAAATCCATATTCTTCCCAATCTATAATATATTTAAGACCTTCTAAAATAAATGGTTCATCGTCTAATAAATATAACTTATACATTTTTAACTCCATCCTTTAAAATAGGTATTTTAAATTTAACTGTAGTTCCTCTATTTTCTTCGCTGTTTATATGTATTCCATATTTATCACCAAACCTAATTTTAAGCCTGCTGTTTATATTCATTAATCCTATTGAGCTTTTCTTCTGTAAATTTTGATTTAAGTTTTCTTCAATCACATTCATTCTTTCACTACTTATTCCAACTCCGTTATCCTCAACTATAAGTTCTATATCTTCTTCAATTATATTTGCCTTTATAGATATGAAATTATCATTTCTATCTTTTGCCATCCCATGATTTATACTATTTTCTATTACTGGTTGCAATATAAATTTTGGAACTTTAAAATCTAATAGTTCTTCATTAATATCTACTTTGTAATCAATTATCCCTTTATATCTTGTACAACATAAATTTAAATACATTTCACAGTAATTAATCATTTCTGACAATTTAACATCTGAAGCATTATTATATGTAGAGTACTTGAACATACTAGCTAAATTATATATCATGTTCGCAACTTCTTTATTTTTACTTGCTAAAGCACACATCCTAATAACCTCTAATGTATTGTATAAAAAGTGTGGTTTTATTTGAGCTTGAAGTGCATTTAATTCCGCTTCTTTTTGCTTTACTTCAGACTTATATGTTTTCTCTATATTTTCTTGCAAACTCTCACACATTCTATCAATTTCACTTGCAATCATATCTAATTCATCTTCTTCTTTTTCAACATTAAATCGTACACTTAAATCTCCTCTTTTTATATTTTCTATCCCTTGCATCATATTACTTAATTTATCAGAGAAATTTTTTATTACAAGGTAAGTAATAAAAAGTATTAGTGCAATACATAACAATGAAATTAAAGATATTTTAAAAATCATGCTTCCAATTCCTAGATCTTCATTTTTTATTACGCTAATATATTTATACTTGGTTTGTACATCTTGTTTTACACTTGCCAATTTGCTATTCTTATCTAAATATTTTTCTTCAACTTTTTCTACATTCCATATGCTTTTTTCCCTATAAGAATCTAGTATTATATCATTAGAATTATCTGCTATTAAAAGTCTACCTTTTAAATTTGATCCATCAATTAAGTTATTTATATTTGTCAAATCAAAATATATATCAACATACCCTATTACATAAGTAGAATCTATATTTTTTATAGGCTTAGTTATTTTCCTAATATATTTGCTTTTTAACTTATTTTTCAACTTATACCAATCACTGTGTTTAAAAACAAGCTCGCTTACATATTCTTTATTTTTATCATTTATTATAATAGCTAGTGCATCACTTCTACCTGATAATATAGTTTTTACTACATAGTCTAAGTCTGCTTCTTTTACATTTGTACTTGAAAATTTATCTAATTTGTAGCTTATATAATCTTCATATGTTGAGTTTATTAGCATCTGAATTTCATCAGTAATCTTTTTTTGTGTATTTATTCCATTTATAAGAGAGGTACTTACTATATCTTGTTCTTCGAATCTTTTTTCTATATTAAATATCATCTCTGAATGTATGTTTAACTCGTTTTGTAGTTCACTCTCTAAATAATACTTTAAAAATATATTAGATAGTAAGCAAATAGATACAATGGTTATTGCTGAATATATAAGTAGCATCTTGCTAAATAGGTTTTTAGATGTGTATAAATTATATAGTTTTTTCAAGTTACCCCTCTCCCCATGTAAATTTTATGCCCTTTGAAGCTTTAAAAACTTTTTATATAAAATATTCATCACCCAATACCCTGGTACAACTACAGCAAAGTATATTAATAATCCAGGACTACTTTTTACAAAGTATGCAAGTAGTGCTATTCCAATTAATATTAAAATAGTCTCTTTTGGACTTCCCATTGATAACATAAAGGAATTTTTTATATAATCCTTAGTCGATAATTCAAAGTGCACATAAGTTGGGAAAAAGTATATAAATGCAATAACAGAAAAAAACAAAGTTGCATTTACTAATATATAAATTACAGTTGCATATATAGCATCTATTTGGTATAAAATCCACAAATCAAATGCTAAAAATAAAAATATACCTAAAAATACAGCTCCACACTTATTAGAGTTTAAAAACTCTTTTTTATAAGCTCCTTTAAATGACTCAAAAATATTAATTTCTAAATCCCCTTGAACCCATTTTCTTAAAACATAAAAAGTTGCAACAGTTGATGGCATTATCCCTAATACAACCCCTCCAAGTAAAGTTCCTACAGACCAAAAAAGATTTAGTACTGCAAACTTCCATATCCAACTGCAAAAATTAAATATAACAGATTCCATTTTCATAACATATCACCTCAATATTAATATTTAAAAAAATAAAAAGGTCATCCAATCAGATAACCTTTTTACGTTAATTTACTTCCCTATGCTTACAGTTACTATTTCTGATTGTCTTAAGTGGATTTTATTTTCTGTAATTTTTTGGATTTTATCTTCTAATATATTCGCTCTATACTTATCCCCTAATAAGCTACAACTACTTAAATTCAAAATAGTTTCTTTTTTATTTAAATTGTATACTCTTAATATATTATTTCCATTTTTACATTCCCTTTTTAATGTTGACCACATTATACCATACCCATCTGCATTTAGTAAACCGTTTGCACAAGGTATTTCGCCACTTTGTATAGACATTTGTTTAGAAATTATAGGTATTTGGAATAAGTGAGCTTCTTTATAAGAATCAAATACCTTTTCACCATGAGGTATTATTTCAAGCTCTACTTTATGATTTCCTAAACACTGAGCTTCTGGAGTTTCAAAAACGCCCCAATCACCTAGTTCCCTAACACTTCTTAATAATGTAACTGCAATTGTATTTCTATCATTATTCAAAATTTCATATTCATTTAACCCTTTATTTGCAATTGTAAGTCCATAGTTATCGTCATGTATATTTACAAATGTGTGCTGATGTTGGCAGTTGCATGGATTTTCCCAATATGTATGTGGAATATTATTTCTCTTTGCTACCTCAAATATTGATTCTGCATAATGAACATTACTTTCTATATCTGTATTAAATAACATCCTCATTCTATGATCTTTACATATATTGTTAAATTCAGATTCAACCTTTAATCCCTTAGCACTTTTTTCTAAAGTTAAGGTAGTTTTTATTTCCATCTGTAACGTTTCACTAACTCTTTGTGCCTTTCTATGCTTAAATTCTAATACTTCTTCAATTTCTTTATCTAACAAGAAATCTGCACTTTTGGGAATATCCCACTTATGAATAACTTCCACAACAGCCTTATATGGTAAATCTTCTTTTATATTTATATTAGCTTTTATTTCCTTAGTAGTTAATGGTGTTTCGCCCTCTGGCATTTTATAAATATATTCATTACCTATGTCACCTGTATTTTCATATACACATAAATCTTTGAAAACTTTACTAGTATTTTTATCTAATATATTGATACTTCCATTTTCATTTATTTCAACTCTTAAATTTTCATTTTCTAATATATTTTCATTTATTAAGCTATTAATACTATTTTCAATGCTATTTGAGTCATCCTCTACTAAAGCATATGTATCCCATCCAAAAGACTTAATATTATTAGTTTCAATCTCTACACTTACTAACCTTGAATAATAAGGTTGTCTAAATTTATCATCTGGCAAATCATATCCAAATTTTATTCCTAAATCGTTTATATTTGAATCTATTTTATTTCCATTTATATCAACTACTTTAAACTTAGGAAGCTTTATATTTCTCATTTCTTTTGCTATTTCATTTGGATGTCCTTCTTTGAAATATTTCCTTACTATATCAACCTCAACTTTAACTAAGCCTTTTCTATCATACCCTGATGTATTTAAAACTAAAAATGGATATACATTTTCTCCTAAATCTTTAAATTTCAGCGTATTTATTTTACTAGATATATAAGTTAAACTTTCATTTACAATATACTTAGCTACGTCCTTAGCTTTATCAAATCTAGCCACCATTTCTCTGTGGACTTCATCTACACTACATCCACAAATACTATCATGAGGATGATTCTTCATTAAAGATTTCCATCCATACTCAAATAAGTGATGAGGATATTCAAAACCATATTGGCTAGCCATAGTCGCTATTGGTTCAGCTACTTTTTCAAATAAAGTCTGGCAAAGTTGGTTCCATTGCTTTAAGTAAACTCTAGATGAAGCTGTATTCGCAAGTGTATACCATCCATCAGTTTGTTGGCTTCTTAATTCTCCCTTTATAATTTGTAAATCCTTATCTATATTGATTTTTAAATCATTTACATAATCTTCAAAGTTAGAGTGTATAAAATCTATATCACTATATATGTTCTTAGCCATTTTTATAGCTTCTGATAAATCAGTTTGAATAGGTTGATGATCACATCCATTTAAAAATAACAAATGATTTGTTGATGCAAATTTTCCAGCATCATCTATTCTCTTACTCCAATAATTTTTAGCTCCATTTTCATCAGTAGGTATTTCCATTCCATTACAATACCAGTTAGCAAATAGTATTCCTAATACCTTTGATCCATCTGGACTTTCCCAATACATTTCAGAATATGGAGATTCAAATTTATCATCAGCACTTACTTCATTGTTAAAACCAGTTGGTTTGACTCCTCTTCCAAAAGCTGCAGCATCTATTCCTGCTTGCTTTAATATTTGAGGGGCTTGACCCATGTTCCCAAAAGAATCTGGAAAGTACCCTATTTTACATGCTTTAACTCCATAATTATTTGCATCTTTATGACCATATTGTAAATTTCTAACATTTGATTCGCTACTTGTTAAAAACTCATCTTGAAGAACATACCACGGTCCAATTTTAAGTCTTCCTTCTTTAATAACCTTTTCTAAAAGTTCTTTTCTATCAGGTCTAACTTCCAAATAATCTTCTAGTAAAACTGTTTGTCCATCTAGATGATAATATTTAAATTCTGGATCTTTCTCAAATGTATCAAGTAAAGTATCCATAGTTTTTATAAGCATCATATGATGTGTTTCATATGGTAAATACCACTCTCTATCCCAATGAGTGTGAGATATTATATGTGCAGTCTTTTTCATAATCGATCCCCCAATACTTATTCTCTCCACCACCAAAGTGTTGAAGTCCTATTATTATAAGGCAAAGTGGTATAAATAGTTGTTTTCGGAACACTTAAAGCACATGCTCTTAGTGCTTTGTGTGAAGAAACCAACTGTTTATACCACAAGCCTGCCCCTAAGGGACTTACATTACTTCATTTTTATCATAAGTGTTTTAATTTCATATGGATTTACAACAATATTTATAGAGTTTTCATTTCTTAAATTCTCTATTGGTTTTTCCATTAAGTTTGTCTCCATCCATCCAGTAATTTCATAATCACTATCTATACTTACATTTTGTCTACTTCCTGAATAATCATGGAAACGGATTATTATCATATCTTCATCTTCAGCTTTCTTTATAGCATCAACTAATATGTTTGCATCATTAAATTTAAATAATTGCTTTTTAACTTCACTCTTTAACATTCCTTTTATAGCTCTTAACGGTTGATTAAGTTCATATGCATGCTTTACTGTGTTTCCATCTATAAAATCTCCACTATGAGGTAATAGTGAATAAGTAAAGTTTTGTTCTCCTTGATCTTGTACTGGATCAGGGTGTGTCGCTGATTTTAACAATGTTAATCTCATTACATTGTCTTTTATGTCATGGCCATATTTGCAATTATTTAATAAACTCACCCCATAATTTCTTTCAGATAAATCAACCCATTCTTGCGCAACACTTTCAAATCTAGCTCTATCCCAGCTAGTATTCCAGTGAGTTGGTCTTTTTACATTTCCAAACTGAACATCGTATGTAGCCATAGTACTTCTTATATCTACTACAAATGCTACTTTAAGTAATTGCTTTTTCTCTCTCCAATCAACATTTGTTTTAAAATCTATTCTACTACTATTAGCGTATACTATCATGTCTTGGCTTATTGTCGTATTCATATACTTATATTTAAATCTTATAACAGCTTTTAGATTTCCGTCTTCTATTAATTCAACACTTTGTAAATCTTTTACTTCTCTCATCTTCTCTTGGTAGAATATATCAATATCCCATGCTTCATGTGCCATTGGCTTGTCTTCAAACATTTGAAGAACATTTCCTCTTTCACCCTTAGCCAATACTTCTCTTTTGTTTTCTTTATCATATATAAATGTTAATTGTCCATATTCATTCCACTCTATATCATATTTAGGAGTTGAAATTTTACCATCACAGTATTCAAATACTGAGTTGTTATCATCTTGTACATCATCTACTTTTAATATTATTCTTTTATATCCAAGTGCTGGAATACCTTTAATTTCTACTGTATATTCATCTTTATTTCTTTGATATTTTAGTTTATTTCCATCTTCATCATAAAAACTTCCATCTTCATCGCATTTTATATTTATAGATTCATTTCTATCCCAATTAGAGTTATTTACTATTGTCCAAGTATGTTCATCTTTATTTATATATATTTCTTCAAGTTTATTTTGTATATCTAATGCGATGTCTTCTGCTTCTTTATACTCTTGTTTTGCATCTTCATAAACTTCCGTTATAGACGAACCAGGTATTATGTCATGGAATTGGTTTCTAAGTATAGTCTTCCATCCTTTAGTTATTTCATTATTCGCATATAATGACCAATCATTGTTAGTTAAGCAAGCTACAGTTGATAACCACTCTGTTTCTCTATATAAAAGTTCTAGTTTTCTATTCATCATTTTAGTGTATGCCTGACTTGTATATGTACCTCTATGATACTCTAAATATAATTCTCCATCCCATGTATGAACATATTCATCAGTTTTTTCTACCTTTTCTTTTAAACATCTAAAGTATTCACTAGCTTTTCCAGTCTTTACATTAGGTAATCCTGGCATTTTATCTAATCTTTTTCTATACTCTAACATTTCACGGTTTACTCCACCGCCACCGTCTCCAAAACCATAAGATACTAATAAATCATTAGTTATTCCTTTATCTGTATATGCATCCCATACCCCTTTTACTGTTTTAGGTGTAAGTCTTCCATTGTATGTATAGAACCAAGATCCAGGTTGACTCCATGGTTCTGGAGTTGTTATAAAGTGAGTTAGTATTTCTGAACCATCTATTCCTCTCCACTTAAATGTATCATGCGGCATTCTATTATATTGATTCCAACTTATCTTAGTTGTCATAAACATATCTATTCCAGATTTTTTTAATATTTGAGGTAACGCCCATGAGTATCCAAAAACATCTGGTAACCATAAATATTCAACATCTTTATTGAATTCTTCTTTTATGAATCTCGAACCTACTAAAATTTGTCTTACTAAAGATTCTCCTGATGGTATATTACAGTCTGCTTCTAACCACATTCCACCATCAACTTCCCAGTTACCATCTTTAACCTTTTGTTTTATAGCTTCATATAATTCTGGGTAATCATTTTTTACATATTCATATAACTGAGGTTGTGTTTGTAAAAATATGTACTCAGGATATCTTTCCATTAATCTTAATACTGTTGAAAATGACCTTGCGCATTTCTCTCTAGTATGTTTTAATCTCCAAAGCCAAGCAACATCTATATGAGTGTGTCCAATGCAAGTTACATTAACCACTGAATGTTTATCAATTTTATCTATTTCTTTATTTAAGTAATCTGAGGCTTCATGTAGTGAATTATAAAAATCTTCATTACCTGGATATGCCCAGTCAATTAATTTAAATGCATTATTTAGTATTTTTGTTAAGTGAACTTTATCTGGAGAATACTCATCTAGTTCTCCTATAGTTTCTAAAATTACACTTGCATTATAGAATAAATCATCTACTTTTTCATCTAACCACGCTAATTGAGCTCTATTTATACGGTGTTCTTGTTCTCTTGGAATTCCTCCTCCTTCAAGCCCAGTCCATAGTCTAAATATTAATTCCACCCTAGTTCCATTAATATCTTTCGGTAAAAATACTTCTTTGTGATTGCTATCAACCCCTTGGTAAGGCTTATTATTTAGATAAAATAATGATTCAAAACCAGAGTTGTTCCCAGCTCCAGTTTCTCCAAAATCAAATATACCAACAACAGTTTTATTCTCCCAGTTTGATGGTATATCAACTTCCTTTTGCATCCAAAGGTATAAATCTCTTCCTTTCCATGTCTCACCAATTTTTATAACTCCATCATACTCAGTTGGAATATTAGGCGCTATATCTCTGTCCCCATTTAACTTCGTGTTGAAATACTCAAGTTCTACTTTATCTCTATATCTATAATTATCTAATTCATGTATTCTATTTCTAAGTTTATCTATTGTATAAAACATATCTTTCATGCTTTTTTCTCCCCCTTCGCTAATATAGTCTCATTATATTTAGAAACGTTTTCACTGTCAATTTGATATAAACATCTATATTTACTTAGTATAGCTTTTATAATATAAGTGTAGTTTTAGCTTATTTTTTGTTAATCAGTTCTTTATTTTTATCAATTATAAGAAGTGTACAAACTTAAGTTTATATTCATTATTCTTATATAAAATTAGTATACAGCCCTACTTTGAAAACATTTTCTTAAATTATTCTATTTTATATAATATAATTAACTTAAATTAATTAGTCATTATGGAGGTTTAACATGAAAAAACTTGAAGATATTAAGCTATTTAGAGATTTAGAAGAAGCTTCTTTAAAATATAGAGATTTAGAATTTAAAAACAAAGATACAGAAATTGAATATAACACTCAGTTACAAAATCTTTTAATTAGTTATAAATCACAACTACCTCAAATAAAAAATAGATACGATTTTATATCAAAACAAGTTAAAGATCAATCTAATTACTACTCTTCTAAAAATGTTTATAATACTATAATTAGTTTGAACAACTTAGTTAGCTCTAAATGTGATTATATAAAAAATTACGATTTAGATAGAGAACATACATGTGTGCATGCAGTAATAGGGTCAACTGTAGATGAGCTTTCTTTAATTAATAACTCTATAAAGAATAAAGATTTCTTAAAAGATAAGCATACTTATTTATACATATATGAAAAAATATCAATAAATAGCTTTATGAACTTTTTAGCTTTAAAAGATATGTCTATAAATAAAAACTTAATAGATGCTTTATCTCAATTAGTCCTTGCTCAAATTCAGTCAGTAGCTCTTGTATCTTTATAAAACCAAAAGGTTGTAAAACTTTTACAACCTTTTTATATAAGTATCTGAATTTGGCAACTATATGTTTTAGTATTAAAAAAATCATTAAATAACTCAATTTCAATAAATTTTTTTACTTCTAAGTTATTTTCTTTTATGTATTTTACAATTTTATTTATACATTCTTCCTCGTTTTCTTTTGTGTATGCTAATGTTAAATAATCACCTTTAGGCAATAAATCTATATGTTTATCTATTTTGATATTTTCATCTTTAATTATTTCATTAAATACATAAAATGGTTCTACTTCTCCCTCAGAATTAAAATCATATCCAATTCCTCTTTCTATAGACATATTTAAATTTTTATTTTTAATAATTTTTTCTAATTCTGAGTACGAAATAAGCTCTTTTAAACTTCCTACTTCTTTACACGGTGCTATTACTATATATCTGTCATCAAAATGTTTAATCCTGATTTCTCCATCTTTTATTAATGCCTTTGAATATTCAACACTATTATTTAAAGTGTCAATGTTAGTTATTATTTCTTTCATTTTTATTATATTTTCTTCAGCTTGTAATCTTTTTATATGCAAAAACTTCAAAAGTTTTTCTGTTTCACAATCCTTAAAAATTTCTTGAAGCTCAGCTATGCTAGTTCCTAGTGCTCTACATCCCTTTATTATATCAATATCTATGAATTGATCTATCGAGTAATATCTATACCCCGTATTATCATCTATATATTTAGGAATTAAAATTCCCACTTTATGATAATACCTTAATGCTTTTACAGTTACTTTTTTTATTTTTGAAACCTCTCCTATAGAGTATAAATTTTTCATAAATTTTCATCCCCTAATTTTAATTTTTTCGCATTGACTCTCCCTTTAGGGTATACATTACTATCATTATAAGGTATTTTCAACAGAAATTTTACTTTTAATTTATTAGTTAGAAAGGATAGTGTGTTTATATGAAAAATGTAGTTTATAGAAATTTAGAGAAAAAAGATTATAATCGTATTAAAGAATTGATTAATAATGCATTTGGGTTTAGTGAATTTATAAAAGATAGTAATTTATTAGAATCGATATTAAATATTTACTTGCAGGGATGTCTTTTAGATAGTTCATTTAGTAAGGTTGCTGTAAAAGATAATGTTGTTATTGGAATAATATTAGGAAATGCAAAAAATGATAAAAAACATTTAAGAAAATTTTCTAATATTTTAAGTTGGGGTTCTAGTGGTGCAAAATTAGCTTTTTGCAGTAAGGAAAATAAAAATGCTATAAAGGAGTTTTCTAAAGTATCACAAACTTATAAAGAAATTATTCAAGGTAAAGAAGATGACTTCCAAGGTTGTATTCAGTTATTTATTGTTTCTGAAGAGTCTAGAGGGCTTGGAGTTGGAAAAACTTTAATTAAATATCTATCAGATTATATGATTAACATGAAAGTTAATAGTATCTATTTATACACAGATACTAGATGTAACTATGGATTTTATGATAGCCAAAACTTTAATCGTCTAAATGAAAAAGAAATTTATTTTGACTCAATTCCATCTAGTTTAAATATTTTTTTATATGGATATAATTTCAACTAAATATAGGAGGTACCTTTTGGTACACTCCTTATTTAAAAATTATCGATTTTACTTACCTTTAATATACTTTCATTTTCTGATAGTAAACTTATCAAATCATTTGTACATATAAGCCTTAAATCTTTTAATGTATATATAACATTAAACTCATCAACAAATTCTATAGATTCAATTTGTAACTGTAAGTCTTCAATTGAATTTTTTAATTCTTTTATAGCTTCCTTTTTAGATTTGTATTTTATAATAATTTTTATCTTTGTAGATTTATTTATATACTTACCTTCTATCTTCTTTAAAACTACAAGGACTATTATTGTACTAATACCACCTAAAATACTCACTTCATAAAACCCCATTCCTGTAGCTATTCCAATACATGCAACTGTCCAAATAGAAGCTGCTGTAGTTAGGCCTTTAACAGAACCTTTAGTTTTTATTATAGTTCCAGCTCCTAAAAAACCTATTCCAGAAACTACTTGTCCAATAAATCTTCCATCATTCACCTTTACTATTCCTGAAAGTGCTGGCTCACTTGTTACTTGGCTTAGTGCTAAACTCGCTAACTCTACTTGTATTAATGCAGCTATTGTTGCTCCTAAACAAACTAATGCATGAGTTCTAAATCCTGCTGATACATTTTCTCGTTCTCTATTAAAACCAATTATACCACCTATAAAAATAGATAGTAAAATTCTTATAACTATATCTTGTATTTTCATAAGATTACTCCTACTTATAAATCTTTTTTAGTAAGATATATACCCTATATAAATTAAATTTATCAAGATATAAGTTGAAATATCTACTTATTCAATTTTCCTAGTTTTTCGTTAATACTTCTTATTCTATGACTGAATATATTCCATACCACAATATAAAAAACTATAAATGTCAAAATAAATGAAGCTATTCCAAAAAAGTTCTTAGGCATCCATCCTGTTAAATATGAAATTGGAAAATATACAATTGTAATAAGTATTAAATTTATAGACGTCTGTTTTAATAAACTCCATTCTTCTATGGAGTATACAACACTTAGCCCTGTACAATAAAACCCAATAAATGCTGAAGCTACAAATTGCATAAAAAACTGTTCTCTAGTTGTTTCAAAACTACTTACATCGTTAGTTAATAAAATTATAAAAAACACTAATTGACCTATGAACACCCCCACTGGTATTCCCTGAAAAATTCCTCTATGTATAAATGTTTTTATATATTTACTCATTCTAAAAACCTCCATTTTTTAAATAATCTTTTATTTTTGATATGTATCTTCTAGATATACTTTCTTTTTTACCATCTATAAAATTAATAGTTAAATTTCCACTAAAACTCATATCTATATTTTTAACTTTCTTTAAATTTACAATAGAAAATTTCGAAACTCTAATAAATGATGTATTTTTAAAATTTTCTTCTATTTCATATAGTCTTTCGTCTACTTCATATCTAAAATCCTCAGTTTCAACAAATACTTTTTGATTTTCACTGTAGAAAAAATATATGTCTTTTATATCTAATATATATACCTTTTTATCTGATTTACCTAAAATGTATTTGTTTTTTGTAGTTTTTAGTTTTTCTAAAATTTCTATAGCCTCATCATTCATCTCATTTGACCTTAGTATAACTTGAATTTCTTCATACCTTTTGTCTATGTCTATATCTATTTTCATATATTTGACCCCCTATCTGAGTTTAATTATACATCATCAATTTTTTAATTCTATAAATTATATATAAAAGGTATTTTTAGTTGTATAAGCGGTATTTTTTTGAACATAAAAAAAAACTATATTATTTAATATAGTTTCTTTTCTTATAATAAAAATTTATTTAATTTTATTTTTCATGAGAGTAAAGAGTTCCACCTATTAACTCTTCTTCTTTTTCTAAGTATTCTCCAACTCTTGGGTTTATTGCTTTAAAGAACATATTTAAGAAGTTTAATAATATAAAGAATACTACATATGTTGCTATAAATATTTCTATATTACCTAATAAATTAAACATTTGGCCTAATTTTGCATGTCCTATAGATGTAAAGTATACAGCTAACTTATACGCTGCTAAAGTAGCTATTGCTAATGGGAATGTAAATGATGCATATGTTGGTTTAAATCCTTCTTTAAATAATTTTAATATATATCCATATACAACTACTAAAAGAATTAATCCTGTTACTATTAACCAAGTTAACATATATATATTAGGATTTGGATCTATTGTTAATATACCTACTACTCCAAGTGGTGCAGGTGAACAAACTATACCAACAGTAGGTAATTTTTTATCATCTAGTATCTCACTTTTAAATACTATATAAAGAACTACTGGTAAAAGTATTGTGTAGAATACAAATCCAAACATTAACATGAACTGAGCTATTTCAGGTATTATACCTCCCATACCTTTACTCGCAACACTACCTGTTATCATACCTGTATATACGATAAAACAAGTTGGCATTATATTGCTAAATTTCTTTTCTTTAATTCTTATTACTGTATAAAAAATAATTATTGCATAATGATATATAGCTGCCCCTATCCATAATGTACTACATACAGTTGGAAACTTAGGATAGAAGTATCCACAAACTAACCAAGTTACCATACCAAGAGTTGGATAAAATGTTCCTACAACTGGATCTTTTAGCTCTTTATACATTACCTTTGGAAATTTTATTAATCTTATAAGCATAAGAGTAAGCATTCCTAATGCTATAGCTATAGCAATTGGTTTTAAATATCCGATATTTTTAATTTGCCAACTATTGCTAAGTGTTATAAATGCTAAGCACGTTCCACTTATACCTATGTGCATATTCTCAAGTTTATTTATATATTTATTCATTTAACCACCCTCTATTATGATATTTTGTATTTATAAATTATTTTTTTAAGTCTGATTTAATTTTTAATTACATATATATATATACCTCTCAAGTATTGATTTTACACAGTTTTAAGCAATTTTACTAATTCAAGTTTTTCATACTTATCATTTATTTTTTTAATGGTTATCTATGCATCCATTAATTTAACTTATCTTTAGCTATTTTTTAATTTGAAAATTTTATAGTTTTTTTGCATAAAAATATCCTATATAAACAAACATTTTTATCAATGTTTTATATATAGGATACATAAAAGTATAATTATTAAATTTTATAAGTCTATTTCATTAAGAATTCTTTTAAGTTCTCTTAATTCATCGGTACTTAAAGTCAACCCTTTTCCCATTTTATCATGATTTGAATCCCAATCTCTTATATCAAATTTAGGTGCTCTATCATTCCAACTTACTAAATTCAATTCTTTTTTCCATCCATTTGAAGTTTCCGAAATAACACCAAAGTTTTCTTGTATATCAAATTTTATACCTGCCATATCATCACCTCTTAATTATTTTCCTGTATATAGTTCAAATCTATAAACTTGATTAGTTATATTATCTTCTCTTCCTTCTTCTACCTTCTCTTGAAACATTTTAAGTGGTCTAACATACATATCATAAGGAGGATAAAGCATTTGATATGATACTAATTCCTCTCCCGTTTCTGAATGTTTAACTATACTATGTACATAATATAACTTCCCTTTAAAATGTCTGTATGGTCTTTGAACCTTTATTTCATTACTCATAATTTTCACCTCTTTTTACCCTTATATACCCAGTTTGAAATTTTTTATTTATACTTTTAAACAGCTACACTAGCTTCTTTATTTAACATTGATAATAGTTCAGATATATCAGAAATTTCGTATGTAGGTTTTATATCGTTAGATTTTTTATCTAAAGGATTAAACCATACACAATCAATACCAAAATTCTTAGAACCCTTTATATCAGAAGCTAAACTATCTCCTATCATAAGAGTATCTTCTTTTTTCATAAAATCGTACTTATTAAAAATTATTTCAAAAAACTTAGAGTTTGGTTTTTCAACTCCCATTTCTTCAGAAATAAATATATCATCAAATAAATACACCATTTTAGAATCTTTAAGTCTTTGTTTTTGAGTCTTTCCTATCCCATTTGTTCCTGCAAATATTTTGTATCCTCTATTTTTTAATTCCATTAAAGTTTCCATAGCTTTGGGAATTGTTTTATGTCCTTTAGTTAAGCAATTTTGATATTCTTTTTCTACTATTTCACCTTTAACATTATATCCATACAAAGCAAAAAATTCTTCGAATCTTTTAGTTAGTGCCTCTTCTTTTTCTATAGTTCCTTGTTCTATCTGACTCCAAAATCCTCTATTTATAGACTTATACTGATTAAATGATTTTTCATTAAAAGGAATATTATACTTTTTAAAAATAACCTTTAAAGAGTTTCTTTCGTTATCTTGAAAGTCTAATAAAGTATCATCTAAGTCAAATATTAAATGTTTATATTGTTTCATGTCTTCACCTCTTTTTATATAATACTCTATTTTAATTAAAAATAATATGGATTTAATTAAATTTTGAACCTAAATTAGCTTGTCCTATTTAAAGTAAAAATAGAGAAGAGCTTAAAAGTACTCTTCTCTAACATCCACAATTAGGGGTAACTTCTACAGGTATCACTCTATCTAAATCAGTTCCCTTACAACACATTTTTAAAAATCCGCAACCTACCCTTTCACCTACAAATGTTGTGCAAAAACACCCATCTCCAAAACTAAGAGCTGGACTAAAGCTAAGGTTTCCTATACTGTAATCAGATAGTTCAAATTCAATAAGAGGATTCTTTACAGGGTGGCCATGCTCATCTACTAATATTCCAAATATCATTTGCTTACAACCGCACATAACCTCAACCTTATACGGAAACATTAACTTAAGGCAAACAGGTCTTGGACCATGAGGCTTACATTCTGGTTTCTTTTTCTTTCTTCCCCTATAGCTATCATCTAATACAAGTTCTTCATTATCAAAATTTATTTTATCTAGTATAAACTGATGAAGTTCTTCTTCATTCGTTATGTGTTTTCCATCTATCATAAAATTGAATTTACTCATAAACCCTCCCACCTCATAATAATTTTAAAGAATACTATATATTATGTTTAAGTCTTGAAAGTTGTTCATACTAAAATAGAGTCTTAATTTTTACATATAGAATAAAAAAAGTAGTAATCTTAACCTAAGATTACTACTTTTCCCTGTTAGCTTGCCTTTTTAAAAGTTTCAACTTCTTCTTTTAACCAATTTTTACCTTCAACTAGTCTTGCAACTAGCATAGAACTTACTGTATTTCCAGTTGTGTTAAGTACCGTGTTAGGTATATCTGTTATTGTAGTTATTACTGTTAATAAAGGAATTGCTTCAACAGGGAATCCGAAGATGCTTACCACGAGCATCTCACCTATAAGTCAGCCACCTGCTACAGGAGCCATAAATACTCCAACAACAAGTACTGTAACTAATAAGTTTAATATGTTCGATGGATCTGCCATATTTCCACCTAGTATTCCAGTTAAAAATGCAACTTTTACTATAACGGATAATACCGAACCATCTTTATGTATATTAATTCCTAAAGGTATAACTGTTTCAGCTATATCATCTGGTACCCCTATTTTTTTACTTGCTTCTAAGTTAGATGGTATACAAGCAGAGCTTGAAGATGTCGCAAGAGCTGTAGCTATTGGACTTATAGAGTTTTCATAGAATTTCTTAACTCCTTTTTTACCACCTGATAAGTATGCATATAATGTATAACATACTGCAAAGTATATTGCAGCTAATACACAATAAGTTAAAAATACTCTTATATAACCTGCTATTATTTCTTGACCTAGTTCACCTATAATCGATGCTGTATAACATCCTAAACCTATAGGCCCCAACTTCATTATAATTCCTACTACATTTAATATTACATTTGTTCCTTCATTAAGTATGTTCTTTATAGTCTTTGCTTTTTCTCCTAAAACGGCAATTGAACTTCCTATTAGTACTGCAAATACTACTAATTGTAATAAGTTACCGCTTGAGAACAATTCACTAAAATCAGAAACTGTAACTGAATTTACTATTTGAGTTAGTAAATTTCCTTTTGATGCTATTTTCTCTTGGTCTGGAGCAACCATCATTTCTTTTACTGAGTGAATATCGATTCCTTTTGATGGATTGAAAATTATAGTACCTATAATACCTACGACTGCCATAACTAATGTAGTTAATGTGAAAACAATAATTACATTTTTCATTATTTTCCCGAATCTTTGCATGCTATTGACGTTTGCAACCCCCGATGCAACGCTGAAGAACACAAGTGGGACTACTATCATCATGATTAAATTGATGAATAAATCTCCAAATGGTTTAAGAACTGTAGCTTTTGGCCCTAGTATAAGTCCTACTATGGCTCCAATTATTGTACAACCTAGTAACACAAATGAAGACTTATATGTTTTTAAAAAGTCTTTCATGTGTAAACCCCTTTCCTGATATGAGTATATTTGTCGCTCCCGAAGAACATTGTATACAAAACATTTTTTTAAGTCAATGAATTCGATAAAGTATAGTTTTTTACAATATTTCACACTTTATTTATAGCTTTTTTCTATATATTGGAAAATAACACAAAAATAAGGCTATAAATTTAATGTTCATAGCCTTATATATTAACCTTATATTGATTTTTCTTCGATTTCCTCTTTTATATTTTTCTTACTTGCTACTCCAGTAAGCATAAGCGTTAATGCCCCATCAGCAGTTACATTACAAGCTGTTCCAAAGCTATCTTGAAGAGCAAATATAGTTAAAATAAGAGCCGTTCCTGTCTCATTAAATCCTAATACACTAGTTATTAATCCAAGTGATGCCATAACTGTTCCTCCTGGAACTCCTGGAGCACCTATAGCAAATATACCAAGTAAAACTATGAATAATATCATCGATGATACATCTGGCAACTTACCATAAAGAATTTGTGAAACTACCATAACGAAAAATACTTCTGTTAAAACTGATCCACATAAATGTATATTTGAAAATAATGGTATTGAGAAATTTAAAATATCTTTTCTTAAAACTTTGGATTTTTTCGCACATTCAATTGAAACAGGCAAAGTTGCCGCTGAAGACATACTTCCTACAGCAGTTAAGTATGCAGGTCCATAGTGTTTTAATACTTCCATAGGATTTTTCCCCGACATAAACCCACTTAAAGCATATAAAAATGCAAGCCATATAAAATGCCCTATAAGAACTATAATGATTACTTTCATAAATACTGGTAATTGATTTGTTATAGACCCTTCATAAGCTAATGTTGCAAATGTAGTTGCAATAAAAATTGGAAGCAATGGAATTACTATTTTTTTTACTAAACTAAGAACTATATCTTGAAATTGATCTAGTAATTTTTCAAATAAATCTGCCTTTGTCCAAGCAGTTGCAAGACCTAATATTATTGATAAAAATAAAGCACTCATAACAGGCATAATTTGAGGAATGTCTAATTGAAATATAAGAGATGGTAATTCTCTTAAGGTGTCTGTAGTTGATTGTATTGATAATTTTGGAATTAACATATATCCGAAAATAGCAGAAAATGTAGCTGCTCCGATAGAAGATATGTAAGCAAAAGTTATAGCATATCCTAAGAGTTTAGAAGCATTGGTTTTAAGTTTTGCAATAGATGGAGCTATAAATCCTATTATTATTAAAGGAACTGCAAAGAAAATTACCTGACCTAAAATATACTTTAATGTTACTATAACATTCATAAAAGATTTTGGTGAATAAAGTCCAATTAATAGACCTAAAAAGACAGCTAATATGAGTTTGAATATTAAGCTATCAAATAATTTTTTCATAAAAATCCCCCCTCTTTAAATGTTATATAAACAAAATAACATAGTCAACTAACTCTTCACTTTATAGATATTTTCAATAAAATCTATTTAACTGTATAGAGTTTTTTTATACATCAAAAAATGAACTCTAATTAGAGTTCATTTTATCTTATACTTTTATTTTCCTTTAAAAAAGTCTTCTATCTTTTGTCCGAAAGTCTTCTTTTTTTCATGAACTTCATCTCCACAAGACTCTGCAAATGCTTTTAGAAGTTCTTTTTGATTATCATTTAATTTTTTAGGAATTTCAACTGTAACCTTAACATATTGATCACCTCTTGCATTCCCTCTCATTTTTGATATACCTTTTTCTCTTAATCTAAATACTGTTCCTGTTTGAGTTCCTGCTGGAACATTATACATTACTTTACCATCTAAAGTAGGAACTTCTATTTCGTCTCCAAGTGCAGCTTGAACAAATGTTATAGGTAATTCAAAGTATACATCATATCCATCTCTTGTAAATAATGTATGAGGCTTAACATTTACTATTATATATAAGTCTCCCCTAGGTCCACCTTTTGATCCTAAGTCACCTTGACCACTTAACTTAATTATTTGATCATTATCTATACCTGCTGGTATATCAACTTCTATAGTTTTAGTTTTTCTAATCTTTCCATTTCCACTACATTTAGGACATGGTGATTCTAAAACTTCTCCTTCTCCGTTACATGTAGAACAAGTTCTAGTACTCATTATATTTCCAAATGGTGTTCTTTGAGCTGTTCTAACCTCTCCAGAACCGTTACATGTTGGACAAGTTTTTTTAGATGTTCCATCTTTTGCGCCGCTTCCGTGACATTCACTACACTCTTCAGTTCTATTTATCTTTATAGATTTTTTAACTCCAAATGCAGCTTCTTCAAATGTAATAGTTACAGTTTGTTTTATGTCAGCTCCACGTTCAGGACCTCTTCTTCTAGGTCTTCCTCCGCCAAAACCGCCTCCGAACATATCACCAAATATATCTCCGAATATATCTTCAAAGCCTCCAGCTCCACCGTTAAAGCCTCCAAATCCGCCTTGTCCTCCGAAGCCTCCATTTACACCATCATGACCAAATTGATCATAATTAGATCTTTTTGTATCATCTGATAATACTTCATATGCTTCGTTTACTTCTTTAAACTTTGCTTCTGCTTCTTTATCATCTGGGTTTCTATCTGGATGATATTTCATTGCAAGTTTTCTGTATGCTTTTTTTAACGTTTGTGCATCAGCACCTTTGTCGACACCTAATACTTCATAATAGTCTCTTTTAGCCACGCTTGCCACCACCTTCGTATCACATAACAATAGCTTGTAGACGTCTACAAGCTATTATTAATTTTATATATTTATTATATACAAGTAACGTTGATTTTCAAATACTATTTTTGATCATCTACTTCTCTGAAATCAGCATCTACTACATTGTCATCTTGTTTAGCTTCTTCTTCAGCTCCACCTTGTGCTTGTTGATCTTGAGCAGTTTGTTGGTACATTTGCTCAGCTATTTTGTGGAACTTTTTGTTTAATTCTTCTAAAGCTTTATTTAATTCTTCAGCTGTAACGTCTTCTTTAGCTTTTAATTCTTTTAATTTAGCTATTTCTGCTTCAACTTCAGATTTAGCATTAGCATCAACTTTATCTCCAGCATCAGCTAAAGTTTTTTCCATTTGGTATATAGTAGCTTCAGTTTGATTTAATGCTTCTATTTTTTCTTTCTTTTGTTTATCTGCTTCAGCATTCATCTCAGCTTCTTTAACTTTTGCTTGTATTTCTTCTTCACTTAAGTTAGTTCCTGAAGTTATAGTTACCTTTTGCTCTTTTCCTGTTCCTAAATCTTTAGCTGTAACGTGTACTATACCGTTAGCATCTATATCAAAAGTAACTTCTATTTGAGGTATCCCTCTTGGAGCTGGTGGTATATCAGTTAATTGGAATCTACCTAAAGTAGTGTTGTCGAAAGACATACTTCTTTCACCTTGTAAAACATGTATATCAACAGCAGTTTGGTTATCTGCAGCAGTTGAGAATACTTGAGATTTTTTAGTTGGTATTGTTGTATTTCTTTCTATTATCTTAGTCATTACATTACCCATAGTTTCTATTCCTAAAGATAATGGAGTAACGTCTAGAAGTAATAAATCTTTAACATCTCCAGCTAAAACTCCACCTTGTATAGCAGCACCTGCAGCAACACATTCATCTGGGTTTATACCTTTGTGAGGTTCTTTTCCTATGAATTTCTTAACAGCTTCTTGAACAGCTGGTATTCTTGTAGATCCTCCTACTAATAATACATCATCTATATCAGAAGTTGAAAGTCCAGCATCTTGTAATGCTCTTCTAGTTGGTTCCATAGTTTTTTCTACTAAGCTTGCTGTTAACTCATCAAACTTAGCTCTTGATAAATCTATGTTAAGATGTTTTGGTCCTTCAGCTGTAGCTGTTATGAAAGGTAAGTTTATATTTGTACTCATTGTTGAAGATAATTCTTTTTTAGCTTTCTCAGCAGCTTCTTTTAATCTTTGAAGAGCCATTTTATCATTTCTTAAATCTACACCTTCAGATTTTTTGAATTCTTCAGCTAAGTAATCTATTATAACTTGGTCAAAGTCATCTCCACCTAATCTGTTGTTACCAGCAGTAGCTAAAACTTCAAAAGTTCCATCTCCTATTTCTAGTACAGATACGTCAAATGTTCCTCCACCTAAGTCAAATACTAATATTTTCTTTTCTTGATCTAATTTATCCATACCGTAAGCAAGTGCAGCTGCAGTTGGCTCATTTATTATTCTCTTAACATCAAGTCCTGCTATTCTACCTGCATCTTTAGTTGCTTGTCTTTGAGCATCTGTAAAGTATGCTGGAACTGTTATAACAGCTTCAGTTACAGGTTGCCCTAAGTAGCTTTCAGCATCTGATTTTAATTTTTGTAATGTTATAGCTGATATTTCTTGTGGACTATAATCTTTTCCATCTATATTAACTTTGTAATCAGTTCCCATGTGAGTTTTTATAGATATTATTGTTCTATCTGCATTAGTAACTGCTTGTCTTTTAGCAGGCTCTCCTACTATTCTTTCTCCATCTTTTGTAAATGCAACTACTGATGGTGTAGTTCTCATTCCTTCGCTATTTGCTATTATTTGAGGTTCTCCACCTTCTAATACTGCAACACAAGAGTTTGTTGTTCCTAAGTCAATTCCTATTATTTTTCCCATTTTAATATCCTCCTTAAAAATTTATATGTTAATTGATATTAATTCAATTTTATTTTTTTATTCTATGTTAGCAAGATACTTTAACCATTGATGGTCTTAGCACCTTTGTACTTAATTTATACCCTTTTTGTAAAACCATAACCACTTGGTTTGCTGGTGTTCCATCTACTGATTCTTGCATAACTGCTAAGTGTAGGTTTGGATCAAATTCTTGACCTTCAGCTTCTATTTCTTCTAGTCCGAATTTTTCAAATGTAGCTTTTAATTGTTTTTGCACCATATCTATGCCTTTATACATGTTATCTTCTTTATCTGTACAAGCATCCATAGCTCTTTCCATGTTATCCATAACAGGTATTAATTCATTTAATATTTTCTCATTAGCAAATACACCCATAGTTTCTTTCTCTTGTTGAGTTCTTCTTCTATAGTTTGCGTACTCTGCTTGAAGTCTTTGAAGAGTATCTGTAAGTTCTTCTATCTTGCTATCTTTCTCATCAGCTTCATCTACTTCTTTAGCTTCAGTAGCCTCTTCTATAGCTTCTTCGATAACTTCTTCTACTTCCTCTGATGCATTATCTTTTATATCTTCTTGTAATTCTTCTTGTATATTGTTTTCCAAAACTTACACCCCTAACTATTTTTTGTTTAGTAGTAGTCCCATGTAATTTAATATAGAGTATACTTTTGAATAATCCATCCTTGTTGGACCTATCAAGCTTATTTTACCTACTACATTTTTATCTATATTGTAAGTTGCAGTTATAATACTACAATCTTGAGCTACCTCACATTCATTATCGCTTCCGATAATTATATTTAGGTTTTCTTTTTGTATTCCTTTAGATTTAAGCATACTAGATATATTATCTTTCTCTTCCAGCATATTTAGAAATGTTTTAGCTCTAACAACATCACTAAATTCTGGGAAATTGAATATATTAGTTGCCCCGCTTAAAGATATTGCTGTATTGCTTTCTTCAAAATCGAAGTTTAGAGCATCAATAAGCTTATCAATAAATAAAGAGTTTTCTGTTATTTCATATTTTATATAATTTAGAAAATCTTCATCAATTTCAGTTATATTTTTTCCTGAAAGCTTCTTAGTAAGATTATCAGAAATTAAATTAAGTTTAGATTGATCAATCTGTATATTGGTTGATATAATAGTATTTTTTATTTGCCCTTTTTCTGTAACTATTATTAAAACCATACTTTTTTCATCTAATCCAACCAATTGAACATGTTTTATAACTTGAATATTTGATGTATTTTTAGTAACAGCTATAGTTGTATAATTAGTTAACCTAGATATCAACTTAGATGTTTCATGTATCAAATCTTTCATATAATTCATGTTTTGGTTTATTGACTCTTCTATTAAATGTTTTTCAATATCATTTAATTCACATGTACTCATTAAAGAGTCAACATATAACTTATATCCTTTTTCTGAAGGAATTCTCCCTGAGGAGGTATGAGGTTGAATCAAATATCCTAATTCTTCTAGGTCAGCCATTTCATTTCTTATAGTGGCTGCACTAACTCCTAACTCATACTTTTTAGAAAGAGTTCTAGACCCTACAGCTTCTGCAGTTTCTATATAATCTTTAACAATAGCTTTAAGGATATTTAGTTTTCTTTCATTTAATTCCATATAATCCAAAGCCTCCTCTTTTGTTAGCACTCATTTAGTTGGAGTGCTAAAAGATTATATATATTTTATATCACTTTAAATTTGCTTTGTCAACACTTTTTGATTAATTTAAAAATTCTATGAACACACTATTAGAAATTTCTCTTCCTTTTTGAGTTAGAGAAATGTTTTTTCCGTCAAATCTAACAAGCTCTCTTTTTATAAGCTTATCCATGACTTCTTGATATATATCATAAAAATCTGTATCAAATCTTTCTTTAAATACATCTATATTTATCCCTTCATTCATTCTAAGTCCCATAAATATAAATTCCTCTATCTTATCTTTTTTTGTTAATTCTATTTCTTCACTAACAGGCCTTATATTTTGCGTAATACACTTATTGTATTCACATATGTCTTCTATATTTGAATATCTAGTATCCCCTATAAATCCTGACGCTCCTGGCCCTAACCCTAAATAGTTGTCACACTTCCAATATATAATATTATGTTTACATTCTAAATCTTCTTTTGAATAATTAGATATTTCATACTGGTTATATCCATGTCTTTTTAAAATATCTATTGTATAGTTATACATATTTATATCTGTATCTTCATCTAGTAATTCAAATTCCTTATTTTGATACATATCATATAACTTCGTTCCCTCTTCCAATATAAGTGAATACGCAGATATGTGTGACGGATTTAACTTTATAATTTTATCCAATGTATCTTTCCATTCTTGAGTTTTTTGGTTTGGAAGCGCATACATTAAATCTATATTTATATTTTTAAATCCTATATCTAATGCATCGTAATAGTTTTTCTCAAATTCTTCATATGTATGTATTCTTCCTATAGATTTTAAATGATAATTTTGAGTAGCTTGAAGTCCTATACTCAATCTATTTATACCCATTTTTTTCATAGCTTCAAGCTTTTCTCTATTTATTGTTCCTGGATTACATTCAATAGTTATTTCTGCGTCTTTTTTTATATTAAAATTCTCATTTATATGATTAACAAGTTCTTTCAGTTCATCTACAGTTAAAATACTTGGAGTTCCTCCTCCAAAGAATACTGTATCAAAACACTTGTCCTTAAATTCACCTTTATAAAATTTCATTTCTCTTTCTATATTTATTAGATATTCTTTCTTTTGATTACTATTAATTTTATACGAGTTAAAATCACAGTAATAACATTTTTGCGCGCAAAACGGCACATGTATATATAGTCCTAACATAATTACTCCTTAATATTTAAATATAATTATATATATTATACCTCAAAACATAACTATTCTAATCTTATTAATCTAAAATTCAAATAAAATATTACTTTATTGAACTTCTATATAAACCACGTAATAATTTTCTTAAGCACAAAAAAGAGATAGTAAAATTACTATCTCTTTTTTATCTATTTTTAAATAATTAATTAATTATTTTTTTGTTTTTTTGACATTACTGAATAAACTGGTAACCCTATAGCCGTAACTATTAATCCACCAGCAGCTACTAAAGTATTATTCATTAATTGGTTAACTATAACGAATAATCCACCAGCTATTGCTATTAATGGTATTATTGGGTATAAAGGCACTCTGTATGGTCTTTCTAAGTTTGGTTGATCTTTTCTTAACTTCATTACTCCTATGAAAGTTAATACATAGAATACCCATATTATGAATATTGTTAAATCTGTTAATAAGTTGAATTGTCCTGATAATGCATATAAACAAGCAAGTATTGCCATTAAGAATATTGCATTTGCTGGAACTCCACCTTTATTTAACTTACATAATGCTTTACTTCCTGGTAATGTACCTTCACAAGCTAATGCGTAAGATACTCTAGGTCCAGTTAATAAGTATCCATTTAATCCACCGAATACAGATATTAATATACCAACTGTTACTATTTTACCACCCATTGGTCCAAATATTCTTTCTGCAACTAATGATGCTGGGGCACTTACTGTTGCCATTTCACTAGCTGGTACAACCCATAAGTAAGCTAAGTTTATAACTACATAAACAGCCATAACTATTGATAAACCACCAACTATAGCTTTTGGTAAATCTTTACCTGGGTTTTTCATTTCTCCTGCTATAGATCCAACATTTATCCATCCATCATATGCGAATAATGCTGCTATTAAAACTTGACCTAAAACAGCTCCCATAGATAAGTTTTCACCTATGAATGGAGTTGTTATTGAGTTATCTCCTGATCCATTTATAAATCCGAATACTATTATAACAGCTAATGGTATTAATTTACATATAGTTGCTACAGTTTGTATTGTTCCACCTAATTTAGATCCTACTGTGTTTAAAACTGCTAAAAATAATATAATTCCTAATGCTATTGGTAATACAACTGCCATATTAGTCTCACTTTGACCTATTAAAGTAGCTGCTTGTTGAGCAAATATTACACCTAATGCTGCTGCTGTCGCCGGGAAGAATAATACCGCTTGCATCCACCCTGTTAAAAATCCTAATCTGTCTCCATATATCTCTTTGATATATATCATCATACCACCAGTTTTTGGTATTGCTGCAGATACCTCTGCTGCTGTAAGTCCAGCTGCTATTGTTATAACCCCAGCTATAACCCATGCTAACATACCTAATCCTGGTGCTCCACCTGTTGCTGAATATATAGCTTGAGGTTTAAAGAATACCCCTCCACCTATAACCATACCAACAACTGTAGAAAGCGCTGCCGAAAAACCTAAAGTTTTTTGAAGTCCTTTGTTGCTCATCGTTTTCCTCCTTATATTTCTGCTTTATTAAAATGTCCAATATGAATATTACTACATTTTTTTATAAATAACAATACATTTCGACACTTTTATTTTTTTTTTTATAGTACTTTAAATAAATTCATTTATTTTATAATTTAGGATAACCATTACCTCATTATTTTATTAAATTTTAATTAGTTTTTATACTAAATTTTCTACATTTTTTGATTATTTCTACAAAAAAAATGAAGGGAAAATTCCCTTCATTTTATAATAATTAGCTATCTAATTTTAGTACAGACATGAACGCTTTTTGTGGAACTTCTACAGATCCAATTTGTCTCATACGTTTCTTACCTTCTTTTTGTTTTTCAAGAAGTTTCTTTTTACGTGATATATCTCCACCGTAACACTTAGCAAGAACGTCTTTTCTAAGTGCACTTATAGTTTCTCTAGCCATTACCTTATTACCAACTGCAGCTTGTATAGGTACTGGGAATTGATGTCTAGGTATTTCACCTTTTAATTTTTCACACATTGACTTCCCTCTTGAGTAAGCTTTACTTTCATGAACTATAAAGCTAAGTGCGTCAACTTGTTCTTTGTTTATTAATATATCTAATTTTACAAGCTTAGAAGGAACATAATCCTTTAACTCGTAATCTAATGATCCATATCCTCTTGTTCTAGACTTTAGAGCATCAAAGAAATCATAAACAACTTCATTAAGTGGAAGATCATAGTGAAGCATTACTCTTTTTTCATCTATGTATTCCATATTTATCATATCTCCACGTCTCTCTTGGCAAAGTTCCATAACTGTACCTACATAGTCTTTAGGAACTATTATATCACCTTTTACCATAGGCTCTTCTATCATTTGTATCTCATCACGTTCTGGTAAGTTAGCTGGATTTTGTACCATAACTAATTCCCCATCAGTTTTTGTTACTTTATATATAACAGATGGTGCTGTAGTTATTATGTCTAAATCGAATTCTCTTTCTAATCTCTCCTGGATTATCTCCATATGTAATAGTCCTAAGAATCCACATCTAAATCCAAATCCTAATGCTGCTGAACTTTCAGCTTCAAATTCAAGAGCTGCATCATTAACTTGTAGCTTCTCTAAAGCATCTCTTACGTTTTCGTACTTTTCTCCTTCACCTGGGTATATACCACAATAAACCATTGGAGTAGCCTTTTTATATCCTGGCATTGGATTTTCAGTTGGGTTGTTAGCATCAGTTATTGTATCTCCGACACAACAACTTCTTATATCTTTTATACTAGCTGCAATGTATCCAACATCTCCAGCACTTAACTCATCTAACTCTCTTTGTCCTGGAGCCATAACACCAACTTCAGTTACTTCAAACTTTTTATTAGTGTTCATCATTTTTATAGTCATACCTTTTTTAACTGTTCCCTCATATACTCTAACGTATGCTACAACCCCTTTATATGCATCATAATATGAGTCAAATATTAATGCTTTTAAAGGAGCTTCTTTATCACCTTGTGGTGCTGGAACATTTTTAACTATAGCTTCTAGTACATCTTCTATGTTTAATCCACTTTTAGCTGATATAAGTGGAGCTTCACTTGCATCAAGCCCTATTATATCTTCTATTTCTGTTTTTATTTCATCTGGTCTTGCACTTGGTAAATCTATTTTATTTATAACTGGTAATATTTCTAAATCTTGATCTATTGCTAGATAGACATTTGCTAATGTCTGAGCTTCAACACCTTGAGCTGCATCTACTACAAGTAATGCCCCTTCACAAGCTGCTAAACTTCTTGAAACCTCATAGTTGAAGTCTACATGTCCTGGAGTATCTATTAAGTTTAAGTAATACTCTTGTCCGTCCTTAGCCTTATAAACTAATCTAATATTTTGAAGCTTTATAGTGATTCCTCTTTCTCTTTCAAGATCCATGTTATCTAGTAACTGATCTTTCATCTCTCTTTCACTAACAAGTCCTGTATGTTGAATTAATCTATCTGCTAAGGTAGACTTTCCATGGTCTATATGCGCTATTATACTAAAATTTCTCGTTCTACTTTGTTTGCTGTCCACCTTTTATTCCTCCTTTTTATTATTATCATAACTTTTATTTTATAATATATCCGCAATTATGTAAATATTGATACAACAATTTAAACAAAGGTTCTTAAAATAATATTAGGGCTATCGTATCGATAACCCTAATTTATCTTAAATTATTAAGTTTGCTTATTTTTTCTTCTACATCTTTTACAGTTTTCATAAATGAACCATTTAAGTTTTCTATAAACACTTCTATGTTGTACTTCTCTATCTTTCCTATCATAAGTGTAGCCTCTTTATCTATTAAAAACATGCATCCACTTATTACACAAACCATAGTTAATATAAATATCCCTCTATATATAGGCCTTCTAGATAGCTTTTTAATCTTTTCCTCTTTTTTACGTTCTGCTCGGCTCATAGTTCTATCCTACATACCTTTTTCTTTTAAAAATTCATCTATTACTTCTGCAATATACTTAACTGATGCTTGAGCTTCTTCTATAGTATTTGCATTTCCTCCTACTTCTAGTAACAATGGCTTGTCTGACTTATATTGATTGAATTTGGCTTTTGGCTTTTTAACTACTGGTCTTGTTATTCCTGGGTATTTACTTTCAGCAAATGCTGTAATTTCTTTTGCTAATTGTAAATTTTTAGAATAGTTCTCACTTTTTTCACCTACAACAAATAAAAATTTAGCAACATTTTCTCCATTTATTTTAGTTGTACATGCATCATGGAAATCTTTTTTAGCTTTTTCACTTGCTATATCTCTACCATCTCTATGTAAATCTATTATTACATCAATGCTTTTATATTTTGCCTGCATTGTTTCTATAGTTTTTAAGCTTCTACTATATGCCCCTGTAAACTCTGGCATATCATGGTAAGTCGTATTGTGAACTACAGATCTTCCTCTTTTATCTAATTCTTGAGTTAAAAGTGCTCCAATTTCAAGGGTAGCATTTTCTTTATCATAAGAGTGATAGTTTCCAGTTGGAGAATTTACATACGTTTCTCCTCCATGAGTATGATATATAAGAATTTGAGGCTGATCTTTTGTCGCTAATACATTATCTACATATTTGCTACTTGTAGATGCTGTCTCTGTAGTTTTTTCTTTTTTCGATGAATCCTCAACTTTAGGAACATTATCTTCTCCTACATACATCTTTACGAATTCATCTTCTTTATTTGTAGATTTTTTTTCTGATTTATTTTGTGCTTTACTTGCTTCCTTTTCATTTTCAGATTTAGGTGTATCTACCTTAGTCTCTGGATAACTTGTATTTATAAGAAATTTTAAAAACTCATCTTCATTTAGTGCATACGATGTCTTAAAACATAACCCACATATAACACAGGTTAAAATGCTCAAACTAGCAATTTTTCTTCTCATATTATATCCTCCTTAATTTACAATTCTCCCAGGATGAAGCGATCTATTTAAGCCTTCGCTTATTATTACTGCTAGATTTTCAATCGTATCATCTATATCTTTTGGTGTAACTATTAAATTCTTATCATATGGTTCTAGTGATTCTCTTATAAAATGATATTTTTCTTCTTCTTTTAACTCTTTTAACATGTTGTAAAAATCTTTGCTTTCTTTGGATTGTTCCATAAGATTATCAATTGCAAGGTCAAGTACATCACTAGTTAATGTTGCCGCATCAACTACTGTTGGCACTCCTATCGCTATTACATCTACCCCTAAATAGTCTTTATTTAATGCTTTTCGTTTATTACCAACCCCTCCTCCAGGTGAAATTCCAGCTGTTGAAATTTGTATCGTAGAGTTTACTCTTTCCATTTTTCTTGAAGCTAGGGCATCTATTGCTATAACTCTATCAGGCTTTATCATATCAACTATTGATTTTACTATCTCGCTTGTCTCTATACCTGTAATTCCCATTACTCCGGGACTAAGACCTGCAACTTCTGTAAAATCATCATCATATTCTTTGTTGTAGTTTTTAAATATATGTCTAGTTACTAGAGTTTTAGAAACAGCTTTCGGTCCTAATGCATCTGATGTTATATTCCAGTTACCAAGCCCTATAACTAACGTCTTTTTAGTTTTATCAGTTCCAAGTATATCTATTAGTTCATCTTTTAAATATTCAGTTACCTGCTCTCTAGATTCATCATCATCATATTTCATTAACTTACTTTCTATAGTCGTGTAAATCCCTATCCCCTTGTTCATAATTTGAGATCCTTGCTCATCTAATACTTCAACTTTAGTTACAATACAATCATCTAATTCTTTTGTATCTATTTTAACTCCAGGTATATTACTTCCATCATTACCTTGTTCATATATTTCTCTAGCTTCTAGAGCTAAATCAGTTCTTAAACTTATCATAAAACTTCCTCCATTTTAAAAGTTTAAATTTAATCATACTAAACATTGTTAACAAATTTTATAATTTTATAACCAAATAAATTTAATTTAATTTTTTTTAGAATAATTAATTTGTAGGTTGTAAAATATTTTGATTTGGGTTATAATCTAAAAAGTCAAATGGAAAGATATTAAAAAAGTTAATAATAATTATCCTTGATTTTTAGATTTATTTCTGTTAAAATCTAATATGTTGACGATGAATAATATAAACTACTCACGAGGGGGTGAACCAGATGGCAAACATAAAATCAGCAAAGAAAAGAATAAAAGTTATCGAGAAGAAAACTGCTTTAAACAGAGCTAGAAAATCTCAAATAAAAACTGCAATAAGAAAGTTCGAAGAGGCTGTTACTGCAGGAAACAGAGAAGAGGCTGCTGCTAGATTCCAATACGCTCAAAAGAGAATATCTCAAGTAGCTTCTAAAGGAACTATACACAAGAACGCTGCAGCTAGAAAAGTAGCTAAGTTAGCTCAAAAGTTAAACGGAATGAACGCTTAATTCCCGTTTAAAATAGATATTGACCCTTGATTTTAATCAAGGGTCTTTTTCTATTTAATTTAAAACTACGCATAAAAATAAGGAATTATCCAAATTCTAGATTAATAGTAAAATAGCTAAGTATTATTTAAGAATTTACCCTATACTTTAATTATCTTCAAAGTTTCATATGGATAAATTTTTAAATAATACTAAAACTAACTACATATTAAATCTATTTGAACAATTCCTTACTGACAATACTTGCTTACAAGTATCTCTACCGCTAAATTATCTTTCATTAGTCCATTCTTTATTTTAAAATCACTTTCTAATATAAAATTCAACATATCAACTACAGCTTCATCAGCAAATAGTCTACCTTGCTTTAATGCCTTCGTAACTACAAATGGATGTGCTGATAATTTTTCAGCTATAACTTTAGATGAATACCCTTGATTTTGTAATTGCCTTGCCTGCATGACTAATTTAAATTGCTTTGAAACCATAGCAAATATACCAAGAACAGATTCACCTTCTAAAATCATATCCGTTACTATTTTCATTGCATGTGATGAATTTTTATTTCCAATCTCATCAATCAGTTTAAATATATCATTTTCAACTTTCTTTTGAGATAATTTATCAATAATAACTTTAGTTACATTATTTCCTTTACCTACAAATGAAGCTATTTTATTTATTTCATTTTCTAAATCAGATAATGTCTTTTCACTGTTTTTATCTCTATATCCTTCTTGCTCTATAAAATACATGATTTCAGAATCATTTATATATACTTCATTTTGCTTGAATCTATTCTTTACCCATTTGAATAAATCCATATCACTTAACTTATCACAGTGATTAACTATTCCAACTTTGTTAATTTTTTTAACTAAACTTTTTCGTTTGTCTACATCTCCATATACTAAGAAAACTATAACCGTTGTGTTGGGTACTTTTTCAATATATTCTATAAGCTCACTTTCATCACTATCTGAAAAGTTTTTTTTCTTTCCCTTTAGTAATTCAAAATCTTTTATTATTAAAATTTTCCTCTCATCCATAAATGGAAGTGTTTCTGCATTGCTTAAAATTTGATCTAATGTCAGTTCTTTTCCATCAAGGATATCTAGGTTAAAATCTATCATACTTTCATTCAAACTTTTTTTACAAGTTTTAATTACATTTTCTATTAAATAAAACTCTCTTCCATAAAAAAGATATACATTTTTAAATTCGTTGTTGTTCATGCTCTTGATGATATCCTTGTAATTCATTTCTTTGCTCCTTTATCGTTTTTATTTCTTTATATATCATAAAAATTCCTACTAAAATGTAATATACAATAACTAAAATTTTATTAGAATTTTCAAATTCAATAAAGCTTCCATTTATATTATATAAAAATTCTAATGTCATATATATAAAATCAATTATACTTGTGTTAATCTCAACCATTATTTTAGTTAAAATTAAACTAAACGGCAATACTATAGCACTTAAAATGCTAATGTATATAATTATACTTAAAAGTGGTACAACTACTATATTACTAACTATACATACAATAGATATATTTTTAAAATATAAATATACTATTGGAGATGTTAATATATTAGCCGCTAAAGTAAGAGATACGGTCTTAACTTTTATTTTTTCATTTATATAACCATAGAAGTATATTATAGACAATGTTGCAAGAAAAGACAATTGGAAACTTATATTATAAATCACATAAGGATTATTTATTATTAAGGAAATACCTACAATAGACAGGTTATTTATACTATCTGACCTTTTTTCTACAAAAACTGCCAAATAAGATATTAAGCTACAAACTATAGCTCTTATTATAGATGGGGATTGTCCAACCATAATACTGTAGCCCCAAAGTATAAAACCTAAAAAAGCAAATTTAAGTAAATTGTTTATTTTGCCAAGGCTAAACCCAATTATAGTTATAAGTATGCTTACATGAAGTCCTGATAAAGCTAAAATGTGACTTACTCCAGTTTTAGAAAAAATTTCAGTTACTTCTGAATCTATACCTTCTTTTTCACCTAAAATTATCGAATTTAAAAATTTAGATTTGTCTTTATATAAATACTTTATTGTTTTACTTATTTTATCTTTTATGTTAAACAATTTGATATAAATAAAATTATCTCCAATAATTTTATAATCATTTATTTCTACAATCCCTTTATACCCTTTGCTCTTTAGATACCTACTATAATCAAATTTTTCATCCTTAAAGTTTTCATGTTTTTTTAACATCCCTTTAAAACTTATAATTTGACCTGGCTTTATCTCTATTTTGTTAGAATAATCATTTATTAAATAATCTTCAATTTGGTATTGGACATAATTATTTTTCTTTACTTTATTTTTAACTAGTCCTGCTATCTCTACATTACAATTTTTATTATTTTTATAATCTTCATTTGGGTAAAAACTTGTAACAATAAAGCTTATACTTATCATTATACAAAACGCTATAAATATTGGCCTTCTCATAAAAAATCTCCTAGACATACTTTTCTAAATTATGTACATATAAGATTTTTTAAATCAAAAAAAGGAAAAAGTAAACACTTTTTCCTTATACATATTCATTTATATAATTTTCTTTTTTATTAAATATAGAGTTTAGTAAGTCTATTGCCTTTTTATTTTTATCTGTTACCTCAATATTTTCTATAAATAAAATTTGATTTATATCAGTATACTCAAAAGCCATTTGACTTAAATTATTTATACTCAATTTAAAGTTAGCTTCACTATTGCTTTTTTTAGCTACTATTTTATTATTTAAAATCTTAACTTCAAAAACATTATCATTTTCTTTTATTTGATTATCATCAATTTTTATATATACACTATCTAAATCCTTATGTTTTATATAAATGTCATTTAAAAAGTCTTCAACATTTACAACTCTTCCCATCATAAACGGTTTTAAACTTATCTCATTATCCTTTAAATTTGATAATATAAATCTTATACTATCTGTTATAGGAGACATTACTTTTATATTTTTGCATTGAGTGTTGTGGTTGAAAATAAACTTTAAAATAGACTTCAAAGAATTTATATTCTTATAACACATTTCTCTTACAAACATAGTATCTCCCATAAGGAAATATATTATATATCCATCATAGTCATTATCTTTATGTATGTAAATATGACCATTTTCACATTTTATTTCTTTAAACAAATTTTCATAATAAAATTTATCTCTAACAACATATCCATTACATTTAGATACAAACTCGTTATAAATATCAATCATATAAGCTATATGACTTTCATTTATTTTTTCAAAATCTCCATTTATTTTAAATTGTTTTAAACCATCTATATCAAGTTTATATTCTAATTGATCATAACAATGCTCATATCCATACTTTTTATATAATCTATAGTCTATAGGCATAAGTAACGAAACTACTTGTCCTTTTTTATAAAGTTCATTTAATGAAAAGTCCATCATATCCTTCATGTATCCTTTGCCTCTTGCATTTGGAAACGTAGAAACGCCTACTACATATGACGTATCGTAAACTTTTTCATTTAACTTTATTTTGTATTGATTTAATTGAAGAGAAGATTTAAGTTCATTGTCTTCTTTAACAATAACGGTGTTTTCCGGATTGTACTTGTTGTTAAAGTAATAATCAACAAATGATTCTTCGTCTCCAAAGCAATAATTCCAAATATCTTTTAAATCCTCTAAATCTTCACCCTTAGCATATCTTATATCCATTTTATGCCTCCATAACCGTATACTTTTCTACAAATTTACATGGATGATATGAAAGCTTAGCTTTTCTAAGTCCTTCAATCCCTAGGTCTTCTTCTCTATTTACAAACTCTACATTTTCAAATTCATGTACTAAAAATTGTTGATTTATATATTGATATAACCCTCTGATTTCTGGATTAGCTTTTTCAATATGAATAAGTGCCATATCTTCATTTATATATTCACCTATAGTAAATGCTTCTAACTTATTGTCTATATATACTCCAGCTACTTTAACTTCTTCTTCTAATACATCATAATTATCAAATATTTTTTTAATTCCTATAAATTCATCATCTATTCCATCATCTACATCTCCTTGTTCAGCTTTATTGCTAGCCCAAGCTCTTAAAAGTTCTATACAATCAGCAAACTCTTTTTTACCTAATTTCTTATATTCAAATCTTCCTTCGTATTCTTTTAAGAAATAATTCAGATGATTTCTTTTCTTTTGATTTTTTCTTCCCTTTAATGTTCTTAGAGCCTCAGCATCATATACATAGTCAAAATAGTCTCTTTCTTCTATATATTTAAACTTACCTGGATAATCTTTTTGAAGCAACTCAACAACATCTTTCGTAACAGCTCTTAAGTAAATTTGATGATCTTCATGCTTGAAGTAATTAACCATAAATTCTAAAGCTTCATGTATTTTATCTTTTTTTGCTAATGGAAGTACAGAAAATCTATCTCCTTCGTATTCTCCAACAATTAAAGCAAAATCATCATTTACATAATAACTAGTTTTATAAACATGTCTCCACATATATAAAGTAGTAAAACAATATTCACATGCTTCATAATCAACATGATGGAAAAAAGGTTTTAATTCTTCATATGCATTTATATCAATTTCTTTAAAAATCATAAATAACTCTCCTTTTGATGCTTATATATTAATTTATATACCCAACTTTACCGTTCATTTGAATTAATTTTAAGTTTAAAGTCTAAACTAATAAATAATGTTTTTATTTATTAATATTATCTTTATTTATTTAATATAAACAGGTAATGATTGGAGTATTTAATGAAAAAAATCATATGTTTAACATTTATTATAATAACACTTTTGGTTGGTTGTGGCAAAAAAACGCTCCTATCAGTCCATATAATAGATGTAGGTCAAGGTGACAGTATCTTAATTCAAACTCCAAATAAAACTAACATATTAGTTGATGGAGGAGATGAAGATAGCTCTCTTATTATAAAAAAGTTTTTAAAATCTAAAAAAGTTAAAAATATAGATTTCGTTATAGCTACTCATCCAGATACTGACCATATAGGAAGTTTAGATGCTGTTATTGATAAATTTGAAATTTCCAAAGTTTATCTTCCAAATAAAGAAGTAAATAGTGATTCATATTACAATCTAATTCAATCTTGTAGTATGAAAAATATTCATCCTCAATTCCTCGAAAAGGGAAATGTCATAAGTTTAGACAATAACATAAAATTAACCGTCTTAAATCCTTCTTATACCCATTTAGATAATAATTCAAACTCTATCGTCTTCAAATTAGACTATGGTAAAAAATCATTTTTATTTACAGGTGACTGCACATTAGAAAATGAACAAGAAATATTAAATAGTTTTAACTTAAGTAATGTAAATTTTTTAAAAGTTGCTCATCATGGTAGTAAAAATTCTTCAGGTGAAAATTTTATAAACACTATAACTCCTGATGTCGCAGTTATATCTTGTGGGTATGATAACGAATATGGACATCCACATAAAGAAACTTTACTTAATTTATCAAAAACAAACACAAAAGTCTACAGAACTGATAAACAAGGTCATCTATCCTTTTACAGTGACGGAAACACCATAACCACCTCATCACCACCTAAATAGTAAAGTAAATAAAAAAAGTGATTGAGCCTTAGCGAAATGTTAATGAATAATTTAATCGACATTTACAGGCGGTGTTTTAAAGCCTGTATGGAGATAATTTATTCATTAACATGGAGCACTAGCCAAAATCACTTTTTTACTTAGTTTACTTTATTAAATCATTTACTACTACAGACGCTATTGTAAGTCCCCCTACTGAAGGTACAAATGATATACTTCCTGGCGTTATTTTCTTTCCATTCATAATTTTTTCTTTTAACTCTACAGGTTGCTCTGTTGAATAAACAACCTTTAATTTTTTTATCTTTCTATCTCTTAATTCTTTTCTCATAACTTTAGCAAGTGGGCACATTTGAGTTTTATATATATCCGTAACTACTATTTTTGTAGGATCTAGCTTATTTCCCATACCCATAGAACTTATTATATTTAAATTCTTTTTAACACAAGTTTCTATCAAATGAATTTTAGAAGTAACCATGTCTATAGCATCTATAACATAATCATATTCTTCACATAATATTTCTTCACTATTTTCAGCTGTATATTTTGCTCTTATTGCTTTTATATCTATATTTGGGTTTATATCTAAAATTCTATCTTTCATAACATCAACCTTATATTTTCCTACAGTTGAGTGAAGTGCTGGTATTTGTCTATTTATATTAGTTATGTCTACATCATCAAAGTCTACAATAGTCATCTTGCCTACACCAGCTCTAGCTATAGCCTCTGCAGCAAAACTTCCTACTCCTCCAACTCCAAATACAATTACATTTGAATTTTGTAATTTTTCAATTCCTTCATTTCCGATTATAAGACCTGTTCTAGTTTTAAAATTTTTGTTCATGCTTTAAATATCTCCTTGTGTAATTTTTTTCATGTGCAAGAATATAATTTAATATCGATTATACAAATAGGGGTGATGCTTTGAAAAAATTAATTAACTTTCTATTTTATATACTTATAATAAATGTATTAGTTTCACTGCTTTTAATACTCGACGTAAGTTCTTCTAAAAATAATATCCATTCAGATATTATAGAATCCCTATCTAATAACGATAATTATAATTTAATTGTTCAGATTTTAAAAGATACTAATAAAGAAGATTTTATAAGATATATAGATTATATGCAACTCGATATTCATAAAAATTTAGAAAATGGTCCAAATAACTATATAGCATTCTCTATAAGATTACCTCAAAATAAATCTTTTATATCATTTTATGTAAAAAATAAAAATAATACTTACTCATTTGATTCAATTGTAGATAATTTAGACGACATAAATGAATTTTATTTTTATAAAGATTTTTTAGTAGTTGAGCAAAATTGTGAAGATGAAACTACATACTCAAATGATAAAAAATTTATAGAGATATTTTATCAAGAAGGACTTAAGTATTCATCTAAACTAAAAAAAGATCTATATTTCGAAAAAATAGATTTAAAAAGCAATGATAAAATTAAAGTATCTGGAAGTATGGACTTTCTAGACGACTACCCTCCCCAAATACTATATGTCTCAACAATCTCATCAAATGATAATTCCTTTTCTAAAGACGTTTCAAAAGAATTATATATGTGGGATAATGCCCTTAAACAATTTACAATGAGCCAAAAAGAAAACCTTGCAGATAATTAAGTTATTAAAAGCAAAAAAAGAACTTCTATACAGAAGTTCTTTTCATTTAATTGGCGGGAGTGCGTGGGAATCGAACCCACCCAAGAAGCTCTTAACCCCTCATACTAGTTTTGAAGACTAGAGGGCACACCAGCACCCATCCACCCCCATATGGGATGTCCTCTCACTTACAAACTTATATTACCATATATTTTTTTTTGATGCAACTGTTTTTAGCAAACATTTTCATATTTTTACAATTTTCTATATAATTTAACTTTAATTTTTGTAAATTTTTATTTTTTTAACCTTAAAAAAATAAAATCCTTTCACATATTAAAAGGATTTTATTTTTATTATATATTTTATATATTTGGAATTTGCCAGTCTATAGGCTCTTTTCCTAATTTAATTAAGATATCATTAACCTGAGAAAATGGTTTAGATCCAAAAAACCCTCTACTAGCTGATAGTGGACTTGGATGTGCAGATTCTATTATGTAATGTCTATTTGTATCTATTAATTTTTTCTTACTTCTTGCATTATTTCCCCATAGGACAAATATTACAGGATCTTCTCTTAAGTTTAACGTCTCTATTATATGATCTGTGAAAGTCTCCCATCCTTTTCCTTTATGAGAGTTTGCTTCATGAGCTCTAACTGTAAGCGCTGTATTTAATAGTAATATACCTTGTTTTGTCCAAGGAACTAAAAATCCATTATTAGGTATAAAACATTCAAATTCTGAGTTTAATTCTTTGTACATATTTAATAAAGACGGAGGTGTTTTTACTCCAGGCTTTACCGAAAATGCAAGCCCATGAGCTTGATTTTCTCCATGATAAGGATCTTGACCTAAAATTAGTACTTTAGTATCTTTGTATGAGGTATATTTCAATGCATTAAATATGTCATGCATATCAGGATATATAATATTATTTTTATATTCCTCTTTTAAAAATTCTCTTAATTTCAAATAATATGATTTTTCAAATTCACCTTTTAATATTTCATCCCAATCGTTTCCTATGTTAACCATCTCTTCACCTACTTTTAATTTGCTATTGTGTCTATATCATTTTTTTCATTACTGATTATTTTTATACTTACCTTATTAGGTATACATACTATATTTTTATTAGACTTATCTATAAATCCAGTTTTCACGCATACTTTGTCTGGACATGATGCATCTACGACTTCAACACCTTTATCATGAATTTTAATCTTGTTAAATCCAGAATCTGTTTTTATAGTTATGTCTTCAGTTGCATCAATAGGAATTTCTTTATATACTTTATTATCTAAATATATAACTATTTTTTCACTTTTATCTTGGTTTTTGAAAAAACTAAAACTTATCCAAATTCCTATTATGATTAAAACTGATAAAATAAGAAAAAAATCGTTTTTCTTCATTTTTATCCTCCAAGCATTTATAATATAATTAAATATATCATAAATATAAAGGGGAAACAGCATGAAAAATAAAAAACTTATACTTTATATAGCAATTTTATCAATTTTAGCTATATTTTCATTTTTAATCTTTAGGCAAAAAATTAATACATATTCAAAAACTATGTACTACCTAGGTACTGTTAATGAAGTTACACTATACACTAAATCTAATGAAAACGAAGCTAATGCTATTTTAAGTAATTGTGAAAATATAATAAAAGACATAGATAATAAAATGAATCCATCTACATTATCTAGTGATATTTACAAAATTAATGAAAATGCTGGTATATCTTATACTAAAGTATCACCAGATACTTTTAAAGTTATAAAAACAGCTCTTCACTTTTCAGATTTATCAGATGGGCATTTTGATGTTTCAGTTGGGTCATTAGTTCAACTATGGAGTATAGGTAATGAAAAAGCTAGAGTTCCTAGTCAAGATGAAATAAATTCAGTTTTACCTACGATAAATTATAAAAACATAATTTTAGATGAGAAAAATAATAGCGTAATGCTAAAACACAAAGGTACAAAGTTAGACTTAGGAGGAATTGCTAAAGGTTATGCTGCTGACAAAGTAGTTGAATATCTTAAAAAACAAAAAATCGAAGGATCTATAGTAAACCTAGGAGGAAATATTTTTACAATTGGGTCTAAGGATGGTAAAAATAAATTTAATATAGGAGTTCAAGATCCAACTAAGCCTAGAGGAAATGCTATAGGAAGTATATCAACAACAGATAACTCAGTAGTTACATCAGGAATTTATGAAAGATATATAGAAAAAGACGGGAAAATTTATCACCATATATTAAGCCCTAAAACTGGGTACCCTGTTGAAAATGAACTTAGTAGTGTAACTATAGTCTCAAATAATTCAATGAATTGCGACGCACTATCTACTACAGCTTTTTCACTTGGAACTAAAGAAGGTATTAAATTAATAGAATCTTTACCAAACACAGAAGCAATATTTATAACAAAAGATAAAAAAATATACCTAACTCCAGGTCTTAAAGATTCATTTAATCTTAAAGACTCAACCTTCACCATCCAAAATTAAAAAAAGTAAGTAGTCAGGCAAAGCTTAATATGTAATTGTTTTAGAAGCACTTAAAGACCGAGATTTTTAGGTCTTTGTGCAAAGAAAACAACTACATATCAAGCAAGCCACCACTACTTACTTTTTTTAAAATAATACTCTTTTATTTTCAACTCTTTTTGTAATCTTATTTCTATCAAAATCTTCTAATATTATCATACAGTTTTTTCTACTTGAATTAACTAAATCTCTATAATCACCTAAAGTTATTTCTTTATTTTCTTCTAAATACTTTATAAGCTTTTCTTTAGCATCGTTATATACTTTTGAAGACATTAAATAACTATCTTCAATTCTTACAACAGTATTTCCTATTAAAGATTCTAATACTTCTTCATATTCTTTTTTATTGTTAGTTATATCTTCAATTGCATAAATATTATTTAGTCCTGCATTGTTTAATATTTTTTCTATCTCATTTTTTATTTTTGTTTGCTTTTCGTTAAATACAACATTAAATTTCTTTAGCGAAACAAAATTTCCATTAACTTTTATAAGATCATCATTTATAAATAAATCTAGTAAAACATCAAAATCTCTTGTTTTAAATTTACTTTCAACTTTAGATCTAACTTCTTCTTTTAACATACCTTCTCTTAATCTAAACTTTTTATGATATGCTTGAAGTTCACTTTCTGCCTTTTCTTTTAATGCATTATATTGGTTTATATGCATGTACATATTGTTTATACATATAACTTTGTCTTGTCCAATAAGCTTTTCTAATGATTTTTTTATATTATCTTCACTCTCACCACTATAACTCATAATTTCTTTTATATTAGGATAGTTTCTAGAGTTATTTTTTAAGTAAGCTTCTAATATATCTGAAAGCTCTCCTTTTTCCTTTATTTTAAGAGCCTCTATTACGTTAGTATCAAATCTCTTATGTTTTCTTGGGTTAGTATCTATAACTATACCTCCACCTATTGTTTCCATAGGAGAATATCTTCTAACGACAAACTTATCTCCTTTTTTTGCAACTATACTTTCTTCCAGTCTAAGTTGAACTAAACCACTTTCTCCTGGCATTATTTCTTCTACCTCTAACGGTACTGCTCTACAAAGTATTTCTCTAGTACCATGGTAAAGTCTTAATCTATCCCAGTGTTTAAGTCCTGCATCTGTATGTTTAACAACGCTTAATCTAACATCTAACATCATTGCTTCTTCTAGTGAATGAGGTGATGCTAACACATCTCCCCTGTTAATCTCTTCAACCTTTACATTAGATATGTTTATAGCTGTTCTTTGCCCAGCATAAGCTGTTTCAACACCCTCTCCATGAACTTGTATGCTTCTTATCTTTGTTTTAAGCTCTTTTGGGTATATTACTAGATCATCATCTATACTTATTTTACCTTCTATTAAAGTCCCTGTTACAACTGTACCAAATCCTTTTATAGAAAATACTCTATCTATATTAAGTCTAGCTGGAGTGTCTAGGTTTTTATCTTCTATTTCATCAGTCATTTTATCAATTTTATTGATAAGATTATCTAAACCTTTTTTAGATATAGAGTCTACTTCTATAATTTCTGCATCTTCTAAAAATGTTCCCTTAACTTTTTCTCTTATATCCTCTTTTACTAACTCTCTGAAGTCTTCTTCCACAGTGTCACTTTTAGTTAATACTATCATTCCTTTTTTTATATTTAAAAATGTTAAAATATCCATATGTTCTACAGTTTGAGGCATAACTCCCTCATCAGCTGCAACAACTAATAAAACCATATCAAGTCCAGATGCTCCTGCTAACATGTTTTTTATAAACTTTTCATGTCCTGGAACATCTACAATCCCTGCTCTTTTATTACTTGGTAAGTCAAAGTAAGTAAATCCTAAATTTATAGATATACCTCTTTTCTTTTCTTCAGCTAATGTGTCTGTTTCTCTTCCTGTAAGTGCTTTTATAAGAGTGGTTTTACCGTGGTCTATATGTCCAGCCGTTCCTATTATTACGTTTTTCATGTTTAACCTCCTATTAAAGCTTTTTCTAATTCATTTTTTACAATTTCAAATTCATCTTCAAATATAGTTCTTGAATCTAATACATACTTATCATCATAAACTCTAGCTATAATATGAGCATCACTTAATCTAAGTTTCTTTTCTAATGTTGAAACATTTATATTTTTAGGAGTTATAGATATAACTTTAGAATCTATAGTCTCTAAAGGCATAGATCCCCCTCCAACTTGAGATAACCCATCTTCAATTGTTATATTTGCATATTTATCTAAATGTTTTATTTTTTCATATAAGTTGTTAGCTTTTTCTTCTAATTCATCCATTGTATAAGTTAACATTTTTAATGTTGGAATTTCTTTTCTTGCTTTTTCTTCGTCTAAGTACATTCTTAATGTAGCTTCTAACGCACATATAGTTAGTTTATCTACTCTTAAAGCTCTTGTAAGTTGATTCTTTTTCATTTTTTCAATATATTCTTTTTTACCAACTATAATACCTGCTTGAGGCCCACCTAACATCTTATCTCCACTAAAAGTAACTACATCTGCACCTTTTCTAATAGAATCTAATACTGTTGGCTCATAACTTAATCCATACTTAGATATATCTAAGAAAACACCACTACCTAAGTCCTCAATTATAGGTAAATCATGTTTTTTGCCTAGTTCACATAATTCATCTACATCCACACTTTGTGTAAATCCAAGTATTCTATAATTACTTGTGTGAACTTTCATAAGAACTTTAGTATTTTCGTTTATTGCTTCTTCATAATCTTTTAAATGAGTTTTATTAGTTGAACCAACTTCAACTAGGTCAGCTCCACTTAACGCCATTATACTAGGTATTCTAAAAGAACCACCAACTTCAACTAACTCACCTCTAGATACTATAGCTTCCCCACCTTTTGCCATAGTGCTTAATACCAGTAGTACAGCCGCTGCATTATTGTTAACTACTAATACATCTTCAGCCCCTGTTAATCGTTTTATAGTATCTGTTAAATGGGTATATCTTGAACCCCTTTGTCCTTTATCTATATCATATTCCAAGTTTGAATATCTAGATGCCGCTTCCCAAAGCTCACCTTTTATACTTTCACTAAGAAGTGATCTTCCTAGATTTGTATGAAGTACTGTTCCTGTAGCATTTATCACTTTCTTTAATGATAATGAGTATTTTAAATTACATTTATTAATTGTATTTCTCACTACTTCATCTATAGTTATATCAAACTTATCAAAATTTTCCTCTTTTAATTCTACTATTTCTCTTCTTTTTTCTTCTATAGATTCTCTTATACCTTCAAGTAAAATATTTCTTGGATATTCATTTAACGCATTTATTATCATTTCTTGGTTTAACATCTCATCTACTGAAGGTAATTGAGCAAATAATTCTCTTTTATTCATTAAAGTTCCTCTCCCCTTAAGTCATTACTTTACTGTTATATACTTTTCTTCTTTATCTACAACAGTTCCTATTATTTTAGCTTCTATAGACCCATTCTTCTTCATATCTTCTACTAATATATCTGCTAGATTACTTTCTACAGAAATAAGTAATCCTCCTGATGTTTGAGGGTCATATAATATATCTTCCATAGCTTCTTCTATGTTTTCTAATTTAACATCACTTGATATATATTGTTTATTTCTATACATACCAGCTGGTATTATTCCCATTTTAGCCATGTCAATAGCACCATTTAATATAGGAATCTCATTAGCATTTAGTTCTATACTAACTTCTGATGCTTTTGCCATCTCTAATGCATGTCCTAAAAGTCCAAATCCTGTTATATCTGTAACTGAGTTTACCTTTATATTATCAAAGCTCATAGCTGCATATTTATTTAAATGAACCATAGTTTCAACTACGATTTTAGAAGTTTCTTCATCTACTAAACCTTCTTTCATAGCAGTATTTAATATCCCTACTCCTATAGGCTTAGTTATAACTAGTTTATCCCCTACTTTTGCAGTTGCATTAGATAAAACTTTATCAGGATGTACTGTTCCTGATACTGATAACCCATATTTAGGTTCTTTATCATCAACAGTGTGTCCTCCAACTAATAAAGCTCCACTTTCTTTTACCTTATCCATTCCACCTTTTAATATTTCTGCTAGTACATTCATATCATGACATGCTGGGAAACATACTATGTTCATGGCAACTAAAGGCTTTCCTCCCATAGCATAAACATCTGATAATGAGTTAGATGCTGCTATTTGTCCAAATATGTACGGATCATCTATCATTGGAGTGAAAAAATCTAAAGTTTGAATTAAAGCTGTTTCATCATTTAATTTATAAACAGCCGCATCATCTGAAGTTTCAAGTCCAACTAATAAATTTTCTTTTTTATCCGATGTATTTTTAGGTAATTGAGATAATACCGATGCCAGTACCTCTGGCCCTATTTTAGCGGCTCATCCTCCTGAAGTTGTCATATCTGTAAGTCTTTTCATCATTTCCATAATTATGTCTCCTTTCTTTAAAGCATTACATAACTAATAATATCATAATTAGCATTTATTGAATACAGATATAATCCTTCAAATCATTAAATTTATTTTCACCTATCCCTTTTACATTTTTTATTTCGTCAATTGATTTAAACTCCTTATTTTCTTCTCTGTAATCTATTATTTTTTGTGCTGTAACCTCTCCAACTCCAGGTAATGAATCTAATTCTTCTTTAGATGCACCATTTATATTTATTTTTTTATTGTCACCCTCAGTGCTATCATTACCATCATTGTTGTTATTTTCAGCATTTTCATTTGAATCATTAAGTGCTATTTCTTCACCTTCTTTAGGTATTATATAATGGCCCTCATCCTTAACTTTCATAGCTAAATTAATTCTATTTGTGTCAGCTTCATCAGTAAGTCCATCACAAAGCTTTACACCTTCCATTAACCTTTCATTACTTTTTAGTTCTACAACTCCAGGAGAATTTACAGCTCCACTTATATAAATACTAATTTTTTTAGTCATATTTTCAGTTTTATCAACAGTTTTTACATCTTCAATATTTTCTATTTTTGAGAAATCCCCTTGATTATTATCATTTTTTTCAATATCATTATTTTCTAAATTAGATTTTTCACTTTCTGCACCACTTACAACATAAGAATCATTTTTTTCTATAAATTTATTATTTTTAATTAAAAAAACTGAACTTATGGCAATAATCACAATTATAATAATAAAATTTTTCTTCTGCTTCATTTTATCACTCCTTCAAATTTGATTATTGACATAAATATGTTATACTAAAATATAAGTTTACAATCGGAGGACAAAAAATGTTAAAAAAAGTATCAGTATTATTATCATTCATAATAACTTTTGTTAATTTATTTGCATTTGGTAACATTTCATTCGCAGAAACACCACCTCCTAATATATCTGCTCAATATGCAGTTTTAATGGATTACACAAGTGGAAAAGTTTTATATGAAAAAAATTCTAATGCAAATTTATACCCAGCATCTACAACTAAGATGTGGACTGCCTACCTTACGTTAAAATACGCCAAAAACCTAGATGAGGTTGTAACTGTTGGTAATATAGGAAATGTAGGTGGAACAAGTATGTATTTAGTTCCAGGGGAGCAAGTTACAGTTAGGCAACTATTAGAAGGTTTACTTTTAGTTTCTGGAAATGATGCAGCTGTTGTTTTAGCTCAACATATTAGTGGATCTATTCCAGAATTTGCAAATTTAATGAACGAAGAAGCTAAAAAGATAGGTGCTAAGAATACTCATTTCCATAATCCAAATGGATTACCTGACCCTGAACATTACACATCAGCTTATGATATGGCTTTAATGGCAAGAGAAGCAATGAATAATGAAGATTTTAGAAACATAGTAAATAAAAAAACAATAAAAGTACCAGCTACAAATTTATCACCAGAAAGAACATTAATTAACACAAACAAATTTTTAACAGGAACTACTACAATTCCTTATAAAGGACAAAATACAGATATTAAGTATGACATAGTAGATGGTATAAAAACTGGATATACAGATGACGCTGGTAAATGTCTACTTTCTAGCGCCAAAAAAGATGATATGAGATTAGTTGCTGCTGTATTTAAAGCAGATGGTGAGCCTAACTTATATACAGATAGTAGAACTCTTTTAGATTATGGATTTGATAATTTCAAATCTCAAAAAGCGATTGAGAAAAATGATTTTGTAGACTCTAAGTTTATATGGTATGCAAAGGGAAGAAAATTAGAATACGAACCTAAGTATAGTTATTATACAGTTATTAATAAAGGTGAAACTACACCTACATTTGAAGCTAAGGCTAATTTAAATGATATAAAGCTTCCAATAAAAAAAGGTGATACTGTAGGTACATTAGAGGTTTATAAGGATAAAGGTAAAAATCCCGTTGCAAACATTCCTCTAATAGCTCAAAATGATGTTACAAATGTATTTTCATCAATATTAAACAATCCAATAGTAAAAAGCTTCCAATCAATTATAATTGGTGCAATTTTAATAGTTGTAATTTTCATTGTGTTAGTTTTAGTTAAGAAAAAGGTAAGAAGAAAGAAAAGAAGAAAAAATATATATGCGAAGAAAAAAAGCAATATGTATTCAAATAAAAAAAATCGTAGGAAAAGACATTAAAAAAAGAGGCTGATAGCCTCTTTTTTATTATCCGAATATTTTTTTAGTTAAGCAGTTTCCTGTACAAGTAGCAGCAACTCCACCTAATGCAGTTTCTCTTAACTCCATTGGAAGACCTCTACCAACTTTATACATAGCTTCAACAGTTTCATCAAATGGTATTATATTTAATATTCCAGCTAAACAAAGTTCTGCAGATATTAAAGCATTAGCAACACCTATAGCATTTCTTCCTTGACAAGGAACTTCAACAAGACCTGCTATTGGATCACAAACTAATCCCATTACATTTTGTAAACAGTGAGATGCAGCAGCAACAGCAGCTTCTACACTTCCACCCATTAACTCAACTATACCAGCAGCACTCATTGCAGCTGCAGCACCAGTTTCAGCTTGGCATCCACCTTCAGCTCCTGCAACAGTTGCATTTCTAGTTATTATAGCTCCTATAGCTGATGCTGTAAATAATGCATCTAACATTTCATCATCACTGAATCCATATTCTTTACCTATAGTAACTATAGCTCCTGGTAATATACCACAAGAACCAGCTGTAGGTGCAGCAACTATAAGCCCCATAGAAGCATTTACTTCCATTGTTCCCATTGCAGCAGCTAAAGCTTTATTCATTAATCCACCACAAACTGTTTTTTGAGTATTTCTGTGATTTTCTAATTTTTTAGCTTCTCCACCTATTAAACCTCCAACAGATTTTATATCTTCTGTTACAGCTCTTTCAGTAGCTTTTTTCATTATATCTAAACTAACAGCCATTTTTTCTCTTACTTCTTCTTTAGAAAGTCCGCTTAATTCAGCTTCTCTTTCTAAACATAATTGACCTATAGTCATGTTAAATTCTTTACATTTTTCTATTAATTCTGCTCCGCTTGTAAAGTTGTATTTCATATTCTGTCACCCTTCCTTACTCATTAGAATTTGTCTAAAACTACAGCTTTCGCTATAACTTCAAATTTTCTTAATTGATCTAATACATCAACATCTAAAGCTTCATCTGTTTCTATTGTAACGAATGTATACTCAGCTCCAGCTGGCTTATTAGTAGACATATTTGCTATATTCTTGTTGTTATGAGCAAGAAGTCCAGTTACGAAAGATACAGCCCCAGGTATGTCTTTTATTTCAAGTATAACTGCTGGTCTAGAACCGTTAAAGTCAAGTGGTAATCCGTCCATTTCAGTAAGTTTAATGTTTCCACCACCTATAGATGCTCCTTTAACTTCTGCCTTAGACCCATCTTCTAAAGTCATTTCCATTTTAACTGTGTTAGGATGTTCGTTTTCTCCTAAGTTAGCTTTAATGAATTCAAAGCTTACACCTAATTCTTTAGCTAAGTCGAAAGAATTTCTTATTCTAGCGTCGTCTGGTTGGAATCCTAATATACCACCAACTAATGCTTTATCTGTTCCATGTCCTTTGTATGTTTCTGCGAATGATCCATGTAAGTAGAACTTAACATCTTTAACAGGTTTACCTGCTATTTTTAATGCCATTTTCCCTAATCTTGCAGCACCTGCAGTGTGCGAGCTTGATGGACCTATCATATTTGGTCCTACGACATCAAATACACTATAATCTTTAGCCATTAATAATACCTCTTTTCATCAAATTGTCTTTTTTCTTTTGTTTTGTAAATGATTTCCAATAGTCGCTTAACTCATAAAATGACCATCCTATAAAGAGGTATGGCCATTTTAAAGTCTATTATTATTTTACTATAGCTATAGCTTCTATTTCAACTTTAACATCTCTTGGTAATCTAGCTACTTCTACACAAGATCTAGCTGGTTTGTTTTCACCGAAGAAAGAAGCGTATACTTCATTTATTTCAGCAAAATCATTCATATCACTTATGAATACTGTAGTCTTAACTACATCTGCAAAAGTTGCTCCTGATGCAGCTAATATTTCTTTTAAGCTTTCTAATGATCTAGCAGCTTGCTCTTTTGCTCCACCTTCAACTATTTCCATAGTTTCTGGGTTAAATGGAACTTGTCCTGATACGAATACCATGTTTCCATTTTTTATAGCTTGAGAGTATGGTCCTATTGCTTTAGGAGCCTTTTCTGTATGTATTACTTGTTTCATAATCAATCTCTCCTTCTTTTATATAGGTTTTGTTTTTATATTATACTTTTTTCAGTAATATTATACTACTAAATTGTATATATTGTATACAGAATATAGTAAAAAAGTGGAAATTATGCAAGCATAATTTCACTTTTTTATTATATACCCATTATATCATAAATTAATCTTCTATTGCAAACCCTGCAGACTCTACTGCTGATTTTATTTTATCTATATGAGCTTGGTCGAATGTTTCTAATTCTATTTCAAGATATAAACTTCCAAGAGTTTCTTTTGGTGGTCTTGTCATATTTGCATTTAATATGTTTGCATTTAATCCACTTATTATTTGAGTTAACTCAGCTAATCCGCCTGGCTTATCTTGTATTTTAGTTTTGAATGCATATCTTCTACCTTCTGAAGCTAATGCAGTTCCTATAACTCTGTATAATGTGTTAACATCTACGTTACCTCCAGATATTACACATACAACGTTTTCACCTTTAGCTGGTTTGTATTTTCCGCTTAATAATGCAGCTGTTGATACTGCCCCTGAACCTTCTGATACTAATTTTTGGTTTTCTAATAAGAATAACATAGCTTGTGCTATTTCAGTTTCTTCAACAACTATTACTTCATCAACTAACTCTTTTATTATTTCAAAAGTATGATCTCCAGGAGTTTTAACTGCTATACCGTCAGCTATTGTAGTAGCTTTAAATGCAGTTGTAACATGTCCTTGTTCTATAGATTCTTTCATTGATGGTATGTTAGCAGTTTGAACACCTATTATTTTAACATTTGGGTTTAAAGCTTTAGCAGCAGTTGCTATACCAGCTATTATTCCCCCTCCACCGATTGGGCATAATATAGTGTCAACATTTGAATTTAATTGTTCAAATATTTCAAGAGCTATTGTTCCTTGTCCAGCCATAACATATTTGTCATTGAATGGATGTAAGAAAGTTGCTCCAGTTTCTTTTTGTATTTCAACAGCTTTTGCATATGCATCATCATATACTAAACCTTCTTGAACTACTTCTGCTCCATATCCTTTAGTTGCAGTAACTTTTGCAAGTGGTGCAGTAGCTGGCATTACTATTGTAGCTTTTATTCCGCTTAGTTTAGCTCCAAGTGCAACACCTTGTGCATGGTTTCCAGCACTTGATGCTATAACACCGTTTGCCTTCTCTTGATCAGTTAAACTTGCTATTTTGTTGCAAGCCCCTCTTACTTTAAAAGATCCAGTCTTTTGTAAGTTTTCACATTTATAATATACGTTTGCCCCAGTCTTTTCACTTAGCTTAACGCTTTCTAACAAATCAGTTGTTTTAACTATGTCTTTTATAGTTTCTCTAGCATCTTTAACATCTTGTAATGTAACTCTTGTCATTTTACTCACTCCCATAATGTTTAGATTTAATTTATAATTGTTTGACATCTTTATTGTATATACTTTCCCATCAAAAATCAACAGGAAAACATTTTTTGGGAATTTTTCAATTTGTCAAAAAATTTACAAACATGTTGATTCCTCTGTTTTCCTGTTATTTTTCCCCTAAAAAAATTTTTTATTTTTTTTAATTTAATTTTATTTTTAATGATTTTTTCATTTTAAATTTTAAAATCACCTTATTTTTTTAGTTAGATTGCTTACTTATGTAAATAAAAAAAGGTCTTTTTTAAAAAGACCTTTTTTATTCTATATAACTTATTTATTATTTTACAACTATATTAACAAGCTTTTTAGGAACAGCTACTACTTTTACTATTGTTTTTCCTTCTACTAAAGCTTTTATCTTTTCATCATTCATTGCAGCTTCTTGCATATCTTCTCTTGATATATTAGCAGCAACACTTAATTTACCTCTTACTTTACCGTTTATTTGAACTACAACTTCAACTTCATCTTTAACTAAAGCAGATTCATCATATTTTGGCCAAGATATATCAAATATACTTCCTTCTTTACCTATCATAGTCCATAATTCTTCACCTATATGAGGAGCAAATGGAGCTATTATTGTAACTATAGTTTCTATAGCTTCTTTTATAACTGCATCATTTCTAGTTTCTAACTCTTTATATTTGTACATTTCGTTTATTAATTCCATTAATGCAGATATTGCAGTATTGAAACCAAACTTCTCATTTAAGTCTTCAGTTACTTTCTTTAATGTAGCATTTATAGTGAATCTCATAGCCTTATCTTCTTTAGTTAATTCACCCATATTAGCATCACATTTAGCTTTATCAGCTAATTCATCAACTAATCTATAAACTCTATTTAAGAATCTAAAGCATCCTTCAACACCTTGTTCTGACCATTCTAAATCTCTTTCTGGTGGTGCTGCAAATAATACGAATAATCTAGCAGTATCAGCTCCGTACTCGTCTATTATTTCAAGTGGAGATACAACATTTCCTTTAGACTTACTCATCTTAGTTCCATCTTTTAAAACCATACCTTGAGTTAATAAGTTTTTAAATGGTTCTTTGAAGTCTAACATTCCCATTTCATTAAATGCTTTAACAAAGAATCTTGCGTAAAGTAAATGCATTATAGCATGTTCTACTCCACCTATATATTGATCAACTGGCATCCAATTGTTAACTGCATCCTTACTAAATGGCTCATTAGTATTTTGGGCATCTATATATCTTAAGAAATACCAAGAAGAATCAACAAAAGTATCCATTGTATCTACTTCTCTTCTAGCTGGCTTTCCACAACATGGGCAAGTAGCATTCATAAATTCTTTTGATGTAGTAAGTGGTGATTCACCTTTACCTGTAAATTCTATATCTGTTGGTAATAATACAGGTAAGTTTTCTTTCTTCTCAGGTACTAATCCACACTCATCACAGTACACTACAGGTATTGGACATCCCCAATATCTTTGTCTAGAAAGTAACCAGTCTCTTAATCTATAGTTAACTGTTTTCTTTCCTATTCCCATTTCTTCTATTTTTTCTATTATTGCATCAAATGCTTTTGAAGCTTCCATTCCATCAAACTCACCAGAGTTTACCATTACGTTATCTTCATTTATAACCTCAACTACGTTTAAGTTATATTTAGCTGCAAATTCAGCATCTCTTTCATCATGAGCTGGAACTGCCATAACTGCACCTGTTCCATAGTCAACTAATACATAGTTTGCTATCCATAACTCAACTTTTTGTCCGTTTAATGGATTTATAACATGTTTACCTATGAACATTCCTTCTTTTTCTAAGTCGCTTGAAGTTCTTTCTATTTCAGTCATAGTGTACATTTTAGTTATAAACTTTTCTACACCTTCTTCATACTCAGTTCCAGCAACTAACTCTTTAACTAAATCATGCTCTGGAGCTAAAACCATATAAGAAACTCCGTGTACTGTATCTGGTCTAGTTGTAAATACTGTTACTGATTTATCACTTCCATCTATATCGAAAGTTATTTCAGCTCCAGTACTTTTTCCTATCCAGTTTCTTTGCATTGTTTTAACTTTTTCTGGCCATCCACCTAAAGTATCTAAATCTTGAAGTAACTCTTCTGCAAAGTGAGTAGTTTTAAAATACCATTGTTCTAAGTCTTTTTTAACTACTACTGAATCACATCTTTCACAAGCTCCTTGAACAACTTGCTCATTAGCTAAAACTGTTTCACAAGATGGACACCAGTTAACAAAAGATTTTTTCTTGTATGCTAATCCATGCTCTAAGAACTTTAAGAATATTTCTTGAGTGAACTTGTAGTACTCTGGAGTAGATGTTGCTATTTCTCTATCCCAATCATAGCTAAGTCCTAATAATTTTAATTGACCCTTCATGTCTTCTATATTTTCCATAGTCCACTTATGAGGATGTATTCCATGCTTTATAGCCGCATTTTCAGCTGGAAGTCCGAATGAATCCCATCCCATTGGATGAAGAACATTGTAACCTTGCATCTTTTTAAATCTAGCTATAACATCACCTATAGAGTAGTTTCTAACGTGCCCCATGTGTATTTTACCTGATGGGTATGGTAACATTTCTAATGTGTAGTATTTTGGTTTTGTTGTATCATTAGTATCAGTTTTGTATTGATCATTTTGATCCCAAGTTTTTTGCCATTTAGCTTCAACTTCATTTGGTTTATAAACGTTCATTTTTTTACCTCCTATTTTTTTGTTTCGTGTGGGTCGCTCGTTGTTAGATTAGTTGTTTCCTTCACACAAAGTCATTTGGACTTTAAGTGTTTCGTCATCAACTAATCTAACATCTTCGCTGACCAATATACACGTATAAAAAAATCCCCGTCACTAAACAAATTAATGTTTAGGGACGAGGATATTACTCGCGGTACCACCCTAATTGATTATTTTTAAAAAATAATCCTCTCGTACTAGTCTTTATACCAACTACGGTTAAATAGATTGTATCTAGCAAGTTCAAATCAATTTAATACTAGTTCACACCATCCACTAGCTCTCTGAAATCTAAATTTAATTTTACTACTCTAGTCTATTTTAATTTTTAATTATATCTTATTATTATATAATTATTAAGCTAATGTGTCAACATCAACATATGGAGCATCTTTCCACATTTTCTCTAGGTTATAGTATGCTCTATTTTCTTCATTAAATACGTGAACCATTATATCTCCAAAGTCTAATAGTATCCACTCTTGTGTTTCGTATCCTTCTTTACCTCTTGATTCTATACCTAACTTAGTAAGTTCATCTTCTACATTATCAGCTACAGCTTTTACCTGTCTTGTAGATCCTGCAGTAGCTATTACGAAATAATCACATAAACTTGATACTTCTCCTACTTTTATTATAGATATATCTTTACCTAGTTTATCATCAATAGCATCATATATAACTTTAACCATTTGTTCTACTGTCGTCATATTAAATTCCTACCTTCCTTATTTTTTGCGTTTTTATATTATACCACAAAAAACTAACTTCATAATACTAAATTTATATTCTTAGTGTTGACCTGTTATCGCTATTATTTACACTTCTTCAATTTATTAATTCTATATTATTATTAATTTATACTTATTGTGATTTATTTTATAAAAATTATTTATTTTTCTAAAATAAAATTTCTAGCTTCTATTGTTCTAGGATGTATTATTTGTTTTCTATCTATTACTAACTTTATAGTATTATCGAAAGATTGTAATAACGCCTTATCCATTTGCCCATTATAAGCTAGCTCTCTTAGTTCTTCTACTCCAGGATAATTTCTATTTTCTTCAATTATATCCGCTATGTATATAATTTTTTCTAGCATGTCCATATTAGATCTTCCTGTAGTATGATACCTAACAGCAGTTACTATATCTAAGTCATCTATAAAAAATTCATGTCTAACTAAAACTGATCCTATTATACTATGAGACAATGCTAAGTTTTCTTTTTCATAATCATCTAAGTATATTTCATATTTTTTTACATAATACTCAACTTGTTCTTGGCTTAAATATTTTGCACAATCATGAAGTATACCTGATAGGTATGCCTTTTCTTCATCATATCCATATATCTTACTTAAATTTACTGCGCACTTAGCAACACCTTCAGAATGTAACATTCTATTTTTAGGTAGCATTTCATTTAATTTAATTATTAAATTTTGCGAATCCAAAATTATTCAACTCCATTTGTATATATTTTTTTTTCATAAATATAAGATTCCACACATTCAGGTATTAAATATTTAATAGATTTCCCATTTTTTATATGGCTTCTTATATAAGTTGACGATATATCCAGCGAAGGAACATTTACTGACCTTATATTAGCATCATATCTAGATTTTAATCTTTCTATTTTCATTTTAGCTTCATTAGAATTTATTCCCGGTCTATTTGCTGCTATAAAAGTTGCTAATTCAAAATTTTCCCCAACATCTTTCCAACTTTCCATATCGCAAATAGTATCAGCTCCAGTTATAAAGTATATATTAGCATTTGGATAAATTTTATGTAATTCTTTTAAAGTATCTATTGTATAAGTTCTAGTATTTCTATTTATCTCCATATCCGAAACAACAAAATCATCATTATTCATTGTAGCCAATAAAACCATATTATATCTATCTTTTTTATCCGTTCTTAGTTTTGATTTATGAGGTGGGTTACCAGTTGGTATAAAAAGTATTTTATCAAGATTGTACGTTTCTCTTACATATTCTGCTGTTGCTAAATGTGCATAATGTATAGGGTCAAAAGTTCCTCCCATTATACCTATATTTACATTCTCATTTCCCATTTTATGAAAATTTGACTTTAGGTTGTTAAAATTTTTCGCCTTTAATACTAATTCATCAATTCTCATTAAAAATCTCCTTTTGTCCTTTATACTTTTATTGTATCATTAATTTTAGCTTCTTTGATACAATTATTCTATATTTTACGGTATAATTTTGTACATGATTAAAATGCATTAAGTTAAGTTTTTTTAAGGAGGTAGTTATGTCTATAATAACAAAAATAGAAGCTCAGAAAAAAAATGAAGATAGAGTTAACATATATTTAAATGAACAGTTTTTTATGGGAATTTACAAAGAACTAGTTTTTGCGTTAAACTTAAAAAAAGGAATGGAAATCGATGAAAATGTATTAAAAGGTTTACTACATGATGAAATGTATATAAAAGCTAAAAACAAGGCTTTATCAATACTTTCTAAAGCACCTCAATCAGAAAAGAATATAATAAGCAAATTATCAAATGACTTTGATGAGGATATTATAGATGAAGTTCTAGTCTTTTTAAGAAAGTATAATTTCGTAAACGATGAAGATCTTGCTCAGAGAATAACAAATACAAACTTAAAAGTTAATAAGTGTGGTAAAAACAGAATAAAACAAAACTTATATAATAAAGGTATTGATAGAAATACGATAGATTCTGTTATGTCTGATATAGATAGTGATGTAGAGTTTGAAAATGCAATGCATTTAGCTAAAAAAAGATACGAACGTGTGAAAAATGAAGATAGAAATAAAATATATCAAAAAATTTCTCAACACTTAGCTTATAAAGGATTTAGTTATGACATTATAAAAAGGGTTTTAAATAAACTTCTTAATTATGATGAGTCAGATTATTGTTAAATAAATTAGGGAGTCTTCAAAATAATTACATTTTGAGGACTCCATAATTTTTTAATACTTATATATTCTAATTTACTCGTTTAAGTTTAATCTTTTTAATCCTACCTATAGTTATAGGTACTTTTTCTACTTCAACAATACTTGTATCTATACCGAACCATTTTTCAGGAGATACAGTGATTTTCTTTATAAATATTTTAAAACTCATTATTAAATTATCCCAATTTGATAATTGACTTTCCTTAGAAATTACTTCTTCTAAAATTATAAATTTGAAATCACCTACATTTTTATCTTCATCATTATTTATCATATAATCTTTAACATCAAATGATAGTTCTCCCGAAGCAATTAAATCCTGTATTACTTCACGTAAAAATACATTTACTCTCTGCTCAACTCTAAATCCTACTTCAAACTCTATACTAAATATCTGGTTTGGTTGTATTGTATGAACCCTATAATTCATTGTGTACGGCTCATCTGTTACCTTTACATGTAAGAACCAATAGTATCTTGAACGTTTTGGCCTCTTATTAAATATCGAATGTAGGATTTTATTCTCTACATAATTTCTATTTTGAGACTGAGTTAGATATACTGTATGAGTTGAATATATAGGTATATCTGTATCTTTCTTTATTGCATCAAATTTATCTAAATGATCAAGTATTTTACTAAATCTATTGTGCTTTCTTTTTATAGTTGACCCATGAATCCACACATACATAATAAGTATTATAATTAACCCTATTATTAATGTTATATATCCACCTTTGAAGAATTTCGATAAGTTGGCAAATAAGAAGCTTATTTCTATTCCTCCAAATACAACTAAAACAAATAAACTTAATACACGTCTTTTTTTATTATATTTTTCATATTGAGACAGTAATATAGTTGTCATCAACATAGTAACTGTTATCGCAAGTCCATATGCAGCTTCCATATGTTCTGACTTTTTAAAATGTAAAACTAGTAATATACATCCTATCCCTATTAAATAATTTACTGAAGGTATATATATTTGACCCTTTTCTTCATTTGGATATCTAACACTAAGTCTTGGGAATAAATTCAATTTTATAGCTTCTGATATTAGTGTAAACGCTCCTGTTATAAGAGCTTGGCTAGCTATAATAGCTGCTAGTGTAGCTATTATTACTCCTGGTATAATAAACCAACTTGGCATTATTAAGAAAAATGGATTATCTTTAACTACATTTCCATTATTTAAAATAAGCCATGCTCCTTGACCTAAATAATTTAACACTAAACATATTTTTGCAAAAACCCAACTATAATAGATGTTTTTTCTTCCACAATGACCTAAATCCGAATAAAGTGCTTCTGCTCCTGTTGTACATAAGAAAACAGCTCCTAATATATAGGTTATACTAGGACTATTAATCAATAGTTTTATTCCATAGTATGGATTTATTGCTTTTACTACTTGTGGATATTTTATAATTTGCGATATACCTAATAGTGCTAGCATTAAAAACCAAGTAAACATCACAGGTCCAAACAGCTTTCCAATCTTATTTGTTCCAAATTTTTGGAATGAAAATAAAAATGCCAATATACAAATAACTATTATTACTATAGTATCAGTATTTAACTTATATATTAAATTTAAACCTTCAATAGCTGAAGTTACCGTCATAGCTGGTGTAATCATTCCATCAGCTAAGAGAGCTGCTCCCCCTATAACAGCAGGAACAACTAGCCACTTAGCCCTTTTTCTAACTAGTGTGTATAATGAAAATATACCACCTTCACCATTATTATCTGCTTTAAGAGTTAAAACAACATACTTTATTGTTGTTTGTAAAGTTAATGTCCAAAATACTAAAGATACTCCACCTAATACTAATTCCTCAGAAATATATCCTCCGTTAGTCCCTAGTATAGCTTTCATAACATATAGCGGAGATGTTCCGATATCTCCATATACAATCCCCAATGCTATTAATAATGATGCTATACTTATCTTCTTCCTGGTGCTCATAAATATTATTCCTTCCTTCACTTTAGATAATTATAGTTCCAAGCAACTATATTGTATGTATATTAGTATTTATTTTTATATAAGTCTAGCAATTTAACTATTACTTAACATATTTAACATAATTAACATAAAACATTTTTTGTTTTATTCGTTGTATCTAACTCTATCAATTAAAGATTCTTTATTAAAATTCTTACTTATTATATAAGTCAATGTTAACTGTGCAATAACTATACATAAAACCATAGTTAAAATAGGAATAATTGGGAATGCGTACGATGCATAAGAAGCTCCAGTTTTCCTAAAAACACAAACAGCAATATATCCTAACCCACTTCCTAGTGTTAAGGAACTTAAAAGCATAGTCCCTGTGTAAAACATAGCTTCGATATTTAACATTTTTATAAGTTGTTTGTCTGTTAAACCTATAGCTTGTAACATTCCTAATTCTTTTTTTCTAGTTATAATACTAGTTATCATAGAGTTTATTAAATTCATAAAGCCTATAACCCCTATTATTATAACCAAACTATATCCTACAGCTTTAGTCATTCCTATAATCATATTATTGGATTCTATTTCATCATCTATATATCTAGCGTCTATATACTCGTTTGACTTATCTAAGTTTTTAATAAATTCTTTTACATCGTCGTAACTACCTTCAGCAACATGTATACCTAAGTTGTCAGTTGTGTCTGTTTTAAACAACTTTTTAAATGCATCATCGTGAATTGTAAAAATACCCGGCCCTGATGTTATAGCTTGAATTTTAAATGTTTTATCGAATTCATCTTTTCCATCATATAATGTTAAAGTTATGTTATCTCCTGCTTTTATCCCAAACTCTTTTGCTAGTTCTGGGTATGTGAAAAGTATCTCATCACCATTTTTCAACTTTTCAATATCTATTTTTCCATCTTCAAGATAAAATTCTAAATCCTCTAAATCTTTCTCATCTATTCCCGATAACTGCTCATATTTATACTCATTTCCAAAACTTTTAACTTGAACTTTAGAACTGTTTCCACTTTCTAAACTCACAACTCCATCCATATTTAAAAGTTCGCCTCTAAAATCTTTACCTAATGGGTTTTTAGTTTGTAAAATATTAAATTCAGTATTTGGACTATCTTCTTCTCCAAAAGTATATCCTGATAAATTTATACTTATATCATAAGGAAAATGTCTTTTTGCCATTTTTTCAGCATCTATACAATTTAAAATGCTAGCCATAACTACAAATATTATTCCACTTAATGAAAGTGATATTATAGTTACATAAGTGCGTTTTTTATTTCTTTTTAAATTTGCATTCGAAAGTCTTTTTATATTTATATATTTATATCCTTTTCTAGTTTTAGATTTTGTTTTTATATCTCCACTATATCTTACAGCATCAATAATAGATACTTTTGATGCAACCTTCATAGGCTTTAACAAAGATATAAACACGGTTAAGAAACTTACAGCCATCACACCTATTATTATTGGAAGTTTTTGTACATCTGCTCCGTGAAAAAATAAATTTACTAATACAAATTTATTTATTACATATCCTAATACAATTCCTAGTGGTACAGCTATTATAGATAAAAATATTCCCTCTTTTAAAACAATTGTTTTTATTTGTTTTTTAGTAGCTCCTATAGCTCTAAGTTTTCCAAACTCCTGAACTTTACTTGTTATTGATAGATAAAATATATTATAAATTACTAATATGCTAGATAATATAACTATTATTGCTATTGTAGCTCCCCACATTATAACCTGAGTATCTGGCTTTAAGGTATTTATATAGTCTTCATTCACTTTTATACTACCTTTTGGTATATCTAAGTCCTTACCTATTTTTTCTACTTTTGATATAAGTTCTTCACCAGACAATTTATTTTCACCTTTTATAGTTACAAGTACGCTTGAAATTTCTTTGTCCATATCTCTAGTTGATTCCATATACTCTTTCGATACTATGCCTGCATAAGATTTTTTAAGTTTAGAAATTTCATTTACTTTTGTAATTCCAGTTAATATGAACTCTGATTTAGTAATCCCCTTTTTTGTAGAATCCTCGTATTCTAAATTAATCTTTTGACCTAATTTTTTTTCATATCCCATTTTCTCTAAAGCTAAATCATCTAAAACAATTTCATTTTTTTTAGTTGGAAGTTTTCCATCTATAAAAATTTTGTTATTAAATTCTGTAGCATTATTATCCATATAAGCTATACCTATTTTAGTTTCATCTTCATAATCCTTACTTCCTATACCATTTATAATTCCAACTTTTTCAATTTGTGAATGAGCTTTAATTTGTTTTAGTTTTTGCTCATCTATCTTTCTATAAACTCCATGTTGAGTTCCTGAGTACTTCCTAACATTTTCTTTATTTAGAAAATCCCAATCTGCACAAGTCAATCCAACAGAAGCTAAAAGTGTAGTTGCTAGAATTATAGTAATAATAATTAGTGTAGATTTTGACTTATTTTGTTTTAAATTGCTTTTTGCTATTTTAGTAGTGTTAATCATTTATAACACCACCTTTTAAGACCTTTCCATCTTCAATATATATAACCCTATCTGCCATTTGTGCTATAGTTTCATCATGAGTTATCATAACTAATGTCTGATTATATTTTTTTATCATAGATTTTAGTAAACTCATTACCTCATCTGATGTTTTTGAATCTAAGTTTCCAGTTGGTTCATCAGCTAATATTATAGACGGTCTAGTTGCTAATGCACGAGCAATGGCAACTCTTTGTTGTTGCCCTCCTGATAAAGTATTTGGAAGTGACTCTTTTTTATCACTTAATCCTAAAGCATTTATTATATCATTTATAAATTCTTCATCTACAGTCTTATTATCAAGACCTATAGGAAGTACTATATTTTCCCAAACATTTAGCGATGGTATCAAGTTATAATATTGGAATATAAATCCTATTTTTCTTCTTCTAAAAATAGCTAAAGATTCGTCCTTTAATGAAAATATATCCTTACCATCTATAAATACTTTTCCATCTGTCGGTCTATCTAGCCCGCCTATCATATGTAATAATGTACTTTTCCCTGAACCTGATTTTCCTACTATAGCTACAAATTCCCCTTCAATTATTTCTATGTTATTGTCATCAATTGCTTTTACTAAGTTTTCTCCATTTCCATAATATTTTTTCAAGCCCCTAGTTTTTAATATACTCATATAATTTACTCCTTCTCTTTTTCTTACTTTTTATACTTTAATATTAAGCTTTAAATCTTACATAACACTTTCATAAAGTCTTACACTTTCGTAAGAAACAAAGAAAATTTACTACCTTCACCTTTTTGAGATGATACAATTATATTTCCACCTTGGCTTTCAAGTATTTTTCTACTTAAATAAAGTCCAACCCCTGAACCTTCTAACTCTTGAACTTCTTCACTTCTATAAAATCTTTTAAAAATATTATTAAATTCATTTTTATCAATTCCAATTCCATTATCTTTTATATCAATCCTCATAAAATTTATAGCATCTTGAGCATATATATCTATTTTCCCTTTTAAGTTAGTATATTTAACTGCATTATCTAAAATATTAAATATACATTCTTCTGTCCACTTAGAATCATGAGGTACTATTTTATCATCAAAATCATTTAAATTTATAGATATACATTTATTAATAGCTTTTGGCTTTACACTTTCTATAGCCTTAATAATTGTGGATTTTATGTTTTTATTTTCTTTTTTTATACTTATCATACTTGTTTCTAATCTTGATATGTTTACTAAAGACTCAATAAGACTGTGCAATTTATTTATAGACATACTACTTGTTTTCAAAAACTCAGTTCTATCTTCCTCATCTAAATCTTCTTCTAATAACAATGAATTATATAATTTCAAAGACGCTAATGGCGTTTTAAGTTGATGTGATATATCAGTTACTAGCTCTTTTATATTTTCTTTTTCTTTATCTAAATCTTTAATTTTAACATTTATACTTTTTGATAATTTATTTAAATCTGAATGAATTATATTGAATATACCTTCTTCTTTAAAATCATCTTTTATATTGTATTTCCCATGAATTATACATTCTACATTTTTACTTACTTTATCTAATTTATTAAATACATATTTCATCAAATTGCACATTATTAACATTATTAATATTATGATTCCTACAAAAACAATTAAATTATTTACCAGGAAATACTTTATATGTTGTTGAAAATTTATATTTTCTATCATTTTATAATTTTTATCATATCCATATTTTTTCAATACCTTATCGCCTAAATCACTGTAGTCTTTATCATTAATATATATACTATTTACTATGTCTGCCTCAAGCTCTGGGTGTTCACTTACTATAGACCCCACAATTTTTTTATTTATATTTAGTTGTTCTAAATATATGTTTTTTAAATTGTTATATTGATTAATGCTAAATATAAATAAAATCGTTATTAATCCTATCCCCATATATATAGATATACGCTTCACAATTGGCTCTCTTCTTAATAAATCTATCATTTTTTAATACACCTCTTTTCAAAAGTGTATCCAATCCCTCTTATATTTTTTATAAATTTAGGAGTAGATGGGTTATCTTCCACCTTTTGTCTAAGTCTTCTTATATTCACTGCTACAGTATTTTCATCTACATAATTCCCATCAATATCCCACAAAGCTTCCATCAATTGTTCTTTAGTTACAGTTTGACATGAGTTTTCCATTAAGTACTTAAGTAATTTACTTTCATTTTTACTAAGAATTATTTCATTTTCTTCTTTTGTAAGCTTGCTATCTACATAGTTAAAAGTTATCCCCTCACAACTTATACATGTTTCATTGCTAGAGTTTACAATTCTATTCATGATTGCATTTACTTTAGATATTAAAATAATTAAACTAAATGGTTTTGTAATGTAATCATCTGCTCCAACATCATACCCAGTAACTATATCAACTTCTTGGTCTAATGCAGTTAGCATTATTATATGAACATCACTTATACTTCTTATATATTCACAAAATTCAAAACCATCTCCATCAGGAAGTCCAATGTCAGATATAATCAAATCAATCTCTTCACTTAAAAATATATCTTTAGCTTCACTTATACTAAATGTTGTAAATACTTTATATCCTTCTCTTTTTAATTTAAAGCTTATCCCCCTATTTAAAGACCTATCATCCTCTAATAATAAAATATCTCCCATAAAACGCTCCTTTATATTATCCTTTTACATATATTTTACTATGAAGGTCTTTTAAAACAAATAGAAAGTGGTATAAAATTAATTTTTATTTAACCTCATACCACTTTCTATTTGTTCAGTTGCTATATATTTTTAATTAATATGATTATCACAGTATACATTAATTCCATCACTTAAAAATTGAGCTAATCCTGATTTATACTTATCTATATTTTTTGTAAATCTCTCATCTGCTACATACATTATTCCTAGACCTCTAAAAATCTCTATTGTACAATCATAAAAATTTTCACTTATATGATTTCTCCATTTTTCAATCACAATTTGCACTTCTTCATCTGCAGGAGATTTATCCATCAATTGTGCCAATTCTTCATAAATTTTATTAGCTTCATCGCTTATTTTCTTCCAATCGTTTTCGCCATATGAACTAGTTTTTTGTTTACATTCACTATAAGCATCACTATCCCCATACTTTCTCTTTGTTTCATCTTTATATTTTTCCTCGTGCTGTTTAATTTTTTCATAATCAAATACCTTAAAATCTTTTTTACTCATACTCTTATTTCCTCCTAAATCATTTATTTGTTCATCAATAGACTGAATTATATTATTTAATCTATTTCTTTTTTCTAATATCAAATTTTTTTGAAATGATAAAACTTCTTTCTTATTTAAATTTTTATCATCTAAAATTTTTTTAATTTCATTCAATGAAAAATCCAATTCTTTAAGTGTTAAGATTTGATATAATCTTTTTATATCTTGATCGCTATATAGCCTATAATTCTTTTCAGTTTTTTTACTAGGAATTAAAACTCCAATTTTATCATAATGGTGAAGCATCCTAATACTTACTCCACTTAGTTTCGAAACTTCATTTACTTTATACATATTTACCGTTACCAAAACTTTATAAAGATTGTTTATTTTCTACTTCATAGTGTCCGATTTTGCCTAAGCTACTTTCGTTTGATATAACACTCCATAGACTTTGCACCTACAGGTGTGGGGTATAACGAATCCCCAAATTAGAATATCTTTAAAGTGATATTTCTAATCCATAATTAGCTAAATTATAAGTAGCATTTTTATCTCTATCACATATAAAACCACATTTACATTTGTAAACTCTATCTGATAGTTTTAAATCTTTTTTAATACTACCACAACAACTACACATTTTGCTTGAAGGATAGAATGTCGGCACTTGAACAAATTCTATATTATTCCATTCACATTTATATTTAATTTGCTCTATAAATTTATAAAAACATTGCTGTTGTATAGATTTAGCTAAATGTCTATTTTTCATCATATTGGATATTTTAAGCGTTTCCATAACTATCATCTTAGGCTTGGATTTCACCATTTTAGATGTAGCTTGATGCATATGATTTAATCTAATATTTTTAAGTTTTCTATGAAGTTTGTTAATCTTTAATTCAAGTTTTGCAATGTTCTTAGTTTTATGGTAACGTACCCCCTCTCTATTATTTTCATATCTTCTTGAACATTGTCTTTGAAGTTTTTTTAGCTTTTTTTCTAATTTTTTAACTATTCTAGTCTTGTTTATATTATGTGTATCTAGTCCTTCTTCATTAACTATTGCTAGTTGTTTTATCCCTAAATCTATACCTAATACTTTATCTGTAAGCTCAATATGATTATGTTCTATTTCAATTCCAAATCTTAACACCCAACATCTACCATTGAAGGCTACGTTAGGATTAGAGAGTTTAGTTATTTGGGTTAAATCTATATCGTAACTTGATTTATATTTAACCTTACCTATCTTTTATAAGTTTACTGTTTGATTTTCATAAAACTTTATCTTGTCATATCTACTATAAAAAGTATCATTGGATTTTTTCTTACTTTTAAACTTAGGTAGTTTTGCTCTACCTTTGTAAAAGTTATTGTACGCCTTGTCTAAATTCCTAAGTCCTTCTTTTAAGGTTGCATTAGATACCTCATTAAGCCATATAACTTCTTTTTTATATTGAGTTAGCATTTTACCTAATTCGGTTGCACTATATTTCTTTTGTTCTTTTTCATATAACTTGTTATTTAAGTTAAGTCCCCAGTTATAAATATATCTTTGACACCCTATATGCTTTCTCATAAGAATTTCTTGTTCTTTTGTAGGGTATACCCTTAGAGTAAAACCTTTCATTTTATCACCTCACCTATACTAATATTATATCCTATAAATAGTTTAACATTAGTATTTGCAAGGTGTTACAAGTAATTACCATATGAAACTCAAAAGCGATTTATAAAGCTTTATAACTTTTGTTTAACTGTTGCTAACCTCCTTAAAAATATATTAAGGTATTACATAGTGTTAGAGTCAATAATAATTTTAACCTATTTTTTAATTTCACAAAAACATTAGTATTATTATACTCCATAAGTTATCCTCAAATATTAGTTAAGTATAATTTCCTTAAGCATAAAAAATAGGATGCCTAAAAAGACACCCTAATTTGATTTTTATGCAGCTTTTTCTTGCTCTAAGTTCTCTTCTTTAAACTCTAATACATCTAACTTTTTAGCTACTAGCTTAGTAGTACTAGCTTGAACTATTAAAGTTATTAGTATTGTCATAAATACTATCGAAGATATTATCTCGTATCCTGGAACTTTCATCGATACAACTATACCAGATAATGCAGCTGGTATAACTCCAGTTTCTCTAACCCACATCATAAATAATTTATCGTTTATTTTCCATTTAGCTTTAATATCAAATACTGTACAAATTAATACTACTAGTGGTCTTGCAATAAACATTAAAACTAATACTACTATCAAAGAAGGTAACCAATATTGAGCTAGTGCTCCTAAATCAACATGAGTACCTAATACCACAAATATTGACATACGACATAAAGATGCTACACTATCTCTAAAGTGATGTTCAGATTGGAAAGATTCCTCAGGAACCCATAATCCAAATAATTTTTTATTTCCAGCTATAAGTCCAACTATAAATACCGCCATATATCCACTTCCATGTAAATATGTTGCTATTTCATAAGCTAATATAACTTTAAGTATAGATATTATAGGTGCATATGAATGGAATATTCCCCATTTATTATCACATATAAGAACTGAGAAAACATATCCAATAATAATTCCCACTATAACTCCTACAACAACTGCTACTAATAGCTCTTTTACACTTTCTCCTGCTGAAAAACTTCCTGATGTAACTATCGCAAGAAGTGTGCTTACAATTATAGCTCCTACTGCATCGTTAAATGCCGACTCACTTACTACTGTTTGCTTTATTTTATCTTTTATAGTAACTTGCTTAAATACTGGTATAAGTGCTGCAGGGTCTGTTGATGCTATTATTCCTCCTACAAGTAAAGATGTCATTATTGGAAGTCCAAAAATTTTATTAGTAGCAAATCCTACTACTATAGTTGATATTACAACTCCTAATGTTGCTAATAGCCCTACACTAACCTTTACTTTATTTAAAACTTTTAAGTTAACTTCTCGGCCACCTTCATAAAGAATAAATGCTGATCCAAAAGTTAATATAAGATTATTTTCTATAGGAAATGAATCTACACTTATTAAGTTTAAAACTGCCGGCCCTATTATGATTCCTGCTATTAAATATAGTATTACATCTGGTAATTTAAGCTTTTCACTTAATTTACCTAATATGACTCCTATTACAACTATTGCTGAAAATATTATTAATAAATTATTGGTAGCAATAGCTTCTACTGTATTTTCCATATATATAACCTCCATCTATGATATAAATTAATTTATCTTATCAATTCCAAGTATTATTTTACTACTGCTTTTATCATAAGTAAAATAAATATTATAAGTGGTTATTATTTAAATTTTTAATGATTATTTAAAACTTTCTGTTAAACATATCTTCCTTCAACGTAAAAAACTGATAGTAATGCTTTAATAAGTATTACTACCAGTTTTATATTTTAATTATTTAGATACATTACCTGCTACATTAAGTATATCCCATGTTCTTGCAAATGGTGGTGCATAACATAAATCTAGCATACCTAATTGACTAGTTGTTAATTTCCCAAATATAGATGCAGCTATCACATTACATCTTTGAACAGCATCTTTATATCCGGCAACTTGTCCTCCTAATATAACTTTTGTATCAGCATCATATACAAGCTTTACATACATTTTATTTCTTCCTGGATAATAATTAGTTTGGTTAAAATCTGATATAAACTTAGATTTAACCTTTATTCCTAACTTTTCCGCTTGTACTTCTGTTAATCCTGTACATGCAGCTTCCATATCCATAATTTTTATACAACTAGATCCTAAAGACCCTTGGAAACTATTATTAGCTCCAGCTAAATTTTCTCCAACTATTCTTCCTAATTTATTAGCACCTGTTGCAAGTGGAACATATGAATCTTGTCCTGTTACTATATTTTTTATAGTTGCACAGTCACCCGCTGCATATATGTCTTCTACTGAAGTTTTTCCAAACTCATCAACAATAATTGCCCCATTTGGTAGCATATTAACTTTACTATCTTTTAAAAATGCTGTGTTCGGTCTTACTCCAGTTGCTATTATAACTAAATCTGCATCATATTCACCTTTATTTGTTATAACCTTTTTAACTTTTTCTTCTCCAACTAACTCGCTAACTATTTCCTGTAATCTTAAATCAACATTATGATTTTTAATTTCTTCTTCTAATATATCAGTAAGTTCTTTGTCAAATACTTGAGGTAAAATTCTATCTTCTAGTTGGAATACCACTACTTCTTTCCCTAATTTTTTAGCTGCTTCAACTGCTTCAAGACCTATAAATCCTGCACCAATTATAGCAACTTTTTTTATTTCATCTCTATTCATTAGTTCTTTAACTTTTATACCATCATCTAAACTCTTTAATGTTGACACATTTTCAAGTTTAACATTTTTTATAGGAGGTATTATGCTGCTAGCCCCTGTTGCTATCATTAATTTATCATATGAATCTTCAAATATTTCTCCATTTTTTACATCTTGAACTTTCAATTTTTTTGAATCAGTATCAATTGAAGTTACTTCATGGAATATTTTTAAATCTATTCCACTTTCAACAAACTTTTCAGGCGCTCTTGCTATCATATTTTGAGGATCATCGAAAAAACCGCCAACAAAATATGGAAGCCCACATGCTCCAAATGATACAACATCTGTTTTTTCATATACAACTACTTCATAATCAGGTTTCATTCTTTTTAATTTTGCAGCAGCACTCATTCCAGCTGCTACTCCACCAATAATTACAACTCTCATCTCTTTTCTCCTTAAAAAATAATGTATTTTAAATAAATTTCTTAATTTCTTATATCTAGTTTTAAATTATAATATAGCAGTTACCCATTATTTATGATATATTAACACATTTCAATCATTTTTTCTACTTTTTTGAATTTTAAAATTTATAAAAAAAGATACCCAGTTAAATTGGGTATCTCATAAATTATCTTCTAGATTTTTTAGTTGGTCTTCCTTTTTTAGACACTGTATTATCAACTTTTTTAGCTTTTGCTTGCTCGTGTCCTGGGAATATTATCTTTGGATCTTCTTCATTTCTTTTATATATAGTAAACTTAAATCCTATAGCTTGAACAAATTCTGCTCTTATAGCTTCGCATATAGCATTTGCAGTTTCTTTAGCATCTAATCCAGCATTTTCTAATATAGAAACTTTAACTATTTCTCTAGCTTTTAACATATCTTCTAATTGATCTAAAAAGCTTTCTGTAACTCCTTCTTTACCTATTTGAGTTATAGGTTTTAAAGTGTTAGCAACAGATCTTAAGTATGCTCTTTGCTTACCTTTTAACATGTGTCCACCTCTTTACGTCTTTAATTAATTTTAATTATAGAATTCGAATTCTATATCGTATATCTTAACAGTATCTCCATCTTCTATGCCCATTTCTCTTAGTTTATCAAATACACCTTGAGATTCCATAGATTTTTGGAAGAACTGAACAGATTCCATATCTTCAAAGTTAACAGAGTACATTATTCTTCTTAAAGCTTTACCTGTAACAACATATACTCCATCTTCTATTTCAACTTCTAGTCCATCTTCAGTTTCTTGAACTAATTCTGGTCTATACATTTCTTCTTCAGTTACTAACTCAACGTCTTCAACTTCATTTAATAATTGAGCAACGTAAGCTATAACATCATCAATTCCTTGTCTTGTTGCTGCAGACATTTTAAATACTTTATATCCTCTTGACTCTAATTCATTCTTAAAGTTTTCAAAGTTACTTTCATCTTCCATTATGTCTATTTTGTTAGCAACAACAACTTGAGGTCTAGTAGATAACTTTTCATTATATAACTTTAACTCATCATTTATTTTATCAAAATCTTCTAAAGCATCTCTGCCTTCTATTCCTGATATATCAACTATATGGATTAATGCCTTAGTTCTTTCAACGTGTCTTAAGAAATCATGACCTAATCCTATACCTTCTGCAGCACCTTCTATAAGTCCTGGTATATCAGCAAGTACAAAACTTTCGCCAAACTTAGTTTGTACAACTCCTAAATTTGGTGTTAAAGTTGTGAAATGATAGTTAGCTATTTTTGGCTTAGCTTTAGTTACTACTGATAAAAATGTTGATTTACCTACATTTGGGAATCCTAATAAACCAACATCAGCTATCATTTTTAACTCTAATATTATCCACTTTTCTTCTCCATCAGTTCCTGATTTAGCAAATGCAGGAGCCTGTCTTATTGCATTGGCGAAGTGTTGATTTCCTCTTCCACCTCTTCCACCTTTTGCAACTACTGCTTCATCGCCTTCTTCTTTTAAGTCAGCTATTATAAGACCTGTTGCTTCGTCTCTTATTATTGTTCCTGGAGGGACTAATAAAACTAAATCTTCACCGTTTTTACCAGCTTGTCTTTTTTTAGTTCCATCTCCACCAGCTTGTGCAGAATACTTAGTTTGATATTTAAAATCCATTAATGTTCTTAATCCTGAATCAACTTTAAATATTATACTAGCTCCACGACCTCCGTCTCCTCCGTCTGGTCCTCCTGCTGGAACGTATTTTTCTTTTCTAAAAGATACTGATCCGTTACCACCGTTTCCAGCTTTTACAAATATCCTAGCCTTATCTATAAACATATTAATTCACCTTCTTTTTTAAAGCTTTTTTATTTATATTTGCCACAATCTATAATATAAATTCTCTCCGAGCTATTTTAATCATTATATTTAAAAAAGGAGTGTATGAACACTCCTTTTTTTAGCGTATTACTCAGCAACTGGGTATACACTTACTTTTTTTCTTTTCTTGTCTTTTCTTTCGAATTTAACAGCACCGTCAACTAATGCGAATAAAGTGTCATCTCCACCTTTACCTACGTTAGTTCCTGGATGTATCTTAGTTCCTCTTTGTCTAACTATTATACTTCCAGCAGTTACAACTTGTCCATCGAATCTCTTAACACCTAATCTTTTAGAAACAGAATCTCTACCGTTCTTAGAAGATCCTACCCCTTTTTTAGATGCAAGTAATTGTAAGTTCATTTTTAACATTCTGGAGTCACCTCCTACTTTTTTAGAATTTTTATATTTTTTGGGTATTCCCTTTTAATTTCACTAATAGCTAATTGAAAATGTTGCAGCAACAATTGAGCTTTGTCTAGATATTCATCTTTAACAATGCATTCAATGTGACCTTCTTGGCCTATAACTTTATCAAATTCAATTTTCTGCAATTTACTTAAAGAATTTATAACTGATAATGCATTGGATGTAACCGCAGCACATACAATATCAGAACCAAGTTCTGCATAGTCAGCATGTCCATTAAGACAAAAACCTTTAAGCATGAAATCGTCGTTTTGATAATATTTAACTTTTATCATGGCAATTACAATTAAGCGTTTATTTTTTCAACTACTAACTTAGTGTAAGCTTGACGATGTCCGTTCTTTCTTCTGTAGTCTTTTTTAGCTTTATATTTGAAAACTATAACTTTCTTAGCTTTACCTTGCTCTACAACTTTAGCAGTTACAGATGCACCATCAACAGTTGGAGCTCCAACTACTAAGTTTCCATCTTTAGAACAAGCTAATACTTCGTTTAAAGTAACTACATCACCTTCGTTAGCGTTTAACTTCTCTACGAAGATTACATCACCTTCAGCAACTTTGTATTGCTTTCCTCCAGTTTTAACTATAGCGTACATAAATACACCTCCTCGGTCTCAAACTCGCCAATACAAGGTACTCATAAGAGATTTCCAAACCTTTATTGAGCGGCACTACATTTATAAATAATACTATAATTTATATAAACTGTCAACTAACTATTAAAAATAATATTCATATTTTCATGCTGAATTTCAGCTTTTTTATCTATATTTATTTTTACATTGTATTTATTGCTTATATTATCAATTTTATCTTTATAATTTTTATCTATTTCATCTGAAACATAAGGATTTAATTCTATTTTAACTTGTCTATACGAAGTATGTTCTTTTATTCTCATTACTTCCTTTTCTATTTCGTCTAAAATTCTATTAATCGACTTTATACTTTCTCCAGTTTTACATACAAAACATTGGCTAAGATAGTAATTATCTATGGAATCTTTTTCTCTTCTTCTAGCAATTTCAACTAATCCAAGTTTTGTCATCCCCATAACATTTGTTTTTCTTCTATCTTTATCCGTTTCTTTGCTTAAAACTTCTAATAGATTTTTTTTGTATTCATTTTTTTGCATATCTATAAAATCTACAATAATTATTCCTGCTATATCTCTAACCCTTAGAAGTTTAGAAATTTCTATAGCTGCTTCTAAGTTAGTTTGATATATTGTTTCTTCTAAATTGGAATTCCCAGTAAATTTTCCTGTGTTAACATCTATTACTGTCAAAGCTTCAGTCTTATCTATTATTAAATATCCACCACTTTTCAGCCACACTTTTCTATTTAAGCATTTATCTATCTGAGATTGTACTGAATGTAGGTCAAATACATCCTTATTGTTTTCTAATAATAATTTATCTTTATAATTCTTATCTATATGTCCTAGTATGTTTTTTAGTTCTTCGTACTTATCATTATTATTCACAATAATTTTTAAAACACTGTCATTTACATTATCTTTTACATACTTAGATGCAAAATCAAGATCCTTGTATAAAAGTTTAGGCCCTATGCCTAACTTGTATTCTTTTAAAACTCTGTTGTATTTTTCTTTTAAATCAAATATATCTTGTTCAATTTCCTCTTTTGAACATCCGACCGCTTCAGTTCTTATAATCCCTGTAAACTCTTCATCAACGCCTTGAACTATCTTTTTTAATCTAAATCTCTCTTTTTCTAATTTTATTTTATTTGATATAGTAAGCCTATCATTTGACGGTATATAAACTAAGTATCTTCCTGCAAAACTTATTTCAGTATTAAGTTTTGCACCTTTTGTCCCTATAGCTTCTTTATTTACTTGAACCAAAATATCTTGTCCACATTTGACCTCTTCATTTTTCTTCATGCTTAAATATGCAAGCTTATCACTTCCAATATCAACAAAATAAGCTTCTATACCCTTCAATGCCTTTTTTACAACACCTCTATAAATATTAGAAACATTTTTACTTGAATTACTCTCTATAAAAAGTTCACTTAACTTTCCATCTTCTAAAACAGCTACCTTTTGAGAATTAACCAATGACTCTATAACAATATTTTTCAAAAGCTCACTTCCTATCCTTTCCTTAATTCACCTTCATCCAATATCCACAATCTTTTCTTATATCCATTTTAATAAAATGCGAAGATTGTGCTATATGTATTGACGTAAGACTTTACGTGGAAAGCACGTCGTGTGAAGGAAACACATTTACTATCAAAATGCGAAGATTGTGCTATGTGTGTTTATGTAACACTTTACGTGCAAAACACGTCGTGTGAAGTAAACACACATACCACAATCGAGCACCCACTCTCGATATCAGAAAAGAGGTGGATATCCACCTCTTTTCTACATTGGAGTTACTAACTCTCCATCTTTAACTATATATAATTCTCTTCTTAATATATCTACATCTAATGGATCAATATCTAGTTCAAATACTTCTAACATTTTAGGTATAAATATATTAGTATTTAAATTTGCCTTAGATCCTGTAGCCATAGTTGATTCTAAAGTTATAACTCTATCTTCAACATCTATAACATCAAAGTTCTTTATCATAGGTCTGATATTAACTTCTACAGTTTTTCCTTTTTTATTTTTCTTACTTATTATAATTTCTTCTTTATTCATTAATTCTGCTACTTTAGTTTTTATAAACGCTTTAGATAGTTCTTTATCTACTTCTATCGTAAACATATATTCACCATATTCTATAGTAGATGCTAACGATGGAACTTCTTTAGTTATTTCCTTTGCATTTATAAATTTTATACCATCCGACATAGCAGTGTTTATTTTTTCCATAAACTCAGTAGCAGTTAAATCTTCTTCTATTTCAACGTCTAAGTACTCCCCTTGACTTTCTGTACCAAGTGCTAGTGCATGTCCATAACTCATCTTAGGGTGTGGGTTAAATCCTTGAGAATATGATAATTGTATTTCAGCTCTTCTAAAAGCTCTTTGTAATAATCTTTGTAAATCAAGGTGAGATATATATATCATGTCATTTTCTTTTTTAAATTTACATCTTATTATTTTACTCATAATTAGCACATCCCCTTTCCTATAGTATGAGTGTTTATTCCACATCCATTACATTTATGTCTACAATCAACTGTTACTTTTTCTTGCTTTGATTGCTCATTTTCTCTAATTAAGAACTTTTTATTAACCCCAACATCTAAATGATCCCAAGGGAATACTTCTTCATAATCTCTTTCTCTATTTGCATAGAAAGCTATTTCAAGATTATTATTTTTCATTGCTTCTTCCCATATTTCTAGCTTAAAGTGTTCAGCCCATCCATCAAACTTAGCACCAGCTTTATACGCATCGTATATAACCTTACCTAGTTTTCTATCTCCTCTAGCAATAACTGCTTCCATTAAACTAGTTTTTGAATCATGATAGTTGTATTTTATATTTCCATTTTTTAATTTTTTAACTAAATGTCTTTGCTTTTCTCTAACTTGCTCTGTAGTATCTTGTCCATGCCATTGGAATGGTGTAAAAGGCTTAGGAACAAATGTTGAAGTACTAACAGTTACTCCAAATGCTCTTCTTAATTTACCACCATTAACGTCTCTGTATATATCTATAACTTTATAAGCAAGATTTGCTATTCCATCTAAATCATCATATGTTTCAGTTGGAAGTCCTATCATAAAGTATAATTTTACACTATTCCATCCCATTTCAAATGCTTTTCTTGTAGCATTCTCTAGGTCTTCTTCTGTTACCCCTTTATTTATAACGTCTCTCATTCTTTGAGTTCCAGCTTCTGGAGCAAAAGTAAGTCCTGATTTTCTTACTTGTTGTATCTTCTCAGCTATTTCCATAGAGAAATTATCTAATCTAAGAGAAGGTAAAGATATTCCTATATTTTTAGACGCATATTCTTCTACTAAGTAATCTGTAAGTTCTGATAAATTGCTGTAATCACTTGTACTCAATGAAGATAATGATATTTCATCATATCCAGTATTCTTAACTAATTTTTCTAAAATTTCTTTTAATCTGTCTAAGCTCTTTTCTCTTATAGGTCTATATATCATACCCGCCTGACAGAATCTACATCCTCTTGTACATCCTCTAAATAATTCTAAAACTATTCTATCATGTACAGTATCTATAAATGGTACTATAAGTTTTTCTGGATACTCTACTAAATCCATATCTTTAATTATTCTTTTATGAGGGTTTTGTGGTACTCCCTCTCTATTAGCTTTAACTTCTTTTATAGTGTTATCTTCATTGTAAGATACATCATAGAATTTAGGTATATATACACCCTCTATGTTAGCTATATCTAATAAGAACTCATCTCTAGTAGTCTTATTTTTCTTCCATTCTTTATATCTATTAACTATTTCTAAGTTAACTTCTTCCCCTTCTCCTAAAACAACTATATCAACAAAATCTGCCATAGGTTCTGGATTATAAGCACAAGGTCCTCCAACTAATATAAATGGATCATCTAGCTTTCTATCTTTAGCAAGTATTTCAACTTTTGCTAAATCCATCATATTTAAAATATTAGTATATGATAATTCATATTGAAGTGTAAAAGCTAAAAAGTCAAAATTAGTTATAGCTTCTCTTGACTCTAGTGCAAATAAAGGAATATTATTTTCGCGCATTTTTTCTTCCATATCTACACTTGGAGCATATACTCTTTCACAAAATACATCTTCATCTCTATTTATAACGTCATATAATATATGACTACCTAAATGGCTCATTCCTACTTCATAAAGATCAGGGAAACAATGAGCATATCTTATAAGATTTTCATTTGTTGTATCTTTATGTATCGAATTTACTTCATTTCCTAAATATCTAGCAGGTTTTTCAACCTTTTTAAGAATCCTCTTCAAGTCTACTTTTTTATTCATAAAAATCCTCCGTAAGTTTATTTCAGTATATAAACATAAATATTATTATACACGATATACTAAGATGTATCAAAATATAATTACTTATATATTTGCAATTTGTAGTTTATTATATACAAAACTTTACTATTTTTTGTTAATATAGTATTGAGTGCAAAAGTTTTGAGAATTTTTCAAGTTTTTTGTATACAATATGTTTTAAAGTTTTATTAATGGGTATATTTTAAATATAATTACGTATTTTATTAATCACGGTTTAGGAGGAATTTTTTATGAAGGAAGCTTTTGAAATTAAAAAAGATATTTATTGGACTGGTGTTATAGATAAAGACTTAAAAATCTTTGACATCATAATGGAGACTGAATTTGGGACAACTTATAATGCTTATTTTATAGACGATGAAAAAAAAGTGTTATTTGATACTGTAAAACCAAACTTTAAAGGTGAGTTTATCGAAAAATTATCATCTTTAACAAAAATAGAAGAATTAGATTATGTTGTTATACATCATACTGAGCCAGATCATGCTGGTAGTTTAAAATATATACTTGATATAAATCCAGATGTAGAAGTTATATGTACAAATGCAGCTAAAATGTACTTAGCTGAACAAGTTAACAGACCATTTAAGTGTCATGTTATAAAAGATGGGGAAACTTTAAACATAGGTAAAAGAACTTTAAAATTCATATCTGCACCATTCTTACACTGGGCAGACACAATGTTTACTTATATAGAAGAAGATAAAACATTACTTACTTGTGATGCTTTTGGATGCCACTTTGCAAGCGTAGATCCAGATGTAATAGATAGTGAAGATTACTTAAAATCAGCTAAACACTACTTTGATTGTATAGTTAAACCATTCTCTAAGCATGTTTTAAAAGCTGTAAATAAGGTTGTTGAGTTAGGATTAGATTTTGATACTATATTAACTTCTCATGGTCCTATATTAAGTAAAGACCCTATGGCTCAAGTTAAAAGATATGTAGAATGGTCAACTGAAACTGTTAATACAACTAATCAAGACCAAGTAGCTGTATTATACTTATCAGCTTATACTAATACAAAAGTAATGGCTGAAAAAATATACGAAGGTATAAAATCAACAGGTGAAGATGCTACTTTATACGATATAGAAAATATGGATTTAGCAGAACTTCATGATGTTATGGTAATGTCTAAAGGTATATTATTTGGTTCTCCAACAATAAATAGAACTATGGTTAAACCTATGTGGGATGCTTTCTCTCTAATAGATCCTATGGCTAACCAAGGTAAATTTGCTGGAGTATTCGGATCTTATGGATGGAGTGGTGAAGGTATAACTATGGCTGAGCTACTTGTTAAAAATATGGGATTCAAGATGCCTGTTGAAACACTTAAGAAGAAATTCTTCCCAAGTGATGAAACTTTACAAGAATGTTTTGATTTCGGTGTTAAGTTCGCTGAAGCAATTAAATAAATATATAAATAAAAAAGCTATCTCAACTGAGATAGCTTTTTTATTTATATATTTACATACGCTGAGTATTTGTCTTTCTAACTTCTCTCCAAGAAAGTTCCCCTCTATCTAATGCTTTAATAAATATTTCAGCTGAAGCAAGATTAGTAGCAATAGGTACATGGTAAACATCACAAAGTCTAATTAAAGCTTGTATATCTGGCTCATGAGCTTGTGCTGTCATTGGGTCTCTTAAAAATATTACTAAATCAATATCTTGAGAAACTACTAATGACCCTATTTGTTGATCTCCTCCAAGAGGTCCTGAAGCTAATCTTTTTATCTTTAACTTAGTTTCATCTTCTATTCTTTTTCCTGTAGTTCCTGTAGCATATAATCCATAATTACATAAAATAGATTCATATCCTATACAAAATCCAACCATAGTGTTTTTCATTTCATCATGTGCTATTAATGCTATATTCATACGTCACCCCTAATATATTAGAAATTTATTTTCTTTCTTCTCATACCTACATTTAGTACAAGACCTAAGTTAGCTAAAGATGTCATAAGAGAACTTCCTCCATAACTAACAAATGGCAATGTTACTCCTGTAACAGGTATTACAGCAACCGTCATTCCTATATTCTGTATAACTTGATAAGCAAACATGCTCGCTACCCCAATAACTATTAAGGTTCCATAAAAATCCTTGGCTTCTTTTGCAATAACAATCATCCTTATTAAGAATAATCCGTATAGTAAAATTATTACAAACATTCCAATAAGACCTAATTCTTCACCTATAACAGCAAATATAAAGTCACTATCTTGAACTGGTAAGAAATCATTTTGATTTTGAGTTCCTTCATATAGCCCTTTACCTGTAGTTCCACCTGAACCTATAGCTATCATTGACTGCATAACTTGGTAGTTACCAGGTAAAGCAACATTCTCTGGGTGTAAGAAAGCATCTATTCTTATTCTTTGATGTGGCGCCATTACCATATACATAAGAGGCATAGCTATAACTATTGCTATAAGACCTCTTTTAATTATTTTATCATTAAGTCCGGCAGTAAACAACATACCTCCTATTATACAACAAAATACTATCGCCGTTCCTAAGTCTGGCTGTACAAGTAAAAGTAATATTATAGGTGCAGCATATAATGCAAGAGGCACTATATCTTTTATTGTCTTTAATTTACCTTTCTTTTCTTCAACTATCTTTGCATAACTTAGTATAAAAGTTAATTTAACTAATTCTGATGTTTGAAAATCTAAAGGCCCTACATGTAGCCAAGATCTAGCCCCTGCATTAGCCTTTCCTATTCCTGGTATCCATACTAATACTAATAGTATTACACTAACTATATATAATGCTTTGTAATATTTTCCTAAAAGGTTATAGTCAAATAATAATATTACAAATATAAGCCCCATACCAAGTAAAAATGCTATTCCTTGTTTAGTTATCTGAGCATAATTTCCTGTAGTAGTTGCATGAGTTGCACTACTTAATATAACAAGCCCAAAACCAAATATGCAAACAACTACCGCAATTAGCTTCCAATCAAGCTCTTTCATTAATTTAAACATTGATCTAAAATCAAACATGTTATCACCATCTTTCTTATTTGTGACAATACCTACGCAGTATCATTTATGTTAATGCAAAAAGGGGTTTGCTAATACGCTCCCCCCATTTTTCTATCTACTTCGTTCTTTTATATTCTTTAATGGTATGTTAGCAACTAATGCTGATATAGGACCATCTTCTTCATCACTTCTAGATTTAGCCATTTTTATTTCTAATCCGTCTTCTTCTATCTCAGCATAATTTGCAATAACTTTAAGTATATCTGACTTAATAAGGTCTAGAAGCTGTGGAGAACAGTCTATTCTATCATGCACTAAAACTAGTTTAAGCCTTTCTTTTGCTACATTCTTACTAGTTTTAGATTCATTAGAAAACATCTTAAATAAATCTAACATGAATTTATCCCCCTTCACTACTTAGCCATTCCAAACATCTTCTTAATTTTAGTTAGTATATTAGTTTCTTCTTCTACTTGCATAAGAGGTATATCTTCTCCCAAGATTCTCTTTGCAACATTTTTATATGCTTGTCCTGCATTAGATCTTGAATCTAATATTGCAGGCTCACCTTTGTTAGTAGAAACTATTATAGTTTCATCGTCAGGAACTAACCCAATTAAGTCTATAGCAAGAATTTCAACTATATCTTGTTTATCCATCATGTCTCCACGCTTAACCATTTCATTTCTAATTCTATTTATAACTAAGCGTATGTCTTTCACTTCATTTGCTTCTAAAAGTCCTATTATTCTATCTGCATCTCTAACTGCAGATATTTCAGGGTTAGTTACAACTATAGCTCTATCTGCTCCAGCTATAGCATTTTTAAATCCTTGTTCTATTCCCGCTGGACAATCTATGATTATAAAATCAAATGACTCTCTTAACTTGTCACATAAATCTTTCATTTGTTCTATAGATAGAGCATTTTTATCTCTAGTTTGAGCTGCTGGAAGTAAGTATAAATTATCAAATCTCTTATCTTTTATAAGAGCTTGCTTTAATCTACAAGTCCCCTCAACAACATCAACGATATCGTACACTATTCTATTTTCAAGACCCATTACAACATCTAAATTTCTAAGGCCTATATCAGCATCAACTACAACCGTCTTTTTATTTTCTAAACTTAAAGCAGTTCCTAAGTTTGCAGTTGTTGTAGTTTTTCCAACTCCACCTTTTCCTGATGTTATAACTATAACTTCACTCATAATACTACCCCCTCCTACATTAACTATCTATTTATTTTTTTGGGTAAATAATTTTCTATAACTATTGTTTCATTATTTGTAAATGCTATTTCAGGATTTATATCATCACGTGGCGAATATTCTTCTTCAGGCGCTTCAGCTATATAGTTTGCTATTTTTAAAACCATAGGATTTAAATTATTAGCTACTATATAAGCATTTTTATTACCCTTTGACCCTGCATGTATAAATCCTTCAACTTTACCCATTACAACTACATTTCCATATGCAATGACTTTAGCTCCTGGGCTTATATTGCCCATTACAACAGCACTTCCAGTAGCTATAACTTGACAACCTGGTTTCATATCACCCATTACAACCACATCGCCTTCGAACTCTACATTTTCTCCAGAGCGCATATTATTTACATACTTAGTATCATGATAAGCATATGGTATTTTAATTTCATCTTCTATAAACTCAATATCAAATCTTGAAGTTATATCTTCCTTTAATCGAAGTAATTCCACATCACTCAAATGATTATAATTTATAGAATAAATTTTAGCTCCATTGAAAAAACCTATAGATGTTTCTATTTTATCTATTATGCATTGTCTAATTTCTTCAAACGATGCCTTCCTTTTTACATTGATAACTATGCCTCTTTTATTTCCTTTAAATTCCACTAATTCCTCATTTGTTGCTTTAAAAGACATTTTATACCTCCAAAGCTATATCTCACTTTATATATTCTCCAATTTTTTTTCAAATCCTTCTATTTTTTTAACTGAGATGCAAAATTCATTGCATTACCATCTTGTTCTTTTGCAGCTTCTGCTTCTTTATTTGATTTTTCTTCTTTATTTTTCTTTTCATCTATTAATCCGAAATATTGTCCCATAACTTCTCTCATAGGAGGTAGCGCAAGACTACTTGAATTACCTTTAGGTAAAACTGTTACAACAGCTATCTCAGGATCATTAGCTGGAGCAAAACCTACTGACCAAGCAAATGATGGATAATCTTGTTTATATGCATCTATTTGATCATCTGTTAATTTAGGATTTAATTCTTTTATTGCTTTTCTTAAGTATCTAGCTTTTGTAGCCTCACTATTATCTGGAACAAATTCAGCTTCTGTCTTTGTATCTGTCTTTTCTTCTTTTTTACCAAATAAAGACTTACTTTCTTTTTCTTCTTTTTGTTTTTCAGCTTTTTGTTCTTTCTCAAACTCTACTTTAGCTTTTTCATTTGCTTCTTTTAAAAGTTTATTTGCTTCTTTAACAGCTTCATCTTTAGATACCCCGTATGATCCCATATGACTAATTAAATAATCATATTCATTCTCTGTAGGTATCTTACCACTTCTTTCAGCTGTACCAGTTTTTACAGCTGTCTCAATAGGGAAATTAGCAAATACACTTTTTCCTCCACCTATTTTAGCAACTTGTTTCATACCTTGAGTTAATTCCTTTAAATTATTAGGATCTTTAAAAGGTATTTTTTCAACTTTATTCGTATCTACTTTAACATCTTTAAAATCACTAGAAACAGTTTTATCAACTACAGAAGCTTCTACTAAGTTTCCTCCATTAGCTATTGCTGCAACGTATCTAGCTATTTGCGCTGGAGTATATGCATTTTCCCCTTGCCCTATAGCTAAGTTGAATGTATCTGCATCTGACCAATTTCCAAAGTTAAAGTAGTTAAATTTAGCAAAGTCAGTAATTTCTGTTATTTTATCTTCTTTAACATGAAGCTTTTCAAGTCTCTTCATAATTTCATTTCTTGAAGGATTATCTTTAGTCCAGCTTACAATTTCATTAATTCTTTCATTGTACTCATCTGGATTTTTAGCTTTTGTTATATCTGTAAAAGCATCTCTCATTTTTTTGTCTAATTCTACTCTTAGAGAGTTTTCTGTGTTTCTAAGTTTATCTTCTTTATTTGGAACTTGTCCTTTACTTTCTCCTACTTCAGATTGAAGACCAGTATTATCATTTAATCCAAATAATTTTGCATATTCTAATATTTTCTCAGGTCCTGTATCTATGCCAAGTTTTTCTTTTGACTGCCAATTATATCCAGTCCCTACAGTATAGAAATAAATGTTACAAGATTCTTGTATAGCTTTATATAAATTTGTATATCCATGGTTTGATCTACCGTGATGCCATACATAATCGGCAAATGGTCTATTTCCAAGATAAATTACCCCAGGGTCATTTATAGCATAAGTTGGACTTAAACCACCTTCTAATGCTGCCATACCTGTTACCATCTTAAATGTAGATCCTGGTTGGAATGCTCCATTTGTAACCAAGTTATTTAAAGGATTCGCCGATAAAACATCATTAGGATTCTTAGGTTGTAATTTTTCATATTCCTCAGATGATATTCCTGTTGCGAATAAATTTGGATCGTAATTAGGATAACTAGATGAAGCTAAAATGTCTCCAGTTTTAACATCAATTACTAGCATTGCTCCAGAGTCTAAATATGGAGCTGTTTTTCCTGATGTACTATAGTTTCCAAATACACTTGTAAATGTTCCACCAGCTCTTGCTGCTTTTATTATTTTTTCTAATGAATCATCAGATACCTTTTGTAAATCTTTATCTATACTAAGATATACAGTGTCTCCAGATTTTGGTTCTTTTACGTCTAACTCTTTACTAACTCTACCAACAGAGTCAACCTCAACCTTTTTGTATCCATCTTCACCTTTTAACTTATCTTCATAGTATCTTTCGATACCTGTTTTTCCTACTATGTCACTTTTGCTATATCTTGTGTCTCCATCTTCTTGCTTTTTAGCAAGTTCATCTTCTGAAATTTTACCCATAGTACCTAGAGTATGAGATGCTAGGCTCTTCTCAGGGTACTCCCTAACTGGTTCTTTCGCTACCGATACTCCCGGGAATTCTATAGCTCTTTCTTCTATTTCAGATATAGTTTTTTCATTTACATCTTTTGCTATTGTTACAGGTTTATATTGAACAAACCCTTGAGATTTAAGTGCATCTCTAACAATCATAATTTTCCTAGCATCTGTATTAGATAAGCTGCCAGGTATTTCATAATATTTTCTAATTTCTTTGAATGCATTTTTTGCATTAATGTTTATATTATCTATCTTGTATGCTTTTAACCAGTCTTCTTTATTTCTTTGCTCCGTAAACTTCCAGTCTTTAACTAAAATTGGAGGATATATTCCTACAGAGTTTAACTTTTTTTGAATTTCAGCTGGTTCTAAATTTCTTACAGATGATTCTATTTTATTTTCCTTTATAGCTTTATCAACTATATAGTAAAAAGTCTCTTTAGCGTTTAATTCCAATGGAACTTCATTTTCCAATTTATAATCTCTTATTTTCTTATCAAATGTATAGAAGTACTTTCCATTTTCTACGTATATAGGAAATTCATCTATAAATTCCTCTTTATTTTTTTCTAATAAATTGATTAGTTCCAATGAAATTTCATTAGCTTTAGTTTTTCCACTTTTATCTTTTTTGTTAACTCCATCATTTGATATGTGAATTGTGAAAGAGTTTCTGTTAGAAGCTAATGTACGACCATATCTATCTTTTATTTCTCCTCTCGGAGCTTTTATTGGAATTTCTTTATATGTTTTATTACTAGCTAATTCATTATAATGCTCATGCTTAAATGTCGTCATGTATATAATTTTTGCAAGTATAATACAAAGAACTACAATAATTATATACTTTATTATATCAAGCCTATCAAATCTTTTATTTTCATCCATTTAATCACCACTAATCTTTTTTCAATTTAAGGATTGACCCCTTGAAAATATAATAAAAAATTAAGCTTCCTATACTATTTACAAGTGGTACTGTACATATCCCTTTAATGAAGATATGTAAAATATCATAAGTTTGGTATACTGTCCCTAAAAGAACTATATTTACAATAGAATCTATTAAACTAGTTATAAAAACTAATGCAAAAACAGTTATATAGCTATTTTTATATATCTTATCGTTTAAATTGCTTATTCCATATGCTATTATAGCTAAAATTAAAGCATTAACCCCAAATATACTGCCTAAAGCTATATCTTTTACAAACCCTAATAAAACAGCTATTGTAACAGCTTCTATATCATCTAAGTACAATGATATTATAGTAATATATATTAGAAGAAAGTTTACGCTAACTCCAAGTATATCAACATAATTAGTAATACTGCCCTCTACTATAACTATCAAAACACCAATAAGAAAAAGTAATATTCTTTTCATTTGTAGTTTCTCCTTCTAATTTATATTTCTTGGTTCGATAACTACAACATCATCAATGTTTTTGAAGTCAGCATATGGTTTTACTATTATATTTTTTAAACCTTTGTTCTTGTCATCAATAACTTTTTCCACTGTTCCAATAGGTATTGATTGTGGATATAGACCTAGCCCAGATGTCACAACAACATCTCCTGGAAGTACATCATATGAAGTTGAGAACATATAACCTTCTAATAAACCTTCTGCTTTATAATTTTTGTTTTCATTTGCTTCCTGACTTATTACACCTTTGCTTTTAGGATCTTTTAGTAATTGAAAGCTTACTGATGATTTTGTATCTAATAAAGAAATAGCTTTACTATAGTTATCAGAAACTTCGTAAACAACACCGACCAATCCATTTCCTCCAACTACAACACTATCTTTTTTAACTCCGTCATTCTTTCCTGCACCTATTACAAATGACTTATACCAATTTCCGTCATTTTTACCTACTACTTGTGCACTTATCATATTTTTTTTGTATTTTTCATCTATAAAGTTTAGTGATTTTTTTAAACTTTGTAGAGATTGAGCACTTGATGATTCTTCTTTTAAATTAATTATTTCTTGTTTTAATTTTTCATTTTCTTTTTCTAACTTATCAACTTTATTTGCGTTTTCTTTAAATTTAAATATGTTACTTGTACCGTCTTTAATAAAACTAAACCCTTTGTTTAAGTTGCTCTCAATTGCTGATATCGAACTTAATACAACGCCACTTCCTTTGATTCCACCTTTAGAATATCTGCCTATTGATATTCCTACAATTCCAATTAAAGTGATAGCAACCCCTATAGTTGCTACCACTTTAACGTTATATTTTCTATTATTTTTTTTCTTATTATTATTTAGTTTCACCCTATCACCAACTTTAAATTATCTTCTACTGTTATTCATCATTAATACTTTTTCAAATATTTCTTGATCTTCTACAGATTTTCCAGTACCTAACGCAACGCAGTCTAAAGGATTTTCAGCTATATGGACAGGCATTCCAGTTTGCTCTTTTACTAACTTGTCAAGCCCTCTAAGTAAAGCTCCACCTCCAGTTAGCATTATTCCGTTTTCCATTATATCTGAAGATAATTCTGGTGGAGTTTTTTCTAAAGTTGATTTAATTGCATCTACTATTGATGTTATAGGCTCTTTTAAAGCTTCTCTAACTTGAGATGATGATATGTGCTCAGTCTTAGGAAGTCCAGATATTAAATCTCTACCTCTTATTTGCATAGTTTCTTCTGAGTCATCTTTAAATGTTGATCCGATTTGTATTTTTACATCTTCTGCAGTTCTTTCACCTATCATTAAGTTGTATTCTTTCTTAACGTAGTTAACTATAGACTCGTCAAACTCGTCTCCACCTATTCTTATAGATTTAGCAGTAACTATACCACCTAAAGATATTACAGCTATCTCTGTAGTACCTCCACCTATATCTACGACCATGTTTCCTTCTGGTTCTTCAACTCTAAGTCCAGCTCCTATTGCAGCTGCCATAGGCTCTTCTATAAGATATGCATCTCTTGCTCCTGCTTGTCTAGCAGCTTCTTCTATAGCTCTTTTTTCTACTTCTGTTACACCGAAAGGTACACAGATTGCTATTCTTGGGCTAACTACACCTTTATTAGATGCTGCTTTTTTAATAAAGTAACTTAACATCGCTTGAGTAACATCAAAATCTGCTATAACTCCGTCTTTCATAGGTCTTATAGCTACTATATTTCCAGGTGTTCTACCTATCATTTTCTTAGCTTCTTCTCCTACTGCTAAGACAGATTTGCTGTCATCTCTTATAGCTACAACAGATGGTTCTCTAACTACGATACCTTGTCCTTTTATATAAACTAATGTATTTGCTGTTCCTAAATCTATTCCCATGTCCTTAGACATTTTATTAAATCCAAATAAAGATTTGAATCCTTTTTTCTCTTTCTTTTCTTTCTTTGCCATAATTTCAAGCTCCTTTCACATATATCCATCAAATTATCATATTTTCCTTAAAACTGTAATAAAGCCCATCACCTATTATTATATGGTCTATGACTTCAATACCTATTAATTCGCCACATTTTACTAATCTAGACGTTACATTCTTATCTTCACGAGATGGTTCTATACTTCCTGATGGATGGTTATGCATAAGAATAATTTTATTACTACTTCTTTTTATAGCTTCTCTAAACACTTCTCTCGGATGAACCACTGACATGTTAAGAGTCCCTATAGAAACATCAATATCACATATTATTTCGTTTTTTGTATTCAAAAGAATCGTTTTAAAAACCTCTTTATTTAAATACCGTAAACTATCCATGTAATATTTATAAATATCCCATGGGTTTGTGATTTTATATTTTGTAGGTTTTGCACTCGCTATTCTTATACCTAATTCTAAAGATGCTTTTATTTGCGCTGCTTTAGATAGCCCTATGCCATCAATTTCACATAACTCTTGTATAGTTATGTCTTTTAACCATCTTATTCCTTGTCGATCTTTATTTATTATATAATTTGCTAATTCTAAAACACTTTGTTTTTTAGTTCCTGTCCTCAAAATGATTGCTAATAATTCAGCATTAGATAAGCTTTTTTCTCCTTGTGTAAGCATTTTTTCTCTAGGTCTTTCTTCTAATGCCATCTCCTTTACACTAATACATAAACTTGATGACCCCATAAAAAATTACCTCCCTAGATTTATTTAAAAAGATTTATATTGAAATTTATTTTAAGGATATCACTTAACTTTGATATTGGTAACCCAACTATATTAAAATAATCTCCCTTTATTTCTTCAACTAGTAGAGCTCCATATCCCTGTATCCCGTAAGATCCAGCTTTATCTAAACACTCTTTAGTACTTATGTAATCCTTTATATCTTGGTCAGTTAATTTTTTAAATTTAACATTACTTATAGCATAGTCCACTATCTTTTTTTCATTTTCTAAGTTTACTATGCTCATTCCTGTTATTACTTGATGTTCTCTATTTGATAATTTGCTTAACGTATTAAAAGCTTCTTCTTCATTTTTAGGTTTCCCTAAAATTTCATTGTCTAAAACAACAATAGTGTCAGCTCCAATAACTAAATCACTTAGATTATTTTGAGCAACACTCATACATTTTTCAAATGCTAGTCTTAAAACTAGTTGTATAGGCTCCTCATTTTCAAATATTCTTTCATCTATATCGCTAGTTATGACAGAAAATTGAAGATTTGTATTTTCTAAAATTTCTTTTCTTCTAGGCGATCCTGATGCCAATATTATATTCATTAATTCACCTCTTTTTTGATACTTATTTAGTTTATCATTATATTGTAAAAAATTCAACGTTAATGTCGAACGTTTTTGTTACACTCTAGTTACAATTTTTATTTTTTCTAAAAAAATAGGAGATATGGAAAATATCCATATCTCTATAATATCCACATTATAAAATTTTAATAGCCTTTTTAGGACATTTTTGAACACATAGGTGACATCCTACACATTTGTCTGTATCTACCTTATGCTTTTCTTTTAACTCTCCTGAAATTGCATCAAACTTACATTGTTTTTTACATATAGTACAACCTACACACTTATCTTCTTCAATTGTAACTTTTTTTCTATCATTTAAATTACCCTTTATAGCTTTGGTTGGACATTTCTCAACGCAAATCATACATTGTACGCATTTACTATAATCTATTTTAGCTATTTTATCTTCTACATGTATAGCATCAAATGGACATGATTTTGCACATATTCCACAACCTATACATCCTACACTACACTTATCTTTTACTGTTTTCCCAAAATCTTTACTGTTACAAGATACAAATACTTTGTTTTTAACAGGTTTTTCAGTTATTAATCCCTTAGGACAAATATCCATACACTTACCACAAAGCACACATTTTTCTTCATCTATAACAGCTACTCCATCTATCAATTTAATTGCATCAAACTGACAAACACTTACACATGTTCCAAGTCCTAAACATCCATATTTACAATCTTTAGAACCTCCATTTAAAGCACTTGCTGCTCTACAATCATTTATGCCTTCATATAAATATTTTTCTTTTGAAACAGAGCAATTTCCGCTACATATAATATTAGCTACTTTCTTTTCCCCTGCTTCTGATGATACACCCATTATCTCTCCTATTTTAGCTGCACATTCGCTACCTCCAACAGGACAACCATTTACAGGTGCATTTCCTTCAACTATAGCACTTGCTAAACCTCCACATCCTGGGAATCCACATCCTCCACAGTTTGCTCCAGGTAATACTTCAAGTATTGATTCTACTCTTTCATCAACTTCAACCGCAAACTTCTTAGAAGCATACGCTAAAATTGCTCCAAATATTAACCCCATTACACCTAAAACTAAAATTGAATTAATTATAGCCAATTATCTCACCCCTAACTTATAGCTTTATAAGCCCTGCAAAGCCTAAAAATGCTATAGACATTAAACTTGCTGATATTAGTGTTATTGGAAATCCTTTAAAGCTTTCAGGAATATCTGCTAATTCTAATCTTTCTCTTATCCCTGCAAATAAAACTATAGCTAAAGTAAATCCTACACCTGCTCCAAATCCATTTACCATAGTTTCAACTAAGTTATATCCATTTTGAACATTAACTAAAGCTATACCTAAAACTGCACAGTTTGTAGTTATAAGGGGTAAAAATACTCCTAGTGCTTGGTATAAAGATGGACTCATTTTTTGTATTACCATTTCAACAAACTGAACTATAGATGCTATTACTAATATAAACGCTATTGTTTGTAAAAATTGATTATTAGTTATTTCTAATATTTTTTGTACGAAATATGTTATAAAAGATGCTAGAGTTAAAACAAATGTAACTGCAACACCCATTCCTACTGCTGTATCTACTTTTTTAGAAACTCCCAAGAATGGACAAATACCTAAAAACTGAGATGTTATAACATTGTTAACTAATACAACACTTAAAAATAAAAGTATTAAATTCATATATATCCCTCCTAATTAGCTTTCTTATCTTTTAATTTATTAAACCCTGCAAGTAAAAATCCTAATGTTAGGAAAGCTCCTGGCGGTAATATAAATAATAAAGCTGGTTGGAAAGATGCTCCAAATAGTGCAAATCCAAATAAACTACCATTTCCAAGTATTTCTCTTATTGCTCCTAATGCTGTTAATGATAACGCAAATCCAAGACCCATACCTAATCCGTCAGCCGCTGACTCAACTGGTTTATTTTTAGATGCAAAACTTTCTGCACGAGCTAATATTATACAGTTAACAACTATTAATGGTATAAATAACCCTAGTGCCTTATCAAGTGCTGGAATATATGCTTTAAGCAACATTCCAACCATAGTAACAAATGTTGCGATTACTACTACGAAAGCTGGTATTCTTATCTTAGATGGCACAACTTTTCTCATCATCGATATAGCCACGTTTGAACAAATTAGCACTGCTGTAGTAGAAAGACCCATTCCTAATCCATTTATAGCTGAAGTTGTAACTGCTAATGTAGGACACATACCTATTACTTGAACAAGCGTTGGGTTTTCATCTATTAATCCATTTTTAATTATTTTTCCTAAACCCATGTTTTATTCCCCCGTTCCATTAATTGATATAAGTTTTTGTTCATATACATCCATAGCTGCATTTACACCAGCTGTTACAGCTTTAGAAGTTATAGTTGCTCCAGATATAGCCACTATATCATTTTCATTGCTAGCATTTCCCTTTACTATGTTTAATGGAGTTTTAGTGCTTTTACCATTATATTGATCTTTAAATGAAGGATCTGCTGACTTTGATCCAAGTCCTGGTGTTTCTGAATGGTTACCTATTTTTACTCCTGAGATTTTACCATCATTAGAAATTCCAACCATAACTTCAACTTTACCTCCATAACCTTTAGGTGTTGTCTTTATAGTATATCCAACTACTTCTCCACCTTTTGTACCTTGGTAAACTTCTTCTATTAAATCACCCTTTACATCTTTTACTTCATTAAATTCTTCAGCTACTTGAAGAACTTCTTGTCTAGATTCATTATTAGCTTGAATATTTCTTTGTTCTATAACTGGTGCAGTTATATTATTTGTTAAGCTTAGCATAAGTGATGCTACCGCACATATTACAAATAATATAGCCCCTAATCTAAATATATCCTTCATTATTTAGCCACCTCCCCAAATACTCTTGGTCTAGTGTATTTATCAATAAGAGGAGTCATTACGTTTACAAATAGTATAGAGTAAGATACTCCTTCTGGATAACCTCCATAAAGTCTTATTACTGTAGTTATAACTCCTGCTACTATTGCATATATAATTTGACCTTTTTTAGTCATAGGAGAAGTTGTATAGTCTGTAAGCATAAAGAATGCTCCTAACATAAGTCCTCCAGCTACCATTTGATACATTACAAACTCAAAATTAAATCCACCTAATATAAACATTAATATTGCTACTGTAGCTATATAAAACACAGGAATTACGTAATTGATTATACCTTTGTACATTAAGTATAATCCCCCTAATATAAGTAATATCGCAGATGTTTCACCTATACATCCACCTATATTACCTACAAACATATCAAAAAGGCTTACTCCACCACTGTTTAATACATTTATACCTTCAGCTCCTGCTTTTAATGCAGCTAACGGTGTTGCTGTTGTAACTGCGTCTAAATTACCTGAATTAACCCAGTTTACTCCAGTTTTTGTCCATGTAGTCATAGCTACTGGAAATGATGCTAGTAAGAATGCTCTTGCCCCTAATGCAGGGTTTATAAAGTTATTTCCTATTCCACCAAATACCACTTTTACAATTATTATTGCAAATGCTGAACCTGCTAAACACATCCACCATGGAAGAGATGCAGGAACGTTGAATGCCAATAATAATCCTGTTACGACTGCTGAGTAGTCGCCAATAGTAGATTCTTTTTTGCTTATTTTTTGGCATATCCATTCAAAGCCTACAGCTCCTAATATGCACCAAAACATTACGTTAATAGCACTCAATCTAAAGAAATATATCCCAGCTAACGCTGCAGGTAAAAGAGCTATTATAACTTGTTTCATTATATATGATGTATCTTCATTACTTCTCACATGTGGAGAAGATGACACTATTAGTTTATTATCCATCATATTTCCCCCTAACTTTTACTTATTTGATTGCTTTCTTTTTAATGCAATTATTTCTTTTTTAGCTACTCTAATTGATTGAAGTAGAGGTCTTCTTGCTGGACATATAAATGAACATGATCCACACTCTATACAATCTAGCGCTCTAAATTTTTCAGATGATTCAAAATCTCCTTTTAAGCTATACGCACTTATGTATAACGGTTGTAAAAATGCTGGACAGACATCTAGACACTTACCACATCTTAAACAGTTATTAGGTTTAGGAATAGTCGCTTCAGCTTCATCTAGACATAATATTCCTGATGTACCCTTATTAGTAGGTATGTTTGTAGTGTATTGAGCTATCCCCATCATAGGTCCACCCATTATTATTTTTCCAACTTTTTTATCAGTTTTAAGTCCTCCACACTCTTCTATAATTTCAGAGAAAAGTGTACCTACTTTAGTTACAAGATTTTTTGGTTCTTGTATACAATTTCCAGTTATAGTTGTTATCCTTTCTACAAGAGGCATACCTGTTTTTATAGTTTTTGCTATTTGTGCAGCTGTACCTACATTGTTTACAACAGCTCCTGCATCCATTGGAAGTCCACCTGATGGTACTTCTCTATTTGTGCAAGCATATATAAGTTGTTTTTCTGCCCCTTGAGGGTATTTAACTTCAAGACCTACAACTTCTATATTATTTATTTGGCTTGCCACTTTTGTAATAGCCTCTATTGCATCTGGCTTATTTACTTCTATTCCTATGTAACCCTTATCTACGTTTAATGCCTTCATAAGAACTTGTAATCCAAATACAACATCTTCTGGATTTTCAATCATTAATCTGTGATCTGCCGTTAAATATGGCTCACATTCTGCTCCATTTAATATGACAAAATCTATCTTTTTATCTGGAGGTGGAGAAATTTTTACATGTGTTGGGAATGTAGCTCCTCCCATTCCAACAATGCCTGCTTCTTTGATACTTTCTATTATTTCTTCTTTTGTTAAACTTTCTAAACTTCCTTTAGGCTTCACGCTTTCGTGTACAGTATTTTTGAAATCGTTTTCTATTATTACACATGTGCTTACTCCCCCAGGAACGTCAATATCTTTTATTCCTATTACTGTTCCTGACACTGATGAATGAATGTTTGCAGATACAAAACCTTGCATTTCACCAATCTTTTGACCTACACAAACCACATCACCTAATTTTACTATAGGTTTTGCTGGTGCTCCTATATGTTGTTGCATTGAAATGTATACAACTTTAGGATCTTTAGCTTTTTCTAGCGGTTTGTTGTTGGTATACTCTTTTCTGTATGGAGGATGTATCCCTCCTTTGAAAGTTAAGAGCTTCATACTTCTACCCCCTTATGGCTTAATTTAAACTTTTTTCTATTATAAGTATACTATATCCATAGTAATATTTTAACAATCGTTAAAATATTATCTTACTTTTAATCTAAAAAATTACTTTTTTCTAGAATCTTTTCAAAATAAAAAAAGTTGTTTTTTAAACAACTTTTAAATAGATTTAATAGAATTTATAAAGCTATAATATCCTTGCATAGATGACATTAGTAAACTTTCACTTATATTAAATTGGTCTTTTTCTACCATTTCCATGCTATTTTTTGATTTATCTTTTACAGACTCTGTATACTTTAGTAGATTTTCCTTAAATCCTTTCATTCCATCATAATCAATATCTTTTGCATTTTTTTCTATTTTATCTAAAATAGATATCCTATTATTAATTATATTTTTATAGTTTTCTTTATCTATATTACTTTCATTTTTATCCCATACTTTAGATTCTTCTTCAAAGTTAGTTATTAAATTATTTAACTCCCCACAGATACTTTCTACATAAGAATACTTTTCTGTATACTGCAAGCTAAGCATAGGTATTTCTAATTTAGTTACGAAAGCATCTGGAAAATCTTTTTTTAATGTCTCTAAATTCTTTCTGCTTTCTTCTTCTTTAAATGAAGGATATGTTTGAACCTTTTGAACTTTGTCTACTTCAACAGTAGAAAATGGTACTTTTAATTCACTTAATTTATTTTGTATTTGCTTTAACTCTTCTTCATTATCTATTGCAGCTATTTGAATTGAATATATTCCCCAGTCTTTAACAGTTGCTACTTTTGCATTTTCATTACTAACATTTGATACTTCTTGTTCTTTTTTCACTTCTTTATCCTTACTTTTATCTTCTGTTTTTGCTTCTGTTTTCGAATCATCACTTTTTTCTAACAAGTCTTTATATGAAAATTCTTTAAATCCTAACTCTTTTTTATTGAAAATATTTAAACTGCTTATCTTTTCTGTAAAACTAAAATCAGATTTTTTTATAAAAAATGCTCCTCCTGCTAATACAACTACAACTAGTCCTACAGTTATACCTTTTGATATATGGTTTCTTCTTCTATTCATACCTCTATAGATATTTCTTCTCTTATTCATTAGTTTGTCCCCCCGTTTAAATATATTTACTAATATATATTCAACAAAAAAATGATTTATTCCTAAATTTTAAACTTTGATACTATAGGATAATGATCTGACATATTTTTCATTAATACATCGTAATCTATAACTTCAATATCTGGTGAAACTAAAATATAGTCAATTCTATCTAATGCAGTTGAAAATGTTAACGTGTTATCTTTATTCACTTTTGTTGCTGCATCTTTAAAAATGTCTTCATTTATATTCATATTGCCATCATTAAAATCTCCCACAACTATGTATGGATCCTCTAAGCTTTTAACAAAAGCTTCTACTTCTTTTAGTTGTTTCTCTCTCTCTGTATCATTTAGCCCTAAGTGTAAATTTATGATATTTAATTTTCTTCCAAATCCTAATTTAACCACGGTGTGTAGCATTCCCCTTTGCTCCGTTTTGCTGCTTAAATATATATGGTTTTGGCTTATTATTTTGTATTTAGAGTATGTTGCAAGTCCATAATTTGCACCTAATTTAACTACATTTGCTCCAAAATGAGAATACATATCCAAATCTTCTTTTAAACTGCTTACTTGAAATCCTGCTTTTGCTGATTCATTTACTTCTTGTAAACATATAATGTCTGCATTTTCTATTCTTAAAAAATCAATTATATCAAATAAACTGGGAAACATATCTTTATTTAAACCACTATGTATATTATAACTAACTATTTTCACTTCCTTTTTTGGTGTAAATTTATTCACTTCTAAAAAGCAACTTCCAATAACTATTATAATTATAAAGATTATAGCCCATAGCTTTTTTATCATTTTGTAATCATCCCCTAAATCTAATTGATTCTAGTTGTTAAAAAACTTAAGACGCTAATATATAGCGCCTTAGTTTTTAATTTTACTTAGTTTATCCTTTATTATGCAGTTTATAACTTTTTTTCTTATATCTTCTGCACCTTCTTCTTCTTTAGTATCTATATTTAGGATTTTTGCAATAGACTTCATATCATTTCTTGCCCTTGACTTATAATTTTCAATTAGATAATTTTTAATTTTTTCTGGCTCTAATATATAAGTGCTGTTTTTCTTTGTATAGTATATATATTTTTTATTGTAATAACCTTTATTTTCATATATATTAGTCGATACTTTTTTTAACAGTATCTTATATGATTGCTTCGCATTTACATTCATTCCTAAATGTCTAGCAAATTTTATTAACTCTGCTTTTGATTTGAAAATTTCTTCGCCTTTAATTATTTTTGCAATCTCACTTATATTTTGTTGATATGCTCCTCTTTTTAAAGTTTTTATATATGTTTGTACATTTAAATCTTCATCATGAAACTCACTTATACTTTCATCTATAACCGAATTTATCTTACCTTCAATATACCTCAAAGCCCCTTTATTAGAGGTTGAGCCTTGAAATTCTTTTTGGGTCATATCAAGTATAATTTTTTTTAGGTCCTCATTATGTTCTATAGGCTCCATGATATCCCCCCCTTTGATACTTATATTATATTCAATCAATCAATAAAAGTTTCTTTTTATAAGTATTATATAGTTTTATATATGTATTAATCTCATATTATATATCTGTTAATATAATTTTTATTTTAATATTTATGTATATATTTTTCTTATTTGTCAAATAATATTAATGTAAATCAAACATACTCAATCTCCCCAATTTAGACTTCTATTATTTCCCCCAATAGAAGTCTTTTTTTTTACGATTAATGAAATTGAATTTGATAGAATAAATAAAACTAAATTTTTATTTATTTGGGTTTTCTCAAAAGCATTATGGTAAAATATAACACGGGTAGAGATTAGATATACAGGAGGGTTAGTCATGAATATAAATATTATAGGAGTACCTACATTTTATGGTTGTGATAAATTAGGACCTCAATTAGGTCCTGATAAATTAAGAGAAAAAGGAATCATACAAACAATAAAAAAGTATAACCACCAAGTTTATGATCTTGGTAATTTATATGTTGAAAGTGTTGATGAAAGCGAAAAATTTGCTTCTCACTCTGATATGAAGTACTTTAAACCATTATTAGATATAAACACCAATCTTGCACACGCTGTAAATACATCTTTAAAAACTGGATATTTTCCACTTATAGTTGGTGGTGACCACTCTATAGCTCTTGGAAGTATTTCTGGTGTTAGTGAATATTTTGATAAAAAATTTGCAGTAGTATGGTTTGATGCTCATGGAGATATAAATACATTTGAAACATCCGAATCTAAAAATGTACACGGTATGCCATTGGCTTCTTTAATGGGATATGGTCATAGTGAATTAAAAAACTTATATACTGAAAATATTAAGATATCAGAAGATAACGTTTATCATATAGGCGGTAGAGATATAGATTCTGGAGAAAAAGAGTTTATTCAAAATACAAATATGAATATGTACTATCCTGAAGATCTAGCTAATAAAGGGTTAGATTCTATAATAAGTTGTATTTTATCTAGTTTACATAGTAAAAATATACAAGCAATACATATTAGCTTTGATTTAGATTTTATAGATTCTCAATATGTACCTGGTACTGGAACTAGAGTTGAGAATGGTTTTACCGTTGATGAATCTAAGTATCTTCTTGCTAAACTTTTAGAATCAGGTTTAGTTAAGTCAATGGATTTAGTTGAACTTAATCCATCATTAGATAAAGATGATATTACCGCTGACATAGCCATCGATATAGTAGACACAGTTTTCAAAAACTTAAAATAGATATATTATTCTTAATCATAAAAAAATACCAGTAGTTTCCTACTGGTATTTTTATTTATTCTATTCCTTTTAACTCATACCCTAAATCATCTATTACTTCTTTTATCATCTCATCAGATACATTATCATTTACTTCAACTAAAGCACATTTATTTTCTAAACTTACATCTATTACTTCTAAACCTTTTATATCTTCTTGTAGAGCTTCTTTAAGATGTCTCACACAATTCATACAACTCATTCCATCTACTAATAATTTTTTTCTCATATGTTGTCACCTCTGTATTTTAAAAATCTTAATTCTTATATACCCCTATATATTATTCTTTAAAACCTAGGTTGTATATACCTTCATATATATCAAAGTCATTAGGTTTTAAATTTCCTGTTATTCTTTTATTTGTTACTAAATAATCATCAGTTATACCTAAGCTTACAAATGCTACATTGTCATTAACGTATTTTTGAATAGATTTATATATACTTTTCGTATCATCTACACTCTTAGAACTTTTTAATGAATTTAGATAATTTGTTAATTTTTCATTAGTGTATCCACTGTAGTTTATTATATCTGTAGCGTCTGGCACTGATGATAATTCCCATCCAACTAATGCTAAATCATATTCCTTTTTATCTAATGCTTGAGCTAATGCATCACCTTCAAGTTCTTCTACAGTAGATTTTATTCCCATCTCATTTAAGTTTTCTCTTATTAAGTGGGCAGCTTTAACTCTTTCACTATTTTCTTTATTTACAACTATTTTTAAATTTAAATTCTTAATAGCTTCTTTTAATTTCTCACTTTTTTCTTTTTCTTCTCTTGCGTTCTTAGCTTCTTTTGATTCTTTTGATTCTTTATTCGCTTCATTTTCTTTTTTATCAGTTTCTTCTTTTTTGTTAACTTCTTCTTTCTTGCTGTTCTCTTCTTTTTTAGAAGCATCATCTTTACCTGTAGCATTAGAATTAACTTTATCTATGTCTATTTTTCCTAAGCTTTCTTTAGCTTTTTCAACATTATATCCTATTGGTTTTATACTTGAATCATAATATTTAGACTTAGAATGTAATGGGAAATTAACATCTGATACATTTCCTAAATAAGCCTCTGATAGAATTTTCTTTTTATCTATACCATATGAAATTGCTTTTCTAAAATTGATATCATTCATTATAGGATTGCTATAATTAAATATCATATATTCATATCCTCTTCCTTCATAATTAGTAATTTTAAATTCATCTTCTTGGAATTCACTTAAATCACTAATTCCAACCTTAGTTATATCACTTGATAAAGCTAAAGTCATAGAAACTTGAGCTGCCTCGTCTGGTACAATCATTACATTAATCTCTTTTTTTGCATCTTTTATTTTCTCTTTATCATAGTAATCTTCATTAAGCGTTAATACCATATTAGATTTTTTATTAAATTTAGATATTTTATATGCTCCACTTCCAACCATGTTATTTTTATAATCTTTTGACTCTGCTGCATTTAATCCACTTAATTCTGATTTACTAACTATAGGAAATATTAAATTATCTATAGAAAATGCATACGGTTGAGTAAAGTGTATAGTTAAATTTTTATTATCTGTAGAAGTTACTGATGATATATTTTCAACTAAAGATTTATACGAACTATTTTCTGATCTCTTTATTGAGTCTATTGTGAACTCCACATCATCAGATGTAACAGGCTTACCATTATGCCAGTTAACATCTTTTAATTTTATATTTATACTTCTACCGTCGGATGCCATAGAGTATTCCTCTACTAATTGTGGAACGGCATTATAGTTACTATCTATTGTAAATAAGCTATCATACACTAAATCTAAAATATATCCAACAGATTGATTATTATTATTTATAGGATTTATTGTTTCAGGATTTACCATAGATAAATGTATATATTCTAAATTATTATTTTCACTTACATTTTGCTTTTCATTTTTGTCTTTGTTACTATCACCTTTGCCACACCCAGAAACAGCAAGCATAATGGTCATAATAACCGTCACTACTTTAATTCTTTTCATTAGCTTCTTCCTCTCCATACAATGACTTGTAAATAATATAGTTTTCTTTAACTTTGCCTAAGTAATTTTTAGTTTCATTAAATGGTATTTCATGTAATTTATTACCATCTTTACTATAAGCTTCATCATTTAACCATTTATTCACATTCCCTGATCCTCCATTATAAGCAGCTATAACTAAATCTAAATCATCAAATTCCTTATATAACTTACTCAAATACCAACAACCTATTTTTATATTAGTTTCAGGATCAAATATATCAATTTTTCCTAACTTCAGCTCATCTTGTGCCCATTTTTGAGTTATATCACTTATTTGCATCAATCCTTTGGCCTTTTTATTGGATATAGCGTTTTTGTTAAATTTGCTTTCTACTTTCATTATACTATATACTAAATTTTCATCTATTGAAAACTCTTTAGAATATGTCTCTACATATTCCTCGTATAATCTCGGATGTAATAATTTTAACACCAATTTTTGTCTTATTGATATTACTCCTAAAACTAACAACATAAAGATTATAAATATAGTTATATATCTTTTTTTATTCACACCATTTCTCCTTTATATGTGTTATTAGTTTACTTGCATCATAGATTAGCCTCTCTCTATCCCCTGAATTATCAATTATATAATCTCCAAATTTAATTTTTTCAGATTGACTCATTTGTGAATTTATACGACTTATAGCTTCATTCTTTGTAATATTGTCTCTGTTAATTATTCTTTCTAGTTGAATATTTTCATTACATGTAATAACAACTAACTTATCTACCAAATCTAAAAAGTTTCCTTCTATTAGTAAAGCTGCATCAACTATCGCAATATCTTTATTATTTGATTTTATATTATTTATTTTTTTTATTATCTCTTTTTTTATAGCTGGATGAGTCAGTGAGTTTAATTTAATTAACTTTTTATCATCATTAAAAACTATTTCACCAAGTTTTTTTCTATCCAGAGTTCCATCGTTTCTTTTTATATTATCACCAAAAGTATCAAATACCTCTTTTAGTAAATCACTGTCATTCATAATTTCTCTAGATATTAAATCCGCATCAATTATATCAAAATAGTTTTCTTCTAAAATTTTTGACAAACTACTTTTTCCACAGCCTATATTTCCTGTTAGTCCAATTACCAACATCTTATCACCTACTTTGTTTCATACCAAGAATCTCCGGTATTTAAATCTACATCTAAATTAACATCCATAGATACAGCATGTTCCATTTCATCTTTTACAATCTTAGATACTTCTTCTAATTCCTCTTCAATGCATTCAATTATAAGTTCATCGTGAACTTGAAGAACTAATTTGGATTTCAAATCTCTTTCTTCTAATTTTTTATACACATTAACCATAGCTATTTTTATTATGTCAGCGGCACTTCCTTGTATCGGCGCATTCATAGCCAATCTTTTTCCTAAATTTTTAAGTATTGTATTAGAAGATTTTATTTCCGGTATATATCTTCTTCTATTTAAAATAGTTTTTACGTATCCATCTTCTTTTGCTTCTTCAATTGTACTATCCATATAAGATTTTATATCTTCATAAGTATTTAAGTAACTATCAATATAGATTTTTGCTTCCTTAACTGGTATATGTAAATTTTTAGCTAATCCAAAATCACTTATACCATATACTATACCAAAGTTTACTGCTTTTGCGGCACTTCTTTGCTCACTTGTTACATCATTTATATCAATACCAAATACTTGTGATGCAGTTTTAGTATGAATATCTACGTTATGGTTAAATGCATCTATCATATGCTCATCTTGACTCATATGTGCTAGAACTCTTAATTCGATTTGTGAGTAGTCTGCATCTACTAATTTAAAGCCTTTATCTGCTATAAATACTTTTCTTATATTTCTACCTAATTCTAACCTTACAGGTATGTTTTGTAAGTTAGGATCTGTAGATGAAATCCTTCCAGTTGTTGTTATTGTTTGATTAAATGATGAATGGATTCTGTGACTTATAGGATTTATTATATTTATAAGCCCGTCTACATAAGTAGATTTTAACTTTACAATTTGTCTATATTCAGTTATCTTGTCTATAATTTCATGCTTGTCACTTAAGTGTTCTAATACTTCAGCATTAGTTGAATATCCTGTTTTAGTCTTTTTAATAACAGGAAGTTCTAATTTTTCAAATAAAATAACACCTAACTGTTTTGGAGAATTAATGTTAAATTCTTCTCCTGCAAGATTGTATATGTCTTTTTCTAGTTTATCTATAGATATTTTAAATTCTTCACCTAATTCTGTTAATTTATCTTTATCTACCATAACACCTTCATACTCCATATATCCTAGCACTTCTACTAAAGGCATTTCTACATGGTAAAACAGACCATCCATATCCATATTAACTAATTTTTCTTCCATTTTAGGGGTTACTTTTCCAACTAAGTAAACAATACTTCCAATTGTATTGTCTAGTTCTTCTTTTTCTAGATCTTCATATTTTTTTGCTTTAACGCCTTTCCCTAACAATTCTTCAGATGATTTTATTTTTTGTCCAAAATAGTTCATCGCAATTGAATCATATGTATAGTTAGAGCTGCTAGAGTCTATTAAATACTCTGCTATAGCTATATCAAAGTAAATATTACTTAAAGATATTCCATAAGGTCTTAGAGCTATATAATCTTCTTTTACGTTATATCCATAAACTCTTAAATCTTCATCTACTAATAGTTCCTTTATTTCATCTATTTGACTTTCATCAGCCCAAAATAATTCTTCTCCATCAACACTCAAATAAATTTGCATTATGTTTTTTTCTAGAATATTTCCGCTTTTAGAAATAGTTTTTAATATTAGCTTTTTACTATTTTTTGCTTTGTTTATAAATTCTTTAACGTCTTCAAGTTTATTTACTATTACTTTTAATTCTTCTGCGTTTGAATCCAACCTAGCTATTAAGCTGTTGAAATCAAGTTCATTAAATACCTCTATTAATTTTGACTTATCATAATTTCCAAACTCAAGTTTTTCTAAATCAAAATCAATTGGAACATCTCTAATTATTGTAGCTAACCTTTTACTCATTATAGCAAGCTCTTTATTTTCTTCGATTTTTTTCCTAGGACTTCCTTTTACTGAATCAATATTTTCTATTATATTTTCAATACTTCCGAATTCTTTTATAAGTTTAATACCTGTAACCTCTCCAATTCCAGGTACTCCAGGTATATTATCTGACTTATCTCCCATAAGCCCTTTTAAATCTATAAATTGAGTAGGTGTCATTCCATACTTTTCCTCAACTTCATTGAAATCATATTCTTCAACTTCTCCTACTCCTTTTTTAGTTATAAGCGTAGTTGTAGTCTTTGAAGCTAATTGAATTGCATCTTTGTCTCCTGTGACTATATAAACTTTATATCCATCTTGCTCTGCTTTTAAAGATACAGTACCTATTATGTCATCAGCTTCATATCCTTCAATTTCTAAACGATTTATATTAAATGCATCTAATAAATTTTTTAACGGTTCTAACTGTTGTTTTAATTCATCTGGCATTTTTTTTCTTCCAGCTTTATATTCCTTATACTCTAAATGTCTAAAAGTCGGAGCTTTTTTATCAAATGCAACACTAATATGTGTAGGTTTATATGTATCTATCAACTTAAATAGCATATTTGTGAAACCAAATATTGCATTTGTATGTAGCCCTTTTTTATTAGTTAAATCAGGCAATGCATAAAATGCCCTATTAACAATTGAATTTCCATCTATTATAATTAACGTTTTTTCCAAATTTATCACTCCTAATTATTTATCCTCTCTATTATTGCCAATTCGTATTATATTTAATATTACCATATTATTGAATGTATATTAAGGCTAAATATATTGCAAAACGTTTTTATTACTGTTATAATAGAATTGTAACGAGCCGGTTTGCTGGAATCGGCAGACGGGGCGGACTCAAAATCCGTTGGTAGTGATACCGTGTGGGTTCAAGTCCCACAACCGGCACCAATAAGTTTTTAGAAGGGCTTCAACTATTTTGTTGAAGCTCTTTTATTTTTTCAAATAAAAAATCACTTACATAATGTAAGTGATTTTTAAGGGAAAGTATGTTGATAGTTTCTTTTTTTATTATTATATTATTATAAATCCTAAAGCTTAAAATAACCTTAAATAAATTCTATAAATTAAATTTAATATTATTTTTTAATTACATTTGTTGTGATAATAACTTATATATTTCATATCTTTCTTTTGCATTTTCTTCTGTCATATCAAACAACTCTTGAGCTATATCTGGGAATTGTTTAGCTATAGCTGAATATCTAACTTGTCCCATTAAGAAATCTCTAAAGCTTTCTGTTGGTTCTTTAGAATCTAATGTAAACGGATTTTTACCTTCATCCTTTAATTGTGGATTAAATCTATATAAATGCCAGTATCCACATTTAACAGCTTGTTCTTCATTTGCAATAGTTCTGCCCATACCTTCTTTTAATCCATGAGATATACATGGTGCATAGCAGATTATAAGTGATGGTCCATTGTAATTTTCAGCTTCTATTATAGCTTTTACTAATTGATTTTTATCTGCACCTAATGAAACTTGTGCTACATAAACATTACCATATGTCATTGCCATTCTACCTAAATCTTTTTTCTTTGTTCTCTTACCTGCTGCTGCAAATTTAGCCATTGCTGCAACTGGAGTTGATTTTGAAGCTTGTCCTCCAGTATTTGAATAAATTTCTGTATCAAATACTAAAACATTAACATCTTCACCTGATGCTAGAACATGATCTAATCCACCATATCCGATATCATATGCCCATCCATCTCCTCCAAGTATCCATTGAGATCTTTTTACAAGGTAGTCTTCTAATTCTTTTATTTGATTTATTAAGCAAGAAACTTTTTCATCTGATCCTTTAATATTACTTATAGCTTTTTTTACGCCTTCTGATGCACAAGCTGATTCTAATCCATCATTTTTACTTTCTAACCAATAGTTAAATGCTTTTTTACTTTCTTCATCAATATTCATTCCAACTAGTTCTGTCATTAAATTTTCTATTCTATTTCTTATTTGTTTAACTCCTAAATACATCCCATATCCAAATTCAGCATTGTCTTCAAATAAAGAGTTTGCCCAAGCCGGACCTTTACCTTCATGGTTTATAGTATATGGAGTAGATGGAGCTGATCCTCCCCAAATAGATGAACATCCTGTTGCATTTGCTATCATCATTCTATCTCCAAATAGTTGAGTTACTAACTTGATATATGGAGTTTCTCCACAACCTGCACATGCTCCAGAGAATTCTATAAGTGGTTGTCTAAATTGACTTCCCTTAACGCTATTTGGACTCATTATATCCCCTTTATCAGAAACTTGTGATACTGCAAAATCCCAATTTGGTATTTCTGATTCAGTTTGAGACTCAAGAGGTTTCATAACTAATGCTTTTTCTTTAGCCGGACATATATCTGCACAGTTTCCACATCCAGTACAATCCATAGTATCGACTTGCATTCTATATTGTAATCCTTCAAATCCTTTACCTATAGCTTTTTTCGTTCCAAAACTATTAGGCGCTTTGTTACTTTCTTCTTCATTTAATAAAAATGGTCTTATAGTTGCATGTGGACAAACATAAGCACATTGATTACATTGAATACAATTTTCTAATATCCATTCAGGTACATTTATTCCTACTCCACGTTTTTCATATGCTGCTGTACCATTAGGGAATGTTCCATCTTCTATTCCGTTAAATGCACTTACTGGTAAATTATCACCTTCTTGTGCATTCATTGGTCTTAATATATTTGTTATAAATTCTGGCTCATTTCTATCTTCAACACTATCTTTAGCAGTTTTCCAATCTTGTGGTATATCTATTTTTACTATTGAATTCATACCTTTTTCAACTGCTTCATAGTTCATATTTACTATTTTTTCACCTTTTTTACCATATGCTTTTTTAATAGAATCTTTTAAATGATTTATAGCATCTTGTTCTGGTATTATTTTTGCTAATTTGAAAAATGCAGATTGCATTATCATATTTATTCTATTTCCAAGACCTATTTCTTGCGCAATTTTTGTTGCATTAACAGTATAGAATTCTATATCGTTTTCAGCTATATAATTTTTAATTCTAGCTGGTAAATGATTTTCTAATTCTTCTTTACCCCATATACAGTTAAGTACAAATACTCCACCTTTTTTAAGCCCTTTTAATAAATCATATTCTGTTACATAAGATTGGTTATGACAAGCAATATAATCAGCTTCATCTATAAGATAAGTAGATTTTATAGGAGTTTTACCAAATCTTAAGTGAGACATTGTTATACCACCAGATTTTTTAGAATCATATGCAAAATATGCTTGAGCAAACATGTCAGTATTATTACCTATTATCTTTATAGCTTGTTTGTTAGCTCCAACTGTACCATCTGATCCTAATCCCCAGAACTTACATCTTATAGTTCCTTCTTGTCTTATTTTAAAGTTTCTATCTACATCTATAGATTTATTAGTTACATCATCTACTATACCTACTGTAAATTGATTTTTAGGATTACTAGATTTTAAATTGTCATATACAGATTTTATATCTGCTGGAGTTGTATCCTTAGATCCAAGTCCATATATTCCCCCTATTATCATAGGTGTTTTTTCATTTTCATAAAATGCTGATTTCACATCTAAGTATAATGGTTCTCCTATAGATCCGGGTTCTTTAGTTCTATCTAAAACACAAATTCTTTCTACACTTGATGGTATTACATCCATAAAGTGTTTTATAGAAAACGGTCTATATAAATGAACTTTTACTAATCCATATTTTTCACCTTGTCCATTTAAATAAGTTATAGTTTCTTCTATAGTTTCAGTCACTGAACCCATTGCAACTATTATGTGTTTTGCATCTTCTGGCCCAAAGTAATCAAATAAACCATGGTTTCTACCAGTAAGTTTATTCATTTCATTCATATACTCTTCAACTATAGGTACGATATTTTCATAATATTTGTTAGAAGCTTCTCTAGTTTGGAAATATATATCTGGATTTTGAGCCGTACCTCTTGTCACTGGATGATTTGGAGATAATGCTCTTTCTCTAAATTCTTGTAGTGCTTTTTGATCTATTAGTTTTGCATAGTCTTCATAATCTAAAACTTCTATTTTTTGTATTTCATGTGATGTTCTAAATCCATCAAAGAAATGTATAACCGGAAGTCTTCCTTTTATAGCAGCTAAATGAGCAACTGGAGCTATGTCTGCAACTTCTTGAACAGAACTTGATGCCAATAATATACATCCAGTTTGTCTTGCTGCCATAACATCTTGATGGTCTCCAAATATAGATAAAGCCTGAGATGCAATAGCTCTCGCACTTACATGAAATACTCCAGGAAGCAATTCTCCTGATACCTTATACATGTTAGGAATCATAAGCAGTAATCCTTGAGATGCTGTAAATGTTGTTGTTAGCGCTCCAGACTGTAGTGATCCATGAAATGCTCCTGCTGCTCCTGCTTCTGACTGCATCTCTACAACACTAACTTTTTGTCCAAATATATTTTTTCTTCCTTGTGCAGCCCACTCATCTACAACCTCAGCCATTGTTGATGATGGAGTTATAGGGAATATAGCTGCAACATCTGTAAATGCATACGCAACATGTGCCGCTGCAGTATTTCCATCTATAGTAATTATTTGTTTACTCATAAATTAAGCCTCCTATATATACTTACATTATGTAATTTAGTTTTATACTCACTAATTTATTATTTACATTATTTTGTTATATATACTATAAGTAAGCAAACAAAATACTCTCTATATTTAAAATATAGAGAGTATTTTTTAATTTGACATATTTATTAATTCTTTTATCAATGAAGCATCTGAAACCTGTGTTATATCTAAAATTTTTCCCTTATCTTCAGTTACTGATACAACGAAAACTGTATTATTATTTTTACTTTGTAAAATATAATAATTTATAATTTTTTCTTTGTTCTTACTATATGCAACCGCATTTGGCATATCTAAGCTAGTATCTCTAACTAACTCTTCAATATTTTTACCTATATAAGATTTTATTGATTTTAAATCAACTTTACTAGAATCAATAAATGCTTGATCATTATAAAAATCAACTATTACGTTAGCCGATTTTGCATTTTGAGGTAAATCTTCGAATCCAGAAGACAATCCAACAAATTCATCGCTTTCTACGTTAACAACCTTGTCTTTGCTTATATCTACATATAAAGCACTACTTTCATACCCTTCTTTTGGATATACCATTTCAATATTTAGATTTTTTAAAATTCCTTCTTTATCTAAATGTTCAAACTCCCCATATTTTTCTGTATTTATATAATATGTCGTCATATATGGATCTCCCATAGTATCCATAACATATTCATAATTTTTCCCCATAACTTCACTAACATCATTTTGAATTTTAGTTATATTTTTTTGTTGCGTAGCTTTGTCTACTTTTTTTCCACTTTTCATACTGCATCCTGAGAACATTAGTATGACTATTAGCATGATGCTAATTAGCAAACTTTTTTTCATACACTAATCCTCCTAAATTTACTTATACCTAATTATATATTATTTATTTACATTAAATAACCTAAAAAGTTATATTGTAATATTTTTGTAAGACTTATTCCGTATATTGACATTTAATTTTTATTTTATCCTAGATACTTTTTTGTGTGTTATAATATGTAAGGACATATTTAGGGGGAGGATATTTTTATGGACTTAAAACAACTTGAAGTTTTTGTAGCTGTAGCTAAATATAATAGCTTTTCTAAAGCTGCTAAAGAGCTTTTTCTTACACAACCTACAGTTAGTGCCCATATTCAAAATCTTGAAAAAAGCCTTGATACAGTACTAGTTAATAGAAATAATAAAGTAATTACACTTACAAAGGCAGGCGAAATATTATATGAACACGCTATTTATATTTTAAATAATTGCAAAAAAGCTGTTTATGATATAAAGGAATATAGCGGAAAGATAGAAGGGGTCATAGATCTTGCATGTAGTTCTATACCTGAAACATATATACTTCCTGACTTTTTAAAAAGTTTTTATACTAATTATCCAAATGTTAAATTTAGTATAAGTCGTTATGATTCTCAAGATGCTATATTAGAAATTTTAAATGAACGTATAAGTTTTGGATTTGTAGGTTCTAAGGTAAACAATAAACAAATTGAATATATAGATTTAATAGATGATGAGCTAGTTTTAATTGCTCCTAAAAATTTAATTATAGAAAATGAAAATGGTTTTATTGATATAGAAAAACTTTATAATTTAAATTTTATAATGAGAAAAGACGGTTCTGGGACTCAAAGTATCGTGATTAATAAGTTAAAATCAAACAAAATACCGCTTAACAGCTTAGATACAATTGCTTACGTTGAATCTAATGAATCAATAAAAGAAATGGTTAAGTTAGGACTTGGGGTTTCATTTGTATCTTACACTTCAATTATTGAAGATATAAACTCAAATAAGTTAAACTTCTATAAAATTAAAAATATGAGTTTTGATAGAAAATTTTATTTTATATACTCTAAGAAAAAAGCTTTTACTCCTCTTGAGTATAAATTCTTAGATGGAGTATGTGACTATTTTAATTTAGAACATATAAAAAAAGATAAGTGATTAATCACTTATCTTTTTTATATTAAGCTTCTATTTCATAGAAAGCCTTATATCCTTTATACATTTCATATATATCTGCTTTAGATACTATCTCATATGGAGCATGCATATTTAATACACCAACTCCACAGTCTATTACTTCTGCACCATATTCAGCTAATATGTAAGCAATAGTTCCACCGCCACCTTGGTCAACTTTACCAAGTTCTGATATTTGCCAAACAACATTAGCTTTATCAAATATTCTTCTTACTTCTGAAGCAAACTCAGCGTTAGCATCATTGCATCCACCTTTACCTCTTGCTCCTGTGTATTTAGTTAAAGCTAAACCATGTCCCATAAAACATGCATTTCTCTTATCTAAAACATCTGGGTATGTTGGGTCAAATCCAGCTGAAACATCAGCTGATAAAACTTTTGAATTTGCCATAGCTCTTCTTACTTTAAGATCACAATAATCTCCTTGTAAGTTTATAAGTTCAGCTACTGCATTTTCAAAGAATTTAGATTGCATTCCTGTATTTCCTTGAGATCCAACTTCTTCTTTATCTACACATAATGCTACTGCAGTATATTTTGGATTTTCAATATCAAATATAGATTTTACAGCTGCATATGAACAAACTCTATCATCATGACCATAAGCTAGAACCATTCCTTTATCAAATCCTAAATGTCTAGCTTTACCAGCTGGAACAATTTCTATCTCAGCTGTTAAGAAATCTTTTTGAGTCATGTTATATTTTTCATTTAATAATTTAAGTACATTAGCTTCAACTGCATCTTTCTCTTCACCTTCTAATGGCATATGCCCTACTAAAAGATTTAAGCCTTCACCAGTTACTCCATCAGCTAATTTTTTTTGCATTTGATCTCCTGCTAAATGTATTAATAGATCTGTTATGCAAAATACTGGATCATTATCATCTTCACCTATACATATATCAACTTTAGTTCCATCTTGTAGTATAACTACACCATGTATTGCAAGTGGTAATGCTGTCCATTGATATTTTTTTATTCCACCATAATAGTGAGTTTTGAAAAGAGCTAAATTTCCATCTTCATATAATGGATTTGGTTTTAAATCTAATCTTGGAGAATCTATATGTCCCCCAACAATTCTCATTCCTTTTTGTAATTCTTCTTGTCCAATTACAAATAAAGCAACGCCTTTATCTTTATTTTCTGCATATACTTTAGTACCTGCAGTTAAACATCCTGATGACATCGCATCGTTTATTGATATAAAACCATGTTCTTTAGCTTGTCTTATTATCTCTCTTGCTGAAGTTCTTTCTGTTTTCCCAGCATCTAGGAACTTCATGTATTCATTTGAGTAATTCATCACAGCATCAAGTTCTTTGTTTTCTTTAATTTGTTCCCATGCATTTTTAAATTCATGTCTTAAATTCATACTTAATACTCCCTTTCTTTATTAAAATACCCTCGTGATAATTATAGCACACTTGCATTTGTCAAATGTTAAATTTTTCTAGTTCTTTTTGTTTTTCATTGCTTCTTCATATTCCTCTGGTGAAACGACTTTTATATTTTCTAATCTTGATCTAAAATGACCTCTAAAATGTTCTAAATATTCTTTTCTTAATCCTTCTCTTTCTTTATGTTCATCTTCAGTTAAACCTTCACCTTTATGCTTTTTTGCTAATTCATTTATTCTGTTTAATTTCTTTTTATCAAATTCGTTATTCATATTATTCACTCCTAAAAAAATAATTTATTTTCTTTAAATTCTTCTGTATTTTTGTAGCATTTTAAAAATTCATCTATATTATCCGATATTATATCTATTCCCTTTTGTATTTCATCTAAGCTTGTTTGTGCAATATTTATTCTAAAAAATCTATCGTCTATAGATGTGTCAAAGAAGTGCCCACCTGATAAAATAGCTACTCCTTTTTTTCTTAAGAATTTACTAAATGCTTTTGCTGAGTATCCTCTTGGTAATTCCAGAAAGAAATTTATCCCTCCTGTAGGTACTTTTATTTTAAGTTTATTAGCTAATTTACTTTGTATAAGTTCTAGTGCTAATTTAAATTTTTCATAATAAGCATCCTCTACATTTTTTATGTAGTTGTTCCAGTTGAAGTTTTCCATATAATAATACATAGACCTTTGAATTATACCTGATGTTGATATATCTGAGGAATATTTTGCCCATAGTATTTTATTTAAAATTTCATTAGGCATTTCAACTAATCCTATTCTAATCCCTGGCATAAGTAATTTAGAGAAACTTTTTATATAAATTACCCTTCCCTTATCATCATAACTTCTAAGAGGATAATGTTCTGTTGATTCAAATTTCAAATCGCTCATAAAATCGTCCTCTAATATATAAAAATCATATTTTTCAGCTAATTCAATCAACTTTTTCTTTTTATATTCTGAATAAGAGATTCCAGTTGGATTTTGATAATTAGGCATTGTATAAAGTATCTTAGGTCTTATTTTTTCAAGTTTTAGCTTAAGTATACCTATATCTATTCCATCTTCTAACATCGGTATACTTATAATTTTTGACCCTCTATTTTTAAATACCTCAAGTGCTCCTCTGTAAGTTGGTTCTTCAACAAATACTAAATCTGAATAATTTATTAAACCTTTACAAACTATATCTATACCTTGTTGAGCTCCAGATATAATTTGTATATTATCTTTATTAGTATTTATATTTAGAGTTTTTAAGTATTCTACGAGTTTAGACCTTAACTTTATAAACCCTAATCCATCATCATATTCAAACATTGAATTTCCTTCTTTTTCAAGAGCTATATTTATGGATTTTTTAAACTCTTCTACTGGAAACATATCTATTGAAGGATTCCCATTGTCAAATCTAATTATTCCTTCCATAGGTGTGTTTTCATCACTATTTGCTTTTACTCTAGTATCTGACACAAATGTTCCACTACCAATAATTTTATATACATATCCTTCTTTTTCTAATAATTCATATGCCTTTACTATTGTAGTGTTATTAACATTTAATAGCTTTGCTATAGATCTTATAGGTGGAAGCTTTTTATTTACTTCTATTTCATTATTTATAATCATTGTTTTTATATGATTATAAATTTGTAAATACTTTGGACTATTATCTTCTATTACTAACTTATATTTATCCATTTAATCACCACTTCAAAATGATATTGTTGTACATGTGTTTATTGATGCCTATAACTATATTTGATATTATTATGTATATATAATACCAAAATTTATAAAAAAAGGGGATACTAATTATGTACTACGATTATCATATGCATTCAAACTTTTCCGGAGATAGTCAAACACCTATGGAAGATATGGTCAAAAAATCTATTGATTTAGGCTTAAAAGAAATCTGTTTTACTGATCATGTTGACTACGACATAATAAGTGATGTTCCATTTGAAACAGACTATATATCTTACTTAAAAAGTATTGATAATCTTAAAGATAAATTTAAAAATCAAATTTCTATAAAAAAAGGAATTGAAATGGGAGTTCAACCTCATATCATAGAAAAATGCTCAAATGATATAAAAAGCTATCCATTCGATTTTGTTATTTGTTCAATGCATGCAATAGATAAGATTGATTTGTACAATGGAACTTTCTTTAATGATAAATCTCAACACGAAGCTTACGAAAAGTATTATGAACTTTTATATTATATAGTTAAAAATTATAAAGATTATTCTGTTTTAGGACATCTTGATTTAATTAAGAGATATGGAGATTACAATGAAGAACTTGATGATAAACTTTTTTCTGATATATTAGAATCAATTTTAAAAGAAGTTGTTCACAGTGGAAAAGGTATAGAAATAAACACGTCATGTTTTAGATACGGGCTAAAAGACTTAACACCTTCAAACTATATACTAAAAATGTATAAAGAACTTGGCGGGGAGATAATAACTACTGGTTCCGATTCTCATATACCATCTCAAGTAGCTTATAAGTTTGACTATATATATACTAGACTTGATGAACTTGGATTTAAATACGTAACAACTTTTGATAAAATGAAGCCTCAATTTATAAGTATAAAAAATATTTTAAACAAATAAAAAATTCACTTTAACTATCAAACATAAAAAATAACTCTATCTTTTTAGATACGAGTTATTTTTTTCATTTTTATATTAATTATTGAATATAACTTAAGATAGGAGGTGATATATTTGAAGATTCCTAATCTTGTATATTCAACTTTAGTGCTTTTTTTATCTAATTTTATAGTCAGAATAATAGGTTTTTTATATAAGATATTTTTATCAAATAATTTATCAGAGGTTCACTTAGGAATATATCACATGGTGTTTAACTTTTTAATGATTTGTATAGCTCTTACCACAACAGGAATACCAACTGCTCTTAGTTGTTTAGTTGCAAGAAAAAAGGCATTTAATGATAAACATAGTACAAATGCTCTTTTTATATCGGCAATATATATATCCTTTTTTATAGCATCACTTATTGCTTTTTTTGTGTCAGTTAGCTCTGAATCTTTATCGATTAAATTATTACATAGCAATAATAGCTCTATCTTTATACTTGCTCTTTGTCCTTCAATAATAGCTATAACACTTTCAAATATTGTAAGAGGATACTATTATGGAATAAAGCAAGTTGATATACCTGCTGTCTCTCAAGTTTTAGAACAAATTTCAAAAATTGTTTTTGTTTATTTCATAGTAAAAAATTTTAATAATCCAACTTTAATCTGTCTATCTGCAATAATAGGTATATCAATAGGAGAATGCATAAGTTTATCATTTATGACACTAGGATTAGCTCGAAAGCCATATATAGACAATAAGTACACCATAGATATAAAAGAGTTTATGAAATCCTCATATGATACAGTTAAAATGTCTATCCCCATTACCTGTAATCGTATGTCTAATATAGTTTTAAATTCTATTAGTTCTATGATTATTCCATCTAGGCTAGCTCTTTCCGGAATTACATATACAACTGCTTTAGGAATTTATGGAACTATTGCAGGTATGGTATTTCCATTTGTCTACCTTCCATTTATGCTAGTTTCTGCGTTGGTTGTAAATATAATACCTAGCATATCATTGGATGTAAGCAGAAAAAATATTAAATCTATAAAAAGTAAGATATTATTTGCTTTGGTTCTAACTGTTGTTATGGGATTTTTATGTTCTTTAATATTTTATTTATTTGGAGAAGAAATTTGCTTATATACTTTCAAAAATAAGGTTGCAGGATTTTATTTAAAATACATGTGCTTAGTTCCTTTATTCTTAAGTTTAAATCATGTAATTTCTGGTATTCTTCATTCTATTGGAAAGGAGTTTATCTCTAGCGTTATAGGAGTCTCCTCTATGATTATACAAACACTTTGCCTATACTTTATACTTCCAATACCAGATGTTGGCTTATGGGGCTATATATTGATTCTTACGGTAGTTCCTATCATAACTTTTGCCTTTAATTCTCATGTTTTATTTAAATCTTTAAAATCATTATACTGAGGTGGTTGCTTTTATGATTATTCTAAATAAAGATGCGAGTTTGTCTTTATCTATTTTTAATAAAAATAATTGTTTATACATAAAAAATTATACAAACAAAATTGAAAACATTTCAAATAATGTTTATTTGTACTCAGCAATAATCGATAAATATGATGATATTCATATTTGTTTTATCGACTTAAAAAATTACTTTTATTATTACACTTATAATAACAGCTCTTTGAATTTGATATCATCATTTAAGTTAAATGTTAGTTCTAAAAAAATTTGTAAACTCTCTATGTATTCATTGAATAATTCTATAAATATATTTTTTTCTAAGTCTCTAAACAAACATTATCACAATATATATCATTTAAACTATAATTTTTATAATAATGAACTTATAGAGTTCGATATTAAAAATGCTTTTAAAAGTAAGCTGCCGCTTTATACTGTTAACGTATCAAATAACTATATTATATGCTCCTACTATGTTAAGTCAAAAAATAAAATAGATTTAGAGTCCATGGTTTATAATGATACTGAAAAATCCTGGTCACACTTTTCAAATGTAAAAACCAGTAATGTTTTATTTAAGTACTGTGATTCTATAAAATATTGAAAATAAAAAGAGCATTGATTTTATCAATGCTCTTTTTATTTTCAAGTATTAGTGTATATATTTTTTAATTAGCACTTATTATCATTATGGCAGTGATCATGCTTTTCTTCACAATTTCCATTAAATTGAGAGAAATCACAAACATTACCAAATGTGTCTACTAATCTAGGTTTTATTCTTGTAGGTCCACCTAAAACTACTATTTGTTCTTCTATTAATACACTAACTATATTTTGTAAGCATAATACTAAGTCTATGCCATTAGGAATTTGTAACTCATAACAAGGTTTGTTGTTTACTATGTGTTGAGTTATTATTGCTTTTCCTATACAATCAACTGTTAATTGAGTTTGGAAATCTTGTCTTAGCGTAAATCCTCTTCCATCTGCTGGAACTACTAAATCACTTGATAAAGTATTAAAATAGAATACTACATCATTTGATTCATCGCCTTTATGGCATTTACCAACTGGTGTAGCTATAGCAGTAAACTCAGAACATCCAAATCTACCTATTAATTCTATTTCTAAATCTTTAACTAGTACATTTAACCCTTTTTGTTTATACATTACATTTTGTCCCAAACACTTCTCGTTGCAGCATCTATTCAATTGACCACAAACATTGTATTCAAAAACTGATTTGCATTTTTTACCATGTTTATCAACTTCATCAATGCTTAAATTTTCTAAAGATGTTGTTCCTGGATTAATTTTTATACTTGTATAATTTATACAAACTTTTTCTATTGTAGCATTAGTTTGAGTAGAGTTTGGTAATGGTCCACGTAAACTACCTAATTCATAGTCAAAGTTTAAATCTTCTCCATTCGTCATTTTACCATCTGTAAATACTCTAAACATTATAGTGTCATATATTCTATTAGTTTCTATTGGATACAATACTGCTTGTGATGTTGAAAATTTAGGTGGTACTAAAGGATGACTACACTCTTCTGGACAAGGGTTTGGGAAGCAATTGTCTGTACAATCTTCGTCTTTGCAATCACAGCATCCTGGATTACATCCACAATTATGATTATGATGGTTGCAATCATTATTGCAATCATTATTACAATCACATTGTATATATGGATGGCATTGTGGTTTACATCCTCTTAGTTCCTCTTCTATTTCATTCGTTTCTATATAGCTTCTTCCTGAATCTATATTTTGATTAGGCTGTATTACTCTTTTGTTAACTACTTTTTTGGCTCTCATTAAATCCTTCATTCAGTTTTGGCCTCCCCTTTGATTGTCTTATTAAAATGTAGGCTCTTGTTTATGCCTAATTAATAATATGCATGTATTTTGCTAATTGTTACTTAATTAGTCTTTTATTAATTAATTCTTATTAGAATAATTTACTGCTGAGTTAATATATATTTATAGAATATATATTTTAGGAGGTAGTTATGGGATTTTTTAATGAATGTTCATATGTTATAAGAAAATCTAATAAAGATATGATACTTATAAAAAGTGAAAATGGACTGAGCTATAAATATTTTAAAAATAGCGATTCAATGGTTCATTCTGAAAGTGTAACACTCGTTCCTATTGATTTTTCTAGTTATTATTTTGATATAGATTCAAATGACAATGTATATGGAATTTTTTCAGATTCTAAAATAAACATTTTAAAACTAAATAATGATAGTAATAAATTTTTAACTCTCCATACAATAGATTATGACTCTGAAAACTATACTATAACATTTCCATATATAAAATTTATAAATAATACAATACATATATTTTATTATCTAACTAATAAAGATTGTGCTACTACTATCTTATTCCATCATTATAATAATGGTAAACAATGGTTTGAAAATAAAGTTGATTTTATAAATTTACCTGTTTTAGATAACTTTACAATTTATTTTAATGAAAAAGTTCCAACAATTTTTTATTTTAAGGAAAATAACGAATTTCCACAAGTTTATTGTACAAATTTTAATTTAAGCAACCTAAGTTGGAATGACCCTATATGTATAACTAATTCTTTAGAAAATAAAATATATCTATCTGTTCTAAAAGATAAACTTAACTTTTATCACATAACATATTGTGAAAGCAATGATTTTAAGTACAGTATTAAATATTTAAATGGATACCTAAATAACAATTCATTTGATGAAAACGTAAATAAATTTATAACAGATGGATCATTATATTTATATCCATCTATATTAAAATATAATTCTTCAATATTCATATCTTATGTACATAAAAATATTTTATATACTTGTTATTCTGATAATTTAGGTTGTAGTTGGAGTGAATCATACGAGGATGAGTTTAGCATAAATGATAAGTTTATAAGAGCTTGTTTTAAATCTAATTATTTGTCTGATAAGGATTATGTATCTACCAATGTTTTTGTAAGCAAAGATCCTTTTGGAATATTAGGCAACTTTTACAATTGATAGTAATAAAAAAAGTATTGTGAAAATCACAATACTTTTTTTACCCCAAAACACCGATGGCCCTTTAAATTCATACCCGAGAATCTCCCAGGTGGGTGTACTACTAGCAGTTTTTAAAGTCCCCCATAATTATGAAGGGGCATTTTATCCACCACTAAACTCATACTCCCGTTCAAACTTTGTCGGTTGAATTTAAATAGGCACTGTCGCATGCTCCAGGATTTCATATTTTTATTATATAATAAATTTCAAATTTTTGAAAGCATTTTTAATTAGCAAATTTATAAATTTTTCGTTCTTTTTCTACTTTTATTTATCTATCCTTACATAATCATAGTCTATATAGTCATCTGTTTCATAGTTTTCATCTTCATCTAACATATCTTCAAAATTATTTTCTTCATCTTCTTCCTCATTTTCTTCTTTATTTACATGATTATATTTATTATTTTTTGTATAATTGCTCTGTTTATTATCACTTCTTAAAAGATTACCTAAAAGCTTTAAGTTATTTAAACTTCCTATATTGTTTATACTAGCCAATGAACTTAAACTAAATCCAGAACTATTTTCTTCTCCTATATCATCAGGCAAGAACAGTTCTGCAAATAGTTCAATTTTCTTTTTCATGTCTATCGCTCTCTCAACAGATTCTTTTTTGCTTTCCGGAAAAACCTCTATTATCTCTTTAATCATCATATTTTTTTTATCTTCTTCTTCCATGCTTCTAAAGAAATCTGATTCATCTTCGTTATCTACCAAATCAACACTACTAAGCTTTTTTATACCTCTTACTAAATCTAAAACGCTCTCTATTTTTATTAATACTTTTCGTTCATCTTTATCCATATACTTTTTAGTTCTGGTTATTATTTCTAAACCTCTATCTAAATCATCATCACTTAATTCTAACATTTTCATTCCTTTATCAAGATCATTTATGTTAAAACTAGATACTGGGTCGATATAATCAGATTCTTCAACAAACTCGTCTTCATCTTCTTCTATATCAATTTCTTCATCTTCGTTATTTTTTGGTCTAAATTTGTTTTTCAACTTAATTTTATTATTTTTCTTATTTAATTTTGACCTCATACTTCCCATTTCTTGATTTATATCTAAACTACCAGTTTTATTGTCTAACAATGATATGTTTCCATTACTTAAAGCTATCATCCCTAATATAAATAGTAAACTGTTCACCTTTGTCACCCCTTACTATATACTACTCCTAATATATAAACTATGTTTTATTTACTATTATTGTTACTTTTTTTATAAATTCGCATATATATTATTTATAGGTATTTTTTATTTTTTCATATTATTAATCATAATTTATTAGATACTTCTATATATAAATAATATGAACATAATCAAATATATATTATTGAAAGAGGTGCTTTTATGAAAAAAATAGATAAAGAAGCAATGGAAAAATTCGCAAAGGAAAAAAATATTGATAAAGGCAAAATCGAAGAAATAGCAGATGGCTATAAAGATAAATCAGAAGATGAACTTATGGATGAGCTTGTTAAAATAGGAAAAACTCTTCAAGGAAAAGAAGAAGTTGTTGAAAAGTTTAAAACTTTTTTAGATGAAAATCAAAGAAAGAAAATAGATAGTATAATGACTAAAATTTCTTCTGCTGAAGCTAAAGATAAGATAAGTAGTAAAAAAGCTAAAAAGTCTAAGTCTTCAGATCAACCAAGTAAAGATTCTAAAAACTCTAAGAATTCTAATTCAAACAAATCTGATAGCAAGAAAAAAACTAAATCTGGTAAGTCTGGTAAATCTGAAAAAACAACTGAAGAAAGCACTCCAAGTAAAAAAGTTAAAAAGGTTGTAAAAAAAGTAAAAAAACAAGATGAATAAATATATAAATAAAAAATGTAACCTATATAGGTTACATTTTTTACGCTTAAGGAAATTATACTTAACTAATTTTTATTGATAACTTATGTAGCATCATGATATCAATTTTTTAGCGGAAGTAAAAAATGACATTTTGAGCAACGGACGGAGTCGTTGGCGACATGAGCAAAGCGAATTTTTTATGCTTTAATTGGATTTAGATCATTATGTATATTTCCAAGTATCTCATCTTTAATCTCACAAGCTTTATTTAATATAGTATTACAATCTTTAGTATATTCACTTACTATAGACTCATCATCTAATCCAAGTAAATTCACTTTAACATTAAGTATAGCCCCTTCTATACCTGTGTATATAAGAAGAGTTCCTACCCCTATATCCGTAATTGCATTTTGATTTCCATACTTAGCCATAAAACTTAATAGTTTTAAAGATTCTAAAGATATAGATGCTGTTTTAAAAGGCACCTCTATAGAAAATTCAGTTGCACATTTTATAGCTTCTTTTCTAACAATTTTTTCTTCATCTGTTTCTTTAGGCATTTTTAATGCTTTCATATATGCATCAAATGATTCAGTATCTTTATCTACTAATATTAATAATTCTTCTCTTATATCTCCTAATTTATTAAATCTTTCTGTAAATTCTTTTCGTATATCTTCATCCAAGCTCTCATATTTTTTCTTTCCAAAACTCAAGTTGGCCATCATTCTAGCTAAGCTTACACCTATATTTGATGCTAGAGCTGAAACTGACCCTCCACCTGGTGCAGGAGAGTTTGAATCTACTTCTTTTGAAAAGTCTTCTACTGTCATTTCAACTAATTTCATATTAAAATCCTCCCTTAAAGATTTTTAATAATAACTAACTTAAAATACTCTCAGTTTCTTTTTTTAGTATTTGTTTATTATTTACAACAAGCTCTCCATTTTTATATACACAATGTGTGTGATTTATACCAAAATGATACATTAAGTACTCCACATTTGGAGCGTCAAATATTACTAAGTCAGCTTTTTTTCCTATTTCAATAGATCCAATTTCACTATCTCTATCTATTGCACATGCAGCATTTATTGTAACACCACTTAAAACTTCATAAGGAGTCATTTTAAGCCCTAGACAACCTAACTGCATTACAAACTGAAGATTTTCACTTGGACAACTTCCTGGATTATAATCGCTAGATAAAGATACTGCAACTCCAGAGTTTATCATTTTTCTAGCATCAGCGTAATTTTTATTTAGGTTAAAAGATGTTCCTGGAAGAATATTGGCAATAACACCTTTATCAGCCATCGCCATTATCCCATTATCACTAGCTGCCATTAAGTGATCAGCCGATATACATCCCATTTCAGCTGAAAGCTCAGCTCCACCTAAAGAAACTATTTCATCCGCGTGTATTTTTAACTTGTACCCTAGTTCTTTTGCTCTTTTAAATATTTTTCTAGTCTGTTTTATATCAAATACTGCATCCTCGCAAAATACATCACAAAATTCAGCTAAATCAAGATCCTTAACCTTTGGCATCATCTCATTTATCAAAATATCTACAAATTCATCCGGATTTTCTTTATATTCAACAGGAATCGCGTGAGCACCCAAAAAAGTACTTACTAAATCTATAGGATGTTTTTCGCTTAAAGCTTTAGCTACCTCTAATTGTTTTATTTCTGTATCTATTTCTAATCCATATCCACTTTTTGCTTCTACTGTTGTTACTCCAAACTCTAACATTCTATCTAAACTTTTATATGCTTTTTCATATAACTCTTTAAACGTAGAACTTTTAGTACTTTTGACTGTACTTAATATTCCTCCTCCACTTCTTAATATTTCTAAATAAGGCACTCCTGCAAGTTTTTTTGCAAATTCATTCTCTCTACTTCCTCCATGAACTAGATGTGTATGTGCATCTATAAGCCCTGGAGTTACCAATTTCCCTTCTGCATCTTTAATTTCTGTATTATGATTTATTAAATGTTTATAACCATCATCTACTCCTATATCGCAAAATCTACCATCTTTTATTGCAACATATGCATTTTCTATTATTTCTATATCATTCATCGCTTTTCCTATAAGAGGTGCATCACCTTTCATAGTAGCTAGTTTTCCTATATTTTTAATAATTAGATCTGCAACCATATATTCTACTCCATTAAACTAGTCTCTAGAACTTTATCTAAAGAGAAATTTTCAAGTCCTAAATAATAAGAAGCACAGTCAACTAAAGCTTCCATAGGACAAAGCCCTACGATTTCACTTCCCATTACATTAACGCCATATCTTTTTGCTTCCATTTTTACAGCTTCAAAAGCTCTATACATAGCAGTTTTTGAATAATCAGTTAAATTCATAGTAACCTGAGTTATTCCTCTTTCTGGAATCTCTACAGGACCAGCTTTTATAAATTTATATCCTCCACTTGAGTGTCTTATAGTTTTTGCTATGCTTGATGCTATGTCTATATTTGGAGTATCCAAGTTTATATTATAAGCTATCAAAGGTTTTCTAGCTCCTATAGCTATAGCTCCTGCATTCGGATGTTTTTTAGCTTGTCCAAAATCAGGTGCCCAATTAGGATCTTCAAATTTAGCATCTAATCCTTCATACTCTCCTTTTCTTACCTTAGCTAGATTTTCTCTTTCAGGTTTTGAAGCTGCACATTCATATAAAAATACAGGTATATTATATAATTTTGCAACATCTTCACCTAACTCTTTTGCAAGCCCTACAGCTTCATCCATTGTCATGCCCTTTATAGGTATAAATGGGCAAACATCTGTAGCTCCAAATCTAGAGTGTTGTCCTTTATGAGTATTCATATCTATTAAATCTTTGGCTACCCCTATAGACTCTAACACTGCGTTTTTAACTGCCTTAGGCTCACCTATAACAGTAACTACAACTCTATTATAATCCTTGTCTGCTTCATAGTTTAAAAGCTTAACTCCTTCTTTTCCTCTAAGTGGTGATACTATCTTTTCAATTTTTTCTAAATCCCTACCTTCACTAAAATTAGGTACACATTGCACTATAGCCATATTAATTCTCCCCCTATATTCTAATTTTAATAGTTATGTTATATATAAATTTTAAGTTACTACGCTAGCGCAATAAGCGCAGTAACTTAAAATTTTAACCTTATTATTTACTTGCCTCTATAACTTGATTTATTAAATCTTCATCTACTATATATGGTAGTGTTATATGATCTTGACCATAACACATTTTGTTGTATTCCATAACTGTTGTTATAGAATTTTCGTTTCTAGCCCAAGCACGTCTAGCAACTCCTCCCATAACATCCCAAGGCATAGCTGTTCTTAATATTTCATCTACTCTATGAGATCCATCAAGAACCATTCCAAATCCACCATTTATAGATTTTCCTATTCCTACTCCACCACCATTATGTAGAGCTATTAAACTCATTCCTCTAGCTGCATTACCCGCAAAGCAATGAGTAGCCATATCAGCCATTATATTACTTCCATCTTTTATATTAGATGTTTCTCTAAATGGAGAATCTGTTCCTGACACATCATGATGGTCTCTACCTAGCATAACAGGTCCTATTTCTCCTTTTCTTACCATTTCATTGAACTTAAGAGCTATATTAGTTCTTCCCATAGCATCTTGGTAAAGTATTCTAGCTTGAGATCCTACAACTAAACCATTTTTCTCAGCATCTCTTATCCATATCCAGTTATCTCTATCTTGATATCTTCTATTTGGATCTATACAATCCATAGCTGCTTTATCAGTTTTTATTAAATCTTCTTTTTTACCACTTAAACATACCCATCTAAATGGACCATATCCGTAGTCAAATAGTTGAGGTCCTAATATATCTTCAACATATGATGGGAATATAAATCCATCTTTTTCATCTACTCCATTTTTAGATATATCTTGGCATCCAGCATCATAAATAGCTTTCATAAAACTATTTCCATAATCAAAGAAGTAACTTCCTTTATTTGTTAGTTTTTGAATAACTTTAAAGTGAGCCTTTAGAGTTTCATCTACTAATTGTACAAACTTCTCTTTATCATTAGCTAAAAGTTTTGTTCTTTCTTCAAAAGTTATACCTTGAGGACAATATCCTCCATCATAAACAGCATGACAAGATGTTTGATCTGATAATAAATCTATATGTATATCTTTTTCTACTGCATATTCTAATAAGTCCACTATGTTACCATTATAAGCTATTGCACAAGCTTCTTTTTTATCTATGCATTCTTTAGCTAACATAAATGCCTCTTCGCATGTTTTAGCAACTTTACTTACCCAACCTTGAGTGTATCTAGTTTCTATTCTTGAATAATCAACTTCAGCTATTATACCTACTCCACCAGCGATTTCTACAGCTTTTCCTTGAGCTCCACTCATTCCTCCAAGTCCTGAAGTTACAAATAATTTTCCAGCTAAATCATCTTTTTCTGGTATTCCAAGTATTAATCTTCCAGCGTTTAATAATGTTGAGTAAGTACCATGAACAATACCTTGTGGTCCTATATACATCCATCCTCCAGCTGTCATTTGCCCATAATTAGATACACCTATAGCTGCTGCTCTTTTCCAGTCCTCTTGATTATCAAACATTCCTATCATCAGACCATTAGTTATTATTACTCTAGGCGCATCTGGCTTAGATTTAAATAATCCAACAGGATGACCTGATTGTATTACTAGTGTTTGATCTTGGTTCATTACTTCTAAATATTTTTTAATCAAATTGTACTGCATCCAGTTTTGGAAAACTTGACCTGTTTCACCATAAGTAACTAACTCATATGGGTATAAGGCTATATCAAAATCCAAGTTGTTGTCTATCATTACTTGGAATGCTCTAGCTTCAGTACATTTTCCTTTATATTCATCTATTGTTTTTGCTTTTATATTACCTTCTGGTCTGAATCTATATCCATAAATTCTTCCAGTAGTCATTAATTCGTTTAAAAATTCTGGAGCTAATTTTTCATGATATTCTTCTGGTATGTATCTTAATGCGTTATTTAATGCTAATTTTATATCTGATTGAGATAATTTCGCCTCTCTTTTTGGAGCTCTTCTTATACCTTCTATAAATTGTGGTATTTCACTTGGTACATAATCTAATTTTATAGTCATTGCATCTTTAATTTCTTCATTAGTAACATTCATAACTTTTTCTAAAGTAACCATAACATCTACTCCCTTATACAGTTTTATATTTCACTTAAAGCAACCTCTTCATTTAGCAAAAGTTCACTGTTTAAAGCTTTTTCTACAGCTTCTACTACTAAGTTTTCTTTGATAATATCTTCACATTTATTTATTTCTTTATACATTACTAAATCTTGTTCTATAAATTTAGTATGATTTCTTATAACATTATATGCAGCGTCTGTTCCAACGCCTAATTTTTTCTTACCTCTTAAATCTATAGCCTGAGCTGCTGCTAATAACTCCATAGCTAATACATTTCTTGTATTTTCCATTATTTCTTTTGCTTTTCTTGCTGCTATTGTCCCCATAGAAACATGGTCTTCTTGATTTGCTGATGATGGTATTGAATCTACACTCGCTGGATGTGCTAATACTTTATTTTCTGAAACTAATGATGCTGCACTATATTGAACTATCATAAATCCTGAATTAACTCCGCCATTTTTAGTTAAAAATGCTGGTAATCCATTACTTAAAGCTGGGTTTACTAGTCTTTCAAGTCTTCTTTCTGATACGTTAGCTACTTCTGATAAAGCTATTCCCAAAAAGTCAAAACTTAAAGCCATTGGTTGTCCATGGAAATTTCCACCTGATATTACATCTTCCTGTTCTGGGAATATTATTGGGTTGTCTGTTACTGAATTGATTTCTATATTAATTTTATTTTTTACGTATTCAATTGCATCTTTGCTTGCTCCATGGATTTGAGGTGAACATCTAATCGAATATGCATCTTGAACTCTTAAATCACCTTGTTTTGTTGTCATCTCACTTCCATTTAATATTTCTAGTATATTTCTTGCAGTGTTGATTTGACCTCTATGAGCTCTTACCAAATGTACTCTTTCATCCATAGCACATGTTATTCCATTTAGTGACTCCATAGTTAACGACAACGCAACATCCGAAAGCTTTAATAAATTCATTGCATCATACGTTGTAAGTGCTCCCACCGCAGTCATAACTTGTGTTCCATTTATAAGAGCTAAACCTTCTTTTGATGATAACTCTGGTAAAACATCTACTCCAGCGAGTTTCATAGCTTCTGCTGATGGAACTTTCTCGCCTTCATAAAATGCCTCTCCCTCACCTATCATAGTAAGTACCATATGTGATAAAGGAGCTAAGTCTCCAGATGCTCCTAGTGATCCTTTTTCTGGAATTACTGGACAGACATTATTATTAAGCATATTTACTAATGTATTCAAAGTTTCAATCCTTACACCAGAGTATCCTTTTGATAAATTATTTACCCTCAGAAGCATTATAGCTCTTACTATATCTTCTTCAAAAGGTTTTCCTACTCCACAGGCATGACTTATAATTAGATTCCTTTGCAAGTTATGAGTTTCTTCTTTTGATATGGTTACATCTGAAAATTTTCCAAATCCTGTAGTTATTCCATATACAACCTTTTGTTCATCTACAAATTTATCAACTAAATCTCTTGCTACTTTAACCTTTTTTAACGCTTCTTCCCCTAACTCAACTTTATATCCATTTCGAGATACATTTACTACATCTTCTATAGTAAGGTCTCTACCGTCTATAATTATTTTATTCATACAAAAATCCCCCTATATATATAATAAAATTATGAAATACGGTTTTAGTCTTGTAATTTAATAGCTTCTACATATTTTTCGAAAGTCCTTTCATTTATTTATATATTATTTTTTATTTATATATTACTTTGTATTTATAAATAAAAAATAATATATAAACCATTAAAATAAAAAAAGCATATTATCTTTTAGATAACATGCTTTTTTATTAGTTTCTGTCTATTACACTTTCTCTTTCAACTATTCTGTATGGAAGTTCAACCTTTTTATTTTCTAAAGGTTCCTTATCAATCATTTTTATTACCATTCTTATTGCAACAGCACCCATATCATATAATGGTTGGTGTACTGTAGTTAATTTAGGTCTATACATAGCTGCTATTTTTGCATCATTAAATCCTGCAACAGATATGTCTTCAGGTACTTTATATCCTGCATCACATATTGCGTTAAGAGCTCCTATAGCGGCTTCATCCCCTGTAACGAATACAGCATCAGGTTTTTTACCTTCATCTAGTATTTCTTTCATGCTATCATACCCGTACTTATATGTAGTTCCAGCATTCTTTACTAGGGATTTGTCTATTTCTATATTATTGTCATTCATAGCTTTTTCAAATCCTAAATATCTTTCAGCTTCTAAAACAGTATCGTCTTCACTTGTCATTATGAAAGATATATTTTTATGACCCTTATCTATAAGGTATTTAGTCATATCATATGTTGCATCAGTATTACTTATACTTACTGAATATACATCGTAGTTTCTAGCAGTTTTACTTACATATACAGCAGGCATTCTACAATTTTGTATATATTCTAAATGCTCTTCATCTACTTTCCAAGACATCATAACGATACCTTCTACCTGTTTAGCTCTTAATAAATTTAAGCTCTTTAATTCTTGTTCTTTATCAGAGTATGTATTTGCTAATAATATATCATAGTCATACATTTTAGCAACTTCCTCTATACCGTTTACCAGTTCACTTACAAAAGAATCTGATACCTCTGGTACGATAACTCCTATTAGTTGACTTTTCTTTGTCACTAAACTTCTAGCCAACGGATTTGGAACATAACCAGTCTCTTTTATTACGTCTAATACTTTTTGTTTAACTTCATCCGTAACTGGTTTTGAATCATTTATTACTCTAGATACTGTAGATATAGAAACGCCCGCTTTTTTAGCTACATCTTTTATTGTTACATTAGTTTTCATTTAGCATTCCTCCTTATCTTAATTTTTACTATATTTTATGAAATCTATTCTTAAGTCTTTGTAAAAATTAATTTTATCATAACTTTTAAACAATTTAAATATATTTCGACAAAAAATAACACGCCAGTTAATTACTGGCGTGTTATTTTTGTATTTAGTTATTCAGTGATTAGCAGCATCCACATCCATCGTCACCATCAAAGAATCCTCCACATGAACAAGCTATTAATAATAATATTAAGAATGGTATCCATGCACATACGTCTATTTCTGCCCAAGTTTCTCCAAATGCTAAGAATAGGAAGAATAATACTATTATCCACCATGCTCCTCCGCCGAAACATCCATCGTTACCAAAAAATCTGTCTAACATAAATTTACCTCCTAATTGAACTCATTTAGTTATAACGCTAGTTAATTTTTATTAGCTAGCTATTTTATATAATATGAATTTATCTGTATATTGGTTACTTTTATTTTTTTATCTGTATATACTTTATATACTGGTTATTTAAATCGATTGTTAGAAGCATTCTCCACAGCTACATAAGATTAAAAGTACTATTAAGAATGGTATCCATGCACATATATCTAGTTCTGCCCAACAATCTCCAAATGCTAAGAATAAGAAGAATAATACTATTATTATCCATCCACATCCAAAGTCTTCTCCACCAAATAATCTATCTAACATTTTGTTACCTCCTGTTGTCTATTTCTAGTATTGTCTTAATTTTTTATAGTGAACTAGAAGCATCCACCACAACTACATAATATTAATAAAACTATTAAGAATGGTATCCATGCACATATATCTAGTTCTTCCCAGCAGTCACCAAATGCTAAGAATAAGAAGAATAGTACGATTATCCACCATGCTCCTCCAAAACATCCATCTTCACCAAATAGTCTATCTAACATTGTGTTACCTCCTGTTGATGATTAATTATTTGAGCTTTCGCTCTTAACATATACTATGCATAGCCTTTACTTTTTGATAATAATTTTATAATTTTTTAATAGTATTTTTTTAATAACTTTAAATACTAAAAAGGCTACCTAATATAGGTAGCCTTCCCCTTTTAATTAACAACCACAGTCGAATTCCTCTCCGCATCCATCCATTCCACATGAACAAACAATAAGAAGTAATATTAAAAATGGAATCCAGTCAGTTATGCATATCTCTGCAAAGCACTCTTGAAAAGCTAAGAATAGGAAGAATAATACTATTATCCACCATGCTCCTCCATTGAAGAATCCACATGATCCAAATATTCTACTTAAACTGCCCATATATACCCCCTGTTTTTTTGGATTGCTAAATTTTATCCCCTTATTAGCTAACCCATATTAAAGTTTCAGAAGTCTTATCTCAAATGTATTATGCACTTAATTTATACTATGGGAATTGAAAAAAACGGTTACTATAAAATTTTATTTTTATATAAATTTATTTTTTTATATTTAGTAATAAAAAAAGCTCCTATCGGAGCTTTTTTTAGCAACATCCATCATCAAAATTGAATAATAAAAGGATTACAAGTATTATCCATATCCATGAATTATCATCGCAGAAAAAGTTGTCAAGTAGGTCAGTACATAATAATAAGAATACAACAACAGCTATTATTAATAAACTTGAACCTCCAAAGGATGAATTGCATCCACATCCAAAACTTCTTAAAAGGTTATCTAGTTTTGACATATGGTTACCCCCTTTTCAATGTTGAGAAACCTATAGTTTCTCTTAATTATTCATATGCTAGGGTATATAAGTATGTTACTTCGAAAAAATTTTTCTCTAATATACTATCCAGCTCTTTTTCTGATAGCTCATTATATTTTTTCACCATATTTAAATGTTCATTATTTTTCTTATCATTAGATATACTTTTAATCATGCTTTCTACTGATTTAATTCTATAATCTTTATATTTACTTGTAAAAAAAGATGTCTTTGTGTCCTCTATACATTTTTTTAAATTTTGAAGTCTATCTATGTACTCTTTATTATCTTTTGAAACATTCTCTTCTTTAGTTATAATGTCTTCTAGAATCATATTACTTTCTACTACATACGAACTTATCTTTTGGATATCTAAGTTTATGATACTGTAATATGAGTTTATTAGTAACACAACTACAACGCATACAGATGATGCTAATAAACCTATATATTTCATAATCATTCCTCCTATGTTTTCTTTATAAAATATATATGCTTGTTTTACTATATTATTCTAAAATTTATATAATTTAATATTGAAAAATTTCACTTCTTATATTAAACTACAATTAAATTATGAATTTATTTATTAGGAGGTTTATTATGTTTGAAAGAGTTAGGGAAATAATCGCTGATCAACTAGGTATTGATAATCTAGATAGTATCACTTTAAATACATCTTTAACTGAAGATTTGGAGGCTGATTCTTTAGATGCTGTTGAAGTTATAATGGCTTTAGAAGATGAATTTGGAATAGAAATTCCTGATGAAGATGCTGAAAAGTTTACTTGTATAGGTGATATTTGCTCTTTTATAGAAGAGCATAAATAAAAAAAGCCGAGTTTTTAAACTCGGTTTTTTTATTTATTTTTCCTCATAAAACTTAACATTTTTTATATTTATATCAATACTTCCATCTGGATTTTGTTTTACACTATACTTCATCGGATCTTCAAAATTACTTAGTTCTCCTCTTACATCAAATCCAGTATCAGTCTTTATACTTCTTTTCTTTAATTTTTTTTCTACCCACTGCTTATCAATACTAAAAGATTTTTCTAAACCTTTATCTTCCATATGCTCTTTGAAGCTTTCTTTTAAGTCTGTATTATCAATTGTTTTTTCTACAAAATCATTTAAATCTATTTCTTCTTTTTCTTTTAAAGTATAGTTTAATACACTTCTTACGTCTTCTGCTTGTTTTATATCATTAGCTAGTGCATTAGTTATCCATGTTTCTGCGCTATTTTTAAATACCTTAGTTTTGTGTTTATCATCAACAATTTTTTCAGCATTTAAAAATTCACTTATAAATTTAGATTCTAACTCTGCCTTTTCTGCATCCTTATCTAAAAGTTTTAAATGGTATTCATCATTCATTCCTGTTAATCCTACTATCGCACATTGTTTTTGTCTTTGTGTCTCTGGTATTCCTATTTCATTTGGAACCATTTGTATATTGAATTTATCATCTACAAACTCTATAGAATGAGTATATAATCTTTTGTAATCTAATTTTAATATACCTACATACTTTTCATCTTTCACAGTATATAAGCATATAGCTAAATCACATGACTCTAACTCTGCATTTATTTTCATTGTATCAAATAAATATGCAGCTATCTCTTTTGAGTTTTCTAGAAATGTATTTTCATCATAGATTATTTGCTCACAACAATTTTTAACTATGTTGTTTTCGTAATCTTTAAATATACCTTTTCTTAAATCATCATCTTTACTAACCCTTTTGATTATTTTTTGGAAAAATTTATCAACTTCTTGACTTATTTTACCCTCAAAATCATTTAATATAGGAACTTCACTATTTTTATCTAGTACATGTACTATAAACTTATGTATTATCATAATTTCACCTCTATCTTAATTTTTCTATTAACTCTTTCATATCTTGTGGAATTTCCGCTTTGAATTTTAAACTTTCTTTTGTTCTTGGCTGATTAAACTCTAGGCTATAAGCGTGTAAAGCTTGTCTATTTATTAATTCTTCATCTACATATCCATATAGTTCATCTCCAATTATACCATGACCAATATGGCTCATATGAACTCTTATTTGATGAGTTCTACCCGTTTCTAGTTTAATTTCTAGTACAGTAGCATCATTTAATCTTTCTAAAACTTTGTAATGAGTAACTGATTCTTGACCTCTATCATTAATGACTCTTTTTATACTATCTTCACCAGGTCTATATATAGGCTCATTTATAGTCCCAAAATCATCTTTTACAATTCCCTTTACAATGGTTATATATTTTTTTATTACCTTGTCATCACTCATATCTTTAGATAAAGTATAGTGAGCATATGCATTTTTAGCTACTATTACTAATCCTGATGTATTCATATCTAATCTGTTTACAAATCTTATTTTAACTTTTTCATTTCGTTTAATTATATAATCTGTAATTCCATTTGCAATTGTATTTATATTGTGACTCTTTGTTGGATGTACAACTATAAATGGTGGCTTATTTACCATTATTAAGTCAAAATCATCATAAATCACTTCCAAATTTAAATCTTGAGGCATAAAATTTGCCATATCTTCTTCTATTTTAACCTCTATTAGGTCACCTTTTTCTATAGTAGTACTTGGCTTTTTAAACGTACCATTTACTAAAACACTTTGGTTTCTTTTCATTTTTGATAAAGATCTTACTGAGAAGTTCAACTTATCTAATAATATTTCTTTTAAAGTTGCATTTTCCTCACTTGTGTAAGATATAACATCATATCTTTGTTCTTCTTTTTTGAACAAATTTACACCTACTTTCAATTATAATAACATTATCTATTTTATACTATTTTTGCAGAATAGATAAGACTTTTTATTTATCCATTACATATTTTACTAAGTTATCAATTAATTTTTAAATTATGTTATAATACAAATGTAAAGAGGTGGGGATATGAAAAGAACGATAATAATAAACTCAAATTCATTAGATCTATCTATTAAAACAAGAGATGTACTAACTGAAAAACTAATTTGTGCCGGCTTTAACGTAAGCTATACTTTTGATGGTGCGGCTGAGCTTATAATATCAATTGGCGGTGATGGTTCTTTTTTAAAAACTGTTCATGACTTCGATTTTCCTGAAATACCTATTTTAGGTATAAATACTGGTCATCTAGGTTTTTTTACCGATGTATATCCTAATTTTATTGATAAATTTATTGATGATTATAAAAAAGGTAACTTTATACTACAAGATATACCTCTTGTACAAGCAACTATATGTACAAAAGGAAGCTGTATAGATATGTTTGCGGTCAATGATGTTGTCATAAAAGGAGATAAATCTAGAACTATACATCTTAACTTAAATGTCAATAATAAAGATATTCAAAACTTTAGTGGAGATGGGCTATTAATTTCTACACCAACTGGTTCAACAGCTTATAACTATGCTGCTGGTGGTAGTATAGTTGATCCTAGCTTAAAACTTATGCAGTTAACTCCTCTACACCCTATAAATACTAATGCATATAGGTGCTTTACTTCTAGTATTATATTTCCTCATGATGCATTAATTGGCATTTTGCCAGAGTATAGATTTGAAGATTCTTTATTAATAGTCGTTGATGGAGTTGAGCATAGATTCGAAAGAATAACAAGCATATCAATTACTACATCAGACGTATTTGTTAAATTAGTTAGACTCGATAACTATGAATTTTGGAGCAGAGTCTCTGAAAAATTTTTATAATATTTAGGAGGTTAATTTTATGAAAATAGGTGTAATGAGCGATACACATGGTAGCTTACTTTATTTTGAAAAAGCTTTAGATACTTTATCTGAATGTGATATTATACTTCATGCTGGAGATGTTTTATACCATGGTCCTAGAAATGATTTACCTGATGGATACAACCCTAAAGGTGTTATATCTAAAATAAATGAATTAGATAATATACTTATAGCTCGCGGGAATTGTGATGCAGATGTAGACCAAATGGTTATAAAACATCCTATACAAGGCCCTTATGTTTTAAGTCAATTTGGAGAAGCTAGAATATTAATAAATCACGGATATGTAGATTCTAAAGAAGAAACTATAAAAAAGGCAAAATCTATGGGTGCTGATATTTTAATACTTGGCCATACTCATGTAAAAGAGCTTTTTATTGATGAAAATCTTATAGTTATAAATCCTGGAAGTACTTCTATTCCAAAAGATGATTCTCATTCAGTTGCAATTATAGATATGCTAGAAAGTTCTCATGAATTAGATTTAGATATAAATTTAATTGATATAAACTCAAATGAAATTATAAATTTATAATAAATAAAAAATGAACTCTATACTAGTATAGAGTTCATTTTTTATTTATTATTTTACTTCAGTGTATTTTTCAGCTATCTTAACTATTAAGTTAGCTCCTTTTTCCATAGCTTGAACTGATATACATTCATTTTTACTGTGGAAGTTTAATCCTCCAGTAAATATGTTTGGACAAGGTAATCCCATGAATGATAATCTAGCTCCATCAGTTCCACCTCTTATAGGTACTATTAAAGGTGCTATTTCAGTTTCTTTCATAGCTTCTTCAACTATATCTACTACAAATTTAACTGGTTCTACTTTTTCCTTCATATTGTAGTATTGATCATTTAAGTCTAATTTTACTCTTCCTTCATACTTCTCGTTTATTTTCTCTATTGCAGATATCATGAATGCTTTTCTTTCTTCGAACTTAGCTTTATCATGATCTCTTATTATATATATCATAGTAGCACTTTCAACATTACCATTTATATCATTTAAATGATAGAAACCTTCGTATCCTTCAGTAGTTTCTGGTCTTTCGCTAGCAGGTAACATCTCAGATATTTCTGCTGCTATATGTAATGCGTTAACTAATTTATTTTTTGCACTACCTGGATGTACATTTCTTCCTTGTATAGTTATAGTAGCCGCAGCTGCATTGAAGTTTTCATATTGAAGCTCTCCAAGTATACCACCATCTATAGTGTATGCATATTTTGCTCCAAATTTTTCAACGTCAAATAAATCTGCTCCTCTACCTACTTCTTCGTCTGGAGTAAATCCTATTTTTATATCCCCGTGTTTTATTTCTGGATTATTTACTAAGTATTCTATTGCAGTTACAATTTCAGCTATTCCAGCTTTATCATCTGCTCCTAGTAAAGTAGTACCATCTGTAACTATTATATCTTGTCCAGCTAAAGTTTTCATTTCTGGATAATCTTTAGTTGATGTAACTACATTTAATTCTTCATTTAAAACTATATCTTTTCCATCATAGTTTTCTATTATTCTAGGCTTTACATCTTTTCCAGTTACGTCTGGAGCTGTATCTAAGTGAGATATAAATCCTATAGTAGGAACTCCTTCTACATTTCCTTTTAATGTAGCCATTACATAGCTATTTTCATCAACATTTGCATCTTCAAGCCCTAATCCTTTTAATTCTTCAACTAAATATTTAGCAAATACTCTTTGCCCTTCGCTTGATGGACAATTTGAGTTTTTTGGATCTGCAGTTGTATCAAATGCCACATATTTTAAAAATCTTTCAAGTACTTTTTCTTTCACTTTAAAGTCCCTCCATATATTCTAATTCGTTTCTTTAATCCACCCTATTGTAATTAAATGAATACGTTTTAATTATAATACTTTCTTTGAAATTTATCAAATAAAGTCTTTGTAATAAATTGTTAAATTTGTGTATAAATTCTTTATTTATAAAAAAATAAGGTGCCAAAATGACACCTTATGTAAACACTCTTATTTTCTTTATTCTATTTTTATCTAGACTCTCTATACAAAGTTTAACACCATCGACTTCGATAACTTCATGTTCCTCTGGAAGTCTTTTTAAATGACCAATTATAAATCCACCAATAGAGTCAAATTCTTCCGATTCTAAATTTGTTCCTATAAGTTCATTTACCTCTGATATTTTTTTACCACCATCTATTATATATTCATCTTCTTTTATCACTTCAATATCCGATTCATCTTCGTCGTATTCATCTTCTATTTCACCAACAATTTCTTCGACTAAGTCTTCTATTGTTATAAGTCCTGCAGTCCCACCATACTCATCTACAACTATGGCCATTTGACTCTTATCTTTTTTCATTTCTTCAAGTAACTCTGTTATCTTTTTAAACTCGTAAGTAAAAAATGCCTCTCTGACATAATTTCTTATATCAAAATTAGCTATTTCATCTTCCTCTAAAAATATAATATCTTTTATATTAACTATTCCAATTATATCGTCTGCTGACTCTTCATATACAGGCATTCTACTAAATTGTTCTTCTTTAAATAAGCTTATTATCTCTTTATATCCATCGTCTGCATCTATACATACCATGTCAAGTCTTTGAACCATAGCTTCCTTAGCCTGCATATCTCCAAATTGAAATACATTATTTATTATTTGTCTCTCTTCTATTTCTAAAACGCCTTCTTCTTGACTCACATTAACCATAGTTCTTAATTCTTCTTCTGTTATGTATGGTTGCCCTGATTTAGACTTAATTCCAAATAATTTAAATATAATATTTGTAATTATGTTAAATACCCATACTACTGGCGTTAAAATTAATATGATTACCTTTATAGGTTTTGAAACTAATATAGCTATTTTTTCTGAGTTATTAGCTGCTATTGTCTTTGGTGTTATTTCTCCAAAAATTAAAACTAATATAGTCATTAAAGCAGTTGCTACTGCAACACCTTGTGTCCCCAGTATACTTATAAATAATGATGTTGATATAGATGTTGCCGCTATATTAACAACATTGTTCCCTACTAATATTGAGCTTAAAAGTTTACCTGAATCTTCAGTTAATTTTCCAACTAATTTAGCTCCCTTTACTCCTTCTTCTTGCATATGTCTAACTCTAATTCTACTAAGGGACATCAAAGCTGTCTCTGATGCTGAGAAGAAACCTGATCCTATTAGTAAAATTACTAGCATCACTATTTGAATAATAGTATTACCACCGGTCGAATCCAATCTTTACCACACTCCTAAATTTATACTTTTTATTTATTACAATAATTATATCATAGTATTTTAAAATTTGGAAATTTCACCTGGAAAAACTTGCATAAAGGATAAGCTTATTTATTAATATAAATAATAACCTTCACTTATATATATTGTTCATTAAATTAAAAAATATCATATATCTTATATTTTTTTTATATATCCATATAATATTTCTAAATACATATTTAGGAGGTAATTATGAAAGATTTATTAGATAAAGGTGCAGTCCTTCAAAGAGATAAAAAAACTTATGCAATTGCTCCTCATGTTCCTGCTGGTTTGATAACTTCTGACCAACTTAGAAAGCTTGCCGATGTTGCCGATAAGTATAATGCTAAAGCTATAAAAATAACAGCTGCTCAACGTATAGCACTAGTTGGACTTGAAGAGAATGACATTGATTCTGCATGGCAAGATCTAGGCATGAAGCCTGGAGCTGCTATAGGCTTATGTGTACGAAGTATTAAAACATGTCCTGGAACATCTTTTTGTAAAAGAGGTTTTAAAGACTCAGTAAGTATAGGTCTAAAATTAGATGATAGATATCATGGAATGAATTTACCAAACAAGTTAAAAATAGGTGTGAGTGGATGTCCTAATAGTTGTGCCGACAATCATACTAGAGATATTGGATTAATGGGTACTCCAAAAGGCTGGACTGTTTTCGTAGGTGGCAAAGGTGGTACAATTCCTAGACTAGGAGATAGACTTGTCATGGGTATACCTGATGAAAAAGTTTTAGATTTAGTAGATGATATAGTTAACTTGTATTCAGACAATGCAAATAACAAAGAACGTTTAGGAGCATATATAGATAGAGTTGGATTTGAAGAATTTGCTGCAAACTTTGATTTAGCTAAATATAAAAACTAAATAATAAGAAATTTATTAATTTATGTTGAAAATAGTAACAAATATTCTTTTTATGAATATATTAAAATTAAGAAAGGAAGTTAATAGCCTTTCTTAATAAAAAAAAACTTAATAACTATGAATAATAATCAAATGGTTGTTAATAATTAAAATATGATCGGAAAATAAATAATTTTTATCCCCCCATTATCACCTATACCCCCCTTGTATAGGTGATTTTTTTATTTTTTTCTGTATATAAATCTTAAATTTGTAAATAATTATAGTATACGAAAAATATAATTTTATATCTCTCCCCTAATAAAAAGGTGCGATGGTTTTATAAAACCATCGCACCTTTTTTATTAATCAAACTTATATAAAACTTCTTCCTCAGTTCCAAATAAGTATATATATGCCTCTTTAACTTTCTTACCTGTTAATGTACTCAACGCCCTACTGTATATTTCAAGCTGTTTAGTATATTTTTCTGTAATATTATCTTTATTTTCTTCATTTACAAAGTCAGTTTTATAATCTACTATAACAAGTTCATCATTTTCTTCAAAGTAAGCATCTATTATCCCTCTTACCATAAGTTTATCTTCATTTTCTATAATTTCTACTCTATCATCATTTTTGAATATATCACTCATGTTTATTTGTAAATAGAAAGCTTGTTCTCTTTTTAAGTAATAAGAATTCAACATTCTCTTTCCTAAATTAGATTTAAAAAACTTTAATACTTTATATGGGTTTATAGTATCTGCCTGAGTTTGTGTTAATACTTTCTTTTTTACAGCTATATTAATTTCTTCATTAATTTCATTTAAATTGCTTACTTTAGTTAAATCAACAATCTGCATGAATAAATGCATTATAGTACCTTTTTGAGCTCCAGTTAATTTGTTTTTACTTACATCTTCTTGTATAAATAATGGAGTTTTTATTTCAGTTTGCTTTTCAATTAATTCTTGAGCACTATAATCAATCTCTTCTTTATTTTCTAATCGTTTTATTTCAGTAACAGATATAGTTCCTGCTCTATTAACAGATTCCATGAATGGATATTTATAATCTAGCTTATATTTAATATCTTCATAGAATTCACTTTCATTTTCGCTCATATCTAAATTAGATAAAATTGTATCTATGCTTTCCTCTTCATCATTAGAAGTCTTTTCTATTAATATATCCGATCTTTCCCATATTCTAGTTTCCCAATTTGATTCATGATTATTTAAGTAATTAGCGTCTAATTCAATTATGCTGCGTAGTTTATCTAAATCTTTATGCTTTATAACTGCAGGCATTATCCAATCTAAAAAGTTCTTTCCTTTTAAAATTTGATATTCTGAAACAGGTCCCTCATTATCTAGATCTTCAGACCATTTTTTTATGCTGCTCTCTATATCTCTTACCGAACCTGTTATGATTAGCTTCTCTTTAGGTCGTGTAAATGCAACATATAAAACTCTCATTTCTTCTGATAAGTTTTCCATATTTATAGTTGTTTTTAATGCTTCTTTCGCTATACTAGGATATGATATTCTTCTCTCATAATCTACTAGCTGAGGCCCAAACCCTAACCTATGGTGATATAGAATGTCTTTTCTAAAATCTTGAGTATTGAAATTTTTACCCATTCCTGCACATATAACTATAGGAAACTCTAGCCCTTTACTTTTATGTATACTCATGATTCTTACTACATTTGCATTTTCTCCTAATGTTTTAGCACTTCCCATATCAGAGTTCGATCTCTTTAATTTCTTTACAAAGTTTATAAAATTGAAAATCCCTTTAAAGCTTGTTGATTCAAATTGCTTAGCTCTTTCAAATAATACCTTTAAATTAGCTTGTCTTTGTGTTCCTGCTGGTAGTGCTCCTACATATGCATAATAACCAGTTTCTATGTATATGTACCATAAAAATTCATCGGTACTCATATAAAGTGATTTATTTTTAAAATTATCTAATCTATCTAAGAAATATTTTATTTTTTCACCTAAATCTCCATCTTTACTGCCTGCTATTTGTAAAGCTTCATAAAAACTTTTCTGTCTATCTTCTATTCTTATATCAATTAACTCTTCTGGTGTAAACCCAAACATAGGTGACTTCAATACTGCAATTAAAGGAATATCTTGCATTGGATTATCAATTATTTGAAGTAATGCTAGTATTGTTTTTATCTCTATAGTATCAAAATATCCAATACCTGTATCTGCATATGTAGGTATATCCATATTCATTAGCTCTTCAACAAATACAGGTGCCCAACTAGATGTTGCTCTCAATAGTATTACTATATCTTTAAATTCTACATTTCTATATCCATCAATTTTTTTATCATAAACTTTGGTTACCTTAGCATCTTCATTAGGTTTCATTAAGTTTTTGATTATATTTCCTAACATTCTAGCTTCTAATTGTATGTTATCTATTTCTTCTTGTTCTTCCTCTTTCTCCTCAGATTCATCTGATTCATTTTTAGCTTTAATATTTTTTTGTATTAAATGTATTTGGGCAGGTCCTCCTACTAACACATTTTCTTCTTCACACTCTTTAAAGCTTGCGCCTAAATTTAATCTTTCTTTTTCGCTATATTCGATTTCCCCTATATTTTTACTCATTATATTTTCAAAGATATAGTTCGCACAATCTACAACTTCTTTCCTACTTCTAAAGTTCTTATATAGCATTATCTTTCTATTTTTAGTACCTTCTTCTGTATCGTAAGTTGCATATTTTTCTAAAAATATTTCTGGTTTTGCTTGTCTAAATCTGTATATACTTTGTTTTACATCTCCAACCATAAATCTATTTGGATTTTCAATACTAGCGATAGTACTTAATAAAACTTCTTGAACCAAGTTACTATCTTGATATTCATCTATAAATATCTCCGAGAATTTTTCTACATATATCTTAGCTACATCTGATGGTATTATATTTCCATCTTCATCTTCATCTGTTAATATAGCTAATGCAAAATGCTCTATATCATTAAAATCTATAATTCCTTTTTCTCTTTTCTTTTCTTGATACTTTTCTTCAAACGCTATTATAAGGTTTGAAATAGAAGTTACAACTGGATATAAATACTTTATTTCATGACAAATCTGTTCATTACTTTTATAAAAAGTTGATCCTATTATACTCTCTAATGATTTTTTATTTTTATCTCTTATAGATTTAGCATTTTCTCTTGCTTTTTTTATGTAGTCAGGGGTATCTTTTCCTAATCTTTTAACTCCTTTTGCGAAGTTTTCAAATTGCATATTGCTCATAAAGTAATATGTCTTATCCCAGCCTTCATTACAAGCACTTAATATATTTAATATTTGAGAATACTCTATATTTAATTTTTCCTTATAAGTTTCTAATTCGTCAATTCCATCTACGTATTCAATCGCACTTTTCATACTAGATGCTATTCCATCTATCTCTATTTTTACATTACTTAATATTGATTCTGACCATATTGAATTTGAAAAATCAAAATCATCATTTATATTAAATAATTCAGCTGAATCTTCTAACCATTTTTTAGGGTATGGTGATGCCATTGAGAAGTTATATATAGATAATATTATATCTTGTAAATCTTTATCTCCTCTTTTTTCTGCATAGCTTTCCACTAAATTTAAAAATCCCTTATCTCTTGATTCATAGTATTGTTCAAAAATTTCTTCTATACATTCTTGCTTTAAAAGAGAACATTCTGTTTGATCTCCTATTCTAAAGTTAGGATCTATATTTATTTTATGAAAATTTGATTTTATTACATCTAAACAGAATGAATGTATAGTTGTAATGCTTGCTCTATTTAATAAAACTAATTGATTTTGTAAATGGCTATTTTCAGGGTTTTTATCTAATGCCTTAGCTATGGCATCTCCTATACGCTCTCTCATTTCTGAAGCAGCTGCATTTGTAAATGTAACTACTAATAATTTATCTATATCTACTGGCTTTTTAGTATCTGTTATTATCTGTATAATACGTTCAACTAGTACTGCTGTTTTACCTGAACCTGCAGCCGCCGCTACTAAAAGATTACAATTTCTACTATCTATTACAGCTTGTTGTTCGTCTGTCCACTTAGGAGAACTCATTATTCAACCTCTCCTCTCATTTTATTAATTATTTCATCTTGGCTTTTTTTGTTTATAATTCTATAACTATTGTCTTTAAATGTACTATCAAATAAACATATAGTTGCAAAACTACAAAAATCACAAGATGTTGATTCTTTAGTCTTATATGGAGCTATTCCAATATGTCCTTCAAGCATATTTTTACTTAACTCTTTAATTGTATGTTTTACATATTTTCTAAGTATTGAAAACTCTTCTTCATTTACACCTGATGTGTTTTTTGAAATAGTTCCATCTTTGTTTATAGAAGCTGGTATAACTAATGATGTTGCTTTTTCTCCTTCAGGTAATGTATTGTCCATCTTTCTAATTATATTGCTATCCTTTAATACAAGACCTTTCATTTTAAGCTTCTTCAGTATTTCTTCTCTTATACTATCATCTTCTTTATCTTCATTAGATTTAATAATAGGATCATCTATTTTAAAATAAAGTATAGCAGCAGGATTTATATCTCCATCATTATATTTAGCACTTTCTAATATTGCATCTAGATAAACTAATAACTGTAGCTGTAATCCATGATATACATCCGTAAGACTCATATCTTTATTCCCAGATTTGTAATCTACAATTCTTATATATTTTTCTTGCCCATCTTCAAACATATCTACTCTATCTATTTGCCCTATTAAGTTTATCTCTTCTCCATTTTCTAAAACAATTTTAATAGGTGGGTATTTACCCTTTCCTCCAAACTCTACTTCATAGTCTGCAGGATCAAATGATCCTTTTTTAATTTGATTACTTATAATAGATATAGCTGAAACAAGCATATTTCTTAATCTATATGCCAAGTACTTATATCTTGCTGAACTTTGTAATATATATCCAGGTATCTTAGCTATTAAATCATCCACTATTATAGTTACTTTTTCTACTATATATTCATCTGTTATCTCTCTCCAGTCTAAATTATCGTTAGATAACTGTTTTGAAAACTTATCTAATATATTGTGGACAAATGTTCCAAAATCAGGAGGAGTAAATTCAAATTCTTTTCTTTCTTTTGCTTTTAGCCCATATTGTATAAAATAAGCAAATGGACATTGAGCATATTTTTCTAGCCTAGAAACACTGAATATTTTATTGTCATATAATGCTCTTATTTTTTCACTTTCTATCTGCTTAACTTGATTGGTATAATTTAAACCTTCTATTATATTTTTTGCTCTAATGTAATAGTCATCATTTTGTATGAAGTATTTATATGCATCTAGCCACACAGAATCTATATATTTTTCTTCTTCAAATTCTTTTATAGCTTTTATAAGTTCATTAAATACAGGTGCTTTAGTAGTTATATTTTCTACTATTTCTTCACTTGAACAATATTTTACATCGCTTAAATAGCTTGCATTTTTTATATTCGGAAATATCTTTTTAATTCTAGACACGATTATCGATGGTCTTAATGTTTTTCCTTCATGATCAGCAATTGGGTATGTAACTGTTAATGAACATTTAGTTGATGTTAAAGCTCTATAAACTAAAAATTGTTCTTCAAATGTTTTAGTTTTACTGTCAATATCAACTTCTACTCCATTATCCCCTAAATTTTTTCTATCACTGTCATTTAATATTCCATCATCTTTTGATATTAGTGGGAAAATTCCATCTGTAGTTCCCATTAAATATAAATGCTTTGTATTTGGGTTTTTCATTCTGTCTACACTACTTACTAAAACCTGATCTAAACTTGGGGGTACTGTTGCTAATTCATACTCATCAAAACCAATACTTATTACTTTTATGAATTTATCTAAGTTTATCGTATCCTCTCCCATAATCTCTACTATTTGGTCTAGTATATCAACAACAATCTCCCAAACCTGAGCATACTGATTAGCTAAATCTATTTCATTATTTTCTTTAAATTTATCAATCATTATTTGTATGGTATTAGGTATATTTATATCTAATAAAAATTCATATATATATTTGCATATATCTTTTGCTTTATTTTTTCCTTTTAGTTTTTCTTGTAATTTAATTATAGGTTTTATTATTAAATCTTTAATCTCGTTAACTCTATTTATTATATCTATTTCATAGTCATTCTCGTCTTCATTTAATTTATGATATACTCTATAATTCCACTTTTCTTCAAACCATCTTTTACCTTTTATTCCATTTGCTAAAACATAATTTTCTATTAAACTAATATCTTCTATACTTATTCCTAAAAGACCACTTTTTAAATATCTAAACATAGTTTCATAGTTATATCTCCGATTTTGCATTTCTAATGCTGCTATTATCAAAACTATAATAGGATTACTTTTAGCTTCTTTTTTACTATCTATAAAATTAGGTATTTCATATTCATTAAATATAGATTGAACTAAAAAATCATATCTATTTAAATCTCTAGTTACTACCGTTATATCTCTATATCTTGCTTTTTTATCTCTAACTAAAAATACTATTTCTTTAGCTATTTGCTCTACTTCTGAGTATAAGTTACTAAACTCTTTTATAGCTATACTTTCTGTTTCCTCTTCATATATTTTATAAGGATATGAATAGTAATTCCTTTCAAGATGTTCTAATTCTTTGTTTCCTTCAAATCTTTTTATTTTGCTTGCATTTAAACTTATTTCAGGCTTAATTCTAACTCCTGATTCTAAGCATAATTTTTTTAATTTCTCTTCTGTAAATTTAGTACGAGAAAAAACATCTGTCTTATTATAAGTCTTAACTAAGTTGTTATCTAATGTCAAAGTTACATTTACTTCTGCGGCTTTATGTAGCAAACTCTTTATTACTGTATATTGATTTGGGGTAAAACCTGTAAATTCATCAATGTAAATTATTGCATTGTCAAAGTAATTACAACTTTCTATCTTATCCGCTAACGATGCTAATAAATCTTGTGAATCTATATAATTTTCATGTAGTATGTTTTCATAATTAGCATATATCTTACTTATATCCTGAAGTTTTAGTTTAAGTGTTTCACTTTGTACTTCTCCAGCTATATTTTCTAAAGATTCATGAGAAATACTATATTGCTTAAGCTCTGATATCATATCAGCTATTGTACCTATAAATCCAGGTTGAGATGCTGCCTTTGAAAATATTTCAAGGTCTTCACTAACCCCTTCTAACGCTTTATAAATCATCATAGATCTACCACTAGCATTTATATTTATATCTGTTAATCCTCCAACCTGAGAAAATACTATGTTACTTAATGTTTTAAAACTAAGTACTCTAGCTCTAAGATATGGATCTTTTTTTAAATAATTACTTAGTCTTTTTTCACTTTCAAATGTATATTGTTCTGGAACTAGCAGTATTATAGGGGATATTCCATCATCAAGAACTTGCTTAGAAATTTCTTCTAAACAATATGTTGTTTTCCCACTCCCGCCTCTTCCAAATATAAATCTAAGGCTCATATATTTCTTCCTCCAATGTGCTATAGTTTACAGCTTCATTATTGCATAATTTATTAAACTCACAAAACTTGCAATGTTTAATATTTTTTATATTTTTTTCTTCATCGTAATTTGTATTTAATATATTTCCTATATAGTTTTCTAATTGTTTTTTATTTATGTTATGTTTTTCATTACTATATGTAATTGTTATAGGCTCATTATAATACTCTGGCTGATAATAACTTAATTTTATATTTTCATAATCTATATCTAAATTATGTATTTTACCAATAGTTTCACTTGCTAAAAATAAATAAACTAAGGTTTGAACTCTATTTTCTACATCTTTATATTCTATCTTTCTATTTTCTGTTTTCCAATCCCAGATACTTATACTATCCTTATCTACTACAACTAAATCAAATTTAGCCTGTATTTTAAAATTATTCAAACTATATCTAACCTCATACTCTGGAAGATATAGCTTATCATCTTTTATAGGTATTAATCTTTTAATTTTTTCTAACCATATATTGAATTCTTCATTATTTAAAAATTCTATTCCAGTTGGTATATTACTAAAATACCTCTCACATATTAAATGGAAATCTGAACCTAATTTAAGATTTTCATAGTAATCTCTGCTTCCTTCATCATCTTGTTTCCAATTTAATTTATCTATATATTTAAATTTGAATTTTAATGGGCAACTTCTATAAGTATTTATAGAGTTTTGACTAAACAAGAAGTTCTCTAATTTTTTATTCAACAATATCACCTCTCTTAACTTTTATAAATCTACCTAAGCTATTAAAATAAAAAGATGGTTTTTGTTGTTGCTTTTTATTTGTTGTATTATCTTTATAACTATGTCCTGATAGCATCAACATTTCTTTTGCCCTTGTTATCCCCACATATAATAATCTTATTTTTTCATTTATTATATCTATTTTATGCTTGTACATAAAATCCTTAGGGGCATCACCAGTTACTATTGACTCAACCTCAGATTTTGCTATAGCTACTGGATTTTTATATTTATCTTTTAAATACCATAATTCTCCCTGGAATTTTTGTTTTATATCTGCTGGAAATTTAAATTCTGTTAAATCAAGTAAAAATACAACATCCCATTCCATACCCTTTGACTTATGGTATGTACAAACAGTAATTCCTCCTGGCTTAGGTTCATATCCATTTATTTCATATATTATTTCGCTTATGTAATTAAACACTCTATTTCTATCATCTAAAAGTATTTTTGATATATCGTATAAGCTTGTATTTGGATTATCAAGTATTAGGTATCTAACGTAAAATGCTATATACTCTACCATAGCCTTTTCTTCATCTGATATTTCTATATTTTCACCAATTATCAGTATTAGTTCATCTACCTTTATAGATTCATATTCTATTATATTTTTTAAAGATTCTATCCCTTCTCTAAATGTTAAATATATTTCATCTCTATTATCTATAACAATGTCTTCTATAACTGTTTCTGTGTCATATATTATATCTTCACTTTCATATTTTTTTAATTTACATAAAAATTCATCTTTACCTATTTTATTATCAGAGTTTATATACACTTTTTCTAAAACATTAATTAATTTTTCTGTACTATCACACTGAGATAAAAAATCAATTATATAACCTATGTTATTTATTATCTTCCTTTTATGTGATGAGTTGGGTCCTAGTTCATCAAATTCTAAATTATGAGCTTCCAAAACTTGAGCTACTTCCCTTACTTGATTATTGAAGGGAACTAATATACCTATACTTTTATCTGGCGTATTAGCTTTTATATATTCTACAAACTTTACAGTTTGTACTATTTCTTTTTCCCATGTTTCATACCATTTTGCATTCAGTAAATATTTATCGGGTTTAGGATTTTCTTTATATCCCCTTCCATCTGGTACTGTTTTTATTTCCATATCTTCTAAGGCACTTTTACACTCTTCTAAATAAAATTCTTTTGTAATTAATTTTACTAGTCTATTTGATAATTCAATAATATCTTTAGAGCTTCTGTTAGACATATCCATTTTATAACAACTATCTGCTTCTTCCATAAACTGTTTAAAAAACATTGGATCCGATGATGAGAATGTTCCATTTATACTTTGATTTACATCTCCAACACGAACTAAATTATTATTATCTTCGGATAATAATTTTATTATTTTTCCTTGAAGTTCATTGGAATCTTGACACTCATCTTCAAATATATATGAATATCGCTTTTGAAATTTAATTTTTAAATCTTCATCACTACTGAGTGCTTTGTATGCTAATATCAAAATATCATCATAATCTAACAGTCCATTGTTTTTTAACTTTCTTTCATAGTCTTTATATATAGGTAAAATACATTTCAATATTCCTTTATGTCCATTTAAAATTATATTTTCTAGTTTTTCTGGTGAAATATCCTTGTATTTCAACTCACTTATAGCGTTTACAACTAAATCAAAAAACCCTTGGTTCCAAGACTCTAAGCATCTATTTCTCCATTCTTCATCTCTTTGTTCTTTAACAAAAAAATTAAAAGCTTTTTCTCCTCCGTTATTTTTAAAGTTATTTATACTCTCATTTAATATAATACTTTTCTTTAAGTCATCAACTATGCTAAATTCATCACTTAACATTACAATCTCGGGCTTTTCTTTTATTATTTTTACTGCCAAACTATGAATAGTCATTACTTCATATGAATTTTTATCATCTATATCCTTTTCATCTAATAATTTTGCTATTCTACCTTTAAAATTATTAACTGCACTATTCATATAAGTAAGTATTAGTATTTTCCCTGGTCTATGCTTACCTTGACTTATTAGTTTTGCAACTAAATTTGTAACTATAAAAGTTTTTCCAGCTCCTGGTACTGCTGGTACCGCCATAGTTCCACCTTCATAATTTATTATAGGCGTTTGATCTTCTCTATAATTTATTTTCATTAAAATCACCTTTATCTATTAACTTTAAAATCAATCCATACAAACTTCCTTCTTGTATGTACCCATTTACTGTATATTCACTTTTATATGCATATACTTTTCCAGTATTTAAAAGAAGATTATATATTGTATTTTTTAAATAATATTCTTTATAAAATTCTTCAACATCTTCAGTATATATATTTCCTTCAATAAAAGATTTTTTTAAAACATGTACATTACTTATTTCTTTTTCAGATTTCATACTCCACATATTGCTGCCTATATCCAACCAAATTTGTATATCACTTTTCATATTATGGGATATGTAAGTATATGGAGTAGTCAATACAACTAAGTCTTCATCTTTAAAATCTTCTAATTCTAGTAAAGTATAATAATCTTTTATGCTTGATTTTAGTGCTTCTATAAATATTTTTTCCTTTGACTTATTATTATTTATTCCTAATAAAGCTATATTCTCTGTAAAATTTTCACTTTCTTGAATTATCTTTTTGCAAATCTTCACATTTTCTTTTCCTTTTGGAAGTTCTAATAATTTATCAATATAAAACTTAATTAAAAACTCATATATATTTACATCATCTAACTTCTTACTTGTTATGTAATTTACTATTTCATTATATTTATCAGGCTCTAATTTTTTACTTAATATTTTTTTAGCTCTAATTTTATTCGTATTTAATAAAAGGCTTATAAAGCTAATATAATCTTCACTATTTAAAAGTTCTTCACATTCATAAAATATACATGAAGCTACCATTAGTGCATGTGAATAAGGATAATCAATTATTCTTTTATCTTGTTTTGTGCTATAAAATCCTATGTTATTTTTTAATAATGTATTTTTTATTTCATACTCTGTAATAGTATTGCTTATGGGTGAAATAATAGCTATATCTTTTGCTCTATACCCCTTGTTAATTAATTCTACAATTTTATTGCTGGCCTCAATTAACATCTGACTATATAGTTGCATGTTTTGATTTAATTCAATGTCTTTATTTAATTTAAATAGTTCATTTATTATTACTTCACTTGTTTCACTATTTTTAATAAATTTACATTTATTAAATAATTTGTCTTTTATATATTTCATATCTACATTATTAAATGCAGCATAGTCTTTCGTCTGATTTATATACATGTATGACTCTTTTACACTATCTAACAATATATCTATAAAATCAACTTCACTTACCGTACAATTTTCCAAACTGTCTACTATTAAATAATTCACTCTTCTTCTCAAGTTATTTACATATTCCTCATCCTTTAATAAAAATTCATTATACAAATAAATTGCTATAGAATTATCCATAGTTGAGTTTTTTAATAATAAATCTAGGTACTCATTTATTATCTCTTGCATTTGACTGTATGAAAATCTATCAATCTTACTTTGGTTATATTTAGAGTAATAAATTCTATTACCTATACCATTTAAATCTATTAAACTTTGACATCCCTTATTTATATTAAAGCTAATACTACTTGCAATATTTCTGTTAGATGCCGTTATATCATTAAAAAAGCCCTCTACAGTCCTTTTTTCTTTAACTATTTTATTTAAAATATAATCACTCAAGCTACTATTTATAATAGATGGTTTTACTTTATGATTGATTATATTATTATATTTTTGCTGTATAATTGGCCAAAACTTCACTACTTCTTTTATTACAAATGAGTTGTATGTTGAAATATTTATTTCTTCACTTATATTTAAGTTTATTAACTTATTATATTTAAATTTAATTTTATTGTTTGGTACTAATAATAAAATATTATTTGTTTTATATGACTCTTTATTTACAAACTCTATATATTTGTCCTTAATATCATTAATTTTTCTATCATTTAAAATATCATTTACTATAATATTCATAAAATATCCCTTCCTTTATAAAGTAATTATACCATATAAAAAAACATGCTTTCGGCTATAATACTGTTATTAAAATTGTCCGTATAATGTAATAAGTGTGTAGTTATAACTACACACTTATTACATTATTTTTATCAATGCTATATCTTCATTATTAACTTCAAAGTCTTTTATAACAAAATTATTCATAACTATATTTCCAAACCTATACTTTGAACTATCAAAATCAATATACTGACAATCAAATATCATGTTCTCATTTAGATAATCTGTATTAATACGCTTTAATACAACTCTATACATAAAATTCCTCCAATTAAACAATTTAGTCTATACTATAATTATTTATTGGACTTACTATTTTTATTCACTTTTACCTATTTATTCAAGTATTTTTTTATTATACTATCAACGATGTACTTACTTGCAAGACCATCTCCATATGGATTTGAAGCTTTAGACATTTTTTCATAGGTTTTTTTGTCTATTAATAATTCCTTTGCCGTATCATATATATCTTTCGAATTTGTTCCCACTAATTTTAATGTCCCCGCTTCTACTCCTTCAGGTCTTTCCGTTGTATCTCTAAGAACTAAAACTGGCCTTCCAAGAGAGGGGGCTTCTTCTTGGATACCTCCACTATCAGTCATTATTAAATAAGACTTACTCATAAAATTATGAAAATCTATAACGTTTAAAGGCTCTATTAAATGTATTCGCTCATTATCACCTAAAATCTCATCAGCAATAGTTTTAACTTTAGGGTTTAAATGTACAGGATATATTACTTGAACATCATTAAATTCGCTTACAATCTTATTTATGGCTTTAAATATATTTTCCATATTTTCGCCCAAGTTCTCTCTTCTGTGAGCAGTAAGTAGAATCATTCTATCACTTTTAATTTTATCTAATATTTTATTGTTATACCCTTTTTTAATAGTTGTTTTTAAAGCATCTATAGCCGTATTTCCAGTTACATAAATATCATCACTACACTTTCCTTCTTTTATTAAATTTTCTTTTGATGTATTAGTTGGAGTAAAATGCATATCTGCTATAATGCCTGTAACTTGTCTATTTATTTCTTCTGGATATGGAGAATATTTATTATAAGTTCTAAGTCCTGCCTCCACATGTCCAACATCACATTTATTATAAAATGCTGCTAAACTAGCAGACAATGTTGTTGTCGTATCTCCATGTACCAAAACTATATCTGGCGTTAATTTTCTTATTACCTCATCTATTCCTTCTAGTGCACTAACTGTTATAGATGTTAGCGTCTGATTGTTTTTCATTAAATTCAAATCAAAATCTGGAGTTATATCAAATATCTCTAAAACTTGATCTAACATTTGTCTATGTTGAGCTGTTACACATACAATACTTTCAATTTCTTCTCTGCTCTCGAGTTCTTTTACTAAAGGTGCCATTTTTATAGCCTCTGGCCTCGTTCCAAAAACGGTCATAACCTTAATCTTATTCAAAGCTATCATCTCCTTTAAATTTATTATTCGAATCTTAACTAAGTATAGTTATATCCAAATATAGATACCTTTAAATATATTTTCCCTATTTCCTAGATTTTATTTTAATCCCATCTCCTACAAACGTAATCATTCTTTATTTTGCACAACAAAGAGTAGTTGATATTTAGTCTGTAGCGAAGTGGCCATTTAAAGCATCTTTTCTTATCCTTTATCTCATACTGTACAAGCGTAATTCTTCTTTATTTTGCACAACAAAAAGTGGTTGATATTTAGTTTGCAGCGAAGTGGTCATTTAAAGCATCTTCTCAGCTTTATGACCCAAGCGCAAACTAAATATCAACCACCACAAATCCACGTAAAATAAAAAAGATTACGCGGCTACGTCCTACTCTCCCAGGCAGCTTCCCACCAAGTACCATCGGCGCTAAAGAGCTTAACTTCTGTGTTCGGAATGGGAACAGGTGTATCCTCTTTGCTGTAATAACCGCATAATCTTTATTTAGAGTTAGTACTCTAAAAACTGAATAACATTTGTAGATTAAAATTCACCGTGATCATTTCGCCAACGTCTAAATATTCATATACATTCATATTTATCCCGTTGCTCAAATAATCTTGGTCAAGTCCTCGATCTATTAGTATCGGTAAGCTACATACATTGCTGCACTTACACCTCCGACCTATCAACCAGGTAGTCTTCCTGGGATCTTACCCTTACGGTGGGAAATCTTATCTTGAAGTTGGCTTCGCGCTTAGATGCTTTCAGCGCTTATCCATTCCGTACATAGCTACCCAGCCATGCCCTTGGCAGAACAACTGGTACACCAGAGGTACGTCCATCCCGGTCCTCTCGTACTAAGGACAGGTCTCCTCAAATTTCCTACGCCTGCGACGGATAGGGACCGAACTGTCTCACGACGTTCTGAACCCAGCTCGCGTACCACTTTAATGGGCGAACAGCCCAACCCTTGGGACCTACTACAGCCCCAGGATGTGATGAGCCGACATCGAGGTGCCAAACCTCCCCGTCGATGTGGACTCTTGGGGGAGATAAGCCTGTTATCCCCAGGGTAGCTTTTATCCGTTGAGCGATGGCCCTTCCATGCGGAACCACCGGATCACTAAGTCCGACTTTCGTCCTTGCTCGACCTGTATGTCTTGCAATCAAGCTCTCTTCTGCCTTTACACTCTACGCACGATTTCCGACCGTGCTGAGAGAACCTTTGAGCGCCTCCGTTACTCTTTGGGAGGCGACCGCCCCAGTCAAACTGCCCACCTGACAGTGTCCCAATACCTGATTCAAGGTATCTGGTTAGAATCTCAGTACTACAAGGGTGGTATCCCAAGGATGGCTCCACCGAGACTGGCGTCCCGATTTCATAGCCTCCCACCTATCCTGTACATGTAGCACCAAAATTCAATGTCAAGCTACAGTAAAGCTCCATGGGGTCTTTCCGTCCTGTCGCAGGTACCCGGCATCTTCACCGGGATTACAATTTCACCGAGTCTGTTGTTGAGACAGTGCCCAAATCGTTACGCCTTTCGTGCGGGTCGGAACTTACCCGACAAGGAATTTCGCTACCTTAGGACCGTTATAGTTACGGCCGCCGTTTACTGGGGCTTAAGTTCACTGCTTCGGATAAATCCTAACAGATCCCCTTAACCTTCCAGCACCGGGCAGGCGTCAGCTCCTATACATCGTCTTACGACTTAGCAGAAACCTGTGTTTTTGGTAAACAGTCGCTTGGGCCTATTCTCTGCGGCCACCTCGGGCGTTAACCCTAACGTGGCACCCCTTCTCCCTAAGTTACGGGGTCATTTTGCCGAGTTCCTTAACAACAGTTCTCTCGCTGGCCTTAGGATACTCTCCTCACCCACCTGTGTCGGTTTGCGGTACGGGCACCTTTAATCTCGATAGAAACTTTTCTCGACAGTGTGAAATCAGCTACTTCGCTACTTAATTTCGCTCCCCATCGTACCCCAGCATTATCATGGCGGATTTGCCTGCCTTGACTGCCTCAGTACTTAGCCACACATAACCAACAGTGTGGTTAGCTTATCCTACTGTGTCATTCCATCTCTCAAACGATTATCGGTGGTACAGGAATCTCAACCTGTTGTCCATCACCTACGCCTTTCGGCCTCGGCTTAGGTCCCGACTAACCCAGGGCGGACGAACCTTCCCCTGGAAACCTTGGGTTTACGGCCCGTGGGATTCTCACCCACGTCTCGCTACTCATGCCAACATTCTCACTCCTATACTGTCCACACGTCCTTACGGTCATGCTTCAGCCTGCATAGGAAGCTCCCCTACCTATCATAAATGATATCGTAGCTTCGGTAGTAAGTTTTAGCCCCGGTAATCTTCGGCGCAGGATCACTCGACCAGTGAGCTATTACGCACTCTTTAAATGAGTGGCTGCTTCTAAGCCAACATCCTGGTTGTCTATGCAATCCCACATCCTTTACCACTTAACTTACATTTAGGGACCTTAGCTGACGATCTGGGCTGTTGCCCTCTCGACTATGAATCTTATTACCCACAGTCTGACTCCCAAGTATAAAATAACGGCATTCGGAGTTTGATAATCTTCGGTAAGCGCAATGCCCCCTAGGATATTCAGTGCTCTACCTCCGTATTTCTCAACCTTGAGGCTAGCCCTAAAGCTATTTCGGGGAGAACCAGCTATCTCCGAGCTCGATTGGAATTTCACCGCTATCCACAAGTCATCCCCGAGCTTTTCAACGCTCGTGGGTTCGGACCTCCACGAAATTTTACTTTCGCTTCATCCTGCTCATGGATAGGTCGCTCGGTTTCGGGTCTACGACAGCAAACTTAACGCCCATTTAAGACTCGCTTTCACTACGGCTCCATACCTTAAGTACTTAACCTAGCTTACTATCGTAACTCGTTGGCCCGTTCTACAAAAAGTACGCGGTCACACATATAAAGTGCTTCCACAGCTTGTAAGCGCAGGGTTTCAGGTTCTATTTCACTCCCCTCCCGGGGTTCTTTTCACCTTTCCCTCACGGTACTATGCGCTATCGGTCACTAAGTAGTATTTAGCCTTGGAGGATGGTCCCTCCTGCTTCCCACAGGGTTTCACGTGTCCCGTGGTACTCTGGATCACATCTAAAGTCTTCTCGTTTCAACTACGTGGCTATTACACTTTATAGCGGAGCTTTCCAACTCTCTTCGTTTACGATACCTCTTCGTTGATGATGTGTCCGCAACCCCAGCGAAGAAAACTTCACTGGTTTGGGCTATTCCGCGTTCGCTCGCCGCTACTTACGGAATCGAATTTCTTTCTTTTCCTCCGGGTACTTAGATGTTTCAGTTCCCCGGGTTCCCCTCACTAAGCTATGTATTCACTTAATGATACTTAGACATTACTCTAAGTGAGTTTCCTCATTCGGAAATCTTCGGATCAAAGTTTACGTGCAACTCCCCGAAGCTTATCGCAGCTTATCGCGTCCTTCATCGGCTCTTAGTGCCAAGGCATCCGCCCTGCGCCCTTAATAACTTGACCAGTTATCAAAAGTGTTATTTTTTAAAGAGTTTTCTTCTCTTATAATTGGTTTATTTAATCATCACTAAATGTTATGCAGTTTTCAAAGTACTAAAGTACAATTAAGTACTAATATGGTGGAGATGAGGAGGATCGAACTCCTGACCCCTTGCGTGCAAGGCAAGTGCTCTCCCAGCTGAGCTACACCCCCACAATATGAAGTTCATTTAAGAACTCTCAAAATTAAACAGTAGGTAATTACTCCTTAGAAAGGAGGTGATCCAGCCGCACCTTCCGATACGGCTACCTTGTTACGACTTCACCCCAGTCATTGGTTTCACCTTCGACGGCCGCTTCCTAAAAGGTTAGCTAACCGGCTTCGGGCGCCCCCAACTTCCATGGTGTGACGGGCGGTGTGTACAAGACCCGGGAACGCATTCACCGCAGCATTCTGATCTGCGATTACTAGTAACTCCAGCTTCATGTAGGCGAGTTTCAGCCTACAATCCGAACTGAGAATGGCTTTAAGGGATTAGCTCCACCTCGCGGCTTGGCAACCCTCTGTACCACCCATTGTAGCACGTGTGTAGCCCTAAGCATAAGGGGCATGATGATTTGACGTCATCCCCACCTTCCTCCGAGTTATCCTCGGCAGTCCCTCTAGAGTGCCCAACTTAATGCTGGCAACTAAAGGCAAGGGTTGCGCTCGTTGCGGGACTTAACCCAACATCTCACGACACGAGCTGACGACAACCATGCACCACCTGTCACCACTGTCCCCGAAGGGAAATCTCCGATTAGGGAGAGGTCAGTGGGATGTCAAGCTTAGGTAAGGTTCTTCGCGTTGCTTCGAATTAAACCACATGCTCCGCTACTTGTGCGGGTCCCCGTCAATTCCTTTGAGTTTCACTCTTGCGAGCGTACTTCCCAGGCGGAGTACTTAATGCGTTAGCTGCGGCACCGAGGGGGGTAACCCCCGACACCTAGTACTCATCGTTTACGGCGTGGACTACCAGGGTATCTAATCCTGTTTGCTCCCCACGCTTTCGTGCCTCAGTGTCAGTTACAGTCCAGAGAGCCGCCTTCGCTACTGGTATTCCTCCTAATATCTACGCATTTCACCGCTACACTAGGAATTCTACTCTCCTCTCCTGCACTCAAGTTCTCTAGTTTCAAAAGCTTACTACGGTTGAGCCGTAGCCTTTCACTTCTGACTTAAAAAACCACCTACGCACCCTTTACGCCCAGTAATTCCGGATAACGCTAGCCCCCTACGTATTACCGCGGCTGCTGGCACGTAGTTAGCCGGGGCTTCCTCCTCAAGTACCGTCATTATCTTCCTTGAGGACAGAGCTTTACGACCCGAAGGCCTTCATCGCTCACGCGGCGTTGCTGCATCAGGCTTTCGCCCATTGTGCAATATTCCCCACTGCTGCCTCCCGTAGGAGTCTGGACCGTGTCTCAGTTCCAGTGTGGCCGATCACCCTCTCAGGTCGGCTACTGATCGTTGCCTTGGTAAGCCATTACCTTACCAACTAGCTAATCAGACGCGGGTCCATCCTGTACCGCCGGAGCTTTGATATAAAAGCCATGCGACTTTCATATGTTATCCCGTATTAGTATACCTTTCGGTATGTTATCCGTGTGTACAGGGCAGGTTACCCACGCGTTACTCACCCGTCCGCCGCTCTCTCCGAAGAGATCGCTCGACTTGCATGTGTTAGGCACGCCGCCAGCGTTCATCCTGAGCCAGGATCAAACTCTCAAATATAATTTAAAAAGTTGTCCATCGCTCAGCTAATCATTATCTGAATATCTGGCTTGGTTGTTTGTGTTTAATTCTTTAAAAAAGAATTTTTATAATTAACCTACTGTTTAATTTTCAAAGTTCTTAATCCATGCTCTCTTGAGCACATGTATAATAATATCATCCTTTTTTTTTGAAGTCAACACTTTTTTATATTTTTTTATTAATCTATTAAATTTAAGTTATATCTTTCTATTAAATCTATTAGCATATCTGCATATATAGCTTCCCCTTGTTCATTTTTTTTAGTGCTATAACCTGCATCTTCTAATGCTTGAGCTTGTGATTTATAGTCTTTTCCTTTAAACAAACCATGTTCTGCATATCTTGGATTTTCTTTTAAAAACTTTGCATGATCTCTTATTGAATCATCTAATGAGTTGTATTTTCTGAATTTAGCCATTACTTCATCACTATAATTTTCTGATGTTGCTACTTCTACATTCTCACCTTTCCATCTTTCATCTGCTTTTATTCCAAATAAATTGTTACTGGTTTTTGTTAATTCTGATTGCCCCCAACCAGATTCAAGTATCGCCTGAGATATAGTTATAGATGGCAATACCCCATATTCCTTATAACTGCTTTCAGCTTCTTTTTCAATATCTTTAATAAACTTTATTTTTTCCTCTTCGATCTTCAATGACTCTATTTTAGCTATTTTTTTTTCGTAATTTTTATTTTCATATACAGTGTATATTCCTCCAACAACAAATGATAAAACTAAAATCAAACTAAGACTTTGAAGTAACTCTTTATTTTTTTTATTATTAATATTAAATTTTCTTCTAAAGTTTCTCTTTTTTCTTATCCCCATACTACCCTCCACTTTCTAATTTATATTATAATATCATCTTGTAAACTTTTATATGCTAATTTACGCAAAAAAATAAAAAAGCTCATTCAAATGAGCTTTTTTTATTTAGACTTCAGCTTTATCCAAGCTTCGTCGTATAATCTTAATTTGTTCCCTAAATCAATAAATGTTTCAGTCTTATCCATAACAGATTTAGGAGGATATGCAACAGGATTTGAAGTTACATCTTTATCTAATAACTTTAAAGCTCCTTCATTAGGAGTTGAATATCCTATATATTCAGCATTCATCTTCGCAATTTCAGGATCTAATAAAAAGTTTATAAACATTTCAGCTTCCTTTTTATTTTGTGCGCTTTTAGGTATTGCCATTGCATCTACCCATTTATTTGTACCTTCTTTAGGTATTGCATAAGCTAAATTAGGGTTTTCTTCCATTAAAGTCACTGCATCTCCTGAGTAAGCAATCCCCATAGCCACTTCTTCTCCTAGAAGTCTATCTTTACCTTCATCATTTACATATGCTAATACTAAATCTTTTTGTTTCATTAACTCTTTCATTGCTTCATTTATTTCTTTAGGATTAGTTGTATTCATGCTGTAGCCTAATCTTTTTAATGATATTCCCATAGTATCTCTCACTGAGTCAAACATCATTATATTGCCTTTATACTTAGGGTTCCAAAGTATGTTCCAACTATCAACTGGTTCTTTAACCATTTTTTTATTATATAATATACCAAAAGTTCCCCACATATATGGAACGCTATATTCATTAGTTTCGTCATATATAGGATTTAAAAAGCTTTTATCTATATACTTCATATTTGGTATATTTTTAAAATCTATTTTTTGAAGAAGTCCTTCACTTTTCATTTTTTCAACCATATAGTCAGATGGGAATATTAAATCATAATTAGTACTTCCACTTTTAACTTTTTGATACATCATTTCATTAGTATCATAAGTTTCATACTGTACATCAATTCCAGTTTTTTCTTCAAATAAAGTTATTATATTTTCATCTATATAATCTCCGACATTATATACATTCAAAACTTTTTTTGAATCTGTACCTCCACATCCAGTAAGCATAGTTGAAACCATTAAACCTATAGTAATTAAAATTGATATTTTTCTTAATTTCATAATTATTTATCACTCCTTACTATAGATTGTTTCTTATTTGATATTAAAAGTAAAATTAATACAACTGTAAACATTATTGTAGATAGTGCATTAATTTCAGGTTTTATTCCTCTTCTTGCCATACCATATATTTCTATAGATAAGTTACTAACTCCATTTCCAGTATTAAAGAAACTTATTATAAAGTCATCTATAGACATTGTAAACGCAATTAAAAATCCAGATATTATACCTGGTTTTATCTGAGGTAAAACAACTTTTCTTAAAGCATACATAGGTGTTGCTCCTAAATCCATAGCAGCCTCTTCTATATTTTGAGGAAGTTGCTTTATTTTAGGAAGCACTGATAGTATTACATAAGGAATACTAAACATTATGTGAGATAGTAACATAGTCGTAAATCCAAATTCTAATTTTAAAAATACATACAAACTCATTAATGCTACTGCTGTAACTATATCTGGATTTAATACTGGAAGATAGTTTATATTAAGTATTAACTTTCTTCTTTTACCTCTCATTTTATGTATTCCTATAGCACTTATAGTTCCTACTATTGTAGCTATTATAGATGAAATTATAGCTACTAACAAAGTATAATATAACGCATTCATTATACTATCATTATGAATAAGTTGCTTATACCACTTAAATGTAAATCCATTCCAGTGGGCCATAGATTTAGAATCATTAAATGAAAATACTGCTAGCGCCATTATTGGTGCATATAGAAATAAAAACACTAATGTTAAGTAAATATTCGATGCTAATTTCTTTAAAATAATAACCCACCGCCTTCCTTATCACTGTCATCTTCAAATCTTGACATAACTGCCATAGATATTAATATTACAATCATCATAAATATCGATATCGCAGATCCAAAGTTCCAATCTCCAACTACTGTAAATTGTTGCTCTATTAAGTCTCCTAGTAACATAAATTTACCTCCACCTAATAATCTTGAGATAGCAAATGTAGTTACAGCTGGCATAAATACCATAGTTATCCCTGAAATAACTCCAGGTACACTAAGTGGGAATATAACTTTAGTGAAAACTTGGAAGCTATTAGCTCCTAAGTCTCTAGCTGCATTAATTAAATCATTATCCATTTTTGATAATGATGTGTATATTGGTAGTACCATAAATGGTAAAAAGTTATATACCATTCCAAGTAATATTGCAAAGTTAGTATAAAGTAATGTAACAGGCTCTATTCCAAATAATCCTAAGAATGAATTTAATATTCCATTTTTACCTAAAATAGCAACCCATGCATATGTTCTTAAAAGGAAGTTCATCCACATTGGAAGTATGAATAATAATATTAAAGTATTTCTTTTGCTTATATGAGCCTTAGAAATTATATATGCAACTGGATATCCAACTAATAAACATATTATTGTTGATGATCCAGCTAAAACTATAGATCTTAAAAATACTTTTAAGTATATAGGGTTAATTAATCTTTTATAATTTTCTAAAGAAAATATTAGCTTATCTCCATTTTCAACGGTAAAACTGAAAACCAGCACAAGAATTAAAGGTACTACTATAAATAGTGCACTCCAGATTATATAAGGGTAAGCAAGAATTGATTTATTTTTCTTCATAATCTATTCGCTCACTTTTCTCATTATATGGATATCTTCTGGATATATATCTAACCCTAATTCACTTCCAACTTGTGCACTTTGTGTATTATGTAGTATCCACATTCTTCCGTTTTCATTAACTTCAATTTCATAGTGAACACCTTTAAATAATACTGATGTAACTTTTCCTTTTAACATTCCTTTTTCTGGTTCAACCATTTTTACATCTTCCGGTCTTATTACAACTTCAATATTTTCATTTTTTTCAAAGTCTTTATCTACACACTTGAATTTCTTCCCACAGAATTCTACTAAATAGTCTTCTAACATAATTCCATCAAATATATTACTTTCACCTATAAATCTAGCAACAAATGAATTTTCTGGCTCATTGTATATATCTTGAGGAGTTCCCATTTGTTGAATTTTACCTTTATTCATAACAATTATTTTATCCGACATAGTTAAAGCCTCTTCTTGGTCATGAGTTACAAAAATAAATGTTATTCCTAATTTTTTTTGTATTTTTTTTAATTCCATTTGCATTTCTTTTCTTAATTTTAAATCTAATGCTCCTAAAGGTTCATCTAGTAATAAAACTTTAGGCTCGTTTACCAATGCTCTAGCTATAGCTACCCTTTGCTGTTGTCCTCCACTTAGCGATTCTACTTGTCTTCTTTCAAACCCATCAAGTGCAACTAATTTAAGCATTTCTTTTACTTTTTTATCTATTTCGTCTTTAGGTAGTTTTTTTATTTTAAGACCAAAAGCTATATTTTCATATATGTTCATATGAGGAAATAAAGCGTATTTTTGGAATACTGTATTTATTTGTCTTTCGTGAGGTGGTATATCTGTGATATCACGTTCTTCAAATAATACCTTACCTTCATCAGCGTACTCAAATCCAGCTATTATCTTAAGCGTTGTAGTTTTTCCACATCCACTTGGTCCTAATAATGTTAAAAATTCATTTTTCTTAATGTCTAAACTCAAGTTGTCTAAAACTTGATTGTCATCATATCTTTTAGATAGATTTTTTAATTCTATTATGTTTTCTAACAAATATATCACCTCTTTCTCTTAAAATGATGGTGGTGTACTCACCCATATAACCTTAGCTTCTGTCTTTCCAGCATTTGATATATAATGATTTGCTCTAGGCTTAAAGTAAAAACTCTCGCCTTTTCTAACTTTATTCTTCTTATCTCCTATGTGTAAGTAAATTGAACCGGCTAATACATAACCAAATTCTTCTCCTTCATGAGGCTTTTCTTCTTTATATTGACCTCCTGGAGATAAAGATATTAATATTGGCTCCATTTCATTTTTCTGAGAGTTTGGAACCAACCACTTAAATGTATATTTTAATTCTTCATCCTCAGTTTCAAACATATCTTCTTTTGAAAAACAAATTTTTTCATTATCCATTTCATTAAAAAATTCTTTTAAGTTCGTTCCCAAAATTTCTAATATATCTATAAGTGTAGCTATGGATGGTGATGTTAAATTGTTTTCTAATTGAGATATAAATCCCTTAGAAAGTTCACATCTATTTGCTAGCTCTTCTTGTGTTAACTGTTTTTCTATTCTTAATCGTTTAATTTTTTCACCTATATCCATGGTCCACCTCCTATTTTAAATCATTTTTACTAAACCTTTTGTTTAAAATTTCTAAACAACAAGACATATTATATAAAATTAAGCTACAAATTTCAATACTTTTTTAAATATTTTTTTATATTAATTTTCACTTTAAACCCCAGTGTTTTTAAGGATTTGTAGATTTAGCATTTATTTTAGTTTATATTAATATTCATAAAGTTTAGTATGCCTAATTATATTTTTTTTATTATATTTTGCTATTTTATTCCTAATTTTAGTTTATAAAATGCAAATAACCTGCTGTTTAGCAGGCTATTTATACAATTTATATTAATTTATAGTCTTCCTCTTTTAACTTACTTGCCGCACCTTCATCTAAAATTAATATTGTATCTCTGTGAAGCTGAAGTATAGATGATGGAACTTGAGGAGTTATGTCTCCATATACAGTATTGTGTATAGCCTCAGCTTTACCTTCTCCTGATGCCAACAAAATTATCTTTTTAGATTTAAATATAGACCCAATTCCCATAGTTACTGCTTTTTTAGGAACTTCATCTATAGATTCAAAGAATCTTGCATTTGCCTCTATAGTAGATTCTTTTAAATCAACTAAGTTTGTTCCTTTTACAAATACATTTGATGGTTCATTGAATCCTATGTGTGCGTTAAGTCCTATACCTAAAACCTGTATATCTATTCCTCCAATATTTTTGATAGAATCATCATATTGTTTACATTCAAGTTTTATATCCTTAGTCATACCATTTGGTATATTTACATTTTCTTCCTTTATATTTATATGATTGAATAAGTTTTCATGCATAAAATGATAGTAACTTTGATCATTCTCTCTAGGTAACTGATAGTATTCATCTAAATTGAATGATTTCACCTCAGAAAAGTCTAATGTAGCTTCCTTATACATTTCTACTAAATTCTTATACATTCCTATAGGCGTACTACCTGTTGCTAGCCCTAGTATAGAATCTGATTTTAAAGTAACCTGACTTGCTATTATTTGAGCAGCTTTTTTGCTCATTTCATCATAATTTTTACAAACTAGTATTCTCATATTAACCCTCCACCTATAATTAATTTCTTTTAAACACTATATTTCCATCTACAATAGTCATGTAACAATTTAATTCATTATCAAATATAGCTATATCTGCATCTTTTCCTATATCTAAACTTCCCTTATCATTACTTATTCCTAGTGAACTAGCTGGATTTAAAGAAGCCAAATGTATTGCTTCATTTATATTTAAATTTGTATTTTTATAAAAATTATTCACCATATTATTTAAGCTTGAAACACTTCCTGCAAGAGACCCGTTTTCTAATCTAGCTGCTCCATCCTTAACTATTACAGCCTGGCCACCTAAACTATATGTTCCGTTTTCTAATCCTCCTGCTTCCATAGAATCAGTTATTAATACCACTCTTTCTTTACCTTTACTATCTAATATAAATTGGAATAGATCTTTAGTTATGTGTATAGTATCACATATAAATTCACAGTATGCATCTGTTGTCAATGCAGCTCCAACAACACCTGGATCCCTATGATTTAAACCTGTCATTCCATTGAATGTATGAGTTATATTGCTAGCACCTAATCGTATAGCTTCTCTAGCCTCTATAAATGTAGCCGCACTATGACCTATAGATAAAACTATATTAGTATTACTTTTTATAGATTTTGTAAATGTAAAATCTAAATCTTCTTCTGGTGCATAAGTTATAACTTTTATTACATCCTCATATTTTTTAACTAATTCATAATTAGGATTAGTTATATAATTTCCATTTTGTGCGCCTTTGTATATTTTATTTATAAACGGTCCTTCTAAATGAGCCCCTATAACCCTAGCTCCCTCAGTATTTCTATTCATACCTCGTTTTATAGATTCTAATGCTTTTAAAATTGATTCTTCGTCCATTGTCATAGTAGTAGGTAAATATGACGTAACACCATGTCTTGCTACTGATTTAGATATAATGTCTATAGCTTCATCTGTACCTTCCATCGTATCTTTTCCCATATTCCCATGTATATGTATATCTATTAACCCTGGAGATACTAACTTACCTTTAACATCTATAACTTCACATCCACTTGGAACTTCATCTGTTATATCTATAATCTTTTTATCAAATACTAAAACCTTATTTTCTAGTACTTCATTTCTTAATAAAATCTTTCCATTTATTATAGCCTTCATAATTATACCTCCTATGCATTTAATGTTATTTCATACTGGTACTTATCACTTCTAAATATGGATATAGTGTACTCTACAGGTAAATCTCCATCTGCGTACGAAGTTCTTTTAAGTTTAAGCGCTAAAGTATTTTTGCTTTGTTTTAAAAGTTTTGATTCTTCTTCAGATAAAATCATTGGTTCTATTATCTGTTCAGCTTTTTTCATCTTATATCCATAAACTTCATTTATTATATTGTATAAAGAGTTCCTTTCTTTCAAATCGTTTTCCAGGTTGTTACAAATACTTTTTGGTATATAACTTATTTCAATTCCAAAAGGTTCGCTTTCAATATACCTTAACCTTTCAACTCTATATACCTTTTCATCTTCATTATTTATATTTAAAACTTGTCTTATATACTCATCCTTTTCATTTTCCTCAAATGATAAAATATCAGTTTTTATATCCATTCCCTTATTCTTCATAACCTCGGTAAATCCTTGCATACTAGAAAATCTATTTCTTTCTTTTTGGGCAGAAACGAAAGTTCCTTTTCCTTGAACTCTATATAAAAATCCTTCATTTACCAAATTAACTATAGCTTTGTTTACTGTCATTCTACTTACATTTTGAATATTACAAAGTTCTCTTTCTGGAATTATAGAATCCCCTGGTTTAAGATCCCCTAAATCAATCATTTCCCTTATTATTTTCATAAGTTGTATATGTAAAGGGATATCAATATTCTTATTTACTAACTTCATATAAATCACCACTCTTTTTATATGGTATATACCAATTTTGGTATATACCAATTATACTATTTTTATTATAGAACTTCAATAGAATATACATTTTCTTTTTTTAATTTAGTTATTTTATATTTTATTTATAAGATACCCATAAATATGGTATTATAATAGAATATGTAATTTTTAATATAAAATTAAAGAGGTGAACGTACTTGATAAAAATAGGTGATTTCAACAAATTAAAAATAGCTAGAAAAGCTGATTTCGGTTTTTTCCTAGACGCGCAAACAGGAAATACTTCAGATGATATTTTCATGCATAGAAAATTTACAAATTATGAGGCTTTAATTCCTGGTGATGAAGTAAATGTATTCGTATATAGAGATTCTAAAGATAAATTAGCTGCTACTTTAAACCCACCATTAGCTAAAGTTGGCGAAATAGGTTACTTTGAAGTTGTAGATGCTACTAAAATAGGTTACTTTATTAATATTGGACTTGAAAAAGATATTTTAGTTCCTTTTAGTTCAAAGCATTATGATCTAAAAAAAGGTGATAAATATTTATTTTATATATACTTAGATAAAACTGAAAGAATAGCTGCTACTACTAGAATAGAAGGTTACTTATCTACTGACTCTGAGTATAAAGTAGGAGATAATGTTACAGGTGTTGTTTATGGATTCCAAACTAACGATAGTGCGATGGTTTGTGTTGACAATAAATTTGAAGGAGTTATACTTCATAACGAATACTTTACAAAACTTAACATCGGAGACAAATTAAATTTAAATGTTATAAAGGTATACGAGGACGGTAAGCTAGGTCTTACTCCAAGACAAGGTAGAGAGCAAGAATTAAATGAGTTAGAAAGTAAAATCATAAACCATCTAAATAATGCTTCTAGAGGGTTCATGCCTTTAAATGATAAATCTGATCCAGCTGATATTGCATCAGTATTTGGTTGTAGTAAGAAAAACTTCAAACGTACACTTGGAGTTCTTATGAAAAAAGGGTTAATATCTCAAGATGAAGAAGGAACTCGTCTAATATAAAAAAAAGAGTATGGATACCCATACTCTTTTTTTTATTTTTCCTTTGTATCTTTAATTTCACCAGTATATATATCGATTTTGTGAGTTCCCATATCTTGTTCGTGATAATGAACCTCTCCTTCATCGTCTTTTTCTTCTATAGATACGTTAACTTTAACTTCATAGTTATTACCCACTTGCTTTATATCTTCTTCCGTATTAGACACCCCATCTCCATATGTAGCCTTCAATACCTTTAGTGCATTTTCTTTTGAGATTGGTTCTATCTTATTTTTATCTTTATTTTCAGATACTTCAATTTGATCTTCCTTTGAATTCAAAGGATTTTTTCTATTTACAAAAACAACTGAAACTAGCACACCAACTACTAATATGCTGATTATTCCTATTATAATATTTTTTTTACTCATATAAATTCTCCATACTATATTTTTATATAATTTAAACTTTTATTAAAATATAGTATACCATATATTTTAAATATAAAAAAAGGGCACTATTTAGTGCCCTTTTTTATCCTATTCCCCCCGAAACAGTCCTACTTATTAAATTGTGGTAAATAATCTTTGTGAGCTTCCATCATTTCATCTAATATAGTCTTAGCTAAATCATCAGAAGGTATTAATGGATTTATACATAGAGCTAAATATGCTGCATTGTAATCTCCATATACAGCAGCTTTTGCTGCCAACATTTCAAATGATTTTATTTGGCTTACTAATCCATCTACAGCATCTGGTAAATATCCTATAGATAATGGTTTAGGCCCATTTTTTGTTATAACACTACTTACTTCAACAGCTTGATTGTCTTTAAAGTTTCTTATAGCTCCATTATTAATTGTATTAACTACCTGAGTATCTCTTTTATCATTGTATATAGAACTTATTAAATTACATGCTGCATCACTATAATAAGCTCCTCCTCTTTTTTCTAATTGAGGTGGTTTTATATCTAGATTTTCATCTTTATATAATTCAAATAATTGATCTTCTAGCTCTTTAACAACTTGCCCTCTAGCTTTCCCTTTTGCGAATTCATTTAATTCTTCATCTAGCATTTCTTTAGTTTTGTAATAGTATCTATGGTATGGACAAGGAACTAATCCTAAACTTTTAACAAAATCCGCATTAAACTCTATAGCTTTTATATTTTGCATTGTTAATTTTGAGTGTACAAATTTATCTATTGCTTCATCTGTAACATCCTCTCCATCTAAAGCTACATTAAGCCCATAAACCATATGGTTAAGCCCCGCAAAGTCCATTTGAATTCTTTCATTTTCAACTTCAAACAACTTAGCTATTCCGTTTCTCATACCTATAGGAACATTACATAACCCTATATAGTTTTTAAAATCAGTATATCTAAATACAGCTTCTGTTATTACACCTGTAGGATTTGTAAAGTTTATTATCCATGCGTTAGGACATAATTCTTCAACATCTTTTATTATATCAAGAACAACAGGTACAGTTCTTAATGCTTTGAAAAGTCCTCCTGCCCCATTAGTCTCTTGCCCTATTACTCCATGTGATAAAGGTATACTTTCATCTTTTATTCTAGCCTCTAATAATCCTACCCTTAATTGTGTAGTAACAAAATCTGCACCCTTTAATGCCTCTCTTCTATCTAAAGTTAGATGTATTTCCATATCTATTCCAGCTTTTTTAACCATTCTTTTAGCTAGATTTCCAACTATTTCTAACTTGTGCTTCCCTTCTTCTATATCAACCAGCCACAATTCTTTTACTGGTAATTCTTTGCATCTTTTTATAAACCCTTCTACAAGTTCCGGAGTATAACTTGATCCTCCACCTATAGTTACTATCTTTAGTCCTTTTTTCATAGTCATATCTCCTATCGTTATTTCTAAAATTCTAAATCGTCAAAACTGAAATCGTCATCATTTCCTTGATCTGTAGCTAAAGTAGCTTTTCTTTTGTCTATTTTCTCTGCTGCTATTACAAATGGTATATATATAACTATTGATATCAATAGATTAACTGCTGCTAAAGCCGCTCCAGTCCAGTGACCAGTTGCTAAAAATCCTCCTAATATAGGTGGTGTTACCCAAGGTATTTTAGCTGCAATTACAGGCATTACCAATCCCATATCTATTGCCAAATATGCAACTGCTGAGCATACAACAGGAGCTAAAATGAAAGGTATCATATATATTGGGTTTAATACTATTGGTAATCCAAATATTACAGGTTCACTTATATTGAATACTGACGGCGCTAATCCTAAAGCTATCATGTCCTTACGTCTTCTTCCAGCTATTATTAAAGCTATTATTAATCCAAGAATCATACCTGATCCACCTAAGTATACAAATGCATCAAGGAATGCTCCTGCTAAAGTATGGAATCCTTCAGTAGCTCCTGCTTGAGCTAATGCTGCATTTTCTGCTCCTAAATCCATCAATAATGTTTCTGTTATAGGCATCGCTATATTTGCCCCATGAAGACCTATAGTCCATAATGCATGTATAAAGAAAGTAATTAACATAGTTGAACCTAATGAGTCTGCTGCTCCTTTTAACGGTGCTGCTAGATAAGTATTTAATAAATCATTTAAGAATAATCCACCTGATAATGTTTTTATTAATAATCCAATTGCTCCAAATATAGCTATAGTTAACATACCTGGTATTAACTTAGCAAAAGACCTTGCTACTGCCGGTGGTACTCCATCTGGCATCTTTATATTTATTTTCTTAATCCTAGATAACTTAACAAATATTTCAGTTGCTAGTAATCCTATTACTATCGCTGTAAATAATGCAGAGTTTGAAATATATCCACTTGGGACAAATCCCCATCCGCTAACTTTGTCTCCTGCTTCAGTAACTATGTTAGCTACTTGAGGTGACATTACAAAGAATATACTAAGAGCTATAAGTCCTGCTTGTAAACCATCTTCATCATATGATTTTGCAAGATTATAAGCTACTCCTACAACTAAGAATAAAGCCATAGTTGCAATTGATCCCCACCATAAATCTGCACCTAATGTAGTCCAAGTCTCCCCAAAAGTATTTTTCATAAAATTTTGATAAGCTGGTATAGGTAAGTTATTTACTAATGTTGCTAATGCTCCTATCATAGTTATTGGTATCATTGCTACGAATCCATCTCTTACAGCTACTAAATGCCTTTGTGCTCCTAGCTTTCCAGCTACTGGGATAATATACTTATCCATAAACTTCATTATCGCTCCCATAATAATCCTCCCTTTAATTTTGGAAATCGTTTTCTTAAAACTTAAATTAATCCTTATTAGCTAAATAAAAATGTTTATAAATACATAATTTATATAAACTTATGATTTATAAAGTTTATATATTCTTTTTATTGTTATATATATTATATTTTAAATGTATATACATTTCAAGTGTTTTATAAAAACATTTTCCCCATCTTTTTTTAAATTTACTTTACTTAATCAAAATAGTAATTTTCCTCAATAAAAAAAACTGTATCTGATTATTCAGATACAGCGCTTAAAGTTAGTGTATACCCATAATGATACGTATGTGAGTATTCAAAAACATCACTATTGTGTAATTTACAAACCTGACTTATATATAATAAAGCTTCTGGTTTTGTTAAGCCTAGTAAATTAGCTAACTCATCATTTGCTAAAACTGAACTTACTTCTCGTTCAGATATAGCTATCTTATATCCACAAAATTCTTCAACATAGTTATATAAAGATCCTTCACAATGAGATTTTTTTAAATTTGGAAATAATTTTACAGGCATATACGTCTCCATATATGATATTTTCTTATCATTAGCTAAACGTATTCTTTTAATCTCCCATACATTTTCTTTTTCAGTAAGATTTAATTTATTCATAAGCTCTTCATCAGCTTCAATAACATTAAGCTCCTCCAATATATTGGAAACTTTGTACCCCTTATTTTCCATCTCTTCTGTGAAACCGCTTACCGCAGAGATATTATCATATACTTTATTTGCTAAAACAATACTCCCTACGCCTCTTTGCCTAGTTATATATCCATCTTTAACTAAATTATTTAATGCCGATCTTACAGTCATTCTAGTTACATTAAATTCTTCACTTAATTGTTTTTCAGAAGGTATTAATTCTCCTTGCTTTAAAGTCTTTGACTGTATTAAATTTTTAATGTGACTTTCTATTTGCTTATAAATAGGTTCATTCATATTTATTTCCCCTTTTGTAGTTAAATTGTATATATATTTACTTTTAATATTTATACATTCAATTATAGACTATATTAAATTTTTTTTCCATCTCTACATATATTTAATTATAAAAGGATGAATACATAAGCTTTCACTTATACATTCATCCTTTTGTCTCATCTATTTTGATATAATAGTTTTATATTCTAGCTACACCAGTTTTTATAGCCGCTTCTTTTATAGCTTCTGCTACTTTTTTAGCTACATCTCTATCAAAAGATTTAGGTAATATATTATCAGGGTTTAAGTCTTCTATTTTTATAGAATTTGCAATTGCATTAGCTGCTGCTATTTTCATTTCTTCATTTATTTCAGTAGCCCTTACATCTAATGCACCTCTGAATATACCTGGGAATGCAAGCACATTATTTACTTGATTTGGAAAATCACTTCTTCCTGTTCCAACTATGTAAGCTCCACCCGCTTTTGCTTGGTCTGGCATTATCTCTGGAGTTGGATTTGCCATTGCTAATATTATAGATTTCTCGTTCATAGTAGCTACCATTTCTTTTGTTACACAGTTAGGCCCTGAAACTCCTATAAATACATCTTTATTTTTTATTACATCAGCTAATAATCCTTTTTCGTTATGGATATTAGTAACCTTTAACATTTCTTCTTGAGCCCAGTTTAAATCATCCATACCTTCTTCTAAGGCTCCATTTAATCCACATAACACAATATTTTTAACTCCCATGCTGATTAACATTTTAGCTATTGCTAATCCAGCTGCTCCAGGTCCATTTATAACAATTTCTAGATCTTCTATTTTTTTATTTATTAATTTTAATGAATTTATTATAGCCGCAGATAAAACTATAGCTGTTCCATGTTGATCATCATGAAAAACTGGTATGTTTAACTCTTTTTTTAATTTCTCTTCTATTTCAAAACATCTTGGAGCACTTATATCTTCTAAGTTAATTCCTCCAAATACAGGTTCCATTAATTTTACAGTATTTACTATTTCATCTACATCGTTCGTCTTTAAACATATTGGAAATGCATCTACATTTGCGAATTCCTTAAATAGTATTGCTTTTCCTTCCATTACTGGTATTGATGCACTAGCTCCTATATTACCTAAACCTAATACAGCACTTCCATCACTAACTACACCAACCAGATTTCCTTTTGATGTATATTTATATGCTAAATCTTCATCTTTAGATATTTCCACACACGGAGCTGCAACTCCTGGAGTATATGCAATAGATAAGTCATCTTTATCTTCAACTTTAACCTTACTACAAACAGTTATTTTTCCTTTATTCTTTTCATGCATTTCTAATGCTAACTCTGAGTAATTTTTAGTCATAACCTAACCTCTTTCATATTTTGATTTATAGTTATTTATTCATTTCATAAATGTTATTGCCATAACAATCGATTGCAACTACTGCAAATAAGTCCTCAACCTCTAATCTTCTTACAGCTTCTGCTCCTAAATCATCATAAGCTATAACTTCAGCCTTTTTAATAGAGTTTGATATATATGCACCTGCGCCACCTATAGCAGCTAAATATGCACATACATTTTTTTTCATCGAATCGATAACTACATCGTTTCTCTTTCCTTTACCTATCATTAACTTTAATCCTCTATCTAATAAAGGAGCTGTTAAGTCATCCATTCTATAACTTGTCGTAGGTCCAGCAGCACCTATTACTTCTCCATCTTTATGAGGTGTTGGTCCTACATAATATATAGCTTGCCCTTCTACGTTAAAAGGCAATTTTTCACCTTCTTTTATAGAATTAACCATTCTTTGATGAGCTGCGTCTCTAGCTGTATAAATTACACCACTTATACTTACCATTTCTCCACACTTTAGTTCTTTTACTGTTTCATTATCTATGGGAAGAGTTATTTTTTTCATATTTATCCCCCTTTATATTATAGCCTTTTTATGTCTTGCCGCATGACAGTTTATATTTACTACTACAGGAAGCCCAGCTATATGAGTTGGAAATGTCTCTATGTTAACTGCAAGCGCAGTTGTATTTCCACCTAATCCTTGAGGCCCTATTCCTAGGTTATTTATTTCTTTTAATATTTGTATTTCTAATTTTTTTATATTTTCATCTTTATTATGTTCTCCTATATCCCTTAATAAAGATTTTTTTGCTATCTGTGCACATTTTTCAATAGTTCCTCCAATTCCAACACCAACAACTATAGGTGGACATGGGTTTGGACCAGCTTCTTTAACCGTATCTATAATAAAGTTTTGTATTCCTTTTATACCATCAGATGGCTTTAACATTTTCATCTTGCTCATATTTTCACTACCAAATCCCTTTGGTGCAAACTCTATAGTTATTTTATCACCCTCAACTATATCGTAATGAATTATTGCAGGTGTATTATCTTGTGTATTTTTTCTATCTATTGGAGTTACAACTGATTTTCTTAAAAAGCCATCTTCATAACCTTGCTTTACACCTTCATTTATTGCATCGCTTATATTTTTACCTTCTACGTGTACATCTTGCCCGATACTTACAAAAAATACAGCCATTCCAGTATCTTGACATATAGGCATTTGTTTTTCTTTTGCAATTTCACAATTTTTTATTAATATCTTTAATATATTTTTTCCTAGTTCGCTATTTTCTTTTTCTTTATTCTCTTTTAAAGATTCTACAACATCTTCTCCTAGGTATATGTTTGCTTTTATACACATATCTCTTACAATCTCTGTAATTTGTGATGACTTTATAATTCTCACGAACTTATCCCCCATTTTCAAGTTTAATATTCGACTATATATAAAACTTTATCATTTTTTAATTATTTTAACAATAACAAAATTCGTTTAATCCTTTCTTTGCATTATATTTTACTCAAAAAAAACAAAAGCACATACTGTCCGAAAGTATATGCTTTAATGGGGGATATATGAGTTTTATGGTTGTAAGAGATATCTTAAAGTTTTGGGGGAGATTAATTATCTCTTATATTTTAATTATTTACCATTTTTTGAATTATATACATTTTATTTAAATATTTTCAATTTATTTTTAATAACTTTATTCATTCTCTCATTATCCTCTATATAATAGTTATAGGGGGTGATATATTGAACTTTAATAATATATTTATTCAAATAACCGTTTTATTTTTGCTTATTTTAGTTGGATACATATCTAGCTTTAAGGGGTTAATAGATAAACATACCACATCTGGACTTACGAAACTAATAATGGGGTTGTTTTTACCGTCTATGATAATTAGCGCTATGCAAATGGAATTTAACCCTAGTTTATTAGGCGATATTATATCTTTAATAATAATTTCAATATTAATGTACTCTACAACTATATTGATAGCTTTTTTATTTAAATTTTTTATAAAAGGCGATAAAGATTGCGGTCTTTATCAATATATAATTGTTTTCTCTAACGTTGGGTTCATGGGGTATCCAGTTATCGAAGCTGTTTTAGGCAAAGAAGCTATATTTTTTACAGCAATTTTTAACCTTCCTTTTAATTTTTTCGTATTTACAGTTGGAACTTATTTGTTAAATAAACATAATAGTGAATATAAATTTTCAATTAAATCTATTATAAGTCCTCCAATTATAGGTGTCTTAACTGGACTTTCATTATTCCTTTTAAGAATTAAACTTCCACTTCCAATATTTAATACTTTAAATATGCTTGGAAGTATAACAACACCTTTATCAATGATTGTTATAGGAAGCTTACTAGCTAATTCTCCTATTAAAGAAACTTTTATAAATAAAAAATTATATATAGTATCCTTTATAAGACTTTTAGTTGTTCCATCTGTTGTTTATTTTCTATTAAGCTTATATATTAAAAACCCATTATTATTAGGTGTGCCTGTAGTTATATCTGCAATGCCAGCAGCATCAAATACAGCAATCATGGCAAAAAGCTATGATGCAAATGATCAGCTTGCATCTCAAGCTGTATTTTTAACTACCTTAATATCTATAGTTACAATTCCTATTATAAGCATAGTTTTACTTAGTTAAAAAATTTACTCACTTAAGTTATTAAGCACAAAAATAGTTGTCTATTATTTTAGACAACTATTTTTTAGATATATATTTATTATCTTTTATATAATATCTCCATAAATAATCTTTAGCTTCTTGAGCATAATCGATATTTACACGTTTACTTTCAACAATTTCAAAATTTTCTTCCTCACCATTATTGATAGAATCTTTTACAGAAAGCTCATTACCTAATACGCTTTTAAAATTTAAATCTTTTTCAATTTTAAGAGCTTTGCACAATTTTCCTGGTCCATTGGTAATGTTTTTCTTTTGATATGTAGTTAATTCTTCATATACTTTATCATATCTATTTATTGAAATATCATCAATTCCTTTAATAGGCTCTACCGCTCTTATAAGTACGCACTGAGGTGTATCTTTGATATTTGCAGAAATATTTAAACAGTAATACATTCCGTATATTAAATAAACATATATGGTTCCTCCGTCTTCATATAACGGAGCTGTTCTATCTGTCCTTCTATCCCCATATACATGAGCAGCCTTATCCGTTATTCCCATATAAGCTTCAGTTTCAACTATTTTAACTATAATTTCTTTATCATCATATTTTCTAACTAAATACTTTCCAAGTAATTGTTTCGATAAAGCAATTGCATCTTGCCTGAAAAAATCTACATTCATTTAATCCCAACTTTCTTTTTTTAACTTACTTATATTATATCTTCAAATTTACTATTTATAACTTTTTGTAAGTCAAATGGATTTAGTTCTATTTGATATCCTATTTTACCAGCACTCACTATAATATTTTCTAAATCTTTTCCTGTTTCATTTATAAAAGTTTTATATAGTTTTTTCATTCCTACAGGAGAACATCCACCTCTTATATATCCAGTAAGTTTGTTTATATCACTTACATGTATCATCTCTACCTTTTTTTCTCCTGCTACTTTTGCAGCCTTTTTTAAATCTAAATTTTCATTAACAGGTATCACATATACATATAACTCTTTACTAGTTCCTTGTGTAACCAAAGTTTTATATACTTCACTTACATCTCTTCCAATCTTATTTGCTACAGATATTCCATCCACATGATCATCTGAAACATCATATGAAAGCATATTATATTTTACTTTTTTAGAATCTAAAATTCTCATTGCGTTAGTTTTTACTTTTGTTTTAGCCATAAAAAATCACACTCCCTAAAATAACTTATATATTAAATTTAACATATATTTCTTATCAATCACACCTCTTAGATTTCATAAAACCTTTATACCAACTGATTTTATCATCAATTTTATCTAGATGTTTTTGTAATAGCTCAAACTCTTTTAATATGTGTTCCCTATGCGAATTGAAAATGTCCAACCTCTCTTCTAATGTTTCATCTCCTTGTGAACAAAGTTTAAAATAAGATTTTATATCTTTTATGGACATTCCCGTAGCTTTAAGGCAACACACCATTTCAATTTGGTCTAAATCTTCATCTGTAAAATAACGTATACCATTTTTATTTCTATGAGGTGAAATTATATTTTCTTTTTCATAGTAGCGAATTGTATGCTGAGTTAAATTAAATTTTTTAGCTACCTCTGAAATTGTATAATTCATTCTTCATCCTCCTATAATTTATTTAGCTATACATTACTTCTTATAAAAATAATTGTCAATATTTAAAACAAAAGCTATTGACTTAGAGTTAACTCTAAGTATTAATATTAGCTTAAGAAAATTCTATTAAATAACTACACGATTTAAATTAAGTATAAAAATTTAGGAGGAATTGAGTTTGTTAAACTTTGATTATCAAAATAGAACTAGAATAATTTTTGGGAAAAATGAACATAGAAATATAGGAAAGTTAATAAAACCTTATGCAAATAAAGTTTTATTCCACTTTGGTGGCCAAAGCATAAAAAAAAGCGGAGTATATGAAGATGTAATAAATTCACTTTTAGAAAACCAAATAGACTTTGTTGAGCTCGGAGGAGTAAAACCAAATCCTCGTTTATCTCTTGTTAACAAGGGAATTGAACTGTGCAGAAAGGAAAAAGTAGACTTTATCTTAGCTGTAGGTGGAGGAAGTGTAATAGATTCTGCCAAAGCTATAGCAATCGGTATACCTTACAACGGAGATGTTTGGGATTTCTACTGCAAAGATATAGAAATTAAAGAAGCTATTCCAGTTGCAACTATTCTAACTATCCCAGCAGCCGGAAGTGAATCTAGTACTGGAACAGTTATTACTAATGAAGAAAAACAACTAAAATTATCTTGTGGTTGCGAATTACTTAGACCTTTATTAAGCATTATTAATCCAGAACTATATTTCACATTGCCAAAAAATCAAATCGCTAATGGAATTAGTGATATGATGAGTCATATAATGGAACGTTATTTTACTAATACACCTAATACAGATTTAATTGATGGATTATGCGAAAGCACATTAAAAACTATAATGAAAAATGGATCAATTATTATAAACGATAATAAAAACTATGATGCTTGGGCTGAAATAGCTTTATCTGGAAATATTGCTCATAACGGGTTACTTGGTTTAGGAAGAGAGCAAGATTGGGCTTCTCATAAAATAGAACATGAGCTTAGCGCTATATATGATGTTGCACATGGAGCAGGACTTTCTGTCATAACCCCTGCCTGGATGAAGTATGTATATAAAGAAAACCCACCTATGTTTGAGCAATTCGCTATAAATGTTATGGGTGTTGAAAGTACATCTAAATCTCAAGAAGAGATCATAAATGAGGGAATTGAAAAATTAAAATCATTCTATAAAAAACTTGAATTACCTACTAGTTTAAAAGAGCTTAATATCAACGAATCTAATTTAGAGTTAATGGCAAAAAAATCTACTAACTTTAAAGATGGGAAAGAAATTCTTATTGGTGGACTAAAAAAACTTAACTGGGAAGATGTTCTAACTATATATAATTTAGCTTTATAAGCATATATTATTCTTCTATTAAAAATCCCCATAATAATTCTATGTAGAATTATTATGGGGATTTACATTTTATTGTAATCTTATTAACTTGTTTTTACTATAAAAATGGATTATAGAATCTATTTCCATTTTTAAATGTAATATATAAAGATCCAAATAATATTACTATAGCTAATAGTATTGCTACGTAATCACTAGTTCTAAACTTTCTTGCATTATACCAAGTACGTTTTCTTTTATTTCCAAATCCTCTAAGTTCCATAGCACAACTTATAACTTCTATTCTCTCTAAACTTGAAAATATTAATGGCATAAGTATAGATGAAATATTTTTTATACGCTTCCCTAGCTTTTCTTTTTTAGACATATCTATTCCTCTAGCTTGTTGTGCATATGATATATCATGATAATCTCTTTGTATATCTGGTATATATCTTAAAGCTATAGCAACAGAATATGCAATTTTATAATTTATACCAAGCTTATTTAATGATGCTGCAAATTCACTTGGGTCAGTCGTAACTATAAATAGTAATGCCATAGGTATAGTTGCAAATATTTTTAAATTAAAATTTAATTGATAAAATAACTGCTCAGCTGTTACTGTATATGGTCCTATTAATTTAATTAAGTCCGTTCTTGTTCCATATATTTCAACACCTTGATACGGTCCTAATATAAATATGGCAATATTATTTAACACCATAAAGAATAAAATAAAATATATAACAAAAGCTACATCTTTAAATTTGACTTTTGATATTTTAAATATTATTAAACTTAATACTAACATTCCTACAAGAACTCTAGTATCATAAGTTATCATAGAAGCTATTGACCAAGCCATGAAAAATATTAATTTTGTAGCACCTGTTAAATTATGGATAGGCGAATCTTCTTTTATATATGATAGCATTGTTGTTTTCATACTCTTCTAATCCTCCTATCATAATCAATAAATTTATTAACAAATTTTCTTGGGTCACTTACCCCACATTTTATAGCTAACTCATAAACAGATGTTTCTTTTAGGTTCGCATGATTTATAACTTCACTATTAGTTAAAACATTAGCCGCTGTATCGTCATCTAGTTTAATACCATCTGCTATAACTATCGCTCTATTTGTGTATTCAAGCATTAAATGCATATCATGAGTTATCATTATTATAGTTACACCTTTTCTATTTAAATCTGCTAAAAATTCCATTATCTCATTATAATGTTTAAAATCTTGTCCTGCTGTAGGCTCATCTAAAATTATTATTTCTGGATTTAAAACTAATATAGAAGCTATAGTTACACGTTTTTTCTGTCCATAACTAAGTGCTGATATAGGCCAATTTCTATACTCATATAATCCACAAACTTTTAATGTTTCATATACTTTTTCCTTTATTGTTTCTTCATCAATACCTCTAAATCTAAGCCCTAATGCAACTTCATCAAAGATCATAGTCTTAGAAATCATTTGATTAGGATTTTGCATTACAATTCCTATTTTTTCCGCACGCTCTTTTATAGAATCATCTATTATATCTCTATTATTTAAAAGTATTTGTCCACTTGTTGGTTTATAAAATCCACATACTAACTTAGATATAGTAGATTTTCCTGCCCCATTTTTTCCTACTATACTAACCATTTCACCTTTATTTATTTTAAATGATATATCTTTTAATATAGGCTTATTTTTTTCATATTTAAATGATACATTTTTTAATTCAAGTAATACATCATCGTTGATTTGTTCTTCATGTATATTGCTATTACTATCCCATTTCTTTAAACAATTGCTGCATTTGTTTATATCTATAGTATTTATATGTCCAGGTTTCATATCAGGATTTATATCTACTCCTGCATATTTAAGAGCTGTAACATATAATGGTTCTCTTATTCCGCTTTCAATTAAAATATCTGAAGATATCAGCTCATCAGCATTCATATCTGCAACTATTTCACCTTCACTCATAACTATAATTCTATCAACATCACAATGAAGAACATCTTCTAACCTGTGCTCTATTATAAGAATTGTTTTATTTGTTTCACTTTTTATTCTATCTATAAGTTCTATTGCACTTTTCCCTGTAGCTGGGTCTAAACTAGCTAAAGGTTCATCAAATAACAATATATCTACATCATCAACAGTAACTCCTGCTAATGTAACTCTCTGCTTTTGTCCTCCTGATAAACTATAAGGAGCTGAATCAAGTTGTTTATCTATTCCTACTAATTTTGAAACTTTTTGTACCATAGATTTCATTTTACTTTGAGAAGTACAGTCATTTTCTAACTTAAATGCTATATCCTCAGCAACTGTTAATCCTATAAATTGGCTATCGGGATCTTGAAGTACAGTTCCTACTGTTTTAGATATTTCAAATATTCCCATATCTTTAGTTTCTTTCCCCATTATTTTCAAGCTACCCGTACTATTTCCTTGATAATAAAAAGGTGTAAGACCATTTATACAATGAGCTAAAGTACTTTTTCCAGAACCTGACGGACCTACTACTAATACCTTCTCTCCTTCATAAATTGTAAGATTGATATTTTTTAATGTAGGTTTAGCTTGAACTCTATATTTAAAAGTAAAATCTTTAAATTCTATTATTTTCTTTTTCATACGAATCTCCTTTTATAGTTCTTTATCTAAACTTCCCGTTGGTATCTTAGTCTTAGCATAACTTTTTATTATGGCAGTTCCTAAAACAGCTACTGTAATTATATTGCCTATTCCTCCTAAAACACCTTGTAAATATACTTTAGATGCAGGTTCTGCATAAATAAATATATCTAGAGTTGGAGCCACTACAAACCATGCAAGGGCATTTGCTATTATCTGAGTAATATTAAAAATTATTATTTCTTTTTTATTAAACTCTCCGCCACTTATATTAATTTTTTTAGATATAAGACCAATTACTAAACCAACTACAGCTGATGCTATAACCCAACTAAACCATGGTGAACCATAAAATATAGAATCCTTTAAACAGTGCCCTATAAAACCTATTAAAAATCCTGCAAGTGGACCATACATAAGAGCCATTAATGCTAAAAATGCATATGCCGTTTCTATATTAGTATTTGGAATTCCTGTTGGTATAGATCCAAAACGTCCTAATATCATAAATACTGCAGACCCTATCCCTATAGCAACTATAGTTTTTATAGTAAGCTTATTTCCCATACATCTCTCCTCCTTTTCTATTTTATTTTGGATAATTTATAAATATTTAAAGCAAGTATTATTCTAAATTTTAATAAGCACAAGACTTGCTAAATCCTTATATTTTAAATTTTGTCATAACTTTTATTATAAATATTTTATCGAAAAATGTCAATTTGCATCAATTTAAATTATAATAAAAAGCCCATTTAAAAAATGGGCTTTTTATGTTTATCTTTTCTTTCTTTTTATCTTATTAGTTTTACTGTTTCTTTCGTTTTTTTCATTTCTATTATTTCTAGAGTTATTTTCTCTAGAGTCTTTATTTCCGCGTTTTCCTCGACTATCGTCTTTTTTATTTCCTCTTGACGAAGCTTTAGATGAAGAGTTTTTATTTTTGCTTTTATTGTTATAATTTCTAGGATGTTCGCCTCTAGGTTTTATTAAACATCTTGGACCAAATCCTATCAAATCTTCTCTTCCAGCTTCAACTAATGCTGCATGAACTAATTCATAGTTTCTTGGAGCTCTATATTGAAGCAATGCTCTTTGCATAGCTTTTTCATGCTTAGACTTTGGAACATATACAGGTTTCATAGTTAACGGGTCTATACCTGTGTAGAACATTGTAGTTGATAAAGTTCCTGGTGTTGGATAAAAATCTTGAACTTGTTCTGGTTGATATTTAGTGTCTCTTAAATATTCAGCTAATTCTATTGCTGAGTTCAAAGTAGAACCTGGATGCGAAGACATTAAATACGGTATAATATATTGTTTTTTCCCAACTTTTTCACTTAATCTAAAGAATTTATCTCTAAATTTATCATAAGTGTTACCTGCTGGCTTTTGCATATGATCTAAAACTTCTTCAGCTATATGCTCTGGTGCAACTTTTAATTGTCCACTTACATGATGTTCAACAAGTTCTTTAAAGAACTTATCATTTTTATCTGCCATTACATAGTCATATCTTATTCCTGAACGTACAAACACCTTTTTAACTTTAGGTAAACTTCTTACTTTTCTTAAAAGTTCTAAGAAATCTGTGTGATCAACCTTTAAGTTTTTGCATGGTTCTGGGTGTAGACATTGTTTATTTTTACAAGCACCTTTAGTTATTTGCTTTTTACAAGCTGCATCTCTAAAGTTTGCTGTTGGTCCACCAACATCGTGTATATATCCTTTAAAATCATCTAGTTCAGTTATATATTTAGCCTCATCTAATATAGATTCATGGCTTCTACTTTGTACAGCTCTTCCTTGATGGAATGTTATAGCACAGAAAGAACAACTCCCAAAGCATCCTCTAGAACTTACTATTCCAAATTTAACTTCTTCTATTGCTGGTATTCCGCCCATAGCTTTATATATAGGATGATAATCCTTAGCATAAGGAAGTGCATAAACCTCATCTAGTTCTTCTCTATTTAATGGTTTTTCAGGTTTGTTTTGAACTAAATACTTGTCTCCATGTCTTTGTATTATAACCTTACCTCTATATGGATCTTGTTCATCATACTGAATTTTAAATGCTTTAGCATATTCTTCTTTACTTGAAGAAACATCTTTAAATGATGGTATCTCTACATAATCATCATATATTTCATCTTTGCTATCTGCTATATAACAAGTCCCATTTACATGTCTTATATACTTTGGTTCAAAACCATCATTTAATGCATTTGCAACTTCTACGATTTGTTTTTCACTCATACCGTAAACTAACAAATCAGCTTGACTATCTATAAGCATAGATTTTCTTACTCTATCACTCCAATAATCATAATGCGCAAATCTTCTTAAACTAGCTTCAATTCCACCTATTATTATTTTCGCATCTTTATATGCTTCTCTTATTTTATTACAGTAAACTATAACAGCTCTATCCGGTCTAAGCCCCATTTTAGCTCCTGGAGAATACATATCTTTATCTCTATGTTTTTTACTTACTGAGTAATGATTTACCATAGAGTCCATATTTCCAGAGTTAACTAAAAATCCTAGTCTAGGCTCTCCTAATTTCATAAAGTCTTCTGTTGTTTTCCAATCTGGTTGTGCTATTATTCCAACTTTAAATCCTGCGTTTTCTAAAACTCTAGATATTATAGCTGTACCAAAACTATGATGGTCTACGTAAGCATCTCCTGTTACTAATACGAAGTCTACCTGTTCCCATCCTCTATCTACCATATCTTGTTTGCATATTGGTAAAAATTTATTTGTCATTTAATCACCTACTTATATGTCATTTATATTTATTATTAACTACTTTTATTAACTCGAATCAAATTTTCTTCCTAAGTTTCTATTATACCATTAACTTAGCTAGTATTTGTATGATTTTTTATTTCCATCAAAAATTATGTTAAATTGGTTTTCTACAAGTTAATATAATTTACAAAAAGTGCTAATTATATTAACTAGCACTTTTAACTTTATCATCTTAATATTGTTTTAGTTTTTATATCATGTTTATTATCTCTGTACAGTTTATTAGATTTCAATAAATATAAGTATACGCTTATCATAAGTATTCCTTTTATTATGCTAGTTATGGTTATACTCCACCACACTCCACTTAAACCTAAAATTTCTGGACTTGATAAAAAATATGCTATAGGAACCCTTGCCCCCGTTAATACAGTTACTACAATAGATGGTATGTATGTTCTTCCTATACCCTTAAATGCGCCTGATGTTATTATCTCTACACACATAAATAACTGAGAATAACCTAATATTTTTAAATATTTTGCACCTTCAGTTATAGTTTCAGTTTCATTTATAAATATAGTAAATATAGATTTTCCTCCAAATATTAAAATTAATGTATTTAATATCCCTAGTAAACTAGCAATTATAAGAGTTATCTTGAACCCTTTATTTATTCTTTCATATTTGTTAGCTCCATAGTTTTGACCCGAAAAGCTACTAAACGCCACAGCTATACCATCTGCAGTCATCCAAGAAATAGCTTCTATCTGAGCTCCAACCTTTTGAGCTGCAATAGCTACTGGTCCCCACGATGCTACAATTACTCCAAGTAGCATCGAAAATATTGTAAACATACCACTTTGTATTGCTACTGGCATGCCTAACTTACCCAATGCCTTATAATATTCAAAGTTAATATTCTTAAAAAACATAATTTTAAAATATTGGTCATTTCTCTTTATAATTAGTCCTATAAAGCACGCTGTAACTACAACTTGAGAAAAAACTGTAGCTATAGCAGCTCCTGCTACTCCTAATTTAGGTATTGGTCCAAAACCTATTATAAGTAGTGGATCCAATATAATATTAGTTATAAGTCCTATGGTATTTATTCTAAATGGAGTTTTACTATTACCCATTCCATTGAATATAGCTGTAAATATTGGGTTTATAAAATAAAATATCATTCCTATAGCTACTATAACAAGATACTCTTTAGACATGCTTATAACGTCTGCATCTCCAAGATTAAAAAATCCTATTAGTCCATCCTTAAATATAAGCAATATTAAAGTATATAAAATAGCCAATATAATATTAACTTCTATCGCTGCTTTTATATACGATTTAGTACTTTCAATATCATTTTTACCCATACTTTGAGCTACTTGAACCTCTCCTCCAACTCTAGATATAGCTATAAGGGCCATTCCTAGCCATGGAAAAAAACCTGCTGTACCTACTGCTGCAACAGCACTGCTTCCAGCCTTTCCTACCCAAATCATATCTATCATATTGTACGCCATTTGTATAAAAGAAGTCCCCATTATAGGAAGTGCTAACTTTATTAGCTTTTCTGTAATTTTGCCATCTGTTAAATCTATCCTTTCTTTCATATATACACCTCTTTTCTTAAAGAATTTTCTGACATTTAGCTATACATAATAATAATATCTATTAATTAAATTTTTTGCTATATTATTTTTTCTTTTAAATAACAAAAGCTTGATTATATAAAATATAATCAAGCTTTTTATTAAAGTGATTTGTACATTATTTCAAATTTATTTTTCATAACCTTATATTGACTTACCATTTCATTTAAGTGTTGGAATATACTTTTATCTAGGTGTTCATCTTTATATGAATGTAATAAATTATTTCCACCTTCTATTCCCATATCAATAGCATTTATAGTATGTTTAATTAATTCCTTGTCATTATCTATAAACATATCCTTTAATTTTTCAAACATACTCGCCATTTCTCCTGCTACACCTAGTGAAGTAGCAGGCTCTCCACCAAGTTGCTTTATATACGAGCTTACTTTTTCGTCCTGTTCTCTAAATATTACCATACTTTTTGTAAGCTCACTTCTCAATTCTTTATTTTCAGCTTTATCTTGATAAACTCTAAATGTGTCTGCTCCCATATGAACGCCTCTTAAAAACTTATTTAGCTCTTTTATAAGTTCATCATGTTTATCCATAATTATCACCTCATCCTTAGTTTTCTACCAAAGATTTATATTATTCACATAAATTAAAATATATTATTTTCAAAGTGTCTGCATCTATTTATCATAAATTCCATAGTATTTAAAAATTCATCCACTTCTTCGGTTGTGTTGTAAAGCCCTAAACTAGCTCTAACCATACCAGCTACTTTACAATCTCTATTTAATAGTTTTTGAGCTTCTGCATCATCTATTCCAAGTAATCTTCTTACATAAGTATGTGCACAAAACGCCCCTTGTCTTACAGCAATCCCTCTAATATATGATAATCTATCAGCTACTGAATCAAAATTTATACCGTCTACATTAAAAGTAATAACGCCTAATCTATCTTTGTCATTTGAGTCTCCATAAAGCACTACTCTATCAATATCTTCAAGACCTTTTATAAGTCTATTTTTCAAAAGTTCTTCATGTTCTTGAATTTTATCAAATCCAATTTCCTTTAGTTTATTCATAGCTGTGTACAAAGCTACAACACCTAAATAGTTAGGAGTTCCAGCTTCAAATCTTGATGGTAATTCACTCCAATAAATATCATAGTCAAATACTAAGTCTACAGCTCCTCCACCTTTTAAAAATGGTTCTTTATCTTCTAAATCTTCTTTAAGACCAACAACTACTCCACTTCCATATGGTGCATACATTTTATGTGCAGATAATACTAAAAAATCTATAGAGTCATCATTTCCAGTTCCTTTCATATTGATTTCTCTATGTGGAGCTAATTGAGCTGCATCAACAATAATTTTTGCACCATACTTATGTGCTAACTTGGCTATATGATGTATTGGATTTACATATCCAGTTACATTAGATGCTCCAGTTACACTTACAAACTTAACTTCCCCTTTATTTTTAATTAATTGTTCCTCTATATCATCTACTTTCAATTTTCCTTGATTATCTACATCTATATAAATAACATTTGCATTGTACCTCCATGGGAGGTCATTGGCATGATGCTCCATTCTTGTAGTAATAACTTTATCATATTTGCTATTTATCAATGCATTTGCTAATAAATTTATTCCTTCTGTTGTATTTTTTGTAAATATTACTGTATATCTATCATCATCTTTTAAGTTAAAATATTCCTTCATATAATCTCTGCATTTTTCATAAACTCTATTTGAGTACTCTGATTTCGGCCCCTTACCTCTACCTATAGATCCATACATTTGCATGTGTTTTAAAATTTCTCTGTCTACACATTTAAAAGGAGGTGTTGTTGCTCCATTGTCAAAGCATATAGGCGTTGCATACGCTCCATCTCCTAGTTTTATGGTTAAATCTACTCCATCAAACATAGGTCTATAATTGACTTCTTTTCTATACATTTATTTTCCCCCTAAAAAACAAATTTAAAAATATTTATATTAACTCTTCATTAATAGTATTCAAAATTAGTTCATAATGTGCTTTCATTGTATCTATTACATGTAAATTTCAAACGTAAAAAACTATCCTATACCCATTTATTCAATGGTTTTAGGATAGCCTATTTATAAAAAACTTTTAATTGTATCTTTTACATTATCCGATTCCATAATACTAGACATAACTGCGATATCATCACAGCAATTTAAAGTTTCTTTCGAATTATTTGGTAAAATTCCTCCTAGTGCTATTAACTTTATATCATATCCATTTAATTCACTTTGAGCTTGCTTTAATAAACTTATTCCCTTTGGCTTTAAATCAAATTTACACTTAGTTTCATATATATGTGAAAATATTAAATAGGAAACTGAATATTTTTTCACCTCAATAATCTCTTCTATACTATGTGTAGATACTCCAATAATCTTTTCTTTATATTCAAGTTTATTCTTAAATTTTTTAAACATATCAAACGGCATATGTATCCCATCAGCATCTACTGAGTTGAAAATTTCATAATTACTATTTATTATAATTTTCGTTTCTTTATTTACACGTTCTCTAGTTTTAAAATACAGGTTTTTTAACTTATCATTTTTCAAATCTTTTTCTCTTAATATAATATTTTCAACACCATTAAAAGATGCTTCTTCTAATATTTCTAAATATCTTTTCTCATTACATAAATGTCTATTAGTTATAAGGTACACTGAAATCTTTCCCAATCTTTAAATATTTGTTGGTAGCCTATATCATTAAGCATTTTTTTTATTTGTAATATACTACTTTCATCACTTATTTTAAATTGTTCTGTTCCCTCTCCATCTAATGAATGTCCCCCTACATTAGTAGATACTCCCGCACTTAATTTTGTAACTCCCAGAGGAATTAAATTTTTTCTTAGACTTAAACTTTCTCTAGTAGATAAATTTATTCCGCCTTGATTATCAAACAACCTCATAACTATCATAACTTGTACTAAATCTCTATCACTAACTTCTATAAGATTTTCATAACACCCTTTAAAAGGTCTTATTCTAGGTATTGAGTATGATACATCAACTTGAGGATATTTATTTCTTATATATCTTCCATGCATTAAAGTAAAAAAAGTTTCTTCTCTAAAATCATTAAGTCCTAATAAAGCTCCTATAGATATACTTCTCATTCCAGATTTTGCAGCTCTCTCTGGAGCATCTAATCTATATTTATAATTAGATTTAGGTCCTTTTAAGTGAACATTTTTATATATTTTTTCATTGTATGTTTCTTGATATATAGTAATACCTTCAACTCCTTTCTCATATAGGTATATATATTCATCCTCATCCATTGGATAAACCTCTATTGTTATAGATGGGAAAATATCATTTAAAACAGAGACAGCATCTCCTATATATTTTACATCTGAATGGATTTTACTTTCTCCTGTTAAAAGTAATAAATGTTTAAATCCATCTTTAGATATAGCTAGTCCTTCATTGTATATCTCATCTACATTTAGTTTTTTTCTCTTTATATCAGAATCTATATTGTAACCACAGTATACGCATTTGTTTACACAAAAATTTGAAATATACATAGGGGTATATAAAAGTATAGTTTTTCCAAAGTATCTATTTGTTATTTCATTTGCCTTTTGGGCCATTAGTTCAAGATACTTAGTTGCTGTTTTTGATAGTAAGTTTAATAAGTCATATTCATCTAAGCTATCCTTTTGTAGACTTCTCAAAACATCTTCATCGCTTACATTGTTCAAATAAGAATCTATATTAAAATCTTTATATGAATCTATAAATTTATAAAAACCCAATCCTAAACACCTACCTCGCTTAAAAATCCTGTTAAAGGTGATGATGCATTTGCATAATTTGTTACTCTACCAGCTTTAGCTAGATATGCTTCTCTTCCACCTTCAACAGCTAATTTAAATGCATTTGCCATTTTCACTGAATCTTGAGCACTAGATATTGCAGTATTAACTAGTACCGCAGCTGCTCCCATTTCCATAGCTTCCATAGCTTGTGAAGGCTTCCCTATTCCTGCATCAACGATTATCGGTATATCTATTTCATCAATCATAATTTTTATCATTTCTTTCATCTTAAGTCCTCTATTAGATCCAATTGGTGCGCCTAATGGCATAACTGCTGCTGCTCCAACTTCTACAAGTTTTTTTCCTGCATATAAATCTGGTGTCATATACGGCAATACTATAAATCCTTCATCCGCCAAAATTTTAGTAGCTTTTATAGTTTCTTCGTTATCTGGTAATAAATACTTAGAATCACTTATCACTTCTATTTTTATGAAATTTCCACATCCCATTTTTCTAGATATCCTAGCAATTCTAACTGCTTCAACATGATTTGTTGCACCTGAAGTATTTGGTAGTATAGTCATTTTTTTTGGAATATGACTTATAATATTTTCATCTTTATTATCTAAATCAACTCTTCTTAATGCTACAGTTATAATCTCACTTTCACTTGATTCTATAACTTTTGGCAAAATCTCATTTGAGCCATACTTCCCTGTTCCTATTAATAATCTGCTGTTAAATTCATGTCCCCCTAATACTAATTTATCCATTTTTATCCCCCTCTATTTTATGTATTCTATCAATATCTTTGTAGCTAGATTAGCCATATGGTTTGCACAAATCGATACTCTAGGTGCCATAAGTCCATCCCCTTCTTTTGCTTCACTGACTTCATCCCCACATATAAAAAATTTATCTTTTATCTTTCTTGTTTTTATTATGTTAGAATCATAAAAACCTGCCATTCCAGATGATGAAATAAGGTATTTATTTTTCATATTCTTTAATACAAAACTTGCAATTTCAGCTTTGTATCTAGGATTGTCAAATGCCTCCATTATAATATCTACATCCTCAAATTCATTTATATTTGATGAATCTATAATTTTATTTACAGTATCTATTTTTATAAATGGATTTATATTTTTTATATGATTTTTAATCGCATCTGTTTTATACTTACCTATATCACTTATAAAGTATTGTTGCCTATTTAAGTTAGATGGTTCAACTACATCAAAGTCTGCTAATATCAGATGTCCTACTCCTATTCTTGCAAGTGATATAGCGATATTAGAACCAAGACCTCCAAGTCCTAAAACAACGACTTTACCTTTTTTCAAACTAGAATGTATATTTGGAGTATGCCTTGCTACCATTAAACTTTCTAACTCCTCAAATGTAGGATTTTCTCCTTTTTTTATTAATGTAACTCTATCTCCATCTTTTAAAAATTTATTTTCTGAAATAGGATATCCATTTAGAATAACTACATCTGCATTCTTTTTAAATCTTTCTTTTATAAAATTAATACTTACTTCAGTCTCATTTAAAGTTTCTAAAGTTTCATTTATAAACAGCTTCACTTTAGCCCCCTCCCACAAACCTTATAACTTCTACGATATCATCTGACTTTAATATATATGAGCTATATTGATGATTTTCAATGATATCTAGATTAACTTCTACAACAACATTATCAACTTTAAGTTTTAATTCATCTAGTAAGTTTAAAATCGTAGTCCCAGGTTTTAAACAAATCTCTTTCCCATTTACCTTCATATATTCCTCCTTAAATATAAAATTCGCTTTGCTTGAGCGACTACGTCTGCGAACCACTTCATGTAGCTCAAATTTCATGTCGTCAACGTCCACTCGGTAAACTCGTGTCCCGTTACTCAAACAACTTCGTCTGTTGCGCAAAAAAGCGCCCTCTTTTTCAGAGAACGCTTTCATATACATCAAAAATAATGCTTATTTACTATATTAAGCTTCCCTACGCAAGAATTACCTTGATCAGGTTTTTAGGGTCTGAAAGTTATGGCTTTACTTCTCAACTATCCAATTATAGCTCCCCTAGCCTTATATTCATTTTTACAAGTTGAGTATATCATAGTATTTTTTTATATTCAATAAAAAGTTAATACTTATATTTTTATGCATACTTTTATAATATGACAATAAAAATAGTATCTAGCTAAAACTAGATACTATTTTTATCACTTCTTTTATTTTAAATCTTTGAATTTATCTTTAAATAAATCACCTAATGATCCTAATGACTCTTCTACCTCTAAAAATTCAGAGTAATCTTCTTCAGGCTCTTTTGTAGCTTCTTTTAATGATACAACCATTCTTTTATCTTTATTTTTTATATCTATTATCATAACGTCTATTATATCTCCAACATTAACAACATTAGATACTTTCATAACTCTATCTTCGCTTAATTGAGATATTGGTAAGAATGCTTCCACTCCAAGTTTAACCTCTACAAAAGCTCCTCTTTCTATAAGTTTTAAAACTTTAACATTAACAATATCTCCAACTTGCATTTCTTCTTTTACAGAATTCCACGGATCATTGTTTATATCTTTTATAGCTAGTCCTACTTTTTTATTTTCTTTGTCTATTTTTATAATATATACATCTACTTCTTGTCCTTCTTTTACTACATCTTCAACTGATTCTACTCTATGCCAAGCTAATTCATTTATATGTGCTAAGCCTTCTATTCCACCTAAATCTATGAATGCTCCATAGTTCATTATTTTACTTACTTTACCACTTCTTTTTTGACCTATTTCAAGAGAGTTAAATAAATCCTCTTTAGCTTGCTTAACTCTTGCTCTTTCAGCTTCTCTATCAGCCTTCATTTTTTCTCTTTTAGCTGCCTTTTCAACTTCTATTCTTTCATGAGCAACTTCTCTATGAGATGCAACTATTCTATTTCTTCTTAAATCCATTTCTATCATGTAAACTTCTAAATCACGTCCTACATATGCAGCTGTATTGTTTACAAATGTAACATCTATTTGAGATAACGGTATAAATACAGTCTCTGTTTTATAACTTGCAAATAGTCCTTTTTCAATGCTTCTTTCTACATGAACAGTTAATATAGTATGGTTATCTAAAGCTTCTTTTAGCTCTTTTCTAGTAGCTTCAATAACAGCTTTTTTAGCTGATAAATACATTGTTCCATCTTTACGATTTATCTTAGTTATTTCTCCACTTATTTCTTGTCCAACACTATACTTATCTTCTATTGTTTCATCTTTAGCTAATATAAGTTCAGATATAGATATAATTCCTTCAAATCCATAATTTAATTCTAAATGTAACTCATCATATAATACTTTAGTTATTTTTCCGCTTACTGTTTGACCTATTTTTATACTACTCATTTCTTTTTCTTGTTGCTCTAAAAGTTCTTGCATAGTTTGATTGTTCTCCATTAAACTTCATCCCTTCCTATGTAAACGTTTATATAATTTTTGTATTTAATCATATACTATTATATCACTAACGATATATTATTTGATATTATTAATTGTTTTTACTTTCCAAAAAAATATTCTTTTATATATTCTTCGTTAAAATTCACCACTAAATTTCCTGGGAAATTTACTTCTTCTAGTGTTTTTGTACAATTTTCAAAATTACCAACCTGATAGTATATATGTGCATCACTACCTAAAATAACCTTAACATCATGTTTTTTGCAAAGATTTAATAAAACTTTAGCATTCTCTATTGCTCCAACCCTAAAGCTATTAGTTCTTAATGAAGAGTTGTTTATCTCTAGTAAAGTATTAGTTTCCTTAGCTTTTAATACAACTTTTTCATAATCAACAGGATACCTACTATCGTCTAAATGTCCTATTATTTTTACCTCTTTATTTTCCATTACATTTAATATTGCTTTTGTATTTTCATGTATGTTTCCAGGATTTATGCACGGTGGATGGAAGCTAGCAATAACATAATCTAATTTTCCAACTACATCACTTGGAATATCTATATTACCATCAAAATCCATTATATTAGCTTCTATTCCTTTTAACACTTTAACTCCATTTATTTCTTCTTTTATAACGCCTAAATTTCCAAAATAAAAAGGATGTGTACTTCCAGGCATATTAGGAGCATGGTCTGATACACCTACATACTTTAGCCCTTTTAATTTGGCTTCATCTATATTCTCTTTAAGTGTGCTATATGCATGTCCGCTTGAAATAGTATGGCAGTGTAAATCTATAATTGCATTCATATTTAATCCTCCTATGTTTTAACTATCTCTTATTATTATATACCCTTTAGTTATATGTATATAATAAATTTATATAAATTTAAAGCTATGGTAAATTTTATTTACCATAGCTTTTTAAATTACTCATCTTTAGTTTTCGCAATTTCTACTGTTGGTTGTATTGCATGATCTATAGATAAAGTTTTTTTGTAAAATACACTAAAGCATATTATCGTTACAATTGCTGCAGTTATATCTGCAACTGGCTCAGCTGTTAATACCCCTTGTAATTTATTTTCAAAGAATATTGGTAATATAAATATTAATGGTATCAATAATATTATCTTTCTAAGTAAAGCTAATATCATAGATATCTTTGCTTGACCTAAAGCAAGGAATGTTTGCTGACAAGCAATTTGTGCTCCAAATAGTAGTATTCCCGCAAAGTAAATTCTCATACTCCATACAGTTATTTCTACAAGTTGAGGGTTGCTATTAAATATAGATACAAATACTTGTGGGAATATCATTATAGCTCCCCACATTAAAGTTGTATAAACTAAACAACTTACTAATAATAGTTTAAATGTCTTTCTAACTCTATCTAACTTATCCGCTCCATAGTTAAAACTTATTATCGGTTGTGCTCCTTGAGTTAACCCCATCATAGGTAATAATATTATTTGCATAACACTACTCATTATAGTCATTGCACCTATGGCTAAGTCTCCACCATATTTAGCAAGATTGTTATTCATAGATATAATTACTAAACTTTCAGTTGCTTGCATTATAAATGGTGATATACCTAAAAGTAAAATAGGCCCAATAACTTTTAAATTTGGAATTATATATTTCTTTCTTATCTTAAGAACACTTTTCTTTCCGACTAAGAATAATAAAACCCATACTGCAGAAACAAACTGTGCACTTATTGTTGCTAAAGCTGCTCCTTTAACACCCATATTAAGTCCAAAGATTAAAATCGGATCCAGTACTATATTTATTATTGCTCCGATTAATACTGTTATCATACCTGTTTTAGCAAAACCTTGAGTATTTATAAAAGGATTTAGACCTAAACCAATTTGCACAAACAAGGTTCCTATAAGATATATACCAATATAATCATTTGCATATCCTATTGTATCTTTACTAGCTCCAAAAGCCCAAAGTATGTTTTCTTTAAAAATTAAAAGAGATATCGTTAATATAATTGCTATTATTACTAGTGTAGAAAAACTGTTAGTCATTATTTTTTCTGCACCATCATTATCTTTTTCCCCCATTTTTATAGCAGCTAATGGAGCTCCCCCCATACCTACTAATGCACTAAATGCTGATACAATCATTATTATTGGAAATGCTACTCCAACACCAGCCATTGCTAGCTCCCCATTAGGCATTCTACCTATGAAAATTCTATCAACTATATTGTATAAAACATTAACTAGCTGAGCTATTATAGCAGGTAAAGCTAATTGAAATAATAATTTTCCAACGCTACCTTTACCTAAATCTGTTGTTTGTTTCCCCATAATCGACCTCCATTTTTAAATTTATTATTTTATATAATATCATATTCATTAACAAACTTAAATATTTAACTTTAAAATATTTAAGTTTGTTAATAGATTTGCTATTTATCAATATTTTCCAAGTATATATATACCTATTTTACAGTTTATCAAACAATGAGATATTATGGTATTCTTCTTTTTCACAGTCTAGTAAATTAGATATAGTTACTCCAATTAATCTAATTTGCCTTTCTTTATTTTTTACTTTCTCTATTAAAATATTTGTATTTTTTAATATATCATTATATGTATTTATTGGAGATTCTAATGTTCTTCTTTTTGTAACCTGTTTAAAATCTGCATATTTTATTTTAATGGTTATAGTCTTTCCACATTTATTAATATAATTTAATCTCTTACAGACGTCTTTTACAACATCTTTTATATGTTCATTTAATTCATCTGAGTCAAAGTATACATTTGAAATAAAAGTACTTTCTGATCCTACAGATTTTCTTTCTCTACTAATTTGAACTGGTCTATTATCTATACCTCGAGCAAAATTATACATATCATATCCTTTTTTCTTAAAGATCTGCTCTAGCTCAATTAAAGTCATATTTCTTAGATCATATCCTTTTTTTATGCCCATCATTTTTAAAGTCTTAGAAGTTACCTTCCCAATTCCAAAAAATTTATTAATAGGTAAATCATCTATAAATTCCTGCGCTTTATCTGGAGTTATAACTGTTAGTCCATTAGGTTTTTTATAATCTGATGCAATTTTGGCTAAAAATTTATTATAAGATACACCTGCAGAAGCTGTTATTCCTATTTCATTTTTTATATCTTCTTTTATTTGTTTTGCAATTGTAGTAGCATATTTTATTTCTTTTTTATTTACAGTTACATCTAAGTATGCCTCATCTAAAGATAAAGGCTCTATTATATCTGTATATCTTTTAAATATTTCTCTTATTTGATACGATATTTTTTGATATACTTCAAATCTTGGAGGTACAAAAACTGCATGAGGACAACGTACATAAGCTACACTAGATGGCATAGCTGAGTGTATTCCAAATATTCTTGCTTCATATGAGCATGTAGCAACTACTCCTCTTCCTTCTGGACTTCCTCCAACTATAACTGGTTTTCCCTTTAACTTAGGATTATCTCTTTGCTCTACAGATGCATAAAATGCATCCATATCTATATGAATTATTTTTCTTTCACTGTCCACTAAAACACCTCCTTGCCGAAATATTCATAAAAAAACCGCATTGTAATTTTACAATACGGTTATATATCTGTAATTAGTTTTGATATAAGTTAGCTGATGGATATTCTGGATCAGAAGTTGTATCTACTCCTAATTTTCTAAATGTTTGTTCATCATTTAAACTTAACATAGTAGTTGAATGTGCTTGAGCACCTTTTAACATACTTAATTTTTCCATAGCTGCTTGAGCTGTTGGATTTGTAACTGCACATATACTTAATGCTGTTAGAATTTCTTCGCAACTTAAAGCAACATTTCTATTACCTAAAGTATTTGCTTTTAAGTTTATAATTGGTTCTAAAACTACAGGTGATATTAAGTGCATATCATCATTTATATTTGCAAAATGTTTTATAGCATTTAAAACTGCTGCAGCTGTTGCATTCATAGTTTCTGAAGCTTTTCCTGTAAGTATAGTTCCATCATTAAGTTCTAATGCAACTACTGGACATATATCGTTAGGAGTATTTGAAACTTCCTTTAATTTAGCACTATATTCTCTAGCTGGTATTACAACTTTTCTATCTTCTGGCTTTAAATTTAATTCTTCCATTATAAGTTTAATTCTATCGTAAGCACCTTTATCAACTTGTCCTTTTTTATATTCACAAGCTGTTTTGAAGTATCTTCTTATTATCTCTTGTCTTGAAGCTTCTTGAACTACTTCATCATCAACTATTCCATATCCTACTCTGTTAACACCCATATCTGTTGGAGATTGGTAAACAGATTCTTTTCCTGTTATTTTTTCTATTATTTTCTTTAAAACAGGGAATAATTCTAAATCTCTATTATAGTTAACTGACATTTGTCCATATTTTTCAAGGTGGAATGAATCTATCATGTTAACATCTTTTAAATCTACTGTTGCAGCTTCATATGCTATATTTAAAGGATGTTTTAATGGCACATTCCAAACTGGGAATGTTTCAAATTTAGAATATCCAACTTCATTTCCTCTTTTGTTTTCATGGTATAACTGACTTAAACAAGTTCCTAACTTTCCGCTATTTGGACCTGGTGCTGTTACTACTACTATAGGTTTAGTTGTTTCTATATATGGGTTAGCTCCATATCCTTCATCACTAACTATAGTATCTACATCACTTGGGTATCCTTTTGTTGGAGCATGTTTATATACTTTTATACCTCTACGCTCTAATTTATTTATAAAAACTGTTGTTGCAGGTTGTCCTTCAAATCTTGTTATAACAACACTGTTAACATCTAATTCATATGCTCTTAAATCATCTATTAATCTTAAAACTTCCATATCATAAGTGATACCAAAGTCTCCTCTTATTTTATTTCTTTCTATGTCACCTGCATAAACACATATCACAACTTCTAGTTTCTCTTTTAAGTTTTGTAATACTTTTATTTTTGCATTTTCATCAAACCCTGGTAAAACTCTTTTAGCGTGAAGATCAAACATTAACTTCCCACCGAATTCTAAGTATAACTTATCATAGTTATTAACTCTCTCTAAGATATATTTAGACTGCTCTTCTAAATACTTTTTGTGATCAAATCCTATTTTCATTGTTCTTCCTCCTAGATAAATTGTAAATTTAGTAGATATTTTTCAAAAAATAAATTAAAATTAAATTAAATAAATAAAAAAATAATATAAATAGATTATAGTCTTTATTTTTCACGTATCCATTTCATATCATATATAACTATAACCCAATTTAAAGTAAAATAATATCATAAATTTTTATATTTTTCTAGTGTATTTTCTAAAATCAATAAAAAAAAACTAACTCCAAATGAGTTAGTTTAATCAAAATATCTACTAAATGTTTAATCTATTTATCTTAGGACTTACTATTCTAAATCATTTAAGAACTATTTGCAATATATTTTTTTAATTTCTATTTAAATTTTCAGTATATTTTTTCCAGCTTGACTCAATAATATATTTATATTGTAGTGGGAGGTGTTTTTTTGATTAAGTGTTTATCTACAAACTGTACTTTTAATAATAGCGGAGTATGCTCTGCGTCTGTAATTCATATAGAAGGATTCGATGCTGACATTACACCAGAAACTTACTGTAAAACATTTGTTGAAGCAGATAGTTCTGCTAAAATGACAAGTTCTGTATGTGAAAGTGAAACTTCTTCTAAAAATATAATTTGCAGTGCTTCTAACTGTACATACAACTTTAATGGTGCTTGTAAGTCTTCAGATGTTCAAATCAACTCTTTAAATAATACTTGTGAAACATTTATAAAAAGATATTTTAATAGTAATTATGAATATTAATTAAGGGCACCTGTCATGGGTGCCTTTAATATTTGTGCACTAATTTGTCCCTAATTTAATAATATATTATTAATCATTTTATATATTAGGGGTGAATTTAGTTGATAGAGTCGTTAATTTTAGTTTCTTCTTTATGTATAGATACTTTTGTAGCTAGTATAGCTTATGGGACCGATAGAATAAAAATCCCTTTTTATTCTAATTTAGTAATAAATTTAGTTTGTTCCTTATTTCTTTGGATAGCTTTAGCTCTTGGTGGATTTTTAAAAGATTTTTTATCTCCAAGTACCGCAAGTGTTTTAAGTTTTGCATTATTACTATCACTTGGTTTTTTTAGATTATTTGAATCTTTTTTCAAAACCTATGTTAGAAAATTTTCTAGTACAGGTGCGCCTTTGACCTTTAAAGTGTTTGACTTTAAATTTGTTTTAGAAATTTATGCTAATGAAACGAAAGCAGATTATGATAAGTCCAAAACGCTTACACTTAAAGAAGCTGTATATTTAGCAGTTGCTCTTTCATTAGATAGTTTAGCTGTTGGATTCGGTAGTAGTTTAGTATCAATAAATCATTTACAGGTTGTTGTGTTATCTTTTATTATAGGAACTTGCTGCCTTTTTATAGGAGTTCATATAGGTAAAAAGTTTATAGAGAAAGTAGATTTAAATCTTTCTTGGCTTTCTGGATTAATGCTTATTGTCTTAGCATTTATTCGTTTTATATAACATAAAAAGAGAAGCATTATACTTCTCTTTTTATTTTTTATGCAAAATCTATTTCATCAAAACTAAAATCTTCATCTTCATTATTTTCTTCTAATTCTTTCTTTATCATATTTCCTTCATATACTTTAAAGAATGGATAATATGTAACTACACTTATTAATACTAATGCACATGCAAATATAACATTTTTAATATCCATAGATGATAAGTATGCTTGTGCAAAGAATGGTGTAAATGATGGATCTACTATATACCCACAAGTTATAAATCCTATCTTTTGTGCAAAATAAGTAAGTGCTACTGATATAATCGGAGTTATTATAAATGGTATAGCAAGTATAGGATTAAATACTATAGGACCTCCAAATATTATAGGTTCATTTATTCCACATATACCAGGTACAATAGATAGTCTACCTAATGATTTTAAGTGTGTAGATTTACTTTTAGCCATTAACATAGCTAACCCCAATGTATTTCCTGCTCCACCTAAAATTGCAATTCTAAACATTTGTAAATTCATTAAAACATTAGGATCTTGTCCCGCCGCTACTAAATCTGAATTTAGCCCCGTATTGCTAAGCCCTAATGCAAATGCTATTGGAAATATTATAGATGTCCCATTTACTCCAAATAGCCATAAAAGATTACCAAAGGTAATAAGCATTAAATATCCCCATATATTATCAGCTACACTAAGAGCTGGAGTAAGTATGCTCATTATAGACTGAGGTAAACTCATTCCTGTATTTGCTATTATAATTACATTTAAACCATATAATACAACTATGTTTAATAAAAGAGGTATTAATGTATTTATAAAAGATGAAACAGCAGAAGGAACTGAGCTAGGCAAGTTAAACTTCCAATTCATTTTATCTACTAACCTACTTATTTCAACCGATGCAATTCCTATTATAATCGCTACAAACAGTCCATCTGCCCCTAAAAATGACATTGGTATATTTCCATCATTGCTAGGCGCACAAATCATAAAAAATAGTGATGTTGATATAAGTCCAGACATAGCTGCATTCATTTTGTAATTGCTAGCTAACGTATAAGCTATTGCAAATGCAGACATTAATCCAAGAAGACCCATTGTCATATCAAATGGAGCTGTTATAGTGGAATAATTTTCAACTGCAAATTCTTTCCATGATAGTAAAAACTGTATAAATATATTACTATTATTAGGATCAACCAACTCAGGATTTATAGGAGGATTTGCTATTATTAAAAATAACGATCCTACTACTATTAGTGGTAAGGTCATCATCATACCTGTTGAAATAGCATTTAAATGTCTCTGACTCCCAATTTTAGCTCCAATAGGAGATAATACTTTATCTAATTTATCTAAAAGCTTACTTTGTCCCATTTAAACAATCTCCCTTTTTATAAATTCTAGCTTTTATTCTTGCCAAGGATTATATTGGAATGCACTTTCTACTGCATCTTCTGGTTTGTATACCTCTAATATTTTTCCATATCTCTCTTTGTAGTCATTATCTACTTCCATTTGAGGTATAACTTTACTAGCCTCATTTAAAAAGTGGAATGAATCTCTTCCCATTTCTGCCCCTCTTACAGTATGCTTATCAAGTGCATAATCTGGAATTTCCGGGATTTTACCCATTGCAAATCCCTTTATAACTATATTTTTTAATAAATCACTCGAACGATCTTTTTGACATTTACATAAATATCTTATTGCATGTATAAAGTATATCGGTCTATCCCCATCTGCATAAGAAAACTGCTTTCTCATTTCATACAAATTGTTTACTATAATACATGCCATAGGATCTCCCATACCTATATCCTCTACCGTTATAGTTAATAACCTTCTCCACAGTTTCTCTTCCATCTGAGGTGATGTTATGTACATTTCATATGCAAACTCACAAGCTTGCTCCTCTAGCCCTCTTCTTATTGATTTTTGAAGTGATGATATAACCTCATCTCCATTTAACCCATTACGAGTTTTTATTCTTGCCCATGGGTCTTTTATAAATTTTTCAGCCATGATGTCTACCTCCATATATTTTTATTTATATTTTTTAAAAATTCATATATAATAGCCTTTGAGGTGGTTAAATATGAATTTTGAATATCTTCGTGATAAGTACCAACTATCTAAAATAGAACAAAATATTTTAAAATATCTATATGATAATATTGATAACTTGAAAAAAATAGGTATACGAAAAGTTGCTCAGGACAACTTTACTTCAACAACTATTATATATAAACTTTGTAAAAAACTAGGTTTTGAAGGTTACTCAGATATGATTTACAATATATCTTACTCTAGCAAATCTAATGATACAGATACTAATGTAGATATATTTTCAAATGCATATAACCAACTAAACTTAAATTTAGTTCCTTTATCTAAAACACTAAAAGAATCTAAAAGCAAATTAATAATGTTACTAGGAGTCGGATATTCTCAAATGATTGCAAATTATATGAGCGAGCGTTTTGTTATAAATGGATTTAAATGTATAGCTAATACTCATCTACAACTTTTAGATAAATCTAACTCTAAAGATGTTTTACTAATAGCTATATCAAATTCAGGTGAAAGCTCTAGCATATTAGATGTAGTTCAAACAGCTAAAAATAATGATATTAAAATAATTAGTTTTGTTGGCAATGAAAATTCTACACTTGCTAAACTTTCTGATTTTCCCATAATTTTAAAAGGCTTTGAAAAATTCCCAAATTTAAAAAACCCACCTAATACATTCTTCTCTGAAGTTTTATTGTTATTTGAATGCATCATAAGCAACATTGATTAATTTCGTATTAAAGTAATATTAATATTTTTTTTAGTTTTTTTAAATATTTTTTAAGTGTTTAGAAAAAAGTTTTCAAATAAAAAACATTTTATTAAAAAAGTTCTTATTTTAGGACTTTTTTATTTGCACTTTTAATCAAATAATAAACTTTTGCATATATATTCATAAAATTATGACCATAATTTATAATATAGTTAGAATTAATAACCTTATTATGATATTATTAATAGGTTGTCTTAAATTAAATTAGCAATATTTTGAGAGGTAAATAATATGAATTTTAAAGAATTAGGAATTAATGATAATACGATAGAAAAATTAAAAATAATGGGAATAACTAACCCTACTCCTATTCAAGAGGAAAGTATTGGACTTATAAAATCTGGTAATGACATAATCGCTGAAGCTCAAACAGGTACTGGTAAAACTTTAGCATTTTTACTACCTATATTAGAAAATATTTCGCCTGAACTTGGACATGTACAAGCTTTAATTGTTTCTCCTACTAGAGAACTTGCTATACAAATAACAAAAGAAGCAGAAAAACTTTGTGAAGATACTGATATAAATTTATTAGCAATGTATGGTGGAAAAGATATAGGCGCACAATTAAAAAAACTAAAAAAGAATATTCACTTAGTTATAGCTACTCCTGGTAGATTATTAGACCATATAGAGAGAGAAACTATTGACCTTAGTAAATTAAAAGTAATAGTTTTAGATGAAGCAGATCAAATGCTATTTATGGGATTTAGGATTGAAGTTGAAACAATACTTAGACAAACTCCTAAAAATCGTCAAATGCTTTGTTTCTCTGCAACAATGGATTCTGCTGTTAAGAAATTAGCATATAAATATATGAATAATCCTTCTGTAGTTAGTGTTCAAAAGGAAGAGATAACTCTTACTAATATAAAGCAAAATGTAGTTGAAACTACAGATAGAGGAAAACAAGATGCTCTATGTGCTGTGCTTGATTCAGACAATCCATTCATGGGAATAATTTTCTGTAGAACTAAAGCTAGAGTCGATAAACTTGAAGAAGTTCTACATAGAAGAAAGTACAACTGTGCTAAACTTCATAGTGATATAAAACAATCCCATAGAGAACGAATAATGAAATCATTTAGAAACGCAGATATACAATATCTAATTGCAACAGATGTTGCTTCAAGAGGATTAGATATAAGTGGTGTATCTCATGTATATAACTATGACATTCCTGAAAATGCTGAAACTTATATTCATAGAATAGGAAGAACAGGAAGAGCTGGTGAAGAAGGTTACACTTGTATGTTCGTTGATCCTAAAGATCACAACACACTAAAAGAAATAGAAGAAGCTATCGAAATGGAAATTCCAAGAAGAGAAGTATAAAAAAAAGAAGTGCAAAAGCACTTCTTTTTTATTTTACACAACAAAAAGTGGTTAGGATTTAGTTTGCAACGCCGTGGTCATTCAAAACATCTTTTATTATCCTTTATCTCATACCGTATAAGCGTAATTCTTCTTTATTTTACATATCAAAAAAGTGGTTAAGGTTTAGTTTGCAACGCCGTGGTCATTCAAAGCATCTTTTCAGCTTTATGACCCAAGTGCAAACTAAACCTTAACCACCACAAATCCACGTAAAATAAAAAAGATTACGCGGCTACGTCCTACTCTCCCAGGCAGCTTCCCACCAAGTACCATCGGCGCTAAAGAGCTTAACTTCTGTGTTCGGAATGGGAACAGGTGTATCCTCTTTGCTGTAATAACCGCATAATCTTTATTTAGAGTTAGTACTCTAAAAACTGAATAACATTTGTAGATTAAAATTCACCGTGATCATTTCGCCAACGTCTAAATATTCATATACATTCATATTTATCCCGTTGCTCAAATAATCTTGGTCAAGTCCTCGATCTATTAGTATCGGTAAGCTACATACATTGCTGCACTTACACCTCCGACCTATCAACCAGGTAGTCTTCCTGGGATCTTACCCTTACGGTGGGAAATCTTATCTTGAAGTTGGCTTCGCGCTTAGATGCTTTCAGCGCTTATCCATTCCGTACATAGCTACCCAGCCATGCCCTTGGCAGAACAACTGGTACACCAGAGGTACGTCCATCCCGGTCCTCTCGTACTAAGGACAGGTCTCCTCAAATTTCCTACGCCTGCGACGGATAGGGACCGAACTGTCTCACGACGTTCTGAACCCAGCTCGCGTACCACTTTAATGGGCGAACAGCCCAACCCTTGGGACCTACTACAGCCCCAGGATGTGATGAGCCGACATCGAGGTGCCAAACCTCCCCGTCGATGTGGACTCTTGGGGGAGATAAGCCTGTTATCCCCAGGGTAGCTTTTATCCGTTGAGCGATGGCCCTTCCATGCGGAACCACCGGATCACTAAGTCCGACTTTCGTCCTTGCTCGACCTGTATGTCTTGCAATCAAGCTCTCTTCTGCCTTTACACTCTACGCACGATTTCCGACCGTGCTGAGAGAACCTTTGAGCGCCTCCGTTACTCTTTGGGAGGCGACCGCCCCAGTCAAACTGCCCACCTGACAGTGTCCCAATACCTGATTCAAGGTATCTGGTTAGAATCTCAGTACTACAAGGGTGGTATCCCAAGGATGGCTCCACCGAGACTGGCGTCCCGATTTCATAGCCTCCCACCTATCCTGTACATGTAGCACCAAAATTCAATGTCAAGCTACAGTAAAGCTCCATGGGGTCTTTCCGTCCTGTCGCAGGTACCCGGCATCTTCACCGGGATTACAATTTCACCGAGTCTGTTGTTGAGACAGTGCCCAAATCGTTACGCCTTTCGTGCGGGTCGGAACTTACCCGACAAGGAATTTCGCTACCTTAGGACCGTTATAGTTACGGCCGCCGTTTACTGGGGCTTAAGTTCACTGCTTCGGATAAATCCTAACAGATCCCCTTAACCTTCCAGCACCGGGCAGGCGTCAGCTCCTATACATCGTCTTGCGACTTAGCAGAAACCTGTGTTTTTGGTAAACAGTCGCTTGGGCCTATTCTCTGCGGCCACCTCGGGCGTTAACCCTAACGTGGCACCCCTTCTCCCTAAGTTACGGGGTCATTTTGCCGAGTTCCTTAACAACAGTTCTCTCGCTGGCCTTAGGATACTCTCCTCACCCACCTGTGTCGGTTTGCGGTACGGGCACCTTTAATCTCGATAGAAACTTTTCTCGACAGTGTGAAATCAGCTACTTCGCTACTTAATTTCGCTCCCCATCGTACCCCAGCATTATCATGGCGGATTTGCCTGCCTTGACTGCCTCAGTACTTAGCCACACATAACCAACAGTGTGGTTAGCTTATCCTACTGTGTCATTCCATCTCTCAAACGATTATCGGTGGTACAGGAATCTCAACCTGTTGTCCATCACCTACGCCTTTCGGCCTCGGCTTAGGTCCCGACTAACCCAGGGCGGACGAACCTTCCCCTGGAAACCTTGGGTTTACGGCCCGTGGGATTCTCACCCACGTCTCGCTACTCATGCCAACATTCTCACTCCTATACTGTCCACACGTCCTTACGGTCATGCTTCAGCCTGCATAGGAAGCTCCCCTACCTATCATAAATGATATCGTAGCTTCGGTAGTAAGTTTTAGCCCCGGTAATCTTCGGCGCAGGATCACTCGACCAGTGAGCTATTACGCACTCTTTAAATGAGTGGCTGCTTCTAAGCCAACATCCTGGTTGTCTATGCAATCCCACATCCTTTACCACTTAACTTACATTTAGGGACCTTAGCTGACGATCTGGGCTGTTGCCCTCTCGACTATGAATCTTATTACCCACAGTCTGACTCCCAAGTATAAAATAACGGCATTCGGAGTTTGATAATCTTCGGTAAGCGCAATGCCCCCTAGGATATTCAGTGCTCTACCTCCGTATTTCTCAACCTTGAGGCTAGCCCTAAAGCTATTTCGGGGAGAACCAGCTATCTCCGAGCTCGATTGGAATTTCACCGCTATCCACAAGTCATCCCCGAGCTTTTCAACGCTCGTGGGTTCGGACCTCCACGAAATTTTACTTTCGCTTCATCCTGCTCATGGATAGGTCGCTCGGTTTCGGGTCTACGACAGCAAACTTAACGCCCATTTAAGACTCGCTTTCACTACGGCTCCATACCTTAAGTACTTAACCTAGCTTACTATCGTAACTCGTTGGCCCGTTCTACAAAAAGTACGCGGTCACACATATAAAGTGCTTCCACAGCTTGTAAGCGCAGGGTTTCAGGTTCTATTTCACTCCCCTCCCGGGGTTCTTTTCACCTTTCCCTCACGGTACTATGCGCTATCGGTCACTAAGTAGTATTTAGCCTTGGAGGATGGTCCCTCCTGCTTCCCACAGGGTTTCACGTGTCCCGTGGTACTCTGGATCACATCTAAAGTCTTCTCGTTTCAACTACGTGGCTATTACACTTTATAGCGGAGCTTTCCAACTCTCTTCGTTTACGATACCTCTTTGTTGATGATGTGTCCGCAACCCCAGCGAAGAAAACTTCACTGGTTTGGGCTATTCCGCGTTCGCTCGCCGCTACTTACGGAATCGAATTTCTTTCTTTTCCTCCGGGTACTTAGATGTTTCAGTTCCCCGGGTTCCCCTCACTAAGCTATGTATTCACTTAATGATACTTAGACATTACTCTAAGTGAGTTTCCTCATTCGGAAATCTTCGGATCAAAGTTTACGTGCAACTCCCCGAAGCTTATCGCAGCTTATCGCGTCCTTCATCGGCTCTTAGTGCCAAGGCATCCGCCCTGCGCCCTTAATAACTTGACCAGTTATTAAAAGTGTTATTTTTTAAAGAGTTTTCTTCTCTTAAAATTGGTTTATTTAATCATCACTAAATGTTATGCAGTTTTCAAAGTACTAAAGTACAATTAAGTACTAATTTTGAGAACAATAAGCTCTCAAAATTAAACAGTAGGCAATTACTCCTTAGAAAGGAGGTGATCCAGCCGCACCTTCCGATACGGCTACCTTGTTACGACTTCACCCCAGTCATTGGTTTCACCTTCGACGGCCGCTTCCTAAAAGGTTAGCTAACCGGCTTCGGGCGCCCCCAACTTCCATGGTGTGACGGGCGGTGTGTACAAGACCCGGGAACGCATTCACCGCAGCATTCTGATCTGCGATTACTAGTAACTCCAGCTTCATGTAGGCGAGTTTCAGCCTACAATCCGAACTGAGAATGGCTTTAAGGGATTAGCTCCACCTCGCGGCTTGGCAACCCTCTGTACCACCCATTGTAGCACGTGTGTAGCCCTAAGCATAAGGGGCATGATGATTTGACGTCATCCCCACCTTCCTCCGAGTTATCCTCGGCAGTCCCTCTAGAGTGCCCAACTTAATGCTGGCAACTAAAGGTAAGGGTTGCGCTCGTTGCGGGACTTAACCCAACATCTCACGACACGAGCTGACGACAACCATGCACCACCTGTCACCACTGTCCCCGAAGGGAAATCTCCGATTAGGGAGAGATCAGTGGGATGTCAAGCTTAGGTAAGGTTCTTCGCGTTGCTTCGAATTAAACCACATGCTCCGCTACTTGTGCGGGTCCCCGTCAATTCCTTTGAGTTTCACTCTTGCGAGCGTACTTCCCAGGCGGAGTACTTAATGCGTTAGCTGCGGCACCGAGGGGGGTAACCCCCGACACCTAGTACTCATCGTTTACGGCGTGGACTACCAGGGTATCTAATCCTGTTTGCTCCCCACGCTTTCGTGCCTCAGTGTCAGTTACAGTCCAGAGAGCCGCCTTCGCTACTGGTATTCCTCCTAATATCTACGCATTTCACCGCTACACTAGGAATTCTACTCTCCTCTCCTGCACTCAAGTTCTCTAGTTTCAAAAGCTTACTACGGTTGAGCCGTAGCCTTTCACTTCTGACTTAAAAAACCACCTACGCACCCTTTACGCCCAGTAATTCCGGATAACGCTAGCCCCCTACGTATTACCGCGGCTGCTGGCACGTAGTTAGCCGGGGCTTCCTCCTCAAGTACCGTCATTATCTTCCTTGAGGACAGAGCTTTACGACCCGAAGGCCTTCATCGCTCACGCGGCGTTGCTGCATCAGGCTTTCGCCCATTGTGCAATATTCCCCACTGCTGCCTCCCGTAGGAGTCTGGACCGTGTCTCAGTTCCAGTGTGGCCGATCACCCTCTCAGGTCGGCTACTGATCGTTGCCTTGGTAAGCCATTACCTTACCAACTAGCTAATCAGACGCGGGTCCATCCTGTACCGCCGGAGCTTTGATATAAAAGCCATGCGACTTTCATATATTATCCCGTATTAGTATACCTTTCGGTATGTTATCCGTGTGTACAGGGCAGGTTACCCACGCGTTACTCACCCGTCCGCCGCTCTCTCCGAAGAGATCGCTCGACTTGCATGTGTTAGGCACGCCGCCAGCGTTCATCCTGAGCCAGGATCAAACTCTCAAATATAATTCAAAAAGTTGTCCATCGCTCAGCTAATCATTATCTGAATATCTGGCTTGGTTGTTTGTGTTTAATTCTTTAAAAAAGAATTTTTATAATTAACCTACTGTTTAATTTTCAAAGTTCATTTTCTCTTTTGTGTTTCGTCCGTTTCTTAAGGACAAGTAATACTATACCACCTTAATTTAACATCGTCAACACTTTTTTTAAATTTAATTTTATTTTTTTATAAATATAAAAAAGCTTTGAGATTAATCACAAAGCTTCTTACTATTCTTTAGTTTAAATCAGCTATTATTTCACTTATAACTTGTTTAGGATTTTCTAATGCTATACAAGGCTCTACTTCATAATATTCAACATCTATGAATCTTTCGATTTCATTGACTTCTTCTATACCTTTATTTATTACAAATAAAACAGCACTTGCATCTTTTATATCTTTTTCAGATATTTCATTTATAATTGTATCTTCATTTTGTATTTCAAATTTAACGTCATAGTTGAATTCTTTGGCCGATTGTTGTAATTTATTACCACAGTTTATATCTTCACATATAACTACTATATTATTCATACTCATACCTCTCTTTTTTAATTCTTGTTATATAGTTATATCATAAAATATAATTTATTTTCATTATAAATTTTATTTTATGATATAACTATTCTTTTATTATTACATTTCTACGTATCTATTAACTTAATTATTGAAAAAATATATAATGAATTTAATATATATTTTATTTTTATTTAGGAGGTAACGTATGTTTTTTATTTATTTGTTTCCAATAATAACATTGTCTATCTTTTTAATATCTTATTTTAAAGATAGAAGAAGACTTGTTAACGGATTATTTTTTAATATATTTCTTATATCTTTTGCTATTTCATTTACATACTTAGCATTTTCTACAGGAAACCGAATTTTAATAGTCTTATTTTTAATCTTATTTATCATATTTATGATTGTTTCGATATTTGGAATTTACGCCCTTATTTTCGGTTTATTTTTAAATGCTAAAATTGTTATGAAAAAGGAAAGTAGAAATTTATCTAATATGTTAACTCTATTTTTAGGATTATCACTTGTTTTCCACTTAATTTTAACATTTTTTAATCCAGAAAAATTCTTGCCAAAAGATGTAACTGTTTTTTTAGGTAGTTTTTTACTTTTAGAATTTTACTTCTTATTTAGTATTTTTAATTTCTTAATGATTTCTTTAATATCTCAATTTAATAAACCAAAGAAAGATCAAGATTTCATAATAGTGTTAGGTAGTAGAGTTTTTGGCGATAAAGTTCCTCCTCTACTTGCTAGCAGAATTGACAGAGCTATAACTTTCTATAATGAACAGTCTAAGGTTTCTTTTTCTCCTAAAATCATTTTTTCTGGAGGTCAAGGTCCAGATGAAGATATTCCAGAAGGTCTAGCTATGCAAAAATATGCATTAAGTAAAGGGATACCATCTAAAGATACAATTATTGAAGATAACTCAGTTAATACGCTACAAAATATGAAATTTTCAAAAGTTATTATGGATAATTTAATGCCTAATGGTTATAAAAGTATATTTGTAACTAATAATTATCATGTTTTTAGAGCTAGCATATACGCAAGAATGGCTAATTTGAAAAGTAATGGTCTAGGATCAAAAACTGCTTATTACTTTCTTCCTAATGCGTTAATAAGAGAGTATATAGCACTTGTTGTAATGAATAAAAAAAGACATATGATTATAATAGTTATAATATTTGTTTTTTCAATTTTATTAACTCTTATAAATCATTATTTTGTTTTTCCAGCTTAATTAATTATGTTTAACCTTAGTCAAATAGGTATATATTATTATTATTCAAATATATTTTAATATATTTGAGTTTTACTTAGATTGGGGGTATATGTTCATATGTCTAATGAAGTTAAATACTTTTTTTTCATAATATTTATAACCTGCATAATGGGATTTGGAGTTACAATTCCACTTACTCAATTAGGAGTATTAACATACGGTTCTCCTATTTTTATGATTTTTTATGCTTTATCTGGATACTCCCCAGCTATAGCAGGTATACTTACTGTTCACAAATTCTACTCAAAAAATGATTTTAGTAGATTTTTAAAAAGTTGTATAGATATGAAAAGAAGTTTCAAGGAATACCTTTATGTTTTAATTACTATTTTAATTTTATGGACAACACCATTTATAGTTGTATGCTTTTTTAGAGATAAATATATTTTATTAACTTATCCATTAATTTTTTTAACATGGATTGCACCATTTATGATTTTCGGTGGCGGACTTGAAGAAATAGGTTGGAGAGGTTTTTTACTCCCTAAGTTATTGTCCAAGTATTCACCTTTGAAAAGTTCTTTATTAATAGGATTAATTTGGTCTTGCTGGCATTTACCACTTTGGTTTGTTGTTGGGTCTCCTCAACAACATCTAAACTTTTTACCTTTTGCATTGAGCTGCTTAGCATCATCATTTGTTCTAACATTTATATATATGGAAACAAATAGCATTTGGCTATGTATACTATTTCATGCTTTAGATAATGCATGTTCCTATGTATTTAAATATTCTGTAGATCTTCATATAATAATTTCAATATCTACAGCTATAGTCGGGCTTATAATTTTATTTATTTCTACTAAGTGCATAAAAAATAGACTAAGATAGTTATCTTAGTCTATTTTTTATATTTATTCTATTCTATAGAATTTTTATCTATCTCATCAAAACTATTTGCAACTGCTATAGTTGATGCCATTGCTCCATTTACATTAAGCATTGTACGTCCCATATCTAATATTGGATCTATAGCAATTATTCCACCTAATAATGGGAAGTATGCTCCTAGTCCCATACCTGATATAACAACAGATACAGACATAGTTGCCGTACCAGGAATTCCTGCTATTCCTAAAGAACTTATTGTTATTACTATTAATAACATTACATAGAAACTAAAGTTCATAGTTGTTCCTGACATATTGGCTACAGTCACAGCCATTAATGCTGGGTATATACCTGCACAACCATTCATACCCATATTAGCGCCTAAACTTCCAACAAAGCTAGATATACCTTGATCTACTTTTAAATTATCATTTAATGTTTCTATAGTAACTGGTAATGTTCCTAAACTAGATCTTGAAGTAAATGCTAATATAAGAGGTTTAGATGCATTTTTTAAGTATTTAATAGGATTAACCCCATTAATCGATATTATTATTAAGTGTACTATAAACATTATTGCAACACTCACATATAAAGCTAATATGAAATCTATAACACCTACTATAGAAGATATCCCTCTATCAATTATAGAACTTGCCATTAATGCAACTACAGCATATGGCATTAACTTTATAACAGTTATCGATATACTTATTATTATCTTATAAAACGCTTCAATTAAGTCTACAAAAGGTTTAATTGTATCTGCGTGCTTTTTACTCAATCTTTTTATTGCTATACCTATAAATCCTGCAAATATAACTATAGCTACTACATTTGCTTGTGCCATAGCATCTACTGGGTTTGATGGTAGTAACCCTCTTAAAGTATCTACTACAGGTGTTACTTCTCTTAATTGTTCTGTAGCTTGATTAGCTACTTCTTGTCCCACTCCCAGTTTAAATAAATTTCCAACTATTATTCCAACTGCTGCTGCTATAGCTGTTGTTCCAAGTAGCATAAAAATAGTTCTACCTGTCAACTTACCTAAATTTTCACCTTGTTTTAAGTTCATTATAACTCTTACAATTGAAACAAATACTAAAGGTACTACTAGCATTTTTAATAAATCCATAAATCCATATCCAAATAATCCATACCATTTAGATACTTCTGTTAACCAAGTGACTTTTGTAGGGTCATTTGGAAAACCTGCTATAAATTGAATTATTAATCCTAAGCCAATTCCCATTGCAATTGATGATATCATCAATTTGGTAAAATTAAGCTTTTTAGTTAATTTTTTGACTATAAAGAATAGTCCTATTAATATTCCTACCGATAACAAAGTTAACCAATTTGTTACCATAAGGAATTCTGAGAAAAATGTGTAATTCATGTGTTCCTCCTTATACTTTTTGCAAAGTTAAAGGCTTTGCTTTTTTATATAATATAACAAGTCCTAAAAATTATATCAACTGGTAACTTTTTGGTAACTTCTAATTTTTTTACTTTTCGAAATTTTAAAATTTTAATCATTACATACTATATGTTCGTTGCTCCACTTTATCATATTGGCAATAACATGTAGTAACTCCAACCCTGATTTACTTAAATAATAAGTAGATTCTATACTATTTTTCACTACTTTTTTATTATTTATAACAATGTTATTTTCTACTAATAAATCAAGTTGTTGAACTAACATCTTCTTGCTACATCCATCTATTTTTCTTTGCAACTCTCCAAATCTAATTTTACTATCTTGGATCTCCCAAACTATTCTCGCTACCCATTTTTTACCAACTATACTAGATAGAGCTTCAACTGGACAGTCAAATGTCATATCACTTACATTGTACATTAATTTGGCCCTCCTATTTTTATTTGTGTATACAAGGTTATAATATCGCCAATATTTTGTCCAATTTTGATTATTATGAATTTTGCATATCCAAGTTTTATTATAGCTTTTTTCTATAAGTGATCTTATACATTATTCAAATAAAAATAACCTAAAATAACAAGATTTAATTTTTCTTGAATTTTAGGTTATTTACTTTATATTATTTTTCTAATCCCATTTGTTTTATTCTTAATTTATCTAACTGTGATATAGCACTAGAAACTGCCATCTGACCTTGCCCTGCAGACTTTAAGTATTGATATGGCTTACCTGCACAATCTCCTGCAGCATAAAGTCCATCTATATTTGTTCTCATTTCTCTATCAGTTTTTATATGAGGTCCTTCAACTTCTAACCCAGGAACCATATAACTTGGAGATACGCTATCCTTTATAACGAAAACCCCATCCACATCTAGCTCTCTATCTTTTAATACAAGTTTATTTACCAATGTATCTCCCTTTATTTCTATAGGTTTACTATCGATTATTTCTATAGAAGAATCTAACTTATTAGATAAATTATACATAGGTATATAATAAACTTTTGATGCTATTTCACTTAAAAAGTTTGCATCCTCTTCTCCTTCATGATTGTATCCTATTATAGCTACAACTTTATCTCTATATAATCCAGCATCACATGTAGCACAATATCCTACACCTTTTCCTAAATATTCTTCTTCCCCTTTAATCATTTTTCCATATTGTACACCTGTCGCTATTATTACCGTTGTAGCTTCATAAATTTCATCTCCAACAGCTAATGCAAAATAATCTCCCATTTGGTATACATTATTAACTCTTTCTTGAGTTATTTCAATTCCCATCTCTTTTACGTGATTAGTAAATTTTTCACTCAACTCAGCTCCACTTACATCATAAATCCCTAGATAATTATCTATAGATGGAGCTTTAACTAATTTATCACTTCCATTGTGAGATCCAAATAATATTATATTTTTATTACGTATCTTAGCATTTATAGCAGCTGCTAAACCAGCTGGTCCGCTTCCTACAATTGCAATATCATATCTCATATTCAACATTCCTCTCTATATTAATTATATATGAGCTTTTACCATATCTTCTAACTTTTGCTTAGGTATAAACCCAACTAATCTTTCAGCTTCTTCTCCATCTTTAAATACAATTACAGTTGGTACTGTTGTTACTTGGAATTTTCTAGCTAATTCTAAGCTTTGATCTATATCTACTTTTAAAAATTTAGCTTCATCTATATCTCCACTTAATTCATCGAATACTGGAGCTAACATTTTACATGGACCACACCATGTTGCAAAAAAGTCCACTACTGTTGTTTCACTTGCATTTTCTACCTCTATGTTAAATTCTTCTGTATTTATTATTCTACTCATTTTCATTTCTCCTTTATTTATGTTTTATAATAACTTTAATATATCATCAGTTTTTATCTATAACAATTAGTTACTTATTCGTAACTAGTTTTCTACTTTATTATTACCTTTAAATAAAATTCTTTGTATATTAAATTGAAATAATTAATTAATATAAAAAAAATGTAGAACTAAAGCTCTACATTTCTTTATTTTAATTAATTACCTACTTAAGTTTAGAGTAGTACTCAACAACTAAAATATCATTTATTTCTATTGGAACTTCGTTTCTTTCAGGTATTTTAGTAAGAGTTCCCGATACATCATCAAGGTCCTTGCTTAAGTAAGAATATTGGCTATTAGCATTTTGTTGAAAACTATCAATAAACATAGAGTTCTTTTTAGATTTTTCTCTTAGAGATATCTTTTCTCCTACTGACACTCCATAAGAAGGTCGATCGACTTTATTTCCATTAACTAATATGTGTCCATGTACTACCATTTGACGAGCTTGTCTTATAGAACTCGCTAGTCCTAATCTATAAACTAAGTTATCTAACCTACATTCTAGTAATTGAACTAATACCGTACCTGTCTCTCCTTGAGATTTCATAGCTTTTTTTACATAGTTAGAAAATTGTCTTTCTAAAACCCCGTAATAAGCTCTTAATCTTTGTTTCTCTAGTAATTGCAATCCATACGGTGAAAGTTTTTTATCTGCTCTAGAAGTTCCTCTAGTTGCTCTATCCATAGCTTTTGGATGTCCACACACATTAAGTCCTAACCTTCTACATTGTTTAAATCTAGGTCCCATCATTTTTGCCATAATTATCATCTCCTATAAAATTAGAAATTTTGCCGCGATAATTTTAAGCCTGTATACACTATATCATAATTTTTATTTTATGTAAATGACTTTCATTATCATTAAAAAGAGTCATGTATACAATCATGACTCTTTTTAAGAAGTTTTTTAGTTTTTGAGTGTAATTTTTGGCACAAATCTAAAAGTACTAATAGTTTATGTTCCGGACATTAAACTTAAACTACATCTGCGGGATTGAGTACTTTATAAATTTATAGCATCATTTTTTTGTAGAGAAGGCTTTTCTCTATGTCTTTAGTATAACATAGGCATTATTTATTGTAAATGAAAATTATTATCATTAAAGACATAAAAAAACTAACCAATATAATTTATAATTGGTTAGTCTATTTTATTAATTAAGATCATATAAAATGATTTCATTTTTATCTAAATATTTTTTTACATCTATAACTCTTTGATTCGAAGAACCTCTTAATTTTATAGATAAATTTTTTCGTTCTTCGTCAAATTGTCCATCTATTAATATATCTATATAATTTAAAATCTCTCTTTGATTTTCATTAAATTTTTCTACAGTATATCCTGTCCATAAATATATAAGTTTATTTGGATAATGACTTTTAAATTCTCTACATAAACTAATTACACCTTCAACATTTTGAGAACATAATGGTTCTCCTCCTAATATTGCTAAATCTCTATATATATTATTTTTATTTATATTTTCTATAATATAATCTAAGTTTTCTTGCTTAAACTCTTGTCCTCCATCAAAGTCCCATGTCTCTTTATTAAAACATCCTTTACAATGATGCGGGCATCCTTGAGTCCAAAAAGACATAGTTATTCCTAATCCATTAGCTATATCATTATCTTTTATTTTAGAAAATCTCATTTTCATCACTCCAACCTTATAGATGTAAAACTCTTTCGCCTATTTCCTGTGTACGTCCTTTTCCCCACATATTTGCACCTATATATCCACAAGTTCTTCTCATAACTTGCATTTCATTTTTATCTCTATTTCCACAATTAGGGCAATACCATTCTAAATCTTTATCTAACTTTATTTCTCCTGTATAACCACAAGAATAACAAATATCAGGTTTAGTGTTTATCTCAGCATATTGTATATTATGGTATATATAATTTATTATTTGTTCTACTGCAGGTAGGTTTTTACTCATATCAGGAACTTCTATATAACTTATACATCCACCTAAACTTATATCATGGAACTGACTTTCAAATTTTAACTTTTCAAAAGCATCTATTTCTTCACTTACATGAACATGATATGAATTTGTGTAATACATTCTATCTGTAACATTTTTTATCTCTCCAAATTTTTGTTTATCTATTCTACAGAATCTTGAAGTTAAACTTTCTCCTGGAGTTCCATATAATCCAAATCCAAGACCAGTTTCATCCTTCCATTTTTGGCAAGTGTTATTTAAGTGATTCATTACTTCAAGTGCAAATTGTTCACCATCTTTAGTAGTATGACTTATTCCAAGCATAGCTTGTGTCATTTCATACACACCAACATAACCTAAAGAAAGAGTTGAGTATCCATTTTCTAATAATGAATCTATTTTTTCTCCTTTTTTAAGTCTTGCTATACCACCATGTTGCCAATGTATAGGTGATACATCTGATATTACGCCTTTTAATAAATCATGTCTAACCATTAGAGCTTCTCTACAAAGTTCTAATCTTTCATCTAATATCTCCCAGAACTTTTCCATATCTTGATTTGCTGTTAATGCAACTTGAACTAAGTTTAAAGAAATTACACCTTGGTTAAATCTTCCATACCATTTATAATTTCCATTCTCATCCTTCCATGGACTCAAGTGTGATCTACATCCCATTGGTGGGAATGTGTTTCCTTCGTAATTTTTTTTCATTATTTTTGCACTTTGATAATCAGGTACCAATCTCTTTGTATTACATTTAGCTGCTAATTTAGTGATGTAGTCGTATTTACCACCTTCTAAGCAATTATGCTCATCTAATAGATAAACTAACTTAGGGAATTCTTCTCCTACTTCTTGTCCTTTGTAGTTTTTCATTCCTTCTAATCTTTGAGCTATCATTTCCTCACAAATTAAAGCCATTTCTCTTTCATACTCGTTACCTTCTTCAATTTCTAAGTAAATAGTTGAGAATGGAGATTGACCATTACTTGTATATAACGTAGATAGTTGATATCTTATAGTTTGAATTCCGTTTTTTAATTCTTCTAACATTCTATCTTCAGCTAAATCTTTAGCCATTTCTTCTGGATACTTATCCTTATATTTGTTTAAATATTTATCATATGAAACTCTTAAAAACGGAGCAATATGTTTTATAGTTATAGAGTTACCTCCATACTGCCCACTAGCAATTTGAGCTATTATCTGTGTAGTAACTGTACAAGCTGTAGTGAATGACTTTGGTGATTCAACTAACTTATTACTTATTACTGTACCATTATTTAGCATATCTTCTAAGTTTATAAGCATACAGTTATGAATAGGTTGTATAGCATAATCCATATCATGGTAATGAAGAACTCCCTCATCATGAGCATGTGCTATATGAGCTGGAATTAACTTTCTTCTAGCTATATCTTTTGATACTTCCCCAGCTATTAGATCTCTTTGAGTTGAAGCTAATAAACCATTTTTATTAGAATTTTCATTCATAACATCTTCATTGCTATTGTCTAAAAGACCTAAAATACTATCATCTGTAGTATTAACTTCTCTTTTAAACGATTGAACCGCTCTATACCCCTCATATGCTTTAGCTGTTAATTCATGTTTATGATTTATTAAATTTTTATAAACCATATCTTCTACCTTATTAACAGTTGCTACGTCTTTTGTTTGATTAAAACTTAATTCAATTTCATCGGCTATTTCTTTGGCCATTTCTTCTTCATATATTCCACTTCCGTACTTCATAGCTTTTAGTATTGCATTTTCTATTTTTGTTTTATCAAATTTTACAACACTGCCATCTCTTTTAATTATATTTAATTGTTTATTCATAAAACTCTCCTTTTGTCTAATACATATTGATTGATTAAATTTTATTCTACAAAAGTATTGACTTTTATAATTTTATGTTGTTCATATAAGCATTTTTTATACTATATGTAGTAAGCACATAGTCCATTCTATACCATATATAGTATATATTCAAGTTGATTAATACCCATATTTTTTTAAATTTATCATAAAAATTTAAAAGAAACCGCTCTAAATCTACACTCTAGATACAGTTTCTTTTTTTATTTTTTTTATTAATTTTTTTACGCTTGAAAAATTATACTCTCTAATGCATTGTTGTTAATTTATAAAACTTAGTTATACCAATATTCTATAATTTTAGAGTAAAAAACTTTTTGAGCAACGGACAAAGTCGTTGGCGACATGAGCGAAGCGAATTTTATATGTTATTTAATACTGGAGCTAATGATGAATCATTAAAAAATGTATTTGCATTATATAAGTAAAGTAAATCCGTAACGTTCTTTTCTTTAATTAATTTTTCTATATCTTCATAATAATATCTTGGGTCTACCATTATAATCTCTTTGTAATATGGAGTTAAAAATTGAACAAAACTATTCGCATAAGAATCTTTTATTAGCAGCAAGGTTTTATCACTTTCACTTGTAGTTTTTATATCTACGACCGGGTGGTTACCACCTAAAAAAACTTCATACTTATCCTTTTTCTTCAATGCTTCACTTTCATATATAGTAGGAGATTTTTTCTTTTCTTCTTTATATTCTACTATTACCTGATCATTTTTATTTTTAGGTGTGTATATATCAACTTGATCAGGCTTCACTTTATAACCACTCTTTGAATATAGTGTTCCGTAAAAGTCATTTGAAACCCTGTACTTGTCATAACTATTAGGTTCAGATTTTAACCCTGATTGCTTTGCAAAATCTAAAAAGGCATAATATGCTCCTAATGTAGTCCAGTGGTGATCCGTTTTATAATATATATATTCATCTTTATGTTTTTTCATTTCACTTGATATATTTACAAAATCTATTTTGTTGTTAATAGATTTTGACAATCTACTTAAATACTCGTCTTGATTATAAACAGGAGCAAATGCAGGTAATTTATCCTCTAATATATTAACAGCTGTTGGTGCTATTAATATACTTGTCTTTATGTCCTTATGTTTATCTGCAAACTTGTTTATAGCTTCTATATTAGACTTTAAATACTCTTCATTCGGTTTTCCAAAGCTTTCTATTAGATATCCATCATCACATCTAAATACACCGTTTTCACTATTTTTTCCCATAAGGGCATCAGTTTTAGTTTTAATTTTAATAAATTTATCTCTTCCAACTATTTGATCCACAGTATACTTTTCATATTTTTTAGTATATCTACCTTCAAATAATCGATCTAATGTAAATTTAGGTTTTTGTTCTAATAGCCTATTTTCATTTTCCGAGAATTGTTTATCCTTAGTTAGTAAATTAAGACCTACAAATGAAAATATAGTTACTAAAAACATTATTGCCATTAACTTTACATATATATTTCTATATTTACGCGTATTTTTTTTTGTAAATTTCAAAGCTCTCACCCCTTATTAGAATCTAAAGTATAAGAAAGGATTATATGTTTCGTTTACTAAGTATGCTATGCTTAAAAATAATAAAACAAATTGAACCGTTACAGCCAATGTAACTCCTTCCATTCTTCCATTTTGTATAATTTTTTTAAATACCTTATTAACTATAGGTGTAGAACATAATATTAAAATTACTAAAAGAATTAAATTCGTATGTAAATAATAAATAAATGTTGAATCAATTATTTTATTTCCATTTAAGAAAAACATTACTTTTATGTATTCTAAAGATTTTTGTATACTTTCAATTCCAAAAAATGTCCACCCAATCATAACTAGTACCATTGTGTATATATGTTGGATAAAACCAGGCATTCTTTCTAGTATATCCTTTAATAAAAACTTCTCTATTATTAAAATGAATCCATAGTATAAGCCCCATAATATAAAGTTCCAATCAGCTCCATGCCATAGTCCTGTAAGAAACCATACTATGCATAGATTTCTAAGTTGAAATATAGTACTACATCTATTACCTCCTAAAGGTATATAAACATATTCCCTAAACCAGCTTCCTAAAGATATATGCCATCTTCTCCAAAATTCAGTAACACTTTTAGATATGTATGGATAATTAAAGTTCTCTATAAAGTCAAACCCTAGCATTTTACCAAGACCTATTGCCATATCTGAGTATCCACTAAAGTCAAAGTATAATTGTAAAGTATATGCTGCTATAGCAAGCCAAGCCGTTAATACAGATATTTCACTTGCATCGTATTGTTGTATACTGGTAAATATCATACCTATATTGTTAGCAAGCAATACTTTTTTAGAAAGCCCTTGTATAAACCTATCTACACCCTCTCCAAATTTGTTCATACTATGAGTTCTATATTTTAACTGATAATCTATGTCTGTATATCTAACAATAGGGCCTGCAACTAATTGTGGAAACATAGTTACATAAAGACCAAAAGATATTAAACTCTTTTGAACTTTTACCTTGTCTAAATAAACATCAATAACGTATGATAATGTTTGGAACGTATAAAATGATATCCCTATCGGAAGTGGCAACTGATTATATCCAATATTTAAAGAAAACACGCTATTTATATTTTCAATTACAAATCCATAATATTTAAAAAATCCTAATATACCTAAATTCACTAAAACAGCAAATATAAATATTCGTTTAGATTTAATCTTATTTCTTCTATATTTATTTATAAGTAGTCCTATCAAATAATCAAATACAGTAGTAAACATCATAAGAAAAACATATATAGGTTCTCCCCATGCATAAAAAATTAAACTAATTAACAGTAATACTATATTTTTCATTCTTCTAGGTGAAATATAATATAGAATTAAGGTTATAGGTAAAAAAGTGAATAAAAATACTATACTACTAAAAACCATTGGTTTACCTCTCTTTTTTAATTTTTGATACTTTCTTTAAATGCATCAGTCAGTTTATCTAAATCCTTTGAAACTGCATAAAATACGAAGTTACCTTTATCTTTAACTTCGTAATCTTGAAGCAATGCTACTTGTTTTGGTCCATATCCACTAAAACTTTCTATTTGCTTATTAACTCTACTATCTATAGCATCTTCTATTCCTTGAATTTGGCCTTTATCTTTTACTTTTATCACAAGCATTTCTTCTACATCCATAGTAGATTTAGGTATGTATATTGAAAAATCTTCAAACTCACTAGAGTTTAAACCAAAAAATCTTCTTAAAGATTTACTATCACTTTTTTCCATATTATTTAAATTAACAGTTTTGCTAATATCTTCAGTTATACTACTAGCAGACTTATCGTTATTTATTCCACACCCACTAGCAACAAACATAGTACATACAAAACTAAGAGTTAAAATGTACTTTTTAAACTTTTTCAAAACACTCACTCCTATCTATAGATTAGCCTTATTCTTTAAAATGTTTAAATACCCATTATAAAATTTAGCACTAAAATGTATACCATCTGGCTCATACAAGTTATTCTTTGAGTTAACGCTATCATTAACATTTATAAACTCCACATTTAAATCCTTGCACATATCTTCTAATGCCTTATTAAAACTGTACACATTCTTAAAACTATGGTCTTTTTCCATAGCTGATTGTGTTGTTGGTATGATAGAAGTTACATATATTTTAGAACTTGGCAATTTTTGTTTAATATCCTTAATAAGTATTTCATACTTATTAATAAAGTCCTTAGAATTACTAAACAATTGTAAATCATTCATCCCATAAGTTAAAAATATATTACTAGGTGAAAGATTAACAACTTCTGATACATCTCCTTTTGCCTCTATTACATTTCTTCCTTTATATGCTACAACTGATGATGGACTTAAAAAACCATATTCTGTTAGTCCCTCTCCTCTTGAGTCACCCATTATTACTGAATCCTCAAATACCTTTTCAAAATTTACATCATTTTTGTTTTCATCTATATTTGAATCATCGTCACTATTTTTTTCAATTTCATTTCTTATCCTTGATATGTCTTCTGATTCTAATGCTTTTATTTTAGCTACGCCTTTTTCTGGATTTACTTCTGTTTGACCAAATTTACTTTTATATATATGCCTCGCAAAGCCTAATAAAATTAGTATAGCGCCTCCGATCAAAGCAATTTTCACAATACGAACATATAAAATTTTCCTCATAAGTGTCACTTCTTTCTCACATATAATATTGATTTTCTTACTTTAAGCAATTAATATTATACTCTTTGTATATTAATGTTGCATATATCTTTTTTTACATTTTTCTATTTTTTTCGACATGATTTTATAATAACAAAAGGCATTGCCAATTTCTATGACAATGCCTTTATTTCAATAATTTAACATTTTATTTTTCTATTACAGTATACTTTTCAGCAAATTTAACTGGATGATATGAAAGCTTTGCTTTTCTAAGACCTTCGATACCTAAATCTTCTTCTCTATTAACAAATTCTACATCGCTAAATTCATTTAATAAGAACTTTTGGTTAATATAAGGGTACAGTCCTCTTATATCCGCATTTGCTTTTTCAACATGTATTACCGCCATATTATCATTTAGCATTTCTCCAATAGAAAATGCTTCTAATTTAGAGTCAATATATATACCACTTATCTTTAATGTATCTTTTAATTTTTCATAATTCTTAAATATTCTTTTTATTGCTTTAAATTCACTATCTAGTTCTATACTTTCCTCTTTATCTTTTGACCACTCTTTTAATAAATTTATACATTCATCAAAGTCTGCTTCTTCTAACTTTTTATATTCTACTCTATCACCATATTCTTTAACAAAACTATTTAGGTGGTTTCTTTTCTTTTGATTTTTTCTTCCTGATAAAGTTCTTAGACTTTCTCCATCATATATATAATCAAAGTTGTTACGTTCTTCAATATATTCGAATCTATCTCCATAAACACTTTGTAAGTATTCAACTACTTCTTTATTTATAGCTTTTAAATGAATTTGTTTGTGTTGTTTCTCAAAGTTTTTAATTATAAAATCAAAAGCTTTATTCATATTTTCTTTTTTAGCTAAAGGCAATATTATAAAACCTTTGTTTTCATATTCCCCTGCAACTATAGCAAAATCATCCTCAATATAATACTTTGTGTTATATAAATCTTTCCACATATATAATGTAGTAAAACAATACTCACATGCTTCATAATCAACTAAGTCAAAATATTTATCTAATATGTTTTTACAATCTATTTCTATATCTTTAAACAAAATAAACTACCTCCAAATCAATATATCATATAATATATTATATCAAATTTAGTTGATTTAATTAATTAGTTACTTTTTCGTAACCATGTTTGAAATTGTCAATTTATTTATCAAAAAAATTTGTTACAGTTTTGTTATATTGTATTTAATTTAAAGTTGTATAATTATATTAGACTTGATTTTATACATTAGAGGAGAGGATTAGAAATTGGCTTATGCAAAAGGAAAACATAGCGTAAAAAAGCAACAAAAACTAAACAAGCACAAAATTAAACTTATTGCTTTACCCATAGTTTTATCATTAGGTATATTTATAGGATATAAAGGGGTATCAAATGCATTTTCAAACACGGTTGGATATGCAAGCCCACAAACTGTTGAGTTGTCTAAAGAATTACTTGAGTCAAAGGATCCTGTAATTCAAAAACTAATAGACTTAGCTCCTGTATATCCTAAAATTTATGAAATACTAAAAGATCCAAGTGAGTATCCTCCTGAGTTTTTAGTCATGGCATCTAAAAAGCCTGAAACAATAGATTTTGTCGCTGATTTTGTAGATCATAAAGGCGGACAAACTGAAGTATCAACACCTGTTGAAGGAAGTTATACAAAAGGCGAAATTCCTCTATACATGCAATGGGATGAAAGATGGGGTTATGATAAGTATGGTCCTGATTATTTCGCAATTAATGGTTGTGGCCCAACGGCCTTATCAATGGTTGCTGTAGGTCTTACTGGAAATGAAAACTTCAGTCCAAAATATATTGAAAACTTTAGTGTTAAAAACGGATATTTAGTAGATGGTGTTGGTACAGCTTGGTCATTAATGACTGATGGAGCTAAAAAATTAGGTATTAAAGGTAAGGTTATCCCTTTAAGTGCTTCAAGCATTATCTCAAACCTTGAAAAAGGAAATCCAGTTATAGCAACTATGGGACCTGGTCATTTTACAACAGAAGGTCATTACATTGTTTTAACTGGTGTTACTGATGACGGAAAAATAATAGTTAATGACTCTGATAGTAAAGATAGAAGTAGCAAAACTTGGGACGTTGACGTATTTTTAAAAGAAGCTAAAAATGTATGGGCATTTAGCATTTAAGTTTAATACTTATATTGATTTATATAAAAAGAAGCTAATTCAATTGAATTAGCTTCTTTTTATATAATTAATGAGTAAAACCATATTTTTTATTTTCTGCTTTTTTACCATGAACTAATATAGTTGCTTTATTTAAATCATCTATAGCTGTATTTAAATCTCTTATAAATAATTCAGCCATATCATAGCTTAAATCTGCTCTACATACTATACGTTGTATTATAACTTTATCTAGGTTAACAGGTAATGGATATGCTGGTATTTGCCATCCTTTCATTGCTAATCTATCTGCTAAATCATATAATGTCCATTGTACTGCATCTTCATTTCTTAATCTATAACATACTATTGGTAAATTTTCACCATCATTGTATATCTTAAATAATCCTGTATTTTCAATTTCTTTAGATAAGTACATAGCTACATCTTTTGTACGTTGATGTATTTGTCTATATCCTTCAAATCCAAGTCTTAAGAAGTTGTAATATTGTCCTATTACTTGACTTGCTGATCTTGAGAAGTTTATTGCCATTGTTGGCATTGATCCTCCTAAGTAACTTACTTCAAATATTAATTCTTTTGGTAAGTACTCTTCATCTTTCCATATTACCCATCCTATACCTGGGTATACTAATCCATATTTATGTCCTGATGTACTTATTGATACTACATTTTTTAATCTAAAATCCCACTCAAGCTCAGGATCTATAAATGGTGTAAATAATCCACCTGATGCAGCATCTACATGTATTGGTACACTTATTTTTGCTGTTTTATTGTATTCTTCTATTAATGCATCTAATGCTTTTATGTCATCAAATTTTCCTGTATATGTTATTCCAAGTAATGCTGCTATACCAATTGTATAGTCATCTACATAATCTAAAACTTTGTCTATGTCTAAACTCATATGCTCTTCATCCATTGGTACAGTACGCATCTCTATATCCCAGTATACACAGAATTTTTCCCAACAAACTTGGTATCCTGAAGACACTACTAAGTTTGGTTTTTTCTTTGTTGTATCTATTCCTAATTTTTCTGCTCTGTTTCTCCATCTAAATTTCATAGCCATACCACCAAGCATACATGCTTCTGATGATCCTACTGTTGATGTTCCTATATAGCTTAACTCTTTTGGTGCATTCCATAAATTTGCTATCATATCAACACATCTATTTTCCATTTCTGTTGTTTGTGGATATTCAGATTTATCTATAGCATTTTTTTCTAATGTTTCTGCCATAAGTTGTGTTGCTTCATCTTCCATATATGTTTGACAGAATGTCGCTAAGTTAAGTCTTGCGTTTCCTTCATTCATTAACTCATCTTTTATTAATCTATACGCTATGTTTGGAGCAATAGAATCTTTCCCTATTACGTCTTTTGGAATATTAGAGCCAGACTCTATTGTCCCAAACACTGGTGTACTATAATCATCTTCTTTTTTAAATAACATTTTGAAAAACCTCCCTAAATTACAATGCTTGTCTTTTTTATTAATTAATTTTATTTATATTATCTACTCTTCTTACATGTAATTGAATATATTACAAAAGGTATTAATACTGTTACTACAAAACTTACACTTAATATAGTTAAATATTCATGTATACTCTTACCAACTAACTGACTTGGTGGGAAAAATGATATAATCAATGCAAATATTGAAGTTAAGAAACCGCATGCGGCAACTATTAGTTTAAATGTTTTTCCACCAGGAACTTGATAAGAACGTTTTAAATCATCTCTTTTTAGTATTAATTTAAAGTACCCTATGAAGAATAGTAAATATCCAACTAAGTATATAACTACTGTTAATGATATAGCTGTAAGGAATGAAACATTGTCTCCTCCACCGCCAAGTGTAAGAACCGCTGCCCATATCGTAACTACTATTCCTTGTACGAAAACTAAGTTTACCGGAACATCATGCTTATTAGTTTTAGTTAATGATTTTGGTAAAATTCCTTTTTGAGCTGCTATATACATACCTCTTGAAGGTCCTACAACCCATGCACTAACTTCACCCATTACACCTAATGCTAATAGTAAAGCTATTAATTTTACAATCCATGTTCCATTTGGTATAAAATGTAGTATTAAAACTTTAAAAGTATCAACTACTCCTGAACTTAAATTTAAATCACCTTGTGGAATCACAGCTGCAACTGTTAATCCTCCAATTGTGTTAAGTACTATAGCTACTATAACTAGTATAATCATAGCTAATGGATAATTTCGTTTTGAATTTTCTAATTCATTTACATGTGATGCTGATGCTTCAACACCCATATATGCTAGTATAAATGATACAAAAACAACTAATGTGTTTACTTTTGAAAAGTCAGGAACAAAATATCTAGCTCCTATCTTTACATCTATTGGATTACCTTGTACTAAATAAGCTATAGATATTCCAAATAATATTATTGCTGGTATAGCTATTCCAAGTATAAATCCAGCTTTTGCTATTTTAGCAGTATTCTTTGTTCCACCTAATTGTGTTAATGTTAATCCCCAGAATATAACTAAAACTGCTATAAATTTTAAAACAGGAACATTATTTAATGCATTCCAGTTGAATATGTATGAAACACAACCTAATATAAAATAAATCATTGTTACAAATCCAACTGTAATTTGGAACCATTGGAAAAATATCGCTGCAAATCCGAATCTTTCTCCTAAAGTGTTTCCAACCCAAGCAAATATTCCACCTTCTTGCCAACCATCAACTGTGGCCATTTCTGCTGCACACAATGCTACAGGTAAAAACCATAATATTCCTCCAAGTAAAAGGAAAAATACTAAATTGAATCCTGATGTAGCAAATGTAGGATACTCATATACAGTCATAACCATTGATGCAGTCATTGCAAAGAATGCAAACAAAGTAAGTGAATTCCCTTTAGCTGCGTTTTCTTTTTTCATGTCAATCATCTCCTATTTTGTCTTAATTCTTCTCAATGTAAATTATCATAGGCCTAAAATAATTTTTTAATTGTATATTGTATATTTACCCTAATTATAATCCTATTAAACTATTTTTGCAAAAAAAGTTTCATTTTATTTCATTTTGCAATTTAAGTTTCATTAGCTTTCAATTTAACAAACAATAAAAAAAGTCTTAGTATTTTTTAAATAATACTAAGACTTTTTTCAATCTATACTATATTTTTTGTATTAGTGAGTAAATCCGTAAATTTTGTTTTCTGGTTCTTTACCGTGTACTAATACATTTGCATCATTTAAATCTTTTATTGCTGTTTTTAAATCTCTTATAAATAATTCAGCCATATCATGACTTAAGTCTGCTCTACATACTATACGTTGTATTATTGTTTTGTCTAAGTTGATTGGTAATGGATATGCTGGTATTTGCCATCCTTTCATTGCTAATCTATCTGCTAAATCATATAATGTCCATTCTACATTAGCGTTATCATTTAATCTATAACATACAATCGGTAAATTTTCCCCATTATTGTAAATTTTGAATAATCCTGTTTTCTCTATTTCATCAGATAAGTACATAGCTACATCTTTTGTACGTTGATGTATTTGTCTATATCCTTCAAATCCAAGTCTTAAGAAATTGTAATATTGTCCTATTACTTGACTTGCTGATCTTGAGAAGTTTATTGCCATTGTTGGCATTGATCCTCCTAAGTAACTTACTTCAAATATTAATTCTTTTGGTAAGTACTCTTCATCTTTCCATATTACCCATCCTATACCTGGGTATACTAACCCGTATTTATGTCCTGATGTACTTATTGATACTACATTTTTTAATCTAAAGTCCCATTCCATATCTGGATCTATAAATGGCGTAAATAATCCACCTGATGCAGCATCAACATGTATTGGTACACTTATTTTTGCGGTTTTGTTGTACTCTTCAAGTAATGTATCTAATGCTTTTATATCATCAAATTTTCCTGTATATGTTATACCTTGAAGTGCTACAACACCTATTGTGTAGTCATCTACATAATCTAAAACTTTATCTACATTTAAACTCATATGTTCTTCATCCATTGGTACTAAACGCATTTCTATATCCCAGTATACACAGAATTTTTCCCAACAAACTTGGAATCCTGATGATACTACTAAGTTTGGTTTTCTCTTTGTTGTATCTATTCCTAATTTCTCCGCTCTATTTCTCCATCTGAATTTCATTGCCATACCACCAAGCATGCAAGCTTCTGATGATCCTACTGTTGATGTTCCTATATAATTTAATTCTTTTGGAGCATTCCATAAGTTTGCTATCATATTTACACATCTGTTTTCCATCTCTGTTGTTTGTGGATATTCAGATTTATCTATAGCATTTTTCTCTAATGTTTCTGCCATAAGTTTTGTTGCTTCATCTTCCATATATGTTTGGCAGAATGTTGCTAAATTAAGTCTTGCGTTACCTTCATTCATTAGCTCATCTTTTATTAATCTGTAAGCTATATTTGGAGCAATAGAATCTTTCCCTAAAACATCTTTTGGCACGATAGAGCCAGATTCTGTTGTCCCAAATATTGGAGTATCATAACTATCCCCTAATTGATTTTTTCTACCATATAACATTTTAAAAACCTCCTTATATATGCACTAAGTCATATAAATTGTATGTATTTTAGTTAATAAAAAACCGTTCTATTTAAATTTAATGTATATATAATTAATTTAAAACATTATTCTTTAAAATGCTTTATTTTGCTTTAAATTACTTAGTTTTTTATTATATTATATATATACCACATTTAAAAATGCCTAAACATTTTTTGCAATTTTTCTTTCTATTTTGACGAAGATGTTCCACTTTCTAATATTGATACTATTGAAAATAAAGTGAAACAGATTGCTCCAAGCCCAATCATTACACGAGCAGGAATAAAATAAGCTATGTTAAATATTTCAGATTCAAATAAAAATGCTCCCATAAATAAGCATATAAGCGCTGTAAATACTGGGATTAACGGAACTCTTTTGGATAATGGGTTTGATTTCCTCCAAACCATTCCTATCAATAATACTTTACTCAAAATACTGTAGCATACTATACCTAATCCAATTAGAACATAACCTGGAGCTATCATAATCGGATCTTTAGATGTAGACAATATTGCAATTCCCCATAATATATCTATAGTTCCAAATATAGCTACAAGTATCGCCCATCTATAACGTTCTTTGTCTGTAAAAGTGTTTTGTATCTGTCTAACTATACTAATTACTAATAAAATTAAGCTAGCACAAACAAATCCAATTCCTATCAAAACATGACCCGCCACTAAATAATCACTTGAAACTGAGTTGAATAATAAATATGCTCCTCTAAAAAAGGCAAGCGCTATACATATAGTTGGTATTCCTATAAGTATTTTTACAGTAGATTCTTTAAATGCTCCTTCTGGATTTTCTCCTTCTTTTAAATTAGCTCCATTTTGTGGAATCATCATGAATTTAGTTGAGGCTGTAGCAACTGTTGCAACGCAACAAGTTATTAATCCTAATCCAATAACTATATTTCCAGATACAAAATACGGAGGTATATATGTTCCTACTCTACATAAAATAATACCTGAAACTAATGTAAATATTGCTGATAAATATCCTATTATAGGCAATTCCCATTTATAAAATTCATTATATTTATTTATAATCTGTAAAATTATTGTTGCAGCTGTAGTGAATAAAGCTATACATACAGCAGTCAAATATATTAAAACATGTCCTGCTACTAAAAAGTCTAATCCTATTGCTTGTCCTAAATCCTTAACATAAATTCCATACCCTAAACACATCCCTCCCATTACTAATGGTATTGCACGAAAAAGAATGCTAATATAATAATTCACTTTAATTACCTCCTAAATTTATAAATTTAAAGAAAAAGCAACTAGTGTAATTAATTTAACACTAGTTGCTGAATAAAACATTTCCTTTTATATTAATGAGTGAATCCGTATACTTTGTTTTCTTCTTTTTTACCATGTACTAATACATTTGCATCATTTAAATCTTTTATTGCTGTTTTTAAATCTCTTATAAATAATTCAGCCATATCATGACTTAAATCTGCTCTACATACTATACGTTGTATTATTGTTTTATCTAAGTTGATTGGTAATGGATATGCTGGTATTTGCCATCCTTTCATCGCTAATCTATCTGCTAGGTCATATAATGTCCACTCTACATTAGCATTGTCAACTAATCTATAACATACTATTGGTAAATTTTCTCCATTATTATAAATTTTGAATAATCCTGTTTTTTCTATTTCATCAGATAAGTACATAGCTACATCTTTTGTACGTTGATGTATTTGTCTATATCCTTCAAATCCAAGTCTTAAGAAATTATAATATTGTCCTATTACTTGACTTGCTGATCTTGAGAAGTTTATTGCCATTGTTGGCATTGATCCTCCTAAGTAACTTACTTCAAATATTAATTCTTTTGGTAAGTACTCTTCATCTTTCCATATTACCCATCCTATACCTGGGTATACTAATCCGTATTTATGTCCTGATGTACTTATTGATACTACATTTTTCAATCTAAAATCCCATTCCATATCTGGGTCTATAAATGGTGTAAATAATCCACCTGATGCAGCATCTACATGTATTGGTACACTTATTTTTGCTGTTTTATTGTATTCTTCAAGTAATGCATCTAATGCTTTTATATCATCAAATTTTCCTGTATATGTTATACCTTGTAATGCTACAACACCTATTGTGTAGTCATCTACATAATCTAAAACTTTATCTACATTTAAACTCATATGTTCTTCATCCATTGGTACTAAACGCATTTCTATATCCCAGTATACACAGAATTTTTCCCAACAAACTTGGAATCCTGATGATACTACTAAGTTTGGTTTTCTCTTTGTTGTATCTATTCCTAATTTCTCCGCTCTATTTCTCCATCTGAATTTCATTGCCATACCACCAAGCATACATGCTTCTGATGATCCTACTGTTGATGTTCCTATATAATTTAATTCTTTTGGTGCATTCCATAAGTTTGCTATCATATTTACACATCTGTTTTCCATCTCTGTTGTTTGTGGATATTCAGATTTATCTATTGCATTTTTTTCTAATGTTTCTGCCATAAGCTGTGTTGCTTCATCTTCCATATATGTTTGGCAGAATGTTGCTAAGTTAAGTCTTGCATTCCCTTCATTCATTAACTCATCTTTTATTAATCTATATGCTACATTTGGTGCAATAGAATCTTTCCCTAGAACATCTTTTGGCACGCTAGAGCCAGATTCTGTTGTTCCAAATATTGGAGTATCGTAACTATCTCCTAATTGATTTTTTTTACCGTATAACATTTCAAAAACCTCCCAATATGTTTTTTATCAATTTTGTTTATTATTTTGTTGTTTTAACTTCTCTTTTTTTAGATGTAATTGCATATATTACAAATGGTATTAAAACTGTAATTACAAAACTTACTATTAATATAGTTAAGTATTCATGTGCACTTTTTGCATTTAATTGATTTGATGGAACAAATGAAATTACTAATGCAAATATTGATGTTGCAAATCCACATGCTGCAACTATTAATTTAAATGTTTTACCACCAGGTACATGATAAGAACGTTTTAAATTATCTTTTTTAAGTACTAATTTAAAGTAAGCTATGAAGAATAATAAGTATCCAACTAAGTATATAACAACTGTTAATGATATAGCTGTAAGGAAAGATACGTTATTTCCTCCACCACCGAAAGTAAGAACTGCTGCCCATATTGTAACTATTATCCCTTGTACGAAAACTAAGTTTACAGGAACATCATGTTCATTAGTTTTAGTTAGTGATTTTGGTAATATACCTTTTTGAGCTGCTGCATACATACCCCTTGATGGTCCAACAACCCATGCACTAACTTCACCCATAACTCCTAGTGCTAATAATATAGCTATTAATTTTACAAGCCATGTACTATGAGGAGCAAAGTGTAATATTAAAGCTTTAAATGTTTCAACAACCCCTGCACTTAAACTTAATTGGCTTTGTGGAACTACTGCTGCAACTGTTAATCCACCAATTGTATTAAGTACTATAGCTAATATAACTAATATGATCATAGCTAATGGATAGTTCTTTTTAGCATTATCTAGCTCGTTTACGTGTGATGCTGATGCTTCAACACCCATATACGCTAATATAAATGATACGAAAATAACTAATGTATCTACTTTTGAAAAATCTGGTACAAAATATTTAGCTCCTATTTTTACATCTATAGGATTTCCTTGTACTATGTATGCTATTGATAATCCAAATAAGATTATTGCTGGTATTAATATCCCAAATATAAATCCAGCTTTTGCTATTTTAGCTGTGTTTTTTGTACCGCCTAATTGCGAAAATGTTAACACCCAAAATATCACTAATACTCCAATAAACTTAATAACCGGAACATTATTTAATGCATTCCAATTGAATATGTATGAAACACAACCTAATATAAAATAAATCATTGTTACAAATCCAACTGTTATTTGGAACCATTGGAAAAATATTGCTGCAAATCCGAATTTTTCACCTAAAGTATTTCCAACCCAAGCAAAAATTCCTCCTTCTTGCCATCCTTCAACAGTAGCCATTTCTGCTGCACATAGTGCTACTGGTAAGAACCATAATATACCTCCTAGTAATAAGAAGAATACTAAATTGAATCCTGATGTAGCAAATGTAGGATATTCGTAAACTGTCATAACCATTGATGCGGTCATTGCAAAGAATGCAAATAAGCTAAGTGAATTTTTTTTGGCAGCTTGTGCCTCTTTCATCTTAATCATCTCCTGATATTTAATTTTTTATAAGTTCACCTAATAATACCGGATTACTATCCCTAGACCCTTTGGTATCACCCGTGTTTGTATTAATTAGATACCCGGTATTTTCATACCAAAACATTTTTGGTAAATGTTGTAAAACTCTAAAAATTCATTTTTAACAGATAATAATGATATTTTGAAGTTTCATAGGTCATATAAAAAAGAGTAGCAGTTTAACTTGCTACTCTAAAATCTCTTTTAAATTTAAACTTTGTAATACATCTTTTCTAAACCTTTCAATACTTATTCTGTCCATAAAATCACCTAATTTTTCTCCCATTTGACCATTCTCATTATAATATTCAAGTATTGTTTTTACTAAGTTGTAAGCTTCTTCTTCACTTAATCCCTTAGTTATTATATCTGCACTTCTTGGATAAAATCCTGCACTACCACCAGCTGTTACAAAAAACTTTCCATCTATATCTACTAATACACCTATATCTTTAGAATACACACTAGTGCAAGCATTCCTACATCCTGCAACACCAATTTTAGTTCTATTTGGAAGTATCATCCCATGAAAGTTTTTACTTATTTTCATTCCTATTCCTATAGTAGGATATTTTGAACGTTTACAAAAGTTTGCTGGACATATCTCTACATTTTTAACTGAGTTTTGATTTTTAACTGCTGGTTCCATATCTAAATCTTTCCATATACTTACTAAATCTTCTTGCTTTAAATTTGTTATTAAAATTCTTTGCCCAGATGTTAACTTAAGAACACCATTATATTTTTTTGCAACTTCAGCTATTTTTATAAGTGTCTCAGGCAAAACAAATCCTCCTGGTATATGTGGAGTTATTGCATAAGTTCGCTTTCCATCTTTAATTTTTTGTAAGTTTCCGTAATTGCTCATAAAATCTCTCTCCTTAAAATATTAATTTAATTTATTCATATACCTATTATAACCACTTATTTAATTTAATTCTGTAACATACGTTATAACTTAATATAAAAAATTAGATAACGTTTGCAGTTTTATTTTTTAATTTAGTTTTATTTTTAACAAATTTTTCCTTTCCTTCTGGTTGCTTTTTTGCTAAAATGTTTTTGAAGAACAAATTAATTTTTTAACAAGCTAGTACATTTATCTCAGTCAAGAATTACATTAAGTCATATCACCCGATAAAAATAATTATAGTTGTATAAAAATCTTCAATGAATTTTATCACTAAACAATAAAAAGTTGCATACATTTTTAAATGTTACAACTTAATTAAACCAAGGGGGAACATAAATGAAACAAGAATTGTTAAAAACTAATCAATCAATAGTTGATGGACCTGAATCTTTGGCCATCAAACTAGATCAAATCAAAAAAGCTCAAAAAATATTTTCAACTTATACGCAAGAACAAGTTGATAAAATCTTTTTAGCTGCAGCAATGGCTGCAAATCAACAAAGACTTCCTTTAGCAAAAATTGCACATGAAGAAACTAATATGGGTATAGTAGAAGACAAAGTTATAAAAAATCACTTTGCTTCAGAATATATATACAACACTTATAAAAATGTAAAAACTTGCGGGGTTTTAGAAGAAGATTCAGCTTTTGGTATAACTAAGATAGCCGAACCTATAGGTGTTATTGCTGCTGTAATTCCTACTACAAATCCAACTTCAACTGCAATATTTAAAACTTTACTTGCCCTAAAAACTAGAAATGGTATTATAATATCACCTCATCCTAGAGCAAAAAAATCAACTATTCAAGCCGCAAGAGTAGTTCTTGAAGCTGCTGTAAAAGCAGGTGCTCCAGAAGGAATTATTGGTTGGATAGATGAACCATCTCTTGAAATGACAACAACTATAATGGAAAGTGCTGATATTATATTAGCGACTGGTGGCCCTGGTATGGTAAAATCTGCATACTCTTCTGGTAAACCAGCAATAGGTGTTGGAGCTGGTAATACCCCTGCAATAATAGATGATAGTGCGGATATAGAAACTGCTGTAAATTCAATACTACTTTCAAAAACATTTGATAATGGTATGATATGTGCGTCTGAACAATCAGTTATTGTCTTAAAAAGTATTTATGAAAATGTAAAATCTGAATTTATAAAACGTGGTGCTTACCTATTAAATAAATCTGAAATAGAAAAAGTAAAAGGCATTTTATTAAATAAAAACGGAGGTCTAAATGCAGATATAGTTGGTCAACCTGCATATAAAATAGCTGAACTAGCTGGACTTTCAATACCTAAAGAATCTAAAATATTACTTGGTGAAGTTGAGTCAGTAGACATATCTGAACCTTTTGCTCACGAAAAATTATCTCCAGTACTTGCAATGTATAAAGCTAAAAACTTTGATGATGCAATATCTAAAGCAGATCAACTTATATACGATGGTGGTTTAGGTCATACATCTTCTATATATTTAAATACAATAACTCAATCTGATAAACTTGAAAAATTTAGAAATTCTATGAAAACTTGTAGAGTTTTAGTTAATACTCCTGCTTCTCAAGGTGGTATAGGAGATTTGTATAACTTCAAATTAGCTCCATCTTTAACACTTGGATGTGGGTCTTGGGGAGGAAACTCTGTATCTGAAAATGTAGGTGTTAAACATTTAATAAATATAAAAACTGTAGCTGAAAGGAGAGAAAATATGCTTTGGTTTAGAGCCCCAGAAAAAGTTTATTTCAAAAAAGGTTGTTTAGGAGTTGCTCTTCAGGAGCTTAATCATGTTCTAAAAAAAGAAAGAGCCTTTATAGTTACAGATGGTTTCCTTTATCAAAATGGATATACAAAACCTATAACTAATTTATTAGATGAAATGAATATTAAACACCATACATTCTATGATGTTGCGCCAGACCCAACATTAGAAACTGCTAAAGCTGGTGCTAAAGCTATGGCTGACTTCAAACCAGATGTAATAATTTCCATAGGTGGTGGTAGTGCAATGGATGCAGGTAAAATCATGTGGACAATGTACGAACATCCAGAAATAGACTTTGGCGACTTAGCTATGAGATTTATGGATATAAGAAAAAGAGTTTATGAATTCCCTACAATGGGAGAAAAGGCTTACTTTGTAGCTATCCCAACTTCTGCTGGTACTGGTTCTGAGGTTACACCTTTTGCAGTTATAACAGACCAAGATACAGGAATTAAATACCCTTTAGCTGATTATCAATTAATGCCAAATATGGCTATAATAGATTCTGACTTAATGATGAGTATGCCTAAAGGATTAACTGCAGCTTCTGGTATAGATGCTTTAACTCATGCTTTAGAAGCTTATGCATCTATGATGGCAACTGAATATACAAATGGTTTAGCTCTTCAAGCTGTTAAATCTATATTTGAATATCTTCCAAGAGCTTATGAAAACGGAACAACTGATCCTGAAGCTAGAGAAAAAATGGCTAACGCTTCTACAATGGCAGGTATGGCATTTGCTAATGCATTTTTAGGAGTTTGTCACTCTATGGCTCATAAATTAGGTTCATTCCACCATATACCTCATGGTGTTGCTAATGCACTTTTAATAAATGAAGTTTTAAAATTCAATGTATCTTCTGCTCCTATAAAAATGGGTATATTCCCTCAATATAAATATCCTCAATGTTTAGAAAGATATGCTGAAATAGCTTCATTCATAGGTATTAATGGAAATTCAAATGAAGATAAATTTAATAAACTATTAAATAAAATAGATGAATTAAAATCTACTGTTGGAATACCTAAAACTATAAAAGATTGGGGTGTAGATGAAGCTACATTCTTAGAAAGCTTAGATGAAATGGTTGAGCAAGCATTCGATGACCAATGTACTGGAGCTAATCCTAGATATCCATTAATGAGAGAAATTAAACAAATGTATTTAAATGTTTATTACGGAAATGAAAATGCAGCAAAAGAAGTTCTAGAAGGTAAGTTAAATTGTGCTTTAGATTAATTTTTAAAATAGATATTTATTAATTATAAAAAAGAACCTCAACTTTAATAAGTTGAGGTTCTTAATCTATATAAAATGAAATTCATGGGATGACTATTTTAAATCATTAGATATTTCAGTAAAGATTACTCCAAGTGCATGAGCTCCTGCATCTGGATATCCTAAACTTCTTTCTCCAACAGTTCCTGCTCTACCCATACGAGCTACTATTTCTTTAGTTGCCTCTGCTCCTTCTACAGCTTTTCTTGCTGCTTTTTCAAAAGCTTCTTTAAATGTATCATTTTCTTTTACGCTTAATTCCCATGAGTTTGCACATGGTACTAATGCATCTATTAAAGTTTTATCTCCTACTCCAGCTCCTCTACCAAATGATCTTTCACCTGTAGCTTGTACACCATTAACTGCTGCATCCATCATATTAGCAAAGTTTAAAATAGTAAGTTCATCTTTATCGCCTACATATCTTCCTGCTGCTCTAAAAGCACTTCCCCATATAGGTCCTGATGCTCCTCCACAGTATTCCATTATTACCATAGAACATTCATTTAAAAATTTACCAATAGTTAGGTCTTCTATTGAAAGTATATTTGCCCATTCTCTTTTTAATTGCTTAAATCCTTTTGCAACACTCATTCCAAAATCTCCATCTCCAGCATAAGAATCTAATTCACAGAATGGCACTTCATTTTTTATTATTATTTCACTCATTTTATCAACTACATAGATCATATTTTCTAAAGTGAATCTATAATCTTCTATATTTGAAAAATCTTTATTAGTTTGCACTTCAAAACATACATTTGAATCATCTGTATTATTTTCATCTTCATATATATCTGTATATTCTACTGGTACGAAAGCTCCTGAAACCTTAAATCCAGGTGCTTCACTTACTTGAGATAATAAATGTTTTAGCTCATTATCTAATTTCATTATAGATACAGATGCTCCTGCCATATCTATACTAGTCATATAGTTTCCAACAAAAGCTGTACATATTTTGATATTTCTCTTGGCTAATTCACGTATAACAGAATTATTAAGTAAATATAGTTCTTGAAGTGGAGTTCCTCCAAAACCATTAATCATCAATGCAATTTCTTCTTCATTTGAATCTTCTATTTTCATATCTGCTAATATATCATTAACCATTTTTTTAGCCAGCTCATCTGCAGAAGATGTTTTTTCTCTTCTTACGCCTGGCTCTCCATGTATTCCAACTCCAAATTCTATTTCATCTTCTTCTAATTGGAATGTAGGTGTTCCTTTTGCTGGTACAGTACATGATGTAAGTGCAAACCCTAAACTTCTAACATTATTAGCAGCTTTTTGTGCAACTTCCTTTACTTCATGTAAACTCATACCAAGTTCAGCTGCGGCTCCAGCTATTTTATGAACTAAAACTGTTCCTGCAACTCCACGTCTACCTACTGTATATAAACTATCTTCAACAGCAATATCGTCATCTACTTTTATATAGTCAACAATTAAACCATCTTCTATAGCAAGATGTGCTGCATTTCTAAAGTTCATAATATCTCCACTATAGTTTTTGATTATTAGTAATGTTCCTTTATTACTTGAAGTCTCTTTTATTGCATTATATATTTGTATTTGAGAAGGTGATGCAAACATATCTCCACAAACAGCTGCATCTAACATACCTTTTCCTACAAATCCTGCATGCGCTGGTTCATGACCACTTCCACCACCACTTATTAAACTAACTTTATTTCTATTTATATTTTTTTTCTTAATTACTTTATATTTTTTTAAAAACTCAAGTTCTGGATGTGCCATAGCTATTCCATTACACATTTCCATAACTACAGTTTCTGGTTTATTTATTATTTTTTTCATAATGTCACACCTCTATCTGTTTTTATAGTTTTTCCCTATACTATCAGCTGTTATTATTGCAGCTGCAACTTCATCAACATTTATAGGGAATGGCATAGAATATATAGATTCTTCTTTAATACATGCTTTCTCTGCCACTTCTTTTAATTCTTCTTCAGTAATAGTTTCTACCCCTATATCCTCTAGACAAACAGGAAGCCCTACTTGTAAGCAAAACTCTAATACTTCCTCGATTTCTTCTTTAGGTGCATTTTCTAAAACTAATTGTGCTATTGTTCCAAATGCAACTTTTTCACCATGGAAGTATTTATGTGTTCCTTCTAATATAGTAAGTCCATCATGTATAGCATGAGCTGCTGCTAATCCTCCACTTTCAAATCCAAGTCCAGATAAAAGAATATTTGTCTCAATTATGTTTTCTAAAGCTGGAGTAACTAAGTTACAATCTGACGATACTTTTGCTTTAACTCCATCATTTATTAGAGTTTCATAACATAATTTTGCTAAAGCTAATGCTGTATTAGTTCCCTTAGCTTCTCCGCATAACCCTTCTCTGTAACCACAAGGTAATCCTGCATTTACATTTGAATATGAACTAGCTGTTGCTCTTGCTTCAAAGTAAGTTGATAAAGCATCTCCCATTCCTGAAACTAAGAATCTAGTTGGTGCTTTAGCTATAACTGTAGTATCAACTAAAACTACACTTGGACTTTGCTTGAAATATGCATAATCATCAAATGCTCCATCTGGTGTATATAATACTGCTGAATGACTTGTAGGTGCATCTGTTGCAGCTATAGTTGGAACTATTATTAAGTTATCTCCTTGAGCTACACACTTAGCAGTATCTATTGCTTTACCTCCACCTAGACCAATTGTACATGCACATTTATTCTCTTTAGCTAACTCTTGTAATCTTGCTACTTCTTCTCTTGAACATTCTCCTTTGAAGTTACTTTCAACAAAAGTTACCCCAAATTTTTTAGCAGTTGAATCTAATTTATCTTTAACACGTTCTATATCATCTTTATGTGCGATTAATAAAGCTGAATCCCCAAATACTTTTATGAAGTACCCTAAATTTAATAACTCATCTTGACCTTGTACATATTTTGTAGGACATATAAATGCTTTTCTCATATTAATCTCTCCTTTGTATTTTGTAGTGATATTATTTTTTTAAGTTAACTTAATTATAATACCGTTTTCCTAAAAATACATTGGACGTAGATGTTAATAAATTACGATTTAAAACCGTAATTTTTTGAACTAAAATTATATAATTGGAATTTATGTACTTTTCGAAATTTTTTTAACAAATTCAATTTATCTATTACCTAAGATGTTTCTTGTATAAATTTGGGGTTACCCCTTCATATTTTTTAAATATCTTTATAAAGTATCCAGACTCGCTAAATCCAAGTTCGTCACTGATTTCATTTATTGTCATATCAGTTTCTTCTAAAAGAGCTTTTGCCCATTTAATCTTAAGCTTTGATATATATGTTGAAAAATTTTCACCTATTTCTTTTGAAAATAGTCTGCTAAAATAACTTGAACTAACATGGCATAACTTAGCCATACTTTCCATTGATATATTTTCACTTTTATTGTTATATATATATTGTATTGCTGGCTTTAAAGTTTTGCTTACATTAATTTCTTCGCTGTCTTCTTTATGATCATAAGTTATATATCTATTCACAATAGCATTAGAAATTTCTTTTTTAACACTTTCTATATTTTTGATACTATATCCATTAAAAGTTTTGCTATCTATCTCTATTCCATTTTTCATAGTTTTTTCATACATCTCTAAAATCAAATTTTTATTTAATGCCTCTTCTACTATATAATTAGATAGTAAAAATAACATATTAGATGTATCTTCTACTTCTTTATATGATAAAACAGGTAGTTCATTATAATATTGATTAAGTTGATTTGAGATGTCATTTTGTTCTAGTACTTTATCTGGAACTTTTAATATTTGTTCTAACATATCTGTTGATTCATAATCATCTATTCTAACTTGCCCTGCCATTATTGCACCTATATATTTTTCATCTACTATAATAGGTATAGCAACATCAACTATATTATAGTGACATAAATATATATATGGTTTATTCATTCTTACAGCTTCTAACCCACCTCTTGAATCACATTTTTCACAGTACTTTGATAACTTAGAATTACCTCTTACTAACTCACAAAATTTGTGGCACCTACTGTGTTTAGTTATCGGATTTCCTTTATAGTCCACTATAACTATTGCCATTTTCGTAACTAGCGAAAGATAATCTTGTAAATTATCCCATTTCTTGAAATCTATTATCTTATTTAGACTTAAATTTTCATTTCTCACTTTTCATACTCCTTTAAAGGCAATTTTATATCATGTACTAATTTTATCATATATGAATAATATATTGTTTATTATGCAGACTATTTAGTGGAGGTGGATTTTATGTTAAATTTAACTGCTAAAGAAAAAATGTTATTAGAAGACGAAAAAAGCCATGAGCAATTATGTGTTCAAAAATATCAAGAATATGCTAAAAAAGCTTCAGACCCACAGCTAAAAAGTTTATTTAATGAACTTTCTCAACACGAACAACAACACTTAACTTCAATAAATCAAATTTTAAGTGGTACTGTTCCAAATATTAATCAAGGTCAAAGCCAAGGAAATCAAAACTCAAATATGCAAAATTCAAATACTATGCCTAATATGAATTTACAATCATCACAAATGAATGCTTATAATGAACAAGATAAAATGTTATGCCAAGACTCACTTAGTACTGAAAAATATGTATCATCTACATATAATACAGCTATCTTTGAGTTTGCAGATAAAAACATACGCCAAGTGTTAAATCATATTCAAAAAGAAGAACAAGAACACGGAGAAAAAATTTACAATTACATGAGTCAACATAATATGTATAACTAGAAAAATAGGATGTGATATCAATTAATGGATCACATCCTTAACTATTTTTATAGTGTTAAATATTTATATATTATCGGTATATCAATGATTTTCTTTACCAATTTAACTTAATTTTTCTCATTTTTATAAATCATCTGAAAATAGTTAACTTTACCAATATAATTTTTTTTATTGACTTATTTTAAATTTGTTTTATAATTGTATACAACAAGTAGATAACTGAGATAGAGGCGCGAAATTTATTAGTAGTATTATGGAGATAAGCTCGATGAAGTAATATGAAAGGAAATTTCGCCGAAGTGAATAGTTAATAGCTTTAATACTATTTACTGGGCTTATATAAAATATATATAAGACTGTCACATTTTGTGGAGTGCTATTTTCAATGAAAGCGTACGGTATCATCATACTTAGTTAGTATGAATTTTTTCGTATAAAGTCATGAGCATAGTCTCATGGCTTTTTTTATTTTCATAAAGATTTATTATCTTAGTTACTTACTTATGGAAAACTAACTACCATAAGGAGGATAAGTAAAATGAGTAATGAAAATCAAGATTTAAAAAGAGGGTTAAAAGCTAGACATCTAAATATGATTGCTCTAGGAGGATCAATCGGTACAGGTATATTCCTTGCAATGGGTGATACTCTTCACCAAGCAGGTCCTGGTGGTGCTTTATTAGCATATGGGTTAATAGGAGTAATGGTTTATTTCTTAATAACTAGTTTAGGTGAGATGGCAACATATATGCCTATATCTGGTTCTTTTAGTTCTTATGCTACAAAGTTTATTGATCCAGCACTTGGTTTTGCACTTGGGTGGAACTATTGGTATAACTGGGCAATAACTATAGCTGCTGAAATGGTTGCAGGATCATTGATTATGAAATATTGGTTCCCTAATGTACCTGGATTTTATTGGAGTATATTTTTCTTAGCTATAATTGTAGGTTTAAACTTTTTATCAGCAAAGGCATATGGCGAATCTGAGTATTGGTTTGCAGGAATTAAAGTTGTAACTGTAATAATATTTTTAATAATAGGTGTGTTAATGATACTTGGTGTAATGGGTTCTGATGAAATAGGGTTTCATAATTACTTTATAGCAGATGGACCATTCCATGGTGGTATAAAATCTGTATTTGCTATATTTTTAGTTGCAGGTTTTTCATTCCAAGGTACAGAACTTATAGGAGTTGCAGCCGGAGAAAGTGAGCAACCTGAAAAAACTATACCAAAAGCTATAAAATCAATTTTTTGGAGAATATTAATATTTTATCTAGGAACTATAATTGTTTTAGGTGCTATTATACCTTTTACTCAAGCTGGGGTTTCTGAAAGTCCATTTACTATGGTTTTTGAAAAAGCAGGAATAGCTGGTGCTGCTTCACTTATGAATGCAGTAATACTTACATCTGTTTTATCTGCAGGTAATTCAGGTATGTATGCATCAACTAGAATGCTTCACTCAATGGCTAAAGAAGGACTTGCCCCTAAAGTTTTTGCAAGAACTAATAAAAGAGGTGTTCCTGTAAATGCATTAATATTAACTACATTAGTAGCTTCTGCATGTTTCTTAACAGGTATATTTGCAGAAAGTACAGTTTATGTTTGGTTAGTTGCTGCATCTGGACTTGCTGGATTTATAGCATGGGTTGGTATAGCAGTTTGTCACTATAGATTTAGAAAAGCATATATCCATCAAGGTCATAGTTTAAAAGAATTAAAGTTTAAAGCTAAATGGTATCCATTCGGACCTATATTAGCACTTATAATGTGTTTGATAATAATATTAGGCCAAGGATACTCTTGTATAACTCCAAATGGAGTTGACTGGCATAGTTTAATAGCTTCTTATATAGGTATACCTTTATTCATAGCTTTATATGTTGGATATAAAATTAAACATAAAACTAAAGTTGTATCTTTGGATAAAGTTGATTTAACTTTTGATGAAAATATAAATAGTAGTTCAATAGATAGTCAAATAAGTGAATTAAATTAAATAAAAAAGGCTGATTTTAAGATCAGCCTTTTTTCTATATTCTTTCTAATTTATATATAACAGGGTGTAACCCATCATTACAAGAATGTATTGCAACTCCCTCTTGTTTTACATAAGGGCTATTATTCCCTGATGCTAAAAATTCAACTTTGCTTTTTAAACCTGCCCATGCACCTTTACAAAAACGTTCTGGCATTTCGCAATCTTTTGATATAAATTCATCTCCTACTTCACCCTTAGCGCAAACTAATGGCATGTTTTCTTTTGCATATTCTACGAAAATATCATTCACCTTTAATTTTTTTAATATAGTTATTTTAATATCTGAATACTTTTGTGATTCCATTTTTTCCCCTCCATAAAAAATTTATGTAATAACTATATTCTAAACTAAAACTTATTTCATATAAACACAAATAAAAAGAAAATCTCGAAGTTATTAATAACTTCGAGATTAAAATAATTTATATTAACATAAATCTATTACTTGAACTTGATATACAACAGTTATAATTTGACCAGGAACCATAGTATTTAAATTAAATCCTGCTGATGGGTTGTAATCTGGATGAGGAACACCATTTACAGTTACAGTTCCTAATACAAATATAGAATTATGAGGAGTATAGTCTACAAATACTACATCTGTAGCATTTATATTTCCTACATTTTCAATTGTAATTGTATAAGTTAATTTTTCACCTATAGTCGCATATTTTTTATTTACAGACTTAGTTACATTTAAATTACCATAAGCGATATTAGTAGTTACTGTATTTGAGTAAGCTGTATCACTATATGGAGGCTGTTTTGGATCTACTAAATATTTAAATGGTATAACAGCCTGGTTAGTTACCTTATTAGAAGCAGGAACTGAAGTCACAGTTGCACTAAATTGAACTATTACAACATTTCCTATTCCTATATCCCCTATACTAAATCCAACTGTAGGGTCATACCCTGGTTTACTTTCTCCATTTACAATTACAGAACCTGTTTTAAACTGAGCACCTGTAGATGGAGTATCTTGGAATAAAACTTCATTATCTATAACATTTCCTACATTTGTAAGAGTTATAGTATAGTTTAATATATCTCCTATTGTAGCTATTGCTTTATCTACAGTTTTAACTACATTAAGTTTTCCTAAAACTACATTAGTTGTTACTAAATTACTTGTTTGAGTTTTAGTCGCTACTGTACCGCTAGGATCTATCTTATAACTAAATTGTATTTGAGAAGTATTTGTTACATAATCTGGCACTGGTAAAGAATTTATCTTAGTATCAAAAGTAACTGTTACTGTTTGATTAGGAGCTAAATCTGATAAATCAAATCCTAAAGTTGGATCTAATGCTGGATATAATACATTGTTTATTCTTACAGTTCCTAATACATAACTTAATTCTGATTGTAATAAATCGGCAAATCTTAGGCTAGTTGCATTTACATTTCCTGTATTAATAATAGTTGAAGTATACGTTATAGTATCATTTACTTTTGCATATAACTTATCTACTGATTTTGTATTAGATAAACTACCTACATTAATATTAGTTGTTACTGTATTAGATGTTGCTGATATAGGGTAGTTTCCTCCTTGTGGGTCTACTTTATAAACACCATTTGAAGCAGCATAGTTTGTTACTTGAGGTGGTGTTGGTACAGAGTTTACAGTTGCATTAAATTGCACTAAAGATGTGTTTCCTGCTATAAGATTATTTGGTAAGTTAAATCCTGCTATTGGATCATAATCAGGGTAACTAATACCATCTACTGTTACTGTTCCTGCCTTAAATATAGCTCCATTTGATAATGTATCTGCAAATGCTAAGTTAGATATAGTTGTATTTCCATCATTTTTAACTAATACATTATAATTTAATGTATCCTGTAAAGTCGCATATAGTTTATTTACAGACTTAGCCATACTTAACTTAGGATAAATTATAATGGTATACACTGTGTTTGAAATTGATGATTTACTATAATTTTGACCACTAGGGTTAACCTTATAATTAAATGTTCCTACTGCATAGTTTAGTACTGAGTCATGTGTCGGTTGTTGTATTACAGTAGCAGTAAATGAAACAGTTATACTAGCCAACGGTTCTATAGTTCCTAAACTAAATCCTTGATTAGGATCATAATCTTCATAAATATCTCCATCTATTTTAACTGATCCTGTATTAAATGTTACATCTGATTGTAAATTATCTGTGAAAATTACATCAGTTACATTTACATTTCCATTATTAGTTACAACTACTGTATATATTATTGTATCTCCTGTTGTTGCATAGTTTTTATTTACAGTCTTAGTCAAATTCAGTGAACCTAAGTTTATTTGAGTATCTGCCTTGTTAGAATTTGTTTGCCCATATAAATCACTTCCATTAGGATCTATTTTATATGCAAATGTTAAGCTAGCTATATTACTAATTAATGAAGGTGTAGGCAATGCGCTTACAGTTGCATCAAATTTAACTACCACTGTATCTCCTGATATTATATCTCCTAAAGTAAAGCTTGAATATGGATTAAATCCAGGTTTTGATACTCCATTTATAGTTACAGAATCTGTAACAAAAGTTAATCCTGTTGGTATAACATCTCTAAAGTTCACATTATTAGCAATTACATTTCCATTGTTCAATATATTAACTGTATATGTTAATACATCTCCAATTGTTGCGTATGATTTACTAACTGATTTTGTTGCATTTAATGAACCTACATTTATAATAGTACTTACAGTGTTACTTGTTGATTGTTTTGATACTGGAGTCTTATCTGGGTCTATCTTATAACTATAATTTGTTGTAGCAGTATTGTATAAAGTATAGTCTCCAGAAGGTATACTATTTACTTTAACCTTGAAACTAACTGTTGCATTTCCATATCCGATTATATCGGTTAAACTAAATCCTACATTAGGATCATAATCTGGTTTATTTTCTCCATTTACATAAACAGATTCACTTACAAAGCTTGCATCTATTTGAACTAAATCTTTAAATATAACATTTGAACAAGTTGCATTTCCTTGATTTACTATATTTATTGTATACGTTAATATATCATTTATAGTTGCATACATCTTATCTACTGATTTTGTAAGGTTTAATAACCCTAAATTGATAAAAGTAGTAACTTTATTAGAAGTAGATGTTATTGTAACTGGATTATCAGTTGGTGTTAATTTATAAGTGAATTCTACATCTGCAGTATTTTCTACTTTTCCGCTTTGAGGTAATGAATCTACATGAATACTAAATGATACTACATGATATTGATTTGGTGTTAAATCACTTAATACAAATCCATCAACAGGATTGAAAGTTGGTTCAGGTGTTCCATCTACTACCACTGTTCCATTATTAAAGGAAGTTGCATTTGGCATTAAATCTGTAAATGTTAAATTAGTTGCGTTAACTGATCCAGTATTTTTTATAATTACTGAATAGCTTATATTATCTCCAACTGTAGCATAATTTGTATTTACTGATTTTGTAAGTGTTAATTCTCCAACTGCAACAAATGTCATTGTTGTATTTGTATTTATGGTTGCATTTACTAACTCAGTTCCTACTGTATATTTGTAATTTATAGTAGCAAAGTTATAAATAGTATTATCTAAAGGTCTACTATCTATTGTAGCTTTGAAAGTTACTGTAGTTGTTGTATCCGGTTCTATATCATCTAATGAGAACCCATTATTTGGGTCATATCCAATTTTTTGTTGCCCATTTATATATACTGAGTCTTTTACAAATTTTAAATGTGTATCTAAGTTATCTATGAATTCAATGAATTCAGCAGGAACATTTCCATCATTAGTTATATCTATACTAAAGTTTAAAGTATCTCCTAATTTTGCAATACTCTTATCAACTGATTTATTTGCAGATACTATAGTGTCATACACATAAACAGTAGTTGTGTTTGAGTCTTTTGACTTAGTAGTAAGACTTCCATTAGGATCTACATAGTAAGAATATTGAACACTAGCTTTATTCAGTAATTTATTATCTAGTGGTAATTGCTCTGTTGTAACACTGAAGCTAACAGTAGTTTGATGACCTATATCTATATCATCTAAACTAAATCCAGTTTCTGGATTATAGTTTGGTTTATTTACTCCATTTACATATACTGATCCACTATTAAATACAGACTCTTCTTGAATCATATCTGTAAACATTAAGTTCTTTAATATAGTATTTCCTGTATTATATATAACAAAGCTATAAGTTATTATATTGTTTAATCTAACCACAGTTCTATCTGCTGCCTTTGTAACTGTTAGATTTCCCAATCTTATATAAGTTGTTACAGAATTACTAGTTGTGTTACTTACTATACTGCTTCCATTTGGGTCTATATTATATGAATAGTTAATGTTTGATGTGTTAGTTACATATCCATTGTTCGGAACAGATTCAACAGTAACATCAAATTTAACAGTAACTGATGATCCTGGTGTTATACTATCTAATGTAAATCCTACATTAGGATCATAATCTGGATATGCTGTAGATCCAATTTTTACAGAACCACTTACAAATGTTGTATTATTTGGTACTAAATCTGTAAACATAGTATCTGTTATATTTATATTACTATTATTAGTTATTACAGAAGTATAAGTTAATTTATCTCCTACTGTTGAATAAGTTTTATCTACACTCTTTGTGTTAGTTACATTTATATTTCTTATATTTGTAGTTGTCGTATTACTAGTTAAAGTTCCATCAATATATGGACTTGTTGGACTTAATTGATATTTAAAATTAATACTTGCACTATTATTAATTTGAGGAGGATTAGGAACGCTAGTTACCGTTGCTTTAAACATTACGACAACATTTCCTCCAGGTAAAACATCACTTATTGTAAATCCATTATTAGGATTTGCACTTGGTTTATTAATTCCATCTACAAATACAGTTCCATCTACAAACGTTGCTCCACTTGGGATTAAATCTTTTAAAGTTACATTTGTTAGTGGTATTGTTCCTGTATTACTTGCTACAACTTCATAATCAAGTACGTCTCCTACAACTGCATATGATTTATTTACTAATTTAGTTAAAGTTGCTGAATATGAATTTATTATAGTAGTTACTGTGTTACTTGTTGACGTTTTGGATATTGGTTGTTGATTCGGGTCTACATAGTAACTATACGATGCTGTTGCGCTATTTTTAATAATATTAGGATTTGGTAAACTATCTACCTTAACTTTAAACTCAATATTTACAACCTGACCTATATTAATAGTACCTAAGTTAAATCCAGACTCAGGGTTATAATTTGGTTTGTTTACTCCATTTACATAAACTGATTCTGAAACAAAAGATGTTTGAGATTGAAGTATATCTGAGAAAATTACATTATTCGCACTTGCACTTCCATTATTCTCAAGTGTAAATGAATAAGTTAAATTTTCACCTACTCCTGCATATGATTTATCTACAATTTTTACAATGTCTATTTGAGCATATGGATCATAAGTTTTCACAGTATTTGAATATACCGTTTTGCTTACCGTAGGACTATATGGAGTCTCTTTATAGCTAAGTGTAACTTCTGAAGTATTTGGTATATATCCAACAGGAGTATTTCCAAGTATAGTAGCTCCAAATACTATTGTTGCAGTGTCTCCAGGGTGTAAATTATCTATTGGGATTTGTGTGTTTGGATTATAATTTGGATAATTTATTCCATTTACATATAAACTTCCTTCATAGAAAGATAAATATACTCCTAAATAATCTACAAATTTAATATTTGTTAAATCTACATTTCCTGTATTTTGAATTACAGTTGTGTAAACTACATAATCTCCAGGTTGTGCATATGCTTTATCCACAGATTTTGTTACTGTATATGATGCTTTATTTATTATTGTTTGAACAATGTTGCTATAAATTGTATTTGTTAAAATATTTCCATTAGGATCAGGTTTGTAGCTATATACTAAATCTGATTGATTATAAACTATATTTGGATTAGGAACTGAATTTACTCTAACTTGATATAAAACTTCTACAGTTTCTCCCGCACAAATAGCCCCTAATGTAAATCCTTGATTTGGATTGTATGAAGGATATGCTATTCCATTTATAGTAACTGAACCTGTAATAAATGAAGTTTCTGATTGTATATTAGATAAAAATACTGTATTTGTAGAGCTTATGTTGCCATTATTAGTTATCACAACTTTGTAGTATAAAATATCATTTACAGTTGCATAATCTTTATCAACACTCTCTACTATATTCATACATGTATAATTTGCAATTGTATCTACTTTATTAGAGTCTTTCTCTGATTGTATAACACCGGTCTCAGTAGATATTTGATACTTAAATGGAACTTGTGCTATATTTTCTATTAAGTTAGCTGGATTAATTTCATTTATTAAAACTTTATATTCTACATCAGTTGTTTCTTTAGGTTGAATTGGATCAGGCAAATCAAATCCATTAAATGGATTCAGAGTTGACTCTATTTCTCCATTTATCTTGACACTTCCATTTACAAAAGTTGCTCCTGGTATAGTTGGCTCTAATACTTGAACATTATTTGCATTTATATTACCTGTATTAGTTAAGCTCAATGTATAAGTTACCGTATCTCCTACTTTTGGATAATTATTATTATTGCATCTTTCTCCTATTACTTCCACATACTGAATCGTTGTAGATATAGTATTGCTAAATATAGTTTTTTCTCTTAAATATCCATACTGATTAAATATATATCCAAATGAAATACATGAATTATTATATACTTTAGTAGAAGCTGGTAGTGAGTTTACTCTACATTGAAAAATTATTTTGGTAGATGATCCTACAGGTAAATTTGGCAGTACTATTCCATCTATCGGGTTATATTCTGTATATTCTGTTCCATCAATAATTACACTTCCATCTATAAATGAACAATTTAAGTCTATTTTATCTTGGAAAAATAAATTTTGAGCTATTTCTGTTCCAATATTTTTTATATCAACTGTATAAGTTATATTATCTCCAACAACTGCTGTTGATTTTGATGAAGATTTTAAAATTGACAATAATCCATCTTGAACAATTACTTCTATAGTGTTTGTAGTTGCATAATTTGTTATATTATCCACACCTGATATAAATTGATAATTATAATTTACATTTTGATGAAGTAAACCTCCATTTGGCACTGAGTCTACTCTAACTGTAAATAATACATTTTTAACACCCTTTGCTGGTATAGTTCCTAAATTTATTCCAGCTGATATATTTGCTGTTGGATATGAAACTTCATTTATAGTTACAGATCCAGGAATAAATGATGTACTTGAGTCTAAATTAGCAGATATAATAACATTGTTAGCATCCACTGCCCCGTCGTTTTTTATGCTTAATGCATATACTAATGGCTCTCCAACTTGTATATTATACTCTCCATCGCCATCTATATCATATGCATCTAATTTTGCTATCATATTAGGAGCATTAACATTTAATTGTGTTCCAACCGCTAAAAGCTGTACCCCATCTCCAGTCTCTGCTGAGTTTACTTGACCTGCTAATAATGTTTGATTTGGTATTAAAGTTTTAGTTATATCTACATTAGTTATATCCCATTTATTTCTAGCTCCTAGTTTTTGAGTAGGAACAAATCCATCATGATTGTTATTTCCATTAGTTCCATTTATATTTAATAATCCATTATTTATATTTAATGAATCAACTACATTTATTAATCCTGAGAAAAAGTTGTTTCCAGGATTGTTTGGTGTTGTTCCAGGATTTGGATTAGGACTGTTTACTGAATTACCTATATTGCTAAGCTCTGCAAAAGAAGGGCCTGCGTAAGTAAAGTCATTACCATTTATAGGCTCCCCATTTGCACATGATATGAATGCACTTCCTTTAAGTTTTGAAATATCTGAACTTGTTGTAAATCCTGAAATAGTCGTTTGTAAAGGAGATCCCGGTTTTGCTACTGATATTCCTGATAAGTATATTACCTTTTGAGGTGGTAAACTGTCATTTCTATAAACTACTGAAAGTGTCCATCCACCTCTACTGTTACTTAAACCAGTGTCTGGAACACTTATTGGTACGTTTGATACGGTATAATTTCCTGATAAAGAATTTTGTATATATGATGTTACATCTGCCGCTCTATATCTGTCTACAGTTCCTGATGTACCTGTATTTGTATCCGTATATTGAGGTGAAATTTGATAGCTTCCTTTTGATGTTGTAAAAGTTATTGAATTGTCTTGTATACTTCTAAGATCTTGTGCACCTTGTACATTACTCTTTACAGTAGAATACCATAAAAGTTCTGCATATAATATTGTACTATTTGATAATATATTTAAACTTGCTGTACTTCCAGCTTCTGCCCAATCTCTTGTTGTACCTCCGTCTGGTTTTATCATATCAGATGTATTTACTCCTGTAGCTGTAGTACTACCGCATACTACAAAGCTATTTCCTGTGGCCACTAATACAGCTTTATCTATAGCTGTAAATCTAGGTGTTAACGACACAATATCTCCTCCTAATTTTCTTTTATACTTGTAAGGTTTAATAACTTTAAAATAACCCTCATATATACTATTGATATTGCCCTTTTTAGTTGCATATTTTATCTATATTTAACTTTAATTTTCTTTTTTAAATAATTTGTCGTATCACAAAGTATTTAGATTGAATATATTTTATTAAAAGGAGTGATTTCATGTCTTCAAATATACTGAGTATGACTATTGATAAAACCCAAAATATACCTATCTTGGTCGGCAATACATCTACATTTAATATAAAAATTAAAAATTTAAGCCCATCTCAAAGGTTATATAATTTAGGTTTATTTTTAAAACTACCTGATGGTATGGTGCTTTCTAGCTCAACTATAACCCAAACATCTAGTGTTACTAATGCAGATAATAGTATTACTTACTCTTGGATTAATTTAAAGGATTTAGCACCTCTTGAAGTTGATTATACTTTTTCTATCACTGTAAAATGTAATACTAAGTTTAAAAATGGAACAACAATCCCTTTTGACTACACATTTTCAGGAATCACTGTTTCTTGCCAAGTTGATACTATGCCAAGAGGAATTTATGATATAGGGAATGAAGTTATAACGCAACAGATAGATATGACGTTTAAAACAGTGAGATTTTATAGCACTATTTCTACTGCAGGTAAAGTATTAAAAGGAGCAGGTACTTCAGCTTATTTAAATGATTATACTCAAGTTAATACTGCAACTTGTAAGTTTTATAATAATTCTACTTCTACATCACTAGTAAATATATCTATTTTATTAGAAGATGGAATTAGATATATTGGAAATATTAGTGTATCAGGCACAGATTCTTCTAAATTTATAAATCCTACTATAAGCGTAATAAGTATAAATGGTAAAATTTATACTCAAATTTATTATGGAAATATTAATTTATCCGTAAGTGGTACCACAACTTTAAATTTTAATTATGCTGTTTGGAATCAATATAATAATAATCAAGGCAATTTTATAATTCATGGAACCCAATTAAATATGCTTATAAATATGAACTCAGCTGATCCACTTGTTGTTTCAAGCTCAGATAGTAATACTAGATTTTCTGCTATGGATTTAATTATTACTACGTCTACAAGTAAAAGTTTAGTAGATGTTCAAAGTACTGTAACATATACTTATGTATATAAAGTTGGTCAGTATTATAATATTCAAAATATAGTTGTTAATTATTTTTTACCAGATGGAATATATTATATTTCTAGTTCCTCAACGCCTACATCTGTTGTTGATGATCCAATACTTAAAGGATTTAATTTAACTTATAACTTTAGCTTAGCTACTCAAAATTCAACTAAAACTGTAACTATATCTGCAAAAGTTGATAGTTACTATAGATATAAAAAAGATAGTCAATCTTTAAATCTTCCAGTAGTTGCATCTGATCCATTTTTAGCTACTACCAATATATCAGGTATACTTATTGGTCCATTATCTACAGTAACCGATAGTTCTAGTGTATCTTCTAGTATCAGTGTAGGCTCTATAACAAAGCAATTTGTAAAAGGCTACTATAAAAATGGAACTCCTAAAAATATAAATACTCTAGCTCCAGGGGATTTAGCTGAATATTTATTATCATACAATGCTTCTAACTTAAAAGCTATTCAAAAAGAAGTTTATATTGATGATTTTTTCCCTCTTTCAGCAGACCCTATAAATAACTTAAATTATGTATACACAGGATATAATCCAATTAGTTCTCCTAAACTTATAAGTCCTCATGGCGTAGACTTTTATTATGGTGACATTCCAGGGTTGTCATCCGCTACAATTAACTTTAAAGTTCCAATAGCTCAACTAGGTTCATCTACACAAAATGCAAACCTAATGAAGTTAAAAGGAATAAACACATATGGATATGCTTATAGTAACAGAGCTCAAGTAAACTTTAATATAGGTACTCCAAATTTACAACTAACTAAATCTATAAATGGCCCTAATAAAAATGCTATCAAATCAAATGAAGTTTATACCTACTCAGTTACTATATCTAATACTAATAATTTAGGAACTGAAACAGATGCATTTAACTTTACACTTAGTGATACTTTATCATCATGGTTTACACTTGACTCAAGTAGCTTAAAAGTTAGTGGTTCAGGAAGTTATTCTTCTATAAATATACAAAATAATAATATAGTTGTAAGTATAAGTAAGTTAGCTCCTGGTCAATCCTTAACCTTAACTTATAAGGTTACAATAAGCTCTATATTAGCTCCTGGAGTTAACATAACAACTACAGCTACTAATACAAATCCTTACTCGCAAGTTTATGAGGAAGGTTCTTCAAATTATCAGTACTCTAACCTTACAAAAACTGCATCTATAACTTTATCTTCATTATCTATATCACTTTCAAAAACTAATATATCAGATTTATTTAAAGTTGGATCTAATATAACTTATTTAATAGGAGTAACTGTTCCTCAAGGAACTATTGCTTATGGTCTCTATCTAAAAGATACTCTACCAAGTGGCGGTCAATCTTATGTAGGACCTACTACAAGAAACAATATTCCTATTACTCCAACAGTTTCCTCTAATATAGTAACCTTCCCTAGCGAGGGCACTGTGGATGCTAGAAACTCTTCGCAAACAATCAATTATACTATGGTGTGTAAAATTACCAATGCAAATAAAAGTTTAAATGCGACAACATCAACTCAATCTAATACTGTTCAATGTTTATATCAACAAATTCAAGGAGGAAGTTTTTCTAGTGTTAGTAAAAGTTTAACTGTAACTATAAATCATCCTAATTTAGTTTTAAATTTAACTGCAACAGATAAATCAAATTCTACAGTATATAATCAAAATGCAAATATAAATATAAACTCAGTAATGCAGTTTAAATTAACATTCCAAAATAATAGTTCTATTAAACTTGTAAATGGAACTATAGATATACCTATAAGTGGAAACTTTTTATTCTATGAAGTAAATACAGCAGTATTTTGTACAGCTACTTACAACTCAACTTCAAAGAAAATTATTATATCTATCCCTCAATTAGATGCTTCTACAACTGGATATGTATACTTTACGGTAGTTCCTCAATCAACACTTAGAGCTGGTACTTCTATAGCTACTCAAGCAACAGCTGTATCTTACTATAATGATATATCACCTTCAAAAGTTTACAGTGGTGAAAAAAGTAATATAATAACTTGTACTTTAGCTCCGGGTGTATCACTTACTCCAGATCCATTAACCAAGATAAATGATTCTACTTCATTTGTAGTTACACAGCCTGGTAATACTGCTGTTATATTAGACTACTTCAAAAACACAGGTGGCGGTTATGATGATTTCACATTGATAATACAGAAAGTAGGAATACCATACACACTGTATATAGATAATGTTAAAATAGCTGATGTTCCAAAAAATACACTATACCAACAAACATTGCCTATAATGTCAAATTTAGCCCCTAATACAAGTAAGGTTATTCAAATAAATGCTTTAATTCCTTTAAATAATCCACTTGGAACTAGATATGATTTTATAGTAACCGCTAAATCAGTTACTAATCCTTACCCTGAACAAACTGTATTAAATATAGATCCAAGTTTTTAAAGTAAAGAAAATCCCTTATATTAAGACTACTTTTTAATCTTTTATAAGGGATTTAACTTTTTATTTTTGTTTAAATTATTTTCAAAATACATATATAAGTTTGTGCTAGTAACTATTAAGTTTTTATTTATTAAATTTGCTGAAGCATAATTCACATTAACTTTTATATTTTTATTTCTTATGTATGCAATTCCTATAGGTGTCATTAAGTACGATGAAAATCCAAATTGATATCTAATTATATTAACATTATTGTTTTCTTTGTTTCCAGATAAAAAATGTATTTTATACTCTATAGCTCCAATAACAACTAAGTTGCACATGTTAGATCTATTTTTTTGATTTGTTCTATTGATTGGACTATCTACTATTTTTGAACCTAATACTTTTACATTAACCTCATATTTTAAGATTTTAGTAATATTTTTTTTTAACCTTATGATCTCACATATGTTTATTTGTTTAAATACTTTTGACTTAAATTCACTACTTACAATGTTACTATCAATATTTAATTTAACAGGTGCTTCCTCTATATTTAATATATGATTTTGCTGGATAGTTGAAAAGTTAATTATTGATTGTGTAAAACATTGAGGTAAAACTATAACCTTAAATCTTATGATTACACTACTTCTATAATTAATTTTATTTATATAAAAACCATTATCAGGTCTTAAACACCTTTTTTTGATGTCGTCCACTTTTACTGAGTTTTCTATAAAAACAGTTCCTTTTGGTATTTTATCTTTAAAAAATACATTCGTAATTGTAAAATTACTTGTATTAGTTATAACTATACTATAAGTTAATATATCAAATGCATATGTGCATTTTTTATCTACAAACTTTTCTACGTTCAACATATCTTTTATTATTTCCGTTGATACTACATTGCTAAAATTTGTTCTCGTCACTAATGGACTATCTTGAGTTAATCTATATTTAAAATCAACTCTACATTCATTGACAACCCTCATTGAATCACCTTTTCTACTTTGTATAGTTACATTTTAATAAATTTGTATCAATCTATATATTGTATTAACATAGTAACACTTACTAAAACTTGATTTAAACTAATTTTAGCAACTGTTATATCTTCAATCAAATACCTTAAATTTATTGTGTTTGTTGTACATATATCTTCTGGTATTACAATAACTGTACTAAAAGGCATATTAAAGTTAATAATTTCTCTCTTTTTAGCACTTTTATTTTTTTTACCTTTAGTACTGCATTCTAATATCAAACTCATATTTATATTACCTACTACGATAAGATTTTTACCACTTAAATGTTGACCCTCTAGAGATGTACCTTTTATACTTTCAGTTATTTTAGTATCAATTATTTTAGTTGAGTATATTTCTATTTTTGGATTTGTGTTTTCTATATTTGAAATATCTAAGTTTTTACTACTTAAATGTAAATTTTGATATACGTTTAATTGCTTAAAATACTCTAAAGGCGGCATTTCTTCAAAACAAGATAATTTACAATTCATTTTTTTAAAATTTACTTCCATATAATATTCTCCATAATATTTATATTAAATTTTTTAATATCCTTTTTATCCAATATATTAAATAATATGTAAACTTGTTGCTTTAAATAACTATCATATTAAAATATAAAATTTAACTTCTCTTGAAAATAAAAAAAGAAGAGAATATTCTTCTCTTCTTTTTTTATTTAAATTTAGATAATTATAAATTTCTATATGTTATCCGCAACTTCAAGTTCTCTAATTTCATTAAGTTCTTCATCTGTATACTTTTTCATAGAAAATCCGGTTACTCCATAAGTAAATGAAATGATTGGAGTTATCCAACTTAAAAAACAATAAGGTATAAAATCAAATGGGCTTACCCCTAATGTTTGACTACAAAATATTGCATTTGAATTCCATGGAATTAATGGTCCGCCAAGAGTTGCCGTATCTTCTATTATTCTAGATAAATTTTCTGGTTTTAACTTAAATTCTTTATACAAAGGTGACATAACAGTTCCTACAAATACAGATGTGAACATCATCGAAGAACTAAATGCATTTGCAAAATAACTAGTTATAAATGTTGCTCCTACTAACTTAGTTCTAGAGTTCCCAATTTTTTCAATCATAGGTTGTAGTAAAACTTCTAAGAATCCAGTTTTTTGAAGTATCCCTGCTATAACAAAAACTATAAATACTAGTAATACAGTTTCTGCCATACTCATCATTCCACCACGATTTAGTAGTTTGTCTGCATATTCAAGTCCTGTATCTACAGAGTATCCATTTAGCATATAGTTTAGTAAATCTCCTATTTTTTCTCCTTCTTGGAAAACTGCTATAACTCCACCAAGAATAGCAGAAGCTAATATTGATACTATTGGTGGTTTTTGTAATAAAAGCAATATAAGTAAAAAGATTATTGGTAGTAAAGCAATAAACCCTATATTAAAATTAGCTTTTAAAACATTTATAACTTCGTTGATTTGATTATAATCGATTGTATTGTTTGCATATTTAAATCCAATTACAGTGTACAAAATTATACATATTATATATGATGGTACAGTAGTGTACATCATATGTTTTATGTGAGTTATTACATCCGTCTTACAGACAGCTGCAGCTAAATTTGTAGAATCTGATAATGGAGATATTTTATCTCCAAAGAATGCACCTGATATAATAGCCCCTGCTGTAAGTCCAGCTGGAACTCCCATACTTGTACCTATGCTCATTAGAGCAATACCTGAAGTTCCTAAAGTTCCCCATGATGTACCTGTTGCTATAGATGTAAGAGAACATACTATTAATGCTGTTAGTAAAAAATATTTAGGTGTTATTATCGTAAGCCCACTATATACAATCGTCGGGATTGTTCCTGCTGCTATCCATGTAGCAATTAATACTCCAACCGATAATATAATTAAGTTAGACTGAAATGCATCTTTTCCCACAGAAAATCCAAATTCTTCAATTTCACTATTCGTATAACCTAATTTCATAGCTGCTGGAACAACGATTAGCCATGATAATAAAAACATAGTTGTTATAGATGCCTTAAATACAACCATTCCAACTGTAGTCAAAGATATAATCGCAAGCATAACTAAAACTGCAAATCTAAATGTAGGTTTCTTTTTTTCAACATTTTTACACATGGGGAAACTTCCTTTCTCTTTAATTAGTTTTTTGGTATCGTTTTCATGAATTTTAAAATTTAGACCTCAAAATAAGTCTTATATAATTTTGAGGTCTAAGTTTTTTATAATGAATCTATAGCATTTTTTATTCTTGTTAAAGCTTCTTCAACCATAGACCTAGGGCAAGCTAAATTTATTCTTTGATACCCTTGTCCACCTATACCAAATGAAGGTCCATTGTTTAATGCAACTTTAGCATTTTCTACTAAAAATTTAGCAACTTCATCATCACTTAATCCAAGTTCGCTAAAATCTACCCATAATAAGTAAGTTCCTTGTGGTTTTCTCACCTTTAACTTAGGCATGTTTTTCTCAATATAATTAACAGCAAAATCCATATTAGCTTCTAAGTAATCTATAAAATCTGTTAACCATTCTTCTCCATGGTTATATGCGGCTTCTGTTGCAACTAAACTAAATGCATTGTTTCTTCTAATATCTATTCTTGCAAAAGCTGAGTCTAGTGCTTTGTAATCATCTTCATTAGGAAGTATAACTTGAGACATTTGAAGTCCTGCTATATTGAACGTTTTTGTAGGAGCCATACAAGTAATACTGTTTTGTTCAAATTCCTTACATATTGATGCAAAAGGTATATGTTTATGACCTTTGAAAATTATATCACTATGTATCTCATCTGATATAACTTTTACATTGTGTTTAATACATATATCCCCTAATTGCTTTAGTTCTTCTTTTGTCCAAACTCTACCCACTGGGTTATGAGGATTACAAAGTATAAATATTTTTACATCTTTTATCTTAGCTTCGATATCTTCATAGTCCATAACATAATTTTCATCTTCTAATTTCTTTAAAGGGCTTATAACTAATTCTCTTTTATTATCTTTTACTACACTATTGAAAGGACTGTATACTGGTTCTTGTATCATTATCTTGTCCCCTTCATTAGTAAGTTCTTGTATTAATATACTGATTGCAGGAATAACTCCTGGACTAAAAACTAGCCATTCACTTTTTATGTTCCATCCAAATCTTCTAGATACCCAATTTACTATTGATTCATTGTACGAATTTGGTCTAGTTGTGTATCCATAAATTCCTTGTTCTAATCTGTTTCTTAAAGCATCTATTATGCATGGAGCTGCTTTAAAATCCATATCTGCAACCCACATAGGAATAAGATCATTTGTTCCATATTTCTTATCCATTTCTGACCATTTAGCTGCAAAGTTGTTACTTCTATCAATTATAGTATCAAAATTATAATTCATTATTTACTACCTCCAATAAATTCTTTATACTTAAATGTATAAGCAATATCTATGCCAAATATTTTTAATCTAAATTTCATTTTCAGATTAAAAATGAATTCATTGAAATTTCAATGTAATAACAAATATATTAGTTAATATATTTTTCATTCATTTTAATATTATTTATATAAGTTTTAAAATTTGTTTTTGAATTTGTAATAAATAAATCAAAAGAGGGTCAATAGGTTGAATAATTCAACCCATTAACCCTCTTTTTTAATTTTCACTTTACATTATTTTCAAAATTTATAATTATAAGTTTTTACTATAATTATCATATGATTTTACTATTTAACATCTTCATTTCAAAGTAATATAATATTAATTGTAATAAATACATTTAAAATATCGAAAGAAGGAATTTGAAATGGCTATAAAATTAATATGCATAGATATGGATGGAACTCTTCTAATGGATCAACAAAATGTATCAGAAGAGAATAAAAGAGCTATAAAAGAAGCTGTTTCTAGAGATGTCCACGTAGCTATAACTACTGGTAGAGTTTATAATTGTGCAAAATTATATTCTGATGAAATAGGTTTAAAAACTCCTATCATAGCTTCAAATGGAGCATTTATTGGTGGAAGTAATGGTGAAACTATATATAATAATCCATTAAGTTCTAATGAGATAAAAGACTTTTTAAGTCTTACAAAACAGTATGGATTATTATCTTACTTAACTGGTAATTTTGGTATAGTTTCTACAACGGAACTTCCAGATAATCATATATATAAAGTTTTAAACAAACGTCTTAAAGATGAAGAAAAAATCAAATTCGAAGTTATTGATAATATAGATAATGCTTTTAAATTATATCCAAATCAATTATTAAAAGGTGTTTGTATAGAGAAAAATAATATATCGAATTTAATGAAAGTGAAAAAAGAATTAAAACAATTAAACCCCGAACTTGAAATTGTTTCTTCTTGGGATGATAATTTTGAGATAATGAAAAAAGGAAGTTCTAAAGGAGAGGCTGTAGCCCAACTTGCAAAGTATTTTAATTTAAAAAGAGATGAAGTTATGTGCATAGGTGATAGTGAAAACGATTTATCTATGATTGAATATGCAGGAATAGGAGTAGCTATGGGTAATGCTATAGATATAGTAAAACAATCTTCCCAATATGTAACTCTTCCAAATACAGAATCTGGAGTAGCTAAAGCTATAGAAAAATTTGTTTTAAGTTAAATAAAAAAACACTATTTTAAATAGTGTTTTTTTATTTAACAAACTTATGCTAACTCTTGTTTTAATGCTTCACTGTCATGGTTACAACTTTCATATCTGTAATTTTTCCCATTAGATACTAGCATTATAACTTGAATCATTGTAAATACAAGAGAAGTTCTTTTTTTATAAGCCATATATCTTCCATCCCAAGACTCACAATACTTTTCTTTAAATCTCTTTAGTCCTTCAAAAGAGTAAAAATATTGTCCATGAGAATAAATTTTAGCTGCCATTTTTTCTCTTAAAAATGAATATTTAGATCTTCCCACATTAGATAAAGGTGCCATTCCCATATTAAATCTTGAATATCCGTGCTCTATCCCATATTTAAATAAATTTACAAATATAAAATCCATTATCCCATTGCAACTATCTTTTGAGAAACGCATTAAATCTATAGATAATGTTTTATTGCCATCATACATAGGCATTAAATTTGTAAATCCTTTAATTTCACCATCTTTATTTTTTACTATAGCAATAGCATCTAAACTTAAATATTCTTCATCAAAGAATCCAACAGAGAATCCTTTTTCTGGTCTTCCTTCAAGCCATTCATCAGAAACATTTTTAATTTCTTCAAGAAAACTTTTACTAAATGGCGGATATACCATTTCAAATGTATACCCTTCTTTTTCAACTCTAGAAAGTGCATTTCTTACACTTTTCATTTTACGTCCTTCTAACGTAAACTCTTCTAAGTTTACAGACGCTTCTTCACCTAATTTAATAAATTCATATCCAGTTTCATGTAAATGAGGTATCATCTTTTCATCTATTGCTGTAAACACAGGTATATATCCGTATCTATCAGACATTTCGTAAAATTCTTGGATCGATTCAAAGAACTTGCTATCATCACCTACAAGGTTCCCAAGAACTACTAACTTATTTGCATATACTTGATATTGAAGCATAACATCTTCATCTTTATTCATATATACAAATTTATCATTTAAATTTACAAAGTGAATCACAGAACTTCCATTATATTTTTTTAATATATTGTCTACTTTATCTTTACACTGATATAGTTTAACTTTTTCAAAGTCATTCTTTTTATTTAAGTAATATAAAATAACTAAAAACGCTACTGCAATTAAAAATCCAATAGTACTTATTACTCCAAACTTACTTACTTGTTCAAAAGTATGGTAATTACTTAAATTAAATATGGAGTTACTAGAAACTTTTAAATGAGTGTTATTATAAGCTACATATATATATAATCCTTGGAAAAATAATAATATTAATGTATTTTTTAATATATCTCCCCATCTCATTACAAATCCATCTCTATAAAATTGATTTTTACTAATTTTTAATACTACTCCCACAATAATTAGATATATACTAACCTGATATTCAAACCTAATAATTAAAGATACAAGAATTCCAATTATAACTAATGCCATAGTTATCTTATATACATTTTTAGATTTAAAGCTTATTACTCTAGACATAGCAATTAATAAAAATCCAATTATAATAGAAAATCCACCTGACATACATGTAATTTTAAATCCTAAAATTTGATTCACTACATGTATTCTCTCTACCATACCAGGTATAGCTTGTGATGCTAAAAGTAATAATCCCGCAGAAAATACTAATATAATTAGTCCATAATGAGCAAATTTTGATGATACTATTGAAACTAAATACTTTTTATGTTTATCTACTTTGGTCCAAAGTTCAGATATATATAATAATGCTCCTATAAGTAATGGTATTATATAGTAAGTTAATCTATATAAAAATATAGTTAATATTACCTTCTCTGATGCAACGCCTAGAGCATTAAGCCCTGTTAGTAAAGTTAAATCAAATGTACCTACCCCACCTGGAGACATACTTATTATTGCTACAGCTATAGCAGCTACAAATATTGGGAAAAATTGTACTATCGATATATTTTCTCCTAATATTATCACTATTGAATAAACTAAAGTTATAGTTGTAATCCATTCTAATAATGATATTCCTATTATTTTAAATGTATCTATAACATCTCTTCTTACCTCATTTTTATACTTTATATATCTTCCAACTAAAATCAATGTTAAAATCGGTAAATACATACTTATGCATATCGTTAACACATTTGTGATACTAATTTTACCAAGATTAAATTTCATCATTATTAGATATATAAAGCATGTCATTGAAAAGCCAGTTAGATTTAAAGCTACTACTTTAGATACCTCTTTTGCTAAATGTTTTTTGTCTTTAACATAGGGATTGTAAAAATGACTTTTTAAAGCAATAGCACTGCTTCCTCCAAATCCAACAATACTAGATACAGAACTGGCAATCCATGAGTATTTATATAATTTTTTATTATCTAAGTTTATTCCAACTCTCTTCTTGATTATAAAATCATAAAAAGTTAAAGGTATATATGAAATTATGCCCAGCGAAATAATAATAAGTATATTTCCTAATGTAAGCTGATCTGCATAAGTATAAAATGTTTCGATGTTAAATCCGCTAATAATATTAGCTGACTCTTTAGCTGTTATTCCTAAAATAATTACTACGAATAATATTTTTAATCCTAGTATTAGTCTATTTTTATTTGTTTTGATAACCATCACCTCTCTAATTTATTTTACTTTATCAAGTCTACCACATTACCTTACGCTTTTTTGCTTTATTACAAATTTGTTATGTATATGTAACATTACTGTAAAATAATCTATATATTAAACATATTAATTCTTAATTCTTAATTTTTTTAAGTGATATTTCTTAATTTTTTCTTTAGAAATTATTACTTATTTGCATCAAAATAAAAGGTCGTCATATAAATGTAATTTACATGCGACCTTTTATTTTATAATTTATTTCCTTTTATATCGAATTTACCTGGAATCGGATTATATGATTCTATTTTTTTATCTGGACCATTTGGTTCACAACTTATCCCCAATAACTTATCTTCATCTACTATTATATACATAACTGTAGAATTAACTTTATCTCCTTTTTTAGAATCTAATGGATGTTTTTTCACAACCACTGTATATTTACTTAAATCACTTAAGTTATTATAATTAGGTTCAATTTTATACGCTATACTTTCTTCTTCAGATATGTAATAATTCTTCTCTTCATCAAAACTTATAAGTCTTAAATCATTGTCTTCTACAATTTTTTTTATAATATGCGGTGTAAGTACCCTTTGAGATATATTTGCTTCTATTGTCATATATGCACATAATAAAATACCTACTAATAGCCCTGATTTTAGACTTCTATATTTTGATTTTTCATACGTGTCCAACTCATCTTTCTTTATATAGTCATAAAAATTTGTAAATGTTAACTGAATATAAGGTCCTACCCAAATATATGCTATCCCAAATGTAAATCCAACTAAAAGCATCCATCCAATAAAACTTAATGAAAGTAATATATAGTCCCAAATATAATTTTTAATAATACTGATAGATTTTTTAATAGCTTCAATTAATGAAATATCTTGCTTATCTGCAACAATGTATTGAAGTTGTGAAAAAATTATAGAGAAAAATAAATTTGACATACTACTTATAAATGCAATCATAGTTAATCTTGTGTGACTATCTTTTACTAAAAATATGGGTATAGCTACAAAAGGAGCAGTCATAATAAAAGTTATAGCCATCTGAAGTAATATAGATCCATATGATTGGTATAATATATTAAATCCTTTTAATATATCTTTTGCTTTGATTTTCTCCCCTTTTATACAATCTAAAGATACTATATTTAATCCTACTACTAACGGAGTAGACACAAGCATCGATATAATACTTATAACTAGTGTCATTCTATACGATGTGAAAATTTCTTCACTTAAAAACTGTGGTATAAACGTAATCATTCCAACTAATACAGTAGCTATGGTAATATCTATTTTATTATCAGCTAACTGTCTCCTAGCTTCTGCTTTCATATCCACCCTTAATTCACTTTTACTCATTTTATTCCCCCCTGATTTGTTGCTATATAATCTATTTATTATAAATTATATATATTTTATGCTTAACTTTAGTTACAACATTCCTACAAATATAAAAACTTATCTAAAATTTATTTTTCATGTCTTTTTTTATATTTTAAAAAAAGATATTACCATAAATATTATGGTAATATCTCGAAATTCCTTTAATTTATTCTAATTTTTTGTCCTGGATATATTAAGTTTGGATCAGGTATGTTATTAATATTTGCTAAATATTGATAGGTAGTATTATACATATGAGCTATCTTACTTAAAGTATCTCCACTTTTTACTGTGTAATAAATATTTTCAGATTTTTTACTAGCACTATCTACCTCTTTATCTTTATTTAATAATATTTGTTCAGTAAATATATCTAGATCTGTTTTACTTTCTATTCCTCTAACTATACCTGATTCAGAATATTGCCATCCAGCATAATTTTCTCCCCATATAGGATTGCTCTCAGGCTTATTAGTTCCGTATTGCGCTATCCACAAAGGATATTTTCCTAATCCAGATTCTGAATCTAAATTGTTTTGAGCAAAATTAGTATATGTGTAAATACCTACATCCAATCCGCTTAAAATCTTAACTTCCTCCAAAAACTCTATTGCCTGTCTAGATAGTTTTGATTTGCTTAGTCCTCCTGTTTTTTCTAAATCTAAAACTAGCTTGCAATCGCATTTTAATTCCTTTATTGTACTTACAAAATGTTGAGCTTGTGCTTTAGGTGTTCCAGAATTTACAGGATTAAAAAAATGATAAAAACCTATCTTTAGTCCTTCTGCTCTTGCTTCATTATAGTAATCTCTAAACCTAGGATCTATATAATTAGTCCCTTCTGTTGCTTTTATATAAACAACTTGAATTCCACTATTAAAAACATCTTTAAAGTTTATATAGCCTGTCCAATGGCTAACATCAATACCTTTTAATTTATTCATAAGAAACCTCCTCTTTGAAATTTTCCCAAGTAAAGTCCCCCTAATCTATATAATATTCAAAAATTTTTTTTATGTTCCTTTACATTAAAATAATTTATAAAATAAAAAAGTTTGATAGACTGTACTACTCATCTATCAAACCCTTTTATTTTCTTCTAAAAATAGAATTCCTTTTTCTGTTATTACCGATCCACCTCGTCCAGATAAAATTTTTACAAATCCAAACTCTTGCAATTCTATTAATATACTTCTAATTTGTTGTTCTGTTAAAAATATTTTTTCTTCTAACGCATATTCATATATTTTTCTTCTTCCAATTCTCTGTTTTAAAACATATGCGTTATTTATTTTTTCTAATACAAATATATAATCTCTTAAATCTCTTTTTAAATTGGATATGTCTTTAATATTATTTTTATTTGATAATTCTAAGCAATAATTTTTATGTTTTATTGACTCTAACATATACTCAGGTAAATCATATACTTCTATTATACTTTTATCTAAATATGAACAATACTCTACTAAATTTCTTAATTCTCTTATATTCCCTTCCCAGCTATATGTTTTAAAAACCTCAACAAGTTCGTTCGAAAGGCTAAATTTTACATCAAGATTTTTCTTAAATGATTCGAAAATTAAAAATACATCTTCATTTCGATTTCTAAGTGGTGCAATTTTTAATGGCAATACATTTAATCGATAAAATAAATCTTTTCTAAATTTATTTTCGCATACTAGCTTTTTTAAATCTCTATTAGTAGCTGCTATAATTCTTATATCCACATCTATAATCTTATCTGAACCAACTCTTCTAATTTGTTTTTCTTGAATTACTCTAAGAAGTGTAGCTTGAGAGTTCAAGTCCATTTCTCCTATTTCATCTAAAAATATAGTCCCTTTATTAGCTAATTCAAACAATCCAATTTTTCCACCTTTTCTAGCTCCTGTAAATGCACCTTCATCATATCCGAAAAGTTCACTTTGTAATAATCCTTCTTGAAAAGTGCTACAGTTTACAGCTACAAACGGTCCTTGACTTCGTCTTGACGCACTATGTATAGATTGTGCAAATAACTCTTTACCCGTACCACTTTCACCAATTATAAGAATTGATGAATCAGATTGGGCCATTTTATATGCAATTTTTTTTGTATTTTTTATAGAGTCACTACACCCAATTATATCGTCAAAATTATATTTGCTTACATTTCCTGAGCTCATTAACTGCGCCCTTAACTTTGCTTGTTTTTTTTCAGCTTGATGGAATTTAGATACTTTTATTATAAATCCATTAAAAACACTTATGTGTGTGTATTTAACCTCCATGTTTATATCTATATTATTTACTTTAATAAGTTTTTGAAAATACGGAACTTCTTTTTTAATTATTTGATCAAAGTCTAGAGATTTTACATATTCCCCTATATATTTCCCTATCATTTCATTTCCATTGATAGATAATATTTCTCTGGCTACATGACTATAAAACTGCACTATCCCCTCATTACTAACTCCAATAATTCCATCATCAATTGCAGATAATAAAAAATCAAATTGATTTTCTAGTTTAGTTTGGGTTACTAAAAGCTTTTCTGTTATATAGCTAATTGGAACAATCTTATCCATAAATTTTTTTACTAAATCCTCTTGAATAAGACTTTCTAAATTGAGCTTCATAGCTATATCTGCAATGGAACTTAAATCTATTATTCTATATTCTAAATCTATAATTTTGCAATTTTTAGCTTCTATATTTAATTTTTCTCCTGGTGTAAGAACTATTGAGCTTTCTGGTATCTTTTTCATCTCAGGATAGCAAGGTATAAGATTTGGTATGTCTACACCTAATCTATATATAATTGCTATTGTTTCTAATGCCATACTTTTTGATAAATTATAAACAAATACAGTTTCATTTTTATTTATCTTGCATATTTTTTCAAAACTTGATTTTTCAAAAGTTAAATTAGGTATGATTATCTGTGCATCTGGATTGCACATCTTCAAGATTTCTTCATATTTTAAATTTACAGAAAGAAGAATTAGTTTTTCTTCAAAGAAAGTAAATCCGCCCTCTTCAAAAGAATACAGGTTTATCTTTATACTGTCTCCTAAAAAATAATTTATTTGATTTGCATATATTTCTCCTGCATCTTTTTTTAAAGTTACTATAGCTAATTCTCTTTTTTTCATTTTTATCCCTCATATCTAATAGTCTATAATCATTAAATAAATTATAACAATATCATATATAAATTGCAAAACATAGTAAAGAGAGATAAATTAACTTTATCTCTCTTTACTATGTTTTTAATTACATTTTTTTATATAATCAACAATCTCTTTTGCTGTATCAATTAAGTACTCTCCTTTAAAATAATTTAATTTAATTTCTTCAAAATTACCAATTGCTGAAACAACTTTAGGAGTTTCTTCGAATACCCCTAAAACATTCATGTCTTTACCTAAAACTGCAATTGTAGGAGCTTTATAATTTTCAATTTTTAAAATAGGGGCTAAAAACTTTTTACCTCTTGTTATACTTATTACTGAAATATTGAAATTTTGATTTAAATCGCAAAGTCTTTTAACTACACTTACATTAAGTTGGAAATCTGGACAAAAGATTTCACCTGAAACTAAAAAGTTTATTTGTTTATCAAAGTTTTTAACCTCTTCTATTAAATCATTTGGCAAGTTAATACGAGAAGTATTTTTTACTACTCTAGCTCTTTCTTCTTTCGTTCCTAATCCTACAGCTGATTCAAAACTTACTCCTACTTCAAATAACTCTTTGATGTTCATTTCCATATTAATAAATCCTCCAATATATAGTTTTTGTACTATTAATATAGAGCAATTACTGTGCCAGTTTTTGAAGTTTTACATTAAATCTAATTTATAAGCTTCAACCCACTGAAAATATCACATTCTATAAATTTTTAATTTATAGAAACTAGTTGAATTTAATTTTCAACTTTGGTTTTATTGGTTATTATGGTTGTTATTTAACCCTGTTAACCCATTTATCTATTTCTACAAATGTTTCATTATAGGTTACTTGACCTCCCATATCTGAAATTCCACTATATGTTAAAACATTTGGATTACTATGTTTTTTCCACCATCCAACATAAATTAAAATTGTATTATCCCCTACACTATCAGTTATTTTAATTTGAACTTTTATACTTCTATTTTTACTAACTAGTTTTACAATATCATTTTCTTTAATAGCTTCTCTCTCTGCCATGTCTTCATTTATATAAGCTTTTGCTATTTCCTCTTTATCCATCATGTGCTGACTAGAAATACTATCTCTACAGTGATTAGTTAGTAATCTATACTTATTGCTCTTCTCAGATTTTATATATATAGGAATTGGGTTTACACCATCTGAAATAGCATCGTTTGAATATAGTTCAATTTTTTTTGATGAAGTTTCAAATATTTTATCTTCCCATGCTATAGGATTATGTATAGTCAAATAATTGCTTTTTATCGATTCTAAATTTATATTTTTATCAAGTTCCATCAATGGCTTTATTACCTCACATATATATGCTAACTTAGATACCATTGGATAATCTTTTATGTTTAAACGTTTTGCTAATTCCATAAAAAAATAATATTCATCCATTAGTTTATTTTTGGGATTTACTGCTTTTTCATTATATATAATATAAGGATTTGTCATTGATGAATATAGCAAATCTTCACTCTCCAAAGTATTTGTACATGGTATAAATAAATCACACTCTTTTGCAGTATCTGTCATAAACATATCGAAACATACTTTGAACTCTATATATTTAAAAGCTTGTTTTATATCTACTACATCAGCTAGTTGATTCAATAAATTACTCTTTGTTATAACTGCCATTTTGATAGGAGTTTTACTATTCATAGATTCTTTTATAAACTTACTAATATAGCTAGTATAAAAAAATCTATTATCACAATAATCCTCACTATTAAATGGATCTGTATTTAAGACTGATGGATATACTTTGTTTGCATAATTAATACCTCCACCAGCAAATCCTATTTGTCCAGTTATAGCCCCTAAAGCATCTATAGCTCTTATATTATTTCCTCCATTTTTATATTTTTGTGTTCCATACCCTATATATATAGTAGAATACCTATCTGTATATAATTCTACTAATTCTTCTACTATATCCAGCTGTACTCCACATTCATTTAATAATTCATTTAAATCTAAATTAAGTATATAGTCCTTATAGATATCAAATCCTAATACGTATTTATCTATATAATCATTATCACAAATTCCTTTTTGTATTATAATTTTTGTCATAGCCATAGCTAATGCTCCATCTGTACCTGGATTTATTCGTATATATCTATCTGCAATTTTAGCTGTATCTGTATATATTGGATCTATAACAACTACCTTTACTCCTTTAGCTTTTGCTTTTTTTATCATTTGAAATGTATGTATTGTAGTGTACGCAGGATTTTTTCCCCATATAAAAATGCTTTTACTATTTAACATATCTTCTAACGAATGACTTTTAGATATACCATAATCATATTTTTGAGCTTTTATTCCAGCACTCCAACAAGGTCCTCCCTTGCTTTTGCTTACTCCGCCATAAAAATTAAAGAAGATATCACCTATATCTTTTAAAACTGAACCACTTCCGTATTGAGTGTAATATAGTATAGATTTTGATGAGTATTTATCTTTATATATCTTTAGCTTTTGAACAATTATATTTATAGCTTCTTCAAAACTAATTTCATTCCAAACTCCATCTATTTTTATCAACGGATTATATATTCTATCTGGATGATTTAGTCTTTTTAAGTGAGCTCTTCCCTTATTACATATAAATCCTTTTGTATACGGATGATTTTTATCTCCCTCTATTTTTATAACTTTTTCATCCTCTACATATACATTAAACTTACAACAATCAAAACAATCTAGCGTACATCCATGACTTAAAATTTTCATTAATGATTTCCATCCCTCTTATTTATTTTGATAAATAATATTTTCTTTATAGATAATAATATAAACATCTATACACACAATCAATACTTTATATGCTTAATTTGCATAAATTTTTAGATATGATATAATGTTAGACAATTTAACCAAAATATAGATAACTTTTATGAGGTGATAATATGGAATTTTTAAGAATTCAATCTGAGAATAATAAATATTGGAACGATATAATAAATATGTATAATACAAGCTTTCCATTATTTGAACAAAGAACTTTAGAGGATCAAGTATTAGCTTTACAAGATGAAAAATATTACTGCATGGCCCTTTGTGAATCTGATTCACTAATTGGACTTTTATTTTATTGGGATTTAGGCGAATTTGTATATATAGAGCATTTTGCAATTTCTTCAAATTTAAGAGGAAAAAGTTATGGCTCTAAAGTTATTAAAGAATTTTGTAAAATTAATAAAAATGTAATTTTAGAAATAGATCCCCCTTTGGATGATGTATCTATTAAGAGATTAAATTTTTATTCAAAATTAGGGTTTAAATTACAAGAATTTGATCATACTCATCCATCATATAGAAAAGATACACCTGCTCATGAACTAAAAATCATGACTTATCCAAATAATATAACGGAATCTGAATTTAATAATTTTAGCAATTTTTTAACTAATACAGTAATGAAATACTCTGAAATATAAAAATAGGTACATGCTAGCATGTACCTATTTTATTTATTTTTCTACTAATCTATCAATTATGCTAACTAAATTAGCAATTTCTGGCTTAGTTATTTGTTCGTCTGCACCTATAGATTTACCTTTTATTCTCATTTCTTCACTTATTAATGAAGAGAATAATATTAGAGGTATGTCTTTAAGCACACTATCATCTTTTACAAGTTTTGTTAATCTATGTCCATCCATTAATGGCATTTCAATGTCTGAAACTATACATGAAACATGCTTTTTAACTGGCTCTCCGCAAGTCTTAACTTCTTCTAAGTATTCCCATGCTTCTTGACCATTATCAACTTTTATTGTGTTTTTATATCCCGCTTTGTGTAAACATTCAACTATCATCTTAGAAAGTAACATTGAATCTTCTACTATTAGTATAGTTTTGTCAGTGTCTTTACGCTTACCTAATCTATCTATTTCTTCATATTGAATACTTGACTCAGGACTTATTTCTGCAATAATTTTTTCAAAGTCTAGTATAGTTATAAGTCTATCTTTATATTCTGCTATACCAGTTGAGACTCCTTCGTCTCCACCGTAAATTACTTTGTCTGGTTTTTTTATATCTTGCCATGATACTCTTGCAATACCTACTACAGATTCAACATGGAAAGCAAAGTTTAACTTGTTGAAATGAGTTACAATAAATATATCATTATTTTTATTTTCTGCTTTAGGTAAGTTTAGATATCTCCCTAAATCTATAACTGTTATAATCTCATTTCTAGGCTTAAATACACCTTCTACTAATTCATGTGAGTTAGGCATTTGTTTTACTGGTTGTGCAATCATTATTTCTCTAACTTTTGCGACATTTATACCAAATAATTCACCTGCTATAGTAAACTCCATAATTTCAAGTTCATTTGTTCCCGATTCTAAAAGAATTTTTGTTTTACTAGTGTTCTCTGAAACGCCCATAGTTACCTCCCGATTTCTTATTTTCAACTATAAATATACTTTCTATATATACGGAAGATTCTTTTAAATCTAGAGATACGTATTTACCTATATTCGTGTATATATTATTAAAATATTATATAAATTTTAAAATAGCTATAATAATTACTATAATTATTAACACTCCACTTAAATTATCCACTAATGATGAAGTATTTAAATAAAAGTAAGGATTAATCCAAATCTGTTTATTTTTTTCTTTTTTAATTTCCTTTTCTAAACTATTTATATAAAATAAATTTAACTTAAACTCTAAATCTGAAATTCTATTATTCTTAAATAAACTTTCTAAGTCATTAAAAGCCTTTGATATTTTTTGTTGCTTTTCTTCATTTGTATTGCAATTGTTAACCTCATCTTTTAATAATTTATTCTCTTTAACTATTTTGTTAATTATTTGCTTTATATTTGGCATTTTTTCTTCTATTAAAGCAAGTTCTTTTGAAGTTAAATTTTGATTCTTTAATAACTTTATTGCTATAACCTCAATCTTTTTATTTTCTATTTTTACTGTATTTGAAAATTTTTCAACATCACTTAAAGCTTCTAATTTTAACTTCACTTCAACTTCCGATATTAACCCCTTTTTTCCCATAAGATTTACATTATTTATTTCTCTATTTATTAATTCTTTTCTTTCTTCATCTGAATTACAATTTTTTATTAAAATCTTTAATTGCTTTATATCTTCTTTCAATTTTTCAGCTAATTTTTTTATATCAGGATATTTAAGTTTTATAAATTTTTCTTCTGATTTGTTTATATTTTCTCCATTTATAATTTTCATAGCTATTAAGGTTGCTTTTTGCAATTCATCTTTAATTCTACTTACTATAGCTTCACATTCTTGGCTTGGAGTTTTTATTTGTTGTTTTAGCTGTTCTTTATTACTTATAGCCATATTACTTTTATTTCCTACATCATAAGAATTTTTATTTACACTATTAATCATCAGTTCACTCCTAAATATGATAATAATTTATAATCATATTATTTATATACGGATTAAACAATTTATAGCTAAGTTAAATTCTCCAAAGCTAGACAATATAAAGTTATTAATTTATAATAATTTTATATTTAAAGCAATTTACAAGTTAATAACTTTGCATATATAAGTGTTTTTGTAGAAAGGATATACTATGAATAAAATTGGATTAATATTAGAGGGTGGCGGTATGCGTGGTATATATACCGCTGGAGTTTTAGATTTTTTTATAGAAAAAAATATAGAAGTTGATATAACAATCGGTGTATCTGCTGGTAGTTGTCATGCTTCTTCATATTTATCAAAACAATATAAAAGAGCATATAATGCTACTGTAGACTATATAAACGATAAAAGATATTTAAGTTTTTCTAATTTAATTAAAACTGGGTCAATTTTTGGTATGGATTTTATGTTCAATAAAATTCCTAATGAACTAAATATTTACGACTATGATACTTTTGCTAAATCTAAATCTAAATTTGTAGTGGTTGCTACTAATTGTGAAACTGGATCTCCAGAATACTTTGAGTTAAAAGATTTGAAAAAAGAAATAATTTATATGCAAGCATCTTGTTCAATACCTATGTTTGCAAATATAGTAGAAATAGATGATTTTAAATTGGTAGATGGCGGTGTATCCGATTCAATACCTATAGAATATTCTTTAAATCAAGGATATAAGAAGAATATTGTTGTTTTAACTAGAGATATTACTTACAAAAAAAACAAACAAAAATTTCTTCCTATTGTAAATAAAAAATATAAGAAATACCCAAATCTTGTTAAAGCAATTGAAAATAGACATTTAACTTATAACAAAAGTCTTAATTTAGTAAATCAATTAGAAAAAGATGGGGACGTTCTAGTTATTAGACCTAAAAAACCAGTTAATGTTAGCCAAATTGAAAAGAATGCTAAAAAACTTACAGCATTATATGAAGAAGGATATGATGATGCTAAGGAATTATATGATAAAATTTTAGGTTTTATAAAAAAATAACTGAACTTACTTATGTAAGTTCAGTTATTTTTATTTAATATTACATTTCAAAATCTTCTGCGTCAAATAACATTTTTCCATCAAAATATTTATCTTTCTTATCTTGATTATTTTTTAATTTAAACTGACCAATAAGATCTCTTAGCATATTAGCTTGGCTTGATAGCTCTTCACTTGCTGCAGCACTTTCTTCAGAAGTTGCTGAGTTTGTTTGAACTACTACTGAAATTTGTTCCATTCCAGTGTTTACTTGATTTATATGCTGAGCTTGTTCATTACTTGCATCTGCTATTTCTTGTATAACTTCAGATGAAGTCTTTGCTCCATTAACAACTTCTTCAAGAGATATTGCTGTTTCTGATACAATCTTTGATCCATTTTCTATAGCTAGTAAAGATCTTTCAATTAGATTAGCTGTATCTTTTGCACTTTGTGCAGATTTTTCTGCTAGATTTCTTACTTCATCTGCAACTACTGCAAATCCTTTACCTGCTTCTCCAGCACGAGCTGCTTCTACTGCTGCATTTAATGCTAAAATGTTAGTTTGGAATGCTATATCATCAATATTTTTAATTATATCTCCAATTCTATTTGAAGTACTGCTTATTTCATCCATAGCAGTAATCATCTCTTGCATTTGCTTTTTACCTTTATCTGTAGCAACACTTGATTTTGTTGAAATAGCCTTAGCTTTTACTGCATTTTTAGCTGTTTGCTGAACTTGTTCAGATACTTCACTTATAGTTGCCGAAAGTTCTTGAATAGAACTAGCTTGTTCTGTTGCTCCTTGAGAAAGAACTTGAGCTCCTTCTGATAACTGTATTGAGCTAATTGCAACTTGTTCTCCAGCTATACTTATTTGGTCTAAAGTGCTATTTAAACTATCAATAATTTTATTTACAGCTACTAACATAGGTTCAAAATCATTTATAAATAAGCGGTTTAACTTTTCGTCATTAGTATCTAAATCTAAGTTTCCATTACTTATTTCTGTTAATACATACATCAATGTACTAATCATTTCACTCATGTCAATAACTATTTCATTTGTAGCATTAGCTAATAATCCAATTTCATTTTCTTCATTTATTTGTGGAGTTTCTGAGTTTAGATCACCTTCTGCTAATTTTTTAAGTCTTTCGCTACAAGCTTTTAGTGGATTTCCTATCTTGTTAGCAAACTTTATAGCTGCTATAAATGATACTATAGTAAATATTATTGCTAATCCAATAGTTGTCCCAATTGAAGTATATACTGGTCCAAGGAAATCTGATTTGTTAGTCATTATTCCGACTCCCCATCCATTAGTATCTTTAACAGGAGTATATGATAATAGCCATTTTTCTCCATTTATCTCTACATCATCTTTACCAGTTTTACCTGATATAAGCTTTTTATCAATTTCTGCAAAAGCTTTTTCATTTGGGTTTGTTTGTGCTTCTTTTATAGAATTTTTAACAGCTACAAGTTTTTTATCCTTATGAGCAATTATAGTTCCTTCGCTATCTATTAAATAAGCATAACTATTTTTACTTATTTTTATATCATTAACTATATCATTTAAAAAATCTTTATCTACATCAAAAGTTACTATACCTACAATCTTACTTCCTTGTATTCCATTTTCCCAAATAGGCGCTGAAACTACCATTGTAAGATCTCCTGTTACTTTACTTACAACAGGACTACTCATGTATGCATCTCCCTGCATAGATATTTTAAAGTAATCCCTAGATGAATAATCTTTTCCACTGAAAAGATCCTTTCCATCTGCATAGATAATTTGTCCTAATGTTAAACCTGTAAGTTTTTCTTGTCGTGTAATAATATTTTTCTTTTCCTCAACACTTACCTTAGGATCTGAAAGTTCTTTTATTATACCCGTTTGTATTGTTGAATCTTTAAGATTAGTTATCTTTTGTGCAACTGTTTGTGATGCTTCTTTAGTAGTTTCTGCAACTGAATTTGCTAAAATCGTATTCGAAGTTTTATAGTTTAAGTAACTAGTAATTGATCCTAACAGTAAACAACAAACTACAACTACACATACTATTATAAAAGTAAGTTGAGTTTTTATACTTTTATTTTTGTACTTCATATTAGTTTTCATTTTTGATTTCATACAATTATTCCTCCTTTTTTAACCTTATTTGTTAACATACAATTTATATTAACAACTTTTTCACAACCCATTTTCAACATTTAACCTCTAAAATGTACTACTTATAATATTACGAACCATCGTTGATTTTCTTTAACACTAAATTCAATAATTCATAATTATTTTTTATAATGATTTAATCATCTTTATTCGATATTTTTCGTATATTTAATTAAGTTTTTTAACACATTTTAAATAATTTTGAATATTATATATTAGGGATATCTATTATCCCTAATATATATATAAAGGTGATAATATATGACATGTGGTAATAATTCATTTGAAAGAGAAATTTCTATACCTTATGCTTTGTATCAATCTGAATTAGGAAGATATTTTATAGGTCAAACTCCAGCATTAAATCCAACAGACGCAAATACTACAGCTATAGCTGCATTAGTAAACCCAACTGTATCTGCTAGAAATTTATTTGTAAATGTAATAACTATAAAAAATCCATCAGGTGCTGCAGTAGATGCTAGTTTCTATGTTAATTCTACTTTACCAAATACAATGAGTATCAGTAATCTAGTAAATGTAACTAATTTAACTATTAATCCACAACCTGTTCCTTATGGGCAAGTACAGTATATGGTTAATGCTGCTGTACCTACTGGCGTACCAATTTTTTCTAGAATAGTAGGACCTGTTTCAACAGAAATCGTAGATGGAGGTCAAATAATTCTTCCTCCAGGTCAATCTCTAGTTGTTTATTTAACTGGATTGACTACTACTTCAAATGTTGTCGTTGCTTTTGGATGGTGGGAAGAATATCCTTATAATTGTAACTACTATTATCATGAGCACACTTGCTAATTTTATATTTTAATTAAATTTAACTAAGGGCACTCTTCTGAAACTAAGGTCAGAGTGCCTTAATTTATGCTATAATGAAAACATTATACATAGGAGGTACAGTATGAAATCAGCAAAATATTATATAGAAAACCTAGGTATGACACCTCATGTTGAGGGAGGTTACTATAAGGAATCAGTAGTTTCAAAAGATTTATTTAGAGATGATAAAAATTTATTTACTAGTATATACTTCTTGCTTGAAACTGGAGAAGTATCTAATTTCCATAGGCTAAAGTCAGATGAAATGTGGTACTATCATGATGGGCAACCCCTTACTATATATATGATTACTCCAGATGGTGAGCTAATTACTAAACAATTAGGGCTGAATGTTGAAAATGGAGAACTTCCACAAGTTTTAGTTCCTAAAGGATATATATTTGGATCTTCAATGAATAATGATGGTTTTGCATTAGTTGGATGTATGGTAGCACCTGCATTCACATTTGAAGACTTTGAATTATTCAAAAGAAATGATTTATTAGAAATGTATCCTCATCTTGAAGATATAATAATAAAATTAACTAGATAGTTAATCACAAAAGGGTATGCAAGTATATACTTGCATACCCTTTTTTTAACCGCTTGTATCAACAAGCAATAATTTCTTTTATAAAAAATTCTTTCCCACCTAAAATTTCCCACTCTGCACTATTACAGTTTGGGCATTTACGATTATTTTCAAGTAAATTAAATACCTTGTTACAATTCTTACAAATACCGTTACCTGGTAAAATTTCTATTTCTAATTTGGTGTCATGTAGCATAGTACCATCAACTGCAGCTGGATAACACTCTCTAATATATTTTGGTATCATAGATGATAATTCACCTATTTGAAGTACTACTGTGTCAACCTTATTTAAATTTTGTTCTAATACAACTCTTTCTACAGTTTTTACAACCTCAATTACAACCCCTAACTCATGCAAGTCATTCACCTACCCCTATTTCTGTTGATTTTTAAGATATATTGGCAATATAAAGCCCTCGCTAGTATTATAACACCAAATTTTTATCAATTCATTACTCAGAAATATATTTTGTTTGTTTTCTTACTTTTTTTAGTAAATCGCTTTCATTTATAAATAAATAGTGCTACAATATTCGTGAATAAACACTTTACATTCGATGGGGGGATAATTATAATGTTTTTATTCGAATCTCAGCCAATATCAAATTGGTTAATGTTATTTTTTGTATTTATAGTATTAGTTGTATTAAATGAAATTGGACGACGTTATAAATGGGGTGGGGTTTCTCTATTTATAATACTTCCAATTATTCTTACATTTTTTGTTTGGCCTAAAACTACAAAAGGCACTAGCGTAAACGATTGGTTCCATTATGCAAAAGTTTATTCTGCCTTAGCTGGTTGTGTAGGTTTCTGGTTATTACGTCATATAGATGGAGCTACTAAGCATAAATGGGTTTTATGCTTTCCACCATTAATACTTGCAATTAATATTATGGAAGCTGTTGCTCGTGATTTCCAAATAGGTTCTCTTGAACTTACAAGACAAGTCTTTGAAGGTATGATGACATATAGTGGTTCTTGGAACTACTTAAATGGTGTTGCTGGAATTTTAAATATTATTACTATAACAGGTTGGATGGGAATATGTATTAGTAAAGATAAAAGTAAAGATATGTTATGGCCAGATATGTGCTGGTTCTGGATTATAGCTTATGACCTTTGGAACTTTGCATATACTTATAACTGTTTAAGTGATCATGCTTGGTATTGTGGAATTGCTTTACTTGTTGCTCCAACTGTAGCTGCTTTTACACTAAAAAAAGGAGCTTGGCTACAACATCGTGCTCAAACACTTGCACTATGGTGTATGTTTGCAATGACATGTCCTTCTTTTATTGATGAGTCACAATTTGCAGTTAAATCTACACAAAATCCAACTGCTCTGCTTATAATAAGTTCAATTGCTTTAATTGCTAATGTAGCATTATTCATTTATATGATTTATAAAGTAAGAAAAACTAAACGTAATCCATATACGTCAGAACTTTACACTGACTTACAGTGTTATGAAGAAGTAAAAGCATTTGCTGAATAAATAAAAAACCATCTCAATAAATTTGAGATGGTTTTTTATTTACCACATTCAAGATTTTTATTACTCCATGTTATCATATGTTTCATTATTGGTAATAAGCTTAATCCAGATTCGCTTAAATAATAAATAGATTCAACCACTTTGCTATCAGTATTTTTTTCATTGATTATAATTCCATTTTCTATTAATACTTCTAGTTGTTGAATTAGCATTTTCTTGCTGCATCCTTCTATAGATCTTTGTAGCTCTCCAAATCTTATTTTCTTATCTTGGATTTGCCATATTATAGCAGGTATCCATTTTTTCCCTAAGATACTAGATAGAGCTTCCACCGGGCAATCATATATCATATCCTCTACATTGTACATTTTCACGCCTCCTACTTATCATAATTTTGTTTAATTTAAACTTTATTATACCTATTATACTTGTATATTTCAAAAATAAAAGCGTAGAATAATCTACGCTTTTATTAAAAACTCATTTCTGGGTATAAAATTTTAATTATTTTTATGTTTTTTTCGATCTTAGGAACATAATATTCTTTAGCATATGCTCTTCGATCAATAGTATCATCTACTTTATTTCTTACGTTCCATTCTTGTACCATTTTACTTAATCCATCATCTTTAAATTTAGATAAATAATATGCACCTAACTTTAAACTTGTCTTATTATCTACTAAATCGCTCGGCTTAAAATTCTTCATATTTAATTCATTTGCTAATTTTATTGAAGCTTCATCACTAAATCTTAGTATTCCATTATTATCATTTTTTTGATAATTTTTTTCATCAAATCTAGATTCAAAATGTCCTATAGCAGCTAAAAAGTATGGATCAATATTATATTCTTTAGATGTAGACTTTATTTCAGATATATCTTTTACTGGATATACAACAGCTCTAGCAACAACAACTCCACCTACTATTAATACTAGTAATGATATTATTATTATAGACAATGTTTTTTTCATAATATTCCTCCTAATTTTGTTTAGTTACTATGTTGAAATAGAACTTAGAAGTAATTAAATAATATATTATATAAATTATCGAATACGGAATTAATGTCCATAACATTACTATCGATAAATTTTGTCCAAGCATATTGCAAACAACATAATTTGCCACAACACTGTGTAAACCTCCTAATACTAAAGGTAAGAAGAAGTTGAACCCGACTTGCTTGTATACAGATGACTTAATATCATCTTCATCTACTCCAATTTTATTTAGTACAGTATATCTAGGGGCTTCATCTTGAGCTTCTGATAGTAATTTGAAGAAAATTACACTACCTGTACAAACTAAGAATACTAAACCTACAAATACACCTATAAATACCATAACGCCTGAAGTTGTAAATTCATCTTTAAAAGTTTTGTAATAAGAAAATACATAACTTGAAGATGATCTTTTTTCATTTTCAGAAGGATATTTTTCTGTAATTTTTAAAACTTTTTTATTAAATTCTTCTCCATCTTTTTGATTTGTTATATTGTATGTGTAATAATGTTTTAATTCATTATTTACTTTTAACTTTTCAAACTCATTGTCTGAAACAACAATCATGTCTCCTGAAGTAAATGAGTTAAATAATTTCTTCTCTAAACTTGATTTACGATTTAAAATGACAGATTTTCCATTGTTGCTTAAATCTATATCTGATTTTTCATAGTCTTTAATCATCCCAGAATCTACATGAATAAACTCTTTATCATTTATACTTCCTAATTCTTTATCTCCATTTAACTTTAGTATTTCATTTAAATTTGATAAAGACATTATTTGATATGAATCTTTAAATCCATGCGTATTATCCTTATATGAATCTAAATCTATATAGCTAAGCACAAATTTATCAACTAGTTTATGATCTTTTGAATCTGCTAAAGTTTTTTCAAATTCTTTTATATACTCTTTATTATCAAGTGATAAAGTATAAGAATATGGTGCTTGTTGTTCAACCACTTGAGAACTCATAAAGTAAACTGATATAGATACACCTATCGCAGTTAATGTAGTAGCACTTAATATAGCTATTACTGATAACATCTTTGCATTACTTTTTATTCTATATAGTAATTGAGATGTTGATATCATATTTAATCCTTTATAATAATTTGCTCCATTTTTTTGTTGTCTTTTAATTATAAAAAACATAAATGAGCTAAAGAATAAAAATGTACCAATAACTACCATAAATAATGTGACAAATGCTCCAAGAATTAAATCCATACCATTTGTCGTAGAAAGATATATACCATATCCAGCTAATATAAAAACTATAGATAATATAGCTAATAACTTTGATCCTTTTTTAGCTTTTTCAGATGTACTTGAAGCTTTAAATAATTCAATAAGTTTAAATTTGTATATTATTCTATTACTTTGATAAGCAATAACTAAAAATATTAATATGAATAATACAAATGTCTCAAAGATTCCTTTTATTGAAACTGCAAAATTTATGCTTAAATTTAATGTTATAAGCTTTATAAGTACTCCTAACATAAATTTAGAAAATACTACTCCAGCTATTATACCAATTACAATAGCCGCTACTCCTATTATTAATGTTTCAAAGAATAATAAAAGACCTATCTCCTTGTTTTCAATTCCTAATAATGCATATAGTCCAATCTCTTTTTTCCTCTTTTTTATAAAGAAACTATTTGAGTACCATATAAATAGGACTGAAAATAATGCTATTACAATTGATGCGGCATTAAATGCTGCTGATGCTTTAGAACTTGCTGATAAAGCTGCATCTATACTTGGATTATATTGTAAGTTTTTAAATGCATAATATATTCCAACTGTAAAAACTATAGAGAAAAAGTATAAAAAATATCCTTTAAGGTTTTTTTGTACATTTTTCTTAGCTATATTAAATAAGATCATTATCACCACCACCTATCAATGATAATACATCTAAAATTTCTTTAAAAAACTCTTTTCTCGTTTCTCTTCTATTTATTTCTTTAAATATTAATCCATCTTTAATAAATAAAACTCTCTTACAATAACTAGCTGCAAATGCATCATGTGTAACCATCATTATAGTTGCATCTTGCTCTTCATTTAACTTTGTCATTGCATTTAAAAGATCTGTAGATGATTTAGAATCAAGTGCTCCTGTTGGCTCATCTGCTAATATCAGCGATGGATTTGTAATTATAGCTCTTGCACAAGCAGTTCTTTGTTTTTGCCCTCCTGATATTTCATAAGGGTATTTATCAAGTAATGTTTCAATTCCTAGTGTTTTAGAGATTGAAAATACAGTTTTGTTTATTGTTTTTTCATTTGCACGAGCAAGTGCTAAAGGTAGTGCAATATTATCTTTTACTGATAATGTATCTAGTAAGTTAAAATCTTGGAATATAAATCCTAAGCTTTCTCTTCTAAACTTTGATATTTGCTTATTATTTAAGTTTGTTATATTTTTTCCTTCGATTTTAACATCTCCGCTAGTTGCTGTATCTATAGTTGAAACTATATTTAAAAGTGTACTTTTACCTGCCCCAGATGGTCCCATTACTCCTACAAACTCACCTTTGTTTATATCAAGATCTATTCCATTTAATACAGTCTGTATATTTTTTTGTGTTCCATATGATTTCATTAAATTTCTAACTTCAAGTATTTTCGTCATGTTTATTAACCTCCTTTGATTATTACAATACTAAGTATATAATCTTTTATTACTTTCTAATATCGATTTACCTATCATTAAAATTACATATTTGTAAGTTTATTAAAATAAAAAAGATATTGATAAAAATCAATATCTTTTTTGGCAAATTTTATATACTAAATATCCTATATATTTAATTTTAATTCTTCTTTGCTTATTTTGATTTTGTTACTATATTAAAGTAAAACTTAGAAGTAATTAAATAGTAAATTATATAAATTATTGAATATGGAATTAATGTCCACATCATTACTGTTGCTAAGCTTTGATTAGATGCCTTGCAGAAAACATAATTTGCTACAATACTGTGTAAACTTCCTACTAAAAGTGGTATAAAGAAATTAAAGCCAACTTGTTTATATACAGATGATTTTATATCATCATCCTCTACTCCTATTTTCTTTAGTATATCATATCTAGGTTTTTCATCTTGTCCTTCAGATAATAATTTAAAGAAGATTATACTTCCTGTGCAAATTATAAATACCAGTCCTATAAATGCACCTACGAACATAAGTAACCCTGAAATTGAGAATTCATTTTTTAAAGCTTCATAATAAGATACAATTGACATATCATCAGATGTTTCATATTTTTTTGATAATTTTAAGATAGTTTGATTAAAAGTTTCATCTTTTGGATTTGTTATATTGTATGTGTAATAATTGCTAATTTCATTATTAGTTTTCAAGTTTTCAAATTCACTATCTGATACAACAAAAGTTTCATCGAATAAAAATAGATTGTATAGCATTTCTTGTGAATTTGATTTTAATTTTAGTTCTATATTTTTACCATCTTTGTCTATAGCATTAAATTTTTCACCATCAAATCCTGAACTTTTAGGATTTACATAAATAAATTCATCATTCTTTATCTTGTCCACTTCTTTATGTTTATTTAACTTTAATATTTGATTTAAATTTGATTGTGATATTACTATATATTTTGGTCTAAACCCAGTTTTAGTTTCTTGTGGTGAATTTAATGTTATATAAGTAAATATAGACTTATTAATTAACTTATTATTTTTAGATTCACTTAAAGCTTGTTCAAATTCTTTTACATAATTTTTATCATCTTTAACTATAGTGTATGAATATGGAGTTTCTCTTTTTACAGTATCATAAGTAGTGTAGTAAAGTGAAATTGACGCCCCTATAGCTGTTAATGTTGTAGCACTTAATATAGCTATTGTCGCTAACATTTTTGCATTACTTCTCATTCTATAAAGCAATTGAGATGTAGATAGCATATTTAATCCTTTATAATATTTTGCCTCATTCTTTTTTTGCATTTTAATTATAAAATACAGTAATGAACTAAAGAATAACATCGTACCGATTATTACCATTATTAAGGTTGTAAAAGATGCTGCAACTATGCTAAATCCTTTTAAAACTGAAATATACACACCATATCCAACAAGTATAAGTATTATTGATATTAAAGCTAATAATTTAGATTCCTTTGTAGGTTTTTCTGAAATATTGTCAGCCTTAAATAAATCTATTAACTTAAATTTGTATATTATTCTCTTGCTTTGATAAGCAATGACTAAAAATATTCCAATAAATAATAAAGTTGTATCAATCATTCCCTTAAATGATATAGTAAGACCTATGCTTAAATCTAGTCCAATAAGTTTTATAAGTATATCTACCATTACTTTAGATATCAATATTCCAAATAATATCCCTATTACAAGTGCAACTAATCCTATTATTAATGTTTCAAAAAACAATAAAATTCCTATTTCTTTATTTTCAATTCCTAAAAGTGCGTATAATCCAATCTCTTGTTTTCTCTTTTTTATAAAAAAACTATTTGAATACCATATAAATAAAATTGAAAATAATGCTATTACAATTGATGCTGTGTTAAATATTATTCCTGCTCTATCAAGCAATTGTAAAACTGACCCTACATTTTGGTTGTATTGAAGATTTTTAAATGAGTAATATATTCCTACTGTAAAAACTATAGAGAAAAAGTATAAAAAATATCCTTTAAGATTTTTTTGTACATTTTTCTTAGCTATATTAAATAAGATTATTATCTCCACCACCTATCAAAGATAATATATCTAAAATTTCTTTAAAAAACTCTTTTCTTGTTCCTCTTCTATTTATTTCTTTAAATATTAATCCATCTTTAATAAATAAAACTCTTTTACAATAACTTGCTGCAAATGCATCATGTGTAACCATCATTATCGTTGCATCTTGCTCTTCATTTAACTTTGTCATTGCATTTAAAAGGTCTGTAGACGATTTAGAATCAAGTGCTCCTGTTGGCTCATCTGCTAATATCAACGATGGATTTGTAATTATAGCTCTTGCACAAGCCGTTCTTTGTTTTTGTCCTCCTGATATTTCATAAGGATATTTATCAAGTAATGTTTCAATTCCTAATGTCTTAGAAATTGAAAATACAGTTTTGTTTATTGTCTTTTCATTTGCACGAGCAAGTGCTAAGGGAAGTGCAATATTATCTTTTACTGATAATGTATCTAACAAGTTAAAATCTTGGAATATAAATCCCAAGATTTCTCTTCTAAATTTTGATATCTGTTTATTATTTAAATTTGTTATGTTTTTTCCTTCTATTTTCACATCTCCGCTTGTTGCAGTATCTATAGTTGAAACTATATTTAAAAGGGTACTTTTACCTGCTCCCGATGGTCCCATAACTCCTACAAATTCACCTTTGTTTATGTCAAGATCTATGCCATTTAATACAGTCTGTGTATTTTTTTGTATTCCGTATGATTTCATCAAATTTCTAACTTCAAGTATCTTTTCCATATTAACCAACCTCCTTTTATTATTACAAGGCTAGTATATAATTTTTTTTAATTTTTAATATCGATTAATATATCATTAGCGTTACATATTTGTAATCTTAGCAAAAAAAGGTATTGATTTTCATCAATACCTTCTTGCTTATCTTTTTATTTTATTTTTTACAGTCTCTAAAATTAAATTTACTTCATCTACCTTTAGTAATATTATACATATACCATATGTCAATGCTCCACATCCTATAGATATAGCTAATGATATAGTTTCATATAATTTTCCAACTGGCATCATTCCACCTAAAAAGTTATATATAAACATTGTAACTACTGACATTAATCCAGCTGATACAATTGACTTTATTAAAACTATTAAAATTTCTTTTCCACCAAATTGTCCAATTTTTTTTCTTAAACTTATAAATAACAATACTATAGTAACAATAGCAGATATACTAGTTGCAAATGCTAATCCAGCTATTCCCATATTAGTAAAGTTTACAAACAATAAATTTAATACTATATTTAAAACAATTGTTATTATAGCATTTTTCATAGGCGTCTTTGTGTCTTGTAGTGAATAAAATACTTTTCCAAGTATATCTCTAAGCCCGAACCCTATCATTCCTATAGAGTAAAACACAAGTGCTATAGCAGTCATTTGTGTAGCCCTTGTATCAAATTCGCCTCTTTCAAAAAGCATTTTTACTATTGGTTCAGCAAGTATCATAGCTCCTGCTGATATAGGTATAACTAAAAGAGTTACTGTATTTACAGATGTTTTTATAGACTTATAAAATTCTTCTTTATTATTTTCTGTAGTTAACTTAGATAACATAGGGTAAATAACAGATGAAATTGACACTATAAACATACCCATTACGAATTGATTTAATTTACTAGCATAGTTTAATGCAGATATACTTCCTTCAGCAAGTGTAGATGCAATGGTTCTGTCTACAATAATACTTACTTGGTTTACTGCAACACCTATTAAAACTGGTATTACAAGCCAAAGTAATCTTCTTAAGTACTTGTCATTAAAATCTACAAATAGTTTATATTTAAATCCTTTTTTCCTTGCAAAGGGATATTGGAATAAAAACTGTAATGATAATCCCAGTAAAGCTCCCCATGGAAGTAAATGTATATTTATTGTTGCACTTAAAATAATCGAAGCTATTACTATAATATTATTTGGTACACTCATCAACCCTGGAATTACAAAATTATCTTTAACCTGTAAATATGCAGTCATAATATAACTCATACCTAAAACTGATAATCCAAGCATCATAACCCTAGTAAAGTAAACAGCCTGATTAAATACATCACCTTTAAATCCTACTGCAAATAATTTTACAATTTGAGGTGTAAATATTAATCCTATTACAGAAAGTCCTAAACAAATTAATATTACTGTATTTAAAACGTTATTTGTGAATTTATTTGATTCTTCTTTACCACCATTTTTTCTTATATCATGATACAAAGGAATAAACGCTGTATCTAAAGAGGTTCCTATTGCTGCAAATATAACTGCTGGTATATTCATAGCTACTAAAAATGCATCACTTGTACCAGAAGCTCCGTATACTGAAGCTAGTGTCAGCTCTCTTGCAAACCCTAAAACTTTCGCTATTAGTGTAGCTATCATTAATCCGACAGCTGCTTTTGCTACTTTTGACATACATACTTCTCCTTATATTTTTATTTAATCTTATTATTTTACTCTTCATATTATTATAATTATCAAAAGTTAAAATAAAATTAACTAAAAATGAAAATTTGATTAAAAATAAAATAAAAAACAAAATATGTAACCTAAAAAAACTAGGCTATATATTTTGTTTTTACATTTTAATATTATTAAGACCTCATTATGTATCCTATAGATCTTACTGTTTTTATATATTCTTCCTTGTCTTCAGTGTCCAACTTATTCCTTAAATGCCTTACATAAACATCTACAACATTTGTTTCTGTTTCATAGTTATATCCCCACACACTTTCTAGTAAACTAAACCTAGATATAACTTTCTCTTTATTTTCCATAAGGTATAATAATAGTTCATATTCCTTATTAGTTAAGTTTAATTCTTCATCACCTTTTTTTACTAATCTAGATTCTGTATTTATAGATAAATCTTTAAAATTTAAAATTTTAGAATTTGAGTTATTATCTCTTCTAAAAACAACTTGAATTCTTGCTAATAACTCCTCAATTGCAAATGGCTTTGCTACATAATCGTCAGCTCCCATCTGAAGTCCAGATACTTTATCCATAACACTATCTTTTGCACTCAACATAATTATAGGTGTGTTTTTTTCTTTTTTTAATCTTCTGCATATCTCTATTCCATTAAGACTAGGAAGCATTAAATCTAGTAAAATCAAGTCATAATCTTTATTTATAGCTTCATCTAATCCTTGTTTCCCATCCTCTATAACTTGAGTTATATATCCTTCAAATTCTAATTCCATTTTAACAAATGAAGATATATTTTTTTCATCCTCTATTATAAGTATCTTTTTCATATGAAATCCTTTCTATAGACATCATTAATCTTAATAAATATTATATATTAATAAACTAAATTTTATTATATTGTTATCAAAATATTTTTTCTAAAAGCCCATATTAATAAATATAGCCCATATAATTTTTTATATGAGCTATATTTATTAATATGGATAAGGCGGTGCAATAAATGGATAAAGTAATAATGATAGTCCAACTAATGATGTAAGTGGAAATCTTCTACTTCTATAACGTCTATATCTTCTAGGCATTTGTCTTGATGTCATTTCACCTTCACTATCTATAACATCCTCTCCAACTAACACAGTTACCCCATAGTCGTCTGAATCTGTTATTATCCCATCAAATTTGCTACCATCTTTTAAAGTTATGATAACATGAAAGTCTTTTAGGTCTTTACATTTTTCTTGCATTTTATTGATATTTCTAGATGTATTCATTTTTTTCATCTCCTTCCTTTACCATAATATGAATTATTTTTAACCTTGTTACTTTACAATTTTTTAGCATAAAAAAACAAGCTCGTATCAATTGATACGAGCTACTTATTTTATATTTATACGAATATATTTAATTTTAATATTTCCATTATTAAATACTGTTGCTCTTAATTTTAGCTATACGATAGACTTAAGATACCATAAATTTTATGATTGCTAATATCCATAAGTGTAGCGGGTAAAATACATAGAACATATATTTACTAAACTTATTATTTAATCCTCTTTCTCCATTATATAATAATATAACTGGTATAACTAATACAAATAAAAAATCCGAGTTAAACATTAACATATCAAAATTTGTAATAGCACTTAATGTAATAATTGCTAAAGGTAAATCAATAATTAAATATCCTATTGCTTGTTTTTTAAAATTTCCTCTAAAGCAATATGTTATTATTATAAATGGTATTACCGTGTTTCCACCTTCTGTGTACATAAATCCAAGTATACTTACTACTATACCTAGAACTATTAATATTATTTTATTTATAACTTTTTTAGATTTGCTAATCTCAAATAAATTAATCATAACGAATCCTGCAAATAATGTTAGAAAAATATTATTATTAACAGGAATCTGTTTTGATGAAAGCAATAGCTTTAAAATATGATTCCCTATTTCCATAAAAACTGCAAAACTAAATAATCTCATTCCATACTTAAATCTGCTTCTTGTATAGAAAAATCCTTCAACTAAAAAATATGCAAACATCGGGGCTACTACCCTAGATATTCCATGAATATATGATGGCACTACTGTTGGAAATGCAAAATATATATGGTCTAATAGCATCAATATTAATAATACTACTTTGATTTGAAATGCATTAAATTTTTTCATAATTTTCTCCTTCTCATATAATGATAAGTTTATTATACTTAATTCATTTTGATTTGAATTGACACAATGCTTACATTAACATTACATATTTGAAAGAATAAATAAAAAACTCATACCTTATTTGATATGAGCTTCTCTAATTTATAATTTTAAACTATTTGATAATATAATCCGTCATTTGTGCAGTAAAAATATAGTCTTCCATGACCTTGTTTACGGAATCTAAATTGCATATTCCATTCAGGATATTGCTTTACAATAAGAGCTCTATCTCCTCTTACATATGCTACAAATGAAATATAATGTTCTTTTTTCATCTCATGTTCAGAAGTTACAAATAATTCATCTTCAACAGGTTCTATATTAAGTAAATGTTCATCATCTGCTTTTTTAACTTCTAACGGTTCTATTTTTTTCCCACAACATGATATACTTGCATCACCTGTAGCAGTCATTAAATTATTACATTGTGGACATACATAAAATTTTAATTTGTTCATATTTCCTCCTACGAATTCGTTTAAATTTATTTCACCTGATAAAATTCCATCAACACTTGTTCCTAATATTTGTGCCAACTCCGGTAATAATGAAATATCTGGGCATCCTTGCCCTCGTTCCCATTTACTTATCGTTTTATCACTTATATTCATTTCATCAGCAACTTGTTTTTGTGTCATATTTTTTTCTTTTCTTAACTGATAAATTAAATTACCAATTTTTTTACAATCCATCGGCCCCACCTCTTAATAATAATTTAAACTACTTAAAGATTTAATTCAATAAACGAATCGTAGAGTAAAACAAAAGACATACCTGATAATTCAAGTATGCCTCAATTTATTTTAAATATTATAATTTAAATCCTTTTTTTATAGCATTAGTTGGACATGACTTAACGCATTCTCCACATCTTATACAATCTATGCTGTTTGGCTTTTTATAAACTTCTATATCCATATGACATTTTTTAACGCATGCATTACAGCCTACGCACTTATCTTTATCAATACTATATTTATAAAAACTAAATTTATTAAAAATTGAATAAAATGCTCCTAATGGGCAAATGTATCTACAAAACGGTCTATATACAAATATAGATAATATAATGATTGCTATAAGTATAAATAACTTCCAAGCATATAAAAATCCTATAGTGCTTCTTAAAGATTCATTTAATAGTACTAGGGGTATACCTCCCTCTAAAGTACCTGCTGGACATATAAATTCACAGAAATATGGCTTTGATAATCCAAATTCATTAGTTACAAACATAGGTAAAATTATTACAAATACCAATAATATTACATATTTAAGATATTTTAAAGCTCCATCTAGTGTTTTATTTACTTTAACTTTTTTTACCTTAACTTTGTATAATAAATCTTGGATAAATCCAAATGGGCATAACCATCCACATATGAACCTTCCAAATACAACACCAAATAAAGTCATTAACCCAACTACATAATAGGAAAAATTGTATTTTATACTTCCTAAAACAGCTTGTAATGATCCTATAGGACATGACCCTAATGCTCCAGGACATGAGTAACAATTAAGTCCTGGAACACATAATTTCTTAGTATCTCCTTGATATATCCCTTTTTCAATGAATCCTTTGAAGTTAGCATTTGTGAGTAAAGTAGCTATTAATTGAGTTATATTTCTTTTATCCAATTCCAATACACTCCAAGCATATGTTAACAGCTTTCTTTAATACTACTTTAACCTCACCTCTACTAGATCCTACTACAATAAAACAAATACTCATAGCTAACAATATATATCTTGTTAATTTCTCTTTCATATAATAATCCTACTTAATAGATTTTAAAACTTCATCTATTTTTGCATTGTATTCAGCTTTACTTGCTGTTCCTACTAAAGCTGTGCTTACTATTTTACCGTCTTTATCTACAAATATTGTAGTTGGAGTTCCTTTAACATTTTTAAGTATCCACTCATGTAAATCTTTATCTGGTATTACATTATCAAATTTAACACCTTTCTTATCTAATATTGATTTTGCTAATGTCTCATTATCTTCATCTGGAGTGTCTGATACAACTCCAATGACATTAACACCTTTAGATTTAACTTCCTTAGATAATTTTTGTAATTCTGGCATTTCATCTATACATGGCATGCATGATGTACCCCATATATTTATCATTGTAAGTTTATTGTCTTTAAATATAGAACTATCTATGTTTTTTCCTTGTATAGTTTTTGATTTAAAAGATATAGCTCCGTTTATGTTCTCTTCACTTGCTTTTTCATCTTTAGTGTTGGACTTTATTTTAGATGGGTCAATTGGTTTTATACTATTCTTAAACTCATTTATAGACTTTTCAATATTTTTAACTTCAGATTTTGAAGCATCTGATAAATTACTATCATCTATTTTTTCGTTATGTACAAAATAGTACACATAGTTATTCAACTCTCCAACTTTATCTTTTTTACTATAATTAGAATACTCCTCACTTTTTAAAACTTTTTCAGCATCATCTTTATTTAATCTTAATATAGAACCTATATTTTTCATTTTTTCCATATATAAATTCATTAATTTTTCTTCATCTGCTTTATCTTTTTTCCCGTTATTAGCTACTTTTTTTTCATCCATTTTCTTAGATAGTTCAGCAATTTCTTTTACATCATCAGGGCACATGAAACTAAATGACATTTCATTTTCACCTACTAACACTCCTTCAACACCAATTTTTTCCCAAGAAGTAGGTAACTTAAACTTAACTCCTAAATCTTGTATTACTGTTTCATCAGAACTCTCTTTATTACTGCTTTGTGTTTGCTCTGACTTATTTTTATCAGAAGTTTTGCTTCCTAGATTGCTACATCCCCCTAATGCTAAAGCTGCTATTAAAAAACCTGTCATTAGAAATCTTCTTTTCATTTTATCTCTCCTCGTTTTTTATTATTTACACTATACATATTAATTGATTAACTTTAACTGTAATTAAACTCAAGCTTAAATAAACCTTAAAAAATAAATTTTTAACCCCTTTATTAAAATTAATAGTTTTTAAGCATAAAAAAACATCGGATGCTTTTTAGCATCCGATGTTTTTTTATATTAATCTTCTACAAGTTTACTTAGTTTTTTATCAAAGCTCCATAGTACTATTCCACATACAATTACTACAACTCCTACCATAGCATATGCAGGTGCAAATGAGAATTTTGATAAGAATTCATATAAATAACCATGCGCTTTAGCAGCTATAAATACTGCAAATGGCCATATACCCATCATTAATCCTAGCACTTTAGCAGGTGAGAATTTACTTATAAATGAGTTTCCAAGTGGAGAGAATACCATTTCACCAAGAGTCATTAATATTCCAAACATAACTATCCATATTAAACTCGCTTGCCCATCTCCTCTTACTACTTCTGCTAATGCCATTACCGCAAATGATAATCCTAGTAATATCATACCTAATGCAGTTTTCTTGAACATACTCAAATCTCCTTTAGGAGATCTTGCACGCTTATTCCAAACCATAGCTAATATCGGTCCAAGAATTATACAAGAAAGAGCATTCAATGAGTCAAACCAAGCTGATGGTACTCTAAAGTTTCCTATCATCCAGTTAGCTTTATTAGCATCAGCAAAATCTGGTCCCCAATGATATAATATTGGTAGAGTTGCTAAGTAATAAACTAACCAAAATGCTATAGAGAATACTGTAACAAATACAATTGCACTTACTCTTAATTTGTCTTTTTTAGTTAAAGGTTCTTCAGAAGATCTTTGTGCTCCTGATTCAGATGTAGCATTAGTTTCATTTACCTTAAATGGCTTTTTACCAACATCTCCAAATGAAGCTTTTCCTCCAATTATAAACCATATTGTATCTAAGAATAGAAGTAATCCACATATTAAGAATGTTCCTCCAAATCCTACTGCAGAATAAGCTATAAAAGATACAAATGTAGTTCCTATAAATGAACCTATATTAACAAAAGAATATTGAACAGAAAATGCACCATCAAGGTCTTCTTTATTTTCAAATAATCTACCATTTATACCTGATAGATTTCCTTTGAATAGTCCTGTACCTATCGATACAAGTATTATCATTGCCCATACAAGTGCGATTGATGTTTGAGCAGATGCTTGCCATCCACACATATATCCAAGTCCCATAAGTATTGTTCCTATAGGAACACATAATCTTGGACTTAACCATTTATCTGCTACAAATCCTCCAAGTATAGGAGTTACATAAGTAAATGCTACTAAGTTGGCAATCATTTTAGCTCCGTCCGATGCACTTAATCCAAGTCCGCCTTTTGCAACTGCCGCAACTATGAATATTCCGATTAACCATTTAGAAGAATAAAATGCCATACGTTCCAATGTATATGAGAACGAACAAACATAAAACCCAAAAGGATATTTCTTTTTATTTTTTACTGCGCTTTCCATATTCCCCTCCAAAATATTTAATATAATATTTTCTTGTATATGGCTAATTTCATTACATACCCCTACATAATGAAATTTTAATTATTGCATATACAAATTACTAGTGTCTCTAAAATATAACTAGCTACCCCTTTTAAATTTCGTTGGATATACCTCTCCAACTATTAACGTTATAATTTCATTTTTTACTACTCATCAGTGTCAATTAAGTATAAATATTCTGAATATAATAAATAAATGTAATGATTCCATTTTGACTTAAACACTGATTTTAAAACTACAAACTTAATAATATTTTGATTTTACAATACTCTTGGATTATTATTTGATACACTTAGATGTTATTTACTAAATTTTAAATGTTTGAAAACTAATTCTATTTAGCTTTTAAGATTATGTCTGAATTGATAAATTTTATTAGAAATTTTTAGATGTCTATATAGCTGAATTTAAATAATATGTACGATTAATTTTTAGCTATATATTTTTTAATTTAGTCATTTTGCTCAGTAGTGCTTTACTACTCTAGTTGAAATTTTAGTACTTTTATCTGTTAAATATTTATGCGTGTACTATATCGTTTTTGCTAAAATAAAAGTGATGATTCTAACCACATCCAATTTTAACAATTTTCCAACAATTCACATTATACACTCCCTTAAACTTTTTACCCCCTTATGAGAAATTTATCAAAAAAACTTTTTACTGTCAATATAAATATTCTTTATATTAAAAACTAATTTTTAAATATACCTTTTTAATATAAATGTTTTAATTATAAGGTCCAATTTATAATTAATCAATATCATCTTTATAGCTTATTTATTAAATTGGAACACTTATTTCTTTCCTAATAAACTAATTTTACACGACTTCTAAATAAATAATTTCACATGAAACATCACTTCCTCATTTATTTAAAATTATTGCGAGAAAATATAAATATATCTTTAATTATCTCACAATAAACTTATTCGAAAACTAACTGTTATATGTACATAATAAAAAAATTTAACATGCTTTTTATGTACCTTTTCTATAAGTTGAAATCACTTATATAAAATACACCAATTTTTTACATAAAATTGTTAATTTGAGTGTCAAATTTTGCAAAATTCTATATACATATTATATGGGTAGATAAAAACTACCTACACTAAAAAACACATATAGGAGAGAAATATATGCGCAAACCAATAATTGAGAATAGATCTATGCCAAAGTCTTGTTGTAAAAACAATAATGATCAAATGAGTTCTCTTAGAGATTTAATAAAAATGCTTGAAGAAGCTCAATGTAAAAGAAAAAATAGCTGTCATTTTGATGATGACGATGATTATATAAATCCAAGCGCAAACCTAGATATAAACACGAGCTTAGATAATGATTCTAAATCTTGTTCTTGTGCTGATTCTGACTCTGATTCTTGCTCTACTTCTGATGCTAATGCAGATTCAGATTCTTGCTCTACTTCTGACTCAGATGCTACTGCTGATGCCGATGCTAACTCTGATTCTACTTCTGACTCAGATGCTACTGCTGATGCTGACGCTAACTCTGATTCTACTTCTGACTCAGATGCTACTGCTGATGCCGATGCTAACTCTGATTCTACTTCTGACTCAGATGCTACTGCTGATGCTGATGCTAACTCTGATTCTACTTCTGACTCAGATGCTACTGCTGATGCTGACGCTAACTCTGATTCTACTTCTGACTCAGATGCTACTGCTGATGCTGATGCTAACTCTGATTCTACTTCTGACTCAGATGCTACTGCTGATGCTGACGCTAACTCTGATTCTACTTCTGACTCAGATGCTACTGCTGATGCCGATGCTAACTCTGATTCTACTTCTGACTCAGATGCTACTGCTGATGCTGACGCTAACTCTGATTCTACTTCTGACTCAGATGCTACTGCTGATGCTGACGCTAACTCTGATTCTACTTCTGACTCAGATGCTACTGCTGATGCCGATGCTAACTCTGATTCTACTTCTGACTCAGATGCTACTGCTGATGCTGACGCTAACTCTGATTCTACTTCTGACTCAGATGCTACTGCTGATGCCGATGCTAACTCTGATTCTACTTCTGACTCAGATGCTACTGCTGATGCTGATGCTAACTCTGATTCTACTTCTGACTCAGATGCTACTGCTGATGCTGACGCTAACTCTGATTCTACTTCTGACTCAGATGCTACTGCTGATGCTGATGCTAACTCTGATTCTACTTCTGACTCAGATGCTACTGCTGATGCTGACGCTAACTCTGATTCTACTTCTGACTCAGATGCTACTGCTGATGCTGATGCTACTGCTGATGCTGATGCTAACTCTGATTCTACTTCTGACTCAGATGCTACTGCTGATGCTGACGCTAACTCTGATTCTACTTCTGACTCAGACGCAACTTCTACTGTAGATACTACTTCTGATTCTGACTCAGCTGCTAATTCTACTGCTGATGCTGATACTACTTCTACTGCAGATACTGATTCAGCTTCTCTTTCTGGTTCAGATGCTACTTCTACTGCTGACACTGATTCTACTTCTGATTCAGCTGCTAACTCTACTGTAGATACTACTTCTGACTCTGACTCAGCTGCTAATTCTACTGCTGATGCTGATACTACTTCTACTGCAGATACTGATTCAGCTTCTCTTTCTGGTTCAGATGCTACTTCTACTGCTGACACTGATTCTACTTCTGATTCAGCTGCTAACTCTACTGTAGATACTACTTCTGACTCTGACTCAGCTGCTAATTCTACTGCTGATGCTGATACTACTTCTACTGCAGATACTGATTCAGCTTCTCTTTCTGGTTCAGATGCTACTTCTACTGCTGACACTGATTCTACTTCTGATTCAGCTGCTAACTCTACTGTAGATACTACTTCTGACTCTGACTCAGCTGCTAATTCTACTGCTGATGCTGATACTACTTCTACTGCAGATACTGATTCAGCTTCTACTTCTGGTTCAGATGCTACTTCTACTGCTGACACTGATTCTACTTCTGATTCAGCTGCTAACTCTACTGTAGATACTACTTCTGACTCTGACTCAGCTGCTAATTCTACTGCTGATGCTAATTCTACTGCTGATGCTGATACTACTTCTACTGCAACTACTGATTCAGCTTCTACTTCTGGTTCAGATGCTACTTCTACTGCTGACACTGATTCTACTTCTGATTCAGCTGCTAACTCTACTGTAGATACTACTTCTGACTCTGACTCAGCTGCTAATTCTACTGCTGATGCTGATACTACTTCTACTGCAACTACTGATTCAGCTTCTACTTCTGGCTCAGACGCTACTTCTACTGTTGACACTGATTCTACTTCTGATTCAGCTGCTAACTCTACTGTAGATACTACTTCTGACTCTGACTCAGCTGCTAATTCTACTGCTGATGCTGATACTACTTCTACTGCAACTACTGATTCAGCTTCTACTTCTGGTTCAGATGCTACTTCTACTGCTGACACTGATTCTACTTCTGATTCAGCTGCTAATTCTACTGCTGATGCTGATACTACTTCTACTGCAACTACTGATTCAGCTTCTACTTCTGGCTCAGACGCTACTTCTACTGTAGATACTACTTCTGACTCTGATTCAGCTGCTAACTCTACTGCCGATGCTGACACTACTTCTACTGCTGACGCTGCTTCTACTACTAACACTGACTCAACTTCTACTGTAGATAATAATGCTGACGCTAATACTACTTCTGATTCTACTTCTACTGCAGATACTGATTCAGCTTCTGTTTCTGACTCTAATTCTACTGTAGATGCTACTGCTGATGCTGACACTACTTCTACTGCTAATGTTGATTCTGCAGCTGAATCTAATGCAAACAATAATAACCAATCTACTGCAACTAATAATGTTGGGCCAATAACTGTTAGTACACCTATAAATATATATATAACTTGTCCATGTTGTGGTAAAACACATCACTGCCAAACAGATCATTGTGAAACACATTTCTGTAATAGAGGTGGGGTATTTAGATCTAACCCTGATATAGAAGTTACTACAAGTGAGGAATGTGAAGACGAGAATATAGAAGATTAATTGTAAAGGGGATTAAGTATTATGAATCAAGAAAAAAATATAAATAATAAAAATCAAGCTCCTAAAAAAGAGAGCCATCATATATCAACTGTTAAACGCCAACGCATTCATAATGGTGAGGTTATACAAGACGATGTTAAACACAAATATATTCTTAATGGTGAAGTTATAGAGGATGATTTTGATACTATTCCTAATGATGGTTGCGAATCTAACTCTAATAATAATCATATATCTGATCATCAACACCAACATGTTCATAATGGTAAAATTATAGATGATGATAGTTTAACACCTTCTAATGAAAGTAACCATGTATCTGATCATCAACACCAACATGTTCATAACGGTGAAGTTATAGACGATGATGATGATTTTAAACCTTCTAAGAATAGTAAGCATTCATCTGACCATAAGTACCAACATGTTCATAATGGTAAAGTTATAGATGAAAAATAGTTTATTATAAATTTAAAAATTGAAATAGTCTAAAATGAAATGGTGAGCATTAAACAAGCTCACCATTTCTCATTATATAAAAACTTTTTTACCTGTTTTAATTTTACATATAATTAGAAACAATTAAACCACAGGCTAACCTAGGTCCTGCATTTCCTGCTGGTTGAGAAGTAAAATCATCATATCCTTCATGAATTATAAAAGACTTTCCTATTATTTCATCAACAGTAAATCTATTGGTAAATGTAGAAAGTAAACCTACTCCATCAGCAGATAGTATTGGTGGCAAATCACCTGAGTGAATAGGATGTTCTACTTTCGTTGGATTGTAGTGAGATTTAGCTGCCATAAATGGTTCCTTTTCATTTCCTACTGAACAATCTCCAACCTCGTGAATATGGAATCCATGAAATGCGCTAGTTTGATTGTTTTTATTAGGAATTCCAGTTATATATGCTTTTACATATACTCCTTCATCTAATTGGTATAAATATACCATTCCATTTATACAAGGTGCTAGTGGCCCTCCAGTTATTTTTGCATATGCATCTGGCTTAGATGGATTATAATTAGAAAAAACTTTTTGAATATCATACTTTTTACAAGAATTGTCCATAATATCCTCCTTAAGTTGTAATAAATTTTCTCGCCCTCTATATTATGACTATAACTTTCAAAATGTTAATATGTGATTGCATAAAAAAAGACTTGGATCTTCCAAGTCTTTTTAATTTATATATTTAATTTGCATTTAAGCTTTTTTTCTTAATACCTATTAAAAGTAATGCTGCTACAACTGTTCCTATTGCTATTGCAGCTAAGAATAGTAATAAGTTGCTTGTTGCTCCTAGCAATCCAACAATTGGACCTCCATGAGGAACATTATCAGTTATTTTAAATACCATTCCCATAGCTCCTGCTATTGCACTTCCTAATACTATAGAAGGTATAACACGTTTTGGATCTCCTGATGCAAAAGGTATTGCACCTTCTGTAATTCCTATAAGTCCCATTAAGAATGCTGATAATCCAGCTCCTCTTTCTTCTTCTGTAAACTTATCTTTAGCTATGAAAGTAGCAAGACCCATAGCCAATGGTGGAACAGGTATAGCACAAGCCACAGCTCCCATTACCAAAGGATTTCCTGCTGCTATTGATGCAACTCCAAATAGGAACGCAGTTTTATTAATTGGACCACCCATATCTATTGCAACCATAGCTCCAAGTACTAATCCTAAAACAACGCTTAATGCCGGATTTGCTGCAAGAGATGCTAACATTAAGTTTAATCCGTCCATAACCCATGAAATTGGTGCTCCTAATATTAATATTAAAGCTGCTGAGATAACTGAAACACTTATTATTGGAATAACAAATATAGGCATAACAGCTCTTAAATCTTTTGGTACTTTCCATGTGTTCATCCACTTAACTAAGTATCCAGCCATAAACCCAACTATTATAGCACCTATAAATCCTGTACCATTTGAAGTTCCTAATATTGCTCCATCATTTGCAACCATAGCACATATCATAGCTGGTGCTAATGCAGCTCTTCCAGCTATAGACATTGCTATAAATCCAGCAAGTATAGGTATCATTAATGTAAATCCAATTCCTCCTATTGCACTAACTTTGTTCCATATAGAACCTTCTGGTATCACCATTCCAGATGCAGTAGGGTTTCCTCCTATTGCAATAGCCAATGCTATAAATAATCCCCCTACAACAACGAATGGTATCATATGTGAAACTCCATTCATAAGTTCTTTTACAGATCCGCCGGAAACAGATTTTTTATCCGACTTATTTTCAACTTTTCCTTCTTGTATTTTTGCAGTAGTATGTAAATTTTCTATAAGAGTTTTTGCACTTTTTATAGCTTCTTTTATAGGAACCTCTATAACCTTTTTACCTGCAAATCTCTCTTTTCCTTCTATTGCAACATCTGCTGCAATTATTATATAATCGCAATTTTTTATATCTTCATCAGTAAGTGAATTTTCTACCCCTTGTGATCCTTGAGTTTCAATTTTCATTTCGTGTCCTAATTTTTTACCTACAATTTCAAGCTTTTCAGCTGCCATATAGGTATGAGCTACCCCAACTGGGCATTTAGTAACCCCCAATATTTTCATGCTTACCCCTCCATTTCAGATATGATATAGTTGTATAGATTTTCTTTATCACTTTCATTTAATAACACTTCTACAAAATCATCATCCATAAGTTTCCTTGCAAACTTTGATATAATTTGAAGATGAATATTACCTTCATCTGTAGTAGGCATAACTAAGGCTATCGCAACTCTTACAGGCTCATCATCTAATGACTCCCACTCTATATCATTTTCAAATTTAACTATAGATATAAATGGATTCTTTACTCCTTCAAGTTTTGTATGCGGTATTGCCACATATCCACCAAATCCAGTTGATGATTCTTCTTCCCTTTTTAAAAATCCATTTAATAAATCTTGTGAACATACATCTGAACTATCTACAACAAGATCACTTATAATCTTTAATGCTTCCTCTTTATTTCCTCCATTTACTTTTATACCATCAAATATTAATTCTTTTTTTAATAAAGTTTTTATCATTTTTATTTCCTCCTAATACATTAATTCAATTAATTTATTTTTATCTATAGCTTCCATATTTTCTATAGATTCTTCACTATCTATTTGTGCAATTTTCCTATAAAAATTATTAAAAAACTCTGGATTTTGTTCTAATAATCCATTGTCAAAAGCAATTAAGAATACATGGTAAACTGTTGTATCTCCCCACTTTAATCCATCTTTTATATAAGCTATGCATATTGAACTTTCAAGGACATGGCTAGCTTTTCCATGTGGAATTGCTATGTTATTTATATTAGTTGTAGATAGTTTTTCTCTATTTATAACACTATCTAAATATTTATCATCTACGCTAGAGTTCTTCTTAAAAACTTTTACCATCTCTTTTAAAACATCTTCATAGGTTTTAGCATTTTCTATTTCTATAAATGCCCCTTTTTGTAACAATTCTTCAAATAGTTTTTTACTTTCACTTCTTTTTATATAAGCTTCTATATTTTCTTTATCTTGCTCTTTAATAAGAGGAGATACGTAAATTACATCTTTATGTTTATTTGGAAGTTTTTCAGTTGAAATTATAAAATCATAGCAATCTTTTTTCATCTTTAAGAAAGTTTGAACTGAATATGCTCCCACAATTTCTATATCTTTGTACATATTTTTTATTCTGTTTACTATTAAATCTGTTGATACTTGTCCTAAGTGGCAAACAATTAATACTCTAATTTTATCCTTATTACTCTTTGCTCTTTCTATAGCTGTTTGAAAATGTAAGGATAGGTATATAAGCTCATTATCTAAAAATCGATATTTATAATCTTCATTTATTACATCTGCTGTTATAGTAGACATTTCAAATGCAAATGGATATAACTTTTTTATATCACTTAAACTGTAAATTTCACTTAATACAGAATATCCACCTCTACTTATAGTCGAGTATAAATGTATCGATAATCCTTTTTTTAATTGTTCATCCATGAATAAGTCAATTGATAATTCACTTTTAATTCTGTCTAAAATCCTATTTATCGTCGGCTTTAATTTTTCAATTTTTTCACTTGTATTTAGTGAGTTATTTTTTTTCAATACTGAAAATAAATAACATAGATAGTACTTGTCGCCTTCTCTTAAAGATAAATTAAATTTTTTATTTATATCACTAACTATTTCAGAATACTTATTGAAATTTGGTAAGTCTTTTATTAATCTAGTAAAAGATTTATTCTCTTTGTGAATATTTTCTTCTCTTATATCTTTCAATAAAAATAGTAAATATAAAAATAATTGCTTTATAGATTCATCTGTAAATGTAAATATATTAATTTCTTTTATATAATCTATAATCAATATACAGATATCGATTTCCCAAACTTTAAAATAATCTCTCATATTAAAGTGCAAATTATCAAATCTATTTACTTCTTCAAAAAAATCTATTCCTTTCATATAAGGAATTGCTAATTTTACAAAGAAAGACATCCGATCTAATTTCGAAGATGAATACCTTATGCCATAATGCCTAATAGATTGAATATCATCCTTATAGTCTTTTAATATTGATACCAATTGTTTTTCTATCAATGATTTACTAACAAATAATTTATCTGCTATTTCTTGTATTGTTATAAAATCTCTTTCTAATATTATAGTCATCAATATTTGATTTTGGATTGGAAACTCTATAAGAGACTGGGCTTCTTTTAAAAAGACTATAAATTTTTCTTTATTTATAATCTTTATTTTATTATTTTCTTGTATTACTAACTGTGTATCATAGTTTCCTAATATCTCATTAATTAATATCATTTCATTTTTTACTGTTGCTGTAGTTATTTTAAATTTTTTAGCAATTTGTTTTAGTGAAATGTACTGATGCTCATTTAAGTAATTTAATATTAAACTTTGGCGTTTGCTAATTTTCATCTATAGGTTTCATCCTCCAGACTCTCTATTATGATTTAATTTTATCCTATGTTCTTTTTTTGTAAAACATACAATAATTTACCCTTTTGAAAATTTCGTGTGTTTATATCAATTTTCTACATTTTTCTTAATTGTTAAATTGATGTTTATATTATAAATCAAAAAAGAAGCTATATTCAGCTTCTTTTTATTACTTTTAAAACAAGTTTATATTTTCTCTCTAAATATTTATTACCATTACATTCTCTCCATTTATGTCAAACTCTCCATTAAATTCAAAGCCAATTTTTTTATATAAAGAAATAGCTCCTTTATTATCATCATATACACTTAAATAAATCTTATTGTATCCATATTCATGCTTTAGCCTATTTAGTAAAAGTCTTACTCCTGCTTCTCCATATCCCTTACCTTGATTTTCGTGAGAAATTAAAAATCTGTCTAGCCAAACTCTACCTCTCTCACCTTCATTTTTAAATAAGCCATACATAGCAAATCCTATAGCTTTATCTCCATCGTATATTCCTACTGGTCTCCATAACGAAAATTCCTTTGACTCTTTTAAACATACATCTACGCTCTCAATATATCCAATTTGTTCTTTCCCTACTTTTAAACTAGTTATTTCTTGATAATTTTTTTCATTAATTTCTTTTATGTTCAAATTCATTTTTATCACTCCCTAATACTATTTTAAATAATTGCAAATAAAAAGTACATTGATAAATATCAATGTACTTTATTATCTCTATGATGTAAATAAAATATATATCTATCCTATATATTCTAATATTTCACCTACATTTTTATCTGCCTTAACTTTGTCATATGCCTTTTCTATAATACCATTTTCATCTATGATGTAAGTTGTTCTAATAACTCCAAACCCAAGTTTTCCATATAATTTCTTTTCTTGCCATACATCGTAAGCTTTTATTGCATCAAGATCAGGATCTGATAAAAGTATAAATGGTAATTCATTTTTTTGTGCAAATCTTTCATGTGATTTTACACTATCCTTACTTATACCTATTACTACCATATCTTTTGATTTAAAACAATCAAAATTATCTCTAAATGAACATGCTTGCTTAGTACACCCTGGAGTACTATCCTTAGGGTAGAAATATAATACTACTTTTTTATTTCTAAAATCTGATAAACTTACTAAGTTTCCATCTTTATCTTGTAGTCTGAAATCTGGTGCTTTTACGCCTGCTTCTAACATATTATTTTTCCTCCGGTTTATATTTATTAAATATATACCAAATATGTTTTGTTATTAAACTTTTACTTACTATATTTTTTTCAGGCTGTATTTAAAATGATTTAATTAAATATTTTGTTGCGGTATCTGACTTGTTATATATGGAATTACTTCATCTGGAGATATGTTTAAAGCAATTGCAAGTTCTTCGTTTAAAAGTCTTTCTGCTTCTTTCATAACATTATCATCTACTTGATGTGGTTTTTTTCCAATAGATTTTACTTTTTCATTATTGCAATATATATTTCTTATTAGTTTTATAAGTTCTTCACATTTACCGCTTTTCAGCATTGCATTAAACTCTTTATTTCTTGTTTTATCATCGTCGATCCATGAAATATCCATATTAGCCATATCATTTAGTAGTGAAGTTGCACTGCTTTTAGATATAGTCTTTCTCATTGGAATATTTTTATTATCCACAGGGGCTTTTATTATTATATTTTCAGCATAAACTGGACTTAATACATAATATCTTCTGTCTTCTCCGTTTATAAACTTTTCATTAGTTATGTCTATAACTTTACATGCTCCTGTCATACCGTACATTACACAATCGTCAATCTTAAACATTAAGATTTCACCATCCTTAAAATAATAAAAAAGCTACCTACTTTTAGGTTGGCTTTTTTGACCCATAATAGAAATTATATTTATACACATAATTTAAAATACAATTTCATATTCATTATATAAAAAAAGTAGTTTTGACAACAGGACTTACGTCATCAAAACTACTCGTTGTATTATTATTTTACCACATTTTAAGCTTTTCATGTAAGTAAAAACTTTTTTTTATATAAAACTATATAGAATTTATAATACATTCTTCTACTTTATCAAATCCAACTCTGTCTATAAGCTGGGCAAATCTCTCACCTTCATTTGCATTTTCTTTAAAGTAATTAACAATTGTATCTATAACTTGTAATATATCTTCTTCTTTAAATTTCTTTCTTAGTGGCTTTCCTAAACTAGCTTCTCTACCCATTCTTCCACCTATAAATACTAATATATCTATTTTTTCACTATCACTTTCTACTGCATGTGCTGGGCAAAAACTAACGCATTTCCCACAATTGCTACATTTATCCTCTATTATTGAATACTTGCCATCCTTGTACTCAAATGCTTTATCAGGACATACCTTTAAACATACTTTACATTCAATACACTTTCTATTGTCTATCCTAACCCCTGTTAATGGTAATATACTCAAATCATTAGATTGAGCCTTACCATAGCTATTTTTACAGCCTAATACTGCTATTTTAAATTTGGCAGGTAGCTCTCTTCCAAAAAACTCATTATGTACTTCTTTTGATATTTTTTGAGTATCTATAAGACCGTTAGAGCACACACTTCCTTTACAAGATAAAATTGCTCTTACAGTCTTACCTCCTCCACCTACTATTAATCCATTTTCTTGTACTATGTTTATCACTTTTTCTATATCATCATACTTTATATACGGTATTTCCACAGTTAACCTGCTAGTTAAATTCAATTCTTTATTTCCATATTGCTCTGCAACTTTAGATAATATGCTAAATTCTCTTGAAGTAAATACTCCTGATTTACCTATTACTCTTATAGCAAAGTAACCATCTTGTTTTTGAGGAACTATTCCTTTAGACTTTAATTCATTTTTTTCTTGTAATGATAATATTGGTTCCATGTATTTACCTCCTAATATGACTTTATTTAATATATAATTTCATACGTTATAAATTATAACATTACATTTGCCCATTCATTAATTGAAATTGTTTATAGTAATTATACGTTTTTTTAATAGTAAAAAAGTCTCAATAATAATAATTGCCTTATTATCATTGAGACTCTTTTTCAGTTCAATTAATTTTCTTATTTAATTTTATACCATATAACGCCTATAAAAGTTTTTGTAATTTGGATTAAAGTTACTGCTCCAAATATGGCACTCATATAGTAAAATGCTCTTATTTCTTCAGATGAATACATTAATACAAATATAGCAAATGCAATTACAAATAAAACCATAGTAATACTCATTATAGTTACTATTTTTTTGAGCATATACTTTCTTTTCAAATACATTACTAATACAATAAGCATTAATATAGCCAAAACTAATATAGCTACATATTTTATAGTTTGTATAGGATATTCTTGCTCCCAAATATAGTTTTTATGTATTACATGTCTTAACATGCCCATTTTAGCATGAGTAAAATAATTTACTAAATATGCACCAACTAACATCAGTGCTTCTAATATAGTTACTAAAACATAAAAAATCTTCTTTGCTTTTCCCATATAATATCAACTTCCTTGTCTAAAATCTAAGATAAGCACTGCAATCTGTGCAGTGCTTATCCTTATTATAATATATTTTATACTATTTATATAATTTATTTTTTTGCAGCTTTATCTGTTGGTAGTTTATCTACTGTAGTGTATTGGCAATCCCCACTATTAGGATCTCCTACTTGTACTGGAAGATTTCCATGCATTTGCCACTCATTCCATCCACCATCATAAACAGTCATTCCTTCCCATCCTGCATCGTAAGCAATTAACCAAGGAACTGAAGCTCTCCATCCTGTACCACAATAGAATGAAAGTTCATTATCTTTTTTGATATCAGAATCTGACCATAATTTTTGCATTTCATCAGCACTTATAACTGTTCCATCTTTGTGTAAGTAATCTTGCATATTGTAAGGATCACTTCCTGCATGACCCCAAACAGCACCTTTAGGTTCTCCAGCTCTATCTATATAAGTGTATCCACTTGTTTTTCCATCAAACTCTTCTTTACTTCTTATACTAACTAAACGGAAATTAGAATCGTCTTTTAATTTCTTTTTAACTTCATCTATAGACATCCAATATTCTGGATGTGAAGGTACTTTAGCTCCAAAGTCTTTTGCTGGAGTAGCTTTTTCTACTTTAGTTTCAGTCTTATATCCAGCTTTTTCCCAAGCATCAATTCCTCCGTCTAATACTTTAACATTTTCAACGCCTGCCCAAAGATATGCATATGCAACTCTACTTACTGCAGAAATATCATTTCCATATAATATAATAGTTTTATCTTTTCTAACTCCTAAATCTAACATTCCTTTTTCAACTACTTTAGGATCTGATATATTCCAAATTGGTTCAGATTCAACACTTGAAGTATCTACATGTATTGCACCTGGAATATGTCCCTTTGTATAAGTCGGACTATCTTTGTAAGTTCCCCAAGAAACTTCTAAAATCTCATAATTTTTAGATTCTGGTTGATTACCATCTATAACACTTTGTACCCACTGAGGAGATACAAAGACTTTTTTTGCATCTACTTGTTCAGCTTTTACATCTGATTTTGCCTTCGCTGTCTCTTGTGATTCATTCGAAGATTTACTACATCCTACTGCCATTGTTGCTACCATTGTGATTCCAACTAATGCACTAATTAATTTTCTTTTCATACATCTTCCTCCGTTATGATTTTCATTGTCTTAAAATAATTTTTCTTTCGGATGATTTCAATATTTATTTTGGCTTTTCCTAATAAAAATAATTCTAAAAATTTCTAATTCATTAAAATTTTCTTCAACATTTTACCATATACGATATAAATCTCCAATCTTTATAGAAAAAATCTATATATAATCTCAATACTATTTATATTTTCTATATATGTTGTGAATTTTTATAATAAATCAAAATGTGACAATAATTATGAACTTAGAATATTATAAACTAGATAATATTTTTTATCTAACTTATAACTCTATAGGAGAGTGTAATTTTCATGCTTAATGAAAAGATAATGATTATAGATATTCCATTCAATATATTAGATCATCCTTTTTGGTGTGGGTTTAAAATTCTTTACTCAACCATATCCCAAAAAGCTCAAACTAAAGAATGGATAGATCCAAGAATAGATGTATTTATGGATTATACAGCTAAAAGCCTTGTAAACCAAACTAATCAAAATTTCAAATGTATATTAAGACATACCACGGGAACAAAAGAGATAATAGATGATTCCCTTTCTAGATATCCAAAGTTACCTGACAATATAATTTTTACAGATGATGGAGATAACTTAATAAAAGAAATTGTTAGTCCTTATAAATATGTCTTTCATATAAGAATTGATAGTGATAACATGTTTAGTCCAGACTATATAGATCAATTATATAAAATTGAAAACTATAAAAACTTGCAATGTATATTATCTCAAAAGGGATATATGTATGATGCTAATAGAGATATTTTAGCAAATATGGATCATCCTTCTCCATCTTTTTATGCTTTTATTTATACAGTAGAAAACTTTCTTTTGGGTCTAAGATATCCTGTAAAGGATGACCATTGGGGTGCAATAAGCTATATTCATGAAGTCATTCCTACTCCAAGTTATATGATAATTATCCATAAACTTAATGTTAGCAATGATTTTCAAGTTATTTTGGAATATCCTTTTATAAAAACTTGGCTTGCCAGTGAAGAGGAAAAAGAAAAAGCATTGAAATTTTTCAAATTAGAATAACCAATTTTAAATAAATCTAGCTCGCTTAATCTATAAATAAAATAGATATAATATGCGAGCTAGATTTTACTTAATTAATTTATTTTTATTAAATTTTCTATTTTTCATAAAAATTATGCACTCTTAGCCTCCATTAAACTAGACGTCTTCGGTTTATATGCATAAATCACAGATGAAACTAAATATGTAGCAAGTATAGATACTATAGATGCCGATAATATAGATATTTTACATATATTAACAAGTTCACCATTGCCTCCAAAAGCTATTTCAGATACAAATATAGACATTGTAAAGCCTATTCCTGCTAGCAATGAAACTGGTAATATAGATATCCATTCTACACCTTCTGGCTTCTCTGTTACATGAAGTTTAGTTCCTAGCCATGTAAACATCATTATTCCAAGTGGCTTTCCGATTACTAGTCCTAGTACAATTCCTGTTATTAATGTATTATTAGAATTGAAATTTATATCTATATTTAAATTTATAGCTGTATTCGCTAAAGCAAATAAAGGTAGTATAACTAAGTTACATAAAGGAGCTAATTTATGCTCTAATCTATTCATCATAGGTTGATTTGAAGCTTTTAATTTTTTAGATGGTATAGCAATAGCAATTAATACACCACTTATAGTAGCATGTATTCCACTAGAGTACACAAATATCCATAAAATCATACCTACTATCATATATGGAGTAACTTTATCTATTTTTCTTCTATTCATTAATATTAATACTCCAAATGTTAAAGTTGAGAGTATTAAAAAACCTATGTTTATATCTGAAGAATATAATAATCCTATTACTAAAATAGATATTAAATCATCAACAACTGCTAAAGATAATAAAAATATCTTTAATGTAGGATTAAGTTTATTTTTTAATATCATAAATATACCTATAGCAAAAGCTATATCAGTTGATATTGGAACCCCTATTCCAATAGAAAAATCTGTATTAGCGTTAAATATTAAAAATATAACAGCTGGAATCAATACTCCCCCAATAGCTCCTATTATAGGAAAAGAGGCCTTTTTAAAACTAGATAAATGTCCATTTAATATCTCATTTTTTATTTCAAGTCCTACAAATAAGAAAAATATTGCCATTAAAAAATCATTTATTATCATATGTAGGTTGAAGTCACCTAATATTGGAAGTTTGCTTAATATATGATGATATATTTCTCCATGCTGACTATTTGCTATTAATAAAGAAACTAACGTTGAAACTATAAGTAATACGCCTGGTAAACACCTCTGAACTAATTAAATTTTTAACCCTACTTTTCATAAACTCTAATTTCCCTTTCATTTTTTGTAAATTTAGTTTGTGTTGAGAAATTTTACACCAAAAATACTAAATATGTCAAACCATTTAACTTTAAAATTTTTTTATAATTGAATAATTTTGTTTCTTTATTAAAATTCATACATAAACAATCGAAACATAATATAACTCTAAAAAAAATGCTCCTTATGATAAAGAACATTTTATAAATAAAAAATATTTTCATTCAGTTATAAGTCGTATTAAAAAATTGGTTTTTCAAAAAATATATGTTATGATTTTGAAAATGTTCATATATAAAGGAGCGTATAAAGTAGTATGAAAAAAAACAAAAAAGAAATTAAATCACTAATTATATCTAAAACTCTAATATTTATAGTTGTAGTTTTATTAGTGAGTTCATTCAAAGCTATATTCAAAACAGAAAACTCTCTTGTAGGGGTTACAACTGTTGTATTGATGTTGGTGTTATTAGAAATGGATTTAACTCTAAATCCTATTAAAAACCTTATAAGCTTAATAAGCCTTAATTTAGCGCTAGGATTATCTGCTTTTTTAGTTTCACAAAATGCATTTTTAGGATTAGTTCTTAACTTTTCAATAATGATGTTTATAGGTTATTATTTTAGTTATGAATTAAAGAAGCCTGTTAATATGATGATAGGATTACATTATATTTTAATGATGGTTTCCCCTATATCAATATCTCAACTACCATTAAGGCTTTCAGCACTAGTTACAGGTGCATTTATGATAATGGCTGTTCAATTGATAGCTAATAAAAATAAACTTTCTAAAACAAGAAAAACTATGTTAAATACTATAGCAGATAATACTTTATTTAAAATTGATTTAATAAAAGCAGAAAAAGATACGGTTGATATAGACCTATCTTTATCCATGAATATCAATAAGCTTAAATCACTAATATTTGATAGTGGTAAAACCGATTCGCATCTTACTGAATGTGGAAGAAACACAATAAATATACTATCTTGCTTAGAAAAGATTAATTTAATACTAGGTGATGTAAAAAATAAAAGTTATTCTTCAGAACTTCTAGATGATATATCTACTGTATTAAAAGAGCTGAAAAATGATAAGTTTAATATCAATTCAAATTACTTAGAGTGTAAATATAAAGAAAGTGTTTTATACGCTCTAGACACTACAGATTTAGAGATTATTTATGATTTTATTAATACAGTTAAAACTCTAGATGTTGAAATAAAAAAATATAATAAAACTCATAATATGCAAAAAAATATACAAAATGAACTATCTATACCTGATGAATTTAAGCAACTGCATATTCAAAAAAATTTAATACGCCTTAAGTCTCCTAGAGTTGCTTATGGAATAAGATTAGGTTTGGTAGTTGCTCTAACATTTTTCATAGTAGACTTATTCAATATAGAATTTGGTGAGTGGGCAGTATATACAGTATTTGCATTATCACAACCTCATTCTGAATATACTGTTTGTAAGTCAAAAAAGAGAATAATAGGAACTTTGTTAGGTTCAGTTATAATGTTTATTTTATTTAACTTAATCACTGACCCTGAGTTAAGAACTATAATGCTAGTCTTAGCTGGATATTTAATGTCATATGTATCTGATTACAGAAATTTAGTTACATTTGTTACAGTATCCTCTGTAGCTTCAGCCGCATTATATGTTGCTAATCCTAATATTATTATAATGAATAGAGTAATATTTGTTGTAATAGGTATAGCTATAGCTTTAATAGCTAATAAATTTGTGTTTAATCGTAAACTTTTAGATGAAGAACTTAACTTAAATAATATTCAGATAGATTCATCAAGAAAAATGCTTGGGGAGGTTATTCTTAATGAAGGTAGTTCAAATGCAAGTGCAATAGGAATTTTATATTTAATTCCATCTTTAATAGATTTAAGAATAGGTTATTTAAATCAAAATGGTTTAAATATGGAAAAATCATTTATTAATAAAAGTAAGGTTTTAATGAATGATTTATATCAAGTTTATTTATTAGGAAAAGACGATACAGCTTATGACATTATTTTATCTCATATAAAAGAAATTTTGGATTCTTCTAATAACCTAGATGTTATGGAATCAAGAATACAAGAATCTATAAGATGTTCGCATCCAATTAAAGAAAAGTTTTTACTTATAAAGATCTCTAAAATATTAAATATAGTAAATGATATGGATTACAATGAATCAAGTCAATCTAATTTATATAGTTACTTAGCTGCTTTTAACTAAATATAAAAAGCTACAATTCTAAAGAATTGTAGCTTTTTCATTTTATAATCTATCTAAACCTTGTTTTAAGTCAGCTATTATATCTTCTGCATCTTCAAGACCAACAGATATTCTTATTAATCCTTCAGATATTCCAGCTTCAGCTCTTTCTTCTTGAGTATATGGAGAATGAGTCATTGAAGCAGGATGTTGTATCAATGTTTCACAATCACCTAAACTAACTGCAAGAGTACATAACTCTAAAGAGTTTAGTAATTTTTTACCACCTTCAAGTCCACCTTTAACTTCAAATGCTATCATACCTCCTGGCATATCCATTTGTTTTTTAGCTAATTCATATTGTGGAAAACTTTCTAATCCTGGGTAGCTAACTGTTTCTACATTTGGATGAGATTCTAAGAATTTAGCAACTTCTATAGCATTCTTAGTGTGTCTATCCATTCTTATTTGTAAAGTTTTCATACCTCTTAATATTAAGTAAGCATCAAATGGAGATAAAACAGAACCTGTCATATCTTTAACTCCGAATAATCTCACTTGAGTTATAAAGTCTTTTTTACCAACAACGAAACCTGCTATAACATCTCCGTGTCCATTTAAGTATTTAGTAGCAGAGTGAACAACAACGTCAGCTCCTAATTCAAGTGGTCTTTGTAAGTATGGAGTACAGAAAGTGTTATCAACAAATACCATACAACCTTCTACTGTATGAGCTATTTTAGATATAGCTTCTATATCAACTAATTTTAAGTCTGGGTTAGCTGGAGTTTCTAAGTAAACAACTTTTGTGTTTTCTTTCATAGCTCCTTTTACTTCATCTAAGTTAGTTGCATCTACAAAAGTAACTTCTACTCCGTATCTGCTTATTCCATGGTTTAACATTGCATAAGTACAACCATATAAAGTTTTACTTGCAACTATATGATCTCCTGCTTTTAATGCAGTCCATAATGCTGAAGTTATAGCACCTATTCCTGAACCTGTTGACATACAAGCTTCTCCATTTTCTAGTAGTGCCATTTTTTCTTCTAGTTGCGCATTTGTTGGGTTCCCAAGTCTTGAATATATAAATCCATCTTCTTCTAATGCAAATCTTCTACCACCTTGTTCAGCACTATCAAATACGAAAGTTGATGTTTGATATATAGGTGTAGTTAAAGCCCCTGATACTGGATCCTTTTTATGTCCTCCGTGTATAGCTTTTGTTGCGAATTTTTTATTCTTTAAGTTTTCCATTTTGAGTTCCCCCTTTAAATTTATTTACGCTATTATATATGAGCAACTCTCATGCCAAACTTTTTTATTTTAGAATAAAAATATTTATTTAATTTTAAAAACGCAAAAACATTGAAAATACGCTATTTTTCGAAACGTTTACACAAGGCTGTAATTTATATTTTCAAAAATAATTTTTTTAGTGTAAAGCTTTATTTACAAATCATTGCAATTACTGTAAATACTTATTTACATACGTAAAGATTTATTTACAAATCATCTTCCTTTATATTATACTTTTTAATTTTATTCATAACTGCAGTGTGAGATATTCCTAGTATTTTTGCACTTGATCTATAACTTTTATTTAAATCATATACTTTCATAATTATTTCTTTTTCATATCTTTCCATTTCTTCTTTTAATGAATTAAATTCTATCTCTTCATCTTCTTCTATAAAACTATCAGTAATATCTTCATCTTTATATATAGAGTCTATAACAATATGTTGAGTAGTTAAAATATCCCCATTGCATAAATTCATAGCTCTCTCAATTAAATTTTGAAGTTCTCTTACATTCCCTGGCCAATTATAACTCATTAACTCATCTATAAATTCTTTCTTAAAACCCCTTATATCTTTGTTTAACTTCTTATTAAGTTTATTTATAAAAAATTGAACTAATATAGGTATATCATCTAGTCGTTCTTTTAAATTTGGGATCTTAATAGGAATTACATTTAATCTATAATATAAATCTTCTCTAAAAGTTCCATCTTTTATCATCTTTTCAAGATTTTTATGAGTAGCCGCTATTACCCTAACATCAACAGCTTCTTCTTTGCTACTTCCGATTTTTCTTATTTTTCCTTCTTGTAAAACTCTAAGCAGTTTAGCTTGAAGAATCATTGATAATTCTCCTATTTCATCTAAAAATATAGTTCCTTTATTAGCTTCTTTAAATAAACCTTCTTTACCGCTTTGCATTGCTCCTGTAAAACTTCCTTTTTCATATCCAAATAGCTCACTTTCTAATAAACTATCTGGCAGTGCAGCACAGTTAATAGCTACAAATCTTTCATCTTTTCTATCACTTAATTTATGAATGGCATTTGCAAAGAGTTCTTTCCCTGTACCACTATCTCCTCTTAATAAAACAGTAGAATTACTCTTAGCAATTGTTGTAGTTACTTTTTTCACTTTACCCATGCTTTTACTATTTCCAATTATATCTTTAAACGGACCATCATCATTATTTTTATTTATTATTTTAACAAGTTGTTTAGCTTTATTAACATCTTTAATAGAAATAACTGCTCCAACAGTTTCATCATAATCGTTAGTTATTCTTCTACCTGTAGTAATATAACTACTTGTGGTGTCTCCATGTTTTAAACTAGATTTTATATTGTCATACTCTATGCCCTTATTAACTAAATCCGCAATTATATCATCATTGCCTACAATATCTCTAATATCTCTACCTACTACTTCTGCTTTTTTATAATTAAATAATTCTTGGCAGTAATTATTAAATATGTTAATTTTGAAGTTCTTATCAATAGATATAATTCCTTCATCTACTGAGTTAATAACTGCAAGAAGTTGTCTCTCATTTTTTTCGTAAGATAAAAGTTCTACTTCATTTACTGATATTACATCTGCTATGCTACAAATAGCTTCTTTTAATATTTCTTTAGTTTTTGCATCGATATCATTTATCTTTATACAAACCTTTGTAGGAAAAACTTCCATAGATACTAAATCTATCTTTTTATTGTAAAGCTTGTACAAAATCTCGGTTGTAATTCCAAATCTATCTTTTGTATTTACTTCAAACCTAACCATACAAACGTCTCCCTTTTATATTAAAACCAACTAATTTGAGTTTTTTCATATTTATTTTTATAATCATTTATAATATCCTTCATATCATATAAAAGATTATATTTTTCACACTCTTCTTTAAAAGTATTCCATAGTTTCTCATAATTTGTAGCCCCATTTTCATAAGATTCTCCATAAGCTTTTATATACTTTTTATCTAAGTCCTCATCTGGAAATATCTTTCTTAATTGCTCAAAATAATACTCCCTTTGATTTTGTCTTAACGTTACTCCTAGCCCATAAGTGAATACAAATTTAGCTCCAGATTCATAGGCCTTTTTAATAATATTTTTTATATTATCTTCATTATCATTAATAAAAGGAAGTATAGGCATTAATAAAACACCTGCATATATTCCATTATCTGAAAGTTCCTTCAAAGCTTCAAATCTTTTAGATGTTGGGCATACATTGCTTTCTATCTTTTTGCATAAATTATCATCATATGTAGTTATAGTTATCTTTATAATAGTAGGTGAATGACTTTGTATTCTTTTTAATATATCTATATCTCTAGTTATTAAATCACTTTTAGTAGCAATTGATATTCCAAATCTATTTTCATCTACTGCTTTTAAAGCTTCTCTTGTTAACATAAATTTCTCTTCAAATGGGTTGTATGGATCACTCATAGCACCTGTACCTACAACCCCTTTTGTTTTCTTTGACTTAAGTTCCTTTTTTATTGTTTCAGTTGAATTTTCTTTAATTCTAACTCTATCAAACTCTATTATTTGATAGCAGTTGCTTCTTGAATCACAGTATATACAACCATGGCAACAACCTTTATATATATTCATCCCATAATTAATACCAAACCAATTTGGGTTTTCTTTATATCCAGATACAATAGTCTTTGCAGGTATAAACTCCATCGATACCTCAACCCTTTCCATATTAGCTTTTTGCTTAATACGGTTTTACCATATATAATTTTTAAAATCAACAAAAAACTCATATCCAATGGACATGAGTTTTATTTAATGTATATTTATATTGTTTTATCAGTTTTAACTATATTTGTAATTAATAAACTTAAAAGTATCAAAATTATACTTACAATCCAAGGCTTTAATCCGAAGTTATTAAATAATAAGTTAATACCAGCAATTGTAATTAAAGCATAGCTAATAGATATTAATATTCCATTTTTAGATTTTTTACTCGATAAAATCATTCTTATACTTAATGTAAACATTCTTATACCTATAAATGCCATAAGTACGCCTACAATATCTTGAATTATATAGTAATAATGAAACTCCATATTAATTTCTCCTTTTTATATAGCGTCTTCAACTTCTCTCATCATAACAACTTCTTCTTCTGTGTATGTTTTCATTGTAAATCCTGTAACTCCATATATAAATGTTATTAAAGGAGTTATCCAGTTTAAGAAACAGTATGGAATAAATTCAAAAGAACTAACTCCTAAAGTCTGACTACAAAATATTGCATTTGAATTCCATGGAATTAGTGGAGCCCCTAAGGTTGCAGTATCTTGTATAATCCTAGATAAGTTTTCAGGTTTTAAATTAAATTCCTTGTATAAAGGTTCCATTATAGTTCCTACAAATACAGATGTAAACATCATAGAAGAACTAAACGCATTTGCAAGATAACTAGATATAAATGTAGTTCCAATTAATTTAGTTCTAGACTTTCCTATCTTACTTAACATAGGTTGTAATAAAACTTCTAAAAACCCTGTCTTTTGTAAAATTCCAGCTATAACAAATACTATAAATACTAATAATACAGTCTCTGCCATACTCATTATTCCACCACGATTTAATAGTTTATCTGTATATTCAAGACCTGTATCTATAGAAAAACCATTAAGCATATAATTTAATAACTTACTAATACTTTCGCCTTCTTGGAAAAATGCTATAATTGCACCTGCTACTCCAGAAGCTAGTATAGAAACTATAGATGGCTTTTGTAAAAGTAATAGAATAAGTAAAAATATTATTGGTATTATTGAAACAAATCCTATATTGAAATTAGCTTTTAAAACTTCCATTACTTGATTTATTTGATTGTAATCTATAGTATTATTAGCATATTTAAATCCTATAACTGTATATAAAACTACACAAATTATATAAGCTGGAACTGCTGATAAAGTCATATGTTTTATATGAGTTATTACATCAGTTTTACAAACTGCTGCTGATAAGTTCGTAGAGTCTGAAAGAGGAGAAATCTTATCTCCGAAAAACGCACCAGATATTATAGCTCCAGCTGTTAACCCAGCAGGAACCCCCATACTAGTTCCAATACTCATTAAGGCTATCCCTGAAGTACCTAAAGTCCCCCATGAAGTACCAGTAGCTATAGATGTTAAAGAACATACTATTAATGTTGTAACTAAAAAATATTTAGGTGTTATTATAGCAAGTCCACTATACACTATCGTTGGAATAGTTCCAGCTGCTATCCATGTAGCAATCAATACTCCAACAGAAAGTACAATTATATTCGATTGAAATGCACCTTTCCCAACATCAAATCCCATTTCTTCAATTTCACTATTCGTGTAACCTAACTTCATAGCAGCAGGAACTACTATTAACCATGATAATAAAAACATTGTTGTTATAGATGCCTTAAAAACAACCATTCCAACTGTAGTTAAAGATATAATTGCAACCATTACTAACACCGCAAACTGAAATGTAGGTTTTCTTTTTTCTATGTTTTTGCTCATTTTAACTGTCCATCCTTCTTAATCTCTTTTATTTGTATGTAATTGATAAGTACACAATGTTTTTGATATCCTTTTCCCAAAGTGTTAAAAATCACCATCCTTATCATTTTGTCTCATAATACTATTAAGCAATATCTATGCCAAATTAATTTTTTTTTAAATTCATTACGTATAATCATTGGAATTTAAATAAATGTTTTTTTATTTTATTAAGAAATCCTTTTTTAATTCAATTTAGCTAATTATTAGATTTCGTTATATATTTAACCCATTAAGCAAATAAAAAGGTTTAACGGGTTAAATAGGACACCCTTTAAACCTTTTTAACTAATTTTATATTTCAAATTCTGTATTATTTTTATCTATAAATCCTACCTTTACATCACAAGAAAATACTTCTTTTAATAAACTTGCTAATTCATCTCTTGCTGACATAACACTCTCATAGTTTTTATCCGTAAATCCATCTATAGGGAAAAATATGTTTTTACTTTCATTAGTAATTTTTCCTTGCTCGCTTTGTCTCCATATCCATCTTCTTGTTCTTACATTATCTCCAGCTGAATAAATTAACTCTCCATCTTCCAAAATTTCTTTTTCTTCAGTTCCTAAAGGAATAAAACTATCCCCTTCTTTAGAAAATCTAACCTCTATATCTCCATCTAATGTGTCTATATCATGTGCTCCTAATGGAACCATGTTTTTTAAAGATACTGCATTTCCTAAATCTACAATAGGGCTTATGTTAGGTATCCCTTTACCTTTAGATGTTCTAGTAAGCATAGCTTCAATAGAACTCATAAATTTATTTGGGTTAATTCCTAATTCTTTAAATGCATCTCTATAATATAATATCCCCTCTAGTTCCTTAACCTTAGTATCTTTAAATTTATCTTCACAGTTTTTTATTGATTGATTTAATTTTTCTACAATATCATCTTTTACTAAGCTATTATCAATTCCCTTTGCTACTATAACTCCAAAACAAACATTATCTAATTTTTCAAATACTTCACTTGATACACTAAATTTCATATTAATCCTCCAAAACTTTGAGTTCTATTTATAACAAAACTCGTATTTTACTACCATGTTTATTATAAAAAATAATAGACATTCCAGTAGCTGGAATGTCAATATCTTTTTACTAGTATTTGTATTTCTGTTACATACTCTGAAGAATTTGTAGTTAATCCTGAATCAACTAATGTTATTTCTATTGAATCCTCTAATATTTCATAGTTGTTTTGTTCTATATATTTTAAAATTCTTTCATAATAAATATCAGAATCATCATGTAGTCCATTAAATCTTAAGCATATGTATTTTCCTTTAGGTAAAATTTTGCTTATTTCTTTACTATATTTTTTGTTTTCTACAAAAATGAAAGTTGAGTCATAATCTTTAAATAATTTATTTTTTAATTTATCTTTAGATATAGAAACCCCTACTTCTCCTAAAAATATAGATGATTTTTTATTTGCCTTATTTTCTAGCTTTCTAATAGAAATCTCTAAGTCTTTGTTTGTCTTAACTTCTTCCTTTAATAAAACAATAGACCTCTCTTCAATATCCGCTTCTATTATTTTATTTATTTTTTCATAGTCTATTGAATCTTTTATTTTACTAATTCTACCCTTAACTTTATTTTGTATAATTTCTAATTCTTCTATCTTTTTCTTAATTGCTTCTTCTTGAATTTGGAATAATTTAAGAGTATTATTTATACTTCTATTATCTAAATGAGATTTTATTTTACTTAGTGCTATTCCCATACTTTTTAGATAAATTATAGTATTTAGTTTTTCAAATTGATTTGTTGTGTAGTATCTATAGTTATTTTTTTCGTCTATATAACTTGGCTTAAATAAGTCTATTTCATCATAATATCTTAATGTTTTTTTATTAATATCAAATAAAATTGCTATTTCTCCTATTGTAAATAAATCTTTTATATTAGTTTTATTGCTCATTTATATCCTCTCTATAATCAATGTTTTTTAGTTAATTATATCATTGAGTGTGTTTTTAGTGATTAAGTTACAGAATTAAATTTAGATTAATTATATAATTTAGAAAATTCATTTTTTTAAACGGAGGTAAATATATGGCTAAAATAAAAAGAAAAGCAATTGTTGATACTGATCTTTGTGTAGCTTGTGGTTCATGCGTAAAAGTGTGTCCACTTCAAATCATAAATATAGAACAAGGAGTATTCGCAAAAATAGATACTGAAAAATGTGTTGGTTGCGGAAAATGTGCTAAATCTTGTCCAGCATCAGTTATAAATATTAAAACTATGGAGGTTGTCTAATATATGAAGAAAAATAAAAAGAAACTTATAGATTACATGTGGATTTTGAGTGTAGCTTATTTAACATTAGGACTTTTTAATATATTATTTGCATGGTTAGGACTTTTATGCTTCTCAATTCCTTTAATAATCGCTCTAGCTGGTGGAGGGAAAAAATATTGTAATGTTTACTGTGGTAGGGGGCAAATGTTGGACCTAATGGGTACTAAACTTAAACTTTCGAGAAATAAAGATATCCCTAAATTCTTGAAAAGCAAATGCTTTAGATATGGATTTTTAATATTTTTCTTAACTATGTTCGTATCTATGCTGAATACTACTTACTTAGTGTTTAGTAGTGCAAAAGACTTAAAAGAAGTCATTGCTTTAATATGGACATTCAAAGTGCCTTGGCATTGGGCTGATGTAAGTATGGTTTCGCCATGGGTTGCTCAATTTGCATTTGGATTTTATAGTATGATGCTTACATCTTCAATACTTGGTATTATAACTATGATGCTATATAAACCAAAATCTTGGTGTGTTTACTGTCCAATGGGAACTATGACTCAACTTATTTCAAAAGCAAAGTATAAACCTATAGAAGGCTTTGGTTGTGAATCAGGTTGTACTTCTTGCTCTACCGGATGTAACATAAAGTAAATAAAAAACAGACCCCGGACAAAAGGGGTCTATTTTTTAATAGTTAACATTTTATTTTTTCTTATAAGCTGTATTTATAAGAGGTAAGCTAGTTCTAAACTCTTTATCAAATCTATAGTAAGCATTTGCTGTTGCAGGTGCTGTTGGTATTGCTGTTATTTCACCTATACCTTTAGCTCCATATGCCAATCCATCTTTATTTTTCTCTATTATTATAGGCTCTATTGGTGGAGCATCTGTTGATTTAAAAAGCCCTAATGTTCCATATTTAGCTTTAGGTACACAATTTTCTAATGGATAAGTTTCTGTAAGTGCGTATCCTAACGACATTACCACTCCACCTTCGATTTGACCTTCAACATTAATTGGATTAACTGCCCTACCAACATCATGTGCAGCTATAACTTTTTCTAACTTTCCATTTTCATCTAATATTACAACTTGAGTAGCATATCCATAAGCAACGTGACTTACTGGATTTTCTTTATCAGATCCCATTCTATCTGTCACACTAGAATATGTTCCTAAAAACTCTTTCCCTTCTAAGTCATTTATTGTTTTCCCAGAATCTAATTCCTTTTTAAGTTGAAGACATGCATTTTTAGTTGCCTCTCCTGTAAATACAGTTTGTCTAGATGCTGTAGTATTTCCTGAATCAGGAGTTAAATGAGTATCAGGCGCTTGGTATATAACATCTTCTGGTTTTAAACCTGTAGTCTGACAAAGCATTTGAATCATAGTCGTTGCTAATCCTTGACCTATACAAGATGCACTTGTTCTTAAATGTATTTTCCCAGCTTTTATAGCTAACTTACATCTACCTATATCAGGTATTCCTACTCCTACTCCTGCATTTTTCATAGCACAAGCTATTCCTGCATAAGGGTATTTATCATACTCTTCCTTAACAGCCTCTAGTGTTTCTACCATAGCTGTTCCTTCATCTGCTATTTGTCCATTTGGCAATACTTGCCCTGGTCTTATAGCATTTCTATATCTTATCTCCCATGGAGATATTCCTACCATTTCCGCTAGTAAATTTAAGTTAGATTCTGTGGCAAAACAACTTTGTGTTACTCCAAATCCTCTAAATGCTCCTCCTGGAGGATTATTTGTATATACAGCCTTACCATGTATATCTATATCTTGATAATTATAAGGTCCTGCTGCATGTGTACATGCTCTCTCTAATACTGGTCCTCCTAGTGATGCATATGCCCCAGTATCTGAAACTATTGTAGCTTTTAGTGCTGTTAAGTATCCATTTTCATCACATGAAGTTGTAAATTCCATCTCCATTGCATGCTTCTTTGGATGCACTATTATACTTTCTTTTCTAGTTAACTGAACCTTTACATACTTCTTCGTGTGATATGCAAGTAAAGCAGCATGATGTTGAACACTCATATCCTCTTTACCTCCAAATCCTCCGCCTACCATTTTATTTATTACTCTAACTTTTTCATGTGGAAGGCCTAACATATCTGCACACTCATGTTGAGTTGCATATACTCCTTGATCCGATGAATATATTATTACACCATCATCTTCATAAGGACCAGCTACTGCACATTCTGGTTCTAAAAAAGCATGTTCATTAAATGGAACAGAATATCTTCTTGTTACTACATGCTTAGAATTTTTTATTTTTTCATCAGCATTTCCTCTTACTAACTCTTTTTCTACTAAAATATTTCCACCTTCATGAATTTCAGGAGCATCTTCCTTTAAAGCTTCTTCTGGACAAGTTAAAGGTTTTAATTCTTCATACTCAACTTTTACTAACTTCTTAGCTTCTTCTAGTGCTTCCTTTGATTTTGCAGCTACTAATGCTACTGAGTCACCTAGATATCTAGTAATTTCACCTTCTGGAATTAACGTATCCCAGTCTTTCTTTAAGTGCCCTACTTTTATTGTTCCAGGTATATCTTTAGCGGTTAATACAGCTACTACACCTGGATATTTTTTAGCTTCTTCTATATCAATTTTTTTTACTAAAGCCCTTGGATACATAGTTCTTACTGCAGATCCATAAATCATTCCATCTATTCTAATATCATCTACATACTCTGCTTTACCTAAAGTTTTTGCTACTGCATCTACTCTATGTAATTTATCTCCAACAAGTCCCTTACACTCAACTTTTGGAACTTCTATATTTTCTCTAAGAATTTTAGCAGCTTGCTTTACTGCTTCTACTATCTTTACATATCCTGTACATCTACATATGTTTCCTCTTAAGGCTTTTCTTATTTCTTCTTCTGTTGGATCTGGATTTACATCTAGCAATGCTTTAGAACTTATTACCATCCCAGGTATGCAGAACCCACATTGTACTGCTCCTGCATTTGTAAATGCATATGCATATGCATCCATTTCTTTCTCAGACATTCCTTCTATGGTAATAATATTTTTACCTACTAACTTTTGTGTATTAAATACGCAAGCTTTTGTAGCTTTCCCATCTATAATAACCATACAAGTTCCACATGCACCCTCTGCACATCCATTTTTTACAGAAGTTATGTTCATATCTTCTCTTAAAAACTCTAATAGTTTTTTATTTTCTTTTGCTTGAACAGTTTCCCCGTTTAATGTGAATTCAAACATATATGACCCCCTAGTTTATAGTTCTTACTATATACTTTCCAGTAGGATGTTCTACTGTTAACTTTCCTTCTTTTATAACTTCAATCCCCCTTAAAAATACATGCCTAAACTGGCAATCAACTTCGTATCCTTCGTATGGAGTATAGTCCGTATTTTGAGTTTGATTTTCTGCACTTATTGTATTTTTTATTTCAGGATCTATAACCACTATATCTGCATCGCTACCCACTTCAATGCTTCCTTTTTGAGGATACATTCCAAATAACTTTGCTGCTTTTGTAGATGTTAACTCTACAAATTTATTCATACTTATTTTTCCTTCTTTAACCCCGTATGTATATAAAAGACCCATTCTATGTTCAACTCCTGGGCCTCCATTTGGAATTTTGCTAAAATCATTTATCCCAATATCCTTTTGCCCTTTATAATTAAATGAACAATGGTCTGTTCCTATAGCATCAATGTCTCCCTCTTCTAAAGCTTTCCATAAAGCATCATTGTCTGCTTTTTTTCTAAGCGGCGGTGACATTACATACTTAGCACTTTCAAACCCATCTAAATCATATAATTTATCATCTAAAAGTAAATATTGTGGGCAAGTTTCCGTATATACTTTAACCCCATCCAACCTAGCTTTTTTAACTTCTTGTAATGCATTCTTCGAACTTAAATGAACTACATATACAGGTGCATTTGCAGTCTTTGCAATTTTCATTAATCTATAAGTAGCCTCTATCTCTACATCTGATGGTCTACTTAGTTGGTGGTATTTAGGTGACAATTGATTATTCTTTTTACACTCATTTATTAGCTCACTTATTATATCTCCATTTTCGCAGTGGAATCCTATAAGCACTCCTAACTCCTTAGCTCTTTTCAAAGCTTTGAATATAATTCCATCATCAACTTGTAGTGTATCCTTATACGCCATATACATTTTAAATGATGTAACACCCTCATTTATCATATCTTTCATTTCTTTGGATGTATTATCATTCCAATCTGTTATAGCCATATGAAATCCATAATCTGAATAGCATTTTCCCCTAGATTTATCATGCCATTCTCTAAGCCCATCATTTAACGTATGTCCTTTTGATTGAGTAGCAAAATCTAGTATTGTAGTTGTACCTCCAACTATAGCTGCTTTAGTTCCTGTTTCAAAATTATCAGCTGTTATTGTAGTTCCAACATCTAAGTCAAAATGAGTATGGGTATCTATTCCTCCAGGTACAAGATAGCACCCATTTATAGGCACTATCTCATCTCCTTCTTTAAATAAATTAAACCCAATTTCAGCTATTTTTTCATTTTCAATTCTTAAATCTGCTTTATAGGATTTTACATCCGTTACTATTATTCCACCTTGTAAAATTAGCCCCATTTTAATTTCCTGCCTTTACTTTGCTTCTACAGCACCCATTTGCATTGTTAATGCTCTCTTTGGACATCGTGTTACGCATAATCCGCATCCAAAACATTTATCTTCATCTATAACCATTTCATCTCCAACTTCAATTGCTTCGTATACACAACTTGTTACGCATTTCTTACACTTTATACATTTATCTTGATCTACTTGAGGAGCTACTGCATGAGTTCTAAATTCCATCTCTTGAACTTTCTTATGTGCTAATCCTTTTATTTCATTTACATCTGAATATCCATTCGCTTCTAAGAATTCGTTTAATTCTCTAGCTATTTTTCCGTATACTTGTGGTCCTTTAAGTATTGCTTCTGTACAAGTTTGTACTGCTGAAGCCCCAGCCATCATCATTTCAGCAACATCTCTTCCGCAAGTTATTCCACCTACACCTATTATTGGTATATTTACAACTTTAGAAGCTTCGTATATACATCTTACTGCTAATGGTCTTATTGGAGCTCCAGATAGCCATCCGTATCCTGTTTTACTTCCCATTATAGGGAATCCTGTTTCAACATCTATTGCCATACATGGTCCAAATGAATTTATCATTACAAGTCCGTCTGCCCCTGCTTCTTCAACAGCTTTTGCTATTGTTTGTATATCAGTGTGAGGGCTCATTTTCATAAATACTGGTACGTCTAATGCAGCTTTTGCAGCTTTTAAAGCATTTACTATAGGTGTAACATCTGTTCCTACATAATGTGTAGACAATTCAACTGCATCTGCATAAGGCTTAACAAGTGGTGCTACTTTAGCGATATCTTCTGCTGTATATCCCATACTTATTATTACTGGAACTCCTGCACTTTTAGCTTTTGCATATTCTTCAGCTATCCATTGTTCCTTTGGTAATTCAGACCATAACTCTGTATTTAAGAAACCACCGTTAGTATTTGCCATACATGGTCTTGGTACGTCTGCTGGAAGTACAGATATAGTTTTTGTACATATACCTCCTGCTCCACCTTTTACAGCTTCTATACATAAATCTCCATCTTTAGCTCCTGGTCCTGCTGCTGTCATTATTGGATTTGGAAACTCCATATCGTGTATTTTAACTTGTAAATTTGCCATTTTTAAATCTCCCCTTTTCATTTTTGTTTATATTTTCACAAAACTTATTCTAATTAATATATTTAAACTGCTTTCTCGTCTGTTTCATTATCATTGTTTGATTCTTTTTTGCTTCCTAATTCATTAAAGAATATGTTCAGTATAACTGCTGCTAAACTTCCTGTTGTTATACCACTATGGAATATTGTTTGCACCCAATTTGGGAAGTTATGATAAAAATCAGGATTTGCTAAAGGTATCATCGCCAACCCTACACTTATTGCTACAATTACTCCATTTTTTGTCCCATTGAATTCAACTTTGCTTAAAGTTCTTATTCCTCCTACTAAAACCATCCCAAACATCGCAAATCCTACTCCACCAAGAACCTGTTTAGGTATTGCTGCTATTATTGATGCAAATTTAGGTATAAATCCTAATACTAATAAGATAATCCCTGCATGTATCGCTACGTATCTTGACTTTATTCCCATCAATCCAACAAGCCCTGTATTTTGAGCAAATGGAGTTATTGGAAATGAGTTGAATATACTAGATAGAAAAGTTGATATACCATCTCCTCTTAATGCTCTTTTTATGTTTGCACCATCTATCTCTTTATCTACCATCTCATGTATTGCCATCATGTTTCCTAACGATTCAGTCATTAGTACTAACATTATTAGACCTAAAGATATTACTGCTGATGGTTCAAATACTGGCATACCAAATTTTAAAGGTACATTAACACTAAACCAACTTGCACCAGCTACATTACTAAAGTCAGCCATACCTAATACACCCGCTAGTACTGTTCCGATTACTATTGCAAAAAGTATTGCTGCACTATTCCAAATCCCTTTTAAATACTTAAATAACACAATAGTTATAGCTAAAACAGCTAGTGCTAATCCTACTTGAGCCGGCTCAGCTGGACCTACTTTACTATCAGTTATCCACTTAATCCCAACTGGTAATAGAGATACCCCGATTACCAGCACTACTGTTCCTGTGACTACTTTTGGGAAAAATCTTATTATTTTTTCAAATATTGGAGCTATTATTATACAAAACAATCCTGCTGCCATAACTGCTCCAAATACAGTTTGCATAGCTAGATTTGGGTCTTGATATGATGAAGCGATAGATGTCATGGCTGCAACAGCCGCAAAGCTAGTTCCTTCGATTACCGGAATCTTAGCACCTGCAATATTTCCTATACCAAAAGCTTGTATCAGCGTTCCTACCCCCGCCATAAATATACAAGCACTAATTAAAAAAACTATACTTTCATGGTCTAGTCCTGCAGCACTTCCTACCATCATAGGAACTGCCACCGCTCCTGCACACATTGCTAATACGTGTTGTAATGAGAATATCCACGACTTGGATACCGGTATTCTCTCATCAACCGGAGCTATTTTAGGGCTTTTTTCTTGAGACATTTATAGTCCCCCTTTTATATTATTTTTTTATATTCTATCCCACAATTTGTTGCTCATCTCTCTACTCTTTGCTAATATTGACTCTTCATCAATATTTAATAAAATTCTATCCTTCATTAATACTTTTCCATTTACAATGGTTGTATCAACGCTTCTTCCTGTCATACCAAATATTATATGTCCATTTTCTGTATTTTCATTAAGTGGAGTGTGCGGTATATAATCTACAACTATTACATCAGCATATGCTCCCTCTTTTAAAACCCCTAGGTCTTTTTTATAATGCTTACTAGCTATTTTTCTATTGTTTTCAAATAACATAGTTGGAGCTTCTGCCCATCCAACTCTTGGATCTCTTAGTTGATGTTTGTGTATTATATTTGCAACCTTCAAAGACTCAAACATATCACTTGTATATCCATCAGTTCCTAATCCAACAGTTATTCCTTTGTTTAATAAATGAACTACAGGAGCACAACCAACTGCATTTCCCATGTTAGATTCTGGATTATGTACAACAAAAGATTTATTTTCTTTTATTAATTCCATTTCTTCAGAATCTATATGAATACAGTGAACTGCTATAGTTTTATCATTTAAAACATTAAAATCATTTAATCTTTGTACAACCTTTTTATTGTATTTTTCTTTATTTATAATTACATCATCTATCCCCTCTGCTGTATGTACATGATATCCAGCATCTAGGTTAGCCATTTCATTTGCACATTTTTCTAAAGTTTCATCAGATAATGTAAAAGCTGCATGAAGTCCAAACATACCTTTTACCATATCTGATTCATCATTTTGAGCAAATTTTATTAAATTAACGTTTTCCTGAATTCCTTGATCTATCGTCTTTAACCCATCCCTATCAGATACTTCATAACAAAGATTAGTTCTAATTCCTAAATCCTTAGCTACATCTTTTATAGTAAATAAACTTCCCTCTATAGCAAATGGACTCGCATGGTGATCAAATACTGTTGTAACTCCATTTTTTATACAATCTATATAAGTTGCATAAGCACTATATTTTGTATCTTCTAAAGTAAGTTTTTTATCTAATCTCCACCATAAGTTTTCTAGGATTTCCATAAAATTTTCTGATGGTTTTCCTGGTACAGCCATCCCCCTAGCAAAAGAACTATATATATGCATATGAGTATTTATAAGCCCTGGCATTATTACCTTTTTATTCGCATCTATAAACTCATGACATGAGTACTTTTCCTTCATTTCTTTGGTTGAACCAATCTCTTTTATAATATTTCCTTCGATAACTACACAACCGTCATCCATATATGGATTTTGCTCATTTTTAGTTATCAATCTCCCATTTCCAACTAATATCATGTTTTGATACCTCCTAAGGTTATCTCAATACTTTACCAGCCTTAATATGTTTATATTCATTTTCTTCAATTACACAGTTTCCATTTATGATTACATAATCTATACCTATTGGATATTGAGTAGAATTAATATAATCATCACACCCTGAAACTTTGTCTTTATCAAATATAACTATATCTGCAAAGTATCCCTCTTTTAGTTGACCTCTATCTTTTATACTGAAACTTTGTGCAGCTTTTTTAGTCATTTTATGAACTGCTTCTTGTAAAGTCAATACTCCTAATTCTCTAACATATCTTCCTAATATTTTAGGGAATGATCCATATGCTCTTGGATGTGGCTTCCCTGATAATAGACCATCTGTACAAACATTTTGTTCTTCTCTCTTCATAAAAGTTATAATATGTTCTTCTAATCCATAAAAATCTACCATTCCAACTGCATTTTCTTCTTCTAATAATAGGTCCATAGTAGCATCAACAGGATCTTTACCTCTCATTTCACCTATTTCTAATAGACTTTTACCTATTGTATTTTCATTCTTTTTATTCTTTACACTTGTAACAAAAATTTGATCTATTCCTGCAAATTGAATAAAGTTATCCCAACCTTCTATTCCATTTTCGATATCTTTTTTCATTCTATTTCTATCATCTTCATTTTGTAATCTTTCTAATAGTTTATCTGTCCCACCTGAATGTGCCCAAGGAGGAAGAACTACTCCAAGCATAGTACTACCTGCAGCATATGGATATTGGTCAAATGAAACTTTTATACCTTCTGATTTGACTTTCTCCAATAACTCTAAAACTTGTGGTATGTACTTCCAGTTATCTTTTCCACATACTTTAAAATGTGAAAAATGAACCTTAACCCCAGATTCTTTTCCTATAGTTATTATTTCCTCCATAGATGTAAGAATCGTATCAGCTTCACTTCTTTGATGAACAACAAATACTCCATCATATTTTGCAACAACCTTGCACATTTCTATTATTTCTTCAGTCATAGAGTAAGCACATGGTATATATATAAGCCCTGTAGATAATCCAATAGCTCCTGCTTTTAATTCTCTTTCTGTGATTTCACACATCTTTTGAATTTCTTCTTTAGTTGCTGGTCTATCTTCTAATCCCATAGCTTCCATTCTAATATTTCCATGAGGAACTAAGTAAGTTTCATTTAATCCTACTCCGTTATCTTCCATCATAGTAAGATAGTTATCAGTAGTTTCATATTCCCAATCTATCTCGTCACTTTCACCATCTAGGCCTGCTAGATTTTTTCTCCATGAAGGAATAAATTCCTTAGGAAGTGGGGCCATAGATATACCATCTTGGCCCAACACTTCTGTTGTTATTCCTTGTCTTATCTTTATTTCATTAAATGGATTTACTAAAATCATAAGGTCTGAGTGGCTATGAGTATCTATAAAACCAGGACATACTACTCTACCTCTTGCATCTATTATCCTATCTACATTTTCTGTAATTTCAGTTGATATTTTACTTATCTTATCATCATTAATTAACACATCACCTATAAATGGTTCTGTATTATTACCATCAACTACTAGCCCTTGCTTTATTAAAATTTTCATAACACTTACCCCTATTTATTTATTTTTTATAAACTGATTTAAGTATTCCGTAGTAACCTTCTGCTCCTATAAATAATTGTTCTTGTTCTATATATTCATCTATTGTATGAGCAAGATTTTCTTTTGAAGGTCCAAATCCTATTGTTTTTATTCCTGCCTCACCTGCATAGTGACTTCCATTTGTACAGAATGAGTATTGAGTTATTTGACTATCTATTCCAGCTTCTTTTAATCCTTTATATGCTGCTTGAACAAACTCATCTTGCTCATCATATAACCAACCTGGGAAGAATCTTTCACCTTCAATTTTATTTCCTGTGTAGCATCCTTCACATCCTATAGCATAAGAAACTTTAGCATCTAGTTCTGGATCTTCTTTCATCATTTCATCTAATAATGCTTGTATTGGAGCTAATACTCCTTCTTTAGTTTCTCCTACTAATAATCTTCTATCAAAAGTAGCTTTACAATAATCTGGTACTACTGAAGCCCCTGGGTATGGAGAAGATTTTATATCAGTTAAAACTAATATTCCAGGCCCTAATACTGGATGAGTAGGCGGCTCTAGGTTTTGTATTTTTTCTATTATCTTAGACATTTTATATACTGCATTTATTCCTTTGTGTGGGTTAGCAGAGTGAGCTGGTTTCCCGAAAGTTTCTACTACTATTTCTCCTCTACCTCTTTGCCCTATCTTTAAGTTAAGTTCTGAAGATTCCCCTATAACAACATAATCTGGCTTAACAGCTTCACTTATTTTTCTAGCTGCTATCCCTTCAAATATTTCTTCATGAACTACACCCGCTACATATAATTCACCTTCAAAATCTTTTTTTGTATCTTCTGCAAAGTATGAAACAGCAGCTATCATTGCACTTAACTGACCTTTCATATCAGAAGTACCTCTACCGTATATTTTCCCATCATTTATAACTCCACCAAATGGAGGAAATGTCCACTTGCTTTCATCTGGTACTTCTACTGTATCTATATGTCCATCAAATAATATTTTCTTTCCTTCTTTATTACCTTTGATACAACCTATTATGTTTCCATATTCATCTCTAAACCAACTATCAAACCCTAGTTTTTTAAAGTTTTCTTCTATTGCTTTAACTACATTTTCTTCATGACCTGAATAACTTGCATTTCTTATTAATGCTTGGCATAACTCAGTTAATTCTTGTTTTCTTTGCTCATTTAACATCCTATTAATCCCCCTTAATTTTTCTAATTATTATCTATATACTTGCACATTCTCCGTCCCAAACTATGCTTCTATATTTCTCTGGATCTGTGTCTCCTTCAGTGCTTATTAGTAATACTCTAGAATCTTTATCTAGTTTTAATGCTTCTCTAAGATCTTTTAATTTATCATCGCTCATCATAGCTGCTAATAATCCTGTTGTTACAGCTCCTGATTCTCCTGATATAACTTTTGTATCTCCTGTTAATGGATTTCCTAATACTCTCATTCCTTTAGCTGAAACCCAATCTGGTGCTGAAACAAAAGCTCCTGAATAGTTCTTTAATATTTCAAATCCTATTGTATTTGGCTCTCCACAAGCAAGACCAGCCATTATTGTAGGCATATCTCCACCAACAAATCTTGGTTTTCCATCTCCAGCTTCTGCAGATTTGTAGAAACAATCTGCTTCATCAGCTTCTACCACTACTGTTATAGGGCACTCATCAAACGCATTAGCTATGTATCCTTGTACTGCACCTGCAAGAGATCCAACTCCAGCTTGAACAAATACATGTGTAGGTCTTTCTACTCCGTACTCTTTTAATTGTTCAACTGCTTCTTTAGCCATTGTTCCGTATCCTTGCATTATCCAAGCAGGAATATCTTCATAGCCATCCCATGCTGTATCTTGAACTATAAGTCCTCCAACTTTTTTGGCATCTTCATCTGCTAATCTAACAGCATCATCGTAGTTAAGATCAGTTATACTTGCATCCGCTCCCTCTGCTTTGATGTTGTTTAATCTTGTTATTGATGATCCTTTTGGCATATAAACTACTGATTTTTGCTTTAATTTATTAGCAGTCCAAGCAACCCCTCTTCCGTGGTTTCCATCAGTAGCTGTAAAGAATGTCATATCTCCAAGTTTTTCTCTAACTTCATCAGATATTAATTTTTCATAAGTTAATTCTGATATATCCATTCCTAATTTTTCAGCCATGTGTCTTGCCATAGCAAACGATCCGCCTAGTACCTTAAATGCATTTAATCCAAATCTATATGATTCATCTTTTACGAAAACGCCTCCAACTCCTAAAACTTCAGCTAAATTATCTAATTTAACTAATGGTGTTTTTGTATATTGCGGGAAACTTTCGTGGAAAGATTTTACTTTACTTATCTCTTCATCATTTAAAAACTCTATAGTTTTTTCCTTATTCTCACTTTTTGGTAGGTTATTTAATTTCCATTTTATTTCTCTCATAATTCTCCCCCTTGTATAAATGTTTTCGTAATTTGTATAAAGCAATTAATATGCCAAACTTAAATTTATTTTCTTAACAAACCTTGAAACCCAGTTTTTCAAACTAAAACTTTGTTAATTCACTCACATTTTATCTTTACAACTCTCCTTGATATCTTTATTTATATAATAAAAAAATTCTCAAATCGGGAATTTTTACCAATTTGAGAATTTTCATTTTGGGAATTATTTAATTTTCATCTAGTTTTCTATATAAAGTAGATACCCCTATTCCAAGCTTTTTGGCTATTTCCTTTTTAGCTTTTGTATCTCTTCCATATTTATCAAGTATGCTATTTATATAAAATAGCTCTAATTCTTTCATAGTTAAAATATCTCCATAATTATCAATTCTTATTAAATTGCTATTATTAGTAATTTTATTTGTATCATTGATTTCTTTATTTTTGTTATTTTTTTCATAATAATTAATTATATCTATTGGCAACATATCCTCTGATATTATTCCATCTTCTCCGATTATATTCATCATATATTCTGCTGAGTTTTCTAATTCTCTTATATTTCCCGGCCAATAATAATTAATCAACTTATTCATCACAGATTCTTCAATTTTCTTTACACTTATGTCGAATTCTATTGAATATCTATTTAATATATTCATAAATATATCTTTAATATCTTCTTTTCTATCTCTAAGTGGTGGTAAGTTTATAGGCATTACATTTAATCTATAATATAAGTCACTTCTAAATTTACCGCTATTAACTAACTCTAATATATTTTGATTTGTAGCTGCTATTACTCTTATATCTAAATCGATAATTTTGTTAGAACCAATCCTAACTAACTTTCTCTCTTGTAAAACCCTTAGCAATTTTGCTTGTAAATGCACAGATAAATCTCCTATTTCATCTAAAAATATTACTCCTGTATTAGCTAACTCAAATTTTCCTATTTTACCTTCATTACTTGCACCACTAAAAGCTCCTTTTGCATATCCAAAAAGCTCACTTTCTAATAAGGCTTCCGGAATAGCTGCACAGTTTATAGCTATAAATGGTTTAGTACATCGATTTCCTTCTGCATGGATTGACTTTGCAATTAACTCTTTACCTGTTCCACTTTCACCCGTTATTAAAACTGTTGAATTAGATTGTGCAACTCTCTTAGTCCTAATTTTAACCAGTTTCATAGCTTCACTATTACCAATTATAGAATCTATTTTTTTAACTTCCCATTTAGTATTTATTTTCTGATCTTTACTTTCTTTAACTTCATCAAAAATTATAAGCTTATCATAATTATTAATATAAGGATGAACAGGTATTATCTTATATGTAGTATGATAAACTTTATCATCTATACTAAAGCTTAACATTTCATCATTATCTTCATTTTGTTCTATAGCTCTTATTTCTACTAACTTACCTATTGGATCATCAAAAATACTCAATCTTTTCTTTGCTATATTATTTATATATGATATCTTTCTTCCAGGATCTAAAATCAATACTCCTTTTTCAATATTATCAATTATGTCTCTAAACATTTCCATTTCTTTATCAACATACTTACTATCTTCAAACTCATTTACTTTTATAGAGATCAAATCTGAAATATGATGTATAAACTCTAAATAAGATTTTAATTTTTTACGTACTTCTTTTTTCTTTTCTTTATCAGTACTTATTGCACCTATAACACCAATTGTGCGGCCACTATACTTAATCGGTACAGCTAAAATCATTTTATCAAGGCACTTACTAAGCCTACTACAATTACTACAAATTTCATGACTAGCTATATCAACTACTGTTATATCATTTCCTGTACTAATAACTTGGCTATATATATAACCACTAGATACAAGAACTTCATCTTCTTTATATTTGTAAATCCCAGAACCCCCAATTCTGACTAACCTATCATCTACAATTTCAATATCTACATTCAATACGCTCGCTATTGTTTCCACGTATTTGGTCATCTCTTCTTGAACTTGCTTTAACATACTCCCCATTTGATATATTTCCCCTTTGTTAGTAAGTTTCACATATTGACTATATTTTATCATAATTGATTATCAAATATAATTAGCTAACTTATTAATTTACATAAACTTTTCAATTTACTTATTTTCCCTGTATCAATATTTTTAACAGAAAAATCGACAATAAACTTCACCAGAATTATAGACAATAAAAAAAAATAGTGGTAATATATATGGGCATTAACCAATGCGGGCGGGCGAGGGAACCAAAATAAAGAGGAAGAAAAATGGAACAAAAACTATCAAGCAGTAAATTAGAATCAATTGCAACACAAAGTTTAAAGACAGAGATTTTAGCAGGAATCACAACATTCATAGCCAGCGTGTATATCATAATGACTAATGCATTAATATTATCTGATGCAGGTATAAGTCCAGATGCAGCTATGATAGCCACAGTACTTACATGTACTATATCTACAATTCTTATGGGAGTAATCTCAGATACTCCACTTATATTAGTCCCTGGAATGGGAATAAACTCATTATTTACTTATACTATTGTTCAATCAATGGGATTGTCATGGCAAGAAGCTTTAGCAGCAGTATTAGTGAGTGGTATAATATTCACTTTAATAGCAAGCACAAAGCTAACTACAATTCTTATGAACTCGATACCTAATAACTTAAAACATGCAATAACTACAGGAGTAGGATTTTTAATCTTATTTATAGGACTTCAAAAAAGTGGTCTTGTTGTAGGTAATGAAAATACTATGATAGGTATTGGTAATATCGCAGACAAGGAAACTCTTTTAAGTATAGTAACTTTAATTATCATTTTGATATTAAATATGAAAAACGTACCAGGTAACTTACTTATAAGTATAATAATAGGTACAGTATTATCACTTATTATGGGAGTTACTAGTCTAAGCAGTTTAGATTTTGCAGGATTTAACATGGGTGCTATTAAAGAAGTATTTTTAGGCATGTCATTTAAAAATATTTGGTCTATACCGTTTATGGTAGCCGTATTCTCTATAACAATTGTAATAGTATTTGAAAATATGGGAATTTTATATGGTCAATTAGGAGCTCTAAAAAGAGAAGAAGATTTCCAAAAATCATTTAAGGTAACTGGAATATCTAATATAATAGCTGGAATATGTGGAACAAGTCCAACTATAGTTGCAGCTGAAAACTTCTCAGGGATCAGTGTTGGTGGTAAAAGCAAAGTAGCTGCATTTACATCTGCTACATTATTCTTACTATCATTGTTCTTAATACCTGTATTAAAACTTATACCAGATGGTGTTATAAGTAGTGTTCTTATATTTATAGGAATACTTATGATACAAACTTTCTTTGACCTAGAAAAAGGAGATTTGATAGAAACTATATCTATAATCTTAATGATTACGATAATACCTTTTACTTATAATATTGTAAATGGTATATCTATTGGATTTATAGTTTATACAATTCTTAATTTAGTTATAAATAAAGGGAAAAATGTTTCTGTAGCTATGTACGTACTTAGCGGCTTGTTTATTCTTAACTTTGTAATGAGTACGGTTATGGGAACTATCCATTAACATATAAAAAAAGGCGATCGCTCTAAAATAGGGAGCGCCTTTTTCATTTATATACTATATTATTATTCCTTCGAAGTGATCTACTTCGTGTTGAATAATTTGTGCTGTAAATCCTGTAAATACTTGCTTATGTTTTTTAAAGTTTCTATCTAGGTACTCTACCTCTATTTTTTCATATCTAGTTGTTTTCCTAAATCCTTCTAAAGATAAACAACTCTCCTCAGCTTCATAAGGAATCTCTTTTTTTAGTATAACTGGATTCACCATAGGAATTATCATCTCCCCTACACTAAATACTAGTATACGCTTTTTTACTCCGATCATATTAGCTGCCATTCCTACACAATGGTCTAAATTTGCTCTTAATGTATCTATTAAATCATTTATAACTTCTACATCATCTTTTGTTGCAAGTTCTGATTTTTGTTCTAAAAATAATATATCCTTTACAACTGCTTTTATCATACTTAATAACCTCTCTAATTTATCTAAATTAATATAAGTTTATATTAGTACAAGTATGTATTTCAGTCAAATTATTAAAATATTAATTTTCTTCTACCATATATCTAAGAACAGTTTTTAATTTTGATGCTTCAGTCTTTCTAAAATCTGAAAGATATATTTCTCTATGCGCTTTTGTTTTTATCTTTAAATTATTTTCATTGCAAAACTCTTCCATAACTGAAAAAGTTCTTGGTTCATCATCATAAGGTCCAACGTGAAGCATTTGTACTGAAGTTCCTTCTTTAATATTTTTAAGTTCTACTTTTTCTAATAATGGATTTGACTTTTTCTTTTTTGCAATATCCATAGCTATATTGAAAACTTCTTCATTTACAAAGTCAGGTTGTCTAATCATTAATGTGTAAACTAGCTCGTCCTTGTTAAGAACTTCTTCATCCCTACCTTTTTCAGTTAAGTCCCATATTCCTTCTAATGGATATACTGTGTATTCAAAATATCCTTCTGGGGTAATTCCTTTTTTAGGCATCATTCTTATAGCGTAAGCTAGTGAGTATAGTGTTTCTATAGCTTTTGAGAATCCTTCACTATTTGGGTTTCCTTGCCCTTTTAGAGTTAGGAATTTGAATTCAGGTATTTCTACTATTTGAGGTTTTTCTTTTGGTATGTAATATTCTTTTTCTTTTTTTCTCCATTCATGTTTCATGAATATCCCTCCCTTGCAGTTTTAACTTACTATTTTATAATTTTTTATAAAATTCACTTATTTTCTCTTCATCCCACAAGCTTTTGGCTCCACATATTCAAATTTAAATTTTGAGTATAGTTTATCGGCAGGCTTGTTTGCAATTAAGCAAATATATGCATCTTCATCAGTATTCTGTTCTAAATAAGCATCAATTTCTTTCATAATTATCTGTCCAAAACCTTGGCCTTGGTAGTTAGGATCTACCATAATATCAGAAACAACGTAAGTTATTCCTTTGTCCCCAACTATTCTTCCAAATCCAATCAAATCGTTATTATCCCATAAAGAAACTATAAATAATGAATTTTTTAAAGCTATTTCTGATTTTGTTAAATCTTTTTCGCCCATTCCTGTTCTTAATCTTAGTGAAATATATTCCATTGGTGATGGTGACGTGTATCTTATATCCATATTTCTGGCCTCCTATATAAATTTAATTCTCCTTAATTTCATGATAATCTTATATTGATTCATTGTTTAAATCTGTTCTAATGAATACTTAACATCTGTATTGTATATCCCACCATGATAGCATATAACTCTATCAATATCATAGTTTAATAGCTTTTTAACAGATTTTTTTGCTTCTTTCATATCCAAAGTATACTGAGGGTTTGCCATACACAATTTATTATTTTTAATAACTAAAGCATCTCCAGCTATTAATGTTTTACTTTCCTTGATATAAATTGATATATGCCCTGGCATATGACCTGGAGTTTCAATTATTTCAACACCACCGCAACAATCAATCTTATCCCCATCCTTTAACTCTATATCTACATCTACATTTTCTACTGATTCTAATGTCTTTTGAAAATTAAGTGCCCATTCTTTTTGCTCTTCTGACAAACTATCATATATCGACTCCGCTTGTTGAAGTCTTAATGATTTTTCTTTTCCACTAATATATTTTTCATCTTTTTGTGATGCTAATATTTTCATATTAGTATACTTTGACTTTAACTTAGCAGCTGATCCCCTATGATCAAAATCATGATGAGTTATAATCAACTTTGTTAATTTATTTAAATCTATATTATTTTCGCATGCACATTCTTCTATTATTGATAAAAAATTAGGATACCCACAATCAATTAAAATCATCTCGTTGTCATCTTCTACTATAACTGGATTTATTGTTTGTATACATCCATTAGACTCAAAATTTACATCTAGAACAGTCAATTTACTCATACTTTTGCCTCCATAATTTCCAATTAATTTCTATAGATTATAATTATATCACTTCTCGTTCAAGGTAGTATTGCTATAAATGCTTATGTATTATTCTTAATCATATTCAAAGTACATCTTTTTTTAATTACCTTAAATTTTATATAATATAATAAATATTTTTCCAATTGCTTTAAATAATCCTTTTTCATATTTGTATTTTATAACATAACTAAAAAACACATTGATAAAATTACCAATGTGTTTTTCATAAGTCTAGCTAACATGCTAACTCCAAGAAATAATAACTACTTTTTTTCTAATATAATTTTATGTAATTATATATTACTAAAAAATTCATCTATTTCATCATTTTTATTCTCTGGTGCTCTTTCTAAATATACACTTTTTTCTTTTATTTCTTCTTTGCCTTTTGTTATATAATCTATCTTTTTAACTATATATCCTAAAGTAATTAAAGATATTGTGTAAAATACAAATGGTATAACTGTAACTAAGTAATAATTTATTACTTCTACTATCTCCTTTTTAGGATCAAACCCCTCTTTAACTAAATCTGATATGTAAACATTTGATTTATATATAATAAATATAGTGCTTAGAGCCATTAATGTTGCACATACATATAATATCACTGTAAGCTTTGGTGATTTTTTTATATCTGACGATTTCATAACATTCTCCTATCATATACTTCATTTATTTTATTTTCTGTTATTTATCAGTATTAACTTTTTCCTTTTCGTCTTTTATAAATAATAATTTACCAGATTTTAATCCCCAAATTTCATCAAGGTATGAACACACTTTTTTTGAGTGAGTTACAATGATAACACACTTGTTATGTTTATGAGCTAATGACACTAGAATATCCATAATCTTTTCTTCAGTTTCATTATCAAGATTTCCAGTTGGCTCATCAGCAATTATTATATCTGGATTATGTGATAACGCTCTAGCTATACCGATTCTTTGTTGCTCTCCTCCTGATAAATTTAAAATTTTTCTATTTGCTTTATCAGTATCAATACCTACATCCTGAAGTAAATCATCTATATATTTATCCTTGTTTTCCTGCTTAGAGTTGCTTATATTCATAGATAATAATATATTTTCTTTAGCCGTAGCATTTAATAATAAATTATAACCTTGAAATATAACCCCAATATCCTTTGCTCTGTATAAATCTCTATCTATATTTTTCAAACTATTATCTTTATATAAAACTTCTCCACTTTTACATGTATCAAGCCCTGATATTAATGATAATAAAGTACTTTTACCTGCTCCGGATTTTCCTATTATTCCATATACTTTTCCTTTTTCAAAATCTATATTTATATCATCAAAAACATCTCTCTTAGCACCTTCATATCTATAACTTACATCTTTTAAACTTAGTAAACTCATATTATTAGTTCCTTTCTGTTAGTATTTTTCTTGGTTCATATCTATTTATATATAAAATACCTATACCGGCAGATACTACTCCTAGTAATAATGCTATTAGCGTAATGCTTAAAATAGCTTCTCCACTTAAAAATACATCTAATTTTTCTAACGCTGGTGCTGTTGTACTTGGACCCGCAAACCCAACAGTCATGCTCATTGATTCAGCTTGCTTTTGAGCATCTATTTGTCCTTGCAAAAGCATATTTGAAACTGGTTGAGCTGATATGCTTCCAATAGTTAAACCTATGCTTAAAGAAATAAGTATCATAGATAATGTTTCAAAAATTAAACCTAGTGCAACTTTTCCTTTTTTCATACCCATAGCTCTTAAAACACCTATCTCGTATTTTCTTTCACGGATAGCTAAAATAGAAATTAAAACTAATATACTACCCCCAAAACCTAAAACTAAAGTCATAAATATTTTTGAAATGCTTTTTAATCCTTCTACAGGTTTAACAATACTATTGTAACTACTTGCATCTACAGATAAATCAAATAACTCACTTAACCCCATTTCATGAGCTTCTTTATTAAACTCATCTACTAAATCTGGATCTTTCAAGTAATATTTTGCATCCATAGTAACTAAATCTTCTTCAGATTTTTCATCATATAATTTTAAAGTATCATATGTTGTAATAATCTCATTACTTCTATTTAACATGTGGTGCTTCATTCCGTAATCATTTGACTTTGCACCATCATAATATATCCCTGATATAGTTAAATCTAGTGACTCTAACTTATCTGGATCCTGAGGATTTTTAATTTGCATCTTATCCCCAACCTTTAAGTTATTTAACTTTGCAAACTCCTTACTCACCATAGCCTCATTATTTTTTTGCGGCATTTTTCCTTCTATGATTTTTCTTGTTCCATTTTTAAATTCCTTTTTACCCTCATTACTAAGTCCTCCTAAAATATTTAAGTTTGGACTTTTTTTAAGCTTTGATTTACCACCAATAGCTACAACATTGCTCAAGTTCAAATCATCTGAACCTTCTGGTTGATCTAAAGATTTAATCTTATCACTATAACCACTAAATCCTAAGCTAAATATAGATTCTTTAATATATTTTGATTTAGCAAGCTTTTCTTTAATATCGTTAGATACTCCTTTATTTAGTTCCTCAACTTTACCTTCGTTTATTTTTTCCTGTGTCTTCTCCATATTTGACTGGATAAAAACTTCAGCTCCAAATCTATTTTTATAATCTTTTATTATCTCATTAGATGTTGTATTAATAAGAATAGATATTGCTGTACAAGAAAGTATGGCTGTCATTATAATTCCTAACAATATATTTCGCCCTTTATTCCTCGATAAGTTTTTTAATGCATTTTTAAAAATATACATACAAAATTCTCCTTTTCTTTAGGTTTACTATAAGCAAATTATAATAAATATATTGTTTACTCAATGTTAACCCTATCTATAAAATCTAAAAGTAAATGTTAATTCTTATATTCAGAAAAGGATAAATAAAAACAAGACCCTTTATTTATTTCACTATCCACTACTACTATTCCATTACACAAATCACACACATGTGATACTAAACTTAGCCCTATCCCATATCCATCTTTCTTTAAATCATTAATTCTATATTTATTGTTAAATATGTTATCTATAAAATTTTTTTCCATTCCAATTCCGTTATCTTCTACTTTAATTATTACGCTATTGTATTTATTTCTTACTGATACTCTTATCATTTTATTCTCGCCATACTTTACTGCGTTATCAACCAAATTACTTACTGCCCGATATATCCATCTTTCCTTAGCCAAAATAGTTGTATTATTTTCTTCATCAAAATCAAACTCAATATTTTTATAATTTTTTTGATACATGTCACAAATACTAGCACATATTAAAGAAACATCTACACTAACCATCTCATCTTCAGATTTTAAATCACTTAAAGTTAATACATCGTCTATACTGTCAGCAATATTATCTATCAATTTAATATATTCTTGATTGTTGTCTATTTCTAAATTAGTCCTTAATATAGCAATAGCATTTTTTTGTTCATGGGATAAATAAGAGTTTAATTTTTTATAGTCCTCTAAATTTTGTTTGAACTTTTCCTTTATATTTTCATAAGCTATTCCAAAAGTTTTACTTACTAAATATGGATTAAAATCATCATCAAGTTCATTTAAATTTTTCACAATATTTTCGATTTCTTTATCATGAATCTTATTTAATACTATCCATAATATTAAAGATGATAATATTAAAACAAAGAAAAATATTAGAACTATACTTAATATGTCTTTAAATCCTAGCTTCAGATAAGCTCTTCCGATTTCAGCTACATCTACTAACTTACTTGTGCCTGTCATTTTATGACTTTCAAAGTTTTCATTGTACTCTTTTGAATTTAGATAACTACCTTCTTTTAGTGCTCTATATATTAAATTTTCTTCGTTAGATACAGAAGTACTAACAATAATAGCTTTGGTATCTTTTATATTTGTTTTAGTTTCTAGATTATTAAATGATCCTTTTATTTTATATAATCCAACGCCTATAACAAGTGATAGTATTAATGAATATATTATTATAACTAGTCCACTTTTAAAGTTTACTCTACGCATAAACAATAACCCTTTCCTCTAACATTAACTAAAACTTCTTGCCCTTGTATATTTTTCAATTTATTTTTTAGCCTTGATATATGTACTCTTAGTACTGATGAAAATGGATCAAAGTTTTCGTCATATACATGCTCTACAATTTCCTCGCTAGAAACAACTGCAGGGTGTTTATAGCAGATGTACTCTAATATATCAAACTCTTTTATTGCAAGTATTACCTCTTTATCATCTATATACACAGTACGATTTACTGGATTAAGCTTTAAAGTTCCAATGTTTATAATTGGATTTGTTCGCCCGTGGAATCTTCTTATTACTGCATGAATTCTTGCTCTAACTTCTAATAGTTGAAATGGCTTTGTTATATAATCATCTGCTCCATTATCTAATCCTATTGCTAAATCTGATACATTATCTCTTGCTGTTATTATTATTATTGGTGTGTCTATTGATTTTTTTCTAAGGTATTTTAGTACTTCTATTCCATCAGTATCCGGAAGGTTTAAATCTAGTAATATAACATCATATTCATTAATACTTGCTTTCTCCTCTCCTTCTTCTCCTGTATTTGATATATCTACTTTAAAGTTCATATTTTCTAACCCTTTTTTCATTGAGTTTGACAGTTCTATATTATCTTCTATAACTAGTAATCTCATTTTTAGCTCTCCTTATAAATCAATAAATTAAAATTTTATATCATTATACTTTATCATATATAATGTTTATTAAAAGTTAACTGTTTAATCAAAAACTCTTATTTCTATTAATTAATATCCTCTCTACATAGATTTGTACACAATATCATAGAAGGTATCATCTATATTCTAAACATAAAAAAAATAAAAAATGAAAAAATATGATAATAAATATTTTTTTATTCGTTATATATGGTGTAAAAGCTTTTACAACTGGAGGTTAACATTAAATGAAATGTAATGAAAATAACTATATAAAAAGGTTTAAAAAAAGAAAAGAGGATTCTTTAGAATTTATAGTAGATAAATATTTACCTTTAGTAAAGGGGGTAAGTTATAAGATACTTTCTCCTTTGCAAAATGACGGAATTATAGAAGAGTGTATTAATGATACTTTTCTTTCTGTATGGAATAATTCTAAAAAATTCACTGGGGAAAACAAGGATTTTAAGAAATGGATATGCGCAATAGCTAAATTTAAAGCAATTGACTATTACAGGAAAGAGATAAAAAAATCAGAGGTTGTATTCGATGATATAAGCCATGTAGAAAAAAATACAGTTGAAGATGAGTTAATTTCTACTGAAAATAGAGAAGAGTTAGTTAAAGCAATAAATAAATTAGATGATATTAGTAGAGATATATTTGTTATGAAATTTTTTCTAGGAATGAAATCAGAAGATATTGCTTTGAAGTTATCTATTACAAAAGCAAGTGTAGATAACCGGATATGTAGGGGTAGAAAGAAACTTAAAGAAAATTATAAGATTTCATAGGAGGTTAAATTAATATGAAAGATATATATGAACTATTAAATAATATAAATATAGATGAAAGTGAGTTTGTAGAGATGAATGTAAATGATATAGAGAAAACAAAGGTAAAAAAAAGACTAAAGAAATCCGCTAGAAAGAATAGCTATGTTAATGGGTTAAAAGTAGCCTCTGTAGCCATTTTAAGTGTAGGGTTATTGGGAACAACAAGCTTAGGCCAAAAAGCATTTGCTAACATAAATGAATTTTTCTATGACATATCTACCCAATTAGGAATAAACAAAGGACTAGATGACTATAAAAAGGTTGTAGGAGAATCTATCACTAAAGATGGAGTTACAGTAAGCTTAAATGAGGTTGTAGTAGATAAAGACCAATTAATAGTTACTCAAACTATAAAATCTAAAGATAAAATAGAATATGGTTATGCTTCACCCAACACAAAAATATTTATAAATGGAAAAGAAATTAAATCTGATGCCGGAGGGTCAGCTCAACCCATAGATGATAATACAGTAGAGTTATTTATGTACTATAAGCTAGATACAAAGTTAACTGGTGATATAGATGTGAGAATGGAAATTTCAAGTATAGACTTTATGAACGGTGAAAAAGAAGAAACTAAACAAGGCCCTTGGATGTTTGAATTCAAAACTAATGCAAAAATAGTTAAAGATACTAAAGAAGTAAAACTTGATGAAAGTTTTAAACTTGAAAATGGACAAACTATAAAGTTAGAAAAATACACAAGTAATGACTTAGCTAAAGAGATAAAATTCTCTAAAGATTTTAACGGTAATGATTACGATATGCTTCTTAAAGGTACAGATAATTTAGGTCACAATGTGGAGTTTAGACTAAATGATAATTATGAAGATAAAGGTACTTTTAAAATAGTTCCTTATGGAGATACTGGAGATCTTAATGAAAATTCAAAAGAGTTAAAGCTTACTGCATATGCATATAAAATTTCAGATGGAAATATAAATGGTGATTATAAAAAAGTAAGTGATGAATTTACTATAAAATTACCTAAATAATTAGTTTTAAAAAGTATCCCAACAATTTAAAAATGTAGTTACTAAGTTTTCACACTTAATAACTACATTTTATTTAATAGAATATTATTTTATATCTACTTATTTTCAGCTAATACTTGTTGATAAGCATCAGTATCTGTGTAAATTTCATCCTTTATTGGATTAAGTTTATTTTTTCTTACCTTATTAAATTGATAAATTGCTAAAGCTGCATTCACAGCTAAAGATATTAAACTTACCACAAAGAACGCTGTCTTGTTATGTGTTGTAGGAACTGGTGCTATCCTATCAGCAAACTGAGGAACAGTCATAACAAACATAATCCAAAGAGCTAATGTTTGAGCACGATGTTGTAACCAAGCTCCTTTTTTTATAAAGAAAGTTGGTATTGTACATGAAAGTAATAAAGCTGCTCCACAATAAATTGAGTGGTCTGATATACAGTTATAAGTATAAGCAAAGTTCCATACATCATAAGCTATAACCCATGTCCATATCATATCTGGCCATATCATATCCTTTGTTTTATCTTTAGATATAAATATTCCATAACAACCACAAATTGTAACTATATTTAATAACCCAGCTATACCATTCATAATATTCCAAGGTCCAGATATCGTCCAAAGATTATCTACAACTCCACCATCAGTTAATCCATAAGTGAAAATTTGAAAGTCTCTAATAGAAGCTTCAAATATATTTAATGCTAAAATAATCGCTGGAAGAGCCAGTGCCCATTTTTTCTTCTGTAACGATGGAATATATCTAAGAGCCATAAACCAAACACACCCAGCAAGTGCCGAATAAGTTTTCACCCAGTTAAACCAAGTTCCTGTTCCATATTCATTGCCTGGTGCTGCTGTAGTTGGCCAAACAAAAATAGTTAAAAATGTAGGTACTATTATAAATAATAATATTCCCGTCCATTTTGTTGATCTTCCAAGTTCATTAAATGCCATCAATGCAAGTAATACAAATAGGAAAATTCCCCATCCTTCAAAGGTCATTTTTTCATATAAAATTCCCATAATGCACCCCTAATCTATTTTATTTTAATTTTATTTTGCAAATACATCCTTAACTTTCTTTCCTATTATTCTACCTTTTCTTCTTATAACATTTTTAACTACTGCTGGTTTTAAATCTTCATAAGCTACACCTTCTGCATCATATTTTCTTACTAATGATATAGCGTCAAACTTACACTTTGTAGTACATTGGCCACAACCTACGCACATATATTCATCTACAACAGTAGCTCCACAACCTAAACATCTTTCTGTTTCTTTTTTCATTTGTTCTTCTGTAAAAGTAAGACGCATATCTTTGAAAGATTCTTTTGCATCTACGCCAGATTTATGACTTGGTCTTTGTCTTGGCATATTGTCATATCCTTCTAATTGTAAGCTTTTCTTATCAAATTCATGATAATCTCTTCTATCACGTCCATTTACTAAACTTTGTCCCGGCTGAACAAAACGGTGAATTGATATAGCTCCTTGCTTACCTGCTGCTATTGCATCTATTGCAAATCTAGGACCAGTATATGAATCTCCTCCAGCAAATATATCAGGTTCATTTGTTTGATAAGTAAATCCATCAGCTTTTATTGTGTTATTAGGATTTAACTCTGCTTTACTTCCTTTAAGTAAATCACCCCAGTCAATACTTTGACCTACTGAAATTAGAACATAATCAGCATCTACTACTTTTAAATTATCTTCATCAAATACCGGAGAGAATCTTCCGTTTTCATCAAATACTGAAACACATTTTTTAAATTCAACCCCTACTACTTTTCCTTCTTCTACAATTATTCTATTAGGTCCCCAAGAGTTATTTATTACTATATCCTCTTCTAAAGCTTCTTCTATTTCTTCTTCTAAAGCAGGCATTTGTTCACGATTTTCTAAGCAGAACATATCTATACTATCTGCACCTACTCTTGTTGCATTTCTTGCAACATCTATCGCAACATTTCCTCCACCTATAACAACTACTTTTCCATTTAGTTTTACATCTTCACCTAAGTTAACATCACGTACAAATTCTACTCCTGGTATAACACCTTCTGCATCTTCACCTTCTATATTTAATCTTCTACCAGCTTGTGCCCCGATTGCTAAATAGAAAGCTTTATATCCATCTTTTCTTAATTCATCTAATGTAACATCCTTACCTACTTCTATACCTGTTTTAAATTCTACACCCATTTGTCTTAGTATTTCTATTTCAGCATTAACTACTTCTTTTTCCAATCTGAAAGAAGGAATTCCTAAAGTTAACATACCACCAAGAGCTTTTTGTTTTTCAAATACTGTTACCTTGTATCCATCTATTGATAAGTAATATGCACATGAAAGTCCTGCAGGTCCTCCACCTATTATGGCAATCTTCTTACCGTAATTATGTCTCTTTTTAGGAACGAATCTATGCTCTTCTTTTAAATCTTGTTCAGCTACAAACTTTTTAATCTCGTCTATAGCTATTGGTGAATCTATATCTCCTCTTGTGCATGCTGATTCACACTTTCTTGGGCAAATACGACCACATATAGCTGGAAATGGATTTTCTTGTTTTATAAGTTCTAAAGCTTCTTTGTATCTTCCTTGTGAAGCAAGTTTAATGTATCCTTGAACAGCTATATGCGCAGGGCATGCAGTCTTACATGGACTTGTTCCACTTTCTACTACATCTTCTCTATTAATTCTATAATCTTCATTCCATCTCTCTGGTCCCCAGTTAGTATTTCTTGGCGTTTCTTTTCTTTCTATTTTGTCTACGATAGGTTTGCTAGAACATAATTTTTGACCAAGTTTTAAAGCATTAGTTGGACAGTTAACTACACACTCTCCACAAGCAACACACTTATCTTTATCTACTTTAGATACATAGTTAGAACGTACCATATCAGTATTTGCAAACATATTTCCACCCTTAAGTGCTAAACAAGAACATCCACAGCAATTGCATATTGCATGAGTTTTTCCTGATCCATCTAAGTTTGGTATTTGGTGCATTAACCCATTTTCTTCAGCTCTTTTTATTATTTCAAAAGCTTCTTCTCTAGTTATTTTTTTACCTCTACCTGTTCTTATGTAGTATTCAGCTGCATGGCCTAATTGAATACACATATCTTCTTTTAGATGTCCGCATCCTTCTCCCATACTTTCTCTTGCTGTACGACATGAACAGTCTGATACAGAGAATTTATCACTCTCATTTAAATATTTTGATATTTCCTCATATGAAGCTCTTCTTGTTTCCCCATCTATTGCAGTTTCTATTGGAATAACACGCATAAGCCCTACGCCTGGAGGAAAACTTCCTGTAGACCTTGGTCCATTTTCCACACCATAATCATGAAATGCTTTAGGAATTTGTGGATATTTTTTAGCCTGTGCCTTATTATTAACCATCATTTCCATAATTCCTGGTACCCAAGTTTCATACCAGAAAGTATCTACACCATCTATTTCATTAACGAAAACTACCCCTATTTCTGATAATTCTAATAGTAACTCTGTACACTTCTCAACACTCTTACCACATAAAGGTGCGACTTTCTCAGCCGTTGTTTTCTTTCTAATCTCCATACAAAGTAAAACTTCTGCCATTTCGTCTGTTACAACTGGCTCTAAAATTCTATAACGTGCATCATTTTCACCAAAGTACCCTCTAGACCCTGGTTTCTTTCCACTAACTTGGTTTGCAAATTGAAGAACCTTTTCTTTAACTGCCATCTTAATCCCCCTAAAAATTATAATTTTTATATTATATTAATTATTCCAAGCCTTTACTTCTTCTCTTATCCAATTAGCCCATTCATCGATACCTTCACCAGTTTTGGCTGATATCTCTATAACTTTTGCATTTGGATTTCGTCTTTTAATGTATTCTTTAACTAAGTCTATATCAAAGTCAAAATACTCTATAGCATCAATTTTGTTTATTAAAACCACATCCACTACTGAAAATATTAATGGATATTTTAAAGGTTTATCATGTCCCTCTGGTACGCTAAGTATCATAGCATTTTTCGAAGAACCAGTATCAAATTCTGCTGGACACACTAAATTCCCCACATTTTCTAATATTACAAAGTCCACATCATCTGTTCCAAGTTCTACTAAACCTTGCTTAGTCATATCTGCATCTAAATGACACATTCCACCTGTATGTAACTGTATTACCTTTGCACCTGTTTTTGAAACAGTGTCAGCATCAACATCTGAATCTATATCAGCTTCCATAACCCCTATTTTCATATCATCTTTTAAAGCTTCAATAGTTCTTAAAACTGTTGTAGTCTTCCCTGAACCAGGAGAAGACATTAAATTTAATAAAAAAGTGTTATCTTTCTTTAAATCAGATCTAAGTAAATCTGCTTGTTCATCATTGTTCTTAAACACACTTTCCTTTATCTCGATAACTTTATACTTTTCCATAAACTTACCCCCTAATATTTATTGATATTGTTAAAAGTATTTAGTATATTTACAATCAATCATTTTACTTTGATTAATCTTATATTATCATTTGTTAACTTTGTAATATTCCATACAGAATTAATTTCACCGAATCACATTCTGTAATTAAAATATATCATCTTTACCATATTTTGTAAATGTATACATGTCGTTTTCATTTGATTTCTTTCACAACTTTTCATTATATATTTACTTTTTTTATGCTATACTAAATAATTATATAATTTACTGTATTCACATTGCAGTGCTATAGAAAGGTATTTGTCATGAAAAAATTAAATAATAGACAAAAACAAGCTATTGCAACCAAACTTAGAATTACACAAGTAGCAACTGAACTTTTTAAATTAAATGGATTTGATAGTGTAAAAATTCAAGATATCTGCCAAGCTGCAGAAATTTCAATAGGGGCTTTTTATCATCATTTTAAATCAAAAGCAGAAATAATAAACACGGCTTATGAGCAAGTTGATATTTTAGTATTAGATAGACTTGAAACAAAAGATTTAGATTCAAATCTTGATAAATTATTATTTTTATTAGGTGAAGGTGCTATTGTTATGGAAGAACTTGGTTGGGTATTTGTAAGTGAAATATATAAAAATTTACTTTCAATAGAATCAAAGTATTCTACTAAACCTGACCGTTATATAGCATTAGAAGTTAGATCTATTATAGAAGATTCACTAAAAAGTGGTGAGTTAAATAGCTCAATTTCTTCATTTGATTTGACTATGATAATTATGAGAATATCTAGAGGTACCATATTTGACTGGTGTCTTCATGAAGGAAGTTATGATCTTAAATCTAGAATGGAATTTGAATTAAACTTACTTCTTTCTAATTTTAAAACTGAAAAATTAGATTAAAAAAAGTCGCTAATTAAGCGACTTTTTTCATTTTAAGTACAATAATATTTATCCTTCAACAGCTTCCAAAGCATTATTCTGTTTCTCGCTTATACGCAATACGATATTGTCTGGATCAACTTGTAATTCAATTTTGTCACTCTGTAGTTCAGGAATTTCTCCAACAGTTATAACATTACCTGCCTTCATTCCATCAACGTCAATAGTTATAGTATCAATCATATATTTAGGTAAAGATGTATATGGAATTTCAAGCTGCATTTTCTCCACTACCCCTTGGATTTTCGCATCATTGACAACAATAATATGAATTACACTGTTTACTTTTTCATTTGCACTTAATGCTTGAAAACTGATATTTAAAATTTCATCGTTCACTCTATTCAGTGATTTTTCCTTGATTTGTACCGGCATTGTTTGTCCTTCAATATTCATCAACACTTTACTACCTTCACGATTTAGTCGAATCAATCTGCGTGCAACAGATTCTTCCATTTGAATAGATATTGGATCTTGCAAAGATTTCCCGAATACATTTCCAGGAACCAACCCGAGTCGTCTCATTTTTTTTGCCTTTAAATTAAAATTACGTTTTTGAACATTAATAGTTTCCATTTTGTTTCCTCCTAATTATTTTATAATATATGCCTAATTGCAACGCAGTACGTTACAATGAAACAATCGATAGAAGTTAAATTATTTAAACTAGACTGTCAAAAGTACTTCAAAGTAAAAGTCTTAATATTTTTTTGAACCGTAATAAAAAAAAGACTCTTCATACAACGCAATAAGCGCGATACTAAAAGCCCTTCTCTAAAGACGGTTCTTTTTTATTTACAATTTTAATTATAGTATATAGCAGTTACGACCCAAAATCAAGGCAACCATTTTCCTATTCATGTATACTTTTCTTGAAATTACATATAAATTCCCTTGTAATAAAAAAAGTATTGATTAAAAAATCAATACTTTTCTCATAAATTTCAATGGTTAGCCTAATCATACTTAGACTCAAATTATTTTGCCAACCACATTTTAATTTTTACTTTTATTTTTATTTGTAAATTTAGCTTTACTTTTATTACCATTATTTCTGCTAGGTCTTTTTCTGCCTCTATTGTTCTTATTTGCTGATACAGTTATATCCTCTGCACTAGATGCAAAGCTGTGATTTTCTACAACTTCAATCTTTTTGTTTATAAGTTTTTCTATAGCCTTATAAAGATCTCTTTCTTCCATTGCACAAAATGCTGTTGCTCTACCACTTCTTCCCGCTCTTCCTGTTCTTCCGATTCTATGAACATAAGTCTCTGCAACTTCTGGTAAATCATAATTTATTACATATGGTAGGTCGTCAATATCAATTCCTCTTGCAGCTATATCAGTTGCTACCAGTACTCTAATCTTACCTTCTTTAAAATCATTTAATGCTAGCTGTCTTGCATTTTGTGACTTATTTCCATGTATTGCAGCAGCACTTATTGATGATGATATTAACTGTTGTGTTATTTTATTTGCTCCATGTTTTGTTCTTGAAAATACAAGTACAGATTCTTTTGGATTACTTTTTAATAACTCTATAAGTAAGTTTGTCTTTTGTTTTTTACTTACAAAGTAAATATTTTGGTCAACCATCTCAGTTGTTGATGAAACTGGTGCAACCTCTACTCTAACTGGATTTTTAAATATTGAATCTGCTAATTTTGATATTTCCTTTGGCATAGTAGCTGAGAAGAATATATTTTGTCTAACCTTTGGAAGGTAACTCATTATTCTTTTTACATCATGTATCATACCCATATCTAACATGCTGTCAGCTTCATCTAAAACAAAGTGTTTAACATCATTTAATTTTAAGAATTTTTGATTATATAAATCAAGCATTCTACCTGGAGTTGCTATTAGTATATCTACACCTTGCTTTAATGCTTTAGTTTGAGGATTTTGAGATACACCTCCAAATATAACTAAACTTTTTATATTTGTATGTCTTGCATAAGCTGCAAAGTTTTCTTCTATTTGTATTGCTAATTCTCTTGTAGGTGCTAGTATTACCGCTTTTATAGTTCTTTTACCTTTTAGTGATTTTTTATCATTATATATTTGTTGTATTATAGGTATTGCAAAAGATGCTGTTTTACCAGTACCTGTCTGTGCACATCCTAATAAATCTCTACCTTCTAATAATGGTGTTATTGACTTTGATTGTATTGGTGTTGGGTTTAAATATCCTTCTTCCTTTAGTGCTTTTTGTATTGGTTTAATTATGTCTAAATCTGTAAATAGCATTTATATCTCCTTTTTGTTTCCTTTTATATTAATCTAAATTGTTTACAAAATAAAATAAACACTTCCTATGCCATTTAATATCTAAACATAAAAAGTGCTTATCTTTTTTATTATACATCATATTCTTTAAAATAACGATATATATATTTATAATTTACTACTTAATTTTTAATTATTTTAGTTTATTTTCTAAATTTTTTCTTCTATTATCTAATGGGTTTAAATTTATATGATGAACTCTTTCTTCTTCACTAGGTTTCATTATTACATCTTCCATATATACCTTACCACCTGGAATATGTGCTATTACACTAGGCTGTTTATGTCCTTTTGAATATATCCATGTATACTTCTTATTTACTACTCTATCTAAATCTTTAACTGATACTAATGCCTTTGCTTGTGGCTTTCCATATCTATCTTTTAGTATTATAGCTACTGTTTCATCGTCTATATTCTCATATTCATTTTTTTCTCTTCGATTAACAATCTCTAAATTAGATTTTCTATTATCTAGTGTATCTCCATTTATATGTCTAATTGGAGCTGATGATTGAGTATCTAATATTACTGATTGAATGTTTCTTTTAGTACTCTTAACTTTTTTATTTTCTTTAGTTGTAGTTATATTTTGAACTAAATAACTATTAAAGTCTTTATGCCATTCAGCAAACCAAACTCCCATAGCTTGTACCTTTTCTAAATCTTCTGTATCTATTTTAGCTATAAGTTCAGATCCATTCTTTTTAAGTATTGTTATGTTAGTAACTGAACCTTGACTCTCATAATTATTTTTTGTTGTTTTGTAATTATTTATGATAATCACCTCTATCTTTAAATTAGTGTTATTTAAGTTTAACAGAATTTATTGATAAAAGCTAATAAGTTTTTTTATATCAATTAATACATACTTAGTATCTTATATATTTATTTTACTTTTATATATGTAAATTGTTTTATTTACTTATAATTGTATATGTATTCATAGAATTTAATGGTACTGTATTTAAATATGTCTCTCCTGTCTTATTAAAGAAAACTGCATATGTTATACCATTATTACTTCCATCTCTTACACCTTGAACTTGTATAACTCCTTTATCTGGAACACTTATTTTAACTGGCTTATGTCTAATTGAAAAAGGAGCTCCTTGTGCTACTCCATCAATAAACACTTGAACATAGTCATTATCTTCTACTTGTGAAAAGTTCCATATCGATATTTCTAAGTTTCCAACCCCTCCTGCAATTTCTAATGTTGCATTCTTAGGTTCAAGTTTTAAATCTTTTTTACTTAGTAAATCACCTTCAACTACATTTTCAATAGCCCCTGAAGTTAAGTTATCTCTAAATACCTCCTTTGGAGTATGGGAAAACATAACATAAAATATAAAAATTACTAAAAACAGTCCTCCTACAACTTTTCTAAACTTTTTCATAGAAGGGTTTATATAATCATCTTTCTCTTCCTCATCTTCAAACCTTTTATACGAACTTTCATCAATATCCTCTTGTGCACCTTCAGAGTTTTTATTTTCTTTATATAAATTTATGTCAGATTGATTTTCTAACTCAATTTTATTATTCTCTTTAAATCTTTTCATAATATCCTCCGTTAACTAAGTTCTTCATTATAGTTTTGCATTTTTTCCTCGCTCTCTAGCATAGTTTCTGAAAGAGGCTTTTTCTTATAATACATCGATATAAATACTCTCCAAAGTATTAATGAAATTACAAAAGATACTATCCCAAAAATTTTTCTACCTGGAGTTAATTCCATGTAACTCCAGTTTAATATTTCAGCTCCTATACCAATAAACATATTCGATATTGTAAGATACTTAAGGGCTTCAAATAATGATGGGAAAATACTATAAATCCTCCTTAAAGCTCTAAATCTTAATGATATATACATAAGCATTGTAATTGCTATAAGTAAAGTTATATATTCTCCATAAACTGTAAACCCAGTACTTATTATTTTATAAGCATCTATAATAGTCATAATCGGAAATAATATAGATATAAGTACAAGTAAAGGTATACATAATATACCATATGCTAGTGTTATAATATTGCTTATTATATTTGATATAAATTTCATACTATCACCTCTTTATCTATAAATTAACCTTTGATACATCACACGCTTCAATAGTGATAAGATGCTCTTTAGTTAGGTTATCAATTTTTTCAAGTCTAACAGCTTGGTTTCTTACTGCTTTTTCAAACATATTTCTAACATATCTACCGTTTCCAAAATCAGATACCTTACATGCTTCTTCAAATATATCTTTAATTTTCAATTTAGATTCTTCAGTAAGTACATACCCTTTTCCTTTAAATAATTTGTCTGCAATAATTGATAAATCACTAACTGAGTAATCTTTAAATTCTATAATATTTGCAAATCTAGACTTTAATCCTGGGTTAGTATCTAAGAACTTATCCATGTCATCACTGTATCCTGCTAATATCACTAATAAGTTATCTCTATTATCATCCATTCCTTTTACTAACGTGTCTATAGCTTCTTTACCAAATCCACTACCACTTCCGGCATCTTGAGCTAGTGCATAAGCTTCATCTATAAATAATATTCCTCCAAGAGCTGACTCTAATTTTTCTTTAGTTTTTATAGCAGTTTGACCAACATATCCTGCAACCAATCCACTTCTATCTGTCTCTATAAACGTCTGACTACTTAACACACCAATATTATGTAAAACTTCACCAACAATTCTAGCCATAGTAGTTTTACCCGTTCCTGGATTCCCTTTAAATATCATATGAAGTGTTTGTGATTCATCTACAGGTAAACCTAAAGTTTTTCTTTGCTCTCTTATTTTTAATTGTGCTTGTAAACTTTTTATAAATTCTTTAACTTCTTCAAGTCCTACAACCTCATTCAATTTTGAGTCTAAATCAAATGTTTCTTTCGATTTATCATAAACATCAAAATCTTCTTCAGCTAATAATATTACAGAATTTTCATCGATCACATCCATGTCTGCTATCCTTGTTGATTGATTTCTTATTGTCCTTTCAATAATATTTCTTACCATTCTTCCATTACCAGAATTCTGCCCACTCTTTTGTTTTTCTTTTCTTATAGCTAATTCAAGTTCATCTTCTGAATTTCCAGCTAATATAAATCCTTTATTATGTATCATTTTTTTACCTATTTCAATTAATTCATCTATTTCATAATCCTTAAAGTTAACGCTCATCGGAAATCTAGATCTAAGACCTGAGTTAGTATTTAAGAAATCTTTCATCTCTTTATCGTAACCAGCAAGTATTACAACTATATCTTCTCTAAAATCTTCTATCAGCTTTACTAAAGTATCAACAGCTTCTTTACCTAAAGGATCATTTTCAGATGACATTAATGCATATGCCTCATCTATAAATAAAACACCTCCTAATGCTGACTTAAATACTTCTGTTGTTTTTTTACTAGTCTCTCCTGCATATTGACCTACTAAAGAGTTTCTATCTACTTCTATAACTTGACCAGACTTTAATATTCCCATTTTACTCATAAGGTTCCCTATAAGTCTTGCAACTGTAGTTTTACCTGTTCCTGGATTTCCAGTAAATATCATATTAAGAGATTGAGATGATTCTACACTTACTCCAAGCTGCTTTCTTTTTTCTTTTGCAATCAGTTGCTTTTCTAAATCTCTAACAAATTGTTTTACATCTTCTAATCCAACAATATTATTTAACTCTTCTTCAATTTTAAATTCTTCTTTTTTATCTAATCCAAAATCACTTTCTGTTAGATTATTTATTTCTTCATTACTTATATCATTTTCGTCTAGTTTAGCTAATCTATTAGATTGATTAGTTATAGCCTGTTCTATTATATTTCTAGCTAATCTTCCGTTACCACTATCATTTTTACCTTTTATTTGCTTACCTTCAAACAGTTCTAATAAACTCTCATCTAAATTTTCATCTATTATATATCCATTTGACTTTGCAATAACCCTTGATATATCTAATAATTCCCTTGGTGAATAATCTTCAAATTCAATATTATAGTTAAATCTAGATTTAAGACCACTATTTGTTTTTAAGAAATCTTCCATTTCCTCACTATATCCAGCTAATATAACAACTAAATTATCTCTATTATCCTCAACAGCTTTTACAATTGTATCTACTGCCTCTATTCCAAAAATATCATTTTCATCTCTAGCAATAGCATAAGCTTCATCTATAAATAAAACTCCTCCCATAGCTGAGTTTACCTTACTCATTGTTTTTTGAGCTGTTTCTCCAACATATTGACCTACTAAATCATTTCTAGAAACTTCAACTAAATGACCACTTGATAAATATCCAAATGCTTTTAGGTATTTAGCCATTATCCTAGCCATTGTAGTTTTACCCGTTCCTGGATTTCCAGTAAATATCATATGTAAAGATAATTTAGCTTCTTTCGAACCTTTACTTTTTCTTAAATTTTGAACTTTTATATTATCATCTAATTTCTTTATAAATTCTTTTACAGTTGATAATCCTATTATATTCTCAAGTTCTTTATTTAAATCTTCGATACTATCATTATCATTGGTTTTAATTACAGAATATAAATTTATTGATTCTACTTCATTGGCTATTGTTAAAGAATTATTCTCTTCTTTTATCTTATATGTATAATCGGTACTTATTTTTCCTGTTAACTCTAATTCAACTATCGGAGTGTATATGTAGTTTTTAATATATTCTTCTAAGCCATGTGCTCCTCTGTTTTTGTCAAAGTTGTTTAGTACGTGATTTAAAACCATTTCATCAAATTCTATATTTATTTGAAGATTGTTATTTATTTTTGTTTGATAATCATTTAATATAAATTTGCATATTAATGATAAACTTTCCTCATTAAGATTTATTGTATTTATTATGTCATTTACTTTTTTCATAAAATTATTAGAAAATGCACTTCTTATATCTTCTTCTGTCTTTTCAGTTATAAATACTAAGTATTTTCCATTAACTAATATTTCATCCGTAGTATTTAAGGCAAGATTACCCTTACCTGTAACATCTACCATTTGACCTAATTGTTCTATGTATCTTCTATTTAATTTAAGTTTTTCATCTACAACAAGTTGTGTAAGTAAATCTAAAGCACTTTGATGGCACTTTTCAAAGTTATCAAATACAATAATTTGCTCACTACTATATAAAGCATTATATAAATCCGATAAAAACAAATTATCTGAATCGCTTTCAAGTTTGTACTTAGCTAAATCTATAGAATGTATTCCACTTTTTTTAATGAGTTTATTTTCTTTTAAAAATCTACCTATTGCCTTAACTGATAAATGTCTTCCTGAACCAGTGGGACCTGTTATAAATACTGTATTTTTCACACCATCTTCTTTTCCATATGCAAACGGTCTTTTAAAAGCAATTATTAATTTAGATATATAATCATTTTGGCCAAGAACATACTCTGAAAGTGTGCTCTCAATTGAATTAAAGATTGTATCTAACTCTTGTTTTTTTGTAATAGTATTTGATTTTACACTATTGCTAGTTGCTGTTTGATTAATTAAAGGTTTAGTGGGTTTACTTGGTATACTTTGAGCTGAATCAAAATTAGTAATATTTGATGTGCTAGGTTTAGCCTTATTACTTATTTTGTTTTTCATATTAATATTTGTTTTTTCTAATGTCCTTTTATTTTTCTTGAAATGATCTTTATCTATTATTCCAACCTCTTTTATATGATCTATAACTTGAATTTCAGGAAATAAAATTCTTAATAGTTTAGATTTAGGCATGTTTGAATTTCCCCCTCAATTTTATTGTTTTAAAGTTTCCTAATATATTTTACCATAAGTTTCCATATTAAATGTTATTTTATCATTTATATTAATTTTATAATATTTAAATAAATAATTTGCATGAATCTAATCAATCTTATTCTTTAGCTCTCTTTATATATGATTTACATTATATGTCTTATATTTTTAAGATTTATTCAAATATATATAGTTGCTTGTGTTGCCTGTAAATGTACATCTTATATCTTTAAGTGTAAATAATAGTAAAACTTAATACAGAATCAAGTTTCTTAAGGCTTTACATAAAAAAAGATATTAACTAAATAGTCAATATCTTTGATTGCTATACAGATTGTTAAGTTCTTCAATACTCAAAGTTTTTATGGTAGTTATATGCCATGTAACAGCTATACCAACCATAACTAAAAACATTTTAATGCAAATTGATTTCATAAGTAATATAGAAATACTTAGTGTTAACCATAGAAAAATTATTGATCCAATTTTTGTAGTTTTAGGAATAGCCTTATAATTCATGTAACAATATATATAACTACCAGAAAACTACTCCTTATTATTTGTAATATTATTCTAATTTTTAGATTTATCTATATCAAAACGGTCTGCATTCATTACTTTATTCCAAGCACATATAAAATCCTTTAAGAATTTTCCCTGAGACCCTTCACTTGCATACACCTCTGAAATAGCACGAAGTTGAGAATTAGATCCAAAAACAAGATCAACTCGTGTTCCTTCCCACTTTAACTTTCCTGTTTCTCTGTCACGTCCCTCAAATACCTTTTCATCAGGAGAAGTAGGTGTCCAAACTGTATCCATATCTAAAAGATTTACAAAGAAATCATTTGTAAGAACTTCTGGTCTATTTGTAAAAACACCATACTTAGACTTTCCATAATTTGTATTCAATACACGCATACCTCCTATTAAAACTGTCATCTCAGGAGCAGTCAAAGTTAAAAGTTGTGCACGGTCAATTAATAATTCTTCCTCACGCACTGAATAATCTGCTTTTAAATAATTTCTAAATCCATCTGCTTTTGGCTCAAGCACAGAAAATGATTCAACATCAGTTTGTTCCTGTGATGCATCTGTACGCCCCGGAATAAAAGGAACTCTAACTTTATATCCAGCATTCTTTGCTGCCTTTTCAATACCTACACATCCTCCAAGAACAATCATATCTGCTAAAGATACCTGCTTATTTTTTAACTGTAAAGAATTAAAATCTTCCTTTATTTCTTCAAGAATCTGTAAAACATAATCTAATTGCTGTGGTTCATTAACTTCCCAATTTTTTTGTGGCTCTAGGCGAATTCTAGCCCCATTTGCACCACCACGTTTATCAGAACCTCTAAATGTTGATGCAGATGACCAAGCTGTATAAACAAGCTCTGATATTGATAATTTAGAATCTAAAATATTCTTTTTAAGATATTTGATATCACCTTCATTAATTAATTCATAATCGACTTCTGGTACAGGGTCTTGCCATATAAACTTTTCACAAGGAACCTCTGGACCAAGATATCGTGAAATAGGTCCCATATCACGATGTGTTAATTTAAACCAAGCACGTGCGAAATCATAAGTAAATTTCTCAGGATTTTCTGAATAATTTTTTACAATTTTTTTATATATAGGATCGTAGATAAGACCTAAGTCAGCTGTTGTCATCATAGGCGGATGCTTCTTCGATGGATCATGTGCATCTATAATCATATCCTCTTCAGCTACATCTTTAGCTATCCACTGATAAGCTCCTGCTGGACTTTTAACTAACTCATATTGGTATCTTAACAATACTTTAAAATAACCCATATCCCATTTTGTTGGATTTGGTTTCCATGCACCTTCAATTCCACTACTGATTGTATCAGGCCCTTTACCACTTTTATAGCTGTTTTTCCAACCAAGTCCCTGCTGTTCGATACTAGCAGCTTCAGGTGGCGGACCAACATATGTTGCAGGAGCTGCGCCGTGACACTTACCAAATGTATGACCACCAGCTATAAGCGCTACAGTTTCTTCATCATTCATAGCCATGCGCGCGAATGTTTCTCTAATATCTTTTGCAGCTCCAACTGGATCAGGTTTTCCCTCAGGTCCTTCTGGATTTACATAAATTAATCCCATCTGAGTTGCAGCAAGTGGATTTTCAAGTTTACCACTCATAGGATTTTTATTATCTCCAAGCAATTTAGCCTGTGAACCCCAGTAAGTATCTTGTGGTTCCCAAACATCCACACGTCCTCCACCAAATCCAATAGTCTTAAGTCCCATTGATTCAAAAGCACAATTTCCTGCTAATATCATAAGATCTGCCCATGAAATTTTATCACCATACTTCTGTTTGATTGGCCAAATTAATCGACGAGCTTTATCTAAATTAACATTATCAGGCCAACTATTTAATGGTGGAAATCTTTGTGATCCATCACCACCTCCACCTCTGCCATCACCTACTCTATAAGTTCCTGCACTATGCCACGCCATACGAATAAATAGTGGTCCATAATTACCAAAATCTGCTGGCCACCAATCCTTTGAATCTGTCATTAACTTATATAAATCTTTTTTTAATTCATAAAAATCAAGCTTACAGAATTCTTTAGCATAGTCAAACTTAGGCCCCATTGGATTACTAAGGCTTGAATTTTGATGAAGAATATCTAGGTTCAGCTGATTAGGCAACCAATTTTTATTTGAGTTTTCATCTCCTGATACATGGTTGCTTACTCTCCCTGTAAATGGACATCTTATTTCTCTCATGTGATGATTCCCCCTTTAAGTACTACATGTTTCATTACATATTATGTAAATAAGCTTTTAATTATAACTTTTTTAAATACACATAATATGATCATATTTATTAAATCAACATCAAGTTGTAGCTGACTTTGGACATATAAAAAAGATATTGACAGTTTAGTCAATATCTTTTCGTGAATTTCAATAGTGGAGACTATTCTCAATAACTAACTCCACTATTAATTTTATACATTTCTACACAACTTTTACCCTAGGTCAGTTTGAGTACAAATAGTGTTCTCTTTCTTATTACTCTTCTATTATATATGCCCCAATAATCTCGCCATAATAAGCCGTATGGAAATCATTATTTGCTCCATGATAAGAACTGTCTACATCTTGAGGATAAAAAGCTTTCTTATTTTCTTCTGTAATAGCATTTTTATCCTGTTCTTGTTTATAAATAACTCTACACTCAAGAGTAAGAGGAAGTTCCTTTATCCCTGGAACAGAAATATTATTAGACTCTTCTAAAGTCAAATTAAGTTCACTAATCTTATCAACATTACGACCAGATTTTGTACCACACACACCTAATATCTTTTTATCAAATTCGCCTACTGGTATGTTTATCGTAAATTGTGGATTTTTATCAAGTTGTTCTTTTGTGAAACGATTCTCTCTTACAAAAACCGTAAATATAGGCTTATTCCACTCAATCCCCAAAGTTCCCCATGATATAGTCATAGTATTAACTTTATCGTCTGCTTTAGTAGTCAAAAGAACTCCAGTTTTAACACCCTTCATAATTTCACCTGCATAGTCAAATACTTCTATTTCTCTTTTCATAATTTCCTCCTCGTAAAAATATTATATTTTAATACTAGAGTAGTATACGTTCATTAACAAGTACGCACTTTTTAGTAAGTTACTACAAAATTCATTAATGCTATAACTAAACTTATAGATCTTTTTATTAAATTATTTGAATCTATACATAACTTATCCTATCCTAGAAACTATCTTTTATCTTTACGGTTTCAAAAACTTGTTTTTTTAATATAACGTATGCTGTTCCATTAATGTACAGTGTGAAATAAAAAGATAATTATTTTCATAAAAAAACTCATATTCAAATGAATATGAGTTTTCGTGAATTTCAATGGTGGAGACTATTCTCAATAACTAACTCCACTATTTAATTTTATATTTTCTTATTTAGTATAGATCTTCACCGTTTGAAGCTATAACTTTCTTATACCAGTCGAAACTTTTCTTTTTCGTTCTTCTTAAACTTCCATTACCTCTATTGTCTCTATCTACATATATAAAGCCATAACGCTTTTCCATTTCACCTGTACCAGCACTTACTAAATCAATAGGCCCCCACGTCGTGTAACCTAGTAAATCTACTCCATCTATAGAAACTGCATCATGCATCGCTTTTATATGTTCTCTTAAATAATCGATTCTGTAATCATCTTCTACATAACCATTTTCATCAACTACGTCTTTAGCACCTAATCCATTTTCTACAATAAATAGTGGCTTTTCATATCTATCATACACATGATTTAATGTAATTCTCAAACCTAATGGATCAATCGGCCATCCCCATTGGCTATATGTAAGATATGGATTTTTAGCAGATTTAAATATATTTCCTTCAGCTACATCATCTGCATTTTCATCAGTTCTAACACAACGGCTGTTGTAGTATGAGAATGAAATAAAATCTACTGTATTTTTTTTCAGTAGTTCTATGTCCCCTGGCTCCATTTCTGGTGTAATTCCTTTTTGTTTCATATACTTTAATGCATAGTTAGGATATTTTCCTCTAGCTTGTACATCTACAAAAAAATAATTTTCTCTATCTAATTTAGTAGCTTCCCATACATCATTAGGATTGCAACTATAAGGATATACACTTCCAGCTGCAAACATGCACCCAACTAAGTTATTTGGATCAACTTCATGTGCTATTTTAGTTGCAATTGCACTAGCTACAAGTTCATGATGAGCTGCTTGATATTTTATCTTTTCAACATCTTCGCCTTCTTCAAAACAAATACCAGCACCCATAAACGGAGCATGTAAAATCATATTTATTTCATTAAACGTTAGCCAGTATTTAACTAACCCTTTATATCTTCTAAAAATAACATTACATAGTTTTTCATAAAAATCTATCATTTTACGATTACGCCATGCACCATACTTTTCAATTAAATGCATTGGACAATCAAAATGTGTAATAGTAACTAATGGCTCTATTTTATACTTCTTACACTCTTTAAATATATTTTCATAAAATTGAAGACCTTTTTCATTTGGTGTTTCTTCATCACCTTTTGGAAAAATCCTACTCCATGCAATACTCATTCTATATACTTTAAATCCCATTTCACTAAATAACTTGATATCTTCTTTATAATTATGATACATATCAATACCAGTTTGAGCAGGATAATAATGCTTATCATCAAAATCAAACATTTTTAATTTTCCCGTAATAACTGCTGTTCTATCTTCTCCTGTTGGACATACATCTACATTTGCTAATCCTCTTCCATCTTCGTTGTATCCACCTTCACATTGATTAGCTGCAGTAGCTCCTCCCCATAAAAAATCTTTTTTAAAACTCATAGTTAAGCCTCCTAAAATATAACTGTAATCAGATTATCCTCTAATTCAATATTTTTACTTTCTGTTTGTACTACATCTAAAAATTGAGATGAATTTGTAACAACAATTGGAGTTACAACACTGTATCCAGCTTCTTTTATTACATCAATATCAAATTTTAAAATAGTTTGACCTTTTGTAATTCTATCACCTTGCTTTATACATGCCTCAAAACCTCTTCCTTCTAACTGAACAGTATTTAATCCAATATGAATAAGAACTTCAACACCTTCATCTGAAAGAATTCCTATAGCATGTAAACTAGGGAATAAAGTCGTAACTACTCCATTTACTGGTGCAACTACTTTTCCATCACTAGGTATTATTGCTACTCCTTGACCTAGTACCCCAGATGAAAATGCTGCATCCTCTATATCACTTAAATTTAATACTTCACCTTTTATAGGGCTTACTACTATTTCTTTTTCTAATTTAGTAGACTTAACTTCTTTTGTTTCTTCTTTAAGCTTATTTTCTACTTCTTTAACTTCTTCCTTATCTTTATATAAAATCATAGTTAATACAAAAGCTACGACCATCGATATAGCCATACCAGAAAGAGCTACTATTAAGTTACCCATTCTACCGTTTGGTTCAATCATTGCTGGAAGTTCAAATATCCCCATTCCTCCAGTTATAAACTTTCTAAGATTGAAGAATCCATAGAACGCTCCACCAATACCACTAGCTATACAACTTATTATAAATGGCTTCTTTAAAGGTAATAACATTCCGTAAATTGCTGGCTCTGTAACTCCAAATATTCCAGATATAAAGTTTGGTATCGCCATCTCTTTTAACTTTTTATCTTTAGTTTTAATAAATATAGCTAATACAACTGCAGAAGTTGCAAATGTACAAGCAAAAAACGGCATCATAACATTATCGTATCCTAAAGTCATAACATTGTTTATATATACAGGAATGAATCCCCAGTGTAATCCAAAAATAACAAGAATTTGCCAAGAAAATCCTACTATAGCACCTGCTAATAATGGACTAAAATCTCTTATTGAAAGTACAGCTTCTGAAATAAGTGTAGATCCAAACGTCGCTATAGGACCTATAACTATAAGTGCAACAGGTAATGTTACTAATAATGTAAGCATCGGTACAAAGAAAAACTTAACTAAGTCTGGAACAAACTTATTAAATAACTTCTCACATTTAGATGCAAAATGCACTACAAATATAATAGGTACAACTGTTCCTGTATAATCCATTGATATTATTGGTAATCCAAAGAAATCAATATATACTGGTGATGCAAACATCGTTCCTTTAAATAAAGTGTACATTGCATCTGCACCTGCTGATATACTACTTCCTTGTATTGCAGGGTAACACATTGCAGCTCCTAGAGCTAATCCTAACATTGGTTTTAACCCAAACTTCTTAGCTGAAGTATATCCTAAAAATAAGGGAAGGAATGTAAATAGTGCATCTCCAGCTGCATTTATTACCATATACCCACCAGATGTAGCACTATATAATCCTAATGCTACGAATAAAGCATTTAACCCTTTTAACATACCACAGGCTGCCATTATCCCTAATACTGGTTGGAAAATACCCGATATTATATCTATACCTTTATCTAGAATATTTCCTGATTTTTTAGTTTCTGAAGATGTATTTAAATTATCTAAATCAATTATCTCAACTACATCTTTATAAACAGCTTCAACATGATTACCTATAACTACTTGATATTGTCCTCCACTTTTCATAACAGTAACAATATCTCCCATGTTTTTTAATACATCATCATTAGCTATACTTTCATCTTTTAACTTAAAACGTAACCTTGTAATACAGTGTGTTAATCCATTAATATTTTCTTTTCCACCAACATTTTTTATTATGTCTTGTGCTAATTGTTTGTATTTCCCCATTTTTTGCCTCCATATTTTTTTAAAATCTGAAGGTTTGGCCAACTCAATGTTACCATCCAACCATAGGTATAATTTTTTATAATACTGAGAAATTACTCAGATTTCATATTTGAGTCTTTAACCACTTTAGCCACATGAATAGTTAAATATATAAGTTCATCATCTGTTAACATATAGTTGTATTTTTTATTAATGAAGTTTTTAATCTTAACTACACATTCAAACTCTTTACTATATTTAGATTTAATAATACTTAATAGTTCTTTATCTGTTTCTCCTTCATGTGAGCTATTTGAAAGTAGCCTTTGTGCAAAAAACTTCAGATGCATTATGAACCTATAATAAAACACTGACTCTTCATGAAATTCTATACCAAAATGATATCTAACTATATTAAGTACTTCTTGCATTAACTTTGTAATATCAGATGCCAAGGTATTTCCTTCACTTATCTGAGCATTTACTATATGAAAAGCTATAAATCCAGCTTCATCATCAGGTAATCTTACACCCGTCTTACTTTCAATAAGATCTAATGCTTTCATTCCAATCTCAAACTCTTCTTTATAAAATCTTTTAGTTTCCCAAAGTATTGCATTCTTTACATTTACTCCTTCTTTCATTCTTTGAATTGCAGAATAAGTGTGATCACTTAATGATATATAAATACTTTCATTTAACTTCCTATTTAACTTTATTTGTGCATATTCTATAATTTCACTTGATAGTTTCATGTGTTCCATAGGAATATTATTAAGTAATTCTTGTAACTTAGTTGATATTTCTTTATTTGAAATTCTAAATACTTTGTTTACTTTAGTTTCATCTATTGAATCACCTTTTGATTTTTGATAACCAATGCCTTTACCCATGACAATAATTTCCTCATCATTGTCATCTGATGTAATTACAACATTGTTGTTTAATATTTTATTAATTATCATGATTAGCCTCCTTTTAAGTATAAAAAAAGCTTATTCATAATAATGGGCAGACTCCTTCCTAGGATACTGCTATTATTAATGAATAAGCTTAGCTTGTACTTAAACAATTACTACCTAATTCCAATTACTATGATAGAACATAGCATCTTTTTTGTCAACGTTTTCTTTGTATAACTTTCTTTTGCTAGTTTTATTTTAGATAATGTTTTATGCTCATTTTAATATGATTGTTTAACTATGGTTTATAAAATAAAAACACATTGATTAATTAATCAATGTGTTTTTCATGAATTTCAATATTAGAGACGAATCATAGAAATAATACCCACAATCTACTGTAATAGATGCTTTTTTATAAAATCACAAATTTCATCCATTGCATCAGTTGCTTCTCTAAACATCAGTTCTAGCATTGGGGAACAATGGAACATTTCCTTCCATATACATACTTAAATCTACTCTATCTTCTTCTGCTATTTTTGCTAATCTTATAGAATCCGCTAATACAATCTCCTCTTCTCCCACTTGAATAATAGTAAGACATATACCTATAAAATCAGCAAATATAGGAGATGTTATAGGATCTTTTGAATCATGCGGTACAAAATAGTAACTTATATAATTTTCATCAGTTCCTATAGGTGTACAATGATCTATATATCTTTTAGTTATGTTAGATTATCCAGATTTAGCCATATCTACACAAGGACACATAGCCACAACAGCATTTATATTATTAATCACCTTTTCTCTTAACATTAATAATATACTTATTTCAATTCCTCTACCCTCTGAATCTCCAACAAACATTATATTTTATGAAATATATACTGGTTTTAATAACCAACTATATATTTCTGCAGAATCATCTACTGCTACTGAAAATGTTTTTAGAAGCTAGGCTATAATCAAAGCCTGAACATTTTACACTACATATTTTAGAAAAATTAGCAACTTATCTTCTATGACCTTTGCTTGTTCCAGCTACAAATTCACCTCCGCAGAAGTATAATATTACTTTATCTTAATTATGGTTTTCTGGTATTATCCACTCACTATAAAATTTATCAACTTTTGAATCAACTATCTTAACTCAATCAAGTAGTTTTGACATTTTATCTGCACCTTTTTTTATATCTTATCTTCATTGTTCAATCGAAGTTGTAGAATCAACTACTTCTCTTTTTTATTTACCCTTAAAATTATGTCTATTCTTCATAATGATTTTAACTACTTTTCTTCCTTTAATATATTATACTTTTCTTTAGAAATTTAAATATCTTATATTTTTTTTAATAATGAATCTATATATTCTGTAATATCACTAACATTTACCATATTACACTTTTCTTTTTCTATGTTAAAATAAGATTCAATCAAATCTTTTTCTATTACTTTATTTGAGCTTTCATTTACTTTAAGACCTTTTCTAGTATCTCTCCATGGCCTTTCCATATGAGTCATTAATTCTAGTGTCCTTCCACTATACTTTCCAAAGTATTTAGCTACACATTCAACAATTTCTTCTTCATCCTGATTTTCTAAATAAGTTTTTTCATCACATAATTCTATTATACTTCCACCAAACTTACTATATTTATTATAAACTTCAACATACACAGGTCCATGTACCCATGCTTGACATTCATTCTCAAATAAGTATTTTCCTGTAAATACTTTACAAAAAGCTTGGCAATAGTATAACATTTTTTGAAGAGCGAGTGGCGTTATATCTCCACACTTTTTTATCAGATAATTAGAAACACGATATATTTTACAGTCCTCTTCTTCCAATGATATTGCCTTTTCATCTTTTAAATTATTTATAGCTTCTTTACATTTTTTATATGCAATGTCACTTATGTTACACTTGTTAGCTTCTAAAAGATTTTCCATTTCATTTATGCTATTTAATATTAGCTTTAGTTTATCTGAGTATTCTCTAGTTGGTAAACTTCCATCTATATATCTAGTAAGTGTAGTTTCACCCCATCCTAATAATTTAGATAATGGTCTTTTCTTAATATTATATTTTTCAATAATTTTTTCAATGTCTTCTATAGATACAATTTTATCGATATCTCTAATTTTACTATAATATTCATTTAAATTTTCATCATTAATTTCTGGTATATACATAATACTTTGACACGTATCGCATACTGCTTGCTTTTTTATATATTTTATATTATATCCTCTAACTGTTTTAGTATTTTCTTCAGCTATAATAGTATATTTTCTATCATCTAAACATTTTTCGCAAAAATCAATATTACTAATCATATAGCCACCTCCAAAGTTTATCTTTCCTATAATCATAATATCTATATGTTTTAATTCGGTAGGTATGCAATGCATACCTACTTACTTTTATTTGTTTTTAAATTGGTAATCTATAGGCCATTTAGCCTTATGAAAAGAAATTAAGAGCATTAATTCATCATTTTTTCGTTCCTTAAACACAAGCTTTATATAACAAGTTATAGTCTCAGGTCCTCTTTCTTCATGATCTAACTCATAATCTTTCCCAAAAAAATATACAGTTTCACTACCATCTTTGTCATCAGGTTCTGCTTTAGAAAAATCTTCAACCTTAATACTTTTTAGCATTTCTATCTGCCTAGAATTAGTTAAATTATATTCCTCTATAAATTCACAATTTTCTGTTCTAGTCTCATCATTCATTGATATTCTAAAACTTCGATTATTAGCACATCTATGTACCCTTTTCAATACTAACTCTTCTATTAAATGTTTATTTAATGCTATCCCAAAAATATCTTCCCTTTCTTTTGTGTATTTATAGTATTGACATATTTTTATTTATCATACTTATATTAATATAATTCTATCGAAATACAGTATCAATTGCAACACTTTTTATTTTTAAAAGCTTATTTATATACAAAGTGTATCATTTTTAATTTTTTCAAATCTAGATATTAATTTTCATTATATATATATTTAAAAGCACATTGATAAAATATCAATGTGCTTAATCTGATTCGAGTTGTGAAGATGGTTATCAAAACTCATACACTCTATTATTATAAAATCTATAATTAATGTTTAATTTATTTTCTAGTAATCTTTATATTAATTCATCCAAAACTCAATCCCCGACCAATAAATAGTATCTTTATACTTTTTTTTGGCATCCTTTATTGACAATAATAAAGCTTCATCTAATTTTATATTTTTATTTACATACACAAGTAATTTTTCAACAATATAGATACTAGACTCAGTATTGACATCCCATTTGCAGATTATTATATTACCTCTAAACGTTTCAAATAATTCTGCCCAGCTACCTGTAGATGTTTCAATTCCTTTACTTAGAGGAACTCCACCTCTACAGCTTATGAGTACTATATTTTTTACAATATTCATATTCTCAACAATATTTTCTATATGAATTAAGCTTCGTCTTCCTTGTATACCTAATGAACCACTTATATCACTTCCATTTGGATCATCAACCCCATGTCCATATATTAAAACAGTATCTGCATTTTTATCAATAATCGAATTTCTAACTGTATCTATTTCATCTTCATCACTATCTACTATAATAAAATCATCGCTTTTATATCGTTGTATAAAATTATCTATTAATTTCAAATTTCTTTCATTTTTATTTCCAAAAACTCTATTAATAAATTTTGAACAATTATGTATATATTTTTTCTCATTTAATACACTATAGTCTAAAATTTGTATAATGGATGTAGTTTTATCTATTATACATACATCATTAAGTCTACTCATATTTAAGTTATATGAACCTAAGCTTAAGTCTGGCATAACATATATCTTACTTACCTGATTATGCTGACAATACTCTAAAACACTGCTCGCAAATTGATTTGATAGGATTTCTATATCATTAATAATATTAGAATCTTCGCTATTTAAATTACTACCATATATGTATTTATCTACTAAATTTAAGCTCCTATGAATTTTCTCTGTATCTAATAATTTTGAAATTACCATTATATCTTTATTAGTTATTAATATCTGAATAGATATTATATTCAGCTTAATATATTGAAAAAATATCTCTTTATCTTTTAGTGAATTTTTTATATCTTTAAAACTTATCTTCTCTAATTTAGGTAAAGGTCTATAGTACGGATGATTTAACTTTAAATAATCTTGTAGCTCTTGAATTTTAATACCTAAATTATTTAATTCTTCACTTTGCCCTAGATTACCCTTATATAAAATATCGTATTCTTCTTTTAAATTCTGCAGTTCTGTTTCTTTTTTCTTTAAATTATCGTCTATATTTTTGTCTTGATTATATTTTTTCTGTTCTATTGTAGATTTATGACAAATATTAATAATATTTTGTTCTAAAATTTTATACTTATCGACTTCAGATATAATTTTACTATCCGTTAGAAAAATAATCTCTATATACATAATATATATTGATTTAGATATTTCTCCAATTGTAGCCCTTTCTTCTTTATGATAAACATTACGTCTATTTTCAATATCTCCAATTGAAATTTCTAATAATTCTTTTGCTATAGCATATTTATCTATACATGAGTCTTCTAATAAAAAAATCAATTTTGCCCAATTTTGTGCTAACTTATATCTCATATCCTTTCTTAGTTTGTATACTTCCATTATCTTTTTATAGTTATCTTTGATTAGAGGAATAGCTTTATCATACTTCTCATTTTTAACATAAATAGCCACTAAATTAGTAATATCTCCTGCCCATTCTATATTTTCTTCATTAGATTTGCAAATTTTTTCTAATAGTTCTTTCTCAAATATTTCCAACGAGTTATTGATAAAATTACTTGAAAACTTCAAGCTATCGTTATATTTACTTAAAGAATTTAATACACTAGAGACTCTAGAATTATCCATGCTCTGAATTCCATTTATATGTTCAGTGAAAAATCTTCCAACTAAATTTAACCCTTCTTCTAATATCGGATATATTTCTCCTACATTACTACAATATTTAATGCAGGTTATTAGACATATAATCCCTTCAATTTCTCTCCCTATCCTAAACTGAGAATTAGCCCATGAGATTAATCCTAGTAAAATACATATTTCCTTACGCTCTTCACTCATAATATTATAATAATCTAAAATAGTTAATGCATAGTTATTAGCTAATTGGTCATTTCCTCTAAGTGAGTAAATTATAGATGCATAATATCTTCCCCATATTTTTAGTTCCTCATCTTGCTCAATTTCTGCATATTTTAATAGGTTAGTAATAGTCTCATCAATATCATCAACATGAAATTGGCCACTTTTTATCTTTCTAAGTAATACAATACCTAACTCCTTATATCCTTTATTATTACAATCTTCAATTCTATTTATAAAGGAATTCCCTATTAATTTGTTAATGTCTAGTTTATTTAACTCACATATATTTTCAATCAACTCATCACAAACAACATCAAACCAGCTATCTTGAGATTGACAATTATCTATAAATCTCCTCCAATCTAAATACCCTTTTTCATATTTAGCAAGAGTAAATATTGAGTTTATTACACATTTAATTCTTTCAATATTAATTTTTTTTGCATGAGTATCTTTTATATGAGGTTTTAATTTTCCTAAGGCTTTAGATGCAGTTACAATATCACTCAACATATCTAATTTAATATTTAGCAATTTATATACCAAATCTTCATTAAAATTATAATCTATATCGTTTAGTAACCTGTATGTAACATACTCACTCCTATTAATATCTTTAAAGTAAATAACTAGTCTTAGAATTGCTTCATTATGTAGTTCTGGATAATCTTGAACTGATTGAAGGATATACGTTTGTATTTCTAATAAATCTTGTGGAGGATTATTTAAAATATCATTTATTCGTGCCACTATTTCATAATATTGATTATTGAAAATTAGTTTTAGATTTCTAAATATTTTTGCAGCCTCTTCATATTTATTTATATGGGATAGCCAGTTTCCATAATTTTCAATAACTTTTGGGTTATCTGGATCTATTTCTAATGATATATTAATCCATTTTTCCCTTATTTCATCACTATCCTTCTCATGAACCCTTAATATAGATGGCATTAAATCTTTTAAAAACTTATCTTGTTTAAATATCTCATATAATATTTTTTTACTTTCATCAACTTTATTGTATTCCCTATACAATAAATCAGCTAATAATTTTTTATTTTGATTACTTAAATAATCATAATTTTTTTCTAGTAAATTTATTGCTTTATTTCTAACTCCAAAAAATAAATACACTTGTATTGACATAATTATATAAGTCTTTTTATCTAATAAATTTTTATTTTTATCTAAAAATTCAATCATATCATCATATTTATATTTTTCAAGATTGTTATAAAATTCATTTGAAATATCATATAAATTATTATTAGTTTTTATATATTGAGTATTTATAATTGACATATTTTCTGATTTTTCTAATAATGATGTAATTATATCCCTCGTATTCTCATCGACCCCTATATTTAATATAATACCTTTAACTTTATGCTGAAAGTCCTCATATAGTTTGTCTAACCATAAACAATATGTATGCCAATCTTCCTCTTGCATTAAATTAGCCATTATAGTTAATCCCTCAAATTTTGTATTAATTAATTTTTTACCTTGATTATTGTATGGAAGTAGCCTTTCTCCTCCAATTATTAATATATAATCATCTTTACTAGCACTATTTATATAGCCATAGACAAATCTCATACTACAAGATAAATTCTCTTCAAAAATCACTTTTTTATCAAATATGTCTCGACTTATAAAACTATCTTCATTCCATCTTTCTCTGCATTTATAAATAAAACTTTTAACATTTTCTCCTGTAAAATTTACTACATATACTTTTCCTTTTACCTTGCTTATCAATAATTGAAGCCAAAATAATGCATTTTGTTCATCGTCGCTATATTCCCCTAAACATATAGTAAAATTATCAATGCTTGTTAAAAATTTGTCCATAAACTTATTCTCCCTGTATCTTTTAATAGATTTATTCTAAAACTAAAAAAAGATATATTAAAATTAATATACCTTTAGTTGACTTCAATGGTTGAGAAGATTCACATGAATCATCTCTACAATTATATTCGATATATAAATTATCTTTAATTTTACAAATACCATTCTAGCTTGTCCTTCAATGATGTTAATTTAATTATATCAATATTTTTGCATCTAAATCCAAATCGATAAATTTGGATTAATTCCTGTTTTCATCTTTAAATTAGCATGTCCTATTAAAATTCCTATACTTGTTAAATCAAAACAATGTAATTCACTACCATCCCAAATTCCAAAAACTTTACCTATCTCTGGAACTAAGTTTATCATATACTGCTTTATATTTTTATTTTCAAAAACTTCTGGGTATGTCTTACTTAATATCAACTCTAACTTATCCCCTACTAAAACATTTCCGCACCCTAAGTATGTCATATATTTTAATGTACTATTTTTTATATTGCTAATATCAGAAAATGGAAGTATATATGTTTTTAGATATGATTTTAGGGTTTCTTCGCATTTTACTGAATTATTGCACGTATACCTTAATAAAAATACCAATGTAAGCAAATCCATTTGTTCAGATGTAATTTTAGGTATTATGGTTAGTGCTTCATTATAATTTAGATTTAATAAACTTTCATTACTTTCTTTCGTTCTCTCTGCTAGAATACTTACTAAAATTTCTAATAAATTATTGCCTCCATTTCTAGCATAACTTTTCTGAGCTTCATATAATACAAATTGCATATCCGGTTTCTTCAATTCACTTATATTTTCAATTTTTTCATCTATTAATTTATCTATGTATTTATTATTAAATATTTCAATTCTCTCTTGTACTACTTCTAGTGCTTCATTTTTTAATGTTATAAAATTTTGTTCAAATAAATCTCTACATATACATTTAACATCATTATATCCTATGCCTTGAAAATTGTTTACATTTGCAACTTGGATATTAGTCGATTCTTTTCCACCTTTTTGCTCCTGTTTGATAGTTTCCAATTTTATAAACTCCCCTCATTATTTTTTATTTATCTGTCCTATTTGAATATTTGTAGATCCTTTTCCCCCTTTTTGTCTCTGATTAAATCCTCCATTGCCATTGCTAGAATCTTTATTTTTTCCTAATATAAACTTTATAACACTCCCTATTGAAGTTATAATTAATATCCCTAATCCACTTAAAAACCACTCTTTATTCGATATAATCCAATCTACCATTTACATTTACTCCTCTATTATCATTTAAAAGCCATAGTTTGTATAACTTATACTATCAAATTAAATTCATTTTTGGTAAATTTAATAAAGTCTTGATATTTTTTTAATCCTTACTAGACACTATATTTTCTATTGGAATACTAAGTTTATCTATAAGTTTCATTAAATACTCCATATTATTTTCATTTATATATATTAAGTCCGTTTTAACGTGTATACAATTTATTCTATATCATAAATTAACACTACACAATTTTACCATATTTTTACAAATTAAAAAACACATTGACAAATTTGTCAATGTGTTTTCGTGGATTCCAATTGTTAGAAGATTCTTAGGAATAATACCCACGATTATATTAATATTTAAAATTTCTAAATTAATGATTCTATTGATATAGCTATTTCATCATTAATTATATCATCATTTTCTGTATCGAGTATATTATTAAAACAACTATCTATATTTAATTTTAAAAGATTAGATATGTATATAGTATTTAAGTTTTCATCTCTAAATTTCTTATCTATATAGTTAGTTTGTTCATTTATTCGTTCTTCAGTATATATTAAAGCTACTAATTTAAACTGTTTTTTATAATCATATCCATTTGTAATTGATAATAACTTATTAATTAATTGTTTACTTCTAACTTTAGATAAATATCTTATGTATTTAACTTCTATTAATATATCTTCTTTATTTACATCATCATTCTTTGCAATAAAATCAACACCTAAATTCATATCATTATTGTATTGTAACGTGTATCCTTTATCCTCTAAATATTTTTTACATATATGATATGAATATTTTTCTATTATTATACTAATCATATTACTCATTCTTGTATCATGTTCTTTTATATTTTCTATATATTCCCCGTGGACTATCCTATTCCTCAAATAAGCATAATTCTTTAACTCACCATAAATATTTTTATCTATAATTTTCAATTCAAGCATTTTTGTAATCATTTGATTAAAAGGCATCCTATAATTGTTTTTATCAATTACTGTACATATCTCTCTACAATATTTTTCCATTATTATAAACTCATCTATAAAGTTAATTTTTATCTTTGCAATTTTTTCAATGTCGGACTCTTCATTAATAGCTATACCATCAATCCATTTATACAAAATTACCTTTTCATCATCATTTCCTTGTTCATATTTTTCCATTATTTCCTCATTATTTACTAGATTTTCAAGTAAATTGTTTAATAAAACATTTAATTGAAATTCACACCACCTAGGATATATTCCACTATAATCTTGTTCAAAATTTAAAATATCTTTTATATGGAATTTAACTTTATCAATTAATTTCATTTTCTTTACCCATAAATATAACTGACATATAAAAAAATCTTTAATCGCTGTATCTAAATCATTAGATGTATTTATATTTTCTTTAACTACAGCATTAACCGCCTTTAATATTTTAGAATCTGTTTCAAACTTTCCTATATTATCAGTATCTATATGTATATACGATTTATTTTCATCCCACGTTATATCTTGAGAAATTATATTTATAAATAATCTTATTGTAGTATTTGATCTTAATATTACAGAATCAATATATTTCTTTTTCGTATCATCATCTATATCTAACTCTATAATACAATTGCTAAATAATTCACTAAGCATATTATAGGATGCTAAAGGTGTATGAATTGTTTTTGAAAATATATTCGATATTAATGAATCATCTATAATGCTAGAGTTTGATAATTGATAATATAATTTTTGTCCGGATATAACAATAAATGTCGCTAAATCAGATATTAATAATGGTTTAAACTCAGAAAGTATTTTATTAATATTATCTTCATTTTCTATTTTATCTAGCTCATCCAAGACTATAATAACCTTATACTCTAATTTATTTAGTTCCTTTAAAATATCTATTAATTGTAACTCTGCGATTTCGTCGTCATATAAAGATTTCCTACTTATCTCCTTTGAAATACTTAATTCATGCGATATTTTAATCATTATTTTTAAAGTTGATATTGGAATCCAAATTATACTTATAATTTTAAATATGTCTTTCATCCACCTATATTTAAAATTATAATTTATAGTAAACACTATAGTAACTATAGAAAATATAAGTTCAATCAAGTTTTTTATATTCGATTCTTTGGTAAAATTCGCCGAAAAAATAGATGTATCCTTGGTTATATTAGTATTAACTATTTCGTTAAATGTTCTATCATATAGTAATTCAATTCTTTTTCTAAAGTCAGATTCCTTTTTCCTAGTTCTTTTTTTATTTTTGTATTTTTCCCAATACTTTTTATCTAATATGTTTTTTATATTAAAAGAAGTATATTTATTTTTAGAAGTATACTCTCTATAAATCTCTCGTATTAGTTTTCTCATTATATAACAATGTTCTTCATATTTAGATATATTCAACTTTATAAAAAGCATATGATCATCATCCATTTTTTTTTCAAGACTTTCAATAGCACTAGTTTTGCCTGTTCCTCTATATCCTGAAACCAAGAAGCAACTATTATTTCCACTGTTTATATGTTGTTTTAGCTGGTCTATTATTTTTTCTGCATCACTATTGATAAATTCATTATTAATTGTTTCATTTTTAATATTTGTTAATTTTTTCAAATCAATCTGTATTTTGCCCATATTTCCCCCTGATATTAATTCTTTACGTAAGAAAAGCATTATCTTTAAGATAATGCTTTTCTTATTATTTCAATGGTGGAGACGAGGGGAGTCGAACCCCTGTCCGCAAGTCCTTTCCTCGCTGCGTCTACGTGCGTAGCCATCTGATTTTTAAATCTCGTCGCACACATCGCACAGTGGCAGGCTCTGTGATTGACCAGTCCCAATTAGTCCACTCTCGGTCGAGACACCCCGAAAGTAGTTCCCTGCATAAATGACGTCCAGGCCTGGCCGGCAGGAGGGCTTAGGCGGGACGAGCAGTCATTATGCTGCTAAAGCGTAATTATCGTTTGCGTTTATTTTAAGTTCCCCAGTTTTTACGTGACCCAGAGTAACACGACACGCAGCCTCAAGTGCCAAACCCACGTCGAAACCATTACGCCCCCGTGGTTGTTTTATAGTCCTGAGACTTTCTATCGCAAACTTTTTTCACCATTAATCAATATTAAGTTGTTATATATATAATAAAACTTTTTAAACTTAAAAGCAATATTATCTCATTGGAATTGTATCTAGTATCTACCAGACAGCTCTCTTTCAATACGTCTATTAGCATCTTTCTTAGCTAAGTCTTGGCGTTTATCATATAATTTTTTACCTTTTGCTAAAGCAAGTTCAACTTTAACTTTACCATTTTTAAGATAAACACTTAAAGGAATTAAAGCATAACCTTTTATAGTTGTAGCCCCTATAAGCTTTCTTATTTCATGTTTATGAAGTAATAATTTTCTTACTCTAAGAGGATCCACATTAAATATGTTTCCTTGTTCGTATGGACTTATATGAACTTGTTTTAAAAATACCTCTGAATTATCAACAGAAGCATATCCTTCAGCTAAGTTAAGTTTACCTTGTCTAATAGACTTAACTTCAGTACCCTTTAATTCGATACCACATTCATAAGTTTCTTCTATAAAATACTCATGTCTTGCTTTTCTATTAGTAGCTAAAACCTTAACACCTGCCATACAAATCACCTCTTATCCTTATCCTTCATTAATTACCTTAAAATATACCATATATAACCATACTAGTCAATACTCACAAATATCGAGTTAACTTAAAACTTGATGCACTAGTATTATATGTAATAAGCATACTATATATTACACATAGTATATAAAATCAATAACATTTCACTCCCAAAATTTCCAATGTTAGTCCATCCTTATATACAACTTATACCCAATTATGCTACTCTTTTACCAAAATGTTAAAAAGAGGTTAAAAAATTATGGTTTCAAAACTATGCGCTTTACTGCTTATTCTTTATTGTACAAAAAATCTATATGATTTAGCTACAATGAATACATTCCAAATAGAAAAAGACATAATAGAAAAATTAAAATATGAGGATTTAGCTAAAAAAGCAGCTAAATGCTACAAATCCTTATTTGTATTAGAAGATATATCATATTTAGGAATAACAATACTATCATTAAGAGATAGTAAGTTTTTTATATTAATATTTTTCATTACTTTTTTTGTATTTGCAGGACTTAAAATAATAGCAGCTAAGGTATTTGAAACAATCTCAAAGAAAGTAGGTGAATCAAATTAGCGTATTACCACGGATACTATTTTTAATAATCATACTTAAAATTTTAAATGATACATTTAAATCAATTAAAAATAACTTTTCGAAAGAAATTAGAAGTACATCAAATTTCCCAGAAATTCTATATAGAAAAGTACTAAACGTAACAGACTTCGTAGACTTATTATTCTACATATTATTAAGTATCATCTTAATAGTAAACAAACACTTGGATATATACTACTACCTAATACCGGCGTATATAATCCTAAGAGTATCACTAACATACATAACACTATGTGCAAAAAAATCATCACAATCATAAAATGAGGGAGAGTTCGGATTTGTTATTTCTGAAATACTTAAATCCCATTCACCCTCCAAATAAAGATTAATTACAAAAAGGGAGAGTTTGGAATTGTTGTTTACGTAACACTTAAAGACCGAGATCTTCAGGTCTTTGTGTGAAGTAAATAATAATCCAAACTCTCCCACTTCAATTACTCTTGTTCTATCTTCCCTAGAAGTTTAAAGTCTATCTCTTTAAAATCCACATTAACTTTTTCAACTTTAATCTTAACAACATCACCAATTCTATACATTTTCTTAGTTCTCTCACCTAAAATAGTAAAAGTATTCTCATCAAATATATAATAATCATCATTCATATCTGCAAGTCTAACTAAACCTTCAACAGTATTATCTAACTCGATAAACATACCAAAAGAAGTTACACTTGAAACAATACCTACAAACTCTGCTCCAACTCTATCTTCCATATATCTAGCTTTATAAATATCTTTAACATCTCTTTCAGCAAGCTCTGCTTCTCTTTCTCTTTCTGATGATTGAGTAGAAGCATAATCAACTATTTGAGCTAATTGATCTTGTCTCTTTTGACTTATCTTACCGTTTAAGAACTCTTTTATAATTCTATGAATTTGTAAGTCTGGATATCTTCTTATAGGTGAAGTAAAGTGAGAATAATATTGAGCAGCTAATCCAAAGTGACCTACACACTCAGGTGAATATCTAGCTTGTTTTAAAGAACGTAACATGATAGTACTTATAGCTTTTTCTTCTGTCTTACCATGTATTTGCTCTATTATACCTTGTAATGCTTTAGGATGAACACTTTCTAAATCTCCTTTTATAACATATCCAAAAGTAGATATAAACTTATTTAAAGTTTCTATCTTCTCATGTGCAGGAGTCTCATGAACTCTATAAACAAAAGGCATATTTAACCAGAAGAAATGTTCTGCTACAGTTTCATTTGTTATTAACATGAACTCTTCTATTATTCTGTTAGATATTCTTCTTTCATATTGTACTATATCAACAACATCGCCATCATTATTTAATATTATCTTAGCTTCAGGGAAATCAAAATCTATAGCCCCACGCTTTTCTCTTCTCTTCATTAATATTCTAGCTAGCTTTTCAGCAGTGAAGAAATCATCAGCTACCTTAGCAAATGTCTTTTTAAGTTTCTCATCATCTTTTTCAAGAATATCTGATACTTCTGTATAAGTCATTCTAGCTTTTGAATTTATTATAGTTTCTTTTATATCATGCTTAACTACTTCACCTTTATGGTTTATTTCCATAAATACTGATAATGTAAGCTTATCTTCAAACGGATTTAAACTACATACTCCATTAGATAAAGTTTTAGGTAACATAGGTATTACCTTATCAACTAAATAAACAGAAGTTGCTCTTTTTAAAGCTTCTTTATCTAACTTACTCTTTTCTTTTACATAATGAGTAACGTCAGCTATATGAACTCCTAATTTATAGTTTCCATTATCTAATACTTCTATAGATACAGCGTCATCTAAGTCTTTAGCATCTTCACCATCTATAGTGAATATATTCATATCTCTTATATCTAATCTTCTATCTATTTCTTCTTGTGGTATTTCGATAGCTACTTTTTCAGCTTCATCTAATACCTTTTTAGGGAATTCTTCAGGAAGACCATGTTCTCTTATTACAGATGCTATCTCAACATATCTGTCCCCTTTTTGCCCTAATATTTCTATTATTTTACCTTCTGGTTTTCTATCTTCTGTTGGCCATTGAGTTATTCTACAAACTACTTTGTCATTTCCTCTAGCTCCATTGAAAAACTTCTTAGGTATAAATATATCTTTATTAAACTTCTTATTGTCTGGTAAGACAAATCCAAAGTTTTTACTTTCTTGGAAAGTTCCTACAACATCAGTTATAGCTCTTTCTACAACTTTTATAATTCTACCTTCTGCTCTTTTTTCATCAGTTGCTGGAGTTGTGATCTCAGCTATAACTCTATCATTATGCATTGCTCCATTAAGACTATCAGCAGGTATAAATAAATCTTGCGTATACTCTTCATCAGATTCTACAAATCCAAATCCTTTTTTATGAGATACTAGCTTACCTACAAAAAGTCCCATCTGGTTTGGAGATGTGTATTTCCCTTTTTTAGTAAGTATTAAATACCCTGATTCTACTAATTCATCTAAAAAGTTGTAGAACATAGGCATTTCTGTATGATGTATATCAAATATCATTGCTAATTCTTCTTTTTTTAGAGGATTGTATGCTGCTTCTGATATAAGTCCCAACAATTTTTGTTTTAATTCTTCACCCATTGTTTTCCTCCTATTAATTTAGTTATTACTTTATTCTATGCTTTTACTAAATATTTTTCCCATTTTATTTATATAAATTACAATAAGATTAATTATCCATAAATTATATCATTAAATGGTTATAATGGTAAATTCTGTTTTATATGATAATAAAAAACAATTACGTTAAATCGTAATTGTCATCTTATGTGTAAAATAAATTCAATTTTATTATTTAACTAAAAGTATTGCCATAGCATTTAAGAAAAATAATACTGCACTTATTTTAGTTACTCTTGCTAAAAATGCTTCTTTCCCTTTTGGTTTAAAGTAACTTTGAGTTCCCTCTCCACCAAATTCAGTAGGTACAGCACTCTTAGTATCTTGTGGTAATATACTTACTACTAAAATTATAGATATTACTACCTGTACTCCCATTAATACATTAAACATAGCTATCCTCCTACATTTATAATCACTAATATAGCATAATTTTAGTGTAGCATAATAATATACTACATTCAAGTTATAAAGTCAATCTTGTTGTATTATTACCCAATCTTAACCACAATAATCCTGATACAAAACTTTCTTTTTTCTCTCATAAATATCCGAAGGTTTAATATCTTAGTTTTATCGACTTTTAAAGCTTATTTTTGGCTTTAGGAGCCACACGCTACCTTTTACGTACGAATGGGTAATCTATACGTTTCAACGCCCTTTAAAGCTTCTTTCTAGCTTTGGAAACGAAACTTCTTTTCATCTCACAAATGTCCGAAGGGTTAATATGTTAGTTTCAGCGCCCTTTAAAGCATCTTTTCAGTTTTTTAAGTTTTTTCCAAAATGTCCGAAGGGTGCATGTATAAGTTTTAGCGACTTTTAAAGCTTCTTTCTAGCTTTAGGAGCAAAACTTATACATACACCCGAGGACCCTCTAAAAGGTTATAAAACTGAAAAGAGCCTTAGTAAACTAAGACTCTTTTTTAGCATTTATCTATATAATTTGAGGTTATTTCTTTAAGTTATAGAATGAGTTTAATCCGCAGTATCTAGCAGACTCCCCTACCATCTCTTCTATTCTTAATAATTGGTTGTACTTAGCAACTCTATCAGTTCTTGATGGAGCACCAGTTTTTATTTGACCAGCATTTACAGCTACTGCTAAATCAGCTATAGTAGTATCTTCAGTTTCTCCAGATCTATGAGATATAACTGCAGTGTATCCAGCTCTCTTAGCCATTTCTATAGCATCTAAAGTCTCAGTTAAAGTACCTATTTGGTTAACTTTTACTAATATAGAGTTTGCTACACCAGCTTCTATTCCTCTTTCTAATCTTTCAGTATTAGTAACAAATAAGTCGTCTCCAACTAATTGTAATTTGTTTCCTAATCTGTCAGTTAATACTTTCCATCCATCCCAATCTTCTTCGTCTAATCCATCTTCTATAGTTATTATAGGGAAGTTGTTAGCCCAATCTTCATATAAATCAACCATTTCAGCAGAAGTTAATTCTTTTCCTTCTCCAGCTAAAACGTATTTTTTAGTTTCTTTGTTGTACATTTCTGTAGCAGCAACGTCAAGTCCTAACATAACGTCTTTTCCTGGCTCGTATCCAGCTTTTGATATAGCTTCAACTATTAATTCTAAAGCAGCTCTGTTTGAATCTAAGTTTGGAGCGAATCCACCCTCGTCACCAACACCACAAGCTAATCCATTTTCACCTAAAACTTTCTTTAATGAATGGAATACTTCTGCTCCCATTCTTAATCCTTCTCTGAAAGATTTAGCACCTACTGGTAATATCATGAACTCTTGAACGTCTACGTTATTATCAGCATGCTCTCCACCGTTTAGTATGTTCATCATTGGAACTGGTAATTGCTTAGCGTTTACTCCACCTATGTATTGGAATAATGGTAAACCAACTTCTTCAGCAGCAGCTCTAGCTACAGCCATAGAAACACCTAATATAGCGTTTGCTCCTAATTTACCTTTGTTTGGAGTTCCATCTAATTCTATTAATAATCCATCTATTCCAGGTTGGTCTGTTGCATCCATACCTTCTAATTCAGGTGCTATTATTTCGTTAACGTTGTCAACAGCTTTCTCAACACCTTTTCCTAAGTATCTTCCTTTATCTCCATCTCTTAACTCAACTGCTTCGAAAGCTCCTGTTGATGCTCCTGATGGAACTATAGCTCTACCAGTTACTCCACTTTCTAATACTACTTCAACCTCTACAGTTGGGTTTCCTCTTGAATCTAATACTTCTCTAGCGTATACTAAATCGATTAATGACATAATTATGTCTCCTTTCAAGTTTATATATTAAAGTTTTAAATATATATCTATATTATATTATAAATATTGGTAATTAATAGTATTTAATGTAATCTTTTGTAAAATTACATTACTTTTGTATTAATGAATCTCCAGTCATTTCTTCTGGTTTTTGTAAATTCATTATGTCAAGTACAGTTGGTGCTATATCAGATAATCTTCCACCTTCTCTAAGTTTAGAAGACTTGTATTCATCACCAACAACCATAAATGGTACTGGGTTAGTTGAGTGCGCAGTTATAGTTGTTTTAGTTTCTGGATCTTGCATTAATTCTGCATTACCATGGTCAGCTGTTATTAAAGCTACTCCACCTTTTTCTAAAACTTTATTTGTAACTTGTCCAACACATTTATCAACTTCCTCTACAGCCTTAACTGCTGCTTCTATAACTCCAGTATGTCCAACCATATCTGGGTTAGCATAGTTTAGTACTATAAAGTCATATTTATCTTCATCTATAGCTTTTAACATTTTTTCTGTTAATTCATCAGCACTCATTTCAGGTTGTAAATCATATGTTGCAACCTTTGGAGATGGTACTAACAATCTATCTTCACCTTTGTTTGGTTCTTCAACTCCACCATTAAAGAAGAAAGTAACATGAGCATATTTTTCTGTTTCAGCAGCTCTTAATTGAGTCTTACCATTTTCAGCTAAATATTCTCCTAATGTATTTTCTAAGCTTTGTGGTTTGAATGCTACGTGCACATTTTTTATAGTTATGTCATATGTAGTTAAACAAACAAAGTAAGTTTTCATACATGGTCTTTCAAATCCAACAAATTCATCGCAAACTAATGCTCTTGTTATTTGTCTTGCTCTATCTGGTCTAAAGTTACCAAATATTATAGAGTCATTTTCTTTTATAAGACCTACTGGGTTTCCGTCTTCAACTATTACAGTTGGTAGTACGAATTCATCAGTCTTATTTTCTTTATAAGCTTTTTCTACTGCTTCTTTTGCAGAAGTAGCAGTTTCGCCTTTTCCATCAACCATAGCTTCATAAGCTAGTTGTATTCTTTCCCATCTTTTATCTCTATCCATAGCATAGTATCTCCCAGATACTGATGCAAATTTCCCCACTCCTACTTCTTGCATGTATTTTTCAACATCTTCGATGAATGTTAAAGCACTCTTTGGATCAGTGTCTCTACCATCTGTGAATGCATGAACATATACATTTTCAACACCATTTTCTTTAGCCATTTTTATTAACGCTTTTAAATGGTCTATATGTGAATGAACTCCTCCATTAGATACTAATCCCATTAAATGAAGTGAATGTTCTTTCCCATTTTTCATTGCTTCTAATAAGACATCATTTTTGAAAAGTTCTCCATCTTCTATTGCCTTACTAACTCTAGTTAAATCTTGATATACTATTCTTCCTGCTCCGATGTTTGTGTGCCCAACTTCTGAGTTACCCATTTGTCCATCTGGAAGACCAACATCAAGACCACTAGCTTGTATTAAAGTATGAGGGTAGTTTTCATGTAATTTGTCTAAGTTAGGAGTTTTTGCACTTGCTACTGCATTTCCTATCTTTACTTCACTACATCCAAAACCGTCCATTATTATTAATGCTACTGGTTTTTTCATGTCTTTTTTCACTCCTTAGAAATTAACAAGTTCTGTGAAGTCAGCTGGTTGTAGACTAGCTCCACCAACTAAAGCTCCATCTATATCAGTTTGGTTCATTATTTCTGATACATTAGAAGGTTTTACACTTCCTCCGTATTGTATTCTTACTTCTTCTGATATTTCTTCTCCGTATAATCCTTTAACTACTTCTCTAACGTATGCTATTACATCGTTAGCTTGCTCAGCAGTTGCAGTTTTTCCAGTTCCTATAGCCCATATTGGCTCGTAAGCTATAACAACTTTTTTCATATCTTCTGCAGTTACATTTTCTAAAGCTTTTTCAGTTTGAACTTTGCAAACATCTTTAGTTTTATCTGCTTCTCTTTCTTCTAAAGTTTCACCTATACATAATATTGGATCTATTCCAGCTTCTAAAGCTTTTAATACTTTCTTGTTTACTGTTTCGTTAGTTTCATTGAAGTATTGTCTTCTTTCAGAATGTCCTAATACTACATAATCTATATCTAATTCTTTTAACATAGGTGCAGATATTTCTCCTGTAAATGCTCCATTATCTGCATAGTGCATATTTTGAGCACCTATTTTTATAGGAGTTCCTTTTGTAGCTTCCTTTAAATCTTTTAATAAAGTGAAAGGAGCACATATAACTGCCTCTACATCTGTATTATTTACTTTTCCTTTTATCTCATTAACAAACTCTACAGCTTCTGCTATAGTTTTGTGCATTTTCCAGTTTCCTGCTATTATAGGTTTTCTCATTTTTACTTCCTCCATTACTATAAATTGAATATAGTACTTTTTTTGCTTGCAGTAGATAAAATCAATTTTATCTACTGCAAGCTATATATAATTATTGATAAAATTTAAGGCCTATTTATTGTCTAATGCTGATATACCTGGTAAGTCTTTACCTTCTAAGAATTCTAGAGAAGCTCCTCCACCTGTAGAAACGTGAGTCATCTTATCTCCAAATCCTAATTGGTTAACAGCTGCAGCAGAGTCTCCTCCACCTATTACTGTTGTAGCATTTTCTAAAGCTGCCATAGTTTTAGCAACAGCTAATGTTCCTTTTGCAAAGTTTTCAAATTCGAAAACTCCCATAGGTCCATTCCATACTATTGTTTTAGAAGCATTTACTGTATTCACGTATTCTTCTATAGTTTTTGGTCCTATATCTAGTCCCATGAATCCTTCTGGTATGTTTGCATCTTCAGTTATAACTGGAGCAACATCTGCAAATTTATCAGCAACAGCATTATCTACTGGTAATAATAATTTAACACCTTTAGCTTTTGCTTTTTCCATCATTTCTTTAGCGTATTCTACCTTGTCTTCTTCAACTAATGAAGTTCCTATTTGGTATCCTTGAGCTTTTAAGAATGTGTAAGCCATTCCTCCACCTATTATTAGGTTGTCTACTTTTTCTAATAATTCATTTATAACAGCTATCTTATCAGAAACTTTTGCTCCTCCTAATATAGCAGTGAAAGGTCTTACTGGATTAGCTACAGCTTCTCCTAAGAACTTTAATTCTTTTTGTATTAAGTATCCGCAAACTTTTTCATTTAAGAACTCTCCAGCTCCAACTGTTGAACAGTGAGCTCTATGAGCAGTTCCGAATGCATCATTTACAAATATTTCAGCTAATGAAGCTAACTCTTTAGAGAAGTTTTCTTCATTTTTAGTTTCTTCTTTTCTATATCTAGTATTTTCTAATAATACTATATCTCCGTTTTCCATTTTTTCTACAGCAGTTTTTGCATTTTCCCCTACAACATTTTCGTCAGCTGCAAATACTACTTCTTTACCTAACATTTCAGATAATCTTTTAGCTACTGGTGCTAAAGATAATTCTGGCTTAGCTTCACCTTTTGGTTTTCCTAAGTGAGAGCATAATATAACTTTTGCTCCGTTGTCTACTAAGTATTTTATAGTAGGCATAGCTCCGTTTAATCTATTTTCATCAGTTATAACCCCATCCTTTAAAGGTACGTTGAAGTCACATCTAACTAAAACTCTTTTACCACACACATTTATATCTTCTATCGTTTTCTTATTAAGCATTGACATGGTACTATCTCCTCTCAAAAAATGTTTTCCACAAATCAGTATATCACATTTATGCTTTTTGACCAATAAAGTATGTCACATTTATAGAAAAATTTGCTTTTCTTGATATACTTATTTTTGCTGATTTATAATCAAATTTTTGTCTAGTACGATCTATAATCGTAAAAAAGTCCAGAGCCCGTAGTGTTAAACTACAAACCCGGACTTTTTTAAAGCCTGTATATTTTTATTTATACGAATTACTTAGCTAAGTTAGCGAAGTATCCTAAAGTTCTTATTAATTGAGAAGTGTAAGACATTTCATTGTCATACCAAGAAACAACTTTAACTAATTGCTCTCCGTTTACTTCCATAACTTTTGTTTGAGTTGCATCGAATAATGATCCGAACTCTATTCCTACTATGTCTGAAGATACTAATGGCTCTTCAGTGTATCCGAAAGATTCATTAGCTGCAGCTTGCATTTCAGCATTTATTTCTTCTACAGTTACTTTTTTATCTAATGTACAAACTAATTCAGTTAAAGAACCAGTTATAACTGGAACTCTTTGAGCTCCTCCGTCTAATTTACCTTTTAATTCTGGTATAACTAAACCGATAGCTTTTGCAGCTCCTGTAGTGTTAGGAACTATATTAGCAGCAGCAGCTCTAGCTCTTCTTAAATCTCCTTTAGCATGAGGACCATCTAAAGTATTTTGGTCATTAGTGTATGCATGTATTGTAGTCATGAATCCTTTTTGTAATCCGAATTTATCATTTAAAGTTTTAGCCATTGGTGCTAAACAGTTAGTTGTACAAGAAGCCCCTGATATAACTGTTTCGCTTCCATCTAATATATCATGGTTAACGTTAAATACTACTGTTTTTAAGTCTCCTGTTGCAGGTGCTGATATAACAACTTTTTTAGCTCCAGCTTCTAAATGAAGACCAGCTTTTTCTTGAGAAGTGAAGAATCCAGTACACTCTAATACTATATCAACGTTTAATTCTTTCCAAGGTAAGTCTGCAGGGTTTCTCTCAGCAGTAACTTTTATTTCTTGTCCGTTAACTACGAAAGCTCCTTCTTTAACTTCTATTTCACCGTTGAATCTTCCTTGAGCTGAATCATATTTGAATAAGTGAGCTAATGTCTTAGCGTCTGTTAAGTCATTTATTGCTACTACTTCAAATTTATCTGTTTGCTCCATTAATCTTCTTAGAGCTAATCTACCTATTCTTCCAAATCCATTAATTGCTACTTTAACCATTATGTTTGCCTCCCTAATATAAATGTGTGTATATTTAGCTAGCTTTGCTAGTTATTAACTAATTTACTTCTAATATTTTATAAGCACTTTGTTCATCTGTAATTATGACCATATTATCATTTAACTTAGATATTGCAGTAACTGCTTCTGCTTTGCTTGATCCTGCAAATATTGCTATGTTATTTTTTACAGATTTAAATGTTTCTAATTTTATTCCTACAGTATTTAATTCATATACTATTTCACCATTTTTGTTGAAATAATATCCAAATGCTTCACCTACAGCTCCTTTAGATAAAATTTCTTCGACTTGCTCTTTTGGTAATTTTCTTCTTGTAGCCATTTCATCTGCTCTTCCAATTCCAAATACAAGTATGTCTGTGTTTAAAACAAAATTTAATGTTTTGTGTATTTCTGGTTCTAGACTAAGCGTTTTCATTGCTTCTACACCTAGTTCATCTGGTACATGAAGTAATTTGTAATGTGCTCCTAATTTTTTTCCTAATATAGCTACTATGTTATTCGATTGAGTTTCTACATCTTTTCCGACTCCTCCTCTAGCAGGAACTATAGTCGTTTGATTGTATTTTTTGTCGCTTTTTAAACTGTTGGCAAACTCTAGCATAGTACTTCCACCTGTTACTGCTACGACACTATTGTCTTTTAGTATACTTAAGAAGTATTCAGCACCTTGTTTTGCTACATCTTTTAACAAGCTCTCATTCTTTTCAAAGTCACCAGGAACAATTATAACTTTTTTAATTCCTAATTTCTCTTTAACTTTATGTTGTAGCTGTGAAAGACCCATAACATCATTCATAATATCTTTTAGTTGATCTAAAAGTTCTAATCCTTCTTCTGTCACCGTCATTCCTGAAACGGCTACATTTATTAGATTTTGTTCTTTTAAGACTTCTGTCTCTGATCTAACTATTCTTTCGCTAATCTCTAGCATATTTGATAATGTACGTCTTCCTATTGGTTCACTTAAAGATATCTGTCTTAATATAGAATATCTTCTTTCCATGATTTCTATTACCTGTGGAATTAGTTTCTTTTGTATATTAATTAAGTCATTCATTAAAAGTTACTCCTTCAATATAATTCTTATCTCAGGGACATTTTGTGTCCCCTGTTCATATTTTAGTCCCACAAGTTAATTTTATTTTATAGGAAATCCTTATTAATTTCAATAGTTTTTAAAATTTTTTTATATTTAATTATTTTAATACTCTTTTCTTTTACTAGATGAAGGTATCTTTAACTCTTCTCTGTACTTGGCTACAGTACGTCTAGCTACTGAAATTCCGCTTTCCTTTAAAATTTTAGATAGTTGCTCATCACTTAACGGTTTCTTCTTATTTTCAGACTTTATTGTTTCCTTTATTATTTTTTTTATGCTGGTGCTAGATGCCATTTCGTCATTTTGTGTTTCTATGGCACTACTAAAGAAGTATTTAAATTCGTATACTCCAAATGGAGTTAACATATATTTTCCATTTACTCCTCTACTTACTGTAGATTCATGACAGTCAATTATGTGAGCTATATCTTTTAATTTTAGTGGTTTTATAAATTGTGGTCCTTTATTAAAAAATTCTTCTTGGCAAGAAACTATTGTTTCTGCAATTTTAAGTATTGTATGGTTTCTGCTTTGTATATTTTTTACTAAGCTAGTAGCAGAATTTAATTTTGATTTAATAAATTCTTTAGCATCATTATCTGATGATGTATTTCTAAGTACTTCTTTATAAAAATTATTAATCTTTAACATATAAGAATCTTTTTCATTTTTATAAACTATAAACTCATTATCAATTTTTTCAACTATAACATCAGGTTGCACGTATATCGTTTTCTCACTGCAGCATAATCTACCCGGTCTCGGATCCAATGACTTGATTTTATGAACTAAATTAACACATCTTTGCATCGGAATCTTATGTTTTTTGCTTATTTCCTTAACTTTATTAGAAGCTATTAAGTCCAAATCTTCTTTGATTATATTTATTAAATCTTCATCATATTCTCCTGAATTTTCAATTTGTAAGATTAGACATTCAACTAAATCTCTAGCCCCAACTCCTATAGGATCTAGCTGCTGAACTTTTTCTAAACACTCTAAAAATGTAGTTTCATCTACATTTAACTCTTTTAACTCATTTAACATTATTTCTTCTGAAAATCTTAGATATCCATCTTCATCTAAGCTATCAATTATGTAATTACAAACTTCTTTTTCGAAGTCGCTAATTTTATATAATCCTATTTGAAGACTTAAGTGTTCATATAAATTAACATCTTCTTTTATCATATTTTCTAAATTCAAATCATTATCTGGATTATAATTTACTTCTCTTTTATATCCGGTGTCCATATTTTTCACATAAGCTTCCCAGTCTATTTCTTCTTTTCGTTCTATATCTAATAAGGGATTTTCCTCTGATTCTTTTCTTATTTCTTCTTCTAATTCAACTTTACTCATATTGAGTATTGCTAATGACTGTTTTAGCTGTGTAGTCATCACCAGCTTTTGAGATTGAGTTAATTCTAGCCTGTTGTTAAAGTTCAAATTTTTTCACCCCGCTTTTATTTTTTCAATCCAAAAAAACCCTTCCGCATAAATATATTCTACCACTTGGTATGACTCTTATGCAAAAGGGTTTTATTTATTATTTCATTACTTGTTCATTTTATCTAATATAGCTTTTAATTCATCTTCATCAAACATGTATTTTGAGTTACAGAATTGACATCCTATTTCAGCTTTTTTATCTTCTTCTATCATTTCAGCTAATTGATGTTGTCCTATAGATATTAAAACTCCTTCAACTCTTTCTTTAGAGCATTCACACTCAAATCCAACATCACACTTATCTAGAATTTGAGGATTTAATCCATCAAGTACTATATTAAGTATATCTTCAGGAGTTTTTCCTTCTTTTAACATATTTGTTATAGAATCTAAGTTAGCAACGTTAGACTCTAATCTTGATATAGTTTCTTCAGTTGCATCTGGCATTAATTGAACTATAAATCCACCTGCATATTCAACTTCTTCTTCTTTTGTCAATACTCCTAGTGCTACTACTGATGGAGTTTGTTCTGATAGTGCGAAATAATATGTTAAATCTTGGGCTATTTCTCCGCTAACCATAGGATATGACCCATTATAAGGTTCTCTTAATCCTAAGTCTTTTGTTACTCTTACTGTTCCTTCACTTCCAACAGCAGCTGCAACATTTAACTTACCATTTTCATAATCTTCTACTACAACATTTGGGTTATCAACGTACCCTTTTACTATCCCCTTAGAGTTAGCTGTAGCTAATATACTTCCTATAGGTCCGCCACCTTTTATTATAACTGTTATTTTATCTCCATCGTTTTTCATCATAAGCCCCATCATAGATGTTGCTGTTAATGTTCTTCCTAAAGCAGCTGTAGCAACTTTACTTGTCTTATGAAGATCTCTAGCTCTTTCTACCATATTTCTAGTAGTTGCAACAAAAGCTCTTACCTGTCCATCTCCAGCCGTTGATCTTAAAACATAATCCTTCATAATATTTTCCTCCAATCACGTTAAAACTTTCTGTCTATTTTTTACAAACAAAAAATACTCTTTCCGAATCATCGCTTGGTTTATTGAATGTAAAGTCTCCATAAACTTTTACATCTTTAAAACCTGATTCTTGAAGCATTTCTACTATTTCATCTTCTGTATATGCTCTTTGCTGATGTACCTCTTCAAACTTATCATATCTTCCATCTTCACCTTTTATGAAAAATGCTAATTCCATTTCTAATAAGTTTTCTTCTGCATCAAAATAATTTTGCCATAAATAAGATACATCTTCTCTATTTTCACCATATATATTACCACCTAATATATTGGCTAATTTATAATATGAACTTATGTCAAATATGAATATTCCATTTTCTTTTAATAACTCATGTGTTGTATCAAAAACATTTTGTAAATCATCATCATAAGTTATATAGTTGAATCCATCACAAGCACATAAAACACAATCTAAACCTGTTATATCAAAATCAAGTTCAGCTATATCTTGTTGTAATAATACAAGCTCTATTCCTTGTTTTTCAGCTTTTTCTCTAGCTACACCTAACATTTCTGCAGATATATCAATTCCAGCTATATCGTATTCTTTTTTAGCTAAAGGAATAGTTATATTTCCTGTTCCACATGCTAATTCTAGTATATTTTTAACTTTTACATTTTCGTTGTCTATTATATCTTCTATATATTTAACCCATTTGTCATAATCAACATCATTCATAAGTTCATCATATACAAATGCAAAATCTCTATACTGATCCATCGTCTTTATTTTCTTCCTTTTCCATTTTTTTCTTTTTCTTTTTACGAGATGTTAACGTACCACCTATACGCCCTGCTTCTTTGGCTGTTAAACCTCCCCAACCAAGCTCAGAAACCTTATCCATTAGACCAAGTTCTGATGCTATCTCATATTTCATTATATCATCATCTGTCAATATTTTCTTTTTCTTAGCCGCGCTTTTCTCTCTTGGTTTATTTATATCAATATCTTTATAATTCATAAAAATCACTCCTTTATTTATATTTTTGTCATATGAACAAAATTTATACAAAATTGAGGAGTGATTTAGTATTATAATATTGATTTTTTATATTTTAATAATTTGATATATACATCTAATGCATTTCCTAATATATTTTCATCAAAATTAAAGTTTAAACTATGAAGTCCATTTACAAATCCTTTTTCTTCATTTCTTGCACCTAGCATGAAGAATAAGCCTGGGAGAACTTGTTGATAGTAAGAAAAATCTTCTGATATCATTATAGGTTCTAGTTTGATAAGTTTATCGCTTCCTATAGCCTGTTCAAATTCTTCAAATAAAACTTCATTATTATTAACAGCTGGATAGTCATCTCTTATTTCTACTTCTATCTTACAGTTATAAGCCACTTCATATCCTTTTGCTAGTTCTCTAATTCTTTCTTTAATAGTTTCATATACCTCTGGTTTAAAAGCTCTTATAGTACCTTCTATTCTAATATTTTCAGCTATTATATTTCTTCTAGTCCCTCCATGCATCTTACCTATAGTAAGTACAGCATTATCTAGTGGACTTATATTTCTTGATACTATTGTTTGTAAGCTACTAATAAAGCTAGACGCTAAAACTATTCCATCTATTCCATTTTGAGGCATAGCTCCATGACCACTTTTAGCAATAATATCTATATCTAATTCTCCAACTTGAGCTAAGAAGTAATTTGGTCTAGTTCCCACATAACCTTCAGGTATTTCTGGATATATATGAAGACCATATATTTCATCTATTTTATACTTTTCTACTATACCTGCGTTGATTAATGGTTTAGCTCCTCCTGGACCTTCTTCTGCTGGTTGGAATATAAATACAATATTATCCATCAGGTTTTCTCTATTTTCATTTAAGTATGTTACTAATCCAAGTAATATACTCATATGTCCATCATGACCACATAAGTGCATAGCTTTTTCCCCTAATGTAAGAGCATCCATATCCGATCTAAAAGCTATAGTTTTTTTAGGATTTTTTCCTTTTATAATTCCAACTACAGCAGTGTCTAACATTTCTTCATATTCTACACCTATATTATTTAAATAATCTTTTATATATTTACTAGTTTTAAACTCTTGATTTCCTATTTCAGCTAGTACATGTAATTCTTTTCTATTATTTTTCATGCACTCTTTTATATTACATATATTCTTCATACAAATCTCCTTTATTATCAATTTATATGTTTTTATTATACCCAATATATATGCGCTTTGTATTGCTATTAGTGCCTAACTTTTTTAAAACTATTGTTATTAATGCCTTGTTTAATATAATTTATTTAAGCATAAAAAAAGATTGGGAAAATCCCAATCTTTTTATTATCTATCTTCGTCAGTAACGTTAAATACGTAAGGTATATTTCTGTAGTAGTCTCCGAAGTTTAATCCGTATCCTACAACAAATTTATCTTCTATTTCAAATCCACAGTAATTAGGAACTAATTCCACTTTTCTTCTACTTGGTTTATCTAAAAGAACACAACATTTTATACTAGCAGGGTTCTTAGTTTTTAAGTGACCCATAACAAAGTTCATTGTAAGAGCTGTATCTGTTATATCATCTACAACTAAAACATCATATCCTTCTATATCATCACTTATATCTGCTACCATGTTAACTTGACCAGTACTGCTTTCTCCATGCCCGTAGCTTGAAGTAGTCATAAATCCGATTTTAACAGGTACTGTTATGTTTCTTACTAAGTCTGCGCAGAATATGAAGCTTCCTTTTAATAGTGATATTACCATTAATTTTTTTCCTTCATAATCCTTAGATATTTGTGCTCCTAATTCTTTTAATCTTTCTTGTATTTGTTCTTCTGAGCATAATACTTCCCATTTTTTAGTTTCTATATCCATGTTACAACCTCCGAAATGTTATAGTATATCTATTTTATAGGAGATTTACCAATTTTGCAACGGGGTAAATACAATATTAGTTAGCTTTATTCATGTCGTCCATTACTCTTATTATAACCTTATCAGTTGTAGTCATTCCTTTATCACTTACTCTTCCTAAGTTTTGTATACTTTGCTCTGCTCCAGTTCCTACTATTCCGTTCATTGGAGGTACTATACAGTCTTGTTTAGCTATTATAGCACTTTGTACTGCTGCTGATGCTGCTGATGCAAGTTTTAATGCACATCCAGCCTTAGCTCCATCACATATCATACCACTTAAGTTAGCTACCATATTTTCTATAGCACCTTCTATTTGAGTTTCATTACATCCCATTAACCAAGATAATCCTGATGTAGCTCCTATACTTGCTGCAACTCCACATCCACATACTGCTGATAATCTTCCTGTGTAGTTTTTAACGTATGCAGTTAATAAGTGAGATATTGCTAATGATCTAGCTAATTTTTCTTCGCTTTGAGGGAATTTATCGTTGTATGCAACTATTGGAAGTATAGCAGTTATACCGTGGTTTCCACTTCCGTTAGAACTCATAACTGGTAATTTAACTCCAGCCATTCTTGCATCAGATGCAGCTGCTGTTATCATCATTGTGTAGTTCATTAAGTCATCACCTAATAATCCTGATTCAATAGATTTCTTTATACCGAATCCTACACCTACTCCTACTTTTTCATTTAATCCGTACTTAGCTATCTCTTCATTCATAGTTATTCCATCTAATAAGAATTTTATGTCTTCAAAATCTACAGTTTCCATAGCTTCTACTATTTCTTTTATTGTTATAGTATCTAATATATTTTCTTTAGGTTCTGCTGTAGTTGCAACTTCAACTACTTCTTCACTTGCTAATACATCTTCATTTTTTTTAACAAATACTATATTGTCATGTTTAGTTCTTATAACAACTTTAGCAGTGTTGTTTTTACCTTCTAATTCAACTTCTATATAAACTTTTTCTTCTGTATCTATTGGTGATATGTTTATATCGTTGTTATCCATGAAGTCTTCTGCAACTTTAACATCTTCTTTTGTTAATGTTTCTAAAACTCTTAATCCGTTTTCTGATTTTCCACCTATAAGTCCCATTGCTGCAGATATTTTTAATCCTAATCTTTCAGTTCCTGGTATTCCTACACACATACCATTTTTGTATACGTTAGGGCTAAGACCTATTGTACATTTTACTACTTCTTCACCTAAAGTTTCTTTTGCCTTAGCACAAGCTAATGCTACTGCTACTGGTTCTGTACAACCTAAAGCTGGTTTAACTTCTGCGTTTAATATATTAACTAATTTTGTTTGTAAATTTTTCATTGTGTTTTCCTCCTGATAGCTATAATATTTATGTCTTATTTATAAAGCAAGAACTGTGCCAACTTTTATTATTTTTTAAACCCTTGAAATCGCTTTATTTATAATTTATAAAAATAATTTTTTATCATTCCAATCTCATTTCGAAAAAAAATAGTCTCAAAATGAGATTAAGTATCATTTTGAGACTATTTTATATCTTTCTATTTTTCTATATAAGGTAGCTCTAGATATTCCTAAAGCTTTTGCCGCTAAATCCTTATCTTTTTTATAATCTTTATATTTTTCTAATGCTTTTATTATTTCTTTCTTTTCAAGCTCGTCTAAAGTTTTTATGTTTTCATTAGAATCTATAATTTGATCTTCATTTGAATTTGCACGTTTTATTCTGTTAGGTAAATTATCTAATGTTATAATCTTGCCTTCGCATCTATTAACACTATATTCTATAACATTTTGTAGTTCTCTAATGTTTCCTGGCCAACTATATTCACATAAATATTCTAATGCTTGTAAATCTATATCTTGTACATTTTTATCTAGCTTATTAGAATATTCTTTCATCATATATTCAATTAGTAAGTGTATATCATTTTTTCTTTGTCTTAAAGTTGGAAGAACTACAGGTATAACATTTAGTCTATAGTATAAATCCTCTCTAAATGTGCCTTTTCTGACCATATGCTCTAAGTCTTTATTAGTAGCCGCTATTATTCTTACATCAATCGATACATTGTGTTTAGCCCCTATTTTATCAACTTCTTTTTCTTGTAATACTCTAAGTAATTTTGCTTGTAAGTGTAAACTCATATCACCTATTTCATCAAGAAAAATACTACCTTTATCAGCTAATTCAAATTTACCTAAGCTTCCACCTTTTTTAGCTCCTGTAAATGCACCTTCTTCATATCCAAATAATTCACTTTCTAGTAAGTTATCTGGAATAGCTGCACAGTTTATAGCTATAAAAGGATTTCCTGCTCTACAACTATGATTATGTATTGCTCTTGCAAATAGCTCTTTTCCTGTACCACTCTCTCCAGTTATTAAAACTGTAGAATTAGTTTTAGATGCCATTAACGCTTCTTCTTTTGATTTATTTATAGCATAACTGCTTCCAATTATATTTTCTAAATATATCTTATGGTGATTACTTATCTTGTTGTAGTTTTTTATAGCATCTACTTTATCTATAAAATCTAACACATATCCTTTTAGTTCTTCATTTAAAATAATCGGCTTTATATTATATATCCCTTTAAATTCCTTCTTTGCACCTATATATGTAAAGCTACAAGATTTATCATTATTTATATTATTGAAATTATTGTCTTTCGCAAAGTTTAATACATCGCCTATAAAGCTTCCTATTATATTACCTTTAACTTCAAAAATTTCTTTGAATTTCAAATTGTACTTTTCTATATTCGCATCTTTATCTAATGACACAACTGCTTTGTCCATATTATCTAACAATGTTTTTAGCTTTTTCTTTTCTAACTCTACCTCATAAGTTTTTATTTCTGCTTTTAACTTACTTGATATTAAATCTGCCATTTTATGCAAGAAGTTCATTAAATCATCTTTTCTAAATTTAATTACATCGGCTTGCTCTTTAGTAAAAGCTATAAGCCCGATTACACCATAAGACTTATCATCATATACTATAGGGCAGCATACCTCTGCAAACTCCTTACAAACTTCACGAGTATAACATTCATTGCATATCTCATTGCTCTTTGGATCTTCTATTATTAATTCTTTTTTAGTAGTTAAAGAATATTTAAATGCTGAGTATTCTTCTAATTGTTGTCCTATTTTATGAAAATAAGTTCCGGTACCCGCTATTCTAACTAAACTCGAATCTACTATTGTTACATCAATTTCTAAAACAGACGATATAGCTTCTGCTATGTTTTGTATATCTTTTCTTATAAAGTTTAAATTAATCATACTTCCCATCCCTTAGTTTATCTTTGTACATCAGTACTTTAATTTCATTGAGAGTTTTGTATATTTTATTTAAAGTATACTGTATTGATACTAAGATTACAAACAACATACAGATAATTATCACATTATAATGTATTTTCATAAAATTTCCTCCTACAAGAAAAGACTAGGTTTAACCCCAGTCTTTTTAATCATTCTTCATTCCTATATAAATATACTTTTCACAGTCTTTATTTTCTAATATTCCTTTAAATTTTGAATGTTCTAATGTCTTTATAAGTTCATGTGGGTAATAGTATTTTATACGTTCTCCACATACTCTATGCTTAAGCTTTTTAAGTTTAACTTTAAATTTGTGTAAATTAGAGTCTTGTAAAACAACTTCTCCTCTTAATTTTAACACTCTATAAATTTCTTTCAATGCTTTCTTTTGGTTATGAGTGTAATTAAATTGATTTAGTACTATTACTTTATCGAAGAATCCATCTTCAAATGGTAATAATTCTAAACAACCTTTAACGACACTGCAGTTTTCATTATGAATTAAAGAATAGCAAATATCTTGGTATGCACTATCTTCAAGTATAGTTACATTGGCTCCAAGCATCCTTAACCTCTTGCCTAGGGTACCTATATTTCCTACCAATAGGATTCTTTCTCCCATTTCATATTTAATTACATTTAATATATCTTCTACGGTATCCTGTGCAAAATAATTTGCTTCATAATTCCATTGTACTACGCTTTTCACAGTGCTCCCCCTCTTTTGGATTTATTATCATTTTTTACATCATAGAATAGATTATAATAAATCCCAAGCAACTATTCAATAACCATTTTAAAGTATTTTGAAATTATTTTTTTAATAATGTTTTCCTTGACTTTCTATATTAATTTATATTGTTTTCATCCAGTTTTTTTATCTTAGAAATAGAGACTTCATATGCAACTCTTTTCTCTGTTTCTCCACTTTCAAGTTTTTTTTCATAGTCTCTACTTTGTACTCTACCCCACATTTGGATTCTATCTCCAACTTTTAAATTTTTTGCAAATTTAGCATTTCTACCCCATACTATAGATGGTATGTAATCAGATTTATTATATGGTCTATTTATAGCAACTAGTAAGTCTGCTATTTCTCTTCCTAATGGAGTTTTTCTGTATATTGGATCTTTACAGATATATCCATCAAGGAAAATATTGTTTGGATCTTTAGCTTCTCCATCAACAACTTTTATTTCTCTTGCAAATACAGTGAGAACTAATTTATTTTTATTATCTATATTTTTATTATAAGATCTTAACTGACCAACTAGGTCAACTAAGTTATTTTCATTTAAATTTACTTCTTCTAATAATCTTTCTGATATAGTTATAGGTAAAACATCATATGTATCGCTTAATCTATGTATTTTTATCCTTGCACTATAAAATTTTTCCCCAAATATTTCATGGCTAAATGTCAATTCCTCTTCAAGTTCTCCTCTTAAATTTACTATGTTAGTATCTTCTTTTAAATTTATCATTTTATTCCCCCCACAATTGTTAAACCATATTTTATCTTAAAATCTATATAATAAATATATTTCTGCATGGCCATTTTTATTACACCTTTAATAAAATAAATTTGATTAAAAGCTTTAAATTTCAAAAAATAAAAAATATACCGTATTTTTAAATACGGTATATTCTTATCTCATTAATTTATTAAGCTGTTTGCTTAGCAAATGCTTTTTTTAACATAGTTACTGAAGTATATGCTATTACAATTATTACTACCCATCTTAATATATCCATAGGCATTGAGCTAACAAAGTTAGCTGCTATAAATACCCCTATAACTCCACCTATTGTTATAAATAGAGAAGTTTTCTTAGCATATGTTCCTTCTTTTATAAATTTAACACTTGCTGTTGGCATTAATAAAGCGCAAGATCCCATCATAATAGGGAATGCTACAGTTGGTGACATTCCTAAGAAATAAACCATTGCCATACAAGGAGAATATAGTCCAACTCCAGCAGTCATTAATGCTCCTAATATAAAGTTACCTACTACCCCTATAACAAGTTTTGCTCCAGTTAATCCTGTTGCGTTTCCTCCACCAGGCATTAATTTTAATTGAGCTAATAACATTAATATAGCTGTTACAACTAGTGCGAATCCCATAACTATTTGGATTTTTCTTTCATCCATCTTAGATATAATTCCAGCACCTACATAAGATCCTACAACTGCTGCTCCTAATAAACTTATTAAAGTTATTGAATCAACTTTTATAACTGTCGTGAATATAAATGCTTCAAATACAACTGGTATTGTATGACATACGTTTAGCGTACCTGGTATTAACTTGTCAGGTATATTAATTTTTAGAGCATTCATCATTGCTACTGTTGGCGCAAATGACCCTATTCCTAAAGTGTCAAAGAAGTCTGTTACAAAACCTGTAGCTAAAGGCTTCCAAGCTGGTACATCTTCAAATCCGTTAGATGATTTAGCTTTTGATAAGTCCTTGATGAAGTTAAAACCGAATAATGAAACAAAAGCTGCTAATAATACTCTTACTAAATTTAACATCTCAAATAATTCCTCCTAATGATTTTACTAAAAAGTGTCTTACATAGAAATATGATTAAATACTACTAGTAGTATTTAATCATATTTTAATTAGAATTTATACAGTTATTTTATTACTTTAGTATAAATCCATATTTTACTGGATCATTATCATCTATTACGAAATGGTTGAATCCTGTTATATACGCAGCTCCTGTTATTTCAGGTATTATTGCTTCATAATCAGCTACTTTATCAACACCAACTATTCTTCCTTTGAATAGAGTTCCTAATATACTTTCATATACGAATAATTCGCCTTCTTTTAATTCTCCTTTAGAGTATAAAGTTGCAAGCTTAGCACTTGTTCCTGTTCCACATGGAGATCTATCTACTTGTCCTTGTCCAAATATAACTACGTTTTTGTAAGTAGCTTCTGGATGAGTTGGATCGTCATATATTTCAACTAAGTCAACAGTTTTTATATGAGATAACTCTGGATGTTGTATTTCTATAGTTTCGTTTATTATATCTCTCATTTTTAAACCTATTTCAGTTAGTTTTTGAGCATTCTTTGGCTCAACTTTTAATCCTAACTCACTAGCTTTAACTATAGCAAAGAAACTTCCTCCGAAAGATATATCGAAAGTTACAGTTCCTATTTCAGGCATTTCTATTTGTACATCTTTTTTGTATAAGAATGCAGGTACGTTTACTATAGAAACTTCTTGAACTCTTCCGTTTTCAACTTTAGCATCTGCTCTTACTATTCCTGCTGGAGTATCCATAACTACATGAGTTGTAGGCTCTTTCATTTCTACCATACCAGTTTCAATTGCAGCTGTTACAGCCCCTATTGAACCATGTCCACACATGTTTAGGTATCCTCCACCATCCATGAAGATTATTCCGAAATCTGCTTCATCGTTGCAAGGTTGAGTTATTATAGAACCGAACATATCATTATGTCCTCTTGGCTCTAACATTATAGCTGTTCTTAAGTGGTCTAGATTATTTTCTAAAAACGCTTTTTTCTCAGCCATAGTCTTTCCTTTTATATTAGGTATTCCACCTGTTACTATTCTTGTTGGTTCTCCCATTGTATGAGAATCTATCGCTTGTATACTTCTTGAAAATTTCATTTTACGGCCCCCTATATTATTATTATTTTTTATTATTTCTTTGCATTTTTAATTTTAATAAGGCTAATGATTTTTTTGCGTCTAACTCGCTTACAGTGTTCTCTCCGACAACTTCTGTTTCTATCCCCTTGTCTGATTTATTAAAATCTACTATTGTGTCCATATATTTATTTGTAACTACAAACTTAGCTTGCGTTCCATTAAATGTAAGTCCAACTACCGGGATCTCTCTTTTTCCTATTTCTTCAATAGTATTAGCATAATCTACGTGTGAGTTTCCCCACCCATCACATGAAATTATAACACCATCTGCTCTCATAGCTTCTAGCCATGCAGCTGTTCTTTGTCCAACAAATTCTTTTTCTTTGTTGTCCTGAGGTGTTCCTACTACTACTATCCCCAGAAGATCTATGTCTTTGTCATTACTAACTATATCAAGAAGCGGATCTCTAAAGTGATGTAATGATGTTTCTTTAGTTGATGGTCCTATACCCATTATCTCACCTCATTAAGTCATAGCTCTCAAGGCGCCATCTCTGTATTCATTAGGTGATATTATCATCGGTACATTTCCCATATCAATAATGGATGTACCTCCCTCTAAACCACTTGGTTCATAAGAAAATAATTGATTGTCATACATTGCACCCTGACCTGCTATTTGTTTTACTATTACAACTTTTTTAGCGTCAGGTCTAATTTTGTCAAAATATTCACGAATTTCTGTAGCATCTCTTCCGTCTTGCTGTTTTAAAACATTTCTTATACCTTGTATAAAAGTATCACATGCCTTAAATGTCATCATCGGAAGTTTTCTCTCATATGGCAACCCACCTTTAACTGTAACATCAAAATGAATTATGTAATCATTAGTAGATGGAGTACCATATCTTCCAAACACCATTTGCTCAGAAAGTATACCTTCTGAAGATCCAAATTCATGCATTTGTCTTCCATCTTCATCAACACCAGTAAGCATAACATAAACACCTGTTAAAGTGTGTGTTATTCCTTCACCTAATCTACCTAAAACTTTAGTAGATATAGGGATTATATCCATGATAGTATTAATTTCCTTGTTATAATCTCCTGGTTTGATTATATCTAATTTTATGTCCGTTATTAATTCATGTGAATCTTTAATTTCATTTATGTAGTCATTGTTTATGGATAGTGTACCTTTTTTTATTGAGAACTTTTCATTGAATTCAACATTATTTATATGAAATGGTTTAATTACCAAACGTCTAAGTATTTTCTCTTCCATTTATATCACCTTTTTATATAAGCCCTTCTCTATTGCTAGGGAAGGGCTGTGTTATCTATTATACTTGAGCTACATACTCGTATGGTAATTGAATTATCTTACCAGCAGATGGTATAGCTATTAATTGCTCTAAAGTATCTCTTAATATATGCATTTGCATTTCTTTATTGTTTGGTTCACCAGCATTAGCACCCATTGGAACTAGTGGAGCAACTGCTCTTGGAGTTCCGTTTTGTCTAACTACTGGAGGAAGAGCTGCTATTATTATAGTTGGTATACCAGCTTCTTCTATTGCTCTCTGCACGATCACGGCAGTTCTATGGCAAGTACCTCAGCCAGCTGTTAGAACTACACCGTCTACTCCCTCATCTTTTAATCTTCTAGCGATTTCAGGACCAGTTTCTTCAGTGAATTTAGTTTGGTCTCCACCACCACCCATGAATCCTATATGAACTGGAGCTACAGATTTTATAAATCCTTCTTTAGCTAATTCATGTAGTCTGTCTATAGGGAACATACAGTTTATATCTTTGTTAACATCAGCGTTATCATATCCTCCGTGAGATACCATCATCTCATCAGTAGTTGCTGTGTCTGGTATTTCTCTAAATGTAAAGTCACCTGCTAGGTTGAATCTCTTATCAGCTTTTAAATGTACACCTGACGCTGTAGCTAAAGCTATAGTCATATCCTTTAGTTCTTTAGTTACAGGAGTCCAAACAGGAGGAGGTGTTATTGGTACAAATATTTCAGATTGAAGTCCTTTTATTGTTGTAAGGCTCATAGTTTTTCTCTCCCTTCTATTTCTCTAATTCTTCTTTATTTTTTTTATTTCTTTCGATTATATCTACATACTTTTGATTAGGTTCCGGACTTAGTACTTCTGGATAACTTAACATAAACCCAACCTCAAGACCAAGCTTAAGCTCATAATCAGTTATAAGCATTCTTTTCGGTATTTTAAATTGGCCTAATCTGCCTTTTAAGTCTATAGTAACTCCACCGTCAGTGATATCTACTATAACTCCTTCATACATTCTTTCAGTTGATATATATTTTAATCTATCCATAATATTTCATCCTTCCATAACCTATTAACGTCTTTTACTATTTAGCGTCTTTTTCGTATATATTCTTTCTTTTTTCACTCATTGGTAAAGTTTGCTCGTTTTCAACAAGTTCTAACTTCTTACCAGTTTCTTTTTCTATTAATTCAACGTTATTTAATTTAACGTTAGCATTCCATTTTCTCTCAGCAGCTTTAACTTCTTCTCCACCCATTACTGTCTTTAACATTGCTAAAGATCTTACAGCATCTTCTGGGCATAATGTATTGTTTGATAATACTTCATTTTCTATACCTTGTTTAGACTTGTTGTTGTCTATCATGTATTTCATGTATTCATTACCAACAACTAGAGCACCTTGAACAGCAGAGAAACTTACACCTACTACAGCTACATCTCTCTTACCTATTTGCTCTATATGAGAAGCGAAATCTATATGGTTGTTTCCGAATCCTTCAGTTGTTACTATAGCACCATCAACACCCATAGCTTCTATCATCATACCTAATCTCTTAGATACATAGAATTTCTCAGCATTTACTTGTGGAGATCCTACAAATATAACACCTACTAAATCTATTTCTTCATCATGCATAGCTTCTATTACTAATGGCTCTCTCCAGTAATGTCTAGAGTTTTCTTTAGATGCAGGTCCTATACAAGTTAATGCATGTATACCACCATCTAATACTTCAAGTGGAGATAATACTACTGGAACGTTTCCTAAGTCAACGTTTGGTTTAGCTCCTAATGTTCCAACTGGCTCAACAGGTAATATTAAGTTATCATGCATTGCCCCTTGTCCCATTATCTCTTTAACTACAACAACCTTTTTCTTACCAGGTCTTCTATATTGAGTTAATTCTTCAGTATCAACTACTAAAGACTCTTCAGCGTTCTTTAATGCTTCTCTTATTTCTTGAGTTATATAATCAGATGCACAGTGAGCAGCTAATGGTCCTGGTCTTTCCATGTTAGTACCAGCTTTAACTGTTACTTGAGTTTTGATGAATATATCACCTTTATCAGGAGCACCTGGTCTTCCCCACATTATGTTAGTTTCTAATACACCTTCTGAAGAACCGAATTCACCTATTTGAACTCCGTTTTCATCAGTACCAGTTACCATCATTATAACTCCGTCTATAACTCTTGTTACACCTTCTCCTATATCTCCTTCTTCTTTAGTAGCTATAGGTTGAACGTCCATTATAGTTTCACTGTATTTGTTGTATTCAGCTGGAGTTATTATTTCTAACTTCATATCAACAACTAATTCTTCTGAATTTACAGCTTCTTTAGTTAATTCTTCTGGAGTTCTTAAGTATAAAGTAGTTCCATCTATTTTAGTTTCTTCAGCGAAAACTACTTTTTCTATTTTAAAATGTTTTTTAGTTAAGCTTCTTATTGCTTTAGCTTCTTGAACTGGCTCAGCTTTAACTTCTACAGCTTCTGCATTTTCTGCTACAGCTACAGGAGCAACTGGTGCTACACCCATTCCTTGAGCTACATTTAAAGGTATTTCTAAGTTTATATCTCTACCTTCACCTATATGTATCTTTATAGTTTGTCCATTTACTGGAGCTATTTGAGATACTGGAGCTACTGAAGCAACTGGTGCTACTTCTTTAACTTCTTCCTTAACTTCTTCTTTAGCCTCTTCAGCTACTGCTACTACACCTTCTACACAGTCAGCAGTTATTGGAGTTAAAGCATCTAAAGTTTTTAATAATTTAGCTCCTAAAACTTGCTCTATTGTTAAACAATCATCTGCTATTGTTAATAATCCTGAATCCTCTAAGTCAGCGAATATTGCTGGATCTTCTAAATTTGATGGTTCTAGTACAGTCCCAGCTTCAAATCTACAGCAGCATACCGCTGGATCTTTAGCATGAGCTTTAGCTGTTTCTACAGTTATTGACATTTTCTAATACCTCCTAGCATTATTTTTTTCTTCTATATAATCTATGTCCCGAAGCTCTTAATACATGGTCTGTACTATGGTATACAGGCAAACCTAACCTAGGCGCCACTTGCATAACTGTGTTTGTTCAGTCCTCGCAGTTACCTATTAATACAGCTTCAGCTCCTTGACTCTTTAACTTAAGCACTTTTTCTGCTTGACCTGGGCATATACCTGGTAAATCACATCTAAATCTACCATTTACCTCAGTCATTCTCTTACATTTTTCTTCTGCTACAACTTCAGCACCCATTAAAGATGCAATTTGTTTTAGTCTATCTTCTTGTGCTCCACACTCGCAAGCTATTATTCCTAATTTCTTGCTTTCTTGTGGAAGTGGCATAGATACTAATATTCCACCTAAAGTTTTAGTAACTGGGCTTTCTTCTTCACCGTGTCTTCCAGTGAAAGGACCTCCAAGTACTATTTCTCCATATGGTGCAATGAATCCTCCACATTTTTCTATATATGTTATTATAGGCATTCCTATAGGAACATCCATAAATACTTTGCCTTTGTTCTCTGCACCTTTTACTCTTCCTCCAACAGTTATGTCTTTAGTTATAAAAGGTTTTCTTTCTTCTATAGCTTCTACTATACGTTTTATAGTTTCAACATTAGAAACTACAGTTTTAGCTTCTATTGGAAGTTGTCCCGGAACAAGAGTTATTCCTAATAATTCTCTTATTATAACCCTCTCGTCACCAGCTGGGTACATATCTGGTAAATATTTTAATTCTATGTTTGCTTCATTCTTACAAGCTTTTCCTAATGCCATTATGGCTTTTTTGTACTTCGGCTTTACAGCTATATAAGCTTTATCAGCTTTAGTTATATCAAGCATGTATTTTAATCCTTTAATTATTATCTCTGGATTATTTTCCATTAACTCCACATTGTGACCAAGTACTGGCTCACATTCTGCAGCATTTGCTATGATACATCCTCCTGTAAGATCTACATTAAGTTTTACATGTGTAGGGAAACCAGCTCCTCCTGCACCAACTATACCAGCTTCTTTTATAGCGTCTAAGTTACTTTCTGTATCTTTTATTTTTACATACTCATCAGGTTGATTCTCAGAAGCCTCTATTATTATAGAACTTTCTGTAACTTCAACAACTTTACCATAAACACTTGAATGTATATTTGCTCCTAATCCTTGTGGCTCAGCTATAAGTTGTCCTTTTTTAACTTCGCTTCCAACCTCAACTATAGGTTTACATGGCGCACCTACATGCTGTCTTAATTCTATTTTAAGCATCATAGATTTCACCCCCTGACTAATTTTATTTTACACTATTTTATTATTAGCAATTACCGTGCCAAATATTTTATTTTAATTATTTTTTTAAAATTTTTGTCGTATTTGTTTATAAAATATCATTTTTCGACACGTTTTTTGTATTTATCTTTAATCTCTACATATATTTTATACCAAATTTCATCAAATTACAACGACAAATTACGTTTTCCCAAGAATAAACGTCATATTTCCGACACTTTTAAGGTTTCATTTTAATTTTTTTATAGTTATTTTTATCACATCCCCCTAACTTCCCTATTTCAAATTGAAAACGTTACAAATGTCAGTTTTTCGTCTAATGTCTATTTTTAGTCACTTCTATATCATACTGTTCAATCTTATAATAAAGAGTTGTTCTTGGTATATTAAGTATTTTAGCTGCTTTTGCTTTATTTCCATTAGTCATGCTTAGTGCAACCTTTATAGTTTTTACTTCTAATTTGCTTATAGCTTTATTAAGATCTAATGGATATTCTTCATCTACACTTATATGTTGACTAGATTCAACTATATAAACAGGTATATCATCTTTATCTATTATATCTCCAGTAGATAACACTACTATATTTTCTATTGTGTTTTTTAATTCTCTTATATTACCTTTCCACGTGTATCTTTGTAATATATCCATAGCTTCTTTACTTATTTTTAGTGGCTCTCTATTATTTTCTTCACATATCTCTTTTATAAATTTATTAACTAAAAGTAATATATCTTCTTTTCTTTCTCTTAATGGTGGTAAATCTATTTCTACTACATTTAATCTATAATATAAATCTTCTCTAAACTTACCTTCTTCAACTAAATTTTGTAAATTTTTATTAGTTGCAGATATAATTCTAGCGTCTATTTTTATAGTTTTTTCTCCACCTATTCTTCTTACTTCTTTTTCTTGCAATACTCTTAATAGTTTCGCCTGCATGCTTAATGGTAAATCTGCTATCTCATCTAAAAATACAGTACCGTGCTTTGCTAGTTCAAATATACCCATTTTGCCTTTTTTATTTGCACCGGTAAACGACCCTGCTTCATATCCAAAAAATTCACTCTCAAATAATTCTGATGGTATGGCACTACAGTTTACAGGTATAAAAGGACCTTTTCTTTCACTATAATCATGTATAGCACGTGCAAAAACTTCTTTACCTGTTCCACTTTCTCCAAATATAAATATACTACTATTTGTATTCGAAACCCTTTTAGCCACTTCCTTAGCTCTTTCTAATTTATAACTTCTGCCTAATATATTATCAAAACTTCCTTTTGATAAGTTTTTTACTTCATCCTCTAAGTATTTTAATCTATCATTTGCCTTATCAAGCTTTCTTGAAAGCTTTTGCGCCTCTGTTATGTCTACTTCTGTACATACAACTCCTACAAATTCCGAATTTATAAATATAGGGTTTGCATCAACTACTCCATAAACATCATTTTCATTATCATTATTTTTGTATATACCACTTTCTCTTGTTTTAGTTCTTAAAACTCTAGCTGATATAGTTCCACTAAGATACTTCTCCATGGATTTCCCAACAATCTCTTCTGACTTTATTCCATATCGATTTTCCATAAATTTATTCCAAAGAACAACTTTTCCATCTGTATTTATAGCACATATTCCTTCTTTTATTTCACCTATTATATGCTTAACAGTTATTCCGTAATCTTCTAACTCCATATATAAGAAATCTCTTATATGTTTTTGATTTACGACCCCTATTAACTTTTCATTTTCTAGTACTGGTAGTACCCCTATGTTATTTCTCATCATTATGTTTCTGCATTCATCTAACTTTGCATCTTTATTTATACTTATTAGATTTTTACTCATTGCATTTTTAACTAACTCATTTTTATAATCTTTACGTTTTAATGATAGATTGCATATATCCGTTAATGATACGATTCCTTTTATGCCGCCGTTTCCATTATCAACCATAACTTCTCTTTCATTTTTACTTACAATCAAGTCGATAGCTTGTCCTAGTGTGATGTTTTCATCAACTAAGACAAAACTCTTTCCCATAACATCTTTTACTATTTTAGTTTCTGGTACAGAAAACATTATAACCTCCTGAGAATGAAAATTTTTATAAGTACTATTATACTATATACCTTCTGCATAAAATACTTTCTATTTAAATACCTTTTAGAAAATACATAATTAGAAAAAAAGTTATAGGCTTTTGCCTATAACTTTTTTTCTAATTACTTTTTAATTTTTGAATTCCATTTGAATCAACTTCATAACCTTCATTATACATTAACTTTGATAATGGAACTATTTCATATTTTTCTTTTAACTTTGATATTGTTTTTTCTAAGTATTGTTCACTATTTTTTATATCTCCATGAAATAAAACTATAGATCCTGGTTTAACTCCCTTTAAAACTTTCTCTGTAACAAAATTAGGCCCTATTTCCTTCCAGTCAAACGAATCTATATCCCAATTAACTACAGTGTATCCTAAATCTTCGCAAACCTTTAAACTCTTATTATCAAATTCTCCAAAAGGAGGTCTATACATAGTTGTCTTTTCTCCTGTTATAGATTCTATTTTGTATGATGTTGTATTTAATTCATTTTTTAAATCAGATTCACTTATCTCTTTCATATTAGCATGTGAATTTGAATGGTTTCCTATATCGTGCCCACGCTCATTAATTTCTTTTACTATTTTTTCATTTTCATCTACCCAATTTCCAACTAGAAAAAATGATGCTTTTACATTATATTTATCTAAAGTATCCAATATAGTTTCTACATTAGATGATCCAGATGCTATATCAAAAGTTAAAGATATTTTTCTATCATCAGTTTCCACTTTACTTATTGGAATTTTTTCATTTGACATATTTTCCCCTATGTACCTTACGCTATACACTACCCCAAATACAATTGTAAGCGTAAAAGCAAAAAACAAGAAACTAGATATCAACGATTTAATTTCAGTTATTTTCTTATTCATATCATCCCTCCAATTATAAATACTCTAGTACAAGTTTATTTTTATTTTTTTCAAAAAATTACTACTAAATTAATTTTATTAATTGGGAAAGTTAATTGTAATCTAAAAAAAGGTGGTGTATTTATGACTAATCTAAGAAGTGAGTTTGGATTTTTAAAAGGAAAAGCTGAAAACAATGAAATCAAAAGTGTTAAATTAAACAGTACACATTTTTTAAGAGAAGCTCATGGAATTCAAGAAGGAATTAGAAAAGATAAAAAGATAAAAATAAATAAAAAATTTAAATAAAATTCGCTTCACTTGAGCGACTACGTCGGCGAACCACTTCATGTCGCCAACGACCTTTTGAAAAAACAGGTCCGTTGCTCAAGCTTTTAAGTTGGAAATTATATTTATCTATAATTCAAGATTAAATATAATTTCCTAAGAATTAAAAAAAATTTTAAAAAATGTGAATATAATTTTGGGCATTGGTTAAATTAATACCAACAACAAGATTTTAGAAAAAACTTGTTGAGACATCTTATAACTTTAAGGAGGAAATTTACTATGTCAACTAAAAAAGCCGTTCCAGAAGCTAAAGCAGCATTAAATCAAATGAAGCTAGAAATAGCTAATGAGTTAGGTTTATCTAACTATGAATCAGTAGATAAAGGAAACTTAACTGCTAGACAAAATGGATATGTAGGTGGATACATGACTAAAAAGCTAGTAGAAATGGCAGAAAGACAAATGTCTGGAAAATAAGTAGTAAATTAGACACCTAGGATTCATAAGAAGGCTACCTGACAAGGTAGCCTTTTTACATAGATAAATAAAATTTTTATATAAGTGCATATATTTAAATATTAAATTCTACTTTTATTTTTATATGTTTTAGTTTAATATAGTAGTTATATAGAAACATTATACGGAGGATGATATTATGTTTGAAAACTCATCTGAAGAATTAGCTTACCATAAGTTATTAATCTTATATGTTTTAGAAAAAGCTAAAATGGATTTAACAAATTCTCAAATAACACAAGTTATTCTTGAGACGGAAGTAATGAATTATTTCTCATTACAGCAATTTCTTTCACAACTTATGGATGCCAAATTCTTAAAAATATATGAAGATTCAAATAGAGAGTATTACACTTTAACACAAAAAGGTATTGAGACTCTAAACTACTTCTTATCTAGAATTCCTTCTCAAATTACAGAGAAGCTAGATGAGTATATAAAATTAAATAAAGAAAACTTATTAGCAGATACTCAAGTAAAGTCAAGCTTTGTCAAGCAAAGTGATAATGAATATATAGTAAATCTACGAGTTATTGAAAACCAATCAAACTTAATAGATTTAAATTTAAACGTATCTTCCGAAAAACAAGCAAAATTAATATGCGACAATTGGAAAAAGAATGCATCGTATATGTATGCTGAAATAATAGAACTACTTATTACAAACAAAAAATAGCCTACACAAAAACTATAGTGGTAGGCTCTTTTCCTACCTTAATTTCATCTATAATCTCATTTTTATCCGTTCCATAAACCTTAACACTATTATTAAAAGTATCAGTTAAAAACAAAAATTTACTATCATTTGATAGTTCTAACCCTTGAGGATTCCCATTTATCTTTATACATCCAATTTCTTTATGTGTTTTATAGTCTAATATTTTTATAGCTTTATAGCCTAAGTCTGCTATATATATATGTTCTTTTTTATAATTTACGCAAATTTCAACTGGTATTAAAAAATTTCCTATTGTATCTAATATGTTTAAGTTTTTTTTATCTAAAATAATTATCTTACCATCTAATGTAGATGTATATATAATATCCTTATATTTATCTATTTTTATATGCCATGCTTTATAATCTAAATCGACCTTTCGTTCAACTATTTTCTTTTCTATATCTATACATAAAATAGAATCGATACAAGGCACATATAGTTTATTATCTACTTTATCATACGCAAACCCATGAGGCATATTATCAACGCTAATAACCCCTATTGGTTCCAGATTATCCTTATCCAATACATAAATACTATTGGAATCTTCATTAGCTACAAAAAGTTCATTTTTACAAAGCGAAACCTGGCTTAAATTTCCTCCTATAGATACAGAATCTATTATTTTCTCTTTTTCAATATCTAAAACATAAAGAACTCCATCAAACGAACTTGGTATATACATTATGTTTTTATCTTTTTCTATGCAAAAATGGTGAGGATATATGTCTGGGCCTAAATTTATTTCTTTTTCCAATTTAAGAGTCTGATAATCTATTACACTTAAACTCTGTGATAAATAATTAGATGTATATAGCTTCAAAACAAAACCTCCTCGCAATAAAATGTACTATCATAGTATATTGTTTAAAATGCTCGTCTTATTACTTTTTTTACTAACTAGGAAATTATACTTATTAAAAAGTTGTTGATATTCATCTATATTATTTGATATTATTTACTTATCATGTTTTTGGAGGTATTTACAATGAAAGTATCATTTAAACCATCAGGGGTTTGTTGTAAGGAAATGGTGTTTGATATCGATGAAAATAATATAGTTACAAGTGTAGACTTCGTTGGTGGATGTCCTGGTAACTTATTAGGTCTTAAACATCTTGTAGAGGGAACTCGTGCTGATGAAGTTGCGGAGAAATTAGCTGGTATAACTTGTGGAGGAAAATCTACTTCTTGTCCTGATCAATTATCTAAAGCTTTACGTGAACAATTATCAAAATAAAAAAATAGAGTTTGTAATTTAAGTATTTTAACTCAGATTACAAACTCTATTTTTATTTATTTACTATTATAGTCCTTACATTTCCTATCATATATAAAGATCCTGCACTTATTATTACATCATCTTTATTTGATATTTCTAATGCATAGTCAACAGCTTCTTTTATATTTGGTTTGCAAGTTACTTCTATATTATATCTTTCTATTTTTTCTTTAAGTTTATTAGCATCTATAGCTCTTGGATTATCAGGAGTAGTAGTTATAACATTATTGAATTTCGGTATTAATAAATCTAGTACAGATTCTATATCCTTGTCTTCAAGCATTCCTATAACTAGAATCTTGTTTTTATTTTCAAAATATTTATCAATAGAATTTGCAAGTGATTTAGCACCTTCTTCATTATGTGCTCCATCTATTATAAACATTGGATTTTCGCTTATTTTTTCTATTCTTCCTGGCCACTTAGTTTCTAATAACCCTTTTCTAATATTTTCTTCAGATATATTTGTAATTTTAATATCATTTAAATAATCAATAACATTTAAAGCTACAATAGAGTTTTTTATCTGATGATCTCCTATTAATTTAATTTCTAAATCTCTTAATTCTTTTCCATTTATATTACAACTATATATTTGCGAGTTAATATTTGATGATTTTATTTCTATATTTTTAAAATCACATTCTATATATTTAGACTTCTTTTCAGCACATATATTTTTTATAACTTCACTTGCTTCTTCTTGCTGTGGATACACTATAGTAGGGCAATCTTCTTTTATAATTCCACCTTTTTCAAAAGCTATTTTTCCTAATGTATCTCCAAGTATACCTGTATGATCTAAACTTATTGAAGTTATTGCACTTACTACAGGTTTATCGATAACATTAGTTGCATCGTATCTACCTCCAAGACCAACTTCTAGAGCAACAAAGTCAACTTTTTCTTGGTTGTAATAATAAAATGCCATAGCTGTAACTATTTCAAATTCAGTAGGATAAGAATATCCTTCACTAACCATTATTTCTATTTTTTCTTTTATTAAAGATACTATTTTTCCAACTTCTTCTTCACGTATATTTTCTCCATTTACTCTTATTCTTTCTGTAAATGTCTCTAAAAATGGAGAAGTATATAATCCTACTTTATATCCACTTTCTTTTAAAATAGATGATATGAAAGAACATGTTGATCCTTTACCATTAGTACCTGCAACGTGTATTATATTTAAATTATTTTGCGGGTTTCCTAATAGTTCTAATAATTTTTTTATATTATCTAAACCTAGTCTCATACCAAACTTATGACTTTCGTGTATAAACTGTAAAGCCTCATTATAATTCATATTGTTCCTCCATTGTATAATTAAGTGTAAATTATTTCTAATGTTATTTAATTTCGGCAAAATACTCAATTAATCCTCTTGTTAATAACTTAAAAATTCTATGCAAATTTCTTGCCTGAAAATTTTCAAAAATAAAATTGCCAACTTATATTTTAACTTATATTTAGGTAAGTTATCTATATACTATTTCATATTTTTTATCTATAAACATAAAATAGCCCATATATAAGTTTTAGCTACATTTCAAAGCATCTTTACCGCTTTGTTGAGCAAAACTTATATATGGACTCTACATACTCTACTATTATATATTAGTTTAATTATTTATATATTTTTCAAATACTTCAGTGAAATCTTTATTGCTATAATTTAATCTTAGCGATTCCATCCAATCTAAGTTAAAGTTAGTTAACTCTTTTACAACATTTACTGCATTTCCATCTAACTTACATCTTGAAATTGCATTGTTTGCCATATCAAGCCCTTTTGTTCCATCTTGTATAGCAACTTGATTTTTACCTTGTTGTATTCCAACTTCAACTAAAGCTTTATATAAATCTTTTAATTGCTCTAATTGTTTTTTATCTACATCTATACTAAATGCTTCTTCTCCAAAACTAAATTTTATCTCTATATCTAAATCTACAGTTCCCGCAGTTTCTAGCGTTACTGAATGTACTCTTTCATAATAAAATTCATGTCTTTTAACAGTTCTTTTTTTACTAATTGCATTCGCGCCATCTACATGTAAAAGACCTCTATTTGTAAATACATACTCATCCGATTTTGATTTTATAACAAAGAATATTTTTTCTCCATCTTCATGCATTATATAATCATCACCATCTACTTTATCAAAATCTCTTGGCGATATTATTTTACCTATATCAGATAAACCTAAAGTATCAGCTGCCATTCTTCCAAATAAATTTCCTGCCATAAATACCCCTCCTTAAATTTTATTATTTACTATTATACCCTATAATCTATATTCTTCACATAACTCTTTACCTTTATCCTTATCTTCCCATCATAAAGAGACCCTGTTTAAGTTTTAGCAACATTTCAAAGCATCTTTTCTGCTTTGTGGAGCAAAACCTTCATTTTCATTCCTACCATAAAAAGACCCTGTTTAAGTTTTAGCGACATTTCAAAGCATCTTTTCAGCTTTGTGGAGCAAAACTTAAACAGGGTCTCTACTATTTTTACTACTTCATTTTAGCTTCTATATTTTCGATTCTTTCAAGAACTGACTTAATCATTTCTTCAAACTTTTCTTTTTTAGCTTTTTCTTCATTAACTAAGCTTTCTGGAGCTTTAGCTAAGAATCCTTGATTAGAAAGTTTTCCGTTAACTCTCTTTATTTCACCTTCTAATTTAGCTTTTTCTTTATTTAATCTATCTAGTTCTTTAGTGAAGTCAACTAATTCATCAAGAGGTATAAATATTTTTACACCATCTATAACAACACTTACAGCGTCTTCTGGTATATTAGTTTCATCTTCAACTATTTCAACTGTAGATGCAGATGCTAATGTTACAAAGTAATCAAGTCCAGCTTCCATAGCTTCTTTCTTATCAGCTGTTGGAACTATTATCACTTTAGCTTTCTTTGATGGTGGCACGTTCATTTCAGCTCTTACGTTTCTTATATTTCTTATACCATCCATTGTTAAATTCATCATTTCTTCTTCTTTAGCCATATTGTCAGCTTCATCGTAATGAGGGAACTGAGCTACAACTATACTTCCTTCTACAGTTGGAAGATGAGTGTATATCTCTTCAGTTATAAATGGCATGTATGGGTGAAGAAGTTTTAATATTTTTTCTAATACATATGTTAATGTATATAGTGCTGTTTGCTTAGCTTCTTTATCATCTGAGTATAATCTTGGCTTAACTATTTCTATATACCAGTCACAGTACTCTGACCAAGCAAAGTCATATATCTTTTGAGCTGCTATTCCTAAGTCAAACTTATCCATGTTATCAGTAACTTCTTTAACAACATTATTAGCTCTTGATATTATCCATTTATCAGCTAAAGTCATATTTTTTTCTACTGATTCTCTAGTAACACCATTCATTATTTCTTCATCTATATTCATAAATACGAATCTAGATGCATTCCATAACTTATTAGCAAAGTTTCTAGATGATTCAACTCTTTCCATATAGAATCTCATATCATTTCCTGGAGAGTTTCCTGTAGCTAACATGAATCTTAAAGCATCAGCTCCATACATGTCTATTACTTCTAATGGATCTATTCCGTTTCCTAGAGATTTACTCATTTTTCTACCTTCTGAGTCTCTTACAAGTCCATGTATTAATACATGTTCAAATGGAGTTTCTCCCATACAGAACATTCCTGCAAATGCCATTCTTACAACCCAGAAGAATATTATATCGTATCCAGTTACAAGTACACTTGTTGGATAGTAATAGTTTAGCTCTTCTGTTTTATTAGGCCATCCTAATGTTGAGAAAGGCCATAATGCAGAAGAGAACCATGTATCTAGTACATCTTCATCTTGCTTGAAGTGAGTATGTCCACATTTACATTGTTTTGGCATTTCTTTAGCAACTACTACTTCACCACATTCTTGACAGTAGTATGCTGGTATTTGGTGACCCCACCATAACTGTCTTGATATACACCAGTCTCTTATATTTTCTAACCATTGTAGGTAAGTTTTATCAAATTTATCTGGAACAAATTCTAAATCTTGTTTCTTTAATATGTCTATAGCAGGTTTTGCTAATTCATCCATTTTAACGAACCATTGATCTGATAATCTTGGCTCAACTACAGTTTTACATCTGTAACAAGATCCTACATTGTGATTATGATCTTTTATAGCTATTAAGTACCCAGCTTCTTCTAAGTCAGCTATAAGTTGCTTTCTACACTCATATCTGTCCATACCTTCGTACTTACCAGCTAATTTATTCATAGTTCCATCTTCGTTCATTACGTTTATTTTTTCAAGATTATGTCTTTGCCCTACTTCAAAGTCATTAGGGTCATGTGCTGGAGTCATTTTAACTGCACCTGTACCAAACTCTAAATCAACGTAATCATCTGCAACTATAATAAGTTCTCTTCCTACTAGTGGAAGTATAGCATGTTTTCCTACTAAATGAGTGTATCTTTCATCTTCAGGATTTACAGCTATACCTGTATCCCCAAGCATCGTTTCTGGTCTAGTTGTAGCTATTTCTAAAAATTCATCACTACCTGCTATTGGGTATTTTATATGATAGAACTTTCCATCATGTTCTTCATGCTCAACTTCAGCATCAGATAATGTAGTTTTACAATCAGGACACCAGTTTATTATTCTATTTCCTTTGTAAATTTGACCTTTTTCATATAACTTTACAAAGAATTCTGTAACTGCTTCATTACAACCTTGGTCCATTGTAAATCTTTCTCTTTCCCAGTCACATGAATCTCCTAATTGTTTCATTTGGTCTACTATCTTTCTACCAAATTCATTTCTCCAGTCCATAGCTCTTTTTAAGAACTCTTCTCTTCCTATTTCGTACTTAGTTTTTCCTTCTTGTTCTTTTATTCTTTCAACAACTTTAACTTCTGTTGCTATAGAAGCATGGTCTGTTCCTGGTTGCCATAAAGCTTCATAACCGTCCATTCTCTTCCATCTTATAAGTATATCTTGTAATGTATGGTCAAGAGCATGCCCCATGTGTAATTGCCCCGTTATGTTTGGTGGGGGAAGCATTATAGTAAATGGCTTTTTATTTGGGTTTGGCTTAGATTTGAATAAACCTTCTTCTACCCACTTTGAATATAATCTTGATTCAAAGTCTTTTGGATTATACGTTTTTGGTAAGTTTGTATTTTCCATGTAAATTCCTCCTATTTTTTATTTTATATACATAAAAAAGAGCCCTTCATCCTATTTAAGGACGAAAAGCTCGCGTTACCACCTTAATTTTATGTAAAGCTTTTAATCAAACCTTACATAACACTTAATAAATTTAACGATTCTCACCGTCTAAGCTTACTATTATTTTCAGCTTAGAAACTCCAAAGCTACCTTCTGCAATTCATTTCTTGGAAAGTCTTTCAGCCGGTGAACTTTCCTCTCTGTAAGTTGAGTTTGCATACTCCTCTTTTTCTCAGTTTTTAAATATTCTGTTTATCTTTTAATTATATATAATCATCATTATTATTGTCAATATTTATAAATATTATATTCAGTTACGTAAATTTTGTTCCCAAAAATTTTTCGGCATATCACTTTCTTCTATTGGCATTATTGTATATCCTTTTTCTTTTAATTGATTTATTATACCTTGAAGAGCTTTAACACTTTGTTCCTTTTCATGCATTAAAAGTACAACCTCACTATGTTGATTTGAATATTTATTTACATTATTTACTATAGTTTGTGGAGTACCCTTCCAATCTTCTGTATCCAAATTCCAATCCCAGATTTTAAATCCATCATCAACTAATGCATTGTATGATTCTTCTGGAGCATAAGGTTTACTACCATAAGGTAATCTTATTAAGTTTGAGTTTACTTTAGCAATTTTATTTAATGTGTCTTGGCACTTGTCAAATTCATTAACAGTATTTTCAGGAGTTTTATATAGTACAGATATGTCGTGACTTACACTGTGAAATCCCATAGAGTGGCCCTCTTGAGCGATTCTTTTTAATTGTTCTGGATGTTGTTTCATATTACCTTCTATCATAAAGAACGTGGCTTTAACATTATTGCTATCTAAAATAGATAGTATTCCATCAGTATATTTAGATGGTCCATCATCAATTGTTATATAAGCAACCTTCTCAGGTTTTGGCTTCGGTCCTCTATTATTTACACTACTTGCTTTCATCATGAGGTCAGTTAATGTCATCGTATCACTTTCTAGCAATTTTATATCTATATTATTTTGTTCACTTGATGTAGCAATTATTTTATCAAATGTAACAAATAATAAAAACAAAAGTAATACAACTGTAGATACACTTAAAAAAATAGGTTTTATTTTTCTTTTCATCCCCACTTCCCCTTTGTTTTTTATATTTTAATAAATACTATTAGTTATTATTGACAATTATTTCAATCAATATAGCTAAATTTTATAATTAAACACTGTACTTTAATAGATATGTTTGTACTCAATAAAATATTAGCACAAAAAAAATAAAACTACATTCCTGTAGTTTTATCCTATTTCAATCATATCGCCTCTTAATGCATATATAATCTTTTCACATATATTGGTAATATGGTCTCCAATTCTTTCTAAATACCTAGCAACAAACAGCATCGTCACTCCTTGATCTATGTTTACTTCTTTTTCATGCATAACCTTAAGTGTATGTTCATGTATAACATCATACAACTTATCTACTAAGTCATCTTTTAAAGCTGTATTGTATGCAAGTTCTTCATCTCTTAGTTCTAAAGCTTTCTTTGCATCTTTTATCATATCAATGCATATATCTTTCATTTTAGGTATATCTATTAATTCTTTTATATATTCTTCTTTTCCTATCTTTACAACTTCAACCGATATATTTACAGAATAATCGCCTATACGCTCTAACTCTAAGCACATACTTTCTAATGCATATATAAATCTTAAATCTTTTGCCATAGGTTGTTTTAATGCCATAAGCTCAATACTTCTATCCCTTATATAGTCTCTTAAAGTGTCTATTTCATCATCTTTTTCTGAAATTCCTTTTGCTTTTTCAATATCTTTTGTTATCATGCTGTTTACTGATTCTTCTAGAATTTCTTGACTTTTATCAAACATTTTTAGTGTATAGTTTATAAGGGTATTTATATTTAACTCTAAGTTATTGTTGACCATTTTAAAACTCCTTTTTATTGATTATTTTATATTTATTTTATCCAAATCTTCCTGTTATATAATCTTCTGTACGTTTATCCCTTGGACTAGTAAATATAGTTTTTGTTTCGTCAAATTCTACAACTTCTCCTGATAGGAAAAATGCAGTTTCATCCGATACACGAGCGGCTTGTTGCATATTATGAGTTACTATTACTATAGTGTATTTATCTTTTAACTCATCTATTAATTCCTCTACTTTAGATGTTGATATCGGATCTAGCGCTGAAGTTGGCTCATCCATTAATATTACTTCTGGCTTCATAGCTATTGTTCTAGCTATACAAATACGTTGTTGCTGTCCTCCTGATAATCCTAAAGCTGATTTATTTAATCTGTCCTTAACCTCTTCCCAAATAGCAGCTCCTCTTAAACTTTCTTCAACAATCTTATCTAATGTAGCTTTATCTTTTATTCCATGTATTCTAGGTCCATAAGCAACATTATCATATATACTCATTGGGAATGGATTTGGTTTTTGGAATACCATTCCTACTTTTGTACGTAGTTTTATAACATCATCAGATTTATATATATCTTCTCCGTCTACAGATATTTCCCCTTTTATTTTAACATTTTCAATTAAATCGTTCATTCTATTTAAAGTTCTTAAAAAAGTTGATTTTCCACATCCTGAAGGTCCTATTAATGCAGTTACTTTATTTTCTTTTATCTGCATGTCTATTCCTTTTAATGCTTTGTTATCTCCATAGAAAAGTTCTAAGTTTTTTACATTTATTTTTATATTATTCATCTTAATAGCTCTCCTTACTAAGCTTTTTAACTATAAATTTAGCTAAAGTATTTAAACATAATACTATAATTATTAAAACTACACCTACACTAGCTGCTTGTTGTATATTTCCAGTTTCTTTGGCAACTAAGTAAGATTGAACTGTAAGTGTTCTAGCACTATCAAATATGCTAGTTGGCATTTGTGCTACTGTTCCAGCTGTTAATAATATAGCTGCTGACTCCCCAACCACACGACCTATTGATAGTATTATTCCTGATAAAATCCCTGGTAATGCACTTGGTACTATTACTTTGTATAGAGTTTGGAATTTTGTAGCTCCCATAGCTAAAGATGCTTCTCTATATCCTTGTGGAACTGTCTTTAATGCTTCTTCTGTTGTACGTATTATTACAGGTAAAATTATTATAGCTACTGTTAATGATCCTGCAATAATTGAATATCCCATTTGAAGTGTTATAACAAAGAATATACCTCCAAATAATCCATAAACTATAGATGGTATACCTGCTAAACTCTCTGTTGCAAATCTTACAATATTAACTATTGGTCCTTTTTTAGCATATTCTTGTAAATATACTGCCGCTAAAACACCTATTGGTGTAGCAACTATTAATGATAAAAATACTGTATATAAAGTTGTGACGATCATTGGTAGTATTCCACCATCACCACTTGCTGAATAATCACTAATTAAAAAGTTTAGGTTTATTCCCCCAATACCCTTTATAAATATAAATCCAACTATTACTAACAACATTCCTATTGTAAATATAGCTGATAGCCAAACTGCCGCCTTTAAAAAATTTTCTCTTAATTTTCTCATATTAATTGCCTGCCTTATTAGAAAGTTTACTTAATACTAAGTTAAGTACTAATATAAATATAAATAGTACAACTCCTGTCGCAAATAACATCTCTTGATGTGTTCCAAATGCGTATCCCATTTCTAATGCAATATTAGTTGTTAATGGTCTTACACTATCCATAAGTGAGTTAGGTAAAACTGGTGAGTTACCTGCAACTAGTATTACTGCCATAGTCTCACCTAAAGCTCTTCCTGTTCCTAATACTACCGCCGCTAAAATACCTGATTTTGCAGCTGGTAAAACTACTTTAAATATTGTTTCAATTTTTGATGCTCCTAAAGCTAAAGACCCTTCTCTATAAGCATCTGGTACAGCTTTAATAGCAGTTTTTGAAACAGCTATTATTGTAGGTAACATCATTATAGAAAGAACTATTATTACAGCAAATAAACTTTGTCCCTTTGGTAAATTAAATACATCTTGAATATTGGGAACAATAACTGCTAATCCAAATAATCCATAAAGTACAGATGGTATTCCTGCTAATAAGTCAACTCCAGAACTTATTATGTTTGCTATTTTTTTAGGAGCTACTTCTGCAATAAATGCTGCCGTAAGAATTCCAATCGGAGCTCCTATTAAAAGTGCACCTATTGTTGATAAAATTGATGCTACTATCATAGGTAAAATTCCATATTGATCTGCACTTGGAACCCATGAAGTACCTGTTAAAAAGTCTATAAATGAGTATCCCTTTGATATAAATGGTGTAAGCCCTTTATAAAAAACAAAACCTATAATAAGTAATAAGCTAATTACTGCAATTAAAGCACTTATCATAAATACATTTTTTGCTATTTTTTCTATTGTATACTTTGTTTTGTTGTTATTTTTAGTTTTAATCAGTTGCTCATTAGCTAACATAAATACCTCCATTTTTTTATAACTCTTATGATTTCTAATTTATAATTTTAGTTTGTCAACTTTACTATGCTTTATTCTTTTTTAAGTTTTTTCTCTACAATTCAATAATAAAGTTTAAATGTTAAGTTTAAATTAGAGTTATGTTAACTGAAAGTAAAGTATGTTAACTCGCCGTAAAATGATGTTTTTCAAACTAAATTAAATATTTTCAAAAAAAAGAGAATGTTGATTAACATTCTCTCTCTAATTCATTTACTAATTCTTTAAATACATGTAATGCATTTTCTATAGATTCTTTTTTCTCCATGTCTACTCCAGCAGCTCTTAGTTGATTAAGTGGATATTCTGATCCTCCACTTTTTAAGAATTCTATATACTTCTCAACAGCTGCATCGCCTTCTTTTAAGATTTTTTCACTTAAAGCACTAGCTGCTGAAAATCCTGTTGCATATTTATATACATAGAAATTTGAATAAAAATGAGGTATTCTAGCCCATTCTAATCCAATTGGTTCATCTACTATACAAGATTCCCCATAGTATTTTTTATTTAAATCATAATATATTTCTGTAAATTCTTTAGCAGTTAACGGTTCTTTGTTTTCTACTTTTTCATGAGTTATCTTTTCAAATTCAGCAAACATAGTTTGTCTATATACTGTAGTTCTGAATTGTTCTAAATAATAATTTAAAAGATACATTCTTTCTTCTTTTGATTTTGAGTTTTCTAATAAATAATTTACAAGTAATAATTCATTTAAAGTTGATGCAACTTCTGCTACAAATATTTTATATGATGAATATAAATATTCTTGATTACTTCTTGAGTAGTAACTATGCATAGAATGTCCAAGTTCATGAATCAATGTAAACAATGAGTTTAAATCATCCTTGTAGCTCATCAATATGTATGGAGATGAATCATAACTTCCCCACGAATAAGCTCCACCTTGCTTACCTTCATTTTCATAAACGTCTATCCATCTTTCATCAAAAGCTTTTTTAACAACACTTAAGTATTGTTCACCTAATGGTTTTAATGCTTTTAATATTATTTCTTGTGCTTCTTCATAAGTTACCTTCATATCAAAGTTTGATGTTATAGGTACATATAAATCATACATATGCATTTCGTCTATACCTAAATATTTTTTTCTTAAATCTACATATTTATTTAATGTATCTAAACTCTCATCAACTGCATCAATTAAGTTATTATATACATCTACGCTTATATCATCTTGGAATAATGAACCTTCTATAGCTGATTTAAAGTTTCTCATTTTCGCATAGAAAATTTCACTTTTTATTCCACCGTATAAAGTTGATGCAAATGTATTTTTATATTCATCGTAAGTTGAATACACAGCATCAAATGCATCCTTTCTAACTCTTTTATCTTTGCTCTTTAAGAACGCAGAATAATTTCCATGAGTAATTTGTACAGTTTCGCCCTTTTCATCTTTTATTTCAGGGAATTTTAAATCTGCAAAAGAAAACATTTCATATACATTTTCAGCTATTCCACTTAAATCTGAAGCTGCTGCTAGTATTTCTTCTTCTTTTTCTGTAAGTGTATGAGGTTTATCTCTTAGTATTTCATCTAAATGTTTTTTATAAAAGCTTAATTTTTCATCACTTAAGTACTCTTGTAATTTTGATTCATCCATTGCTATTATCTCTGGAACCATATATGATGTTGCCATCGATAGTTCTGTAGATAACATTTCAGTCTTAGTAGCTTTAGCCTGATTCTCATTTTTTCTAGTGTCTTCATGTTGTTTCATATGAGTATATACATATAAATTTTGAAGTATTCTAGATGCTTTTTCTGAATCTGTTAATACCTTATAAAGGTTTTCTTTGCTATCAGCAAGTTTTCCTTTATAAGTTTTAAGTTCACCTATAATTTCATCTACTTTTTTTATATCTTGGTCTATAGCTTCTTCACTTTTATACATAGTGTCTATATCCCATTTAAACTTTTCTTCTATAGAAGCTCTATCTAATCCCATAATTTCACTCCTTTGTTTATAATATTTTACAGAACAGCTATTAATATTGCTCCTTCTGATGTGTAAGTTCCCATAACAGGACCTATACTTGATATTATTATGTCCTTATGTTCATAATTTTCTTCTATATGTTTAGCTATTTTTTCAGCTTTTTCTTTACAGTTTGAATGTCCTATAACTAAAGTTTTATTTTTTATATCATGAACATTGTTTTTTACCTTTTCAAATAGCTTTTTCATACTATTACCTTCGCCTCTTGCTTTATCTATAGGTTTAACTAATCCTTCTGATATTTCTATTATAACTTTAAAGTTAAGCGCATTTATTAATTTTCCAGCAATAGGATTCACTCTTCCACCTTTTATAGCGTTTTCAAGCGTATCTAACGCACCATAAAAAGCTATGTCTCCTTTTATATCTTCTAAGTATTCAACTACTTCTTTTAAACATTTTCCTTCTTCTATTAATTTGTTAGCTTTATAAACCATTAATCCAACTCCTATAGACCCACTTAATGAATCTACAACAGCTATTCTTTTTTCACTTTCAGGATTATGTTCTAAATATATATTTTTAGCTAATACAGCACTACTATAAGTACTAGATAATTTAGAAGTAAGTGTAATAATTAATATTTCCTCTTCTTCACAGTCAAACATTTCTATGAATCTCTCAGGTGATGGACTTGATGTCTTCGGTAATTCTTTGCACCCCTTCATTTTCTCATAAAACGTTTCTTCAGTAATTTCTTCTCCGCCTATATAGTTTTCCTCTCCAAATGCTATATTTATTCCTACAACTTTTACTCCCATTTTATCTAATAGTTCTTTAGGGAAATCAGTTGACCCTTCAATTATTACTCTTATGTTTGTCTTCAATTCATACACCTCGATTTTAATTATAGCTATATCTTATTTTATATATTTTAATGTAAATAATCTACACTTATTATATTTTTTAGGTCATTTAATTCTAATATTATCTTTTCTACCATAATTCGTCTATCATAAACAATGAAAAAGTTTATTATATAATCATTTTCTCCACTAACTACATCAATATTACTAACATTTATTTGAGATTTTTCAAGTTTATTGTATATAGTAGAAATAATATTTACATTATCTACCTTTATAGTTAATATATTTTGCTTTTTTCTAAAAACTACCTTATCTATATTTTTCAATATATATAATGTAACCATTACAAATAGCCACGCTGATATTCCTAATATATATTGACCATATCCTATAGCAATTCCTATACACGCTGTTGCCCATATTCCCGCTGCAGTAGTAAGTCCTCTTATTCCGCTTGAGTTTTTAAGTATAGCTCCTGTTCCTAAAAAACCTATACCTGATAATACTTGAGCTGTTAATCTTGATGGATCTAAATTTGTTTTTGAACTATACTCAATAAATAATATTACAGATGTTATAGCTGTTATGCACGATCCAATTGAAACCAAAATGTGTGTTCTAAATCCTGCAAATTGATACGACTTTTCCCTCTCTAGTCCAGTCAGTCCTCCTATAATAAGAGCTATTAATAATCTAGTTAAAATTTCAGTAGGTGATATTTTACTCCCCCTCCTTTATAGTTAGGTATATTTATATTTATATTTGCAGGGGTTAGTCCATTATTACGACTATATTTTAACCGAAAATAAAAAGGACTATTTTGAATAGTCCTTAATCTTAATCACACATATTTTGTTTAACTATATTTATATGAGTAGGGTAAGCTATATTTATTCCATTATTTCTAAATGTTATGAGTATCTGCAATTTTGTGTCTTTAAGAACTGTAAAGTACTTATGAGATTGAACAACACCTGTTATAGTGTACTTAGCTCCTACAGACTTTTCTTCAATATCTGTAACTCCATATACGCTAAATGACCCAGCATTTTCCTTCCCCTTTTTTGTATGTAAAAATTCTTTATGTCTTTCATTTAATATGTCGCATACTTCTTCTAAAGACTTAATAACTTCTAGAGGATCTTCTTGATATGGAACTCTAACACTTACAACTACTCTCATATTTTTCCTGCTATAATTTCTGATACTAACAATATTTCCATTTGGAATAGTTACTCTTCTCAAATCCCAATCTCTTAAGCTGGTGCTCCTAAGACCTATTTCTTCTATAGTCCCTCTATATTTTTCATTTATATAAACAAAGTCACCAACTTGTATTTGTTTCTCAAATATTATAAAAAAACCATTAAATATATCTTTTAATATGCTTTGAGATGCAACCCCAGCTATCAATCCGACTATACTTGCTCCTGTAACCAAAGTACCAAATTTAGTTACATCTACTATATTAAATTCTTTCAATAATAATATTATTGTCAAAATAAATATCACATAGTATGACATTGAGCATAAAAGACTGTTTAAAGTATTTTCATATCTTACGTCAAATCTAGTAAATTCAAATAGTTTTTTTAAAAAGTATTGTATTAATTTTAATAAAACGTACGCACAAACAATTATAATAACTGAGTTTATTAACTTTGCTAAAATCATAATTAATACCTTTCTTTTAACAATTTCTATATCTCAATTATTAATTATTAACTCTATATTTAAATCATATACCTAATCAAACTAGTTTATATATCAATTTTTTGACACACAAAAAAGCCTTCTCTTTATTCGGAAGACTCTTTGCTAAGCTGTATATACTTATTTATCGCTTGATCAATTTTATTACTCGTACTAACCAACTCGTCTTTAAATATATCCGGGTATTCTATATAAGTATTTATTTCTTCCCTTAAAGCTTCTATTTCTTTCTTTAGCAAAACCAGTTCATTTTTAGTCATATTATCACCATAGTTACAAATTTATATATATTCATTTATATTTTAACAAGGTTTTCCCTAGTGTGTCAATAAACGTTTTTATCAATACTAGATAACTTTCCTACTGTAAATTTAGAAGCAATTCCAACAAACAGCCCAGTTATTATAGATGCGAACAACATATATGGTAAATATCCAAATATCATCCCATTTTTTATTAACATTCCAGCCACTGCTAACTGCCCTATATTATGACCAATAGCTCCTATGACGCTTACCCCTATTAATGAAAATTTATTAATTTTTAAAGCTAAGTACATAAATATCAAACTTAAGTATGAACCCGCTATACTAAACAATAAATATGATATTGGTCCTGCAAATATAGATGACATAATAACCCTTACAGATAAAATTATGAATGTATCTTTTAGACCAAATAAAACTAAAGAAGTTAACGTAACTATATTTGCAATCCCTAACTTAGCGCCTGGAAATATAGCAATTAGTGGGTTTGGCATATAGCTTTCTATTATATACAATATTAAGCTGTATCCAACCATCAATGACATATGAGCCAGTTTTTTAGTCTTCATATATTTTGCTCCCCCTTAGTTGAAATTTTCTATTACCTATATATTACCATAGTCTTAAAGTAAGTTTTTTAATTATTTTTTTAATCTATACACTATTTATTGACTTTTTGAATATTAAATGGTATATTTATATTATAATTAATTGAGAATGAAACTCATTAGGAGGTGCTAATGATGACTGTTTACGATTTAAAAGTCGGTGAAAAAGGTATCATTAATAATATATATGGAAACGAAAAATTAGCTAAAAGATTATTAGCTCTTGGATGTATAAATGAAACTGAAATAGAAGTAAGAAAAATCGCTCCATTAGGAGATCCTATATTAGTTCGTTTTAGAGGATTTGATTTAGCGATAAGAAAAAGTGACGCAAAAAACATTAGCTTAAAATAGGAGGTATCATCGTGATTAATGTTGCATTATTCGGTAATCCTAACGTTGGTAAAACTACAGTGTTTAATATTCTTACTGGATCTAAACAATATGTAGGTAACTGGCCTGGAGTTACTATAGAAAAAAAAGAAGGATTTATAAATGAAGATATTAAGGTTGTAGATCTTCCTGGTATATACGCTATGGATACATTCTCTAACGAAGAAAAAGTATCTAAAAGATTTTTAGAAAGCGGAGATGTAGACTTAATATTAAACATAGTAGATGCATCTAGCTTAGATAGAAACTTATATTTAACTACTCAGCTTATGCAATACAATAAACCAATTATATTATTGCTTAATATGATAGATGTTGCAGAAGCTAAGGGTGTACACATAGACCCAGCAAAGCTTGAAAAGGAATTAGGGGTTAAAGTAATACCTATAGTTGCTAAGAAAAAAGAAGGTCTTGAAAATATATCTAATGAAATAAAATCATGTTTAAATACAACTTTTAATTATAGAAAAGATTTTGGAAACGAAATAAATACCTATAAGGAAATCGAAAAAATATTAAGTAAATCTATGAAGTCGGATTCTAAAAATAAAGAAAGTATTAGTAGTAAATTAGATAATATAATATTAAATCCAATATTAGCTTATCCTATATTTGTTTTAGCACTATTAACACTTTTTAAATTTACATTTGAATGGGTCGGTGGGCCTCTTCAAACATTAACAGAAACTTTAATAGATACTTATATAGCTACACCTGTAGATGCTTTATTAGCAAATTCTAGTCCTTGGTTCCATTCACTAATAGTAGATGGAATAATAGGTGGATTAGGTGGAGCTCTACCATTCTTCCCATTAATATTTGTATTATTCTTAGGAATGTCATTCTTTGAGGATAGTGGATATATGGCTAGAACAGCATTCTTAATGGATAACATAATGAAAAAAGTTGGTTTATCTGGTAAAGCATTTATACCTATGATAATGGGATTCGGTTGTGCTTCTCCAGCGATAATGGCTACTAGAACTTTAGAAAGTGAAAAAGATAGAAAAGTTACAGCACTTATTGCTCCGCTTATGACTTGTGGTGCTAAAGTACCTGTTTACGCATTATTTGTTTCTATATTTTTCCCTAAAAATGCAGCTATTGTAACTACATCTTTATATCTATTAGGTATAGTAGTTGCAATAATAATAGCCTTAATATTAAATAAAACAGTGTATAAAGCTGATATAGAACCTTTTGTTCTAGAGTTACCAGAATACAAACTTCCAACTCTAAACGCTCTATTTAAAAATACATGGAATAAAGCTAAAGGTTTCTTAATAAAAGTTTGTACAATAATGTTTGCTATGTCTGTTGTTATATGGGCATTATCATCATTTAATTTCAGCGGATTTACTAGTGATATAAATAGCAGTTTCTTAGCTTTAATCGGTGGATTAATAGCTCCTATATTTGCTCCTTTAGGATTCGGAGATTGGAGAGCAGGAGTTTCTATATTAACTGGTATAAGTGCAAAAGAAGTTCTTATAAGTACAATGGAAATACTTTACGGAAATTTAAATACAGTTTTACCAACAGTGTTTACAAGTGTTTCAGCTTATGCATTTTTAGTATTCTCTGCTTTATATACTCCATGTATAGCAGCTTTATCTACAATGAGAAAAGAATACGGAAGCAAAATGATGATGATATCAGCAGTTTACCAATTTGTTTTAGCTTGGATTGTAGCATTCATAGTTAAAACTCTAGGTTCATTAGCATTTGAAGGTGCTTCAGCTTCTTCATTAGTAGAATTATTAGTTGGAGGAATAATCGTACTTGCAGCAGCATTTATTCTTTATAAGAACGTAAAAGCAAAAGGTAATGGATGCTCTGGTTGTTCTGGTTGTTCTAGCAGCGGTTCTTGTCCTAGCAGCAAAAACAAAATGACAAGTTAATCTATTTAATATAAATAAAAAAAGATGGGATTAGATCCCATCTTTTTTTATTTATATATTAGAATTTAACATCTATAGTTATATTCTTTCCACCTCTGTTTACTTCTACCTTAGCTTTATCTCCTACTGAGAATTTATATAATGCTTTATTTAAATCACTCATTGATGTTATTTTTGTATCTCCAACCTTTGTTATTACATCTCCTGCTTGTATTCCTGATTTTTGAGCTGGAGTATTAGCTACTACTTCTGCTATATAAACACCTTCATCAGCAGCTAAGTCAGTTCCTGTTGTTGTTTCAAATGTTTTTACATCTATACCTTTTATACCTAATGTTACTTTTTCAAATTTACCATCTTTGATAATTTGCTCTACTATAGGTTTTGCTGTATTTATAGGTATTGCAAATCCTAATCCTTCTGCTCCAGATGCTTTAGCTGTGTTTATACCTATAACTTCTCCTTTATCATTTAATAAAGGTCCTCCACTGTTACCTGGATTTATACTTGCATCAGTTTGTATAAGCCCTGTCATATTAGATTGCTCTGTTTGTATACTTCTATCTAATCCACTTATTATTCCTTGAGTAACACTTTTTTGGAATTCTAATCCTAGTGGATTTCCTATTGCTACTGCTAAATCTCCAGTTCTTACAGAATCACTATTTCCTAAGTCTGCTACAGGAAGTCCTGTCTTATCAACTTTTACAATAGCTAAATCTATAGTTGGATCATTCCATAAAACTTTTCCCTTTGAAGTTGATCCATCATTAAATAGAACATTTACATCAGATGCTTTTCCATCAGATACAACATGTGAATTTGTTAATATGTATCCTTTAGAATCTACTATAAACCCTGTTCCTACACCTTGTGATTGTTGTGGTATTGCAAATATATTATTAGTATCTATTGTAGTAGTTGTTATACCTACTACAGAAGGCATTGCCTTGTCAGTTACTGCATGATATATATTTTCACTTTTAGTCCCTTCATTTACAACTATATCTTGTTTATTCCCATCCGTTTTAGATGATAGCTTATCCCCAAGTATAAAAGCTGTTATAAAACTTCCAACCATCGCACTTATTATACTAACTATTATAATAAGAGTTATACTAGTCTTCTTTCCACTACTCATATATTTATCCCTCCTATTTAATTTTTATATTATTTTACTTTTGTATTATTATTATTTTTTTAATGCTTTTATATTCTTAAATATAAAAACACTATACAGTTAATTTCTGTATAGTGTTTATTATATAACTGTATCCTTAATTAAACCTTAATTGTTTAATCTTTTTTCTAATTCAGCTCTTTCTTTTTCAAAACCAGGCTTTCCTAATAAAGCAAACATATTTTTCTTGTATGCTTCTACTCCAGGTTGATTGAAAGGATTTACCCCTAATAAGTATCCACTTAATGCACATGCTTTTTCAAAGAAGTAAACTAAGTATCCAAAGTTATACTCATCTAATTGAGGTATATTTACTATTAAGTTTGGAACATTTCCATCTGTATGTGCTAATAAAGTTCCTTGGAAAGCTTTCTTATTTACAAAGTCAACAGTCTTGTCAGCTAAGTAATTTAAACCATCTAAATCTATTTTTTCTTCATTTATAGTTATTTCTCTTCTAGTTTTTTCAACATTTAAAACTGTTTCAAATATTATTCTTTTACCTTCTTGTATATATTGTCCCATAGAATGTAAATCTGTTGAAAAATCTACTGAAGCTGGATATATACCTTTGTTATCTTTTCCTTCACTTTCTCCGTAAAGTTGTTTCCACCACTCTCCAACATAATGTAAGCTTGGCTCATAATTTACCATTAACTCTACATCTTTACCTTTTCTGTGAAGAACATTTCTAGCTACAGCATATTGATAACTGTAGTTTGACTTTAAGTCAGGATTAGAAAAATCATCCATTGCATCTTTTGCACCTTGCATCATAGCATCTATATTTATATCACAAACTGCTATTGGTAATAATCCAACAGGAGTTAATACTGAGAATCTTCCTCCAACATCATCAGGTATTACAAAGCACTCATATCCTTCTTCATTTGCTAAAGATTTTAATGCACCTTTCTTAGAATCAGTTGTAGCATATATTCTTTTACTAGCTTCTTCTTTTCCATACTTTTTCTCTAAGAAATCTTTGAATACTCTAAACGCGATAGCTGGCTCTGTTGTAGTTCCTGATTTAGATATAACATTTATAGATACATCTTTATCTTTGATTATATCTAGTAAATCTAACATGTATGTAGAACTTATATTTTGACCTACAAAATAAACTTCTGGAGATTTTCTTTCTTCTTTAGTTAAGTTGTTTCTAAATGAGTGTCCTAATGTTTCTATTGCAGCTCTTGCTCCTAAGTAAGATCCACCTATTCCTATAACTAAAAGTACATCTGAATCTTCCTTTATTTTTTGTGCAGCTTTTTTTATTCTATCAAACTCTTCTTTATCATAATCACTAGGTAAGTTTACCCAACCTAAGAAATCGTTCCCCTCACCAGTTTTATTATGTATCATTTCATGAGCAACTTTTACATACTCGCTCATACAATCGATTTCTTTTTGGTTAAAAAAACCTATTGAATTACTATAATCAAAACTTAACTTTTTCATAGCCCATTACCTTCCTTATCTCGTTAAAAATTTATTATATAGAAAATTATATCAAACAATATGTATTTTTCCAAATTAATTATAATATTTATTTATAATTTAATTATAATATTTTCAATTATTCATTTATATATACAAAACTCCTGTATATTTTTTATACAGGAGTTTGTCGATAATTATATTATTGTTTTTCTAATTTGTTTGCTATAACTTGTTGAGCTATATTAACCGCATGGTCTGATATTCTTTCAAGGTTAGATATTAAATCTAAGAATATAATTCCGCTGTCTATACTACATAAACTATTATTTAATCTATGTATATGATTTGCTCTACATGATTTTTCCATTATATCAACTTGTTCTTCCATCTTTATAACTTTACAAGCTAAGTCTACATCATAAGTTTTCATAGCTTGTAATGCATAATCATAAGTTGCTATAACTTTATTGTATAATTCTCTTACTTCTTCAGTTCCTTGCTTAGATAATTTTAAATCTGAATCAATTATATCTTGAGCTAACTCAGCTATATTTTCAGCATGGTCCCCTATTCTTTCTATATCATTTACTGTATTAAATAAAGAATCTACTATATCTCTAGCATCTTCATCTAAATGAGCTTTTGATAATTTAAGTAAATAGTTTAGAATTCCCTTTTGTAATTCATTCACTACTTTTTCATGTTTAAATGATTTATCTATATTCTCTTGAGATTGTTCTAAAAATCCATCTATTGCATAATTTACACTTTCTTTAGCTTTTTTACCCATTCTTAAAGTTTCTTTAACTACACTTGCTACAGCTATTGATGGTGTCTCAACTATTCTATCATCTAGATACTTTATAGCTTTGCTTTCATCTTCTTCTCCAGCTTTATCTGGAACAAGTTTTATAGCAAGATTTATGATAAACTTCGTAAATGGAAGTAGTATAATAACTGATATTATATTGAATAATGTATGAGTGTTAGCTATTTGTCTAGCTACATCACCAGGATTCATATTAGTTACAAAGCTTACTACTGGTTTGTTTAATACTATTAAGAACACTGCCGTACCTAAAACATTGAATATTAAGTGCATAACTGCTGCTCTTTTAGCATTTCTAGACGCTCCAACACTTGATATTAATGATGTAACGCATGTCCCTATATTTTGTCCGTATAATATAGGTAATGCTGCATTTAAAGGTATTAATCCTTGTGATGCTAAGGCTATAAGCATTCCCATAGAAGCACTTGAACTTTGAACTATAGCTGTTATACCAAATCCTAATAATAATCCTAATAAAGGATGATCTCCAAAACCTACTAATAAGTCTGTAAATCCTTTATATTCAGCCAATGGTTCAACTGCATTTTTCATAAAGTCCATACCAGTAAATAATATACCAAATCCAATTAATATTTCTGCTATGTTTTTAACTTTTGGCTTAGATGCAAATAAATATAAAATAATACCGATCCCTAATGCTATAGGTGCCATTCCATTTAAGTCAAATGATACAAGCTGAGCAGTTACAGTAGTTCCTATGTTAGCTCCCATTATAACGCCTATTGCTTGTGTTAAGTTCATTATACCTGCATTTACAAATCCAACTACCATAACTGTTGTAGCACTACTACTTTGTATGATTGCAGTAACAAATGCACCTACAATAACTCCCATGAATACATTACTAGTAAGAAGTTCAACTATTCTTTTAAGTTTTGATCCTGCTGATTTTTCAAGACCCTCTGCCATTAAGTTCATTCCATATAAGAATAAACCCAATCCTCCCATAAGGCTAATTACTATATCCAATTTCATGTCCTCCTTGAAATATTTATACTATTAGTCTACAAATATAGCGCCTTATCCATTTTATCAAACAGCTTGTCTAGTTTTGTTAAATCTATGTTAAATATTAAAAATATATTAAATATTTATTAAATTGTGGTTAACTTTTAATTTTCGCAATATTTAGAAATAATTTTTTCAGCACACTTTATTCCATCTACAGCTGCAGTCACTATTCCGCCTGCATATCCAGCGCCTTCACCACTAGGATATAAATCTTTGACATTAACAGATTCTAATGTTTTCTCATCTCTAACTATTCTTATAGGTGCAGAAGATCTAGTCTCTACCCCTGTTAGAACTGCATCATTCATAGCAAATCCATTTAATTTTTTATCTAATAAAAGTAATCCTTCCTTCATTGTGTCACATACAAATTTTGGTAAACAACCTCTCAAATCTACAAATTCGTATCCTGGTTTATATGAAGGTCTTACAGATCCTAATTCAGTACTTACTCTATCATTTAAAAAGTCTCCTACTAATTGAATTGGAGCTTTATAGTTTTTACCACCTAGTTCAAATGCTAACCTTTCATATTTTTCTTGGAAGTAAACTCCCGCTAACGGATGGTCACTTTCAAAGTCCTCTGTAGTAACATTTACTAAAACTGCACTATTTGCGTTCTCTTGGTCTCTAGCATGTTCACTCATCCCATTAGTAACAACTTGTCCTTCTTCAGATGCTGAGGCTATTACAGTCCCTCCTGGGCACATACAGAAAGTATATATACTTCTTCCATTTGATGCATGTTCAACTAATCTATAGTCTGCTGCCCCTAATCTAGGATGATCATGGAACTCTTTGTATTGAGATTTATTTATTAATGTTTGAGGATGCTCTATTCTTGCTCCTATAGCAAAAGGTTTTTGAGTTATTTTTACACCTTGCTCATATAACATCTTATACGTATCTCTAGCACTATGTCCTATTGCAAGTATTACAGCCTCTGTTTCAAAAGTTTCTTTATCATTTACAATTACAGATTTTATTTCATTATTTTCTATATCTATCTTTGTAACTTTAGCATCAAATTTAACTTCTCCGCCTAGTCTTATAATTTCTTCTCTTATATTTTTAACTACTTCTTTTAATATGTCTGTTCCAACATGCGGCTTATATGAATATAATATCTCTTCTGGAGCTCCAAAGTTAACAAGTTCTTCTAAAACCTTTCTGCATCTTATATCTTTTATTCTAGTAGTTAATTTTCCATCTGAAAATGTTCCTGCTCCCCCTTCTCCAAATTGAACATTAGATTTTGAATTAAACTTTCCATCTTCCCAGAATTTTTTAATATCTTCTGTTCTTGTATCTACATCTAGTCCTCTTTCAAGTAGTATTGGATTATATCCTCTTTGAGCTAAAACTAATGCTGCAAATAATCCAGCCGGCCCACTTCCTATTACCACAGGTCTGTTTTTTAACTTTTCAGTACCACTTTGCACATCTGTATATGATTTTTCTTTAACTTCTACAACATCTTTAATTTTTGATTTTTTTAATATGTTATTTTCATGCTTAAGTTCTACATCAACAGTGTAAACAAAATCTATTTTGCCTTTTCTTCTAGCGTCTATAGATTCTTTATATATCTTATAATTAAGTAATTCTTTTTCACTAATTTTTAATTTTTTTAATAACATAGGTTTTATATTATCTAAGCTTTCATTTATATCTAATTTAATATTAGAAACTCTTAACATGTCATACCTACCTTTCTTTAGTAAAAATAAAAGCTAGGCTTCGTAGGGCCTAGCTTTTATGGTAATTCTAATTATATTGTTACTTAATCTCTTTGAGTTATTAACCCTCTTATAACTTTCATGTTGTTAAATACTTTTTCTAAGAAATTCTCTGCCTCTTCATTATCTAGTAATGCTATTTGAGTTTGCTCATCATCGTTTATACCGTTTTGTTCACAGTATTGTTTTGCTATACTTACTAATTCATTTTTATCGCTATCACATAATTCAAATTCTTTATAATCTATAATTATGTATTGCATCGCCTTTTCTAAACTTTTTTCGTTGTACCCTATTTCTATATGGTATATTACTGCATATAAATTCTCAGGAGTTTCATCTCCTTTATATACTGGTACCGCTGGATTAGATTTTATATAACTTGTTGATACAGCAATTGCTTTTCCTAAATTAAGACTCATCTATATACCTCTTTCTGTATATTTTAAATTAAGTTTTTACTACATTTTTAAGTCTTTATGTCTCTTACCTAAAGTACTTGGACTTATGTCATATTTTTTAGAGATTTGTGATTGAGTTACTGTTTGTCCATTTTCTTTCTTAATGTGGTATTCTACTGCTGCTGCCCATCCATTTTCAGAACCTTTTATTTCGCTATTTTTAGCTTTATATTCGTTCCAAAACTCTAAACAGTTTTCTAGTATATCACTTTCAACTTGAGCTTTAAGTAAAGCTGAAACTGAACATTCATTTTCATCAATCATTTCTTTAACTTCTTCTTGTTTTTTAGCTTTAACGTCTTTTTGATCTTTAAGATATTCAGCTATGTTAGGATCTAGTAATTGTTGAATGTACTTGTAAAGTATATGAGTATGATATATTAAGAAAGTTTTTATATCTTTATATAAATCTTCATATTGGCTAAAGAAATGATTTATATCATTTACTATTACGTCCTTAACAGCATCTGATATACTTACTGTAACGTCTAATAATAGATGAGATTCTCCTACTTCAACTATTCTAGCTATTATACAGTCACCTTGATTAAATCCGTTTAATAGATTTATATCTTCAGTGTATATTTCGTCTCCTGTTATAGCATCTTTTAATAAGATTCTATCTTCTAACTTTTCTTTTATAACATACACACTTACATAAGATTCAAATAAGCTTTTTAGTATATCTACTTCTGGCTTAGTTAAACTATTTTTATTTTCTTCAAAAAAGTCTACAGTTATAACTTTTTTATTTTCCATTATATGGTCTTGTATAAAGTATGTATTAAAGAAGCTTTCAAACTTACCATTTACATTTTCATCATCTAATATATAAAACATTTCTTGTGCTTTTTTATACTCTTCTTTAAACTTTGGCTGTCTTGAATATTCATATAGTTTTGAGTACAGTTGTGAATATTGTTTTTGTGAAAGTACAATTTTTCTACTAGCTCTCTCCGACACAACATCTTTATTTAAACAGCATTTTTTATATTTTTTCCCGCTTCCGCATGGGCATAACTCGTTTCTCCCTAACACTGTTACTTTCACTCCTTCATTTCTAAATTTAAATACAATTTATAATTATATCATCTTTCCCTCAATGATTCTACACTATAAAGGTATTTTATTGATTTTAGGCGATTTTTTATTGATTTTCTGTATGATTCCATCTAAAATTGCCTCATTATATTTGTTTTTCGCATCATCTATCATAATTTCATTTACTAAGTTAATTATCTTTTCTACATTTTCTTTTAAATTTAACTCCCTTATTCTTTCCTCCATACTAGTTAGGTAAAATTTTTTTATATTTTCAACTAATTTATTTTCATCATTAATATATATATCTTTTAACTTTATATCGTGTTGAAATTTTTTTATTTCAAGGGATTCATCATCTTCAGATTTTGATAAGAGTTCAGCAAAATCTGCTTCATTAATATCCTTATTTATATTTTTAAATTCTTTTATTAACATGTAATTGTTGTATCCCAACAAATGCCCTTTTAAATATGAATACAATATAACTTTTTTCCTATCCGTCTTTATTAAATCATAAACATCTTTAGATATTTTCTCTATGTTATCTATGTCTTTACACTTTTCATTAATTATTTGACTAAATTCATCCATTATATTTAATGTCCAAATATATATGCTTATCTTTTCTATATCTACACCATAAAACTTTTTACATATGTAAGTATACTTTGTGTTTCCATTTTTAAGAAAATCATATTCGATATCATTTATATAATTGTTTAAAAAAAGTATATTATTATCCATTGGAGTCCCCCTTAAGAATTTGTAGAATATTCTTATATATTAAGTTATTCTACATAAAACATAGGAAAACCTTTTATATCACTTTTACTTTAAATTTGCAATCTATAATATTTTCATCTATTTTTGTTATATTTATACTATCTACACTTATTTTTTTCTTTGATTTATTTATGCTTTCAATACTTTTATATATTAAATTTCTATCTCCATTTATTTCACCTTCTAGCTCTATTTCATTATTACTATTTAAATCTGTTTTGATATATTTTATTGTAGCTATATCTTTAAATTGTTTCTGCATACTTATGACTACATCTTCCCTATATCTATTTTTTAATTTTTCTTCTTTTTCATTTTCTAATTTTTTTATAACCTTAATTTGATTAGATAATAATTTCTCTTTTTTATCTAATTTTAAATATACAAAATTAAAGTTTAAGACTAAGAATAATACTAAAAAAATACTTATATTTATTTTATTTTTATTTATTTTCATTATTAACTCCTAAAAACTACTTATTTCAAATTCATATATATTTTCATTGTTATTTATAAAATCGATATTAGCTTCTTTTGTATTTTCTATTTCCTTAACTATATCTAAGTAATTTTTTATTTTTTCAAAGTCATTGGTTTCACCTTTAAGTTTTAATTTTTTATTTTTCATTTCTACACTTTTTAATTCGCTAGCATCCATTAAATTCAGTATACTAGATAATTTTGATGTAGTTTGTTTTATATTTGAAGTTTCTTTATTTTGTTCAATACAATTTAAAACAGATTTTCTTTCTGTCACGTTTTCTTCTAACTTTTGAGTTTTATAAAATTTATTTAAATTAATTACAATTGTAAATACTATAATGCTAATTAGTATTAATTTGCCTTTATCTATTTCCTTATTATAAAATTTCTCATCTTCGTAAAAAAAGTTTAATATTTTTTCATTTTTCATAACTATATCAATCCTATATTATTAATAAAATTATTTAATTCATCTTGTTTTGCATCTTTTAAAAAAAGTTTATTTAGCTTAAATTTTGTATTTAAATTTTTTATAAGTTCACAGTTTTGAAAACCGTAGTAATATATTTTCCCATAATTATTTTCAATTTCATTATTCAAAAACTCATATACATTCATATTATTTAATGTGTATGAGTTTATAATAAGTTTATTTTTTATTAAATTTACATTGGTGTATTGTCTTCCTATATCTAAAATTAAATTATTTTCCCCTTCTATTTCAATATCTTCGTTATATATAAGTTTATTTAATATATCAAAATTAACACTTAAGCTTATAGGTTTAAATTTTAATGATTTAGCTAATTCTCTATAACTTTTTATAATGGATATTGGCATAAGTATAGCTTGTACATCTAGGTAATCTTCTTCTTGCTTTAATATGTTGTACTTTAATATATAATCTTTAATATTTATAGGCAGATATTCACTTAACTCATATGCTATAAGCCCCTTTATATCGCCCTTGTATCCAGTGTTTATTACTTTAACATTCCTATTTATTATACTTTCATTTTGAACTGCAAAAGATATTCTTCTACATGGTATTTTGAAATTATTTAATTCATTTTTTATTATTTTACTTAACTTGTTAACATCTAAAATCAATCCATTTTGGTCTATTTGGTTAAACTCAAAAGTTTTCATATTTATAAATTTAACATAGCCAAAATACTTTTCTATAACAAGCATTTTAATTGTATTTTCTTTTACCTCTAAAGTTAATGTTTTTATTTTCATCACCTCTATAATTTATTCTTGTTCATTTTTAGGATAAAAAGTTTGTCCATCTACTTTCACCTTTATATCTTCATTTTCTGTATATACTTCAAAGTTTTTATCTTTTTGACTTTGAACTTTAGGCTTACCTTCTAAATAATTATTTTTAACTAAATAATCTATACTAATTTCATCTTCAGATACATCACTATTAATCGCTATCTTTGCAGCTGTAGCTATATTGTTAGCCGTAACGTAATCTGCATTTATCTTGCTATTTTTTTCAACATCACCAAACTTGACTAATGCAATGCTTGATAATACTCCAAGTATTGCAACTACAATTACAAGTTCTATTAATGTGAACCCTCTTCTTTTTTTCATAATTATTTTCTTATCTATTTTCATTTTATTTCTCCTTTTATTTATTTTTATTCAAATGAAGTTACTGCATCAAATACAGGCGTCATTATAAAAACTAGTAAAGTTCCTATAACTAATCCTAAAACTAAAACAATGATAGGCTCTATTAGCTTAATTATTTTACTAGTTAAATTATCTAAATTATTTTCATAATTTGTATTTATATTTCGTAAGCAATGTTCCATTTTACCTGTTTCTTCACCTACTTCTATCATAGATATCACTATTTTAGGAAAGACTTGTGACTTATCTAATGAGAATGCTATGCTGTTTCCTTTTTGAATTAAGCTTTTTGATATATTTAATTTCTGCGACATATATTTGTTACTTATTACATCACAAGATATATCTAGAGCCTTTGTAATTTGTACTCCACTACTTATCAATATGTATATACACCTTATGAATTTATTTACTTCTATAGTTTGAATAATATTTCTAGTTAATTTAAATTCAAACAATTTTTTATCAAAATACATCCTAACTTTGTATTCTTTTTTAAACATGTAAATTAGAAGTCCTGTAATAGCACCTACTATTAAAAAAATTATTTTATAATGATTTCTTAAGTTCATAGAAAAATTTATTAAAATCTTAGTAGTTAGAGGCAAGTTACTTTCACTTCCAATAAATGATTGTTGAAATTTCGGGACAGTATATATTAATGTAAATAAAATTACACATATACATGTAAGAATTAATGCTATAGGATATACCATAGCCAAGATTAGTTTTCTTTTAAATTCATATTCTTTTTTATAATAATCAGATAGATTCATTAAGATTTCATCTAATTTACCACTTACTTCTCCTGCTTTAACCATATTTATGAAAAACTTTGAAAACTTAGCTGAGTTTTTAAATGATAACGAAATAGAGTTTCCTTTTTGAAGATTATAATTTATATTTTTTAGAATTGGTTTTAATTTTTTACTACAGTTTAATTGGATTGTATTTAGCGAGTGTGTAATTTCGCATCCTGATGAAATCAACATTCCTAATTGATTACATAAAATAGATAGGTCTTTGTCTCTTAAACTTTTGTTATTTCTATCTTTTAACAATCTTATATTTGCTATTTTTAAATTTTTTTCTATTGCATATACTTTTAATTCTTTTTCTGAATCAAAACTTAATTTTTTCCTTGATCTGTTTCCATGCTCATCATATACTATACACTCATATAGAGACATTTACTTCACCTCTATTTAATATAGCTCTAGCACTTATAATTTCTTCTATTGTTGTTATGTTTTCATTAATTAAATATGAGCAACTATCTAAAAATGTAATCATATTATTTAATCTAGCAGTATTATAAATATCTTCTATGTTCTCTTGACTCATTATCGCTCTTCTAATATCTTTATCCACTTCTACTATTTCATACAATGCTACTCTTCCTTTATATCCAGTATCATTGCAATCTCTACACCCCTTAGCCTTTTTAACTTTTATATCCTTATGTAATTTTAGATATTTAGATATACTTGTTTCTATATTTTCTTCATAACTGCAATTTTTACATACACGCCTTATTAATTTTTGAGATATTATACCGTTTAATGTTGATGCAATTAAATACCTCGGTATACCCATATCAAGCAATCTATTTATTGACTCAATCGCATTATTAGTATGCATGGTACTTATTACTAAGTGGCCTGTAGAAGCAGCTCTAATAGCTATTTGAGCAGTTTCTTTATCTCTTATCTCTCCTACCATTATTACATCTGGATCTTGTCTTAATATTGACCTTAATCCTTTTGAAAAAGTTAATCCTATTTTTGTATTTACCTGAGTCTGATTTATACCTTCTATCTTGTACTCAACTGGATCTTCTATTGTTACTATATTTTTATCCATAAATTTAAAATCATTTAATATTGAATATAAAGTTGTTGTTTTACCACTTCCAGTAGGCCCTGTTATAAGTAATATACCGCTCATCCTATTAACTATATTTCTAATTTTATTTACAGCAATATTTGAAAATCCAATTTCTGATTTATTCTTTAGAAATTTATTTCTATTTAATATTCGAATAACTACTTTTTCTCCATGCACAGTAGGTATAGTAGATAATCTAAGATCTAATATATTTTCATTAATTTTTTTATCTATACGCCCATCTTGAGGCAATCTTTTTTCAGCTATATCTAATCCTGCAATTAATTTTATAACTGTAACTAATTGCATATGCATATCTTTTGAGTAGTTATAAATCTCTTTTAAGTTTCCATCTATTCTCATCCTAATTTTTAGATTATCCTCAAATGGTTCTATATGTATATCACTTGAATTAAAATTTAATGCTTTGCATAGCATCTCATTTAATATATTTTGGTAATAGTCATCATTATTTATATCACAATCTGAATAATATACTTTTATAGCTTCTTTTATTTTCAATTCATCTTCTAATTTAAAAACTATATTTTTTCTAGTTGCCAATCTAAAATCTTGTAATGCATAAATGTTTTCTTTGTTTATAGCTACTACCAAATCATTTTCTCTTATTTCAATCGGTATTGCATTATACTTTATAGCTAAATTTTTTCTTATTGTAGATGGAGCTTTTTTATCTAATACTAAAATTTATCTCATTCTCCTTTCACTTATTTATATTATTTTAAAGTTAGTATATAGACTATTAAGCATTCCAATCATCTATATACTAACTTTACCTACAATTATTAACATATAGGATTTATTCATACATTCAAATACTTCTATTTATATAAATAAAATTATATAAATAATTAACTTAAGCATAAAAAAAGAGCCTAATAAGGCTCTCTTTTCGTTTTATTTATATTCTAAAATTCTATCTATTATTATATCTTTTAATTTATTTACTTCTGAGAAATTCATATTAGGAACATAGTACTCTTCTAATAAGTCATGTTGTTGTTTTGCTCTTTTAATATTTAACAATCCATATTCAACTAAATCATTTAAAACTTTATTACTATAACTTAACTCATCTTCATACTTATCATGTTTTTTAGTATCCATATAACTATTTAAATCAAAAGTTTCTAAGTTTTTATCTTTAAATAATTTACTAGTTGTTATAGCTAAGTCTAAATCTTTAATTAAAATAGTTTCTATTTTTTCTGGTAATAGTGGAGCATGGAATATTTCTACCTCTAAACCATTTTCTGTAGCTTTATTTGCAACTTTATTTAGTAAAGTTGATTTCCCCGTACCTAAATCTCCTTCTAGGTAGTAAATTTTATTTACATCTTTCAGAATCGTATCTGTATATTCTACATGACCTAAAGGAGATAATGCACTTCCAAATAAGTGTATTTGTTCTTTATATTCACCATTAGGAATTACATTTTCAAATATTGATTGAAGTAAATTTGCAGTTAACAAGTTTACTTTTCCAAAGTCCATACAATCTACATTTTTAGATTGTATTTCATAAGCTATCGGAGCCGCTGCTTCAAAATATTTAAATCCAACTTGGAAGAATCTACTTACCTCTTTATTACACTCAATCGAGTCTTTTTTATTCAATTCAATAGCTTTTCTATCCCAATATCTTCCTAAATCTAAAATTTCATCTATAGCTCCTGGATTTTTAGGATCTACAATATGAGGAGCTGTTGCATCTAGCATAACAACACCTAATTTTTTTATAACTATAACATCTAATGAATCTGGATCAGAAGAACATGGGTATAAGTCTACATCGTATCCTTTAGAAATCATATCTTGTGCAACTTTTTTCATTAATGATGATTTCCCTACTCCAGGTCCTCCCTTCATACAAAAGATTCTGTTTACATCTTTGGGAATTGCATAATCAAAAAATGATTTAAATCCTTTTGATGTATTTCCACCTGGAAACATTTTTCTTACTTTACCATCCATTGTAAACTTCCCTCCAAATAAAAATTTATTGCCTTTATTAAATTATTAAACTTCTATATTATTTGTGTTTGTCCAAAAATTTATTAACATAAAAATACATTCCATTTAAATGTCTGTATGTAGCAGGCATCATGCTTAGCCAGAACTTAGTAAAATACTTAAAAAAGTTTTTTAAATATAAAAAAGCAACTAAACTCAATGAGTTTAGTTGCTTTAAATTAATCAACTCTTATTTCATAGCCTTTGTGTGTATATTGTTTTATAACCTCTGCCCATAATTCTTCAACACCTGTTTTCTTAAGTGCAGATATAGGGAAGATTTTATCTTCTTTTGATAACTCTAATTTTTTTCTAATTATATTAAAATGTTTTTGATATTGTCCTCTAGATATTTTATCTGCTTTAGTTGCAACTATTACACAATCATATCCAAAGTGTTTTATCCAATCATACATCATCTTATCTTCATTTGAAGGTTCATGTCTTATATCTACAAGTAGGCAAATAGCACATAGCTCTTCTCTTTCTTGTAAATATCTTTCCATTATAACTCCCCATTTTTCTTTTTCAGATTTAGATAGCTTTGCATATCCGTATCCTGGTAAGTCTACAAAGTAAAACTCTTCATTTATTAGGTAGAAATTTATAGTTCTAGTCTTTCCTGGTGTTTGACTTGTTCTTGCAAAATTTCTTCTATTTAATAAAGTATTTACTGTTGATGATTTCCCAACATTAGATCTTCCAACTAATGCAATTTCTGGTATACCTTCTGCTGGGTATTGACTTTTGTTAACTGCGCTCATTGTAATTTCAGCACTTCTAATTTTCATTTTTTTCACCGTTCCTTAATAATGCATGTTCTAATACTTCGTCCATATGGCTTACTAAAACAAATTCCATTTCATCTTTTACCTTTTGAGGTATTTCATCTAAGTCTGCTTCACACTCTTGCGGTAATAAAACTTTAGTTATACCTGCTCTATGTGCTGCAAGAAGTTTTTCTTTAACTCCTCCAACAGCTAGGACTCTACCTCTTAAAGTTATCTCTCCTGTCATAGCAACATTGTTTCTAACTGGTATGTTAGTTAATGCTGATATAACGCCTAGAGCCATAGTTATACCTGCAGACGGTCCATCCTTAGGTACTGCTCCTTCTGGTAAATGTATGTGTATATCATTTTCTTTATAGAAGTTTGGATTTATATCAAATCTGTCTGCTATAGATCTTATATAAGATATACCTGTTTGAGCAGATTCCTTCATTACATCTCCTAGTTTTCCTGTTAAAACTATTTGACCTTTTCCTTTTAACACATTTACTTCTGTTGTTAAAGTTTCTCCTCCAACAGCTGTCCATGCTAGTCCTGTAACAACTCCAACCTCTGGCTCTTTACCTGCAACTTGATGTCTTACTTTTTGTTTTCCTAAGTAGTCTTCTAAATTGTCTTTGTTTACTACTATCTCTTCTATAGATTCATCTTCTACATATTTTCTAGCAGCTTTTCTACATATTGTTCCAAGAGTTCTCTCTAAACCTCTAACTCCTGCTTCTCTTGTATAGCTACTTATTATTTCAAGCATAGTTTCATCATCTATTTTTATAAACTCTTCTTTTAAAGCATGTTCTTTTATTTGTTTTGGTAATAAATATTTTTTAGCTATATTTAATTTTTCTTCTTCAATATAACCTGATATTTCTATTATTTCCATTCTATCAAGTAATGGTCTTGGTATAGTACTTAATGTATTTGCAGTTGTAACAAATAGTATTTTAGATAAATCAAAAGGAACTTCTAAGTAGTGATCCACAAAGTCTTTGTTTTGCTCTGGATCTAAAACCTCTAGCATAGCTGCTGCTGGATCTCCTTTAAAGTCTGATGACATCTTATCTATTTCATCTAATAAGAATACAGGATTTTTAGTTTTTGCTTCTTTTAATCCATTAACTATTCTTCCTGGAAGAGCTCCTACATAAGTTCTTCTATGTCCTCTTATTTCAGCTTCATCCCTAACTCCACCTAAAGAAATTCTAACGAATTTTCTATCTAGTGAATTTGCTATAGATTTAGCTATAGATGTTTTCCCAACACCTGGAGGTCCAACTAAACATAATATAGGCCCTTTTAGACTCTTTGATAATTGTCTAATTGCTAAATATTCTATTATTCTTTCTTTTACTTTATCTAATCCATAATGTTCTTCATTTAATATTTCTTCAGCTCTTTTTATATCTAACTTATCTTTAGTTTCTTTATTCCAAGGTAATGAGAATATAGTATCTAAGTAAGTTCTACTTACAGCTAAATCAGGAGCCATAGGAGAAATTTTAGAGAACTTGTCTATTTCTTTTGATATCTTTTCTTTAGTTTCTTTAGAAGCTTTCATCTTATGAAGTTTTTTTCTATATTCATCTGTTTCAGAATCTATATCTTCATCTTCTCCTAATTCTTTTTGTATAGCTTTTAACTGTTCTCTAAGATAATATTCTTTTTGAACTTTGTTCATACTTTTCTTTACTTTTAAAGCTATTTTCTTCTCTATTTTTAATAACTCAATTTCTTCTAATAATGTTCTTAGAATTAATTCTAGTCTAGCCTGAATATCAAATTCATCTAATATTGCTTGTTTTTGATCTGGCTTTAAGAACATATTTGCAGCTATTGTATCTACAAATCTATTTTCATTATCCATTTCAGCTAGATTTATAAGAATTTCTGGTGAAACTCTATTACTTATATTTATATACTCTTCAAAAGCATCAAATACATTTCTAACAGTTGCTTGTACCTCTTTATCTTCATTTATGCTTTCAACATCATAAACAGCTTCTTCTATAGCAACTTTTATATATGGTTCGTCTTGCACAAACTCTGTTATAGTTCCTCTAGATATACCTTCAACTAGTACTCTAACCCCTTCTCCTGGTAATTTTACCAGTTGTTTTACTTTACATATAGTCCCCGTATGATAATAGTCATCTTCTGTAGGTATATCTATTGATGAATCTTTTTGAGCTGTTAAGAATATCATTTCATCATCAGCCATAGCTTCATCTAATGCCTTTAGAGAAATTTCTCTACCTACATCAAAGCTTAGTATCATATATGGGAATATAGCCAATCCTCTTAGCGGGATTAACGGTAATTCACGTTCTATTATAGTATAATTTTTATCCATGCTAACATCACTCCTTCCAAATGCTAGATTGCGTCACTTTATTTATTATATATTTACATAATTGAATTTTCAACAACATTAGCTATTTCTTAATCATTTCCATCCATTTATTACTATTATGTTATAATAATATTACTTATATACCAAATTTTAATGTGGAGGATTTTATGTTTAAACTTTTCTTAACATTTTTAAAAATAGGTGCATTTACCTTTGGTGGTGGTTATGCTATGGTTCCTTTGATAGAAGATGAGCTTGTCACAAAGCAAAATCTATTAACTCAACAAGAGTTTATTGACTATCTATCTATCGCCCAAAGCTATCCAGGTGTACTAGGTGCAAACATCTCTATTTTATTGGGTTATAGGCTTTATAAAATTCCAGGTGTTTTAGTTTGTACATTAGGTTCAATACTTCCATCATTTTGTATAGTATTAGTATTATCATATTTTTATTTCAACAACCAAAGCTCAGATATTTTAAATGGGTTCTTTTCTGGAGTAAATCCAGTCGTTATAGCTTTAATACTTTACTCATTTGTAAATATGTTTAATAAATTACCCAAATCTAAGAAAAATATATCATTTTTAATTATATCATTCTTTTGTGTAGGTGTATTTAATATCAGTCCAATATATTTAATAATATTAGGAGGTGTTTACGCTCTATGTCAAAAGTCTTAATGTTATTCCTAATATTCTTTAAAATAGGTAGTTTTAGTTTTGGTGGAGGCTATGCTATGCTTCCATTTATTCAACAAGAATTTATAGATAAATACCACTTTATTACAAACAAAGAATTTTTAGATTTATTGGCATTATCCCAATCTACTCCAGGTCCTATCGCTATAAATAGTGCTACCTTTATAGGATTTAAAGCAGGCGGTTTTTGGGGATCTTTAGCTTCAAGTATTGGTGTTGTATTATTTTCAGTAATAGGTCTTACAATAATTGCAAGCCTATTTGATAAATTTAAAGATAATGAAAAAGTTGAAAAAATTCTTTCTGTTTTACGTCCAATAACCTTAGGTTTTATATTATCGGCAGTATTTTCGTCTGCTACAGGAATAACCTGGGGACTTTATGATATTATAGCTTTTATATCAGCATTTTACTTATTATACACAAAAAAAGTTGGCTCAATAGCCATCGTGTTTATATATGGATGCATAGGTGTTTTGCTATCTTTTTTTTAAAATAAAAAGGAGCTTAATTAGCTCCTTTTTTTATGCACTTTCTTCTTCATCTTTTAAAACAATAACTGGATCAGAATCTTGTTTAACAGACTCTTCTGTCAGTATTATTTTCTTTATATCATCTCTAGATGGTATTTCATACATTATATCCATCATTATATTTTCAACAATACTTCTTAGACCTCTTGCACCCGTATTTCTTTCAATAGCTTTTTTAGCTATTGCTTTAAGTGCAGCATCTTCAAATTCAAGTTCAACTCCATCTAATTCAAATAGTTTTTGGAATTGTTTTACTAAAGAGTTCTTAGGCTCTTTTAGTATACTTACTAGTGCATCTTCATCTAATAATTCTAAAGTTGCAACTACAGGAATTCTACCTATAAATTCTGGTATTATACCAAATTTAAGTAAGTCTTCTGTTTGAACTTGTGCATAAATTTTTCCAAGGTCCATATCTTTTTTACTTTCTATCTTAGCTCCAAATCCTAGTGTTTTTTCGCCGCCTCTTTTTTGAATTATTCTTTCTATTCCATCAAAGGCTCCTCCTAATATAAATAGTATATTAGTAGTATCTAGCTTTAAGAACTCTTGGTGTGGATGCTTTCTTCCACCTTGTGGTGGAACATTAGCTACAGTTCCTTCTAAGATTTTTAGTAGAGCCTGTTGAACACCTTCTCCACTAACATCTCTAGTTATAGATGGATTTTCTGATTTTCTAGCTATCTTATCTATCTCATCTATATATATTATACCTCTTTCAGCTTTCTCTATATCAAAGTCTGCTGCTTGTATAAGCTTTAATAATATATTTTCAACATCTTCTCCAACATATCCAGCTTCAGTTAGTGATGTTGCATCTGCCATTGCAAATGGAACATTTAAAGTTTTAGCTAGTGTTTGAGCAAGAAGCGTTTTTCCTGATCCAGTAGGTCCTAATAAAAGTATGTTACTTTTTTGTATCTCAACATCTTTGTTAGTTCCTTTGTTTTTTCCATAGATTCTTTTATAATGATTGTAAACAGCTACTGATAAAGCTTTTTTAGCTTTTTCTTGTCCTATTACATAATCATTAAGAGTGTTCATCATTTCTTTTGGTTTCGGTAAGTTTACAGTTTCCTCTTCTGTTGTTTCTTCAACTTCTTCTTGAATTATCTCATCACATAATTCAACACATTCATCGCATATATACACATTTGGACCTGCAATAAGTCTTCTAACTTGTTCTTGGTTTTTACCGCAGAATGAACATTTTAATTGTCTCTTATCTTCATATTTTGACATATTAACACCTCTCTTATCTACGGTCTTTTAGTAATTACTTCATCTATTAAGCCGTATTGTTTAGCTTCTTCAGCACTCATGAAGTTATCACGTTCAGTATCCATTTTTAATTTTTCTATAGACTGACCTGTTCTTTCAGCTAATATAGAATTTAACGTTTGTTTCATTTTTACTATTCTATTTGCATGTATTTCTATATCTGTAGCTTGCCCTCTTGTTCCTCCTAGTGGTTGATGTATCATTATTTCACTATTTGGAAGTGCATATCTTTTTCCTTTTTCTCCTGCTGCTAATAAGAATGCTCCCATAGATGCAGCCATTCCTATACATATAGTTGATACATCTGGTTTTATATATTGCATAGTATCATATATTGCCATACCAGCAGTTATACTTCCTCCTGGAGAGTTTATATATAAGTGTATATCTTTATCTGGGTCTTCTGCCTCTAGGAATAATAACTGAGCTACTACAAGTCCTGCTGTAGCATCATTTACTTCATCACCCAAAAATATTATTCTATCTTTTAGAAGTTTTGAATATATATCGTAAGATCTTTCTCCTCTTCCTGTTTGTTCTACTACTACAGGTACTAATGCCATGGATTATACCCCCTATCATAATTATCTATATATACAATATACAGTAGCTGTAACAGCTACTGTATGAAATATACCTATAATGATTAAACTAATTTAGCACTATCAACTAATGAATCTATTGTTTTTCTTATTTTTAATTGACCTTTTATATCTTCTAAGTCAGTTGGTCTCATTACTGATTTTATTTTTTCAACTTCCATATTGTACATTTTAGCCATTTTTTCAACTTCAGCTTCAACATCAGCTTCAGAAACTTCTACATTTTCAGCTTTAGCTATAGCTTCTAATACTAAAGATGATTTAACTAACTTTGTAGCTTCTTCTCTCTTTTCATTTCTTAAGTCTTCTATTGATCTTCCAGTCATTTGTAATAATTGCTCTAATTGTAATCCTTGGTATTGTAATTGGTAGTTAAGTTCCATTAACATGTTATCTATTTGAGTTTCAACCATTGCATTTGGAACTTCTACTTCTGTACCTTCAGATATCTTTTCAACTAAAGAATTTCTCATTTCAGCATCTGCTCTATTTTTAGCTTCTTCTTCTACTTTAGCTTTTAAATCACTCTTTAATTCTTCTAATGTATTGAATTCTGTTGTATCAGCTGCAAATTCATCATTTAATTCTGGTAATTCTTTACTTTGTACATTCTTTATAACAACTTTGAAAGTAGCTGGCTTTCCTGCTAAGTTTTCAGCATGGTATTCAGCTGGGAACTCAACATTTACTTCAACTTCTTCACCTTTATTTTTACCTATTAATTGCTCTTCGAATCCTGGTATGAATGTGTTTGATCCTATAACTAAGCTATAGTCTTCTCCTTTTCCACCTTCAAAAGCAACACCATCTACAAATCCTTCGAAGTCTATAACAGTATTGTCTCCATTTTCTATAGCTCTACCTTCAACATCTACTAATCTTGAAGCTTTGTTTCTCATTTCATCTAATCTTAAAGTTACTTCATCTTCATTTACAGTATAGTCAGGTTTTGCTATTTCTATACCTTTGTATGACCCAAGTTCGAACTCTGGCTTAACTTCTACATTAACAACCATTACTAATCCGTTGTCTTTGCTTATTTCTTCTATGTCTAAGTCAGGTCTATCTATTGGATCTATGTTTAACTCATCTAAAGCTGATGGATATATTTCTGGGAATAACATATCTATAGCATCGTTGTAGAATACTCCTTTTCCATATTGAGATTCTATTATTTGCTTAGGCGCTTTACCTTTTCTAAATCCTGGTATATTAAATTTACCTTTGTTTTTGTTGTAAGCTTTTGTTACTGCACCTTCAAATTTATCATTATCAACTGTTAGTTTAAAAGTAACTTTGTTACCTTCTTTCTTAAGTAATTCTGCTTTCATTATTATTAATCCTCCTATTGATTATGTATTCTTTTATATATAGTATAATAGATTTCGTTACTATAATTTTACTATTTTATTATAACACATTCTTTTTTTTATTTACAAGTACCGCATTGATATGAACTGGCTTTGAAAATCGCCTTATTTCATCGCATTTCGACCAAAATATCCACCTCTGACGTTCTTGATTTCAGATACTGCTACAAATGCCCTAGAATCATAACTATTTATAGTATTTTGGAAATTATGAAGGTGCTTTCTATCTAAAACAACTTGTAGTATATACTTTACGCCTTCTCTTCCTCTACCTTCTATGACAGTAACTCCAAAACCATGCTGTCTTAAGTACTCTGCAAATTGATCTACATCTTCACCAGTGAAAACTTGAGCTGTTATTAATCCTATTGCAAGTTTTTCCTCAAGTGTGATTCCAACTACGTTACCTGTTGCAAATCCAAGCGCATATGACATTACTTTTACTATGTCCCCCATGTCACCTAGCACTTTATCCATAGCAAATAGGTATATTAAAATTTCAAGAAATCCAATGCAAAACGCAAGTTTCTTTTTACCTTTTACTACAAATATAGTCCTAATTGTTGCTAATGTTACATCTGAACATTTAGCCAAAAATATGAGTAAATACCCCAAAACAAATTCCATTTACTAATCCCCCTAAATTATTTTATACCCTTATCTCATCAATACTCACATTATCACTAGATATTTCTAATATAACAAAACTTCTATAATTTACTCCTCTTGGTAATGATATGCTACCTGGATTTATATATAGTATGTTATTTTTTTCTTTTATTACTGGTGTATGCGTATGCCCAAATATAACAATATCTGCACATATATTTTTAGCTTTTTCATGTAATTGTTCAAGTCCATATTTAACGCCATACTTATCCCCATGACAAACAAATATATTTTTATTTTCTATCTCAAACTCTAATTCATCTTCTGTATTCTCAAAATCGCAGTTCCCTCTAACTGCCATCATTGAAACTCCAGTCATCTTATGAATATATTTTGAATCTATAAAATTATCTCCTGCATGTATAATTAAGTCACATTCTTTTAAATATGGAATAGCTTTATCTATAAACCTATTCATTCTATGAGTGTCACTTATTACCCCAATTTTCATTACTTCACTACCCTTTTATTAAATTCATCTTTCATAAGTTTTAAAGAATTTGCTCTATGACTTATTGAATTTTTTATTGAACTAGGTAATTCTCCAAATGTCTTATTATATTGATTCACTATAAATAATGGATCATATCCAAATCCATTTTCACCTTTTTCTTCAAATGCTATAGTTCCTTCACAAGTTCCTCTTACTACAAACTCTTTTCCACTTGGGAATACTACAGCTATAGCTGATACAAATCTTCCTGTTCTTTGGCTCATAGGTACATTTTTCATAGCTTTTACAAGTTTTTCTCTATTTTGCTCATCAGTTGCATTTTCTCCTGCATATCTAGCTGAGTAAACCCCTGGCTTTTTACCTAAAGCATCTACTTCAAGACCAGAATCATCTGCAACTGCTACCATATTTGTAGCTTTAGCTATAGTTCTAGCTTTTATAAGAGCATTGTGCTCAAATGTATGACCATCTTCTACTATTTCTATTCCTGCTAAATCCACATCTTTAAGAGAATATATTTTACAATCAAAATCATTTAGTATCGCTGAAATTTCTTCTAATTTATGAGCATTATTTGTAGCTATAACAACCTCATCTGGAATTTCTTCTCCAAGAACTTCACTTGCTATTTTTCCTAATGCTTTTCTTTGAACTTTAATAAGCTCTTTATTTCCTTTTTCTCCTAATTCAAGCAATGCATTTAAATCTTTTCTAGTAAATGGAGATTCTTCTCCTGTTCCTTGAACCTCTACAAATTCACCTTTGTCTGTCATTATAACATTCATATCAACATGTGCATTTGAATCTTCTTCATAGCATAAATCTAAAACATGTTCTCCATTAACTATACCTACACTTATAGCTGATACAAAGTTTCTTATAGGTAAAGTTTTTATTTGTTTATTTTCATATAAAGAATATAAAGCTTCTGCTACTGCTACAAAAGCTCCTGTTATAGATGCTGTTCTAGTTCCTCCATCAGCTTGAATTACATCACAATCTACCCATATAGTTCTCTCTCCTATTTTAGATAAATCAATAACTGATCTTATAGCTCTTCCTATTAATCTTTGTATTTCTTGAGTTCTTCCATCAACTTTACCTCTTGATGACTCTCTTATTTTTCTTTGGTGTGTAGATCTTGGTAACATAGAATACTCTGCATTTATCCATCCAGTTCCTGAATTTCTTAAGAAAGGAGGTACTTTATCTTCTATAGAAGCTGTACAGATAACTTTAGTTTCTCCCATTTCAATTAATACAGATCCCTCTGCATATCTAGTAAAGTTTCTAGTTATTTTAACTGGTCTTATTTCATCATTTTTTCTACCATCAATTCTCGTCATTTATATTACCTCTTTCAAACATTTTTTAAAGCAAATTCAGACTAATTAACTTACCCGAACTGTAACTCAAATATTGTATATACTATAATATATTAGCATTATTTAACCCTAAATAGTAGTTATTTATTAATATAATTTCCCCAATATTTTTACTTAATAACTTCTTGAACTTCTTCTTTTGAGCTTAAGTTTAATATATCTAAAAACTTAGCTTCATCAATAACTTTGACTCCTAATTCATTAGCCTTTGTAAGCTTTGATCCTGCCTCTTCTCCAGCTAAAACAAATGTTGTAGATTTACTTACACTAGAAGTTGCTTTTCCTCCTCTTGCCTCAATCATTTCTTTTGCATCATTTCTTTTTAAAGTAGGTAAAGTACCTGTTAATACAATTTTCATTCCTTCAAAAATATTAACTATGGATTCATCTTTGTTTTTTATAGATTCTGTATTAACTCCAGCCTCTTTTAATTTATTTATAACCGTCATATTTTTTTCTTCTTTAAAGAACTCAACAACACTGTTTGCCATTATATCTCCAAATTCTTCAAGATTAGTTAACTGAACTGCGTCTGCATTTATTATTTCATCTAAACTATCAAAATTCTTAGCTAAAACTTTTGCACCTTTAACTCCTATATATTTAATACCTAATCCATTTATTAATCTATATAACTCATTTTGTTTAGATTTTTCTATTGCTTTAATTAAATTTTCAGCTGATTTTTCGCCCATTCTTTCTAAGTTTATTACATCTTCTTTTTTTATGTAATAAAGATCAGCTATATCTTTAATTATATTGTTATCAAGTAATAATCCAACTATAGATTCTCCTAGTCCTTCTATATTCATTGCATCTCTTGAAGCAAAGTGTATTATTCCTCTTCTAATTTGAGCTGGACAACTAATATTTATGCACTTAACTGCAGCTTCTCCCTCTAATCTAACAGTAGGTTCTGAACATACAGGGCATTTATCAGGGAATTTAAATTCTATTTCATTTCCATCTCTATCATCTTTAACAACTTGAACCACTTGTGGTATTATATCTCCAGCTTTTTGAACTAAAACTGTATCTCCAATTTTTATGTCTTTTTCATTTATATAATCTTCATTATGTAAAGTTGCACGAGAAACTGTTGTTCCAGCTAATCTAACTGGTTCAAGTATAGCTGTAGGCGTTATAGTTCCTGTTCTACCAACTTCAACTATAATATCTATAAGCTTCGTTTTCTTTTGCTCTGCAGGGAATTTATATGCAATTGCCCATCTTGGACTTTTAGCTGTATAACCCATAACCTCTCTTTGTTGTAAATCATTAACTTTAATTACCATTCCATCTATTTCAAATGGTAGTTTTGATCTATTTTCTGTCCAATATTCAATATGTTCTATAACTCCCTCTATATTTGAACAAACTTTGTAATCTGTACTAACCTTGAATCCTAAGTTTTTAAGATATTCCAATGATTCACTATGACTTTTTAAATTTGTATTTTCAATATACTCTAGGTTAAATATAAATATATCTAAAGGTCTTTTAGCTGTTAACTTAGAATCTAACTGTCTTAAAGTTCCTGCCGCTAAGTTTCTAGGATTAGCAAATAATTGAAGACCTTGTTCTTCTTGTAATTCATTTATTTTTTCGAAATTTTGCTTAGATATATATACTTCTCCTCTTACTACAACTTCTTCTGTGTCATTAATTTTTAAAGGTATAGTCTTTACTGTTCTTAAGTTTTCTGTTATATCTTCTCCAACTACTCCATTACCTCTTGTTGCTCCCTTTTCAAAAACTCCATTTTTATATGTTAACCCAACTGATAATCCATCTATTTTGAATTCAACTACGTATTCAACACTATCATCAGCTAATTCTCTTACTCTTTTATCAAAATCTTTTAAATCCTTATCTGAGTAAGCATTTGATAAACTAAGCATAGGTATTTTATGTGTTATTTGCGTAAATTTATCTAAAGGCTTACCTCCTACCCTACTACTTGGCGAATCAGCTCTTTTTATTTGAGGATTTTCTTCTTCAATTTTTATAAGTTCTTTCATTAAATTATCATATTCATAATCTGATATCTCAGGAGCATCATCATTATAATATTTATTGCTATGATAGTTTATTTGATCTATCAATTCATCCATTCTAGTTTTTATGTCCATATAAATCACCTCTTTTAAAATCTATGTAAATCGTACTAATTTCAATGCAATACTATCTTAGTATACCATAATTTTCTTCTTAAAATTACAACTAAACTATTAATATCCTTTTTGAATATTTACAACATTTTTAAGCTCTTTATTGTTTATGTAATTCTTTAAATTTTCATATATAGTATTAAATGTTCTACTTCTATTTTTATCAGATATCCATGAATTATGAGGGGTTATAGTTACATTTTCAAATTCCCAAAGTTTATTTTCTTTATTTAATGGTTCACTTTCAAATACATCTAAACAAACACCGTTAAACTTACTTATATTATTGATTAAATCATTTTCATTTATTATGTTTCCTCTACCAACATTTATAATCACTGATCCATTTTTCATAGTTTTTAATTTTTCATCATTAATCATTCCTATAGTTTCTTTTGTTGATGGCAATGTAATAACTACTACATCACATTTTTTTAACCCTTCGTTTATATTTCCTATAGATATACATTCATCAAATCCTACAACGTCTCTACCATCTGTATTAACTCCATAAACATATACTCCAAATGCTCTCAGCCTATCAGCAGCATTTTTTGCAATTGTACCAGTTCCTATAAACATTACTTTTTTATCAGTTAGTTCTTCTAAGTTTATATCTAATTTCCACTTCTTTTGTGCTTGATTTTCATACATTTGTTTTGTATTTTTATATACATTTAAAATATACATAACTATATATTCAGCCATAGGAATACTATAATTTCCTTTGTTATTACATACCGTAATATTATTTTTTATAATTTCATCTTTTGGTATTTGATCTATTCCAACACTACTTAATTGAATTAGTTTCAAATTTTCTAGTTTCGATATATCAAGTGTGTTAAATGGATTGTAACCTACTAGCACTTCAATATCTTTATTTTCATTATTTACTTCAGCCTTAGATTCCTTCATATATATCACTTCATATCCTAAATTTACTAATTTACTTATTTCATTATCCTCATATTTATTTGTAACTAATAATTTCATAAAACATCTCCTCCCATATCTAATAGTTAATTATATTTTATCTTAAAAATAAAAGTCCTTTAATTATTAAATAATTAAAGGACTTAATCTATTTTATATAAATACACTATATATTAGAATGCCATCACTGAGGTGTTTTGTGTATTTATTTAATAATATATTGTCCAGTTTTTAATTTTTAATTCTTAAGAAATTACAAGCTTTTAATGTATATAATTTCCAAATTATAAATTTGAATAATGGACCTATTTTTTATTTATATATTATAGTTTATATTTTCAAATATAAGTTAATACTTTTAATATGATAATATTTTTTAAGGGGTGGTTTTATGCTTAAACTTCATCATGACGATAGTTTAAGATATTATATTGAAAATTATAAAATAAATAATATGTTTGATGTAAATTTGAACTCTCATATGGAACTTCATTGTTTTAATACAAACGAACTTATAGTTCTTAAAAATACAACTCCAAATTACTTATATTTTCTTGTAGAGGGAACTGCTATTAAACTAGAAAATTCTTTTGATACTAATAATATACTTAAATCTTCTATAAATAATTTAAATATTATTGGCTCATTAGAAATGTTTACACAAAATAAATTTGAATATAGTTTAAGAGCTTTAGATGAATGTATTTTCATAGGAATACCTGTGTCAATTATAAAAGATGTAGCATTTAAAGACCCTACTTTCCTATCATATTTTTGTAAGAGTTTTGCAAACTCTATTTACAATAATGATTTAGAAACAAGTTTTTTAAAAAAAGAAAAAGATGCTATATAGCATCTTATAAAAGGGAATAGATAGTGTTAAAGTCTATCTATTTTATATAGAGTTTTTTTGTACTAATAAAACAAAAAAAACCATGAAAGTTTTAAAACCTTCATGGCCTCTTTGAGTCATATGTACTTATACCATAATGATAGCAGAATCATTTAGGCTTCGCAACTACTATAATTATTTTTTATAATTTTAAATATCCACTTTTTATTTTTCTATGTATAGTAGAAGAATCTATCCCTATTTGTTTTGATGCTTGTGTAATAGAACCATACTTATCTATTGCTCTAGGTATAATTATTTGATCTACTATTTTATATGCTTCATTTAAATTTACAATACCATTTACAACTATTGGAGATTTCAAGTCATTTTCCTTAGACAAATCATCTAAATTTATTAGCATGTTAAACTCATCTTCTCCTATCGTATTTTTAACTGATAAAACAACAAATCTTTCGATAATATTTTTCAGTTCCCTTATGTTTCCAGGCCATGAATGATTATTTAACAATTCCATAACCTTAGGAGAAATGCTTATTTCTCTATTATATTTAGTGTTATATAAATCTAAGAAATATTCAACTAAAGGCATTATGTCTTCTTTTCTTTCCCTTAATGGAGGTATTTTTATAGGGATAACACTAAGTCTATAATATAAATCCTGTCTAAACTTCAAATTATCATGTAAATCCTCATTTGAAATATTAGTAGCACTTACATACCTTACATCAATTTTTATCGGTTTAGTTCCTCCAACTCTAGTAATCGTATTTTCTTGTATAACTCTAAGTAATTTTTTTTGCATTTGAAGTGGCAATTCGCCTATTTCATCTAAAAATATAGTACCTCCATTTGCTTGCTCAAAAAGACCTTTTTTCCCAGACTTTTTAGCTCCAGTAAAAGAACCTTCTTCATATCCGAAAAACTCTGATTCTAGGAGCTCATTAGGAATTGCACCACAGTTAATTGCTATAAATGGTTTATCCCTTCTATGACTATACTTACATATTTTTCTAGCTATAATTTCTTTTCCTACACCAGACTCTCCAGTTATAAAAATGGAAGAATCAGATGCTGCTGCTCTCTTTACTACGTTTTTTATATTATCCATAACTTCACTTTTACTTATATATTCCGAGTTAGTGGCTGTTGTACAATCTTTGGCGTGAGGAGAATCTAAGTTTATAACTCTAGAAATATCTCTACCAGTTAACACTCCCCCTTTTACTTCTCCCTTGTTATCCCATATAGGAACTGCTGTGTATGCTATAACTTTACCTCCAGGATAAACTATATTTTTATAAGTTTTTTTCTTAACTCCTAGCATATTTAGTATTATCGGTTCTTCTACCAATCCCATATAAACTAGTTTGTCAATTTTTCTCCCAAGAACTTCTTTTCTTTTAAATGGTAATATTTCATCACATAAGCTGTTCATCTTTTCAATAACACCATCTTTATTAAATATAACTACAACTTCATCTATATGTTCAATTATGTCTTCTACAACCTTATCTGTTATCATAGACTTTTCAAATAAATAAATATACTGTAATTCATTTTTATAATCTCTAATCGAATAAACATCTACGAACATATTTAAATCTCTAAGCTGTATTTTTTTTCTATTGTTTGAAAAATAGTCATTTTCATTAAATGTACTATCCAAAACAGATATATTTGATGGCTTGTCCACATCAACAAAATTAAAAATCTTTTTCATTTGTGCATTAAAATCTAGTATTTCCCCAGTTTCACTGCATAAAATTGCTGGATTTTCTAAGTGATTAATAAAGCCCCTAAAATCATTATACACTCTATTCAGCCCTTCCTTATTTAGTAAATTACACCCCTATTAAATATAAAAAACCATTTTCCTACCTAAGAACATTATATCATCTACAATCCATTAATTATAAAATTATTGTTATTTTTTTATTAAATTTGTCATTTTGTCTAATTTAATATGTTTTTTTATATTTTTATGTAATTGGTACTAATTAAATTTAGCCCTAATTATATACTTAGACGCTAAATTAAATAATCCTTGTATATAATATTAAATCACATTATACACAAGGATTATTTTGGTTAGGTTTACTATAATATATAAGTTTTTACGACTAGATTAATTTTATAAAATCTACGCATTAACTAGTTCGATTAAATCATCTACACTATCAAGTTTTTCTGTAAGTAATGGAACTATCTCTTTAACATCTCCTACTATACCATAATCTGCTATATCAAGTATTGGAGCTGTTTCATTTTTATTTATAGCTATAATAAAATCAGAGTTTTGCATACCTGCTAAATGTTGTATAGCTCCAGATATCCCACAAGCTATATAAAGGTTAGGTTTAACAGTAGTTCCTGTTTGACCAACTTGATGAGAGTGGTCTATCCATCCAGCGTCAACAGCTGCACGTGATGCTCCTACTACTCCACCTAATTTATCAGCTAATTGTTTTAACATTTCAAATCCTTCAGGACTTCCCATTCCAAGTCCTCCAGATACTATTATATTTGCATCTGTTAAAGATACTAAATCTTTTTTAGTCTTAACAGTTTTTATAACTTCTACTCTTATATCATCTTTGCTTAAGTTAAATGATATAGGAACTATTTTTCCATCTCTAGAATCATTTTTCTCTGCTTTTTCCATAACTCCAGGTCTAACTGTAGACATTTGAGGTCTAGTGTTAGGGCATATAATTGTAGCCATTATATTACCACCAAACGCTGGACGAGTTTGTTTTAACTTTTTATCATCTGGATCTATTTCAAGTTTTGTACAATCTGCAGTAAGACCAGTACTTACTCTTGAAGCTATTCTTGGAGCTAAGTCTCTTCCTATATGTGTAGCTCCATAAAGTACTATTTCTGGTTTAAATTCATTTATTGCATCAGTTATAACTTTTGTGTAAGCATCAGTTGTGAATTTTTCTAACAATTCATCATCTGCAGTATAAACTGTATCTGCTCCATAAGCAACTAATTCTTTAGCCATAGAATCTACATTTTTACCTAATAATATTGCACAAAGGTTAACACCTATTTCATCAGCTAATTTTCTACCTTCTCCAAGTAATTCTATTACAACTGGTGTTATTTCACCATCTCTTTGCTCTGCAAACACCCAAACATTTTTATATGAGCTAAAATCTTTTATATTTTCATTTATATTTGTATTCATCTTAACCTCCAACTTATATAATGTGCTTTTGTTTTAGTCCTACTAGTACCGTATTCACAATATCTTCTGGATTACCTTTAAGTATTTCCCCTTTACCTCTTGGATCTGGTGTAAATGATTTAAATACTTTTGTTGGTGATGCTTTAAGTCCTACTTCTTCTCTATTTACATCTAAATCGTCTATAGTCCAAACTTTTACTTCTGTTTTAAATGCTTTTACTATTTTATCAACAGACATATGTCTTGGTTCATTAAGTTCTTTAACAGCTGTTAAAAGAACAGGTTTTTTTACTTTAATTACTTCGTATCCATCCTCTAATTGTCTTTGTACAGTTACTGTATCTCCATCTATAGAGAAATCTTGCACATATGTAACTTGTGGTATATCAAGTTTTTCAGCAATTTGTGGTCCAACTTGAGCTGTATCCCCATCTATAGCCTGTCTTCCAGCAAATACTATATCATAATCGCCTACCTTTTTGATTCCTGCTGCTATTGTATTTGAAGTTGCCCAAGTATCAGCTCCTCCAAACGCTCTATCACTAAGAAGGATTGCTTCATCAGCACCCATAGCTAAACACTCTCTAAGCATAAAGTCTGCTTGAGGAGGTCCCATAGTTATTACTGTTACTTTTGATCCTTCATGTTCATCTTTTAATCTTAATGCCTGCTCTAATGCATTTGCATCATCAGGATTTAATATACTTGGAACACCATCTCTTATAAGAGTTCCTGTCTCTTTATTTATTCTAACTTCATTAGTATCTGGAACTTGTTTAACGCAAACTAATATTTTCAAAGTCTTTACCTCCATTTAACTAGTATAAAATATTTTTAAAGGTTTAATTTATTTTAAAATGCTTGAAGATATTACCATTTTTTGAACTTCTGATGTACCTTCATATATAGACATTATTCTAGCATCTCTATATATTCTTTCGATTGGATAGTCTTTTATAAATCCATATCCACCATGTAATTGTAATGCTTTATAAGCAACTTCATTTGCTATTTCAGCTGCATAATATTTAGCCATAGCAGATTCTTTAGTCATATTTACTCCTGCATCTTTCTTTTCAGCTGCATCGTAAACTAACCATCTAGCTGCATTTACTTTTGTTTCCATATCAGCTAAAGTAAATTGAGTATTTTGGAATTTAGAAAGTGTTTTCCCAAACTGTACTCTTTCTTTTGTATATTTTATAGCTTCATCAAGTGCACCTTGTGCAATACCTAATGCTTGAGCTGCAACACCTATTCTACCAGCATCAAGAGTATTCATAGCTATTTTAAATCCTATACCTTCTTTTCCTAATAAGTTTTCTTTTGGCACTTTTACATTTTCAAATATTAGGTCTGAAGTTTGAGTTCCTCTTATACCCATTTTATCTTCATGAGCTCCGTGAGAGAATCCTTCCCATTTACTTTCTACTATAAATGCAGATGTTCCTTTTAGACCTTTTGATCTATCTGTAACTGCAATTACTATAGCAACATCACATATAGGAGCATTAGTTATAAATGTTTTTCTTCCATTTAATATATAATAATCTCCATCAAGTTCTGCTGTTGTTTGTTGTGCTGAAGCATCAGATCCTGCTCCTGGTTCTGTAAGACCAAACGCTCCTATCATTTCACCTGATGCGATACCTCTTAAATATTTTTGTTTTTGTTCTTCAGTTCCATAGTTAAGTATCGGTAATGATACTAGAGATGATGCTGCAGTTGCATAAGTTCCAGTTGATGCACATCTTCTACTAAGTTCTTCCATTATTATTGCATATGATACGTAATCTGAACCTGCTCCCCCATATTCTTCAGGTACAGTAACGCTTGTATATTTTGTTTTAGCCATTTTGTCTAACAATTCTCTTGGCATTTCCCCAGTTTTATCAATTTCTTCTGGTAAAGTTGCCAATTCTCTACTTACGAAGTCTCTTACTGCTTTTCTTAAAAGTTCTTTCTCTTTATTAAATAACATATTCTCCTCCATTTTATATTCTAAAATTTTTGATATGAGATATTATTAAAAACGAAATCCTTATAAATAATTTCTAGAATCAATATTTAGTTTATTAAATATAAAGATTTCGCTTGTTACAAATATAAATTTTAGGCGAAGCTAAGCATCTCAGAGAAGGCTTGCACACGAGTTCTTACTTGCTCATTGTTTGATGTTTGTTGATCTACTTCTATATATAAAGTAGGAATATCGCTTGATTCTATATCCTTTTTAACTACTGGATAATCATATTCCTCTGGATCACAGAATTTCATCATACAGAATACTACCCCATCTGCTCCTTTAGCTTTTACTTCATCAGCTATCATAGAACCACGTTTTTTATCTGGATCATAAGCTAATGAACATCCTTCTACATTTGACCATTGTCTTGCTAATCTTTCTAAAGCATCTTTTCCATCTGGAACTAAAGTTCTAAATTGTCTAGATTCTTGAGCTAAATCATCTGCAACAACTGTTATATTATTTTCTTCTAATATCTCTAAGATATCTTTTGAGTCCAGTGATATACCAGTAAGTACAACTTTGCTTCCTGTACATTCTTCAACTTGCATTTTATTTAGTTTAGATATAAGGTTTTTAACTAAATCAGTATGTTCCTCTTTTCTCATAAAGAATCCACTTTTTATAACTAAGTTTCTAACTGAAGGTTTTATTGTTTTTGAATACTTAGGAGCTAACGCTACAAACTCTTGCATTACTCTTCTATGTTCATTGTAAACTTCTATACTTTCATGTAATTTTTCTTCTGTTATTTCATGACCACATATTTTTTCTAATTCTTTTTTTACATGTTTAAATTCATTAACTAAGTATGTTACCCCTGAGTCTAGTTTTCTATTTTGTGGATAAACTAAAGCTATATAAGGTACTTGTGGAACTGCTACCTTCCAGTTTTGACCTAAACATATTAATGTATCACACATTCCAGGTATTATAACAGCTGAAAGTTCATTGTAAGCTCCTTTAAGTCCATATTCTAGAGATGATTGCATTATTGAACATGCAAATGCTGGAAAATACTGTTTTGCTAGATCTAATTCAGTATGTCCACCCCATATACCTACAGGAAACATTCCTGCTGCATGGATTATTTCTTCTGGACAGTAAACTGGGAAACATCCTATAGCTTTATTTCCAGTATCTTTTTTAAATTTTTTGATAACCTCATTTGGATTATCAATTACCTCTTGCATTCTTGCTAACATAGCTTCCATTATATTTCACCTCTGTTAAGATTTTTTCTCTCATCCATAACTTCAACTAGACCTTGTATTCTAGTTTCAAATTGAGCCTTAGTAAATCCTCTAGGATCTGCTTGGTCTCCATCAAAACCAGCTGATGGTATTCCTGTAATTTCTTCAGTTTTTCTTTGCATTTCATACTGAATTAAACTCATAAGCTTACAGCTTCTATTCATATGATAGAAAGCTCCATCACATTTACCATCTCTTAATGAGTTAACTCTAAACTCTGTCATTTGATCTAAGTTAACATTATTGAACATTCCACTGTAAGCTCTTGCCATTCCACCTAAATCATTAACTTCATATTGAAGAGCCCATGCATGTGGGTAAACACTACCTGTCATATTAACTCCATATTTAGCTAGTGTTTTCATTTTATATCCTATATAAGGCCAACAAGGAATTCCTTCCATCATTATTCTATATTTTTCTTCTCCTCTAAATGTAGAGACTTTATTTCTTTTATTTTCTTCTAATTCATCTATTAAAAGTTTAAATGCTTCTGTAGTTTCCTTTTTACCTCTTGCACAAACTATTACTGCCATGTAAGTGAATAAATCAAATCCATTCATTGGAGATGGATTTGAACCTTCAGGTAAACTCATTGAGTATTTCCAAAGTCTACCGTTCTCAGCAGATGTCTTCATTACATCTTCAAACTTTTTAGGATCAAATTTTTTGCCTGATATTTTTTCAAGTTGTTTTATAGCTTCTTGGAATTGAGCTTTTATATATTCAACCCTTTCATCTGTAACATGATCTTCATCATTGAAAGGTAAATCTATCATTATCATAGGTATATTTAACTCTTTTGATATATTTTCATACCATTTTATTACTTGGTTACATATATTGTTGCAACATAGTAAAAAGTCTGGCTTTGGCATATCTAAAGTATCACTTTTTCCTTTTTCTAAAAACCCAAAATTTGTTCTAGCATAAGCACATAAATCTATAGAATACCCTTGAGCTTCTGATCTTTCGCATAAATCTAATGATTCTTTTTTTGCAGCTACTCCTGCTGCTTGATTTTCTGGATAACATAAATTTAAATCAAATACCTCTGCTAATTCTTGAGGAAATACTGAAGTTGACCAACCAACAGGTCTACCTTCTTCTTTAGCTTTAAAAGCATTTGCATACTGTTGAGCTAAGAGCTCATTTATTACTGTTTTAGCATCTTTTTTTTCAGACATTTTCATCCCTCTTTACTATTATTTTTTTGTTTCATTGTAGGCATATATAGCTGCTCCTAAGGCACCTGTAAGTTGAGGTATCTCAGGAACTATTATATTAGTCCCTAACTCTCTTTCCATAGCTTTAACGACGCCTGAATTTTTAGCAACTCCTCCAACCATAACTACATCCTCTTTAACTCCAAGTCGCTTTACCAAACTGGCAACCCTTTTAGCAACTGAAGTATGTATTCCTGCAACTATATCCTCTATAGCTATATCATTTGATAAATGTGATATAACTTCTGATTCTGCAAAAACTGTGCATGTATTACTTATGGATACTTCATTTTGAGATCTCATTGATATATCTCCAAGATCAGATACATCCACTTCAACGATTTTTGCCATAACATCTAAAAATCTACCAGTACCTGCTGCACATTTATCGTTCATTAGGAAGTTTAACATAACTCCGTTATTATCTAACTTAAGTGCTTTAGCATCTTGCCCGCCGATATCTATTACTGTTCTAGCTGTAGGTACTAAAAATTTTACACCCTTAGTATGACAACTTAATTCACTTATTTGTTTATGAGTTTCAGCGTATTTCATACGCCCATAACCAGTTACTACAGTATTTTGAATATCAGAACCTTTTATATTAAGCTTTTTATACAAATCTTCAAGAACTCTAGCAGGCCCGCTAGTTCCAGTTCCTGAAGATATTGTAGAGTAAGCTACTATTTCTTTTCCATCTTTTAAAATAAGTCCTTTAGATGCAGTTGACCCTATATCTAATCCCATTGTGTACATTTTGAGCGCCCCTTTTTATCTCTAAACTAGCTCTTTTGAATCATCTAACTTAACAGCTTGAGAGTTAACCATATTTAATATTTCTTCTTCTGTATAACCTAACTCTTTAAGAACTTCTTCTGTATGTTCTCCTACTCTTGGAGCTGGTGTATATTCTTTTATTCCCATAGTTTTAAACTTAACTGGTCCGTTTACTAGCACACCTTCATTTCCATTTGCATATTTAGTTTTGAACAGAAAATCGTTTGCCCAAGCTTGCTCATCTTCAAGTATATCTTCACAACTTTGAACTTTTTCAAATGGAAGGTCTGCTTCTTCTAATAATGTTGACCATTCATCTAATGTTTTCTCAAGCATTGCTGATCCAACTATTTCAACCATTTCATCAACGTGTAATGGCATTACTTTTATATCATTGAATCTTTCATCTTCCATTATTTCTGGTCTATTTATAACGTTACAGAATTTTGGAAGCCATTTATTATATTGAATTAATGCAAGTTGTATCCATTTACCATCTTTACATTTATAAGTAGTCATAAGTGGACTATTTGGATTAGCTCTTGATATAGGCATTTTATTTCCATATTGAGCTGTAGTAATCATCATTCCCATTCCATAAAGTGCTGTATGGTATAAACTTACTGTTACTCTATCCCCTTCACCTGTCATTTGTTTTTTGTAAAGAGCTGCTAAGATACCTGCTGTTAATGAAACTCCTGCATAGTGATCTCCAAATGCTGCTGCTGTATTACAAGGAGAAGTTCCTTTTTCCATAAGAGATTGACTAACTCCACCTCTTGCAAAATATGCTGTATAGTCAAATCCTGGTTTATCTTTTAATGGTCCATTTTCTCCATATCCAAGTATATGAGCATGTATAAGAGCAGGGAATTCATCTTTTAATTGATCATAAGTAAGACCTATTTTTGAAAGAGCTTGTTCTCTAACATTAGTTATAAATATATCAGCTTTAGCTAAAAGCTTATGAATTATTTCTACTCCTTCTTTTGTTTTTACATTTACACTTATACCTTTTTTATTTCCATTCTCTAATTCAAACATTGGATTTTCTTCATCTGTACATGGAGATTTGAAAGTTCCACCCATAACTCTTATTCCATCTCCACCAAGTGGCTCTATCTTAATTACTTCTGCGCCCCAATCTCCAAGTAATTTGGCGCAGCAAGGAGCTGCTACGAAACTTGATAATTCAACAACCCTAACACCTTTTAGTAATGCTTTATTATCCATAACTCAACCTCCTATAATTATAAACATCATATAATATTTAATTTAATAATTAATAATTCTAATAATAAGTTTTAAAAACTTTTGAGATACATTTTATTTTGATACTTATATTGTTAAGCATTTATCGTGCCAAAAGTTATTTTTTTAATGAAATAGTTAATTTTTACACATTCTCTTATGTTTTATATTTTTGTAATTCCATTAATTAATTTAATTTTCATTGCAAAATACATCTATCCTGTTGCAAAATGCAAGACTTTTCGTTTTTGTTATTTTTCAAATATATATTTCATTTAAATTTGATTGAAAATTTATCCATTTAGATTGTTGTAAAATTAACTAAGTGTATGTTATGATTTAATCATAATAGCATATTGTTAGTTAATTATTTAATTTCTATATGCTATTTATAGTTATGTGCTTTTTTATATTTTGACTATAATTTGTCATTATATAAATAATTATTATAATAGATGAGCTACTCATATAAATATATTGTTATAGTGTTTTATTTATATTACTTTTTTAATTGTATAATAGCTTGTCTATTAAAAAATAAGGGGGCTTTAATATGAAAATATTAATGTTTAGTACACGTGAACATGAATTACCTGCAATAGCAAAATGGATTGAGGAGAATGGGAACAATGTTCAAGTCGATACAATTGAAGAAGGCTTATCATCAGTGACTGTTGACAAAGCTAAAGGGTACGACGGAATTTCTATTCAACAAACTAATCCAATTGATGACGCTATAATTTATGAGAAATTAAAAGAATTTGGAATAAAACAAATAGCTTCTAGAGCAGCTGGTTTTGATATGATTGATTTAGACCAAGCTACTAAAAATGATTTAGTTATAACTAATGTACCTGCTTATTCACCAAACTCAGTAGCAGAACTTGCGGTAACTCAGACAATGAATCTCCTGAGAAACATGCACCTTATTAATAGAAATGTTAATACTGGGGACTTTAGATGGTCAGCTAATTTAATTGCAAGAGAAATTAGATCTACTACAGTAGGTATAGTAGGTACAGGTAAGATAGGTTCAACTGCTGCACAGTTATTCAAAGGACTAGGTGCAAATGTTATAGCCTATGATGCTTATCCTAACGAAGATCTAAAAGAAATTTTAACTTACAAAGATTCTTTAGATGATCTTATGAAAGAAGCTGACGTTGTGTCTTTACACACACCTCTTACTGAAAGTACAAAACACATGATAAATAAAGATAACCTGAAATTAATGAAAAAAGATGCTTTTTTAGTTAATACAGGCAGAGGTGGAGTTGTTTGTACAGACGATTTAATTGAAGCTTTAGAAAATAAAGATCTATGTGCTGCTGCTTTAGACACATTTGAAACTGAAGGTACTTTTTTAAACAAAGTAATACCTCATCATGACCTTACTGATCCTCAAGTAAAGAAATTATTAACTATGGAAAATGTCCTATTTACTCATCATATAGGTTATTTTACTACTACTGCAGTTGATAATTTAGTAAGTACTGCATTAAATTGTGTAAAAGAAGTGTTAGCTACTGGTGATAGCGTTAATAATGTGTTAAAACTTGTAAATGCTTAATCGCTTTTAGCTATATTTAAATAAATTTATAAACTTAAAAGGCTATCTTAAATCACATAAAGTGACTTAAGATAGCCTTTTATTATATTTATATATATATTAATTTAATTTACTAATCACGGCATAATAATGCTACAGATTCAACGTGCATAGTATGTGGGAACATGTCTACTGGTTGAATTTCTTTACATTTATATCCTCTTTCATCTAAATAAGCTAAATCCCTAGCTAAAGTTGATGGATTACACGATACATATACAACTTTATCAGGTTCCATAGATACTATAGTATCTAATACTGATTCTTCACATCCCTTTCTAGGTGGGTCTACAACTACTACATTAGCTGTTTTGCCTTCTTTGTATAACTTAGGAACTACTTCCTCTGCTTTACCTACAAAGAATTCTGTGTTTTCTAGCTTATTTAATTTTGCATTTATTTTAGCATCTTTTATAGCATCTCCAACAATTTCAACACCATAAACCTTTTTTGCTTTTTGAGCTAAAAATAGAGATATTGTTCCTATTCCGCAGTAAATATCAAATACTGTGTCATTTTCTTTTAAATCAGCATATTCTAATGCTTTATTATATAAAACTTCCGTCTGTGATGGATTAACTTGGAAAAACGATAATGGAGATATTTCAAAAACTAAATCTCCTATATAGTCATTTATCTTCCCATCACCATATATAACTTTGTTTTCTTTTCCTAAAATCACATTAGTTTTTTCTCTATTTGTATTTAAAACAAGAGTCTTAAACCCTGGCACATTTTCCTTTAGTACTGAGGCTAATTCATTTAAATATGGAAGTTTCTTTCCGTTCGCTACTAAAACAACCATTACCTCTTTAGTTTCAAATCCAACTTTAGTTACTAAATGTCTTAATACTCCTGTATGAGTCTTTTCATCGTATATACTAACATTATAAGCTTTTATATAAGTTTTTATTATTTTAATTATTTTATCATTTACATCATGTTGAATTATACACTTATCTGTAGGAATCACATCATGACTCTTCTTTTTATAAAAACCTATAACTGTTTTTCCATCTATTTTTTGTATTGGAAATTGAGCTTTGTTTCTATATCTAAATGGATTCTCCATTCCTAATGTTGGGTGAACTAGTGTATCATTTAATTTACCGATTCTACTAATAGTTTGCTTTACTTCATTAGTCTTTATGTCTAATTGCTTTTGATAGTCTAACTCTTGTATTTGACAACCTCCACAATCAGATAGTTTATCTGAGCATACTCTTTCAACTCTAAATGGAGATTTTTCTACTATTTCTACTATTTCTCCAACTGCATAGTTTTTTTTAGATTTAGTTATTTTTACTTTTAGCTTATCGCTTATCAAACCACCATCTACAAAAACTGTAAACCCGTCATGCTTACCAATTCCAACCCCACCTTGACCTATATCAACAACGTCAACTTCATACTCTCTGTCTTTTAATAGCATAGACTTTTCCTCCGAACATAATAATTAAACTACAAAAACTTATTTTACCAAAAAAATAGGAGCTTATAAAGCCCCTATATTAAATATAGCACAATTTTTTTAAATTTATAGTTTTATAATACTCTACTTGCTCCTCTGTATATAACGCCTCTAGCTGTGTCAACTGTGATTACTTCACCATCATTTACTAAATCCATTATATTTTTAGCTGAAACTACTACTGCTTTATCTAAGTTTATACCTACTATAGCAGCATGAGATGTCATTCCACCATCTTCAGTTATTATAGCTCCACATTTTTCTATATATGGATTCATATGCGCATCTGTCATATGAGTTACTATTATATCGCCTTCTTCGAAGTCTAAAACTTCATTTTTATTATCAAATATTCTTACTCTACCTTCTACAGTTTTAGTTCCTACACCTATACCATTAGTTATTTCTTCACTTACTACATGAACTTTTATTAAGTTAGTAGTTCCGCTAACTCCAACTGGAACTCCTGCAGTTATAACAACTAATTCTCCATTTTGTAAGTAAGAAGCTTCTTTAGCTGCATTTATAGAGTTTTCTATAACTTCATCTGTATTTGTAGCTTCGCTTGCCATTATAGGATATACACCCCAAGTTAAAGCTAATCTTCTCATAACTTTTTCATCATTTGTAGCAGCTATTATAGGACATTCCGGTCTGAACTTAGATACCATTCTAGCTGTGTGTCCTGAAGACGTTGAAGTTATTATAGCTGAAGCATTTAAATCTACTGAAGTTGTACATGTTGCATGACTTATAGCATCTGTAACATTTACTCCGTTAAGTTTCTTATTTTTTAATAATTCATTGTAATTTAAAGTTTCTTCTGTTCTCTTAGCTATAGTAGCCATTGTTTTTACAGCTTCTACAGGGTATTTACCAGCTGCAGTTTCTCCTGATAACATTATTGCATCTGTTCCATCATATATAGCGTTCGCAACGTCTGTTACTTCTGCTCTTGTAGGTCTAGGATTTCTTATCATAGAATCTAACATTTGTGTTGCAGTTATTACTGGTTTACCTAATTCATTACATTTTCTTATCATCATTTTTTGAGCTATAGGTATTTCTTCTGTAGGTATTTCAACACCTAAGTCTCCTCTAGCAACCATTATACCATCAGAAACTTTTAATATTTCCTCTATATTATCTACACCTTCTTGGTTTTCTATTTTAGATATTATTTGTATCTCTGTAGCATTATTATTTTCTAATACTTCTCTTATAGCTAAAACATCTGATGCCTTTCTTACGAAAGATGCAGCTATGTAATCTATACCTTGTTGTATACCAAATTCTATATCACTTATATCTTTGTCTGTTATAGCAGGTAAATTTATTTTTACTCTTGGTACGTTAACACCTTTATGATTTTTAACTATTCCTGAGTTTTCAACTACACAGTGTATTTCTTCCCCTTTTACTTCCTCTACTCTAAGACCAACTAGTCCGTCATCTATAAGTATAGTGTCCCCAGTAGTAACATCTTCTGCAAGACCTTTATAACTTACTGTACACATTTCCTTAGTACCAACAACGTCTTTCATTGTTATTGTGAACTTTTGTCCTTCTTCTAATAAAACCTCTGGATCTTGGAAGTTTCCTGTTCTTATTTCTGGACCTTTAGTATCTAATAATATAGCTACTGGTTTATTTAATTTTTCTCTAACCTTTTTAGCCATATCAAATCTTTCTTTGTGCTCTTCATGAGAACCATGAGAGAAGTTGAATCTGCATACGTTTAATCCATTTTCTACAAGTTGAGTTAAAGTTTCCTCGCTTTGTGATGCTGGTCCTAATGTACAAACTATTTTAGTCTTTTTTATCCCTTTTAACATGTTAGATCCTCCTAATTTATATAGATAATATTTTTACCAATTCATAAGTTTCATCATCAAATTTTCTTTTCATAGCTAAAGCTTCATATATATCTAAATCTATAATCTTATTATCTTTTATACCAACTACTCTAGCTGATTTACCATCTAATAATAATTCTACAGCACGTACACCCATTCTACTTGCAAGTATTCTATCGAATGCACTCGGACTTCCACCTCTTTGAACATGTCCTAATACTGTTATTCTTAAATCAGCTCCTGTTCTAGAAACTATTTCTTTTCCTAGCTCACTTGCATTTCCAACCCCTTCAGCTAAAACAATTATACTATGTCTCTTGCCTCTTTTTTGAGTAGTTTTTAATCTTTTACAAACATCATCAATTTTGAAATCTATTTCCGGAACTATAACTGTTTCTGCTCCACCAGCAAGACCTGCATATAAAGCTAAATCTCCACAGTGTCTTCCCATAACCTCGACAATGTTAACCCTTTCATGAGATGAAGATGTATCTCTTATTTTTCCTATTGCATCTATTATAGTATTCATTGTTGTATCAAAACCTATAGTATAATCTGTATATGGTAAATCGTTATCTATAGTTCCTGGTATTCCTATTGCTGGGAATCCTAAATCACTTAATTTTTGAGCTCCATTAAATGATCCATCTCCACCTATAACAACAAGACAATCTACTTTATATTTTTTAAGTATCTTTACTGCTACAGCTCTTCCTTCTTCTGTTTTAAATTCTTCACATCTAGATGATTTTAATATAGTTCCACCTCTATGTATTATATCTCCAACTGAAGATAAATTCATTTCTTGTATGTCTTCTTCTATTAATCCTTTGTACCCTCTATTTATTCCATAAACCTTACACCCATAGTATATAGCAGATCTAACAACAGCTCTTATAGCTGCATTCATACCTGGCGCATCTCCTCCACTAGTTAATATACCTATAGTTTTCATTAACATTACCTCCTAGTTGATTAATATATTTCATTTTTTAAGGGACATTTTGAGTCCCTATATTATATTTTCATCCCAGTGTAATTAAAAAAATTCAGATAGTAGCGAAACTATCTATTTTTTGTCTATTATATCATAATTTCGCTACTTTTTTATATAATAAAATTTTAAATACCCTTAAAATTTTACTTTTATATTTGTTTTTGGCAATATATGTTCCAATTCATTAATTAAATTTTCGTTTATATTAACCTTTATATGGTTCCATTTATATACCTGTTTTATATTTTCTGCATATATATATATATCATTTTCTCCCGGGTATTTAGTTACTACCGATATTAAATCATTTACTAACTCTTTATTTTCTATAGAATTAATTTTCAAGTATAAAGTAGGCTTATCTTTATTCCCACTATCATTCATATCTCTTATTTCTCTAGCTATAAGTTTTGCATTTTCGTCTTCTTTTATACTCAATCTTCCATCTATATAAATAATTTTATCTTCTTGGATAACTGTATTATATTTTTGAAGAACTTGAGGAAAAACTATAACTTCTATAACTCCAAATAAATCTTCTAATTCAATTATGGCCATTAAATCATTTCGTTTTGTTGTTCTTATAGTTTTATTTATTACTATACCACCCATCGTTACTTCTCTTTCATTTAAATTTAGATAAGTAATATAGTCGTCTTTTATTTCATTTAGTTCAGCATTATTTATTGTAGTATTTCTTTTTATTTCATCTTTATATTGAGATAATGGATGCCCACTTACATACATTCCTAATACTTCTTTTTCTAAATAAAGTCTTTCTTTTTCTTCTAATTCTTTTACATGTGGTAATGTATACATACTTTGTATATCATTATTTATAGATTCATCCATCTCAAATCCATCAAATAATGAAACTTGTCCTGCTAAATTTTTCTTTCTATCCATAGATATACTTTCAAGAAGTTTTTCATATCCAAGAAGTAAGCTAGCTCTATTGTCTCCCATTTCATCAAAAGCTCCACATTTTATAAGACTTTCAATTATACGTTTATTTAGATCTTTTGAATCTAACCTTTTGCAAAACTCATTAAAATCTTTAAATTCTCCGCCACTTTCTCTTTCTTTTATTATATTGTTTAATACATTTACACCTACATTTTTTACTGCTGCAAGCCCAAATCTTATACTTTTGTCTTCAACTGAAAATTTAGTAAAACTTTTATTTATATCTGGTTTTAAAACATCTATTTTTAGGCTATTACACTCTCTTATATATTCAACAACTTTATCTGTATTACCCATGACACTAGTTATTAAGGCCGCCATAAATTCTACAGGATAATGAGCTTTTAAATATGCTGTTTCATATGCTAAAACTCCATATGCAGCGGCATGACTTTTATTGAATGCATACTTTGCAAAGTCAATCATATCATCGAAAATTTTGTTACCTATATCTTCAGGTACTCCATTTCTAACACATCCAGCTATTTCAAGTTCTCCATTTTCATCTGTCTTACCATGGATAAAATATTCTCTTTCTTTTTCCATTACATCCATTTTCTTTTTACCCATAGCTCTTCTAACCAAGTCACTACGTCCGTAACTATATCCACCTAAGTCTCTAACAACTTGCATTACCTGCTCTTGATAAACTAAACACCCATATGTAACTTCCATTATAGGTTTTAGTTTTTTATGAAGATATTCTACATTTTCAGGATTATTTTTATTATTTATATAAACTGGAATAGAATCCATAGGTCCTGGTCTGTATAAAGATATTCCGGCTACTATATCCTCAAAATTATCCGGTTTAAGCTGCTTCATAAAGCTTCTCATACCAGCACTCTCTAACTGGAATACCCCTAGAGTGTTTCCAGATGAAAGTAATTCATAAACTTTAGGATCATCATACTCCATTTTAGAGAAGTTTATTTTTAAATTGTGATTTTTTTCTATTAAATCAAGTGCATCTCTTATTACTGTTAAGGTTCTTAATCCTAAGAAGTCCATTTTTAATAGGCCTAGTTCCTCTAAAGTTGTCATTGTAAACTGAGTAGTTATAGCATCTTGATGCTTATATAAAGGGACATACTCATCTATTGGCTTTTTAGATATAACAACTCCTGCAGCATGTGTTGATGCATGTCTTAACATTCCTTCTATTTTTCTTGAAACATCTATTATCTCTTTTGTCTCTGAATCTTCTTCATATAATTTTTTAAGATTAGGATTTGTATCTAATGCTTTATCTATTGTCATTCCTAGTGCAAAAGGAATTTCTTTTGCTATATTATCAACTTTGTTATAACTAACGTCTAATACCCTTCCAACGTCTCTTATGGCAGCTTTTGCTCCCATTGTTCCAAATGTTATGATCTGAGCAACATGATCTTCACCATATTTCCTTTTTACATAATCTATAACTTCTTCTCTACGCTCATAACAAAAATCTATATCTATATCGGGCATAGATACACGTTCTGGATTTAAGAATCTCTCAAATAATAGAGAGTATTTTATAGGGTCTATATCAGTAATGTATAAAGTGTATGAAACTATAGATCCAGCAGCACTACCTCTACCTGGGCCTACCATAATACTATTTTCTCTTGCAAAATTTATAAAGTCCCAAGTTATCAAGAAGTACTCTACATAACCCATCTTCTCAATTACACCTAATTCATACTCTAATCTATCTAAAATCTCTTGTGAAGGCTTTTTATATCTCTCTTTAAGTCCCTTAAAGCATAACATCCTTAAATACTCTTGAGGTGTATATCCATCAGGAACATCGTATTGAGGTAAATGTATAGTATTGAAATCAAATTCAACATTACACATTTGTGCAATTTTAGAAGTGTTATCTAAAGCTTCTTGAACTTCAGGAAAAATTTCTTCCATTTCTTCTCTAGATTTAAGATAGAATTCATCACTCCCAAATCTCATTCTAGCTGGGTCATTTACAGTTTTACCCATTTGTATGCACATTAATATATCATGTATCTTTGAATCTTCTTTTCTTACATAATGGACGTCATTAGTTGCTACCAACCCAACTCCAATTTCTTTAGAAAGTCTTATTAACTCTCTGTTAACTTCTTTTTGTTCAGGTAAATTATGATCTTGAATTTCTAAATAATAATTTTCCTCGCCAAAAACTTCTTTATACTTCAAAGCTATATTTTTAGCTTTATCATAGTTTCTATTCATCAATGCTTGTGATACATCTCCTGCTAGACAAGCAGAAAGTGCAATGATACCTTCACTATGTTTTTTTATTTCATCTATATCAACTCTTGGTTTATAATAAAATCCTTGTACATATGCTGCTGATACTAACTTAATTAGATTTTGATATCCTGTAGTATCTTTAGCTAGAAGTATTAAATGTCCCTGAGATTTATCAAAATTAGGGTCTTTATCTTTCATTCCTCTAGGTGCTGTATAAACCTCGCATCCTATAATCGGCTTTATTCCTTCTTTTTTTGCTACTTTAAAAAAGTCTATGGCCCCAAACATACATCCATGGTCAGTTATTGCAACTGCACTCATATTTAATTCTTTAGCCCTGTTTACTAAATTTTTTATTCTTGAAAAACCATCTAGCAAACTATATTCTGTATGAACATGTAAATGTACAAAATCTTTGCTCAAAGACCTCACCTCCTGCTTATAAAAAACCTTCTATTTTAATTGTTCAATAATTGCTTTTTTGAAATACATATACGAAAATTATATTAATTCATAATTATAAAAAGAGTATAATTTCCTATGTATTATAAAAGTAATTTTACCACAATATATACCTCTTAATCAAAAAAAAGAGGCATAATGCCTCTTATTCGAATTTCAATCTTAAATTATCTGCTATTTGTTCTATTTTCCTTAACCTATGGTTAACTGCTGATTTACTTAATTGAGGACTAGCCATTTCTCCAAGTTCTTTTAATGTTAAATCTTCATACTCTATTCTTAAAACTGCTATCTCTCTTAAATTTGGTGGAATGTGATCTAATCCTACTTTTTGTTGTATATACTTTATATTTTCTATTTGCCTAACAGCTGCATTAACAGTTTTTGATAAATTAGCTGTTTCACAATTAACAATTCTATTTACGTTGTTTCGCATTTCTTTTACTATCTTTGTACTTTCAAGGCTTAATAAAGCTTGGTGAGCTCCTATTATATTTAATAAATCTGATATTTGTTCACTTTCTTTTAGATATACTACGTAATTATTTTTTCTAGACACAGTTTTTGAATTAAATCCTAACGAATTTATAAGATCCTTTAAGGACTCTGCAAATTCTTCATTATTTGTTACAAATTCTAAATGGTAATTTTTTTCTGGATCGCTAATAGAGCCTCCACCTAAAAAAGCACCTCTTATAAAAGCTCTAATACAGTCATTGTCTTTAATAAGACCCTCAGGAACTTTATTCATCGTAAAGAAATAATCTTCTTTAGATAAAATACCTAACTCTCTTAATAAATTTTCCGCACCCATTTCACTAGTAACCATAAGTACATAACTGCTATTTCGTTTTAACATTTGATTTTTGTTTACCGATATCTCTGTGTTAATTCCAAAATTAGATTTTAATAATTTAAAAATCTTTCTAGCAGTCGAGTTTAACTCAGTACTTATTTTTAAATTTAATTTTTTATACCCAGCGATTTGTATACTTCCTGCTAATCTGACTATTGCAGAAAGTTCACTTATATTACAGCATTCATTATCCGAAAAAATTCTAGCTAACTCATTTTTTGTTTCTGCTGAAAAAGACATCTTTCATCACCTATAGTTAATTCTTTTTTAATCTTTTTTTAATCTCGTCTAAAGCAACTTTTATAATTTCTTTTTCATCGTCATATCTAGCTAAATCTACTACTCTATCTAAGTGAACAAACTTAGCATCGATGAAACCTTCCTCTTTTTGAGGAATAGTATCCATATTTCTTGCTTGCATTAAATACCAATATACAGTTTTATGAACTGCTTTATTTTCATCCCAATTTTCCTTGAAAGTATAATGTATTTCACCTAAATACTTTAGTATATCAGCCTTTACACCTGTTTCTTCTAGAACTTCTCTAAGTGCTGCATCTTCCTTATTCTCTCCAATTTCAACTTTTCCTTTAGGCAATACCCAGTCTCCATTAAATTTTCTAAGTAAGAGCACTGCATTACCAAACAATACTACGCCCCCGGCACTAACCTCTTCTCTCATTGGTGTTCACTCCTTAAAATAACATAATAATAAGGATTTCTACATAAATTTTTAAAATCCTTTTTTACTTCTCATTATCATAAATATGACTTAGTGCCAAATTAACAACTACATTAGATATGTAATCTGCATCGTGTCTTATATAGTTACTTTTTATTTCTACTAAATTACATTCTACCACTTTTATTCCCATATCTTCCAGTGTTTGTTTTTGTTTTTTGTCTAATAATACTTGGCTTGCACCATCTTTGTTATAAATTTCAAATACAGGTTTTGGTAAAACTTCATTGTTAGTTATTACTATATCAATTATATTTTCCCCACAATGTTTATTTATAGCATTTATATGGTCTACAACATTAAAGTTATCAGTTTCTCCAGGTTGAGTCATTATATTTGATATATACACTTTAGGAGCTTCAGATTCTTTTATTGCATCAATAACTCCATCTACTAATAAATTAGGCATTATACTTGTATATAAACTTCCTGGACCTATAACAATAATATCTGTGTTTTTTATAGATTTAATAACTTCATCTAGTGGTTTAGCATTTTTAGGTTCTAGTTCTATACTCTTAATTTTTGTATTTTGAACTCTCACTTGATTTGGTATGTTGGATTCACCTTTTACTATATTTCCGTTATCAAGATTTGCTATTAAATTTATATCTTCTAGCGTTACAGGTAAAACCCTACCTGTTATAGCAAAAACTTCACTCATTTTATAAACAGCTGTTTCAAAATTTCCGTAAACTCCATTCATAGCTGCTAAAAATAAATTCCCAAAACTTTGACCTTTTAAAGCACCATCTGTAAATCTATATTTCATGACAGCATCCATAGTAGGCTCCATATTAGCTAATGAAAGTAAACAGTTTCTTATATCTCCAGGAGGTAACATACCTAAATCTTCCCTTAATACTCCTGATCCTCCACCATCATCAGCAACAGTTACTACAGCCGTTATATTAGGAGTGTAATGTTTTAGTCCTCTTAAAAAGACTGATTGACCTGTTCCTCCTCCTATTACAACTATTCTAGGTTTTTCTTCTTTTATATTATTTTTTATAGTTTTATTAGAGTTTTCTTTTTTTTCTTTAAGGTATAAAAAAGCTACACTTAGTGAAAAAATCCACCCCACTAATCCTATAAAAATTATTACTGATGTCATAATTCCCTCCAAATTTTATCTAAGAGTGTAATCTCTATGTTTTTTTACAACTCTATAGCCCTTTTTGATCAAATCGTCATAAAGTAAATTAGAAATTGTTACAGATCTATGTCTTCCACCTGTACACCCAATAGCTATAACTAAATGATTCTTTCCTTCTTCAATATAATGAGGTATTAAGAAATCCACCATATCTTCCAACTTAGCAAAAAATTCTCTACTTACATCAGAGTCCATTACGTAATCTCTTACAACTTGATCTTCCCCTGTTTGAGGTCTTAACTCTTCTACATAATATGGATTTGGTAAAAATCTAACATCAAATACTAAATCTGAATCTATAGGTATTCCATGTTTAAATCCAAATGAAACTACAGATATTGTAAGTTTAGGAGTTTTTTCTCCTTCTATATATAGCTTGCTTATTTCATCTTTTAAATCCCTCGGTTTCATATTACTAGTATCAATTATACTATCAGCCTTATCCCTTAAAGTTTGAAGAATTTCTCTTTCCTCTTTTATTCCTTCTGTTATTTGAGTAGATTTAGCTAATGGATGATTTCTCCTAGTCATTTTATACCTTTTTACTAAAATATCATCTGCGCAATCTAAAAATAAAACTTCATATTTATAATTTTCTTTTTCTAAGTAACTTAAGCTTTCATGTAATGTCTCAAAGAACTCTCTTCCTCTTATATCTATCCCTAAAGCCACTTTGTCTATATTAGAATTTCCTTGATAACATAACTCCGCAAATTTAGTTATAAGAGTTGGAGGTAAATTGTCTACGCAATAAAATCCAATATCTTCTAAAGATTTCATAGCTTCACTTTTTCCTGATCCAGATAATCCTGTTACTATTATAAATCTCATACTATCTCCCCCTCTTAAAGTTTAATATTTTTTATAAGGCTAAAATCCAAGTTCGCTTCTTTTGCAATTTCTAAGGCTTTTTCAAAATTACCAACGTTATTTGGAGTATGTGCATCTGATCCTATAACAAACTCTACACCTGTGTTTTTAACCTTGTTTATTTGTTCAACACTCAAGTTGCCATGGTGTGAATTTATTTCTAGCAAAGTATTGTGTTTAGCAGCCGCCTTTGCCACTTCATCAATATATACGTCCCCTTTATCTCCAGGGTGAGTTACTATAAATAAATCATTATTTTCAATGGCATTTATTACAGCTCTTGTGTTGTAATCTTTGCAATGTCCTTTAATTTTCAAATAATTAAATGTATGATTAAGAGCGCTTTTTATAGATGTGGGCATTGATCCAAAATGATAACCCGCCATAGTGTAATCTAACATTTTAGAAATTTTATAATCTACATCTATATTTCCTTTATCATCTAATATATTACATTCCATTCCTAAAAGTATTTCTATTTGAGTATACTTTTCATTAAGCCTGTCTATTTCTTCTCTCATTTTCGCTATATTATCATATTTAACTCCATATGCAATATGCTTATACCCATGATCTGATATACCTATCTTCTCGATATTTTTTTCAATAGCCACTTTTACATTATCTTCAATGCTTCCTTTTCCATGGCTGTATACAGTGTGAGTATGATAATCAGCTATTATTTTCATATTATTATTCATCTCCTAGTATTTTAACTTCCTCTTCTAGCATAATACCAAATTTAGAATTCACTATATTTTTAACTATATATATTAAATCTAGTATATCTTTAGCTGTCGCATTTCCTAAGTTAACTACGAATCCAGAGTGTTTTTCTGAAACTTGAGCTCCTCTTAAAGTTAATCCTTTTAATCCACTATCTTCTATTAGTTTTGCTGCAAAATACCCTTCTGGTCTTTTAAATGTACTTCCTGCACTTGGTAGATTTAAAGGTTGTTTTGTAACTCTACTTTTTGTTAATTCTCTCATAGATTCTCTTATTTCTTCAAAGTTACCTTCTTTTAATTCTATAATTGCAGACAATACAATATATTCCTTTTTACTTATTATACTCTTTCTGTAAGAAAACTGCATTTCTTCATTACTTAATTCGCATATATTTCCTTCAAAATCCATAAGTTTAACACTTTTTACTATATCTTTCATTTCTCCGCCATATGCACCTGCATTCATAGCTACAGCTCCACCTAAAGTTCCTGGTATACCTGCTGCAAACTCAAACCCTGTAAGGCTTTCATTTAATATAGCTTTACCCATAAAAGAAAGTAATGCTCCTGATTGTGCATAAACAGTATTTCCTTCTATTCTAAACTCATTGAAATTATCAGCTATTTTTATAACTACACCTCTTATTCCTCCATCTCTAACTAAAAGGTTTGATCCATTACCGACAATTAAGTATGGTATCTCTTCTTTTTTTAATAAAGATACTAAATCTTTTATCTGTTCTTCATTTCTTGGTTTTACTAAAAAATCCGCTGGACCTCCTACCTTAAACGATATGTGATTTTTCATTGGTTCGTCTAAAAGTATGTCTTCCTTATTTAATATATTTAATAAATGTTTATATATAAATTCCTTATTCATTATATTTCCTCCTAATTGGTGTTCTTTATTCATTTAATTTCTTCTTTACATTAAAATTATCCATATACTATAATAATGTATTAAAAACAAAATAACAATATACAAAAAACCTTGAATTGAGACTAAAAAACGTTGATATAACTATCAACGTTTTTTATTTGCTATTAAAGTTTAATCAATCTTCTTTTAAATAACAATTATAATATATATATGGAACTATAATAGCCCCTCCAACTATATTCCCAAATGTAACTGATATTAAATTAAAGATTAATTGTAAAATCGATACATCAGCTCCTAGCGCCATTCCCATAGGAATAAAAAACATATTAGCTATACTATGTTCAAATCCACATAAAACAAATAACATAATAGGAAACCAACACGCAAAAATTTTAGAAACTATATCTTTTCCTGCGGTTGCAAACCATACAGCTAAAACAACAATAATATTACACATTACTCCTTTTAAAAAAGCACTTGTAAATCCTAAGTTTACTTTGCTTTGTGCTATATTTATAGACTTTATAGCTGCATCTTTAACTAAAGTATCACTAAAATAAACAAACGCCACAAGTATAATTGCTCCTATAAAATTTGCTATATATACTAATACCCAATTTCTAATCATTTCCTTCGTTGTTATTTTTTTATCCATAACTGCCATTGTCATAAGGTTATTTCCTGTAAATAACTCAGCTCCACAAACTACAACTAACATAAGTCCTATTGGAAATATACTTGCTCCTGCAAATTTTGCTAATCCTGGGTCTTTTATAGTCTGACTAATTAAAATATTACCTAACGCCCCTAACCCGATAAATAAACCTGCTAAAATACCTAATAATATACTTTTTTTCGTAGATAATTTTGATTTCTTTATCCCCGATTCTACAGTTGCATTCGCTATTTCTATTGGAGTCAAAAAACTTTTATCCATAAAAATTCCCCCTAAAATTTATATATTTAATTATATGAAGCTTGTTGTAATTAATTTCACAAATAATTAGAAACATTACTATTAATTTAAAATCCATTTTTAAATTTATCAAAATCTAGTCGAGCCAATACTTTGACCAAACTTTCTCAATGTTTTAAATTTAATTAAATAAAATAATTTTTTATTTCCTAAATTTTGTATTTTCTTGTATGTCGTTTTTTGTATACAAAAGAATTAATTTGTTGTATAATTGTTGAAGTTGTGTATTTATAAAATTTTTAAATTAATTATAATATTTTTTATATTAGGAGGAATTTTAAATGAGTGATAAAAAAATGCTTACACCTGCTGAAGTTGCTGAGTATACTTTACATGCAGGAATAAAAAAAGCGACTACTCCAACTAAAAAAGTTTTAGTTTCTGCATTTTTAGCTGGAATGTATATAGCTTTAGGAGCTTTAGGTTCTATTGCTGCATCATATAACTTATTAGCTAATCCAGCCACTTACGGATTAGGAAAAATGGTTGCTGGACTTATGTTCCCTGCTGGTCTAGTACTTATATTAATAGCAGGTGGAGACTTATTTACAAGTAATATTCTTATAACACTAGCAGCGTTAAAGAAAAAAGTAACTTGGGGCCAAACTTTTAAAAACTGGTCTTTAGTTTGGATCGGAAACTTAATAGGTGCTGCTTTTGCTGCCGCTTTAGTTGCTAAATCTGGTGTATTTGACTGGAGTAATGGTTTATACGGTGGAGTTGTTATAAAAACTGCTGTTGGTAAATCAAACATAGAATTTTTTGCAGCTATAGCTTCAGGTGTAGTCTGTAACTTATTAGTTTGTGCTACTGTTTGGGCTTCATATGCAGCTAAGTCTGTTTCAGGAAAAGTAATAATGGGTTGGTTAGGAATATTCGTATTCGTATGTATCGGAGTAGAACACGTTGTTGCTAACATGGGATATTTATTAGCTGGTTTAATTGTTAAATTAAACCCAACATATTTAGAAGCAGCTCATAAAACTTTAGCTGATGTTGCAAACTTTAACTTGGGAAATGTTTTATTACATAACTTCCTACCAGTTACTATAGGTAATATAATAGGTGGTATGATAATCGCAGGATCTTACTACTTCTTATTTATGAGTAAAAACGAAAATTAATATTATATATTGTTAAACCCTCTTATTATGTATAAGAGGGTTTTTATATGGTTAAATTTTTGTCTTTTTGTTATAATTAATATAATTATCCAATTACGTAAAATGCATTTAAGGAGGGGATTATCATTTTATCCGTAATTTTTTCATATGAATTTTTAGTAATAGCTCTATATATGATTAACTTTTTAGTTATTCTTAATATGATATTTAGAGAAAGAAGAAGTATAGAATCTTCAGTTGCTTGGATTTTAATTTTAACAATAGTTCCTCCAGCAGGTTTTGTTTTATATATAGTGTTTGGTAGAAAAATGAATAAAGTTAATATGTTCAAATTAAAAAAAGAGGAAGATAAAAAATTAAAAAGCAGAATGATTGAATCTGCAGATTTCTTACAGTACTCAGAGAAATTTGAACCTAGTATAGTAGAACATAGAGATATGATTTACTCTTTAGCTACCTTAAATAGTGCTCCATATACTACAAACAATAAAGTTTCAATCTATACTGATGGTTACGAATTCTTTGATGAATTAAAAGCTCAATTAAAAAAAGCTAAGAAATATATTCATATTGAGTTTTATATTTTTAAAGACGATGGAATAGGAAATGAAATTTTAGACATTCTTATTGAAAAACTTTCTGAAGGTATAGAGGTTAGACTTTTATATGATACAGTTGGGAGTAGACTTTTATCTGAAAAAGGAATTCAAAGGCTAAGAAAAGCTGGGGGTAAGATAGGAGCTTTCTTCCCTTCATTCTTAAAAATAATAAACTTCAACTTAAACTTTAGAAATCACCGTAAAATAGTTGTAATCGACGGCGAAGTAGGGTTTGTCGGTGGATTTAATGTTGGGGATGAGTACTTAGGAAAAGATCCTAAGTTTGGTTACTGGAGAGATACTCATACTAAAATAGTAGGATCTGCAGTAAATGATTTAAATCTTAGATTTATGATGGACTGGAGATATACTACTCATGAAGATATTAGTTTTACTAAGTATTTAAATGATGATATTAATCCATATAACGGCAATGTAGGAATACAAATAGTTAATAGTGGTCCTGATTTATCAGAAATAGACGAAATTAAATATGGATACTTAAAAATGATTCAAAAAGCTAAAAAATATTTATATATCCAATCTCCATATCTTATATTAAATAGTTCTTTACTTGATGCTCTAAAAATAGCATGTTTATCAGGTGTAGATGTAAGAATAATGATTCCATCTAAACCAGATCATCCATTTGTATATTGGGCAAGCTATTCTTATGCTGGAGAACTTTTAAAATTTGGAGCTAAGATTTATACTTATGATAAGAATGCTTTTCTTCATTCAAAAACAGTAGTTATAGATGACTCAATTTGTTCTATAGGTACTGCAAATATGGATATCCGTAGTTTTGAACTTAATTTTGAAGTCAATGCATTTATGTATTGCTCTGATGTTGCAATTAAACAAAAAGAGATATTTGAAGCAGATATAGAAAAATGTGTACAAGTAACTCAGGAAATGTATGATAACAGATCTAGAGTTATTCAGTTTAAAGAATCTATATCAAGACTTCTATCTCCTGTTTTATAAAACAAAAACACCTAAAATAAATATATTATTTTGGGTGTTTTTACTTTATTTTTTGTTATTTTTTTATTTTTTGAAAATTTAGAAATTTGGTAAAAACTTTATAATAAATACGCTATAATATGTATATCACGACAAATATATTAATATATTATAAAAATAAAGTTTTAGTTTAATATCAAGGAGGTTCTGTATGTGTAGATGTTCTCAATGTAACAATGATGTATTTGAAGAATTAGATAAATTTATAGATTCTTTACCTACTAAAAAAGGGGCTCTAATTCAAGTTTTACACCATGCACAAGGTCTATTTGGTTATTTACCAAAAGAAGTGCAACTTCATATTGCAAAAAAATTAGATGTATCACCAGCTAAAGTTTATGGTGTTGTAAGTTTTTACTCTTACTTTACCACTGAACAAAAAGGTGAATATAAAATAAGTGTCTGTCTAGGCACGGTTTGTTTCGTAAAAGGTGCAGACAAAATACTTGCTGAATTTGAAAAACAATTGGGGATTAAATCTGGTGAAACTACATCTGACCTTATGTTCTCTCTTGAAGGTCTTAGATGTGTTGGAGCTTGTGGCTTAGCTCCTGTAGTTGTTGTAAATGGAAAAGTTTATGGTCAAGTTAAGGTTGACCAAGTAAAAGATATAATAGCTGAATATAAACAAATAGAAGCTACTTGTTAATTAAGGGGGAAGGGAATAGATGAGTAAAATAAAGTCATTTAATGAATTAAGAGATCTAATTGATGAGTTAAAACCAAATTTATCTTTAAGAAATAATACAATCCATGAAAATAGTAAAAAAGAATTACTAGTTTGTGGAGATACAGGCTGTAGAGCTGCAAATAGTATGCCTATAATCGATAGTTTGAAAGCCGAAATAAAAAATGCAGGCTTAGAAGATACTGTGAGTGTATCTTTAACAGGTTGTTTTGGTTTTTGTGCTCAAGGTCCAATTGTTAAGGTTCATCCTGATAACGTTTTCTATGTAAAGGTTAGTGCCGATGATGCCAAAGAAATTGTTCAAGAACATTTAGTAAAAGGAACTGTAGTAGATAGATTGTTGTATTTGGAAGCTTCAGAAAATAAAAAGGTACATGCTTCTGAGGATATTTCTTTTTATAAACAACAAATGCGTATAGCTCTACATAATTGTGGATACATAAATCCTGAAAAAGTTGAAGATTATATAGCAAACGATGGTTATTTAACGCTTGGTAAATGTATAACTGAGCTAACACCTGAACAAGTTATAGAAGAAGTAAAAGTTTCAGGACTTAGAGGTAGAGGCGGTGCAGGGTTCCCAACAGGAGTAAAATGGGAAGCTACTAGAAAATCTATCTCTGATCAAAAGTATGTTGTTTGTAATGCAGATGAAGGCGATCCTGGTGCATTTATGGATAGATCTATATTAGAAGGAGACCCCCATAAAGTTCTAGAGGCTATGGCTATTTGTGGTTATGCAGTAGGTTCAGATACTGGTTATATTTATATAAGAGCTGAATATCCACTCGCTATAGAAAGACTTCAACTAGCTATATCTCAAGCTAAAAATTTAGGACTTCTTGGTAATAATATATTAGGAACTGATTTTAACTTTAATATAGAACTTAAATACGGGGCTGGTGCATTCGTCTGTGGTGAAGGTACAGCATTAATGAGATCAATAGAAGGTAATCGTGGAGAGCCTAGAATGAAAACTTATAGCTCAACTAAAAAAGGTCTTTGGGATGTTCCAACTTGTGCAAATAACGTTGAGACTTTTGCCAATATACCTCCTATTTTGAGCAATGGCGGTAATTGGTATAAAAATATAGGAACTGAGAAATCTTCTGGAACTAAAGTTTTTGCTCTTGGAGGAAAGATAAATAATGTAGGACTTGTTGAAATACCAATGGGTACAACTCTAAGAGATGTAATATATAATATAGGCGGTGGTATACCGGATGGTCGAGAGTTCAAAGCAGTACTTACAGGTGGTCCATCTGGAGGTTGCATTCCTTCTGATTACTTAGATACTCCTATAGATTTTGATAATTTAAGTAACCTAGGTTCTATGATGGGTTCAGGAGGTATGCTTATTTTAGATGATACTGACTGTATGGTTGATATCGCCAAATTCTTCTTAGGATTCACAGTCGAAGAATCTTGCGGTAAATGTACACCTTGTCGTATAGGTAATAAGAGACTACTTGAAATATTAACAAAAATAACAGATGGAAAAGGTACGGAACAAGATTTAATAGATTTAAAAAATTTATCTAAAACTATAGTAAGTACATCTTTATGTGGATTAGGAAAATCTGCTCCTAACCCAGTTCTAAGTACTCTTAACTATTTCTATGATGAATATAAATCTCATGTTATTGATAAAAAATGTCCTTCTGGCAAATGTCAAGCACTATTAAACTTTGTTATAACTGATTCATGTATAGGGTGTACAAAATGTTCTAAAGTTTGCCCTGCTGGATGTATATCTGGTTCAGTTAAAGAAAAGCATGAAATAGATGTGTCAAAATGTTTGAAATGTGGAGCTTGCATGGACAACTGTAAATTTAATGCAATAATTAAGAGATAAGGGGGATAATCAATGAGTCTAGTTAATTTAACTATAAATGGTAAAAATATATCTGTTGAGAACGAAACTACAATACTTGATGCAGCTAAAAAATTAAATATAAAAATTCCAACATTATGTCATCTTCATATGGATGAAATAAATATGCATAATAAATGCGCTTCTTGCCGTGTATGTATGGTTGATACTAAAAGAGGTTTAGTACCTGCTTGTGCTACTAATGTTAAGGAAGGTATGGAAGTTCAAACTAATACTCCTCGTGCTTTAAATGCAAGAAGAACTGTAGTTGAACTTTTATTATCAGACCATCCTCAAGATTGTTTGGTTTGTGATAAAAATGGAAATTGTGAACTTCAAACTATTGCTCATGACTTAGGAGTAAGAAATATAACTTATCAAGGTGAAAAAACTAATTTAGGAATTGATAATTCTAGTAAATCTATAGTTAAAAACCATGATAAATGTATACTTTGCAGAAGATGTGAAACTATGTGTAGTGAAATACAAAAGGTAGGAGTTTTATCAGGAGTTAATCGTGGATTTGAAACTATGGTATCTACATTCTTTAACGAAGATATGGCTAAGACTAACTGTTCTTTCTGCGGGCAATGCGTTGCTGTCTGTCCTACAGGAGCTTTATCTGAAGTTAATAATATAGATTTAGTTTGGGATGAGATTAATAACCCTAAAAAAACAACAGTGGTTCAAGTTGCTCCAGCTGTAAGAGTTGCTTTAGGTGAAGAATTTGGGCTTGCTCCAGGTACTATAACTACTGGAAAGATGGTTTCTGCTCTTAAGTTATTAGGTTTTAAATATGTATTTGATACAAATTTTGCAGCTGATATAACTATACTTGAAGAGGCTTCTGAATTTATAAATAGATTAAGGGAAAATAAAAATTTACCAATTTTAACAAGTTGCTGCCCTGCTTGGATAAACTACTTAGAACACCATTATCCTGAATGTTTAAATTTAGCTTCTAGCTGTAAGTCTCCTCAAAACATGTTTGGAGCTATAGCTAAAAACTACTTTACTTCTAAAATAAATATATCTCCTAAAGATATAACTGTAGTTTCTGTTATGCCTTGTATCGCAAAGAAATATGAAGTTTCTAGAACTGAACTAGGAAATGATGGTATTTTAGATGTTGACGTATCTATCACTACTAGAGAACTTGCTAAAATGATAAAAGAATCTGGAATAGATTTTTTAAATTTAGATGATGAAAATTTCGATAATCCAATGGGCGAATCTACAGGTGCAGCCGATATATTCGGTACTACAGGAGGCGTATTAGAAGCTGCTCTTCGTACATCTTACGAATGGGTTACTGGTCAAGAACTAGAAAGTTTAGATTTTAAATCTGTTAGAGGTCTTGATGGAATAAAAGAAGCTAGTATTACTATTGGAGACTCAATAATAAATGTTTGCGCTGCTAGTAGTTTAGGAAATGCAAAGAAAATAATGGATGATGTTCAAGCTGGTAATTCTAAGTATCACATAATAGAAATAATGGCTTGTCCTGGAGGATGTATAGCAGGAGCAGGTCAACCTTATCACCGCGGAGATTATTCTATAGTTAAATCAAGATCTGAAGGATTATACAATATAGATTCTAATAAAGAAATCCGTAAATCACATAAAAATCCTGCAGTAAATACACTATATGATGAGTTTTTAGGTAATCCATGTGGTGATTTAGCTCATAAATATCTTCATACTCACTACTTCGATAAAAGCAACTTTTTCGAATGCGATGAAGAATTAGCTAAAGCTACTGAATAGTAAATTTGCTTATATTAAACATAAAAATAAGGTGTGACAAGTCGTCACCCCTTATTTATTTTTATCTATTAAAGTCGCTAACTTCTTTGTAAACTCTTTTGCTGCATCATATCCCATACGCTTTTGTCTAAAGTTCATAGCTGCAACCTCTAAAATCATAGCTGTATTTCTTCCTGGTTTTACTGGAACTATTAGTTTTTCTACATCTATTCCTAATATTTCCTCATACTCTTTATCTAATCCTAATCTATCATAATAAGTTTTATCATTCCAAGATTCTAATCGTATAACTAAATCTATAACCTTAGAATCTTTTACAGCACCTATTCCATACATGCTTCTTACATCTATTATACCTATTCCTCTTATTTCCATAAAGTGTCTTAATACTTCTGGAGCTTGTCCCATAAGTATATTCTCGTCAACTTTAGTTATTTCTACTGCATCATCTGCTATTAATCTATGTCCTCTTTGAACAAGTTCTAAAGCTGTTTCTGATTTACCAACACTACTTTCCCCTCTTATTAACACTCCAACTCCAAATACATCCACTAAAACCCCATGTATAGTAGTTGTAGGAGATAATTTTGAGTCTAAATAATTAGATAATTTATTTATTAATCTTGTAGTATTACGTTTTGTTGCTAAAACTACTCTATTATGTTTTTTAGCCATTTCTATAACATCATCTTTTACTGTTAAACCCCTAGAAACTATTAAAGCTGGAACTTCATAACTAAAAAATTTATCTAGAACCGACCTTCTCACATTCTTATCCATATGACTAAAATAAGTATATTCTGTTCTTCCTACTATTTGGATTCTATCATAAGTAAAGTGCTCAAAATAACCTGCAAACTGTAAACCTGGTCTGTGTATATCTTGATAGTGGACATAATATTCTACATCATCAGGTAAATTTACTACTTCTAAATCTAAATCTTTTATTAATTGCCTAATTGAAACCGACTTTTCACTTCTCTCATTATCTATTTCCATTGTGTAATTTACTCCTTTATAAAAGTTATTTGTTGTTAAAAAATTTAAATACACTTTCTGCTGAAGACTTATTCATTCCCTCTACTTCTAATAAATCTTCGAAACTAGCAACTTTTATTTCTTCTATGCTTTTAAAGTGACTCAATAATGCTTTCTTTCTTTTTTCTCCTATTCCTTGTATATCATCTAACACTGATTTTGTCAAAGATTTATTCCTTAAGCTCCTATGATATGAAATAGCATAGTTGTGAACCTCTTCTTGTATGCTTGCTACAAATCTATACAAATTAGATGTTTTATCGAGTTCTATTTCTTTTTCCTGGGAAATTAATCCTTTTGTTCTATGTTTATCGTCTTTATACATGCCCCATAGAGGAATATTGACACCGTATCTGTCTAAAACTTTTTTAACTGAGCTTACTTGACCTTTTCCTCCATCTAGCAGTATTAAATCTGGAAAGTTTTCATATTTTATTCTTCTTTCCACTATCTCCGCCATAGAGTCATAATCATTTGGACCTTCAACTGTTTTTATCTTATATCTTCTATACTCTTTTTTATCCTTTTTACCATCTGTAAATACAACCATTGATCCAATAGAATCTACACCTTGTATATTTGATATATCAAATGATTCTATTCGTTTTGGTATATCTTTTAATCCTAAAATATTCTTAAGTTCTTCAAGAGCACCTATACTCTTTTGATACTTTAATTTATTTAGATTTGAGAACTTTTCTAGATACTCAATAGCATTTTTTCTAACCATTTCTATCAAGTTCTTCTTGTCCCCCTTCTGAGGAACCTTTATACTTACCTTTTGACCTTTCTTATCTGTTAACCATTCTTCTAAAACAAAACTATCTTCTATCTCATCTTCTATTATAATTTCTTTAGGTATATAATCTTGAGATATATAAAACTGTTTAACAAAAGATGATAAAATAGATTTACGAGAACTATCCATAACACCTTCTAAAATAAAGTGTTCTCTTCCAACTATTTTTCCATTTCTTATAAAAAACACTTGTACACAAGCTTCGTCATGAGCTCTAGCCATAGCTATTATATCTTGATTTAAATCTGAAGTTCCTGAGTCTATCTTTTGCTTTTGAACCATATCTTCTAAACTTCTAATTTTATCTCTATACATTGCTGCATCTTCAAAATTAAAATCCATTGCACATTTATTCATCTTTTCTTTTAAAATTTCTATTAATTTTTCTTCTTTTCCAGATAAAAATAAAATTACTTCCTCTATCATTTTATTATATTCTTCTTTGCTTACTTCACCTGTGCATGGGCCTATACATTTTTTAATATGTTTATTTAAACATGGGCGAACTTTATTTGCTATTGCTTTTTCTATATCTATATTACATGTTCTTATAGGATATGTATTTCTTATTATCTCAAGAGTATCATTTACAGCAGTTATATTTGTATATGGCCCAAAATATTTAGCCTTATCCTTCAAAACCTTTCTTACTTTTAAAACTCTTGGATAATCTTCATTTACAGTTACTTTTATATATGGATATGTTTTATCATCTCTAAGAAGCACATTATACTTAGGTCTGTATTGCTTTATTAAGTTACATTCTAAAATTAACGCTTCTAATTCTGAATCAGTTATTATATATTCAAATTTGGCAATGTTCTTTACCATTGATTTTACTTTCGATGTATGATTTTTAGAAGATTGGAAGTATTGCCTTACTCTATTTTTAAGAGATATGGCTTTTCCAACATATATAATCTTATCATTTTCATTTTTCATTAAATAAACCCCAGGTTCTGCTGGAAGCTTTTTTAACTGTTCTTGTATATCAAACATTATTTCACCTCGGCTTTAATTTATAATAAAATTATACCCTAAATAACATTTAAATAATAAGATATTTAAAGTAAGTATTAAAATAATTAAAGAAGGATAAATACAAGTTTTAATAACTTTAAAAGCCTTTGCAGCTTAAAGTTCACCTTATATTTATCCTTCTAATTTAAATTATTTTATATTCAATTTTTTTATTTCTTTGCTTTTCCTCCATTAACTTGTAAGAAATATGTTCCTGCAGATTCTCTTGTTTTAAACTCTGGAGAATCTTTGTATTTATCAACATTTTCAGAAGTTAATCCTACTATATCTATAGATCCTGTTTCATATAAATTAAGAGCTGCATTTGCATCTTTAACTATCTTAGTATTTACTTTATCTATCTTAACTGAACTTGCATCCCAATAATCTGGATTTTTACTCATTGTAAATACATCTTCTATTTTCCAATTACTTAATGTAAATGGTCCATTATAGTATATCTTATCTGCTGCAGTTCCGTACTCACTTCCGAATTCTTTTACAGCTTTTTCATTTTGTGGTAAGAATGATTTGAAGAACATTAAACTATCGAAGTAGTGAACTGGTCTTACTAAATCTACTTTTAATGTATAATCATCTACTGCTTTTATTCCTACACCATCTGCATTATCTGTTTTTCCTAAGTTGAAATCTTTAGCTCCTACTATATCATACATAATGAATCCGTAAGTTGATGCTGTTGCTGGATCTAAAGTTCTCTTCCATGAATATTCAAAGTCTTTAGCTGTTACTGGGTCTCCATTTGACCATTTAGCATCTTTTCTTAAATGGAAAGTCCATGATTTACCATCTTCTGATTTTTCCCATTTTTCAGCCATACCTGGAGCTAACTTACCGTCTTTATCTTGTTTAACTAATCCTTCCATAGTGTTCATCAATACTTCTGATGAAACTGTATCTGTAGCTTTACTTATATCTAGTGTAGGTATATCTGATGTAAGTGATAAGTTAAGTTCCTTTTTACCTTCTCCTAGTTCTACCCAATTATATATTGCATCAACTCCAAAAGTTGGAGTAAGTCTTCCACTTACATATGGTTTTTGAAGGTAAGATACACCTTTTTGGTAAAGAGGAGATAAGAATCCATCTTCTAACATCATTTTTTCAGCTTTTGCATATTTTTCCCAACTTTCTTTTTGACTTCCAGCTGTTTTACCTTCTTCTATAAGCTTATCGTATTCTGGATTATTATATCCTGTATTTTTAGCGTATTGTAATCCACTTTGCATAGTCTCTAAGAATGTTAGTGGGTCTGGGTAATCTGGTGACCATCCTGAATGAGTAAGTTGGAAATCTCCCTTTTCTTCTAATGCAAGTTTTTGTTTAAATGGCTGTACTTTTATTTCTACTTTTAATCCTGGTAATGCATTTTGAAGTTCTGCTTGCATAAATTCAACTTCTTTTTTAGCGCTTTCTGCGTCAAATGATAATAATTCTAATGTTACAGTATCAAATCCAACCTCTTCTTTAGCTTTTTCCCATAGTTTAGTAGCTTCTTCTTTGTTGTATTTATAACCCATTTCTCCAGCTACTTCTCTATAATCTTTACCCTCTTCATTAAATGCTAATTTTTCTGCAACTATATAATCAGCTGCTGTACATCCATTATTTATTATTGTGTCACATAGAGTTTCTTTATCTATAGCCATAGATATAGCTGCTCTTGCATTTTTGTTAGCAAGCACTTCATATGGATCCCCTGCTTCTCCACTTCCTGATGAGGAACCACCACTGTTACTACATCCAACCATACTCATTACAGTTATTGCTGCAGTAGCACTCATTAATGCCATTTTCTTTTTAAAAACCATTGAATTACCTCCCCAAATAAGTTAATTTTTAAGTACTTTTGTGATAATGCATATATATGTTTTTATATTATATGTGCCTAAATTTGTCCTTAATTCCTAAATTTATATTTTTATAATAAAATAGCAGGAATATATAACTTTTGATACATTCCTGCTATTTTAAATTTAACTATTACTTACTATCACCTTTACCTCCATTTATTTGGAAGAAGTTTACTGATGCTTTTAATGTTGTTTTAAATTCTGGAGAATCTTTGTATTTATCAACATTTTCAGAACTTAATCCTACTAAATCTATAGATCCTGTTTCATATAAGTTAAGAGCTGCATTTGCATCTTTAACTATCTTAGTATTTACTTTATCTATCTTGACTGAACTTGCATCCCAGTAATTAGGGTTTTTACTCATTGTGTACATATCTTCTAACTTCCAATTGCTTAATGTAAATGGACCATTATAAACAACTTTATCAACTGCAGTTCCGTACTCACTTCCAAACTCTTTTACAACTTTTTCATTTTGTGGTAAGAATGATTTAAAGAACATTAAACTATCAAAGTAATGCACTGGTCTTGCTAAATCAACTTTTAATGTATAATCGTCTACTGCTTTTATTCCTACTCCATCTGCGTTATCAGTTTTTCCTAAGTTATAATCTTTTGCACCTACTATATCATACATAATGAATCCATAAGTTGATGCTGTTGCTGGATCTAAAGTTCTTTTCCATGAGTATTCGAAATCTTTAGCTGTTACTGTATCTCCATTTGACCATTTAGCATCTTTTCTTAAATGGAAAGTCCATGATTTACCATCTTCTGATTTTTCCCACTTCTCAGCAACTCCTGGCGCTATCTTCCCGTCTTTATCTAACTTAACTAGACCTTCCATAGTGTTCATAAGTACTTCTGATGAAACTGTGTCTTCAGCTTTACTTATATCTAATGTAGGTATATCTGAAGTATTTGTTATATTAAGTTCTTTTTTACCTTCTCCTAATTGTACCCAGTTATATATTGCTGGAACCCCAAATGATGGAGTAAGTCTTCCACTTACATACGGTTTTTGTAAATATGAAGATCCTTGTTGTACCAATGGAACTAGATATGCATCATCTAACATCATTTTTTCAGCTTCTGCATATTTAGCCCAACTATCTTCTTGCTTTTCTGCATTTTTAGCTTCTTCTATAAGCTTATTATATTCATCATTTTTATAACTTGTATTTTTAGCATATTGTATTCCTGGTTGCATAGTTTCTAAGAATGTTAATGGATCTGCGTAATCTGGATTCCAAGAAGCATAAGATAAATCAAAATCTCCTTTACTTTCTAAATCAAGCTTTTGTTTAAATGGTTGTGACTTTATTTCAACTGTTAATCCTGGAAGAGCACTTTGAAGTTCTGATTGCATAAATTCAGCTGTTCTTTTACTACTTTCAGAATCAAATGATAATAATTCTAATTTTACTGTATCAAAACCAACTTCTTCTTTTGCTTTTTCCCATAATTTAGTAGCTTCTTCTTTATTATGTTCATATCCCATTTTCCCAGCTACTTCTCTATAATCTTTTCCAGCTTCATTATATGCTAACTTTTCAGCTACATAATATGATGCTGGTATTGTACCATTGTTTAATATAGTATCGCACATTGCTTGTCTATCAACGGACATAGCAATCGCGGCTCTAGCATTTTTATTCGCAAGTACTTCTAAAGCCTTGCCGTCTCCTTTTCCTGTGCTGCTACCTCCACTAGATGTATTCCCTCCTGTGCTACTACATCCAACTAATGCCATAACAGCAATTGCCGATGTTGCACACATTACAGCCATTTTTTTCTTTAAAACCATAACACATCCCCCTTATTGGTTATTTCAACCATATTGATTTATTAATTTACATTATAGGATAATTTTTTTAAAATGTCATTATTTTTTGAATATTTATTTTTTAGACATATTTATTTTTCGTCATGCATATGGCATTTTATTATGCTCATATTAATTTATATTAATAAAAGTTAGACTTTATTCCAAAAAACCCTTTAATTAAATTTTTTAAATATTATAAATTTTTTATATAAATTATTGTTTTTTTTGCAAAACCGTACTAATATTATAATAAAACTAATTTCAGTACCGTTATAAATTTAAAATCAGATGGGAGGATTAATATTTTGAAGAAATTTAATATGTTAATTGTATTAAATTTAGTTATAAGTTTTTCATATTGTTTGTTTAATGGTTTTGAAGGATTTTCTTTTATAAATTCATCTTTCATGATAGGACTATTTTATTTAACACTAGGAATTTTCTTTTATGTTACAGAACAAGGTTTTTTTAATTTAACAATTTATGCATATAATAAAGTTTGTAATCAAATTCAAAAAAGTAGAGGCTTGTTGTCTGAAGGAAATATAGATATAGATGATTATATAAAAAGAAGATACCATTTTACTAACACAAATTCACTTTTATCATCAGGTTTAATCATATCTTTAAGCACGTTAATAATAAGTTTTACAATTTATTCATAAGTTTACATAATGCATCATAAACTTAATAAAACTACATTTTGAATAGTTTCAAAATTCTGACATTAATACATATCAGAATTTATTTTTAAATTAATACTATTTTATTCAAGGGGGTGTAGCGATGGGTCGCTATATTTTAAAACGTCTTACTCTTATGCTTATGACACTACTAATCGTTATTTCTGTTACATTTTTCTTGGTAAGATTATTACCTGGAAGCCCATTTAACGATGAGAAGTTGAATGCACAACAAGTCGAAATGATTAACAAGCAGTATGGTTTGGATGCACCTGTCCCAGTTCAATATGTAAGATATATGACAGGAGTTTTTACAGGTGATTTAGGAAGATCTTTCAAGTATGACAATAAAAAGGTTGAGGATTTAATAAGTACTCGTTTAAAACCTTCTGCTATGTTAGGTGCTCAAGCGCTATTAATAGGAAGTGTGGTTGGTTTAACTTTAGGTATAGTAGCTGCACTTAAAAAGAATACTTTCTGGGATTACTTTGCAACTGTAATTTCTGTTTTAGGAGTTTCTGTTCCATCATTCGTTTTAGCCGCACTATTGCAATTGTATTTAACTACACGACATCAAATTTTCCCAGTTACTTGGGGTATGCCTATAGGCTCAGATTTTAGATATGCTTGGACTGTTTTACCATCTATAGCATTAGCATTTTTCTCTATAGCAAGTATAGCTCGTTTTACTAGAACTGAACTTGTTGAAGTTTTAAATGCAGACTATATAGTAACTGCAAAATCTAAAGGTTTAACTAAAGCCGCTGTAATAGTAAAACATGCTTTAAGAAATGCTTTAATACCAGTTGTAACTATGCTTGGACCTTTAACTGTTGGTCTACTTACTGGTTCTCTAGTTGTTGAAAAAGTTTTCGCTGTTCCTGGATTAGGAGATTTATTAGTATCATCTATAACTACTAATGACCTATTCTGTATATCAGGTGTTTCTATATTCTATAGTGCACTTTATATAGGAGTTATTTTATTAGTTGACATCCTTTATGGAATAATCGATCCTAGAATTCGTGTTGCAGGGGGGAAAGCTTAATGATAGATAAAGTTATTATTGATGGTAAAGAAGTTCAACTTACTGCTGACTTATTTGAAGTCAGTCCTGCTGATATGACTCAGCATGAAGCTATAACTAGACCAAGTTTAACATTTTGGCAAGATGCTAGAAAAAGGCTGTTTAGAAATAAAGGTGCTCTTACAGGTTTAATCATATTATCTATAATATGTTTCCTTACTGTATTTGGCCCAATGTTTAATGAATATGCTTATGATCAACAAAATTTACGTCATGCTAAATTACCTCCAAGAATGCCTGTTGTTTCTTCTTTAGGAATCATGGACGGTACTAAAATAGAGAAAAAATTTGATGGAACTCAAGAAAGAGTTGATTCATACAAACAAAAAGGTGTAGAAGATGGAGTTAATCACTGGTTTGGTACAGATGACTTAGGACGTGACTTATGGACTCGTACTTGGACTGGAGCTAGAGTATCTCTTTTTATAGCTATACTAGCTGCTATTTATGATTTATTAATCGGTGTTACTTATGGTGGTGTTTCTGCTTATTACGGTGGAAAAGTGGATATGTATATGCAACGTTTTATTGAAATACTTACTGGTATACCTAGTTTAGTTATACTTACATTATTTATCTTAGTATTTGAACCAGGTGTTTTATCAATGTCCCTTGCAATGGCTATTTCCGGATGGACCGGAATGTCTAGAATAGTTCGTTCTCACGTTCTTAGAATTAAGAATCAAGAGTTCGTTTTAGCTTCTAGAACATTAGGTTCATCTGATAAGAAGATAATTGTGAAACACTTATTCCCTAATATAATAGGTCCTGTAGTTGTTATGATGATGTTCTCATTACCTTCTGCTATATTCTATGAAGCATTCTTAAGTTTTATAGGATTAGGACTGCAACCTCCATATGCATCATTAGGAGTATTGATAAACGATGGATTTAAACAGTTACAAACAAATCCATATATGATGTTCATACCTTCAATGGTAATATGTTTATTAATATTTAGTTTAAACTTACTTGCTGATGGATTAAGGGATGCTGTTGACCCTAAAATGCGTAATCAATAGTTAGAAAGGGGATGAGTTTTGTGGAAAAAGAAAAATTGTTACAAGTTAAGAATTTAAAGGTTCACTTCAAAACTTTTGGTGGTGAAGTTCAAGCCGTAAGAAATGTTACTTTTGATCTACATAAAGGAGAAACTCTCGCGATAGTTGGAGAATCAGGTTCTGGTAAATCTGTTGCCTGTAAAACTATTATGAGAATAATGTCTTCAAATGCTGTTATAAAAGAGGGCGAAATTTTATTTAACGGAAAAAATTTAGCAAAGTTACCAGAAAAAGAAATGGAAGCTATAAGGGGTAAAGATATAGCAATGATATTCCAAGACCCTATGACTTCATTAAACCCTACTACTACTATTGGTAAACAAATAGCAGAAGGTATAATAAAACATCAAGGATTATCTAAAGATGAAGCAATGAAAAAAGCTATTGAACTTATAGACCTTGTTGGTATACCTTTCCCTGAAAAGAGAGCGAAACAATATCCGCATCAATTCTCAGGTGGTATGCGTCAACGTATAGTTATAGCCATTGCTCTTGCTTGTAATCCTAAAATCCTTATAGCGGATGAGCCTACTACAGCTCTTGATGTTACTATACAAGCTCAAATACTAGAGCTTATAAAAGATATTCAAAAGAAAACTGGAGTTGCTGTTATATTTATAACTCATGACCTTGGTGTTGTTGCAAATATGGCAGATAGAGTTGCTGTTATGTACGCTGGTAAAATAATAGAGGTCGGTACTTCTGATGATGTATTCTATAATCCTCAACATCCATATACTTGGGGGCTACTAGCTTCTATGCCTAGTTTAGATGTTGGTGAAAATGATTTATATAATATACCAGGTACACCTCCAGATTTAATGAATCCGCCTGAGGGTGATGCTTTTGCCTTACGTAATACAAATGCTCTTAAAATAGATTTTGTTGCAGAGCCTCCTATGTTTAAAATAAGTGAAACTCATAGTGCTGCTACATGGTTATTACACCCTTTAGCTCCTAAAATAGAAAGACCTGCAAGTATAGGAAGAAAGAAGGTGTCTTCAAATGACTAAGAAAAAACTATTAGAAGTTAAAAATCTTAAGCAATACTTTCCAATAGATAAAAGTACAGTTGTAAAAGCTGTTGATGATATAAGTTTTCATATTTATGAAGGTGAAACTTTTGGTCTTGTTGGAGAGTCTGGTTCTGGTAAATCTACTACTGGTAGAGCTATAATAAGATTATATGACCCTACTGCTGGTGAAATAGTATTTGATGGTAAAAATATATCAAGTAAAAAATTAGATAAAAATATTAAATCATTTGTAAATAAAAATATGCAAATGATATTCCAAGATCCTATGGCTTGTCTTAATCCTCGTATGACCGTTATGGATATAATAGCTGAAGGTCTTGATATACATGGATTATGTAAAACAAAAGAGGAAAGAACTAAGACTGTTTACGAATTATTAAGAACTGTTGGATTAAATGAACAACATGCAGGAAGATATCCTCATGAGTTCTCTGGAGGGCAAAGACAGCGTATAGGTATAGCTCGCTCACTAGCTATACAACCTAAGTTTATAATAGCTGACGAACCTATATCTGCTCTTGATGTTTCTATCCAGGCTCAAGTTGTTAACTTGCTTAGAAAGTTACAAAAAGAAAAAGGATTAACTTATTTATTTATAGCTCATGACCTTTCAATGGTTAAATATATAAGTGATCGTATTGGAGTTATGCATCACGGAAGATTAGTTGAATTAACTACTTCTGAAGAACTTTATGCTAACCCTCTACATCCTTATACAAAATCATTGTTATCAGCTATCCCACTTCCAGATCCAGAGCATGAAAGACATAGAGTTCGTATAAAATACGATACTAGTGTTCATGATTATTCTGAACATAATCCTAAGTGGGTTGAAATAAGACCAGGGCATTTTATTTTCGGTTCTGATCCTGAAATGGAGAAATATGAAAAGGAATTAGCCGAAAGAGAAGCTACTAATTAATGGAATTTTAAAAGGAGATGACTTAAATTTAAGACATCTCCTTTATTTTATTTCTTAAAGTATTTTTTTAAAAATAGTCCTGTATATGAACCTGGTTTTTTAGAAACTTCTTCTGGTGTTCCTGTTGCAATTATTTTTCCACCTTTATCCCCACCTTCTGGACCAAGATCTATTATATAATCACATGTTTTTATAACATCTAAATTATGTTCTATAACAACTATAGTATTTCCAGTATCTGCTAATCTTTGTAGTACAGCTATTAGTTTATCTACATCAGCCATATGAAGTCCTGTAGTTGGCTCATCTAATATATATAAAGTTTTTCCTGTAGCTCTTTTACTTAACTCTGTTGCTAGTTTAATACGTTGAGCTTCTCCTCCTGATAATTGAGTCGATGGTTGTCCTAATTTTATATATGAAAGCCCAACATCCATAAGAGTATCTAGTTTTCTTTTTATTGTTGGTATGTTCTCAAAGAAAGCTGAAGCTTCTTCAACATTCATATCTAAAACATCGGATATTGTTTTATCTTTATATTTAACTTGAAGAGTTTCTCTATTGTATCTTTCTCCCTTACATATTTCACAAGGAACATAAACATCCGGTAAGAAATGCATTTCTATTTTTATTATCCCATCACCTTTGCAAGCTTCACATCTTCCACCTTTAACATTAAAACTAAATCTTCCTTTTTGATATCCTCTAGCTTTAGCTTCATTAGTTGATGCAAATAAATCTCTTATTAAATCAAATACCCCTGTATAAGTTGCAGGATTTGAACGCGGAGTTCTTCCTATTGGACTTTGATCTATATTTATTATTTTATCTATATTTTCTATTCCTTTTATCTCTTTATGTTTACCTGGCTTGTCTCTTAATCTGTTAACTTTTGTAGCTATCCCTTTATATAAAATATCATTAATTAATGTACTTTTTCCTGATCCAGATACACCTGTAATACAAGTAAACTTTCCTAATGGAATTTTAGCATTTATATTTTTTAAATTATTTTCTGATGCTTTAACTACCTCTATGAAATTACCATTTCCTTCTCTTGTAATTTCAGGTATTGGTATAATCTTTTTACCACTTAAATATTGTCCTGTTAATGAGTTAGGATTTCTAAGTATTTCATCAAGATTTCCTTCTGCTACTATTTCTCCACCATGAACTCCTGCTCCAGGACCTATATCTACTATATAATCAGCTTCCCTCATTGTATCTTCATCATGCTCTACAACTATAAGAGTATTTCCTATATCAGTTAAATGTCTTAAAGTTTTTATTAATCTGTCATTATCTCTTTGATGTAATCCTATACTAGGCTCATCTAAAACATATAACACTCCTACAAGCGCTGAACCAATTTGTGTCGCTAATCTAATACGTTGAGCTTCTCCTCCTGATAATGTACCAGCTTTTCTAGATAAGTTTAAATAATCTAGTCCAACATCTCTTAAGAATGATGCTCTAGCTTTTATTTCCTTTAAAATCTCATGAGCTATGAACTTTTGCTTATCTGTTAGGTTTATATTTCCAATATATTCTATAAGCTCATTAACTGAGTAATCAGTTACTTCCATTATATTTTTATTATCTACTAATACAGATAAAACTTCTTTTCTTAATCTATTTCCTTTACACTTAGGACAAGGTCTTTCCCCCATAAACTCTTCTATTTTTTCTCTAGAATGTTCTGAGTTTGTTTCTCTATATCTTCTCTCTAAGTTTACTATTACACCTTCAAATGGAGCTTTGTATAATCTATTTCCTCCATACTTTGATTCATATACAAATTTAACCATAACATTATCATGTCCGTAAAGTAGCTCTTGAACAAATTCTTCAGGTAAATCTTTAAATGGAGTAGCTAAATCCACATTAAATTTTTCAGCTAAACTCTTTACCATTTTACTATAGTAAGTATCATCATTAGTTCCAACTGAACCCCAAGCAGCTATAGCCCCTTGTTTTATAGAAAGTTCTTTATTTGGAACTACTAGATCTGGATCAACCTCTTTACTCTCACCTAATCCATTACATGTGTCACAAGCTCCAAAAGGACTGTTGAAAGAGAACATTCTAGGAGATAATTCCTCTATTCCTATACCATGTTCTGGACATGCAAATTTAGTTGAATAAAGAATTTCTTCTCCATCTATTATTTGAGCTATAACTAAACCTTCAGATAGCTTTACAGCAGTTTCTATAGAATCAGCTAATCTATTTTCTATACCATCTTTCATCACAATTCTATCAACTACTACCTCTATATTATGTTTTTGGTTTTTATTTAAATCTATTTCATCTGTAACTTCATAATTAGTTCCATCTACTCTTAATCTTACAAATCCCTCTTTTTTTATGTTTTCAATAACTTTCTTATGCGTTCCCTTTTGACCTCTAACTACAGGTGATAATATTTGTAACTTAGTTCTTTCTGGGAAATCCATCATCTTATCTACTATTTCTTGTACTGTCATTTGACTTATCTTTTTCCCACATGTTGGACAATATACTTCGCCGACTCTTGCAAATAATAATCTTAAATAATCATATATTTCTGTTACTGTACCTACTGTAGAGCGAGGATTTTTTGATGTTGTTTTCTGATCTATTGATATAGCTGGTGATAACCCTTCAATATACTCTACATTAGGTTTTTCCATTTGCCCTAAGAATTGTCTAGCATATGCAGATAGACTCTCTACGTATCTTCTTTGTCCTTCTGCATATATAGTGTCAAAAGCTAAAGATGATTTTCCCGATCCTGAAAGACCAGTAAAAACAATAAATTTATCTCTAGGCAAAGTTAAATCTACATTTTTTAAATTATGCTCTTTAGCTCCTTTTATTATAATTTTATCATTCATATACTTTTTCCTTTCATACTCAGCTTTATAAGTAATTAATTTAATTTATCTTCTAATTCTTTTATCTTATCTCTTAATTGTGCTGCTCTCTCAAATTGAAGATTTTGTGCAGCTTCCATCATTTCTACTTTAAGATTTTCTATTGATTCTCTTATACTGTCTTCATTATTTTCATTTATATCTCCATAAACCACTTCTTCATCTGCAACAACTGTTGCTTCTATTCCTTTTCTTATTCCTTTTTGAATTGTTGTAGGAATTATATTATTAACCTCATTATAATGCATCTGTATTTCTCTTCTTCTCTTTGTCTCTTCTATAGCACTTTGCATAGATCTAGTTATCTTATCTGCATACATTATAACTTTTCCATTTGAATTTCTAGCTGCTCTACCTATAGTTTGTATAAGAGAAGTTTCTGATCTTAAGAAACCTTCTTTATCAGCATCAAGTATTGCAACTAGCGAAACTTCTGGTATATCTAAACCTTCTCTTAATAAGTTTATACCCACTAATACGTCAAATTTACCTAATCTTAAATCCCTTATTATTTCTATTCTTTCTAATGTATCTATATCTGAATGTAAATACTTAACTTTAATCCCTATATCTTTAAGATAATTAGTCAAATCCTCACTCATCTTTTTAGTTAAAGTAGTTATAAGAACTCTTTCTCCTTTTTCTGTAATAGAGTTTATTTCTCCAACTAAATTATCAATTTGATTATTTATAGGTCTTACTTCAATTATTGGATCTAAAAGTCCAGTAGGTCTTATTATTTGTTCTGCTATTGTAGTTGAATGTTCTATTTCATAAGGTCCTGGAGTTGCAGTTACAAATAGTATTTGATTTATATTCTCCTCAAATTCATTAAAGTTTAAAGGTCTATTATCATAAGCTGAAGGTAATCTAAAACCATTATCTATAAGAGACGATTTTCTTGATCTATCGCCTGCATACATACCTCTTACTTGTGGAACTGTTACGTGAGATTCATCAACTATGATTAAAAAATCATCTGGGAAGAAATCCATTAATGTATATGGTTTTTCTCCCGGTTCTCTTCCTGTTATATGTCTAGAATAATTTTCTATCCCCTGGCAGAACCCTATCTCTTTTAACATTTCTATATCATATCTAGTTCGTTGGTCTATTCTTTGTGCTTCAACCAATTTATCATTTTCTTTAAAATAATCTATTCTATCTTTTAATTCTTTTTGAATATCAATTATTGCTTTATCTATTCTTTCTGGTGTTGTAACATAGTGAGATGCCGGGAATATAACTACATGATTTCTAAGTCCTACAAGTTTTCCTGTTAAATAGTCTATTTCTGTTATTCTATCTATTTCATCTCCAAAAAATTCTATTCTAATAGCTCTTTCATCTGTATTAGCTGGGAATATCTCTAGAATATCACCTCTAACTCTAAAAGTTCCACGTGTGAAATTAACATCATTTCTTTCATATTGTATCTCTATTAATTTTTTTATAATTTCATCTCTATCTTTCTCCATACCTGGTCTTAAAGAAACCATAAGTTTTTTATAATCTTCTGGATCCCCTAATCCATATATACATGATACAGAAGAAATTATTATACAATCTCTTCTTTCTAAAACTGCAGCAGTTGCTGAGTGTCGTAATTTATCTATCTCATCATTTATACTTGCATCTTTTTCTATATACGTATCACTATGTGCTACATAAGCCTCAGGTTGATAATAATCATAGTAACTTACAAAATACTCAACCGCATTCTCTGGGAAAAATTCCTTAAACTCACTATAAAGTTGTGCTGCTAAAGTTTTATTATGAGCTATTATTAAAGTAGGCTTATTTACGTTTTTTATTATATTAGCCATGGTAAAAGTCTTTCCTGATCCAGTAACTCCAAGTAATGTATTGAACTTTTCATTTCTATTTAAAGCATCTGTAATTTTATCTATAGCTTCAGGTTGGTCACCCGTAGGCTTATATTCCGATTGAATTTTAAATTCCACAATATCCACTCCTAACCGAACATTAGTTCACATCATAATATCTTAATTATAACATAGGTTTTTAATTTTTTTCACTCTATATTAATATTCTCTTATTTAAAGTATTTTAAATATTTTTATTTAAAAATTTACTTCATTTGAGATAGTGATTATAGGAATTGTTTAATACTCCTACATTTCAAGTTTTAAATATATAGTCTCCAAATTCATTCACCCATTATCTAAACAACTTCCTCCATTGTTAAAAAATCTTTTTAAATAAAAATATATACTATTTTATAGATAATTTTATAGCTTATAAATGAATTTTAATTAACTAAAATTTCCTTAAACGTAAAAAAGAGGTATCTTTATATAAAGATACCTCTTTTTATTTATGTAAATTATTTTCTTAAATTTTTAACTTGTTCTAAAATCTTTATATCTTCCTCGTTTGTTGGTTCCTCTAGTACTATATTATGAGGCATCTTAACTCCATTTTCATCTACACATACAAAAGTTAAAAATCCTTCAACAATAATACTTTCATTTCTAATAACTTTCCCATAAACTGTTAAACTAGTTTTTCCAGCATATACTATTGCTGATTTTATTTTTATAATATCACCTTTTTTTATAGGTTTTGCAAATTTAACTTCATGTACTTTTAAACAAACTAAATTTTCAGGATGTCCATATTCATTTGCTACTGTTATAAAACAACTCTCAACAAACCACTCTGTCATCCTTCCTGCAAATAATGTCCCATGGTGATTTAAATCTTCACTTTTAACAAGTCTATGTGTATCGTAAAACTCCATATAAATACCCCCCTGGCATATGTTAGTTAATGTATAAGACTTTTCTTATATACTAATTATACTATACGTAAAAATAGCAATATACAACATGTTTTTTGTTAAATTTATTTTACAAATACTCATAAAAAAATGAGGCCTCTATGGGGGATAGAGACCTCTTAAATGGGGGAGATTGAGTATTTATTTATACTTATATAATGTCCCATTCTAAGATTTATATACATTATTTTAAAATTTTTTATTTATTTTTATTTAAGCGTAATTCTTCTTTATTTTCTACAACAAAAAGTGGTTGATATTTAGTTTGCAGCGAAGTGGTCATTTAAAGCATCTTCTCAGATTTATGACCCAAGCACAAACTAAATATCAACCACTACACAAATCCACGTAAAATAAAAAAGATTACGCGGCTACGTCCTACTCTCCCAGGCAGCTTCCCACCAAGTACCATCGGCGCTAAAGAGCTTAACTTCTGTGTTCGGAATGGGAACAGGTGTATCCTCTTTGCTGTAATAACCGCATAATCTTTATTTAGAGTTAGTACTCTAAAAACTGAATAACATTTGTAAGATTAAATAATCTTGGTCAAGTCCTCGATCTATTAGTATCGGTAAGCTGCATACATTGCTGCACTTACACCTCCGACCTATCAACCAGGTAGTCTTCCTGGGATCTTACCCTTACGGTGGGAAATCTTATCTTGAAGTTGGCTTCGCGCTTAGATGCTTTCAGCGCTTATCCATTCCGTACATAGCTACCCAGCCATGCCCTTGGCAGAACAACTGGTACACCAGAGGTACGTCCATCCCGGTCCTCTCGTACTAAGGACAGGTCTCCTCAAATTTCCTACGCCTGCGACGGATAGGGACCGAACTGTCTCACGACGTTCTGAACCCAGCTCGCGTACCACTTTAATGGGCGAACAGCCCAACCCTTGGGACCTACTACAGCCCCAGGATGTGATGAGCCGACATCGAGGTGCCAAACCTCCCCGTCGATGTGGACTCTTGGGGGAGATAAGCCTGTTATCCCCAGGGTAGCTTTTATCCGTTGAGCGATGGCCCTTCCATGCGGAACCACCGGATCACTAAGTCCGACTTTCGTCCTTGCTCGACCTGTATGTCTTGCAATCAAGCTCTCTTCTGCCTTTACACTCTACGCACGATTTCCGACCGTGCTGAGAGAACCTTTGAGCGCCTCCGTTACTCTTTGGGAGGCGACCGCCCCAGTCAAACTGCCCACCTGACAGTGTCCCAATACCTGATTCAAGGTATCTGGTTAGAATCTCAGTACTACAAGGGTGGTATCCCAAGGATGGCTCCACCGAGACTGGCGTCCCGATTTCATAGCCTCCCACCTATCCTGTACATGTAGCACCAAAATTCAATGTCAAGCTACAGTAAAGCTCCATGGGGTCTTTCCGTCCTGTCGCAGGTACCCGGCATCTTCACCGGGATTACAATTTCACCGAGTCTGTTGTTGAGACAGTGCCCAAATCGTTACGCCTTTCGTGCGGGTCGGAACTTACCCGACAAGGAATTTCGCTACCTTAGGACCGTTATAGTTACGGCCGCCGTTTACTGGGGCTTAAGTTCACTGCTTCGGATAAATCCTAACAGATCCCCTTAACCTTCCAGCACCGGGCAGGCGTCAGCTCCTATACATCGTCTTACGACTTAGCAGAAACCTGTGTTTTTGGTAAACAGTCGCTTGGGCCTATTCTCTGCGGCCACCTCGGGCGTTAACCCTAACGTGGCACCCCTTCTCCCTAAGTTACGGGGTCATTTTGCCGAGTTCCTTAACAACAGTTCTCTCGCTGGCCTTAGGATACTCTCCTCACCCACCTGTGTCGGTTTGCGGTACGGGCACCTTTAATCTCGATAGAAACTTTTCTCGACAGTGTGAAATCAGCTACTTCGCTACTTAATTTCGCTCCCCATCGTACCCCAGCATTATCATGGCGGATTTGCCTGCCTTGACTGCCTCAGTACTTAGCCACACATAACCAACAGTGTGGTTAGCTTATCCTACTGTGTCATTCCATCTCTCAAACGATTATCGGTGGTACAGGAATCTCAACCTGTTGTCCATCACCTACGCCTTTCGGCCTCGGCTTAGGTCCCGACTAACCCAGGGCGGACGAACCTTCCCCTGGAAACCTTGGGTTTACGGCCCGTGGGATTCTCACCCACGTCTCGCTACTCATGCCAACATTCTCACTCCTATACTGTCCACACGTCCTTACGGTCATGCTTCAGCCTGCATAGGAAGCTCCCCTACCTATCATAAATGATATCGTAGCTTCGGTAGTAAGTTTTAGCCCCGGTAATCTTCGGCGCAGGATCACTCGACCAGTGAGCTATTACGCACTCTTTAAATGAGTGGCTGCTTCTAAGCCAACATCCTGGTTGTCTATGCAATCCCACATCCTTTACCACTTAACTTACATTTAGGGACCTTAGCTGACGATCTGGGCTGTTGCCCTCTCGACTATGAATCTTATTACCCACAGTCTGACTCCCAAGTATAAAATAACGGCATTCGGAGTTTGATAATCTTCGGTAAGCGCAATGCCCCCTAGGATATTCAGTGCTCTACCTCCGTATTTCTCAACCTTGAGGCTAGCCCTAAAGCTATTTCGGGGAGAACCAGCTATCTCCGAGCTCGATTGGAATTTCACCGCTATCCACAAGTCATCCCCGAGCTTTTCAACGCTCGTGGGTTCGGACCTCCACGAAATTTTACTTTCGCTTCATCCTGCTCATGGATAGGTCGCTCGGTTTCGGGTCTACGACAGCAAACTTAACGCCCATTTAAGACTCGCTTTCACTACGGCTCCATACCTTAAGTACTTAACCTAGCTTACTATCGTAACTCGTTGGCCCGTTCTACAAAAAGTACGCGGTCACACATATAAAGTGCTTCCACAGCTTGTAAGCGCAGGGTTTCAGGTTCTATTTCACTCCCCTCCCGGGGTTCTTTTCACCTTTCCCTCACGGTACTATGCGCTATCGGTCACTAAGTAGTATTTAGCCTTGGAGGATGGTCCCTCCTGCTTCCCACAGGGTTTCACGTGTCCCGTGGTACTCTGGATCATATCTAAAGAATTATCGTTTCAACTACGTGGCTATTACACTTTATAGCGGAGCTTTCCAACTCTCTTCGTTTACGATGACCTCTTGTTTGTGATATGTCCGCAACCCCAGCGAAGAAAACTTCACTGGTTTGGGCTGTTCCGCGTTCGCTCGCCGCTACTTACGGAATCGAATTTCTTTCTTTTCCTCCGGGTACTTAGATGTTTCAGTTCCCCGGGTTCCCCTCACTAAGCTATGTATTCACTTAATGATACTTAGACATTACTCTAAGTGAGTTTCCTCATTCGGAAATCTTCGGATCAAAGTTTACGTGCAACTCCCCGAAGCTTATCGCAGCTTATCGCGTCCTTCATCGGCTCTTAGTGCCAAGGCATCCGCCCTGCGCCCTTAATAACTTGACCAGTTATTAAATGACTTCGCCAATGTCCATTCGTCAATATGACTCATGTCCCATTGCTTAAAAGTGTTATTTTTTAAAGAGTTTTCTTCTCTTATAATTGGTTTATTTAATCATCACTAAATGTTATGCAGTTTTCAAAGTACTAAAGTACAATTAAGTACTACTATGGTGGAGATGAGGAGGATCGAACTCCTGACCCCTTGCGTGCAAGGCAAGTGCTCTCCCAGCTGAGCTACACCCCCACAATATGAAGTTCATTTAAGAACTCTCAAAATTAAACAGTAGGTAATTACTCCTTAGAAAGGAGGTGATCCAGCCGCACCTTCCGATACGGCTACCTTGTTACGACTTCACCCCAGTCATTGGTTTCACCTTCGACGGCCGCTTCCTAAAAGGTTAGCTAACCGGCTTCGGGCGCCCCCAACTTCCATGGTGTGACGGGCGGTGTGTACAAGACCCGGGAACGCATTCACCGCAGCATTCTGATCTGCGATTACTAGTAACTCCAGCTTCATGTAGGCGAGTTTCAGCCTACAATCCGAACTGAGAATGGCTTTAAGGGATTAGCTCCACCTCGCGGCTTGGCAACCCTCTGTACCACCCATTGTAGCACGTGTGTAGCCCTAAGCATAAGGGGCATGATGATTTGACGTCATCCCCACCTTCCTCCGAGTTATCCTCGGCAGTCCCTCTAGAGTGCCCAACTTAATGCTGGCAACTAAAGGCAAGGGTTGCGCTCGTTGCGGGACTTAACCCAACATCTCACGACACGAGCTGACGACAACCATGCACCACCTGTCACCACTGTCCCCGAAGGGAAATCTCCGATTAGGGAGAGGTCAGTGGGATGTCAAGCTTAGGTAAGGTTCTTCGCGTTGCTTCGAATTAAACCACATGCTCCGCTACTTGTGCGGGTCCCCGTCAATTCCTTTGAGTTTCACTCTTGCGAGCGTACTTCCCAGGCGGAGTACTTAATGCGTTAGCTGCGGCACCGAGGGGGGTAACCCCCGACACCTAGTACTCATCGTTTACGGCGTGGACTACCAGGGTATCTAATCCTGTTTGCTCCCCACGCTTTCGTGCCTCAGTGTCAGTTACAGTCCAGAGAGCCGCCTTCGCTACTGGTATTCCTCCTAATATCTACGCATTTCACCGCTACACTAGGAATTCTACTCTCCTCTCCTGCACTCAAGTTCTCTAGTTTCAAAAGCTTACTACGGTTGAGCCGTAGCCTTTCACTTCTGACTTAAAAAACCACCTACGCACCCTTTACGCCCAGTAATTCCGGATAACGCTAGCCCCCTACGTATTACCGCGGCTGCTGGCACGTAGTTAGCCGGGGCTTCCTCCTCAAGTACCGTCATTATCTTCCTTGAGGACAGAGCTTTACGACCCGAAGGCCTTCATCGCTCACGCGGCGTTGCTGCATCAGGCTTTCGCCCATTGTGCAATATTCCCCACTGCTGCCTCCCGTAGGAGTCTGGACCGTGTCTCAGTTCCAGTGTGGCCGATCACCCTCTCAGGTCGGCTACTGATCGTTGCCTTGGTAAGCCATTACCTTACCAACTAGCTAATCAGACGCGGGTCCATCCTGTACCGCCGGAGCTTTGATATGAAAGCCATGCGACTTTCATATGTTATCCCGTATTAGTATACCTTTCGGTATGTTATCCGTGTGTACAGGGCAGGTTACCCACGCGTTACTCACCCGTCCGCCGCTCTCTCCGAAGAGATCGCTCGACTTGCATGTGTTAGGCACGCCGCCAGCGTTCATCCTGAGCCAGGATCAAACTCTCAAATATAATTTAAAAAGTTGTCCATCGCTCAGCTAATCATTATCTGAATATCTGGCTTGGTTGTTTGTGTTTAATTCTTTAAAAAAGAATTTTTATAATTAACCTACTGTTTAATTTTCAAAGTTCTTAACTTGTTTTGCCCTTTTCTTAAGGACAAGTAATACTATACCACCCTAAGTTTTATTTGTAAATACTTTTTCTTAATTTTTTTTACATTTTTTTCATAATGCTTTATTTAATTAAGTATATCCACAATTACATTTAAAGTTATTAACATTATATACAACTTGTACATAACTTATATAGTCATTCATACTTTATTATCCACATTTCCACTAATTTTATACATATATAAAAATATTTTTTAAATTTATTACTTTTTATATCATATTTTAACTAATTTATTAAATACTTAGATAATAAATTAGTTAAAATTTACAAAATTATATTACTATTTAATTTCTAATATCCTTATATATTATATAACACCTCTTATTTATCATTTAATTATCAAAACTATCAATACTTAATTTACAACATAATAATCATTCAAAATAATATCTTATAAATACATAACCCTTTATTTATATTTCGCATAACAAATTTATATTTAATTTGTAACTCAGCAGTCATCCAAATCATCTTTGCTTATCCTTTAACTCATACCGTATAAGCGTAATTCTTCTTTATTTTACACATCAAAAAAGCGGCTAAGGTTTAGTTTGCAATGCGAGTTAATTCAAAGCATCCTTTCTTATTCCTTTAAATCATACCGTACAAGCGTAATTCTTCTTTATTTTACACATGAAAAAAGTTGTTAAGGTTTAGTTTTCAGCTAAGTGGTCATTAAGATCATCTTTTCTCATCTCTTTATATCATACCGTACAAGCGTAATTCTTCTTTAATTTTGCATAACAAAAAGTGGTTGATACTTAGTTTGTAGCGCAGCGGTCATTCAAAGCATTTTCTCAGCTTTATGACCCAAGCGCAAACTAAATATCAACCACCACTTAAATCCACGTAAAATAAAAAAGATTACGCGGCTACGTCCTACTCTCCCAGGCAGCTTCCCACCAAGTACCATCGGCGCTAAAGAGCTTAACTTCTGTGTTCGGAATGGGAACAGGTGTATCCTCTTTGCTGTAATAACCGCATAATCTTTATTTAGAGTTAATACTCTAAAAACTGAATAACATTTGTAAGATTAAATAATCTTGGTCAAGTCCTCGATCTATTAGTATCGGTAAGCTACATACATTGCTGCACTTACACCTCCGACCTATCAACCAGGTAGTCTTCCTGGGATCTTACCCTTACGGTGGGAAATCTTATCTTGAAGTTGGCTTCGCGCTTAGATGCTTTCAGCGCTTATCCATTCCGTACATAGCTACCCAGCCATGCCCTTGGCAGAACAACTGGTACACCAGAGGTACGTCCATCCCGGTCCTCTCGTACTAAGGACAGGTCTCCTCAAATTTCCTACGCCTGCGACGGATAGGGACCGAACTGTCTCACGACGTTCTGAACCCAGCTCGCGTACCACTTTAATGGGCGAACAGCCCAACCCTTGGGACCTACTACAGCCCCAGGATGTGATGAGCCGACATCGAGGTGCCAAACCTCCCCGTCGATGTGGACTCTTGGGGGAGATAAGCCTGTTATCCCCAGGGTAGCTTTTATCCGTTGAGCGATGGCCCTTCCATGCGGAACCACCGGATCACTAAGTCCGACTTTCGTCCTTGCTCGACCTGTATGTCTTGCAATCAAGCTCTCTTCTGCCTTTACACTCTACGCACGATTTCCGACCGTGCTGAGAGAACCTTTGAGCGCCTCCGTTACTCTTTGGGAGGCGACCGCCCCAGTCAAACTGCCCACCTGACAGTGTCCCAATACCTGATTCAAGGTATCTGGTTAGAATCTCAGTACTACAAGGGTGGTATCCCAAGGATGGCTCCACCGAGACTGGCGTCCCGATTTCATAGCCTCCCACCTATCCTGTACATGTAGCACCAAAATTCAATGTCAAGCTACAGTAAAGCTCCATGGGGTCTTTCCGTCCTGTCGCAGGTACCCGGCATCTTCACCGGGATTACAATTTCACCGAGTCTGTTGTTGAGACAGTGCCCAAATCGTTACGCCTTTCGTGCGGGTCGGAACTTACCCGACAAGGAATTTCGCTACCTTAGGACCGTTATAGTTACGGCCGCCGTTTACTGGGGCTTAAGTTCACTGCTTCGGATAAATCCTAACAGATCCCCTTAACCTTCCAGCACCGGGCAGGCGTCAGCTCCTATACATCGTCTTACGACTTAGCAGAAACCTGTGTTTTTGGTAAACAGTCGCTTGGGCCTATTCTCTGCGGCCACCTCGGGCGTTAACCCTAACGTGGCACCCCTTCTCCCTAAGTTACGGGGTCATTTTGCCGAGTTCCTTAACAACAGTTCTCTCGCTGGCCTTAGGATACTCTCCTCACCCACCTGTGTCGGTTTGCGGTACGGGCACCTTTAATCTCGATAGAAACTTTTCTCGACAGTGTGAAATCAGCTACTTCGCTACTTAATTTCGCTCCCCATCGTACCCCAGCATTATCATGGCGGATTTGCCTGCCTTGACTGCCTCAGTACTTAGCCACACATAACCAACAGTGTGGTTAGCTTATCCTACTGTGTCATTCCATCTCTCAAACGATTATCGGTGGTACAGGAATCTCAACCTGTTGTCCATCACCTACGCCTTTCGGCCTCGGCTTAGGTCCCGACTAACCCAGGGCGGACGAACCTTCCCCTGGAAACCTTGGGTTTACGGCCCGTGGGATTCTCACCCACGTCTCGCTACTCATGCCAACATTCTCACTCCTATACTGTCCACACGTCCTTACGGTCATGCTTCAGCCTGCATAGGAAGCTCCCCTACCTATCATAAATGATATCGTAGCTTCGGTAGTAAGTTTTAGCCCCGGTAATCTTCGGCGCAGGATCACTCGACCAGTGAGCTATTACGCACTCTTTAAATGAGTGGCTGCTTCTAAGCCAACATCCTGGTTGTCTATGCAATCCCACATCCTTTACCACTTAACTTACATTTAGGGACCTTAGCTGACGATCTGGGCTGTTGCCCTCTCGACTATGAATCTTATTACCCACAGTCTGACTCCCAAGTATAAAATAACGGCATTCGGAGTTTGATAATCTTCGGTAAGCGCAATGCCCCCTAGGATATTCAGTGCTCTACCTCCGTATTTCTCAACCTTGAGGCTAGCCCTAAAGCTATTTCGGGGAGAACCAGCTATCTCCGAGCTCGATTGGAATTTCACCGCTATCCACAAGTCATCCCCGAGCTTTTCAACGCTCGTGGGTTCGGACCTCCACGAAATTTTACTTTCGCTTCATCCTGCTCATGGATAGGTCGCTCGGTTTCGGGTCTACGACAGCAAACTTAACGCCCATTTAAGACTCGCTTTCACTACGGCTCCATACCTTAAGTACTTAACCTAGCTTACTATCGTAACTCGTTGGCCCGTTCTACAAAAAGTACGCGGTCACACATATAAAGTGCTTCCACAGCTTGTAAGCGCAGGGTTTCAGGTTCTATTTCACTCCCCTCCCGGGGTTCTTTTCACCTTTCCCTCACGGTACTATGCGCTATCGGTCACTAAGTAGTATTTAGCCTTGGAGGATGGTCCCTCCTGCTTCCCACAGGGTTTCACGTGTCCCGTGGTACTCTGGATCATATCTAAAGAATTATCGTTTCAACTACGTGGCTATTACACTTTATAGCGGAGCTTTCCAACTCTCTTCGTTTACGATGACCTCTTGTTTGTGATATGTCCGCAACCCCAGTGAAGAAAACTTCACTGGTTTGGGCTATTCCGCGTTCGCTCGCCGCTACTTACGGAATCGAATTTCTTTCTTTTCCTCCGGGTACTTAGATGTTTCAGTTCCCCGAGTTCCCCTCACTAAGCTATGTATTCACTTAATGATACTTAGACATTACTCTAAGTGAGTTTCCTCATTCGGAAATCTTCGGATCAAAGTTTACGTGCAACTCCCCGAAGCTTATCGCAGCTTATCGCGTCCTTCATCGGCTCTTAGTGCCAAGGCATCCGCCCTGCGCCCTTAATAACTTGACCAGTTATTAAAAGTGTTATTTTTTAAAGAGTTTTCTTCTCTTATAATTGGTTTATTTAATCATCACTAAATGTTATGCAGTTTTCAAAGTACTAATATGGTGGAGATGAGGAGGATCGAACTCCTGACCCCTTGCGTGCAAGGCAAGTGCTCTCCCAGCTGAGCTACACCCCCATATTTCATTCGACTTTTTTCGACACAAAATATAATAGCATATCTCTGACAATTTGTCAAACATATTTTTGAAAGTTTTTAAGAACTCTCAAAATTAAACAGTAGGCAATTACTCCTTAGAAAGGAGGTGATCCAGCCGCACCTTCCGATACGGCTACCTTGTTACGACTTCACCCCAGTCATTGGTTTCACCTTCGACGGCCGCTTCCTAAAAGGTTAGCTAACCGGCTTCGGGCGCCCCCAACTTCCATGGTGTGACGGGCGGTGTGTACAAGACCCGGGAACGCATTCACCGCAGCATTCTGATCTGCGATTACTAGTAACTCCAGCTTCATGTAGGCGAGTTTCAGCCTACAATCCGAACTGAGAATGGCTTTAAGGGATTAGCTCCACCTCGCGGCTTGGCAACCCTCTGTACCACCCATTGTAGCACGTGTGTAGCCCTAAGCATAAGGGGCATGATGATTTGACGTCATCCCCACCTTCCTCCGAGTTATCCTCGGCAGTCCCTCTAGAGTGCCCAACTTAATGCTGGCAACTAAAGGCAAGGGTTGCGCTCGTTGCGGGACTTAACCCAACATCTCACGACACGAGCTGACGACAACCATGCACCACCTGTCACCACTGTCCCCGAAGGGAAATCTCCGATTAGGGAGAGGTCAGTGGGATGTCAAGCTTAGGTAAGGTTCTTCGCGTTGCTTCGAATTAAACCACATGCTCCGCTACTTGTGCGGGTCCCCGTCAATTCCTTTGAGTTTCACTCTTGCGAGCGTACTTCCCAGGCGGAGTACTTAATGCGTTAGCTGCGGCACCGAGGGGGGTAACCCCCGACACCTAGTACTCATCGTTTACGGCGTGGACTACCAGGGTATCTAATCCTGTTTGCTCCCCACGCTTTCGTGCCTCAGTGTCAGTTACAGTCCAGAGAGCCGCCTTCGCTACTGGTATTCCTCCTAATATCTACGCATTTCACCGCTACACTAGGAATTCTACTCTCCTCTCCTGCACTCAAGTTCTCTAGTTTCAAAAGCTTACTACGGTTGAGCCGTAGCCTTTCACTTCTGACTTAAAAAACCACCTACGCACCCTTTACGCCCAGTAATTCCGGATAACGCTAGCCCCCTACGTATTACCGCGGCTGCTGGCACGTAGTTAGCCGGGGCTTCCTCCTCAAGTACCGTCATTATCTTCCTTGAGGACAGAGCTTTACGACCCGAAGGCCTTCATCGCTCACGCGGCGTTGCTGCATCAGGCTTTCGCCCATTGTGCAATATTCCCCACTGCTGCCTCCCGTAGGAGTCTGGACCGTGTCTCAGTTCCAGTGTGGCCGATCACCCTCTCAGGTCGGCTACTGATCGTTGCCTTGGTAAGCCATTACCTTACCAACTAGCTAATCAGACGCGGGTCCATCCTGTACCGCCGGAGCTTTGATACAAAAGCCATGCGACTTTCGTATGTTATCCCGTATTAGTATACCTTTCGGTATGTTATCCGTGTGTACAGGGCAGGTTACCCACGCGTTACTCACCCGTCCGCCGCTCTCTCCGAAGAGATCGCTCGACTTGCATGTGTTAGGCACGCCGCCAGCGTTCATCCTGAGCCAGGATCAAACTCTCAAATATAATTTAAAAAGTTGTCCATCGCTCAGCTAATCATTATCTGAATATCTGGCTTGGTTGTTTGTGTTTAATTCTTAAAAAAGAATTTTTATAATTAACCTACTGTTTAATTTTCAAAGTTCTTACATTTTTTTCTACAAGTTATACTTTACCACCTCTTTTATCTTTCGTCAATACTTTTTTTATTTATTTTATTTTTTATTTAGTTATTTTTTATTATATAATGAAAGCGTGAATAAAAGTATATCAAATAAAGGAGTTTTAAAATGAATAAACTTGAAAATAAAGATTTAATTATTGAAGTTAAAAATACAGGGGCTGAACTAAGTCGAATATACTCTAAAACCCTTAATAAAGAGTTTTTATGGAATGGAAATAAAAAGTTTTGGGGAAGACATTCTCCTATTCTATTTCCTATTGTAGGAAGACTAAAAGATAACGAAACTATTATAGATGAAAAAACATACAATATGAATCAACACGGATTTGCTCGAGATTTTGATTTTAATTTAATAGAAAAAGATCAAAACTCTTTAACATATAAATTAGCTTCTACTGGCGAAACTAAAAAGTACTATCCTTATGATTTTGAATTATTCATTAAATACATAATCACTGAAACTGAAATTAAAGTTTGCTGGAAAGTTATAAATACAGATTGTAGTGATATATTTTTTTCAATAGGCGCTCATCCAGCTTTTAATGTTCCATTTGATAAAGATACTACTATTGACAATTACTACTTAAACTTTAAAACTAGAGATGAAGTATCTAACTATTTATTGCAAGGGCCTTTTGTTTATAAAAAATCAAAAGTTGATAGTTTAAAATCAATTAAATTATATCCAGAAATTTTTAAAAATGACGCTCTAATATATGATAATGTAGATGAAATTAGTATATCCTCTAAAAATAGTTCTACATCTATAAATGTAAAATTTGATAATTTCCCATTTGTTGGAGTTTGGTCTCCTTATAACAAAGAAGATAATACAATAGCACCTTTTGTATGTATAGAACCTTGGTTTGGAATAGCCGACTGTTTAGATTCTAACAAAATTTTTAAAAACAAATTAGGAATAAATCAATTATCTCCAAATAAAACTTTCGAGGCTTCTTATTCAATAACTATAAATTCATAATTTATAATAATAAAGGACTGAGGCAATCTAATTTCATCTAAAGTGAATTAATTTCCCTCAGTCCTTTTAATTTTATTTATTTATTTGATTATTCATCCAATCTATAGCAACTTGAAGTTGCTTGTTTTCATCTTTTTCTTCTATTTTAGGCTTTATACCCTTTTTATTTATATAGTCTCCACTCGGAGTATAATACTGAGCTGTAGTAAGTTTATAACCTGTTCCATCATTTAAACCTCTTACAGTTTGAACTAATCCTTTACCAAATGTAGTTGTCCCTATAGCTATTCCTCTATTATTATCAACTATAGCTCCTGTAAGTATTTCAGATGCAGATGCACTACCTCCGTTTATAAGTAAAGCTATCGGTAAATTTAAATCCCTATTATTGTCAGATTTTAAATACTTAGCTTTACCACTATTATCTTTAACAGACACTATAGTATCTCCCTCAGGTAATATTTCATCTGCTATATCATCACATATATTTAATAATCCTCCTGGATTATCTCGTAAATCTAACACTAGACCTTTTATACCTTTTTTATTTAAACTATTTAAAGCCTTTTTAAAGTCATCATAAGTATGTTCATCAAATGACGAAATTTTTATGTATCCAATATCATTTTCTAAAACTTTAGAATCTATAGTTTTCATTACTATTTCTTCTCTTTTAACATTTATATCTAATACTTCACTACCTCTTTTTATAGTTAACTTAACATCTGTTCCTGCTTTTCCTTTTATAAGACTCATTGCCTTATCCATATCTTTAGAAGTAACTTCTTTTCCATTAACTTTAATTATTTTATCTCCTGATTTTATTCCACTTTTTTCAGCAGGAGATCCTTCTATAGGAGATACAACAGTTATTAATTCATCATCAGATGTTGGACCTATAACTACCCCTATTCCTACATAACTACCTGATGTTTGTTCTTGTAGCTTCTCAAACTCTTCTTTTGTATAGTATTGTGAGTATGGATCATCCAAGCTTTCAAACATCCCTTTTATAGATCCTGTCATCAATTTTTCATTATCAGGGTCCTTATAAAAATCTTTATCTATCGTTCTTTTTAAACCAGCAATTTTATCATACCCCTTATACTTGAAACCTACTACTTGAGATGTTATTAATGCCGTAGCGATTACAATTATAATAGAGTATATTATAGCCCTTTTTTTGGATATCATTTTATGCATCTCCTTTTACATAATATACTTTATTATTATATGCCTTCATATTATTTTTATTACTGCATGTCTTTCAGTTGATGTTATCATATTTTAATACTAAACTTCTTATTAGGAAGTTTTTATACCATATTATACCACATTAAAGAAAGGTGATTTAAATTGAAAAAAGATTTTAGAAAAAAAGTTATAGAGCTTAGAAAAAAACAATCTACTCAATCTATAATTTATAAATCTAAAAAAATTTCCGATATAATTTTGTCGTTAGAGGATGTAAAAAAAGCCTCTACTATAATGGTTTACTTAGACTTTAACAACGAAGTAAAAACTGATAGCCTAGTAAACTCATTAATCTCTCTAGGTAAAAAAGTATTAGTACCTATTACCGCAAAAGAAAACAAAACCCTTGTACCTTCACAAATCAAAAATATAAATACAGAAGTTTCAATAGGAACCTATGGCATAAGAGAGCCTAAAAAAGAATTTATAAGAGTAACAGATATTGAATCAATAGATGTTTTAATAGTACCTGCAGTTGCCTTTGATATAAATAAATTTAGATTAGGCTATGGAGGTGGATTCTACGATAGATTTATAGAAAAACTAAGACCTGATAGTATAACCATAGGCATAGCTTTTGAATTTCAAATTTTCGATTCTATACCAAAAGAAAGTCATGATGCTAAACTAAATTACATTGTGACAGAAGAAAGAATTTTAAAATAAAAATATTAAATAGAGTAAAGTATTATCTTTACTCTATTTAATAACTATTTATCTTTTTTATCATCATCACTTTTTCTATATATATTTAATTGTTCTATAACTTTTTTATCTATTTCTTCTATAGTAAGTCCTGTAAGTATTCCTAGTCCATCTTCTATATTAGATATTGCATATATGCTAAATTCCCCATTTTTTACAGCTTCTACAACTTCATCTTTTAACATTAAATTTTTAACATTTTGTATAGGCATCATTACACCTTGTTTTCCATTTAATCCTTTTATCTTACAAACATCAAAAAATCCTTCTATTTTTTCATTTATTCCTCCTATAGGCTGAATTTCACCCTTTTGGCTTACAGATCCAGTTACTGCTATATTCTGTTTAATTGGTATTTTAGATATACTAGATATTACTGCATATAATTCAGTACTAGATGCACTATCTCCATCTACACCACAATAGTTTTGTTCAAAAGTTATAGATGTTGATATAGATAAAGGTTTCTCCTTACCATATCTTTCTCCTAGGTATCCAGTTAATATTAAAACTCCTTTATCATGTATACTTCCACTTTGCTTTATTTCTCTTTCTATATTTATAATCCCACTTCTACCTTTATATGTTGATGCAGTTATTTTAGAAGGCTTTCCGAAACTATATTCACCTGTTCCCATTACAGCTAGTCCATTTATTTGACCAACTTTTTCTCCATCTATGTCTATTAATAAGGTTCCATCTTCAAACATTTCATTTAACTTTTCTTCATATTTATTATTTCTATATCTTTTTTGATTAATAGCCTTCTCTACATCTGATTTAGTTACATATTTTGAATCTTCTTTACTAAGAGCTTCAGATTCAAAAATCAAATCTACAATTTTATTAAATTTAGCTGTCAATTTTTCTTTATCGTCACTAAGCCTTACACTGTATTGTAAAACTCTTTCTATCGCTCCTCTATCAAAATGTTTTAAATTATATTCTTTACATTGATTTGATATAAGCTTAATAATTTTATATATATTTTCATTATTTTTATTAATTTCAACATCAAAGTCAGCCATTATTTTAAATAAATTTCTAAAATCTTCCTCATAAGAGTACAATATATTATAAATATAATTGTCTCCTATTAAAATCACCTTTATATCTAAATCAATAGGTTCTGGTTTCAAATTAGATGTAACTAAGTATCCATACTGCTTATTTAGAGATTCTATTGATATTTTACCTGTCTTAAGTGATCTTTTTAGACATTCCCATGAAAAAGGACTTGATAATAAATCTTTAGCATTTATTATTATAAATCCTCCATTAGCCTTGTGTAATGATCCTGGCTTTATTTCCATAAAACTAGTAGTTAATGATCCTATTTCATTTTTATAGTCTATCGATCCTGCCAAATTGTAATATGTAGGATTGTTCTCATTTATAACCTTGCCTTCCGTACACTCGCTATTATCAATTAGTAAATTAACTCCATATCTAATAAAAAACTTAGCATCACTTTTAGGCCCCATTAAACCTAATAATGCCATTGGATTTTGATTATTTTCTTCTCCTGAAGTCTTAAATTTACTTATATTTTGCACAATATCATCGCATAAATCATTTATATACTCTTTAACTTTTTTACATTCTCCATATCTTTCTAGTAAATATCTCTCATAGAATCCAACCAAGCTTTTACCTACATTTTTATCTAATTCATCAAGTTTCTCTTTATATTGATCTTCACATAACTTTATTTCATTAATATATTCTTTACTATCTTGATTTAACTTTAAGCCCTCTTCTCTTAAATCTTTTATCTCTTGAGGTGTTAAGTTCCCAATTTCTGCTTCTTCCAGCATATCACCATCTGAGTTTATGGGGACACTTATCAACCCTCTTTCTGTTACTTCAAATTTAAATCCTCTAGGTTTTGCAATTCCATTTAGCTTATCTATTATATATTGAATATTACTTTCAAGTTCTGTCATCAATAATCTATTATGATATTCATATTCCTTAGTACTAAAAATCTTAGGTATCTCTACTTTTAACTTTTCAATAATATCTTCCATATCTTTTTTAAATAACTTACCTTGTCCACATTCAAAAGATAAAGCTATTGGTTCGTTATTATTCTTAAAATTATAAACATATGCCCAATCTTTTATATTTTTATTATTTTTCTTAACTTTACTTATAAGCATATTCGTATAGCTATTTCTTCCTGTGCCACTACTTCCTGCAACATAAATGTTATAACCTTTTTGTTTCATATTAAGACCAAATTCTATAGCTTTAACAGCTCTATCTTGACCAATTATATCCCTAACTGGTTCTATATCTTCTGTAGATTTGAATTCTATATTATCTAAATCACAAGTACATTTCAATTTCTCAATATCTAATTTAAACTTATCCGAATTAAACATCCATTCACCTCATAGCATTTATTTTTACATTTAGTTTTACCTATATAACATAAATAATGTACTTTACTTATAAACAATATTCTTCAAACTAATATTTTTAATCCACATCTATAAAATATAAAATTTAGTTTGCGCATAAAACTTTTTAAACATAAAAAAAGTTATAAATAATTAGTTTAGCCTAATTATTTATAACTTTTTTTTATTTTTCTACCTTTGAATTCAGTTCAATTCTATCTGGTAGTTCTTTTAAGTTAGTCTCTACTACTATGTAAGGATGTGATTCCTCTTTATTTTTATGTACAACTTCAACTTTCATTACATTTTTATCTTCTTCTTTAAACATTTTTATAGAGTTCATCTCTATTCCCTTATTTGCATCTTTACCTCTAGTTACAACTACATATATTTTGCCATCTAGTTTAACAGCTAGAGCTCTTTCTTCATCTGTATATTTACCCATCATATCAAGAATCTTTTCTGGAATTTCATTTTTTTGAAGCATTATATAATCTACAGGTTTTGACTCATCCATAAACATTTTTGGCACAAATACAAAACCTCCTAATAGTAGAATCAAAACTATCATTCCATAGATTACGCCCCTAATATTAAATTTAACTTTCAATTAATCACCCCCATATAAATATATGAGCTTGTTTTTAATAATAGAAGATTTTTGAAAAATAAAAAGCCGCAAATATTAGATATAATACCTAATATTTGCGGCTAAATAATCATAAATTTATTTTTTAGCTATAGCTTCTTTTACACTCTTAACTATTTCCTTAGAAGTTAATCCATAAGCTTCTAATAATTCTTTCGGTGTTCCTGATTGTCCAAATACATCATTAACACCAACTTTTTTAACTATAACTGGGCACTCTTCACTAACAACTTCACTAACTGCAGATCCTAGTCCACCAATTATATTATGTTCCTCAGCTGTAACTATTACTTTAGTTTCTTTAGCTGCATTTAATATTATTTCTTTATCTATTGGCTTTATAGTAGGCATATTTATAACTCTAACATTTATACCTTCTTCTTTTAATTGCTCATGTGCTATTACAGCTTCATTAACCATTATTCCGCAAGCTATTATAGTAGCGTCATTACCTTCTCTTACTACTACCCCTTTACCAATTTCAAACTTGTAGTTCTCATCAAATAAAGTTGGAACTGCAGATCTTCCAAGTCTAACATATACCGGTCCATTGTATTTAGCAATTTCAAATATAACTTGTTCTGTTTCAACTCCATCAGCTGGAACGATAACAGTCATATTAGGTATTGATCTCATTATAGCTATATCTTCTACACTTTGGTGAGATGCTCCATCTTCTCCTACAGTTATACCTGCATGTGTAGCACATACTTTTACATTTAACTTAGGATAACATGCAGAGTTTCTTATTATTTCAAATCCTCTTCCTGTTGCAAACATAGCAAAACTACTTGCAAAAGGTATTTTACCTGCTGCTGCTAATCCACAAGCTGCACCTATTAAGTTTTGTTCCGCTATCCCCATATTGAAAAATCTATCAGGGAATGCTTTTGAAAAGTCATTTGTTTTTGTAGATTTAGATAAATCTGCATCTAAAACAACCACATTATCATTTACTTGACCTAATTTAACTAAGGCTTTTCCATATGCTTCTCTAGTTGCTATACTACTCATTATCCGAACCTCCTAATTCTTGTAATGCTTTTTCTAAATCGCTATCACTAGGTGCTGTTCCATGCCATCCAGCATTATTTTCCATAAAAGAAACACCTTTACCCTTAACAGTTTTAGCTATTATCATTGTAGGTTTCCCTACTGTTTCTTTAGCCATATCAAGAGCTGCGAATATTTGATCAAAATCATGTCCATCTATTTCAATAACGTTCCATCCAAAGCTTTTGAATTTATCCATTGCAGGACCTACATTCATAACTTTTTCAACTTCTCCGTCAATTTGTAATCCATTGTAATCTAAAAATGCTACTAAATTATCTAATTTATAGTGAGCTGCACTCATTGCTGCTTCCCAAACTATACCTTCTTGTATTTCTCCATCCCCAAGTAATGTGTATACTCTCCATGGCGCATTATCTAATTTAGATGCCATTGCCATACCACATGCTACTGAAAAACCTTGTCCTAAAGAACCTGTTGACATTTCAACTCCTGGTATTCCCTTCATATCTGGATGACCTTGTAACATTGCTCCTATTTTTCTTAATGAGTTTAATTCTGCTTTATCAAAATAACCCTTCTCAGCTAATGTAGAATATAAAACTGGAGCTGCGTGTCCTTTTGATAGTACAAATCTATCTCTATCTTCCATCTTTGGATTTCTAGAATCTACATTCATTTCATCAAAATAAAGTGATGTTAATATTTCAACTGCAGATAATGATCCTCCTGGATGTCCAGATTTAGAACTATGTATCATGGTAACTATATCTCTTCTTATATTACGTGCAATTCCATTTAATACTTTATGGTCTCTCATGTAATTACCTCCTTGTTTTGTGAGTAAAACTACTGACTCTATATTATGTACTTTGCAATTGTACCATACTAATTCCATATTATTATATCACTTTTTGCGTTTTTTTTGCTTAAAAATCCAAAAAAAATTATTGATATACTCTTTCAATACACCAATAATTTAAATTAAATTTGAAATAATCCCAAACTTATAAGCAGACTATTATTCACTTTTTCCATCATACATTCATCTAGATAACCTATTTTTTCTCTTAAACGCTTTTTATCTATAGTTCTTATTTGCTCTAAGAGAATAACGGAATCTTTATTAAGCCCATACTCATTCGAACTAATTTCAATATGAGTTGGTAATTTAGCCTTGTTAATTTGCGAAGTTATTGCCGCAACAATAACAGTTGGACTGTACTTGTTTCCTATATCATTTTGAATGATTAGAACTGGTCTTATTCCACCTTGTTCAGATCCAACTACAGGGCTTAAATCGGCATAAAATAAATGTCCGCGTTTTATATCTAAATTGTTAGAACTCACCTTGAGCTATAGTCCCTTCAAGGTTATCATCAGAAGATACCTCATTTGTCATTCCTAGCTCGGCTAAAGTTAAATTTATTTGACCCATTTCTTTATAACCCTTGATCATGGATTCTTTTAAGTCAAATTTTTTCTTTTGTGTAATGTAGAATTGAAAAGCAGCTTTTGCAAAATCTTCTCTGTTAGAGTTCTCTATCTGTACTATATGATCAACTTCAGAAATCAAAGAGTCAGGTAGAGTAAACACAATTTTCTCTTTGCTCATATTGTGCACAAAATCGCCTCCTAGGGGGTAATACTATAATCTTTATTTTACCAAATAATTATCTTTTTGTACAATTGCATTTCTTTCCATATAAACACGTTCAACTCGTCTAGAAATCATACATAAGACTTCATAATTTATTGTTCCTAAGTCTTTAGCTATTTTTTCTACACTCTGATTTTCGCTCTCAGAAAATATTATAACCTCATCGTCAATTTTTATGTCTATATCTTTATCTATTTTTATCATACATTGATCCATACATATAGTTCCTACAACATCAAACTCTAATCCTTGTATATAAGCCTTAGGATTTTTTTGCATTCTTGTAAATCCATCAGCATATCCAATAGGTACCGTAACTATTCTTTCTTTAGATTTAGTTACATATTTAAGACCATAACTTATACCTATATTCTCATCTACTTCCTTTATATGAGAAACTCTAGTTTTCAATGTCATAGCAGGTTTTAAATCAATTATATCTTTATTCACCTCATCAGAAGGATAATGTCCATAAAGTATAATTCCACATCTAACCATATTAAAATTTAAATCTTTACATTCCATAGTTGCTGCACTATTAGAAACATGTTTTATAGGAATATCAATGTCTGCAGATTGCAATTTTTCAATTACTAAGTTAAATTTATAAACTTGACCATAAGTGTATTCTTTATTTCTTTCATCAGCTGTAGCAAAATGTGTATATATGCCCTCTATAAAAATATTTTCAAGTTGATTAATTCTAATTATTTCAGTTATAGATTCATCATTTACTTGAAATCCTATCCTACTCATTCCTGTATCTATTTTTATATGAATTTTAGCTTTTTTGTTATGTTTTTTTGCGATTTTATTTGCTAAAAATGCAGTTTCATATGAAAATATAGTTAAACTGATGTCATTAATTATAGCTTCTTCTAAAGATTGATTTGGTATATATCCTAAACATAATATAGGTAATCCTATATCATTTTGTCTAAGTTCTAGACCTTCTTCAAGCCTAGATACTGCTAAATAATCTACATTTTCTCTTTCTAAAAACTTTGATATATGCACTGCCCCATGACTATATGCATTAGCCTTAACCACTCCACAAATTTTAGTATCTTCTTTTAATATTTTTTTTATATTTTTTAAATTATTACTTATATTATCTAGATTTATCTCCGCCCATGTAGGAGCTGTTATATTTATCTTCATTGTCTATCTCCTTGCTATTTCTTGTACTTAAAATCAGAATAATTGACTATAAATCTGGTATTCCCTTCCTGATCTAATATTTCTAATTTAGCAGGATAATTTTCTTTTGAGTCTATATAAAGTATCTGCTTGTTGAAATATTTAGTGTTCCCAGGTATTGATACTGTAAGCATTAAATACCCATTTTTCATTCCAATCTCTACATCTTCCCCTTGTAGATAATTCTCCACAAAATCTCCAACAAATAAATGCTGACTATCTTTTCCTACATTAGGTAAAATCAATTTATCTTCTACCTCTGGGTTAGTTACAATTATCTTATCTTGTTTGTATTCTATAGTCTTACCCTTAAGATGCTCAGGTTGTAAGGCAACTAATTTAAAGTTGCCAGGACCATTATATTCATGCAAAAAAGAGTATTTATGAGATTTTTTATTTCCTATAACTTCTATATCTGCTTTACACTTATAGTACTTCATCTTCGATATGTCATTTTGAAAGTTTTTGTATACCTCTTCTTTTGTGGACTTGCTTTTTTCACAACCTATAAATATAGTCGTAAAGCTTATAACTAAAATCAAAAATAACGTCCACTTGCGTTTCACACAATACCTCCTAATTTAAAACCTATTCTTCATACATAGATTTTATTATATCGTATCTACAAATTATTCCTTTTATTTTGTCATTTTCATCAACTACAGGAACTCTGTTTACTGATTTTTTTATCATTATGTTTGCAATATCATCAAATGTATCATTCTCATAAACTTTTATTACATCTTTAGACATTAAGTCTTTGACTTTAGTAGCTGCTATATCTTTTATATCATGTTCTATCTTTTTAAAATCATTAATACATATTAACCCTTGTAAAAATGTTATGTACTCTGGAGGATCTACGTATTTTTCTTTTTTCATTATATCTGTTTCTGAGATAATACCTACAACTTTATTATCTTTATCCACTACAGGTACTCCACCTATTTTCTCAGTTATAAGAATGTTAGCTATATCCTGTATATTATCAGTTTCTCTTGCTACCTTTACATTAGTAGTCATTATATCTTTCGCTTTTTTAGTTTTCATCTTATCACTCCTTAACTATTACCATAGCATTAGCTACAGCATAATTTTCACTATGAGATATAGATACTTGTATTTCTAAAACATTATAATCTATGCACATTTGTCTTAAATTATTATAAGTTTTAACTATAGGCTTTCCATTTTTATCTCTTAAAACCTCTATGTCATCAAAATTAAAATTTTTAATGCCTGTTCCAAAAGCTTTACTTATGGCTTCTTTTGCAGAGAAATTTCCAGCTATAGTTTCAGATCTAAAATTTTTTGATTCAAAATACTTTATCTCTTCATCAGTGAATATTTTATTTAAAAATCTTTTTTTATTTTTTAATATGTTTTCTATTCTTTCTATTTCTACTATATCTATACCTATACCCAATATATTCATGGATACCTCCAAATTTATGTATATATTACTATTTTGTGACTTAAATTCAAATCTATTCAATTGTTTATACTAAATTTTATTTACAAATCTATTTTTATATTACTATAGAGAAATTTATTTTAATAGTTCCACAAGTATTTAAATTTAAGTGAATAGTGGTTACAAATTTACTTAGTTATAAAAAAATAAAAAGGCTAGAGTTAAACTCTAGCCTTTTTTCTATAACCATTCTGCAGATTCAGTTAAAATAACAGCTTGCTCTTTTTCAACTTGAACGAATCCTCCAGATATTTTTGCTTCTTTAAATTTACCTTCTCTTTTTAGACGTAGAGTTCCATCTGATAATCCTGCAACTAAAGGTCTGTGGTTTTTTAATATACCTCTATCTCCTTCAGTAGTTCTCACTATTATCATCTCTGTTTGACCTTCATAGAAGACTTTTTCAGGAGTAACAATTTTAACCGCAAATTCGCTTGCCATTATTATCTACTCTCCTTCGCTTTTTCAACTGCCTCTTCTATACTTCCTACGAATAAGAAAGCTGATTCTGGTAAGTTATCATGCTTACCTTCTAATATTTCTTTGAAACTTCTTACAGTTTCTTTAACAGGTACATATTTACCTGGTATTCCTGTGAACTGCTCACCAACGAAGAATGGTTGAGATAAGAATCTCTCTATCTTTCTAGCTCTGTTAACAGTTATCTTATCTTCATCAGATAATTCATCCATACCAAGTATAGCTATTATATCTTGAAGTTCTTTATACTTTTGAAGTATAGATTGAACTGATACTGCTATCTCGTAATGTTCTTTACCAACTATAGCTGGGTCAAGAACTCTAGATGTAGACTCTAATGGGTCAACAGCTGGGAATATACCTAGAGAAGCTTTTTGTCTAGATAAAACTGTTTTAGCATCTAAGTGAGTGAATGTTGTAGCTGGTGCTGGGTCAGTTAAGTCATCGGCAGGTACATATACAGCCTGAACTGATGTTATAGACCCTTTATTTGTAGATGTTATTCTCTCTTGTAATCTACCCATCTCTGTTGCTAATGTTGGTTGGTATCCAACTGCTGATGGAGTACGTCCAAGAAGTGCAGAAACCTCAGATCCTGCTTGAGTGAAACGGAATATATTATCTACGAATAATAAAACGTCTTGTCCTTGTTGATCTCTGAAGTATTCAGCCATTGTAAGACCAGTTAAAGCAACTCTCATTCTTGCTCCAGGTGGCTCATTCATTTGTCCGAATACTAGAGCTGTTTTATTTATAACTCCTGTATCGCTCATCTCATGGAATAAGTCGTTACCTTCTCTTGTTCTCTCTCCAACACCTGCGAATACTGATATACCACCGTGTTGAGTAGCTATATTGTTGATAAGCTCTTGTATAAGAACTGTTTTACCAACTCCAGCCCCTCCGAATAGACCTATCTTACCACCTTTTAAGTATGGTGCTAGTAAGTCAACAACTTTTATACCAGTCTCTAATATCTCAGCTCCTGGGTTTAATTCATCGAATGCTGGTGCTTCTCTATGTATAGGGTTTTTAGGAGCATCTTTTGGAGCTTCTTTACCATCAACTGGCTCACCTAATACATTGAATATTCTTCCTAAAGTTTCTTCTCCTACAGGAACACTTATAGCAGCTCCTGTATCAACAACTTCCATACCTCTTACTAGTCCATCAGTTGAACTCATTGATATACATCTTACAGTATCATCACCAACATGTTGTGCAACCTCTACAACTATTTTTTTATCTCCGTGCTTTATCTCTAATGCATTTAATAGATTAGGTAAGCTTTTTTCATCATTGAACTTTACGTCAACAACTGGCCCGATAACCTGAACTATTTTACCTATGTTTGCCATGTCCTAACCTCCTTATTTATTGAGCTGAAGAAGCTCCTGCAACTATCTCAGATATTTCTTGAGTAACTGCAGCTTGTCTTGCTCTATTGTATTGTAATTCTAAATTAGATATCATTTCATTTGCATTGTCTGTTGCTGATTCCATAGCTGTTCTTCTTGCAGCTTGCTCTGAAGCGTAAGACTCAGCTAATCCTCCGTATATCATTCCTGATACATACTTAGGAACTATAAATCCAAGCACAGCGTCTGCAGAAGGTAAGTATTGAACTGCCGCTCCACTTTGCTTCTTCTCTTCACCTTTGTTAGCTTCTATACTTATTGGTAAAAGCTTAACTAATCTTGGCTCTTGACTTAATGCAGAAACGAACTCTGTATATATTAATTTAACTTCGTCTATGTCTCCGTTTTGATACGAATCCATTACAGTTTTTGATATATTCATTATATCTTCATAGCTAGCATTTTCAACAGAAGGTATTGATCCTATTACTTCAAAGTCTCTTTTGCTAACAAATTCTTTTGCTTTTTTTCCTATAGTAACAACTTTAATATTTTTAGAACCTTGAGTTTCAGCCGCTAATGCTTTAAATACATTTGCGTTGTATCCACCTGCAAGACCTCTATCTCCTGCTATTACTACATAACATCTATTTTTAACTTCTCTTTGTTTAAGAAATTCACTTTTAACTCCGCTCGTACTCTTAGCTATATTCTCTACAGCTTCTTTTAAAGTGTTAAAATACGCTTTAGAACTTTCAGCTTTTTCCTTAGCTCTTCTAAATTTAGAAGAAGAAACTAATTCCATTGCTTTAGTTATTTGTTTCGTATTTTCAACACTGGCAATACGAGTTTTAATTTCCTTCATTCCAGCTCCTGCCAATTGAGTTACCTCCTTTTTTTAAAAAGGATTACGCTTCTATAACAAATTTCTTTTTGAAATCGTTTATAGCGTTCGTTAATTCTTGAGCAAAATCTTCATTTGCAAGAATTTTTTCTCCTATTTGTGGATAATTAGCATCTATAAATTCTAATAATTCTGCTTCAAATCTCTTTATGTTATTTACAGGTATATCTGCTAATAAGTTATTTGTAACTGCAAATACCATTACAACTTGATTTGAAACTTCCATTGGTTGATGTTCTCCTTGTTTAAGAACCTCAACTATTCTTTCCCCTTGAGCAAGTCTCTTCTTAGTATCTTCATCTAAGTCAGATCCAAATTGAGAGAATGCAGCAAGTTCTTTATATTGTGAGTAAAGAAGTTTTAATGGTCCTGCAACTTTTTTCATTGATTTTATTTGTGCAGATCCTCCAACCCTTGAAACTGATATACCAGGGTCAACTGCAGGTCTTATTCCTGCGTAGAATAATTCTGGTACAAGGTATATTTGTCCGTCTGTTATAGATATAACGTTAGTTGGTATATAAGCAGAAACGTCTCCACCTTGAGTTTCTATTATAGGTAATGCAGTTATTGATCCTGCTCCTAATTCATCAGATAACTTAGCTGCTCTTTCAAGTAATCTTGAATGTAGGTAGAATACGTCTCCTGGGTACGCTTCACGACCTGGTGGTCTCTTAAGTAATAATGACATTTCTCTGTATGCAACGGCATGCTTAGTTAAGTCATCATATACTATTAATACATGTTTTCCATTGAACATGAATTCTTCACCCATAGCAACACCTGCATATGGAGCTAAGAATTGAAGTGGTGCAGATTCAGATGCAGTAGCAGAAACTACTATTGTATAATCCATTGCTCCACCTTTTTCTAATGTACTAACAACTTGAGAAACAGTAGAACGTTTTTGTCCTATTGCAACATATATACATATAACATCTTTACCTTTTTGGTTAAGTATTGTATCTACACATATAGATGTTTTACCTGTTTGTCTATCTCCGATAACAAGCTCTCTTTGCCCTTTACCTATTGGTATCATGGCATCTATAGCTTTTATACCTGTTTGTAATGGCTCATGAACAGATTTTCTAGCCATTATTCCTGTAGCTTCAGATTCAACTGGTCTGAATTTAGTTGCATTTATAGGTCCTTTTCCATCAACTGGTTGACCTAATGAGTTTACAACTCTACCTATCATTTCGTCTCCAACTGGAACTTGAACTATGTTACCAGTTCTTTTTACGATGTCTCCTTCTTTTATTCCAGAGTCATCTCCTAGCATAACTGCCCCAACCATTTCTTCTTCAAGGTTAAGAGCCATTCCGTATACTTTACCTGGGAACTCTAATAACTCACCAGCCATAGCTTTTTCTAATCCGTAAACACTAGCTATACCGTCCCCAACTTTTAAAACACTTCCTGTATCTGTTAACTCTACTTTATTTTCGTAATTCTTTATTTGCTCTTTTATTATAGCACTTATTTCTTCTGGTTTTAAATTCATGGGTTCACCGCCCTCCTAAGATATTACTTGAGATAGTTGTTCCTTCATCTTATCTAAACGATTTTTAACTGTTCCATCTATCTCTTCGTTTCCAAGTCTAACTAGGACTCCACCTAATACAGACTCATCTACTTCATTTTTTAAAATAACTGTTTTGTTATATTTAGTTGAAAGTTTAGCTTGAAGTCCTTCAAGTTCTTCACTTTCCATAGGAACTGCTGTTATAGCAACTCCTTCTAATATATTGTTTTTATCATTTAATAAAGCTTTAAAAGCTTCTGCTATACCAGTTATTAAAGATAATCTATCTTTATCAGCTAATATTTTCATGAAATTTAACATTTCTTTATTTAATTGAGATCCAAATACATTAGATATTAAATCTTTTTTATCGTCCTTTGAAACTATTGGAGATTTTAATATATTTGCAAACTCTTTATTTTCATTTATTATATCTACTACAGCCTTTAGCTCATTATATAGTTTTTCAGTCGACTTAGAGTCTTCTCCAACTTGGAATAAGGCTTCAGCGTATCTGCTTGCAACTATATTTATCATTGAGCTTCGCCTACCTCTTTTATAAAGTCATTTATTAGCTTTTCATGCTTAGACTTATCTAGGTCGCTTTCTATAACCTTAGATGCTGCAAGTAAAGCTATTGAAGATATATCATCCTTAACTTCATTCATAACTTTTTGTCTTTCTTGTACTATATCTTTGCTAGCTTTTTCTTTTATGCTTGTAGCTTCATTTTTAGCTGTAGATATTATTTCCTCTGATTTTTGTTCTGCTCTTACAGTTGCTTGTTTTATTATCTCTTGCCCTTGCTCTTTAGCAGAACTTAACTTTTCTTCAAATTCTTTTTTGAACTTTTCACCCTCAGATTTAGATTTCTCTCCTTGAGCTAAGTTTGTTTGAATATCTTTTTCTCTAGCTTCTATTATTCCTAAAACAGGTTTAAATAAAAGTTTCTTTAAAATAACAAACACTAAGAATGTATTTATTAATTGGAATAGTAATTCATATGTTAACCCAATTAGTGGTTTTATTTCCATCCTTATTCCTCCTTTCTACTAATCACAATTCGTAATTAGGAGATGGTTCCCCACCTCCTATTTTATTATGCCTAAAATTTAATTCTTATAATTTTGTTATGAATGGATTAGCGAATAGAAGTATTATAGCTACAACTAAACCATATATTGCTGAAGACTCTGCAACTGCAGCTCCAAGTAACATTGTTTGAGTTATATCACCTTTAGCTTCTGGTTGATTTCCAACTGCCTCTGCAGCTTTACCTGCTGCGAATCCTTGTCCTATTCCTGCTCCTATACCTGTTGCAACTGCGATACCTGCTCCTATAGCTGAACCTGCTAATAATATAGCTGTTTCCATGATTGTTTCCTCCTTAAATTTCAATAATTTTTATTGTTTTTTGTTTATTTACATATCAATTACTCTGTAGCATTTGATACAAATACCATTGTAAGCATTATGAATATGAACGCTTGTAATACACCAGCAAATATATCAAAGTATAAATGTAATGGTACTGGTATTATTAATTGTCCAAAAGGTATATTTATGCCTGTTAAGCTTGTTGACACGAATCCTAAGAATTGATATAAAAGTGCCATTATAACAGATCCTCCTAATATATTACCAAATGGACGGAAACTTAATGATATAGGTTTTGCTAACTCACCTATTATATTAAGTGGTAATAAGAATGGTATTGGCTCAAGTAACTCCTTGAACATTCCCATACCTTTTTTCTTGACACCTGCATAGTAAATCATAACAAATGTTATTAATGCCCATGCTAATGTAGTGTCTAAATCTGTTGTAGGTGATCTAAATCCTAATAGTCCTATAAGGTTTGAACATGCGAAGAATAAGAATAAACTTCCTACATACGGAACCATAAAAGGTAATTCTTTTATAGCTGTTGGTCCCATAGTTGCTTTTACAAACTTATCAAATCCGCCTATAACAAATTCTAAAAATATTTGTACTTTACTAGTTGGAACTTTCTTTAAGTTTCTAGTTAAAAAATAAGATGCTATAGCAAGACCTGCTAATATTATCCAACTTGTTATAACTGTATCACTTAACTTGAAGTTTCCAAAATATAGTATATATTTAGCTTGACTCACAGTTACGCCTCCTTTCTTTTAAGTTTGTCTACTACTACTCTTTTGCCTAATATAGAAAACTTAGTGCTCAATAAGCCTATGGTAGTTCCAATAACACTTATATGTGGAGATTTTGCTGAAACAAATAAAACCACACCTACTATTGTCATCCTTATTATGTATCTACTAGTTGAATATATTTGAGCCTTAGTAGGAGGATACGTTACTGATTTTTGTAACGAGATAGCTAGTAATCTAAAATTTAACATAGCTATTATGCTCCCAAACAAAAGACCTGTAAGCATTTCTTTTGGAGAGTTTGATAAAAAAACAATAAGGATAGCTGCGATTAAATCAATTATGAGTATACCTTTATTTACGTCTCTTATTTGTTTTCCTAAACCATCATTCATTTAATCACTTCCTTCTTGCGTATACAATTAAGGTTTTATAAACACCACTAAATGCACCGCCTATTCCTAATAAAAGGAAAATCAATAATAAAAATGGACTAGTTCCAAATTTATCATCTAAGTACTTTCCTATAAAAGCACATCCTAAAATAGGGATTAAAATCATTAATCCTACTTGGCTTATTAAAGAAAGCATACTAAGAGCCTGTACATATTTTCTATGTTTATCTTCCATAAATATCATACCTCTTGTATCGTAATTTATTTTAAATTCTATTAATTTATTGTACATATGTAAGATGTTTGTTTGAAACGTTGAATATTTTAATTGTAAATTATATTTCATTATTATATTTCTTTTAAATATTTTTATCAATACCTAATATTGATTTTTAAATTTCAGTTTTTTCATTTTTGTATAAATTTTGAATAATTTTTTTTTAATTATTCAAATGTATATATTATGAAATAATTTTTGTATAATTCATTTCATTTTTTAGTTTATACTTATATAATCTTCATTATGCTAGTATTTATGCACATTTTTACTTTTTAAAACATTTGAAAAATTTAAACTTTTTAATTTAAATTTTGGATATAAATCCATAAAAGATATATATATATTATACCTTTTATGAAAATTTTTCTACAAATAATTACATTTTAAAAAAATATTTTAAAATATTTTTTTAAATTTAATTTTTTTATAGTATACATTGGTTATTTTAATAAGTGTTTTCCTAATATTTGAGCTAATGACTCAACGGAAAAAGGCATCTATAAAACTTTATAGATACCTTGTTTAAACTTATTACTTAGTTCCAAATAATCTGTCTCCAGCGTCTCCTAATCCTGGAACTATATATCCATGATCATTTAATTTCTCATCGATATTAGCTACGTATATATCAACATCTGGGTGATATTTGTGAACTTCTTCTATACCTTCTGGAGAAGCAACTAAATTAACTAGTTTTATAGTTTTAGCTCCATCTCTCTTTAATACATCTATCGCTGCTACAGCAGATCCACCAGTAGCTAACATTGGATCTACTACTATCATTTCTCTTTCTTGTATATCTTGTGGGAATTTACTATAGTATTCAACTGGTTGTAAAGTTTCTGGGTCTCTGTATAAACCAACATGTCCAACTTTAGCTGCTGGAACTAAGTTTACAAGTCCATCTACCATTCCTAATCCAGCTCTTAATATTGGAACTATTCCTAATTTCTTTCCAGCTATAACTTTTGCTTTAGTTTTAACAACAGGAGTTTCTATTTCTATTTCCTCTAAAGGTAATTCTCTTGTTATTTCATATCCCATAAGCATTGTTATTTCTGTTAGAAGTTCTCTAAAATCTTTAGATCCTGTATTTTTATCCCTCATTAAAGTTAATTTGTGTTGTATTAATGGATGATCTGCAACTACTACTTTTTTCATTATGTAAGCCTCCTAATTTTTTTGTTCTATGTCATTTAACATATTTACTCTTCTTAAGTGTCTTTCACCTTCAAATTCAGTGTTTATCCACGCATCAACTATCTCAAGAGCTAGCCCTTTTCCAATTACTCTCTCTCCTAAAGAAAGCATGTTTGCATTATTATGTGCTTTTGACATTTTAGCTGAAAATGTATCTGAAACAACAGCACATCTAATACCTTTAACTTTGTTAGCTGCTAATGAGATTCCTATACCTGTCCCGCAACATAATATCCCATAGTCTACGTCCTTGCTAACAACCGCTTTGGCAACCTTTTCTCCATATATAGGATAATCAACTGAATCTACTCCATTTTCAGTTCCAAAGTCTACACATTCAATTCCTTTTGATTGTAAGTGTTTTTTTATTTCTTCTTTTAAATTGTATCCACCGTGATCGCTACCTAAACCTATCTTCATAGTCCAATACCTCCAATACTTTTGTATACATAGATTTATACTTAATTTTATATTATACTAAACTTTAAATATTTTTGCATCCTTTATACATAATTATTTCATATATTTTTTAGACTTTATTATTTATAATTCTATAATTTTATACCCAGCTGACTTCATTAACCTATTCATTATAGCTCTACCAACTCCATGGTTAGAAAAAGCTTCAGAATATATTATATCCATTTCTTTTTTATCCATTTCTATTAATGCATTAAAAAGGTTGCTTCCAACTTCTTCTAAATTATCTCCAAGACCTATCACTTCGCCTTTATAGTTTTCTTTATTTTTATTAAGACACATAACACCACATCTTAATCCTTTTTCTTCATTTTCATCTATTAAAGAATTTATTTTATTAATTACTTTTAAATCTTCTCCTTTTACTATAAAAACGTCTCCATTTGGTGAATAGTGTGTATATTTCATTCCTGGTGCTTTAGCTTTTTTTACGTCTGCTTTACCCTCAATAGACGGGTCTATAAGAACTTCTCCTATTAAAAGTTCCATTTGCTCTTTAGTAACACTTCCAGGTCTTAAGATCATAGGCTTTTCAGATGTCATATCTACAACCGTAGATTCAAGTCCAAAATCACAGTCTCCTGCAACTATAATTCCATTTACCCTTCCGTTCATTTCATCGCATACATGCTGTCCCTTTGTTGGAGATGGTCTACCTGATATATTAGCTGATGGAGCAGCTATAGGTACTCCTGATTGTCTTATAATTTCTCTGGCAATAAGATTCGAAGGCATTCTTATAGCTACTGTATCTAAACCACCACTAGTTCTTTGTGGAACTATTTCTTTTTTCTTAAAAATCATAGTAAGTGGCCCTGGCCAAAATTCATCCATTAATTTTTTAGCTTTTTCATTTATATGTGTAGCCAATTTATTTATCTCATCTTTTTCACATATATGTACTATTAAAGGGTTATCACTAGGTCGTCCTTTTGCTTCATATATTTTTTTTACAGCATCTTCATCTAAAGCATTTGCACCTAAACCATAAACTGTTTCTGTAGGAAAAATAACTGTATTTCCTTCAGATAATAATTTTGCATGCTTTCTTATTTCTTCTATATCTATATTTGATTCATCGATTTTACTTATTTTTGTATTTATCATTAGTATACCTTCCTTCATATTTAGTTTATATATAGCTGACTACTAAAATTCCGATCAAAAAACCTATTATAGAATACATAGATTTTGCTGATGGAAATATTTCTTCTAAAACTACATACATCATAGTTCCTGCTGCTATAGCTAAGAACCCCCCTATTAAAGAAGTACACATACCTGCGAAATATGCGCCAAAAAAACTACCTATACCCATAGGAATTCCTGCTATTAATGTTAATAATACAACTTTAAACGTGCTCATTTTACTCCCAGCTAAACTAAGCGCCATTGCTAGACCTTCTGGTATATTATGAATACCTATTACAATTGCTAAGGTAATTCCTAGGTTTTCAGTTGCTATAAATGAAGATCCTATCGCTAAACCTTCCGGTAAGTTATGTAAAAGTATACTTAAAAATATTAAATACCCTGATTTAAGATCCGATTCTACTTCTAGTTTATTTTTTATTAACATAGTAAGTAAAGCTCCAGCAAATACAAACAAACTTGTATAAATAACTCCTATTTGGTTCATGGATTCTTTAAGAAGATCAAATACCACAACAGCTAGCATTACGCCTCCAGATATTCCCATAAAAAAACTTATATATCTTTTTACATTTTTTCTAAAAACAGTGGATATAATGCCTCCGATTCCTGTCCCTATAACTCCAGATATCAATCCAATCAATGTTATTCGAAACAATTCTTGTTACCCCCTAGTATTATTTAACTTGCTCTAAATTTTATGTAATATAAATTACTATTATTACAATACTAGATAATAACTCTTTTTACTTGCAAAAAATCCCTATTTTTAATAGGGATTTTTTTATATTAAAACTATATAGACATCATTTTTTCAGTTTGATCTACAGTTATTAATGCATCTATCATTTCATTTAAATCTCCATCTAAGAATGCATCTAATTTGTATAAAGTTAAGTTTATTCTATGATCACTTACTCTTCCTTGAGGGAAGTTGTAAGTTCTTATTCTTTCAGATCTGTCCCCTGTTCCAACCTGACTTTTTCTTTCTGCAGCTATATCTTTATGTTGTGCAGCAACTGCTTTATCATATAATCTAGCTTTTAATATTTTTAATGCTTGCTCTTTATTCTTTAATTGAGATTTTCCATCTTGGCAAGATACTACTTCTCCTGTAGGTATATGTGTAACCCTTACTGCAGAGTCTGTAGTATTAACACTTTGTCCCCCATTTCCTGAAGAACGGAAAACATCTATTCTTAAGTCATTTGCGTTTATTTCTACTTCAACATCTTCTACCTCTGGTAAAACTGCAACTGTTGCTGTTGATGTATGTATTCTTCCTCCTGATTCAGTAGATGGTATTCTTTGAACCCTATGAACTCCTGATTCATATTTAAGAACAGAGTATGCTCCATTACCTTTTATCATGAAAGATACTTCTTTATATCCCCCAACACCAGTATCACTAGCACTTAGTAACTCAATTTTCCATTTTCTTCTTTCTGCATATCTGCAGTACATTCTAAATAAGTCCCCAGCAAATAGAGCTGCTTCATCTCCTCCAGCTCCTCCTCTGATTTCAACTATAACGTTTTTGTCATCATTAGGGTCCTTTGGTAATAATAATATTTTTAATTCTTCCTCTATAGGCTCAACTTTTTCTTCCATTTCAGATAGTTCCATTTTAGCTAATTCTCTTAGTTCTTCATCTGATTCCTCTTGTAAGATAGTTTTAGAATCAGCTATAGCGTTCATTACATCTTTATATTCTCTAAATTTCATTACAATTGGCTCTACTTCAGCATGTTCTTTTATAAATTTCTGCCATACTTTTTGGTCATTTATTATTTCCGGGTCTGCTATTTTTTCACTTAGTTCTTTATATTTATCTTCTAGTACTTCTAATTTGTTTAGCATACTTTTCACCTCTTTAATTGTAAAATATCAATAGTTGATTATATCATAGTTTATAACCTATAACAACTCTATCGATTCCTTGCAAGTCTTTCTTTGTATATATTTTAGAGTAACCATTATCGTTCATAATATCACATACATCTTTAGCTTGATCATGGCCAACTTCAAAAGCTAATATTCCTCCGTCCTTTAAATAACAAACAGATTGTTTAGTTATTGCCCTATAAAAATCTAAACCATCTTCTCCACCTTCAAGAGCTATATATGGTTCATAATCTTTAACTTGAGTATGAAGCGTCTCTATATCTTTTTTTCTTATATACGGAGGATTAGAAACTATTAAATCTAACTTTATGTTTTTATCTTCAATCCCACTAAATAAATTAGATTCTATAAAATCAATTTTATTGTCAACTCCATTACTTATAGCATTCTTTTTGCCTACACTTAAAGCTTTTTCGGATATGTCTAGTGAATAAACATGACAATCCTTTATATACTTTGCTAAACTTACAGATATAGCCCCTGATCCAGTTCCTATATCAACTATGTTTAACATTTCCTTACCATTAGTAAGTTCTATTATTTCCTCAACTAACGGTTCAGTATCTGGTCTTGGAATTAAAACTCCTTCTTCTACAAAAAAATCTAATCCCATAAATTCTCTATTATTAACGATATATGCAATAGGTCTTCCATCTAATCTTTCCTTAATCATTCTATTAAAGTCTTCCATTTGTTCATGTGAAAGTTTTTTGTTCAAGTTTAATTGAATATACAGCCTATCAACATCACCTAATACTTTCTGCAATATTATTTCTGTATCTAATCTCGGAGTATCACTGATGTTTGATAACTCCTCCATATATTTAATTAAAATTTCTCTTATTGTCATATAATTCTCCTTTTTTACTTTATGACAGCATCTAATGCTTTTAATGCAACTTCAAGTTGTTTATCATCTGGTTCCTTAGTTGTAAGTTTTTGTAACATCATTCCTGGATAAGCTACAATTTTTGTCAAAATGTTATTATATTTCCCAAGCAATTTTATTATTTCATATGATATTCCCGCAACTATAGGAACACATACAATTCTCATAACTATTCTTATAATTGGATTAGGCCATCCAAAAAAAGAAAAAAGTATTATGGAAGTGAACATTACTATAAATAAAAAATTAGTTCCACATCTTGGATGTTGTGTCTTAAATTTCCTTGCATTTTCAACAGTTAAATCTAAATCATTTTCATAACAATAAATAGCTTTATGCTCAGCTCCATGATACTCAAACACTCTTTTAATATCTTTATTCATAGATATTAAAAGTATATAGATAAATAAAATACATATTCTCGTAAAACCTTCTATTAGATTTAATATTAAGTCGCTATTTATAAATCTTGAAAATAATCCACCTATCATCGTGGGCGTTACTACAAATAATAACATAGCAAAAAACAATCCTATTATTAGGGAAATTATTATTATTACATCATTTGCCTTATCTTTAAATAGCTTATTTATGAATTTATCAAACCCCGACTCTTCTTCTTCGTCATCTAGGAAAAATTCAGATGAAAAATTCATACTGTTTATTCCTTCAATCATAGTCTCTATTAATATAAATGCACCCCTTAAAAAAGGAATCTTATCTATATTCTTGTCAGATATCCAACTTTTTATATTTCTTTTTCTAATTATAATTTCTCCATCATTTTTTCTAACAGCTATGGCTCTCTTGTTTTTAGATTGCATCATAACTCCTTCTATTACAGCTTGACCACCTACCGGTTGTTTTTTCATATATTCACCTCTACTCCTAAACTATATATATAATATTACTATATTAGGCAAAGAAAAAACACCTAAAAGGTGTTTGTTGTTTATAAATTTATTTTTCAACTACATGACATTTTCTACATCTAGCTTCATAACTCTCTATAGCTCCAACTTGTATTATTGGTTCATCATACTTAGCTGGTTTACCATTTATAAGTCTTTGAGATCTAGTTGCTGGTTGTCCACAAACTGAGCATATAGCTTGAATTTTATCTACAAATTCAGCCACAGCCAATAATTTAGGAGTAGGTCCAAAAGGCTCTCCTTTAAAATCCATATCTAATCCAGCTGCAATAACTCTAATTCCTTTATCCGCTAACTTTATAGCCATATCAACTACTTCATTATCAAAGAATTGAACCTCATCTATTCCCACTACTTGAGTATCTTCATTTATGTATTTTTCCATTTCTGAAGAATCCTTTATAGGAATAGCATTTATTGCATATCCACTATGAGATACTACATCTTCTTTACTATATCTATCATCAATAAGAGGCTTAAAAACAACTACGTTTTGTTTTGCAATCTTAGCTCTTTTTAATCTTCTTATTAACTCTTCACTTTTACCACTGTACATAGGACCTATGACAATTTCTATATATCCATGATTTACCGGTCTATACATACTTAATCCTCCTATATAAATAAAATAGGAGTTGGCAAGCCAACTCCGTATTTACTATTAGTCGATTTTGAATCTCTTCTTGAACTTGTCTATTCTTCCACCAGCTTCTATATTCTTTTGCTTTCCAGTATAGAAAGGATGGCATTCTGAACATATCTCAACTTTTATTTCGTCTTTAGTTGACCCAGCAACGAATGTGTTTCCACAAGCGCAACGTACTTCAACTTCTTGGTATTTTGGTTGTATATCTTTTTGCATATTTGTCACCTCTTCTCCTTACTTTTCGAAATTAATTATATTAACTTTTCGTTTTTCATTATTCAACTACACCATTATAACATAAGATTATTTAGGGTACAAGAGTTTTCTAATTAGTTTAAAGTCTCTTTTATATACTTTATAAACGAATTATTATCCTTTGTTCTCTTAAGTAATTCTAGTACTTTATCAGTTACTTCATATACCGAATTACTGCTCATCTCTTTTCTAAGTTTCCAAAGTGCAGCTTTCTCTTCTTCTGTTAATAATAAATCTTCTCTTCTTGTTCCTGATTTATATATATCAACAGCAGGGAACACTCTCTTCTCAGCTAATTTTCTATCTAAGTGTAATTCCATATTTCCAGTTCCTTTGAACTCTTCAAAAATAACATCATCCATTCTAGATCCTGTTTCAACTAACGCTGTAGCTAAAATAGTTAAAGATCCACCTTGTCTAATGTTTCTTGCAGCTCCAAAGAATTTTTTAGGCCCATGAAGTGCTCCAGGATCTAACCCTCCTGATAACGTTCTTCCAGTTGGCGATATGCTCAAGTTATAAGCTCTTGCAAGTCTTGTAATACTATCTAATAATATAACAACATCTTTTCCGTGCTCAACTAATCTTTGTGCTCTATTTAGAACCATCTCAGCAACTTTAACATGATGACTTGACACCTGATCAAAAGTTGAGTAAATAACATCTGCATCTATAGATTCTTGCATATCAGTTACTTCTTCTGGCCTTTCATCTATAAGAAGAACTATTAACTCCACATCTGGATGATTTTTAACAATACTATTGGCTACACTTTTTAAAAGGATAGTTTTACCAGCCTTAGGTGGTGCTACTATCAATCCCCTTTGACCTTTACCAATAGGAGAAATTAAATCTATTAGCCTTGTAGATATTTCATTTTGATACTTCTCTAATGTAAGTCTTTCTTCCGGGTATATCGGTGTAAGAGTTTCAAAAGCTCTTCTTTTTGTAGCTGTCTCAGGATGTTCATCATTTATTTTTTGAACATATAATAATGCTCTAAATTTTTCTCCACTTTTTGGATGTCTTGTTATACCCTTAACTTTATCCCCTGTTTTCATATTGAATCTTCTAATTTGCGATGGTGAAACATATACATCATGTTCTGTAGATAAATAGTTAGGCCCTCTTAAAAATCCAAATCCATCTGGTAGTATTTCTAAAACACCCATTACCTCATCATCTTTAGATGTATTAAACTCATCAACAATCTTAGCTTCATCAACTTCTTTAACATTATATGAATTATTGTATGAATTTCTGTTGTGATTTTGATTGTATCTTTGAGTCCTATTTTCATAAACCTTAGTTTCTTGCTTATTCACACTTTGTTTTTGTTCACTTTTAATTTCTTTTTTCTCGGTTTCTTTTTTCTCGATTTCTTTATTATTATCTATCATGTCCTTATTTTTATACTCATTTATTATTTGTATTAACTCATTCTTTTTATACTTACTTATAGACTTAATCTCTAATTTCTTTGCTAATTCTTTTAGTTGAACTAGAGTCATGTCATCTAAATTATCCAAAGTCATATCTTTCGTATTCAAAAAAGTCCTCCTATCCCATAATTACATTACAATTTTATTCGGAAATTAAAGGCGTGCAAATGAGAAGCTACCATTATTATAGCAAACAGTTAAACTTAATACTATCACTATTTATACATTATGGTCAACAAATAAAAAAATAAAACTATTCAAACAAAATAGTTTTATTTTTTACGCCTTTTATATACTATATTTACCCATTAAATCAGTTAATATATCATTTTTATCAACCGAATGTATTGCATCGACAAATCTTATCGTTCCTGTTTTTGCTCTCATAACAACAGAATTTGTTGTTATTCTATTATTACCTAAACTAACTACACCTTTTAACAAATCTCCATCCGTTATTCCTGTTGCTGCAAAGAATAGTTCATCACCTTGAGCTAAGTCTTCTAATGATAATACTTTCGATATATCTTCATCTGTTAGTCCCATTTCATGACATCTAATTCTTTCTTGCTCACTTAGTGGATAAATCTGAGCTTGCATATCTCCGCCCATACACTTAATCGCTGCCGCTGTTATAACACCTTCTGGTCCACCACCAATTCCCATAAGCATATCTATTCCTGTATCTTCAAAGCAAGTTGCAATACCTGCTGCTACATCTCCATCTCCGAACATTTTTATTCTTGTCCCTAATTTTCTAGCTGCTTCAAATATATAATCATGTCTTTCTCTATCCTGTACTGTTATAGTCATTTCTGTTGTCTTTTTATTTAAAGCCTTAGCTACATTTTTTATATTTTCTTCAACACTTGCGTTTAAATCTATACATCCTTTTGCCTTAGGACCAACAATTATTTTTTTCATATAAGTATCAGGAGCTTTCAGTAAGCTTCCTTTTTTTCCCATAGCTATTACAGATATAACATTAGGTAGTCCTTTAGCTATTAGTGTAGTTCCATCCAAAGGGTCTACTGCTATATCGACTTTCATGCTATCCTCTGTTGCCATTCCAACCTTTTCACCAATATATAACATAGGAGCTTCATCCAACTCTCCTTCTCCTATTACAACTTCACCATCGACCTTAACTGTTTCAAAAGCTCTTCTCATAGCCTCAACTGCTGCTCCGTCAGCTCCGTTTTTATCTCCTCTACCCATAAACTGCGATGAGACTAAAGCTGCTGCTTCCGTTACTCTAACTAACTCTAATGCTAAATTTCTATCCATAAAATTCATCTCCCTTAGTTCGTTAATCTCTCTTCAAATTATATATCACATTTAATAAATAGTAAACATTTATAAATGTTAAATAAGGGTTTTAGTATGTTATATAATTGTAAAAAGACATAAAAAAAGCGATAATTTAAAAATTATCGCCTTTTTATTAGTTCTTAGGTACAGTTTCCCAGTCTTTTAAGAATTTTTCTATACCTATATCCGTCATAGGATGTCCTAACATTTGTTTAAAAACTTTGTAAGGAACAGTTGATATATCAGCACCTGCCTTAGCTGAAGTTAAAACATGTTGAGGATGTCTTATACTAGCTGATATTATTTCAGTTTCTATACCATGTATGCTGAATATTTCAGCAACTTCTTCTATTAACATTATTCCTTCTTGACCTATATCATCTAATCTACCAACAAAAGGACTTACATAAGAAGCACCTGCTTTAGCTGCTAATAATGCTTGGTTTGATGAGAATATTAAAGTTACATTAGTTTTTATTCCTTTTTTGTGTAAAGCTGATACAGCTTTTAATCCTTCTGCACACATAGGTATCTTTATTACTATATTTTCATGAATTTTACTTAACTCTTCGCCTTCTTTTATCATTCCTTCGCTATCCATTGAGATAACTTCTGCAGATATTGGTCCATCTACAATTTGAGTTATTTCCTTAACTACATTTTCAAAAACTCTTCCTTCTTTAGCTATTAATGAAGGGTTTGTTGTAACACCTTCTATAACTCCCCAAGAGTTTATTTCTTTTATTTCATCTACATTTGCAGTATCTATAAATAGTTTCATGTTTTACCTCCTTATATTTACAATCCTGTAAGTAAGATTAATACCTTTGAATATCCTTTTGATCTTTAGTTTTTACAAAGTTATTACCTTATCAATTTTAAACATTATGTATTACTTATAAATTAACCTAAACTAAAAGTTTAAAAAGTCCTTAAATTACAAGGACTTTTTAATATATTCTACCACTATTTCTCAATTACTTCTATCCTTAATTTATTAAGAGCTTTTCTAACTCTGATACTAAAGAATTAAATTTTTCAGTAGTTTGTTCTATAGGTTTAGTACTGTAAAGATTTATACCACTCTCTTTCAATAATTCTATCGGATAGTTAGAGCCTCCTTTTTTAAGGAATGATAAATAATTTTCAGGACCATTTTTAATTATATCCTGAGAAAATGCAATTCCAGCGCTACATCCTGTAGCGTATTTATAAACATAGAAACTATTGTAAAAATGCGGTATTTTTGACCAACCAACCTTAGACAGTTGGTCTACTCCAAAATCTTTACCATAATATTTTTGTAAAAGTTCTCCCCATATATCATTTAGTACTAACACATTTACAACTTCTCCACTTTCAACCTTTTGATGAACTTTGTACTCAAATTCCGCATACATTGTTTGTACAAACAATGTATTCTTTATTAAATCTAAATACTGAGTTATATAATAAGCTTTTTCATCTTTATTTTGAGTATTTTTTATTAACATTTCATATAACATAGCTTCATTAGTTATAGATGCTACTTCATGAGTAAAAATACTAGGTTTTGAATTTAAATAATTTTGATTCTTTGAACTCATATATCCATACACAGCATGTCCTAATTCATGAGATAAAGTAGATACAGAATCTAAATTTCCGCTATAATTCATTAAAACATACGGATGACTATCATATACAGATAAACAATATGCTCCACTTACTTTATTATCATTAGAATATACATCCACCCATCGTTCATTGAAAGCTTTATAAAGTATATCTCCATATTCTTTACCTAAAGGATTCAACGATGCATATACAATACTTTGTGCTTTATCATATGGAATATACTCATCTACTGGGTTTATAATTGGAGCATGCATATCATATGAGTAAACTTTATCTAAGTTCAATACTTTTTTTCTTAAATCTATATATTTATGCAAACTTCCTAAATTATTATCAACCGTATTTATAAGTTCATCATAAACTTTAGGATCTATATCATCGCCTGACATATACATATCTCTTGAATTTTTATAACCTCTAGTATTTGAGTAAAAAATATTTTTCTTGACTTGTCCTATAAATAATCCTGATAACATATTTATATTATCATTGTACTGTAGAGATTCATTTTCATAAGCTTTTTTTCTTTCTTCTCGATTAGAACTTTCTAGTGCTAATGAATATTGTGATGGGTTTAAGTTTGATTTTTTATCCATATTCATAAAAAGATCATATACTTCTTTAGGTAAAGAAGCTATATCACTTATATTACTCAACATTTCTTCTTCCTTAGAATTTAGATAATGCTTTTTGTTTCTTCTGATATTATTTAAATACATACTATACTTACTTGATATCTTTTCATTTTTCATGATATCTTTAAAATCTTTATTTGATAATTTTAAAATTTCTAATTCTAAATTAGAACAAATAAAACTATATTCTTTATATACTTTATTCAAACTTTCATTCATATTTAAATAGTCATACGATTTATTGTTAATATCACTATTTAAAGATACATACGCACTTAATTTTTCTAATTCTGAATCTAATTCTTCTTTTATATTTAATGCATATAGTAAATGTTTTTGAGATTTTGTTACTTTTCCCACATAATTTTCTAACTCTTTAGTTTCTTTACTAAATTTACTTAGATTTTTTTTCCAATCACTATTACCCTTATATAGTTTAGATATATCCCAAGTAGTAAATTTTGTTGGTTTTTTTTCTTCTTCTTTTTTATCATTTTTAGAAGGTTCTTTTTTATTATTATCATTTATCATTTCAAGTGCTTTTTCACTAAAAGCTTCACTGTTTCCATTTATATCTCGTTTTAATAAAATAGATGCAACTAATATAACTGCAATGACTATAGTTATTACTCTATACATATTTTTCCCCATAAAAAGCCATCCTTTCACTAAGATTATTAGTATTAGGATGGCTTTTTGAATTTATATTATTCAGTTTTTGGAAAATAAGTATTTTGAAAATTATCCACATAATTATCAACATATTAACATGTTTAAAATGTTAATTTTTCAACATATTTTATACAAAGTTTTTCGTATTTATACATTTTATTCTGTAATTATCCACACATTATACATAGTTATTAACATTTTTTATGTTTTTTTGTTGATATTTATTTATTTTTAAATTACTGTTTTCTAGTTAAAATTGTTAGAATTATTTTTAAATTTATACATATTTTGTCGAATATTGTAATTTCAACATATTCATAACTTTAAACCCTATATATATATCCACATTTTATCCACACTTTATCCACATTTTGTGTATAACTTGTGGATTTATGGATTTAATGTTTAAATACTTTACTCACAAGTACCGTCATATCATCATGAATATTATTATTTTGTATATCCAGAGCTCTATTTAAAATTTCATTTGAAATTTCTTTTGGATTAGTTGTCTCTAATCCTTTTAAAAAATATATAAGCCAATTGTCACCTAAGTTTTTGTTTTTTCCAGCATCAACAATTCCATCAGAAACCATAATTATATAATCTCCATCCTTTAATTTCCTACTATCTCTGTCTATATTTATATCTGATAGTATTCCTACTGGCAACGAAGCACTAGATATAAGCTCTATTTCTCCATTACTTCTTTTTATATAAGTTGAACAAGCTCCCATTTTAATAGTATTTAATACTCCCTTATTCAAATCAACAATTCCTAAGTCTAATGTTGAAAACATCTCATCTGATGATTTAAGCATCAATATATTATTTATAGTGTCTATTATTATTTCTTCATCTATGTTAGAATCCATCATGTTTTCTAGTATATCTATAGTTACAGATGATTCTTCATATGCCTTTCTTCCTTTACCCATTCCATCACTTATAGCTACCATATATTTACCATCTGATACTTCCATATAAGTGTAATTATCTCCTGAAATTATATATCCATCTTTAGACATATTCGAAACTTCTGTTGCAATTTTAAATTCTTGCCTTTTAGTTAATTTTATTTTACATTGTCCTCCTGTACAGGTACATCCAACTTTCCTTGCAACTAACTCTTCTCCTAAAACATTAGATATAATATTAGTTATTTTTCTTTCACATAATTTATTATCACTGCAAGCTTCTTTTTCTATCAAAACTTCAAAATCATTACTATCTGTAGATATATAATTAAGTTTTTTCACACTTATATTATTTCTATCTAATTCAACAAGTAAGTTTTTTTCCATCTCCATATCGAATGTTATATCTTTATCTAATTCTTTAGCCATACTTTCAATTGATTTAGACATATATCTTATTTGATTTGCTACTAATTTCCTATTTTCAGAAAATTTTTGTTCCCAACTATAGTCTAATGCAAACATCTTATAATAATAATTAGATGCCTTAACAATACTTTCAGGTTTTATACAATCCTTTTTAAAATCAATAGGTATATTTTCTAAATAAATTTCACCGCTGTCCTCTAACTCTTCTAATATTCTATTCAGCATTGTATAAGTGTAGTTAAATTTAGAATCCCAGCATCTTCTTCTCATTCCACAATTTTTACACTCATCATTATGTACCATATCTATTATGTGTGCGATATCTTTTTGATCTAATATTTTTTCCTTTTCCCTAACTCTATCAAAAGTATTTGCTAAGTCTGAATAAGTTTTATACATCCCTCTTAATCTATTGTTAGTTATTTCTCTATTCCTAGCTAAATAATCTTCAACACCATCTTTAAGACCACCATTACCTTTTATAGTTTTTTCTATTCCTTTTATTACCTTATCAGGAATAAGTATTACTAATACACTGGCTATTAAAATATCTCTTACTTCCATAATATTAGATCCTATTCCAGATGTATAAATATAAATCAAACTCCAACCTACTATATATCCCGCTATACTTAAATACTTGTTAACTTTATTAAATCCACCTGAAATAAGTCCTGCAAATGCATAAATACCCATATACATACTAGATACAAGATTATTTATGAAATAAACCAACCCAATTATAACTCCACTAGATGCACCTAGTGCTGCACCACCTGTAATAGATAATATTAATATAGTCATTGTTGTTAAAACATTTCTAATAGATATACCGAGCAAAGATACTTCCCCTATTCCCATTATGCTAAATATTACAATGATTGTTAAAGCTACTATTTCTTCATTAGAAGTGACAGTCCTTGAAGCCCTTTTATTTATAACAGCTACTCCATAAGAAAAAATATACGTTCCAACAAACATTAGAATACATTCAACTAAAGCTATACTTAAATTATATACGTAACTGCCAAATATAAGAGCTTGTCCAATAGATATAGGAATCATTATTAATGTTCCTATAATCGATATCTTATTTATCGATTTTATATTTTTAATATGACTAGAAACAATTTGAATAATAATTATACAAATTGAGTATTTTATAATATTAGGCACTTGATTAAACGATAATACCGTACCTGCTAAAGTAGCTATAAATACAGGAAATTTATACTTATCTATAATAGATACACATAAGAAAAAAGCTACACCTAATGGGGCTATATTATCCACAACCATAGCTCTACTAAGTAAAAATCCAAATATACATAAAACAAGTGTATTTGTATCTAAAAAATTAACTTGTCCTATATTTTTAAAAACTAAATTTCTTTTATTAACCGCTATACTTCTTTCCATAAAAAAACCTCCCCCTGTTATTTTCATACTGAAATTGTAACAAATGGGAGATATCTTTTTTGTCATAATAGGTAGCTAATACCTTATAATATTAAGACATTTTTTTTGCATTTTGACATAATAACCCTTCCAAATTATCGTATTCACTTACTATAATTTTTTCTTTTTCTAAGTTTTTCATTATTAAATTTAAAATTGCTACACCAGCTGTTATAATATCCGCTCTTTTTGGTTGTAGCCCTTTTAAGTTTTTCTTATCATTTAATGTCATCTTTTTTAAATTTTGTAAAATATTATCTAAATCTTTTTTGCATATTTCACTTTCATGGATTTTTTCCATCGAGTATGTTTCTAATTCCTGATTCATAGCTGAAACAGAAGTTATTGTACCTCCGATACCAACTACTGATTTTATATTTTCTTTTTTTAATGTATTAAGAGTTTCATTTATAGTTTTAAATATAAATTTTTCCATATTTTCAAACTCTATTTCACATATAGGATCATGCTTTAAAAATTTCTCAGTCATTCTTAAAGCTCCAACGTTTTCACTTTTACAGAATTCGATCCCTTCAAAACCTCCTAAAATAAATTCTGTAGAACCTCCTCCTATATCTATAGCTAATATGCCTTCTTTACCTTCTAGCCCCTGTAAAACCCCTGCAAAGCCTAAATTAGACTCTTGTTCTCCACTTATTATATCTACATCTATATTTAATTCTTTTTTCGCTCTATTCACAAAATCCAATTTGTTTTTGCTGTCTCTTAATGCCGATGTCCCTATACAGTATAATTCTTTACAACCTTTAGATTTTGCTAAAACCGAAAACTCCTTTAAAGCTTCAATATTTCTTTCTATAGCTTCTTTTGATATATACCCTTCACGGTCTACACCTTGTCCAATTCTAGTCGTGTTTACAAACTTTTCTCTATTTAAAAGTTTATCATCTATATAATCTGCAACTAACAATCTCATAGAATTTGTTCCTATATCTATAGCTCCTAATTTCAATTAAATAACCTCCTATTAATGTAATTTAAAAAATGTAGATATAAATAGAGGAAGTATTTAATTACTTCCTCTATTTATATCTACATATATTATTTCATCTGGCTTTACCATTTTCAATCTATTTCTAGCTATGTCCTCTACATATTTATCATCATCTAAGCTTTTCTTGGATTCTTTTAATCCTTTAATCTCTTTTTCTGTGTTTTTTATTTCTTTTTTCAAAGAAGCAATTTCATTGTTATATTTAACAGATTTAAAAATTTGAGTCGTAAACCCACCTATAAGTGATATTACTAAAAAAGATAAAAACATTCCAACAATTAGATATTGACCTAAAAATTTTTTTCTTTTGTTCATAATCTCTCTCCTTACGATTTAACTTTTACTCTTTTTAATTTACCTAACTTACATTTCATAAACATCGCCATTCTTAAAATTAAATTAGGTATATAAAATATAGTATCAAATAATAAGTGTATTGAGTAGATTATAACGTAATACAAATTAACCGAAATCTTGCACGTACATACTAAAATTCGTCTTATAGTGTTAATAACAAATCCTATTGATTTATTTAATACTTTTAGTATGAATTTACTGATAGTATTATAATAAATAATAAATCCTATAAATAAAGCAATGAAATGATAATATCTTAAATCAAAGGATTCTATAACATTTATAGTTACAAAAACAAGCAAAGTCACAATTATCCAAAATAATACATCATAAAAAAACGAGAAAATTTTTATTATATTAAAGTTTTGTTTAAAAGCCCTGTATAGATCAAATAAAACCCCTATAAATATTCCACCATATATCGTTGCAAAAAATGCTCCGAGGTCCTGAGTGAATGGTATCATTATTTAAATAACTTCTTAAAGAAATTTTCTTGAGGTTCCTTAGCTTTACTGTAATTTATTCCATTTATAGTCCCTGTCACAGTAATAACTTTTTCGTCTATACTAAGCTTGCTCATGTCTAAATTTTCTCCATCTACAATCATATCTCCAGAGGTAGTTCTTATTTCTACTTTTTTATCATTGAAAGAGTATATATGCTCTACTCCAGAAATAGTTAAACTTGATCGATTGTTTAAGCTTATACTATGTTCCATAATATCCCTCCATATTAAATCTTTATAATTAACCTAATATAAATATACGAGGGATATTTAAAATTTATTCTATTATCTCAAACATTTCTTTAGCATCATTTTTTAATACATGCTCTTTTATTTCTTTTATTTCAAATTTCATTAGTTTTTCACCAAATTGAATTTCAAGAATATCTCCTATATTAACTTCTGATGATGATTTAGCTAACTTACCGTTTATAGTAACTATACCTTTATCACAAGCCTCTTTAGCCACTGTTCTTCTTTTTATTATTCTTGAAACCTTTAAAAATTTATCTAATCTCATCTATGAAAACCTCCTTATATAGAAAAAGTGTGGAAAATCCACACTTTTAAATATAAATAAAATTATCCATTTATTATATCTTTTAATCCCTTTCCAGCTTTGAAAACTGGTGCCTTAGAAGCTGGTATATCTATAACTTCTTCTGGGTTTCTTGGGTTTCTTCCTTGTCTTGCTGCTCTTTCTCTAGTTTCGAAAGTTCCAAATCCTACTAATTGAACTTTTTCTCCTGATACTAATGCTTCTTCAACTGATTTCATGAAAGCATTTAATGCTGCTTCTGCTTCCTTCTTTGTTAATTCACTCTTTTCTGCCATTTTTGCTACTAATTCAGCTTTATTCACGTTACTTACCTCCTAAAAGTTTATATTATAGAATTTTATAATCAATATTAGATAAAATTCTAGATTTTTAACAAAATACCTTCTGCTTACTAAATTTTTTTAGATTCATTCCAAATTTCATCCATCTCTGCTAATGACATATCTTCTAATTGTCTATTTAAACTTATAGCTCTATTTTCTATAAATTCAAATCTATTTACAAATTTTTCAGTAGTCAAGTTCAATGCTTCTTCTGGATTTATATCTAAAAATCTAGCAAGATTAACTATAGAGAATAGTAAATCTCCTAGTTCTTCCTTTATGTATTTTATATTTCCTTGTTTGTGTTCGTCAAGTAATTCTTTATATTCTTCTACAATTTTTTTAAAAACATCGTCAATATCATCCCAGTCAAACCCTACCAAAGATGCCTTATATTGTACTTTTTTAGCCTTTGTTAGTGCCGGTAAACTATTTGGAATTCTTTTCAATCCTTCTGTTATCGTAGATTCACCTTTTTCCTTCTTTTTTAACTCTTCCCAAGTTTTGTCATATGTATTCATATCCACTTCTTCATTTTTAAATACATGAGGATGCCTAAATATTAATTTTTCACAAATACTATTAGTAATTTCTTTTAAATCGAAGTAGCCTTCCTCTTTGCCTATTTGTGAGTGAAAAACAACATGCAGTAAAATATCACCTAGTTCTTCTATCATTTCATCAATATCATCATTATCTATGGCTTGTCCAAGTTCATATGCTTCTTCAATTATATGAGATTTAAGAGATTTATGTGTTTGCTTTTTATCCCAATCACATCCATTTTCTCCTCTAAGTTGCTCAACTATGTTTTCTAGATCTTTTACTGTATTATACATAGTTTTATCAGATTTTGGAATATATAAACTTGTTAAATAATCAAATTCATTGTCATTTCTATCAAGTTCATATAATTTAACATACTTTTTGCTTTCTAAATCTTTAACTCCTGCAGCTTTTACTATACATATTTCTTGTTCATCATCATAATTTTCCATTAACGCTAACTTTACATTTGATGCTATAAATCTATCATAAATTTGAGTAATTATCATGCTAGTATTTGTATCTATATAGCTATTTTCAATTTCAAATGCATCTACTAATTTAAATCCCTCAGATGGATCGACTTCTAAATAGTTAAACATAGCATCTACAAAGCTCATAGAAGCTATTATTTCCACTTCTACGCCTTTTCTATGCGCAATCCCAGCAATTATACCTACAGTCTTTTCTGCAACCCTAGGATGTCCAGGTACTGCATATACAAGATCTCCATTTTGCGATTCTTCAATTATAAAATTTGATATATTGTTATAAACATTATCAAAGTTTTCATCTCGATTATAAAAATAATCTAAAGATGTATATTTTATCTCATTCTTTAACTTATCAATTATAGGGTGTTTTTCTGTTCTAAGAAAAACTCTAGAGCTATTTTTTAAAGCATCTAATGCACCTTGACTTATTAAAGAATATTCTCCTGGTCCAAGACCTACTATAGTTATTTTTCCCATATAAAATTCTCCTTATCATGTAAAAATAAAGGAAATTACTTTTATAAGTATTTCCTTTATTTACATATATATATACATTATTTCATAAGTTTTAGTTTTTTAAGAACTTTATAAACTTTGTCTCCTTTAGGCATACTTAGTAATTCTTTTTTTCTTATTCCACCTAATGCTATTGTAAAAATTATATAAATTATACCTCCAATAGCTATTGATACTACCGTCGACAAAGTATTTCCTAACATTCCTACCATAAAACTATAACTTAATTTTACTGATATAAACATAATCAATACAATTATTAATGGTTTTATAAAGAATGTTTTAACTGACAATCTCATATTCATTGCCTTTTTTATGTAAATTAGTTCAAGCATAGCAGCTACGAAATAAGCAGTTACAGTCCCCAATGCAGAACCTATAACATTTATTTCTGGTATTGCTGTTAAAGTGTAACTAATTGCTATTTTAAAAGCCATTCCTACAACTAAACAAATAACAGGAACAATCGGTTTTCCCATTCCTTGAAGTATACCATTTAAACTCTGTATAAGCCCTAAAAACACTACACAAGGTGTTAAAAATAATAGTATAGTTCCAACAGAAGATGGCTGTGATGGATATAAAAGTTTCATTATAGGATGTGCTAAAGACGCCATACCAAAAGCTGCTGGTAAAACAATCATTAAGGTTACTTTTATAGCACTTTTAGTTTCTTTCATCGCTTTAACTCTATTTCCTACAGCGTAAGCTTGTGATATTGTTGGCACTAAACTCATACTCATAGCAACTGTTATAACTGCCGGTAAGTTGATTATAGCCATAGCCATTCCTGTTAATTGCCCAAACATTACATTTGCCTCAGTTTGGCTAAAACCAGCTTCTACCAATCTTCTTATAACAATTACAGTATCTATCATATTTACTAATGGCATAACAGAAGCCCCTATAGTTATAGGTATTGCTACTACAAGTAATTTTTTAAGTATTCTAGATACGCTTTCTTCCTTAAATTTTTTACTTGATTTTATTTCTCTTTTTATAGTTTTTAACTTAAATAAATAAGCTAAAATTAAATATATAATAGATGCTATAGCACCTATAGTTGCACCCATTATGGCACCTGCTGCACCTTGTTCTGGTCCAGGGTTTGGCCCAAGACTGTACATAAAAAGGTAAGCCAACGTTATTCCTAATATAACTCTAAAAAGTTGTTCACTTATCTGAGAAATAGCTATATGAGTCATTTCTCTTCTTCCTTGAAAATATCCTCTATAAGATGACATTACTGGTACAAATAAAAGAGCTGGTGAAATAGCAATCATTGCATATTTTGCGCCTGGATTTTTCATTATATCATTTACTATAAAGTCTGCTCCAAAGAAAAATATACAAAACGCTACAAACCCAGTTATTGAGAGCACCGAGTAAGATACTTTAAAAACTTTATGTGCCCCTTTATAATTACCTATAGCCATTTTTTCCGAAACCAATTTAGCTAGAGCAGTTGGAAAACCTGCAGTTGCTAAAGTTAAAAATAAAGTATAAACAGGATATGCTGCTTGATAGTATCCCATACCTTCTGCACCTATTAAATTCCCCAAAGGTATTCTGAAAAATGCACCTATTATTTTAACTAAGATTCCTGCTAATCCTAGTATTAATGCCCCTTTCAAGAATGAATCTTTTCCCTTATTGTTACTCATAATTCCCCTCCATATTATGTTGTATAACAAACTCTAATATAACATATATGCTATTGTAGATTCAATAATTACCTTGCAAACTTTAAAAGACCCTTTAATAAAGGGTCTTTTAAAAAATACTATTGAACTTGTTTACCTAAAAAATTAGCTGCCACTTTAAGTAGTTTCTCATCACTATCATTTAGACCTGCTTCATCCTTAGACACTAAGCATATAGATCCTATACAATCTCCAGATGAGCTAACTATAGGCATTATTATTTGCATTTTATAGTCCATAGAATCGTCTTTGTATAGTGCAACTAATTTGTTATCTTTTACATGAGTAGAAATTCTATTTTCTATAAGATCTTCTAATTCCCTACTTATACTTTTTTCTTTGTAATCTTTTTTAGGTAGTTTAGATACAGCTATTATTGAATCTAAATCTGTTACCACAACTCCATGACCTAAAGTTTCTCCCAAAGTTTCTGCATATTCTTGAGAAAATTCATTAAGCTCTCCAATTGGAGAGTATTTTTTTAATATTACCTCTCCATCTTTAGCTGTAAATATTTCTAAAGGATCTCCTTCTCTAATTCTTAGAGTTTTTCTTATTTCCTTTGGTATAACAACTCTTCCAAGGTCATCTATTCTTCTAACTATTCCTGTAGCTCTCATATCAGATTAATACCTCCATTAGTAACTTTGAACTTATTTTTACCAACGTTAAGAAAAATATACAAAAAAAACCTATACCATTATAATAATGGTATAGGTTTTTTTTATATGTTAATTTTTAAAGCTTCTTTTTCATTTGTTTCAACGTCTGCTTTATCTGTTAACTGTTTAACTTTTTCAGTATATTTTTGATATAGTAAGTTTTGTTTTATATTATCTTTAACTTCATCAAATGTATATTCTTTATACTTTTTATCAGTCACTTTTATTATATGATATCCATATTGAGTTTTTACTACATTAGATATATCACCTTTATCCATTTCAAATGCAGCTTTTTCAAATTCTGGGACCATTTGACCTTTTGAGAAGAATCCTAAATCTCCACCTTTAGCTGCAGAACCTTTATCATCTGAGTTTTCTTTAGCAAGCTTAGCAAAATCTCCTCCTGACTTAACTTTTTCATAAAGATCGTCAGCTTTTTTCTTAGCTTCTTTCTGTTTTTCCTCTGAAAGAGGTTTATTAGTTTTTTGGTCAACTGTTGATATTAATATATGAGATGCTCTAACTTCATCATCTACATAATTATTTTTATTTTCTTCATAGTACTTTTTCATTTCAGCTTCACTTATTTTTGTGTTTTTATCAAAGTTATTTTTAAAATTTTGTATAGTTATATCTTTTTCTAATTGAGATTTTAAAAATTCATCATCGATACCATTGTCTTTTAAGAATTTTTCATAATCTTTATCTTGTTTTACACTTTCTTTTAATTGTTTAAATTGTTTATCAACCTCTGATTGTTTAGCTTCTAATTTATCTTTTTTTGCTTGTTGATATATAACTTGCTCTTGTACCATTTGTTGTAAAATAGCTTTTTTCATTTCATCTTTGTATTTTACACCCTCTTTAATTTCTTGGTTCCATAAATCTTTACCATACATTTTAGAAATAGATTCTTTATAAGTCTCAACTGTCTTTTTATAATCAGATGCAGTTATTTCAACTCCATTTACGACTGCTACAGGCTTTTCATTACCACATGCAGTCATCGCTACCCCTAAAAGAACTACCATTATTAACGATATTATTTTTTTCAATTTCAACATCCTCTCTAATTTTTTATTTTTTTGAATTACACATTTGCTCAAGTATGTTTTCTAATTCTAAAATTATCTTATATCCATTTTTTTCCTTAGTTTTGTATCTAGTTTGTGGTAAAAGAATAATTTCATCTTTTGCCATTCTAACTTTTTCTATACCTAACTTTTTACATAATGTTTTCATGTACGCAATAGACATAAGTGCATTTACAGATTTCGGAATATCAGAGAACCTATCCTCTAACTCATCTTTTATATCATTTAAATCTTCTTCATTTTCTATAGAAGCAATTTTTTTGTACATTTCAATTTTTATAATTTCATCTTCTATATAGCTATCAGGAATGTATGCATTTACAGGTAAATCTATTTCTACATCTATTTCTTCCTCTACTATTTCTCCTTTTACCTTTCTTATTGCATCATTTAACATTTTAACATATAAATCATATCCAATAACAGCCATATGTCCATGTTGCTGTGGTCCTAGTATATTTCCTGCTCCTCTAATTTCTAAGTCTCTCATAGCAATTTTAAACCCTGATCCAAACTCAGTAAACTCTTTGATGGCTTTTAATCTTTTTTCTGCAATTTCACTTAAAACTTTATCCTTTTCATACATAAAGTAAGCATATCCTTGCCTATTACTTCTTCCAACTCTACCCCTTAGCTGATATAGTTGAGCTAATCCCATCTTATCAGCATCATAAACTATCATAGTATTAGCATTAGATATGTCCATCCCAGTTTCTATTATAGTTGTACATACAAGAACATTGTATTCTTTATTTAAAAATCCTAATATAATATTTTCTAACTCTTTACCTGTCATCCTTCCATGAGCAACAGCTATTTTAGCATCTGGAACTAATTTTTGAATCATACTGGCCATTTCATCTATTCTTTCAACTCTATTATATACAAAAAATACTTGACCATCCCTAGCGATTTCTCTTTCTATCTCATCTTGTATTATACTCTCTTTACCTTCTACAACATATGTTATAACTGGATATCTCTCTTGAGGTGGCTCTTCTATAACACTCATATCTCTTATTCCACTTAAAGACATGTGTAAAGTTCTAGGTATAGGTGTTGCTGATAATGTTAAAACATCTACTGTTGATTTTATCTTTTTTAAAGATTCCTTATGTTTTACCCCAAATCTTTGTTCTTCATCAATTACCACTAATCCTAAATTAGGAAGATCTATATCTTTAGATATTATTCTGTGAGTTCCTATAATTACGTCTACCAATCCTTTTCTAGCATCCTCAATTATTTGTTTTTGCTCTTTTGGAGTCTTAAATCTACTTAATACCTCAACTCTTATAGGGTAATTTTCAAACCTAGCTCTAAACGTATTGTAATGCTGCTGAGCAAGTATTGTAGTAGGAACTAATACTGCAACTTGTTTTTGGTCCATACAAGCCTTAAAAATAGCTCTTATAGCTACTTCTGTCTTTCCGTAACCAACATCACCGCATATAAGTCTATCCATTACCTTGTTAGACTCCATATCCTTTTTAGTTTCTTCTATAGCTTTTATTTGGTCATCTGTTTCTTGATACGGGAATAAAGTTTCAAATTCACCTTGCCATAAAGTATCTTTGCTAAACTTGTATCCTTTTATTTTTTCTCTTCTTGCATATAGTTCTACTAAATCTTTGGTCATGTCTTCTATTTCTTTTTTTACTTTAGCTTTAGCCTTTGACCATTCATTGCTACCAAGTTTATTTAATTTAATTTTTTCTGTATCTGAACCTATAAACTTCTGTATCTTATCCATTTGGTCTATAGGTACATATAAATTATCTCCACCTTGATATACAACTCTCATATAATCTTTTTTTACACCATTCACACTTAGTTGATCTATACCTACATATCTACCAACCCCGCTGTTTTCATGTACAACATAGTCTCCTACATTTAAATCTAAGAAACTTTCTATCTTTTGGCCTTTATTAGATTTTTTAGTTTTCACTGTTTTAGCTCTTTTGTTTGAGCCTATCATTTCTTTATCGGTTATAACATCAAATTTTATAGACTTATATTGGAAACCTGACGTTATATTACCTACAACTATAACAATTTGTGATGATTGAATATCTATATCTCTTTTTCTAGATAAAATACTTTCTGTTCCTAAATTTAATAGTTCCTTGTTTAATTTTTTAGCTCTATCATATGTATTAGTAGCTAAAAGAATTTTATGTCCATTATATTTTAATCTATTTAATTCTTCTGCTAGAATGTCTATCTTTCCATTAAAAGTAGGTATTTCTCTACTTTCAAAATTAACTATACTTCCTATGTTGAATTCCTTAACAGCTTTAGTTAATAGCATATTTAATATCAATTTTTTCTCTTCTACTAAATATTCTAAATCTGAATAATGATAAAGAAGTTTACCTTGTTCTTTTAAAGCTAATCCTCTTTCTAGATTTAACTTATAATTTTCTTTAAACTCTGATGTGTAATTTTCACATCTTTCTTTCAAACGAGATAAGTCATTTATAAATACTATTGCATCTTCTTTTAAGTAAGTAAAAATACTTTTGTTTTCTTCCTCATACATATAATCTATATAATTTTCTACACCTTCAAAATACGTTTTACTACCTATATTATCTAAACTTTTATATACATCGTCATCCGTAAATTTATGAGTATCTTTTTTTATTTTCTCAATAGTAGAATTTACATCCTCAGGATATATAAATTCCCTTGATGGTGTTATTGTGCATTTTTTTATTTTCTTTATAGATTTTTGAGTAAAAACATCAAAAGTTCTTATAGATTCAATTTCATCATCAAATAGTTCTATACGTATAGGTGTATCATATTCTAAAGAGAATATATCTATTATTCCACCTCTCACACTGAACTGTCCAAACCCTTCTATTTTAGATACTCTTTCATATCCTAGAGAAACTAGCTTTTTTGATAATTCATCTAAATCTACTACATCGCCTATTTTATAGGTAAAAATATTTTCCTTTAAAACATCTTTAGGTATATACTTTCTAAGAATAGCTTCTGCAGATGTAACTATAATTGTATTTTCTCTGCTTATCATCTTTAAAAGTACTTTTAATTTCTTTGCTTCTTCATTTCTATCCTTTGCATCTAAATGATAAAAATAGATATCTTGTGAACTTAAATAATCCACTTTATCCTTCATATAAAAACATAAATCTTCATATACTTTTTTAGCTTCTAAATCAGTATTTGCAACATATAAAATTTGCTTCTTTAAATCACTAAATATAGAGTAAGCTATATTGGATTTCTGAGCTTGTAGTAATCCATTTACAAGCAATGCACTTTTATTATTTTCAATATTATTTATTATGTCTTTATATTCTTTAGAATTTTGCAAAGGAGATATAAAAATATCAGACATATTCAAATCCCCCTTATAACCTAACCATTATATTTATTCATTGCTAAATCTATATTTTCTCTAATCATGCAATCAACAGATTTAGCAGCTTTTTCTAAGCCATCTTGAATATCTTCTGACTCTTCTTTTCTAAATCTAGATAACACAAAATCTGCTAAGTCCTGTCCTGGTCTTGGCTTTGATACTCCAACTCTAATTCTTGGAAACTCATTAGTCCCTAAGCATTTTAATATAGATCTCATTCCATTATGAGTTCCACCACTACCTTTTTTTCTTATTCTTATTTTTCCAACATCTAAGTCTATATCATCGTATATAACAACTATATTTTCTGAGTCTACTTTATAGTAATTATATATATCAATTAAAGTTTCTCCACTTAAATTCATGTAAGTTTGTGGTTTTACCAATAAAACTTTTTCAGCTCCTACTCTACCTTCACCTATAAGGGCCTTATGTTTTATTTTCGTTACGCTTATGCCATATTCCTTTGCCAAAATATCTATAACATTAAATCCAACGTTATGTCTTGTGTTTTCATATTGTTTTCCTGGGTTTCCTAATCCTACTATTACATACATTTTCATTCCTCCTTATATCTTGTTTCAATTTAAAACTTACTTTAAATTTTTTATATTAGTAACATACTGTTTTGTTCTAAAAATATCACAGCCAATGTACCTAAAGAAATCCATGGCGCAAGAGGAACATACGATCCTACACGCTTCTTTTTCGTAATCAACATATACATACCATATATACCCCCAATTATAAAAGATATAGGTATTATATATATGCACTTTTTTATTCCTATACAAAAACAGCACAAAGCATAGACTCCTATATCTCCTGAGCCTACACCTTTCGTTATTTTTACCACTATATACGGAATCATAAATCCAAATATCAATCCCATCAAATGATCTATTATTATTCCTCTTGTTATCAATATAATAAATCCTTGAACTATTATACCACTAATCGTAGTTATATCGTATATATACATTGTATAATAGTCCACTATAGATATCACTATTAAAAACCCTATTAGTATTGAGTACATTATAAATTCTTTACTTAATCCTAGTTTCACGTATAACATATAGATAATTATAGGTATTATAACATATAAAAAGATTTTTATTTTATTATCTTTTAAATCAATTTTAAATACCTCATCTAAAAAAAATATTATTATTTGTACCATTAATAAACTCATTAATATTATTTTCATCATAATTTAAGTACTAATAGCAGGATATTTTAATTATTAACATCTTGCTAAAATTCTAATCCAATTAATCGTTTCGTATATTCTAAATCTATACATCTATTTATTACACTTTCTTTTGAAATTTTCCTTCTTTTAAATAAATTTACTAAATCTTGATCCATAAGTTGCATTCCATTTTTAGATCCAGTTTGTATAATATTTGAAATCTGATGAGTTTTTGAATCTCTTATTAAGTTTTTTATAGCGGATGTAGATACCATTACCTCAGTAGCCGCCACCATACCTTCGTTGTTTATATTAGGTATAAGTTGTTGTGAAATTATACCCTCACATACACTCGATAGTTGCATCCTAATTTGATTCTGTTGATTAGCTTGAAACATATCTATAATTCTATCTATTGTTTGAGCTGCTCCAATGGTATGTAATGTTGAAAAAACTAAATGTCCAGTTTCTGCTGCTGTTAAAGCTGTAGCTAATGTTTCTTCATCTCTAATCTCTCCTATAAGAATAACATCTGGATCTTGCCTAAGAACTGATTTTAATCCAGATTTAAAATTTTTTGTATCTTTACCTATTTCCCTTTGAGATATAATACTATTTTTTCTATTGTAAATGTACTCTATTGGATCTTCTAGTGTTATTATGTGTTTTTGAAAATTTTTATTAATAGAGTCTAATATACTTGCTAATGTTGTGCTTTTTCCACTTCCCGTTGGACCTGTAACTAAAACCAACCCATTTTCTTTCTTTACAAATTCTTTTACAACATTAGGTAGTCCTAATGTTTCAAGATCAGGGATTTTGGAATTTATTATTCTTGCAGCAATTGCATAACTATCTTGTTGTTTATATATATTCACTCTAAATCTATATAAGTTCTTTATTGATATAGAAAAATCATATTCTCCTAATTCTTTAACCTCATTAAGTTTTTGAGTCTCTATTAATTCATTAGCCATTTTTTCAGTGTCTGACTTGCTTAATAATTCATTTGAAATTTTTATAAACTTTCCATTCACTCTAGCTATCGGTTCATATTTAGAATTTATATGTACATCTGAAGCTCCTAAATCACTAGCGTTTATTAAAATATCAAATATATCCATAATCTACCTCCTACGATTTATTTGCATCTCTTTTAAGATTATTTCTATATTGAGTTCAGATATACAAATATTTTCCTAGGAAATATATAAAAATTAGATTGAACTTTAAAATGTTATATTAAGATTGAAACAAAAAAAGAGTTCATTTATAAATAAATGAACTCTTTTTTTAATTTGCATGAATATTAAAATAATTGACTTACTGATTCATTAGCAAATATTTTCTTTATTGCATCTCCAAATAAAGGAGCTACACTTTTTATTTCTATCTTATCAATTTTCTTTTCTTCAGGAAGTTGTATAGTATCAAGTACTATTAACTCACTTATAGCTGAATTCTCTATTCTCTCTATAGCTGGACCTGATAAAACTCCATGTGTACAACATGCATATACATCTTTTGCTCCAAATTCTTTAAGAGCATTAGCTGCATTTACTATTGTACCTGCTGTGTCTATCATATCATCTAATAATATAACGTTCTTACCTTTAACCTCACCTATTATGTTCATAACTTCACATACATTAGCTTTTGGTCTTCTCTTATCTATTATTGCTATTGGAACATCTCCGTTTAGAGTATTAGCAAACTTTCTAGATCTTGTAACACTTCCTAAGTCTGGTGAAACTACTACTAAATCTTCTATTTCTTTTGTATTGAAATAGTCTGCTAAAATTGCTCCACCTTGTAAGTGATCTAATGGTATATCAAAATATCCTTGTATTTGTGCCGCATGTAAATCCATAGTTAAAACTCTATCTGCTCCTGCTGCAGTTATTAAGTTTGCAACTAATTTAGCTGTAATTGGATCTCTAGCCTTAGCCTTTCTGTCTTGTCTTGCGTATCCATAGTATGGTATAACAGCAGTTACTCTACCTGCAGATGCTCTTCTTAATGCATCTATCATTATTAATAGCTCCATTAAGTTATCATTTACTGGGCTATTAGTTGATTGTATTACGAAAACATCACAACCTCTTACTGTTTCACTTATATTTACAGATATTTCTCCATCGCTAAATGTCCCAACTTCGCATTTTGCCATTGGTACACCTATGTAATCAGCTACTTTTTGAGCTAACTCTTTCGACGCATTTCCTGCAAGTATTTTAATTTCGCTTCCGCTAGTATTCATAATTACCTCCCGAAAATTTTGTTAAAGAAAATATTATATTTAAACGCAGGTATAGACTAGGCTATATCTGCGTTATAGCCTTGTTTATATGAATTTATTTCTTAAGGTTCTTCTTTTCTACCCAACCTTCTTTTATAACTTGTCTTTCTCTAGCTATTGCCAATGCTCCTTGTGGAACATCATCCGTTATAGTAGATCCTGTAGCTATATATCCATTTTCTTCTACTACAACTGGAGCTACTAAGTTAGAGTTTGATCCTATAAAAGCTCCATCTTTTACAACTGACTTAAATTTATTTTTACCGTCATAGTTTACAAATACTGTTCCGCAACCTATATTAACATTTTTTCCTACATGTGCATCTCCTATGTAAGCTAGGTGAGATGCCTTCGAATTATCTTCTATTGTAGCATTTTTAACTTCTACGAAATCTCCTATTTTTACATTATTACCTATATTACTCTTAGGTCTTAAGTATGCATAAGGTCCAACTGTAGTATTATTACCAACTTTACTATCTATTATCGTAGAATTTTCTACTTCTGTTCCATCACCTATTGTTGAATTTGATATAGAAGTATTCATTCCAATTTTACAATTACTTCCTATTTTTGTATTTCCTTTTAACATAGCTCCTGGATATACAATTGTATCATTTCCAATTTCTACATCTGATTCTATATATGTGCTATTTATATCTATTATAGTTACACCATTCACCATGTGCATAGTGTTTATTCTTCTTCTCATTATTTCTTCAGCTTTAGATAATTCAACTCTTGAGTTTACACCCATAAGTTCTTCTATTGTAGCTCCATTAAATGCTCCTACTTTAAGATTATTATTTCTCATTATTTCTACTGTATCAGTTAAATAATATTCTCCTTGAGCATTATTATTGTCTATTTTAGAAAGAGCATCTTTTAAGCTTTTTCCGTTAAAACAATAAATTCCTGAATTTATCTCATTTACTAACTTTTCTTCTTCGTTAGCATCTTTTTGTTCAACTATTTTTAATAAGTCTTGTTTTTCATCTCTTATTATTCTTCCATAACCTGTTGGATTTTCTACTTTAGTAGTTAATACAGTAGCATGATATCCATTATCTAAGTGATATTTGAATAGATTTTCTAATGTATCTGAATTTACTAAAGGAGTATCTCCACATAAAACAACTATAGTATCATTTTCTGATATGTGCTCATTTGCCATCATAACAGCATGACCTGTTCCTAATTGTTCAGTTTGCATAGCTATTTTAGTATCAGTAGGCAATACATCTTGAACTACCTCACTTCCATGACCTAAAATCGCAACAATTTCGTTAACCCCTGACTTTTTAGATACATTGACAACGTGGTTTACCATCTCTTTCCCACATACCTTGTGAACTACTTTTGGCAAACTTGATTTCATTCTTGTTCCTTTTCCTGCCGCAAGGATTATTGCCTTAAAATTCATAAACCCACTCCATTTCAATCTTTTTTAATTTTAAATAAATCTATATATGATGTGTAAATATTTTATTTTGTATACAATTTCCTAATTCTATTAACTAATATACCATTTTTGAAGTAAAAAGTACATATTATTCAAATAAAAAAGAGCCTAAAATTCGGCTCTTTAAGAAATATATTCGAAAATATATCTTATTTTAGTTCTTCTTTTTACTATTCAGCAGCTACTTCTAATTGAGAAATTGCTTCTTGATATGCTTTTAAAACTTCTTCTTCTAACATTTGTCTCATTTCAGCATTTATAGGGTGAGCTATATCTCTGAAGTTTCCTTCACCTATTTTTCTACTTGGCATAGCTATAAATAATCCATTGTGCCCCTCTATAACCTTTATATCATGTACCACAAATAAATTATCGAAAGTTAATGAAACTATACACTTCATTTTCCCCTCATCAGTTAATTTTCTTACTCTAACGTCAGTGATTTTCATTTTACTAATATCCCCCTTTTAGTTTTGACAAATTTAATTTGAACATTAAAAAATCTTTTTTTATTTATAATATATTAATTCTATCAAATTGCTAAATTTCCTCTATTATTTCAGAAAAAATTTTTTATTTTTTTACCTTTTTTTTATTTGATAGAAATTTACCCTTAAAATTTATATTATTCTTCTAATTTATCAATTTCACTTTGTTCTTCTACAGTTTCTCCCACTTCAGCTGTAGACCAATATTCTTCCCTAAAAGTTTGTAAATTAGGTTTAACGCTTACAACTTCATTATTAACTACATCTATTTCTATTAAAGATATATAATCTTCGACCATTTTTTGCGTTGGATTAGTAGTAGATATGAATACTCCCCTTCCTATAACTTCCGCTCCAAACTCATTCATAAGTTGCATCATACCTTTTATAGTTCCTCCGCCCCTCATAAAGTCATCTATTAATATAACTTTGCTTCCTGGCTTAACAGCTTTTCTCGGTAAACTCATGCTTTCTACTTTAGAAGAACTATTTCCACTTACATATGTCATGCTAAGTGTCGGACCTTCTGATACTTTAGTGTCTTTTCTTATTATCACTAAAGGTAAATTCATAGCTTTTGCTGTCATAAGAGCCATAGGTATTCCTTTTGTCTCCATAGTAACAACGTAGTCAGCTTGTGAATAATCTATATTTGATGCAAATATTTTACCAATCTTAGACGCTATTCTAGGATCGTATATTAAATCTATAAGATATAAAAATCCTCCTGAAAGAATTCTAGATGGATCTTTTATTTCTTCACATAGGTTTAATAAAAATTCTTCATTTTCTGATTTTGATGTTTTTGGAATATATTTAACTCCACCAGCGGCTCCTGATATAGTTATTACTTGTCCTAATTCTAGCTTTTCAAAAACATTTTTAACAACTATTAAATCTTCACTTATAGTTGATTTAGCCGAATTAAATTTTGATGTGAAATAGCTTAAAGTAAATATTTTATTAGGATTATCTGATAGTATTTTAACTATCGCTCCTATACGCTCCGTTCTTTTAAACTTCATATATAATACCTCCTGTACCTGAAACCTATGTATTTAAACTTGTTAATGCATATTTTTTTCCAATATGTTATAATATTTGTTATGTTTTATTTGAAATTTAATATATTAATGTATAGAAATATTTTATAATTTTAGTTTGCTTAAAATATTGAACATTATACTATTATATCACAAACATAGTTCTTATTGTAGAACTTTTAATTTATTAGAAAGGTGGTTTCAATATGAACATATTCTTTATAGGTGTTGGCGGTATAAGCATGAGTGCTCTAGCTAAAATATGCCTAAATAAAGGTTATAATGTTTTCGGTTCAGATTCTACAGAGTCATATCTATTAGATGATTTACGTTCTCAAGGAGCAACAATATATGTTGGTCATAAAAAAGAGCATATAACTGATAATATAGATATGGTAGTATATACTGCTGCTGTTAAATCTGACAATGAGGAATTAATCGCTGCTAAAGAAAAAAATAAATTAACAATAAATAGAGCTGCATTTTTAGGTCAAATAATGAGGGAGTATCAAAATGCTATAGCAATCTCTGGTACTCACGGGAAAACATCGACAACTTCGATGCTATCTGCAATTTTTGAATACGCGGATCTTGACCCTACGATATTAGTTGGAGGAAACCTTAGTATTATAGGTGGAAATGTTAAAATAGGTAAATCTGAGAACTTCATAACTGAAGCTTGTGAGTATGTTGACAGTTTCCTAAACTTCAATCCTAAAATTTCAGTAGTACTTAATATAGAAGAAGATCATTTAGATTACTTCTCTGGAATCGATGAGATAAAAGCATCTTTCAATAAGTTTGGTAAATTATTACCTTATGATGGATACTTTATAATCAATGGAGATGACGAAAATACTAAAGATATACTTCATGAAATAAAAGCTACTGTTATAAAATACGGTCAAGATGAAGGAAATAATGCTTTAATAAAAGATGTTAGATTTGATGAAAACGGATACGGAATATTCAACATTAACTATAATGGAAACAATTTAGGAGAGTTCAAACTTTCTGTTCCTGGTGTCCACAATATATATAATGCTACTGGTGCTATAATAGCAGCTTTAGTTTCTGGTGTAGAATTAGAGACTATAAGAAAAAACATTGCATTATATGGAGGAGTTGGAAGAAGATTTGAAGTTAAAGGTAAATATAAAAATGCTTTAGTTGTAGATGACTACGCTCATCATCCAACAGAATTAAAGGCAACTTTATCTGCTGCTAAGAAAATTAAAAAGAATAAGTTATGGTGTATATTCCAACCTCATACTTATACAAGAACTAAATCTTTATTAAACGAGTTTTCAGATGCATTCTATGCTGCTGATAAAGTTATAATAACAGATATATACGCTGCTCGTGAAAAAGATCCTGGTGATATACATTCTAAAGATTTAGTAGATAAGTTATATCAAAATAATGTTGATGTACTATACCTAAGTGAATTTGAAGATATTGCTAATTATCTTGCTGAAAATGTAGTTGAAGATGATTTAGTTATAACTGCAGGCGCTGGTACAGTTTATAAAATCGGCGAAATGCTTCTTAATAAATAAAAAACTAGGGCTAAGCCCTAGTTTTTTTATTTACTTCCAATCTTAAATATATCATTTTTTAAATATTCATATAATCCATCATGAACTTCATAATATGCAGTTGCTTTATCTGATGTTATTTTAACATAATCGTTACCCATTGTTTCTAGTGTAGTAGAATAACCATCACCATGAATTTTAATAGTAAAGTTATATTCACTTCTTTCTTTACTCTTTTCTGGTTGAATTTTTCCAACTAGTCTCTTTACAGATATTTTATAAGCTAAATCATCATATTTCCATTTCCATGGTTTTTTTACTTCATCTTTGTATATTATCTCTACACTATCCCAAGTTTTATATTTTTTTACAGAATCTATAGATGTATATATACTTTCTTGAAGCAACTTATCAAATGCTTGTTTCTCTGATACTGGTATTTTATAAAACTCTTCTTTATTTACTGTGTAAATTCTAAAATAATCTAAATCTGTAGAAAATCTAATTCCATTATCCATGTAAGCTTCATATTTACTTTCGTAATTACTAGGCTTTCTAACTTCTTTAAACTTTGTAGAGAAAAACTTTATTTGGTCCCAGTAATCTTTTTCTATCCTTACATCTTTTAATTTATCATCTGAAATATATACAGTGTCAGTCTCTTTCATTTGAGAAATTAAAGTTTTATTATCGGATTCTGTACTTTTATCTTGAACTTTAACAGGTTCACTACTTTCTTGTTGTTTTGAGAAATAAATATATGTACCCGCATATACAACGAAAAAAACAATCATCCCTATAAGTATGATTACGCGCTTTTTTATTTTTCTTTTCTTTGCCATAAAAGCTCCCCCCTATATAATTACGATTTTATTATACTATAAAATTCACAAACTAAAAAGCACTACAATTTAATCATAGTGCTTTTTTATTATTTTTTAAAATTTTGATTATTTTTTGCATGAATTTCCTGGGCAATTTATACATGGTTCTACATGGACTGTTATCCCTTTGACAAACTGCATGTCTTTTATTATCCTTTTTTCTAATTTAGTGGCAATTTCATGCCCTTCATATACAGTTAAGTCTTTATTTACACATATAGTTAAATCTACATATGCAGTTGCACCATGTTTTCTTGTTCTAATTTCACCTAAGTTAATTACGCCCTGTGTTCCTTCTGCTATACTTATAATTTGTTTTTCTTCTTCTGTATCAATAGAATAATCCATAAGTTCATTTGCTGAATCTTTTAATATATCAAATCCAACCTTTGCAACAAATAACGCAACTACTATAGAAGCAATAGGATCTAATGCTTTAAAACCTAACATAGCTCCTCCTATACCTATAAATGCTGCTATAGATGAAAGAGCATCTGATCTATGATGCCATGCATCTGCTTTTAATGATGGTGAATTTATTTTTTGAGCTATTTTTATTGTTATTCTGTATTGATACTCTTTTATAGCTACAGATATAACTGATACTACTAATGGCAACGCTGTTGGTATTTGAACACTATTTAAATTAAATAATGATTTTAATGCATCAAATCCTATTTTTAATGATACCACTATTAATAATATAGAAAGTAAAAAAGATACTAATGTCTCGGCTTTTTCATGTCCATAATTATGATTTTCATCATTTGGAGCATTAGCTATTTTATTCCCTATTAAAACTCCTACCGAACTAATAATATCAGATGCTGAATGTAATCCATCTGCTATCATAGCATTAGATTTACCTACTATACCTGCAAATATTTTTATAAAAGTTAAAATAACATTCCATACTATAGATTTTATTGTTACCTTATTTGCTTCATCATACCTTGTTTCCACTTAATTTCCCTCCTTTTAATACTATCTTTTATTTTACTATCCATTTTTATTCACATTTAAACTTATATTAAATATTAAGTGCAATAAATTATGGTTATAATTCAATATTAATTATCATTTATCTTTAAAATGAAAAATCACCCAACAAATGTTGGGCGATCTTTATATTATATCATATATTTGATTAAGCTTCTTTAATTATTTCTAATACTGCTCTTGAAGAATTTATTATATCTTCTATAGCTATATATTCTTCTAATGTATGAGCATTTTTCATACCTATTCCTAAGTTTACAGCTTTTACGCCATTTCCATTTAATACGTTAGTGTCACTTCCTCCACCTGTTGCTGCTGTATAAGCTTCTATTCCTAAGTTAGAGAATGCTTTTTTAGCAAGTTCTACTATTTCTTCATTATCATCCATTTTGAATGGTGCATAACATCTAGTTACTTTAGCTGTTACTTCTGCTCCCATAGCTTCTCCTGCTTTTTTAAATTCTTCTACCATATGATTAGTTTGAGCTTCTAATTTAGCTACTTCTAAACTTCTAGCTTCTGCAACTATCTCAAGTTCTGGCATAACTATGTTAGTAGCTATTCCTCCATTAACTATACCTATATTTGCAGTAGTTTCCTCATCTATTCTTAATAACTTCATATTTTCTATAGCCTTAGAAGCTACCATTATAGCACTTACTCCATTTTCTGGTTGTAATCCTGCATGTGCTGGCTTACCTTTTATAGTTATTTCTATTTTATCTTGAGCTGGAGCTTTTGTTATTATTTCTCCTGGAGATCCACCGCTATCTAAAACAAATGCAAAATCTGGGCTTACTTTAGAATAATCTAAGTATTGAGCTCCAAACAATCCACCTTCTTCCCATATAGAGAATACTACTTCTATATCAGCGTGGTCTATATTGTTTTCTTGTATAACTCTTAAAGCTTCTAATATAGCTGCTATACCAGCTTTATCGTCAGAACCTAAAACTGTAGTTCCGTCACTTTTTATTATTCCAGTAGCTTCATCTATTATAGGTTTTATTCCTTCTCCTGGGCTAACTGTATCCATGTGAGAACTGAATAAAATAGTTTTACCTTCTCTGTTTCCTTTTAATTTAGCTATTACATTTCCTGTTTCTCCACCAACTTTTGTTCCAGCTTCATCTATACAAACTTCGCATCCTATAGCTTCTAATTTTTCTACTAAAGCCTTTGCAACTTTACCTTCTTTAGCTGAAGGACTATCTATTTTTACTAATTCAATGAATTCGTCTATTAATCTTTTTTTGTTTATCATCTTAAATTTCCTCCTTGGTATATGTGATATATACATTGTAATTTATATTGGTAGTTTTTTCAAGAGAAAACGATATTTTTAAACTAGTGCCAATTATTTTACAATTTTTCTAGTTCTAGAATCTACAAGACATATCCAGTATCCTAGTTTATCACTTCTATCATCGCAAGGTTTATACATATCAAATCCCGTATGGCCTTGGTCAGGCTGTTCATTTTTATTGCCCGGAATTGCATATATATAATTTTTACGTTTATTATATTCATCATATTGAACACCAAATAAATAGTGTCTATATCTATAAGCCTGTAAAACTATATCACTATACATAGTATAATTTAGAGTATTTACATATCCTAAATAAGGCATTGTATAACCACACATAGTCATTGGTGTTATTTCTATTTTCCACCATCTAGTATTGTCAAAACTTTCATTTACAAATGGTTTTACCTCTTTAAACATCTTTAATCCTTTTTTTATTTGTCTAGGCATTAATAGATTTCTTATTTTAGTTGTTTCAACTTCTTCATATTCTATATTTTCATTTACCTGTTTTATATCCTCAACTTGTTTACTATATTTATTTTGTTTTTGTTTTTGACTTTGGTTTTGATTTCTATGATTATTATTATTATTAGGAGTATACTCTTGTTTAGGCTCTACATACTCTTCTACATCTTTTTGCTCATCTTCATATTCATCATCTTCTACTTCTATATACTCTAAATATTCGTATTCATATTCGCTATCTTCGTCTTCTACATCAATATACTCAACTTCTTCATATTCATATTCATCATCTTCTATTTCTTCATATTCTCCGTATTCTTCATTTTCAGCAAATATAAGTTCTTCATAGTTTTCTAATTTACTTCCTTTAAAGCCTATTAAAGGAATACTTTTTTCATATGTTAAAGCTATAGATTTAATATTTGAAGTATTTTCATCTAAACTTAAAGCAAATTCCCCTTTTCCTTGCTCACTTAAAACTATATTTCCTAAATCTACAGTGTTATAATCTTCTAATATCGCAACTACTTTATATCCTTCTCTAACATATTTTAAGTTTTCTACATAAAGAGCAACTAGTGATTTGTCTTCTGTCACTTCAACTTTTGCAAAAGCTTTAGGTAAAACTCTGTCTTTATATCTGAAATTCATATCCTTGGCTTCTAAAATTATATAATCTCTTTTATATTTCTTTTTAGTACTCAAAGTTATCCCCCCTATAAAAAATATAAATCCCTCTAAACATTATATGTTTGGACATGCAAAAAAGTACCTTCTATTTAGAAGGTACTTTTTTATTTACACAGTTTGCAAGATTTGCAAATTCTTCGATAGATAGAGTTTCACCTCTTCTTTTCTCATCTATATTTGCTTCTTGTAAAACTTCTCTTATTTCATCTTTATCTAAAAACCCTAAAGTTCCTAGTGCATTTAGTAATGTTTTTCTTCTTTGCCCAAATGCTGCTTTTACAGTTTTGAAGAATACTTCTTCACTGTCTACTTTGTACTTTTTCTCTTCTCTTACATGAAGACCTATTACTGTCGAATCAACATTTGGTTGAGGTATAAACATATGTCTAGGTGCTTTTGCTACAATTTCTGTATCACAATAATATTGAACTGCTATAGATAATGCTCCATAATCTTTAGTTCCAGGACCTGCATTCATTCTATCTGCAACTTCTTTTTGAACCATAACTACTATATCTGTTACAGGTATGTCTTCTTCTAAAAACTTCATTACTATTGGAGTTGTAATATAATATGGAAGATTTGCAACAAGCTTAACTGGTCCTCCACTTAATTTTTCATTTACTAATCCTTGTACATCTACTTTTAATATATCTTGGTTTACAACCTCTATATTTTCAAATTCATCTAAAGTATCTTTAAGTATAGGAATTAAAGTTTTATCTATTTCTATAGCAACTACTTTATCTGCAACTTTTCCCATTTCACGAGTAAGAGTTCCTATTCCCGGTCCTACCTCTATTATTTTGTCGCCTTCAGAAAGTCTGGCTCCATCTAATATTTTATCTATTACATTATCATCTATTAAAAAGTTTTGCCCTAATGACTTAGAAAACTTAAACCCATGTTTATCTACTACTTCTTTGGTTTTTCTATGTGACGAAAGTCTATCCATATTTTTCTCCTTTTACCTATCTAGTTTTTATAGAGTCTCTAAAGATTTTTCAAATTCTTCTCTACTAACTCCATAATTATTTAGTCTATTTAAAAATTGTTTTGCATTTCCGTATCCTATACCAAGTATCATTCCTAGCTTATCTCTTCTATGCGATGCATCATCACTTCCTATAAGCCCATTTCTTATTAAGTCTACTTGTCCGAATTCATCTCTTTTATCTGTACTTTCAGTTCTTACCTTCTCAAGAGCTCTTCTTATACTTTCTGGAGTTGCATTTTCAATACCTATGTCTCCATTTTTTTTAGCTTCTTCTCTTGGTAAAAATGCATGTTTACATCCTGGAACTTCTGCAGCTATCTTCTTTCTTATTTTTTCACCAGCAAAATCTGGATCAGTAAATATTATTACTCCTCTTCTTTCTTGTGCAGCTTTTATTCTTTCCATAACTCCTTTAGGAAATCCAAATCCACCTGTAGTTATTAATTCTGCATCTAATGCTCTTTTTACAGCAGTTACATCGTCTCTTCCTTCTACTACTATTATTTCCTTTATCATCTAATCACCTTTTCGCTCATTTTACTTAATATCTTTATATTTTAAGCGTTATGCTAAATTTTATCAAGGCTACAAATCAGATTGTCCCTTAATTTAAATATTTTTATACAAAATAAAGGGATGTCTTAGACACCCCCTTTATCTTTATTTTATATTGAAAAATCTTTTAGCATTTTCTTTTGTAACTTCACAAACCTGCTCATATGAAATTCCTTTTTCTTGAGCTATTTTATCAGCTACAAATTGAACTAAAGAAGGATCATTTCTTTTTCCTCTATGTGGTTCTGGAGCCATATATGGAGAATCAGTCTCTATAAGTAAATACTCAAGAGGTATTTCTCTAACAACTTCTCTAGTTTTTTTGTTATTTTTAAATGTTACAGTTCCTGGTATAGATATTAAACATCCCATTTTAATATATTCTTTAGCAAGTTCTACATTCCCGCTATAACAATGAAGAACACATCCTATTTCAGGACTTTTTGTGTTTTTTATTATTTCAAATGTATCTCCATGTGCATCTCTATCATGAATTATTATAGGCAATTTAAGTTCATTAGCTAGTTCTATTTGTCTTTTAAACCATTCCTTTTGAGTTTCTCTTGGAGAGTTATCATAATAGTAATCTAAACCAATCTCACCTATAGCTTTTACCTTTTCATTTTGAGTAGCAAGTTTTCTTAATGTTTCTATATCATCTTCGTTCATTTCACCTACATCATGAGGATGAACTCCAACTGCAGCATATATAAAATCATATTTATTAGCTAATTCTACACTGCTTTTAGATGTTTCTATACAAGCGCCTGGATTTAAAACTAAATCTACACCTTTATTTTTAAGTGAGTTTATTAATTCTTCTCTATCTTCATCAAATCTTTCATCATTTAAATGTGCATGTGAGTCAAATAACATTTTGTCATCTCCTTATCTAACTTCGCAACCGTCTTTAGCTCCTTCTGTGAATGGTACGACTAAGTCATCTCCATTATCTCCTGCAGCTAATATCATTCCTTGTGATTCTACCCCTCTTAATTTAACAGGTTTTAAATTACATACTACTGTAACTTCTTTTCCTATTAAATCTTCTGGCTTATACCACTTAGCTATTCCTGAAACTATTTGTCTTGTTTCTGGACCTACTTTTACTTGTGATACTAAAAGTCTATCTGCTTTTGGATGTTTTTCACAGCTTATAATTTTACCTATTCTAAGCTCAATTTTATCTAAATCATCTATAGATATTTCTGGTTTATGTTCTAATGGTGCTTCTACTTCTTCTTTTTTCTCTGAAAATAATTCTTGTAGTTCTTCTACTTCTTTTTCTATATCTAATCTTGGGAATAATGCATTTCCTTTTTCAACCTTTGTATTTTCTTTTATTAATCCAAAAGTTTTAGTACTTTCCCAAGTAGTTAAACTCTCATCATTTATTCCTAATTGTCCATATATCTTTTTAGCAGTATCGTTCATCATTGGATTTATAAGAGTTGCTACTATTCTTATAGATTCACATAAATTATATAACACTGCATCTAATTCATCTTTTTTAGCTTCATCTTTAGCTAAAGCCCATGGCATAGTTTCGTCTATATATTTATTAGTTCTTCTTATTAATTTCCAAGCTGATTCTAAAGCTTCATTAAATTGAAGTTTATTCATTTCTATTTCAAAGTTTTCAACTGAATTTTTAGCTGTTTCTTTTAAACTATCATCAAACTCAGTACTTACTTTTGGCATTGGTATTATTCCTTCGTTATACTTCTCAACCATAGAAACAGTTCTACTTACTAGGTTTCCTAAATCATTTGCTAAATCTGAATTAAGTCTAGTTACAAAGTTTTTGTGAGTATAGTTACCATCTTGACCAAATGCAAATTCTCTTAATAAGAAGTATTTAAGAGCATCTACTCCATATCTTTCTATCATTTGTTCTGGGTATACTATATTTCCTTTAGATTTACTCATTTTGTCGTTATCAAATAATATCCACCCATGACCATATACTTGTGTAGGCATCTCTTCACCTAAAGCCATTAATATAGCTGGCCATATTATAGTATGGAATCTCATTATTTCTTTTCCTACTATATGAACATTAGCTGGCCAATACTTCTTGTATTCAGAATCATCTTCACTCATATATCCTAAAGCTGTTATATAGTTACATAACGCATCTACCCAAACATATATAACGTGTTTTTCATCAAAAGGAACTTTAATTCCCCAATCAAAAGTAGTTCTAGTTACACATAAGTCTTCTAAACCTTTATCTAAGAAGTTTGCAACCATTTCATTTTTTCTAGATACAGGGAAACAGAAGTTCGGATCTGCAAATAACTCTCTTAATCTATCTTCATATTTAGATAGTTTAAAGAAATATGCCTCCTCTTTCGCTATATAAGTATCTCTTCCACAGTCAGGACACTTATTTCCTTCTAATAATTGAGATTCTGTCCAGAAACTTTCACAAGGAGTACAGTATCTTCCTTCATAAGATCCTTTATATATATCACCTTGCTCATATAACTTAGTGAATATTTTTTGTATTATAACTTCATGTCTTTCTTGAGTTGTTCTTATGAAGTCATCATAAGATATATCCATAGTTTTCCATAGTTTTTGTATGTCTGCTATCATTCCATCAAGGTACTCTATTTCTGTCATTCCCTTTTCTTTAGCAGTTTTTTGTATTTTTTCACCGTGCTCATCTGTCCCTGTTAAGAATTTTACATCGTATCCACAGAAACGTTTAAATCTTGCTATTGCATCTGCTGCAACAGTTGTGTAAGTATGTCCTATATGTAAATTACCACTTGGGTAATATATAGGAGTTGTAACGTAAAAAGTTGGTTTTGTCATATATATTTTCCTCCTCATTTTCTATATAAATAAAAAACTCGCCTCCTATGATATACATAGGGGCGAGGTTATATTCGCGGTACCACCCTAACTTTATCTAATAAAAAATATTATATTAGATATCTCAAAAGACGATAACGAGTCCATCCGTTTTATCTTAAAAATAGATATTAATCTACTATTCGGATAAAATAGCTCCAAGACCATATTCAATAACTCTTTTAACACTAGCTTTCACCTTATCTAGCTCTCTGTAGGAAAAATAATTATTTACTCATCTCTTCATAGCTTAATTAGTTATTATATTTAACATAAAGTATATGTTATATTCATTGTTTTTGTTAATATTATTTTAATTCTTAGGTAATTATATTTAATCGCGAACTTTAGATTAATGTAATTACCAACTCATAAACTTGAGCAACGGACCTGTTTATTAAGGTCGTTGGCGACATGAGCGAAGCGAATTTTTGTATAACTTATTAAGCTTAATTTTATTAAATTTACTACATTATGTCAATGTAATTTTCCTATATTGCTATGTTTTATATAACTTTATCAAAGAATTGTTTAGCTCTTATATTTTTTGTATTTTCAAATACATCTTTAGGTGTACCCTCTTCTAGGATATACCCTCCATCCATAAATACAACTTTACTTGCAACTTCTTTAGCAAATCCTATTTCATGAGTTACAACAGCCATAGTCATTCCCTCATCTGCAAGTTCTTTCATAACATCTAGAACCTCTTTAACCATCTCTGGGTCAAGCGCAGACGTAGGTTCGTCAAATAGTAAAACTTCCGGTTTCATAGCTAACGCTCTAGCAATTGCTATTCTCTGTTTTTGCCCTCCTGATAATTGAGATGGATATGCATCTTTTTTATCTAATAATCCAACTCTGTCTAACAAGTTCAAAGCATCTTTAATAGCTTCATCTTTATTTATTTTTTTTAATTTAATAGGTGATATGATTATATTTTCTAGTACAGTCATATTGGGAAATAAATTAAAATTTTGAAACACCATCCCTATATTTTCTCTTATCTTATTAACATCACATTTTTTATCTAGTATATTTTGATTATTAAAAATAATTTCTCCGTTATTTGGTTTTTCTAATAAGTTTAAACATCTTAACAACGTACTTTTTCCAGATCCACTTGGCCCTAAAATAGCTACTATTTCTCCTTTTTTTATATCTAAATTTATATCTTTTAATACTTCTAATTTACCAAATTTTTTCTTTATATTCTTTACTTGGATCATAATTTAACCTCCTTATTAAGCATTAGTAGTTTTGAAAATTTTAAAAGCAGATTTTGATTCTCTTACACTTTTATTTTCAAGTTTTAATTCAAATAATCCAACTAATTTAGATAGTGTAAATGTAAGTACGAAATAAATCATAGCTGCTACTAATAACGGCTCAAATGCTAAATAAGTGTTTCCTTTGACTATATCTGCACTATACATTAAATCTTGTATTCCTATTACAGAAACTATTGAAGATTCTTTCACCAAAACAATAAATTCATTTGCTAAAGCTGGAAGTACATTTTTCAATGCTTGAGGAATAATTACTAATCTCATACTAGTCGAGTAATCAAATCCTAATGATCTACTAGCTTCCATTTGTCCTTTATCTACTGATTGTATTCCTGATCTAAGAATTTCTGCTATATATGCACTTGAGTTAATAGAAAGTGCAACTATCGCTGATATATACTCAGATGGTATAGGACCTACATCTGGAAATTTTATTCCTATTGTAGGGAATCCAAAGTAAATTATATATATTTGCACAAGTAAAGGAGTTCCTCTTAAAAATTCTATATATATTGAACCTAAAATACTAAAAATTTTATTTCTTGAAGTTCTTGCCATACAGACTATTACTCCAACTAAAAATCCTAAAATTAGTGTGCATATCGATATTCCAATTGTAATTTTCGTTCCATCTATAAAAAACTGTGAATAATCACTTAAAAAACTAAAATCCATTGTAATTTACCTCCTATTTATTGCGCTAATTGAGTAGCTTTTTGAACAAACTCTTCTATTTTGTTTTTAGATTTTAATTCATCTAATGTTTTATTTACTTGATCTACTAAAGTTTTATCTTGAGATTTATCTATAGCTATAGCTGATCCTTCACCTTGATTTTGACCTAAATTTACATTTGATTCTACAAGATCAGGATATTGTTTTAAGTATCCACTTATAGCTTCTTTACTTACTACAGCTGCATCAACATTATTGTTTTCTAACTCTAAAATTACATCTGATATTTTCCCTAAAGATTTTATATTCTTAGTTTTTATAACATCCTTAGCTATAGTTTCTTGTAAACTAGCTTTTTGTACAGCTATATTTGCACTTTTTAAATCTTCAATATTTTTATATTTATCTTTATTAGAGTCTTTTACTAAAATAGTATGTTCTCCGTTGTAGTATACATTAGAAAAATTAACAGCTTTTTTTCTTTCCTCTGTTGGACTCATCCCTGCAATTACCATATCTGCGTTTCCTGATTTAATTGCCCCTAATAAACCATCAAACTTCATATCTTTAATTTCTAACTTTACACCTAAATCTTTTGCTATTTCTTCTGCTATCATCATTTCAAATCCTACTATGCTATCTTTTCCATCCACTTTTTTATGGAACTCATACGGAGGGTAATCTGCACTTGTAGCTACCGTTAGTACTCCTTTATCTTTGATTGATTGCAATTGACTCTTATCCTCTTTTGATGATGAACATCCTACTACACCTAAAGTTAAAACTCCTATTAATCCTGTAAACACTACTTTTTTTAATATTTTCATTATAATACCTCCTAATTAATAATTATTAGTAATTGATAATACATAGTTACTTTTGTTATAATTTTTTCCTTAATTGTCCACTTAAGCATAAAAAAAGCCCCTTAGCAAAATGCTAAGAGACGAAATTATCCGTGGTACCACTCTCATTGATAAGTTAATCAAATATATGCTAATACAAATATAATTCATTATATTAAAAAAGTCTCTTGGTTATAAAAACCAAGAGACGAATTATATCCGCGTTACCACTCTAATTGATAAGTAAACTTATCCACTCTATCCTTTAAGGCAGGCTCACCGATTACCATACTATTATTTCAGGCAACCTTCTCCAAAGCTCTCTTCACAATAAACTTCATTACTAGGCTCACACCAACCCTAGCTCGCTGAAACTCAATTTAGTGTTACTCTCTTTTTCATAGAATTTAATTTTGAAATTTTATTATAAACTAATTATAGTGCCTTATTATGTAATTGTAAATAAAAATTTTTAAAATTTAACAAAAAACTTTTTTGTATAAATTCTGCAAAATGTTTTCAGCCTATCGAACAATATTGGACATGCTATGTATAAGATATTAAATTTTAAGATTCAATATTTTAAGCAAATAATATGTAACATATAAACACAGCCGCTAATACACCTGCAACATGACTCATCATTGCACACGCTAAAGTATGTCTAGTATTTTTTATTTTTAAGCTTCCAAAATATATAGCCATTGTATAAAATATGGTTTCCGATGCTCCAACTATAGTTGCTCCCATTTGCTCAACTAAATTTCCCATTCCTACCCTACTTACAAGTTCATTATACATTCCTAAAGCTCCACTTCCCGATAAAGGTTTCACTATTATAAGACCTATCAGCTCTTTTGGAATATTAAATAATTCTGCTATAGGCTTAAATATAAACTCTAACATATCAATCCCTTTTCCACTTTTAAATATTCCTATTGCTAAAAATATTCCTATTATGTATGGCAATATACTCCATGTAGCCTTCAGTCCATCTATAGCACCTTTAACAAAACTATCATATATATCTACGCCTTTTATCTTTCCATGAATTACAATTCCTAAAATAATAATCGGTATTATAGAATTTGAAAATAAATCAATCATTACTTATACCTCCTTCTTTGAAGGAATTTACAACTTGTTATTGCAACTATTGTAGATATAATTGTCGCAAATAAAGTTGAAATAATTATTTCTCCTGGATTTGTTGATCCTCCATCTAACCTTAATTTAATCATGGTAAATGGAATAATTTGTATAGATGAAATATTTATTACTAAAAACATAATCATATCATTTGTGGCTGTGTCTTTTCTTTTATTTAAAGTTTGTAATTCATTCATAGCTTTTAGTCCAAATGCTGTTGCTCCATTCCCTGCGCCTAACATATTTAAAACCATATTCATAACTATATATGACATAGCTTTGTGACCTTTTGGAATAGATGGAAATAATTTTTTTAAAATAGGATATAATATATCCCCTATTTTATTTATTAATCCAGAATCTTTAGCTATATTCATAATCCCCATCCAAAGGGCCATTATTCCGGCTAAACTTACTGCAAATTCAATTCCTTTAGATGATTCATTCAATATAACCTCATTTAATTGTGCTAAATTGTTTGTACATATGCTTCCTACTATCCCAATTGAAATCATCCAAAACCATATTTTTCCCATACAAATCTACCCCCTCTTATGAATTTTATGATAGTAAGTTCCCATATTATACTTGAAACTTATCCTATATTATGTTTTAGTATACTTATGTAATTTTTTTATATTTTTAGGGTAATAAGGAGATATATAATGAAAAATTTAACACTTCTTACTGACTTATATCAGCTTACTATGATTAATGGATATTTTGAGAATGGTGTTCATGATGATATAGTCGTATTTGATATGTTTTTTAGGAAAAACGCTTGCAAGGGTGGGTATACGATTGTTTGTGGTATAGATCAACTAGTTGAGTACATAAATAACCTTAATTTTTCCAACAGTGACTTGGAATATCTTAGGGGCTTAAACTTATTCTCAGATGAATTTTTAGATTTCTTAAAAGATTTTAAATTTACAGGAGATATTTATTCTGTTCCTGAAGGAACTGTAATGTTCCCAAATGAACCGATAATAAGGATTAAAGCACCACTTTATCAAGCTCAACTTATTGAAACTGCATTGCTTACAATAGTAAACTTCCAGTCACTAATAGCTAGTAAAGCTTCAAGAGTTTGCTTTGCAGCTCAAGGTGATTCCGTATTAGAATTTGGGTTAAGACGTGCTCAAGGTCCAGATGCAGGAATATATGGTGCAAGAGCAGCTATAATCGGGGGATGTAGTGCTACTGCAAATGTACTCGCAGGGAAAATGTTTGATATCCCTATTGTTGGAACTCATGCTCATAGCTGGGTTCAAAAATTCGATTCTGAATTAGAGGCATTTGAAGCTTATGCAAAAATTTATCCAGATAAGTGCCTTCTATTAGTAGATACTTATGATGTTTTAAATAGTGGAGTTCCTAATGCAATTAAAGTCTTTAAAGATTTAAAGACTAAAGGCTATAAACCAGTTGGAATCAGACTAGACTCTGGTGATTTAGATTATTTATCTAAAGCATGTAAAAAAGTATTAGATTCAGAAGGTTTCACGGATATACAAATAACAGCATCTAATGATTTAGATGAATATGCTATATCAAGTTTAAAATCATCTGGTTCTCCAATTAACTCTTGGGGAGTCGGAACAAAGCTAATAACTTCAGCTGATTCTCCATCATTAGGCGGAGTTTATAAACTGGTAGCATCTTTTAAAAATAACCAAATTGAACCAAAAATAAAAATTTCTGAAGATCCAGAGAAAATTACTAACCCTGGATACAAAAAAGTTGTTAGAATATATAATAATCAAGGAAAAGCTGAAGCAGATTTAATAATGCTTGAAGATGAGGTTCTAGATACTACAAAACCATTGACTGTATTCCATCCAGTATATACATGGAAGAAAAAAACATTTAAAAATTATACAATCAGAGAGCTTTTACAGCCTTTATTTGTTAATGGAAATTGTGTATATGAAAAAAGATCAGTGTCTGAAATAAAAAAATATGCTCAAAATGAACTAAATACTTTATGGAGAGAATATAGACGACTAGTCTATCCTCAAACATACAAAGTTGACTTATCTGAAAATCTTTGGAATCTAAAAAATTCTATGCTAGACACTAAAAAAAATATTTAACTAATATCGAAAGTCGAAAGGAGTTTTAATATGGATGCAACAGATTTTAAAATTATAGAACTACTACAAGAAGATGGTAGAATTTCCATGAAGGATTTAGGGAAAATAGTAGGTTTGACATCACCTGCAGTTTCAGAAAGAGTTAAAAGATTAGAGGAATCTGGAGTTATTAAAGGCTATAAAGCTATCGTAAATCCAGATAAATTAGGAAGAGTAATTAAGTCTTTTATAAATATATCTTTACCTAGTGAAAACTATCAATCTTTTATAGACTACGTTAAACGTGATAACCGTATTGTTGAATGTCATCATATAACTGGAGATGATTGCCTTTTACTAAAAGTTATAGTTCCAGATATGTATGCACTTGAACAAGTAATTGATAAAATTAAACAAGTCGGAAGAACTAAAACATCAGTTATTCTTTCAACTATAATCGAAGGTAAATCTATATTATAAATAAAAATAGAGGATGATTTTTTTCATCCTCTATTTTAATCCCAAATATTCTTCTAGTGTTAAATCATTCATTTTAAAATTCTTACTATGCTCTTTACCTACATATCTATAGTGCCAAGATTCATACATATACCCAGTTATATCTTCTTTACCTTTTGGGTATCTAAGTATAAATCCATACTTAGATGCATTTTCATACAACCACTTAGCTTGCGGTGTATTGTCAAACCATGGACCTATTGATTTTTTATAATTTCCATTTGATATATCTAAAGCTAGCCCTGTTTGATGTTCACTAAACCCTGGCACTGAAGAGTATCTATCAGCAGCTTCTTTTCCATCTCTTTGAACATAATTATTATATAGTTGAACTTGTGTATCATAACTTCTATATCCGCTTCTTACATTTAGTTCAAGTCCATCTTTCTTTGCAGCTTCTTTCATTTCTTTAAAAGCTTCCATTGCTTCATAATCTTCACTTCCACTTGCTGGAGCATATTCACTAGGAAGACCATAATCTTTATTCGCAACCAATATTCCATCTATATAAAGAGGTTGTATACCTTCTATATACTCACTTCTTTCATGTTTTGGTTTTTTTTCTATAGATTCAATTTTATCCTCATTTACATCTGCATAAGTATCTTTTTCTTTTGATGATATCATGCTGTACATTTGGAATACAATAATTGCTATAACTATAGCTACTATGCCTTTCTTTAACATAAATTCCCCCCATTATTCTATTTTTCAAACAATATTTATTATTATACTCCAAAATATTACTTAGTTCTATAATATATGACCTTTGTAATCTAATTGACATTATATAAATCAAAAATAAAAAAGCTATCTTAACAAGTAGAATATAAATCTACAAGTTAAAATAGCATGTTAATTCTTAATTATAAAGTTATAGCTTTCTCTATTCTATCTAGACCCTCTTTTATGTTTTCTAATGATGTTGCATAAGAAAGTCTTATGTAATTATCATTTCCAAATCCTATTCCTGGAACAACAGCTACTTTTGCATCATCTAATAAATAATCAGCAAAGTCTATTGAATTTTTTATTTCTTTACCATTTAACGTTTTACCTAATAGTTTACTTATATTTACCATTACATAAAAAGCCCCTTGTGGTTTTAAGCATGATAAATTCTCTATAGAGTTAATTTTATCAACCATGAAGTCTCTTCTTTCTTTAAATGCTTCAACCATGTCCTTCAATGTATCCTCTGGAGCATTTAAAGCAGCTATTGTAGCATATTGAGCTATAGTATTTGGATTTGAAGTAGCATGACTTTGGAAATTCGACATAGACTTAGCTATTTCTTTTTTACAAGCAGTGTATCCTATTCTCCAACCTGTCATTGCATAAGCTTTTGCTACTCCATTTACAACTATCGTTAAATCTTTTATATCTTCATTAAAAGATGCTATACTTTTATGAGTTCCTTCATATAATAATTTTTCATATATTTCATCTGAGATTACATATATATTATTTTTAACAGCTAAATCAGCTATAGCTTTTAAATCTTCTTCTTTATAAGCTGTTCCAGTTGGATTATTTGGTGTATTTAATATTATTGCTTTAGTTTTATCTGTTATTGCTGATTCTAAAGCTTCAACTGTATATTTAAATTCAGCTTCTTCTGGACACTCTACAAATACAGGTTTTGCATCTACTAATCTTATTAGTTCTGGATAACTTACCCAATATGGATTAGGAACTATTACCTCATCCCCAGGATTACATATTGCTGATAAAGTATTAAATAATGAGTGTTTAGCTCCATTAGAAACAACTATTTGATCTTTAGTGTATTCTAAGTTATTATCTCTTTTTAATTTATCACATATAGCTTGCTTTAAACTATCCATTCCCGAAGCAGCAGTATACCCTATACTCTCATTTTCTATAGCATCTATAGCTGCATCTCTTATATGTTTTGGAGTTCTAAAATCAGGTTCCCCTGCCCCAAATCCTATTATATCTACACCTTGAGCTTTTAAACTCTTAGCTTTTGCAGTTATAGCTAATGTTACCGATGGTTGAATTGATTTTAATTTATTTGATATATCTTTTCTCATTCTTTATCCTCCCCAAGCTTAAGTCATTTATAAAACCGTTTTCCAAGATATTGTTTTTTAACCTTTTTTTAATAAAATCTTTAAATATAAACGTAATAAAAGTGTATTAATTAAAAAAATTAACACACTTTTATAATATACAAATTTTTACAAATTGTCTATATCTTAATGTTAAATAAAATTTTACTATACCTATACTCCAACGACTTTGCCTTTTATCTAAACTAATCTCCCTCATATCTATATATATAGTTAGTCATTGCATAGTTCATATAAGATTTAATTATACCCATGTCTTCATCTGGTCTTATTAATTTTCGAGTTGATACTATATCAACATATCCTATAAGGAATATATCTATACTTTCATCTTTTAGATTATCAAATATATTAAATAATCTTTCTTTAGACATATCATTATTCCTATATAATTCAAGTAATGACATATGATATCTAATATATTTGTATAAGATAGATGAATTTAATTCACTTAAATTTAATATTTTAGATATTTCTAATGATTTATTTGCTCCTAATATTTCGTGTTTTTTAAAATGGATCCTTCCATTGTCATCAACAGTTTGAGCTATCGGTTTACCCATATCATGTAGGAATATCCCTAATTTTATAAGATCTATTTTTTTTATTCCATTTTCTAATTCTTTGTTTAAAGATTCAAATACTCTGTCTTTCAAATGACTTTCAAAAAAGTTTTCTTCCTTTAAAATATCTTCAAATAATTTAACAGCTAGAATTGAATGCTCAAAACAATTTATGACATGATATTTACATTCACCTACACTCTTCATATCACTAGTAATCGGTAATATTTTTGACAGATCGCCTGACTCATCCATTTTTTTTATTGAATCAACTGTATTTTCACTTCTTATACAATCCATTAGCTTTTTTACTAATGTCATGCTTTATCACCTCTATTTTATAAATCTAGAACTTGTTTATATACTATATCTTTCTTTAACTTTCTTTCTTTACACACAGCTTTGATTGCATCTTTTTTACTTATACCTTCTTCCATAAGCTTTACCACATACTCTCTATCATTTAAATCATCGTATTCACAAACTTTTTTTACTTCACCTTTAAATCCTTCAACTATAAGCACAAATTCTCCTTTTACTTCTCTTTCATTAAAAATTTCTATACAACCTTGTATATCTTTTCTTATTATCTCTTGATACTTTTTAGTTAATTCTCTATTTATTGCTATAGATCTATTCCCTAATACTTTTAACATATCTTTTAAAGTATCTTTTAGTCTATGTGGAGATTCATAGAATATAATAGTTCTTTTTTCATATTGTAATTCTTCTAGTTGAGCTCTTCTTCTTTTTTTATCTCTATCTAAAAAACCTTCAAATGCAAATTTTCCAGTTTCAAGCCCTGAACCTATTAATGCCGTGATAGATGCAGTAGCCCCAGGTAATACAACTACTTCAATATCATTTTCAATAGCCTGTTTTATTACTTCTTCCCCAGGGTCTGATATTCCAGGCATTCCAGCATCACTTATCAACGCTATATTTTCTCCGCTTAGTAATTTATTTATTAAATATCCACCTTTATTATCTTTATTATATTCATGATAACTTGTTAATGGTTTCGATATTTCAAAATGGTTTAAAAGTTTAATACTATGTCTAGTATCTTCTGCTGCTATTAAATCAACTTCATTTAAAACTCTTAAGGTTCTATATGTTATATCTTCTAAGTTTCCTATTGGAGTTCCACATACATATAATTTTCCACTCATTTACTTTTCTCCTATATCTTGATTTGCATATATGTCATCAATTTCTTTAGTATAATTTCCATCCTCATCATAAACATATAATGGATCTAATATTTTTAAATCTGGTCTTCCACCCTTAGTAAACTGAACTAACATTATGTTAGGAGCTTTGCCTTGCTTAGGATGAATAAACTGAATTTGCTTTGGCTCTAACTTATACTGTCTTGCTACTGTTATTATTTCTATCAGTCTAGTTGGTCTGTGGATCATGTAAAACTTACCTGTATCTTTTAATAGTCTAGATGCTGATCTTATAACATCTTCTAAATTACATTTTACTTCATGTCTTGATATAGCCTTTTTATCATTTGGATTTTTTATCCCATTATCATGCATATATGGAGGATTTGAAGTAACTACATCAAACTTGTTAACTTCTAAAGTTTTATCTATTACTTTTATATCTCCATTTACAATTTTAACTCTATCTTGTAAGTCATTTAATAGTACAGATCTTGAAGCCATCTCATAAACTTCTTCTTGGATCTCTACTCCTATAATTTCCTTAGCTTCACTTTTACCAGCTATTAATATTGGTATTATACCTGTTCCTGTTCCTAAATCTACTACACTAGCACCTCTTTTTACTTTAGCAAAATTAGCTAATAAAACAGCATCTACTCCAAAACAAAATCCAGTTGTGTCTTGTATCAACCTTAGTCCTTTTAATTGAATATCATCTATTCTTTCCGTCTCTTTTATTTTTACGTCCATAAATCTACTCCTTAACATTAAAAATTCGCTTCGCTCACTTCATCCGTTGCTTAAAATCTTTTTAACGCTCAAAATATAGTATTTTGATACAACTAAATTTTGTAGATTATTCACAAATTTCAGCAAGTGTAATTTCTTTAAGCGTTAAAAATTCACAATTTAAAGGGTAGGAAATATCCTACCCCCTATTAATCTTCTAATTTTTTTAACTCTCTTAATGTCTCTGCATCAAGTTTTTCATCTTTTTGTCCACATCCAGCACATTTCTTAGCTTCTTGTAAAATCTTTATATCTTCTCTTTCATAAAGTTTTATATTTTTATCTTGTAATTCTACTTTAATTTGTTCTAAAAGAGGGTTAATTTCAATTACTTTTCCTTTTCCATCTGGAGATTGTACTATAGAACCTACTGTTGGCATTTTTTCTAATGCTTCACTATATACATCGTGTTCATATTTTAAACAGCAGAATAATCTACCACATATACCTGAAATTTTAGTAGGATTAAGTGATAAACTTTGATCCTTCGCCATTTTTATAGATACAGGTTGGAAATCTCCTAACCAAGAAGAACAACATAATCTTCTTCCGCACGGTCCAAGTCCACCTATAGATTTAGCTTCGTCTCTTACTCCAATTTGTCTTAATTCTATTCTAGTCTTAAATATAGAAGCTAAGTCTTTTACAAGTTCTCTAAAATCTATTCTTCCTTCTGCCGTAAAGTAGAATATTAGCTTATTTCTATCAAATGTATATTCACAATCTATAAGAAACATAGTTAATTCATGTTCTTTTATTTTTTGTTGGCAAACCTCAAAAGTTTCTTTCGCCTTTTCTTTATTTTCTAAATAAATCTTAGTATCTTCTTCTGTTGCTATTCTTACAATAGGTTTTAAAGGTGATACTAGCTCACTTTCATCTAATTCCTTAGGTCCTACTACAACCTTACCATATTCTAATCCCCTTGCAGTTTCTACTACTACATCTACATTTTTCTCTATTTCAAATTCTACAGGATCAAAATAATATATTTTTCCTGCACTTTTGAATCTAACACCCACTATTCTTATCATTTAATCACCTCATATATATTTAAAGACATCACTTGTATACTCAAATTAAAGTTACAATTACTTCTTAACTTTTTCTTAGTCTCTTCTATTATATCAATAATCTTAGACACTTGAGAATAGTTAATTTTTTTGCTCATGTTTTGTAAAAATGTTATTTTATCTATATTTATAATCATATCTTTATTTATATTTTCTTTTAACATCATTATATCTCTAAAATAATTCAAAGTTATATCCAAAACTTCAATAATATTATCTTTATATTTATCATACTTACTTGGAAGTTCTAATATATCAACTACATTCTTATCTAACATAGTTTGTATATTACTTTGAATATCTTCTCTCATTACCATAAAATCTGATGACTCAGACAGTTCTAAAGCTTTGCTTATACTTCCTCTAGAAAATGTAGCTAACATGCTAGCTTTTCTATCTTCAATTCCCTTTGTTTTCAAATACTCCTTTAATTCTATAAACGGTATTGGTAAAAACTTTACTATATCACATCTTGACTTTATTGTATCTAGTAATGAGTTTTTATTATTTGTTAAAAGTATTATTATTACGTAGTTAGGTGGCTCTTCTAATGTTTTTAATAATGCATTTTGAGACTCTATAGTCATTTTTTCCGCATCAGTAATTAAATATATTTTATAGTCTCCATGCGGCTTTATTATAACATCAGTCTGTAAGCTTCTTATTTGAGCTATTTTTATACTTGCACCTTGAGGTTCTATAGATATAAAATCAGGGTTATTCTCAAGATATTTTGTTTTAAGTAAAAATTTTGCAAACTCCTGTGCAAGTGTGCTTTTACCAACTCCATTTATTCCCTCAAATAAATATGCATGATTTATTTTATCTTTTGTAATAGAGTTTGATAAATATTTTTTAGCAAAACTTTGTCCTATAATATTTTCAAAATACATATCTATTTCTCCATAGAATCTATAGTTTTTTTAACGACTTTATATATTTCTTCATGTATGCTATCTATACTTCTTAATTTTTCATCGTCTATACAATCAATCTTATTCCAATTATACTTGTTTGCTATATATAAAGAGTTATTATATGATCTTGTTAGATAGTCTATATCACTTTCATGTATATCCTTTTTTTCTTCCCCTGTAAATTTATTTTTTCTATTTTCCATAAGTTTTTTACTAAACTCTACAGGAACATCCAAAAATACTACACAATCTGGTTGTGGAATCTTATATAAATTAAACTCAAAGTCAAATAACCAATTTATATATTTATCTCTTTCTTGTTCATCCATTTTTGATGCTTGATGAACCATATTTGAAGTAGTATATCTATCTGCTATTATAATTCCGCCTTCATTATAAAAAGATTCCCATTCCGTTTTAAAAGATGCGTATCTATCTGCTGCGAAGAATGTAGAAGCTACATATGCATCTACGTCATTAGCATTTTTCCCGAAGTCTCCATTTAAATACATCTTAACTAGTGAAGCAGACTCTGATTTATAATTCGGATATTCGACTTTTTTTACTTTATACCCATCCTCTATTAATCTATTGTATAATTTTTTGGTTTGAGTTGCTTTTCCGCTAGCATCTGAACCACTTTCTATAATTATTAACTTTCCTTTCATTTTTTACACCTATCAATATTAATCACGCTTAATATACTTATATACGTAACTAATACTGTCTTCCTTTCTTGTGAATTTAATCTATGTCTATAACTTGAATAAACCTAAGTTCACTATCTTTAACTCCATTAACGTTCATTCCCTTAGATTTACATTCTATAATGTAATCAATAACTTCTTTCGTAATCTCTTCTCCTGGAGATACTAAGCTAACTCCAGGTGGATATGGTATTATATACTCACCTGAAATTTTTCCTATGCTATTCTCTATTTTAACATTTTTTTTATCCATATAGAATGCTTCTCTTGGACTTAATATCTTTTTAGGTAACTTAATTGGATACGATACGCTTTTTAAATGACTTTCTTTCTTATAAATTTTATCGATTTCAAATAATACATCTTTTAACTTTAAAAATTCATCTTTTGTATTCCCAATTGTTGCAATCAATAAAACACCATAATAATTAGATAACTCAACCTGTATATTATAATTTTCTCTTAAAATATTTTCTAATTCATGTCCCGTAATCCCAAGTTTCTTTGTATTTAAAAATATTTTAGTATAATCTTTACTTTCATCTACTTTAATATTTTTAAGCTTATAAAGTTCACTTTTAAATTCATCTATATTGTTTAAAAGTTTGTCCATCAAGTCAAATCCATTTTTTTCGTATATATCTACAGCTATATCCAAAGATGCCATAAGTAAATATGATGGGCTCGAAGATTCTGTTATTCTCAACATATTTGTTAACTTATTTATATCTATTCTATTTCCTTTAATATGAATCATAGATGATTGTGTAAAAGATGGTAATGTTTTATGAGTACTTTGTATTACTATATCTGCTCCTTGGCTTAATGCTGTCTCTGGTAGCTTCTCACTTAACCCTAAATGAGCTCCATGGGCTTCATCTATTATAACAGTCATACCTTTTTCATGTGCATAACTACAAATAGACTTTAAATCAAATACATCTCCAAAATAAGTTGGATAAGTCAGAAAAACTGCCTTGGCATCTAGATTTGAGTCTATAACTCTTTTTACATCATTAAAACTAACTCCAGATAAAGTATTACTATCTTTATTTATACTAGGGTTAACATAAATTGGATTTATATCTCCAATTATACAAGAATTAATCGCTGACTGATGGCAATCTCTATTTAGTATTATTTTTCCTTTAGGATTTACAGAAGCCATTATAGCTGCCTCAATTCCACAAGTAGATCCATTCACTAAATAAAAAGTTTTATCGCTTTTAAATACTTCTGAGGCCCTTTTAAGAGACTCTTTTATACACTCTTCTGGTGAATGTAAATTATCTGCCCCTGGAATCTCAGTTGTATCTAGCTTGTATAAATTTTCAAGTATATCTTCATACCCTAGCATTTTATATATAGCGCCTTTCTTATGACCTGGCATATGAAATGATATTATATTATCATCAACTATTTTTCTTAAAGAATCTATTATTGGTGTATTCATTACTTTTAATTTTACTTTAACTTAAATTTCAAGCTAAAGATCCTCCTCCCAAAACATATTGTGATTATATTAAACGACTATTTTAATCATATAATTATAATCAAGTTTTTTAAAGTATCTTTTATCATTTTTTACTTTATATAGTTTAATCACATCTCGTACAAGAATAATATTTTTATATTTTATACAACAAAAAGTGGTTAGTATTAAGTTACAATGCAGATGTCATTTTAAATCATCTTTTCTCATCTCTTTAACTCATACAGTACAAGCGTAATTCTTCTTTATTTTACACATCAAAAAAGTGGTTAGTATTAAGTTACAATGCAGATGTCATTCAAAGCATTTCCTCAGCTTTATGACTTCAAATGTAACTTAATACTAACCACCACTTAAATCCACGTAAAATAAAAAAAGATTACGCGGCTACGTCCTACTCTCCCAGGCAGCTTCCCACCAAGTACCATCGGCGCTAAAGAGCTTAACTTCTGTGTTCGGAATGGGAACAGGTGTATCCTCTTTGCTGTAATAACCGCATAATCTTTATTTAGAGTTAGTACTCTAAAAACTGAATAACATTTGTAAGATTAAATAATCTTGGTCAAGTCCTCGATCTATTAGTATCGGTAAGCTACATACATTGCTGCACTTACACCTCCGACCTATCAACCAGGTAGTCTTCCTGGGATCTTACCCTTACGGTGGGAAATCTTATCTTGAAGTTGGCTTCGCGCTTAGATGCTTTCAGCGCTTATCCATTCCGTACATAGCTACCCAGCCATGCCCTTGGCAGAACAACTGGTACACCAGAGGTACGTCCATCCCGGTCCTCTCGTACTAAGGACAGGTCTCCTCAAATTTCCTACGCCTGCGACGGATAGGGACCGAACTGTCTCACGACGTTCTGAACCCAGCTCGCGTACCACTTTAATGGGCGAACAGCCCAACCCTTGGGACCTACTACAGCCCCAGGATGTGATGAGCCGACATCGAGGTGCCAAACCTCCCCGTCGATGTGGACTCTTGGGGGAGATAAGCCTGTTATCCCCAGGGTAGCTTTTATCCGTTGAGCGATGGCCCTTCCATGCGGAACCACCGGATCACTAAGTCCGACTTTCGTCCTTGCTCGACCTGTATGTCTTGCAATCAAGCTCTCTTCTGCCTTTACACTCTACGCACGATTTCCGACCGTGCTGAGAGAACCTTTGAGCGCCTCCGTTACTCTTTGGGAGGCGACCGCCCCAGTCAAACTGCCCACCTGACAGTGTCCCAATACCTGATTCAAGGTATCTGGTTAGAATCTCAGTACTACAAGGGTGGTATCCCAAGGATAGCTCCACCGAGACTGGCGTCCCGATTTCATAGCCTCCCACCTATCCTGTACATGTAGCACCAAAATTCAATGTCAAGCTACAGTAAAGCTCCATGGGGTCTTTCCGTCCTGTCGCAGGTACCCGGCATCTTCACCGGGATTACAATTTCACCGAGTCTGTTGTTGAGACAGTGCCCAAATCGTTACGCCTTTCGTGCGGGTCGGAACTTACCCGACAAGGAATTTCGCTACCTTAGGACCGTTATAGTTACGGCCGCCGTTTACTGGGGCTTAAGTTCACTGCTTCGGATAAATCCTAACAGATCCCCTTAACCTTCCAGCACCGGGCAGGCGTCAGCTCCTATACATCGTCTTGCGACTTAGCAGAAACCTGTGTTTTTGGTAAACAGTCGCTTGGGCCTATTCTCTGCGGCCACCTCGGGCGTTAACCCTAACGTGGCACCCCTTCTCCCTAAGTTACGGGGTCATTTTGCCGAGTTCCTTAACAACAGTTCTCTCGCTGGCCTTAGGATACTCTCCTCACCCACCTGTGTCGGTTTGCGGTACGGGCACCTTTAATCTCGATAGAAACTTTTCTCGACAGTGTGAAATCAGCTACTTCGCTACTTAATTTCGCTCCCCATCGTACCCCAGCATTATCATGGCGGATTTGCCTGCCTTGACTGCCTCAGTACTTAGCCACACATAACCAACAGTGTGGTTAGCTTATCCTACTGTGTCATTCCATCTCTCAAACGATTATCGGTGGTACAGGAATCTCAACCTGTTGTCCATCACCTACGCCTTTCGGCCTCGGCTTAGGTCCCGACTAACCCAGGGCGGACGAACCTTCCCCTGGAAACCTTGGGTTTACGGCCCGTGGGATTCTCACCCACGTCTCGCTACTCATGCCAACATTCTCACTCCTATACTGTCCACACGTCCTTACGGTCATGCTTCAGCCTGCATAGGAAGCTCCCCTACCTATCATAAATGATATCGTAGCTTCGGTAGTAAGTTTTAGCCCCGGTAATCTTCGGCGCAGGATCACTCGACCAGTGAGCTATTACGCACTCTTTAAATGAGTGGCTGCTTCTAAGCCAACATCCTGGTTGTCTATGCAATCCCACATCCTTTACCACTTAACTTACATTTAGGGACCTTAGCTGACGATCTGGGCTGTTGCCCTCTCGACTATGAATCTTATTACCCACAGTCTGACTCCCAAGTATAAAATAACGGCATTCGGAGTTTGATAATCTTCGGTAAGCGCAATGCCCCCTAGGATATTCAGTGCTCTACCTCCGTATTTCTCAACCTTGAGGCTAGCCCTAAAGCTATTTCGGGGAGAACCAGCTATCTCCGAGCTCGATTGGAATTTCACCGCTATCCACAAGTCATCCCCGAGCTTTTCAACGCTCGTGGGTTCGGACCTCCACGAAATTTTACTTTCGCTTCATCCTGCTCATGGATAGGTCGCTCGGTTTCGGGTCTACGACAGCAAACTTAACGCCCATTTAAGACTCGCTTTCACTACGGCTCCATACCTTAAGTACTTAACCTAGCTTACTATCGTAACTCGTTGGCCCGTTCTACAAAAAGTACGCGGTCACACATATAAAGTGCTTCCACAGCTTGTAAGCGCAGGGTTTCAGGTTCTATTTCACTCCCCTCCCGGGGTTCTTTTCACCTTTCCCTCACGGTACTATGCGCTATCGGTCACTAAGTAGTATTTAGCCTTGGAGGATGGTCCCTCCTGCTTCCCACAGGGTTTCACGTGTCCCGTGGTACTCTGGATCACATCTAAAGTCTTCTCGTTTCAACTACGTGGCTATTACACTTTATAGCGGAGCTTTCCAACTCTCTTCGTTTACGATACCTCTTTGTTGATGATGTGTCCGCAACCCCAGCGAAGAAAACTTCACTGGTTTGGGCTATTCCGCGTTCGCTCGCCGCTACTTACGGAATCGAATTTCTTTCTTTTCCTCCGGGTACTTAGATGTTTCAGTTCCCCGGGTTCCCCTCACTAAGCTATGTATTCACTTAATGATACTTAGACATTACTCTAAGTGAGTTTCCTCATTCGGAAATCTTCGGATCAAAGTTTACGTGCAACTCCCCGAAGCTTATCGCAGCTTATCGCGTCCTTCATCGGCTCTTAGTGCCAAGGCATCCGCCCTGCGCCCTTAATAACTTGACCAGTTATTAAAAGTGTTATTTTTTAAAGAGTTTTCTTCTCTTATAATTGGTTTATTTAATCATCACTAAATGTTATGCAGTTTTCAAAGTACTAATATGGTGGAGATGAGGAGGATCGAACTCCTGACCCCTTGCGTGCAAGGCAAGTGCTCTCCCAGCTGAGCTACACCCCCACAATATGAAGTTCATTTAAGAACTCTCAAAATTAAACAGTAGGCAATTACTCCTTAGAAAGGAGGTGATCCAGCCGCACCTTCCGATACGGCTACCTTGTTACGACTTCACCCCAGTCATTGGTTTCACCTTCGACGGCCGCTTCCTAAAAGGTTAGCTAACCGGCTTCGGGCGCCCCCAACTTCCATGGTGTGACGGGCGGTGTGTACAAGACCCGGGAACGCATTCACCGCAGCATTCTGATCTGCGATTACTAGTAACTCCAGCTTCATGTAGGCGAGTTTCAGCCTACAATCCGAACTGAGAATGGCTTTAAGGGATTAGCTCCACCTCGCGGCTTGGCAACCCTCTGTACCACCCATTGTAGCACGTGTGTAGCCCTAAGCATAAGGGGCATGATGATTTGACGTCATCCCCACCTTCCTCCGAGTTATCCTCGGCAGTCCCTCTAGAGTGCCCAACTTAATGCTGGCAACTAAAGGCAAGGGTTGCGCTCGTTGCGGGACTTAACCCAACATCTCACGACACGAGCTGACGACAACCATGCACCACCTGTCACCACTGTCCCCGAAGGGAAATCTCCGATTAGGGAGAGATCAGTGGGATGTCAAGCTTAGGTAAGGTTCTTCGCGTTGCTTCGAATTAAACCACATGCTCCGCTACTTGTGCGGGTCCCCGTCAATTCCTTTGAGTTTCACTCTTGCGAGCGTACTTCCCAGGCGGAGTACTTAATGCGTTAGCTGCGGCACCGAGGGGGGTAACCCCCGACACCTAGTACTCATCGTTTACGGCGTGGACTACCAGGGTATCTAATCCTGTTTGCTCCCCACGCTTTCGTGCCTCAGTGTCAGTTACAGTCCAGAGAGCCGCCTTCGCTACTGGTATTCCTCCTAATATCTACGCATTTCACCGCTACACTAGGAATTCTACTCTCCTCTCCTGCACTCAAGTTCTCTAGTTTCAAAAGCTTACTACGGTTGAGCCGTAGCCTTTCACTTCTGACTTAAAAAACCACCTACGCACCCTTTACGCCCAGTAATTCCGGATAACGCTAGCCCCCTACGTATTACCGCGGCTGCTGGCACGTAGTTAGCCGGGGCTTCCTCCTCAAGTACCGTCATTATCTTCCTTGAGGACAGAGCTTTACGACCCGAAGGCCTTCATCGCTCACGCGGCGTTGCTGCATCAGGCTTTCGCCCATTGTGCAATATTCCCCACTGCTGCCTCCCGTAGGAGTCTGGACCGTGTCTCAGTTCCAGTGTGGCCGATCACCCTCTCAGGTCGGCTACTGATCGTTGCCTTGGTAAGCCATTACCTTACCAACTAGCTAATCAGACGCGGGTCCATCCTGTACCGCCGGAGCTTTGATACAAAAGCCATGCGACTTTCATATATTATCCCGTATTAGTATACCTTTCGGTATGTTATCCGTGTGTACAGGGCAGGTTACCCACGCGTTACTCACCCGTCCGCCGCTCTCTCCGAAGAGATCGCTCGACTTGCATGTGTTAGGCACGCCGCCAGCGTTCATCCTGAGCCAGGATCAAACTCTCAAATATAATTTAAAAAGTTGTCCATCGCTCAGCTAATCATTATCTGAATATCTGGCTTGGTTGTTTGTGTTTAATTCTTTAAAAAA